>NZ_JBDFMF010000001.1:12500-4310000 GCF_047238085.1 Peribacillus phoenicis | reverse complement strand
CAAATCCCGTTTCCATTAAGGCGGAGCTGTGATGGCGAGGGAAATATAGTACCGAAGTTCCTGATTCCACGCTGCCAAGAAAAGCCTCTAGTGAGATGTAAGGTGCCCGTACCGCAAACCGACACAGGTAGGCGAGGAGAGAATCCTAAGGTGTGCGAGAGAACTCTCGTTAAGGAACTCGGCAAAATGACCCCGTAACTTCGGGAGAAGGGGTGCTTTTTAGGGTGAATAGCCCAGAAAAGCCGCAGTGAATAGGCCCAGGCGACTGTTTAGCAAAAACACAGGTCTCTGCGAAGCCGCAAGGCGAAGTATAGGGGCTGACACCTGCCCGGTGCTGGAAGGTTAAGGGGAGAGGTTAGCGCAAGCGAAGCTTTGAACCGAAGCCCCAGTAAACGGCGGCCGTAACTATAACGGTCCTAAGGTAGCGAAATTCCTTGTCGGGTAAGTTCCGACCCGCACGAAAGGTGTAACGATCTGGGCACTGTCTCAACGAGAGACTCGGTGAAATTATAGTACCTGTGAAGATGCAGGTTACCCGCGACAGGACGGAAAGACCCCGTGGAGCTTTACTGCAGCCTGATATTGAATTTTGGTACAGCTTGTACAGGATAGGTAGGAGCCTGAGAAGCCGGAGCGCCAGCTTCGGTGGAGGCGTTGGTGGGATACTACCCTGGCTGTATTGAAATTCTAACCCGCGCCCCTTATCGGGGTGGGAGACAGTGTCAGGTGGGCAGTTTGACTGGGGCGGTCGCCTCCTAAAGAGTAACGGAGGCGCCCAAAGGTTCCCTCAGAATGGTTGGAAATCATTCGTAGAGTGTAAAGGCACAAGGGAGCTTGACTGCGAGACCTACAAGTCGAGCAGGGACGAAAGTCGGGCTTAGTGATCCGGTGGTTCCGCATGGAAGGGCCATCGCTCAACGGATAAAAGCTACCCCGGGGATAACAGGCTTATCTCCCCCAAGAGTCCACATCGACGGGGAGGTTTGGCACCTCGATGTCGGCTCATCGCATCCTGGGGCTGTAGTCGGTCCCAAGGGTTGGGCTGTTCGCCCATTAAAGCGGTACGCGAGCTGGGTTCAGAACGTCGTGAGACAGTTCGGTCCCTATCCGTCGCGGGCGCAGGAAATTTGAGAGGAGCTGTCCTTAGTACGAGAGGACCGGGATGGACGCACCGCTGGTGTACCAGTTGTCTTGCCAAAGGCATAGCTGGGTAGCTACGTGCGGACGGGATAAGTGCTGAAAGCATCTAAGCATGAAGCCCCCCTCAAGATGAGATTTCCCATGGCGCAAGCTAGTAAGATCCCTGAAAGATGATCAGGTTGATAGGTCAGAGGTGGAAGCATGGTGACATGTGGAGCTGACTGATACTAATAGATCGAGGACTTAACCAACGCTTTTTAAAAATGAAATACCTTCTTATTATCTAGTTTTGAAAGAATGAAAATTTCTTCTTGCATTTTCTCAAAAAGACGTTATAATAATATATGTCTTGAAAAAATGTAAACATTGTTTGGTGACGATAGCGAAGAGGTCACACCCGTTCCCATTCCGAACACGGCAGTTAAGCTCTTCAGCGCCGATGGTAGTTGGGGGTTTCCCCCTGTGAGAGTAGGACGTCGCCAAGCTTATATTGTTCCGCAGTAGCTCAGTGGTAGAGCATTCGGCTGTTAACCGAACGGTCGTAGGTTCGAGTCCTACCTGCGGAGCCATTATTGGAGAGCTGTCCGAGTGGCCGAAGGAGCACGATTGGAAATCGTGTAGACGGGTAACCCTGTCTCAAGGGTTCAAATCCCTTGCTCTCCGCCATTTATACCTGGCCCGTTGGTCAAGCGGTTAAGACACCGCCCTTTCACGGCGGTAACACGGGTTCGAATCCCGTACGGGTCACCATTTAGACAACATATTGGAGGATTAGCTCAGCTGGGAGAGCATCTGCCTTACAAGCAGAGGGTCGGCGGTTCGATCCCGTCATCCTCCACCATTTTTCAATAAGATCAGGTTGTTTCTGCATAAAGGATTGATTATTCAGCCCATTGAAACGCTCAACACGAAAACTTGATGCTCAATAGCAACATTATTACCGTCGCGGGGTGGAGCAGTCCGGTAGCTCGTCGGGCTCATAACCCGAAGGTCGCAGGTTCAAATCCTGTCCCCGCAATCTATGGTCCCGTGGTGTAGCGGTTAACATGCCTGCCTGTCACGCAGGAGATCGCGGGTTCGATTCCCGTCGGGACCGCCATTTTTATTGTTTGGCTCAGTAGCTCAGTCGGTAGAGCAAAGGACTGAAAATCCTTGTGTCGGCGGTTCGATTCCGTCCTGAGCCACCATAGTAGTGCCGGTGTAGCTCAACTGGTAGAGCAACTGACTTGTAATCAGTAGGTTGGGGGTTCAAGTCCTCTTGCCGGCACCATGTTTCATCCATATGCGGAGGGGTAGCGAAGTGGCTAAACGCGGCGGACTGTAAATCCGCTCCTTCGGGTTCGGCAGTTCGAATCTGCCCCCCTCCACCATTTTTCTTACAGGGGTATAGTTTAAAGGTAGAACAGAGGTCTCCAAAACCTCCAGTGTGGGTTCGAGTCCTACTACCCCTGCCAATTTCAATCCTATAATGGCGATTGTGGCGAAGTGGTTAACGCACCTGATTGTGGTTCAGGCATTCGTGGGTTCGATTCCCATCAGTCGCCCCATTTTAAAAAACATGGTATAATGATTACAACGTTATTGGGCTATAGCCAAGCGGTAAGGCAACGGATTTTGATTCCGTCATGCGAAGGTTCGATCCCTTCTAGCCCAGCCATATGCGAAAGTAGTTCAGTGGTAGAATACAACCTTGCCAAGGTTGGGGTCGCGGGTTCGAATCCCGTCTTTCGCTCCAAAAACGTTGGCGGCATAGCCAAGCGGTAAGGCAGAGGTCTGCAAAACCTTTACCACCGGTTCGATTCCGGTTGCCGCCTCCAACAAACATGCCGGTGTGGCGGAATTGGCAGACGCGCACGACTCAAAATCGTGTTCCTCTGGAGTGCCGGTTCGACCCCGGCCACCGGTATCAAAAGAAGTCGAAACATGGTGCTTATATCAGTAATTTAATAGTGAATAAGTACCGCAATTTAAACCGTTTCTCACAGTAGTGGGTAACGGTTTTTTTGTGTTTATTTTTTGAGAAATGGTCTTTACTAAATATCTTCTAATCGTGTGAACTAATCGTGTGCATAGATAGGGGTGATTACTGTAATGGCTAGGCGGAAAAATGGTT
The DNA here is from genome assembly GCF_047238085.1 of Peribacillus phoenicis. Classification (NCBI taxonomy): domain Bacteria; kingdom Bacillati; phylum Bacillota; class Bacilli; order Caryophanales; family Bacillaceae; genus Peribacillus; species Peribacillus phoenicis. The sequence goes on along the minus strand of NZ_JBDFMF010000001.1, from coordinate 4,306,747 downwards.
TAAGTGAAGCTGAACTTTCTATTGTTCGTCAAAAAAAGCAATCGTACGTCCAATCGTTCAAAGATGCATGAGAACTGTTTGAAAGAGATTGTGATATACGCAATTTGAGACCGTACACCATCAAGTATTATCGTAATGAAATTTCAGTTTTTCTAACTCACTAATCTGAACAGGGTATAGACTTAACTGTACTTAAACCTTCCAGTGTTACTGAAGAACACGTAAAGGAAAACTTCCAGAAAAATTAATTGATTTAAATGACATGATGTTGAATAGATTTATGTTAGACGCATATTTGTCTACTCTAACAAAGGAATTAGACAAGGAGAGAATAAAACTAAACGAAATCATACCTTTAATTTACCCTAACTAATATTTTAAATTAATGCAGAAATATTAGTTAATTGTGACCAACTGCTGGAGATACAGTTGGTCAATAACTTTACATATCATTCAATAAATATTCTTCTAATATTGACCGCATACGTTTACTTGGAATGTATAGGTTAATAGCTTTACCTTTCCTGATTCTGCTTCTCCATATCCACTGAATGAATTCAGATAATGCATACATATCTTCATTCACCTCTATGCCACGTACACTAAAGAATTTCTTTTCATACGGATTCATGAAGCGATTCACCACATAAGCAAGCGATTCCTTTTCTTTAAATTCGTTTGTTGCACGTGCATTACAAGCAACAAATCCTTTCGTGTTTCCTTTACTCTTCTGTTGTTTCCATTCTTGATAGACAGATGGAAATGTGTCAGTCAATTCGATTTTCCTTCTACCAAACTTTACTCCATTGCGAATTTGTAACTTCACCTCCTTCTTTTTGGCGTGTCTTTTTATGTGGACGATCTAACTCCAGACTATGTTGAAATTAATGGTGAGGAACATTTTGATTTTTTTAATTGTACAATAATTAGAATTTAAGTTGCACGTTTTATTGTATACCTTAAATGTTTTTTTGGGGGTTTCTTTTTTGGTGATTGGCGTTTCTAAAAAAAAATCTTGAGATGTGAAATAACTGGTAAAATAGTTTAAATAAATAGGAAGTGGGTAGTTTTGGGATATTTAATTTTGGGCTTTATTATCGTAGTGGTTCTTATAGTTTTGGTTTCTTTATTTGTTGGGTGAAAATTGATACATCCGAATGCGAAACCTGTAAATAGTTATCCTAGTGATTATTTAATGGAATTTGAAGATATAGAATTCAAAAGTAGGGGGAATGAAATAAATTTATAGGGATGGTTTATACCGGCTTTGGGGAAAGAAAAAATGGTCTTGATTTTTGGCTATGGATACTTGGCAAATAGAGTAGAACCTAGGGCTAATGCGTTGGAATTAGTAAAATTTCTAATTGGCGAGGAGGTTAGTTGCTTGCTTTTTGATTTTAGGGCTTGGGTAAATTCAGAGGGTAATATGACCACTTTGGGTTATTATGAAAAAAATGATATGCAAGGTGCTGTTGATTGGGTTAATAGGTTTTTCTATGGGTGGTGCTACTGCATTATTAGCAGCAGCGGAGGAAGAGTGTGTGGGAACTGTGATTGCAGACAGTCCATTCAGTGACTTGAGGTCATACTTTTTGAGAGTATGTTTTAATTCACAAAGCTTCCTAAATAACCATTTACGCCAATTATTCTTTGGTTATTACCTTTTATTTCTCGTATAGATATAAATAGTATAAAGCCCATAGAAGCTATTGAAAAAATTTATCCGAGGAAAATACTATTTATACACAGTGATTCTGATAGGACAATTTCCCATAAACATAGTGTTGACTTGTCCAATTAGAAAAAATCATATTTACTTCTTCTGCATAGAGTTTTAAATTATTATGGATTTTAGATGGGTTTGAGGGATCGCTAAAATCTTTTGAAGCATCTGCCGCTTCATTTTTTACTGTACTTGCTGTTTTAGAACGTTCATTAAAAAAGAACGGAGCTTCTTTACTTATCGATTTTTCCACAATTAATTTTTCAGCGACTGGTGATCTTTGCACTATTGTTATTTATTTCTACCATTTGCTTGTAACATAAATTTGTTAAAGAGACATAAAAATAGAGGAGAAACAACGAATGAAAACGATAACGACCGTTCTGACAGCTGTCATTTTATCGAGTCAATCACTGCCAATTTTTGCAGTGGGTTTAGAATCACCATCTGCTGAGACTAACAAAGAGGAACAGCAAGCTTCACTTTTTGAAACAAATTCAAATTCAGAGAAGCCTTTACCGACAAAGGAAGCTAAAAAAGCAAGTTTAGTTGAATCTCCACGTTCTGAAGAAGCTTTGAAGGAAAAGAACGAGGATATAAAACTTTCATCAGAGGCGACATTCGACGCATCAGCCCGACCATTAAATGGAATGTCAGGAGAATCTGAGTCGGTAATAGAAGCGAATTCAGATAAAGATCAAGTAGACGAAAAAGAAGGGACAACTACCAAAGAACAAGTAGAAGTTCCTATCATTCCTGAAGAAACAACAAAAGAGGAGGAAACTCAAACTCCAAGTGAGGGGATCGAAGAACGAGCGAATATAAAAACAAATATTGAAGAGCGAGATTTTGTTACAGCCCCTACAATTCCATCTCACGATGAAGAAACTGTAGATATTCCAGATGTATATTTAAAAACAGCTATAGCAAAGGAACTTGGAGTAACTTCTGACACAATTATGACTAAAGACATGCTAAGTAAAATATCAAATTTAAAAATCGTAAATGTTGAAAATTTGAGCGGTTTAGAGCATGCTACTAACCTTGAAAAACTAGATGCTGTATCGGTATCGGCTAAAGATTTATCGCCTATTTCTTCACTAACAAAACTAACAGAATTAAATATGAGCACAGATAGCGTAAACATAGTATCGCTAAGTTCTTTAACTAATCTAACGAAATTGAACTTGTCTGGTTCTTATAGGTTGAGCAATCTCTCTCCGATATCTCATTTAGTAAATTTAGAAGAGTTAGTCTTAGGAAATACGCGATTCAATACAAGTTCAAGTCCTATTGAAGATATAAGTTTTATAAAGAATTTAAAGTTGTTGGAATCTATCTCTATAAATCGAACCAATTTGAACGATATTTCTCACCTTCAAGCTCTAAAAAAATTAACATCCATTTCTTTAGAAAATAATCGAATTCAAGATATCTCAGTACTCAGTGATTTGTCAAATATTGAAACATTAAATCTAGCTGGTAATCAAATCAATGACGTATCATCTATAAACACATTATCTAAATTACACACTGTGAATCTGACTCAAAACTACATAGTGGATAATCCACTCAATATTGAAAAGATGATAGCAGATCAAAATTTTTTATCAGATACAGCTAATCAATACCAGGTGTCTGTTCCTGAATCAATCCGTATTGCACTAGGGACCAGTCTAGACGTTCCCTTGTCATGGACTCACGACGGCTTAACGCTAACCGACCTCTCTAAGACTCACTTTAGGCAAGTTAAACCTGTGGTTACAACCTCTGAATCTGGACTTCAGATTGATTCTGCATCCATCCAAAAGGTGTCATTAACAGGTCAAGAAGCTGGAACATACCAAGTAACCATTGAACCAGTTCCAGGATATATAAAAACGGTATCAGTCGAGGTTGTTGATTTACCTGAACCACCAAACTTACAGCCCCTTTCCATTCTGAATACGTCTATTACAGGTACAACCAAACCTGGATATACCGTTCATGCAATGGTTGAGGGGAAATCGTATACGGGGACAGCAGATTCGCAAGGTCATTTTTCGATACCAGTCCCATCCCTATCTCAAGGTACTAAAGTAGAAGTAAGGGTTGCTGATGCAAGGGGAGTTGAGAGCGATCCTACGCATATTACAGTTGTTGATGGAGTAGCTCCTAAACTGAATGCTGTTACCGAACGTCTTCAAGCTGTTACTGGCTACGTCATCGATGGGCACAAGACCGTCCGCTTACTCGTAAATGGGGTTCCTCAACGAATTGCAATGGTGGAGGAAGACGGGTATTTCACGATTCCAACTCGTTTCATTAAAGTAACGGATACGATAAACCGTCCTATACGGAATGCCGATCAGATTACAGTGGATTATGGACTGCGGACCCCAGAACATTTACAAGCTCATATGAAGGTGGGGTGGACCATTACATCTCCAATAAGGGTTAACACCGTTGAATCAAAGGCGGACTATGTCACTGGTACAGCCGAAAAAGGGACACAAACGTTGCGTCTTGTGGTCAATGGAATCCTTCAACGTGTGATTACACCTAAACAGGCTGGGGCTGGAAAAATTGAAAAAGACGGAACATATCGCATCTATAGTCGTTTTGTTGTCACGAAGTCAGGAGACGTACGCCGTCTTCAAAAGGGAGATGTCGTAACGATCGATGAAGGCGTCCAAATTAATGGACAATACACGTCAAATAAAAATGCGACAACAGTTCAATAATAAGAAGAGATGTATGGCCAAGGGGAATACTCTCCTTGGCCATACATGTGTTCATAAATGAGAAAGATCGGAGACCTATATGCACCCTATTTACAGCAAAGTCGGAATCGTATCCCTATTCATGATATTGTTCTTCTCACTTAATACGACTGCTTATGGAGAAACATGTGAAACGAAAGAAGACATCTATATTCAAATCCTAGATAATGACCGGAATATCCTTTCTTCCTCAAAAGAATCACGTGGCAAGCCACTTAAATGCTTTAATACGACAAGCAACGCGAGCTATTGGCGAATCGCCATCCACGATGCCATTGCTGCGGCGAAAGGGACAGGCATTGTTGTCTTACCGTCTGCAGATATTCACATAAGCGCATTTATCGACTTAAAGAGTGGAGTCACATTAGAAGGAACTGCCGCAGCTGATGGCACGCCCCTGACGACCATTCATAATGTTCACACAGGAGATCCTGTCACACTAAAAATGCACAGTCATACAGGTGTAAAAAAAATCATATTTAATGGAAAAAGGACAGATAAACTATACAATGCGAAACACCGAGCCATACAGGCTACGGCAATCGACCAAACAAAAACAACAACGGATCTCGTCGATATCTATCCAACAGCCAAACGATTAGAAAACATCACGATTGAAGATGTTCATATCAAAGGGTTTAACGGGTTTGGCATCTATTTAGAGCATGTCTATAACGTAACAATTAAAGGGTCAGATATTTTATATAAGAAAAATATGGTGATATCCGACATTGGGTATGCTGGTATTGCCGGATACTCTGCGAATAACGTCGATATACGTAATGTCACGGTTAAAGATCTTTGGCCTGGCGAAACAGTAGGCAGTGCGAAACAGAGCTATGGGATTGCCTTTAGTCATCGCAAAGTGAATCCGGCAGATATTGAAGGAAAAGGACTCGATGTGGCTGCCTCACAAGCTGTTCTCCCACCAAGTAACACCATTATGGTGGATGGGAATGTTGTCGCAAACAACCCGACATGGGAGGGAATTGATACTCATTCCGGACAGAACGTATCATTTATAAACAACATTATTCTAAATACCCGATTCCCTATTATTGTTGGTGGTCTTGATTATGATAGTGGAAAACTGTCAGCTTATCCTCCAAAAAACATTACAATATCAAATAATAGGATTAGTAGAGAAAGTGACTATACTACTTACGGGATTCATCCGAACAATAACATTATTACCGAAAGAGGCATTGCAGTTAACGGGACTCAGTTTACAGATTTGGATAAAAACATGATGGGTTTTCTAGAAAATGTAGAGATTAAAGACAATTATATCAATAATGTGAAAGCCTCACTGGATACACGCGGTGGGATTGGCATACATGTAACGAAAAACGCCACTATCGAAAGCAACAAAATTGAAAATAGCAACATCAATGGCATTGTCTTCATGAGCTCTAATAAGCAAACCAAAATAATAGGCAATGAAATCAATAACATTTCTCCCAATGCAACATTTCCAGAAGCAGGTATCGGCGTTCGCGGCTCCCATAATAATGGAAACGATTCTAACAATTATACGACTAAACCCTTGACGATGCAAAACACTCTGATAGACACTTCAAATACGTATAAAAATGTTGGCATAGAATTTTTCATGGGTAAAGGAGGATATAATCTTTTAAGCAGCGCGAATTCAAGAATTTCACCTGCCAGTTTGTTGTCAGATTCCACTGATTGGAGCCTATACGAAACAACAGACTTAATGCAAGATGAACGAGACTTCCTTCTTTGGGAACGAGACGGTCAAGAGTTCCCACCGTCTTAATAATCTCACATACTTTTCCATCTAGAATGTACATACTTCGTGAAGGTTGTCTATACTGAGTTGACTCCTTTTTGAATCCTAAATGTAAATAATGTTCATTAAAATATAATAAAAATGGATAATTAACGGTATATAATAAGTGATTCGGAAAATAAATAATCGTTTTACCCGACTCAAAATCGTGTTCCTCTGGAGTGCCGGTTCGACCCCGGCCACCGGTATCACCAATAGCGAAGAATCGCTATTACATCAAGCTTCACACTTAATTGTGTGAAGCTTTTTTGTGTTCATGACGCACTACAGAATATGTACAAATTATGTGCGGGGGTATTATGCAATGGTTTTTAATCACTCCAGAATCAAGGGAGTTGAAACCAAGGAGCATACAAAATCGAATCAAACAGTTTGGCAGCTTATCGGAGTTTAAAAGGTGATAGAATCTTATGCACTGAAATCGTTTATTTTATCAACGTTTGTTATTACGATGAAAATAAAAACGAATGGGTCAAAGAGTATAACTCTACCATTCGTTCATTTAAAATAATTTAGATTTCAATATTCATAGCATTTAGGTCCGCTTCCGTATAGCCAGAAGAGGATAGTGCGATTTCAATTTTTTCAGCAGCCTTATAATCAAATAATTTAAATTTAGACATTAATGCGAAAGCATTTTGATTTTCAATTGCCAAGGCAACAGCTTCCACGTCTTGCAGTAATTTCAGGTCTTCAATGTAGAATTGGGCGGTTCTCATCGCTAAATACTCATTCATTGTAGTCGAACTGTAGAAAAGTCTTGTTAAAGTGGCGATTGCGTTAGGAACGAAAATCTTATTCATAATTATCCCTCCACTATTCGTAATATTCTGTTATTTGAGTCACCATTAGTATGAGTCACACTAATAATGTTGTCAATCTTTATCTTTTGAGCATTTTTACTCCTTTGAAAGTAAATCTGTACTCAAATTAAGTAAATAGAAAACAGACACTTTTCCAGAGGCAAAATGATTGCACCGAAGCGCACTAAGTAAGCAAAAGAATGAATGTTGCTGAGTTACGAAACGAAGATCCTTTCTGTGTTCTAACATTTCAAAGGCTTATGAAACAACAGGTCGTTATAAACTGTGAAGAAGGCGGGCTTCCACGTTACGCAGCTCTCCAGATGAAACACTATCAGCCACAATTATTTGTAATGTTCTCGTAGCTGTCATTCGTTTGTCTGGATGCTTGATTTGTAGACGCTGTTGTATCGCTCGGAAAAGTTCATTATTTTCTGGACGGTTGGCGTTATAGATTTCTTGTAAACTCTTCGATTTTCCCATGGCTTTGCCTACTTTCCATCAAGTGTGAAATACATATGAAAGCTTATACGATAATATATATTTCCGCCTAAGCGCTTCTAATTCCTTCTTTTTTAAAATTAAATCTTCTTTAAAGAACAGTGAAGTTGCTACGATTTTTTTACAAGGCGTTGGCTTATCTGTTTTACTGCTTTACCTTTGACGTATATGTTGTTGTTTTTCTTTGTCTTAAATAATTCAGAACCTGTACATCTAAATTTAAAACCAGGAAAGTTGCCGATTCCTGATTTTTTAAATAATATCGATGAAATATGGTAATAAATAATAAAACCAATATCTAAGCACACTTCACATGACAAATTTTCTAAGGGGCGGAAAATTGTGAACAATATGGGATGTCAATGCAGTTCCAATGAAGAATTACAGCAACTGGTCGATGAGGCAAAAAAATATACAAATATGGGAACAGTGGCAGACTATATACCGGCTCTTGAAAAGGCGAATCCTGGGGATTTGTCTGTTGCAATTCACTATCCTGACGGAAAAGGATATTGTGCTGGGGATGTAACAGGTAAAATGACCCTGCAAAGCATATCGAAAGTTTTGACACTTGCTCTCGTATTAATGGAAAAGGGAGAGGAATATGTCTTTTCCTATGTAGGAAAAGAACCTACCGGCGACCCTTTTAACTCGATAGCCAAGTTAGAGACAAACAAGCCATCCAAGCCGTTAAACCCGATGATCAATGCAGGAGCATTGACTGTGACCCACATGATTGAGGGTAACAGTGTAAATGAGCGATTTCAGCGTATTTTACATTTTATCCGGGAGTTGACGCAAAATCCTACTATCGGTTTTAATGATGATGTTGCCCGGTCAGAATACAATACAGCAGACTTGAATAGGTCGTTAAGCTATTTTTTAAAGCAGCATAATGTAATAAATGAGGATGTGGAGGATTTAATCGAATTGTATTCGAAGCAGTGTGCCATTGAAATGGACAGTCAGGATTTAGCGAGGATAGGCTGTGTGCTGGCCATGAATGGAAAAGATTTGCTGACGGGAAAGCAAATCATCCCCGGGGACATTGCCCGTATTTGCAAGACATTCATGGTAACTTGCGGCATGTATAATGCATCAGGTGAATTTGCCATTAATGTTGGCATACCGGCTAAAAGCGGTGTGTCAGGGGGGATCATGGGGGCTGTCCCCGGAAAATGTGGGATTGGAATTTATGGTGCAGCGCTGGATGAGAAGGGGAACAGCGTTGCCGGGATAAAAATCTTGGAAATGATGGCGAAAAAGTATTCCTTAAGTATGTTTAATTTGTAAACATTGAAACCATTACCGAGTGAGTCGGATGATATTAATTAATTTTTTTATTCGAAAGTTGTCTGGAATTAAATCGCAAGCATACGGCTTAGGAGAGCCAGAGAAGAGAGGGAATGAAGCTTGAAATAGAGCTTTTTCGTTATGTTATGTTGTGGTGTGGTGTTACAGGAAGATGAAAAGGGCCTGCATTATAAATGAGGTACAGTTTAAAGCCTTAAAGAAACAAGCATTTACTTTCAAGGAAAAAAAGACCTCTGCACATAGGGCAAGGTCTTAAGCTGGTTATAACAAGTTGGAGAAAAGAGATACTTTTTTATATAAAGCATTTACCTCTTTATTTCGATGTTCCCCGATTTCATTTCTTAGCTGGCCTTCCATATCGGTCATTAAATCAGCTAATTTCAATGCCTTTTGTCTGTCGGAAATATTGCTGCGAATGATATATTCATATTTTGCATTGTATTCAGCCAGTGACATTTCTTCCGTCCTCCCATAGTGCAAAGTCATTTAAACTGTCCTCTGTTACTTCATCAGCAATCCCAATGTACCTTAGTGTAATTTCAGGATATGAATGGTTAAGGATCATTTGTAACTCAGCAAGGTTCTTACTTCGTTTATAGTGCCAGTACCCGAATGTTTTCCGCATGGTATGGGTACCGACGCCCACGATGTCCACCATGTCCGCTGCTTTATTAAGCTGTCTGTAAGCTTGTATCTTACTTATTGGCTTATCGCCCTTGCGTGAGGGAAATAGCCATTCACCATCAATGGTGGCTATATAGGCTGCCAATTCATTACATACATTGTTAAGCTGTATCAATCTTGGCTTTTTTGTTTTCCCTTCCTTGATGATTACCTCCATCTTGCCTTTAATGTCCTTTATCTTCAGTGATAATAAATCAGTTACACGCAAGCCGGTATTGATGCCTAACAAGAACAATATGTAGTCTCTCTCGCTGCAATGTCTTTTCAATGACCATTTCATATCATCTAATTTTTCCAATGATCTGATTGGTTGAACGTCTATTAAATGTTCTTTTGGCAAATGTGTTCTCCCTTATTTCACACTAATGGAATCAGTATTTTGAATGTATACTTTTAAGAGTAACACTGAAAAAGGATGGAAGTCAATTTGAGGAGTATACTGATATTTTTGGACTGTCCTTTTTATAGGGTTCGGAGTATTTTAGTTGTTTATTGAATAATAGCAATAAAAAACTTCTGGAACTTGATATACTGAAAATAGTAATATTTTTCTAAACTAGTGTTATTGATGGATATTTAATAGATGAATTAATTCATTCTGAATTTATTATGCTTTAGCAGGATTGGGGAAACCGACATGAAGAGAGTTTTAGCTATATTGAAAAAGGTACAGCCTTTAAGCTCAAGGTTGATTACTATGGCAATTATGATAGCCGTTTTTTACTGCATGTTCATGTTTGCAGACCTGGAGAATGAAAAGGCAGACAGAGAGCGTCATAACGAGCGATCGGTGAATTTTGAAGAGATGAGCGATCAAGAGTCTGAATCTGAAGATAATCCAGCTGGTTCTATGGTGAACTATTGTAAAGATAGCGCTAATAAAGGTCGCACCTCCAGTTGGTTTGGTATCGAAGAAAACGAAATGGAACCTAGCGAATACACGGTCGAATGCATTGAACACCTGGAATAGCAGCTGAGTTCCTATGGATCAAATTCAGGATTTACACCAAGGACATCAGGTACGTTACATCCAAGCGGCTGGCTTACTTATTGGAATGAAGCGGAATGCACGGGGAGTAATGGTCTTCATTGAAATACTTGGTGACGAACCGGGTACACAGCGGGGGAGGTCTTATTTGTTGCATACAGAACATTGACATTAGCCTGTTTGGATCTTAACCAAACAGGTTTTTAGTATGAAAGGAAATCCAAAGGAAAAAATGGAATAGAATATAATGAAGAATGAAGGAAAATTTTTCACCCCCATATCTTTTTCTCTTTCTGAAACGTTTATAGGATAGAGGGTGTTGAAGGAGTGAGAAAAATGATAAATAAGTTAAGGGAAGATATTTCTGAAGAAAAGGATAACGGTGCGATTTTGCGTGAAGTTTATCCTGAATTGATTCGGTTTTGCCGATTCCTGACCCAAAATAATTGGGATGGGGATGATTTGGCACAGGAAACGATATTGAAGGCAATGCAGGGCTATGGGAAGAAAACGGAGATAACAACAGCTTTATTGAAGACGATAGCCCGACATTCCTGGATTGATACGATAAGAAAAAGGAAAAAAGAATCTTTAGGCGATCTGTTGGATACCGAACAGCTGGGGTCAGTTGGGGAAAATGTTTTTGAAACGGTTGAATATATAATAAAATCCCTTACGCCGAAACAAGCTGTAGTGTTCATATTAAAGGAAGGATTCCTTTATCGGTCAAAAGAAATCTCAGATTACTTGAACACCACTGAAACGGCTGTAAAGGCAATCTTGAACCGTGTGAAAAAGCGTTTTGACAATGACGTTGAAGAGCGTAGTAGGTTGTCTTGCGTGGAAAATTGGGAGGATGAGGAGGAACAGCGGCTCATGTCCTTGATGACACAGGCTTTAAAAGCCCAAAATCCTGATATCCTCATTAGAAGCATCCCATCTTTCAAATCCCTGAACAGTGAATCGATGATTCCTAAACTGATGAATCGTCCGATTCTTTCCAAATCAAGCTTCACTCCTTCAAACACACTCTCAATGGCTGCATAGCCAATATTATTGTTAGGAGGAAGAAGAGATATGACCACCATTCCATATGTAATTGAGCAATCAAGCAAGGGTGAGCGCTCGTACGATATTTATTCCAGACTTCTAAAAGACCGTATCATCATGATCGGGGAAGAGATCACCGATCATTTAGCCAATAGCGTGGTTGCCCAATTGTTATTCTTGGCAGCTGATGCACCAGATAAAGAAATTACCATCTTCATAAACAGTCCAGGGGGATCGACCAGTGCCGGTTTCGCCATTTATGATACGATGCAATATATTAAGCCTGATGTCCGGACTGTATGTACGGGGATGGCTGCATCATTCGGGGCCATGCTTTTATTGGCGGGTACGAAAGGGAAAAGGTGTGCTTTGCCAAATAGTGAAATCATGCTTCATCAACCGCTTGGTGGGGCGAGGGGGCAAGCAACGGAAATAGAAATTTCTGCCCGAAGGATTTTGAAGCTAAAGGATCATATCAATCAAATCATCTCGGAAAGGACCGGTCAGCCTATCGAAAAGGTGGCGAAGGACACAGATCGTGATTATTTCTTAAGCGCAAATGAGGCGAAGGATTACGGTATAATCGATGAAATAATCGTTCAGGCTAATTAATCCTGATAAAAACGCCATGTAAGCTCAAAATAATCTGGACGAAAACGAAAGGAAACTGCTGATATCATATCGGCAGTTTCTTTTTACCCTCTTACATTACTCCATATATTTATCCACAAAACCCCATATCTTGTTCCAATACTATTTTGGATCCACTACCTCAGCTTCACAGTGCCCGGCACCCGGTATTATCAATTTTTCTTGAAGTGACGTATGAATCTTCTTGGAAAAATAGAATGGGTACCTTGGGTAATTATCGATATCTGAAACTACTGTAATTCTTATTGAAGGGATGAGAAGGTTTGATGTCTTCCTTTTCTGGATAGTCCATCCAGTTAATATGTTAAAATAAATATTATCTGACATTATAAATATCTTGGAGGAAGTTTTTATGAAGAAAACGCAAAAGGTTTTACTTATTAATGGAATCTCTGCTGTTGCATTATTCGGGGTGGGGGTTGCTTCCTTTAAAATCATGGAGAACTCCAATGAGTACGAAAAAGCTCAACTGGTAATTGAAGCCAGGGAAGCCAAGGAACAAATTGAAAGAGAAAGAGAAGATGAAAAAATCGAAGCCCAAAGGGAAGCGAAAGCGAAAGCTGCGGAACTTGAAGCGAAAAAAGCGATATATGATGGGATCGAATTTGAAACAGGACTTGATGAAGGCTCAACCGAAACGGAAGTCATGGACGTCATGCATAAAATGACTCATCAAAAGGTTCGCTCGCAAGATAAATGGGGAGCTATACCGATGTCCCCTAAGATTATTGAAGAAGTTTATAAAATAGTGGATTCAAGTGATTTTCAGCATAGAGATAGATTGCTGGCCATCGCTGCCCGGTGGCGAGATTTTGATTTTAGCACGATCGTTCAGGACCATAACTTCTTTTGGGAAGATAAAGAAGGCACCGTTGGAAAAGCCCATGGAACATTAAGCCGTGCAGAAGAGGTTGAATTCATTGAAGTTAATTTTAAATGAGGGGAAAGTACTGAAAATGCCAAAGGGCGAGTGACAAGACCTGTTCAAAAAGAAAACACTCAAACCTCCTGCAATAAGGCCAGTTCCTCAGGAGGTTTGAGTATTTTCGAACCTTTCACTCGATACAGCAGTTTATTTTTTAATAATTAGACTGCTGGACTCGTTCTCCTTGTTTACGGGAACGTCTTTGCCGACAGTGACCCTGCGAACGACGCGGTGCTGGTTTCCGTAATCGGCAATAGCGTAATGCTGCGTGGCTAGGTTATCCCAAATGACCACGTCCCCTTCACTCCATTGCCAACGAACGGTATTTTCTAAGCGCGTGACGTATGAATCGAAGATACTTAATAATCTTTCGGATTCACTTGTTGTATATCCTTCCACTCTACCAGCAAAGCCACCTAATAACAAATGCCTTTTTCCGGTTTCAGCGTGCACGTGAACGACTGGGTGCCTTGTTTTATAAATGGTCGATTCGAATATATCACGATATTTCTTTTTAACCTCATCATCAATGTTTTCAGCTGGTTTGAATTGAGCATAATCATATTCATTTGTATGGATCGCCCAAAGTCCGTCAGCTAATTTCTTCAATCCATCCGGCAGGTCCTCATATGCTTCATTCGTATTTGCCCAGACTGTATCTCCGCCAACGTCAGGGATGGTTACACCTCTTAAAATAGAGTATTTTGGAACTTCTGGAACGAAAGTGACATCAGTATGCCAATGGTTTGCTTTAGCGCCCCTTTCGGAATCAAGTTCGAAAATATAGTTAGTATTGTCTTTGACCGGTACTGTAGGATGTGCATAAGGCTCACCCAATAGTTTGGCAAATGCTTCTTGGCTGGCATCGTCCAAATGATTTTGTCCTTTGAAGAATACGACTTTATGATGGTTTAACGCTTGTTTGATTTCATTGAAAATAGCTAAATCCAAGTCTCCGCTTAATTGGACTCCTTGAATTTCCGCTCCAATCCTTCCTGCTACCGGTACCACTTTCAATTGTTGTGTTTTAGTTTCGGTCATAATCAATCTCCTCCTGTAAGGTATGTTTTTTTATTTTTTAAAGGCTTCATCAATGTATTCATTGTGGATCTGATTTTTAAAATTAAATGATTTCTTGATATAACCCACACCAGCTAAAGTATCGATGGATTCTTGTTGTGCTTTGATGGCATCTTCGGTAAAGAAGATATTTGGTTCTTCGGCCGTTATTATTGTCTTGACCGTACCCACAGGCAATTTAGTTTCTTTGGAATAAATTTCAGATGCTTCATCTGGATGTTCAATTTGCCAGTCGGCAGCGTTTTTATAAACCTTTAAATAGGCCTCGACAATTTCAGGATGCTCTTCGGCAAAGCCCTTACGTGCAATGATTGCACCAGGAGCCAATATTTTTCCTTTTACTTTAAGTGCGACAGCATTCCCTTTTTCAATATTATTAAGGTAATAAGGGTTCCATATCGCCCAGGCGTCCAATTGTTTGGTTTCAAAAGCTGCTTGAGCATCATCCGGTTGTAAATTGATGAGTTTAATGTCATCAGTCGTTAAACCATGGGCTTTCAATGCCTTGATTAAATACACATGACCTGTTGTCCCCGAGGCAACACCGACCGTTTTTCCTTTTAAGTCTTCAATCTTCTTTATGTTACCTTCTGCTTGAGCCAGGATCCGAACAGATGACTCACCCCGACCTGTTTGTGCAATAACTTCGAATGGCAGATTCTTATCAATGCCGGCAATCAGTGCACCATCCCCTAAAAAAGACAGGTCGACCCGATTGGAAGCAAGGGATTCCAAAAGCGGGGGACCACTCTGGAATTCACTCCACTCGATTTGGGCATCCAGTTTAGAAAACTCTTCGTTGAACAATCCCTTTTCCTTTGCAATGACCAATGGCCCCATCTTGCCATTTAAGGCAATATGAACTTTCAGTGGATCAATTTTCCCGGAAGCTTTGCCGGCATCGGAGTTACAGCCTGCCAATACAGCGATGCTAATGATGGCAAGTAGTACTGCGGTTAACTTGTTACGATAGTCCTTCATGAATTCCCTCCTTTTTTAATACACTTACCACATCTGGATAGTCAGATTAATGACAAAAAAGAGATTCAACGAAGAGTATGCCGGGGTTACTCTTCATTGAATCTCCGGTAGTCCAGTTGATTCACATGACCTTTATTTAATTGGCTCCAGTGTGAAGCGGATTTGTGTATGAATGCATCTTAACAGCTGTTAGAATTATCTGTCAATTATTATTTATAATTAATCCGATAAAATAAATTGGAATTAGGTGTTGATTATAAATAATCGATAAGTTAATATAAAATGAAATATTGAATCGACTAGTTAACTAGAGATTCAGCAAAGGGACAATATGTGCCTTATTGCTGGATCTCTATTTTTTTATTTGAGAAAGGGTGAGGGTATTGGTTGCGACGTTAGAAATTAATCAAGTAAGCAAAACATTTAAGAATGAGAATGAAAGTGTCCATGTTTTGGATAATTTAAAACTGACCGTCAACAATGGTGAATTCGTCACGATCATTGGTCCGAGCGGCTGCGGGAAAAGCACATTATTAAAGTTGATCGCAGGACTTGATTCAGACTTTGACGGCGCGATCATGGCAGGGAATCATCCGGTTATCGGCCCTTCTAAAGACCGTGGTTTCATTTTTCAGGAGCATCGCTTATTTCCATGGCTAAACGTGGAGAAGAATATTGCAGGTAATCTTCCATTAAAGAAACCGGACATTCGAAAAAGGGTGGATGATTTGATTTCACTTGTTAAACTAAAAGGATTTGAAAAGGCGTATCCACGCCAATTATCCGGTGGAATGTCGCAGCGTGTTGCCATTGCCAGGGCCTTATTGCGTAATCCGGAAGTATTATTGCTGGATGAGCCATTCGGTGCTTTGGATGCATTCACGCGAACGCATCTTCAAGAGGCTTTACTAGAAATATGGGAGAGGAATAAGACAACGATGGTGCTTGTCACCCATGATATAGATGAATCCATCTTTTTATCGAGGAAAGTGGTCGTCATGGATGCAAAGCCTGGGCGGATTAAAGCTATCGTTCCAATTGATTTGCCATATCCAAGAACTCGAACAAGCAAAGCGTTTCAAGAATTCAGGTCCGTCATATTAACCCAACTTGATCATCATCCAGTAGAAGTGGAAGATTGGAGCATTTAAATAAATTTTTGAAAAAAGGAAGGATGAAAATTATGTCTACACAGACCGTTGCTCAAAACAAGCCGCTTGTCATAAGGGAAACGACAAAACAATCCAAACTCGCCAAATCGGCATTGCGGGGTTCGGTCCTTCCCGTTGTCGTGTTGATTGCATGGCAAACATTAGGAACGGTTGGCATCCTGCCTGCCCAATTGTTCTCATCACCTTTATTGATCGTCACGACTTTCATTAATCTCGTTCAGTCGGGGGAAATGGGCATCCATTTACAAATCAGTTTAACGCGGGCTCTTCTAGGCTTTGCATTAGGTGGTTTTTTAGGATTATTGTTTGGAGTCATCGTTGGCATGCAAAAAAAATCTGAAGAATTTTTAAACCCAAGCATTCAAATGTTACGAACAGTCCCGTTACTTGCGATTACCCCTTTATTCATTATGTGGTTCGGATTTGGTGAACTGTCTAAAGTGCTGCTTATTGCTTTAGGTGCTTTTTTTCCTTTATATTTACAAACTTTTTTGGGCCTTCGGAATGTGGATAAAAAACTGTACGATGTTGCCTTAATCTTGGAATTTAGCCGTAGGGAACAAATAACGAAGCTCATGATTCCGGCAGCTTTACCAAACATATTACTTGGCATCCGTTTAGCCTTAAGTGCGGCTTGGATGTGCCTGGTCGTCGCTGAATTGCTGGGTGCGGATAGAGGGGTGGGCTTCATGATCCAGGATGCCCGTTCATTCATGCAAACGGACGTCGTATTCGTAGGCATCATCATTTTTGCCCTCGCTGGTAAAATCTCAGACTCGTTTGTCCGCTTTTTAGAAAATCATTTGCTGAAATGGCAAGATAGTTTTAAAGCCTAATTGAAAAAGGATGACCGCCCGGTGATGGGTGGTCATCCTTTTTCTTATTAGGGATATATGTTTAATCTATTTCTTTATATAAGGGCAAATAAATGGTGAACGATGTTCCTTTGTTCACTTCGCTCTGTACCAAGATTTTCCCTTTGTATTTTTGAACGATGGAATAACAAACGGTCAGGCCGATACCGGTTCCCCTATCTTTAAGTGAATAAAATGGGGTACCTAGTATTTCAAGCTGTTCTTTTGAGAGGCCAATTCCTGTATCCGTTATTCGTACTTTTGCCATAGTGCGTTCCTGCTCTGTTTCCACCTTGATGAATCCGGGTTTGTTCATTGACTCAATTCCATTTTTCATGATATTGACCAGTATCTGTTTAAGCTCGATGGGATTCATGCTAATGTGCAGGTCGTCCCGGAAATCCAGGAGAAAGCCTATGTTGCGATTATTGGCGAAACTGGTTAAGAGTTCGGAAATCTTTTGGATTTCATAATTTAAAGGAATGACCTGTACATTATCCGTTTGCGGTTTTGCCAAAGACAAATAGTCATTGATTATCACTTGTGTATATTCAAGTTCTGTAAGCATGGTCTGTACATAAAATTTTTCCGTTTCATTCAGTTCCTTCTCTTGGTCTAATAGCTGGGCAAACCCTTTCACGACTGTAATCGGATTACGTATCTCATGTGCAATGGTGGCAGCTAGCTGTCCGACTGAGTTCAATTGCTTGGCCTGCTGTATTTCCTTATGAAATGCATTAGTGGATTCCACCCTATTATTGGTTCCTAAGAATACGAATACCAATATGATTTGTATAGCGATGAAATTAAGCGTGTTGCCGAAACTATCCAAAGCGACATATTCATAAGTGTATTGAAGATCCGTTTTTGAAATGATCAAGATGGAAGCGGGACCTAATATGATATTTAAAGTGGCGACAACATAAAACCCGATTTTATCAAAGAGAAAAATGGGAATCAAGGGCGCTATAGCAAATAAAGCCAGCATGATGGCAGTATCCGGGAATATCCAGAATTTGCTATATAAATAAACAGTAATTAAGAAAATGAATAGGGTTTTATAAAAATTGACTTCTGTTTTTAAGAAAAATAACAGAGAAATTATCATCCCCGATATTAAAATGACCTGTAATATCATCTCGTAGGGATTATCTTTCCAACTTATAGGTGATACAGAAATCCCAACCAATAGTAAAAAGGATATCATTGCCATGAATGCCTTCAGTATAAATCGGTGTTTGTTTTGATAATATTGATAATTTTTTAACATAATTCCCCTTAGGATTAATATTCTGTTTGTTTAATAGTAATATGATACTAGTTTTTTGTAAATCAGAAAAAGATAGATTTTGTCACTATATAGTCTCTCTGCTTATACTTTAGAAAAGGCATGGTTCGGGTGGAATTCAGTACCGGAAGGGGGAAGTCAGGGAGTTAAGGTAACCAATCCCTCCAGACCCTCTTGGTATGTCAACAATGGCACATCAGATCTAATATCAGGAATTTAGCGGCTTTAAGTTTGGTTTAATATGGATATGGAAAGCTTAATGTGTCAATGAACCGGTTAAATAATTATTTAACGGAGTAGTAAGGAGTTTGTAATGGAGAAGGATTTAGAAATATTTAGTTATGTTCATTTAGGGGACTGTTTTTTTCTACTATTTCAATATGTACATCCCAAAAAACTTTTTATATTTTCTTATTGGATTACCAGTATCCATGTTTAGCACATTTTTCAATTATGATTTTTTTAGAAATAGAGGCTTTTAACGGGTTTTTAATCTAAGCTGTCATCCGAATTTTGAATTAGGTACAACAAACTACATGAATGCCCTGTGTTTGATAGGTTTTTTTAACCATTTTAACTATTATATTATTTCTTTACATTATATTCGCTGTAGATTCACATTCTCCTTTTAAAATAATGGTAATAATAGGAGGGAGAGAGGGAAATGAAAACGAATATAAAGAAATTCGGTTTATGTATGATGAGTGCGGCTTTTATATTGCAGGCTACTTCCATGGGGGCTTCAGCAGCAAAAGGAAATCATTCCAATTCGTCTATTTATGAGAAGAAAATCGTGAATATCGCACATCGGGGAGCTTCTGGTTATGCACCTGAACATACCATTCCCGCTTATCAATTGGGAGAACAAATGAAGGGCGACTACATAGAAATTGATCTTCAAATGACCAAGGATGGAAGATTGATAGCAATGCATGATGAAAAGGTTGATCGTACAACGAATGGTACTGGTCTAGTGAAGGATTTAACGCTGGCAGAAATCAAGCAACTGGATGCCGGTACATGGTTCAATGAAAAATATCCGCAATTGGCAAAAGAGGTATATGAAGGGTTAAAGGTTCCCACTCTTGAAGAAGTCTTTAAGGAGTTCGGAAAGCAAGCCAATTACTATATCGAAACAAAGTCCCCTGAAGTATATCCGGGAATGGAAGAAGAACTCCTGCAGGTTCTGGAAGAATATAAAATGGTGGATTCAAAAGGCCGTACCAAGAATGTATTAATTCAGTCGTTCAGTAAAGAAAGCCTTATGAAGGTTCATGACATGAATCCAAAGTTACCGCTTGTGCAACTTTTTTCTTATAAGAACCCAGCAACCATTTCCAATGAAGAATTGGAGTCCATTAAGGAATATGCAATTGGCGTTGGCCCGAACTTCAATAAGGTAGACGGACAATATGTGAAGATGGTTCGCGACCATGACCTCCAATTCCATCCATATACAGTAAATGAAAGAGCGGATATGAAAAAGGCTCTTGAATGGGGTGCAACGGGGCTGTTTACGAATTATCCCGATGTATTCAACGAGGTACTAAGTGAGTATAAGCACAATAATAATGTTCCTAAATAAATGGTTTCATAGGTGAGTCCCGGTTTCCGGGGCTTTTTTTGTCATCCAGGTGCAGCATAATGAAGAGATTCTTGGGGAAATTAGATGTTCATAGGCTTAGTAGCCTTTTTTGACGGGTATATCAAATGTATTAAGAATATTTTAGGAGGTTTAATATGAAGGCTGTAACTTTTCAAGGAGCAAAAGATATACAGGTAAAACAAGTTGAAGATCCGAAACTTCAGCAAAAGGATGATATCATCGTCCGAGTGACTTCAACGGCTATTTGCGGGTCCGACCTCCATATATATCAGGGTGCTTTGCCGACGCATAAAGATTATGTCATTGGTCATGAACCGATGGGCATCGTCGAAGAAGTGGGTCCGGAAGTAACAAAAGTGAAAAAAGGGGACAGGGTTGTCCTGCCTTTCAACATTTCTTGTGGGCACTGTTATTATTGTGAACATGATATGGAGAGTCAATGTGATAATTCCAACCCCAATGAAGCGGTGGATACAGGCGGGTACTTTGGTTTTACGGAGCGATATGGGAACTATCCAGGCGGGCAGGCAGAATATTTAAGGGTACCATATGGAAACTTCATGCCGTTTGTCATCCCAGAGTCATGTGAACTTGAAGATGAGGCGCTTTTGTTCATGTCCGATGTGCTGCCAACCGCATATTGGAGTGTAGAGAACGCTGGCGTCAAGAAAGATGATACGGTAGCGGTATTGGGCTGTGGGCCGATTGGCTTGATGGCTCAGAAGTTCGCTTGGATGAAAGGAGCAAAAAGGGTCATTGCCATCGACAATCTTCCTTATAGACTCAATAAGGCTAAACAGATGAATAAGGTTGAGGCGTATAACTTCGATGAATATAACGATATGGGCAGCTACATTAAGGAAATCACTTCAGGCGGGGCAGATGTGGTCATAGATTGTGTGGGAATGGATGGCAAGAAATCAACGATAGAGGCGATTGAGCAAAAGCTGAAACTTCAGGGTGGAACGTTAAGTGCGATCGAGATTGCACTTAACGCCGTACGTAAATTCGGCACGATCCAACTGACTGGCGTATACGGATCCAAATATAATATGTTCCCATTAGGCAATTTATTTGAGCGGAACATTAATTTGAAAATGGGACAAGCACCGGTCATTCACTACATGCCCAAGCTTTTTGATAAGATCACGGCTGGAGAGTTCGACCCCACGGAAATCATATCCCATAAAGTCCCTCTAGAAAAAGCGAGTGAGGCTTATCAAATCTTTAACGATCACGAAGATGAATGTATTAAAGTGGTGCTAAAGCCATAATGTAAAGCTTATAAAAGTCCAATGCCCTGAGCTGCATTGGATTTTTTAGTTGAGTTCATAAATAGATCAAAGTTAATGGTGTATTATCGATTAACGTATAAATGAGGTATGAAATATGAATGATAATTATCAGGATTCGTGGCTTTCGTATCAGCGAATCCCGAAATATGACGATTGACCCTTCAGTGTTGAAGGAGCGCATGAATTGAAAAAAGAGTTGCTATAAAAATACGATGCAAGTGAACTTGAATAAGGGTTTTTGGTAATGAAATGTACTATTTATATTATATAATGATAGTTTCAAAAGGAGGACGTACAGATGGTATATAATTCGGCAACAGAACTTTGTGAAGGGTTTGGGTATCCGCCCGTTCACGTTAAATTGACGATAGAGATCGTCGATAAGAGATTGGGACCTGTAAAGGCGGAAGCAGAGATTGCCATCAAGCCTGTTAAGTCAAAGGAATATCTGAAAGTATTGGTGGAGGAATTGGAATCGGATCATATCTTTGCTGATGAAAATGGCAGTATCTATGGCAGCTTCGGCATCGATCAAAGCATCCAGATATATGATGAAGTCCTGACTACCATTCCGTTCGATGAGTTGATCGGAAATGAAAATTGGAAAGAGGCAGTTGAGGAATCCATCACTGTGGATAAGCTGAGGGAACAACTGGGGAAATCTCTCAATGATTATCAATTCAGTGATTTGAGCGGAAAATATAAATTCAGGAAAAGATGTACGATAACAGAACTGCAATTCATGGATTAAACGATAAATGGAGAAGGCGAGATGCTTTCCCTCAATTTATGGAGAAAAGGGGTCCTCAACAAAATTGAACGGAGCGGGTGTGCGGGACACATGCGGGAAAAGCGTGTCCAAGGGAGACCCAGAAGGCGCAAAGAGCGCCCGCGGAAAGCGAGTGCCTGGAGGGAAGGTTCGAATTTTACAAACCTTCAAAAAAACTCTAGGCAAAATTAATCTACAGGTCTGGGAGAATGCGAAATGCGTTCTCCTTTTTCGATGCTATCATAATTAAACGCTGGATCTTTAAGAATTTTTAAACATATACACAGTGTCAAGGAGAGTTCAGTAAGGGTTTAATGGTTTCAACATACTTTTTTTTATAGTTTTACATAGGGTAATATATTGATAAGGGCTTTTTACAAGAAAAAGAAACGTATATTTTAAAAGATAAAAAAGGAGAAGATATGAAAATTGGTTTGGTACGGCATTTTAAGGTGGCACATGAATTTCCTACAGGGAGATCTGTGACGGCGGATGATATGAAGCAATGGTTTGAGGACTATGATGCAGCGGATATTATTTATGGAACGACTTTATTTGGCGTGGAGGAATGGCAGGAATGTTATTGCAGTGATATGTCGAGAGCTGTCAAGACAGCGGAACATATCTATCCAGGTACGGTTCACCGGATGGAGGAGCTGCGGGAAATACCTTCCCCGCCTCTTAAAGGAAGGGTAAAGCTGCCATTCATCCTTTGGGCCATCTGGATTCGCTGCTGCTCGGTGTTCAACAAGCAGACAAGGGCGGAAATTAAGATCGCAGAGCGAAGGATCAATAAAGTATTGGATGAAGTCTTTGTAAAGGGGGAAAGGGATGTTCTGATCGTGAGTCATGCCGCCCTCATGGTATATATGAGGAAAGAGCTGATCCGACGGGGGTTCACCGGTCCGAAATTCAAGATTGCCAGTAATGGAAAGCTGTATGTATTTGAAAGATGATAAGTGGATAAGGGTTTCCCACTAGAAAAGGTAAGTCATTTTCCGAATAGTTATTCTTTTTTTATTGGTTGTGGTTTATTATTGTAATAGTGTAATTTTTACGAATTCAATAATAGGGAAAGAGGGGTGGACATTTTGCTGAAGGCAGTTTTTTTTGATTTAGATGATACATTACTATGGGATCAGAAAAGTGTAAAAGAGGCTTTTGTGGCCACATGTGAAGTAGCCAAGGAGAAATATGATCTGAATGTCGACGAGTTTGAAGAAGCTGTGCGAAAGGAAGCGCGTGAGCTTTACTCTTCTTACGATACATATGCATTCACACAAATGATCGGAATCAACCCATTTGAGGGGCTATGGGGAAATTTCCAGGATGATCATGATGAATTCAGGAAGATGGCCGGGATTGCACCGGCTTATCGGAAAGAAGCGTGGACGAGAGGGTTATTGGCATTAGGGATCGATGACCCGGAATTTGGGCTTAAACTGGCAGAACGTTTCCCTGCCGAGAGACGCAAAAAGCCATTTATCTATGAAGAAACATTCCGTGTTCTGGATGAATTAAAAGGGAAGTATAAATTGCTATTGCTTACGAACGGATCTCCTGAGCTGCAAAATACCAAACTTGAAATTACGCCTGAACTGGTTCCTTATTTCGACCAAATCGTGATATCAGGCGCATTTGGAAGAGGTAAACCGGATGCCTCCATTTTTGAGCATGCTTTGGAAATCATGGAGCTTGATAAAGATGAAGTATTGATGGTCGGCGATAATTTAATGACGGATATCCTTGGAGCATCACGGGTAGGCATAAAGTCGGTTTGGATAAATCGCCATGATAAGGAACGGAATGAAGTGATTCCAACCTATGAAATCAAGCATTTAGAGGAGCTCTACCCTATCCTTGAGGGCCTGGGGAATTAATTGACGGCTCTCCTTCAAATAACAAATTTTTGAGAGTTGTAATGAAAATATTAGGTCTTTCAAATTATTTACAGAATGAAAAGGGTGAGATATAGTAATCCTGTAATCAATTAAATTATTCAGACTAGGGGTGTCCAATATAAGTTGGGCTGAGAGAGAAGCGCTTAAGCTTCTTAACCCTCAGGACCTGATCTGGTTCATACCAGCGTGGGGAAGTTAGAATCTACTAAACAATGACATTTCAATTGGTCATTTCTGTAGCCATACTAACGTTAGCCAGGTCTTAAATATGAGATCTGGCTTTTTCGTGCGAAATGGATTGGATTTTGTCCTTTTTAAATGAACTTAAAAAGGAGAAATGAAATCATGATGAGTAATTCAGTAAATGACATGAACGTTTCAATTATGTCCAGTTTTGCCGGGAGTAAAAAAGTGTATGTTGAGGGATCTAGACCCGATATTAGGGTACCCATGCGTGAAATTAAGCTAAGTCCGACTACAGGGTCATTCGGCGAAGAGGAGAATCCGCCTTTACGAGTATATGACACAAGCGGTTTTTATACGGATTCAGAATATCCCATTGATATTCATAAAGGTCTTGCCCCGATTAGACGCAGCTGGGTTCTGGAAAGGGAAGATGTTGAAGAGTATGAAGGGCGTGAAATAAAGCCCGAAGATAACGGGTATAAAAAAGAGTCACGAACCAAAGCAGAAGTTTTTCCGGGATTGAAAAGAAAACCATTGCGTGCAGCGAATGGGCAAAACGTAACCCAGCTCCATTATGCCCGAAAAGGTATCATAACTCCGGAAATGGAGTTCATCTCGATCAGGGAAAATGTAGCCCCTGAGTTTGTAAGAGAAGAGGTAGCTAGCGGGAGGGCGATCATACCGGCAAATATTAACCATCCTGAAAGTGAGCCCATGATCATCGGACGTAATTTTCATGTGAAAATAAATGCGAATATTGGAAATTCCGCTGTTAGTTCATCGATCGAAGCTGAAGTGGAGAAAATGACTTGGGCTACACGTTGGGGTGCAGACAACATAATGGATCTTTCCACCGGAAAGAATATTCACACGACCCGGGAATGGATTATCAGGAATTCACCTGTGCCAGTTGGGACGGTTCCGATATATCAAGCATTGGAAAAAGTGAATGGAGTCGCGGAAGATTTAAATTGGGAAGTTTTCCGGGATACATTAATCGAGCAGGCTGAGCAAGGTGTCGATTACTTCACCATACACGCCGGTGTGCTTTTGCGATACATTCCCATGACAGCAAAGCGAGTTACGGGAATCGTTTCCCGGGGGGGCTCCATCATGGCACAATGGTGCTTGGCCCATCACCAAGAAAGTTTTCTCTATACTCACTTTGAAGAGATTTGTGAAATCATGAAGGCGTATGATGTCTCTTTCTCATTAGGTGACGGCCTCCGTCCTGGCTCCATTGCAGATGCAAACGATGAGGCTCAATTTGCTGAATTGGAAACACTTGGGGAACTGACGAAGATTGCTTGGAAGCACGATGTTCAAGTCATGGTGGAGGGACCCGGTCACGTACCGATGCATTTGATTAAAGAAAATATGGATAAGCAGCTGGAAGTCTGTCAAGAAGCTCCATTCTATACCCTGGGACCATTGACAACGGATATAGCTCCTGGATACGATCATATCACTTCTGCGATTGGTGCTGCCATGATTGGATGGTTTGGAACGGCCATGCTTTGTTATGTGACACCGAAAGAGCATTTGGGACTTCCGAATAAAGAGGATGTTCGTGTAGGGGTCATTACTTATAAAATTGCAGCCCACGCAGCTGATCTTGCAAAAGGCCATCCCCAGGCACGGAAACGGGATGATGCCCTTTCGAAGGCAAGATTCGAATTTCGTTGGAGAGATCAATTCAATCTTTCCCTCGATCCTGAAAGGGCAGTTGAATATCACGATGAAACACTTCCGGCAGAGGGTGCCAAAACAGCCCATTTCTGTTCAATGTGCGGACCCAAATTCTGCAGTATGAGGATTTCTCAGGACATTCGTGATTTGGCGAAGGAAAAGGGTCTGGGTTTTGAGTCGGTAATCGATGAAGGTCTTAAAGAAAAAGCGAATGAATTTAGGAAAACGGACGGGGAAATCTATCTATGATTCCGACGAGAGGGAGAATTCGATGAATCGGGTAATCCAAATAAAAGTTGAAATGAAACAGTTGGAAACTCAATTGGAACAGCTGAAAAGGGAGCTGAACATTTTTCGCGAGAATTGTAATCATGAATTTGTAAAAACTGATTATAGTCAACAATGCACAAAGTGCCACTTAATCGAAAGTCTGCAATGGTAGTGATTCCTTAATCGTCCTTTCATTATCGGAATTAATCCCTTAATCATGTTGGGCATCCAATCACGATGTCAACATGATTAGGGGATATTTCATTATATTTACATACTTGTTTTATTAATATGAAGAGGAGGAGGGACAAGCCAGCCTTTTTCCTTATTCAATCTTAGGAAGTCAACACCCAATGCAGCTTTATTCGTATGGAATTGTGCGAACATCTGTGCAATATCTTCTCGGATGCATTGACCCATGATTTGGCTGCAAGCAACTAATCCTGCATTAATATCGATTGATACTGAAGCAGAGATTTCAGGATCTTGAAGACGTGCCCCGACTGGAATATCCTCCAAATTAGCTTTAGGTCTTTCAGGTGGTGACGGAGGCAGTCCTACGTTATTTTCTTTTAATAATGATTCAAGTTGGTCATGTTCCTGTTTCCCTTGATTGATCACTTCAACAAGTAATTTATGCAGGTCCTTGTCGCCAGTATGATTAAGCATAGTTTGATGACAGGCAATCAGTCCTTTTGTGGTTGTAAGAAATGCCCATGTTCCGAATACCTCTCCGTAATGCATAGGCTCTTCTTTCGGATTTCCGCTTAAAATTCCCATAACCATCCTCCTTGAAATTCACTATTTAACGCATTTAAGTTACCCTGAATTCTTCCAAGTATGCATCAAAGATGTTTGGGAAATGTTAGAGGGCTTTTAATGCTTAACCTTTTATTCCTTGTAGCCATTCTTGATAACATTCATCACAGAGCATTTCATTTCTATCCGTGTCAGTAACTTGAAACGTTACGACATGGATTTTTTTTCTTCCGTGTCATCACTACAATAGAAGCATTGATGTGTCATTGGAAATCCTCCCAAACATATAAAGTGTTTATAGTTTAAAACGCCACGTTTTTTTTATACAGAAAACATGATGCAGCAGCTGATTGGTCTTCTTGGAAGAGTTTAGATTGAATAATCCAGTTGGGGTTCAACATACTAAACTTGTTCGCATCATTGATAAAACGAGGAGGGAAATACAATGCAAAACCAATATCAACAAGGTCAAGTACACCAGAACATGCAAACGGGTGCCATTCCCCCACAAATGAATCACGGTGGTCACGAAGTATTCGATGTACATGAAGTGTTGTCGGGAACAATTGGTACTTTAAATACGTATACTCTTTTGCGTCAGCATATCCAGGATCAGGAATTACTAGATATTCTGGATCGTCAATATCAGTTCATCCAAGATGAATATAATATTTCACTGGAGTGCTTCCAATCGGGCCAGGATCCTTCTAAACGGACTCAGAGCTACAAAATGAATCAAGGTAACGATTTTATATATGGATTGACACCAACTCAGCCAAAGAAACCTTTGCAATCCGCATCGGAAATTACGGATGAATGTATTTCAGGCATGATGCTTGGAGCTGTTAAGTCTGCAGCATCCATGAAAGCGATGGCAGCGCTTGAAATAACGAATCCGGTTGTTCGCCGCGTATTTGCAGATTCCGTTCCGAACTGCATTGAAATGGCATATGAGATTTCGATATATCAAAACAAACATCATTACTATCAAGTTCCGCAGCTTGCACAGCAGGATATGCAGCAAATGTTGAATTCATATGCACCCGCACAAGGAAATAACAACAACATGAGTCATTAAAAGCAACAGAAAGAAGGGATAGGACTATTTGTCCTATCCCTTCTTTCTTACTGTTTCATCTGATTTATATCTTGGATGCATTCCTGGACGAGGGTTACAGCCTGACTCATGGCGGCTCCTCCGCCGAATGCTGCGGTCACACCAATGGCTTCAAGAATTTCCTGTTCGGAACAGCCTTGATCAAGACATCCTTTTGTATGGTAGATAATACAGTATTCATCTTGTGAATATAAGCTTATTCCTAATGCGATAAGCTGTTTTTCTTTTTGGGATAATTGACCTTCTTTAAAGCACTCTTCCGTAAACGAATTGAATTTCTCTGCGAGAACAGGCATTTTTTGCGTAAAGGCACCGATTCCAGCTTTATAATCACGAAGAGCATTTTCAGTAGAATTGTTAGCTTCAAATTCCATTTTCCATTCAGCTCCATCCTAAATTTTTTTCATCAAAAATTAGTATGAGCTAAATGTTGGACGATTAAACAGAAACATGGGAGTTTAACTAAGTAATATGTAACCGTCCTTCCTACAAGGCAAGTGACCCCTTGGGCCGGGTGGCTTTGAACCATTGATAGCAAAGGATGCAAATAAGTGCAACGTCAATGGCATCACCCGCATAGTACATTAACATTCCTCCATTTTCGGCTTGTTCCTTTGTGACTCCGCTTGGAGGATGGGCAAAAATATACTTAGAAAGGATATCATGGCCGGCCAGTGAAATTGTAAATACGACAGCACGAAACATGAAGCTGAACCTGTGGGGCGTCGGGTCCATATAAATCATAGACGCAGTGAATAGATAACCCGCAATGAACACGTGAAAATGCACTAATGCATGTAGAAGGGCATTATGATGCATCAACCCATATAACTCAGTCGTATAAAGTATCCAAAGCCCCCCAATATTAAGCGCAGAGGCAGTGATTGGATTGCTTATAATGTGCAGCGGCCAACTTTTCAACACCTTTGAAAGGCGTCTTGCTGATTGTACATCAAGTGTTCGCAGTGCAAGAGTAATAGGTGCAGCAAACACGAGCAGGATGGGTGCAATCATTCCAAGCAGTAAATGGCCAACCATATGCGCCGTGAAGTCCATATGTGCGAGATTGGCTATGGGACCTATAATTGCAGAGGCTGCACAGATGGTGCCAAGAATCCAAAAGAGCGTACGGTATAAGGGCCATTTTTTATAGCGGCGATTCGAAATTACGGCAGCTGCGGTATAAATCACTATAACAACCGCCAAAAGAATCAATAAAATCGGTTCAAAACCAGCCCCATTATCATGAATATGTCCATTACTGTGCATTACTGGTATCTTCTTTCATTTTAAGTAAGCTGCGCCTTGTTTGAATGACGAGGATAATGCCGATCAA
This sequence comes from Peribacillus phoenicis, assembly GCF_047238085.1. Lineage (NCBI taxonomy): Bacteria > Bacillati > Bacillota > Bacilli > Caryophanales > Bacillaceae > Peribacillus > Peribacillus phoenicis. The sequence continues at coordinate 4,277,227 of NZ_JBDFMF010000001.1, read as the reverse complement.
GATCATGATTGTGGCTGCAATGTTCCAAATCAAGTCGTATGGGAGAATATCGACATTGTAACGGATTTGATGGAGACGCATGAGCTTGTGCTGGATGATTCCGTCATATAACTGAAAAGAACCAGCCCCGAGCAAAACTCCCCCTATCCACCTTTTCAGCCATAATCCCTTTCGACGGCGAAGGTCAGCGAACATGAATAACGACCCTACCGTTGCGAACCAGCTTAGGGCATGAAATAAACCATCCGAAACAAGGCCAATATTGGATGTGGACTTGTCATAGAAATGGTGCCAATGCAATAGTTGATGAAAGATGGCCTCATCGATGAATGCCACCAATCCGATCCCGAATAGAAAACCGGACCATAGATTACGAGCGGAATAAGTATAACGTAATTGTGAAATAGATTGATTTTTTTGATTTCGGGGCTTGAAATCCATTTTCCATCCTCCTTTTTAACCTTCCTATATATGGTTATTTCTACTTTACCCTGTATTGTAAAGTTATAGACAAGTAAATGGACCTTTTATAAATCTTATTTATTGAGGGATTCATAGCCCAAAGATAATCCTTGGCTTTTTAGTTCAGTAATGATTATTAATGGTATGTAAATTTTTTCTAATTATTGTTCATTATAACTGGATTCAGGTTTCAAGCATGGACAGGCGGGTAATAAAAAACCGTACATCATAAAAAAAAGGAGGAGTTAATATGTTTCGCCATCAAAAAGAATTGCAATTTGAAGTTAAGGTAGATCGACCAGATCCGATGCTTGCCCGTCAAATTCAGGAAGTGTTAGGTGGACAGTTTGGAGAAATGACTGTCATGATGCAATATCTTTTTCAGGGCTTTAACTGCCGTGGAGAAGAAAAATACAAAGATATGCTGATGGATATTGGTACAGAGGAAATTGGACATGTAGAGATGCTTTGTTCGCTCATTAGTCAATTGCTTGATGGCGCTTCTCCGGAAGATCAAGCAGAAGCCGCAAAAGATCCTGCTACAGCAGCCATCATGGGTGGAATCAATCCCCAGCATTTGCTCGTAAGTGGTCTTGGGGGACTGCCAACCAACTCGAATGGGGTGCCTTGGAACGGATCTTATATTGTAGCCAGCGGAAATCTATTAGCGGACATGCGATCGAATCTTCATGCTGAAAGCCAAGGACGCCTTCAAGTGGCCCGTTTATATCATATGACCAAAGATGAGGGGGTACGTGCCACCTTCCGTAAAATGTTAGCCCGTGATCGTTACCACCAATATCAATGGATGGCGGCCATTGCAGAACTTGAAGAAAAAAATGGCGTTGTCGTTCCCGCGTCATTCCCACCGGAAGCGGAAATGGAATCTCAACCGGAAGCGTACGAATTCTGGAACTTGTCAGAAGGTAATGAATCAGCAGACGGACTGTGGGCAACAGGGAGCGCCCCAGATGGTACAGGAGATTTTGTTTATGTAGCTGAACCAGTTGCAAAAGGGCAGATTCCTAACCCTAAGGTTCCGGCAGCACAATTGCATCATGACCTGGATAGAAGTCAATCGCTTAATAAAAGATAATAGAAACTTTTCAAAAAATGCTCGATGGCCCCTAAAGGGACATCGGCTTTTTTTATTCTATCAACTACAAAACCTAATTATTTGCTTGTGGATATTTTTTGGAGTAGCATAGTTTCCATCTTCAAGACAAACCATTTTAAAAGTGTGGTCACTAATTTAATAGTAAGGAGTGGGACAAATGAAAGCAGTGGTAGTTAAAGAACCGGGTGGAGCAGATCAATTACTGTTTAAAGATTTTTCCAAGCCCATGCCCGGAAAAGGGGAAATATTAATTAAGGTGAAAGCCTCTGCTATAAATAGAACGGATATTGTTTCACGAGAAGGGAAATCCGGTTATATGGCAAACCCAATATTGGGGATTGAAGTTTCTGGGGAAGTGGTGGAAACAGGGGACGGTGCAAATATACAATTAGGGACAAGGGTGATGGGCCTTGTAAACGGCGGCGGTTATGCTCAATATGCCTTGATGCCGGCAGATAGAGCAATGAAGATCCCGGATAACTTGTCATTTGAAGAAGCGGCTGCGATTCCCGAAGTATTCTTGACGGCGTATCAAACCTTGTTTTGGTTAGGTGAATTGACGGATCAAGATACGGTATTGATTCATGCTGGCGGAAGCGGTGTAGGCACAGCAGCTATCCAACTGGCAAAAAAACTGACAAAAGCGAAGATCATCACTACAGCCGGCTCAAAGGGAAAATTGGATTTCTGTCACTCATTAGGGGCGGATATCTGTATCAATTATAAAGAACAATCTTTTGATGAGGAAGTAATGAAAGCTACAAATAATCAAGGAGTGGATGTTATCCTGGATTTCATCGGTGCTTCTTACTGGGAGAAAAACCTTAAAAGCATAAAAACTGATGGACGATGGGTACTGATAGGGATTCTAGGAGGAACTGTAGTCGAGAAGGTGAACTTGATGGAACTTCTCTTAAAAAGAGTTCAATTAAAAGGCACTCTATTAACTCCTCGAAGTGATGAATATAAAAAAGAGTTAACGGAAGAATTCGTTACAAAGGCCATGCCGTTGTTCCTCCAACATGAAATCAAGGCAATCGTGGATCATGTCTTCCCTTTTGAAGAGGTACAAAGGGCGCATGAACATATGGAAGCAAATAAGAATTTGGGTAAAATCATCTTACAGGTAAATGAGTGATTAAAGAAAACAGCTTCGAAGCATGTATGGAAAAGGTTACCCAGAATTGCGACATTATTGGGCGGCATCTTTTAATGGTGCTTGATAAGGAAAAAGTGGAATGTGGGTTTTGTTAATGGCATATCGTTGAAGAATGAATTATGGGCAAAGTATAATGAATATATTCAAAGTCAAGATGCTCTTCATTGGTATCTGTTAAAATGGGGGAATCGTAATGAATGAACTGAATGCATTATTCAGGAAAAGAATAGGGCTCCAGGAAGATATGAAACTGACATTCGGGAAATTAGATGAAATTCTGGATAAAACTGCTAAAACCATTCCGTTTGAAAACTTATCAATCATGGCATCCCATCTAAGTGATATCAATAAAGCCAATATCATGAACAAAGTCCTCGTGAGGAATGAGGGTGGATTATGCTATGAATTGAATGCAGCTCTTTATTTTTTCCTGAAGGAAAATGACTTTGATGTATTCTTGGTTCGAGGTGTCATTTATAATCAGGGGTGGATGACCATAGGAAGGACCCATGTTACCATTCTATTGAACCATGAGGGCCAATCCTATCTGGTCGATACGGGTTTTGGCGGGAATCTACCATTAAAACCAGTTCCATTGAACGGTGAAACCGTCGTTTCCCAAAATGGTGAATTCCGAATAAAAAAAGAAAGTACCAACCATGGAGATCATGTCCTTGAATTAAAACTGAAACATAAAGATCAGAATTGGAGAATTGGGTATGCTTTCGATTCTTCAAAACCCGTAGGAAATGTAGCGGAACTTAATGAGGTCCAAACGATCATCAGGGAACATCCCCAATCGCCATTCAATAAGCATCCATTAATCACCCGTTTGACAAACAGCGGGAACATCACTTTAACTGATACATCCTTTACCCGGTGGGAAGATGGGGAAGTGACGAAAGAAGAAATAGATGGAACACGATTTAAAGAGTTAATGAAACAGCACTTCGATAGATAGTGGAAAAGGACTGAATATCAAAGGCGTCCATACCGAAAGACTGTCCATTCTCGACAGTCTTTTTATGAATAAAATGATTGTCGAGACCGCGCAGGTATACTGAGGTGAAGGAAGAAACAATTGAGAACGGTCGAATAAAGTGCGTTGAAGGTCGAATAAGTCCGAGAACGGTCGAATAAAGTGCGTTGAAGGTCGAATAAGTCCGAGAACGGCCGGATAAAGTGCGTTGAAGGTCGAATAAGTTCGAGAATGGCCGGATAAAGTGCGTTGAAGGTCGAATAAGTTTGAGAACGGCCGGATAAAGTGCTGTTAAGGATGAAAAAAATCGAGAACGGCCAAAAAAGGCTCCGGATGAAATCAACTGGATGTTTTTACTATTCATTAAATAGATTTGAATTCAGTGGGGTGAGAAGGATATGGAGAAAAAGAATCAATTGGTTTTTACTAGATCGAATGCTGCTGCTAAACGAAAATTCGATGAAGCGATCACCATTTTGGAATATAGCGTAATGCTCGTTGAGCTCTTTGGGTTAGAAGAGTTTAATAATATAATTGCCGGACAGTTAAGGCTGATTTTATGTGAAACGAAAAATACGCGCATAAAGCGGGAAAAGGTCACGATTGATCAATCCTTAATAAAGAAAATCAATCCTAACCCAAGATTGTTTCCTATTAAAGACTCCATTCAAATGAGCAATGTTATTACGGAAGACATCTTCGATTATACTAAACAGAGGATTGAGCTAAAGCTTTGGAGAAATCAAATTATCTATAAAACCGATATCGAAGGAAAAATACAGGAAATTAAAATCATTGATTTCATTAAGGAAACAGCTAATAAGATTGGCGGTGCACAAGCTGAATCAAGTTTCCCTAATAAGTCCATTATTTCGGATGGTCATACCAAAATCATGTTAATAGGAATAGCGAAAGGGTTATTCAAATCCATAGGCAGGGATTATAAAAAACATGCCTCCATGAACCTTTCACATATCATGCAAAAAATCGAACAATCAGCTTTGGGAGACTAAACATAAGAAGGACTTTTAGCAAAGTCCTTCTTGCTTCGTTTCCAAGCAATATCCGTTAGGATTGAATACCTCAAATAACCTCTATCAATAAACCATCTCTTTTTACTTCTGTTAAACCGCTCCCGATAGCATGCTGTTCACTTTTATTATTAAAGGTATATAGAAAAATGGAATTAGATAACAAAACATTGAGACTTATATGTAAATGTAAAGACTTATTAAATTTACACTAAAATCCAGCTATAGACGCTTGAGATAATTTATAATGATATTCCAAATATAGTTTCACGTGGAAAAATAGACTCAATATTGAACCTTACCCCATACAGATAAATCAACTAAAGATAAAAAGAAAGAGATGATGATATGAACGATTTTAATGAAAACTTTCCTGACGAATGGCTGGAACTAGTAACATTGGCAATGAAATCGGATGTTACAAAAGAGCAATTCAAAAAGTTTCTTCAAGAAAAGTCGAATAGCAATAAAAGTAGCGATTGTGGTGGCTAATGAACGCTTAAATTGAGGCAGGACTATTCCTAAAAAAAAGTATGAAGCTTCACATCTTTTGTCACGAGTGTACTCCATATTTTCTGCATATTTAATTGGTAAGATGGATGTAATCTTAAGGGAGGTTTTATTCAATATGAAAAAAAGAACAAAATTGCCTATCATCTTATCATTATTATCAGCCCTGTTTTTAGTCCTTGGCGCATGTTCCAACAGCGATGATAAAAACAAAGAAGAAAAAAAAGAAAAGGAACATAGTGAAATGGACATGAACCATTCTAGCACGGATGATGTCCCAGAAGGATTAAAAGCTGCTGAAAATCCAACCTATGAAGTTGGAAGTCAAGCGATTATCGAATCAGGTCATATGGAAAGCATGAAGGGGGCGGAAGCAACAATAGTGGGTGCCTTTGATACCACTGCTTATGCAATTTCGTATACGCCTGCAACTGGCGGAGAAAAAGTTGAAAATCATAAATGGATCATTCACGAAGAAATCAAAGATGCAGGTGAGAAAACATATGAACCCGGAGCGGAGGTCACAGTAAATGCTTCTCATATGGAAGGAATGAACGGGGCTGTCGCTGAGGTTGAATCTGCTGAAAAAACGACTGTTTATATGGTCGATTTCACACCAACTGCGGGAGGAGAAAAAGTGAAGAATCATAAATGGGTAACGGAAAGTGAATTATCAGCGTCTGAATGATTTAACATCATGAGTTCAAAAACAGAAGAAAAAAGGAGTGGAAACTCCTTCAGTTTGTGACAAAAGTGGATTCGGAATGGTCTCATCCCGAATCATGATTTGTAAAACAAGACTAAATTATCCTTATGTTTTTTTACTATGATCCTCATTGGATTGAAGAGATTTGCGACACTCCTGCCGAATAACTGGCTAGCCGAGACCCCACAGGCGCTTGTGCCGAGGAGGCTTGGCAGACAGTCGGCGGAAAGGGAGTGAATCTCTGAAATCAACTGAACTATTCAAATGAAAAATGCAGGCAAACTTGATTTTCATTGAGTTTGTCTTCAATCTGAAGGAATGGTAAACAAATCCATTCCTTTATTTTATTTTGCAGTGGATTGTAAAACTTTAGTATCTGTTAATATGGATTTGTATAAATGTAAAAATGGGGTGCAAGTATGGTGACTGGATTAACTATCAGACCTTTCATGGAAAATGACTACGAGGCGCTGAGCAATTATTGTTTACCTATAGAACAAGCAATCTATACTTCTTTACCTTTGAAAGTTATTGAAGACTTCAGGAAGGATAAATATAACCTCCCCATGGTTATTTATTTAGATGAGGATTTGATTGGTTGTTTTGCCTTATATACGGATAAAGCGGGAAATCAATATACAAGTAATGAGAATGCAATTCTTCTAAAATCATTCTCCTTGGATTTGCGCCATCAAAAAAAGGGGCTAGCTTTTAAGACTTTAAAAGTGTTGCCTGATATGATCAAACTAAGTCATCCAGATAAAGATGAGATTATTCTAACAGTGCATCATTCGAATTTTCCAGCGATAAATTTATATAAAAAAGCTGGATTCATTGATAAAGGGTACAGATTCAATGGGGAAGAAGGGGAGGAATTTATTTTCCACTTTGCCCTGTATTAAACAAATGAAATACTTCGGGAGAGTAAGATGAAAGAAAAACAGGCACCCATGAGACGATCATCAGAAAACTTAGGAATTGGACAGTCCACGGAAAGGGGGCGGATTTCTGAAATCAATGGGAACGTTTTTCAAAGAAAAAAACTGTAGGCAAACCCGTTTTTCGAATTTGTCTACAGTCTGAAGCACTTAAACGGTGCTTATTTATTTAGAAGGTATTCCATACGATATGATTCAGAATTCATGGAATCCATCCTGCAATTTCTAATAACGTCAGAATGATCTCAAAGACAATGAGGATTACAATGATCCATTCAACGAATAGTCCCCTGATCGAATGGCTGATGTTAGAAAACCCATCCATAATGTTATATAAAATTTCGGTTTTACTTTTCAGGATTTTATACCGATCATTCAATTCAAAAAAATCAAGCATGCTGTCATAAAATTCGCCGGCAATGCTGCTTGTCCATGTAATATCAGGTTTGTCCAGAATCATGATGTACGCTAGGGTATTATACTCGTGACGTACGATTTTTGCAGTCGTCCTCGCTAGTTCCTTATTACCGATTCTCAGCTTGCCTTTTTCCAGTCGGTCTATCATGGCTTCGAGCTTGTCGTGGATTTTTCCGAGTTGTTCCTCAGTTTTTTCAAGTGCCACCGATTTTGCGAGAATGGTGGAAATTAATTCAGGGTAAAAAAATTCATATTTAGGCACAACTACATATTCGTCTGTCAAATTGATGTTTTCCGTTTCACTGAAGTGAAGGCTGTAATCGTCTGTATATCTATCTAAATTGTCGAGATCAATAACCGGCTCGAAAGAATGGATAAAGGATGAAAACTCCTTAATCTCATTCGCGTGTGAGTAATTGATGAAGACAATGCTGCCAAAGGAAAAAACCAGCACCTGCTGCGATTCTTCCACATTTTTATTAAGGATGGAACTTAGAATATCGCCTTTAAGGATTAAAGGCTCTTCCCAGGTGAATTTTTTTGGAATGCCGCAATGAATGGCGATTTTGTTCAAATCGATTTCATTAGTGATTGCAAATGCTTTAAAGGTAATTGGTTCCATCTATATCACTCTCTTCAGCAAATTGGTCTTTTTTCGATTCTATTCTATTCTTACAAAAACATGCTTGAATAATTCTTGAAGGTAGAAAAAAGTTCACTGACTGTTCAAGTGAATAAAGAAAGAGATCCTTATGATCTGGTAACTAAACGAATGATTTCGATTAAGGATAAAAAAATTTCAACAACTGAAAAATATGATTTCACTGTTTTTAAATAATTAATATTCCATAAATTTCTTCAGAAGGTATATGGATAAAAGATGAAAGTTTCGTAGAGATGTCATGAACATAAATCCCGCAATCCAGTAATATGTTCGTATTTTTTTTTAGTAAAACCGGTATGTGCCTACTCTCACTTTGGCCAATGAACATCGTTTGATTTCTAACTGCTAAACCGCGAGTATAACCAAGGCATTTAAAAATAACTTCCTCATTACTTTTTACTAGGAATTCACCTGAAACACAATAATACAGGTTATTATCATAATGAAGTACGCTGTGAGGTTGAAGTAATTTATCATGACAAATCTTAACCACTTTTCTTTCCTGTAAAGAATATTCAAGAATCACACCTTGGTGGATTGTTTTATTAGGGAAATAACCTGCAAAAGAGAGGAAATTTTTCCTTGGAGGATATGAAAACATCGATACATATAGCTTATCATTTGCTATATACAAATCGTTGACGTGGCAAACATCGTCATTTTCAGGTGAAAATCTAATTTCATCGATTCTTTCCAAATTGTTTTTCAAATTATAAATACCAATTGAGTTAGTTTTGGTTTCAATAATATAAGCTTTATCATCATCTATTGCTACACCATGTAAATCTAATTCTATAGATAAAGCTTTATTCTTTATAACCTTCAAGTTTTCATCCAAAATGAAGATTCCATGAGAACTTGAAATTACGACAAAAGAGCTGCCGTATTTTGTAATGCCTGTGCATCTAACATTTAAAACTTTATTTATTTCATATTGTTGCTGTTTAAATTGGACTAAATAAAGACCACCTTTATTATTGCAGCATGAAATTAATAATTTACAATCATCTATGGGTATCATGTAAGATCGCACCTCCTTTTTTTGACAATTCCCTTTTTTATATAGTATGAATTTTTATTGTAATGGTGTAGACAAGTTATGGAGGATAATAGTGGACTTTTTATAACTGATTAAAACGTTTTATGGTGGAAATTATACCCTTTACTTCCAAGTTATATTAATAGACTTAAAATACACTGGTTTATATGCTAGAGGGCGTTTCCGCTAAATGGAACGCCCTCCTTCTTTATGTTGCTGTTTATTTGCCATCAACCTTCATGCTATTACTGATGCTCCCAGTCATGTCATTAATGAAACTTTACAAAAGCCGATAAAAGTTCATGAAAACTTTACTTTTATTTACAGAATTCTCATATTGATGTCAATATTCAGTAATACATGTTTGTTATAATCGGTTGACGGTTTTAAAGGCGATTGGAAAAGAGTCTCTTAAAAATCCTTCATTTACAGATAAGTAGCAGGCCGATTGAAGATGACGGAATAGTAGGAGTGAACAAAAATGGAGGAATCTATAAATCTATATGAGCTTACATTTAGTGAAAAAGATAGATATGTAATCATTACGAATGCTTATCCACATGAAGATCAGTTATATCGGAATGGGTTTATCCACCGAAGAGTCAAGGCTTATCTGGATGAGGGTTTGAAGGTTGATGTCTTTGTTTTGCATCCTGCCTATAAAAAAGCAGAAAAGTATACGTATGAAGATGTGCCTGTTTATCGTGGAACTGAACAGCATCTGCGCATTTTCTTAAATCATAAAGTACATAAAAAAGCGCTCATTCATTTTGTTAATCCAAAAATGGTACAAGCGATAAAAGAAACGAACACAGATTTACCAATTATTACCTGGATACATGGATTTGAAACGGAGGCATGGCATAGAAGGTGGTTTAATTTTCTTGAAAGCCCTGAAAGCTTGCGGAAGATACTTGAAATGTCGGACGACTATTATGTAGCACAGCTTTCTTTCATGAATTGGTTTTATCAAACGGATGAGTTGGATACAACCTTTGTTCATATTTCCAAATGGTTCAAAGAACATATAGCGGAATGTGATGCTAGAGCAGAATCGAAAAATTCAGTAATCATTCCTAATGTAATAGATGACAATCTCTTTACCTTTATTGAAAAGCCAGTTGAAATGCGGACAAGAGTCCTTTCAATCAGGCCATACGCTTCGCGAAAATACGCCAATGATTTATCGGTGAAAGCAGTTCTTGAACTATCGAAGAGACCATACTTCGATAAGTTGGAATTTGCATTTTATGGTGATGGAAAATTATTCGATCAAACCGTTGAGCCAATCAGCGATTTTGAGAATGTAACGATTCATAAAGGTTTCCTATCTCAGGACCAAATCGCTGCATTACATAAGGAGTATGGAATTTTCCTTTGCCCGACCCGTTTGGATTCTCAAGGGGTTTCAATGTGTGAGGCAATGTCGAGTGGGCTAGTGCCGGTTTCAACAGATATTACGGCAATCCCGGAATTCGTTAAACATGACGTTTCTGGCCTTCTAACAAAACCTGAGTCTCCTATCGAAATTGCCGATGCAATAGAGCGCTTATATTACAACCCGGACGTATTTTTAAGAGTGTCAAAACAAGCTTCTCAGTCGATTCGAGAAAAATGCGCGGTAGATGTTGTTATTAAAAGAGAATTGGAGATTATCCAAGGTTAATGGAAGGGAGTTTTTTCAATATGGACGAACGAAACGAATATTGGAAAACTATGTACGAGGAACTCGAATTACAAATGAAAGACATGATGTCCATGACATTGGAGCTCATAGAGGGCAATGGCACTGAAAAACAAAAAACCATTGAGAACATGACAAAAGAAAACAATATGCTGCGAGAAGAATTAGAAAAAAGTAAGATGGCCCAAAAAGAAAATATTAAGCTTAACAAAGAAATACAAAGACTTAAGTTATTAGAACACAAATTCAACGTTACATATGCAGGGAAATTCACGTTAAAATATCTTGCGCTTAAATCATCTATTAAAGAACAAATAAAAAAATAAAAGATTCATATCAGATTTCAGTCATTGGAGTGAAAACTTTGAATTCACATGAACTAGTTGAAAACAGAAAAATGAAGGTACTTCTATTTGGCTTTATTGACATGAATTCAATGGATGGATCTGCAGTATTTTTATCTTCCTTAGCATCGACCATTGCGCTAGATTCCAACATCGAAGTTGACTTACTTCTAGCTAGCCCAGTCAAACGTGATATATTAATTCAGCCTCTTGAGAAATTTGATAATATAACCATTCTTAATCCTTTTGTTGATCCTTTTTTCGGTGCCACCGATGATGAATGGGTAAAAAAAGGTGTCATTGATTTTGATATAGCTGAAATGCTCATTTCTCATTATTGGAATCAAAAGGAATATGATTGGCTATTTGTTAGAAGCATTGAGACTGTTGAAAAAATAGCAAAGCATAAGCATATCATAAAGAATACATTGGTTTATGCTACAGGGTTGACTCATATAGGCCAGGATGTTAATGAAGAAAAATTTGAGAGCATCAAAAATATATATGAACAGTGTGCGTATTTCTTATGTCAAACAGAAGAGATGTGCGAATTTGTCATTGAAATTCTTAATTTGAATAAAGAAAAAAACAAAGTTTCCCTGCTTACCCCGATGATACCCAATGTTGAATCAGCGGAAGGGCAGACACGGTTAAAAAACAAACTTGTATATACAGGGAAATTCGACCCGGATTGGAAGACCATTCCCATTATTACTGCTTTTAAAGAATTAAAACGCGAGATTCCGAATCTATCACTTGATGTAGCGGGGGATAAATTCAAATGGGTTAAAGATGATTCTCAGTTTAAGGAAGAAGCGGCATACCTTCTTAAAAATACAGATGGTCTTACATGGTACGGGGCATTGACAAGGGAGAATGCCCAACAATTAATCGTGAACAGTGATATTGGGATAACCTGGAGAAGTGAGGAAATGGACAGCAGTCTGGAACTGTCTACAAAGCTATTGGAGTATGGGATTTTAAGGAAGGCTGTAATAATGAATCCAACCAAAATGCATATAAAGCTTTTTGGCGAAGATTACCCGTTATATGCCGTTACAGAGAAGGATTTTCGTGACACTGTCAAATTAGCACTATGCAATAAGGATATATATGAGTTTGCGGCAAAACGAATGTATCAGGTCAGCAGGCAGTTTTTATTTTCGGAAGCAATAAAAAAACTGCAAGTACTATTATGGAGCAAGCGTATTACAGATTTTGTAGAGCAAAGCACAAATATGTTTTATATTGATGTAGATGACATTGATGAACTGAATAAGCATGCACCATCAAATAAAGTGAAAAAATTGCCTGCAGAGTTAAATGTTGACGAAGTTTTCACCTACATCGTCAAAAACATACCTGAAGAAATAAGGCGAGTCGAAAAACTGTTTAAACTGTCTGGATATGGTCAAATCATTTCAGCAGAAAAAGCCGGATGTTATACATTTCTCCACATCCATAAAAGTTATGGAAACTTTGAACTAAATTTTCAAAATAACATGCCATATTTAAAAACTATAGGATTTGAAACCTATGGAAATCCTAAATTAAAGCCAAAAGATGTGGAAATTTCAATGAAGGAACGGGTAAATGCTGATAAAGAAAAATATGATATGAAAGGGAAAAATAAAGAATTAGCTAAAGAAGTAAAGCAATTAAAAAAACTGAACACAGTTCAACTTAAACAAATTACTAAGCTTGAAAAACAAAACCTGGCACTTGGACGTAAATATGATTCACTTTCGAAGTCGAAAATGGGTAAAATGACATTCAAGTATTGGGATTTAAGAAAAAGGCTTAACTTTTAAGAAGGTAAGCGTGCAACAAAATAAAAGACCATGCAATGGGGGATACACTTCTTTAACTATATATATTTTCAAATGGAAGCCCCTGAATGCTGCTTTGCTTACAGGGGCCTTTGTCATTTATCGAAATAAGGAGCAAGGATTCTTGTAAACTTTTTATGTATGTTATCGATTTCAGCAGTATGTATAAAGCTGAAAGCTCAATAAACTATCTGGGAATTCCGTTTAGTGATGTTATAATATTCTGAAAAAGGAGGAGAGATGATGGAGGAGATTGTGGTAAAAGCGATTCAAGATGATTATCCGGATGCATTTGCATGGTGTTATGGATGCGGTCGTTTAAACGAAGAGGGTCATCACTTTCGAACCGGTTGGCAAGGTGAGCAAACAAGGACAATTTATACACCACGTCCAGAGCATATCGCAATTCCCGGATTTGTTTATGGCGGCTTGATTGCTTCTTTAATTGATTGTCATGGAACAGGCTCTGCTGCTATTGCCTTGCATCGTAAAAATGGACATGAAATTGGAGATGGAGTGGAGCCTCCCAGGTTTGTGACTGCATCACTGAAAGTGGAGTTCGTAAAGCCAACCCCAAATGATGTGCCATTAACAGCCGTTGGGACGATTCATGAGGTTCATCCAAAGAAATGGAGAATCGAAACAGAGGTATTTGCCATCGATAAACTTTGCGCCCGTGGAGAGGTAATCGCTGTGGTGATGCCAAGTACTTTTACAAGCAAAGAGTGATCCGGACCATTGGAACAGGTCAATAGTAAGCTGATTTATAAAAACGGATTCAAAAGCAGGGTTAGATTTTTTGTATTAAAGGGCCGTCCAATTTTTTGGACGGTTATTTAGTGTATCTGAGTATCCATTTATAGCATGTTATCGCTAGTAAGTTGCGTGTAGCTGGAAATCACAAGCGAAATATCTAGATATTAATATACTTACATTATAAGCAAAGGGAGGTCGCAGAGATGAAAATAAACGTAGAGATAGATGAGGAGATCAAGGCGATAGAGGTGCTTATCCGAAATCACGAATGGAATGAGGAAGTCCAGGAACTGATGGAGCGTTTGAAGGAGAGGAAAAGACCGTATTTTGTCGGCAAAAAAGAAGAAATGCAGCATATCTTCCGGGCAGAAGAAATTATCTGTTTGTTCACAGAGCAAGATTCCATAATGGTGCGGACGAAACAGGGTACTTTCGAAATGAAAGAACGGTTATATGAACTGGAAAGGGACCTTCCTCGTAATCAATTCGTGCGATTGTCCAAGTCAGTGATTGCCAACTTAGATGAGTTAAGCAGATTCGAGGCATCTTTCAACGGGACCTTATGTGTGTATTTTCGATCAGGGGAAAAAGAATATGTTTCTCGGCACTATGTTCAAGGAATCAAGAAAGCATTTCAATGGAAAAGGAAGGGATTATGATGAAAACACTATTATTCCGTAGCTTTGTTGGAATTTGTTTTGGGGCACTCGTGATGGTGCTGACATGTTTTGGAGTGATCGCTTTTGGGGGTTCATTAGACAGTGGAATATTTGTGAAAAACGCGATAGGCTGCATATTATGTGGGTGGTTCTTCAGCACGGCAACACTCTTCTTTGAAAATGAAAAATGGAGTTTGTTATTTCAAACCATTCTGCACTTCCTTACTGTCAGCATTCTTTACTTTCTATTATCTTTCTTTGTTGGTTGGATTCCATTCAGCTTAAAAGGATTAGCTATAGGAATTGGGATTTTCATACCATTCTATATGATCATCTGGACCGTATTCTATCTCTACTTTCGCTTCCAAGTGAAAATATTGAATGATGGACTTGATAAAAGAAGGAATTGAGAGCGGATGTGGATATAAATAAAGAGACACCGCTCCCTGTCGTAACGGTGTCTCTAATTCATTTCTTAATTTTGTATCATTATCATTTCATCATAGATTAAGTTTTGTCTAAGCTCAGTTGCTGTTTGCATGGATATTTGCTCATCTTCAACCATTTGCTGAATGATATCACGTTCGATTTGCATTGCAATCAACTGAAAATGACTCACCATCTCTTCAAAGCGGTTTGCTTCTTTTTCACTTAATGTTCCGAATGGATTCAAATAACGATTATATCTTTGAATGACAAGCATCACTTCATGACGGTTTTCAGGTGTAGTTTGTTGTTTGATCAATGAAATGGCTTCCTTAGAAGCTTCTTTTTGGGCTTTGCGGAACTCCCGGATCAGGTCCGCGTTTTTAACGATTGAGTCCTCTAATTTCGCTTCCCATTTCTTATCCCATTTGACATTGATCTTTTTCTTGAAAAGAATCGCCTGCAAATTGATCCAAGCCCTTTTCAGCGAAGATTTTTGCATATAATTTAAGGTTCTTGAAAGAAACACTTTATAAAGTTCTAAGGCTGTTTCAGATATAGTTCCTTTTTCGACTAGTCCAGAAACGACTTCCAATTCCTTATTGGCCCCTTGCTCCACTAAATCGCGTATTGTCCGATTATCGGGTCTGTTCGTGATTCCCCGTTCCAAATCAATCAGTTGTTCATTCAAATCTTCCATTACTTGATTGACAGCTTTCTGATTATCCATGGTTGCTTCTTTGCTTAGCTGATCGATCGTTTTATTTAAAACAATTTCATAAGCCTCCTCAGAGGTTAGGCGTTCATCTTTGAATTCAATCGGTGTCTTTACCAGTAATGGCAAGAGAACCGTAGCCAATGTGACGCTTAACAATATAACGCAAGCTGCGATGAACAAGACTGTATTACGCATTGGGAATAAAGTGTCATCTGGCATAAAATATGGTATGGATAAAGCTGTAGCTAATGTAATGGTTCCATGAATGCCGCAAACGGATGTCAAAAATGCAAATCGTGGTCTTGAAACATTCTCATCATCAGTGTCCTCGCTATCTTCTGGGTGAACCCTGGACATAATGAATTGCTCTAATGGATTCACTCTGTTTTTCGTAAAAGTATCATGCAGAAAGTATACCCAAATAAAACGGATCATCAATAATAAAAGAACAATCAAAACACTTATTCCAAAAAGATTACCCCTATTTATGTTGGACTCAATTTCCTGATAAACACTCGGCAACATAAATCCTAATAAAGCAAATACAAGTCCATTCAAAACATAACCTAATACAGACCATGTATTAGATGATACAATTTGCAATTTAGTTGTGGAATTCTGAAGGCGATCCCGCTCGATGCCATGAATTACACCTGCGGCAACCACTGCCAAGATTCCGGAAACATGGAATTCTTCAGCTACCATATATATGACAAAAGGCGTAATTAGCTCAATAACAATAGACATGGAGATTTCTTCAAGTCCATGAACCCGTAAAAATAATCGTAATTTGACGATTAAGTAGCCCAATAGGATACCTATGAAGATACCGCCTATAGCTACAAATATAAAATTAAGCGAAGCATCCTTTATTGAAAATGCTCCAGTTAAGGCAGCTGCCAGGGCAACTTTAAAAGCCACGATTCCAGCAGCATCATTGAAAAGTGATTCACCTTCAAGGATGGGCATCATATTTCCGGGCAATTTCAATCCTTTTGTAATCGATTGTACCGCTACAGCATCCGTAGGGGTAATTGTAGCTGCTAAAGCAAAGGCAACAGCCATCGGCATATCAGGTATTAACCAGTGGATGAAGAAACCTCCTGCAAAAACAGTCACAAATACTAACCCAAATGCCAATAACAGAATAGGCTTACGCAATTCAAGCATTTCTTTACGGGACGTATTTTTTCCTTCTGTAAAGAGTAATGGAGCAATAACACAGATCATGAATAATTCTGAATGAAAATCCAACGATAATTGAAATGGCAATAATGAAAGCACTGCACCCATGGATATCTGATATATCGGTAGTGGAATACGAGGCCATATGGCATTTAATATTGTAGCGATTATTGTGGACACCAATAATCCGAGCAATGTGATTAAGAATGACATAGAATCTCCCTTATCTTCTAATGTTTTAGTCTGATTGCCCATGAAACTTATTTAAAAAGAAAAAAAAGAGGTATTTTAAAGCGAATATCCATCCTTAAAAAATAACCCCCATTTTATGGTCTTGCGTAGCTGTTCAAAAAACACTATTTAGCGAGAGACAGTATTTTAATATATAGCCTCGATTTTTGATATACCCCTTAGTTATTAATTACAAACAGGATATCACAAGAGTTTACGGTTTATTCAAAATCAACTTATAACATAGCTTTTCAAACATGCTAATGAAAATTAAGTTCATGCCGGGCACAGGATTTTCTGTATAAAATACCCTTAATGAAGAAACATAGAAAAATGGAGTTAGAGCGACCTGCAAAAAAATGGGGGTAACCAGCTTGATTCGTAATGTGGGTAGATTGTTAAGGAAAACGAAAGAAAAAAAATCCAGTGTACAAAATAATTACCAAGATTCTAAGCCTGCAGATTCACTTGATGTGAATTTCAGCCGAAATGTAGAAACACTTCGTACAGTTTATGATAATTGCTCGGATGTCATGTTCCGTTCGTTCTTACTTTTCGGAAAGACGAGAGCCATGCTTATTTACATTGCGGGACTCTCAGACATCGAGGCGATAGAGCAGTATGTTCTATCTCCACTCATGCAAGAGTCATCAAAAGAGCCACAGCCATTAAATGAGTTTATTGAACATAAAATGCCCGTTCCTAAAGTGGTAAAAGTGACTATGTTGGCGGACTGCATTGAATCGATTTCCACTGGAAACCCGATCCTTCTATATGAAGGGGAAAGCGATGGATTTTCTTTAGGATTGTCCAAATGGGAAAAGCGGGCGATTGAAGAACCTATGGCAGAGGGGGGAGTTAGGGGGTCACGAGAGGGATTTATTGAATCTCTAGAGGTAAATACGTCCCAATTGCGACGTATTATTAAAAGTCCTGCCCTTAAAATACAATCGATGAAGATCGGAACTTATACCAGGACGAATGTTTCGATTGCTTATATTGATGGACTAGCGGATAAAACACTGATTGAAGAGATTACAACTCGTTTGGAACGAATTAAAATAGACGGTATTTTAGAAAGCGAGTACATCGAGGAAATGATTGAGGACAATCCGTATTCACCTTTCCCTCAGATCATGACGACAGAACGGCCGGATGTAGCCTGTTCTTGCTTGCTGGAGGGACGGGCTGTCATTCTTGTAGAAGGAACCCCTTTTACTTTAATTGCACCAATATCCTTCTTTTCTTTGATTCAATCACAAGAGGATTATGCTCAACGTTTTATGGCAGGCACCTTTATCCGTTGGTTACGTTATATTTTTATGGGATTATCTCTTTTGCTTCCGTCCCTATATGTTGCTATTTTGACGTTCCATCATGAGGCGGTCCCAACCGCACTCCTGCTAAGCAGCGCGGCATCACGGGAATCGGTCCCTTTTCCTGCAATAGTAGAGGCATTGGCTATGGAAATTACCTTTGAAGCACTAAGAGAGGCAGGGGTTCGATTGCCGAAGCAGGTAGGTTCTGCTGTCAGCATTGTTGGAGCGCTAGTGATTGGTCAAGCTTCCGTACAAGCGGGGTTGGTTTCAGCGCCAATGGTCATTGTAGTTGCGATTACGGGAATCGCTTCTTTTATGATGCCTCGTTATATTGCCGGAATTGCTTTCCGGATGCTGCGTTTTCCTATGATGCTGCTTGCCGGTACATTAGGACTGCTTGGTATCATGATGGGGATCATTGCCATAGTCATTCACTTATGCAGCTTGCGTTCCTTCGGCGTTCCCTACTTAACGCCACTGGCACCGTTAAAAGGTCAAGAGCTGAAAGATGTGCTGTGGAGGGCTCCTTGGTGGAAGATGACTACACGTCCGCGCCTCACAGGGGATTCTAATGTATACCGTCAACCTCCGGAGCAGGGACCAAATCCAAAAAGGGGAAGTGAAACGGAGTGAATAATGGTTGGAGGCGAACAAAGATATTGGAGAAAGTAAAGAGGCGTCATTTCATGAAAAGCGTCCTTCTTTTGCTCGGTATTTGTGGAACAACCCCTTTTCTAAGCGGTTGTTGGGATCGAGTGGAAATCACTGATTTGGCGATTGTCACAGCAGCCGCCATCGATAAGAACGATAATGATCACATCGAACTATCCGTCCAAGTTTTTATTCCTAGTTCAATAAGTGGTGGAGGCGGCGGTCAAGGAGGAGGGAGCAGTCAAGGAGGGGGTGCGGTTACGACATTGGTAAGATATGAAAAAGGCTCTAATATTTCAGATGCATTGTCAAAGCTTCAGAGCAAGCTTCCGCGAAAAGTATTTTGGGGACATTGTAAAGTATTTGTATTCGGTGAACAGTTAGCGAAGGAAGGAATTCAAGAGCAGCTGGATTTTCTGCTGCGCCATCCGCAGCCAAGAGAGAAAGCAAATGTGTATGTCAGCAAAGGGAAAGCAAAGCCTATTCTTGAATCTTTGCCACCCCTGGAAAACTATTCAGGCGAAGTGCTTAGAGAACTATCTGATTTACATATCGGGATGCTGGTAACACTGCAGGATTTAGATGAAATGTTAACGGGTATACCTCAAGCGGCCGCACTTCCATTCGTTAAAATTTTACCCCCAGGGAAAGGGCAAACGAAATTACAGGGAATTCCTTACATTGTCGGGACAGCCGTGTTCAAAAAAGATAAAATGACTGGGATGATGACGGAAAAAGAAACAAGAGGGCTATTGTGGTTAAGGGATGAAGTGGAATCATATACCGTGACCATAAAACCCAAAGGGGTGAAAGGGAAGATATCTTTAAGTCCAGTGTCAGCCAAAGTCAAGATCATTCCACAAATTATCAACGGAAAATGGAAATTATTGGTGAAGGTAAATACAGATGGATCTGTTATACAAAATGGAACGAATTTAAACCTTTCAAATCCTAAGTCTCTAAAAGCTGCAGAACGAGCATATCAAAAAGATATAGAAAAACGCATCGAGATGGCTTTTCTGAATACTCAGCATAAGAAAGCGGACATTTTAGGGTTAGGTAAAGATTTCTATAGGAAATATCCTAAACAGTTTAATAAGGTCGATAACCACTGGGATGAGATATTCTCAGAAATGGAAGTGGAAGTCGATGTTGCGGCCCATATTCGAAGACAGGGCTATATAAACAAACCGGCAGGATTGTCTGAGGAAGAGGTGAAGGACAAATGAGATGGGGGGCTTTTTTTTGTACAAGCGTGGTTGTAGCTCTAATCATTTTGTATGAATGGCCGAGAATGAAACAAAATCCTAAAAAAGATAAAATGGCATTTCTTACACTGCTCCTCACTGGCTTGGCTCTGTCCATGTTCAATCTCCCACAGATGTCAGGACCCACTCAATGGATCGAAACTCTTTTCAGGCCATTTGGAGAGTTTATGGAAAAGTGAGTCCATCAGTAGGTTACGTCACAGAAAGGAGGAAGCAGATGGAGAAAGGGAAAATTTCATCATTACAGATGGCATTCATGATGTATCCGACGATTGTGGCAACAGCTATTCTCGGGATTCCCAGCATCACAGCGAAATATG
This sequence comes from Peribacillus phoenicis, assembly GCF_047238085.1. NCBI lineage: Bacteria > Bacillati > Bacillota > Bacilli > Caryophanales > Bacillaceae > Peribacillus > Peribacillus phoenicis. The sequence continues at coordinate 4,256,815 of NZ_JBDFMF010000001.1, read as the reverse complement.
CCAAAACCGATTTATGGCTGTCCCCTATTTTTGCTGCGCTGATAGGGTATCTGACGGTGTATATCGCTTATAAACTTCACAATCTGTATCCGAAGCAAACTGTGATCCAATTCAGTGTACAGATTATTGGGTTGGCTCCGGGGAAGATTCTCGGTTTTTTATTCTTGTTTTTTTATATCCAGAACACAGGGCTAATCCTTAGAGGTTACGCAGAATTTGTTGTCGGCTCTTTTCTGGTACGTACCCCGATTAGTGTGGTCATGGCATCGATGGTGCTTCTGTGTGCGTTCATCGTACGCGGGGGAATAGAAGTGTTGGGGCGGGCTGCTGAATTGTTTGTACCTGTTTTCATTTTTCCAATCTGTATCTTAATCCTTTTGCTGATTCCCGATCTTGAATTCAAGAATATATTCCCGATATTGGGGGAAGGAATTATGCCTCCAATCAAGGGTGCGATTGTACCGGGTGGATGGTTCAGCGAGTTTTTCCTGATCATTTTCCTCCTTCCTTTCTTGGCGGATATGAAAAAAGGGATGAAATCCGGGATGATGACTGTGTTTGTCGTGATGATGACGTTATTTGTGGTGAATCTTACGGTTCTTTTTGTACTCGGGTCAACAACATCCACAAAGCTTTACCCCTTGATGAATGTATCTCGATACATCAGTTTTGCCGACTTTTTTGAACATGTAGAGTCCGCCGTCATGGCGGTATGGATAGTAGGGGCGTTTGTAAAAATTTCCGTTTTTTATTATGCATCTGCTTTAGGTACAGCACAGTGGCTGAATCTCTCCGACTATCGTCCTGTTGTATGGCCGATAGGGATTTTGATTGTCATTTTCAGTTTGTGGTCGTTGCCTAGCTCTGTGGATGTCAGTCGTAATGATATCAACGTCTTCCCTTTACAAAGTATTTTGATGCAAACGATTATTCCTCTGTTATTGTTGGTGATTGCTGTAGTAAGGAAAAGAAATCGTAAAGGAACCGAAACCAGCTGACTGGGCATTTTTTATGCTAAATATCCTATCGTTTAGGTGCTATCTATGTTCGTACTCGCGCAGAGGGCAGGACGTACTGAATGGATTAATCTCTTTATTAAGCCGTTTGAATAGTTAAAAGTAAATCTATCAGTCGGTTGCGTGATTTCAGATTTACATACTATTACAGAAAGGAGGAAGCAGATGGAGAAAGGTAAAATTTCATCTCTGCAGATGGCATTCATGATGTATCCGACGATTGTGGCAACGGCCATTCTCGGTGTTCCAAGCATCACAGCGAAATATGCCAAAACTGATTTATGGCTGTCCCCCATTTTGGCGTCCCTCATCGGGTTTGCGACGGTGTATATCGCTTATAAACTTCACAAACTTTATCCGAAACAAACGGTTATCCAATTCAGTGAACAGATCATTGGTCGGATTCCAGGGAAAATTCTCGGTTTTTTATTCTTGTTTTTTTATATCCCGATCACAGGGCAAATCCTAAGAAGTTACGGAGAATATATTGTCGACTCTTTTCTGGTCAAAACCCCAATTAGCGTGATCATGGCATCGATGATGCTTCTCTGTGCCATTATCGTACGCGGAGGGATAGAAGTGTTGGGGAGAGCTGCCCAATTGTTTGTTCCCGTTTTTATCATTCCAATCCTCCTCTTAATCATCTTACTGGGCCCTGATCTTCAATTTAAGAATATATTCCCGATATTGGGGAATGGAATTATGCCTCCAATCAAGGGTTCGATTGTACCAGGTGGATGGTTCAGCGAGTTTTTTTTGATGATTTTTCTACTCCCTTTTTTAGCGGATATGAAAAAAGGAATGAAATATGGGATGATGACTGTGTTTGCCGTAATGATGACGTTAGTTGTGGTGAATCTTATCGTTCTTTTTGTACTTGGATCAACAACATCCACAAAGAATTATCCCCTGATGAATGTATCTCGGTACATCAGTTTTGCCGACTTTTTTGAACATTTGGAGTCCGCCATCATGGCCGTATGGATAGTAGGAGCGTTTGTCAAAATTTCTGTGTTTTATTATGCGGCTGCTTTGGGTACCGCGCAGTGGCTGAATCTCTCCGACTATCGTCCTGTTGTATGGCCGATAGGGATTTTGATTGTAGAATTCAGCTTTTGGTCGTATCCTAGCGCTATGGATGTCAGTCGTTTTGATATCATCGCCTTCCCTTTTTATGGGGTTTTGATGCAAACGTTGATTCCTTTGTTATTGTTGGTGATAGCTGTTGTTAAAAGAAATAAACAGAGAAAAAAGGGAAGCAATTCAAGCTAACCTTTTCTGTCACTTGGTTATAGAGACTTGAAAAAGTATGTAATTAAAGTCATGCCCCATTCGAAGAAAGATACTTTTCGAATGGTTTTTTTATGAGAAAAAAGAAGAATAGCTTAATATCACCAGATGTATTTTGCTGAAGGTTAAAAATAATTAACAATTTTTTCAAACCGTTTTGAAGTTTGTCCCGTTATCTATAGTACAAAGGCTTTTTAGAAGGGAGAGAGGAAAGACTTGAAAAAGGTCATTTTTGTTGTGTGGATATCATTGATGCTAGTACTGTTAGGATTTTCACCGGAAATGGTTCCGAAACGGGGGCAAGCTGTTGACGACGTAGTAAAAGTCTATGGACCAGGTGGCCCTCTTGGACCTATCAAGGAAGTGGCGGAACAATTCACCAAAGAAACGGGGATAAAAGTTGAAGTAACAGCGGGACCCGAAGAAAAATGGATTGATCAAGCCAAACAGGATGCAGATATCATTTACGGAGGGTCCGAGTATATGCTAACAGATTTTATGCATGATCATCCGGAGCTCCTTGATGAAAAAGGCCGTACAGAGTTGTATACACGGTCAGCTGGCATCCTGGTTAGAAAAGGAAACCCAAAGAGTATACAGTCCTTGGAGGATTTGACAAAGAAGGGTGTAAAGATTGTGGATGTTAATGGAGCCGGGCAACTGGGGCTATGGGAAGATTTGGCTGGAAGGAAAGGATTGATTCCTGGAATTAGCAGGAATATTGCCATTTCAGTGAAGTCCAGTGCAGAAGCCATCGATCTATGGAAGGCAAATTCTAAATTAGACGCCTGGATTACATATGAATCCTGGCATTACCGTCTGGCGGATGTTACGGACCTGGTTCAGCTCCCTGAGGAAGACAAGCTCTATAGAGGAACCCCGATAAGCATAACGAGTAAGAGTGATAACAAGAAAAAGGCAAAACAATTCATTGATTATCTTAAAACGGAAGAATCCCATCAAGTATTTCAAAACTGGGGATGGAAGTAAATTGACAAGGAGTGAGAGTATATGAAAAAGTGGATGGTATTTTCAGTTTTTATTATGGTCCTAGTTTTGGCGGCAGCATGTGGAAATGAAGCTAATGATTCACCCCAAAATGATGAAGTGGTTAGTGGTACTGCCGATGAAAAAGCAGTAACCCTAAAATTATTGGAAAGTGAAACAACAGGCGAGTACTTGGCTGATTCCAGGGGAATGGCACTTTATTTTTTCAAGAAAGATAAATCAGGAAAAAGCAATTGCACGGATGAATGTCTGAAAAAATGGCCGCCGTTCATGGAAAGGGATTTTGCAGTCCCTGAAGGATTTAAGGAAAAAGACTTTGGAACCATTAAAAGGGAAGATACAGGGGAAGAGCAGGTAACGTACAAAGGTTTTCCGCTCTACTACTTTGTGAATGATAAGTCAGCGGGAGATGTCAATGGCGAAGGTATGAAAAATGTTTGGTATATTGTAAATAACAAGACGGTTTTTCCAAAATAAGAAAAAGGGACGATCAGTGATGGTCGTTCCTGTTACACGTTTTATTCCAAATTTACTGGTGAGGAGTTGCAGGTGCGATTGAAAGAAAAACTTGATAAGGAATTGATGGCATTAGTAATGAAAAAGCATCGTCCTGCTCTGGAAGAACTTTATGACCGGCATATTAAATTAATCTATGGTTTTATTTTTAAGTTCACAAATGGAAATCCTGATAAAACTAAAGAGATAGTGCAATTGGTCTTTTTAAAGCTCTGGACCACAAAAAGCAGCTACAATTCCGAAAAGGGGCACTTTGTAAGCTGGCTTTTGACCGTTACACGAAATGTGTGTGTGGATTATGTCCGTAAAGACAGCGTTCATATTCGGAATAATAAACACATGGACATGAGTCGTCCAATTGACTTAGAAGATCCGAATGATGATATAGAAAATGGGCTATTACACAGTGAAATTGCCAATGCAAAAAGTAAGTTAAGCAAGCCGCAAAAAAGACTGATTGATTTACTATATTGGAAAGGGTACTCGTTAACCGAAATTGCCAAAATTGAAAATGAACCGATTGGTACCATCAAGAGCAGACTTCACCAGTCGCTTAAATTGTTGAAAAAGTATTTGGAAGTAGGTGGTTTGTAAATGAATATAGAGTGCGCTAACCTGCTTTCATTTTTATCGGGTGAACTGGGAGAAAAAGAAAAAAAAGCATTCGCGGAACACTTAACACAATGCTCTGAATGCACTGGGGAGTATGAACAAATGACGGAAGCCTGGAATTCATTGAAATGGGATTTCGAAGAAAAAGAACCTTCTTCTTCCCTGAAATCAGAGGTCATGAATTTTGTCTTTGAGACTGATGATGAAGTTCCAGTGAGAAAGGAAAAGAAATGGAGTCGTTTTTTCTTTAAGCAGTTTACACCAGTAACCTCAGGTCTTTTGTTGGCAGCGCTAGTTTTGGCGTTTGTGCTGTTATATTCCAATATTCAACTGAAAAAAGAGCTTGCGGCCATCAATCTGCCAATGGAGGTTAAAACGTCGCTATCTTTGCAGCCTGCCGATAAGACGGCTGTAAATATGAATACGGACGGTGCAGCATACATTTTGCAGCAAGGAGAAGAAAGACGATTAATCGTGCAAATTCAGAATTTGCCTAGCCTTCAAGAGTCCGAGGTGTATCAGGTGTGGTTGCTGAAAGATGGAAAACGGACAAATGCAGGAACTTTCAAGCCTGATGAAGCCGGCACAGGATCATTGACATACAAACTGTCCATTAAAGATAAATTCAATCAAATTGGCATCACAAGAGAACCAGACTCAAATAGTACAAAGCCGAGAGGCGAGAAAATAGTTGGCTCTTCATAAAAATAAGAGACTTACCCGCAAAGGGGAAGTCTCTTATTTTCTGTTGGTATTTAATAATAGCTGTGCGTTATGGAATAAACGCCATAATCATGAAAGAGTAAATATGATAACAGTTTACCATTAGGAGTCATCCTCTATAAAGAACCATACAAAAAGGATAGCGCCTTTGAAGCTATCCTTTTTGTAGTTTTCCAAGCTTGCGTATATATTTTCCATACTTAATTAAAGGAAATGTGTTAAGTTGGACTAAAATGATTATGGGGGCAGCGATGAAATACGAGATTATCTTATTTGATGTTGATGATACATTGCTAGACTTTGGAATATCGGAAAAAAAAGCACTGCATGAAGCCTTTTTAGAGTTCGGTTTGCCTACAGGGGCGGAGGATTATGCGGGATGCTACCAAGAAATCAGTAAGGTATTATGGCGGGATTTGGAACAGGGGCTTATAGATTTAACAAATCTGGGAGTGGAAAGGTTCAAGCGGTTGTTCCTGAAGCATGGGCTTGATATCGATGCGGATGCGTTCGGCCGTGTGTACCTAGGACATTTGGGAAAGGAAATACATCTTGTGCCAGGGGCTTTGGAGGTTTGTGAGAAGCTTGGAGGATGCCGGCTGGCCATTATTACAAATGGCTTCACGGCAGTGCAGACAGCAAGAATCGGCGGGTCAGCCCTTTGCGATACCTTTGAGACCTTGATAGTTTCCCAAGAGGCTGGGTTTCAGAAGCCTGATAGAGGGATTTTTGATTATGCATTTTCCGAGTTAAAGATCACAGATAAATCGAAAGCGTTGATAGTGGGTGACTCCTTGACTTCAGATATACAGGGCGGCTTGAATTATGGAATGGATACATGCTGGTACAATCCCCATCAAAAGGTTAATAATCTGGGAATCAAGCCCACCTATGAAATCCGGACGCTTACTGATCTTTTGGAGATTGTAGGCAGTAAACAAGTATAGAGAGGTATATGCATTCTAAAAAACAGAGGCCGCTTGTCCGAGTGATAGGACGTGCAGCCTCTGTTATTACTCATGCCAGAGATTTTAGAATCAGTTCAAATCCAGCTCATGTGGTTTGAGTGTTTGATCCTTTTCTCTCCTTCTGCTGAAATGCGGTGATAATATACAAAGTGCCAGGGAAATCGCGAGACCTGCCATCATGAATCCGCCAAATACCAAAGGGGATGGGCCATATGAATCCGCCATGGTGGTCCAGATGAGCGGACCGAAACCTGCAATGGCTGCCGCAACCTGATAACCGACGGATAATCCAGTATAACGGACTTTGGCTGGAAAGAGCTCCGAGAATAATGTCCCTTGTGTAGAAAAAATGGCTCCCCAGATGACGCCGAGTACAATTGCCTGCATAATGTAGAACCAGCCGACTCCACGCCCAATCATTGTGAAATATGGGATGGCCAAGACGAAAAGGAGAATAAGGCCCCCAAAATAGATGATTTTTCGATCGACAAAATCTGAAATGTAACCAATGATAGGAATGGTAACTAGCATTGTAGCGCAACCAATCGTTAAGCCGGTAAGGGCTGAATCTTGGGAATAACCAAAATACAGTGTAGTAAAGACGAGAACATAGGACATGATGAATACATTGAAGAACCCATCCCCAATCTTTAGTCCGATCACTTGCAGCACACTTTTCCAATCGTGTTTCAACGTTTCAATAATGGGAACTTTCGCAAGATCGCCGCTATCTTTCTGCGCTTTAAATTCCGGCGTTTCTTCAATGCCACTCCTTACCCAGATTGCCAATCCGATCAGTACACCGCTTAAAAGGAATGGAATCCGCCAACCCCAAGATAAAAATTGGGCATCGGTTGTCAAGGAACTAATAAGGGTTAGGCTGAAAGAACCGGCAACCAAGCCGATGGGGACTCCTAGTTGGGGAATAGATCCATATAACCCACGGACACCTTTAGGAGCAGATTCCGTTGCCAATAGGATGGCTCCGCCCCATTCACCTCCCAAGGAAATTCCTTGAATCAACCTCAGCACCACCAAGATGGCGGGGGCGGCCAACCCAACCTGGGCATAAGTGGGCAGAACACCGATTAGCATTGAACTCCCTCCCATACCAATAAGGGTGAACATGAGTGCTGCCTTCCGGCCGATGCGATCGCCCATATGACCGAACAGGATGCTGCCGATTGGACGGGCTGCGTAACCAGCCCCGAATGTGACAAAGGCGAGAAGAAGTGAAATCGCTGGATCATGATTGGGAAAGAATAGAGTTGTAAAAACCAGGCCCGTTGCTGTCCCGTATAAATAGAAATCGTACCACTCAATAACGGAACCAGCTAAACTAGCGAAAAGAACTCGACTTTTTTTCATGATAAATGCTCCTTTAATGCTAAGTTTTTCATCAAAATCGTTTTCAACAATAAATAAAGCCGAAATGAACAAAAATGATGGTTAATGAATATAAGTAAAAAACTGGATTATTTAGATTATTTTAGAGGGCTTATCCATACCGGTCAACATATTTCTGACTTTTCTGAAAAAATGAAGCGAATAACATAGCTCCCTTTACCTGTAATGGAATATAATTAATTCTAAAGTAATGGAAATAAACGATTCGATCTTCCTGGATAAAATGAATAAAATGAAAATGTTTTACTAATTATGAATCATAATATTTAGAATTTTTATGTATAGAAGGATGGCAAAGTGGAAATCATGTGGATAAGGAAAAGAAAAAGAGGAAAGGATAAGATTTTAATAAATAATAATAATCTCCAAGTTATTTAGTATAATAGAAAAAAGGTTAAGGAGTTGGTTTCGTATGGAGAAGCAATTGCCAGGAACATCGCTTGAACCTGAAGAGATGGCTGAAATGGTTTTAAAAAAGGCCCTTAGTGATTACCGGAAAGCACAAATCGAAAAAGAAATCGATGACTCATTAAGAAATCGTGATAAGGAAGAGTTCCTGCGTTTAACTGAAATATTGAAGGGGATTTCCTGAAATTTTATTCTCTGTAAACAAGACAAGTAGTTATGATATGGAACGTACACTGAAAAGCCAGCACAGCTGATAACCATAAATATGCTGAAGAGAAAACATTATCTGGAACATACTAAGTAAATAGCAATCTATAGTATTATAATATTTTACATTGTAAGCGCTTTCTTGTATAATCAAATAAAGATAATGATGGAGAGAAGAATGTAAGTGCGCTAATGGCAGGATTCACAGGTATTAGTGGCTGAAAAGTTTATGCACCGGGACAAAAACTATAAGGGGGAAAAGTTATGAAAAAGAATGGAGTGTCGTTAGTTGAATTTGTTCAGGAGGATCGATTCGAACTCAGCTCCTACATTACTTCTTTATTTAATAAACTGAATGACTACGTTCCCAAAAGTCTTAAAGATAAAAGGTGAATGACAGTAAAAAATGGATCAGGAAGATATGATAACTTCCTGATCCATTTTTTTTGGATTTTGAGTTTTAAGTAGTGCACTTAAGTCGAAGTCTCAATAATGACAATGAGAATCGTTATCGAATAAAATGATTCATTATAAGTATATCGATTGGAGTTGTTCATATTGTTCGTCCAGATGAGAAAAATGGTGGTAAAAGAAGGTAATGCAGAACAAGTAGTAAAACGGTTCAGTGGGGAGGGGATCATAGAAAAGCAGGAAGGGTTCATCGATTTAAGTGTGATGGTGAAAAAAGTGCGCCGCGGGGATGAAGAGGTCATCATTATGATCAATTGGGAGTCAGAGGCACATTGGAAGCAGTGGGAAAAGAGTGAAGCCCATATCGCAGGCCATAAAGCGAACCTTGGGAAACCAAAGCCTGAATATATCGTCAGTTCGGAAGGATCATTATATGAAGTGAAAGCTATAAAAAAGGCAGTGAAATAACCGACTATAAGCTAGCCTGTTTCAAATTCGGTACAATAGAAAAGATATTTCCTAAGTTACTGGGTGGAATATCCCATTTCTCAATCATCGTGTTAGCATAAGGATGCGGAATGGTTACCGTTTACATATAATAGCTTACCTTCACTAAAAATTCAGGCTCCCATTATGGGTGCCTCTTTTTGTTGATGAAATCATCTCGGGACAGGTTATGTAATTCCTATTCTGCTGATATAGTAAAATATCTTTTGTTTTCAAAAATGGAGACAATCATGGAAATGTGAAGAAAAGGGGAGCAGGAAGTAACAGGTGCAATTGGAGCAAAGGGAATAATGAGCTACTGGATCAACCGGTACAACAGGAGAAGTGGGGGCAATCGGTTTACGCTTCCAAGTAACCAAAATTCAGGGTCATTCACAGTGAATGGAACCAACACTGTGTTTCCGTTCCTGTGACAGGTCGCTAACAGTTGGGGTGGGGCAGGAGCTTCACTGATGATCATTCGGTTGAATTAATGTAAGCTTTAGCATTAATAATTTGGAAATGTGATATTTGTGAATCCCATTCAATTTGAATGTGGATTTTTTTGATTAAATGTTTATATCACAGGTTTCACTTCAAGAATTGCCGGCATATAAGGTTTCAAAAAGCGCCCTTAGCTTGAATAGCATCTATGACTATACGCTAAGGACCTATCATGGTTTACAGGGATTCTAGTCCAGATGAATTTACAAATACTTTTTGTATTTCTTTAATTTATAGATGACTGTTGGCTGGCTGATGCCCAAATGTTCTGCCATTTCGTATGTGGTTTTACATTGTTTCCATGCTTTTGCAATCAGTTGCCTTTCAACCTTTTCCAGTGTCTTCTTTAAATCGAAACTCTCTTCACATTCCTGTTCGATTGCCAGGAATGTGGAATCTTCAGGCTGTTCTATTTGCCCTGTGATGGATTGGGGAAGGTGTTCGGGAAATATAATGGGCTCTTCTATGGTCAGGATTAACCGTTCAATTAAGTTTTCTAATTCCCGTATATTTCCGGGCCAATGATAATGAGTCAAAACTTCATAAGTCGATGGATGGATTTTTTTGAATTTCTGGTATTTATCATTGGTTTTCTGTAAGTAATGCTGAATTAAGAGAGGGATATCTTCTTTACGTTCATGTAATGCCGGTATTTGGATGGGAATCACATTCAAACGATAAAATAAGTCCAATCTGAACTTACCTTGACTTACCATCTCCTTCAAATCTTGATTAGTTGCTGCAACCAGGCGGAAGTTAATATGGTTTTCTTTTTTTCCGCCGATGCGCTTTATCTTTTTTTCCTGTAATACTTTCAGTAATTTAGCTTGCATGGCAAGTGGGAGTTCACCGATTTCATCTAAGAAAAGAGTCCCGCTGTCAGCCTGCTCAATCAGGCCTTGCCTCCCTTGTTTATTTGCCCCTGTAAATGATCCCGGCTCATAGCCGAATATTTCTGATTCAAACAAACTTTCAGGTATCGTGCTGCAATTCACTTCGATAAAAGGTTCTTTCTTTCGGTTGCTTTGGTCATGAACAGCACGGGCAAAAGTGCTTTTTCCTACCCCGGAAGGTCCTAATAAGAGAATCGTGGCATCGGTTTTTGAAACATTATGGATCGTTTTTAAAATATGCTTCGTTTCATTACTTCTGGCAATCAAATAATGGTAATCCAGTTCCTTTTCTCTTAAATCCTCGACTTCCGTTTGATAGCCTTTTATTTTTCGTTGTAATTGCTCAAATTGATCCTGCAATTGCAAAATCTCGGTTTGATCCTGACCATAGCTGATTACCCTAACGAGAAGTCCTTCCTTATTAAAAATGGGATAGCCAGTCGACATGACAACATGACCCGTTTTAGTTTCTTGCATTATGCGCTTAGCTTTCTTTTCTTTTAAAACAATCGCATTGATGGAAGGTGTGAGAAGGCCTTCACTTTCTAATTGATAGACGGAGGTACCGATATAAGAGTCACTTTCCATACCATAAATCTCCCAAAGCTTTGGGTTGGAATATAAAATGATCCCATCTTGATCGGTAATGAGAATGTTATTATTCGATGTTTCAATAATCTTATTTAGTTCTTCCTCCAGCATATCATCGTACATAAGTTACGCTCCTTTGGGTTTTGGGATCATGTTTAATTAAAATATAAATCAAAAAGTCGAAATAATCAAAAATTAAATTAAAAAACAAGAAAATGATTAAGTTTTTAATCAATTGAATGAAACAAAATAACGAAAAGCCTCATATACCACAGCAAAATAGTTGGCCTGAATCTTGCTTATGTAATAGATAAGAAGAGAATTTCCATAGCCATTCTATTAGAAAAGATGGAAGTTTGTAGGAACAGCTGCAATTGCAGTGGAGTGAAAAAAATTACGGCAGAATTAGATTTTAGGAGGATGTTACATGATGAAGTATCAACCGAAAGACTCATTCAAATCACCCCGTTTTTGTGGAGTGCGTACGTTTATGCGGCTCCCATTTGTTGAACGGGTAGATGAACATATGGATTTTGTCATTACGGGGATTCCTTTTGATTCCGGGCAATCATTTAGAACGGGTGCGAGATTCGGACCAGAGGCCATTCGCGATTTTTCAATCCTTTTACGTCCTTATAATCCAGAACAAGATATTAATATTTTTGACTATATATCAGGAATAGATTATGGGGATATTCCGATCATTCCGGGGTATATTTCTGAAACATATAAAAAGATCGAAGAAGAGCTTACCCCCGTCATTGAAAAAGGGATCATTCCCATTTCATTGGGAGGCGATCATTCCATTACACTAGGGGAGTTACGTGCGATCGTTAAAAAACATGGACCTGTTGCCCTGCTTCAATTCGATGCTCACTCTGATACTTGGGATAGTTATTTTGACCAAAAGTATAATCACGGAACCGTTTTTCGCCGCGCAATAGAAGAGGGTCTCATCGATGTATCGCGATCTCTTCAAATTGGTATGAGGGGCGGTCTGTACGGACCGGAAGATCTTCAGGATGCCCGGGATTTAGGTTTGGGCGTTTATACGACAAACGATTATAAACGTATCGGGGTCGAAAAGATGCTGGGGGTCATTCATGAGCGTGTTGCGAATGGTCCGGTTTTTTTATCTTTTGACATTGATTTTTTAGATCCGGTCTATGCTCCGGGAACGGGGACCCCTGAAGTTTCCGGTGCCAGCATTGATGATGCTTTGGCCTTAGTGAGAGGCTTGACGAATATAGATTTTGTTGGATTCGATCTTGTTGAGGTTTTACCATCATACGATCACGGACAAATCACGGCTGCCGCAGCCGCTAATATTGTCTATGAATTCATCACACTCATCGCTCTCGCAAAAAAAGGGAAACTGGAGAAAAAAGAGAGAGTCGGAGATTTGGAAACCCAATTTAACAAATAGTTTCTTCATTTAACTGTAAAGAAGGAAGGAATCGGTGAAATCCTTTCTTCCCTCTTTACAAAGCGATAAGAACAATACAAGCCCAAAAGGAGATGTGTACATGCATATTTTGGATATATCGATCATGATTCTATATTTTTCTGTTTTAATCATTGTGGGAGTAATCGGATCCAAACGGGCAAAAACAGCAGATGATTTCATTGTGGCAGGACGTAATCTTGGTCATTTTATGTATTTATCCTGTTTAGCTGCTGTGATATTAGGGGGTGCTTCTACTCTAGGAACAGCAAAGTTAGGTTATCAGTTTGGGATATCCGGTATTTGGCTAGTGGTGATGATCGGGCTCGGCATTATCGCTATCGGGTTGTTTTTAACAAATAAGATATTTAATTTAAAAGTATTGACGATCAGTGAAATGCTTGAGAAGCGTTACAACTCTCAGACAAGATTGATCAGTGCCCTTGTCTCTGTTATCTATACATTCATGCTGACTGTAACGCAAGTGATTGGGATGGGGACAATTTTACATGTTTTGGCCGGCTGGAATTTAACGGTTTCCATGATTGTCGGGGGTGGGATCGTTTTATTTTATACAATATTAGGAGGTATGTGGTCAGTCACCATGACTGATGTCGTGCAATTCGTCATCATGACGATCGGCATTTTCTTTATTATGCTTCCGATGAGCATCTCTAAGGCAGGAGGGTGGGGCTCGCTTAAAGAAAATCTCCCGGCCTCACATTTCGAGTTAGGCAACATTGGCGGAGAGACGATTTTTCAATATTTCCTACTATTTACTCTAGGGGTAGTTGTTGGCCAAGATATTTGGCAGCGACTTTTTACCGCACGAACCAAAGCTGTTTCTCGTGGCGGAACGATTGGAGCGGGACTATATAGTGTTTTTTATGCGATTGCAATCAGTATCATTGGAATGTGCGCTTTTATTATCCTTCCTGATTTAGGCGATCCCCAAAATGCATTTACCAGTATAGCGATGGAAACTTTACCTGCTGGCCTATTGGGGGTTGTCATTGCAAGTGTGGTATCGGCCCTAATGTCCACAGCTTCAGGAACTTTGCTTGCTTCGTCCACTTTAGTTGTTAATGACATCATTAAAAAATATATCGGTCCAAAAATGAGTGAACGACAATTTTTAAAAACATCCCGAATTACAACTTTAACGATTGGTGTATTGACCATAATCGTTTCGATATGGATTCAAGATATTTTAGTTGCATTGGATGTAGCTTACGCTATTTTATCCGGTGCTGTGTTCTTTCCGATCATCCTTGGTTTCTTTTGGAAAAGGGTCACGGCTACAGCAGCATTTTACTCAATTCTGGCCAGCATGATCGTTATTATTGTCGGATTGGTGATTAATGGACCTTCCTCCACTCAACCAATCCTGTACGGGCTCGCTACTAGTTTTGTCGTCATCACTACGATCACTCTCCTAAGTCCGAATAATGATCACAGAAACAAAAGTGAAGTAAAGCAAGATATAAAGGGTAAAGCTGACATGGACACAATGGCTAATTGATGGTTCGGCAAAAAAACGGAAAAATTGAGGAGGAAAGTAAAAATGACAAAGACAATTTCCCTGCAACCCGCAACATTCAATACATTGGAAGAAGAGCGCATTCACAGGAAGGAACGGTTGGCAGCTTCATTCCGTCTTTTTTCAAAGTTTGGTTTCGATGAAGGGATAGCTGGCCATATTACGGTCCGTGATCCTAAATATACAGACCATTTCTGGGTTAATCCGTTTGGGATGCATTTTAGTCAAATTTCCGTTTCGGATCTTATATTGGTCAATCATAAAGGTGATATTGTAGAGGGTGAACATTCTGTGAATGGTGCTGCCTTTGCCATTCATTCTGAAATTCATAAAGCGCGACCGGACGCCATTGCAGCGGCACATGCTCATTCAGTCTATGGAAAGACATGGTCTTCCTTAGGGAGACTGTTAGATCCGATTACGCAAGATGCCTGCCAATTTTACAGAGATCATGCATTATTTGATGATTTTACTGGTGTGGTTTATGCATCCGAAGAAGGGAAACGCATTGCTAAGGCTTTAGGTCAATACAAAGCTGTCATCCTCCGCAACCATGGATTGTTAACTGTAGGCCAGTCTGTAGATTCAGCTGCGTGGTGGTTCATAACGATGGAACGTTCATGTCAAGCACAGATAATGGCTGAGTCTGTAGGTAAGCCTATTTTTATAGACGAAGAGTATGCAAAGTTAACGGCAGAACAAACGGGAACGGAATATGAGGGATGGCTGAGTTTTCAGCCTCTTTGGGACAGAATCAGAAAAGAGCAACCAGATTTCTTGAAGTGACCATAAAGCAAGGCATGGTATAAGCCGCAACGGATTGCTTTCCCATAAAAGAGGGAAAAAGGTATCGTAGGTTCTTGAGGAGGTTTTATAATGTCCGGTTCTAAGAAAACAGCACCTTCACTTTATATAAGGGTCGATATACCGGAAAAATACATCAATCAGTTTAAGGAGTTTTGTTCAGAAGTTGTTGTCGAACCATGGGAATTTGGTGAACCTGAACCACAGCCAACAGTTGATCTATCGAAGTTTGATGTCATTTATACGCTGGGGCTTCATGATAATCTTAACATTATAAAAAAAGCTCCAAAGATTAAATGGGTCCATTCAGACACTGCTGGAGTGGAGGCCATGCTGAATGAAGATATACAAAATAGCGATGTCATCATCACCAATGTCAAAGGCTGCACATCTGTCCCGATAGCGGAGCATACAATTGCGATGCTGTCTTCGTTAGCAAGAGGTGTACCGACAATGATCAGAAATCAAATAAACAAAACTTGGGATGAAATTCCTGTGAAAGATCTCGAGAATGCGACAGTGGGGATAATTGGGTATGGTGATATTGGTTATGAGATAGCAAAGAGATGTAAAGCACTGGGTATGACCGTTATTGGGTGCCGCCGGAATCCCTCCAAGAGGAACACAGAATATGAACCTGCTGATTTGATAATGGGAATGGATCAAGTGGATGAGGTCCTTTCCAGGTCCGACTTTGTCGTCTTGGCCCTTCCGTTTACAAAAGATACATCATACTTTTTTAATAAAGAACGCTTAAATAAAATGAAAAAAGGCAGCTATGTAATTAATGTCGGCCGAGGTAATACGATTGTTGATGAAGATTTAATTCATTCCTTGAGCAATGGACACATAGCAGGTGCGGCTCTAGATGTGTTTGAAGTAGAACCTTTACCTAAGGACCACCCTTTCTGGCAGCTGGAAAATGTCATGGTTTCCCCACATAATGCTTACAACTCTTCCAAACACTTAGATCGGGTAATGGAATTATTCCTGAAAAATTTAAAGCTTTATTCTGACGGTAAACCCCTAATGAACGTTGTAGAAAAAAAACTTGGTTATTAACAGTAATCGATCTTTTGAAAAGGAAATTCGAATGGAGTACAAGGGCAGACCCTGATTGGGTTTGCTTATTTTTTGTTTAAAAGCCACTGTTTCATCTTTTTCTTGTATAGGACAATCTCTGATCAGGAAAAGCTGGATATAAGGAGGCGATGTATGAATGGGTACTTTCGAAGTTATTTCCCTGATGCTAAGCTTTGGCATGTTTGTAATTGCTATTCTTGATTTCAAAAATCATGACAAGAATCCTTGAAGATATTGAGGCAGGCCGATGTGTTTGAATAATAATGGAAGCGTTTTAAAAAATGCCGGTTTTTTATAAGAAGGTATTGATTTTCTCGAGTTTTTAAACTTGCAGAAAACACCATTAGAAGGTGTTCTTCAGGCTGTAGACAAACTCGATGAAAACTAAGTTTGCCTGCAGTTTTTTAATTCAAAAGTTCAGTTGATTTCAGAAATCGACCCGCTGTACTGTCTTGGGCTGTTGACGCAGTTTATCGACCTAAACCACACTTTATTCAGCCGTTCACGCGCAGTATTCGACCTACCTCGCACAGTATTCGACCGTTGAAGCACTATATTCGACCGTTCACAAATTTTTTACACCTACACCTTATTATTCGGAATCCGAACACCATTTTGTCAACAAACTGGAGAACACCATTAGGAGGTGTTCTTTTTTGTTTCCAATGAGTTTCAATCGCATATTCCATGCATACATAAGTATCATCTTTGACAAAACAATGATATACAAGTATAGTCTCTAATAGACCGGTTGATATAATTTTAAGGAGTGATCCAGCTATGGCAGAGAAACGAAACTCTAAAGACATTCTTATTGAAGCTGCTTCCCGACTTTTTCGAATACGTGGATATTATGGTGTAGGGCTTAAGGACATTATTGAGGAAAGCGGAATCCCAAAAGGTTCTCTGTATCATTATTTTCCGAAAGGCAAAGAAGAATTGGCGATAGAGGCGATTATTCATACAAAAGAATTCGTGATAGATGAAATTCAACGGGGCTTTGATGAAATCGATGACCCCATCAAAGCCATTCAGGCTCATATTTTTCAATTATCAGAGGTATTTGGTGATAGTGAAAATCTATTAGGACTGCCAATCGGAACGATTGCAGCAGAAACATATACGACGAGTGAGCAGATAAGAACGGCCTGCCAAGAAGCGATAGAAGATTGGCAATCTATATATGTGAAGAAATTACTCGAGGCGGAATTCAGTGAGAAACGGGCAAAAGAATTGAGTATCGTAATTAATGCTTTAATTGAAGGCGGTATCCTTTTATCCTTAACGGCGAAAAGCGGGGAACCTCTCCATGCCATTGCCGAACAGATACCATTATTGCTGATAAATAAATAAGTCATACGGAAAAATTATCTTAAGCTTAGGTCGAACAGTTAGTAATTGGAGGAAATATTTTATGTCTACAGATGCAACACAGCAACAAAAAACAGTCATTAGAACGACTCCCATTTTAATTGCATTTTTAATTGCAGGGTTCATTGGGTTATTCAGTGAGACGGCATTAAACATGGCGCTGGGCGATCTAATACAAGAGTTCAATGTCAGTCCTTCCACCGTGCAATGGCTGACAACGGGTTACCTATTAACATTGGGGATATTGGTTCCCGTTTCGGGACTCTTAATTCAGTGGTTCAATACTCGTCAATTATTCATTGCCTCAATGGTGTTCTCCATCATTGGGACGCTCATTGCAGCAATTGCACCTGGGTTTGGCATCTTGATGCTAGCCCGTGTCATCCAGGCAATCGGAACGGGTCTTTTATTGCCTCTCATGTTCAATACCATTTTATTGATTTTCCCTATTCATAAAAGGGGAGCGACGATGGGATTGATGGGGCTGGTAATCATGTTTGCCCCAGCAATCGGGCCGACAGTTTCAGGTTTGATTATCGAAAACTTGAAGTGGAATTACATTTTCTGGGTGTCTTTGCCGTTCTTTGTGATCGCTTTACTATTCGGTCTCAAATATATGCAAAACGTTTCAATAATCACCAAACCTAAAATTGACGTACCATCCATTATTTTATCGACCATTGGTTTTGGGGGTATTGTTTATGGCTTTAGTATTGTCGGAGAGCAAGGATGGAGCAATGTGATAGTTCTATCTTCGATCATTGTTGGACTTATAGCGCTATTCCTGTTTGCTGTGAGGCAATTCAACATGGATAAACCGATGATAGATTTGCGCGTTTTTAAATACCCGATGTTCACGTTAGGGTTAATAACTGTCTTCATCACCTTCATGATCATCATGTCATCCATGATTCTCTTACCGCTATACCTGCAAACCGGGCTTGCATTAGCTGCGTTTTCTGCTGGGCTGGTACTATTACCGGGTGGAGTGCTTAATGGTATCATGTCTCCGGTTACAGGGCGCATTTTTGATAAGTTCGGGCCAAGAGGGTTAGTGATCCCTGGCTTCATTATCATGATTGTCATGTTATGGACCTTGACGAACGTAACGACTGAAACGACGATCATTATGGTAGTCGTCATGCATTCCCTCCTTATGATTGGTGTTTCGATGGTCATGATGCCGGCCCAGACAAATGGGCTGAATCAACTGCCGAAAAAACTTTATCCGGATGGAACGGCTCTAATGAATACATTGCAACAAGTATCAGGGGCCATCGGTACAACCGTTGCCATTACAATCATGTCAGCATCCCAAAAAAGTTATATGGCAAATGCAGAAGATCCGTTCGATCCATCTGCCATTAGCGGTTCATTGACTGCAGGCGTTCAAGATGCCTTTATTTTCGGTCTTGTTCTTGCAATCATTGGTTTGATCGTGTCTTTTTTTATCAGAACAGCAAGAGACTAATAAGATATTAAAATAAATTAGCCAGCAGGGAAAAGAGTATCTCTGTCTGGCTTTTTCATTGGTCTTTATTATCATATTTTATCAAAAGATCTAAAATCAGAGTGAATTATTTGAAAATTAACCACTTATCGGATAATCTTACACAATGATAGTTACTAAATTTAGCTCAGGTAAAGCGGTTAACAGGAGGGACTTAAATGAAAACAATAAAAACCAAAATGTTTGAACCTGTAACAATAGGCGCATGGAACTTAAAAACAAGAACGGCTATGGCTCCTATGACACGGGCGTTTGCCGATAACGAAACTGGTGTTGTGAATGACCTGACCGTAGAATATTACCGAAAACGGGCTCAAGATGGAATCGGACTTATCATTACTGAAGGTGTAGTGATTTCACCAAGAGCAAAGGGCAATCCTGGAGTTCCCGGTATATATACTCAAGAGCAAATCAACGGGTGGAAAAAGGTAACGGAAGCAGTACACGCTGAAGGCGGAACGATTATTGCGCAAATCTGGCATGTGGGCCGTGCAAGTCACCATGAAATTGCAGGAGGACTTCCTCCACAGGCTCCGTCACCTATAGCTGCAGAAGGAAAGGTTTCACGATTCGGCAAACCTTTTGACACTCCTGAAGAAATGACAGAGACGGATATTGCAGAAGTTGTGAACCAATATAAACAAGCTGCAAAGAATGCAATGGATGCTGGCTTTGACGGCGTTGAAATTCATGGTGCACACGGCTACTTAATAGACCAGTTCAATTCTGACACCTCCAATAAAAGGACCGATCGGTACGGTGGTGATTTAAAACAGCGCCTGACTTTTATGAAGGAAGTGCTAAAAGCAGTTATTGATGCGGTTGGAGTGGAACGTACCCTTATTCGTTTCTCGGCTTTGAAAATTGACCAGCCGTCTTACATGTGGGAAGACCCTGAAAAAGCGATCCAAACATTTATTGAAGCGTTCAATGAAACAGGAGTCAAAATGATTCACCCATCCACGATGGAATTTACCAAACCGATTGCAAGAGGATTGACCATGCATGAATTGGTACGCAGCCACTGGGATGGCATTATAGTCGGTGTGGGAGGGCTTGATCCTGAAACAGCAGAAGCCGCACTGGAAAAAGGCATCATTGACGTTGTGGCGATTGGACGTCCGCTTTTAGCCAACCCGGATTATCTGGCACGAATCAAGCAGGATGAAAAACTTGTTGATTACGAGGCGAAGAAACATTTAGGGCAACTGATTTAATAGAGATAAGATATAAGGAAGGGCTTGTTCATGACAGGACACCGCAGCAACCATACTTCATTTTCTAAAACTGATGCGATTCTTCTTCAAGAAGGGTCGCCTTTTCTTATGAACCTAAAAGGGGAGAGTGGATGGTATATCAATGGAACGTATCATGGTTATCGGAGTGTCCGCGGGTGTCGGAAAATCTACTTTTGCAAGAAGACTTGGAGATAATTTGAATATCGAAGTACATCATTTGGATACATATTACTGGAGACCTGGCTGGGTTGAAGCTCCTTTAGAGGATTTTATTTCTGCTCAGAAGGAAGTATTGAGTCATGACAAGTGGATAATGGAAGGCAATTATAATAATTCTTTTCATTTACGGTCGGAGCTTGCCGATACGATTATTTATTTGGAACTTCCTCTCCGTGTTTGCCTTTACCGTGTTATCAAACGGTGGTTGTCTAATATAGGTAAAACAAGGCCTGATATGGGCAAAGGCTGCAATGAAAAATTAGACTGGCAGTTTATTAAATTTATCATGACCACCTACTTTCCTCGCAAGAAAGAAATGAAAGCCAGATTTGCCGATCTTCAAAAGAGTGACCCTGAAAAGCTAATAGTTATTTTAAAAGCAAAAAATTGAAGGATATCTGTTGAATGTGAAAGGATAAGCTTTTTTACCACTTAATTTTGATGACACTTAGAGATTTCAGAAACTGCCCTTAACAAAAATTTGGAATTAATATAAAGCCCAAAGGGATCTTCCAATCGAAAATCCCTGAAACTGTATACAGATTTGAAGAATTCGAGTTTGCCACAGTTTTTTTATGTCTTGTACAATATGGACGTTGATTTCCGCTCAAGAAACTCGCTTTCCGCGGGGCGGTCAGGGAGCCTCCTCGGCTTGCACCTGCGGGGTCTCCCTAGACGCACTTTCCCCGCAGGAGTCTTTGTACTTGAGTATTGGAATACATAGATCCTGAATGTTGATGATGGACTTTCTTTCTTAAAGATGTAAAATATAGATTTAATTGAAGTTCATCCTATATACATAATGAGCTTAATAAAGGTTAAAGTGATAATACAATCAGGAGGAATTTTTCAATGGCTTTGTCCGAAATGAATAGTAAATTGTTTAGAATGATTAACAATCTAGGTAAACAATACCCCGATTTAAATCCTTTCTTTGTATTCATCGCTGAATACATGATTTTTTTCTTAGTATTGGCAGTCCTGATATTTTTGTTTTCTCGAAGAAATAAAAATAGAATCATGGTAATCTGTGCATTAATTACACTGGTTATCTCAGAAATAGTGGCGAAAATAGCAGGACAATTCCACACGAATTATCAACCATTTGCTGAGTTGCCCAACGTTAATAAGTTAGTTGAAAAAGCAGTCAATAATTCCTTTCCAAGCGACCATACAATCATATTTTTTTCATTTTGTATAACCTTCTGGTTATTCAAAAGAGGTTGGGGGTTTTTATGGGGAATTTTGGCTGTCCTTGTAGGTATTTCGCGAATTTGGGTAGGTGTCCATTATCCAGCAGATGTTCTTGTCGGAGCCATCATAAGTATCGTTTCAGCCACAATCGTTTACCAAATTGTTCTTAAGTTAAGTCTTACTAAGAAATTTTTAGGAAATCAAGTAGAGGGCGAACAGTCCATTCTATCTGCCCTATCCAAACAAAAGAAAGGTAAGTCAAAGGACTTTTAAAAAAGAGTTACTTGAAATACTACCAGATTACAGTTCGGATAACGCTAATGATGAATTGTCCTTTTTGATCTCTTTCTGCCAAATAACTAAGAAGATTATCTGCAAAAGAAACAAACCGGTCTTTATATGGCCGGTTTGTTTCATTTAGTTACTCTGATTTAGAGCTCTGATCTTTATTTCTTTTATTTCCTTTGCTGTTGTCCCCACTAACAGGAGTTTGTCCGTGTAATTGCGGTGAATTTTGATTACGGCTGCCTTTATTGAATTTTTTTGTCATGTCTTACATCTCCTTTCTTTTTTCACATACAGTTTGTCCCTTTTTGGTGAACTTATGTTTCTCGCTTGAAAGTAACTTCTTTATCAAGTGCACGGCTAGTAAGGTAGCTCAGTAGGGAGGATACGTAGAATAATCATTACCTGTTGAAAAAAGGGGCTCAGCTGCATATCGAGTCAAGTTGGTTAGATTGAGTTACAGAGGACTGAATTAAAGTCCTAAAACGCTTGTCGGACCTCCAAGTTTATCGATCTGCATTTTGCCCTTGAGGGAATTTTACACAGACAAAGTGTGCAAACTGGCTGTTATGACTGTTGAAAGTTCTAATTATGAAGATGAAATAAAATAAATGTTATGGAATGTTCGGGAACTAGAGGATCTTTTTAACATAAGTCCATTCAAGAGGATTAAATTACATAGTTCTTACTTTATTTTTAATAAGCTTGCAGTAGTAGTTTGTAGCTCTGAAAAAAAGAAAAGTATATACAGATAAATGATTTCAAGGATACATGTGGCATTCTTTTTTAAAGCATGTATAAGCATCTTCATAGTGATCTTTCCTTTCTTATTGTAATTTCATCAATTATACGAATGAATTTATACAAAATCTTCCTCTTTGTTAGATTACCTGCCATTGTTTTTCTGGATGTGAAATTTTGTTGAAAAAGGATCGTTCACCATTACCAAATGGTGAATATCCTTATGTAAATGAAGGAAGGCTTTTTAAGAGGACAATATTTTCAACAATTACCTCGATAGATTATATTTCACGTCTATTTGGGGAATCCAATAACTGATTTTGGTATGTACTTTATGAAGAATCGATCGAATATTTGCTTCACAGACATTCAATAAGACTGCTTTAATCGAGAGCGCCTAAGTCGGTGATATTTTGACTTTACCTTATTAAAGGTCGGGATATTAGGTCAAAATTAGAATTATTTGAATCAAACATTGACATCTAAAAGAAACTCTTTTAGAGTGGATGTGTAAATTAAATATCCTCGTTAGGTGAGGCTCCTGTGTAGGAGATACGCTACTGCCCAAAAATGTCGAAAGACGCCAATGGGTCAACAGAAACCATCGACATAAGGTGGTTTTTAATGTAGCTGGCTTTGTCCTATGCCACACAGTGCTAAAGCTCTACGAATGGAGGAACTGGATTTATGCTTGTATTTGTCATTCAGTCTTATAAGGCTGTTTGTATTTGTCATCCAGACAATGTACGCATATTTACCGTATTTAACACCTTCATTTGTAATGGAGGTTTTTTTGTTTTTTTCCTGGGGGTGAGGAATTTGGATAACTATACACGACGACATACACGTGAATGAAAACAAAATTTTGGAAGGGGAATAAATATTTTTTTTACTCTTAATATTTAAGGGAAATATTTTTTGGCTCCCCTAAAAAGGAGTGAGTGACAAATGATAAAAGTCCTGACGGAAGATCAAATGACTTTACAAATCATAAAGGTTTTAAAAGAAGGAAAAAAGAAAGAATTTCAAGCAATATTAGAAGAACTCCAACCATATGACATTGCTCGAACTTTTGAGGGGCTTCCAGAAAAACACCATACACGTTTCTTGTTGTTACTTGATTCAGAACAAATCGCTGAACTGATTCAAGAAGTTGAGAAAGTGCATCAATTAAAAATTCTTAGTAAATTAGGAATAGAGAAATCCGGCCATGTTATGGATTTAATGGATAATGATGATCTAGCTTCATTGTTAGAGGACCTATCCCCTGGAAAAATTGAAGAACTTCTTTCAGGCATGAAACAGGAAGAATCAAAAATCGTTCAAAATATCATGAATTATCCCCCTGAAACGGCCGGGCGAATAATGACAAACCGTTTTGTATGGATCCCCCAACATTATACGGTTCGTGAAGCAGTTGAAAAACTGAAAATCTTTGCGGAGTTTTCGGAAACGATCAATTATCTTTATGTAATAGATAATGATAAAAAATTAGTAGGTGTTGTCTCATATCGGGATTTAATAATAAATGATGAATCTGAAAAAATTCAAGATATTATGTATAGCCGGGTTATCTCCGTTTCTGCTGATGAAGACCAAGAAGAGGTAGCTCGTGTTATTGAGCGATATGATTTTTTAGCAATTCCTGTAGTTGAAAAAAATAATGAATTATTAGGAATAGTAACCGTCGATGATATTATTGATGTTGTCATTAAGGAAGCGAATGAAGATATTGAAAAATTATCGGCATCCGGTAAAGCTATAGACTTTGACACGAAGGCGCACGTGGCCGCATATCGTCGGCTGCCCTGGCTTATTTTACTTTTATTTATCGGATTGGTTTCTGGAACTATTATAAGCGGTTTTGAAGAAACATTGTCCAAAGTTGTTGCGCTTGCTTTCTTTATGCCGATGATCGCAGGGATGACTGGAAATACAGGTACTCAATCTTTAGCTGTTGTTGTAAGAGGCCTAATCACTAGTGATACGGATAAAGGAGTCGTGACCAGACTTATTATACGGGAACTGAAAGTTGGGTTGATAATAGGTATTACTTGTGGAATATTAATTTCCATCATAGCTTATGTTTGGCAGGGAAATCCCGTTCTGGGATTAGTGGTTGGAAGTTCATTAGTGATGACTCTAATTATCGGGACTTTAGCTGGGACCATTATTCCTTTGATATTATATAAATTCAACATCGATCCTGCAGTGGCTTCTGGTCCGCTAATTACAACACTAAATGATATACTCTCGTTACTTATTTACTTTGGAATTGCCACGATATTTATTTCAAAATTGATGTAGACTATCCATTAAACCAAGTTCACATATGTTTGCAAAGTTTTTTCAAGGGCGAACATAGTCTTAATGATTGCAGTACAAACTGTCCAGGCTGATGTTTTAATTCGGGAAAGTGCGGAGCTTGATCATCTGCCTAGCACACGATAAAAATAGAGTATTTCAAGCTGCTGCCTTTTCTCGGTATCCAATCGGGGAAAGGCCGTTAAATTTTTCTCGGGAGTGAATCGTATATTGAAATGAAAACATGGGACATAATAGGCTGTAGCAAGTTTGGGGTTTTCAGGAAAGGCTACATCAAGAGTGTTATGGAAGCAATAGCCAATCATATTCTTTGACCTATGAACTTCATCAGTGATACGCTTCTTTTCGAAATTACGTATTCAAACCAAGGAGGAACAATGATGACACAAACTAAACAACAAATAATCACCCTGGCAAACCGTCCAAAAGGTATGCCTTCGAAAGGGGATTTCAACTTTGTTGAGATTGAAGTTCCCACACCAAAGGATAATGAGATTTTAGTACGTACACTATATTTATCTGTCGATCCATACATGCGTGGCAGAATGCAAGATACCAAATCATATATTGCTCCATTTGAATTGAATAAGGTCATCACGGGCGGCGTTGTTGCTGAAGTTGTTGAGTCCAAATCGAATTCCTTCAAACAAGGGGATGTCGTTGTTGGGAACATCGACTGGGCAGAATACACAGTTGTCACCGAAAAGGAAATCCGCGTGATTGATCCCAAGGTGGCTCCGGTCACAACTCATTTAGGGATTCTTGGAATGACTGGTTTAACTGCTTACTTTGGTTTGCTTGATATTGGAAAACCTCAAGAAGGTGAAACGGTAGTCGTTTCAGGAGCGGCTGGAGCAGTTGGTTCAGTAGTCGGACAAATTGCTAAGATTAAAGGTGCGAAGGTTGTTGGCATCGCTGGTTCAGATGAAAAACTTGAGTATTTAACGAAAGAACTAGGATTTGATGGAGCCGTAAACTATAAAAGTGATAGTTTTGCTACAGATTTAGCTAATGCTGTTCCCGATGGAGTCGATGTTTATTTCGATAATGTGGGCGGCGAGGTGTCCGATGCTGTTTTCACACTTTTGAATGCGAATGCCCGAATACCATTATGCGGAGCGATTTCCTCGTATAACGCAGAAGGAAAAGATCTAGGACCGCGTCTGCAATCGGCGATGATCAAAACGAGTGCACTAATGAAAGGTTTCACAGTTGGAAATTATGCCTCTAGATTCCAAGAAGGTGCTACGGATTTAGGTAAGTGGCTTCAAGAAGGAAAGCTGAAGTATGAAGAAACGATTATTGAAGGGTTCGAAAACACTCCTGATGCATTTTTAGGTTTGTTTAAAGGAACGAACCTCGGTAAACAGCTTGTAAAAGTTGCGGAACCTGAATTCGCTCAACTATAAGTTTTATGAAATAAAGCTGAGGAAGGTCCTTTTTTGTGATTTTTAAGCAGCTTATGACAAAAGCGGCCTTTTTTCGATTTTTTCAATCGGGGAAAGGCCGTTTTCCTTTCAAGTTAAAATATGATCCTTCATTACCTTTAGTGGTATCTTTTGATTCATATGAAGGATATTAATTATTAGAAGTCACTTCATCAGACATAGCCTTCACTGCGAGAAGTGCCTGAAATTGAAGGATGCTCAAAAATCTGCCAGGAAATTTTGGACCTTCAAGAAGCGCTTCAGTTTTGCGGAGAAGCAACTGGCTAATCAATCTATTAATCCTCATATGGGAGTTCATTTTTGAATCCCTTTCTTTAAATGAGTGATTCTTCGTCCCTATTAATAGGGTGAAATTGGAAGGTTTATAGAAAAGTCTGTAAAAATGCCAGTTTTCATTATAAAATGTAATTACAAAGAGAAAGGTGATGAACCATGTCAAACGTTGCTAAATTTCGTGATTTTTTAACTAGTGAGAAAATCTATATGAATGAGTTGAATGAAGATGGCACCACCTTTTTTAGGGCTGAGCAAAAGTTAAAGGACGGGTGGAAGGTCCTTTTAGTATTTGCTTTCAATCAAGATGAAAATGTGGCGGACTTATTTTGCTTTAATGTCGCCGAGTTGAAGAATCCTGAAAAGAAACAGGATGTACATACACTGTTGAATGAATATAATGCTAATTTTAGGTATTCCAAGCTGTATGAGGAAAATGGGACCATTTCCATTCGGTATTCATACTCCATTGAGGGGGATATCGTACCGGATCTGGCGTTCAGGAAGTTAATCATGCTGCTTGAAACGGCACAGCAGGTTTATCCGCGGTTAATGGAAGTCATTTGGTTCTAATTCATCATATATAGGATGTAAAAGTTCTCTGAATCAGGGGACTTTTTAACATTTTTACTAGAGTGAATGAATATATTAACGTTACAATACGGTAATTATTAATTTTTTTTAAAAGAACTATTGCATTTTTTCACATTAAACTATATAATTAATTTTGTTGATTGGTAATTCGACAAACTTCTACAAGAATATGCGGGTGTAGTTTAGTGGTAAAACCTCAGCCTTCCAAGCTGATGATGAGGGTTCGATTCCCTTCACCCGCTCCAATACATACTCATAACGTAGGGTTTCGTTACCTGGAGAACGAAGCTTTGCGTTTTAATATTATTACAAGAATTCTACTGTTTACAGTGGGATTTTTTTATTGTCCAAATTGCCTGCATTTTATCGAAGCAGTGTTACCGTATGTCATACCGCAACAAAAACCAGAGTTTTTTTATTTTTCGACTATCCACTATTCGGAAGAGTGGGAATTCGATGCAGCACAAACTTGTTCAATGTGATTAACTACGTTAGTAGAATCAGTTTGACTAAGCGTGTGCTTTTTTGTCCAAAATGACAAGCTGTGTAGTCGAAGTCTGTTAGAGCGGGGCGTGCCAGGCTATGTAACCATTGATATGGTTGCAGTTTACCGGCAAAAAAGGGATTGGGAGTCGAATAGTGAGGTGTAGGTTGAAACAAAATTGCTCTGCTGAAATCACCTGAAAAGTTTTTTTGAAAAAAATTGTATGAAATCTCGCTCTTCATGTTTTTTTACTGTAATCCTTAAAGGATGGAAGAAATTTGCGACACTCCTGCCGAGTAACTGGCTAGCCGAGACCCCGGAGACGTTTACGTCGAGGAGGCTTGGCAGACAGTCGGCGGAAAGGGAGCGGATTTCTGGAATCGACTGAAATGTAATTTAAGAAAAAACCGTAGGCTGGACACACCTGAACAAAGTTTAAGACGAGGTGATCCATTATGCTCTTAAATTCCAGTGATCTTTAATGCCTTTTTTCAGGGTATGGATCGATCGGTTGAATAAAAGGATACTAGCGGACTGGTTTTATTAAGTGGAACAATAATGAAAAGACCCCTTCCGATTGTGGAAAGGGTTTATTTCCGTTCAATTTTAATTATCCTTCTACAATCGAGTAAGTCCCTTCACCACCGTGGATTTCAAGGAACATGTCCATCAGGGATTTCGTTAGCTGATCTGCTTCCGTGATTGGAGTATTGGGCTGTAAATAAATGATTTGGATGGCTTTTTTCGTTTCTTCGGTGACTTTCGTGCGTTCTGAATCAACGTAAGGACTTCCGAATGTGCCCACATCATCGGCTGATGTAATCATATTTTCCATGGAATTCAAGCGGCCGTTCAAACCTTCATAACCATCTGACGCCTCGCCGATCTTAATCGAGATGTCCCCTGATAATTTTTCCGCATCATAAATGCCGATCGGAACTTCATATAACAGCGAGAAGAAGTTATTTAAATCGATGGCTGAATGGATGGGTGTCAAGTAATTCTGTTTTTTTACGCGGCGGTAAAGGGCTTCCACGGAGGGGCGATACCGTGACGGATTTGTTCCTGTAACCTTGAAAATCTCCCGCCACACTTTAATGCCGGAAAAGTCGGTCAATTCCTTTTCTTCAAGGTCGAAGAAAAGAGCTTCCTGAAATAGTTGAAGTCTTCCTTTCACCATTTGCGGGGAGGGACCTACTTCGATGTTTTCATATGTAATGATCCCAACTTTGAATTGAGGGATTTTACTGCTAAGATTAGCTGATATGGTAATTTCCAACCGTTTCACCTCCAAAAATGATTGCAATTAGTTTATCATAGATAGCAATGGTTTGAAAAAGATTCAAGCTTTCAATGGGAATACTGAATGAACGTAGGTGATTAATATGGATATGAACACATTCAAGCAAGAAGTGATTTTATATAGTAAGGAAATCGGCATCGATAAAATCGGCTTTACATCGGCCACGGCCTTTACCGAATTGAAAGCTCGGTTGATACGTCAACAGGAGCTGGATTATCAGTCAGGGTTTGAAGAAGCCGATATAGAAAAAAGGGTAAGGCCTGATTTGATATTCGATAAACCGCAATCCATCATTTCGATTGCGCTTGCTTATCCTTCGAAATTGAAGGATGCTCCGCAAAGTACAAAAAGTGAGCGCCGGGGGATCTTTTGCCGGGCGTCATGGGGAACGGATTATCATACCGTTCTTCGTAATAAATTGCAGTTACTTGAGGATTTCATTAAAGATAAAATGCCAGGAGCAATGATGAAGTCCATGGTTGATACGGGCGAATTATCAGATAGGGCAGTGGCTGAGCGTGCAGGTATTGGCTGGAGTGCAAAAAACAGTATGATCATCACACCGGAATTCGGGTCATATGTATACTTGGGAGACATGATAACCAACCTGCCATTTGAACCGGATCAACCGATGGAAGATCAATGCGGGACATGCAATAAATGTGTCGATGTTTGCCCGACTGGAGCGCTCGTTCAGGGTGGGCAGCTAAATTCCAAGCGTTGCATTGCGTTCTTAACGCAGACAAAAGGTTTCCTTCCGGATGAGTTCAGGACGAAAATAGGCAATCGTTTGTATGGATGTGATACATGCCAGACCGTTTGTCCGAAAAACAAAGGAATGGATTTTCATTTTCATGAAGAGATGCATCCCGACCCGGAGCTGGCGAAACCGCTGTTAAAACCCCTGCTTACGATTTCAAATCGGGACTTCAAAGAGACATACGGCCATGTATCTGGCTCTTGGCGCGGTAAAAAACCAATCCAACGAAATGCCATTTTAGCATTGGCCCATTTCAAAGATGAAACGGCATTGCCTCAATTGATACAGGTCATGAAGGATGATCCGCGGCCTGTCATCAGGGGGACGGCGGCCTGGGCAGTTGGGAAAATTGGCCGGGCGCAGGCTGTTTCCGCATTGGAAGAAGCACGAATGAAGGAAAAGGATGAAGAGGTATTGGCGGAAATTGAGAAAGGACTGCAGTTTACCTTGGAAACAAAATAATATTTAAAATGCAGCCGCCCGGTAAATATTACGGGGCGGCTTTTTTTGGCTTAAAATATTCCGTTACCTTCAAGGAAACCTTTTTAAAAGTATCATTATATTTATAAAGTTGAAACTCCCACATTTTATGAAATTGTGTTTTTGTCCATGCCCTCATACATACACATTAGCATAGATGGTAAGAAGGAGGGCATGAACTTGAGGGAACAATTGCAACGCCTTTTACAAGAAAGGGTGGAGTTTTATACTTCCGATGAACTGGAAAGGGGTGAAAGGAAGTTACATTTGAAGAAGGAAATGATGAGGAACCGTGCTGCGGAAATTGTTCGGGTGAATGCGGCAGGCAAGGTACATTCAAAGAGAAAGGAAGATGATGATACAGTTCTGACATATCACGTGCACCTGCAATATTTATTGAAACAGGAGGATTCATTTTATATAGAAGAAGAAATGGAAGAAAGGGAGGCCCGGTTTCGAAATGGGTATATAGTGGATGAACGTGAGCTGTTTCCCAGCTTTGAAACCGAAGAGGCACCGCCAAAATGTGATCTAGGCGCAGATCGTCTCGCATATAAGTATGATCGAATGAAGGCCGTCCAATATGCCGAGCGTTGGTGGAACGAATTTAATCCAGCTTATTATAAATTCACTGATGATTGTACGAATTACATTTCACAATGTTTACATGCGGGAGGAATACCGATGTGGGGGGCGCCAAACAAAAGTAAGGGCTGGTGGATAAGAGGGAAAAGCTGGAGTTATACATGGACGACGGCCCATTCTTTATACCATCTGCTTAAAGCCGGGAATGCCATCAGGACAAAGCAGGTCGGGTCGGCCAAGGAATTGAATTTGGGTGATATCCTCTGCATAGATTTCGAAGGGGACGGAAGGTTTGATCATAATTTGATCGTAACGGCGAAGGATCAGGACGGGATGCCGCTAGTGAATGCACATACGATGAACAGCCGTCACCGGTATTGGACATATGAGGATTCAACCAGATACACACCGAACATCGTTTATAAGTTCTTTGTGATTTTGGATGGAGGGTGATTGGTTTTTAGTCTTTTTTGTTTAATGCTATAATTAAGGTGAAGTTCAAACTAGAGGTGAAAATGAAGTGTCAATACATGTAGTTTTATATCAACCACAGATTCCAGCAAATACAGGAAATATCGCAAGAACGTGTGCAGGGACGGATACGTCTTTACATCTCATTCGCCCGCTCGGCTTCTCGACGGATGACAAACAGCTCAAACGGGCCGGGCTCGATTACTGGGAGAATGTAAAGATCCATTATTATGATTCGTTAGAAGAGTTTTATGAAAGAAATGCCGGCGGTGAATTTTATTACTTGACGAAATTCGGAGAGCAGCCACATTCCAGCTTCGATTACAGTGATCAAGACAGTGAGATATACTTCATTTTTGGCCGTGAAACGACGGGTCTCCCGAAAGAGGTGATCCAAGAAAATATGGATCGGTGCCTGCGGATTCCAATGACGGATAAAGTACGTTCACTTAATCTGTCGAACACGGCTGCCATCTTGGTTTATGAAGCACTTAGACAGCAAAATTACCGTGAATTGGATTTGAAAACAAAAGATTGAGTTTCATCAATACTGTCATCGGGGGTATTTCAGCCCCGATGATGGATACATATTCTTTAGGGGTGGGAGCATTGAATAACATTATTGAGAAAATTTTAGATCACCGTTCCATACGTTCTTTTGAGGACAAGTTGTTGTCTGAGGAGCAAATCAATACGATTGTGGAATGTGCCCAAGCGGCATCGACTTCTAGTTATATTCAAGCGTATTCAATCATAGGGGTAACCGATCCGGAAAAGAAAGCCAAGCTTGCTGAACTTGCCGGACCACAAGCATATGTAGAGAAGAATGGACATCTATTCGTCTTTTGCGCCGACTTATATCGTCAGGATATGGTTTCCGAAATGGAAAACACTGACCTGTCCGAATCAATTGAAAGTACGGAGAAATTCATGGTTGCCTGTATTGACGCTGCTCTTGCGGCTCAAAATGCGGCATTGGCAGCAGAATCGATGGATCTTGGCATTTGCTATATAGGCGGGATCCGCAATAATCTCCCAGAAGTGTCAGCGATATTGAATATACCGCATCGCGTTATACCATTATTCGCTCTAGTGGTCGGATATCCGAAAAACCGTTCGGATAAAAAGCCGCGTTTACCGCTGTCCAATATCTATCATGAAAATGGATATCAGGAGGATAAGCAAGAGTTCATCGGACAACTTGAAGAGTATAATGAAACGATTTCCAGTTATTACGAGCGTCGGACTGAAGGTAAACGAAAAGACACCTGGACCGAGCAAATGGCTGGAATGCTTGGAAGGAAAAGCAGGTTGTACATGAAAGATTATGTTGAGAAGCAAGGATTTAAGAAACATTGATTGATGAAAATGGCTTATTGCCCTTCCCATAAGGGACATCTTCCAAAGTCCTGAGTATGGACCTAGCAGTAAAGATCCCGGAAGCATTTCCGGGATCTTTACTGTGTTCATTTGTCAGTCGATAATACGGATCGGCCCAAAAAATCCTGTCAGAATTTCTTCTTATATGCCCATGAAATTACCATTGACAATATATTTAGATAGAATTATAGTAATTAAGTAGTGGATAATGATAATCATTTTCATTTGAGTTTTTACTTACCTATTTTTCAGTAAATGGAGGTTAAAAAATGGTTCGCCTATATACAGAGGATTTGAATATTGGCTATGGTGAACGTTTAATTGTAAAAGATCTCAGTGTGGAAATTCCAGATAAAAAAATCACGACGATCATCGGTTCAAATGGATGTGGGAAATCGACACTTTTGAAAGCGATCACCAGAATCATTTCAAACCAATCAGGTACGGTTGTTTTAGATGGGGTGAATATTTCAAAAGAAAGCACTAAGATCCTTGCAAGAAAAATGGCCATACTTCCGCAGACACCCGAGAGTGCAAGCGGTTTGACGGTTGGGGAGCTCGTATCATATGGGCGCTTTCCCTATCAAAAAGGTTTTGGGCGCCTGACCCAAAAAGACTATGATGTGATTGATTGGGCACTTGAAGTGACCGGCACGAAAGACTTCAAGTTCCGTCCGGTGGATGCTCTATCAGGAGGTCAGCGCCAGCGTGTTTGGATTGCGATGGCCCTTGCCCAGGAAACGGAAATCATCTTCCTTGATGAGCCGACCACCTATTTGGATATGGCGCATCAGCTGGAGGTTCTAGAATTATTACAAAGGCTGAATGAAGAACAGGGACGTACAATTGTCATGGTTCTTCATGATTTAAACCAAGCTGCTCGCTTTGCCGACTATATCATTGCCTTAAAGGACGGGGAAATAGTTAAAGCGGGAGATTGTGAAGAAGTCATCACTCATGAAGTGCTTAAGGAAGTATTCCATATTGATGCGGTAATCGGACGAGATCAACGAACGAACAAACCAATGTGCAGCACATACAATTTACTAAAAGGAGATTTGACAACAAATGAAAAAGATAATGATCCCGTTTATACTGCTGTTAGTGTTAATTATTAGTGCTTGTGGTAACGAGTCAGCCGAAAAAGAAAAAAGCTCGGCTTCCAAAAAGGAAAAATCAGGTACCATCACATATCAATCTGAAAATGGTCCTGTTGAAGTTCCGGCAGATCCTCAGCGTGTTCTAGTACTATCTACTTTCGCAGGTAACGTAATGGCTTTGGATGTTAACCTTGTAGGTGTCGATTCATGGTCTAAAATGAACCCGAACTTTAAGGAATTAAAAGATGTCGAAGAAGTGACGGACGAAGACCTGGAAAAGATTATCGAGTTGGATCCGGATTTAATCATTGGTTTATCAACGATTAAAAATGTTGATAAATTAAGTGAAATTGCTCCAACCGTAACGTATACATACGGAAAAGTGGACTATTTAACACAGCACGTAGAAATTGGCAAGCTTTTGAATAAAGAAAAAGAAGCCCAAGCTTGGGTGGATGATTTCAAAAAACGGGCAAAAACAACCGGTGAAGACATTAAAGCCAAAATCGGTGAAGATACAACCGTTTCCGTATTCGAAAAGTTTGACAAACAGTTCTATGTATTTGGCGATAATTGGGGTCGTGGAACGGAAATCCTTTATCAAGAAATGAAGTTGGCCATGCCTGAAAAAGTAAAAGAAGCTGCGTTGAAAGATGGTTACTTTGCTTTATCTTTAGAAGTTCTGGCAGACTATGCTGGTGATTATGTGATTTTGAGTAATAATAAAGACGAGGACAATTCATTCCAACAAACTGATACGTATAAAAACATTCCTGCTGTTAAAAACAATAAACTATTTGAAGTGAATGCGAAAGAATTCTACTTCAATGATCCAATAACATTAGATTACCAGTTAGACTTCTTTTCCAAAAGTTTTCTTGGAAAATAATACAGCGAGGGAGAGGGATTCCAATTCCTCTCCTTTTATTCTATAAAAAAGAGATGAGAGAGACAGATGACTAATGAAAATCAACGTTTCATCCCATTTATATATAAACTGATCATAGGGATTGCTGTATTCATAGGCATGTTCATTATTTCAATGGCATTTGGTGCGGCGGATGTTACTGTAAAAGATGTCTGGCAAGCACTGACATCAAATGCTGCCGGTGAAAAGCTTTCAATTATCCGGGAAATCCGTTTCCCGCGTGAAGTGGGGGCAATCTTCGTGGGTGCAGCGCTTGCCGTTTCTGGTGCCATCATGCAGGGAATGACCAGGAATCCACTTGCCGATCCGGGGTTGCTTGGATTGACGGCAGGAGCCAATGCAGGTCTCGCCATCACTTTGGCATTTATTCCAAATGCTAATAACTTAGGAATCATGATTGCGTGTTTTATAGGTTCCGCTGTCGGGGCAACCATGGTTTTCGGAATCGGTGCGGTCAAAAAGGGAGGATTTTCTCCTATACGGATCGTATTGGCTGGTGCTGCAGTCTCTGCATTCCTATTTGCCGTTTCGCAAGGGGTTGGCATTTACTTCAAGGTATCAAAAGATGTATCGATGTGGACAGCTGGCGGGAATATCGGAACTTCATGGGAGCAGCTTCGCGTAATCGTCCCGTTCATTTTAATAGGCATCCTGATCTCCCTTATCTTTTCCAGACAGCTCACCATACTTAGCTTAAGTGAAGAAGTGGCGGTTGGCTTAGGGCAAAAGACAACACAAATAAAGGCGGTTCTTTTCGTAGTCATCATTCTCCTGGCAGGCGCAGCCGTTGCGCTTGTTGGAAATATGGTGTTCATCGGGTTAATGGTCCCCCATATCGTTCGGGCTATCGTGGGTACGGATTATCGATTCATCCTCCCTATGTCTGCTATTTTGGGAGCCACTTTCATGCTGCTTGCCGATACGATCGGGCGTACCGTCAATTCTCCATATGAAACACCTGTGGTAGCGGTTGTTGCGATGATAGGTTTACCTTTCTTCCTCCTAATCGTGCGTAAAGGAGGTAAAGCATTTTCATGATCCAGTCAGCTTTAGTCAAAAAACAGCGTTGGATAATAGGGGCATTAACTGCACTCATTATCATTACGATCATTATAGGGACGTGTTCGGGATATTCCAATCTTTCTTTAGGGCGACTGTTTCCAACGCTCTTCGGGCAAGGAACGTTTAAAGAGGAATTCATATTATTTTCCGTCCGCTTACCGCGAATCATCATCACCCTTTTAGCAGGCATGGCCCTTGCACTGTCGGGAGCCATTCTACAAGGTATCACACGTAATGATTTAGCCGATCCCGGAATCATCGGGATCAACTCAGGAGCAGGTGTTGCCATTGCGGTTTTCTTTCTGTTTTTCCCGCTTGACGCTGGTTCGTTTGTTTATATGGTTCCGCTTGTCGGTTTTATCGGCGCGTTACTGACGGCCTGTTTAATATATATCCTCTCATACAAGAGAAAGAGTGGCCTTGAACCCGTTCGGTTAGTGTTGATTGGCGTAGGTTTTTCAATGGCGCTTTCAGGCCTGATGATTGTCCTCATTTCGTCAGCGGAACGAGCGAAGGTCGATTTCATCGCCAAATGGTTGGCGGGAAATATATGGGGCACGGACTGGCCTTTCATATGGGCAATCATTCCATGGTTAATCATCCTCATTCCATTCACTTTATATAAAGCAAATCGTTTGAATCTGCTTGGTTTAAGTGAACCGGTCGCAATTGGGGTCGGTGTATCGATTGAAAAGGAGCGGATCGTACTGCTGATCACGGCTGTAGCATTGGCAGCGGCTGCCGTTTCTGTTACAGGCGGAATTGCATTCATTGGACTTATGTCCCCGCATATAGCAAAATCCTTGGTAGGACCACGAAATCAACTATTCATTCCGGTTGCCATTTTAATCGGTGGATGGCTATTGCTGCTTGCCGATACGATAGGCCGTAATATAATTGAACCCGAGGGGATTCCTGCAGGTATAATGGTCGCATTGATCGGTGCTCCTTATTTCATGTATTTATTGTTGAAAAAATAAGAACTTGCTAAAATCCCCTGAAATCTTCAGGGGATTTTATGTTTTTTGAGTGCTTCCGCCGTTTTTTGTTTTAATAGGGGTTATCTATATCTAATCATTTCATCAGGATTCAATCGTTTCGCTTCGAAATAAAATACTTGAATAAACTTTTTTGTATTTACCCGGGTAGGTGTAAGAACTATAGTTGAATCATTTTGCAGTTCTTTCATCTTTTGGCGAACGACTGTGAAATCAAAAAATTTGGAAGCATAATTTTCAAACTTCGGATTTGAAAAATCCGTTAAACCGAGCGAGGCAAAATGATTTAACGAATGGTTGATCGTTCTGCGTATTCGCTGTTCGGCAGCTTTTATTTCTCGATTGATATCAGCCTGCAAAGCTGATGTGCCGAGCTTTTTTTTGGTGATTTCTACAAAGATATCCTTAAGGGTAGGGAAATGCTTTCCAAAAGTAAAAGTCCTTTCATACATAAATAAATATTGAAGCATCTCCATTAAATCTTTTGCGCCATTTTCTCCAACGATTCCTAATTCCGATAGTAGGAATTCACCTACCTCACTTATACTTTTTTCATTAAAACTATTGGATTTATCAACTTTTGGCTGTTCAAAATTCAATACACCATTCAAAGAGGCTTGGATATTTGTGATCGATCTTTCTAAATGAATCCGTTCCATAACTTTTCGGATAACTGTTAATATTTCAATACGATTGATTGGTTTGGTAATATAATAATCTATTCCAAGTGAGTATGCCTCACCAATCAGCTCCTTTGATTCAACCTGCGAAATCATTATTATTTTTCCGTTAAATGTACTTTTTATATGACGAAGTGTCTCAATGCCATCCCGGATGGGCATTAATAAATCAATGAATAATATATCAATTTGTTTTAAATTCAAAATATGTCCTTCCAATAGACTTCCATCCTCGGCTTCCTCCACCACTTCTCCTAAATCTTCGTTCTCTATAATTTGGCTTAAGTTCGAACGTATGGCACAATCATCATCTGTTATAAAAAAACGCATGGAATCATCCTTTCTGGATCAACTTATGAATGGGTAATCTTATTGAAAAAACGGCGCCGTTAAAACTATTCTCAAACAGGATATCGCCTCCCAGTTCTTTTACGACCTCTTTAACATATGAGAGACCAATCCCTGTTGAGGGTGTCCCGAAATGATCATATTTTGAAGTAAACCCAGGTTTGAATATCACAGTCTGATATTTTTGAGGAATTCCAGGTCCAGTATCAGCAACTTTAAATTCTACATTGTCATGAATTTCACCCAAACTTAAACGGACGATTCCCTTTTCTTTAATTGCTTCAACTGCATTTGCGACTAAATTATTGAAAAGAGATAACACGGTATACACATGATAATGTGAATCATTTTTTTCATCCAATGAATATTCAAATTGTATATCCTTTCCTAGTGATAATGCATATTTTTCATTAATTCGGATAATTAAATGAAAAAGTTCAGCAGCATTCATATAATCTTTAAAACTCTCATTGGAAATCAATTTGGAGAGACCGGCAAAAATCCGTTGATTATCTTTCTTGACTTCATGCATTTCACCCGCAATGCGCAATGCTTTTTGACTATATGGCTCTGTAAGAACATGAAGTTGCTTTTCCCGTTTTTCCAATGCTTTTAATTCTCGATACAAATCATACGATTTCTTTGTAATATTCTCAGCATTTTTTAATGTTTTTTTTAAATGAATCGTTTCCTCGTATAAGTTGGAAATGAGCATCAGCATATGTTCATTTTGTTTTCTGATTTGTCGTTCCCTTGATTGTGCTTCATAAAGTTTCATCATATTAAAAAAGCTTAAAACGATAAAACTGTGGGCGAATGCGATCATGATCATCTCGTTTAGTGAACCTAGCGTAATTGTTGTTTCCAACACAATATATTGAAAGATCAATTCTACAGAGTCGGACAATATTTCGATAATGAGACCAATAAATCCAATAATCAAAGATCGGTTTTGAAAGCGATTGATTTTCACCAAATAAAAAAGAAAGCAGTAGGTGAAATAAAAGAAAAAACTAGGATAATGAACTTGGAATGCGGAAGCCCAGGAAAAACTATCATGCATGAAAAAATCTATAAGAATACGAAATACCACAACCATTGTTCCTGTCAGGAAGCCCGAAAAAATGGCAGGTGTTTTCTGTAATAATAGTAAAAAGAAGAAAAGGACAGGCGGACCAAAACTTACCCGAAACGTTTCATTTAAAGGATAAAAACTCAATTCGCCTGCTAATGGCACCGTTAACAACATCAAAGCAAGAATATTGACCTCTTTTTTCATTAACGTACTGAGGTTCAAGTCGTCACCTCCCAATTTGTTTAAAAAATCAGTATACAGTTTCATCGGCTTCAATACAACGCTTACTTTGTTCCAGAATGGAACGGCTTAAAACCAATTATGGCAAAACCAATCTGTTTTTCTATCCACAAAAAATGGTAACGGAACATGTAAGATGATTCCGTTTTTTTAGTGGATTTTTATTTTTTAGAATTTGTAGGTTTTCGTATGATTATGTAGTTCCCAATTTAAAATTAATGGCAGATAGAAATTTTTGAAAGCGCTTAACAATATTTTGAATATTCATTATGTTTTCTTCGAAGCTATACAAGTAAGCTTGATGGCATTCGGTAATACGCTCATATTGAAAAAATAATGATACAACAACTGAAGAGGTGGAAAAATGTGATTGAAGAATTGTCAAAAGAGTATGACATTCACGTTAATAGTCAAAAGCAAGCCGACTTAGATGAATGGGTAGCACATTACAGATCCTTTGCTACTGAAGGGCAAACCGCCAATTATATACCGGCATTGAGAAATGCACACTTATCGCAATTGGGCATTTGCATACTGGAGCCTGGTGGATCAATGATCAAGTCAGGGGATTGGGAAGTCCCATTCACACTGCAAAGTATTTCAAAAGTGCTCAGCTTTATAGCCGCATGCTTGGGTTGCGGCATTTCTTATGTGTTAGAGAGAGTCGATGTGGAACCGACTGGGGATGCTTTCAATTCAATTATTCGTTTAGAAATGCATAAGCCGGGAAAGCCGTTCAATCCTATGATAAATGCCGGGGCGATCACCATAGCTTCGCTTCTCCCAGGGGATTCTTCACAAAAGAAATTAGAATTTCTCTATACATTATTTGAAAATTTGTTAGGAAAGCGCCCGGCCATCAATGAGGCAGTGTATCAATCTGAGTGGCAAACCTCTCATAGAAATAGAGCTTTGGCTCACTATTTAAAAGAGACGAATTATTTAGAATCGGATGTAGAGGATGCTTTAGAGGTTTACCTCAAACAATGTTCCATAGAAGTAACCACAGAAGATATAGCCCTGCTTGGGCTGATTCTTGCACAAGATGGATACCATCCGATCCGTAAAGAACAAGTACTCCCAAAAAAAGTGGCTAGGCTGGCCAAAGCATTAATGCTTACTTGTGGTATGTACAATGCTTCGGGTAAATTTGCGGCTTTTGTGGGGGTGCCTGCCAAAAGTGGAGTATCTGGCGGAATCATGGCACTTGTTCCTCCCAGTTCCAGAAGCGGGCTTCCTTTTCAAGATGGATGTGGCATCGGTATATACGGACCTGCCATTGATGAATATGGGAATAGCGTAACAGGTGGTATGTTATTGAAACAAATGGCACAGGAATGGGATCTTAGTATTTTCTAAAAAGCAGGGAAGAGTTTTTCATATAAAAAAGCAATATAGGGGACTTCCATATATTTTCCTTATCAATTACTAAACTTTAGCAAGAGGTGATGCTATGCAGCACTCTCTTTAAGATTAGACGAACTTGAAACAATTCATAAATCAGTTAAGAACGTCATTATAAAAGAATGAAATTTGGAAAGCATGGTGATGAACATATGAATAATTTGCAGCGAAAGATGGGTACGTTTTCGTTAACGATGGTAGGACTCGGGTCAATTATTGGCTCAGGCTGGTTATTCGGAGCTTGGAAAGCGGCACAAATCGCAGGACCGGCTGCCATTATCTCTTGGATTATCGGGATGGTTGTTATTTTATTTATCGCACTATCTTACAGTGAATTAGGGGCTATGTTTCCTGAAGCTGGGGGAATGGTAAAATATACACAATACTCTCATGGCTCGTTTATAGGGTTTCTTGCAGGTTGGGCAAACTGGATTGCAATTGTTTCTGTAATTCCAGTCGAAGCGATTGCTTCTGTTCAATATATGAGCTCATGGCCATGGAAATGGGCACAGTGGACACATGGTTTAGTAGAAGATGGGAGTCTTACCGGGGGTGGCTTGGCAATTGCCTCTGCATTATTGGTCGTCTACTTTTTATTAAATTACTGGACAGTTAGTTTGTTTTCAAAAGCAAATTCATTTATTACAGTCTTTAAGGTTATTATACCTGGACTGACGATCGGCTCACTTTTATTTGCCGGTTTTCATGGATCAAATTTTACCTCTGCAGGAAGTATCGCTCCCAATGGTTGGGCAAGTGTACTTACAGCTGTAGCAACTTCCGGTATCATCTTTGCATTTAACGGTTTTCAAAGTCCGATTAACATGGCAGGTGAGGCAAAGAATCCTGGACGTTCGATTCCATTTGCAGTAATAGGCTCCATCTTAATTGCAACGGTTATCTACGTTTTATTACAGATTGCATTTATTGGGGCCGTTGATCCGTCCATGATTGTGAATGGATGGCAACATTTGAATTTCAATTCACCGTTTGCTGATTTAGCAATTGTCCTAGGTATAAACTGGTTAGTTATTTTACTATACGTTGATGCTTTTATTTCTCCTTCCGGGACGGGAATAACATACACGGCGACAACGTCACGAATGCTTTATGGAATGGAAAAGAATAAATATTTGCCAAGCGTGTTTGGAAAACTTCATCCACTTTATGGTATCCCTCGTCAAG
Source organism: Peribacillus phoenicis (assembly GCF_047238085.1). Taxonomy (NCBI): domain Bacteria; kingdom Bacillati; phylum Bacillota; class Bacilli; order Caryophanales; family Bacillaceae; genus Peribacillus; species Peribacillus phoenicis. The sequence goes on along the minus strand of NZ_JBDFMF010000001.1, from coordinate 4,215,223 downwards.
CCATGTTTTTTAATCTAGGTGTATCTTTCTTATTTTTATTCATGTTTAGAGGCTGGGGCGTATTGGCAGAGGTTATTTCGGTTGCGACATTAGTCTCTTATATTACAGGTCCAGTTACTGTTATGACATTAAGGCGCACCGGTCAGAATTTATACAGACCATTACGTCTAAAAGGATTAAGTATCATTGCACCGCTTGGCTTTGTTTTTGCTTCTTTGGTTTTATATTGGGCAAGATGGCCACTGACAGGACAAGTATTATTTATCATAATGATTGGTCTCCCCGTTTATTTCTATTATCAAGCAAAAATCAATTGGAAGGGATTCCGTCAAAACTTCTTGGCAGGGGTTTGGATGGTTGTTTACTTACTCTGTATGATGACCATTTCATACTTAGGCAGTGAAAAGTTTGGTGGAATAAACATAATCCCATTTGGTTTGGATATGGTCATCATAACATGTTTATCTCTAGGGTTTTATAGTTGGGCAATAAAGAGTGGATTCCAAACAGAATATTTGGAACAAGGTCAAAAAGTAAATGAAGACTTGAGATCGATGGAGAATAACATTGCAGCTCACACTGATAAAAAGGACGCTGTATAAATGGTGTAGCCACTTCATTGACTGACATGCTCTAACTAAATCGATGAAGGGTGAAAAAAAGGGGACGGCAAATTTAATTTGCTGTCCCCTTTTTGGAATTTAAGAAAGGCTGTTATTTTTTTATTTCACACCTGGTTTATCATTATACCCGGCAGTGAAGATAGCGGCTAAAAATGTAATAGCAACCCCAACGATAATAACTGTGCCCATGCTGTGACCTCCCTTTACCCATATTGTCCCACTTAAGTATAGGCTTAGTATACCCTAATTTTTAGCAGTAGTGCACACAATTTTTCTTGTCAGCATAATTGTCTTCGATTCTTCAATGATTAAGCCTTTTTCGATACATGGAGAGCCAAGGGCTATTCGAAACAATGGCCGGCGACTTTTTAAAGTCTGACATGTTTGTCAGACTTGGAGCATAGATTTAAGTATTCTCTGAAAGTGACAGGGGGAGGTTCCTTAATGGATATTTTAAAGAAAATCGAAAAATTTAGAGAAGATGAACAGAAGCTGAAGTGGGAAGGCACCTTCGCAGAGTACTTAGAAATATTGAAAGAAACGCCTTTAGTTGCTCAATCTGCTCATTCACGTGTATACAACATGATCAGAGATGCAGGGATAGAGGAAGTAAATGGGACAAAGAAATACAATTTTTTCAGCGGTCAGTTGTTTGGCCTTGAAGATTCACTGGAAAGGCTCATCGAGGAATATTTCCATCCGGCGGCAAAGCGGCTCGATGTCCGTAAGCGGATATTGCTTCTCATGGGTCCGGTGTCAGGCGGGAAGTCCACACTCGTTTCTTTACTGAAGCGTGGACTTGAAAATTATTCATTAAAAGACACAGGTGCCATTTATGCAATAAAAGGATGCCCGATGCATGAAGATCCACTGCATCTCATTCCGCAGTATTTACGGAATGATTTTTTTGAAGAATATGGCATCAGGATTGAAGGAAACCTATCGCCGCTGAATGTAATGAGGTTAGAACAGGAGTATGGAAGCAGGATAGAAGATGTGATGGTCGAGCGTATTTTCCTTTCTGAGGATAAGCGTGTTGGAATTGGAACATTCAGTCCTTCTGACCCTAAGTCACAGGATATCGCTGATTTGACGGGCAGCATCGATTTTTCGACCATTGCCGAATACGGATCTGAATCAGATCCGCGGGCCTATCGTTTTGATGGCGAGCTGAACAAGGCGAACCGCGGGATGATGGAGTTCCAGGAGATGCTGAAATGTGATGAGAAGTTCTTATGGCATTTGCTTTCATTGACACAAGAGGGGAATTTTAAAGCTGGCCGTTTTGCATTGATCAGTGCAGATGAACTCATTGTGGCTCATACGAATGAAACGGAGTATAAAGCGTTCATTTCCAATAAGAAAAATGAAGCATTGCATTCCCGTATCATTGTCATGCCGATTCCATATAATCTGAAGGTCTCTGAGGAAGAAAAGATTTATGAAAAAATGATCCGTGAAAGTGATGTCTCGGATGTTCATATAGCTCCGCATACATTAAGGGTGGCGGCAATCTTCAGCATCATGACCCGCCTGAAGGATCCCAAAAAGGGCGATATCGATTTATTGAAAAAGATGAGGCTTTATGATGGGGAAAATGTCGAAGGATTTAATTCCGCTGACATCAATGAATTGAAAAAAGAATATCAGGACGAAGGCATGAGCGGAATCGACCCACGTTACGTGATCAACCGAATTTCCTCTACGATCATTCGTAAGGAAAATCCGTCCATTAATGCATTGGATGTACTTATGTCTTTAAAAGCAGGTCTTGATCAGCATCCGTCCATTACGAACGAACTTCGGGAGAGGTATTTGAATTTCATATCACTGGCACGTAAAGAATACGATGCCATTGCAAAAAATGAAGTCCAAAAGGCATTTGTCTATTCATATGAAGAGTCGGCGAAAATCCTCATGGATAATTATCTGGATAATGTCGAAGCATACTGCAATAAATCAAGGCTGCGCGATCCATTGACTGGGGAGGAAATCAACCCTGATGAAAAATTGATGCGCTCGATAGAAGAACAAATTGGAATTTCCGAGAATGCAAAAAAAGCATTCCGCGAAGAAATATTGATTCGCATTTCTGCATATGCGCGTAAAGGTAAGCGATTCGATTATAATTCCCATGATCGTTTACGGGAAGCGATCCAGAAAAAACTATTCGCCGATTTGAAGGATGTCGTTAAGATCACTACTTCAACGAAGACACCAGACGAAAGGCAACTGAAGAAAGTGAACGAGGTCATCACGAGACTTATCGACGAGCACGGTTATAATTCCACATCAGCCAATGATTTGCTGCGCTATGTGGGCAGCTTGTTAAATCGGTAATCCATACTTTTTTGCCCCTGCCCCCAATCGGGCAGGGTTTTATGGCCTTTTGCGGAAGGTAAAATGAATTAAAGTTGGACTTCCGAATTCCGTTGAAATCATGCACCTTTCGCTAAAGGGTGATTATAAATAAAAGGCAAGAGATTATTAAAGCACCGGGCCCTTCTGAATGGAGGGAGTCCGGTGCTTTGATTTCTATTTAGTTACATTCAAGCCATACTGTTCAATAAGTGTAATAAGTTGATTCGGTGATAGTTTTTCTTCGCTATGATCGATTTTAATTTCCCCATCATCAACATCGATGATCGCGCGTTCCACACCTTCCGTTTTCATAAGTATGGACTCAAGATTTAAAATCGGACCTTCTGACGTTGCTTCCTTTACATAAAGGGTAGTTGTTTGCATACTTCTTGCACCTCCTTACATTTGCTCATAATGTCTTATCTATACCCCATATTTCCATTAGATATGTTACGTTTTGGATTTGGAAATATTGGGTATCAATAAGTAGAGGTGATGGCAAATGAGTAAGGAAGAATTGAAAAAAGAACATGTTCCGGAAAATAGCTCCATGGCTAAAGATTATGAAGAGATGAAAGAACTTGGAAAGCAGATGGAAAATCAAAGGACGAATGAAGAATTGAAAGAGTGGGATAAACGCCCAGGTACAGTTCAACATGAAATAGAGGAAGATAAAGATTGACGAATATCACAACCAGAATCATTCTATCTGTGTGAAAGGGTGTCCAGAAAAACTGCTGGTGCACCCTTTTTGTTGTATTCATAATTACACTGGCATTTAAATAACCCTATAATCCGACTAAAGAAACCTACTAAAAAACGAACAGACCTGATGATTATCAGGTCTGTTCGTTTTTTTGGAATATTTATTTTGCAGTAGCATTTTTTAAAAAAACTTTAAAGGGCCTTTAATGCCCATGTCAGGACTTGTCTAGTTCGTAGGTAAACGTCCATTATTGAATTTTGTTGTAAATTATCCAGCATCGCTGCATAAGATAGAGTAATACTTTTCTTTTAATCCGTTTTTTCGCACTGTATTTTTGATTGGAAAACTGGAATGATGTGGGCTTTCCCACACTAATTTATTATATGAAGGAATGATGAAAAGCGTGCAAACATTTTTAAGGGGGGAAGAGAATGTCGGAAGAGAGTAATCAACAGTATGTTATCTCACAGGAAAATTGGTCCCTCCATCGGAAAGGCTATGATGATCAACAACGTCATCAGGAAAAGGTGCAGGAAGCAATCAAGAATAATTTGCCTGATCTAATTTCAGAAGAAAGCATCGTGATGTCCAATGGCCGGGATGTTATCAAGATTCCCATTCGCTCCTTGGATGAATACAAAATTCGTTATAACTATGATAAAAACAAACATGTAGGGCAAGGCGATGGAGACAGTAAAGTGGGGGATGTGGTCGCGAGGGATGGCTCACCGTCCGATGCCGGGGCCGGTAAGGGCCAAGGTGCAGGTGACAAGGCCGGCGAGGATTATTATGAAGCCGAAGTGTCGATGATGGAATTGGAGGAAGCCCTGTTCAGTCAATTGGAACTCCCTAATCTTCAGAAGAAAGAACACGCGGAGCATACGCTTGAACATATCGAATTCAACGATATCCGCAAGACAGGCCTAATGGGAAATATCGACAAAAAGAAAACGATGATATCGGCTTTCAAACGGAACGCTTTAAGGGGGGACCCAGGTTTTCATCCTATTTATAAGGAAGATTTTAAATTCAAAACCTGGAATGAGATTCAGAAACCTGATTCCAAAGCAGTTGTACTGGCAATGATGGATACTTCCGGAAGCATGGGGTTATGGGAAAAATATATGGCTCGAAGCTTTTTCTTTTGGATGAACCGCTTCTTGCGGACAAAATATGAAACTGTGGAAATCGAGTTCATTGCCCATCATACAGAAGCTAAAGTTGTTCCGGAGGAGGATTTCTTTTCAAAAGGGGAAAGCGGCGGTACGATTTGTTCGTCCGTATACCGAAAAGCATTAGAACTTATTGATCATAAATATGACCCCGCGAAGTTTAATATCTATCCGTTTCACTTTTCCGATGGTGATAACCTAACATCCGATAATGTCCGCTGCGTTAAGCTTGTTGAAGAACTCATGAAGGTTTCCAATATGTTCGGATACGGGGAAGTCAATCAATACAATCGTCATTCGACATTGATGACAGCGTATAAGAATATCGATAATGAAAAATTCAGGTATTATATCCTTAAGCAAAAGGCTGACGTTTTCCATGCAATGAAGAGCTTTTTTAAAGACGAGGAAAGTAAGAAGTATGCTTGAAAAAACGCGCTAGCTTGTACTGGATTGTAGGGAAGGCGCCATTCTCTCTACAATCTTTTTTATTTATTAATCTGATTAAAAATATTCAGTTCCACATCGGGTGATGGCTGCTGTAAGTAACACTTGTTCATTCCTTTTTCACCTTCCTCCCAATAGGTAAGGATTATCTTTCTCTCTTTGATCATTTGTTTACTGCTCGATTCAATGACGTGATGAACAAATCTGCCTAGCATTTGTACGGAAATTCAAGATATAAAATGATGGTTTTCGTTCATGACACTTCGTTTCAATCCTTCTTCACCTGATGACTTCTTACTGGAGGCGCAATATAAAAAATGGTTTATCTCATTTCATTTTTGAAACGTTATGACTTTGAATATATTATAAAATAAAGTAGCAGTGAGGGACCCTTCCCAAAAACCCCATTGCAGAAAACCCATTCTCTGAGCGGTTCCAAAACATTGTACCTTGGATAACCCCTCTGGCTGCCTGTTCCCTATGTTCCCAGGGGGCAGGCTGTTTTTTTATGAATAATTTTTTCGCTCCTTTAAGAAATAAAAAGTACAGGTGGATTGAATATTAGTAGGTCTGTTTTCCTCAATAGAAAATTCGATTTTATTTGCGATGCCCACTCTTCCTTTTTATCCTTATGCCATTTAATCCAACGCTAGTTCTTCGGTAGTAAAATCAGCCGCTCTCTAATCTTCACCCGCTTTTTCGAAATCCAATGAAAAATGAACTGCATTTCTTTTCTGAACGAATGATTTTACTTTATGAAATACCGACACTCGCCTATTTGTATATAATGATGCCAGAATCTAAATCTAGATAATATCAACATCATGATAAAGGAGAAAGATGATGTCGAAGCAATTTAACTTTTTTTTACTATGGGTGTCACAAACTTGGTTCACCCTATTGAAATACAGGATCTATTTTATTCAAGCCTTTTTAGTCTTATTTTTGATGTATCTTTTATTAAATGAACAAGAAATAAATACGCTGAAAATCACCCTCATTTTAATAACTTCACTATCCTTTCTCAAAAGTGCCCATGGAAAAAAAGGGTGAATAAAAGTTTAAGTGGTATGTAAGGAGATTACGGTGAAAAGTTCTATGGGCGTGTACCAAGTGCGCTGGATGATATATATGTTCATGTAATCCGACGGAACGTTATGACAATGAGCTATAAGAAAAATAGAAGAAACTCTTCAGGGATTGTTAAAGGATAAATCCTTTCAAGCGGAAATGTGATAAGACGGAACCAATGGTTTCTCTTATCACATTTTTAGTTATATAACCATAATGATGTTACCCCCTAAAAGAAACTTTGAATTTTGGTGTTTAAACAGAGGATTGGATAAGAAGATATGCTTTTATAAAATGCTCGATTATTTCTTCCGATTAAACACATCGCCAAAAATGAAAATAATCACATGAAAATTGATGTTTAATGCCCTAATGTGGTTCCTAAAATGATTTTTTATGAATCATTATTGGAACGAGGTACTTCTCGAAAAAAAGTATTATTAATCTTGTAAGTAAAATTTTTTTTAGAGGAGCGTTTCTTTTATGAAGAAAAGTAAAATGTTAAAACCTATTAACGTTATGACAACATCATTTCTTTTAGCAAGTTCTCTATTAATGCCAAGTGCAGGATTTGCAGAAGAACTATCCACATCAAAGAATGAGGAAAGTTCGAATTCACAAGAGTCTGGGGTGAATAATCAAGAAACTCGTACACAAACTACCGAAACTCAATCTTCAGGGAAAGCAGCTTCAAAAATGATCGCAAATGAGGCAGTCGTCAATAATTTTCAAGAGTTGAAGGTTACCTTAGAGGCGGATAACGGCATTACAACGATTCATCTTGGACAAGACATCGATATCAGCGGGGCGATTAAAATTCACCCGAACAAATCAGAAATCGTGATCGAAGGGAACAATCATACTTTATCGGAGACAGCAAAGGCAGGATCGGCGATAGGTGGTATCTATGCCCATGGTATCGGCCATAAATTAAGCAGTATCCATGTAAAGGACCTGGAGATTAAAGGAAAGAACTATTATAGTCCCTTTACAATACATGATGATGTAAAAAATGTAGAGCAAATATTTGAAAATATAAGTTACAGCGGACCCCAACTAATCTGGAATCGCAACGGGAAAGCAATTTTCAAAGGAGGCAACGACATTGATATCAATGATCATGCAATGCCAGGATCCTCACCTGCCCAAGAAATGGCAGAAACTGGAAGTGTGGAAATCGATGGTGAAACTAAAATAAGCCATAATAATGGATATTCTCTTATTTGGTCGGTTACAAAAGAACCGCAATTTAAGATAGCTCCTAATGCGAAGGTGGAAATTAAGACACTTCAGAGTGGTTATGGACTATTTTATGCCACAGGTGGACATGCAGATTTTTCCATAGGAAATAACGCAAAGGTAACGTTTGATGGGGCAAAAGGAGTTACCGGCGCTGGAATGTTCAAGTCTTTTAACGTGGATGCCGGTGCGGATGTACAGATGAATAGATCAGGTACGGATGCATATCCAATGATTTCGCTTTATGGTCCTGCGCAGATCAATAATCAAGCGAAACTCCATGTAACTACAGAAAACGGTCATGCCTTGGAAGTGGAAAATAAACCCACCACCATTGATTTTAATACTCCTGAGAATGTTGTCTTGTCCTCAGTGAACAAACAAGCATTAAATAATTTAAGCACATCCCTTACGATGAGCATGGATACGGGGATAGTGAAGCTTTGGACTAGTGCGACAGAAGATCCCACAAATAGTCATGTGGGCAAATCCGGTGACAACCTTACTTGGCAAGGTTTTTATAGTTTAAACGAAGCCAAAACACTTAGTGGTTCCCCAAAATATTTCAATATTGAACTTGCTAAAACAAAAAAGATTGAATTAGGAAAAGATGTAGATGGGCAAGCAGAAAAAGATTTAACCAATGCGAAGAACAAAGTGGAAAATCTGTTCACGGACGGTAAGTTCGATACATTGGAAGGCACGACGGATCAAGGGGCGATTGACGAAGCCCAAAAAGCGGTCAATAAGCTTCCGGAAGGTGCAGAAAAAGACCGTCTGCAAGATTTATTGAACAAAGCGCAAGATCTATTGAACAAAAAAGAACAAGCAGAAAAAGATCTAACCGATGCGAAGAACAAAGTGGAAGATCTGTTCACGGACGATAAGTTCGATACATTGGAAGGAACGGCGGATCAAGGGGCGATTGACGAAGCCCAAAAAGCGGTCAATAAACTTCCTGAAGGTGCAGAAAAAGACCGTCTGCAAGACTTATTGAACAAAGCGCAAGATTTATTGAACAAAAAAGAACAAGCAGAAAAAGACCTAACCGATGCGAAGAACAAAGTGGAAGATCTGTTCACGGACGATAAGTTCGATACATTGGAAGACACGACGGATCAAGGGGCAATTGACGAAGCCCAAGAAGCGGTCAATAAGCTTCCAGAAGGTGCAGAAAAAGACCGCCTGCAAGACTTATTGAACAAAGCGCAAGATTTATTGAACAAAAAAGAACAAGCAGAAAAAGACCTAACCGATGCGAAGAACAAAGTGGAAGATCTGTTCACGGACGATAAGTTCGATACATTGGAAGACACGACGGATCAAGGGGCGATTGACGAAGCACAAAAAGCGGTCAATAAGCTACCTGAAGGTGCAGAAAAAGACCGTCTGCAAGATTTACTGAACAAAGCGCAAGATCTATTGAACAAAAAAGAACAAGCAGAAAAAGATCTAACCGATGCGAAGAACAAAGTGGAAGATCTGTTCACGGACGATAAGTTCGATACATTGGAAGGCACGACAGATCAAGGGGCGATTGACGAAGCCCAAAAAGCGGTCAATAAACTTCCTGAAGGTGCAGAAAAAGACCGTCTGCAAGATTTACTGAACAAAGCGCAAGATCTATTGAACAAAAAAGAACAAGCAGAAAAAGACCTAACCGATGCGAAGAACAAAGTGGAAGATCTGTTCACGGACGATAAGTTCGAAACATTGGAAGACACGACGGATCAAGGGGCGATTGACGAAGCCCAAAAAGCGGTCAATAAACTTCCTGAAGGTGCAGAAAAAGACCGTCTGCAAGATTTATTGAACAAAGCGCAAGATCTATTGGATAAAGATATAACGGCTCCAAATGCACCGAAACTAAATGTAGTTACAACAAACAGTAAAGAAGTAACAGGAAGCGGTGAACCTGAAGCAAATGTGACCGTCACGATTAATTCCAAGAAATATACTGGAGTTGTAGGTCCAGATGGGAAATTCGCGGTTGCAATTCCAAATCAACCAGTCCATACGGTTATTACTGTTACCCTTACCGACGCGGCAGGGAATGTCAGCGATAGTTCATCTGTTAAGGTAGTTCAGTTTATGCCGAGTGAACCTGTTAAGCTCAATACTGTGTACCCAAATGCAGAAGTTATATCAGGAACTGCACCTGAAGGAGCAACGATTGTACGCTTATTGGTAAATGGCGAAGCACTGCGTACGGCACCTGTCAATGAAGATGGAACATTCAGTATATACAGTAAGTATGTAGGAGTAGATGGGAATGGAAATAATAAAACCCTACAAGTAGGCGATATCGTAACGGTTGACTACGGTGTTCGGACTCCATCGAACCTACAAGCTCATACTACGGTAATCAAGGAAGCGGAGAAACTGCAGGTGAATCCTGTAGCTCCTAATGCAGATTATGTGACGGGCAAGGCGCCGGAGGGAACTAAGAGTCTCCGGTTGCTAGTGAATGGAAAAGCGCAGAGAACAGTGTCCCTTACTCAGACTGGGGCCGGAACCATTAATCCAGATGGAAGTTACCAAATTTACAGCCGGTTTATTGTGGATGAAAATGGGGTTACTCGAAGATTGCAAGCGGGTGATGTCATTGAAGTTGACAATGGACCTCTAGTAGTTGGAGGAGAAATAGCAAAAACAATAGTGAAATAATCAAAGTGATAATGATGTAAGAAGGCCTCTCCTAAGTGGGTCCTTCTTACATGTTTAAAAACGCTTCTTAAAGTCTTTGAGTATTTTTTCTTTTCAAAATGAAGTCCAATTTTCAAATGAGATCAAAGGTACTGAAGAATCTCTCATTAAGAAGGATTTATATTTTTAAAAAGGAGTGGAATCATGATAGTGAAGAGAAGATTCAGAGGTATTTGGATCTGTATATTAACTTTAACCATATTTTTGACTGGCTGCATTTCAGGAGGAAAGGATACTAAGGATGAACCGGGAGGAGTGCCAAAGCAAACGGTTTCCACCGCTAAAGGTTATGCAGGACAGGAGAAAGACATATCTGGCGTAAGTATTGGGATTGAAGAAGCATTGCAGCTCGAGCATCCAGATCAAAAAGGGAAAAAAGTTTTACAGTTACAGCTGAAGGCAACTAATAAAACGGCAGAAGAAAAATTTGTTGACGTTTTTGAAATGTCGGTATGGAATCAAGAGGGTAAAAAACTACGTATCTATCCAGGAGATAATCTTGGCACGAAACTGGCTCCTGGAAAAAGTGTAAAAGGAAATGGATACTATGTGATTGAAGGAAAGGGACCTTACAAGGTGCGGTATGAAAATACTGAAACGAAAGATAAGCAGGAATGGTCTATTAACAAAGTGAAGGACATGACAGAGGACGTATCTGAAAAGTAGTATGTAATTTCGTTTTGACTGAACATTTGAGTTCCCCCGATGAATGGCACCCCGGTTAAAGGCCATTCAATCGGGGGATTTGTATTTCCTGAACGATAAGAAGAATGGAGTATCGGATAGAAAAAGACTATGTGCGTTTTTATCAGTGTTTGCTAGTTTTTTTAAGGGACGTCCATTATAAATGTGAAATGTGTGTGATTAAGTTCTGATTCAAAATGAAATATTTAGTTATGGAGATAGGTGTGTTGGCTAAAAAAAGTTTTAGTTTTACCCTAACTATTCACTTGTACGGGGCTTTATGGCTTGTACCTCAAGTCAAAAGAATAGGTGTTCTGGTTAAATAGGGTAGATGAATCAAAAACAGAACGCTTCATTCGAAATCTGGAACCAGCAACAAAAATAATTATGATAATTTATTAATGCTGACGATAAAAATTAATGGGAAACTCACAAGGCGAATTTTCAAGGCGGAACTCTAGGTATGTATTTCAATCATAAAAAATGATATATCTGGTCAACTTTGCTGATTTAGAAAGATAGCGTTAGGAATTTGCTGGTTTATTTGTAGTGAATTTTCATTGAGACCTAATAATTTAAATGTTCGTTATGTTCTGGTAAGGGAAATGGAGGAGTTGAATCATGATAACAGCGTTAAAACGAGAAAGAGAGCAACAAAAAAATAATGGCCAATACTCGCACAAATCTGCTTTGCAAAGAGAATTAAAGAACAAGACCGCTAAAGTCGGAGTGATTGGATTGGGTTATGTTGGTCTCCCAACTGCTTGCCATTACGCATCTAAAGGTTATACGGTGACAGGATTCGATGTCTCTGAGACAAAAGTGAAAAGTTTAAATAACGGAATCAACTATATTAATGATGTAGATAATGACGGGCTTAGAGAATTGATAAACCAAAAGCAATTTACTGCGACGACGGATATGAAGCTGCTTGGAGAAATGAATGTCCTTTTGATTTGTGTCCCGACTCCGGTTAATAATTTGAAGGAACCTGATATTTCTTATGTTAGGGATGTAGGGAGAATTGTCGCTGAACATGTGAAAGAAGGTACATTGGTTATTTTGGAAAGTACAACATATCCAGGAACGACAGAAGAATATATCTGTACACCATTAACAGAAAGAGGCTTAGGGATTGGGAAGAACCTTTTTGTAGCATATTCCCCAGAAAGAATAGATCCGGGAAATAAAAGGTTTAATTTAAGCAACACTCCAAAGGTTGTCGGGGGAATGACGGAAACCTGTACAGATCTAGCTTGCAAGTTCATCGGTCCAACAGCTCATCGTGTTAAGGGGATTCGTGTTGCAGAATTAAGCAAAATCTTTGAGAACACTTTCCGATGGATTAACATGGCTTTGGTCAATGAAATGACGGTTTTATGTAATGATTTGGAAATTGATATATGGGAAACGATCAATGCGGCTTCTTCAAAACCATACGGGTTCATGAAATTCACCCCAGGAATTGGTGTCGGGGGGCATTGCATTCCGGTCGATCCATACTACTTGCTCTATAAAGCAAAAGAACATGGTCATCGGACAAAAATGATTGAATTGGCTGGTGATATTAATGACGGAATGATTCATTATTCTTATACGCGCATACTTGAATTGCTTGCAGCCAATGACAAGCTCATGAAACACTCACATGTTGTGGTTTTAGGTGCAACTTACAAAATTGATATTGATGATTTAAGGGAAAGCCCGGTCGTCCGCTTACTTGAACGATTACAAAACAAGGTCCAGAATCTAACCGTCATCGAACCCTATGCAAAAGAAATCCGAATCAATGAACAGGTTCTACAGGTGGTAAAATACGAAGCTGCCATTCTTCAAAAAGCCGATTTAGTTGTCATTGGAACACCACACAATTGTTTTGACTGGAAAAGCGTCCATGATCATGCTTCATTAATATTCGATTCCAAAAATGTGATGGAGGAAAATGGACTGTTTTCTGATAAGGTCGCAAAATTATAGGAATTGGAAATTAGAAAATGGATAAACGGAAAGTATTTTACATGGATTGGAGTTGATTGAATGGCGGAGGCACTCAATATAAAAGATCTTTTTCAAATGATGAAAAAACGCATCGTGCTCATTATCATCTTCACAACCTTATTAACGGCAATGACGGGAATCGTTAGCTTTTTCATTCTTTCACCTGTTTACCAAGCTTCTACACAAATCTTAGTCAATCAATCTAAAGAAAAGTCAGAACTTTACAATGTAGGAGAGATTCAAACCAATATTCAATTGATTGAAACGTACAGCGAAATCATAAAAAGTCCAATGATGTTAGAAAAAGTCAAAGAACAACTGAATCTTGACATGTCAAATTCAGCATTATCGGAACAAATCAAAATTGTCAGTAATGGGAATTCACAAATTTTCACCATTAAAGTTGAGGGGGCTGACCCTAAAATTGCTGTTAGTGTTGCAAGTGCAATTACGGATATATTCCAAGATGAAATAAAAACGCTTATGAATGTTGACAATGTCAATGTCTTATCCAAAGCAAATATAGGAGATAATTCCTCACCTATAAAACCGAATCCGATCATGAATACGATCGTTGCATGTTTTGCAGGGTTAATCATAAGTTTAATTCTTACATTCATGATCGAATTTTTCGACAAGACAATCAAGGTTGAGTCTGATATTGAAGAACATTTAAAGATCCCGATGCTAGGCATCGTAAATTTAATCGAAAATAAAAAAAACCGGAAATTATAAATCTGTAATCAGAACCTCAAGAGGTGAAAAGCTTGACACGCAATAAACGACATAAAACGACTGAGATAAAAAAAAGAAGCAGTATTTCCATGTTGAAATCGAAGTCACCGGTTGTGGAGCAATATAGGACGATTCGAACGAACCTTCAATTTTCCGCTGTGGAAAAAGACATAAGGTCGATGATTTTTACCTCTGCAAATGCAGGTGAAGGAAAATCGACGACTTCAATCAATGTCGCAGCAGTTTTTTCTCAGCAAGGGAAACGCATTCTCATCATAGATGCAGATTTGAGAAAGCCGAGTGTTCATACTAACTTTAATATGGAGAACTACTTGGGGTTAACGAATATCATTTCAAAGCAAAATCAATTGCTTGATGCTGTACAACCTTCCATTTATCCCAATTTAGATGTGTTGACAAGTGGACCAATCCCTCCAAACCCATCGGAGTTGCTTGGTTCTAACGGAATGGTGACAGTGTTGGATGAAGCAAAGCAGCATTATGATTTAGTAATCCTGGACACACCGCCTGTTAATGCAGTCACAGATGCTCAAGTACTAGCGAGTATGACAGACGGCGTGGTTTTGGTGTTGAGCAGCGGGAGCACTGAAATACATCAAGCACAAAAAGCAAAGGAATTACTTGAGAATGCAAATGCAAAGCTTTTGGGCGCAATCCTAAATAAGAAAAAACAAAAATATCCTGACGAATACTACTACTATGGGAAATAAAATAAGTAGTTTGGAAGTTGTTAAATATAGCATTCGGGTTAGGTTAAAGAGGGGATAACGATGATTGATATTCATAGTCATATTTTACCGAAGATGGATGATGGTGCTGGAGATATCCAAGAAAGTATAGAAATGGCGAGAAAAGCTGTAGATCAAGGGATTTCCAACATTATTGCAACCCCTCATTATAATAAGGGGATATATGAAAATGATAAGCAAAAAGTCGTGAATGAAGCTGCAAAATTGAACCTGGTGCTAGATGAACTGGAAATCGGGCTAAAAGTATGGCCAGGGCAGGAAATCAGGATATCCGATGAACTTTCAGATGATTATGATAATAACGAAATCATGGGCTTGAATGGTTCGCAGTACATCCTTCTCGAGCTGCCTTCAAACCATGTGCCAAGGTATACGGAACGATTAATTTATGAACTGCAATTGAAAAGGCTGACACCGATCATTGCTCATCCAGAGCGGAACTTGGAAATAATAAAAAATCCGCAACTTCTAAAAGAAATGATTTGGAAGGGTGCGTATTCACAAATAACTGCAGGGAGCATCACGGGTAAATTCGGATGGAGAACAAAAAGGTTTTCTAAATATTTAGTTCAATCAGGTCTTTCTCATTTTATTGCATCAGATGCTCATAATGTAAGTAACAGAGGTTTTCAACTCAGGGAAGCACATAAGTTGATTGAAAAGAATTTCGGACCAGAAATAGTCGACGCCTATAATGAAAATGCCGAGAATGTATTATACGGGATGAAAGTTAAAGAATTCTTGTTTGACTAAAAATATTAATATGGGGAGAAGTAGATTTGACATACTATAACCGGCTTTTCACATTAGTCTTTCTGGACGCTTCGGTTGTTGTGACGGCTGTATTTTTAAGTTACTGGTTAATACATCCGTATGATGAAATACCAGCATTTACAATGATAATTACGCTTATTTTGCTTGTGTGTCATTATTTCTTTACTGTTTATTTGAAACAGTATAAAAAGGCTTGGGAATACGCCAGTATCAAGGAAATGTTTAATATATTCATAGTAACGGCCTTTTCTATTACAATTACGGCCGCCTTTCAGCTATATTTTACCCATTTTCTATATAGTAGAGAACTTTTCATTACTTGTATTCTATATATGGCCATGATTGGGTGCTCACGTTTGGCATGGAGGATCTATTTTGAACGATACATTAAGCAATCACCCAATAAAAAAAGAACGTTGGTCGTTGGAGCAGGGTCTGCAGGGACGATGATAACGAGTCGGTTGTTAAAATCCAGCAATATAGACTTAGTCCCGGTTGCATTCGTTGATGATGATAAAGCGAAGCTAAGTTTAGAAATCTTCAATATACCTGTAGTAGCAGCAACAAAACATATTTCTCATGTGGTCGAGCAATACAAGATCGAACATATCGTGATTGCAATCCCTTCTTTGAAAAGAGAGGAAATAAATGCGATTCTTTCGGAATGCACCAAAGCTTGCAAAAAGACTCAAATTGTCCCTAGCCTGGAGGCGATTGTTCAAGGGAAGGTTCCAATTAATGAATTGCAGGATATCCAGATGGAAGACTTATTGGGTCGCTTACCCGTTCAACTTGATGATGAAGGGATCTCAGAAAGGATTGTTGATAGCACAATTTTAGTAACCGGTGCCGGCGGTTCAATTGGATCGGAAATCTGTCGTCAGATCATGAAGTATAATCCAGCTAAAATTGTATTGCTTGGACATGGTGAAAACAGCATTTATGCGATCGAGTTGGAATTGCGGGGGGCTTATGCAGATACAATTGAGATCGTGACCGAAATCGCGGACATTCAGGACCGCCGGAGGATGTTTCAGGTAATCGACCATCATAGGCCTAATATCGTCTATCATGCAGCCGCCCATAAGCATGTACCGCTTATGGAGTCCAACCCTAAAGAAGCGGTGAAAAATAATATGATAGGCACTATGAATGTTGCGGAGGCATCGGAGGCTGGCATGGTGGATATTTTTGTCATGGTTTCTTCAGATAAAGCCGTAAATCCGACAAGTATAATGGGTGCCTCTAAATGTTTGGCCGAGATGATGATCCAGTATAAGAGTTTGTCTAGTCATACTAAATTTGTAACGGTCCGATTTGGAAATGTCCTTGGCAGCAATGGCAGCGTCATTCCACTCTTTAAAAAACAAATAAAAAAAGGGGGACCTATGACAGTCACTCATCCGGATATGATTCGCTATTTCATGACGATTCCGGAAGCTTCAAGATTAGTCATTCAGGCAGGGGTTCTGGCCAAAGGCGGAGAGGTATTCGTACTTGATATGGGCGAACCTGTCAAAATTATCGATTTCGCTAAAAAGCTTATCCAACTGTCAGGCTACACCGTTGAAGAAATTGGGATAACTTATACTGGAATCCGGCCAGGTGAAAAATTATACGAAGAATTGCTTGGGGAAGACGAAGTTTATTTGAATCAGATTTACCCGCAAATCCATATTGGAAAACCAAGAGAAGTAAATTGGAAAGCGATAAAAGAGATCATCACAACATATGATGCCATGAGCGAAGAAACGTTAAAAGATAGAATGCTTGATTTGTCGAATTACAGGAAGAATAACAAAATTCATATACCGTGATAATGCCTCAAATCCAGGTGATGTTAGCGATTATTCAAAAAAAGTAAAGCAAGTGTTACACATTCAAATTTAATAATTTGCGTTTTTCAATGAATGAAACTGGGCAATATATCCACTTATTTAAAAGTGTTAAAGAGAAGTAAGAATAATAGATGCGAAGTAATTTTCAATTAATCACTAGAATTCTGTATAGCTATCTGAAGAATTCCTTCGTTTACTTGATAACGATACACAATGATAATTTGGGAGGAAAAAATGAAACGGGCTTTTGAATTTTTGATATCTTGTCTGGCGCTTATATCCTGTTCACTTCTTATGCTGTTTATCGTCATCCTCATCCGTTTGAAATTAGGTTCACCTGTCATTTTTAAGCAGGAGCGGCCAGGACTTAATGGAAAACCATTTTATTTGTATAAGTTCAGAACGATGACAGATGAAAAAGATGAAAAAGGGGATTTGGTTCCTGATGAGAGGAGATTAACCGATTTTGGGAAATTACTTAGAAAATTAAGTTTAGATGAATTACCTCAATTATTTAATGTCATGAAAGGCGATGTGAGTTTTGTAGGCCCACGGCCATTATTAATGGAATATCTCCCATTATATACTCCCGAACAAGCAAGGAGGCATGATGTCCGGCCTGGAATGACGGGTTGGGCCCAAGTGAATGGACGAAATGCAATCTCGTGGGAGAAAAAGTTTGAGCTTGATGTCTGGTACGTTGAAAATCAATCCTTTTTACTGGATATGAAAATCATATACCTTACCTTGATTAAGGTATGTAAACAAGAAGCCATTACCCAGGAAGGACATGTCACAACCCAAAAATTTGTTGGATAATAGGATAAATGGTATTGATTGACGTTTACCAAAATTCAACTGTACCTCGAGGAAACAAGAAACTCCAAATTTGATGATGTGAGAAGTGATTTGAATTGAAGAAAATCGTAATAATCGGTGCGGGCGGGCACTCAAAAGTTGTTCAAGATATTGTTGAAGCAATGGGTGAATATCGGCTCATGGCTATTTTAGATGATCAATACGAAGTGCTGAAAAGAAAGGGAAATGTATATTTTGGCCCCATCTTAAGCTATAGAAGCTTGTTTATTCATTTTGAATATAAGGTAATTATTGCGATAGGCAGGAACGATTTAAGATTAAAAATCGTAAACGATCTGAATTTAGATGTAATGGATTATGAGACAGTCATTCATCCAACTGCTATAGTGGGTAAAAATGTCTCGATAGGTAAAGGAACGGTCATTATGCCTAATGTCGTCTTGAACGCTGGCGCTAAAGTCGGGAATCACGTCATTGTAAATACGTCTTCAGTCATTGAGCATGATACCCATCTTGATGACTTTATCCATATAGCACCAAGTGCTACCCTGACAGGAGCTGTCAAGGTAGGAACTGGTACCTTGATAGGAGCTGGATCTACGGTCATACCTAGCATAACGATAGGGGAATGGTGTACGGTTGGTGCCGGGTCAACCGTTATTAAAGACATTTCTGATGCATCTACCGCTGTGGGGTCCCCAGCTAGGATAATATAATAAGGAGTGTGTGGGATGGAGAATAAAAGATTGTATCTTTCGCCTCCTCATATGAGTGGGAAGGAACAAATGTACATTAGCCAAGCGTTCGAGACAAATTGGATAGCGCCACTAGGACCGAACGTAAAAGCTTTGGAAGAAGAATTTGCCAAATATGCAGGCACTAAGGGGGCGTTGGCAGTAAGTTCAGGAACTGCGGCCATTCATTTGGCATTGCAAGTATTGGGAGTCACCACTGGTGATACTGTATTCTGTTCCTCATTAACTTTTATAGCCAGTGCAAATCCTATCATCTATCAAGGTGCGAAGCCTGTTTTTATTGATTCCGAATCTGATACATGGAATATGTCACCTAAGGCATTGGAACTGGCTTTGGAATATGCAAGGAAAAATCGAAAAATTCCAAAAGCTGTAATTTTGGTCCATCTATTTGGACAAAGCGCAAAGGTAGATGAGATCAAGAGCATTTGTGGGAAATATAAGGTTGCTTTAATAGAGGATGCAGCCGAATCCCTTGGTGGATCTTACAAGGGGAAGCAAACAGGAGCGTTTGGTGATATAGGGATTTATTCGTTTAATGGAAATAAAATCATAACAACTTCTGGAGGGGGCATGCTGGTTTCAAATAATGAGGAATACTTACATAAGGCTCTCTTCCTATCTACACAAGCACGTGATCCAGCGCTTCATTATCAGCATAGCTCGATTGGATATAACTATCGTTTAAGCAATATTCTAGCTGGAATCGGCCGTGCCCAATTAGAAGTATTGGATGACCGTGTAAAAGTTCGGAGAGAAATTTTTGATCGGTATAAAAAATCGTTAGGGAACATACCTGGCATTACCTTCATGCCTGAATTAAAAGATACGATGGGGAATCGCTGGCTTACCGCATTAACAATAGACGACAAAATCAATGGGGTACGATCCAGTGACGTGATTAATGCGTTAGAAGCAGGAAATATTGAGTCCAGACCAGTATGGAAACCATTACATTTACAGCCTGTCTTTAAAAATGCAGCATTTTTTTCAGAAAGCGGCGATAAAAGCATTTCAAGTATGTTATTTGAACAAGGTTTATGTTTGCCGTCCGGTTCGGGTATGACATTTGAAGATCAAGAGCGTGTCGTGGAAATTGTAAAGGAAGTACTTGAACCGTCCAAATTAGCTCAATGATTCTTTCGTCGTGTGATACGAGCTAATTCATTAAAGGAACTGTTGCATGCAGTCACATTTAGCAGATATACCAAAGCCCGGTTAAAAAATAATTCACCTTCCTTACAATGAAAAGGAGGCAAACCAAATATGAGAATTACATTTAATCAGATTTATCAAGATATCGACAATTTAGTATGTTTATCCAATAACCGAAACGGTTTGAATTTCAGAGAGATTGAGATTACAAGAAAAAGACTGGTTGAAAATATAAAAGCGATAGAACTGCATACCATCATTTTAAAAAAGAAAGATCATGGATGAATATCCCCATTTAAATCCTTACCTTTTGAAAATGATTTCATTTTTGGGAGCCTTTTTAAATCTACATTAGAAATGAGCGTGCTTATGAAGATTGGTGATAAAGTTATTTATAAATCAAGGGAATATAAAATTATTTACATCTACAGAAATGATTTAAAAGCCGAGCTTCTTTCCTTTGACGCTAAGCATAAGAAATTCGAATTAGCGCATATATCCCATTTGATAAAGACTAACCCGGCTTATGTAGAGAATCTACAAAAGGGTTCCCCTTATGAAAATTGTTGAGTAGAGGTTGCAATTCTACACAGTCTTTTTCTTGATTTATCACATCAACATAAAGACGATGTATCTTCAATATTCTATTGAACCTTGTTGGGGATTGTATTAAACCTATGAATAATTTATTCTTCCTCCTCAATATGGATGCCTTCTATGAATTTCATTTTCATAAACCTCTTTACCGATTTTTTACATGGAGCACTGCTTTTGAGGCGTTGCTCATTTAAATAGTTAGCACTGCATTCTTTTAAGGTGTATTCTCTTAAATCCTCTATAAAAGAATGAGGTGTTTTTTTTTGTTCAGAACAAATGAATGCTGTAAAGAAAACCATTATTGCTTAACGATTGGTAACGCAAAAGAAATTGTTTCTAAAATGAAATGCGTCATTGTTAATTTGGGTTATTTATTAACTGCATTTACATTTTAAACCTTACAACTATACAAAGCCAACTATACATAGCTTGTTGATAGTATTCGACGGGTCATGCTTGTTACATCAAAGATAAGTTTCAATAATTGATTTCCACATACCACATATGAAACGACGCAGGAATAAAATTATGGTAAATTTGGGTAGTAAGTAGTGTGTATTTTCTGTTACTTTTAAAAAAAGCGTGGGGGAATTATAAATATTAGGTATTAATGCTCAATCGATATTAATAGTTTTAGTAAGAAAAGATATGAAAATCAATAAAGTTAAAGGTGATTGTATGAATCGATTTACTGACCGCTATTCAAAACTGCTGTATCATTTATTTTATGAGGATAACTGGTGTAGTTTAACGGAGCTATCAAAAAAAACAGGTTATTCAAAAAGCACATTATGGCGGGATATATTACATATGAGTTCAAGTCTTCCGCCTGAATGGAAAATTGATAAGAATGAAGTGCAGGGCGTAAGGTTAATGAAACCTAAAAACGGCACTTTAGAAGAACTTTGGTTTCATCTTAAAAGTGAAAACACCTATTTTCAAACCTTGGAATTAATTCTTTTTAACAATGGAGTAACGATAAAATATATTACTCAAAAAGTACATATTAGTCGCTCCACAGTGTACAGACAGTTAGAAAAAATAGAAGAAGTATTAAAAAATGCCGAAGTTCAATTATCAAATAGTCCGTTTAAAATTGTTGGGGATGAAATAAAGATTAGAAGATTCATCATGCAGTATGTAGAGTATATGTCCGGCAATTTAAATGATTTCATTACTTCCTTTAATCTTAAGGAGTTTCAAGACACTTTATTGGAGCTATTGAAGGAACATTCAACTTCTTTACACATGGGTGCCATACAAAGACTAGCGATAATCCTTCATATCTCCAACATTCGAATAACCCATAATTGTTTTGTGACATTCCCAAAAGTGGTTATAGATGAAAATGAAACATCCACAGCATTCGAAATATCAAAGAAACTATTTAAATTCATGGTGAAATGTCCAAATAGGGAGAAACAGATTTCTGAAATTTTATTTTTTTCTTTATATTTTATGAGCGAAGAAATGTCTTTAAATCGTACCCAAGAACTTCGGTATATTCGTTCCAAACTTAATTCGGATAGCGGTAAGCCTTTAGGTCAATTTTTAAGTAATCTATCAAAGAAAATTGGGCTGGATGTTTCTCAGGATGATATTTTCATGTACGAATTTGCGCAAACTCTTCGTGGGATATCGTTTGACTTACAGTTAAAAACGGATACGAGAATAAATAATATTTTACAATTCGTCCCTTATTTTGAGAATAATGAATTATTTGTGATCATTGAAGAAATAGCACAACACATATCGGATGAATTTGCTATTTCCTTTGAAAATATAGAAATATTAGAGATATTCATGTTGGTCCAAGCTTCAATTTTAAGAAAACAAAACCAAATGGTTATAGAGACTGCATTAATTTGCCGATCATATGTAGAGAAAGATTATATTCGTGAGGTATTAAAACATCATTTCGGAAACAAGCTAAATATTTATGTAATGGATTTTTCCGATATAGACTCACTTTTCAGAAAAAATGGATTTGATATCTTAATAACCACAGATTTAGGGCAGTTAATTAATATTGAACACATTCCTGTATATAAAGTTTCTTCATTTCCAACTCCCTCTGAATTAAAAGAAATTAAGATGTTCACTCGAAAGAATTTCATTGATCGGTATGGCTTAAATCCTAATATTTTATATCCATTTGAAGAAGACATTGATTGAGATCATTCTTAAGGCATTTATTCACTTTGTACTTTACCCCACTGATAATGAACAGTAATATGCAGCAAATAAATTTACCTCGTCTAAGCCTAGGTCATTTCTTTTTTCTCCAAAAGGAGAAGGTGAAATTTACTAAAGATAAGGGAGCCACGAAATGACCGAAGCGAGAACGCCATACATTCCTTCTCAATTTTAAACCACAGACCATTCTCTTTATTCGAAATTATAATCACGAAATAGAAACTCTCGTACTGCTATCAGTTGCTGGTATGTAAATGGCCCCGGTACAATACCGGGGCCATGGCCGTTTAGGACCTTTTATACCTTTACTGGCTTTATCGGGTAGTTACATATTCATTATTTCCTGCACGCATTCCAACAATGAAAATAAGTGCCGAAATTACGGCCAACATCAATAAGGGAACTGTCCAGCTGTGTGTAATGTCATGAAGCAAGCCGAATAATACTGGTCCAATGGCAGCTAAGAGGTACCCGAATGATTGAGCCATTCCTGATAATTCCGTCGCCTCATGGGTGCTTTGTGTTCGAAGACTAAAGAACATCATCGATAAACTGAATATGGTTCCAACTCCAATCCCGATCAATATCATGCATACTGGTATGAAGAGAGTGCTTCCATATAATATGCCGAATATCCCTGCAATAAGGAAGACGACAGGCGGGACCACTAACAAACGCTGACTTTGTAAGCGACCAGCTAAAATTGGCACAAGGAATGTTATTGGAATGACTGCAAGCTGCATGATGGATAGCATCCAACCAGCTTCATCAGCGTTCAGGCCTTTTTGCTCCAGGATTTCCGGCATCCAGGTAATTACTGTATAGAAAATGAACGATTGCAAACCCATGAAGAATGTAATCTGCCAGGCTAAACCAGAACGCCATAAGTTAATCTTTTTATCCTTTTGTGCCGTTTGTACATCCTTACCTGAGTTGAATGGCCGTCTTATTTGAGGCATCCATAAGAAAACTGTAATAAGTGATAAAATTCCCCAACATCCAAGGGCACCAGCCCATCCCAACCCCGATGAAGAAGCAAGGGGAATGCTGATCCCGGAACCTATTGCGCCACATAAATTCATGGAAACAGCATAGGTTCCTGTCATCAAACCGATGTTCCTGGCAAAGTTATGTTTAATCAGACTTGGTAACAATACATTGCCTATTGCAATGGCTAACCCGATTAAAATGGTCCCTATGAACAATGTCGGCACTCCGCCGACTGAGCGTATCCCAATTCCGATTGTTAGTAATATCAAGGAAAGGAAAAGCGTAAGCTCCATTCCAAAACGCCGTGCTATCCTAGGTGCAAACGGTGATAATAAAGCAAAGGAAAGCAAAGGCAGTGTCGTTAATGAACCTGATAATGTATTTGATATTCCCAAGTTATCACGGATCGAAGTGACAAGGGGGCCAACCGATGTTAAGGGAGCCCTCAGATTTGCCCCAAGAAGAATGATTCCGATGATGAGTAGTCCAACTCTGGGTTTAATATCCATTTTTGTTTGTTCTAGTTGATTTGCCGCTTGATGTTGATGAATGCCCATAATCTCCTCCTTACTTACTCTAAAGATTTTTTGAATTGTGCAATGTATTCATTCACTGTTTGGATTGCCCGGTTCACATCTTGTTCGATGATGGCATCTACAAGTTTGCAATGAATGTTCAAATGAAAGTTCACATCAGAACTCATCTCCACTATCTGATGGATCGATTCATACAGGGAGTGTTCCATATGTTCGTACAAATCAATCAATAAATCATTATGTGATGAACCCATAATCGATTTATGCAACTGTATATCGGCTTCTTCGTAAGCCTTGATATCCTTTGCTTCGGCAGCTTTACTGCATGCTGATATATGAAACCGCAATCGTTCTATATCTTCTTGATTACGTCTTAATGCCGCTAACTGAGCACCCTCTCTTTCAAGGGCATGACGGACCTCTAACGTTTCTAATAAACTTGACTGCTGGATCCTTCTTTCAAATGCTGCCCCCAAGGCACTAGATGACCTTACGAATGTCCCCTTTCCTTGTTTCGTTACTAAAAGTCCTGCATAAACAAGTGATCGTACAGCTTCCCTTAATGTATTTCTGCTTACATCGAACTGTTGGATCAAATCCATTTCAGGGGGAATTTGATTTCCAATTTTCCATTCACCTGATTCGATTAACGATTCGATTTGGGAAACCACTTGCTCTACAAGTGATAATCGATTTGTTTTAGATATGGTCAATATACACACCTCTAATTTGTAGGATGATTGGGTCATTGGTTATTTTAACATATGTATGTTGAAAATGGAGCAAACGAGTATTTTAAATCCAAATTTGTTTCACTTTTATTCTTCAGAAAAAAATTTCAGAAATCCGCTCCCTTTCCGCCGACTGTCTGCCAAGCCTCATCAAAGCAAGCATCCAGCAGGGTCTCGGTTAGCTAGGGGTGTCGCAAATTTCTTCAATTCAAAGAGGGTTTCATCCCCAAAGGCGTAACCCAAGTTTGTTTTAAAATCATGGTCGACGTTCAAATTGTTCTAGCACTAAAAAGACTGTAGGCAAACTTGATTTTCATCGAGTTTGCCTACAGTCTGAAGTCCCTATTAAAGTCAGGGGGGGATAATATTTTTATTTTTTTTGTTTGACAATAAAAGAAAGAAGGATAAATATCACTAACGTGACAAGACATACTGTGGTCCCAATGATGTTTTGCTTATTAAAGAGAAATGCCAAAAAGATAATGCTTAATGCCGTGATGGCTAATATAGTTGAATATGGGTACCATTTTACCCGGAATCCTGGTTTGCCAATGTATTGCTTACGCAGCTTCAATTGCGCGGAACAAATACTGATCCATAATAATAAAACCGTGAATCCAGGAATGGCCATAAGGTAGCTTAAAATCAGGTCGGGATACAAATAGGATAAAAACACACCAGCCAATATGCATAATGTAGTTAATAATATACCATTAAGCGGAATACCCTTTTTCGTTGTTTTTAAAAATGCCTTGGGCGCTTCCCCGTTCTGGGAAAGAGTGAACAGTGTCCTTGAGGTAGCGTATATACCTGAATTTGCAGCGGATAAGACAGCTGTTAACAGAACGAAATTCATGATATCGGCGGCTCCGGGAAGACCCGATAAGCTGAAAACCTGAACGAAAGGACTTACTTCAGTGCTTACTTGATTCCAAGGTATTACCCCGCAAATAATAAGTATCGGCAAGACATAGAAAAGAATCACCCGCCATACTGTTCCTTTAATGATTTTTGGTATGACTCGCTGACTATCTTTTGTTTCCGTGACGGCTACACCAATTAATTCTGCACCCCCATATGAAAACATTACCACTAAAAGTGCACTTAACATTCCGTCAATTCCTTGGGGGAAAAAACCACCATGTTCCGTGTAATTAGAAAATGAAGCGGAACTAGGAAAAAGTCCTAGCATGATCAAAGCTCCTAAAATAATAAAGGCAATTAAGGTTATTATTTTAATTCCTGCAAACCAAAATTCGAGTTCTCCATAGTATTTTACTTGAAACAAATTAATTCCTATTATTACTGAAGCGCAAAGTATGCTTAACAGCCATAATGGTACTGTAGGAAACCAATATTGTAGAAAACTGCCGGCTGCGACTATTTCTACAATGATCACGATAATCCAATTGAACCAATAGAGCCATCCGACAATGAAGGATAGTTGAAACCCAAAAGCTTTATTAATGAGATGCTGTACATTCAAATTTGGAAAAGCGGTTGCCATCTCCCCTAATGCGGCCATTACAATAAATAACAATAGCCCCCCTATTAAATAAGCTATTACAACACTTGGACCTGCCATATTTAATGTATCGGAACTCCCCTTAAAAATCCCGGTTCCTATCATTCCGGCTAAAGCAATGAACTGGACATGCCTCGGCAATAGGCCCTTTTTTAAATCTTGATGAGTCTTCTCCATTTTATTCATGCCTTTCCTTTTAATAAAATAGTCTATCAGTAAAACTAGGAAGTTCTTCTATTATTGAACGCTTTCACGTGCTAAAGTACTATATTAATATATCATGAATCGGAAAAATGTCAATTTAGGCAGGTAAACTGGAATAGATTTCTAATCAGCAAAGGTGGAATAGTTTTTATTATCTTAATATATTTGGATTTTATGAAATGAATCAAAGGAAAAAAACTGATAGGTGATTTTTTAGGGCTGGAATCGAATTTAATTTAACGAATAGTGCTAGGCAATTCTGCATTCTTTAAAATACATATTGAAAGGAGAGAAAAATAATTCTGTTTAATTCCATTATTAATGGCATTTGTTTGGTAGTGAATATGATGATGTAATAAGTTCAAGTCCTTCAATAAAAATGGATAAGGAAATGTTTCATATAGATGGCGGTTTTGGAATTGGCGGACGCTTCTTCTTTATAGCATTTTGTTTATCCTATTAGTGATTGTTGGAGCCAGCATTTGCGGCTGCGGGGGCAAGGGGTAAGGAACATACTGCAGAATAACAAAAAACCGACCATTTAAGGTCGGTTTTTCTTTTAATATAAGGTACGAAGCGGGAGAAGCTAACGAGACTATCCGTTTTCATATAAAAAGGGGAGAGGGGGCGGCTGTAGGTATTCGGTTTCTTGTATTGGTTCAATTTCGCTTAGAAATTCCAAATAACCGGTATATACCTGCGAGGCCATCCCTAAATAGTGCAATTCAGTGTGGATGATTCCCTTCCGTGGTGAATGGAGCATATACATTTTTTCATCCCTCCTTTCTAAAAGAATAGGCCACTCAGTCTTAGGCGTTAATCGAACCAATACGAATGTTATGTTTATATGAGATCATTCTTTTTACTTCAAAAATTGGATGCGCCAGGTTCGAAGGCTTCTGCATCTCTTTCTTCTATCACCATGTGCAGTCCACTCTTGGGTCTGAGTGTAAGGGATGGAAGGGGGGGTACTTCATGATGGTCAGGTGCAAGCTTTATCCTATACCGCTTTGCAATGCAGGCCAGGACAAATACAGCTTCCATCATGGCAAAATGATTGCCGATACAAACCCGCGGTCCTCCGCCAAATGGAAAGTAAGCGAACGCAGGCAGGCTTCTTATGAAGTTATTTTCAAATCGCTCAGGAATAAATGAATCCGGTTGATCAAAATACTCTGGATCATGCTGCATCACATAAGAATTTATTAGAATCATATCGCCTTTTTTAAAGCGATATCCTCCTATTACGACATCCTCCGTCACATCACGGGATAAGATATACAGTGGCGGGTACAGGCGAAGTGTTTCATGAATGATATTTTGAGTGTATGGTAATTTCATGAAGTCTTCAGGCTTGGGGGTCCCGTGACCGATTATGCTATTCACTTCACTGAAAAGCTTGGCTTGAATTTCTGGATGCTTCGAAATTGCGTACATTGCCCAGGAAAGAGCATTTGCTGTCGTTTCATGACCGGCAAGGAAAATAGTCATTAATTCATCACGGACCTGATGGCCTGTCATACCCAATCCGTCGTCGGCATCACGGGCGTCCATCAGGATCCCAAGCATGTCTTCATGTTTTACTGTGTCGTTCTTCCGTTTTTCAATAATGCCCTAAATCACTTTATCAAGTCTTTGTATCGCCTTTTTATATTCACGGTTGATTTTGGTGGGTACCCATAATGGCATACGGAAAATCTTTCTCATCCTTTTGACTGTAATTCTTAAAGCGGTTTCCAACGGTTTTCCAACAATTTCATACCAATCCTTGAATTCCATGCTGAACATCGTCTTGCTGATTATCCCGAGAGTGATGTCACATCATCAGCGTGGCTCAATGTGGTTTTTCCCCTTTCTTTAAAATAATTACATGTAATCATTCTATGAGGATCAGCTAAATTGGTTTGGACAAGTCGTTAAAGAAAGGGCGGATAATTCTATGAAGAAAAAAAGCTACTTAAGTTAGCCATAAAAAAACCTCTGGCTGAATAGAGCCAGAGGTTTTCAGGAAAGCATAAGATTTAATGATGTGGGATTTAACTTCTTTCTTCATCGTCCCCATGTTGGAAACGATCATTTTTTTCATTAATGGGCCCGCCAAATTCTGCATTGATTTCCTTAACCACTTGATCTAAGAATTCATCTGATATTATTGGATTATTAGTTTTTTTATGCATGTACAATCCTTTCTGGATATAGTTGTTTGGATAAATAATGAAGGATACGTTATCAACATAACCTCACTTTTAATAAATTATTCTATCTTTGTCCAACATTTTCACTTGCATTTACATTTCATGGAAGCATTAATAAAGACAGTTATATTTAGCTTAGAGATTATGGTACGTGGAAATGTTACCATCAAAGGGTTGAATCCAATGTGGAAATAGCCCAATCACCTCTAGGCAATTGGGCGTGGGTTATATACTTGATTAAGGGAACAGCAGCCTTAAATATGATATTAGCTGATCACGAAGTTCAGGTCGTTTCATGGCGAAATCTATTGAAGCTTGAAGGAAGCCGAATTTATCGCCGACGTCATATCGATTTCCTTCGATGATATACGAGTATAATGGTTCCTTTTCTAACAAAAGGTCTAAAGCTTCGGTAAGCTGGATCTCCCCCTTCCGATCGGGCTGTACGGTTTCAAGGATTTCAAAAATCTCAGGTGATAAAATATATCGGCCAATAATCGCCTGTGTTGAAGGTGCATCCTCCACTTTAGGCTTTTCCACTAAGTTTCTTACCAGAAATAAATCCTCATATCGTTCTTGGAAATTTACGATCCCATACTTGGAGACATCGGCAGGTGACACTTCCTTACATCCGATAATGCTCGCTTGAACCTTGTTATACCGCTCCATTAACTGCTTCAAAGCTGGAACCTGGCTATCCACGATATCATCCCCTAACAGGACGGCAAAAGGTTCGTCTCCGATAAATGTTTTGGCACATAATACTGCGTGGCCCAGACCTAAAGGTTCCTTTTGTCTTACATAGTGGATATCCACCATGTTGGAAATGTTCTCCACGATCTTAAGCAGCTCATTTTGACCTTTCATTTGCAGAAGCATTTCTAGTTCAATGGATTTATCGAAATGATCTTCAATGGCACGTTTGTTTTTACCCGTAACGATGATAATATCTGTAATCCCTGATTGAACCGCTTCCTCGATAATATATTGAATGGTCGGCTTATCGACAATCGGCAGCATTTCCTTTGGTTGAGCTTTCGTAGCAGGTAAAAATCGTGTTCCTAAACCGGCTGCTGGAATCACCGCTTTCTTTATCATAGCCCAGCCCCTTTTTAAGGTTCTTTTATACGCTTTTTGTTCTACCCTTCATTTTATGTGGCCATTGGTTGACCTATATCAAAAAAGGTTAAAATAAATCCCTGAAAAAGAATAGATTTACCTTTGAAGCAAATATTATGGATATATGAATTTGGTCAAGAGGTGTATATTTTGCCAATTGAAAAACAAGAGAGAAAACAAATCCTTTTTGCCTTACTCGTCATTGTTTTATATCTTTCTCCTTTATTCATCCTTGGAGAAAATGCGCATATTCGCGTACATGATAATTTGGATTCCAACCTTGCCTGGTATAAAGTCCTTTCAGAAAGCGGTGAGTTATTCGGTGCGATAGACGCCAAAATTCCCCAGATCATGAATGGACTTCCCCGAAATGCCTTTGGCAGTGAGTTCAGTATTATCGTTTGGCTTCATTCACTTTTTCCGACAATGGTTGCATATGCAATAAGCCAGGCATTAACAAGATTTATTGCATTCTTTGGTATGTATATCCTATTAAAGAAACATTTGGTTACAGGAAGCCAATCAGGTTGGATAAGGGTTGGAACATCCTTGGCCTTTGCCCTTACCCCATTTTGGCCATCGGGAATGCTCAGTACACTTGGGATGCCGCTTGCACTTTGGGCTTTTTTGAATATTCGCAGCAAGGATCATTCGTGGAAGAATTATTTGGTCCTTACACTTTTACCGCTTTATTCAAGCATCGTGCTTGGTTTTTTCTTTTTTCTTGTTGCAATGGGCTTTCTTTGGCTAACGGATGTGATCAGGAGAAAAGGGTGGAATATAACGTTCCTTCTTTCGATCGTGTACATGACCTTCATTTTTGGCTTGGTGGAGTATCGTTTGGTGTCTTCATTCATTTTTGATTCGGAGCCAAATAGTAGAGATGAATATTTTCACGCTAGGCTGCCGCTCGATTGGGTCATACAGCTTACTTTCAAAAATTTCGTTCTTGGACATACGCATGTCATGACTGTACATGCGCTTATCATCCTGCCGATAACAGTCTTTGCCCTTTATATCATTCTGACCAAAAAACTGTGGAGACAGGAAAAGGTATATGTTTTTTTATTCGGCTTGAATTTTATGCTCTCAGCGTGGTACGCATTTTGGTTTTATAAAGGATGGCTTCCTTTGACGGAAAGGTTTCACACCTTGGATACTTTTAATTTTGCCAGATTTCACTTTTTAAGGCCGATGGTGATTTACTTGGGGTTTGCCCTCGCGATAAAAATCATTTGGGAACACAGCGACTATGCTAAGAAAACCCTTTCTATTTTCATCGCCGTTCAAATTATGATTTTAATGGGTTTCAATGAAGAAATCACTCACAATAAAAAACCATCTTTCAAAGAGTTCTATTCAGAAAGCCTTTTTCAAGAAATAAAAGATCATATTGACCGTCCACAGGAAGAGTATCGTGTTGCTAGCATTGGGCTGCATCCTGCAATCGCACAATTTAATGGATTTTACACGCTCGATAGCTATAACAATTTCTATCCGCTTTCTTACAAACATCAATTTCGTCAAATAATTGAAAACGAATTGGCTAAGAATAAAAACATCAAAATCTACTTTGATGAATGGGGAGGACGTTGTTACCTATTTACCGATGAGCTTGGGAAGCATTATATGTTCAAGAAAGGCTCGAAGAAAGAGCTGGAAAATTTGGACCTTAAAATGGATGCGTTTAAAGGATTAGGCGGCAAGTATATATTTTCTTCCATCCCAATCAACAACGCGAAGGAAAACGGATTGGTGCTAGATAAGGTTTTCACGGAAAAAGGAAGCGTATGGAAAATTTATTTATACAGAGTCATGTGAAAAGGGGGGAATTGAATGAATTCACCGATAGTAACGATTGTTGTACCTTGTTATAACGAAGAAAGCGTTTTGCATGATACCATTTCCCAGCTTTGTGGATTGATGAGGGGATTAGTCGAAGAAAACGTTGTTTCTGGTCAAAGTAAAATTCTGCTGGTTGATGATGGAAGCAAAGATCAAACTTGGAAGATCATTTATAAGGAAACGATCAATAATGAATTTGTTCGCGGGCTAAAGCTTTCCCGGAATGCAGGACATCAAAATGCACTCCTGGCAGGTTTGTTTACAGCCAAAGAAGCCTCGGATTGTGTGATTTCCATTGATGCAGATTTACAGGATGATATTCAAGTCATCCCTGAATTCATTCGGAAATTCAATGAAGGATGTGAAATCGTATATGGTGTCCGCCAGAAAAGGGACCTTGATTCTTTTTTTAAGCGAACCTCTGCAACTGGTTTTTATAAATTGATGAACAAGATGGGGGTTAACCTTGTCTATAATCATGCCGATTTCCGGCTAATGAGCAAAAGGTCAATCGCGGAGTTGGAACGATTTGATGAAACGAATCTATTTTTACGGGGGATTGTTCCGCTCATTGGGTTTAAGACGGACTCTGTTTATTATGACCGAAAAGAAAGATTGGCTGGGGAAACGAAATATCCATTTAAGAAGATGGTTGCTTTTGCGCTTGATGGCATTACTTCCTTTTCGGTTACACCGATCCGGCTTGTATTATGGCTAGGATGTTTTTCCTTTTTCATTAGCTTACTCTTTGGGTCTTACTTTTTATGGTTAAAGTTTTATGGACAGACCGAAACTGGTTGGACCTCATTAATCACCTCCATATGGTTGATCGGCGGACTGCAGTTGATTGCTGTCGGCTTGATTGGGGAATATATCGGTAAAATCTATAATGAATCTAAACGCCGGCCTAAATATATTGTTGATCTGGATTTATTTAATCCGCTCGATTTAACAAAACGGGAGCAACTAGACAATGAACGGAACAGTATTGAAAAACTATCTAAAACACACTAACTCCTTTATCCGCTTTTTATTGGTTGGAATAGTCAATACAGCGGTTGGACTTTCCATCATGCTTTTTCTTATGAATGTTCTTGAATTATCTTACTGGGTCTCCACCTTTTTCGGCAATGGCACGGGAGCTGTAACGAGTTTTCTTTTGAACAGGACTTTTACTTTTAAAAGCGATATAGAATGGCGGCGAGGAGTTGCCCGTTTCTTTTGCGTCATCCTGATTTGCTATTCCGCCGCTTATTCTATAGGCCAAGCCATTGCAGAATCACTGGAAGGATCCGTTTCTTTATCCATACAACAAAATGTGGCTGTGCTGATAGGAACAATCTGTTATACAGTACTTAACTATCTTGGCCAGAAATACTTTGTCTTTAAAAAAAGCAATTTGAGACCAATTCAAGAAGGAAGGAACTAATAGGGTGGATCAGTTGAATAATGCCCCCGATTGGACGGGAATTAATGACTATCCAAGCTGGGGCAGATCTGTTTAATTTCGCCTCGCCATCTCCATGTGGCTGATCATTTTACCCTTTCGGACCACCTTTTGTTCATTGACTCCTTGATTATTTTCTTTTTAACCGTTTATTTACCTCTTATCCTTCCTTCAAATCCATGAGTTTGGAAGACTTATGTTCTATACGTCAAGAACAAAACCTCACTTACATATAATATTTTATTTTTAAGCAAAATTTTCATTTACATTTCCATTTCACGGGAGTATGATAATCAACAGTTTCATATTTCTAAATCGCTTAAACCTTATGGTGCGGGGGACCCGTTATTGGGATTGTTTACAATCCAAGGGGTGAATCCTTTTTAAAAGGTAGGGCTACTCTTAGGTCCGAATCCGACAGCTAACCTCGTAAGCGTTATATGAGAAGGAAGGTGGAGCTTGTTAGACAAAAAAATTAATGTCTACAGGTCTATTTAGCTATGACTTGTAGGCATTTTTGTGTTTCGTCTTGTTTTTTGCTACAGCTGGGCAACATAAACTTATAAATTAACTATGGTGGTGAATTCTTGATGTTATCTTCTATAAAAAGGTTCTTGATAGGGAGACCTTTAAAGTCAAATGCACTTGGTGAACAAAAGCTTAACAAAACAAAGGCTTTGGCGATATTATCTTCTGATGCTTTGTCTTCGGTTGCATATGGACCGGAGCAAATATTGATCGTTCTGATCACGGTCGGTGCTGCAGCATTCTGGTATTCAATCCCTATCGCGATCGGGGTATTGATCTTGTTAACTGCTTTGATTTTGTCCTATAGACAAATCATTTTCGCTTATCCGCATGGCGGGGGGGCATATGTAGTTTCAAAAAACAATTTAGGTGTCAATCCAGGGCTGATAGCCGGAGGATCTTTGCTGGTCGATTATATATTAACTGTGGCTGTTAGTGTTTCTGCAGGTACGGATGCAATCACGTCCGCTTTTCCCGGCCTGCATTCATATAATGTGGTCATAGCCATCATTTTCGTGATTCTACTTACAATCCTGAACCTTCGGGGGGTTACGGAGTCGGCCTCTGTTTTGGCCTATCCGGTGTACCTATTCGTTTTAGCATTGTTCATCTTGATTGGTGTTGGAATTTACAAGATTTTGACGGGAGGAGTTTCACCGGAATTGCACGCATCAATCGGGACTCCGGTCGCGGGCATCAGTTTATTTATACTGCTAAGGGCATTTGCATCAGGAAGCTCCGCATTGACAGGAGTCGAAGCGATTTCCAATGCAATCCCGAACTTTAAAGATCCAGCCCCGAATAATGCTGCGAAAACATTAATAGCGATGGGTTCATTGCTAGCTGTATTATTTTCGGGAATTGTATTCTTAGCCTATTATCTAAGCATTGTTCCGAGCGCAGAGGTAACGGTCGTCTCCCAGATTGCGGAAGAGATCTTTGGACGGAATTTCATGTATTTCTTCATTCAAGGTACGACTGCCTTGATCTTGATACTTGCGGCCAATACTGGCTATTCGGCTTTCCCTCTGCTTGCGGTGAATCTGGCAAAGGATAAATTCATACCAAGGGCGTTTACGATTAGAGGGGACCGATTAGGGTATTCCAATGGAATCATCATACTAGGACTTGCATCCATCATTTTAATAGTCGCATTTAAAGGACATACAGAAAATCTCATTCCGCTTTATGCGGTAGGGGTATTCATTCCATTTACGTTGTCCCAGACTGGGATGATTGTTAAATGGATTCGCGAAAAGCCAAAAGGCTGGATGATGAAACTAACCATTAATTCAATTGGTGCCATGATTAGCTTTATCGTCACGATGATATTCTTTTTAACCAAATTTACTCAGGTTTGGCCTGTTTTGATTTTTTTACCTATCATCATTTTAATTTTTCATCGAATTAGAAAGCATTATGAAGCAGTTGGTGACCAACTAAGGATTACAACATGTGAGCCGATCTTACCAATTGAAGGAAATATCATCATTGTACCTGTGGCGGGTATTACTCATGTGGTTGAGAACTCTTTAAATTATGCAAAATCTCTATCAGCAAATCAGGTTATTGCCGTTTATGTTGCTTTTGAAAGAGAAGATGAAAAGAAATTCGAGGAAAAATGGAAAAAATGGCAACCGGATGTAAGACTCGTTACACTGAATTCTTATTACAGAAGTATCATTCAGCCACTAACTAAATTTGTGGATACAGTTGAACATAAGGCCAGTGAAGCCAATTATAAAGTTACGGTGATCATCCCCCAATTCATTCCGAAGAAGGGCTGGCACAATATACTTCATAACCAATCAAGTTTACTGATTCGCGCCTACTTACTTTATAGAAGAAATGTGGTTGTTACGACAGTGCCATATCATTTGAAGAAGTAAGTTCATTTCCAAGAAAAGAAGCAAACATTGAACAGTTTTTTTATGGCTTGTACAATTTGGACGTTAATTTCCGCTCCAGGTACTCGCTTTCCGCGGGCGGTCAGGGAGCCTCCTCGGCTTGCGCCTGCGGGGTCTCCCTTAGACGCGCTTTTCCCGCAGGAGTCTCGCACCTTTCTCTCCAATCAACTTTGTTATAACATTTAGATAGAAGGAGTTAAAGGTTTGGTTTGGGAACATCATTGATGAAAGATATGTTTAGTATCAATAAAAAGGGCTGCCTCTGCAGCCCTTTTTGTGTTGAACACTATTTTTGGCAAAAACACTTCATAAAATTACCAAGGGTCAATTCAAAAAAAGCGAACATATTAAAAAGAAGACATAAGGAAATTTACTGCTTAGTTTTGAACTTACATATATGGGGGTTGAAAATGGATATATTATTAGCTCTCTTGCCGGCAATATTCTGGGGAAGCATCGTTTTATTTAATGTGAAACTCGGGGGTGGGCCCTATAGTCAAACACTGGGTACAACGATTGGCGCATTGATTTTTTCAATAGGTGTTTATATTTTTGCCGATATTAAGTTGTCATTGCTGGTGTTTGGAGTCGGAGTTGTTTCTGGATTGTTTTGGGCCGTTGGACAAGCTAATCAGCTTAAGAGCATTGATTTAATGGGAGTATCCAAAACAATGCCGATATCTACTGGAATGCAGCTCATTTCAACGACTTTATTCGGGGTCATCGTTTTTAACGAATGGTCAACAATGAAAGCAATCATTTTAGGCGTCTTGGCATTAGTCTTCATTATTATAGGAATTGTCTTGACCTCACTGGAGGATAAAGAATCAAAAGAGGGCAAATCGGGAAACTTGAAGA
The DNA here is from genome assembly GCF_047238085.1 of Peribacillus phoenicis. Lineage (NCBI taxonomy): Bacteria > Bacillati > Bacillota > Bacilli > Caryophanales > Bacillaceae > Peribacillus > Peribacillus phoenicis. Next base: position 4,178,692 of record NZ_JBDFMF010000001.1, on the reverse strand, counting down.
AAGGAATTGTTATTCTCCTCATCTCGACATTCGGTTATTTGGTTTATGTGGTCGTGGCCCGTCTTTTTGATGTTGATGGGTGGTCAGCGTTGTTCCCTCAAGCGATAGGGATGGTGATAGGCGGTCTGTTATTGACTTTTAAACATAAACCGTTTAACAAATATACGATTCGCAATATCATTCCGGGATTGATATGGGCTGCAGGGAACATGTTTTTATTCATATCCCAGCCCCGTGTGGGAGTGGCCACTAGTTTTTCCCTTTCGCAAATGGGCATTGTCATCTCAACTCTTGGCGGGATCATCATTTTACGTGAAAAGAAAACGAAGCGCCAACTAATTGGAATCATAATCGGAATTATCTTGATCATCATAGCTGGGATTATGCTCGGAATGGCAAAAAGTTAAGTGGAGGGTGATTATATGTATACAGATTTAGAAGGTAAGGTCGTTGTTATAACCGGTTCATCCACTGGTTTAGGAAAAGCGATGGCCATTCGCTTTGCTAAGGAAAAGGCAAAGGTCGTGGTTAATTATCGCACTAAATCAGAGGAAGCGGATAGTGTAATGGAGGAAATCAAAACAAATGGCGGGGAAGCTATTGCAGTAAAAGGCGATGTCACCGTTGAAGAAGATGTGATTAACCTTGTTCAATCAGCGATAAAGAATTTCGGGAAACTCGATATATTCATCAATAATGCAGGAATTGAAAATCCGGTTCCGTCTCACGAGATGCCGTTAAGCGACTGGAATAGGGTAATCAATACCAACTTAACGGGAAATTTCTTAGGCTGCCGTGAAGCTATCAAGTATTTTGTCGAGAACGACATTAAAGGGAATGTTATAAATATGTCCAGTGTACATGAGATGATACCCTGGCCTTTATTCGTTCACTATGCGGCAAGCAAGGGCGGGGTGAAGCTGCTTACGGAGACCCTGGCTCTTGAATATGCACCAAAAGGGATCCGTGTAAACAGCATTGGTCCTGGAGCCATCGCCACACCAATAAATGCCGACAAGCTTGAAGATCCCGAAAAGAAGAAGGATCTTGAAAGCATGATTCCGATGGGGTATATCGGAAAGCCTGAAGAAATTGCTGCGGTTGCTGCATGGCTGGCATCTTCAGAGTCCAGTTATGTAACGGGTATCACTCTTTTCGCAGACGGCGGAATGACAAAATACCCAGCGTTCCAAGCTGGAAGAGGATGAATTTTGTTTTATGATGCAACAAGAATCCCAGCAGGTTTAATCCTGCTGGGATTCTTGTTTTAAAAGCATTAACGAGTATGATGATTATACCAGCTAATGAAATTATCGACGACCGTATCGATAAACTGGACAGTCGACTCATGTGTAAGTTTGCCTTCGTTATCGATTTTGTCATGCACTGCACCAACATATACTTCATTCCCGGGAAGGAGTGGGGAGGAGATGCCTATTGCGAATAAGATTTCACGCAAATGCAATTGAGCTTTAACCGTTCCTAATTGCCCCATTGACGCACCCATGATCCATGATGGTTTTCCGATCAAGACTTTATCGACACGTGATAACCAATCGATAGCATTGCCCAATACTCCTGGAATCGTACCGTTGTATTCAGGTGTTACCCACAAGACTGCATCTGCTTCGGCCACTTTACTTTTAAATTCTTTTACAACTAATGGAGGGTCATTTTCAATATCTTGATCATAAAAAGGTAAATCCCGAATGTTCAAGATTTCGAGATCGAACCGATCTTGATATCTAGATTGAATATATTTGGCAAGCTTAAGGTTGTAAGACTCTTTACGGATACTTCCCACTATTGCAACAACTTTCATCTTCAATACCTCCAATGATTTTTATAATGGATAATCATGTAAATGTATTCCACTTACCTATTATAATTGGAATATAAATGAAAGGGAAAAAGGATGCTTGGGAAAAAGTTGAGTTAGAGCTGAATAAACTAATTCCTCTCGAACATTCATACCCTGCAAAGTTAGACTCAAAAATTATAATCAATTTGTTTGTGCCAACCCAATCCCCATTACTAGACCTCTCCCAACAATATTGCATTTGTTTTTAATTTAATATTATGGACATTCCTATAGGGATTAAGGCAAAATCCTTTCAGAAAAAATGAAATAAGACGCTTGAAAAAGTAAATAATGAAATTTTATAAAGAGCGTAAGTAAAATGAGTTTGTTTGCTTGAAAACTATTTCACTAAAATGATAGGGGTGGATGAAGTTGATCTTTCGCACCATTGATACGGACAAAGATAAAGATACTATCGTTAAATTCCGGAAAGATTCCTTTGTTGTAAGTTTTGGAACTGAAGCTGGCTTTGGAGATGAAAATACTTATCTGCAACGAATGGAAGAAAGGGTCCGCAAATTTCCTGGGGGACAGGTGATCATTGAAAATGACCAAGTACCGATTGGACAAATGGAACTTCGAATTCGGGAGTATGAAGGAACTGAGATCGGCTATGTAGATCTATTTTATCTTATTCCCGAATACCGCAGTAAAGGCCTTGGCAAGGAATTGGTTCGCTACGCAGAAAACTTTTTCAGGCAATTTAATGTATCCGAATACCATTTAAGGGTTTCTCCGGATAATCAAAGGGCGATTCGTTTATATACGAATTCAGGCATGATGAAGATAAGGGAGGAAAGTCAAAAACACCTTGTATGGAGAATGAGTAAATCATTATAAAATATAATTTTTAATTATATTAATATAATTAAAAATTATCAATTCACTATACTGTGAAAATATTTTAAGCGGTGAAAAATATGGTTGACTTTAGAGAAATTAGAATATATAGTGAAGGACATAATTAAATATAACGTTAATTCTTATCAAGAGATGTGGAGGGACTTGGCCCTATGATACCTCGGCAGCGGGTTTTTACTTTTGTAAAAATACTGTGCTAATTCCAACGGACGAAAGTTTGAAAGATAAGAAGGAGCTTTTCTTAGATAATTAAATTAAGAGTTTACTCTTTTTTATGTCTAAAAGAGGCCTCTTCTGTCTGACGACGGAAGAGGCCTCTTTTGTTTATTCAAAATGTATATGGTTATTTGGAGAATTGGTGCAATTACTCGTGAGTTTCGAATTTAACCCTATCATTATGAAACTTTGCAAAGCTCTTCTCACTGGATAATGAATTCGTACAAATAAACAACATGGGGGGAGATTGGATGATTGAGTTTCAAAATGTTAAAAAGGTTTATCAAACAAAGAAACAGACTGTCGAGGCTTTGAAGGGCATTAATTTGACAGTGGAAAAGGGGGATATATTCGGTGTAGTCGGTTATAGCGGGGCCGGAAAGAGTACGTTGATCAGGCTGGTTAACTTGCTTGAAGATCCTTCAGATGGTTCGGTGATTGTTGGGGGCAAGGATTTAATCAAATTAAGCCCGAAGGAATTACGGGTAGAAAAGAAAAAAATCGGGATGATTTTTCAGCATTTCAACTTGCTAAACTCCAAGACTGTTTTTGATAACATTGCCATGCCGCTGGTTTTATCGGGAACTCCGGCTAAGGAAATCAAAAACCGTGTAGGCGAGCTGTTGGAGTTCGTTGGCTTATCGAGCAAGGCGAAGAGTTATCCGGATCAATTATCGGGAGGTCAAAAGCAGCGGATCGGCATTGCGAGAGCTTTGGCTACAAATCCATCGATCTTATTGTGTGATGAAGCTACGTCGGCATTGGATCCACAAACAACGAGTGCCGTTCTGCAGCTCTTAAAGAAAATTAATAAAGAATACAATATTACCATTCTGCTAATCACTCATGAGATGTCTGTCATCAGGGAAATTTGCAATAAGGTAGCGGTCATGGAGGGCGGATGCGTCGTTGAACAAGGTTCGGTTTTCGAAGTGTTTGCGAAGCCGCAAACGGATATTGCAAAAAACTTCGTGAGAACGGTCATACATGACGAAATTCCACAAAGTTTCCTAAAAAGCATAGGATCCCATATCCCGATTATTTGGAAAATTAATTTTATTGGGACTACTTCGGGTACTCCTTTACTTTCAACGATCTCGAAGAAATATGATGTTCATTTAAGTGTTTTATCAGCCAATATTTCTGAAATTCAGGAAACGCCTTTCGGGAATTTGATCATCGAAGTGACAGGGAACAAAAATGAGGTGGATAAGGCTTATCAATATATTAAAGATGAGGGGATTCTCGTCCAGGAGGTGCAGATAAATGGGTAATACGCTTTGGGGAATGGAAATTACAGCAGAGCAGTTGTTGACAGCTTTCGGTGACACACTTTATATGGTAGCCATTTCATTGGTGTTTTCCGGATTGATCGGGCTTCCGCTCGGTATCCTGCTTGTCATTACAAGAAAGGGTCACATCCTGGAGAATAAATGGATTTTTAATGTATTGAACCCGATCATCAATATATTGCGGTCGGTTCCTTTCATCATCTTGCTTGTAGCAGTTATTCCGCTTACCAGAATGATTGTAGGCAGTGCAATCGGAATGAATGCGGCCATTGTTCCGCTAATCTTTTACGCGGCTCCTTATATTGCCCGGCTTGTTGAGAACTCCCTGTTGGAAGTGGACAAAGGGATCATCGAGGCCGCTCAGGCGATGGGTGCGACGACATGGCAAATCATTTATCGCTTTTTGATTCCCGAGGGACTTAGTTCGTTGATCCTAACATTTACAACAGCGACTATCGGGCTTGTTGGAGCTACGGCCATGGCAGGTGCTGTCGGGGCAGGCGGGGTCGGGGATCTAGCTTTGGCTTACGGTTATCAAAGGTTCGATACGATGACGATGGTCGTCACAGTAGCGGCGCTCGTGATCATCGTTCAATTATTGCAATCCACCGGGAATTTTATTTCAAGAAAAATCAGAAGAAGATAAAAATAACAGGAGGTAGGAGAAATGAAGAAAATCTTATTAACGATCATAGTATTGGCATTGGGAATAGTGTCTGCAGCATGCGGGAAAGAAGAAGGTGCATCAGGCGGTTCGGATGATGTGAAAACAGTGAAAGTCGGTGTCAGCAGCGGGGATACGAGAACATGGGAATACATTGTCGACATAGCGAAAGAGGAAGGGCTTAATATCGAACTGGTCACTTTCAATGATTATATCCAACCGAACCTTGCGTTAAGTGAAGGTGAAATTGATGCCAATTCATTCCAAACGGTCGCTTACTTCGATGAATTCGTTCAAGACCAAAATCTGAAATTAGAGGCCATCGGGTCGACTGTCATTGCACCTATGGGCCTTTATTCTAAAAAACATAAAGATCTTAAAAGTCTTCCGGATGGCGCTACGATTGCCGTTCCGAATGAAGCAACAAACTTTGGCCGTGCACTACTCCTTCTTCAGGAAGCTGGATTGATTACATTGAAAGAGGAATTCAATGGATCGGGTTCATTGGAAATCATTAAGGAAAATCCGAAAAACTTGAAAATCCAACCTGTTGCTGCAGGCAATACACCGCGTCTATTGGATGATGCCGATGCTTCAGCCATCAATAATAACTTTGCCGTCGAAGCGGGCCTTACTTTAAAAGATTCTTTATTCCATGAAAGTAAAACGGCGAAACCGTATATTAATATCATTGCAGTTAAAAAGGGTAATGCCGATCGTCCTGAGTTGCAAAAATTAGTGGAGCTTTATCAATCGAAAGAAGTGGAAGTGTTCATCAAAAAAACGTTTAAAGGAAACACCATTCCTGCATATGTTTCTGTAGATGAATTAGTGAATTACCAGGATGCTTGGACAAAACCAGCTAATGAAAAGTAATGGATCGAATCAAGTAAAAGGGGAGATTAAGAGTATGGCGAGAGAATTAGTGCAGAAGCAGCATCGGCAGATCATTGAAGATCATATCTACCTTCATTCCAAATTATATATCGAAACGAGTCAAGCCATTCATGCCAAGCCCGAAATTGGGAATCAAGAGTTCTTCGCTTCGGATACATTAACAGGAATACTTCGAAATGAAGGATTTGAAGTGACCCGCAATATAGCCGGACATGAAACAGGATTCATCGCCAAAAAAACCTCTTCAAAGAAAGGTCCAACAATTGCCTTTTTAGCCGAGTATGATGCATTGCCGGGATTAGGTCATGCTTGCGGCCATAATATCATCGGCACAACGAGTGTTGCAGCAGGCATTTCCTTGGCTCAAGTGCTGGAGGAAACGGGCGGAGAGGTGATTGTTTTCGGAACACCGGCAGAAGAGGGCGGGCCGAATGGAAGCGCAAAAGGCAGCTTTGTGAAGCACGGTCTATTTGATGGGGTGGATGCGGCCATCCTTATCCATCCAGGCGGGCAAACGCGTGTCACAAGTCCGTTTTTGGCAGTCGACCCCCTTGATTTTCATTTTTACGGGAAGTCAGCACATGCAGCAGCAGCACCTGAAGAAGGCGTGAATGCACTTGACGCGGTGATTCAGCTGTTCAATGGCATTAATGCTTTGCGCCAGCAGCTCCCAGCCGAGGTCAAAATCCACGGAATCATCACCAATGGCGGGGAAGCGCCTAACATCATTCCTGAATATGCTTCCGCCAGGTTTTACATTAGAGCAACAACATGGAAACTTTGCCAAGAAGTATCCAATAAAATACGTGCTGTTGCCGAAGGGGCAGCACTTGCCACAGGAAGCACGGTTAAAGTTGAACGTTTCCAAAATGAAGTGCTCGATTTTATCATTAATCCAGTTCTGGATGAACTGTTAAAAGAAGAGCTCGCTCAATTAGGGGAAGCTGTGGCTCCTCGAAAAGAGAGTGGCTTTGGCTCGACGGATGCAGGTAATGTAAGCCATGTAGTGCCGACAGCACATCCTTATATAAAAATTGGACATGATGGGCTGATTGCCCATACGAATGAATTCCGCGACTGTGCCAAATCTCCTGTTGGAGACAAAGCCATCCTGACCGGGGCAAAAGCTCTTGCACTTACAGGTTATAAATTGTTTACGGATAAAGACCTGTTGGATAAAGTGAAAGCAGCATTTTATGAAGCGAAGCAAAAATAAATAAGATGCAGGAAAAAAATTGTTGACTGCGGATCTCATAGTGAGTATTATAAAAATAACAATACCGAGTAATTGAATAGGAATTATAGGTTAATTGACCGGAAAACCGGAGACTTTTCTTTCATGTAAAGAGGTGTCTCCGGTTTTTTTGTGAATGGGCAAGTCGAAAGATTCTCTTTCAATACATCCTAAAAAGGGGGATTTATCATGGGGATATTATTACGTAAAGCGATTGAGAAAAAAAGAAACTTTCTAATCAACAAGTTGATTAACAAGGGAGTTTATAAAAAGAATGACATCCATCTTTTTGAATTAACCTTAACCGATTTAGAGAATGAATATATAAAATAACTAAAATCGATGAGAAGGAATCCGATGATCATTCCCCCTGTCTGAGGATACATCATTCCATATAATGTCAGAATAAAAGGAGAGGGTGAAATGAAGAAGGGTGTGGAAGAAAGGCGGAAGGCATTGATCTATAAACTTATGATCCATACTGTAAATAAGAGTGTGGAACAGCTAATGAAGTTAACCTTAAAAGAATTGGAAATAGAATATAAAAAGGTTCAAAATGACTGTCACCCACATAGTAATTCGGGTTCGATACAATGGATCAATGCAAAACGGCATTAGGTTGAATGGTAACCTCAATGTTGCATAAAAAATTTCATCATTTTGCTAACGGCTGCTTGTGCTGATTCTGCATGATATTTTGAATTGTAAGTGTCACTGAATCCATGTTTTCCGCTGAATTTATGAACCTCGACATTCGTTCTTTCTAAAGTTGAAATTAACTCGTCTACATTAAATGATGGCTCTTCTAGTGGGAAAAATAGCAGTACAGGACATTGTGGTGCTAATTCTGCATAATTCCTAATACGTGAACCGTAGTAACCAACTATTCCATCGACACACTCTTCCTCACTGCACAGCCAAGCTACAGTTGCCCCTGCACTGAATCCAAGGATGAAAATCTTTTGGTATTCATTTTTTATATTCGATAATATATCCTTTATCTTATGTAAGGCGCCCTTGAAACCTACGTTCTCCATAAAATGTCGATAAGCAGCATCCTCTTGGGAATAATCAAAAGGCGTCTCACGTTCTAACAAATTCGGACAAATCACATCAAAACCCTGTTTTGATAATGACTCACAAAAACCCTGCATATGTTGGTTCAGTCCATAAATTTCGTGAATGACAATGATGACAGAATCGGACTTTTTCTGTATGTCCAGCATTTTTTACCTCCTTATGTGAATTTCTTCTATTATAAATACGGCCGTCTCCAGAAGGGGGACAGCAACGATTTTTTAATAAACATGGAAATGAACTAGGTTCTCTTTCAAATGAATGATTAGGTATAGGGAAGTTCTTTTCCTTCTAAACATGCTTTTAAGTTAGCCAAACTAAGTTCATATCCGTCCATATTAATGGATACTCTAGTGCCTTCGGATTCTGGGTATATTTCAAAAGTGAAAACGAGTTTATCAGAATCCGAGGAATAAGAAAACCTTTCGCAAGGGATTATCTCTTGGATTGTAAAACTCATTGGGATGCTTTCATTATCTTTAAGATTGTTATGTGCACTAGGCATTAATACGAAGATTGCCTTCTCTCCAACCTGGAGTTTAGGAATATTCCATTTTGAACCCGGGGCATACCATTTTGAGATGATTTCATCATTCGTAATCGCATTCCAAACCGTTTCTTGGTTTTCATGAATTAGAACTGAGTTCCTATCATTATTCATTTTACTTATCTCCTTATTTTTTCTTGGATTATATAGAAAGTTTAGGAAATATACAAGACCCCACTAAGCGTATTTAACCGAGTGACAATATTGTAAGATGGCAGCTTAAACTGTTAGGAAGAACGATGGCGATTTATTTCCTTTCTCTTTAATATGTAAGAAAAAGAGGAAGGTTGGGTATGAAATGGACTTTTTTGAGTTGAATACCAATGTATTCAGAATGATCAATGACTTAGGGAAACAGTACGATTATTTAAACCCTTCTGCCATTTTCATTGCCGAGTACATGGTATTTTTATTAGCTTTGGCAGTCATCGTAATATGGTTCACTCGAAATGAACAGAGTAGGATGATGGTTGTTTGTGGGATGATTACGTTTGTAATAGCTGAAATGATGGGGAAAATGGCAGGGAGATTGCATTCGAATAATCAGCCATTTGCCGAATTGGCCAATGTTAATAAGTTAATTGAAAAAGGAGTGGATAATTCATTTCCAAGCGACCATACCATCTTGTTTTTCTCGTTTTGTGTATCTTTTTGGCTTTTCAAAAGAGGATGGTGGCTGTTGTGGATTATGCTGGCTTTCCTTGTTGGTATTTCCCGTATTTGGGTAGGTGTCCACTTTCCGGCAGATGTGCTGGCAGGAGCAATACTGAGCACCATTTCAGGATTGGCGGTTTACCTTATTGTTCCTAATATAAGCGTGATTCATAAATTATTAGGGGGATATGAGAGGTATGAAGAAATGGTTCTATCCCCGTTAACTAAATCGAAGGAAAAAAAATCAAAGGATTTGTAAGCGAAAACAGGGTTGCTCAGGCAGCCTTTTTTTCATAAATACAAAAATATCCATATGATGATGCGGATGGTAAAATTAAGTGAAAGCAATCCATCGCAATGGGGGGATTAATATTGATTGATATCCAAGAAATCAAAGACATTATCAGGCATCGCTATCCATTTCTTTTAGTTGATAGAGTTTTGGAACTGGAAGAAGGAAAGAGGGCGGTGGCCATTAAAAACGTCACGGCAAATGAAGAGTTTTTTACTGGTCACTTTCCCGATTACCCAGTGATGCCAGGTGTGTTGATCGTGGAGGCATTAGCACAGGTAAGTGCTGTTGTCATGCTTACAAAAGAAGAAAATAAAGGAAGGATCGGGCTTTTGGCTGGGATCGATGGATGTCGTTTTAAAAGGCAAGTAAAACCAGGGGACCAATTACGTTTAGAAGTGGAGATTACTCGCTTGAAAGGTCCTATCGGTAAAGGAACAGGAAGGGCTACTGTCGAGGGGGAAACTGTATGCGAGACAGAGCTCATTTTTGCTTTTGGTGATTGATGGTGATACCGATAAAAAAAGCTTACGGGTATGTGACAAGAATCAATAATGGAGAAACACAGGTATTGGTTTTTCAACATCCCATTATGGAAGCCGGTATACAGATACCCAAGGGAACAGTGAAGCCTCAAGAAGATGCTTACCAAGCAGTGATTAGGGAAATGAAAGAAGAAACAGGTCTGGAAAATTTTCATGTGGAGAAATTACTAACAGAAGATTTTTGGGAGAACGTCTATGGTGCCATACATAATAGATATTTTTATCAAATAAGGGTATCGAATGTTCCTGATGAATGGGACCATCAGTCGACGGGTGGAGAAGATGAAGTGGGGCTGACATTTCATTTCTTCTGGATTTCATCCGAACATGAAGTGCAGCTTATCAAAGGGCATGGAGATTATTTAAACCAGATCTTTACCTAACCAGCAGTTTATCAAAACGGCCAAGATCATTATTGATCTTGGCCGGCTGTTTTTTAATGATCAGGTTTGTTTCTCGGTAATGAAAGTTTTTACGGTTGGCGGTTCATATGTATTGAATTGATCAAGAAGTCCATTTGGTTCAACATCCACCAGCGCCATGGAACGGAATTTTTCATGAAGGAACTGTTCGTCGGACATATGATTGAATAAAGCGACCAAAGGATCATAATAGTGATTGATATTTAAGAGTCCGCAAGGTTTTTGATGAAGACCAAGCTGAGCCCAAGTGAAAATCTCAAAGAATTCTTCCAATGTTCCTGGCCCGCCTGGCAAGGCCATGAACCCATCTGCAAGCTCAGCCATTTTTGCTTTTCTTTCATGCATGGATTCCACGACGATCAGCTCGGTTAAGTTCTTATGTGCTATTTCCTTTTTTTCTAGAAAATCTGGCATTACGCCAATTACATTTCCGCCTGCTTCCAAGACGGAATCTGCAACTGCACCCATGATTCCTACACTTGAGCCTCCATAAACAAGGGTAATCTTACGTTTTGCCAGTTCCGTCCCCAGTTTTTTAGCCTCTTCTACATAGACAGCAGATGCACCTTTGCTTGATCCACAAAATACAGCTAGACTTTTCAAAATATCACATCTCCCATTTAGTAATCTTCCTTTCTTATCATACAAAATTAAAGGGGATTTGTTAAACTTGAATGATAAAAAAGAAGGGTGGATGGATATGAACGTCACTGAATTTCAACAATGGGTAAAAGATTATTATGAAGCACGGGGATGGTCAGAATTGGACATCTTCATTCGCATTGGCTTTTTGGCAGAAGAAACTGGCGAGGTTGCACGAGCCATTCGTTCCCTTGAGATTGGCAGGGGATAGACCTGATGAAGTTATTGGTTCGTTTGAAGAGAACATTCAGGAGCTAACCGAAGAGTTGGGAGATGTGTTAGGAAACTTGATTGTGATTGCGAACAAGTACAATATCCCCTTGGAAGAAGTGTTCAATGCCCATAAAAAGAAACTATCTGAACGTTATAATCAAGCATGAGTTTCTTCTCATTTAATAGACGAATAAGAAGTTTGCATACTTAATTTCAGTAAACCAGTGGAAGAGCTGTGACTATCAGCTCTTTTTCTTATGGGGCGAATGATAGCAAGTCATACCATTTAATTCCTTAAAAAGAAATACTTTCAGCCTTTTATCCCCCACCGTTAAAAAATAATTCACAAAATATGGGTAATATGCGCGATTGAGATTGGATTTTATTGGGTTTACACTTGCATTAAAGGAATGAACATTCATTCCGCACCTTGATTAAAAGGGGGGATCATTATGATCACGGGAGCAAATAAACGAGACAGTATAGTAACCAGCGCTTTAGAGCTTTTTGCAGAACGGGGGTATGATGCGACGACGATTCCGATGATTGCTGCATCGGCAGGAGTTGGAGCGGGTACCATTTATCGTTATTTCGAGAATAAGGAAGTGCTGGGCAACAAGATCTTTCAAGAGTACTTGGATATTTTCACTGAAACGGTCAAGAATGGATTTCCTCATGATGATTCAATTCGCAATCAGTTTCATCATATTTTTAAATCGATGGTTCACTTTACAACTGAGCAGGACCAAGCTCTTTATTTTATTAAAATACATAGTGGAGCCCATTTTTTAAATGAAGATAGTCATGCTAGCTTTCAAGGGCTATTGAATATATTTAAAAATTTCTTTGATTCAGGAAAAGAGAAAAAAGAAATTAAGGAGCTTCCTTCTTCAGCTTTGATTGCCATCATTTACGGAGCTTTTCTTGAGCTTGAGCGACTTGTTCGCATCGGGGAGTTAGAACCTGACCCAAAACTTTTGGCAGATGTGGAAGAAAGCTTTTGGGATGCAGTGCGATTGCACGCTTGAGATACTTTTAACATTTAAACGGAATGAACGTTCATTCCGCATTCTGAACTATTGTAAAGAGGTGCTAATAAAATGGAAAACACAACTCAGTTTCCACAGCCAAAGACATATGGCCCCCTTGGCAGCCTGCCTATCATTGATAAGGATAAGCCGCTTCAGTCTTTCATGAAGCTGGCACGAGAACTTGGGCCGATTTTTCAGTTTCAATTTCCGGGTCGAATCACTACATTCGTATCCAGTGCTACCCTCGCTAAAGAAATATGTGATGAAAAAAGATTTGATAAGAAGGTCGGTCCAGCCTTGCAGAAAGTGAGGGCGTTTGGCGGCGACGGTCTTTTCACAAGTGAAACGAAGGAACCGAATTGGAAAAAGGCCCATAACATCTTGCTGCCCAGCTTTAGCCAGCAGGCAATGAAGGGCTATCATGCTAAAATGGTGGATCTTGCTACCCAACTCATTCAAAAATGGGCTCGCCTGAATCCGGCTGATGAGATAGATGTTCCTGAAGATATGACACGATTGACATTGGATACGATTGGACTATGCGGGTTCAATTACCGCTTTAACAGTTTTTATCGGGAGACCACCCATCCTTTTGTCAACAGTATGGTGCGTACGTTGGATGAAGCGATGAGCCAAACGCAGCGACTTGGCATCCAAGATAAACTGATGATCAAATCCAAAAAACAATTCAGGGAAGACATTCAATATATGTTCTCTCTAGTGGATGAATTGATTGCTGACCGAAAACAAAATGGTGATCACGGAGAAGATGACCTTCTTTCCCATATGTTGAAAGGGGTCGATCCTGAAACGGGCGCATCACTGGATGATGAAAATATTCGTTTCCAAATCATTACCTTTTTAATAGCTGGACATGAAACGACGAGCGGTCTCCTATCGTTCGCCATCTATTTCCTCATGAATAACAGAGACAAGTTAAAAAAAGCGCAGCAGGAAGTCGATGAAGTGCTGGGTGATGATGTTCCTGATTACAAACAAGTGAAAAAGCTGAAATATGTCCGGATGGTGCTGAATGAAACGCTTCGTCTGTGGCCGACAGCTCCGGCGTTTTCCGTTTATGCGAAAGAAGATACCATGCTGGATGGAAAATACAATGTGAAGAAAGATGATGTGTTCTCGCTGCTTATTCCCGAGCTTCACCGTGATCCATCCGTTTGGGGTGATGACGTTGAATCGTTCACTCCAGAGCGGTTCGAGGATTTGGAGTCCATCCCTTATCATGCGTATAAACCATTTGGAAACGGGCAGCGCGCCTGTATCGGACAGCAGTTTGCGCTTCATGAAGCGACACTGGTGCTTGGCATGGTTTTACAGCACTTTGACTTGATCGATCATGAAGAATATCAATTGGATGTTAAAGAAACATTGACTCTTAAACCGGACGGATTGACCATGCGCATTTCACCGAGGAAGCCGGCGATGTCGTTTACCGTTGCTTCTTCAGAACCAAAGTCTCCGGAAAAAGGAGCCGCGGTATCTCCAATCGAATCAGTACATGGAACACCATTACTCGTCCTGTTTGGATCAAACATGGGAACAGCGGAAGGGATTGCTCGGGACCTTGCCGAAACAGGGAAGCGGCAAGGCTTCCATGCCGAGGTTGCCCCTTTGAATGATTACACCGATCGGCTTCCCCAAGAAGGAGCTGTTCTCATAGTCTCGGCATCTTATAATGGAAATCCCCCTGATAATGCAGGTGACTTCGTTTCATGGCTGAAGGAAAGCCATGATGGCTCATTGGATAGTGTTCACTATGCGATTTTCGGCTGTGGGGACCGCAATTGGGCCAATACGTACCAACGCATTCCAATTTTCATTGATGAGCGGCTGGAACAAAAAGGAGCAGTGCGGCTGTCAGAAACAGGCTATGGGGATGCAAGCGATGACTTTGAAGGGGATTACGAGAAATGGTCAGAAGCCCTTTGGCCGAAACTTGCCGAAACCCTGAACATTAAAGTGAATAAGAATGATCGGGTAGTCAGCTCGATTACGATGAACTTCGTAAGTGATGTGAGCGGCACACCGCTTGCCCGCACCCATCATGCGTTTACATCCATTGTAAAAAGGAATACTGAATTACAACATGAAGATAGCGGAAGAAGTACACGGCATATAGAATTAACGCTGCCAGAGGAAATACATTATCAGGAAGGCGATCATCTCGGGGTGCTTCCGCAAAATCCAGCGGAACTTGTCGAGCGAGTGCTCAGTCGATTTAACCTAAACGGCCAAGATTACGTGAATCTGACTGGGGATTCCGGAAAAGCTGCCCATCTTCCTACAGGAAAACCGGTAAAACTGGAAGAGTTACTATCAAACCATGTGGAGTTCCAAGAACCCGCCACCCGGACTCAAATACGGGCGCTTGCCACTCATACGGTATGTCCTCCACATGTAAAAGAACTTGAAGATCTTCTTTTGGACAATACCTATAAACAAGAAATCCTGAACAAGCGCATAACCATGCTTGTCCTAATCGAAAAGTATCTTGCATGTGAAATCCCGTTTGAACGTTTCCTGGCTCTACTGCCACCTTTAAAAGCAAGATACTACTCCATCTCAAGCTCACCACTCCACAACGAAGGAGAAGCAAGCATCACCGTGAGCGTCGTCCGTGGAGAAGCTTTGAGCGGCAACGGGGAATACAAAGGAATTGCATCGAATTATTTGGCAGAACGCTCCCTAGGAGACAAAATAGCCTGCTTTATCAATACGCCGCAATCCAACTTCCAGCTTCCAAAGCAAACAGAAAAACCAATCATCATGATCGGCCCTGGAACAGGCATTGCACCATTCAGGGGATTCATACAATCACGTCGCGCTTTAAAAGAAAAAGGTGAAACGCTAGGGGCGGCCCACCTCTACTTTGGATGCCGTAATCCGGAACACGATTACCTCTATCAAGAAGAACTCGTCCAAGCCGAACAAGAGGGACTTGTAACACTGCACACCGCTTACTCCAGGTGTCCCGGTCAAGAAAAAACATATGTCCAGGACCGATTAGCGGAAAACGCAAATGACATCCTTCCTTTATTAAAAGAAGGAGGACACCTATACATCTGCGGAGACGGAAGCAAAATGGCGCCAGATGTTGAACGAACCTTAATTGACAGCTATATGCATGTCTATCAAACACAGAGAGAAGAAGCCACAGAATGGCTGCAATCATTAGAGGAGAATGGCAAATATGCGAAAGATGTTTGGGCAGGAGCATAAATAGGAGGAGCAGCGATCCTTAAGGGAATCGCTGCTTTTTTTATGAAAATATGAATTCACGAGTAAATAGTGCAAATTCGCGAGTAAAGTGCGAATTCACGAGTAAATAGCTTAAACTCACGAGTAAAGTGCGAATTCACGAGTAAATAGTGCGAATTCGCGAGTAAAACAGCAAAACTCACGAGTAAATAATGCTAATTCGCGAGTAAATAGCTTAAACTCACGAGCAAAGTTCGAACTCACGAGTAAATAATGCTAATTCGCGAGTAAATAGCTTAAACTCACGAGTAAAGTGCGAATTCACGAGTAAATAGTGCGAATTCACGAGTAAAACAGAGCAAAATACGAGTAAATAGTGCAAATTAACGTGTATATCGCTCAAACTTTCGAATATATCGCTCAAATTCACGAGTTTATCGCCCAAACTCTCGTATATATCAATCAAACTCACAAATATATCGCCCAAACTCACGAGTGAAGTAATTATTTTGCGCTAATAGAAGAATTGGAACTAATGGGTAGTGCGCTCATACATTGACGAGAGTGTTTACGGATACTGTATTCATTGTTAAAATTTGAGAGTGTGTTAATAATTTATTGCTGGAGGCAGATGATTTGAGATTAGCCAATGTTTTAATAGTGGGCAGTTTTGTTTTAGCGACAGTATTAGGGATATATGGTCAGGATCTTTCCTATTATATGGACCGAACTATAGTGGAGATATCGCCTATATATTACTTGACCGGATTAACAGGGTTAAGTATTTTTCTATATTTAGCTGCACTCTCATTGACATTCCTATTTTATAAAAAACAAAAAATCCAAAAAGATAAATTCGGGATTTATCTAGCTGTAATTTGTATGATTGGTACAGCGACCTCTCTATGGTCCACATTCGTCACAGCCATGTGGTGGGGTTAATTAACGATAAAGGGGTCACTTAATAAGTGTTTAAGTATACAGTCTGTTTTGTAAAGAAGAATAATGAACTTCTCATGCTTAATCGGGAGAAAGCTCCGATTATGGGTGTTTGGAACGGGGTGGGGGGCAAAATCGAGAAAGGTGAAACACCTGATATTGGTGCACGGCGTGAGGTATTTGAGGAAACGGGGATAGAGGTAGAGACCTTTTTTTCTAAAGGAACGGTAACCTGGGAGACTCCAGAAGGTGAATTGGATGGAATATATGTATATTTGTATATGGCTGATGAGGATTTACTATATGAAACACCGAAAAAAACGCGGGAAGGAATTCTTGATTGGAAATCCATTGATTGGATATTTCATCCACTTAATCTCGGAATTGCTGAGATGGTCGCACAGTACTTGCCGGTATTAATGAAAAAAGAAGGAAACTATACATTCACTTACAAAAATGGTCAAATGTATAATTCCTGAAATCAACCTTACTTAAAAAAGGGATACTGCCATCTTGAGTAGTATCCCCTTCAATAAGTTAAAACTCATTTCTCGAATATCGTCCCCTTTTTGAAACTAGAATCCTTAAAGGCGAACTTCATCAGAATAATATAGGCAATGCCCGCCACAACAACGCCGATGATCCAGGCCAGCTCGACTTTTATAAAGGCAGCGCCGGCGCCGATAAGCATGGCGAGCAGCGCGCATGGATTATATCCTGCAAATGGCCCATCCTCTTTGTATAAATCGGCAACATTCATTTTTTGCTTTCTTAATATATAATATTCGACTAATAAAATCGAAACGATCGGACCCAAAAATGCGGAATAAATCAGAATGAACAAACCGAGGCCCTTCGCCGAAGAATCCTGTACAAGCACCCAAGGGAATGAGCAAAAGGCAAGAATTCCGGTTATGATCACGGCAACCTTATATTTCAACTTTGTAAGCAAAGTAATGACATATGTTGGCGGAATGATATTGGCAACCATATTTACCGCAATTGCACCTATGACGATAAATGCTGAAACGCCTACAGTGATATAAGGATTATCCACCACAATTGCAAACGCCTTAACTGGATTGGAAATGCCGGTAGCGGAAGCAAGCATTACTCCGATTGTCAGTACGAAGCCGTATGCTAGTAAAATGGGCGAAAAGTACAAAAAACCTCGTTTTGCATCACTGATGCCAGACTTAAGCTCTCTTGAATAGTCTCCTGCGCTTAAAAAGATAGCTGCATAATTTCCTAAAAACATCATGATGAAAGCAAAGAACGGCAAGCCCCATGAGCCTTCAGCGTGTACCCACTTTTCCGCGATGACCTCGCTATGTGAAGTAAGAAGAATACCGAATACATAGACTAGCGCTAGCATGATAACAACGGAAGTAAGCATTTCCACCCATTTGATTGCATGGAAGCCATATAGCGAAAGCGCAATTTGTACCAATTGAATTGCGACAAAGCAAATGACGGCATTATCAAAAGCACCACCCGTAATGACTTTCACGATTTCATTTAAAGCGGTACCGCCGATCCAACTTTGAAAACCGTACCAGATGATGGCCGGAATTCCGCGCAAAAGTGATGATATGATGGAGCCTTTCATCCCGAAGGACATTCTGAGCTGAACAACATAGGGGATACCCGTCCTGTATCCAATCCTATCATTTAAAGCGAAAATCACGGAAATGATAGCGATGGCAATGGCAGCTGCAGCAAATGTCTGAATGATATTCAACGTTGCGGTTCCCGCTACGACCAAGCTGGCCCCAAGTGTCATATTCCCTAAATTGACGCCGTCTCCAATCCACATGAATGTATAGGATATCGGGCCAACCGTCCTATCTTCTTTTGATCTCGGCTTCAGAGATTCATCCAAATCCGCAGCATGGTGGAACTCCGCCTCTTCTAAAGCATGACTTTCTAGATATGTAGACAATTTACACTCAACTCCTATTCATAGTGTTATATGATATGACTATTGATGTGACAAAAACTAACATGAGGAAAGTATACAGGTTTCGTATTTAGGAATCATTAGAAGAAGTGTGAAATTTCAGATATTATTTTGTGCTTTTTAACTAAATGAATTCAAATGAACTCTTGTAATTAACTGGCAGGGGGTATATGTGTCCTGCTGTCTCGTGATTTGTTTGCAGTAAGTAGGGTTACTGCGGCATCCTTTTTTCGGGAAAAACAGGGCAGGATAGCTAATATTAAAACTTGAAATCCATAAAAAAACGTGATAAAATTGTTATATCAGTGTGTAGAGATATTGGTCTTTTTTATTGACCAAAAATATATGTCTCACGATACGTCTGCCATCTGAAATATTTTTAATGGGGATGATCATATGCACGATGAAACAAGATTACCGCGAAATGGAAAAGACTTTGTATTATTCTTAGCGATTATATCAATACTTTCAGTCAACATTATCGCACCACTTATTATGGGATTTAAATTTGGATTCAGTAAAGAAGTGTATTTGGAAACCTTACGGGTAATTCCATTTGTATGGATTTGTGTCATTTTATTGGTAACACTTGTTGTAAATCCTCTAGTTAATAAACTCGTAAAAAAGTTTATTGAACCTACGGACGGTTTTAATGCAAGAGTGTTATTCACGATATTATTCAGCGTAACCATTCTGTCCATTTTACTGACGGTTATCGGATCTTGGATTGGCATGAGGGAAATTAGTTTGGAGCCGATTCAGACGTTCTTTTATGACTGGCCACGTAACTTTTTCATCGCATTTTGGGTTGAAGTTTTGATCGCACAGCCGATAGCAAGATTTGCAATGAAAAAATTACATGCAAGCCAGGCCCGTAAAGCAGTAAATGCGTAACATTCAAATAAATTAAAAGCCCATATAGCCGATTGGTTTTATTAAAAAACCAGTCGGCTTTTTCGTGCAGAAAAGTGGGTTAGTGAATGAAGGAATTTCCATTTTCTACACAATGAAAAGGTGTCAAATGGTATGATTAAAAAAATTGTACTTAAGGGGAAATATATTGTTGAAAATAGTTAAAATCATCTTAGCAATAATTGTAGTCGCTTTATATGCATATCAGCTAATTACTGGAAGTATTGAGTTGATGCCATATTCTATGTTGTTTCTGGCGGCAATTTTGTTAATAACAGGATTAGAGGAACCTCAAAAAGATAGAAAAGAAGGTTTTTTGAGGTACGTTGTTGTCTCATTATTTCTTTTCTTTGTATCCATGCTGGGTTTCTTAATGAACTAAAACGAGAGCTACTATTACCTCTTTAGTAGGTGAGGAGGAGAAAAAATGAAGATAATAGAACTGCCAATTGAATTTGAATTTAATGGGCAAAAAAATCACATTAATCCTAGCTTGATTATATTGAAGAATGAACTAACCTTGGTCGATACAGGGTATCCTGAATTTTTACCTTTAATTGAAAATGAAATTATAAAAAGTGGTTATGAAATGAAGAATTTAAAGAATATAATCATTACTCATTATGATATTGATCATATAGGTTCCTTATATGATTTCAAGGAAAAGTATCCTTTGATTAACATTATAGCCAGTGAAGTGGAATCAAAATATATTAGTGGTGAAATGAAGTCAGAGAGATTGGTTCAAGCCGAAGAAATGCTAGGAAATATGCCAATTCAAGAAATCGAATTCGGTAAATGGTTTATACAACAATTAAAGAAATTGAAGCATGTTTCAATTGATGAAAAGGTACATGATGGTGGTTTGATATTGGATAACGAATGTAGAGTAGTAGCAACACCAGGGCATACCTCAGGGCATATTTCATTATATTTTCCAAGTTTAAAAAGTGTAATAACAGGTGACGCAGCTATTAAAGAGAATCATGAATTGATCATTGCTAATCCACACTTTTGTCTAAATGTAGAGGAGGCAGAACAGTCTTTAAGAAAGATTAAAAATCTTGAAGCTGAAAATTACTTTTGTTATCATGGTGGAAAATTCACTTTATAATTGGGTTTTGCTTAAGATTGGAGCTGTCTTTAGGCAGCTTTTTCTTATGAAAGGGGCAGGATAGTTAAGGGCTAGAAATGAAACCCCCATCTAAACAGGACGGGGGTATATGTGTTTGAAATTTTAAAATTTGTTTGAAGATTTTTGTAGAATCATAATATATTAATAATTCTGCTGTTCACTTCCAACAGGAAATGAAACCCCCATAGATCGTAAAGCTTCTTTTGCTTGATTTAAATAGGATTCTGCTTGTTCTTGCCATTTGATAATCACTTTAATGAAGGCAATATAATTAGGGCTTGCATTTTCCTCCATTATTTTTAATCCTTCACTTACTTTTTTATCTTGGGTTTCAGCGTTTATTATACAAGCTGTCATTGTTTCTATAATGGTTTGCTGTTGCTCACCATTTTTTAGCCTTTGGGCTGATCCCACTGCGGTTACACGGTGATATGAAGCAGGGATTAAGTGGTTATGCATCTCGCGACTTCCTTTTAAATCTTTGGTTTCTGGTATATGAAAAAGCTCACTGCTCGTAGCACATACCATTTCTTCAGCATATAAACTTTGGTGCAACATATATAAAATAGGCTCCCAGTTGTTTACTCGATAATAATAATCATTCGGATACAAAAAAACATCTCCTCTTTCAGTACATTTTATAGTTATCATTTAGGATCGGAATGAATGAAATTGTATTTTCCATCTTATGTTTATTAATGTTGTCCAGTTCAAATAATATTGCAGAGGTTAAACATGGATAACTGATTCGTGAATGTCAAATTAAAAATGTAACTTTATCACATTGGAGATGGAGATTGTTGCTGTCATTTTCCTGATTGGAGCATAAGATGATATAGCCCATTTATTCCTCATTAAAAATAAGGAGATGTTTATATATGTCAGGTTGTGAACAGGGTTTTGACCGCGGGTTTGGTTTTGGTGGAGGTTTCGCCTTAATAGTCGTTTTGTTTATACTCTTAATCATTATTGGATGTATTTGTTTTTAAGGCGGGAATGAGCGGCTTCTGCTAAAAAAAGCATAAAATAGCCCGACCTTTATTGGTCGGGCTCCAACTGTAGATAATTGAGTCTGTCTGCAATTATTAAAGAACGTTCGGAATTGATTGAAGAAATCCGCTCCCTTTCCGCCGACTGTCTGCCAAGCCTCCTCACCGCAAGCGGCTGTGGGGTCTCGGCTAGCCAGTTATTCGGCAGGAGTGTCGCAAATTTCTTCAATCTAATAAGGGTTCATACCATATCGAAAAGTGAAAATTCATGAAGGATAAACGGGTCTTCATTTAAATGGTCCGGGGTGAGACCATTCCGGAGATTTGTAGACTAACTCGATAATAATTAAGTTGTCAAAACTTGAACATTTATTTCCACTCTAGGCATTCGCTTTGGGCGGGTGGCTCGCCCTCGGCGCTTTTGCGCCTGGGGGATCTCCCTAATACTCAATTTTCTCGCAGGTGTCTCGAACCTTCCGATCCAATCAACTAGAATGTTTTTTTTACTAGACTTAAATCAGCCTAGATACTGTTCTAATATTTCTAATCCTATTTTTAACTCATCGAATGAGTTTGTGGAAGAAAGTGCAATACGCAAATACATATCAGGGGTGGTCTGCCCGCTTTGAAAACGGTTGGAATGAAAAACTCGAATACCGCGCCTTTTCAAATCCGTTTCCAGCAGTAACGCATCATTATGCCCTTTAATTGGAAGCCAACGATATAAACTGAGAGGATGTCCGACATCCTTTCTTAAGGGGAAATATTCCGAATAAATATCATTTGCAGTTTGTGCAAGCCGTTTCTTATGAGAAACAATTTCATGAGCCTTGCCTGATAGGATTAGCTCTGTGATAACCTCTGCATCAAAAGAAGAGGTCTTTACATTAATGTTGAAAATGGCCTGGGAAATTTTCTCGCGAAAGGCATCCCCATAAACCATATAGGCAACTCTTAATCCAGAACATATTGACTTAGAGGTGCCGCAAATATAAACGCTCTGTTCCGGAAGCAAATGGAACATCGGCTGCCGGTAGTCGGAGATAATGCCTGCCGTCAGAAATGCATGAATATCATCCTCAATCAAAATTAAACGATGCTTTCGGATGACCGCAGCCAATTCTTGCTTTCGAATATCCGACATCATGATTGTGGTTGGATTGTTGCAAGAGGGCATCAGAAATATGCCGTCAATATTTGTTTGACAACATTGCTTTTCAAGTTCGTCTGTCAGCATTCCAAACTGGTCTCCGGGAATGGGCACTAACTTAATATGAAACATCTTTGCCAGCTCGATAAAGTTTGAATAGGTGTATAAGTCGGTTGCAATTCTATTACCAGGCTCAAACAAAGCAGCGAGGGCAACAGCCAATGCATTTTGGGCACCGGAAACGATTGCTATATGCTCTTGATCCGCGTGAATGCCGAAAGATTCCATCCAGTTTAGAGCTGCTGTTTTTTGATGTGGAATACCAGTCGGATCGTTGTAATTCAGCAGCTGCTCCAAATAGCTTTTGTTCACGGTTTTTTGTAAAGTTTCTGAAACGATATCATTGGTTTGCTCAAAAGATGCCACAAAACCAAGATCAATGCTGTTTGCTGTTTTATCCGCTGAAATGGTTATGGAACGAGTGGCATTGGGAGCCACAAAGGTTCCGCTTCCCGTAACGGCATATATCAATCCCTTTACCTCGCACATTTTGTAGGAACGGGTAATCGTAGTGAAATTTAAGTCAAGAAAATCTGCCAATTCTCGTTGCGGGGGCAACTTGGTTCCAGGTGCTAAAAAACCATTTGTTATATCTTGTTCAAGTAATGATGCGAGAGATTTATAAAAAGGACGCTTTAATGCATTCTTATCAGGTTTCCAAGACATAGGATAATTGTCAAATGAATTTACTGGCATACTTCACCTCTCCTAGACTTATTCCATACAATCATATCATTTTTTGTATGGAATTCTAATATTGAAACGGTCGGCTTTAAAAGAATATAAGGTGATTAGCCTATCAGACTCCCCCATTTTGATGAAATGGGGGAATTTTATTTTAATTGTAATCCATACAATTAACTTGTTTTTTGTACGGATTTTGTATGTTAAGTTTAAATAAATTTAGCCATCAGGATGTGATTTATATGAAAAAACGAACTCAAATGATATCAGCATTTCGTGCGGCTTTTCCGTACACAGTGCCCATTTTGGCAGGCTTTTTATTTTTAGGCATCGCTTATGGGATCTTTATGAATTCATTAGGGTTCAGCGCGATTTACCCGATATTGATGAGTCTAACGATATTTGCAGGATCGATGGAGTTTATTGCAGCCAATTTATTGCTTGTCGCGTTCAATCCGATTAACGCCCTTTTTCTAACCTTAATGGTGAATGCACGGCATTTGTTTTATGGCATATCCATGCTTGATAAATATAGGGGGACTGGTAAGAAAAAGCTGTATCTGATTTTTGGGCTTTGCGATGAGTCTTTTTCCATCAATTGTACCGTTGATGTACCGAAGGATGTGGATAAGGGCTGGTTCATGTTTTTCGTGACACTGCTCAACCATTGCTATTGGGTGATAGGAGCAGCGATTGGCGGCATCTTTGGCTCTTTTGTCAAATTCAATACAGAAGGACTCGATTTTGTTATGACGGCTCTCTTTGTCGTGATTTTCATTGAACAATGGATGAAAGAGAAAAAACATCATAGTGCTCTCGCTGGGCTTGGGCTGTCAGCTGTCTGCCTGATTATTTTTGGCGGAAGCAATTTCATTATCCCTGCCATGTTTACCATTTTAGGGGTACTTACCTTACTTAGAAAGCCGTTAGAGAAAGTTGAGGTGAGAACCATATGACAATGACTTTAACGCAGCAAATCATTACAATTGCGATGGTTGTTTTAGGTACAATGCTTACAAGGTTTCTTCCCTTCATCGTTTTCCCATCAGGTAAACCTACACCGAAGTATGTACAGTATCTCGGTAAGATGCTGCCATCCGCGGTAATTGGGCTTTTGGTCATATATTGTTTAAAGGATGTGAGCTTACAATCCGGAAGTCATGGCATCCCTGAATTTATTGGGGTGGCGGTGGTTGCCCTGCTTCACTTTTGGAAGAAAATGATGCTCCTCTCCATAGCGGGGGGAACGATTGTCTACATGATGCTGGTGCAATTGGTTTTTTAAATGATGATAATCAGCACATCCAATTATTATTTTATTGAACTTGATGAACAAGATTAATCAGTTTAATAGTTTACGAGCAGAGCTGTCTTTAAGGCAGCTTTTTCTTATATGCATTTCTTCACAAGCTCAACTTTAAGCCCCCTGAATACCTCTGAGTAAAATACAAATGTTTATACCCCTCCCAATTTCCTTATTTTGGATATTTAGAGTCTGTATTAATCAATCCGTTTTCAGTATGATACAAAATTGTTAGATAGAAACGTAAGAGGATTAGGCATTGATTTAAGAGAAATAGGACAGCGCCGCTTTTTAATCTGTAGCATAATGAGGATACCTCTATATTAATACATTACTTTTATAGTGTTTATGTGGCTAATGCCATATTGAATTCAAATTACAAATTCACTGTATATATGCTGAAGTGATTGTACTAGATAGGGATATTCAGGTTGGAACGATTGCGAGTTTTGTATAGAAATAATTCGGAAAGAAAATAGGAGGAAAATGATGAAAAAACGATTATTTATGTCCCTGGCTTTGGTCATGTCCTACACTCTTTCAGCATGCAGCAGCAATAATGACAGAAATGGGGTTTCTCAACAGGAACAACAATCAGAATCCAATCGTGAATTGGTTGAATTCCCTGAGAACTACGATAAGGGTGTAAACTATACGACTGTTAATCGTGGAAATGTCAGGGAGGAACTCTACACGAGCAGGGAAGCGATCGAAGCGGTGCAGAACGGGCAGCCAATCCCTGACGGCACAATAATCACACTCGAAATCTATAGGGATGAAGATCTTGATGAAATCTTCGTAATGGAAAAGCGCGCTGGCTGGGCTGATGGGAACCCATCTGAGATGCGTAATGGAGATTGGCTATACCAGGAATTCAATGGAGACAAGTCGGTGGATTACAAGGAAGAAATCGGTCGATGCTTTACTTGTCACGCGAACCAGGAACGGGATGACTTCGTGAACACGATGGATGAAATGAAAAGTTTTGACCTTGGAGAGTTTACAGGATCAAAGGATGGCAATACAGGATCCCAGATAGCAGGTATCCCCACAGAACACTGGGAGGTAAAAGCGGCAGATGATCTGGAGGGCTCTCGGGATATATTGCATGGAAACAGATTAATGGAAGAAGAAAAATCCGGAATTCTCCAGAAGGTTCTTTTGATGGTTCATTATAATGAAGAGACATAGGGAGTTAGCTTCGACGGAAAACCGAATTAGGGATAAATAAAAATTAGAAAGAGGAGAACTTCTTGAATCGCCCGCTCAAATAGCACTAGCATGGGTACTTGCTCAGAAGCAATGGATTGTTCCGATTCCCGGTACACGGAAATTGGAGCGCCTCGAAGAAAATCTTGGTGCAGCAGATGTTGAAATGACCCATGAGGAATTGAATGATTTGAACGATGCGCTCTCGAAAATCGAGATTTCGGGAGATCGCTATCCGGCAGAATACGCAAATAGAGTAGGGAAATAACAGATATTTAATGAGAACAGGAGGATTTCATATGCAAAAAGTAATGTTGAACAATGGTGTTGAGATGCCGATACTAGGTTTTGGGGTTTTTCAAATACAAGATGAAAATGAATGTGAACAAAGCGTTTATGACGCTATTATGGCAGGCTATCGTCTTATCGATACCGCTGCCTCTTATCTAAATGAAGAAGCAGTCGGCAGAGCAATCAAGCGGAGTGGTGTGCCACGAGAGGAATTGTTTATTACTACAAAACTCTGGGTCCAGGATGCTGGTTATGAGAGCACAAAGAGCGCATTCGCAAATTCGCTGAAAAGACTACAATTGGATTATTTGGATTTGTATCTAATCCATCAGCCATTTGGGGACGTATATGGATCTTGGCGTGCAATGGAGGAATTGTACCGTGAGGGAAAAATTAGGGCAATTGGAGTTAGTAACTTTCAGATGGACCGTCTAGTGGATTTGATTATCCACAATGAAGTAATTCCTGCAGTAAACCAGGTTGAAACTCATGTTTTTAACCAACAAATAGAAAGTGCGAAACTTATGCAAGAGAACAATGTTCAGATAGAGTCATGGGGTCCATTTGCTGAAGGGAAAAATGACATGTTCCAGAACGGAATATTAGTGTCCATCGCTGAAAAGTATAATAAATCTGTGGCACAGGTGATTTTACGATGGTTGACACAAAGAGGAGTCGTTGCAATTCCAAAGTCTGTTCGTAAGGAAAGAATTATCGAAAACTTCAAAATCTTTGACTTCGAATTGGGCCAAGAAGATATGGAGAAGATTGCTGCGTTAGATACGAAAGAGAGCTTGTTCTTTTCTCATAACGATCCTGAAATTGTGAAATGGCTCAGTACCCGTAAACTTGATATTTAACGCTCTCTTCCAAAATGAAGCGTAGAAATAGTCGATTTCCTTTTTAGGAATATCGGCTTTTCTTCATTATAAACATTATGATGGGGATTGTAGAAAATTGGAATCTGAATCGCTGAAAAGGCTAGGCAGTGGCTTACCTAGCCTCGGACTGTAGACAAACTCGATATTAATTAAGATGGCCTACATTTTTTTGAGGGAGTGTAAAATATGAACGTTGATTGGAACGTAGGGCACTCGCTTTCCGCGGGCGGTCCGGGAGCCTCCTCGGCTTGCGCCTGCGGGGTCTCCTTTGGACGCGCTTTTCCCGCAGGAGTCTCGAACACCCGCTCCAATCAACTTTGTTTAAAAATTCAGATGGAACCCCTTTTATCTACAAGCAGGCTAGGCAGTGAGCATGCCTAGCCTTTTCATACTCAAGAAAGTTGTTGTGTAGCAGTAAACTTGTAGTTTCTTAGGAAAATCATTACCGAACTTACTATCAATGATAGTAAACCCACGAATACCACGTATTGTGTCCCCAGCTCTGATATGAATAATCCACCTGCTGCAGCACCAATTGTCGTTCCCAAGTTAACCGCTGTTAAAAATAGTCCATTAGCGAAATCAGGAGATTCGGGGGCAGAAGACATGATCCAGTATTCTTCATTGGACTTACTAACGGGGGCGTTAGCTGAAGAAAAGGGGTGTCTTTAAGGCATCTCTTTTCTTATGGGAAGGGTGTAGAAGGACTATTACATGAATAGTAGAATTATAATAAATGGAATATATTTTTAACTGTAAATCCAAGGTTCCTTAAAAGTTGCTTGATTTTAATAATTTTAAATCAATTGCATAATAAGGAGAATTTTAGTATGAAAATAAAATGGTTTGGACATTCTGCCTTTTTACTAACATCCGAAAGAGGAACCAGGATTCTTATAGATCCATATTATCGCTTCATCCGTTACCGTATGCCAAGCGTTGAACCAGATATAGTTGCCGTTACACATGATCATTTTGATCACAATAAAATTCAAGCTGCAACAGGTGATTACTTGCTTGTGAATGAGCCGAAGGAATACATCCGCGAAGATGTAAGAATTAGTGGGTTTAAGACATTTCACGACAAGGTAAATGGCGAGAAGAGAGGCCCCAATATTTTATATCGTTTCCAAATGGACGATCTAACTATCTGTCACTGTGGAGATTTAGGGCATCTATTATCAGAAGAACAAGTAAATGAAATTGGAAAAGTAGATATTCTCATCATTCCTGTAGGAGGTACAGTCACGATTAATGCCATAGAAGCTACTCAAGTAATGCGTCAATTGAAATCTACTATTACTATCCCCATGCACTATAGAACAAAGTCATTGTCGGTTGTTGGATTGATGTTTTCAAAGCTAGATAAGTTTCTTCAGATTTCCGGACAGCGAACAACCGAAGTTAAGACATTGGATATTTCCAAAGAAAATTTGTCGGAATATGCTGGTGTGGTTACAATGCTGTATGAATGAATTTAAGGCTGAGATGTGGATTTAATTAAAGTCACTGCGATGTCTAAAAAATGTTGCGACAGAAGAATGAATTGGTAAGATATCCTGTTAATAACTAAAGGGCAGGTTAGTTCAAGAACAAAAAGGAAGATACTAATCAATTAGACTTCCTCTTTACGTTATAAGGGGATAGAATATAAATAAAAAGGTGATGACAATAAAAAAAGTAAAAAGTGTCCTATTCTTTCTTCTTGGGTCCATATCTCTTTTGATTGGTATTGCAGGGACTGTGTTACCAGTTCTGCCGGGCGGTCCGTTTTACTTATTTGCTGCCTTTTGCTTTGCTAAAAGTTCCAAGTCGATTGAAAATTGGTTCAAGAGCACCTCATTATATGAAAAATACGTTGAAGCATTTCTGCAAAAAAAAGGTATGACTCGAAGAGAGAAAATCAGAATCAATTTAATTGCCGATTTCTTCATCGTAATTTCTGTATTTTATGTGGACATCCTATTAGTGAAAATCTTATTGGTCGTGCTCGCCCTTTACAAACATTATTATTTCATTAAAAAAATTAAGACAATTGATCGAAACAGTACGGAAAAAAGAGCTTTTTGAACCTTCAAATAACGGAGTTGCTTCGGCAGCTCTTTTTCTAATGGAGCTAACGGGGCAGTGGAATCGAACAAAAACAAAGGGTAAATCCCCTGATTCTAAGCTACTGTATCAGAAGGCATTGTTTCTTACCATCAGTCGGAATAAAGTGCCAACATTCATTAAGTGCATTCCTGCGTAACAATCATGTGCTTAGACGGTGCTGACAAATGGCAGTCTATTATAGGATAATGGTGATATATATTTGATGGGCAAATATTAGGGGGAAACTCCATAAAGAAGGAAGTGCTAAACGATGAATTTAGAAATGGTCATGCAGGATCTTGAAGCCCTTGGCAAGGAACGAACTAAAAAAATGTACATATCCAATGGTGCGCATGAGCCTCTTTTTGGCGTGGCTACAGGCGCCATGAAACCAATTGTAAGGAAAATAAAAATAAATCAGCATTTAGCTGAAGAGCTTTATTCCACAGGCAACTATGATGCAATGTACTTTGCAGGCATTATTGCAGACCCAAAAGCCATGACCGAGTCTGATTATGATCGTTGGATGGATGCTGCGTATTTTTATATGCTGTCCGATTATGTAGTGGCTGTAACTTTATCAGAGTCAGATATTGCAAAAGAAGTTTCTGATAAATGGATTGCAAGCGGTGAAGAGCTGAGAATGTCAGCGGGCTGGAGCTGCTACTGTTGGCTTTTAGGAAATCGGCTAGACGTTGAATTTTCAGAAAGCAAGATTTCCAATATGCTTGACCTTGTGAAAAATACGATTCACGATTCGCCAGAACGAACGAAATCCGCTATGAATAATTTTCTATACACCGTGGGGATTTCATATTTGCCGCTCCATGAAAAGGCAGTCGAGACCGCAAAGGCAATAGGAATAGTAGAAGTCAAACGGGACAAGAAAAAAAGCAATTTTCTAAATGCTTACGAAAGTATTCAAAAAGAAGTCGGTAAAGGAAAGCTTGGTTTTAAACGCAAGCATGTAAGATGTTAAAATTAGCCTCGCAAAATTGAAGTGTAATTATAAAGATACTGTACTTTAGTAATTATGTTTCAATCATCGTGAAATCAATGTGTAAAGCACTTTTATTTAAACATTGATTATGGTGTTGGATATAAAGAATTAGATATTGCCGGAACCTTCTTCAACTAATGTGTGCTGTACTTCAATAGGGAGCTGCCCAATTGGTTTCTTTTTTGCTTAAGCTGAAAAAGGAGAAAAAACATCAAATTTGATTAATTCAACTAAAAGGTACTATAGCTTTAATGAGCTGTGACGGTCACAATCAGCTCGTTTTCTTATGCAACGAACGGGTGCGAAGTTTATTAAGGCTCACTAAAAATAATCAAACTTAATACTAAATCACAAGAAAATCCATTTTGATCGATCTTTTTTCAAAATGGATTTTTTTATTTACGCTAATATCGGGATTAAAGACGACATTTTAATTAATCATTATTTCAAAGCTGCAGCAGTTAAAACATTTCATTAACTTCCCATGATTCGACTATTTGATGAGCCATCCTTGGATCATATCCTTTACCCATCAGATAGGCAATAGCTGCAATTTCCATCATTGCATGAGGGACAGATGTTTTTTGAGCTTCGTTTAAACCATACTGTACCCAAGGGCCAACCTGTGACAATGTCTCTTGTTTGAGCTGGTGTGGGTTAGTGTAAGGAGGATACACAATATTACATCCTTTCAAAAATATAGTTAAATATCACAATCCTATTTTATGCACCTTAACTCATCCCGTGTTCGATAATCTCTAATTTTATAGATAAAAGTTTTGGGTCAAAGGATGTCCTTCTTCAACAATGGAGGGAGGGGAGTTTAAGTGGGAAATTGCACAAGTGTTTCTAATTAAAGTATGTAACTTCCTCGAGAAGAAACACTCAACCTAAAAGAATGTAAATTAAATCAGGTTCAAGCTAAAAGTGAATTTTTTGAAATTGGTCAAACTAAGGGTATCGATTGATCCTTCAAACATTTATAAAAAAACGTTGACAAAGTCCACTAATCACAATAAAGTATTAGTGGATAAAGTCCACTAAAAAGGAAGTCTTTAATGAATATAAATAAAAAAACCATAGCTGATATACGGCAATTCAATAGATTTTATACGAATATACTTGGTGTGTTGGATAAGCATATTTTGGATACCGGATATTCTTTCACTGAGGCACGGGTAATTTTAGAAATCGGTTTGATGGAGCAGTGTATAGCAAACAATTTAGTTGATAAACTGGAAATTGATCGCAGCTATATGAGCAGAATAATTAATAAGTTAAGAAAAGATGGACTGGTTATGAAGGAAAACTCGGCCTTGGACAACAGAACTAGTCTAATTCGGCTGACTCCTGAAGGGTTGACTCTTTTTGACCAACTTAATGAAAGATCTGATGAACAATTAGTGAGGTTATTCCAAGGATTATCACAAAACGAAATAAAAGAAATCCATGCTTCTATGATGTTCATTCAGAAGAAATTGGATAGTTTGGGGAGATTATAGGATGATACGTTTTGAAAATGATTATACAGAAGGTGCTCATAAGCGAATTCTGAAACGATTAATAGAAACCAATGAAGAACAAACACCCGGATATGGAGTGGATGAACACTGTGAAAAAGCGAGAGCTTACATTCGAAAACAGTGTGATGCTGCAAATGCAGATATACACTTTTTAGTGGGTGGAACACAAACGAATACAACTATTATCGCTTCAATTTTGCGGCCGCATCAAGGTGCAGTTGCTGCAATTACCGGGCATATCGCGGTACATGAAACAGGAGCAATTGAAGCCACTGGTCATAAAGTGCTTACTTTGCCGAGTGATGATGGAAAAATTCAAGCTGAACAGGTGAAAGAATTATATGATGCTCACTGGAATGATGTTACTCATGAGCATATGGTACAGCCAGGCTTGGTTTACATTTCTAACCCTACAGAAAATGGAACGACTTATAGTAAAGCCGAATTGGAAGCATTAAGTGAAGTTTGCCGGGAATGTGGTTTGCCGTTGGTATTGGATGGCGCTAGATTAGGGTATGGCTTGGCTTCGAAGGACAGCGATTTAACCTTGGCGGATGTTGCAAGGCTATGTGATGTGTTCTATATAGGGGGAACGAAGGTTGGTGCAATGTTTGGTGAAGCGGTAGTCATCATGAATGATGCCCTGAAAAAGGACTTCCGCTATTTCATCAAGCAAAGGGGAGGAATGCTGGCTAAAGGGAGACTATTGGGGATCCAGTTTGAAACCTTATTTGAAGACGGCCTATACTATGAAATTTCTAAAAATGCCGTGGAAATGTCAATAATGATTCGAGAAGCATTTGTTGAAAATGGATTTTCATTACGATATGATTCCACATCAAATCAGCAATTTCCCATCTTGCCGGAAGATGTGATTTTGGAATTAGGTAAAAAGTATTCATTCTCCTTCTGGGAAAAAGTCGATGCTACACACAGTGCTGTGAGATTTTGTACCAGTTGGGCTACGAAAAAAGAACATGTTGACATGCTTGTAGAGGATATCAAGGAAACAAAAAAATGGCCACGATAGAGTTATATTTAGAGAATAGTTATCTAAAAGAATGTTCGGCAAATATCGTTTCCAGACAAGACCGATTTGTAGTGTTCGATCAAACCATTTTTTATCCAGGCGGCGGTGGGCAGCCTTGTGACCGGGGAATCATTAAACAAGGTGATGAAACCTATACTATATTAACAGTAAAAAAAGTAGATGGTGAAGTGGTTCATGAACTAGAACGACCATTACAGGACATTAATCAATCAGTTGAAATGCAGATTGACTGGACTTGGCGGTATCAGAATATGCAGTATCACACATTATTGCATGTCATTTCAGGTTATTTTTATCAACATTACAATGCTTTAGCTACAAGCAGTCAAATTGAAAAAGAACATGCGAGATTAGAGCTGTCTTTTTCTCCTGAAATAATACAAGAAATCCCATTCAATCAATTAGAACAATCGATAAAGAAGGTACTGGCACAACCCCATAATGTTCACACGCTAACAATTAGCAGAGCTGAAGCAGAGCAAAAAGAAGGGGTAATTAAAACGGTCATTAATTTACTTCCAGCTTCGCTTAACGAAATTCGAATCGTTCAAATAAATGATATTGATGAGCAAGCATGTGGAGGAACCCACGTCAACAACACGAATGAAATTAAAGACTTTTCCATTATGAAAATTCAACAAAAAGGTCCCACGAAAAAAAGAATTAAAATTCAATTATTGGGTTAAGTTCTGCTATCTAATCCTTCTTCAAAACGGTGCGTTACTTGAATGGAGGTAGGGGGTTATATGGCTGGCTATTGTACAGTTTTGATCATTAAAATAGGATTAGGGGGGATGATAGTGTGAATATTAAGAGAAAAAAGTCTTTTATACTATGTTTTATAGTTCTTTCATTTTCTGCAATTGCTATCATCTCAAACTTTAATACACTCGAAAGCACAAAAAGTGCATGTATTGAAAACAATAAAACACCTAGCGTTGAAAAGAACTTCTTAGCTATAAACTGGACTGTATCATGTGAATAATACTGCTGCACTAAGGGAGTTGCTTCGGCAGCTCTTGTTTTTATAGAGCTAAATTGGCAGGATCGTGCTGTTTGATCTTTGGTCAACGATTAGGCTAGATAATTGAATGGGATTTAGGTGAAATGCAGGAGATGTTTTGGAGGGGGATGCAAGTGGAGGTTAGAGAGCTGCTTCATATTCGTGAGTATATAGGGAAAAACCACGAGCATTCTTCATTCGATTTTAATGTTCACCAAGTTGAATACTATTTTGTTTGCGACCTGGTAAAAGAGAAAATTTATAAATCGCCTACCAATCCAGATAGTCACCAAGTAGGGGTAGAATGGATACATATTAATGATTTACTTCAGAATAGGATATATCCTAAAGAACTAAGGAAATATATCATACAGCATGTTAATAATCAAAAGTCTCCAGTTTATTTAGGGGATTAATTGAAGCCTTGTTCAACAAACGGGCGTGATCTTTAATAAGAGCGTTGCGTGAACCAGCCAACAAAGTGAATAAATAAAGCCATATTCTTTCGTAAAAGAATATGGCTATTTAAATTTATTGGGTAGTTTAGAAAGATTGCTTTGCAGGATTACCTTTAGCGAGACTCTTCGCCGGAAGCAAATCATACACCCATTAAACTCGTCATAATACACTATTTTCATAGTGTTCTATCTGTAGTATCTTTGTTTGACATAATACATAAATGGGGACAGTCCCACACAAAAGGAGGTCTTCCAAATGAGTAAAGAATCAATACTAATCGTAGAGGACGAAGAAAAAATCTTAAGACTGCTTGAATTGGAGCTTGAAATCGAAGGCTACCAAGTCGGAAAGGCAATGGACGGAAAGGAAGCACTTGAAGCGTATCGATCACGAAAGTGGGATTTGATCTTATTGGATGTGATGCTTCCAGGCATAAGCGGGATCGAGCTGCTTCGGAAAATTCGTACGAAAAACAATTTCACCCCTGTCATCCTGTTAACTGCAAAGGGCTCGGTTGAAGATAAAGTTTCCGGTCTCTGATCGCGGTGCGAATGACTACATCACTAGGCCTTTCCAAATTGAGGAATTGCTTGCCCGAATTCGTGCCGTTTTAAGAATGCGGACTGCTGCACCTTCAATGGAAGATGAATACGAGGGATGGCTGAATACTGCTGATTTAAAGGTGAATGTCAAAACACGTGAAGTCATTAGAGGTGAAAGCGAAATTGACCTAACGCCAAAGGAGTATGATTTACTTCTTTATTTACTGAAGAATAAGCGTCAAGTGCTAAACCGGGATCAAATACTGGAAGCGGTTTGGGGGTATGATTTCTATGGAGAAACAAACGTGGTGGATGTGTATATCCGATATGTTCGCAAAAAGCTCGAATATGGTTTTGATACGCCGCTTATCCATACTGTAAGAGGCGTTGGCTACGTCCTGAAGGATGCAAAATGAGACTTCGCAAGAAAATAAATTTATATACAGCGGTGCTATTCATTTTCCTGCTCCTATTGATGAATGTTTCCATTTATTTTGTCTTTAGTAATCTGATGGTGGTGAATGAACTTAATCGTGCGAAAGCGGAGACAGAGAAAATTGCCTTTGATGTTAGTAAAAACGTTAATAATATATCTCCAAATGATTTACTTCGATCCTATCTGCCTATAGATGGCATGATTGGTATTGTAAAAGAGGGTCAACGAAAAGGTACAGCTGTTACATCCAATTCTGAGAAACAATTAAGCAATCGCAATAGCAGCTTTTATCCCGGTGAGAAGAGCGCGATCATCACTTATCATCAGAACAAGTATGTATTCGTTTCAAACCCGATCATTTGGGGGGATGGAAGTGTAGTTAATCTTCAAATCACCAAAAGCATTTCAGCAACCGAAGAAATGCTCGCTGTTCTGCGCATCGTATTAATCGCTGTTACAATCATTGCCATGATACCTGTTCTAATATCAAGCACTATTCTTAGTAACTTTATCGCCCGTCCGATTCGATCGATGATTGATACGATGAAGGAGATTCAAACAAGCGGCCAATTTAAGCGACTTAGCCTGGAAGAAAAAGCAAAAGATGAACTTGTGGAAATGGGGAAAACCTTTAATCACATGATTGATTTGCTGCAAGCTAACTTCGAAAAACAGGAGCAATTCGTATCAAATGCCTCACATGAATTAAAAACACCGCTAACTGTCATAGAAAGCTATGCAAGTCTTTTGAAAAGAAAAGGGTTGGAGCGTCCTGAGTTGTTTGATGAATCAATAGAGGCCATTCATTCTGAAGCCATTAGAATGAGAGAGATGACAGAGCAAATGCTCCTGCTTGCAAAGCATCAGGAAAAATGGAATATAGAGAAGGAAAACGTCAATCTGACCGATATCATGGCAGACTTAGCGAAAGTCTATAAAAATGCGTACAATCGAACAGTGGAGATTGATAGTAGCGATGCAATTGAAGCACTTACGGACGTGCAAAAGTTAAAACAGCTATTGTTTATTTTTTTAGATAATGCAAGAAAGTATAGTGACGAGCAAATCTCAGTCTACATAGGACAAACAAGTAGAGACGCGTATATCCGCATCGAAGACAGAGGGGATGGAATTCCACAGGCTGAATTGCCAAAAGTGTTCGATCGCTTTTATCGTGTAGATGAAGCAAGAAGCCGAAAGCAAGGCGGATCAGGTTTAGGGCTTTCCGTGGCAAAGGAAATTGCTGATGCAATTGATGTACGGATTGAAATGGATAGCCTCGAAGGCAGAGGAACGAACGTTACTCTTTTATTTAATAAAGCCAGAATGACGTTGGATGGGTGATACGATGAAGAATGGAAAAGTGCTGATAACAGCTGGATCGACTCTCGTTTTCGGTCTGCTATTATTCGTCGGATTTCAATGGTGGGCTCCATCATTATCCGCGGAAAGCTTGACGGAAGAAGAAGTGAACCAGACAGCAAAGGATAAATATCCTGGAACCATTATAAAGACAACGAAAACTGAAGGTGAAGAATATCAGATTAAAATGCAGCTCGAAACTGGGGTATATCTTATTAGTATGGATGAGAAAAGCGGTGAAGTTCGTTCTATAAAAAAAGAAACCATAGTACATTCTGAAGAAACGGCGGAAAAAACACCCCAAAAGCAACTAACCCAAAATGAAATAAAGGCGCGTATTTCCTCACAAGGCGATCTGGAACAAATTGATTTTGTGCAGGAGAAAGACAACTCCCATTATAAAGCAGTGGTAAATAAGAATAATGAAAAAATCACCTTAATCCTCGACCCATATACAGGAGCTATAATTGACTCGACAATGGTAGCAGATAGTATCATTACAGAAAACGAAGCAATTGCGATTGCCGAAAAACATGTAAAAGGAACAGGTGATGATACAGAATTTTATCAACCTTCAGATCAGACACCTTATTATTTGGTCGAAGTTGAATTAGAGGACGATCGAGACGCAGTCGTTCAAGTGGACGGCTACACAAAAGAAGTAAAAACAATCACATGGGAAGATGATGAAGTGGATGATAGAGACGGCACCGAATAATAATTGGAACAATACATAAAAAAGGGTGATGCATAGTTAAATATGCATCACCCTTTTTTGAGTAAGAAAAATGCAAAAAAAAAGAGAAGGAACTGTAATAATTCTCACCATTTTCTAATCCTTCTATCATTTAGCTCTAATTTAATATCTCTAACATGGAATAAAGCACCAAATGATAAAACAGAGCCAAATAAGACCGTTTATGAAAGGCATCTGGAATATTGTACATAGAACATTTCCATCATATTTCAACACGAGAAAGGAGAATAAGTAATGTCAGTTATTTCTAGCATTCTGGATTACAACAAGACGTTTGTCGATCAAAACAAATATGAAAGGTTTCAAACGACAAAGTATCCAGATAAAAAGATCGTCATCATAACGTGCATGGATACCCGTCTGTTGGAATTGCTTCCAAAGGCGATGGGTTTAAGAAATGGAGATGCGAAAATCATTAAAAACGCTGGAGCTATTGTTTCTCATCCCTTTGGCAGCATCATGCGCAGTATCCTTGTCGCTGTTTATGAGCTAAAAGTGGAGGAAGTGTGTGTGATCGGACATCACGGATGCGGTATGGTGGGGCTTCAATCCTCTTCACTTCTTGATGCCGCAAAGCAGAAGAAAGTCAGTCAGGAGGAAATTGATATCCTTACAAACTCTGGTATTGATTTATCAAAGTGGCTTTCAGGCTTTCAATGCGTTGAGGAGAGTGTAACGAATAGTGTCCGTTTGATTGAAAACCATCCATTATTACCGGATTCCATCGCCGTTCACGGTATGGTCATCCATCCCGAAACGGGTAAATTGGATCGAATCATAGATGGATATAGCAACGTTGTCAGCAAGGACGAAATACAAATTCAATAATAGAAGGAGCGATAAAATGATAGGTTCTAGCAGGCTTGAAGGATACAACTTAGGCCATTTTCAGAAAGACCTGGTTGCCGGGGTGGTAGTTGGGATTGTAGCGATTCCTTTAGCGATGGCCTTTGCCATTGCTTCCGGAGTAAGACCGGAATATGGACTGTACACATCAATTATTGCAGGAATCATGGTCTCCCTTTTTGGAGGTTCGAAATATCAAATTGCAGGCCCGACTGGCGCCTTTGTCCCGGTACTGTTCGGTGTGGTCATGCAGTACGGATATGAAAAACTGTTAATCGCCGGCTTCCTGGCAGGTATCATGATATTTCTTATGGGTGTCTTCAAACTAGGAAAATTCATCAAGTTTATTCCCCGTCCAGTTACGATCGGCTTTACTGCTGGAATTGCTGTGATTATCTTCTCTGGCCAGATTGCCAATTTCTTTGGACTCAGTAATTTAAAAAAAGAAGAAGCCTTTCTTTTAAATATGAAAGAAATCATATTGAACTTCAATACAGTGAATATCTATAGTGTATTGGTAGCTATCATAAGTTTAACTCTCGTCATATTAACTCCAAAATATTTACCGAAAATCCCTGGAGCATTGCTGGGATTGATTGTATCAACTCTAGTCGCCAGCTTATTCTTTCCAGGTCAGGTAGCGACCATTGGATCGGCTTATGGAGCCATTCCTAATGCATTGCCCCATTTTCAGTTTCCCCATATCACTGGCGGTCTGGTGATTGAACTCCTTCCGGCTGCTTTGGTCATTGCCATGCTTGGAGGAATTGAATCACTCTTATCCGCTGTAGTGGCAGACGGCATGACCAACAGTAAACATAACAGCAACAAAGAGCTGATGGGGCAAGGATTGACCAATATGATTACGCCTTTATTTGGAGGCATTCCGGCTACTGGTGCCATCGCCCGTACCGCAACGAATATTAAAAACGGTGCAGTCTCCCCCATATCAGGCCTGATTCATGGGCTGGTGGTATTGCTCGTGTTAGTCAGTTTGGCCCCTTATGCTTCGGCCATTCCTTTGGCCAGCATGGCCCCCATTCTTATGTTTGTCGCATGGAACATGAGCGAACGCAAAGAATTTTCGCATATCTTAAAAGCAAAAACCATGGACTCGGTCGTATTGATCGTTACCTTCGTGTTAACCGTATTGATTGACCTGACAACAGGTGTCGGGATCGGATTACTATTAGCCATTCTATCGTTCGTTAAACTGATGAGCGGTACATTGAAATTATCAAAGGTATTACCAGATCCAGCTGATAAACTAGTTAAACCAGAAATGGTGCAACAAGGTTCAAGCTGCCCGCAGATTAACATGTATACGATAGAAGGACCTTTATTCTTTGGCACAATCGAAAGGCTGCAAGAAGAAATCGAGGAAATAATGCGATCAAAACCAAAAGTCCTGCTATTAAGAATGAGCAATGTGCCATTTATCGATACATCAGGAGAAGCACTGCTAACCGACATCGTGAAGCTATTCAAGTTTCATAACCTACAAGTGTTGATTTCCGGAATTCAACAGGAACCTAAAGAAATGCTGAGGAAAACCGGATTTATTAAACTTGTTGGTGAGGAACAGTTCTTTTCCAGTACGGGTGATGCCATCAATAAAGCTTTATCCAAACTGGATGAGAACCGTTGTAAAGGGTGTAAACAGTTTTCATTTGCTGAATGTACCGCACTCTCACAGCAAGTTCCAAAGCCTGCGTTATTAAAACAGAAAAGAAAACGGGAGATAGGATTAACTTGATTCCTGTCAAGAAGATAAGGCATCTGCTTTTGACAGATGCTCTCATTCTTAATCAGCTATATTCCTAATTCGCCATGGCTACGTAGTAGTCAGGAAGATTACAAGTGGAAGTAACTCAAATACAAATAGATTCATAAAGACACAATGAAGAGGGAGGGACAGCCTTTTACATATTGTGGTCAGTAGCTTCTACAAGTACCTTTGTATGGCACGGGTTAATTTACTGAAGTTAACTTTCGTTAAAAATCATAAACCCATACCATTAACCAACAAACCGGTGGGATAGTAGTTGATTCAACAGTTTTCCCCTTGTAGGGAGCCTCTCAGCCATAACGAAAAGCCGGATTTCAATACTTGTTGAATCCGGCTTTTCGTTATTACTCCCATTTGAAGAGTTTTGGGTAGACATGGTGAATTGTAGTCAAAGTATAAACCATAGTATCACCATTCATAAATGATGTTCAATTAATCGAATCGAGGTGTTTGATCTTAATATTATGAAAGACCGCTTTGCCTCCCTCTGAGAAGAGGGATATTCCTTTATCATCAAATTCAGGGAATATTAAATTTGAATGTGCAATCTTTCCATCATCCACAAACACTTCAATACTTGTTTTATCAATGAGGATCTTTAAGTGAACATGTTTCTTGCTAGCATCATATGGAGCGATGCTTTTAATATATTGATTACTTTCGTCAGGGTGTTCGGTAAAAGTTCGATTGACATAAGAGTAGTTTTCTTCTGCAAAAATTCCTACGTCGATGTGGCGTGTTTGATCTGCTGATTCCCGAAGCCTTAAGCCTACATTGTTTATGTCTGACCAATTGATATCCGTCTCCAATTGATATACATCACCTTTTACATCTAGAGTTTTGGAGCCATTCACTTCAATTTGTTCATAAGAATCCGTTGAACTCGTCAATTCTTTCAATGCTTCGATAGGTTGTGAAGATAAATAATATAGGTTGTTGCCTGCATGTTTTAGCCCGATTTGGCGAACGATGGAATCCATTCCATTAAAGCCTTCTTTTAGGGTCGGAGTATTATCGACATAGGCCCAATTATTCATCCAAGCGAGGGCATACCGTTTGTTATATTTATCGCTTTCTGTCCCATCTTCAAATGTAACTCCACCATACCAATCGAAGCCATGATCTAACCATTGCGGTTCATTGTAATCTGGGAAGAATTCCATTCCATCAAAGCTTCCAGTCCAATAGGCGTATGTGTTTGGTTTACCATTCGATTGCCCATTAGCACTGACACCAAGTACCCATTTTAAAGTCCCGTCATCCGCCCGTAACATATAAAGGTCAGGGCACTCTACAATACCAATGTTTTTCGTGACAAAACTGCTCATATACTGCCAATCTTTTAGGTTGTGAGATTTATAAAAACCTATTTTTGTTCCCTCAGCCATGACCATTATCCATTTTTGATCATTGTCATCCCAGATGATTTTTGGATCTCTAAAATCTTTCGTTCCAGGATTTGAGATGATGGGATCATCACTGTAGGAGGTAAATGTTTTACCGTTGTCCGTACTATACCATAGAAATTGTTCCTGTTTACCGCCATCCTTGGAGGGCTGCGTAACAATTGCCACAAGAGCATCTTTTCCAAAGCCTGCCGTATTTTCTTTGTCCACAACGACTGATCCCGACCATGGATCTCCATTATCATTGGTATATTTCGGA
This sequence comes from Peribacillus phoenicis, assembly GCF_047238085.1. Taxonomy (NCBI): domain Bacteria; kingdom Bacillati; phylum Bacillota; class Bacilli; order Caryophanales; family Bacillaceae; genus Peribacillus; species Peribacillus phoenicis. The sequence continues at coordinate 4,136,991 of NZ_JBDFMF010000001.1, read as the reverse complement.
ATGGCTATCCCTTGATCACTCCAATGCACCAAGTCCTCTGAGGTTGAATGACGCCATTCTGTTCCATTTCCATCCGGATAATCCCCATTATAGAGGTAAAAGTAATGGTACTCTCCATCAATGAAAATCGGCCTCTGAGGATCGTTTTTCCATTTGTCAGGTACAGTGAAATGGTAGTTAGCTCGATACGATTCCTCTTCATGCTTTACTGGTAAAGTTGATTTGATTAAATAGACTAATAATCCGGCAGTAAACAATCCAAGTATTAATAGAGCCAACGACTTAAAACCTTTCTTATTAAAAACTATTTTGTCCAAGTAAATCACCACGCTTTTATTTTCCCTATTTTGTTCCTAAGATAATGTAAAGCATATTTAATTAAAAGCTGTTTTCGCATACTTTGTTGCTATTTACTAAGTAGTGCGGTGTGGTTGATTTCCCCTCCAGATGCTCGCTTTCCGCGGGGCGGGCGGTGAGCCTCCTCGGCGTAAACGCCTGTGGGGTCTCACCTGTCCCGCTGCTCCCGCAGGAGTCTCGCACTTCCGCTCCAATCAACCTTAAATAGTTTCGTCTTAAAAACAACAATCTTTACGAAAAGAGCCTAATTAAAAAAAGAAAATGCCGATTTTACAGACATTTTCTTTTTTTGAATAATTTTGTAAAACTTCGGATGAACATTAAATTATTGGTTATTCGTTAGTTGACCCTGTTCCTGAATACTATCTTCTATCACAGCTGTATTTGGCCCTTTGATGTTAAGTGAAAAACTTGGGGCAAAGGTAGATTTATGGTCTTTAAAATAACCTCTATTTGTCATGTAACTTGTGATAACTACATTATCGCTTTCCGGTTGTGGGATAGCATAATGAGCATATGTCCAAGTAATATCATAAGGATCAAGATCTTGGTGTAAGACAATTCCTGTTTTATTTAACGGTTTGTATGGGCCAGTTAAAGAATTTGCCACGTAACCTAACATGTAAATATCTTTATCATCAATTCCATCAATGGTCATTTTTGATCCTCTTGTACTTGTGAATAAATACCATTTTCCGTCTTTTTCAAATATGTTAGGACGTTCAATTTCATCTGTTACTGTATTCGAAACAATCAAGGGTTTCATTTCGTTTTTTAATGTATAATCATCGTTTATTTCAATAATGCCAATGGCACCGTTTGCTAATTCAGCTAAACCTTTTTTAGAGCTTTGCAGAAGTTTATCCTTTTCAGCTTGGAAGAATTTATTGCTGTTGCCATAGTAAGCCCTGTTGTAAAGGGATTCTTCTCCTTGGTAACCATATTCAGTCCCAGTATTCGCTTCAAAAACAAGGTATTTACGACCATTGTCTTCAATATAGTGTGGATCTCTCAATGTATGATTATCACTAAAATTTTCATCGCCGAAAGCTTTATCATGTGATTGATAAAACTTGCTGTCTCCGCCTTCATAGATGGATTTGTAATCTTCTACGCCATCCACTTGCAATGTATTGGCACCTGACTCAGATAAGTTTACTTGAGCTGTTGTTAATGTTTGTTTACCGTATTGCTTAGAATCTGGTGAAAACTGTCCGCGATTTGTATAGAATAAGCGAACTTCTCCATCAGACGTGAAGGTTGCAGAACCGGACCACTCTTCTGCTTGATTTTTTAAATAAGGATCATTTGGAACATTTTTATCATTATCATCAAATACTCTGCCAGCATTTTTCCAAGCATCAATGGATGTTTCTCCAACTTTTTTGTAGAACAAGTAAATGAACGTGTCACTACCATTTTTAGGGTCTCCAGCTAATCCAAATACGATATGATAGCCCTTATATTCTGCCACTGTACCATCAGCGTTTTGTAATGGCCAGGTATCCCATACATCCATATCAATTAAATTTCCTGATTTGTCATACTTTTTTGCTGAGGGAATGTTTTTTATTGTTGATTCGTCAAACTTGGGAACTGTAAACTTTTCATCGCCTTGTTGATTAATCATTTTTTGCATGTCGTAACGAGTGATTTGTGAAGTGCCATACTTTTCATTGTGATCTAATGGGTCTTTTGGTGCCGCGAAAGCTTCTGAGCGACTGCCTCCTAATAAGATAACTGTACTAAGTGTTATTACTGTTGCTTGTTTGGCAAGCCTGTTAAGGTTCATATGCCTTCCTCCTAGAATGTTTATTAGTATATAAAAATAAAGTCTAGTGGAACGATTACTTTTTGGGAGTAACAGTCCCGCCTGTTTGAAGTACTAATAAAATTATAGGTTAGTCTTAATTCTATGGATATGTCATATATTGATTAGAATTTAGTCTTATATTGATATCGTAGTTTTCGACGTACAAAAAAATGCCCCAACAAAGGAGGCAAGAAGTGTACTATTTTATTCGCTTGACGCCCTTTCCCATGACCTCTGAAACTCGTGCAGTAATTGACCACGATTAAGCTTGTTTCCTACATATAGTTGCATGGCAGCCCCAAATTCTTCTCTTATTCCTACAGGGAAATCATACCAGTTTGAGTATAATGTTTTTCCTTCTTTATAATACTGAATTGTTTCATCAGCAAGAGGTCCTAAATTGTCAGCTTCAATGTTAGTGAAAGCAGGTATGAATTTAAAGCGTTCTGTCAAAAACATTTTGCCTTGTTCAGAAGAAACCATCCAATTTAAAAATCTCTTCGCTTCTTTCTTCTTTTCTGGTGTGGCTTGTTTGTTTACAACCCAATAATTCGGTACGCCGACCATCAAGGCTTCCTTTTTAGGTTGATCATTTATTGGTATTGGCATAAATCCGATGTTCATATTCGGTGATTGTTGATCGATCATCGGCTGTATCCAGTTTCCTTGTTGAATAATCGCTGCATTTTTTGAAGTGAATAGATTCACTTCCATGTTGTAATCTGTTGTTAGCGGGTTATTGTTTCCATACTTTAATGTTACATCCAACAAATTGATTAGATCATTGAATTTTTGATTATTATATATTGTTTCAGTTCCATCATTTAGGCCTTTTATAAAAGCCGGTGGATCTTCTTGCTCTGTAAAACCGACATTCATTAAGTGGTCACCCAATTTCCACTCTTCATAATATCCAGTTGCAAAAGGAGTAACCCCTGCTTTTTGCAATTTTTCAGCAACTGCTATTAATTCAGTCAGCGTTTTGGGTAATTCATCGATTCCTTCCTTATTAAATATATCCTTATTATAGATGAATCCGTACCCTTCCAGATTAACCGGCATCCCATGAATTTTCCCATCGAATTTCATGGGGGTTAACGCATCTTCATATGCATGTTCAACCCAGGGTTGGTCAGAAAGATCCTCTAAATATTCACTCCACTGTTTGGCATTTTCGTATCCGCTGTTTGTGAAAATATCAGGACCATTGCCAGTGGCCATTTTTGCTTTCAAATCAGCAAGGTTATCCATAGCCCCACCAACCGTGTGAACCTTTATATCTACATTTGGATTTTCTTTTTCATAAGCAAACACCATTTGTTCGAACTGTGTAGAAATTTCAACTTTCGGATTCCTTACATTCAAAGTGATTTTTCGCTCTGAAATTTCCGGTTTTTTTGTTCCGCTCTCGGTCTTTGTTTGACATGCACAAAGTGATAGGCTCAATATTCCGATTAAAAATATGTTTAGTATCTCTTTTTTCATCATGTCACCCCTGAAATTTTCTAATTAAGGTGAATTATTTACTTCTGATCTGCATTCTTTTCACCGTTTCGGTACTCGAATGGTGTCATGCCAACCACTTTTTTGAATAGTTTTGAAAAGTATTTCTCATCCTGATAGCCGAGCATTAAAGAGATGGAGTAAATACTTTTTTCGGTTTCTCTTAACCAGCGTTTTGCTTGGTCAGTTCTTAGTTTAGTGATGTATTTGGACAGGAGCATTCCGGTTTTTTGTTTGAACTTTCTTGAGATATGTTCGCGACTTAAGAAGAATACATTCGATAGCTTTTCTAAACTCAATTCTTCCATGTAATATTTTTCAACATATGAAACTATGTCTTCTATGCGGCGTGCAACATCCAAGTCATCCAAACGGTGGATGGATCTGAAGTTTTGATTTTTCATTGCTTTTTGTAATGACTTAAAAGAATTGTGGATCTCCCCTAATGATTCCAAGGACTCGCCACAAACAAGGCGAACAGGAATATCAAATTGATGACTGATCCATTCTTCAACGGATAACCAATGGTCAGGTATGGTGATCACTAGACAAAGATTATGATCATTCTGAAGCGCAAATGCATTTCCGATTTTCCGCTCAACAAGTTCGTCAGCAAGTAACTGAATGTAGGGGACAGGATGGTGCATTTGATAAAAGGAAATTAATGTAAGGGTGTATCCGTCTGCTTTTGGAACATATGACTCAATATCGTTTTTGTCGAAGTGTTCCCCCATACAAGCGGCAGTAACTAATTGATTACTCCGAAACCTTTTAACATCTTCATATACGCCGGTATCTTCATTAGCACGAACTTCCTCTTCATTCGCCCATGATTTAACGGCTTCTTCCAGTGTTTTGTTAAATGCATCAGCTTCAATCGGTTTCAACAAATAATCGAAGCTGCTAAACTGAATTGCTTTACGCATAAATGAATAGTCGTCAAAACCCGAAATTAAAATCACTTTACCAGGATAAGAAATGGAATCTAGCCACTCGATTAGTTCCATACCGCTCATTCCAGGCATTTTCACGTCCGTAAAGATGATTTCAGGACTTTCCTTCTCTATCATTCTTTTTGCATCATCACCATTACTTGCTTCTAATAGTTGGTTGATACCATATTTTTCCCACTGCCCTAAATGGCGTATTACGTCACGTACATTGAACTCATCATCGACAATTAAAGCTTTCACAGATTTCATCTCCTTATATGAATGAGTAAAAGTGTCCGTTTTTGAATGGCGGCTACGAAGCAATCTATTCATTAGCAAGCGGAAATTCTAGTGGAATCACTATTTTAACGGAAAATCCTTGTCCTTGATACGTATCCACTTCCAGGCCTGCTTTTGATCCATAATTTAGAACTAAACGATCATAAATATTTTTCAGACCGATATGATTATGTGAATATGTGCTTTCATGTAGGGACGCGTATATATTTTCTCTTAATATTCGAAGCTCCGCCTGAGTCAAACTAGGACCCGAATTTTCAACGATGAGGTGTAAAAATTCTCCTTGTATTTCTCCATAAATAGTTAAATGAGCATGATAGAAACCTTCTTCATAACTGTGTTTAAAGAAGTTTTCAACGAGGGGCTGAAGAATCATACTTGGAATCGTCATATCAAGGATCGTCTCGCTTATTTTAATAGAATAGTTCACAATGTTTCCAAAACGCTCCATTTGAAGGTTTAGGTATGCTTCTATATAATTCACTTCATCTCGAACCAACACCCATTGGTTTGCCTTAATGGAGTAGCGCATCATTTTAGATAGTGATGTCAATAATTGGTAGACTTTTGGAGAATTAGATCTTAGGGCAACTGCACCAATAGATTGTAACGAATTAAATAAGAAATGCGGATTAACCTGAGATTTTAATGCTCTGAATTGGTTTTTTCTATTTTCTATTTCGAGTTTATATTCTCTTTCAATGTGTAGATTGATTCGGTTCATCATATCCTTCATATGTTTTTCCAACTCACCAATTTCGTCTTTTCTTCCATCGTCAAAGGGGACATCCATATTTCCACCTTTTATTGTTCTCACTTTCTTGCTAAGAAGTTTAATGGGACGAGTAATTCTGTATGAAATAATACCAATCATTAATAGCCCTAACAAGCCAACTATTAGTCCAACGATTATATTTGTATAGGCAGTCTTCCGGACATCATCGAATAATACATGATTAGGGGTTATCTTAACTAATTTCCAATGATTTAGTGTTCCTGATAATGTTTTGGTTAAAATAATATCTTCACCCGTAATCTGCTTTTTAAAATCAGGAGTAACGGATTTTCCTATAAGGGACCGATCATTTGCATACATGACATTGTTATGCGAATCCAAAAGTAGTACAGATTCTTCATCCTTTTGAACAAGGCTGTTACATATACGGGCATAGGCATCTAAATCTATATCAATTGTAATTATTCCGAGATATTCGTTTGAAGGCACATCGACTATTTTATGGTGAAAAGTCATCACCATTGTGTCGTCCGACTGGGGAATGATCGCTGTGTCATTGTAATTTTGAATTTGATGTGGCGGCTCAATCATGTAATTAGAGTTAGAGCTATAAAATTGTTTTATCGGATCCTCATTTAATAAATCTGGTTGAGGTTTCCGGGCACTGACCGTCGCATTATAAACTGTAAACGATTCTTTATCCTTATCAATATAAAACCGTACTTGACGGATTTCGTTTCGCATCAGATAAAAGGTTTCTATACTTTTTTCCATCGCAATCGGGTTAAAGTATATCGAGTCTTCAAAACCATTTTTAAAAATCCGGAATAAATCGGGATTTCGATATAATAGATAGGGAAGATTAATCATGTCATCAAAGTATTGCTCCAGTTCTTCAGCGTTTTTCTGAAGTTGTTCCTGGCTATTTTCAAGCTCATGTCTCTCCACACTATTTTTTGTATAGCTGTAAATCAGAAACACTGATAGAAAATACGGTAAGATGATAAAAAGAAATAACATTAACAATAAGCGACTTTGAATGGTTTTCACAGAAGGTGCCCCTTTCACTAAAGGCCCATAGTTTATATAAACGTTACAAACAAATAATCCTTAGCTCCATTTATTATGATGCAGTTTTATTACTTTATTTAGTCAGTCTTGAATTACTATTTTAAAACTATATCAAATAAACACGTATCGTCAACAAGGCATAAACACGTGATGCACAATAAGAACATGGAACAAAAAACTATGCGATTTTAAAAAACGAGAAATTCATAATTTTCTCATTTTTCAAAATCAGAAGAAAGGAAGAGTATAAATGATTATGTTTAAGGAGCTTGTCTAGAAGAGTTTTGAATCTGTGTGCTGACAAATCAGGTGAAGTTTCAGATACCTTTATGACAAAGCAAAACGCATGCCCGAATTAAGAGCATGCGTGAACTTTTATTCTTTTAGGATATCCAACTCTTTCAAGGCTTCAAGCGTAATCGCTTTGGCTTTGCTTCCGCTGCCATCCAAGTTAGTGGCGAAGGCCCATTTTCCTTTGTCCGTTTCGATGTAACCCACATACCAGCCCAATCCCATATCAGAAAGGCGTGTCCCGGTTTTTCCATGGAGGACATATGAGTTTGCTTCTTCATTGATCATGATTCTCTTAACGGTTCTCATATGCTGCTTATCGATAGGCAGTTTTTCTTCTACAAGGTTTTCGATGAATTGGACTTGTTCCCGGGCAGAAATCTTTATGCTGCTGTCGAGCCAAAACTGGTCGATCCCCCCGGAGATATCATGATTGCCATAATCTAGAAGGTTCACATATTGCTGCATGTTTTCCGCCCCGATATCACGGGCCATTGCTTGATAATACCAGATCACTGAATGCCTCATGGCTGAAGCCAGCGTATGATCTCTGTTCCAATCCTCAAATTCCCTGATTACCCCATCCCAGCGCTTCACCTCATATTCATCGCTTACCGCTTTTGTCTGTAAACCGATTAATGCATTCGCCACTTTGAATGTCGATTCTGGAGTGTAGCGTACTTTACTTCTCTGTTTATTATAGATAAATACTTTATCATTTTTTAAGTTTTGGAGTACCATCGTGCCTTCCACACCATCGAAAGAATCCCCGATATCCAGTTCTTTCATCTTTTGATCGTTTGCACTTGCATGAATCGTACTCATGGAACCAGTGACTAGCAGGACAAGAATGAAACATAACACTTTGATTTTCATTACACACTCTCCTTCAAGGCTGGATTGATCGATCATCAGATTAATTTCCATAAAATAGGTTGATAGCTAAAGTATACCTATTCCTGATAAAAAACGAAACCTAATTCTTGGATTCTGTTTAGATAGTATCGATCAAGGAGGGATTCAGCAGGTAGCTAATGAATACTAAGAGCAAAAGAAAGAATGGGAGGAATCTATCATGGAGGTTAACCAAAGAAAAATAAATAGTAATGAAAAAGAAATTACATACACACATATTGAAAACGGAAGTCCAGCCGTTTGTTTTATGTTTTCAGGTGCGGGATACACGTATGAGAAGCCGTTATTCTATTATTCGACGATGATCATGCTTCAAAATCAGTATGATGTCGTACATATTCATTACGCTTATGACCAGGATATTTTCAAGCATCCATTGGTAGATATCACAAAAGTGATCGTTAATGATATCAATCCCGTCATTACGGAAGTACTTCAAAATCATGAATATAAAGGAACAGTATTTCTAGGCAAATCACTTGGCACCATACCCATCATCAACGGAATCATGAAAAGTGAGCGGTTTTTGAATGCCAAAATGATATTGCTTACGCCGCTATTGAAGTTCGATGCGATTTTTGAAGGATTATTAAGCAGCAATCATTCAGCACATATAGTTATAGGAGAAAAAGATCATCATTATATTCCAGGTAAAATTGAAATGATTGAAAGTAAAACGAATATAAGCATGGATAAAATCCCAAATGCCAACCATTCCTTGGATAGTGAACCTTTGAATACTTCAAGGTCGATTATCATGCTTGAAGGTGTAATGAATAGAATGGAAGAGTTTTTAAAGGGATAGGTTAGCGAAATACAAAAGGGATTCAATCCATAGGTTGGTGGGGGAGAATGTTATAATAAGAGTATTGTAGTTTGGATTTAAGAAGGGAGAAAAGATGGAGGGAACCAATACATTCCATTCAATTGATGAATACATTATACAATTTCCCGAAGAAGTTCAGGAGATATTAAAAACGTTAAGAAAAGTCATAAAGGATGCAGCACCGGATGCAGAAGAAAAGATAAGCTATCAAATGCCTACCTTTGTTTTATATGGAAATCTGGTACATTTCGCTGCCTATAAAAAACATATAGGATTCTATCCAGCTCCAAGCGCGATCTCTGCGTTCGAATCTGCTTTATCTGAATATAAATGTTCAAAAGGGGCCGTTCAGTTTCCACTAAACAAGCCAATTCCTTATGAATTAATAACCGAGATGGTTATATTTAGAGTGGAACAGAATAAAAAGAAAGCAGAAGGGAAATTGAAAAAGAAAAAATAACAAAAAATATTATCGGAATTCACAGAATATTTAACGATTAATTGTGAGATTCAAGACTGAAAGAGAAAGGTGGAAATATTATGTTCAAAAAATTATTCAGTAAAAAAGAGATTGTGGAGCAACTGCTTGCTCCTATAAATGGACAAGTAATAAGTATTGAAAATGTTCCAGATCCGGTGTTTTCCGGTAAAATGATGGGGGACGGAATAGCGATTCTTCCTGAGGAGGGGTTGGTCGTATCTCCAATCGATGCAGAAGTGATCCAGGTTTTTCATACTAAACATGCGCTAGGCCTCCGCACGAAGCATGGCATAGAATTGTTGATTCATATTGGATTGGAAACAGTTAACCTTAATGGTGAGGGATTTGAAGTCCATGTTGCAGAAGGGCAAAATGTAAAAGCAGGAGATAAGCTTGTTACATTTGATATCGATTTTCTGAAAGCCAAAGCTCCAAGCATCGTAACTCCGATTGTTATCACGAATGGCGAGCTGGTTGAAAAACTGGAAAAAACAAATAGTACCCAAGCAAAAATTAACGAAACACAGATTATGAGTTTTTATTTGAAATAAAAGAAAAGGTACCATTTAGACTTCGTGCCTTCTAGTACATGAAAAACAGTCCTTGCTGGCGAATGCCGGCAAGGACTGTTTTTCTATATCTAACAAGACTTCAACTTCACTCAGGACAGTGAGCTATTCCAATTGCACATGCCCTAAATCACTATTAAAAGATTTAAGATCATTAATTAACTGGTTAATATTTTGGCTTGGACCGCTATCATATAGAGCATTTCTAAATCTTAAAAACTTGGTTCCCTTTTCTATTAAACTATTCAATAGCACATTTTCAGGGAATCTTAGTGTGGATTTCTTAGGAATATCATTCCATTCTTTGCTTGCAAAACCATGGTGCCATGTAAATAATATAGCAGGATTCTTTTCTATTAACCTGTTCATTTGCCAACCCATAGAGCGTTCAGAAAAGCCGCAGTTGCCAATACCAGTATTTAAACAATCATACATTGCCTGTAAAATTGAAAGCCAAATACCATCAATATCATCCCAATCATAAAAGCCCGAGAGAAATTGATTTTGATAAGATATAATGACTGTGCCGTATAAGGAAGTTCCTTTTGAAGTAAATAGCTGTTGATTTCCCAGTTGCTTAGCGCTTGAGTGATGGATTGGGATAAAATCCCCGTTAGCTAATACATGTTTATCAACTATTGCATCATAACCATTTTTTGATATATATGTTTGAATGGTAACCATCTATGAACCACCTATCCCATAGAGTAATGTTGTTTCCCATCTATTTTTTGAACTTGTGCTGCATTTGCAAAACGAGGATTGCTCTTACTTGCATAATAGGTGGTGCTTCGAGCGTTTGCTTAGCTATCGGAGGATGAAATGATTGGGATGAATCCTGGTAAAACAACTGAAATCAAAACCAAAACCAGTAAAGAAAATTTTCCGGATACTTCATGTTTTAATACTAATTTTCATATGCATACCTCCTTAAAAGTAATTAATTTTAGTAAAACATGGAATTATATATTTTTTATTTCAAAAAAGACAAAATGTGTTTTAGTTTTGAAACCATCCGGTATACGAATTTCAATTTTTATGCGCCATCCAATGTTGAAACAGCAAGGGGAGAGGCATATACTTCTTGAAATTTCTTAAGGTAAACTCCCAGGTTGTTTTAAAATTGAATCAGCCTGTTTAATATTTGAAATACTTTAAGTAGGTGAATTATGAATGTTCCCCGTGACTAAGGTTGTATCTGTTCAATGTGAATGCAATCACTACTGCAAGCAGGATAATCGAAAAATGCAGCGAATAGTAGGTGAGTGAACAAATAAATCAAGCGAGGGTGAATTGGATGGGAGTTCAAGCAGAAAAGATCTTTGTAAACTTGCCTGTTAAAGATTTGGATGCCTCAGTAGAATTTTTCACAAAGGTCGGCTTTGAGTTTAACGAGCAAATGACCAATGAAAATGCGACATGCATGGTTATCAGCGAGTCCATATATGTCATGTTATTGGTGGAAGATTACTTTAAAACGTTTACCAAGAAGGAGATCCCGGATTCTGCAGCGAGTACCGAAGCCATCGTTGCCCTGTCCGTTAAAAGCAAGGAAGAAGTCGATGCAGTCGTGAATAGGGCACTGGATGCTGGCGGAAAGCCTTTTAACGAAGCCATTGATCATGGTTTCATGTATGGTTGGAGTTTTCTGGATATCGACGGACATTCTTGGGAAGTATTTTACATGGACGAAAGCGGATTTAACCAAAATTAAACCAAAAGCAAGGCACAATCCTTCACGAAGGACTGTGTCTTTTTTTGAAGTTCAGTGCCGTATCCGGGTCAACATGATCTTCCAAGTGCTAAAGTATAAAATAACCATTTATACTTATGATACAATATAAGGGATAATGTAAAGGCGGGTACAAAAAGTGACGACAATTTACGATATTGCGAAAAAAGCGAATGTATCAACGATGACTGTATCGAGAGTTATTAATAATAAAGGAAATATAAGTGAAAAGACAAGGGAAAAAGTTGAAGCGGTCATTAAAGAGCTGAACTATATACCGAATTCCGCTGCCCAAAGTTTGAATATTAAAAGAACGAAGCTGCTTTCATTAATCATAACTGATATCACCAACCCTTTTTTCACCCAAGTAGCGAGAGGGGCCGCGGATAAGGCCAATCAAATGGGATATCAGCTCATTTTATGCAATACCGATGAGGATTACGAAAAAGAGAGTGAATATATCGATGCATTGATTTCAAAACGGGTGGATGGCGTCATTATTGCACCAACAGGCGATCAATCGACTAAAAATTTGAAGAAATTAATTAAAAACAGGATTCCATTTACATTGATAGATAGGCAAATTCAAGATGTTTCATGTGATCGGGTGCTTGGTGATAACTATGAAGGAACGAAAAAGCTTCTTCAGCATCTCATCGATTTTGGACACGAACGAATCGCGATGGTTCATGGTCCGCTAACGATTTCCACTTCGAAAGAGCGTTATCAGGCGTATATTGAAACGCTGAAAATAAATGATTTGAACATCGATCAGTCTTTCGTAATAGAGACTCATTACAAACAGGAAAAGCAATGGAACGGTATTGACGGATTAATGAATGTTCCGCCCTCTGAGCGTCCAACAGCAATTTTTGCCGCCAATAATTTCATTGCCATCAAAATTATAAAAAGTTTACGAGAAAAACAGATTAAAGTACCAGAAGACATTGCTGTCGTTTGCTTTGACGACTTAGAATTATTCTCGGACTTCGATCCCTTTTTAACCGTATCTTCACAGCCCGCTTACGACTTCGGATATTTAGGAACACAATTAGTGATCGAGCGAGTGGATGAAGTCGGTCCTGCCGACTATCGGACGATCAATTTAAAGCCTGAATTGGTAATCAGGAAATCATCTGGAGCTCCTATAAAATAATAGGAGCTTTTTTGTTTTGCCAAAGAAAAAGTGGCTAATTAAGTGGCATGTCGCTCATAACAATACTGGGCTAATATCCTTCCACACATAAACCAATAGATTCATTTCAGCACCAGCCATTTTGATTTTTTCGGTTTTCAGCAAGTCAGCACCAAATGCCTCATAGAAGTATCGAGATTTATTGTCTTCAAGCACCTCCACAAAAATAGTCTTAAATCCCAGTGCCTCGAATTTTAAAAATAACTCTTTGATGAGTTTCTTTCCTATCCCCATTTTTTGAAAATTTTCGAGGATATAGATAGCAGTTAAATCACCCGAATTCTCGACTTGGTTTTTTTCCCTTTTCCCGCCATCTATAAATCCAACTATTTTTCCCTCGCTATTTTCTGCGACATAAACATATTTTCCATCGCTAGTTATATTCTTAATCCATAGGTCTTTCCTTTTCTCATAAGAAAGTTTATCTAAAAAATCACTCGGAATTATATTCTTATAAGTAGTTCGCCAGCAATCCACATGGACTATTGCTATCCCTTCCGCATCTGAAACCGTTGCCTCTCTTATTAACATAGTGGTTCCTCCTTTTTTAAGGTTGCTATACTTCCTATTTTTTACTGATATTATCCATTTTGCAAGTTACTGGCTTTTAACAATGAAAGTTTTGTTGTTAATATTTAACTTTATATGATACTCTTGCCTATAGTTTGTTTAATGTAGGAGAAGGTATGAGATGAAGCAGATTTTCCGTAGTAAAACATTTTATTTAATAATCTTCTTTGTTACCTTGGGGATTGTGCTAGTTTTTAATAATGACAATGAACCGACTGAATTAACTGAAGAAGATTTTTTTACAACTTTAGAGGATGGAAAAGTGACATTTTTAGAGTTGAAGCCCCAAAAAAGTGTTTTTGAAATAAGCGGTCGGCTGATAGGGTATGAAAAGGATCAATACTTTATCGCGTCTGTCCCAAATAGTGAAATTTCGCTAGATAGACTCAATAATGCTGCCGAGGAACATGATATAGAAAAAATTGAGGTTACGCCAGAAGACGTAGAGACAAGTGGATGGGTCACTCTTATTACAACGACCATTCCGTTCATGATCATTTTCATCCTGATTTTTGTTAGTTTTCTATTTCTATTTGTCATGAAAAGAATGAAACATTCTAAATGATTAAAAACTCGCCGTTCCAATTGGGAATGGCGAGTTTTCTTATTAACAAGAGTTGAAAATGGTAATTCCATTTTAGATAGTTTAAGAGATTTCGTTTAATTTATTGACAATTTAAAATATTGCTGTTATTTTAATGTTACCGGTAACATATAGATAACAAGAGGGGGTCGGCCTGATGATTGATGCACATCAGCATTTTTGGAGAATTGACCGAGGTGATTACTCTTGGCTTACAAATGATATGGGAGTCCTTTATCGGGATTATCTTCCCGACGATTTATCGCCCTTAATACATAAGAATGATATTTCGGGTACCGTCCTTGTGCAAGCGGCTCCAACCTATGAAGAGACTTTATTTCTATTATCCTTGTATGACCGCCATGACTGGATATATGGTGTGGTGGGCTGGCTTGACTTATCTGCTCCATCATTCCCGGAGCAATTGGATTCTTTAATGACACGACCGGGAATTGTTGGTTTACGCCCTATGTTGCAGGATCTGGAAGACAGTGCTTGGATTTTACAGGAACAAGTGGTGGAGAATTTGAAACAGCTTATTCGATATGATCTTCCACTGGATTTGTTGATTAATCATAAACATTTTTCATCTGTTTTAACATTGATGAAAACGCTTCCTAACCTAAAGGCCGTCATCGACCATATGGCTAAACCGAATATATCAGCAGGGGGATTAAACAAATGGCAAGAAGAAATGAATACTTTGTCACAGTTTCCGAACATTTGGTGCAAACTGTCGGGTTTATTGACCCAAGCTGATCCTGCAATGTGGAAGGTGGAAGACTTTAAGCCATACATACAACATATTGTTCGGGCATTCGGGCCGGACCGTTTACTTTTCGGCAGCGATTGGCCTGTATGTTTATCAGCTGGGGGCTATGAAGACGCAGTGAGGGTCATTAAAGGGAATTTACCGGAAACTTTAACACAAGCTGAAGTGGATAGGATATTTTCTGGAAATGCTGAAGCCTTTTACAAACTAAAAGAAAGGGGAGAGCGAAATGGGCCAGTTAGCTTATGAACAGGACGTTACAAGCATCGTCATGTCTGATCAGGATAATGTAGCTACTTCATTGAAAGATGTAAAAGAAGGGGAAACATTACTCTATGTCATCAATGGTAAAAAAATGGAAGTGGAAGCAAAGCGTTCGATTCCTTTTGGGCATAAAATCGCAATCAAACCGATTCAGCGATCGGCGACGGTCATCAAATATGGAGAAGTAATCGGTGCAGCCACGATGGATATCGAGCCTGGTGAACATGTCCACATACATAATATTGAGGGAATCAGAGGAAGAGGAGATAAGGCGGAAGGGGAGCAAACACAATGAGCATGATAAAAGGGTATCGCCGTTCAAATGGCAAATTTGGAATCCGTAATCATCTATTGATCATCCCTACCGTCATTTGTGCCAATCATGTGGCCAACAGAATCCAGCAAGCTGTACCGGAATCAGTGGCCATTCCGCATCAGCATGGATGCAGCCAGATTGGTGATGACAAAGAACGTACACATAAACTTCTTGGCGGAATGGGGAAAAACCCGAACGTTGGTGCGGTTCTGTTAATTAGCTTGGGCTGTGAGGTGATTGATGCCAAGGTATTGAAACAGGAAATTGAAGAAGAAACGGGAAAGCCTGTGGAGTGGCTTGATATCCAAGATGCAGGTGGGACGATAAACGCGATTAAGAAGGGGACTGAAGTGGCGAAGGGTCTATTTCTGGAACTCGAAAAAGTGCCGCAAGTGGATGCCCCCATTTCAGAATTGATAGTAGGTGTGAAATGCGGCGGTTCAGATGCTACATCCGGTCTGTGCAGCAATCCCGCTTTAGGGAAAACGGCTGATCAGCTCTTGAAACAGGGCGGAACGATCGTAATGGGCGAAACCACGGAAATCATCGGAGCTGAACATATTGTCGCCCAAAAAGCAGTGAGCGAAGAAGTGGCCAAGAAACTATATGCATATGTTGATAGATTCGAAAAAGAAGTGGAACGCATCGGGGCAGATATGCGTGGCGGAAACCCGAGCCCGGGCAATATTGAGGGCGGGCTCTCGACCATCGAGGAAAAATCGCTTGGCTGCATCAGTAAAGCAGGTACGGCCCCATTGAATGATGTCTTATCATTTGCAGAAGAAATCCCGGGTAATGGCTATTACTTCATGGATTCCCCGGGGAATGATATCGAGTGTGTTTCAGGCATGGCGGCCGCCGGTGTGCATATCGTCTGCTTTACGACAGGAAGAGGGACACCAACAGGGAACCCGATTATCCCGGTCATCAAAATAACGGGAAATGAACATACGGCAATCAAGATGATCGATAACATCGATATTGATACAAGTCCTGTCATGAAAGGGAAAGAAACGACGGAGGAAGCGGGAAATCGCATTTTTGAAACGATTGCTAAAACAGCACAAGGTGAATTGGCAAAGGCGGAAATTCTGGGACATCAGGAATTCAGCATCAGCCGGATCAGCATCAGCCTTTAGAAACAGATAGGAAAAGGGAGGAGAATTCATATGGGTAAATTGAATAATCGAACAGCACTTGTCACAGGAGGCAGCCGGGGAATCGGTGCAGCGATTGTCATGAGATTGGCTGAAGAAGGTGCCAATGTGGCTATCAATTATACATCGCCAGGTTCATTTGAAAAAGCGAAGGCTTTAAAAGAAAAAGTAGAATCCGAGTTTCATATCCAAGCGATCGTCGTAAAAGCAAACGTTGGGGTGAAGGAAGATGTCGATGCCATGATCGATGAAGTGGAGAAAGAGCTGGGAACGGTGGATATTTTAGTGAATAATGCTGGTATTGCCCCGTTTGAGCCTTTTTTGAGCCTTTCGGAAGAGACATGGGATGATACGTACCGGACCAATGTGAAATCGATCTTTTTGACGACGCAAAGAGCGGCGAAGCGAATGATTGAAAATAAATATGGCAAGATCATCAATATTACATCAACGGCTAGCGTCCTTGTCACGAGTCCTGTCATTCCCCACTATATTTCATCGAAGGCAGCTGCCTCGCATTTAACGAAGGCGTTGGCGATTGAGCTAGGCAAATACAATATCAATGTGAATGCTGTCGGCCCAAGCACCGTTGCGACGGATATGTGTGAGGAATATTTGGAGGATCCGCAAATTCTCGCAAAAGAGATTGAAGCCAATCCGATGAAGAGACTTGGGACCGAAAAGCAAATTGGTGATTCCGTCGTATTTTTGGCATCCGATGAAGCCATGCAAATCAACGGGCATCTGTTAATGGTGGATGGCGGTTTAACGGTGAAAGCGGCGCAGCCTGAAGACCATATGAATCATGAACAGGAGGTAACGTCATGAGACTGCAAAATAAAATCGCTGTCATCACTGGCGGGGGAAGCGGGATAGGAAAGGAATCAGCCCGTTTATTCGCTAAAGAAGGTGCATTTGTCGTCATTACCGATATTCATGCAGTAAATGGGCAGGGCACCGTTTCTGAAATAGAGGAAGCTGGCGGGAAAGCGGCGTTTTATGAGGTGGATGTAACGAATCCGGAAGCGGTTCAATCCGCAATCTCCCAGATCATCGAAACCTATAAGAGAATAGACATATTATTCAACAATGCCGGAATCTCAAACGTAGGCAGGGTGGACGAAGTGGAACCGGATGTGTGGGACCGCATCATGAGCGTGAATGTGAAGGGGGTTTATCTGCCTTCTAAATATACGATTCCTTATATGATGGAACAAAAGAGCGGGGTCGTTATCAATATGTCATCATGTGCAGCGGAAATGGGTCTCGTGAAACGTGCCGCATACTCTGCAACGAAAGGCGCTGTACTGGCTTTAACGAAAGCGATGCAAGTGGATTATGCACCTTATAATATTCGGGTGAACGCTTTATTGCCGGGTACTATCTTGACACCGTTCGTCGAAAATTACTTGAAAACTTCATATGACGATCCTGAGGTTGCCATCGGCACGATCAAGAAAAGACAATTGAGCGGCGATTTGGGCAGACCTGGTGATGTAGCAAAAGCGGCACTGTTCTTAGCTTCGGATGAGTCTGCGTTCATGATGGGATCGCCTCTATATATTGATGGCGGGGTTGTTTTCGGGAAAAATGCATAAAAGGGGGAAGAAACGTTGAAATTGGCTACTTTTATTAAAGATGAACAGCAGAAACTTGCCGTTCAAATTGAGGATCAGTTAATAGATATCGAAGAAACGGCTAAGAGGAATGAATGGAACCAAATCGTGTCGGATGTGATGCAAGTGATAAACTTCAGCCAATCCGAACGGGACGAATTTGAAACTAAGATCCATGAAGCTGTCAGAGAAGGAATGGCAGCCGTAATTGAAGAGAAAGGGCTCACATTCGGTCCCAGTGTAACAAAGCCGCATAAAATCATTTGTGTTGGGTTGAATTACAAAAGACATGCAGATGAAACCAATGCACCGTATCCTGAAGTGCCAATCTTATTTAACAAGTTTGATAATACATTAACGGGTCACGGATGTGAGATTGCCATACCAAGTGTAACGAATGAACTGGACTATGAAGTGGAACTCGGAATCGTGATCGGCAAAAAGACAAAAAACGTTTCCGAAGAAGCAGCACTCTCCCATGTGTTCGGGTATTGTACGGTCAACGATTTGTCGGCAAGAGATCTGCAAATGAGGACGCCGCAATGGCTGCTTGGAAAAACCTGTGATGATTTCAGTCCTGTTGGTCCTTACCTGGTAACAGAGGACGAAGTGGGGAATCCAAACGACCTGCAATTGAAAACGTATGTTAATGAAGAACTAAGACAGAATTCCAATACATCAGATATGATCTTTTCATGTGCGGAAATCATCAGTTATATTTCCAAGCATATGACATTGGAACCGGGGGATCTTATATTGACAGGTACACCTGAAGGAGTCGTATTGGGCTTACCGGCCGAACAGCGTGTTTATATTCAGCCAGGGGATGTGGTCACCGTTGAAATCGAAAAACTGGGATCACTCACGAACACATTCGTGGCTGAAAGCGAAGAGGCTTTGACGAATGCTTAAAGGAATTCCGCCAATACTTTCTCCTGAATTGATGAAGATCATGATGGAGATGGGGCACGGTGATGAAATCGTACTTGCAGACGGGAATTATCCGGCTGCAAGTCATTCAAACCGGATCATCGACGGTCATGGACATGGCGTGGCCGACTTCCTGCAAGCGATATTGGCATTCTTTCCACTCGATACGTATGTGACACATCCCGTCATATTGATGAATCCTGTGGAAGGCGATGAAAAAAGCCCTGTAATCTGGAAGAGTTATGAAGATATAATGAAAAAAACGAACGATATTCCTATCAAGATCGGAAAACTGGAACGAATGGACTTTTACGAACGAAGTAAAGCGGCCTATGCCATTATCGCAACTAGTGAACGAGCACAGTATGCGAATCTCATATTGAAAAAAGGTGTACTTTAATTTACTAAAAGGAGTGATTGATTTGAAAAAGATTCCGAATATTATGTATGTTTATGCGATTTTTGGCGGGTTGGCCGGACTATTATATGGTTTCGATTCCGGTGCCATTTCTCCAGCGATTCCATTCATCACCGAAGAGTTTGGACTAAGCCCGTCAGGTCAAGGATTGATAGTAAGTTTCCTGCTATTAGGGGCATTGCCTGCTATAGTCCTTTCCACTTCACTATCTAAGGTGCTTGGAAGGAAATCACTCCTGATTGGAGCGGGCATCACATTCATCGTCGGGTCGATTGGTTGTGCCTTCGCTACAAATGTAAGCGTTTTAATTGCATCACGGTTCATCCTGGGAATCGGCTGCGGAATAGCCAATATGTGTTCACTTATTTATTTGGTGGAATTGGCTCCTCCTAAAATCAGGGGATTGATCGGCGCTTTATATCAACTAAGTGTAAACGTCGGGATTTTGAGTGCTTACATAGTGGGGGCTTCCTTCTCCGCTAGCGGATCTTGGAGAATCATGCTCGGAATCGGGATCATTCCAGCAGCAATCTTCACATTTGGAATGCTTATCTCACCGGAAAGCCCACGGTGGCTCATGGCTGCAGGAAAGGAAGACCGTGCAAGGAAGGTCTTGATGAAACTAAGGGGAACGAAGCAAGAAGTGGAAGCTGAAATAAGTGATATCAATCATTCCCTTAAACAGCAAAGCGTAGGATTCAAACATTTAGTACAACAATATAAAAAAATATTGAATATGAATTTCATCTTAACATTCTTCCAAGTCTTCACGGGAATCAATGCCGTTGTATACTTTGCCCCGATCATTTTCGACGGGGTTGAAATCAACGGATGGAGCGGTTCCAATATAGCAAACTTCGGAATCGGGACGGCCTTGGTCGTTTCCACTGCCATCTCGTTATTCATCGTTGATAAACTAGGCAGAAAAACGCTGCTAATCTACAGTATTGGCGGTCAGGTCCTGCCACTGATCGGATTGGCACTATTTTCGGATTATACAATCTTCAGTATGGTTTGTGTGTTCTTATATGTCTTCGCATTCGGAATCGGCCTTGGCCCTGTCTTCTGGCTATTCATACCGGAAGTGCTGCCATTGCAGGCAAGAGCGATCGGAATGGGAGTCATCACCTTTTTACAATACACATTGAACTTCCTTTTTTCATACACGTTCCCTCCACTGTTAAGTGTCATTGGCAATAACGTCTTTCTCATCTATGCGGTCTTATCAGTGGTAGCTTGCGTATTCATACACTATAAAACTCCTGAAACAAAAGGGAAATCATTGGAGGAAATTGAAGAATACTGGCGTGAACAAGATTTGGCAAAGGCGATTAAACCTGCTTGAATCCGGCATTCGCAGTCGTGGTGAGTTGTGACTTCTGCAAAAAAAGGGATAAACATATAATTTGATATTGAAGATTGCAGAATAGTTTGATAGAATGAAATAAATGAAAAAGACTATGTGCAACTGGCGAAACACGGATAACCGTGAGGGAACACATAGTGTCGTAGCCGTTCGCCTGGGCAGAGGTAAGGGATTTTATCCCTTGCCTCTTTCTGTATATTAACAGATAGTGAAGGTTTAAAGTCAGTATTTTGAAATTTCAAAACTATCATATTCAAAAGAGGAGCAAACAAAATGAGCACAATTCTTTTAGAAAAAGTGAAAACGATCAAGGCGTTAAATAATATTGCCGAAAGCGGACTGAATGTATTCAACAAAGGGGATTTTACGGTTGATAATGACAGTGAAAACCCTGATGCAATCGTTCTTCGCAGCTTTAACATGCATACTATGGAATTCGGCGATCAGCTAAAGGCAATTGCAAGGGCAGGGGCTGGAGTCAATAATATTCCGGTCGACAAATGTACCGAGCAAGGAATTGTCGTTTTCAATACACCTGGTGCTAACGCAAACGCTGTAAAAGAAATGGTGCTGACGACATTAATGGCTTCATCTCGTAACCTTTTTGCAGGTGTGGCTTGGACAAAGACACTGGAAGGCGAAGGAGAACAAATTCCAAAGCTTGTTGAAGCAGGAAAGAAACAATTCGTTGGTAAAGAAATCAAGGGAAAAACTCTTGGCGTAATCGGTTTAGGAGCGATCGGTGCACTTGTAGCGAATGATGCGCTTGATTTGGATATGGATGTCATTGGTTTTGACCCGTTCATCTCTGTTGATACCGCTTGGAATTTGTCACGCAATGTACAGCGCGCCATGACGATTGAAGAATTGTTTGCAGAATCTGATTATATTACAGTACACGTTCCATTAACTGACGACACAAGAGGAATGTTCAACCAAGAAACATTCAGCATCATGAAGCCGGGCGTACATATCTTGAATTTCTCACGCGGCGAGCTAGTGAATGAAAATGATATGCAAGCTGCACTTGAAAGCGGAAAAGTAGGCAAGTTCATTACTGACTTCCCGAATGAAAACGTGTTGAAAATGAAAAATGTCGTTCCAATTCCGCATCTTGGTGCCTCTACGCTAGAGTCAGAGGAAAACTGTGCGATCATGGCAGCTCGTCAGTTGAAGAGCTTTTTAGAAACAGGGAACATCAAGAACTCTGTAAATTTCCCGAACACTTCCCTTCCTTATACAGGAAACCGTCGTGTGGCAACTTTCCACGAAAACGTTCCGAACATGGTTGGGCAAATCACGCTGGCTGTATCAAGCTTTAATCTGAATATCGCTGACATGGTTAACAGAAGCCGTGGGGGATATGCCTATACGATCATCGACATTGACGGTGAAGTAAACGGCGATATCATTCCTGGATTGGAAGAAAAAATCAAACAAATCGAAGGCATCGTTACAACTCGTATTATCTAATTGGAACCGGAAGAAAGATGATTAATAGTGAAAGCCTCAATTCCTTAAGGGAATTGAGGCTTTTTTAGGCTTTGTTTATGAAAGTTGTACAAAAAAAGCCACTTATTGTGGTAATCATATAAAACTAAAAATCTGTCAGGGTTTCACCTCCGTTTTTTCTTCATAATGTACAAACAACATCAAGTAGAGTGCGAATAGAAGGTGCAAATAAAGTGGAATATCCTTATCGTTTTGAATGGCAACAAATACGTAAATTCCATATAGCAAAATAGGAATGGTTAAAAGGATTCTGAGCTTAGTCATATGCCATCCTCCCATTTATCCTCAAATATTAATACATCAAGCATTTGAGCCACTTGAAAATCCTTTTCTGCTATTGCATTTATTAAACTTGTACAATTATTTTCCCTAAGAACATCTGCTAATAATTGTAAATCCATTGTCATTATTGCTGGTTTCATTGTTTCATCCTCCTAATTAACTAAATATTCTGTCACTTCCGTTAATACAATAGTATGAAGTACAGAGAAAATGCTGTCAATCTATATTCCATCTGTACTCATTTTAAGTTAACGGATTCATAAGTTATCTACCAAAATAACCATCTCATATATAGGTAAAACGGTACCAAAGCGGTACCAAAACGGGGAAGCATTGCGATCTGAACGCCAGGGAGCAACTTGCTGCGAACCTGAATCAATGGAGTCGCTGGTGTGCCTCCTTGCTTCCGTTCACTTCAGCGCATCTAAGTAAAAGAATCGCCCCTAATCCAGAGACGATTCCCTATCTTTCTTAAACACCCTTTCTACAAAAAAGGATTACCCTATATTGTTCTTCCTCAAAAATTCTGATGCTGATGAAGGATATTCGATGTTAAAAAAGCTCCAACAGGAGGCAATTGCCCGGTATACGCATTACCGCTAACTGGAAATTGATTTTGAGCTATATCTGTAGTGGCAATCCATGATCCAGACTCACCTGCTTGCAGAGAGGGAGGCTTCATAAGAAAACGTCCTTGAAGAATGAAATGTCGAATTCTACTCTGTTGATCATCAATTATGGTCAAGTTGCCAGAGAAAGTGGCATAAGGTGAATCAAATGCGATTTGTTTGGTGCTTTCATTCCAAAATCCATTAATCGGAATGGGTCTGCCACGAAAATTAACCGTACCAACCACCCTATTATCTATAATGGAATTAATGGTAAGTGTGCCCCAAATAATTGTTCTGCCAGCTATTGAAGAGTGGATACCCCATACAGATGGGTATGGAAAGCTAACTGAAGCAGTTCCCTGTGAAGTTACCAATGCTATGCCCTCCCTTAAAGATCATGTACTGAGGATGCTTCCTTGTTTAAAGGAACAATCCAGTATATGCAGCACAAGCGGAATAATTTAATAAACAAAGGTGAAGTACTGTAAATGCATTCTCTCAGATTCATAAAAATATCCATAAAATTATCCGGTCTTCAATTGAAAACCGGATTTTAAATAAATATTTTAATGATGATGTTCATGACTTTCTGCTTGTTTTTGGATTCCTTTTTGCAAGAATTCCAATTCACTTTCAGACAGTTTTCCTACGATAAATTGTTTTTGAGGCATAATGATTGAACCGTCGTTACTAGCATGTACTTTTATATAGTATAGGCCATCACTATCAAAGTTTTCACTTAAAGTATAAGTACCATTTCCCTTTTCCTCAGCCTGTTCCATACTATATTTGAGCGAGCCATCTTGTTTCCATATCTCAAAATGAACAAAATCTGCGTTTTCAACCATTTTACCACCTTGAGTAAGCACAGCCTTTATGGTCTCCTGTGTATTAGCTGAAAAGGATGCTGGTATAATTATTTCAGCTTCAAGCGGTGTTTCTTTTTTGTATAGATCAGTGACATCCTTTTCAAGTGAACAAGCACTTAGGAATGTGCTGAAAATAAAGATTAATGAAATACATATAGTTTTTTTCACTGCAAAAGCCATCCTTTACATTTCGAATTATGCATTCAAAAACTTTTTGACTGCAGATATTCTGTTAATGATTAACCAGTCAATTAGCCAAACAACAATAAGGGACAAACCAACCAAAGGAAACAAAATTCCTAGACCTATTAACAGAAATAGAAAGGAATTCATGTTCTTTATAGGAGGAGCTTTTGGTGCACCTAATCCTTTTTTCGGCTTTCGCTTCCACCATAAATAAAAACCACTAAATGCAACGAGCATGATTCCTAAACAAATAAAAAGGCTGAATATTTGGTTAATCAAATCAAATTGAGTCCCTTTATGCAAGGTAATTCCCCAAGCAACTATTTTTCCTATTAAACCGTAATGATCATAACGATAATCAGCTAGAACTGCACCGGAATATTGGTCAATATGAATGGTCGCTTCTTCTTGTGCTCTTGGTGGAAAAGCTGACAATGTATATACGCCATCTTTTTCTTGTGGAATATTTATGCTATAACTTGGGTGCATCCCCTCACGATTCGCTATCGTAACTACATCATCTATGGACAGTGGGATAAAACCTTGAATATCTGAGAGAGGTACATCTAAATTTTCTGCTGCCCAAGGAACATCTGCAATGTCTTTTGTCTTGATTGAGGATGTTGGAGCATTTCCTGTCCATATGGAAGGAGGGTACCCAGATCCAGAATTGGTAGTTAACGATTGAAAATTACTTCCCCAAAAACCTGACCAAGGCAATCCTGTCATGATTAAAAATAACATGCCCGCAGTTATCCAAAAGGCAGGTACTGCATGTAAATCTCTTCTGAAAGTATTCTTTCCTTTATTTAGTCTTGGAAAAAGAACACCTGAAAGGCTTTGCTTCTTTTTTGGATACCATAAATAAAAACCAGAGACAATTAACACAACTGCCCAACACGCAGCTAACTCTACAATTCTATCTCCTAAGGTGCCAGCCATCAGTTCACCATGAATTTCCTCTATTTTATCCATGATTCTGTCTTCATCATTTAACTCTCCAATAGATTTACCTGTATACGGGTCCATGAAAATCGTAAGAGACTCATTATTAGAAGTGATGCTTACTTCGCTCGAACGAGAGGCACTTTCTCCGGGATGATACTTTGTCACCACTGCATCAGGGTAAAGTTCCTTCACACTCTCAATCTGCTGGGATGCCGGTAATTTATCTCCTTGCGGTGTAACCCCTTGGTAGTCTTGGTAAAGCAAGTGTTCAATCTGCGGCTTAAATAAATAGATTGAGCCAGTAACTGCCAGAATAATAAGTAAGGGTGCAAAAATGATTCCAGCGTAAAAATGCCATCTCCATACTGTTCTATACAGAGAGGAGTTTGGTTGTTTAGTTTCCATGTATACAGAACCTCCGAGTCGTACTATTAAATTCACTATATAGATGATAAAAGAAAATTGTGAGAAAAATATGAAATTTATTTAAAAAAAGGAAGTTTGTATTTGTTAAAGAGTAATTAAGTCATATTGACTAAGAAGAACAACTGTAACTAAGGAGTGAACTTCCTGAGAAAGGGTTAGCAAGAAGTGGAGCAGGAAGGAATGGAGGGAAATGAGGTAGTTGCGGCGAAAGTAGTCTATAGAAATGTGTTGAAGATAGGAAGAGCAGCAAATGTGAACGGATCAGATAAACAGCTAATGAGCATGAAGAACGTGTTAAGAGAAGCGGTTTGAAAAACCAAATGATAATAGATCGTAAAAAAACATGGAGGAGTGACGCATATGCATAAAAAAGGTTGTTCCAAATTGAAGTGTCAGTGTTTCATCGTACCTAACTATATTCTTGAGAATTTGGCACAAAATGAAGTGGAAGAAGCACGGATCAGTTTAGCGAAAAGCCGTCAAATGCGCAGGCGCAGAATATTGAAAGAATACGATATTGACGGTGTTGTCGCACTAACGGATGCAGGATCTGGACGTCAAGGTGAATCTGCCCGCCATGTTTATGATTGCAAGGGGGGAACGAAACTCCGGGAGAATGAGGCAAGGAAAGAAGGAGATCGATCAAGTGCAGATCCTATCGTTAACGCTGCATATGATTATAGCGGAGTTGTACGTGATTATTTCAAGGATGTCTTGCACCGTAATTCAATTGATAACCAAGGTCTGGATCTCATTCTTAACGTTCATTATGGCAATAAATTCACGAATGCTTATTGGGACGGAGATGAAATGGTATTTGGTGATGGCGATGGGGTCATCTTTAGCAATTTTGCCAATTCACTCGATGTAATTGGACACGAACTGACACATGGGGTTACGCAGTTCACAAGTGGATTGGAGTATGAAGGTCAGTCCGGGGCATTGAACGAACATCTTTCAGATGTGTTTGGAGTTGCCATAAAACAATTTCACTTAAAGCAAACAGCAGGAGATGCCGATTGGCTAATCGGTGCTGATATAATGGGACCGACACTGAAAGGGCAGGCACTCCGTTCGATGAAAGCACCAGGTACGGCATTTGACAATAAGTTAATGGGTAAAGATATTCAGCCTGATCATATGAAGAACTTCTATAAGGGAGGACGCGATAATCATGGTGTCCATATCAATAGCGGCATACCAAACAAAGCCTTTTATCTAGTATCGATGGAGATCGGAACAGACAAAGCGGCATTGATCTGGTTTCATGCGATGCAGAATTTATTTGCGACGGCGAATTTCAATCAATTCGTGCAAATTGTCATCAAGGCAGCGCAAAAACTTGTTGATAGCGGCGATGTTACGAAAACAGCCATCAAGACAATTGAAAATGCTTTTAAAGCGGTTGGACTGCCTGAGTAGAAATATTCCATGAATAGGAGGCTTCATCTATCATGCATATCAAATTTAGCTGCATAGGGGGATTTGCCAACCTCGACTTGAATTTTCAGATAGATACAGAGAAATTGCCGAAAGAGAAAAATGAGGAATTGCAGAACTTAATGAAGACAGCTGACTTACCTAATGCTAGCCAAAGTAAAAAGGCTGGAGCTAAAGCGCAAGGGTTCGACGCGTTTTCATACCAGCTGGATATAGCCGATGAAAAGAAGAAGCAGTCTTACTCATTTACTGACATAACAGCTCCAGAGGAAGTAAGAACCTTATTGGATTATTTACGGAATTTAGCAATTGAAATAAAAATGGCAGAATAACCAAGAAAAAAGTCTATCATCACGATAGACTTGAGTTTGTAGACAAAAGGGTTTTTATCTAAATTTTAAAACAGAGTTGATTGGAACGGAAGGTGCGAGACTCCTGCGGGAAAAGCGCGTCAAGGGGAGACCCCACAGGCGCAAAAGCGCCGAGGAGGCTCCCGGACCGCCCGCGGAAAGCGAGTGCCTGGAGTGGAAATCGACGTTCCAGGTTTTATAAACCTAAATAAAAATTGAGACTAACTTGTTCTACATTGAGTTTGTCTACAGTCTGAAGTCTATCATCACGATAGACTTTTTTTGTTGTCTTGAAATTTCACAAAAATGTCATTTTATTTCACTTTTATATGAATTTTGACTGTTTGTTCTCTAATTGGACACATATTAACAAGAATATAGCAATTTAGAACAGCAGATTTTAAAAGGAAATTCGAAAGTATAGACCTTTGATGGGATTTTGTAAAGAGTCAGCCAATCAAACAGGAGATGCAGTCAAAAAAGGGAATGAATTTTGAAAGAGGGAAAATTAGATGGATTTTACAAAAAAATCATAAAATAGGATAATAGTCGCATGGAGGTGAATGACATATCAAGAAATGAAAGTGACGATAGACGGAAATAAAAACCCCTAGGTGAGTACGTCCTGGAAGACATCACCTAAGGGCTTGGGAGCAGGAGTATACCTGCCTCTATATCCAGTATACTCCAAAAAAAATGAATAGGGAAATGGGGAGTGAATGGAAGGATGATACGAAAAAACTATTTATTGAATAAGGAAACGGTGGGATTGTTGGAGTGTTATGATTCCAATGGTGTGGAGATGTCCACGGTAGTGGAGGGAGAAAGCACATTCCATGTTGCCCAACCGCGCCAGGAAATCCTGAATAACACGTTAAACTACTTTGGGTTGGATCTGGATGGCGGACTTGCAGCAGCCAAATCCGTGCTTGGTGGAAAATACAGGCTGCCAGTCTGCATAAACGCCCAGCAGGGAATGGTCTGGTTCTCCTCCCGCTCATTCCGGAAAAGAAGAGGAGTCTGGTTTTCCTACATCCACATTCGTGACTTAGAGGAAATGAACGAAAAAGAAACGCTGGTCCACACAAGCTATGGACATTGCCTTCCTGTATCATTAAGCAAAAATCAGCTCGCCTTCAAAAGGGACCAAGCATCCTATCTGCATACGACCTTCCATGAACGCTCAATGGGCAAAAAGACCTTTTATTACGAACCGGGAAGCGGAATCACCTTTTGCAAAGAACCCGGGGAGATCCATTACAGGGTGAAAGGTAAGGAATAAGTTGAGAGGAAGACCGCCGAAATGGCGGTCTTTTTCTTAGGATTAGATAAAGTGAGAGCGGGTTTTATTATAGTAAACTCTAACTATATAAATATAGTTATTGTAAAAAATGAACTGATACATTATGATTATTAAATAGTTAATATTTAGGAAAGGGAGTACATATTTTGAAAAGATTATTTGCTATTTTACTATCTTTTGGACTAGTATTGGGTCTCTCGTTTGGCGCGAATGATGTTGCCGGTGCCAAAACAAAGGTGAAGACGTATAAAAACTGTACAGCATTGAATAAAGACTACAAAGGAGGCGTAGCTCGTACATCTTCCGTTAAAAATAAAGGAGGAAAAACGAAATACAAGCCTCACGTTTCAAAGGCGCTATATGATGCCAATAAAAAAAGCGATCGTGACAAAGACTTGATCGCTTGCGAAAAATAAGGATTATTCTGAGAGACCTTTTTAAAAGAAGGTCTCTTTAGTTTGTAGACAAAAGGGGTACCATCTGAATTTTTAAACAAAGTTGAATGGAACGGAAGGTACGAGACTCCTGCGGGAAAAGCGTGTCCAAGGGAAGACCCCACAGGTGCTAAGAGAGCCGAGGAGGCTCCCGGACCGCCCGCGGAAAGCGAGTGCCTGGAGAGGAAAGTTCATTTTTGTACAAACTAAAAACGGAAGCTAAAGCCGATACAGGTCTTTAGCTTTTTTCCCGTGGTTTATCTTCCACTAACCCAATTTAATTCAATAAGACATCTTTTTTATCTTTCAAACCGTCCAAAATGTGTATTTTCTCGATTTATAAGTGCATCCCCAAGATTGATTCTGCTCATAAGTCTTTCATGGTCCGAAGGAAAACGTTCTTTAACATTTGCAACTCCCTCTGTTGTTGGGATATTACCATTAGGCATAGGACGTTCTTCTCTTTGAAATCCGGGGTTCAAGCTATCATTAATCATTACAGGTCTGTCAATTGTATCGTTGTCATCATTATTAGTAAGGTCTCTACGTGTATCAAGGTTCCCAGCATTATTAAATGGATCATTGTTATCTTGTGGCATATATTTCACTCCTTCGCTTATATTATCCGCTAATGGCAGTAATCTATTCGTACGCTGTACTTATCCTTTATTTATCCTGTTTTCCCCAATTTGCAACAACGCCTATTCTCTTGAATGGTCAACAAGTACGAGAGGTCAAAGGGTTTTTTATGCTTTTAAAAAAACTTCTAAATATTATGATTGACTTACATTTTAATTTGTCTTACAATTTCTTTGTAAATAGTCGAAAGATTCAATCAAATGGAAGGAGAACTTTCTTAAGAGCTAATTCACTTCAACATGAAGCATGACAACATACTGCGCGTTAACTTTATGTCAATTCCGGAAATGACGTAAAGTTCTGTCATAATTTCAATATCTGAATGTCTAGAGTTATCAAAGTATTATTGCTTTAGAAAAAATGAAAGCGAATACATACTCTTTGGAATGGAGTGAATAACTTGAAAAATCAATCAAATCTTGCTGAATCCACTGTGATTGCTCCGGAGGTCGTAAGTAAGAAAACAAATTTCTTCACGAAATTTAAAACATCCTATGGTCCGGGAATCCTTGCCGTGTTAACGTGGCTTGGAGCCGGTGATCTGGTGACGTCTTCTGTTGCCGGGGCGGATTATGGATATAGTTTAATGTGGATTTTAGCGCTGTCATTAATCCTTCGTTTTCTTATCGTTAATGTTATCGCCCGGTTCCAGCTTTGTAACACAGAGGGGTTAACCATACTTGAAGGCTATGGACGTATCCACCCATTTTTCGGTTACTTCATGTTTGGTTATGCATTAATCATGGGCCATCTGTTTAATGCCTATATGATTAAGGGAGCGGGAGAGGTATTATCGACCCTATTCCAAGTCAATCAGCCATTCTTAGCTTCAATGGTAGTTGTAGGATTAGTTTTTATGCTTATTGGCAGGAATATTTATAATAGAATTGAAAGTGTAATGAAGGTGCTTTTGGCATTATTGACGATTGCTTTCTTGTTCCTGGCCATTCAAGCTACACCGGATGTGGGGCAAATCATTAAAGGAACAGTTGGTTTTAGCATTCCAAGTGATACTGGCGTTCATGGAGCATTATTGGTGGCGATTTCAATTATCGGTGCAGTTGCAGGATCGATTTCGAACTTTGTTCATCCATATTTCATGAAGGAAAAGGGCTGGACGAAACCGAGTCATCTAAAGGTTCAAAGAAATGATTTACTGTTTGCCATCGGAGTTTGCATTGTAATCAACTTAGCCATTTGGGTGGTTGGCGCAGAAATTTTAAAACCGAATGGAATTCATGTCGAAACGATTGATGACTTGGCAATGGCATTACAAATGTCGTTAGGACAATTTGGCTGGTACATTTTCTATCTTGGTGTATTTGGCGTATTGTTTGCGAGTGTAGTAGGCAAGTCAACTGGTTTTCCTAGATTGATAGTAGATGCCTTTTACGTAATAAATAAGGATCGTCGCGAAAAGTACAATGGTAAATATGAAAAAGATCCAATGTATAAATGGGTTATGATTTTTGTATTGGTCACGCCAATCATTTGGTCCATTCCCGGCATGCCTGGTTTCATCGCATTGACAATTGGCGTAAATGCAATAAACATAATCGGTTTTCCGATTATCGCAATTGGCATGCTGGTGCTATCAAATAAAAAAAGCTTGATGGGAAAATATAAAAACAATTGGTTTGAAAATATTATTCTATCTTTAGCTTCCATTTTAGCGGTTTGGTCCGCAATTCAATTAGCTACAACCTTTTTTTAAATAATGGTAGATTATAGGTAGAGCGCAAAACATAAAGGCTATGTCGACATTTGATCCCGATAGGGTCCTACTTTATTGGAAGTGAGGTATCAATGATGAAACCAAAAGTAATCGTCTATAAGAAAGTGGATCAAAAAGTGTTGGATTATATTCAAGAGACTTGTGATGTCGTTTATTTTGAGGGTCTTGATTCACAAAACTATCCTGAATTTCTTCAGGAGCTGAAGAACGCACAAGGTATATTAGGTTCAGGATTAAAGGTGGATAAAGCTTTACTGGATCAAGCACCGCAATTAAAAATCGTCTGTAATTCATCGGTTGGATACGACAATTTGGATGTAACCGAGCTGACCAATCGCGGAATCATGGCTACGAACACTCCCGAGGTATTGAATGAGACAGTCGCAGATACGATTATGGGCTTGATGCTGTCCACAGCAAGAAGAATGCCAGAGATGGATCAAATGGTAAAGTCAGGGCAATGGACATCGAATATCGGAGAAAAATCGTTTGGGTTGGACGTCCATCATAAAGTATTAGGCATTATCGGAATGGGCGGAATCGGCTCTGCCGTTTCAAAAAGGGCCCGTTTTGGGTTCGATATGAACATCTTATATCACAACAGATCCAGAAATGAAGAAGCAGAACAAAAGTATGGAGCTACATACTGTTCTCTGGAAGATCTGTTAAAGCAATCTGATTTTGTCTGCTTGATGACACCGCTAACTCCTCAAACTGAAAAGATGATGGGGGAAAAAGAATTCAAGCTCATGAAAGAGTCCGCGATCTTCATCAATTGTTCAAGAGGGAAAACAGTGGATGAAGAAGCCCTGATCGATGCGCTAAAAACCGGTGAAATTCACGCGGCAGGGCTGGATGTCTTTGTACAGGAGCCCGTCCAGGAAGACAACCCGCTGCTTTCCATGAAGAATGTCGTCACTTTGCCTCATATCGGTTCCGCAACATATGAAACCCGCAAGAAAATGGCGATGCTGGCCGCAACCAACCTTGTCGCCGGATTACAGGGAGAAACTCCACCTACCTTGATCAAAGCCGGGGTAAAGGTAAAGTGATCTTTTATAAATTAAGCTGGATAGCCTTATTTGGGGCTATCCAGCTTTTTAGTTTCGGATTATTCAGTATTTTACTCATCCTGCAGAACAAACAAGCCCTCTCTATAATGGAGGGCTTCGGCTGTAGATAATCTCGTTAATATTGATTTCCACTCCAGGCACTCGCTTTCCGCGGGTGGTCCGGGAGTCTCGCGCCTTCCGTTTCAATCACATTTGAATGACAGTTTTTTCGTTTTCTGTAGTTTACTTATTCCATCGCTTTAACTTTGGGATACCTCTAGTAAAAAACTTAGCAATAAATTTAGGCATTTTCATATTTTCCATCAAATGATTTTGGACAAATTTTTGCATTTCTATCGCAGTAATATTTTGAGTGAATTCACCATTTATATAACAATGACTACAATATTTAGTGCTTTTACTACCATCTTTTTCAGTTCCTCCACCTAATTCATCTTTAGAAAGCGGCATTCCACAACTTTGACATGCTTTATATTTTTTCATTATAAATTCTCCTGCAAAAAGTTTTTTTCTAAACATTATCTAACAAACAATATTAAGTCAAGACAATATCACGTGTCATCGTTACAACGAATCAACCGTTGATGTGATTGTTGCAGCAAAAACAGGACTAGGCTTTCGAGATGAAAATAGTCAAAAAAAAAACCAGTCAAGCTGCTTGCTTAACTGGTTCCTAACTTTAAATTTTAAATTAGAGTATAAAATGACGATTCATTATGGCAACTGTTATGAAATATACATTGATATCATTCAGAAATTATGATAAATTAGTATAGAAACACATTTTATAATATACAAAAACAGTTTACCCCTTACTATAAGTATAAGGTAAAACTCACCTCTAGTCAACCCCTAATTTCTCATTTTTTAAAGGAGTGTCTGTTATGAACGATGAAATTCGGCAGGAGCAAGAACGTTTGGATGAGGTGATAGAAACAATCACGAAACAAATCAGCAAAATAGAAGGTGAAACTTCAAAGCGTAAAAAAGAAGTTGTTAATATCCGTAAACACTTTTGGGATGACCTCAAGGTTAATATCGATACTTTCGATGATTACCTCGAGACGATCATTGGCTTAAGGCAGCAGGCTCAAGACTTGTCACAAAGCGAAGGCGCACATAGATATGCCTTCAAGAGGCTGTCAACACTGCGCCGCATGCAGGAAGTACCTTATTTCGGCCGGATTGAAATCACTGAAGAGGGGTCTCCCCTTACGGAACAAATTTATATTGGGACTTCCACTCTTACTGATGCAACAGGAGAAAACTTCATTATCTACGATTGGAGGGCCCCGATTTCGAGTGTTTATTATGACTATCCTCCCGGTCCTGTAGAATACTCCACTCCCGGAGGCGTAATTCGGGGGATGCTGGAGAACAAGTGGCAATACACCATCAAGGGAGGCGTTATCGAATCAATGTTCGATACGAGTCTCACCATTGGGGATGAGATCCTGCAGCAGGTGCTTGGCAAGGGAACGGATAAGCATATGCACAGTATTGTGGCCACCATTCAACGGGAGCAAAATAGGATCATCCGGAACGATCGCGGACGTCTGCTCATTGTTCAAGGTGCCGCTGGCAGCGGGAAGACATCAGCTGCCCTCCAACGGATCGCTTACTTGCTCTACAAGAATCGAGAAAGGCTGAAAGCGGATCAAATCATTCTATTCTCTCCTAACTCCATGTTTAATAACTACGTATCCAATGTGTTACCCGAACTTGGCGAAGAGAATATGCAGCAGGTAACATTCCAGGAATACCTGGATCATCGTCTGACTGACTCTTTTCAAGTTGAGGATCCTTATGAGCAATTGGAATTTTTGCTGACTGGAGCGGATGATCCTTCCTATAGCACCAGGACAGCGAGTATCCAATTTAAGGCATCGATTCGCTTCTTTGAGATCATCAAAACATACAGACAATCATTGGAGCAATCCGGAATGATCTTTAGAGGGGTAAAGTTCCGGGGGGAAACGCTCGTCTCGGCCAAACAAATCTCAGAAAGATTTTATAACACAGACACCACATTAAGATTTCACAATAGGATTGAAAAGCTGAAAGAGTGGTTATGTGAGCTACTTGATGAAAGGGAAAAGTTTGAGTTGAAACAACCGTGGGTCCAGGAGGAAATCGAGTATCTTAGCAAAGAAGATTACCAAAAGGTATACACCTATTTAGAGAAAAAACGCGGTCATACTGAAGATTCCTTTGACGATTATGAGATAGAGAATAAAATGCTTGCGCGTATGATTGTTCGAAAGAAATTGAAGACGTTACGCAAACGGATAAAAGCACTTCATTTTATCAATATTAAGGGAATATACAAGCAACTTTTTGACGAACAAATGCGGATCGAACTGTGGAATGAGGGTGAAACACCTGCCGAAAGGGAAATTTGCTTATCAACCCAAAAAATGCTGGATGAAGGTAAACTGTATTACGAAGACGCGACTCCATTTTTGCTGCTGAAGGAGTTAATTCAAGGATTCCAGTCGAATACTTCTATAAAATATGTTCTTGTTGACGAAGCACAGGATTATTCTCCATTTCAATTCGAGTTTTTGAAACGATTGTTTCCTTCTGCTAGGATGACCGTGCTCGGTGACTTTAACCAAGCAATATTTGCACATGCCAGCGAACGGGTGGATTTCCAGACCCTTACCAGTTTATACGGAGTAAGTGAAACCGAGAGCATAACCTTGGATCAAAGCTACAGATCCACAAAGCAGATTATAGAATTCACACGTGAACTAATTCCAGAAGGCCATCGAATTAAGGCATTCAATCGAGAAGGCGAGAAGCCTGTACTCACTCATGTGTCCAGCCGAGATGAATTGCACCGTGAAATTCTGTCTAAAGTCAAATACTTTCAAAGTCGTGAGTATAATACAATCGCAATAATCTGTAAATCTGCTGCGGAAAGTGCCGTTGCATACGATGCCCTTAGTGTCCAAGGTGAAATTAAACTCGTTCAGAAAGGCACAAATGAATATGAACAGGGAGTTGTTGTTATTCCGGCTTATTTGGCCAAGGGCATCGAATTTGATGCTGTCATCATTTATGATGCATCTGTGCAAACATATGGTGATGAGAGCCTGCGTAGATTGTTCTACACCGCATGTACCAGGGCTATGCATAACTTACAAATATATACTGTTGGCGAACCAAGTCCTTTCTTGAAAAACGATGGAACGGAGAGCTTACTTCTGACCTCCAATTAACAAAGAATGGAGTAATTATTAGTGCTTCCTTTTTTCTCCTTTAATTTTATTGCTCTTTTATCGAAATACTATAAAAGAAAATCTTTAGGAAAAAGGAGGAGATGGATTGACTAACGAGAAAGAACAGGTGGAAACGGGAGGAAGCCAGGTGACTGGTGAATCAACAACTCAATCAGTTAATGATGGTCATTATCATTATCCAGGGCCCATGGAAGAAGGCTATAGCGGAAATACAGGAAGAGCAGTACAGCCTGCCGGGAAAAAAGATCCTGATGTTCCTCAGAACAAAGACACATTTAATTACACCCGTAATTTAAAGTAGATCCGTCCAACATCATATACTTGGAGGTGAAGGAAATGAGTAAAAAGACAGGAAGAGGTCGCATCGCACCAAGTGTTAACCCGCAGGGACATGGAAAAGATGTGGAATTCTCCACCGAGCCTAAAAGCGATCTTGAAAACAAGGCAAAAAAGTCTAATACAAAATAAGTGTATTGGATAAAAATGTGGTCATACTTTATAAGAAATGCCCTTCTCTTAGTCGAGAGGGGCTTTTATAATCTATAAGAAGGCTTTAAAAAAATTCAATCCTTACTCCTCGTTTTTTGTCGATGAATCATACGTTTTTGAAACAGCGTAATGTGAAAGAATAGAAGGATGGGGTACCGTTAAAAAAAATACCAAATACATATACTGCTGTGCTAATATGAAAGACTGAGCTTAAAAAAATGAGAGGAGTTACAAATGAAAATAAATCGATTAATAGCGAATAATATATGCCATTTAGATTCATCACTGCCAGACGACCAATCATTAGGAATTGCTGGTTTATCAGGTTCCGGGAAGACGACTTTTTGTCAAACCATTGGCGAAGAATCCAAGAAGCGTCTCGTTTCCTTATTGCCGAAGTCTGAATATCAGTATTTATTCCCTAATATTATGGAAACCAACTTCAGTGCCATCAAGATGGAGGAAATGCCTCTGGTCCTTTTTCTCGGCAAATCATCCATTTCAGCTAATCTCCGTTCGACCATTGGCACACATACTGGTGTGTTTAAAGAGATTCGTGTTTGTCTTGCAGAAAAATTCAATCTTTCTCCGGAAGTTTTTTCATTTAATAATGCCTTAGGCTGGTGCCCCACTTGTAAAGGACGCGGTACGACGAAAAATGTCGAATGTCCAAAGTGTGAGGGGAAGCGCTACAATCAAGAAGTCGAGCAATATACCATTGAATTATTAGATCGCCCGCATACTATATCCGATATCAACAACTTAAGCATCGAAACGATCCTTTCACTCGCAGAGACATTACATATTAGTGAAGCTAAACAGCATATTCTCCAAAATATAATCAATATGAATATTGGTTATTTAGGCTTGAACCGTATTATGGGGACAGTGTCAGGAGGGGAATTAACCCGGCTTTACTTGGCCGAATTCATGGCAACAAGTGAAAATACCGTGATCATCATCGATGAAATCTCCGTCGGTCTTGATCATCAAACCCTTTTGAAAATTTTGGAACAGATTAAGCAATTAGGTTATAAAAATCAAAGTTGGCTCATTGATCACTCAGACACGGTGTTGGATAGCACTGATGACCAATTGTTCTTTGGACCCGGCAGCGGAAAATATGGCGGGAAAATCGTTGAGGAATCACCGCGGCCCAAACCAATCAGCTGGAAGCGAAATGAAGCAGCGCCTACTGAATACTATCAATTTCAGGATCTTTACTGCCGTAATATTCAAATGGAAGAAATCCGGATTCCCAAGAATAGACTCGTTACCTTTACGGGGGAATCAGGCTGCGGTAAATCTACACTAGTCAATGAATGCATCTCCAAAGATTTTCAGAAGCGGTATCCAAAGGATAAGCTGGTCATGGTCGGGCAGGACCGAAATAAATCGATCACCAGCCGGTCAACCGTTGCGACGTTTCTTGATATTAAAAAGAAGCTAACCAAATACAGTGATGAAATTGATGATATTTTTCAGCGTTCAATCGAAGATATTATTGAAGAATTGCCAAAAGAAGACATCGCACATAAACGTTTGAGCTTATTGATCAAACTTGGGCTTGGTTATTTGACGTTAGAAAGAAAAACACAAACACTATCGACGGGTGAATTTCAATGTGTCCACTTAGTTTCCGAGCTGTTTGCGAAGACAAGGAACCCGCACACGCTGTTCATTTTTGACGAGCCTTCAAAAGGGTTATCGCAAAATATTTTAAACCAATTCATTGACAGTGTCAGGGTCATTCTGGAGGATGAATCCGTCTCCATCATCATGATTGAACATAATGCCTATATGCTGGAAAGCTCGGATTATATCGTGGATTTTGGCAAAAGACAGCTAACACCTGTCCAGCATCTTGACGTTGTCAGTCATGATGATTATTACAGTCACAAAGACAGTGACGATCAAGTGGAGCCATTGCATATCTCTTCGACGCTCCGGTCAAAAACTGGTATCAATTATTTACAGGAAAATCATCTGGACTATTTTAAAAACGCAGAGAACGTCTATAAGGGCGGCATTTTAAAAAGCTTATCACCAATCGCTCGTGTGATTTATGGGGAGTACGAGTCAGACACGATTGCACCTGTCATCGCCATCGACCTTGAACGGCACTTGTACAGTCAATATACGTTTCTTTATGAATTGGGCGGAATGATCAACCATATAGTGGCTGCACATCCGACCAATAAGGATACAAGAAGCTTCGATTTCTATTCTGCAGAAAATCATTGTCCAAGCTGTTCGGGACGCCGGGTCATTGAAAAATTCGATTTCGATGTAGTCATACAAGACAAAAACGTGCCATTCTGGGATGGTTTATTGCATCCGGACGTGATGGAAGTATTAAAATATTATCAGCATTCAAAACTGGAATTCCTGTTTGATGAGATCAAGAATGAACTCGGTCACGACATTAGTAAAAGCTATAATGAGATGACAGATGCCGAAAAACATACCTTCTTATATGGGTATTGGGAAAAGTCCTTTTACGATAAAGCAGGCAAGGCATCGCGAATTTGGGAAGGGTTCAATTTCATCATTGGGCGTTATATCTTTGTATCGAAATCTATCATTAAAGAGCAGATGAAAGAAACAAAAGAAATGATCGACTGTCCAGTCTGTCAAGGAACGGTTCTCAAACATCATAAAAAGCTGATGTTTGGTGATACGGACATTCGCGAGATCATCCAACAGCCAATTGATCAAGTCATCAAAATCGTAGGGAAGCTGCCGGAACTGGAGAAACTAAAAGCGATTGTGGGCGGCGATATCGCACTCACTGATGATGTGTCATTCCTTCCACGTGAAACAAAAGCGGCGTTGAAAATGCTTGAGCTCGAACTAGCAAGCTTCGTCGGCTATGAAGTGGTTTTACAAAATACCCAGCCATTCTGGGACAGCATTAAAGGCAATATCGAAGCAATCAGTAGCAAAAATCAGATTACCATCTGTGACTTTGCCAATATTAACGAAACAAGAGAAACCATTATTGATAAATATTTCACCAATGGCAAATACAAAAAACTAACCTATGTCTATGAAGCATTCGGCTACAAAAAAATCGTTACCCAAATCAATAAAATTAAAGCAAGTCATAAATGCCCATTCTGTAATGGCAAGAAAGTCATTTCAGAAGACAACATCCATGACGGTGTGTATAAATTAACGATTCCTTGTGTGAGCTGTCATGCCAGTGGCATCGATGATGAAGGGCGTAAAGAAATCGTCGAAGACATCGACGTCCAGACCTGGCTGACAGGGAAAGTAAGTGATGTCGTGGCTGAAAGTGAACGTACCGAGGCCGTGGCCGATATCCCCATTTTCGCCCGGATTCGGGAATTGAACAAACGAGACATGATGGCCGTTTATCAATGCCTTGACCAGAAAAAATAAAGTAAAAAGTCCGCCGATAATGGCGGACTTTTATTTTGCGGACATAAGGGGTTAAGAGTCCGAAAAGTGAGGTGAAGTTCGAAAAAATTCGCGAACGGTCGAATATAGTGCCTCAACGGTCGAATACTATGCGGGGTAGGTCGAATACTGAGCGTGAACGGTCGAATGCTATGTGGTTTAGGTCGAATACTGTGCGTGAACGGCCGAATATTGTGTGGTTTAGGTCGATAAACTGCGTCAACAGCCCAAGACAGTGCAGCGGGTCGAATAAACTGCTCCGGTTTTTATGTTTTTTTACTGTAATCCTTATTGGATTGAAGAAATTTGCGACACTCCTGCGAATAACTGTCTAGTCGAGACCCCACAGACGCTTGCGTCGAGGAGGCTTGGCAGACAGTCCGCGGAAAGGGAGCGGATTTCTGAAATCAACTGGAACTTCTATTAAATAAAACTGCAGGCAAATTCGCTTTTCTTCGAGTTTGTCTACAGTCTGAAGTCCGCCATTTACGGCGGACTTTTTTATTATTTTGCAGAATAATCTTCATCATAAACGGGAAGTGTTACTGAAATCGTTGTTCCCTTATTCAAAAGACTTGTTATATGAAGTGTACCATTCATCGTTTGGATGGTCTTAACAGCCACCATTGATCCCAACCCAGTCCCTTTTTCTTTGGAACTGTAATAAGGCTCGCCAAAACGATTTATTTGCTCTTTGTTCATTCCTACTCCATTGTCACTTATTTCGATAATGATGTCGAAATTATTTACATAGGAAACAATATTAAGTTCCCCGCCGTTTGGCATTGCCTCTATACCATTTTTAATGAGATTTAGGAAGCATTGCTTGAAATGCTGAATATTCCCCCGGGTAATGCCTGGAGTCAACTGATTAGATATAGTAACTAAATTCATGCTAGCCAATGGTTTGATCATTTCAATTACATATCCTATTTCACGGTTAATTGAAATAGGATCCACTTTCTCAAGTGCAGGTTTTGCAAATGCTAAGTATTCACTAATAATGGATTCTGCACTATTAAGCTCCCTGACAATATGCTCTATATATTGTTCTTTTACTTCCTGAGTCAGATCAGGAGTCTTTAGCAGTTGAACAAATCCTTTCACAACCGTTAAAGGATTTCTAACTTCATGTGAAATGCTTGCTGCAAGCTGACTGACTACCTCCATTTTTTCAAGCCTTATCATTTGTGTCCGGATTAAAATGGCATCTTTTAAAATTTCCATTATATATACAGCTAAAGCAATAATGAAAGGAGGGAGGATAATAAAGTAAAATACATACGCCTCCGTTATTCGAAAATAATCAGACATAACGAGTGAAATGAAGCTCGTTAGGATTCCAAGAAACAGAATTAATAGTATCGAGCTATTAATCTTATTTTTTCGATTGAAATTTTTGAATTTGGAAGAAAATAGAGCCGTTATAATAAATATTACGATATATACAATTAACGTAAGTAAATTGAAACCATAAAAAGCAAACCTAAAAGTTAATATGATGACTAACAGGGCAGCCCCTACAGGCCAGCCACCATAAAGGGTCCCTATTATAAAAGGAATTTGCCTGAGATCGTGGACACAATATTCATCGATATAAATAGGAAACTTCATACATAAAATAATAGGAATGCTCATGCATGCAGTAATAAGGGTCTTGCCATACTGACTTAACCTTTTGCCATGATCTAATAAAATGTAATATATCAAAATGCTTACTAAGATATAAAAGAGATTATCTAATATGTTTTGATTAATATAAATAAAATTCATAGGATTCTCCTGAAAAAGTAACCGTTTGGTTTATTATACAAGAATAACACCAAAAAAGAGAATCTTAATAAGTAATTTATTTACAGAACGACATTTAAATTCAAAAAGAGTTGGTTAATGTATCTAATGTAACTTGAATTATTTGCCGATTAATCAGTTCGAAATTTGGTTTTACATAATAAAGGAAATATAATAGAGACAGAGGTGATTTTCATTGAAAAAATGGACAAAAGAAATAGAAATAAATGCCCCAATTGAACAGGTATGGAAGTTTCTTGACGGTTCTGTAGAAAATATGCAAAAAATCATGCCTCAAGTAGTTGAACACAAGCCCGTTAAAATAACGGAAGAAATGGTTGGAAGCGTATATCGTCAAAAATATAGAGAAGGAAAACGAACAGAAGAGTATGATATAGAAACATTAGAGTATTTGAATGAAACTAATGAGAAAAAGCTTAAAGTAGGCTTCATACTTGCAAAAATGTTTGATATTACCGCTTTATATGAACTAAATAAAATCAATGACAATAGAACTTCCTTTACATATACAGTCACCAGTCGGCCATTAAAGTGGTTTTTGAAATTATTATTATTATTTGCTACCGATAAAGTGGTCGTTGAATTTTTAGATCGTGTCAAAAAGGTAGCTGAAGCAGAAACGGGTAGATCAGAATGAATTAAGTCAATCTTCCGCATTATAGGGGGCATACAACTTGCTCATATTTGGAGGGTATGCTTTGATCGTTTCATTCCACTGCAGGCACTCGCTTTCCGCTGGCGGTCCGCCCTCGGCGCTTTTGCGCCTGCGGGGTCTCCCCCTGGATGCGTATTCCCGCAGGAGTCTCGTACACCCGCTCCAATCAACTCTGCATGAAAACTGAATCGACACAGCAACACAGATAGAAAATGATCCATCTTTTTTCAAGATGGATTCTTTTTATTTGTCGTAAATAGGGTCTGAGGAGGAGTTTTTGACTGGTGCTTACTCCAAATAGGGAGTTGCTTGAAGTTATTTTTCTAAAGTTACAGTATCGGAGTAGGAGTAAAGGTAGGATTAGAAGAAAATAAGTAATTCTAAAAAACAGTGGTTAAAACAAAATTAAAATTAGGTGGTGAAGTTTGATATTGATGTCTACAAATAAAGAGAATTATAAAAAGGCTTTAAATTTCGGATTATTATTTTATGCGATATTCGTGGGGTTAAGTGGAACAATTTCCTTTGCAGTTCTATTATTTTGGGTTGTCCCAAAAGATCAAATATCAACAATATTAGTACCTTTACTTTTCGTAGCTTTATTTCTCTATGGTACTTGTGCCATATCTATACTTATTCGTTCAAAAATCAATAAAAAATAGGGATGATATAATGATTATTTCAGAATTAAAACTTTTACTCTCGAGAAATGTTGGAAATGCAAACTATATGTATAAATTCATTAATCGTTCAAACCCTTGGCACTTCTAGTGTCAGGGGCTTTTTATTTGTGGGGGAAAGGTATCACATGAGAGGTGTAACGGTTTTCTAACTCTTACTAATTTTCTTGAGTATTCTTATATATTTTGGTTTTTAAGAGTGGATCACAGAAAGAAATATTCCATATGTGAAATTTCTGATTTCAAAATTGGAATCTATAAATTTTAGTTCTTGGTTAATATGTGATTATGGAAATGAAAATTAATAAAGGAGGATAAGAAAATGCAAAAACAGTTAATGATGGTAGGCAGTTTGTGTGTTTTGTTGAGTACGTTTAATTTAAAGCTGTATTGACAGAAATAAATATGAGTAATGATGTAAATGAAAGTATAGAAGTATATGAAAATATGTATGAGTTGTCTCTGAATTTACCGGGGGAACTTGAAGGTATTAACACCTTTTAAGAGGACCATACATGAAGTAGCGTTTGAACCATTTTCGGAGGTAAGGAACTTGGAGGAAAAGTAACAAAATAAAATATGATTTGGAATTTAAACAGGAGACAAATGGTAAGAAAAAAGTGTGGGATGTATAGATCAATTAGACTTAGTTGTTAGCGCCCCAATCCTAAACAAGACTCTCGAAAACGTTTCATTAATGACCAAATATACAAAAAAATATAATATGTGTAACTTTATACATAACATGTATGTTGATATTTAATTAGAATAGTGAGGGTGTATTTTGAGTAAAACAAAAAAAATATTAAAAGGTAGTTTTGTTGTACTTTTGTCTTTGCTTTTTTTCTTTAGTAGTTATTCAGTTAATTTCTTTGCCAAAGCTAATGATAGGAAAGAAAACACGAATGAATCATCGGAAGAAAAGAATATAGTTATTTTTGCTGATGATGAAACAAGTACAGAAGAAACGGTTAATACTGTTGTTGAAGAAAATAGTGATCCGGAGTTTGAAGATATTCGAGATAAAGTTGATAATAATGAATTGAACGTTAGCGTTGTTTCCCCCGATAATAAAAGAGATTTTGAGAAATCTAATTCTATTGCTGCTGATGCGGCTGTTGTTGAAGGTAATAAATTATATAAAGATTTTTTGAAAGCTGAAATAGAAGGTGGTAAAAGAGTATTTCTTTACGGTGATGTTCAAGCAGAGGATTATAAAGAAATCTTAGATTTAGATAAACTTTCAGTTAAAGAGAATAATGGACAGTTAGAATTTGGTTTGAGTGAAGAAGAATTGAATAAAAAAGCAATTGAAAATGGTAAAGAATTTGTTGACGAAAAACCTTCAGACGATGA
The DNA here is from genome assembly GCF_047238085.1 of Peribacillus phoenicis. NCBI lineage: Bacteria > Bacillati > Bacillota > Bacilli > Caryophanales > Bacillaceae > Peribacillus > Peribacillus phoenicis. The sequence continues at coordinate 4,092,810 of NZ_JBDFMF010000001.1, read as the reverse complement.
AGTGAATGAAAAAGGTACTCTTGATGCTGCTGATTCTGAATATACAAGTCATGTAATAGGGTATACAATAGATAAAAGTCAAGAACTTCAGTTTGTAGATGTTTCTATTAATAATTTCGAATTTCGATGAAAATGGTAATTCAATTCCCAACACAAAAGAAATGCTGTTACAAGAGGTTTTAAATACTCAATCAGAGATTATTGATATTGAAAATGAAATTAATCAAGAAAAAAATACAACTGATGCTTCTACTTTTATTACTAATAATAAAGTAAAAGCAGAAAGTGTAAGAGTTAAAAATAAATATGATTTGGTTGAAAAAGGATATCGTCTTGGACTTTTGGTTGCTAGAATGGATACAGATTGGCACTTGTACAAGCAAAATAGCGAAAAGAGTAAAAAATATGATTATTTCACTTTAAAACCTATAACTCAAGTCACAAGTTATAAAGGAATATGGGCTAGATCTATTTATACGAATATAGATATACCAGCAGATACAGATCATTTAGACGATTGGGGTCCTATGGGAGACAAAGGGACGTCTTCTGTTAACTTGTCACTAGGTTATCCGTTTTCATTAGGGATTTCCATGAATTTCGGGGAAAATCTAAAAATTGATGATCGATCTAGTTTGGCATATGATTATGCTAGATGGCAGTTAAATGATGGAGCAACGGATTTAAATAGAAATATAAGTGGAAAAACCTTTAACCCTGCTGCTGGTTGGGCTTCCACAGGAACTTATGCTAGAGCTGGATTAACTGTTATAGGTAAATTTGATAATTATATAACACTAACGACTAAATCGGATGTAAGTTATGATTATAATAAGGCCACTTACTAAAGAGAGGTATAAGTTTTCATGAATAATACAACTTTTAAAATAATCCTTTTAATATTACTGAGTATTTTAATAGTAGTTCAAATATTTATGACAAAAGCAGTATTTGATGTTATTGACCAACTGACAAATATTGCTCAGACATTACCTGGTCTATTGAATCAATAAGGTTATCACGAAAACGACACTGCTATTTTAATTGGTAGTGTTTTTTTGTTTAGAGGGTAGTCATAATAAAAAAAGCGACCGTGATAAAGACTTGATCGCTTGTAAAAGATAAGGGTTATTTAAAAGGCCCTTCCGAAAGAAGGGTCTCTTATTTTAAAGATGAAATGTTACTGCAAGCTAAGGCAAATAAATAGGGTTGTTATTACATTCAGCGATAGCGAAATGTACAAGCTTCTGTTATACCTCAATCTCCATCCCGATGTTCCGTTCTTTCGATTGGCAGTAAACACCTTTTGCCACAGCGAGGTCAAAGTAAGCAGCACCGACTGACTTAAAGAAGGTAATTTCCTCTTCATTTTCCCTGCCTGTTTTGGTCCGCATGACAAGTTCAAAAAGCTCCCCATGAATATCATTAAACGACCAATTTCCCTGATTGGCTGCAGAAATGAGTTCTCCTGCCTCATCCTTCACGCCAGCCAAATCGTCGACGATAATTTTAGCAGCGCGTGATACCGTGGTATTATCCACTTCTTTCATATGCGGCAAGTAAGACCCGACCCCGTTAATGTGTGTGCCTGGCTTTAAATCCAGTCCATTAAATACAGGCTCATTCGAGCGGGTTGCACAGCAAATGATATCTGCTTGACGAACAGCTGCTGAAACATCTTCGCAAACTTCAAAAGGAACGGTTACTCCGAATGCCCGCAGCTTTTCACCGAATTTCTGCGCTTTCTCTGGTGTGCGATTTACTAATAAAATACGCTCAATGTCCCTTACGGCTAACACACCGATTGCTTGTTCAAATCCCATAGCCCCTGTCCCGATGATCGTGAGAACCCTGGCGTCTTTACGAGCAAGAAAGTCTGTGGCAATGCCGCTCAATGCCCCCGTTCTAAGACGTGTTAAATATGAAGCATTCAACAGTGCTAAATGTTCACCATTTTCTGCATCTGACAACAAGATGACTCCTTGTGTTGTTGCCATCCCCCTTGAAGGATTCTTTGGAAAAATGGTAACAACTTTGACCGCCGAAACTTCTTCAGATAAATCAGCGCTTGGCATATAAAGTGCCGATGCCTCGTGTTGAGGGAAAGCAAGAACTGTGCGATGAGGGTTGTCTATTTTTCTAGCACCATGTGCACGTAATACGGCCTTTACATCCGCTATTGCGTCCTTCATTCCATATGATTGTTGAATTTCCTTTTCATTTATAACCAACATTCAATTGTCCTCCTTGAAGTAAAGATCCATAGATTACATGGCGCTACTATTATGCGTTTCGTCTAATTTCTGATTGCTGCGATCCTTAACTGCCCAAATCGCGACTAGGGAAAGGACAGATGCAAAAATAATATAGATGGCGACAGGAACATAGGAGTTATTAAACCTATTAAGTAAAGCAGTTGCAACTAGCGGCGCTGTTCCTCCTGCCAGAGCTGCCCCGATTTGATATCCAAGCGTGATGCCGGTATAACGAATACGTGCATCGAAAATTTCCGAGAACATCGTTCCAAGAACAGCTGTGATGGGAGCCCAAATTACCCCTAAACCTATCACTGTTGCAATGATTAATAGGAGTACCGATTTTTGCTGCAGCAACCAGAAGTATGGGAATGCAAACAGTGCCATCCCAATCGTTCCGCCTATAAACAGCTTTTTGCGGCCAATTTTATCGGATAACATCCCCATGAATGGTATTAAAATTGTCGTTATAATTGTTGCAATCATGACTGCAGTCAATGTAGCTGTCCGTGAGAAACCGAGATTCGAAGTAGCATATGATACGACAAATGTGCTGAAAATATAAAATGGCGCTGTTTCTACCACTTTGGCTCCCACGGCGATAATCACTTCACGCCAATAATTCTTAAGAGTTTCTACAATCGGCAGCTTTGGAACTTCTCCTGATTCCTTCACTTTTTTGAATGAAGGTGTTTCATCAATTCCTTTACGAATCCAAAGGCCAAAGAATACAAGCAGAGCACTAAAAATGAATGGTATACGCCATCCCCAAGTCATGAATGCGCTTTCAGGAAGCAGTGTCATAATAGATAAGGCAATGGTTCCAAGCAGCATTCCTATTGTAACACCCATCTGGGGAATAGCTCCGAACAAGCCCCGTTTTTCAGCGGGAGCATATTCAACGGCCAATAAAAGCGCGCCTCCCCATTCACCGCCAATTCCTAGACCCTGAACTAAGCGTAACGTGATTAATAAAATCGGCGCCCAAATACCAACGGCTTGATACGTGGGAAGAAGCCCCATCCCAAATGTTGCGACCCCCATTAAACTAAGTGTTATAACAAGTGTTTTCTTTCTCCCGATACGATCGCCAATATGGCTAAAAATCACTCCGCCAAAAGGGCGGATGAAGAATGCTAACGCAAAGGATGCATAGGAAAGCAACAGCCCTATTGTCGGATCCTCATTCACGAAGAATAGCTGGTTAAACACGAGAGCTGCAACGGTCCCATATAAAAAATAGTCAAACCACTCAATCGAACTTCCGACTAAACTCGCGATTAATATTCGCCGCATTTGTTTCTTTTCCATCATGAGTCACCCCTTTAAAATTGAAGTGTCACTTCAATTTATTATTTTCTTTATTTTAAATAATTAAAAATTTTCTGTCAATAATTTTTGATAAGTTATTAATGACAGAGCATTCATCAAATTTTGTCATGTATAATAAAGCTAGATACTATGTAAAAAAGGGGGCATCTGTATGCCTTTTGATTCAATCGGGAAAAAACTCAAATTATTGAGGAAAGAGCGAAAACTAACATTAAAGAGCCTTGCTGAACAAACAGGCGTTTCGATCAGCTTTTTATCACAAGTAGAGCGGGGAAAATCAAGCGTCACATTAGAGTCATTAAAAAAAATCGCCGATACATTAGATGTCAGCCCAAGCTTCTTTTTTTCTGAGGACCGCTCCCAAGAAAATTCAGATTACAATCATGAACAATTTCACTATCAGAATTTATCCAGCGGCATTCGTGATGCTGTTTTTTCGCCTATTCTAGTCACGTTAAAGCCAGGGGAGAATAAAGGAAGCGCTTTTTCTCATAGCGGACATGAATTCTTATTCATTATCGAAGGGAAGTTAACAGTGGAAATAGAGGGAGAAAGAATAGAACTCCATGAACAGCAGTCGTTCATGTTCGATGCTAGAAAAGCCCATTACTGGTTTAACTTCTCGGATCAAATTGTCCGGTTTTTGGTGGTGTCGTCGAAATAACGTCACAGTGTATAGCCAGTTAACGAAATAGTTGGTTGTTGTTGTAAATGAGGTCATATGTATTACAAAAGGATAGATGTTAAACAGCAAGGAATATGAGAACACAATGTCGAATAAGAAAAATATGTTGTCGCCTCTTGTCTGTTTACTGTAAATGAAACAAACAGTAAGCTTCGACGAACGGCTTCGGTATAATCACGAAATTTTATATAGGATATATTGAGTTCTGGAGGGAGCTGTATTATGCAAAAGGCAATCGTAGTTTATTATCTTAGCGAAAAGAAGAATAACTTAAGTGATTTAAATCAACTTTTGCAAGAGGGATGGAAGGTTGTCTCTCAGAGTGCCATGTCAGGTACAGGTGGTGGTCCAGTTTATTCACTTGTTACAATAGAGAAAGATTAGGAAACAAAGCTTCGGGATTCAATGCCACTAACGGGAAACGATAGTTCAATTAACCGCCTATTCAAAGGGCGGTTTTTTCTTTTGGGGTAAAACAACTTAAGATTTAACATAGCCTATCGGAAAGAAAGGGGAGTTTTCCATATGTGAAAATCCTGAATTCAATTTTGGAACCTATCAATCGGGATTTATGGTTATTATGCCATTATAGGAATGAAAATTAAAAATGGGTGGAGAAAAAATGAAAAAACATTTGATGATAATACACCTTTCCTTACTGAATGATAAATAGGATCATACCATTCTATAAGTTATTATTCTTTTCCTTCTTGCACAATAAATGTTACAGCAGGTATTTAAAGCTTATACCGCTGCTTATAAGAAATACTAACAGGAAGAGGAGGGGTGAAAAAATGGGTAAGAAAAAAGTTCAGTTACTTGCTTCACTATTATTTATAGTTAGTCTTTCTTTGATAGTTTCAGCTTGTTCTAATTCCAAGAAAGATGTAAGTAATGTAAGTTCGGAGGATAAAAAAAATCTAAAGGTAATTCAAATGGATGGTACTTTTGCTGTAGATGTGGATGATCCAAATGAAACTGTAGGTGATGCAGATTACGTTTTTATAGGCCGAGTCGATGAAGACGTTGACACTCTATACAAAGATCCTGTAACAATTGAAACTAGTGACGGTGCTAAAGAGGTTTCAACACCGTATACAAATTACCAAGTTACTGTCCTGCAAAATATAAAGGGTGATCTAGTTACAGATACTTCCATACCAATTCAAAAGGCTGGAGGGATAAATGAAGATGGCTCTTCTGTTGTTTTGTATGAAGATGATACATTACCGGAAGAAGGAAAATCATATGTGTTTTTAGCGTATGCACAAGATGATGGTTCATTATTAGTATCAGCTCCAAATTCGAATGAATACGTTGAAGGTATTAAGCGAGATGTGACTAGTGAAAAAATGGAAAAAGGTAAAGCTTCTTTGAACGAGGAAGCCACAGAGGTAGTTTCTGAGTATGAAAATGCATATGAAAATGAAATACCTACAGATAGAGACCGTTCAGAATCTGAATTTGATGATGAGCAATAAAAATTAAGAGAAAAAAAGCCGTTTATGAAGTGAACCCAAAAGTTAGACACTTTATTTCCTTATGAGGGCATGAAACCGATTTGGCATATGATTATGCTGGATGGCAGTTAAATGATAGATCAACGAATTTAAATAGAAAAATAAGTGGAAAAACCTTTAACTCTGCTGCTGGTTGGGCTTCAACAGGAACATATGCTAGAGCTGGTTTAACCGTTGTAGGTAAATGTTAATTATATAACACTAACTACTAAATCGGATGTAAGTCATGATTATATAAAGGACACATACTAAAGAGAGGTATAAGTTTTCATGAATACAACTTTTAAAATAATTCTTTTAATATTACTGAGTATTTTAATAGTAGTTCAAATATTTATTGCGACAGCACTATTTGATGTTGTCGACCAACTGATAAATATTTCTCAGACATAACCTGGTTTATTGAACCGATAAGGTTAGAGGGTAGCTAGTATTGTGAATAAAAGTAATTTTAACAGAGTTACAAGGTCAATACTTGGACGGCAAACATGGGAATACATACCTTCCACTTTATAAAAATTCTTGGAATTTAGAACCGTGGCGGCCAGTACTCATATTAAGAATTGTAATCCAGTATAGGTTATTTTTAGAAGGAGGTATAAGATGCTAATTGAAAGTATGAGTGATTTTTTTTATGAGCCAGTATACATACCTATTTTAGTGCTGCTGCTTGGATTATTATATGTAGGTATTTTAGTAGATAGTTTTACAAAAGTTAAGTTTAATATCATAGGATATTTTTTAATAGGAATATCTATAACAACATATCTTCTTGTTGGCTTGTATATGACCGGAACAGGATATTATTTAGACGGGCACGCTCCGGAAATATTAGTTTTTGGAGGTTTTGGGTTTTTAGAGCTTACCTTATTAACTTATCCTTATATATTCCTTACATTGGCGGTAACTCTAGGAAAAAAGGGCATATAATTCAGGCGGCGTAAATCGCAATTGTCCGCTTGGTTTTTAGCACCTAGTCTTTTAAAAAAAGAAGTATCAAAGAACAACTATCGTTCTTGATACTTCTTTCTTCCATTTATTTGAAGGTTTGTTTATTTTGCCATGAAAAGATTTTTGTTCTATTGGAGGTACCAAAGGAAGCATACCAATGCGTTTTTAGCTTTCTCTTATGCTGCTTTCTTTTGCTTTTGGTCTAAGCGATAACTTAGGAATGTTAGAAGACTTGCAAAGATTGCAACCAGCCCACCGACCCATGTCACATTCAGCAAATTTCCCTGGTGGTAAACAACTCCGCCCAGTGCGGAACCAAAGGCGATACCGACATTGCTTGCAACTGGCATCAGTGAAGCAGCTAGCCCTGTAGCTTTTGGTTGATAAATACCGGCAAGGTCTATCAAATAAAGCTGGGTAGATGTTGTTAAAAGGATGGCCATTAATGACATCAAGCCAATGTTAATCAATCCAAAGATAAAATGATTTGTCGTCCAATATAAACTGATCAGAACGATTGCCTGCACGAGGAAAACAAACCGGAGGCGTCCGATCGCATTGTAGCTGGCAATTTTACCAGCAAGTATGTTGCTGAAAATGGAAATGAATCCGTAGCCAAACAAGATCAAACTGATTGAACTGCCTGGTGCTTCCATTCCTTTCAGAATCGGAACAAGATACGTATAAACGGCATACGTCGCTCCAAACCCAAGAGATGGAATGAAAAAAGCCATTAAAATTCGCGGGTGTGTTAACAAAGAAAATTGATCACGCATCGAACTGCGAATTGTACTTTGCATAGTAGGCAATACGAAGAAAGATGCCAAAAACGCAATAGCTCCGAGAAAAGTCGTTAACAGGAAGGATGCATTCCAGTCGTACCATTCAGCGATGACAGTGCCTATCGGTACTCCAATCACGTTTGCAAGCGTAAAGCCACCGAAAACGAATGATATAGCAAGTCCGCGTTTAGCGATCGGCATGGTTTCACTTGCAACAACCATGGCAAGGGAAATTAAAACGCCTGTTACAATCGCAGTCAGCATCCGAAGTGCAAGGAGCATGATGTAGCTCGTCGAAATCACGCACAAAGCATTCAGAACGATGAACGAACCTATCAGAAACAACATCCATTTACGCTTTGGAAAATGACTCGTTGCCGACATCACGAGCGGTGTGGCAACGGCAAACGTAAGCGCAAACGCAGAAACGAGTGTGCCTGCTTTGGCATTTGTGATATGGAGACTCGAGGAAATATCGGTTAAGATCCCGACGATAACAAATTCGCTTGTCCCGAGAACAAATGTTAATAAAGTAAGTGTTAAGATGAGTAACCAATGTCGCTTGGTTAATTCTGTGGCGTGCATAAATACCTCTTTTCTTAGATGAATGTAAATGTGTCACAGGGTAGATAAACAATTTAACTATCATACCATAAAACATTTTCACGAGGAAAACCCTTGCTTAGTTATCGTTGATTATTTCTTGCTAAAAAGCTTGTAGCTGAATCATTCACTAATTTTTGAAAAAGCAATATAAAAGAAGAAATAACAGATTAACAAAAACATGTTTGACAGTGGGCCTATCAACTTGCTCGGGACTCTTTTTACTCAAAGCTTTTTCAATCGTAAGTGGCAACAAGTCCTTCCGTTTGGCAGAACGATCATGAGGTTATGCTGCATGCTGATTGCGATCATTGGATTGATCAAAGGCTTTTGATCACTGTTGGAAGTGAGGAAGGGTTTATGGTAGAGGATGCAAAGTTTCTATATGATGCGATGGATAAAAATCATGCTTCTGTAGTGCCACCCATTAAGAGTAGGAACTTCCTATTCGCCAATAGATAAAGACTCTTTTAAAAAGCAGCCCCCAAGACAATCACCATTCTTGGGGGCAATTGTGATGCAATCGACTAATTAACAATCCAACGTTTCGTTTTTAGTTTCTATGCCATATAACCAACGTAGTGACTTAATGAAGTAGTTAGAAAAGAATAGGTCATCATGAGTTCCTTCTGGATCTGACGCAAATAATAGATTGGATTCCAAATAGCCTTCCTTGATAAATTCAAGGTGGGCCTTCTTCGTGTAGTCAACCATATGCTTTTGTATCGTTTCTTTATAAATTCCCTCTAATTCCCCGACATATAAATAGAGCTGATGATTTTGACGATTCACAGTTGGTTTGATATGGATATTTCCTTGCCGTTCAATCTTTTCTCCTTGAAGATAGCGAAGAACATCCTCGTACCAAAAGGAAGCAGATAATGAGATATATTGATGGAATACCTCTGGATAATAATAGGAGGCAAAAATCGAAACAAGCCCTCCTAATGAGCAGCCGGAAATAGCTGTATGTGAAGGTTCAGGATTCGTAGCATAATGGGCATCTATATATGGCTTTATTTCGGTTACAACAGTATGTAAATAAATCTGTGCTTGTCCTTCAAAAGTGGGAGCATGTGGTGCAAGTGATGGTGCTTCCCACGGTGTATAGTCATTGTTGCGGTTAATTGGTTAAATTCCAATAACGATAAGTGGTTCAATTTGACCTGAAAGAATTAAATGATCGATATAGTTTGTAGCTTGTTTGGCAGTTTCTCCGCCATCATGCATATAGATTGTTCGGTATTTCTTGGTTTGATCGTAATTTGAGGGTAAGATGACACATACCTCATAGTTGGCAATTTTCTCATCAAGGTACTGAATCATGTATTTTCCTCCACGTCCTTTATGAATATTCGTATTTTAAGGTTAGAAACCAACATTTGATAATGATAACCATTATCAATTATAATGTACTCTCCATTATTTTGAAAGGAATAATCCGATTAATAGAAAAATCTAGTCATAAGGATGATAATAGGGTTAGAAGTCTTTAACTGTTAATTTGTGTCTTTGCATTAGGTCCTCATTAGTTGATAAAATAATATATTAGCTGTGTTTCTTTGATGGAACTATAAGAGCGTTATACTTACCTTTCAACAAATAGAAAGTGGGATTTTATGATTAACCTGCATCAAGTGAGTAAAAAATTTTCACAGTTTCAGGCAATTAAGTCTGTTACTTTAACAATACCTAAAGGTGAAATCCATGGAATAATCGGAGCAAGCGGAGCAGGGAAATCAACGTTGCTGCGGCTAATGAATTTGTTGGAGACCCCAGATGCGGGCGACGTGGAGGTAAACGGCCAAAGATTGACAACATTAAACAATAAAGCACTTCGGGGAGCACGGAAGTCGATTGGCATGATCTTTCAGCATTTTAATCTTGTGGCAAATAAAACGGTTTATGACAATGTGGCAGCCTCATTAGAGCTGGCAAATTATCCAAAGAAGGAACGTCGGAACCGTGTTGTAGAGTGTCTCCAATTTGTCGGATTGGAGGGTGAGATGGAGAGATACCCTGCACAATTAAGCGGGGGACAAAAGCAGCGTGTTGCCATTGCAAGGGCATTGGCAAATAACCCGCAAGTGTTATTATGTGATGAACCGACCTCTTCCCTTGATCCAAATACAACGGCTGAAATATTAGATGTGCTAGAGAACATCAACAAACGCTTCGGTGTGACGATTGTCATTGTTAGTCATGAGCTGGATGTCATTAAAAGTATATGCAATCGTGTATCGATCATGGCAGAGGGAGAGATTTATGACACGGTCTTAATCGAACCAAGCGGGATTCAAAAAAAGGATAATCGTCCAGAATACTTTATCGAACAATTAGCAGAGAATGGTGGGCTGGGTCATGCCTGAGATTTTAATTCAATATGAGGCAGAAATTTGGCAGTCAATTGGAGAAACCATTACGATGGTTGGTGTGTCCATTTTAGCTGCGATTTTGATTGGATTGCCTGTCGGGACCTTGCTATTTCTTTCTAGGAAGGGTCATTTGCTTGATAATCCGTGGGCTTTCTCGATTTTGAATTTACTTGTGAATATTATCCGTTCATTCCCATTTTTGTTATTGGTTGTTTTTTTAATCCCGTTTACAAGGCTCATAATCGGCACAGCCATTGGTACAGCATCTGCTTGCGTACCATTAGCGATCATTGCCATTGCCCATTATTCGCGATTGGTCGAGCAATCTTTATTGGATGTGCCAAAGGGTGTGATCGAGGCAGCCATTTCCATGGGGGCTTCTGTAAAGGATGTCATATTTAAATTTCTTTACGTGGAGGCTCGTTCAGGGCTTGTCCTCGGACTAACAACATCGATTATCAGCTTTATTTCCTATTCAACGATCATGGGAGTGGTCGGAGGCGGCGGTATCGGCGACTTTGCCATCAGGTATGGCTATCAGCAGTTTAAAACAGAGCTAATGATTTATATGATTATCATTATGATTATTCTAGTACAGCTTATCCAATTTATTGGAACAGCTGTAGCCAGAATGATTGATAAAAGATAAATAATGGAGGGAAACATCATGAAAAAAATACTCTTTCTCATGACAGCAATTATGTTGCTTTTAGTAGGATGTGGCAAGGCGGATGAAGGAAAAGAGAAAGAAAATGCGCAGAATCAGGAGAAGGAAGAGGTAACATTGAAAGTGGCCTCACTCATTCCCCCAATGACGGAAATTCTTGAGCTTGTTAAACCAAAGCTGGCAGAGGAGGGCATTAACCTGGAAATGGTTGTATTAGGTGATAATGTGCAGCCTAACACCGCACTAGCGGCAAAAGAAGTGGATGTGAACTTCTTCCAGCACGTTCCTTATATGGAGGAATTCAATCGAAACAAAAATGCCGAGCTTGTACCTGTGAAACCCATTTATTTTGCCAATTATGGTGTGTATTCCAAAGAATACGATTCAATGGATAAATTGCCAGAGGGTGCCGTTATTGCCATTGCAAATGATGTGTCGAATATTGATCGTTCATTGGCATTGCTAGCACAGCATAAAGTTATTACTTTAAAGGAAAAAAAGGGTCCATACTATACAATGTCTGATATTACCGAGAACCCTAAAAACTATCAGTTTAAAGAAGTGGATTTATTAATGCTAGCGAGAACGTATGATGAAGCAGATGCGATCGTGATAACACCGGCTTACGCTGCACCGCTTGGTTTGACACCAAAAAATGACGCTCTTCTCACAGAAGGTGTTGAAAATGACTTTGCGATTACATTAGTGGCACGCAAGGATAACGTGGATTCTGAGCCAGTCCAAAAGTTGGCCAAGGCCATGACAAGCCCGGAGGTACGCAAATTTTTAGAAGAGAAATATAGTGAAACGGCCATACCGGCCTTTTAATTTTGATACAAGGAAAGGGCTATTCCTTCAACAGGAATAGCCCTTATTTACGCATCAGTTTAACTTTGCCAATTTTGTGGCTCCTGGACAGCCCATTTTTGTTCAATATTACAAAGCTTAAAGAAATATTCTATTAGCCTATCCTCTTTATACTAAAAACTATTTCCTTCATTATTAATCCGTTTAGTAAAAAGTCCCCTCATTTCTTGAATAAATATAGAAACTCTTCTAAAATATATTTAGTCCATAATTTTACAGTTGCTAAAAATATTTCATCCAAATGATATTTAGTTATAAGAAAAGAAGTTGAAAGGACTTTCCATTATGTCTATGATTTACGAATCTCAAACACTAGTTTCTGCCATGCAAACGCGTGTCGGACAATATAAAGACCTAAAAGAACAGCTCACGGAATTGAAAAAAGGATTTGAGAGTATCGTTCATTTGGAAGATGAGCTGCAGGGGCAAGGCGCCGAGGCCATTAAAGGGTTTTACAAAGCACAGATCGATGTCGTGGATTCTTGGCTGCGCCTGATCAATCGGCATGTTGCCTTTTTAAGTGGAATTCAAGGAGATACAATCGAAGCGAACCTTAGTGAAACCGTGGTCACGGTTCCTTTTTTAGAGGAAGAGCTGGAAAGCGCCAGTCGAAATTCCAAGGAAATGGTCACAGCCCAGAAAAATGATCTGAAAAAAATATTTGCGGGAATTGATGATATCATTCAGTTAGAGCCCTTTTCTGACGATGCGTTCTTTGAAAATATCGAGAAGGCTGAAACGAAACGGACCCAAACGATAGACAAAGTAAACGAGATCGATCATAAGTGGACGACTGAATATGCCAAATCCGAAGAGGACCAAGCGGCAGTGACGGCACTCATGGAGCAACTGAAAATATCCAGTACAAGGGGAGGAGAAGTATCCCCGCTCTATTTTAATGCAGCAGCTTATAAAAATAGTGAAGCCTATAAAAACCTAGAAGTAAGGAAAAAAGAAACCGCGCAATATCTCAAGGTTAAGAAAGAAGAAGCGGAGAATCGCCGGATCAAAGACTTGAAGGCGCAACTCGATCATGTAACAGATCCGGATGAGTTCCTCAAAATCGCCAAGCAAATCGGGTACGAAAACTTAGCGCCCACCCAGCAGCAATATGTCATACAGCTAGAAGCATCCAAGCAAACCGCAGACATTGCAAAAGGAATTGGCGTAGGCCTGTATGATGTAGGTAAAGACTTTGTGACAGGAGTTTGGGACTTTGTCACAGATCCTGGCGAAACGGTTGAAGGCGTAGCAAATTCAATCATGCACCCGATAAAAACCTATAAATATTTTTCAAAAGCAATATCTGATTCATATGAGCGGGATATGGTAAATGGAGATGCCTATTCGCGGTCTCATTGGGTAACTTATGCCCTCGGAACAGTCGTCACATCTTTAGTAGGAACAAAAGGCGCAGGTGCTGTAGCGAAGACTGGGGCGACTACTACAAAAGCCGCTGCAGTAAATGGCGTTACGAAAGCAAAAGAACTTATCTCTATCCCTAACCTATTACCATACAATCCAAAAAACCAACTGTCGTTGGCAGGTGGAGTACCTTATAATGTGGTTAATGGTGCAGGGTTGAAGGATCAGTTGATTTCAATGGCGAGAGTGGAGTATGAAATTAGTGGTAAGGGAACGGTTAAGGATAGTAAGGAAGTTAAAGATTTAGATACTGTACCAAGAATTAGAGAAATTGAGGTAAACTTTAACTATAAAACTAAATTTGATTCAGAGGAATTTGCAAGGCAGTTAAAAGATCAAGAAAAGGGTATGAACGAACTAACTGTATATGAATACCAACAAAATCGAAAGCGATTTATTGATGAAGGTAGAGCAATAGAGAGTAATGCAGCTCAACAAGCTGCTAGGGAAGAAGCTTATGTACAAAAGATAAATGAACTACAAAGAGAAGGACTAACTCTTTCTCAGGCTAAGAAAGAAGCCAAGGGATGGTTAGATACTCAGGCTGCACTGCATAATCCTGACCAGATAGCGGGTGGAAAAGCAGAGGTAATTGGGGGAATGGGAGATAAGAAAATTAATTCTTCTATAGGTAGTCAATGGCGATATAGAATTGATATTGTAGATGAACAAATTAATGGATTAGCAAAGAACATGACACAAGAACAACGGAAAAATACGTATTTAAATGTAAAGTTAACAAATTAGAGGAGGAGTTTGAATGGATAAGTATTTAACGGATTTTAAGTTACATAATAAAGTTCCGAATGAAATTATCGAAAAATATAAACATGTAGTTCCAGAAGAAATGGTGAATTTATGGAAAGACTATGGGTTTGGAACGTTTATGCAAGGGTATTTTAAAAGTGTAAATCCAGAAGAATTTCAAGAAGTTTTAGAAGATAGTAGTGAAAGGTATAAAAATTCAATAGTATTGTTTGCTACTGGCATGGGGGATTTGGTTATTTGGTCAGATGGATATGTTAGATTACTTAATTACAGGTACGGTAAGGTAAAGACTATTATGTTTACATTTGAGTTTTTCTTCCAAAATATTGCTGACTTAGAATTCAGAGATGAAGATTTATCTTGGCAACCTTATCCAGAAGCAATAAAACAATACAATGAGTTGGAGTATGATGAATGTTTTGGTTATACACCGCTATTAGGTCTGGGTGGAGCAGAAAAAGTAGAGAACTTAAAAAAGGTTAAATTAAAAGAACATATCCTCATTATTACTGAATTTATGGGACCAGTTCAATAGTAAAGTAAGGCATGTGCAGATAATTGAAAAGCAAAGCATATGAGAAGGGGACAGAAAAAGAAAAGGTCATTTTGAAGAATTGACTTCATGATGGTTTACCATCATAAGCTCTTGTTTGTACTACCATCTCATGACACAATAAAATAAGACATACGAGTTTAGGCGAGAAATGATGCATTAGTCAATGAAGAGGGTAATGCAAATTTATATCAGTGGATCGACAAAAAGTAGTTGTGAAAATAATAAATGAAAATATTAAAGAATTGATTAAATTATGCAGAAGATATGATCGTGAAATGCCAACAGAAATTAATTGTTTATGATGTACAAGCAAATAAACTAGCGGCGGATTATAAATATGATCATGTACATACAAATGATTCTAATAAAACTGCAAGTTCTATTGCTAGGATATGGTTTGAACAAATCAAGAATGCAAATAATTAATATAAAAAAGATTAAACTAATTAGCTAATGAACCATGATTGAGTGTTCGTCACTCAGTCAAGGTTTTTTTTTTGAACTCTAAAACCGATTCCTTACACATAAGAACGTCCTAAAATCAAAAGTGAGACATTAAAACGCAAACTAAGAACTTACTCCTCATGTATTCGCGAACTCACTAGGTATCCTATGCCCTTGGAATAGTCGTCACATCAGTAGTATGAACAAAAGGCGTGTCGAAGGCAAAAGGATTAGCCTTAATTCCTAATCTATTGCCATACAATCCTAAAAACCAACTGTCGTTGGCAGGGGGAGTACCTTATAATGTGGTTAATGGTGCAGGGTTGAAGGATCAGTTGATTTCAATGGCGAGAGTGGAGTATGAAATTAGTGGTAAGGGTATAGGTAATGGTTATAATTATTGGAATAAAACAACTGAATTTAAAAATGTGAAAGTTTACCAAAGAGATGATATTATAGATCCAAATATGAAAGACGCACGAGGAAGAACTAATCTTGAGAGAATGAAAAAGGGATTGGCTCCACTTGGACCAGATGGAAAGTCTATAAATCTTCATCACACGACACAGAGAAATGAGAGTTCAATAGCAGAGGTTACACAGACGTTTCATAAAGAAAATAGTTCTATAATTCATATCAATCCTAACACTATACCTTCGGGAATAAATAGAGCTGAATTTAATAAATGGAGAAGTGAATACTGGAAAAACAGAACCAAGGATTTTAAATTAGAAAATGGGGGATGAAAATGAGTGTTGAAGCTTATCAAGAAGCAAAACAAATAATATTGAATGATGATGATATTGCTGACTTTATTGGAGGTCGTTCAACTGAATTAATAAATTTGGCTGAAGAAAAGTTAGGATTAAGGTTTACTGGTTTATATTTAGATTATTTACAGACATTTGGTGCAGGTAACTTCGGAGCCCAAGAGATTTACGGAATTATTAGTGTTGATTTTGAGAACTCTTCTGTTCCAGACGCCATATGGTATACTTTAACAGAACGAAAAGAAATTAATCTTCCTAGTAACCTCTTGGTTATTTATGATACTGGAAGTGATGAACTTTTTTGTTTAGACTTTAATCAACTTGATGATAAAGGAGAACCTAAAGTAGTTTCATTTGTACCTGGAGTTGAGTTAGAAAGTCAAATATATGAAATAATTGCTAATGACTTTGGGGATTTTTTATTAGATTTAGTTAAGCAAGAAATATAAATACGCACAAGAACCTTGACTGGCTGCTAGCCTATCAAGGTTTCTTTTTATGTTTGGCTACCCAGTGCCGAATAAACCGCTCTTTATCCAGATAGTAGAGATATCCCTTGTAAGTCCTATATGATGTTAGGCCAATTTATATAGTGCGTACAAATCATTTTAAAATGTATGTACTAATTTACTTCTTATCACCATTTCCATCTTTGAATAGTTTACCTTTGCTTTCCCTTGCCTATTAAAATTTTTCACATCTTTTACGTAAATAGAACGATTACTATGGCGAGAGGCTATTTAACCTCTATTAACATCCGAATGTCGATGTCCAACACTTTGCATACTGTTTTCTAATGTTGATGAGTATCCAGTACAAGGGGAGGAGAAGTATCCCCGCTCTATTTTAATGCAGCAGCTTATAAAAATAGTGAAGCCTATAAAAACCTAGAAGTAAGGAAAAAAGAAACCGCGCAATATCTCAAGGTTAAGAAAGAGGAAGAGGAGAATCGTCGGATCAAAGACTTGATGGCACAACTCAATCATGTAACAGATCCAGATGAGTTCCTCAAAATCGCCAAGCAGATCGGGTATGAAAACTTAGCGACCACCCAGCAGCAATATGTCATGCAGCTAGAAGCGTCCAAGCAAACCGCAGACATTGCAAAAGGAATCGGCGTAGGCCTTTATGATGTAGGAAAAGACTTCGTGACAGGAGTTTGGGATTTTGTAACAGATCCTGGCGAAACGGTTGAAGGCGTAGCAAATTCAATCATGCACCCGATAAAAACCTATAAATATATATCCAAGTCCATCTCCGACTCATATGAAAGAGATATGGTTAATGGCGATGCCTATTCGCGGGCACATTGGGTATCCTATGCCCTCGGAACAGTCGTCACATCAGTAGTGGGGACAAAAGGAGCGGGAGCCGTATCGAAGACTGGGGTAGCCACTACAAAAGCGGCAGCAATAAAAGGCGTTACAAAGGCAAAAGAATTAGCCTCAATTCCCAATCTATTACCTTACAATCCTAAAAACCAACTGTCGTTGGCAGGGGGAGTACCTTATAATGTGGTTATTGGTACGGGGTTGAAGGATCAGTTAATTTCTATGGCGAAAGTGGAGTCGGAAGTTAGTGGTAGGGGTACGGGTATAACTGTTAAAGTAGATTTTGATTTAATATAAAAAATATATTAGAGATATAGAACTACGAACAGGCAAAGAGTTACCTAAAAATCAGAAAGAAAAATTGAAGGAAGCGTTAAGAAATAGAGAATATGTAAAGTTATCACCTGCTGAAACAAGAAAACATCGACGAGTATTTAATAAAGTTAAAGATAAGCTGATTGAGGAGTGGGAAATAAATACTGGACAAAAATGGCCGACTTATACTGAAGATGTTATTTCAGAGAAGACCGGTGAACCAATTCGAAGAAAAGGAGATAAATATGATGCTCATCATATAATTGAGAATAGTTTCCAAGGAGAACATGAATGGAGGAATATACATCCTGCAAAATTTCCAAACGAACACCAATCCGGTATCCATGGTATTGGCTCTCCAGCCAATGAATTATTTAAAGGAGGTAAGTAATTAATGAGATTTGATTTTATTAAGAATCAAGATGGTAATCAGTTTTTCCCAGTAAGTGAAAAAGAAATTGAAGAAGTTGAAACAACCTTAGGACTAAAATTCCCTTGTGATTTAAGAGAATTTCTTATAGAAGTTGGTTATGGTTTTCTTAGAAAATCTGAATATAATATCAATCGGATTATGGGACCCGCTTCTATAAGAGATGCTAGATTAAAAGTTAATGATTTTGAATTTGTTCCAGATATAGAATTATATGAAGAACTTGAGGAGGATAAATTAATTTTTTTTGAAGCAAATGAAAGTGCCTTGTTACTTATTGAATTAGGTGACGAAAAACATAATTCTATTTATTACGACGAGATAAAA
Source organism: Peribacillus phoenicis (assembly GCF_047238085.1). NCBI lineage: Bacteria > Bacillati > Bacillota > Bacilli > Caryophanales > Bacillaceae > Peribacillus > Peribacillus phoenicis. The sequence continues at coordinate 4,074,407 of NZ_JBDFMF010000001.1, read as the reverse complement.
ATAGCTGATTCTTTTGAAGAATTTTTAAGAAAAATTATGGATGACGATAAATATTATATCGATATAGATTAAAAATGGAATATTCGCATGAATTTAAAAGAAACCCATTAGGATATCTAAGAATAATCCTACCACAAGAAATTAACCTTTTCTCAGACTTCATTGAAGATATTGTATTTGAAACAGAAGTGGATGAGTATATTGATATTGTTGAGAAAGTAATGGAAGGTGAATACGATGAATTTGAAATAGGAGGGAATGCTACCAGTGTCTTGATAAAAAAAGATACAACGGTTCTTCATCACTTTTATATCTTCGATAAGCCAAATGAGAATGAAATGGAAACTGAACAATTTAAAGAACTTATGCTAATATGGAGAAACAAAATTCCCGAAAGATACAAAGAACCAGAGAAATAGGTTTTATAGATCTAGATAAAGTAATGGGGTATCCAAAATAAAAGTTGGTTCTATCTTTTATATTAGAAAAAAAATAATACAACTTTATGTAATCCCATATCCTCTAAACGAAAAAGCTCAAAAACATTACTCATAAAGCGAAGATTGCGATTGTCCAACTAGTTTAATTCTCTTCTAGCCGAATATATCTCCCTTGAGTCCTCCATGTACCTGGTTATATCATGAGCATGTGGTATTCTAAATATTTTAGACCCTGCTTATCATTTTGGAAAGAAAGGGCAGTAATTAAGGGGAGGCAGAAAAATGAGTAAAAAGTTATCCAAAGAGGAATTAGTTGAATTAGTAAATAAAATATGTAATCCTAAGCTTTCTGATGAAGAAGTGAGTGCATACATAGAAATTTTTGAAAACAATGTTCCTCATCCAGCCCCTAGTGACTTAATTTTTTGGAATGATGAGGATTTATCACCAGTGGAAGTAGTAGAGATTGCCTTAGCATATATTGAAGAAAAATGATTGTATTTAGATCACGTAGTAGAACCTTGAATGGCTATTTATCATTTAAGGTTTCTTTTGGTTGATATGCTTAAGCTACTAGGTGAAGAAGTAGCATCAATGAAATAAAGATATTTTTGGAGGATACTATGGATAATAAGGAAAAAGCAATAAAAATTTATGATTTAATTAAGAATGGTGATATAGAACAAGCGAAAGAGATCATTATTACTGATAAAAGTTTGCTTGATTTTGTAACGCCTTTTGGAACGTGGCTACATGTTGCAGCTAGAGCTGGTAAACTGGATATGATTAAATTTCTAGTTGAATCTGGTATGGATATTAACATAAACAAAGGTGTTCCAAAGTCAGCGACTATTGCACATGCAGCTAGTGAAGGTGAAATTAGTATTGTAGAGTACTTATTTGATAATGGTGCAATATTAGATGTTAGTGACCCAAATAGAAATCCTCTATTCTCAGCGATTTATGGTGGGCACCTTGATATTGTAAAGTATCTTGTTCAAAATGGTATTGATATTACTGTTAAATATACAGGGGATACTATGAAAGATATGGGAGCTTATGAATTTGCTATTGAAAGAGGGCAAACAGAAATTGCTGAATATTTAAAGCGGAAGATAGATGAAAAAGAATAGAAAAGAGACTTTTTAGTTAATGTAATTGCTATTGGATAGTACAATAAAATGGTTACAATGACTTTATAAGTTATTCTATCAAGAACCGGATGAAAGCACTTGGTTGCCTTTTAGGAAACAGGTGCTTTTTCGCCTTTAATACCAAATGTTTAAAAAAGGAATTTTGAGCTGCGTGTAGCGATGGATGAAAATCACGCTTCTGTAGTGCCGACCCTTATGAGTAGGGCCTTTCGATCGCCAATAAATAAAGACCTTTGAAAAAGCAGCCTCCAAGACTGGAGGGAAATCATCATTCTTGGAGGTTATTGTGATGCGTTCGATTAAGGCAAATTAACGATCCAACGTACAAAAACTCGTATGATACAACGAAAATTACTCCTGAAACTGATGATTATTGGAAACAAGCTAATCGATAGCTACGGTTCCACAATCATTGCATAAAGGCTATAGAGGAATACACAATTTTGAGAAAGAACACAATATTAGGGGGAACGACCCGTTGACTGAAATGGGAGAAGTATTTACGTCTGAAAAGAAACCATAAAGTTATTACAAGCAATCAACTGAAGTAAATTATTAATAAATAGTGGAGGTATAAAATATGATTTCGCCACAGGAGTTTTTGGACAAATGGAATAGTGACACCTATGGTTTGGTTAATTATGATGAATCTAATATTAATTCATTTTCCTTAACTAATGAAACCAAAAGTTTTTTAATTAAAGCAGGGTTACCTGAGTCTGCTCCACCTTTTCTAACATTCGAATCTTCAACCAACGGTGGGGGGATTAGACTAACCGAAAAAAATAATAGTTTAGGAAAAATGTATGATAGGTTTATATATTTAGGGTATACTGGTAGCGGATATCCAGTGTGTATTAATGAATCTAACTCTGAGGTCGTATATATTGATTATGATAATGAAAATAATAGTGTATTAATAAATGCTACAATAGCAAATTTTGCAGAGTCTTTGCTTCTCTATGTAGAATTTATAAAAAAGGTTAAAGCTGTTAATGGAAGAAGAGCCTATCTTGAAAAAAATACAACTAAAGAGTTGTTAGACTGGATTTCCAAGAGCTTTCATCAAATTGACGCTGTTTCTTTAACTCAAGGTGGGTTCTGGGAAGAAGAACTTGTCAGCTTTAGTGAATAAAATATATAGGGTAATATTACATTTAATATTATAGATACAGAAGAATATTTTCAGATGTATGAAAACCTTGATCGGCTAACGCTATTCAAGGCTTCTTTATGGGGGTCTAGTGCCGAACGAACTGCTTTTTGTTTAGAGAACAGAGGTAACCCTTGTAATCGCTATACTATGTTATATGAAATTACAAAGTGTATACAATCTACTTTAAAACGTATGTCCTATTAACCGCTTGTCATATGCAGTTAATACCAAAATATGACCAATTACCACCATGTCTATTCTCCAAAATCCTACTTTCGCTTTCTCCCTGCCATTTATTATTTTTCGCAACTTTTACGTACATACAACGATTACTATTGCAAGATGTAATTGCAGATGGCAAACATCAAGCCATTTTATAACGGTTAAAGATAGAGAATGGATAGGCTTTCGTACCCTTGCGAGTCCCTAGAGACTAACTCTCGACCTAAGGTTGCCGAAATTCTCTGTCTTACTTTATCAGTTTAAACTAAAATAAGGGTGAGGTTTTCTGAAGAGAAGAGATACGTATATTTATATAGAGACCAGATTTACACAAGTTCCAACATACAGCGGTGATATTGGATTGTTGGTTTGAGAAGCTAGGTGAAATGACCAAAATAAACAATCCATAATCCAAGTTTATTAGAATATTGATCCACCAATAAGAGATATTAGGAAGCCACCAGAAGGTTATACTTGGCATCATCATGGAGATGGAAAAACTATGATGCTAGTAGATGAAGACATTCACAGAGAGTTTAGACACATTGGTGGTCATCAAAAATTAATGGGGAAAATAAGTAAGGATATAGGAGTGAGAGCATGGCAAAAATGATTAGTGAAAATCCAAAGATTTCTTTACAAGATATAAAACAATTTGAACAAGAGTATGATGTTACGCTACCTAAACAATATGTTGATTTTCTACTAGAATACAATGGAGGATATCCTCAAGAATCTAGCTTTAAAATCTCTGATGATGAAGGAGAAAGTTTAGTCAATAAGTTTTATGGGATTAGGGATATGAAAAGTAATTTAGGTAAAGTTTTTGAGGTTTTAGAAGGAGAAATACCAGAAGATTTTATTTCAATTGCTAATGATCCAGGAGGAAATGAGATTCTATTAGGGGTTAGTGGAGAGTATCAGGGAAAGGTATATTTTTGGTTTCATGATATAGAACTAGAGGACGAAATGGGGAATATGTTTATCCTCGCAGATAGTTTTGATGAGTTCTTAAATAACTTATATGTATCTGAATAATGATACTCATAGAGAGCTACATTTAACTGGATTAAGCAATCCTAGATTTTTTATCTTGGCAGAGTAATCCTAAAAGCAAGTCAAACTTAGTCTTGACTGATGAAGGAACCGAAGTCATTGGACGTGGTGTGAAAAGAGGCTATACAACTGTTGAAAATATGACAAATACTAGAATTATCTTGAAAAAGGATGGAGAAGGGAATTATATTCTAACTGGTTATCCAAATTAATACTAAAGGATGAGATGTTATGTTGTCTTCTAACAAACTAGAAGAACCTGCTTTTCAGTTCTTGGCTGGAACTTTTCATCAGGATATTGAATCTCCAGAAGAGGCATTAGAAGAGTTATTAACTGAGGAAAGTAAAGAGTATCTGGAATCCGCTATTGTCTTTTTAACAGATTTTATTGGAAGTGAGTATTCTGATATCGAAAAGAATGAATACGTTCAATCTTGTGCAGATGGTGTGTACTTTCCCGCTCTTGGTTTAGAACCACTTCAGTGGCTCTATCAAGTAATTGAACAAATAAAAGAAGCTGTTAAAACAAAATAGACTTATTATGAGGAAAAACTTGATTGGCTAAAAGCCTTTCAAGGTTTTTCTTTTGTATGGGGCTACCTGTGCCGAGTAAACAGCTTTTTATACAGAGAATAAGAATAAATCGCTTTAATCCCTATATGATGTTTTACCAAATAATATAGTACCTACAACAACAATAAATGATTCTTCTTCTGAATTCTGGAAGAAAAGAGCGTTTACTTTTTTAAGTAAGAGGAGAAGTTCCTAGCAAGTTTATATTAATTTCTCCAAAGGAGTGAGGTTATGTTCTTATATTTCCGTAATGAATGTTTGGGTGAAATACAGAATGATAATAAAGAAGGCGTGTGGTTTTATGGATCTATCATAGCCAATGAAAATATAATAAAGTATAAAGATTTTTTAACGGCACTTGTTAATGAGGAGAAAGAATTCAAGGAAGGTAGTTTTAGTGAAGAATGGCTTAACGATGATAATTGGTTTATTGTTGATGAGCATCAAAATAAAAAGGGAATATATTTACCGGCAATACATGAAGATGGGGAGATAAATTGGCGGTATAGATAAATTGCAATTTGCCTTGAAAAGCGTAGGTCTTCAAGGCTTTTCTGATAATATTTTAAAGGTAACTAAACAGCTATTAAACATCACATATAAAGCACAGACTCTATAATACTTTTATTAAAAGGCTAACTATGTATATCGAAGGCGGTACTTCATCTTTACCATAAGGTCTTAAATTAGGAGGTTTAATAATGGAAAAACAAGGACTAGTTTCTATATGGTTAGGTAATATCAAAAATGAAAACTCTATAGAAGAATATGTGGATTTAAAATATGATGAAGATGGGGAGTCTGTTCCTTCTAAATTTTTTATGGATTTTAATATTGATATGGATGATACTGACGAGGATTTTATTGAAAAAGAAGTATTAGAAAATAGTAATGATATTTCTATATTGTTAGAAGGCTGTTCATATGAAGAAATTATAATCCCTAAAATTAATAAACACTTTAATTTAACAAAGTCATATAATGCTGTAATTCTAATTTATAATTTTGAGTATGATAATAAAATTAATTCAATAGGTGAGTTTGATTTTATCACTTCTATTAGTTATGTATAATAGTAATTTTAAAATTATTGAAATTAAGGTGAGTTACTGTGGATAAGAAAGATATTAGTTTCCTTGAACAACTACTTTATGATACAGATAAAGAAATAATAATCAATGAGTTAACGAATATAGATAACCCTTTATTTCTTCATTTTTTTGCTGCAAATTATAATTGGAATAGTGGATTTGATGTACCAAGCGATATTTTAGAAAACGAGGCTTGTGATTTAGGTACCGGTTTACTAATGTTTCATTATGCAGACGGCTATCGGATGTTAGAAAATTCAGAGGAAGTTTCAAGTTCTTCGTTAGAGGAATGGAAAGGTTTTTTGAATAAGATTCACAATAAACTTATAAACTTTGAATTTAAATCTCAGAATATTTCCTTTGACCCTGAATTAACTAAAATTCAAAAGTATAAGTTGAAAAAGAATAACCCAAACATTCCTGATATTCTTATTAATAAATCACCAGGCGAAGTGGTTGACGTTCCTAAAATATAATGTAAATGTTTTAAACCTTGATTGGCTTAAGCTTTTCAAGGTTTTTTATGTCTTATAATTGGTTTAATAAAGTTAAACGAAAAGGGTGATATCTTTGTCTATTAAGAAATCAATGGGCCAATACTTCAGAATGAGACATGAGCTTGCGGATGAAGGAATGGACTTCTTATTTAAGGCTCCAGTGACTGAAGAGCTTAATTCAATAATTTATGAAGGTGAACTTGACGAAGAAGATTATATTACATGGAAACCTGTAGAAAAAACTACTTCACATGACTTAAAGGAGTTAGAAGAGAACTTAGGGGTGGGATTCCATAAATCAATTATTGAATATTTTAATTCGTATTGGTTCGCTAATTTAGACGGATTTTTAAATGATTTCTATATTAAATTAGATGCGGTTTTGCCAAACTTCGAGTTTGATTCATTCCGAGGGACCTTAGAGGGGTATAAGAGCAATCATAACAATAAACTAGAAAATATCCCTTTAGGTATCGAAGGGAATGGTTTGTTAGTGGTAATTGATAATGAGAACGGTAAAGTAAAGTTAGAGGATTTCGAAAGGAATTCATTTGAGGTTATATCAGAAAGTATTGAATCATTAATTTCTAAACTAAGAATAAAAAGATAGTCGGAATTGACATTTGATAAAACCGAGGTGGTTCTATCAGAAAAGAACAATGGTGGGTGCAGGTCTTTGATGATATTTTGAAATACTAGAATACCTTGTAAATAAAGGAGAAACTAAAATGGATAAAACTCAAATTGCGAAAGACGTTAGAGGTGCCATAAAAAGTGACCAATTGGATACGTTAAGAGATTTACTTGAAAAAGAACCAGAAATGTTAACAGTGATGACACCCTTTGGTACATGGTTACATATAGCAGCAGCTTATGGGCGTTTAGAAATAATAGAATATCTTATTAATGCCGGGATAGATATTAATGCACAGGGTGGAACTTTTTCTGCAAATGCCCTTGAAAGAGCAGCTACAAAAGGGCATTTAGATATTGCCGAATTTCTCATTAACCAGAATATTGAGATTGATACAAGTGAACCAGATAGAAATCCTCTGTTTGCTGCAATATATGGCGGTCATTTTGAGATAGTTAAATTGTTAGTTGAGAATAATATAGATATATCCATAAAATACTCTGGTGACAACATGAAAGATATGGATGCTTATGCATTTGCTATTGAAAGAGGGCAAACAGAAATTGCTGAATATTTAAAGCGGAAAATCGATCAGATGGGGACTTCAAGTTAGTTTATGATAGCTAAAAGGTTAGTAGTCAAAAACAGGCGAAAAATTGGCTAAGAGAAAAAGGTCTGACATCCCACCATGCAGAAGATATTACTATACAGTTAATCCCTACAAAGTTACTTGAAAATCACCACTGTGCTGCATCAGGTTTAAGAGGAGGGTTTTAATTTTTGGGTAACAAGTATATAGATCAAATAGAAAATAAATTAAACGCCTTAAATATTAAGAAACAAGAATTCACTTCTTTAAGTTCAAGAGAAAATCAGGTTAAGAAGTTAGAAAAGATGTATGATATTTACATTCCAAAAGATTATAAGGAGTTTCTTCTTAACTATGATGAAACTTTTTTTGACAATGAGGTAACGTATAAACCGATTGAGACATCACCTTGGACATCTAAGGAGGGAACTCAAGTATTTGAAGGTTTTTATGGATTATCTAGTGAAAATAATTTATTCGACAAAATCAAAGATTATTTAAATCGGATGCCAGATTGTATGATTCCAATTGGGGAAAGTCCAGGAGGAAATGTAATATGCATAGGAGTAAGGGGAAGTTATATAGGTAAAGTTTACTTCTGGAACCATGAAAATGAACGTGAAGCTAAAATAATGGCAGGAATAGATGTTGCTTCAGATGACATTAACTCATATTGGGAAAATATACATCTTGTATCGGAAACATTCTTAGGTTTTTTAAGTGACTTAGAATTAATTAATGAAACTGAGAAGCTGGACGTTGATGGCGTAGAGTTGTGGCTAGATGATGAATTATTAGATGATTAAATTGTTTTTATTATTATGTTTACCTTTTTGATGGATAGCACCACCTTATAAATGAAAGGACTAAATACAATATTAGTAGGTGATATTGGTGAAATATTCAGCTGTACAGGAATTCATTAAGCAGTATGGCAAAGATGATGATTTTACAGGTGGAGTAAGTGAAGACAAAGTAAAAGAAACTGAAAATAAATTACAGATCCCACTTCCGGCTAGCTACAAGTGGTTTTTAAGGAACTATGGCGCAGGCGGGATTTTTGGTGTAGATATAATAGGTTATGATTTAGTAGGTCCATCAGTAGTGGATGCCACTCGAGATTATCAGAAATATTATAAGTTAATTGCCGGGATAGTGGTTATAGAAAATGTTGATCAATTTGCCTACTGTCTCGATACAAATAAAATGAAAAATGGAGAATGCCCAGTGATTCTTTGGGATAACCAAGAAGGATATGGTTTTACCGCTGCGGATAATTTCCTGGATTATTTAATCGAAAGTCTTGAAGAGGCAAAAGAGAACTGGGATGAAGATGAAAAAGATTGGTGAAAGCTATTTATCTTGCTTTGTTATAAAGAAGAAGAGAAAATTAATTAGATTTATCGTATTCCCATAGCCAACCGGAAAAAAGGAACAAAATAACTCATAGAGACTTTTTGACAGAAGTTTGGAGTTTTATCTCAAATCCTGAGGTAACTACTGCAAAAAGCTGCTGCAGTAAAAGGCTTTACGAAGGCAAAAGTATTAGTGTCAATGCCTAATCTATTGCCTTACAATCCTAAAAACCAACTATTGTTGGCAGGGGGGAGTACTAAATGAATAAAGAGGAATTAACAAATTTCATTAATGAACATAAGGAATCAGATGACTTTACAGGTGGAATAGCAGAAAGCCGAATCAATGTAGTCCAAAATCAGCTAGGGGTGGAATTACCAGAGAGTTATAAGTGGTTTTTAACGACCTATGGTTCTGGTGGTGCATTTGGTGTTGATATTTTAGGCGTGGCTAAGTCGTATAGAGCTCCATTTGTAGTTAACACGAAGAGTTATAGAGATTTAGGATTGGATAAGAATTTAGTAGTTATTGAAGATGCTGGAGAATATGTTTATTGTTTATATACAAGCAAAATGGAGAATAATGAGTGCCCAGTAATAGCGTGGAATAGACTAGGGGGACTTGATGACTGCAATACAGCAAAGAACTTTTATGAGTTTTTATCACAAAGGTTATTGAATGCAAAAGAAGCATGGGAAGAAGATTTTTAAAATAGTCATCAATGATTTTTATAACGATATTTTATTTATAAAAATAAGCACGATAATTTGGTGAGATGCCAGAAATATTTCAAGGATAAATTCCAGGAGGACCTCGATGATATCAGTCGAGGTTTTTTTATAACTTATATAGAGTTGTAAAATTGCCCGAAGTAACGACACAGTTTACATGGGATTGAAGCACTTAGGAATGTTGTTGATAATATTAAAAAAGTAAGAGATGCTGATGGAGCCAGAGATAATATGGTGGAAATGCTTAATAAACTTGGTGATATTGCAAAAAAAGGAGGAAAAAGTTAGGGGATGGATAATAAACAAGTTGCAAAAGAAATTCGTTCGGCTATAAAAAAAGGCAATATTGAAAAAGTAGTTGCATTAATCGGCTCTAATGCTGAACTTTTAAATATGATGACTCCTTTTGGTACGTGGCTTCATGTCGCAGCTTCTAGAGGGGAATTAAATATAGTAAAAAAACTAATAGAACTTGGTTCAAATATTAATGTGCTAGGTGGAGTATACGGTGGTGGAGCTTTGAACGAAGCTGCTTCTGCAGGGCATATTGATATAGTAAGATATTTATTATCTTGTGAAGCTGATATGGACGTAAGCGAACCAGAAAGAAATCCATTGTTAGGAACCATTAGTAATGGGCATGTTGATATTGCAAAACTATTAATTGAAAGTGGTATAGATACGGGTGTTAAATATAGTGGTGCATCTAAGAAAGATATGGACGCATTAACTTTTGCAAGGGAACAAGGGCAAGAGGAAATCGTTAAGTTGTTAGAAAAACAAAAAGGGTGGTCTACTGTAACTGAAACAAACGATAATGATCAAGACCATCATCATGTGATTTTAGAGCATGTGGCTAAATACTTTGGCCCTATCAAAAAGACTATAAGTGAAACTGTTCCTGGTAGTAGAGTGTCGGTCAATATTCACATAATTCCTCCATCAATAAATAAAGATTTCACAACTCTCGTAACTACAGGGATGAGTGATGAACCTATGGACTATTCAGACAAAGAAAGTGTTTTTAAATATGCAGAGTTATTACTAAAATTGCCTTCAAGTTGGATAGTTGAAAATGAAGATATGAAAGATCAAAACCATTATTGGCCCCTTGGGTGGCTAAGGAAAGTGGCTCATATTCCACATATTTATGATGGATGGCTGAAAGAAGGGGTTATTCTTCCTAATGGAGAATCCCCACAGCCATTTGCATCAAATACAAAGTTATCTTGCATAATGGTATGTCGTCCCCAAGAATCCGAGATGGATAACGTTCCTACTAAACAGGGGAACATACACATTTATACACTCGTTCCTATTTATGAAGAAGAAAGAAATCTTGCATTGGAAAAAGGTCATGAGTATCTACTTAAAAGAATGAGTGAGAAACGGATCTCAGATGTATTGGACATACATCGGGTAAATGTCGGTATATAGTAACAGTTGTAAGACAGTGAAATGGACAGGGATTTTTTCTTGATGAGTTACATGACTAAGAATATAAGGAAAAAAGCATGTAGAGTTGAGGCTTTTGTGTTTTAACAGGTTTTCCCACAAAATAAAGGAGAATACATATGAAAAATAAAAGTTTCGATGAATTAGAAAATTTTTTGACTGCTCACTTTCATCAAGATATGGTATCACCAGATGAAGAATTAAAAGAATTTGTTAACTCAATATCAGAAAAAAGAATTTTATTAATTGCCAATGAAGTTAAGTTTTTTTTGGCTGAAAATATTTCAAATGAGGAGAAAGAAAATTTCATAGAAGAGTGCTGTGAACTTTATTTCCCTTCATTAGGAGTAACCCCGATACAGTGGCTAGAAAATATAGCTCGAGAACTGGAAAAAGCCATTCAAAAGGAGAATTAACAGGTTCACAAAAACATGTTTGGCAGTGAGTCTACTAGCTATCCAATTTATAAAAGAGGTTGAGTATGAAATATCCATACGAGTTTTTTAGAGATCATTTAGAAATGCTGAGAATAAAATTACCAGGTGAGATAGAATTATTCGCTGATTTTATTGAAGACATTTCTACTGAGCAAAAAACAAATGAGTATATTACGATAGTTGAAAGTGTTTTAAATGGTTTATATCAGGATTTTGAGATTCAACTCAATGCCACAAGTGTGTTGATAAAAAAAGATATGACAATTCTTGAACACCTTTTTACATATGAAGAGCCTTATGAAAATGAAATGGAGACAGAACAATTTAAAGAACTCATGTTAATATGGAAAAATAAAATCCCAGAAAGATTCAAGAAAAATGAGAATTGAATTTATGCTTCTAATTTGATTATTTGTTGAGAAAAAGTTAACCACCAGACCTTAAATAAGCATTATGAGTTTAAGTGAAAACGGATGAAAATCGAAGATATCTTCCGTACACAAGTTCACCGATGGGAACAAGAATAAAAAAAATTAATAAATCAGTGCAATACGAAATCCAAGTTTAGTAGGTGATTTTTGATGAAATATTCAGCTTTACAGGAATTCATTAAGCAGTATGGCAAAGATGATGATTTTACAGGTGGAGTAAGTGAAGACAAAGTTAAAGAAACAGAAAATAAATTACAAGTCCCACTTCCGGAGAGCTACAAATGGTTCTTAAAAAACTATGGTTCAGGAGGAAGTTTTGGTATTGATATAATTGGTTATGACTTAGTAGGTGCATCAGTAGCAGCTGCTACCAAAGATCATCAAAAGTATTATGGTTTAATCGATGGACTTGTGGTTATAGAAGATATTGATGAATTTGCTTATTGTCTCGATACTAATAAAATGAAAAATGGAGAATGCCCAGTTATTACGTGGGATAATCAAGAAGGCTATGGTCGAAAGCTTGCTGATAATTTTTCAGACTATTTTATTGAACGTCTTGAATTGGCAAAAGAAGATTGGGACGAAGATGAAGAAGATTGGTGAGTTATAAAAGAAGAAGTGGATAGAGCCTTTTGAAAATTAAAGGAACTATCCATTTTTTGTTTATTTAGATTTATACGTTTCCACATCCTACCAAAAAAGAACAAAACTGCTCATATAGGTAAAGACTTTGTGACGGGAGTTTGGGATTTTGTCACAGATTCTGGAGAAACGATTGAAGGTATGGCAAATTAGAATTTTAATGGAAAGGAGAATAATAGATGAGTAAAATGGCAATTAAAATAAGCACTGATGGTCCATTTAATAAATGTTTAGTACCGTTAAGAAAGTACACTGGTTTAGGAATTACAGACATAAAAAATAAAATTGCAAACAAAGATTTTTTTGCCGAAACGGACGCGAATGATATTGATGATATGGAGAATTTAAAAGGATTGGTTGATAATTTGTTGAAGTTAGGTACAAAAGTAAAAATATTTGATAGTGATGAATATGGAGAAGGGATTTTCGATTATCAAGAAATTTCTTATGACGAATTTATTAATAATATTGACCGATTAAAAGAAATTGTGGAAGAATTACAGGATTTAAAATGATGCTTTGTCTGACGAAGTTTAATTTAAAAAGATTAGCTATAGATTGGTCTTATTAACTATTATTCATATGTTAAGAGCTTGTGTTAGTAATGCAACATAAGCGAGTGAACGCACATAAGACAAATGCATCTTTACTTTAAAACAATCAATTCTTTCTTTCCACTTCAAAAATAAATCATTATTCATTCAAGGTTGTACCATCAATGAATAATGATTTTATGCTTTGTATAAAAGTAGAAATGTACTTGAATAAAAATGGATCAATAGCACCGGCATATCCATTATATAAATATATACAGCAGACGATATAGGTGGTCGGAGAGAAGATAATAAATATACTTGGCATGAACTTAATGATTGGAATCTATTCAAATGGTACCAAGTAAAATTAATAGTATCTTTAAACATCTGGGGGGATTTGGCGAATATAACATAAAAGTTAAGTTAGGAGATTAATTAAGAATGATAAAGATTAATGATGAGTTATTTGGAGAATTAGAATATCAAAAAAACTATTGGAGAGGTAAAATAACTATTCAAATGTTTGATATGGACATAGAAATAGTATTAAGTGTAGATGGACATGAAGAAGCTGATTTTTCAAATATACAGAGAGAGACCTTTCGTAATTTTAATAATGAAATGAAAAATATAATGGATGAAGTGGAAATGCAAATATATGAGTATTATAGTGAGAATTTTGAAGAATATAGAGTGATGTTAAGAAATAAATCGGAAGCAGATAAAATTGCTCCAAAAATCGATTCTATACTAGCTTTAAAAAGATTAGTGAAGCCTACAGAGTTAATTGTAAGAAGAGCAAGGAAGAATAGAAAAAGAAGACTAGGTTTACTATGTGATGTCACTTGGGATATTGAAGATAGATTAGGAGTTAAAATTGAAGATGAAGTTGTAGAAGAGGTAGGTTATCAAGATATCGTTCTATAATAATGTTATTTGTACTGAAAGAGTCAAAAAAACCTTGATAGGCTACCTACCTTTCAGAACGGCAAATCCATTTAAAAGGGGATCAAAGCGTATGAAATATTCATATGAGTTAAAGAAAGATCCATTTGGCGATTTAGGAATAATTTTGCCGGAAGAAATTTGTCTTTTAACAGATTTCATTGAAAATATTGCAACAGTGGACCAAGTCGATGAATATATAGAATATATCGAAAAGGTTTTAAAAGGGACATTTGAGGACTTTGAAATTGAATTAAATGCTACAAGTGTACTCATAAAAAAAGATGTAACAATTGTTGAAAACTTTTTTAGAATTGATGAACCTCAAGAAAATACGATAGAAACAAAGCAATTTATAGAATTACTTTTAATATGGCGAGATAAAATTCCAGAGATATTCCAAGGGTGAATTCGAGGGATAAACCATTAATGGAAAATAGATAAGAGGAGAATATTAAAATGGTAAGAATTGAAAACTCGCATAATAAGCTTTCTCTAGAAGTGATAGAGCAATTTGAAACAGAAAATAATGTGAAATTAACGGAAAAGTATAAGGGATTCTTACTTAAATGGAATGGGGGAACTCCTGAGTCAAGTATTTTTGATATATCTGAAGAGCAGGGAAAAAGTGTTTTGAATGTATTTAATGGGATAGGTGACATGTATGATAACTTGGAAAAGGTCATGGACATATATGAGTATAGACTTCCAGAAGGATTTATTCCAATAGCTGATGATCCTGCTGGTAATACTATATGCTTAGGCACTAAAGCTCCTTATATGGATAATATTTATTTTTGGGATCATGAGCAAGAACCTGAAAATCCTGATGATATGAGCAATATGTATTTTCTAGCCAATGATATTAATGAATTTTTAGAAAAATTATCTGAAGACGTTGAAGAATAATTCATGTTATTAATCAAGGACTTCAAAGTATTGGAAGGGGAGAGGAGAGCAATACGGAACTCAAGACTAGAAGGTGAATTAGTTGAAGTATTCCAAGTTACAAGAATTTATTAAAACAAATCGTCAAGATGCTTATTTTACAGGTGGAGTAAGTGATGAAAAAGTTCAAGAAACAGAAATTAAATTACAAGTCCCTCTTCCGGATAGCTATAAATGGTTTTTAAGGAACTATGGTTATGGTGGTATTTTTGGTGTAGAAATAATCGGATATGGATTAGCTGGTCCAGCAGTAGTAGATGCCACTAAAGATTATCAAAAGCATTATAAATTAATTGACGGGATAGTGGTTATAGAAAATGTTGATGAATTTGCTTACTGTCTCGATACTAACAAAATGCAAAATGGAGAATGCCCAGTGATTCTTTGGGATAACCAAGAAGGATATGGTTTTACCGCAGCTGACAATTTTCTAGACTATTTGATCGAAAGTCTTGAGGAGGCAAAAGAAAACTGGGATGAAGACGAAGAGGATTGGTGAAAGCTGGATTTATATGAATTGATAATGCTATAAGGATTTTTTGGAACGGCTGATAGCTCTTTTGAAATTCAAAGGGACTACGATGGAGGGTGAGTATGAAATATTCATACGTTTTTTTTAGAGACCATGTTGGGACATTGAGAATAAAATTATCGGATGAAATAAAATTATTCGCTGATTTTATTGAAGACATCCCTACAGAGGAAGAAGCAGATGAGTATATTACGATAGTTGAAAATGTCTTAAATGGTTTCCATGAAAAATTTGAAATTCAACTTAATGCAACAAGTGTGCTAATAAAAAAAGAAATGACAGTGCTTGAACACTTTTATACATATGAAGAGCCTTATGAAAATGAAATGGAGACTGAAGAATTTAAAGAACTCATGATAATATGGAAAAATAAAATCCCAGAAAGATTCAAGAAAAATGAGAAATGAGTTTATGCTTCTAATTTGATTATTCCCTTAGTGTATTCTTCAAACTTGTCCGTGCGATACGAAACTAAGGATTAGCAGGTGATTTTGTTGAAATATTCAGCTTTACAGGAATTTATTAAGCAGTATGGCGAAGATGATGATTTTACAGGTGGAGTAAGTGAAGACAAAGTAAAAGAAACTGAACAAAAATTACAGGTCTCATTACCGGAAAGTTACAAGTGGTTTTTAAGAAATTATGGTTACGGTGGACTTTTTGGAGTGAGAATAATTGGATATGGTTTTACGGGTCCAGCAGTAGTAGATGCTACTAAAGGTCATCAAAAGTATTATGATTTAATAGATGGACTTGTGGTTATAGAAGATATTGATGAATTTGCCTATTGCCTCGATACTAATAAAATGAAGAATGGTGAATGTCCAGTTATAATGTGGGATAATCATGAAGGCTATGGTCGAACGCTTGCCGATAATTTTTTAGACTATTTTATGGAACGCCTTGAATTGGCAAAAGAAGATTGGGATGAAGATGAAGAAGATTGGTAATAAAGTAAGAAATGTTTTTATATAAGAAGAAGTGGATAGAGCCTTTAGAAAATCAAAGGGAATATCCATTTCTTTTTTCATTTAGATTTATGTACTTCAATATCCTTTAAAGGTCGATGCTTATAAATATCGCTCATAAAGCGCCGAAATTTCATATTTTTATGAATTAAATAAAATCAATGATAATAAGACAACAGATAAAATGGTAGTTGAATTTATAGAACGTGTCAAAAATATAGCTGAAGTCCAAACAAGTAGATAATGATTTAATTTTTTATTTAATACAGACCTGCTCGATAAGAATCCAATTTGATCAAACTTTTTTCAAAATGGATTCTTCTTATTTATCGTAAAAAATTGGTTTGTGAGGTATTTTGATCATACTTTATTTCAAAGCAACAGTTACTGAACTAACAGATGCTTTTGTATTTTTTTATAGGTTTGTCATTAGATATCTAGTAAAAATGATATGACTATATTATGTAATAATAGTGAAGGCAATAATGTATAATATAATAATACTAGAAAATATAAACTTAAATATAAAATTTATCCACCTGGATTAAAAGTACTATCAAATTAAATTATGGGGTGAGTTAGATGGACTTTAGAGAAAATGATTTACAGTTTGGGACAGTTAGAAGTGTCGATGGAAGTAAAGTAATAATTAAGGCTAACTTTTTGAAAAAAAAACTTGACACAATAACTTACCATGTAGAAGTTGGTTCGTTTGTTAACTGTGGGAGTGTGTATCACGGAGATACAATTTGTATTATTACAAGAGTATATATAGAAGAAATAGAAAAAAGAGATGCGTCGATTTTAACAAATCAAATAGTTGAGTTAGATATAGTTGGTAGTGCCAATCAAAGTGGCAAGTTTACAAGAGGTATAGATCAGCTTCCTCATATAAGTAGTAACTCTTATTTACTAACAGGTGACCAAATTAATCATTTACTAGGTGTTGTAGGAAGTGATCAACCAAGCGAATTACCCAAAAAATACTTTAAAGTTGGCAAAAGGTCTATGCGTGGAGCTGGCGATGTATACTTTGACTTAGATAAATTCTTAGGAAGACATGTAGCAATTGTCGGTACTACTGGCAGTGGCAAAAGTAGTACAGTAGCAAATATTGTTCAATCCATACTGAGGGATTATCCTCAACCTAGAGTTGTTTTTTTTGATATCCACAATGAATATCCTAACGCGTTTACAGGAGAGTGGGAAAATAAAGCTAATTGCATTAAATGGAGTAATTTTAAATTACCTTATTGGTTTTTAGATTTAGATGAATTTATTGATATTTACTACCCTGAAGCGGGGGGAACACAGAAAATGCATTTAAAAGATATCTTGGAAAGACTAAAGAAAAATTCAGTAGATGAAGAAACAATGAAAAACAAAATTACCGTGGACAGTCCAATATATTTCAGCTTTGAAGAATTAATTACTCAAATTGAGGCTCTAAGAGAGAACCAAACTGCAAGTAAAAAAGAACCGTTTGATAAAATGCTATTAAAAATTCAAAGTAAATATAATGATAATAGGTTTGAATTTTTAAATGGAAACAGAGATGAATCTACATCATTAAGTAGCTACTTTGAGTTTTTACTAGGATTGACTCCCGGCAACCCGACTTTTATTTCTGTATTAGACTTAAGTGGTCTTCCTGCAGAAATAAGAACAGTTTGTGTAGGGGTTTTGACAAGATTACTTTTTGATTATAAGTACTGGGACATGGATCCTGAAAACCTTCCCTTAGCATTGGTTTTAGAAGAGGCTCATACGTATATACCTGAGGATAGTTCTACAAAATATTCTTTATGTCTTGAAAGAGTTGAGAAAGTTGCTAAGGAAGGAAGAAAATATGGTATAAGTTTAATTGTCGTTACACAACGGCCTTCAAACGTATCATCAACAGTATTATCTCAATGTGGTACGTTTATTTCATTACGACTTACGAATGATTTAGATCAAAATAAAATAAAAAGATTACTTCCAGACAGCCTTGGGGAACAATCTAACATCTTATCTACTCTTAGAGATGGTGAAGCATTAGTAACTGGAGATGCTATGATGTTACCAGGTAGAGTTCGATTTGATCAGCCTATTCCTAGACCTAAAAGTAATGATGTTAGGTTTCATAAATCATGGACTGAAGGTCCACCGCCAGGGTATGAAGCGAGCAACATTACTAATGCATGGAATATCAGACAAAAAAATATCTAGGAGTAGATAAAGTTGAAAATCAACGAGATTCGTTTAAAAGGTTGGAGATCATATTCGGATTCTGAAGAAGTGGTCTTGAAAGATTTAAAACACATTAATATAATAATAGGTCCGAATAACTCTGGGAAATCTAATATTTTTAAGTATTTGTATTATTTGCGTAATGATTGTGTAGAGCATAAGAAAGATAAACTTTCAAATATAAAATATGATAACTACAATAATATTCCAAGGTCATTCCCAATTGAAAATACATGGGCAGAAAGTTCTTGTAATATCCATGCGGATATCAAAGTAGAAGAGATACTTTTTCCTTTTGAAAAATCTCCTCAACTGCATGAAAAGACTTCGAAGATTCATTTATCGAGTGAGCATAAAACAAATGATAATATTTCGTGTCTTTCAGTGAAATATGGAGATTTTACTCTTCTCGAAGAATTTAAGACCAACCCAAAGTTACTTAGAGAAACAGATAAATTATACATAAATCCAACTGAGGATATGGATTTTATTCATGATACTTTTCAATATTGGTATGCTTTCTTAGACAGTCTATATTTCGTAGATGCTATAAGGCACCATAGTAGAACCTCGTCTTCACAAATAGAAAGCGATTTTGATGGAAGTGAAATTGTTGGGGAAATAATTAGAATTAGAAACAAGGAAAGTCAGATTTGGCGTGCTTTCAAGCAAAAATTAGTAAGTTGGTTAAAGCAAATACTAAACGAATCTCATTTTGAACTTGACCCCAGTGAAAGCGAGCTAAGATTTTATATTAAAAGAGGAGAAAAGGAAATACCTGCTAGCCTTGCTCAGTTAGGAACAGGAGTAGCCCAACTTGTAATGTTACTCTCTTTTTTATATTTGAACAAAGAACGTTCCTTGAATGTATTCATTGAAGAACCTGAAGGGAATTTACACCCTGAAGCGGTAATTCAATTTATACATATTATTAAAGAAAATTTCAAAAATCATCGTTTTTTTATTACAACTCATTCTTCAATTTTAATAGATCAAGTAGATGAAGATTGGACCGTACACCGTGTAGTAAGAAAAGGCAATCAATCATCCACTTTATTGCCTTGCTCTAAAGTGATTGAGAAATACGAAATATTAGATCAGTTAGGTATAAAAGCATCTCAACTATTACAAAGTAATTTAATCATTTGGATTGAGGGTCCTAGTGATAGAATATACATCAATAAATGGATAAAAGACCATACCCCTTCAGGATTAGAATTTATAGAAGGCAGACATTATAGTTTTTTAATGTATGGCGGGGCTAATTTAACATCATTCGATATATTATCTGAAAGTAATTATATAGATATTCTTTCTACTAGTAGGTATGCGATAGTAGTATGTGATTCCGATAAAAAACAACAAGCCGATTCCTATAAAAGCCGAGTTCAAAAATTAGTTGATCGAGTTCATGAGCTCACCGCCGGTATGCCCGGCCATGAATCAAGTCTAAGTAACTACTTAGAGGTTTGGATTACTGAAGGAAGAGAAATTGAAAACTACATACCACATGAGTTATTTGAAAGAATAATAAAAAAAGATGAATTTTTGAGAAAACGAATAAAAGTAAACGACATTTCGAGGAACCTTGTTTATACGGAAGATTCTAATATTTTAGGACAATATGACTCTTTTGATGAATTCTTTGCAAAAAAATATAAATATGATGACAATACACCGCTAAGTAGTACTGAAATTAACAATATATCTTCTAGTTATTCCCAAAAGAAAGTTTTAATAGCCCAAGAGTTGGTTAATGAATGGGGTGTGGAAGACTATGGCGCATTTGATTTAAAAGAAAAGATTGACGGAATCATCAAACTGATTTTAAGAGCAAATGGAATGCAGTCACTTGTTGCCAAATAGTAATTAAAGTATTTTGGAAAAGAGCAAATTCCTACCGAGTTTGCTCTTTTTGTCTATCCGTTGTTAGTTTAAGAAATATGCTAATCCACATGAAAGAGTTGTTTATTATTATAAGTGCATGGTTTAGTAACTTAAGACGAATTAACTTACTCTTAAAATCAATGAGATAGGTCATTTAGCGATATTTAATCTCTCATACTACATAAATGTGACGACTCTTATAGATTTCTTTTATAATGGTATGAAAGTAGGGTGAATAGGGGTGTAAATAGGATGAGCGGACTAAATAAAAATCAGCAAAAAGCAGTTGAAACGACAGAAGGGCCACTATTAATTATTGCTGGCCCAGGTTCTGGAAAGTCCTTTACACTTGTTGAAAGGATTTATTACCTAATTACTGAAAAAAATGTTGAAGCAGAAAACATCTTGGTGGCGACATTTACGGAGAAAGCGGCTCAAGAACTAATAACTCGTGTTTCTAATCGTCTGAACGAAGCTAATATTTCTTTTAATTTAAACGAGATGTATTTAGGTACAATTCATTCAATTTGTTTGCGGATTTTAGAAGAAAACCAAGAGTTTACACGACTTAAGAAAAACTTCATATTAATGGATCAGTTTGATCAGCAGTACTTCCTATATCAAAGGATATATGAATATACACAGTTACCAAACGTAGATCTATTATTGGGAGAGAGAGCTTCTAGATGGAAGAAAGCAGAGACGCTGTTGAAATGGCTTAATAAAGTTAGTGAGGAAATATTGGACGTTGAACAATTAAAGAATTCATCAGAACTACAGGTTCAGGCACTAGGTTACTGCTATGGACTTTATTCTCAACATCTCGCAGAAGAGAATGCGCTCGATTTTTCCACAATTCAGTTAGAAGCATACCGTTTATTAAAAAAACATTCAGAAATCACAACTCAACTTAGCGGAAATTTGCACTATCTTATGATTGACGAATTTCAGGATACCAATACTATCCAAGAAGAAATAATATTCTTACTAGCAGGAGAAAAACAAAATATTTGTGTGGTTGGGGACGATGATCAGGGCCTGTATCGATTTAGAGGAGCTACAATTAGAAATATTTTGGAGTTTCCATCAAAGTTTGAACAAGGAAAATGTAAACAAGTAGAGTTATCAACTAATTATCGTTCACATCCATTAATTATTCAGTTCTATAATCAGTGGATGGAACGACTTAAATGGTCATACGGGGGTAAAACGTTTAGATATGATAAACGGATTGAACCTAGAGAAGGCGAACATCCAGATAGTAGAACGGTAATAAAAGTATCGGGTTCAGATGGATTAGGAAACTGGGAAGAAGAAGTGTATCAATTTCTTATTTCAATGAAAGAAAAAGGAAGACTGACTGATTGGAATAAAGTAGCTTTCCTTTTTCGCTCCATAAAAAATGAAAAAGTAGTTTCATTAGCAAATTATTTAGAAAAAAGGAACATCCCTGTATATTCCCCAAGATCCAATATGTTTTTTGATAGAGAAGAAATTCGTCTAATAATTGGAGCATTTTTGTTTTTATTCCCCCAATTTCCACAAGTAAGGAAATGGGAAGTAAACGCTTATTTAGTTGAATGGGAAATGTATGACCAGTACTTACGAGAGTTTGCTGAAGAGTTACGGAAAACTGAAAACGAAAAATTATTGAAATGGTGTCGTGGTCGTGCGAAGGAACATATGAATCTTCAGAAGAACACGGATTATTCATTTGCAGGCCTTTTTTATCAGTTACTTCAGTTTAGTTTATTTAATCGTTATTTAGAACAAGACTCGTACAAAGTAAAGGATAGTCGTCCTGTTAGAAACATGTCACTTTTTTCGAAGCTACTAACAAAGTTTGAGTATCTTCATAGGGTAACAGTTTTTACACCGAAGACTATTAATACTCATCTAACCACTTTTTTTAATCAGTTTTTACGATTCTTAATTAATGGTGGAATTAATGAATATGAGGATGAATCTGAATATGCACCGAGTGGATGTGTATCATTTTTAACAATTCATCAATCAAAGGGGTTAGAGTTCCCAGTAGTGGTTGTTGACTCCCTAGATGCTACACCAAGAAAGCAGCATAGTAATTTAGATGAAATTCTCCAAGAAACTTATTACCGTAAGGAACCATTTGAACCTTTGGAGAGTACTAAGTATTACGACTTTTGGCGTTTGTATTACACTGCATTTTCAAGAGCACAGAACTTACTTGTTTTAAGTTGTCAAGAAAACACTGCTAGTGGACATGGTACGAGAAATGTTCCTTCAAAACCATTTATTGAGTCATATAACACACTTGAAAGTTGGAGAGATACTAATAGCATCTACGATTTGGATATTGAAAAAGTGAAGGAAGTAAATATTAAGAAAGAATATTCCTTTACCTCGCATATAAACATTTTTGAAACATGCGCTCTACAATATAAGTTCTATAAGGAATTTGAGTTTTCTCCTGTTCGACAAGGTGCTACGTTATTTGGTACGCTTGTTCATCAGACAATAGAAGATATTCACAAATCGGCACTCCGTGGAGAGAAATCAAAAATCACAGAAGAAAATGTGGGGGATTGGTTTAATGCCAACTATAATAACTTAGTAAAAAAGGAACGGGTGTACCTTGCTCCACAAACACAAAAAGCTGCCTTAAATCAGGTATTAAAATATGTTGAAAAACAGAATAATAAATGGTCACACATAAAAGAAGCAGAAGTAGATGTTTCTTTAGTAAAAGACAAGTATATTCTTAAAGGAACGATTGATCTAATAAAGGGTCGGAATAACACTGTTGAAATTATTGATTTTAAATCAGAGAAAAAGCCAGACTTGGTTAAAGAAGCAGATATGATGTATCATTATAAAAGGCAACTAGAGGTCTATGCCCACTTAGTAGAAGAAAGAACGGGACAAAAAGTAAGTAAAATGCATTTGTATTATACTGGAGAAGAAAATAGTAATCCATACGTCACTTTTCCTAAGGACACAAAATCTATTGATAAGACGATCACTACTTTTGATGAAATTGTTAGAAAAATTGAGGAAAAAGACTTCACGATAAAAAAACGTCCAATAAAGCAATGTCGTAACTGTGATATGCGTTTTTACTGTGATGAGAAGTTATAGGAGTGAAAAAATTGAGTACAAATGAGCAAGATATAAATGTAGAACAATACGAATTCGAACCAATTAAAGGATATCCGATGTTGAATTGGAAGGGGAAACGTCCCTTCCGCTCAACTCAATTCTATCCAGCACAACTAAAAGAAACTCACAGAGAAGCAGTTGATGGATGGGTAAATAAGATTTTTTGGGGAGATAATCTTCAAGTGATGAGTCACTTGTTAAAAGAATATAGAGGAAGAATTAATTTAGTTTATATTGATCCGCCATTTGATTCAAAGGCTGACTATAAAAAAAAGATAAATTTAAAAGGTGAAAGTGTTATTAATGATCATAATGCTTTTGAAGAAAAACAGTATACAGATATTTGGACTAATGATGAATATTTACAGTTTATATATGAAAGACTTATTTTGCTAAAAGAGTTACTCACAGAGGATGGGAGTATCTATTTACATTGTGACTGGCACAAAAGTCACTATATCCGAATTATGATGGATGAAATATTTGGAGTAGATAACTTCTTGAATGAAATTGTCTGGAAGCGATCAGGTGTGCATGCTTCGAAAAAGGGTTTTGGACCCGTCCATGATACTATTCTTTATTATAAAAAAGGAACGGAATTTGTGTGGAATAAACAGTATGTTCCTTATGAAAAAGAATATGAAGAATCATGGTTTAACAAAATTGATGAAGATGGTAGGCGTTATGGTTTAGTAGTATGCAGTGCCCCTGGTGAAAGAAAAGGCACACTTGCTCACTATGAATGGAAAGGGCACTTTCCACCTGTTGGGAGACACTGGGCTTATATAAAGGAAAAAATGATAGAACTTGAGATAGCAGGTTTATTAGAACATTCACGGAATGGAGTACCCTATGTTAGAAAATATCTTGATGAGAGTCCAGGAGTCCCTGCGAATGATATATGGACAGATACAGGGCATATAAAATCGAAGTCCTTTGAAAATTATAATTATCCTACACAGAAACCCGAAAAGTTAATAAAGAGAATAATTGAGGCATCCTCTAATCCTGGTGGTATAGTTTTTGATTGTTTTATGGGCTCGGGGACTACACAAGCTGTCGCAATGAAATTAGGGCGACGTTTCCTTGGATCAGATATTAATTTGGGTGCTATACAGACCACTACTAAGAGATTAATAAAAATTTTAAATGAAAATGAGGAAAATATCCCTGGCTTTGAAGTATATAATGTTAACAACTATGATATTTTTCGTAATCCTGTTCAAGCAAAAGAATTACTCATAGAAGCACTAGAAATTCAACCGATATATAATAATATCCTTTACGATGGTGAAAAAGATGGCAGGTTGGTAAAAATTATGCCAGTTAACCGTATTGCAACAAGATCGGATCTTAATGAACTTATTACAAATTTTGATTATAAATTATTCGAAAGACGGCAAATGGAAAGCCCAACCCAACCAGTAGAAAGACTATTACTTGTATGCATGGGCCATGAGCCAGACTTAGCTGCTGCTCTTGAGCAAGAGGTGGGTTTTAAGCTCGATATCGAGGTTGTTGACATTTTAAGGGATAAATCAAATCTTGAGTTTAAACGTGATTCTGAAGCGGATGTTATTGTGGACCGTGGGAAACTAATTATTAGAAATTTCTACCCGATGAACCTTCTTCAAAAATTGAGCATCATGAAAGAAAATGTGGGTTATTGGGAAGAGCTTGTTGAATCTGTGATGATTGATTGGAACTATGATGGAGCGGTTTTAGAGCCGACAGTAGTTGATATTCCAGCGAAAAACGAATTAGTAACAGGGATCTATGAAATTCCTGAGGATGCGGGAACAATTCGAGTGAAGATTACTGATTTACTATCGGAGTCTTTTGAGGTGAGTATAGATAATGGCTAAGACCAAAGACTTTGCATTAGATTTTGCATTTTTTACTTATTTAAGAGACTTTTATGTAGAAAATAAAGGTTTGATTCGGAATCATTATAGAAATCTTTCGAAGAAGTTTTTAGACTTTAATGATTCTGTTAACCCTAATTCCTTTCTTCGTAAACCTCAGTTTGAAGCATTGGAAATGTATATATTCTTAAAGGAATATGTGGATAATAGACAAGTTCATGAAGTGTTTGAGAATTGGTACTACAAACAAAATGGTTTTGAAAAGAGAAGTGATTACGGATTTTCAGAAGGCGAGCAAGGAACTTTATTTAGTATTGACGTTGACCAATACCAAAGTGTCTTTGCCCGCATGAAAAAGTTTGCTCAAGAATATCCCAATTATATCTTTGCTTTGACGATGGGTATAGGTAAAACTATACTGATGGCAACTTGTATCTTTTATGAATTTTTATTGGCAAATAAGTTTCCTAAAGACAGAAAATATTGTCACAATGCATTGGTCTTTGCACCAGACAAAACAGTATTACAATCCTTAAAGGAAATTTTGACTTTTGATAGGTCGAGGGTTATACCTCCTGAATATTTAAATTGGCTAAACACTCATTTGAAAATTCACTTTCTAGAGGACTCTAGTACAACCTTAAACACGATTGACCGTTCGAAATATAATATCATTATTTCAAATACACAGAAGATTATCTTAAAGCGTCAGCATAAAGAAAAAACTAAGATTGACCAACTATTCAGTTCTCATTCTTATGGAACGGGAACCGCATATGATGATATATCAGACTTATATGGCTTTGATCAACCAGAAGACGAAGGTGAGCTAATTGATAATCAACGATTTTCTAAGTTGACTCGTTTGGAACAAATTGGGATTTATGTCGATGAGGCTCATCATGCTTTTGGGAATGCACTTGCAAAGGACATGGGCCTAAAAGTAGCAACAACTAGTTTAAGGCTAACAATTAATGAACTTGCTAAGTCTTTAAGAAAATTAGGCTCTTCAGTTGTGGCATGCTATAACTACACAGGAACACCTTATGCTGGTAAAGAAATTTTTCCAGAAGTCGTTTATGCGTATGGTTTAAAAGATGCAATTGGTAAGAAGTACCTTAAAAAGGTTACTGTCAATGGGTACTCAAATCCAAAATCAAAAGAGTTTATTCATTTAGCAGTTAAAAATTTTTGGGAAAAAAATAATGAAAATCGCTATGAAGGAATGCTACCCAAACTTGCTATCTTTGCTAGTACGGTCGAGGAACTTCAAAATGAACTAAAGCCCACTTTGGAAGAAATCTTAAATGAGTTAAATATTCCACTCGATAAGATATTAGTAAACGTAGGTGATAATAAATTAACTTCTAATGATGATATTAGAGAGTTTAACCGATTAGATACACCTTCATCCGAAAAACAGTTTATTCTTCTTGTTAATAAAGGACGTGAAGGATGGAATTGTAGGTTTTTATTTGGCGTCGCTCTATTTAGAAAGCCTAAGTCAAAGATATTTGTATTACAAGCAACGATGCGCTGTTTAAGAGCAATAGGATT
This sequence comes from Peribacillus phoenicis, assembly GCF_047238085.1. Lineage (NCBI taxonomy): Bacteria > Bacillati > Bacillota > Bacilli > Caryophanales > Bacillaceae > Peribacillus > Peribacillus phoenicis. The sequence continues at coordinate 4,047,332 of NZ_JBDFMF010000001.1, read as the reverse complement.
TGTCCAGGAAACTGCTAATGTATATCTTTCGGACGAAAACATGGAAATCCTTGAAGAAGAACTAGAACAAAATTTCCGTATGAGCATTAACGATTTATCGAAAAAAGATAGCCCGAATATTCCATATCAAATTAAATTGGTTGCACCACCAGTTAAGATAAAAGTAAACCGTAAGAAAAAACTTTATGAATTGAAAGTAAAAGATCTAATTGATGCTGTAGACTTTGAATTTGAGAAGGTGGATTTTGAAAAATACAAATTGGTTCATACAGAGCAAGTAGGGTTGGTAACAGGTAAAATTTATAGAAAAGTTAGCGAAGACTTAACTGAGTATCGTGTGAAAAGAGAGTATAGTCAATTGACCATAGTTGCTGAAATTTCTAGATATTTAAATCGTTCATGTATAGAACTAGATAAGATTTTAGACAGTTCTAAACAGGGGTATAAAGTTTTATTGAAGTACGTAAATACTTATAATGAACTTCTTTATGACTGGATTATCCCTAAATTATTTAATGAAATTTATAAATTGGAAAGTTATGATAAAAAGGAAACGAAAGAAATCGAACTCGTTAAGGAACCAAAGGAAGGATACTACAGAGTAACTGCTAATCCAAAGCTCGTAGTAGAAATTAATGATACTGAGTTTAAAGATTTTATTAATAAAAGTTTTCATTTGGATACCTACTGCTTTGATTCCAATCCAGAAAAGCAGTTCTTTGAAGAAATCGTACGTCATGAAGATATAAAAAAGGTTTACTTTACAGGTATGCTTACGCATGGGCAATCAGATTTTTATATTCAGTATATAGACCCTGATTCAAACACTGTGAGAAGTTATTACCCCGACTTTTTAATAGAGAAGAATGATGGGAGAATACTTATTATCGAAGTAAAAGGTGATAATAAGATTGATGATCCAATCGTGAAAGCTAAAGAAAAAGCAGCAAGAGAAATTGCAACTGCAAGTGATATGATTTATCGACTAATTCCAGGTAGTCAAGTTATGAAGGGTCATTCGGAATCAGTACTAAAAGTTTAGATTAAACAGACTAAAACTCATAGCATCAACTATGGGAGCTAAAATAAAAATTTCACTATAAAAGGAGGTGAATAAAAATTTAGATAGGTAACATAACATATTAAAAAAACAATATGTTACAGTAAAAATATATCAAATACATTGGGATAGCGATAATTAATAAATTTATATCTCTATCACGGAGATGTGGTAGGATTATTGGAAAAACTGTGTAAAAGTGCAGGGGGATTCGGAGAAAAGGAAACATTTGATTTACTGGGTGGAAGCAAGAAAACTAAATATAATTAATACACTAACAACTTTGCCCTAGCATGATAACCAATTTATCAAACGGATGCTAGGGCTATTTTTATAACAAATAGGAGATGTATTACATGAAAAAATGGTGGATGATTCGTGCAGGAGATTATAATGAACTAATGCCTATTTGGAAAGATCAAGGCATAGCATCAATAGGTTGGCCACAATTTGGAAATCCAAAGCAATATCATTTTAAAACAGAGATGAAAAGTAAAGCAGATAGTGTCTACAGTGATGAAAAGCCCCAATCGAGAAATAGCTGGGTCAATCAAGTATGGAGGTTTAGCCGAGAGATTCAGAAAGGAGATCGAGTCATATCCTATTCTAAAGAAAAAAGAGAGTACATAATTGGTACGGTGACAGAATCCCACTTTTATGATATATCTGTTGGAAATCCTGATTATCCTAACACTATAAGAGTTAATTGGGAAGATAATTCGGTAGAAAGAGATTCATTATCACAAGCAGCAAAGAACAGTCTAGGGTCAGTTTTAACTATATTTCGAGTAGATCAATGGGGAGATGAAATCGAACGCTTGTTAAACAATCCTTTATCAGTACCAACAGGATCAAATGAAGAAGATGTAGAAGATGAAATTGTAGAAGACTTGGTGGCTAAAGCTTTCGTTATGATAGAGGACAAAGTGGATAAATTAGATTCATGGGAGATGCAGGAATTAGTAGGTGGCCTACTTCAGGCAATGGAATACAATGTTCAAATAAGTCCAAAAGGCCCTGATGGTGGCGTTGATGTATTAGCATATAAAGATGCATTTAGATTTGAAAAGCCGATTATAAAAGTGCAGGTCAAACACCGAAAAAATGCAGCGTCAGCACCAGAAATACAGCAGTTATTAGGCGCTAATCCGATTGATGCCAACAGTCTGTTTGTTTCTACCGGGGGGTATACTTCACATGCAGAAGCTGTAGCAAAGCATAATTCTGTTAAGTTAGTAGATTTGGAAGAGCTCGTTCGACTTGTTGTGCAATGGTACGAGCAGATGCCAAAAGATAAAAGAGCTTTGTTGCCATTGAGGATGATGTATGTACCTGAGTAAAAAATGTAGTAACGAAAGAGAAATTCTGACGATACCACTAACCCTCATAATGAATCAGGTCATTTATTTGAAACAACTTGGAACGAAAACGGCACACCACTGAAGCCAACACCATAACAATATGTCGGAGTGATTATGGCGCATTTTGACAATATAAACGAAACTATGGCTTTTGAGGTAACCCAATGTATATCGAATATGAACGGAAAGGAAATCCGAACCAACTTTTATTGCAAACCATAAAAACGATATTGTTGGCCAAGATTTATAAAATGGTCGTTCTGCTAGCTATGTTAGAGCGTGGAGATGATAGTTAGATCAAGTCGATCACTTCTAAGGAAGCAGCACCATTCTTTCATAGCTACGTAACAGAAACAGAGTATCGAAAATAAATCGACTTTGCTGACAAATCCTCTAAAAAGCCATGGCATCACGATAAAGATGGAGTTAGTAAGTTAATTGAAAATATGCCTATGTCTAAGTGGAGTGGAAGCTCTAAAGGATGGTTTACTTATGAAGATGATATTTTAAACATGAACTTTGATATCAAACTAGATGGATCAGAGGGTGTTGTTTGAAATGACCAAGGATATATGTGAATATAGACTTCAGTATCACTTTGAGCCGAAGGCGAACTAGTTTAATAAAAGGAAATAGTACTTCATCGAAATCCTCCTTAGGTATAACTTGGCAGGATTTTTTTGTGTTTCAGAGTAATTGTGAATTATCGATATTTTTCTTAAGATAATTTATAAATTTTGTAAATGTATCGTACTATGAGATTAGAACAATAATGGTGATGATTTAATTGAATGGAAAAAGAAGTAACTATGATAAAGTTCTAATCAAAATATACATATTATGAGCACATACAATAAGGAGTTGCAAAAAGTGGACAGTAAATTACGAGAGTATTTTCTGAAAATATCGAGTGAATATCTAACAGCAAAAAGTGAGGGTTTTGGTGGAAATGCTTTTGCTAGCTTTATAAGACACGATGTACCAAAGGAGATGAGTAAGTTATCGTTTCTTGATGATAAAAACTATTCCGTTGCAGCTTCTGCTGGTAAAGGGAATTGGGCAACGGTTCCCTGGATTTCTATTTTAAATAATGAGGTAACGAATTCTACCCAAAGAGGGTATTACTTAGTTTACCTTTTTAGTGAAGATATGAAGAGACTTTATTTGTCTTTTAGTCAGGGTGTAACGGAAACGTCTAAACAAGATATGTTGAGGATAAAAAAGGATATTCGGGGACATATCACAATGGATTCTTCAGTGAAAAAAGATGATAGCATGTTTATAGGAGATAGCAATAAAGCAAAACAATATGCAGAGTCAACTGCTGCTTATATTGAGTATAATCTTTATGATCTACCTGCTGAAACGAAGCTTGTTCAAGATCTTAAAATGATGGTTGGTTATTATGAAGAGTATATAGCATTTAAAAGTAATCCTCTTATAGATCCTTTATATAATTCATCTCCGGGTAATGAGATTACATATGAAAAAGAAAAATGGTTAGCGAATAACAAAGAACTAATCACCCACATCCATTCTTACATTACAGCCAAAGGGTTCTACTACACCAAAGAAGAAGTCACAAATTTGTTCTTATCTCTTAAAACAAAGCCATTTGTTATCCTTTCTGGTATTTCTGGTACAGGGAAGACGAAGATTGTTCAGTGGTTTGCGGAGAGTGTGGGGGCTACTGAGGAGAATGGGCAGTTCACGTTGATTCCGATTCGTCCGGATTGGAATGATGGTTCGGATTTGCTAGGGTATGTGGATATTAAGGGAGATTTTAAGCCAGGTCCGTTTACGACTGTGATTGAAAAAGCGAAACAGAATCCGGATAATCCCTATTTTGTGTTACTCGATGAAATGAATCTAGCGCGGGTGGAGCATTATTTTAGCGATGTGTTGAGCGTGATGGAGAGCCGTAAGTGGGTTGACGGAAAGATGGTTACGTCGGCTCTTCTTTCTGAGGAAATGGCAAAGCGGGATATCAGGTTGCCTGTGAATCTTTATGTTATAGGGACGGTCAATATGGATGAAACGACACATCCTTTTAGTAAAAAGGTGCTCGACCGGGCAAATACGATTGAGTTTAACCGGGTGGAATTATCGAATTTTGCTTTTCTGGAAGAGCAAGCAGAAGTGGAACCAAAATTGGTTCAGGACCATATGTTCAGGTCGAAATATTTACACTTGAAGGATCTTTATTTGGGGAATCAGGAGCTTGTTAAAAAGGTTACCGCTGAATTGGAAGATATCAATAAATCATTGCAGCTAACCAATGCCCATATCGGTTATCGGGTTCGGGATGAGATATGTTTTTACCTTGCTTATAACGAAGACAGTGAATTGATGAGTTTTGAGAATGCTTTTGATCATTGTATATTACAAAAGATCCTGCCGCGTATTTCAGGTAGTGATACCCGGGTAGAAAGGTTATTAGAGGGTTTATATCGTTTGTTTACTTCAAAAGAATATATCGATGATGAGGAAAGTAATGAAATCAGCATACGTACGGCGAGATATCCGAAAAGTGCCGCTAAGGTAGTAGAGATGCTTAGGAGGTTACAAGATGGCTTCACATCCTTCTGGATCTCCTGATGATGTCGACTTGGTCAAAATAGAGGCAGCGGCATTTTCATTAGTGATTAAGGGAAAGCCGTATCATAACCGGTACGAGGGGTTAAAGCAATATCGAAAGATGGATTATCATGATATGATGCAATTTTCTGTTTCAGGAGAAGACGTACAAAGTGTTGAAGTCTATGATATTGAATCAGGAAAGTTAACTGATTCCCAGCAGGTGCGGCCAATTTTCTTTGAAAATGGGACATATCAAGTGCTTGTCATTTCAAAACAAAATCAAGAACTAAACTTTTACCATGAACATCCTATATTACGCCAGGCAATATCTCGTATGGAATTGAGTGGAATGTCGCTTTTAACAGGGAATCTTCAATTTCAAAATGAGGTAGGGTATACGACTTTTGAAGTTCGTTCAGGTGCAAAAACTTTATTGGAAGTCACACTTGAAATTTTTCCGGTTAAATTGGATTATCAGAAAGATTATCGACAGTTGCTTGAGGAAGTGAATGATGAGATTTATAACTTGGCTTTTCACTTTATCCGGAAAACGTATTTAGGGGCAAACATCAAGCTTGAAGGTAAGCCAAGCAGGGCTGAATTCTATCGTTTGATGACGAAGCATTTTAAGCAGTTAATCCAGGCTGTTAACCGAATCGAGAGGCAGCCACATCATATATTAGAAACATCATATGTGAAAGCGCGCGGCGATCAGCTAAGCAAGACTGATTCTTATACACGGAAGTATTTGCAAAAACGGAGTCAATCTTTTATGGAAGTGGAGAATGGAATTAGAATTCATGGGAAAACGATGATGCCGCGTGAAGGGGTTAAGCCTAAAAAAGAGTTGCGTTACGATACGATGGAAAATCGTTATGTAAAATGGATGATGGAAAGACTGATTCATAAGTTTGATGATTTGTTAGGCGCTTTAATGAATAGGAATAAGCGTTGGAAGGAAGTACCTGATACGGAACTTCTGTTACGGCTGAATCAAATGAAACAGCAGCTTGAGTCAAGGAAGAATAATGTCTTTTGGCGATCGATTGGCAGACTTGATCGATCGGTAATGAGTTTAGTCCTGCAAATGGCACCAGGTTATCGAGATGCCTTTCAAATTTATTTAACGGTCTCAAAAGGCCTTATGCTGCAAGGAAAGCTTTATCAAATGTCTGTTAAGGATGTTGCTACATTATATGAATACTGGACTTTTTTAAAGCTAGGACAAATTTTGAGCAGTAAATATACCCTGTTGAGTCATGATATTGTCAGTGTAAACCGAGATGGGCTGTTTGTGAATTTAGAGGCAAACAGAACAGCAAAACGAGTCTTTGAGCACCCAGTAACAAAGGAAAAGATTGAACTTATCTATCAAAAATATGAGAAAGATTTACCTACCATTCCGCAAAAGCCTGACTCGATGTTGACGATTGAGAAAAAAGGAAAAAATCACCGTTATAATTATGTAATTGATGCCAAATACCGAATTGATTATGCACAACCTGAAAGCTATTATCAATCCCGTTATAAAACGCCGGGACCGGTGGAAGACGATATTAATACGATGCACCGCTATAGGGATTCACTAGTTTCGATGTGTAATGGTCCTTATGAGCGGACAGCCTTTGGAGCGTATGTGTTATTTCCTTGGTCAGATGAGCAAAGTTATGAAGAACATCATTTTTATAAGAGTATTAATAAAGTCAATATTGGCGGGTTGCCATTTTTGCCAAACGCTACTAATATGGTCGAGCGATTCTTAGAGTGCCTCATTGAAAAAAGTCCTGAGGAAATTCAGCGTGAAGGGATATTACCTAGGGGAACGAAAGAGGAATGGGAATCAACATTAGAAGAAAAAGTACTTGTCGGGACGGTTTCGAACGAAGCAGTTTATCGAGACTTTATTCAGCAGGGCTACTATCAAATCCCTGTTAATAGCTTAAAAAAGGGCTGGCAAGAAGCAAAGTATGTTGCACTTTATTCGACTTCAGAACTTGGGGAGAACGGTGTTAGAGATTATGGAGAAATCAAGCGAATTGCTACTGAAGAGGATACTGTCCGTTTCTTTGTGGAAGTTTGGAAAAATACAAAGCAGGTTATCCGTCCTGTAAAATACGGCATAGCAACGTATATGATGACAACTCTTTCTTTACTAAACGAGGCGAAAGAGCTGCCAGAGCTATACATGAAAAACAAGCAGGAAACCACTCTTTGGAGGATGCTGAGAAGGATTTCAGATCAGATAAAGATAAACCTCGATAACAAGGTTTTGGACGAAGCTTTAGGAGTAGGGACTTTCTCGTTTAAAGGAATCGAAATCCATTTGAATCAAGAGGAAAAAACTTTATTTATTAAAAATGATAGTCAGGAACGAATATTGGGTACAGATTTATTAATTCATCAGCCTTCCAAAGTATTTAGAGAAGTGCTTGGTTTGCTTTGAACCACTTTACAATTGAATGGTGAATTTTATCTAAAACTGCCGAAAAAATATCTAGGATAATTACATTAAACTAGACAACCTTTAGACGGTCTGATGTTAGACACTAGTTGAGAGAGAAGAAGATTTTGGAATGATAAAAGCTCAATCTTCTAAAACTGAGCTTTTATATTTAGTGGGGATATCATTCGGTTACTGGAGGAACTTTTATTTTGTGACCAGTGTAGCAGGTGAACAAAAATAAAAACTAACCATCTCTGGATAAAGATGGTTAGTTTAAGCTGTTAATAAATTAACATAGCCCCAGATTAAAAAATTATAATATCGTTATCCATAAAAAACATCTCACCAGCGTAGGCACTGAATGGATGTTTTTTTACGTATTTATTAGCTTATTTAATATGATTTGATAGTTTGGGTATACGCTTAATAGCTGACGGTCTCCAATAATATAAAATTCTTCCTTCGCACGTGTGACCGCTACATTTAAAATGTTTGGCTCCTTACAGGCCCATTCCGCTGCTGTTTTTTTCGTAGCATCCGTACCTGTAATAAAGAACACAATTTCTACTTCTCTCCCCTGGAATGTATGAACGGTTCCTATATTTTCCTTTATCCACTCGTTATACCAATCATTCGCCTCTTTTGCAACGTTTATCAAAATTTTTCGGTATGCTTCTGCGGTTTCATCAATACCATCATGCGGTAATTCATGTTTAAACGCTTTTATCAATATTGCCCAACGATTTTCCTTCGCTTTTAAATAGTCTATTATTCCATTTTTAACCGCGGTAAAAGGCGTTATAATGAAGACGGAGGGTGTTTTTAACTCGCCGCTTTCAATTAATTTTAATTGCTTTTCAAATTCCTCTAAGCGAAGCTGTGGGCTGTAAGAAATATATTGTTTGAATAGTGCTTGGCGCGATAATACAGCTAATTCTGTCGAAGGTTCTTGCTGTGTCATAAAGTGTTCATAAAACACTTCTTTTAAGACCATTTTCGGCTCGTCTCCCGCAAGTGCCCACATTTTCATTAACAACATTTGCTGAATTTTTTGCTGCCAATACATTTCTAATTTTTGTTCAAGCGCTACTACTTGTTCTTTAACAAATTGTTGAGTGCTCACCTTTCCTTTAACATCATACCAATCACTTTTCCCTACCCCATCTTTTCCAAGTACCATTTTGCCACCGTAAGCTAATTCATTGGCCATTGAAAACATAGGTTCTAAACAGCGACGATGCACCCAAAGCGGAATCCCAATCCATCGATTCTCTTGAACAAAGGTGCCTTTACTATTGCTACGGTCTGCTACCGATTGAACGGAACATCTTACACCTAGTAAGTCTTCCTCAAGGCTATAAACTTTCCGTAAATCTTCTAATATTGTATTATCTGCTGTGACAACAGGTTCAATTTGCAGTGGATCACCTACAACCATAACCTTACGCGAGCGCCATAAAGCTCCTATTGCTTGCAATGGTAAAGCTTGTCCTGCTTCATCAATCATTAAGTACGGAATAAAGTCTTTATCAATACCCCGATACATCGATGCAAAGCTTGCAAAAGTCGTGCTCACAACCGGGAAGAAACAGTGGACGGTATGCCACATCGCATGAAGCTTTTCAATCGTTTCCTCTTGATTTAAATCTAATGTATTTTTCTTTTCTAATAACGATAATGCTGCACGTAATTTTTCCCCATGAATTAAAATAAAGTGATTTAATACATGAATCGCCTTTATAAATAATTTTGAACGTTTAATGTTTAAATTATCAGTTTGAAATAATACACTTTGCTGACGATTTTCGTAATTTGAAGTTGTCCAAAAAGCATCTGTTGACTGCTGCATCGTTGCATCTGCTTTTTTACGTCCAGCAATCATTTGTGCTACCGCATATTTTTCAGCTTCTACTTCATTTTTTAATTGAATAAACTCATCGCAAATTGTTGCCCAATTTTCTTTTGCTTCATCACGTGCAGCTTTTGCTTTACTCCATTCAGCCATCACACTGAACTTTCGATCTAGTAATTGTTGTGCTGCTTTTTTGATATTAGAACTGTTACCAAGCGCTACTGAAAATAGCCCCCAGCTATCCTGACCAATTATCTTTTTCGCTGTTTTTGGAGCATATTGATAAGTCATTAATTCATCTGAAAAGCGCTCATCAACTTTCCTTTGTTGAGGTAATTCTTTTGAAATATTTTCAACTGCACCATTATTGCTTGATGTCACGACCATCGCATGTTGGGCTATTGATGGCGCAATTTCATAAATAAAACGATCTATCTCTTCATTTTCTTTAAAAGGATGAGGGATTTTTTCTTTGAAGCTTGTTTGCTTAATCATGCCATTTACATCATCTCTAAATCGGGTCATTGCATCTGCTTTTTTTACAATAATTTCTGCAAATATATCTTGTAGCAGTGTTGTTTTCCCCGTACCAGGTGGGCCATTTACCGAGCAAACAGGGGTATCTGATGCAAAAAATTCATTTACGGCTACTTGTTGCATTAATGACAATCGGTACTGAACTGGCGAAGGCCATCTTCCTAATGGAAGTTGCTCTGGATGTAAAATATGTTCGATATATGCAAGATTTTCATTAATGTCTTGTCGATCTGCGGCTTGTGTTAAGAATGTCGTCAATGTCTTATTTAAATCATTTTTCGCGCGCAGTAAATCCTCCGTAAAAAAGCTATTAAATTTCATATTTTCTTCTTGGTCATCTTGCTTTAAGATACATTCCAATACACGAATTTCTGCACGTGGCACAGTTCCAAAGAATTGCAGAAACTGCTTGTGAAATTCTTGCATCCATTGGTCACTAAATTGACCTCCATTAATCGCATTTGCTTGTGTATTTAAAACGAGTTTATTTTCGTTATACACTTGCATAAAATCGATATCTTGCAATTCATCCTGCTCTTTCATTAATTTAATATAGAGCTGTAAATAAGGAATAAATAGTGACTCATCAATATACTTACCATCTTCATCGAACTCCACATAATAACTAAAACAGATTGTATAAGACGGATTTATAATTTCCCCATGCACGTTATGTAAATCGCGTTGGAACTGCGTTAATTCATGCTCGTAATATACATTGCCATAAAAGCCAAAACGTTTCTGAATTTGCAATGACTTTAGCTCAATTTGCTGCCAAAAGAGTGGTATTTCCATCGTTGCTGCATTTAGCACTGTGAATTTTTGTAGATAGTTTTCTTTTTTTAAATATTTTTTTGCAATACGTTCCTTTAAGCGCTTTGTCTGAATTTTTCCCGGTGCCAACGTTTCCAAATGCCACCACGCTTCAATTACCTTTTCTGGTTCACTCATAACTACAACCCTTTGTATGTTTTTATTAGTTTTATTATATAAATAATTAGCGTTTTTTGCCAAATATATTAAATTAATACTTTGAAGCAATTGTAAATGTGATTTTATAGCACTTTATCTGTCTTACTTTTAACATTCCGTTGCTAAGAAAACGCCTTAAACTCACCAAGATTTATGATAAGTTGCCACCTAGAATAATTTTTAATAGTTTAAAGAAGAAAAAAGTAAGTATGAATCTTCATCAAGTTTAAAAGCAAATGTTGAATCCGGTAATAAAGTTTAGTGCTGTTACTAGAGATGTAACAATGAATTTAGAGCCCTTCCATATGAATAGGCCTATAATTTGGGTATAAATGGTATTCATACATTGATCACCATCGAAGAAAGGGAGTTTCAAGCAAATATCCTTCAAACACCGATTGAACTAGACGAGCAAAAAGAAATGAACATCACCCGCAGATACCCGGCCTATTTAATGATCAGCGGCGTCATGATTATCATGGTTACGCTAGTGTTTTATTATTGGCCGATCAATATGAATTGATAGATAGAACGATCTAGTGTACTGGCAGGGGAGATCCCTGCCTTTTTTATATAAAACGAAAAACATTGACTATTGGAAATTTCCTGGCTAAAATAGGGGCAAGAATTGAAAGGAGCGATAAACGTGGCATTTTTACAACTATACTGATATACACACATATTATGGAAAAAACCACTTTAACTAAGGGGTTATTTGCTGTGTGTATAGGATGGATATGTTGTAGAGGTTTTGTCGTTCTACGGGATATCTATGCCGATTTTTTCAGTACACAGAGCCTTTCTGTGTGCTTTTTGTTTTGAAGGGATTTAACTTGATGATGTTACTTTTCTATTGATGCGAGTTTGGGAGTTAAGCTCATATCGATTACAGGGTATTCAGCGGTGACTACAAAATAGGGGGAATGTAAATTGCAATTCTTATTATTCTTTTGATGCGGGCTTGAAATAGAAGCTCGTATCGATCCAAGCTATCGATACGAAATCACAAATTTCGGAGGTAGCGAATATGGAACAAATATGCTTTGAATTAGAAAATGTCGAAGTGACTTATTTAGATAAAGAGATATTGAAGATTGATCGATTGGCTGTACATCAATTTGACCGCATCGGCATCGTCGGGAAAAATGGTACAGGGAAAAGTACGTTATTGAAGTTGCTTGCTGGAGAAATTCAACCGACAACCGGAAAGGTAAAGGGTTACGTTGATCGTGGCTATTTTGAGCAAGTTGAAGCGCCTGTTGTTGCAGAAGCTGATCCAGCGTTACTGGGAAAATTGGCAGTTCCGCGAAATTCTGCGTCACTAAGCGGCGGTGAGCAAACGAGGCTGAAGCTTGCCCAATTGTTTACCCACTATAATGAAGCGTTGCTTATCGATGAGCCGACAACCCACTTGGATCAAGACGGCCTTTCATTTTTACTTGATGAATTGCGCTATTACTATGGTGCGCTTGTCTTGATTAGTCATGACAGGGCTGTACTGGATGAACTCGTCACAACGATTTGGGAAGTGCATGAAGGCGAGGTACATGTATATTCAGGGAATTACAGCGAGTACATGGCACAGAAGCAGTTAAAGCGTGAACAACAGACGCATGCTCATGAACAATTCATTAAAGAAAAGAGCCGGCTTGAAAAAGCGGCGCAGGAAAAAATGAAAAAGGCTGAAAAAATCGCTCAGGCTGGAAGATTGTCAAAAAAAGAGGCGAATGCAAAGCCGAATAAGTCGTTTATGACGAAATCGAAAGGCACAAGCCAAAAATCCGCACAACGCGCAGCGAAGGCAATTGAGCATCGAGTGGAAAAACTTCAGGAAGTGGAAGCTGTTCAAGAGGAAAGGCAAATCGTATTTCGCCAGTCAAAGCAATTGGAATTGCATAATAAGTTCCCGATAATGGCGGACCGATTGACTCTTCAAGTGAAGGAGAACGTATTATTGGATGAGGTGAGTTTCCAGCTGCCGATCGGTAAAAAAATAGCCATCACAGGCAGCAACGGCAGCGGTAAAAGTACTTTGCTTCACCATATTGCGAATAATGGTACAGGTTTAACGGTTTCTCCAAAAGCAAAAATGGGTTACTTCCGTCAAATGAGCTATAGATTTGCAAAAGATGAAACGGTTCTGCAATTCCTGGAGAATCGCTCAGAATATGATAAAGGTTTTTTAAGAAGCGTCCTGCATTCGATGCAGTTTACTGGGACGGATATACTGAAAAGCGTTCAGTCCTTAAGTGGCGGAGAAGCGTTTCGCCTCCAGCTTTGTCAGTTGTTCTTAGGGGAATACAACATTCTGTTATTGGATGAACCGACCAACTTTATGGATATTACTGCCATTGGAGCATTGGAACGATTCATAGCTGGATATGAAGGCACGATCATATTTGTATCCCATGATCAAGCGTTCATAAAGCAGGTTGCCGATATTCAGTATAAGCTTCAGGCGAAAAAATTGGTTCAAGTGTGATTTTTACGTTTACGGAAAAATAAGCCGATGAGAAAATTCCATCGGCTTATTTATATAAGAGTAACTAAGCACATTAAGGATGAATCGTAACCGGTGTCCCGATTGGAACAATCCTTGATAATTCCTCCACGTCCCGATTATGCATGCGAATACAGCCTTTTGAGACGGCTTTACCAATCGAGCTGGGGTCATTCGTTCCATGAATGCCGTAGTGCTCCTTGGATAGACTCATCCACATTGTACCGAATGGGCCTCCGGGGTTGGGGGCTTTATTGATAATGATGAACTGTCCTACTGGTGTACCGAACAGCATTCTTCCAACGGCGATTGGATATTGTTTCTGCAATACTCCATTTTTTAGCAGTCTTAGCTTACGGTTGTTAACGGACACATCGATCTGAAATGGAATGGTATCAGCAGGAGGAAAACCAGGGATCATTATGGGTTGACCAGGATTAATGACATTTGGATTTATGGTCGGGTTAGCAGCGATGATGGCCGATAGCGGTTTCCGATAGTCCCTGGATATCTGTGTCAGTGTTTCACCTGGTTTAACTGTATGAATCAGTCTGAACACCTCCATAGGTTATAGTTGCATGTTTCATTCTATGTGATTTTTCAAAAGTGTTTCGTAACTCGTTATTAACTGTTATCTGTTTTTAATGAAACTTATATGTTAAGTAACTAAGCCGAAAAGAAACCGAAATGAACTTTTGATAAAATAAGTTTTTATGGAGATGGATTTTTTGTTAGTTAAAGAGGGGGAATAAAGGTGGAGGAACATGTGAAAAAGGCTTTAATCGAATGGAATGAAGAAATTAGTGATGTATTAAATGGGATAGAAAAAGAGTATGAAGAAGTTAAGCGTGATCTTCAGGTTTATTCCTATAAATTCAATATCACCAAGCAAGTTGTACAATCCACTATAAATGATGAAATTATTCGAAACATCCGCGAGCTCTATCATAAACCTTTTGAACAAAAATTGAACGAATTGAAAGAATCAATAAAAGAGCTGGAAGAAAAGAGAAAGGTTTTTCAAATGTTTGTCGATAAAATTGAAAAGGTTAGTGAAAGAGAAGAAGGAAAACCGCAAATATCAGTCATATAAGGCAGTGAAGAACAGGATACTCATAAGTACTCTACTATTCTATACCCAAAAACTAGGCAGCGAATATAACTGCTTTTTTTTGCTGGAATTGCAAAAAGCGGCCCATTGTTTACCCCAACATCAACCCGGGTACACTATCCTATAAAAAGGAAATGGGGGAATTCTATGTGGAATGCGGTCTTTTGGGGAGGGGTTTCGGGTTCTGCTGTCCTGCTTGGCGCACTTGCCGCCATCTTCATTCCGATCAAGAAAAACATCATTGGCTATATCATGGCTTTTGGTACGGGTGTATTGATTGGTGCCGCGGCATATGAGCTGCTTGCTGATTCGGTGAGTGATGGAGGAATTTGGGCGACGGCAATCGGATTCATCGCAGGGGCAGCCGTATTTACTGCCTTGGATTTACTTATTTCCAAAAAAGGTGCGGATAAAAGGAAACGGTCCAATAATAGCTCCTCGAAGGAAGCGGGCCTAGCCATTTTTATCGGGACGGTTATGGATGCCATACCGGAGTCGATCATGATTGGCGCAAGCTTAATAAGCGGCGGCTCGGTAAGCTGGTTATTGGTCATTGCCATCTTCATCAGTAATATTCCGGAGGGGCTCTCAAGTACAACAGGTCTGCTCAAAAGTGACTATTCCAAAAAGAAAATCATGCTGCTGTGGTTTTCTGTCCTGATCATTTCGGCACTATCCTCGATGTCGGGCTATCTATTTCTCGATCATGCCCCGGACTATGTCCTGGCAGCGATGGCAGCCTTTGCAGGCGGCGGGATCATCGCCATGATTGCCTCAACGATGATGCCTGAAGCATATGAAGACGGAGGGCCGATCACGGGCATATTCACCGCAGCCGGCCTGCTTATCTCTTTGGTTCTGGATTCGATGTGAGATTGTCCCCTTGGAAGGAAAGGGGGGCAATTTTTTTGTGTAAATTCTATCATAGAAGGAAATGCGCAAGGAAATCTATCTCGAAAAAAGAATTGTTGGTGTTAAAATACCATTTCAAAACATACACTCTTCATATAGATTTTAGACATTGAGGAGATGTTAGAAATGAACTTCGAGATGCAAATAGCGAATATGTTGGCTGATAATATAAATGGTTTCATTACATTCGTCCGGGAAAATCATGAAAATGAAAACAATTGTTTTTGTTTAAATAGAGATAAATTGTATCAATTGAAGCTTCTTGTTGACGAGTTCAAGTTTCAGGTATGGGCAGATGAACTTAAACGAATCAATCGGTTTACC
This sequence comes from Peribacillus phoenicis, assembly GCF_047238085.1. NCBI lineage: Bacteria > Bacillati > Bacillota > Bacilli > Caryophanales > Bacillaceae > Peribacillus > Peribacillus phoenicis. The sequence goes on along the minus strand of NZ_JBDFMF010000001.1, from coordinate 4,031,680 downwards.
TGGGATGAAAACTACACGCATTTATTAGTTGATAGATTCAGAAAAGGGATGGAGATCATTGAAGAGTTCGTTGAGAATAACTACAGCGATTTATTCATTTTCACCGCTAAACTTTACACGTTGAATAGCCTCAGCTTAACCTTTTGCAAGGAGGAACCTCAATAATCTTCCCAATGAGTGCGGGATAATAGTTTATATATGTTAAAATCTAATAGGATTTAGCCCGGAAAATGAAAATAGTAATGTCATAAAAGAATGCCCTGGCATCTTTTTGAGATAATCCACAAGTAATGCCTCGAATAAGGGAGATGAAGCAATGATAGTAAGTGAAGGAATGGGCGAGCTTATACAGGACTTTCGAAAGAAATGGTTATGATAAAGAAAAGGAGACCAGTAAGGCTACAGAATTTAAAAACATCCAAACTGGAGAGGTAATATACTTATTGCCTACTCAAGAGCTAGGTGTTGTTTTGGATCCAAAGACAGTAGAAAACCATAAAGATTTTAAAAGTGAAAAGAAGTATCATAGTACTGCATTAAAAAAATTTCCTAAGAGAGTGAATAAAGGCCAAACTCCAATACATTATGGGTATTCTTTTAAATTTAAATCAATAGGTGAGTTAGAGTCCTTTATAAAGAGAGTCAATGAGATTTGATAATGCTAAATTGAAATCGCTCTTTTCTCTTTAAACCGATCCGGATTACGAATCAGTAATCGGGCTTACTCTAACTAGTTTCCTTGCAAAGGGCTGCAAATATTTAGGTGATCGCCCAAAAAAAGATGGCTAAAGCGATGATTGAAGAGATGATACCAAGCACTGCTTTCCACTTTGATGAAGCGTTCAACCAGATAAAGACGCTGCTCACTATCATTCCAATAGAAAAAAGCACGCCGCTAATCACTTTCATCCATGTCGCTTCAAAAATTGGTTCGACCAACAAGAGTACCCAACTGAGTGCCACCAGACCACCCGTAAAGATAAAACGCTTACTCGTAAAATCAGTCTTCACATCATTTCGTTCTTCTTCTGACATCTTTTTATAACCCCGCCACATCAAGAAGGCCGGAATCCCTAACATTAAAACTAATTGTACAATTGCATCTATATTCATTGAGTCCTCCAGAAATTGCTGTATACCTTCCATATACGTTTGTTCCTGGAAAAAGTTTCAACATCTTCCTGCATAATGACATCCTACCCCTTCAGATCCGATTGTCTAAGGGGTATTTACATGTCCAAGAGGTAGTTAAAACATGTGCAAGGTTTTGTCAGGGTTTATCATGTACAGTTATGACGACATTTCCCTTTTTATGTCCTAGCTCTACATATCTATGAGCCTCGGGAATTTGTTCCAGCGGGTAGCGTTTATCAATGACCGATTTTATTTTTCCAGTCTCGATTAGCTCCTTAATGAGTAGTAAATCTTCCGTAAGTACCTTTGCTATTCCTTGCCCTTCAACGGACACATATCGCCCGTTCGGGGTTAGTGCTTTTTTGCAATTGGCTTTCGAGCTTTTCCCGACTGCATCAAAGATGATGTCATAACGCTCTTGTCTTTCCGTGAAATCCTCTTCCGTATAATCAATTACTTTATCTGCTCCCAATGATTTCACCAATTCAAAATTAGCGGAACTGCATACTCCGGTAACTTCTGTTCCAAAGTATTTGGCTAGCTGTACCGCGGAAGTACCTACCGAACCGGATGCACCGTAGATGAGGACTTTTTGTCCGTCCTGGATATTGGCTTTTCTGAAAAAGTGCAGAGCTGTCGTTCCCCCAAAAGAAACGGCGGCGGCTTCCTCGTAGGTCATATTGGCAGGCTTCATTGCGATTGGCCCATCTTCAGGTAAGCATGTGTATTCGGCATGTGCCCCAAAATTCATTCCAGTCATGGCAAAAACCTGGTCGCCTTTTTTGAAATTTTTTACATTCCTTCCCGTTTCCTCTATTTCCCCGGCCAGCTCCACTCCGAGTATCGGTTTTCGCGGTTTTCTAAGACCCAGGAAGATTCGCATCGGCAGCCATAATAAGAAAGGACTCTTAAAACCCCGGACTCTTACGTCCCCTGAAGCGACTGTTGCCGCGTGAACCTTTACCAGTATTTCGTTGTCCTTGGGCATCGGTTTTGCTACCTCTTTGAGTTCCAGTACATCGGGTGAACCGTATTTCGTGCATACCATTGCTTTCATCGCAAGTCTCCTTAGTTTTTTGATTCAGTCTTTTAATACTATGATTTAAGCTGAACTATAAAACTACATGTAAACGAAACTGAAGAAACTTCTGAAGAAACACTGAAAAGCAGTGAGATTTCACCTCCGAAATCCACTGCTTTTACATTTTTTTATATTTAATTGGTGTTTGTAATGTCATTCTGCACTAGACCAACACCTTCATTCAGCATCTTCAATAGTTCTTTCAGAGCGAAGGAATGGTAGGCGTCTTTTTTGGTGATGATCCCGAGTTTCCAGTGGAGGTTCGAGTTTTTTAACGGAATGATTTTAACATTTTCGTTGGTTTGCTTATGATAAATCGATCTGGGCAGGAGGGTGATGCCCAGTTTGGATGAGACGAGTTCAATGATCAGGTCCCATTGTGAGCTTTGGTATGAGACGTCAGGGGTGAATCCGTCTTTTTCGCATGCCTGGATAATGTAATCATGTAAAGTGAAGTCTTCTGAGAAAAGGATGAATTTCTCGTCTTTCAATTCAGTTAAGGTGACGGCTGAATGGCGTGCAAGTCTGTGCTCTTCATGAAGAAATAAAACGAATTCGTCTTCAATGAAGCGGTAAATATTGTAATCAGCTTCGCTGGCAGGCAATACGACGATGCCGAGATCGATTTCGCCTTCTTCGACAAGCTTTTCAATCAGCTTTGCGCCCAGTTCGACCAACTCGAGGGAAACTTTCGGATAACGTTCTTGAAAGATGCGGGCAATTTCCGGGAAAAACAGAGTGCCGATCAGCGGAGGGATGCCGATTTTCACAACGCCTGTTGTTATGTCCCTGAGGTCATCCAAGAGTACATTCAATTCGGATAATGCGGCGAAGGCTTTTTGGCCTTGCTGATACACGATTTGTCCGGCATCGGTCAGTCGAAGGTGTCTCGTTGAGCGGTCAAAGAGTTCCACATTCAGCTCTTCTTCGAGTTTTTTGACGGCTTTACTTAAGGAAGGCTGTGTTAAATAAGAATTCGCGGCGGCATTCGTAAAACTTTTATGTAGGGCCACTTCCATGAATGATTTTAAATCTCGTAATTCCATATCTGTCTCCTATTTATTCGTAGAACGAATAGATTGTATTCTCTTTATTCATTTTACTTATAAATAAAGTGGATGTAAACTATATGAGGATTAAAAAGCAAGTATATATAAACCTATTTTAATAAAATATTCTTTACTGTAAAAGTATAAGGAGAAAGGGCTTTAGTATGAGCTGTATTTATGATGTCTTATATTAATGAATATATTTCCATCCTATCAATCAGCTTATTCACCTTTCTCGGAAATGCGGACAAGGTAGGTTTATGAAGTTATTTTAAGATTACAAAAAAAGAGGGTGTTCTCGTATCCACTTTTTTAGGGTTGATGCTGTGAGACAAGGATTTTGAAGTCTGCAGCATAACGGAGTTACACATCAAGGGGGAAGCATGATGGAAAGCAAAACTATTTACATCACCTTGGAAAGAGGTGATTTCGAGTGTTAAGTATAATTGTAGGCTTAGTATTGCTGATGGCTTTGGCCTATTTGGGATGGTCCATCATTTGGGTGGCGCCGCTTGTGGCTGGAGTAGTAGCATTGATGAGCGGATTGGATGTATTTGAAACGTATACCGGAACGTATATGACCGGATTGGTAGGGTTCGTTCAGAAGTGGTTCCCAATCTTCCTGCTGGGAGCGATTTTCGGAAAGCTGATGGAAGAAACGGGTGCTGCGAAATCCGTTGCCAAGAAGGTAACGCAGATCATTGGTAAAAAGAGGGCGATTCTTGGGGTACTGATCGCTTCCGCTTTATTGACATATGGCGGAGTCAGTTTATTTGTGGTCGTGTTTGCCGTTTATCCGATCGCACTTGCGTTGTTTAAAGAAGCAAACGTTACGAGAAGGCTGCTTGTTCCCACATTTGCGCTTGGGGCATTTACTTTCACGATGACGGCCATACCGGGTACACCGCAAATCCAAAACCTGATACCGATGGAGTATTTCCATACGACACCTACTTCAGGCATGATCATCGGGATCGTCACTTCATTGATCATGGCAGTTGGCGGGTATTTCTGGTTATCCTACAGAGAAAGATCTCTTTCTGCTAAAGGAGAAGGATTCATCGAAAAAGATGATGCGGTTACCGGTTCTGAGCAAGATGAAAAAGTACCGAATTGGTTATTGTCCTTGGTTCCCCTTCTTATTGTTGTCCTATTGCTTAACGTTGTGAAATTAGAACCCATTTATGCTTTATTATTAGGGGTTCTGAGCATTATGGTCATCAATATCAAGGATTACAAAAAGTTCATTTTCTCTGTTAATGAGGGAGCGAAAGGGTCAGTGATGGCCATCCTGAATACAAGTGCCGCTGTTGGATTCGGAGCTGTCATTGCGGTTATACCCGCATTTGATAACATCACTTCTTGGCTGCTTAATATCTCGAGCAATCCGCTCGTTGCCGAATCTCTTGCCGTACAAATCATGGCAATCATCACTGGTTCCGCTTCAGGCGGTATGGGTATTGCGCTTAATGCACTTGGCGATACTTTTTACAGCTTGTCACAATCGACGGGAATCAGCCCGGATGTATTCCACAGAATGGCGGCAGTCGCTTCAGGTGCATCCATTTTCCCTAATAATGGTGCTCTATTGACACTATTGGCGGTTACAGGATTGACTCATAAAGAAACTTATAAAGATGTTTTCGTGGTTGCGTTCATCATCCCGACCATTGCCATGATCGTCGGCATCATAATGGGTGCCATCGGTATCGTTTAATAAATATCGATACAATAAATTAATCTACTCTAGGAGGAATTCATCATGGTTGAAAATAAAGTCGTTATTATTACAGGTTCTGCTCGCGGTATTGGATTTGAAATTGGTAAGCATTTCGCTGAAAGTGGAGCCAAAGTGGTTCTTTCCGACATTAATGAAGAATCGGTGAAAGATGCTGCGGAATCATTGAAAAAACTTGGTTTCGATTCAATTGGAATCAAAGCCGATGTAACAAAAGAAGAAGATATCGTAAATATGGTGAAGGAAGCTAAAGAAACATACGGTTCGGTTGACATCGTGATTAACAATGCCGGGCTGCAGCATGTATCACCAATCGAAGATTTCCCGACGGCTAAATACGAATTGATGATAAAAATCATGCTGACAGCGCCGTTCATTCTAACTAAAGCCGTGTTCCCGATCATGAAAGAACAAGGTTTCGGCCGCATCATTAACGTCTCTTCCATTAACGGTGTTATCGGATTCGCAGGTAAAGCGGCTTACAACAGCGCGAAACACGGAGTGATCGGTTTAACGAAAGTTGCTGCTTTGGAAGGTGCAGAACACGGTATTACGGTTAATGCTTTATGCCCTGGATATGTGGATACTCCGCTTGTACGAGGACAAATGGCAGATCTGGCGAAAACACGTAATGTTCCGATTGAAGATGTATTGGCAGAAGTCCTTCTTCCATTGGTGCCTCAAAAACGTTTATTGGATGTTAGTGAAATTGCTGATTATGCATTGTTCCTGGCAAGCGATAAAGCGAAAAGCGTAACAGGTCAAGCAGTTGTCATTGACGGTGGCTATACAGCTCAATAATCAATAATTATAAGAAAAATAAAGGTGAACCTTTCTGACAAATTTAAATTTGGCAGAGAGGTTCACTTTTGGCGTATTTTTGACTAGTTTGGGGAAATTATTCAAACTTGGAATAAATGTTTAGGGGGATCTTCATGGACTTAATGATTATATTGCTGGCGCTGGGGCTATTGATGTTTGCAGCGTACCGCGGCTATTCTGTCATTTTATTTGCACCTATCTTTGCACTTTTACCGGTCTTCTTCATTGACCTGGGTAATGTTTTGCCGTTCTATTCCGGCGTATTCATGGAAAAGATGGTCATTTTCATAAAAAACTATTTTCCCGTCTTTTTATTAGGGGCCATATTCGGGAAGATCATCGAAATGTCGGGAATCGCCGAATCGATTGCGAAGACGATCGTCCGCTTGATTGGTGCCAAACAAGCGATGCTGACGATAGTCCTTTTGGGTGCGATTTTAACCTATAGCGGCGTGAGTTTATTTGTTGCGGTTTTCGCCATTTATCCATTTGCCGTTCAATTGTTCAAGCAAGCCGACATTCCTAAAAGACTTATGCCGGCTACCATCGCACTTGGGGCTTTCACGTTCACGATGGATGCTTTGCCGGGAACTCCCCAAATTCAAAATGTCATTCCTACGTCCTTCTTTGGTACAAACATTTATGCGGCTCCAATCCTTGGAATCATAGGCGCCATCTTTGTCTTATCGGTTGGATTGGCCTACTTGGAAAGCAGAAAGAGAAGAGCCAAAAAAGTAGGGGAAGGGTATTATGGGTTTGCTGCGGAAAATGCCGCTGGTCCTGAACAGGAAAAAGGGGAGACCGCTCCTGATTTACATTCAAACCAAACTGTATTACGGCAGATTTTAGCATTCGTTCCGCTTGGGTTGGTTGCGATCATGAATAATTATCTGTCTAAAGCCATACCGAAATGGTATCCTGATGGATTTGATTTTTCCGCAATGGGGTTAGAAGATTATTCTGTTGATGTAGCGGCCAATGCTGCAATCTGGTCGGTGGAGATTGCACTGATCGTCGGGATCATCACAGCCCTTGCCTATGATTGGAAACGAGTGACGAAAAACATGAAAGAAGGACTGAACAACAGTATTGGCGGCTCATTGCTTGCCGTCATGAACACCGGTTCGGAATATGGCTTCGGCGGAGTCATAGCTGCCCTTCCAGGATTTGCGAAAATCAGTGATGGAATATCAGGTGTATTCTCGAATCCGCTTGTCAACGGTGCTGTCACCACTAGTGCACTTGCAGGCATAACAGGATCGGCCTCCGGGGGAATGGGTATTGCATTAAGCGCAATGGCTGATAAATATAATCAAGCAATCGCCGCGGCCAATATCTCGCCTGAAGTGATGCACCGTGTAGTCGCTATGGCATCAGGCGGCATGGATACACTTCCGCATAACGGAGCCGTCATCACCCTGCTTGCCGTCACAGGATTAACGCATAGACAATCGTATGGAAGCATATTCATGATCACCATCATAAAATCATTGGCTGTCTTTGTCATCATTGCCCTCTATACCTGGTTTGGCATTATATAAAATGGTGAATTCACGAGTAAAAGCTTGAAACTCACGAGTAAATCTCCAAAATTCACGAGTAAAAGCTTGAAATTCACGAGTAAATCTCCAAAACTCACGAGTAAAAGCTTGAAATTCACGAGTAAATCTCCAAAACTCACGAGTAAAAGCCTAGAATTCACGAGTAAATCCCCAAAAACTACGAGTAAAACCCTAAATAAGGCTAGTGAGGTATCCATACTGATGTATGGGTACCTTTTTTATACATATTGTAATTTATAAATTATAAAATGTAATATATATGTTGCAAAAAGTTAAATAAATCATATAATAAGGGTAAGCGATGGAATTATTGGAGGTCGATCAAAGATGAATCTATTCAAACGAACGAAAAAGATCACGGATGAGCGGGTTGAGAATGTAAGAAATAAGATTTATAAAGAAATGTATTACGTCATTTTGGCCATTTGCCTGGTGAGTGCACTTTTCAAACTATATAAATATGGTGCAGGCAGCGGGGAGTTATATCTGGAATTCGCGATCCTTGTTGCGGGAGGGCTGTATTACTTAGCTCGTTCCATTTTCTTAGGTGTATTCTGGGATGAGGTGGAGATGCATGACCGCAACAGCAAAACACCGATGAGCAGGAAGACGGTTCTTTGGACGGTTGCTTTAGCACCTATCATCGCTATATTCATGGGCGTGAATAGTGCTGTATCCTATGCGGATAGCAGTTCCCAGGGTGTATGGTATTTTGTATTGGTATCGTTTGTATCCGTTATGATCTATTTGCCGATTTTACTTCTGTTTTTTGGCGGTATATACTTGCTGGCGAAGAAAATCGGAATGAAGAATAGCTAAGATTATAAGAAATAGTAGGTGCTTTCCCTTGAAAAATATAAAACTGAAGCTTGCCAGAGTAGAAAAGGACTTGTCACAAGAAGAATTGGCCAAGATTGTCGGCGTATCAAGGCAAACGATAGGATTGATTGAATCCGGAAAGTATAATCCCTCATTAAGTTTATGTGTCGGAATTTGTAAAGCATTATCACGCACATTGGATGATTTATTTTGGGAGGAAGACTGATTAGGGATATCCATGACTTGGATATCTTTTTTTTAGGAATTTATCATCAAAAAATGGGGGAAGGTATAGCATGTAAGCAAAAATTTAACATTCGAGAGGGATGGTTTGATGGATCGTACGATTGGTTACTTACGTGAGATATTGTCTAACTATACGGACCAATATCCTGAAGCGCAGGAAATTTATAATAAAATCAAAAGCGGACATTTTCATTCTGAAGAAGAACTCGTCAATAAACTATCCGGTAAAGAAGCCAGTCTCCTTAACCATATTCTTCCTCAGGAAATTAAACATGCGAAGGAAGCTAGTGATACGGAACGGGTCACGCAATTATCAGAGGTATATGAACTGATTATTATATGATAAAACCTTGTCCATGATGATCATGGACAAGGTTTTGTTGGTTTTATTCCATTTCACTAAGTGAATCCATATGACTGGCTATCATGGCGATGATCGTGCTTGCTTCTTCCTTGCTGAAAATGAAATTCGTTTCATCCTTTATCAGGTCATCATCCGCTGTCCGAATCCGATTGATCCGTTTCAGCACACCATCACCTGTTTCCTGGACGATACCGAATTGATAGGAGACCTCGACTTCATTATCCTGGATATAGGCGGTCACTTCAGGCGTTTCCCAATCTACATCGATTTCGTATATTTCGGAATCGTCGCTTTCTGGATCATGCAAATCATCATTATCATCATCCATATCCATTTCGTATGCATAATCGTAATCATCATCATCATCATCCGCTTCCAAATAGTTATGGAAGCTCTCATGGACAGCATCGACGATATCTTCAATATCCGAGAGGATGACCTTGCTGATCTGCCCTAAATCCGGATCGAATGATTCCATATAAAATTCTTCATTATACGGATCAAAAAACAGCGAGGAAAAATAATCCCTCTCATCGTCTTCCAGCTCTGTATAAAACTCGATGCGTGGATGCTTAGACCCGCGCTCCACGATCATACTGCCATTGCGGTCGTATTTCTCACAAATTGATTTAAGATGATCCTGCAATTCCCCGCTTACTCTGTCAAACCATTCTAATGACATCAACATCCACTTCCTTTCGTGATTATTATTTCCCAGAAAAGGCGAATTTGACGTGCCATTTAAAGCCAACTGCAATTGATCTTCGCACCAAAAATGTCAGTTATAAAAAAATACTTTAAAGAGAAAATAAGATGAAAAGCAAAAGCGATAGTGAAATTCCAGGATTTATGAAACAAGCAACCAGGGCGGGATAAGGCTCAGGATTTCTTCAGCAACAGAGTTAAGAGGTTTTATTTAGTAAAGCAAAAAGTTCAAGGATAAACATTCGGAGAGGTTAGGAACTCTCTTCATTAATTTTTATTAAACTTCCCTATACCTTTCAATAATAAAGTCAATAAAATACCTGCTTGCTATTGGCAATACCCTTTTATCCTTATACGCCAAAGTAATGGTTCGGATAATAGAAGGAGAGATGCTTTTCGTTACAATATTATAGGGACATTTATGTAAGAGCAGTTTCGGTAAAATCGAAATGCCAAGCTCTTGTTCAATCATCGACATAATCGCATAAGGATCATATACTCGGTATTGTGTATCAGGTTCAAAATTGTACTGTTTAAAAATTATTAATGGTTCATTTATAACTCCCTCATCCAACAGAATATAAGGATCTTTTAGTAATTCCTCCAAGGAGACTACAGTGGATGATGCTAAAGGGTGATTTACTGGCATTACAGCCACCATTTTATCTTTTTGCAAGGGAATCGTAGTTAAATCCGAAACATTTGAATTCACAAAGCCAAAGTCTACGCTGCCTTCTTTAATCCAGTTTGAGATTTCCGTATAATTTCCTTGATGTAATTCGAAATGTACAGTTGGATAAAGTTCCTTAAAATCCTTGATCAATCCTGGTATCCAATGACATGTAACACTGGAAAAGGTGCCAATTCGAATAAGGCCGCTTTGCAGTCCCTCCATCTCTTTATGCTTTTCAGTCAGTTCCCTATGTGAATTACAAATCTTCCTGATATATGGCAAAAATTCCTCGCCATCCGGTGTCAGTGTAATACCCTTTCGAGAACGTAAAATAAGAGTGGTGGAAAGCTCTTCCTCTAATGAATGCACCATTTGGCTAATGGCAGACTGCGTATAGCCTAGTTCTTCAGCCGCTTTTGTAAAACTGCCTGTTTCTATGGTTTTGATAAAAGCATAATACGAATTCAATCTCACAAACCCCTTTGTATTAGCAATTCTAATAGATCTATTATAAAAATTGGTTTTACTAATGTAAATGGAAGAAATAAAATATAGTTGGGAACAGAACAACAGAAAATTAAAAATATCAAGGAACCTAAAATTATTAAAATAGGAGTTGAAGTAGAAAAATAATGAATATTAACGTTAAATACAGAAAAATTATTTTTGCATTTTTAATGGCATTTAGTATGTCCTTTTTTATTTCATTTATATTAGTCTCAATAAATAGGGGTTATGATCATATATTCCTATCTACATGGTTAAAAACTTGGTCACAGGCTTTTGTCTGTGCTTTCTTTGGAGCTTACTTTTTCCCGAGAGTAATACAACAAATAATGAGAAGAATTAATTTTGTAGAAAAACCGTTAATAATTGAGAAAGATTTTTTGGTGAGAGAAGAAGACAATTGCTGAGTAGATAATTAAAATTCCGGTAATAAAATGTGGATATGGTTTTAAAGTTAAGCTGTTTTCGCATACTTTGTTGCTATTTACTAAGTAGTGCGGTGTGGTTGATTTCCCCTCCAGAAGCTCGCTTTCCGCGGGGCGGGCGGTGAGCCTCCTCGGCGTAAACGCCTGTGGGGTCTCACCTGTCCCGCTGCTCCCGCAGGAGTCTCGCACTTCCGCTCCAATCAACCTTAAATAGTTTCGTTTTAAAAACAACAATCTTTACGAAAAGAGCCTAAAGTTAAAAATACTGATATAGAGCTGCCCAAATGATGGGGAGCTTTTTATGCGTTTCCCTGAAAAAGTTTCAAGCCATGCTACTTTCATCCCTGTAAAAGTTTATATAGAGTGTGAAAGGGGGTGAGTGATATGGCAAATCAAATTCCAGTATCAAGTACATTGCGGATCGATTTTCAGACGGGGTTAAATGAAAAAGGGGCTCTCGTTTTCAAGCGGAGGACATTTTCAAACATCAGGGTCGAGGCGACGGCGGACCAGTTGTTTTCGACAGCAGTTGCAATCGCAAGTGTACAGAATTATCCAATGGGTGAAGTGACCAGGGTGGATACGTATTCTTTGATTGGCTAATTGGTTTTTTGAAAGATGTCGGAAGAGGGGGAGGTGATTAGAAATGGCTAAAGTATTGGAATTGATTTTCGTTACAGCGGAAGGAAAGTCAGCGACGATTTCCGTTGATAATCCGAAGGAGCCGGTCGGAGTAAACACGGTTAAACAGGCAATGGAAAAAATCATTACGGGGAATGTGTTCGTTACATCCTCCGGGAATTTGGTCGATTTGAAGGTAGCGCGCCTTGTCGAGCGGAATGTGGAGGAAGTGGAACTTATTTAACGAACGGGAAGGTCATCTTTGTTGGACACACTTGAAGTGAGGTGAATAAAAAGTGGATCAAATTCTGCCATTTGTCAGTGATATTGGGTTCCCAATCATTGTTACCCTTTATTTGCTTCATAGAATTGAAACGAAATTGGATACTTTGAATGAAACCCTTGTAGAGCTGCCAAATCGCCTGCGAGAAGGGATTCCCAAGTAGGTTAGGAAGCATCATGAGTGATATCATTCATGATGCTTTTCCTTTTGAAATGGAAAAGTTTTAATAGATTCTAGTTTTATATCTAAACTATCGGGTATACATAAAACTGTAGCTAGTTCATAAAAAATCCAAATAATAAGGAGGAGTTTTAATGACTAACAACAATGAAAAAATGAGCAGGGAAGAAGCTGGCCGCAAAGGCGGGGAAGCGACGGCAAAAAATCATGATAAGGAATTTTTCCAAGAGATTGGTCAAAAAGGCGGAGAGGCCACTTCCGAAAATCATGATAAGGATTTCTATCAGGAAATTGGCAAAAAAGGCGGAGAGGCTAGAGCCAATCAACGTGATGGGTCCGATGATTGAAAAATGAGCAGGGAAAAGCAGGACTTAATGGCGAGGAAAAAAGTCGCCGCTAAAAAACAACCTGAAGTTTTTAGCTGAATCTAGTTTTATAGCTGTTCAAGCGGGTACATGTCATATGTAGCTAGTACATGAAAAATCCAAATAATAAGGAGGAATTTTTAATGGCTAACAACAATGAGAAAATGAGTCGTGAAGAAGCAGGACGTAAAGGTGGAGAAACAACAGCAAAAAATCATGATAAGGAATTCTATCAAGAGATTGGCCAAAAAGGCGGAGAAGCAACATCCGAAAATCATGATAAGGAATTCTATCAAGAGATTGGCCAAAAAGGCGGAGAAGCAACATCCGAAAATCATGATAAGGAATTCTATCAAGAGATTGGCCAAAAAGGCGGAGAAGCGACATCCGACAGTCATGGCAAGGAATTCTATCAGGAAATCGGCGAAAAAGGCGGAGAGGCACGGGCCAATCAACGAGATGGCAACGGCAGCTCTGACGGTTCCAATGATGGAAAAATGAGCCGTGAAGAAGCAGGACGCAAGGGCGGGGAAAAAAGCCGCCGTTAAAATATAATCCAGTGAAACTTATAAATGACCGAGGGAGTACCATTCCCTCGGTTTTTTTATGCCAGCAAGTAAGTTGTCCTCCATAGCACATTGCAAAGTGTGCTTGGAGATTAAAGTGGGTAAAGAAATAACACCTAGAAAAGAAAGAGGTGATGAAGAAGTTGATTGCCCATTATCCATTTCCCCGTTTAAAAGTAGGCGGAGTTACATTCACTGCAAGGCATTCATTGCTTGCTCTTGGTCTTGCGGGAATTGCTTATCTCATTTCCAATAAGAGGAAGCATCAAGCGGTATTCAAAACGGCTTCATTGATGTGTAAGATCGAACGGAAAGAAGATTCCATAAAGCTTATTTGGCCTGATGAAGGCGGTTACTATCGGGTATTCAGGGGGCGAGAGCTGATTTACAGCGGCTCGGAGCCGAAGATTGCAGATAGGGGCCTGACTCCAGGAACCATCTATACGTACACGATAGATAGCTTGAATGAAAAAGAACAGGCAGTGAACAGGATGAAAATACAAACATCAACGACCGCCGAGAATAAAAAAGAAGATAATATCCTTTTGGATTTGGTATTCACCACGATTGTCGCAAGAGGCCAAGCCAGCCTGGAATGGGAGCCCATCAAAGGAATAAAAGAGTATACGATTTACCGAAACGGCGTGGATATCGGGAAAGTGGGTGGATGTTCCTTCAGTGATCGGAGTATTAGTGAAGATCAGGAATACACATATACCATTAAAGCAAAGCGGCCCCTTCCGCGGTCAGAGCAGGAGTCCTATGCCGTGAAATCCCTTGTAGCGAGTATTGTCGGAGCCGTAAAAAAAGGTTCATCCCAAGCACAGGCTGCGATCGAGGAAATAACGAATACGAAAAAGATTGGGCCTGTAAAAAAGCTTTTACAGCCAGTTGAAAACGATGTGGACGGTAAAAAGAAAAGAAATTGGCAGCTGCGCTATACCACCTTTTTACCGGAAGAGTGGCTGAAAAACCCCAATCTTGCATCGAAGGTTCCCTTTTTTAAAGGTGACAATCGCGGATTTGATCCTGAATCACCCCGTTTCCGGACTAGAGTCGATGTGTATATTCACGAAAAGGAAAGCAAAGCCGAGATTGAATTTTCCAAAGCGGTCGGGAAAAGTGAAGCCTACAATCATGATGGCGATTTCCTCGAGGAAGGAGTGGCCTCGGATGAAGACATTGAGGTGAAGCGCGTATTATCCAATCATGAAAAAACGACCATCCAGCTGACACACTCTGTAGGCAACCCAATCATCATTTCTCCTGCCGTGGATTATAAAATGATCGGGACCTTTTACCGAAATGGCGAAATCAATATAGCCGGCTATCATGATCAGGCACCGCATCACGAAGTCTACCTCAAGGAGGCAGATGACCTAGACTGGGAACCCCTGCACCTGGCGGAAAACAAAGGGCTCGAAATGATGGCGCATCCTACGGCCAATCATTTATGGAGATACTCCACATTTACACAATGAAAAGGACGAAAAGCAATGATTGCCGATCGTCCTTTTTTGTTTATTAGCGCCTCTGTTATAGGAAAGTATTGATTTTCATTATAGACCCGTTAAAATACCTGTTCCAAATCTGTGAGAAGATGTGAAACAAGATTAAGTCATTATAAATGAGGCAATCCTTTAGATTGGGTATGACTATCCGCACACTTTTTTGCTTGAAACCTGCTAGACCAATGTGTAGCAGCAATTAAGTTATTTGCTATTATCAATGAAATTTCAGTATTGATTGCTTTTGTTATATCATACAATTTTTCCTACTGTTTTTTGGCTAATTAGTTATTTAGGAAAATTTAATTTAACTAATTATTGACCATCATTTCAAACGATAATTAAAATAAAATGAGTAAAATATACCAAATTATTTAAATTGTGGTAAAATATATCCGGTGTTGCTTTTGATATACAATATTTAAATAAAAAATTTGAACTGGAGATGTGTTAGTTGAAAAAAATCATTTCATTTATTGCGGTTTTTATCTTAATATTTTCATTTTTTTCACAGCCGCGTGTAAGTAAAGCAAAGAATCAAAGCGAAAAGAACTATTTAGTAGAGTTTAATAAAAAATTGGATACTAAATTAATTGAAAAAGAGGGAGGGAAAATCAAAGGGAAATACAAGCATTTTAAGACTGCAAAAGCATCATTAACAGCTGATGAATTATATAAAATAAAGAAAAATCCAAATGTAAAACTGATTGAAGAAGATGTAACGGTACAATCTACTCCTTTAAATGGAGAAACATATCTTGAAAATGGATATAGTTGGGGAACAAAACGAATTAATGCTGATAAAGCTCATGAAAATGGTATAACTGGAAAAGGCATTAACTTGCAATTTTAGACACCGGGATTTCTAATCAATCTGGGATAGTAATAGAAAAGCAAGCTTCATTTATAGATAGTGAAGAAGATGTTATAGATTTAAACGGTCATGGAACAGCAGTATCTAGTATAATTGCAACTTCATATGAAAATTCTGGATTCCACGGAGTAGCTCCAGATGTTAAATTGTATGTTGGGAAAGTACTTGATCAAAATGGTACAGGACAATATAGTGATATAATTGAAGGAATTGAGTGGGCAATTGAAGAAGATATCAATATTATAAACATGAGCTTCGGTGGTATTAAAGAATCTGAAATATTGAAAAATGTAATTGATAAAGCTTATGATCAAGGAGTCTTAATGATTTCTTCAGTTGGAAATGAGGGGACTGAAAAAGTTACTTATCCGGCTGCCTATGATAATGTAATTGGTGTTGGAGCCTCAGACTTCTATAATCAAATGAGTTCACTGTCTAATTATAGCGATCAATTAGAATTGGTTGCCCCGGGAGTAAATATCCAAACTTTAGATTTAAATGGCGATCATATAACAGCAAGTGGTACTTCTATAGCTGCCTCATATGTTTCAGGAGCTGCAGCCCTTCTTTGGTCACAAAATGCAAACCTTGATAATAAAGAAATGCGCACAAAATTAAAAGACTACGCTACAACACTAGAAAATCAAAAAAAATATAATTTGGTAAATGTTGATCCTTCTATCTCTCAATATGTAGAACCGTACAATCCAGATAACATCCAAACAGATTCGAAACAAGATGAATTAACCGAAGAAGAATTGGCATTTCTAACTGAAGCTGGTTGGTCAGAAGAAGCTATTGATGGAACAACTAATGAAGAATTGAAAGAGTTTATATCTGAAGGAGCAATGAATCCTGACTATTCTGAAACTACTTATACATTTGTGCCGGAAGATGAAATTAGTGGGGATGTACAAGCTCAAAATTTAAAGAATGGTGGAAGTATTACTCTAAAAGTAAGTGCGTCTTATCTTGGAATTAAGAATAGTAATGAAAAACAGTTTAAAATAAATGGTAGTTATAATTGGAATAGCATGCCAAAAAATCGGTACGTGGATCTTTTTGCTCTAGCCTGGACTGATAACGCTTGGTATAAATCTACAAGTAAATTATCTCATACTTATTATGGTGCAATTCCTATTACTGAAACTGTTACTGTTTTTAAACCTTCTTTAAAAGCGGGTATGTCTTGGAAAGTAGATCTACGTGCTGGATCACATGATGATATAGGGAAATTCACTCAATATATTTATCTACCTAAATCTGCTTCAAGTAAAAACAATGGACCTTTACAAGCAACAGTAGAATATTCTCATGCTTTCACAACGATAACTCCATCTATTGGTGGTGGCTCAGGAGGTTTTTCATACGGAATTTCTACAGGAACGGGTAAAGACTACGCGGACAATCCTCCTATAAGCAGTGTGAAAAGTTACTAAATAAATAGTTAGAGTAACAAAAAAGAGAGAATAAAACAAGTAATGTTCAACATTTGGAAGGGGGTATCTTGTGCGAAAGTTCATTATTGGTATTGTGATTGTTTCATTAATAATATTTGCCTATTACTACTACATTGCTCAAATTGATAAAAAGAACAATAAACTCGATCTTAACGTCGAACAATCCCTGGAACATCAATTGACAACAAAAGACTATGAGAGTTTTACTTATAAAATTACCAATAATACAAATAAGAACTTTAATTTGCAATTTGCTACAGGTAATGAAATAGACGTAGAATTCAAAACAATAACGAATAGTACAATTAAAGAGGGGAATATCATTACTGTTGAATCTCAACCGACTAAAAAACATAAAAAAGATTTTAATAAAGGAGACACATGGGAGTATACTATAAGAATTAATTCGAAGTTGCTTTCAAAAGGAGACTATCAATTAACTGCTCAATTTATTCCAAGTAATGCTAGTACTCTTAATAAAGTTGAGCAAATAATAACTCACCCTTAACAATTATATAAACACACTTCATAAATATTGTTCTTTAATGTGTACCAACCACATTCGTTAAAGAGCCTTACCGGAAACTCTATAACGTAAAAAAAGGTAATTCAGCTGAATTACCTTTTTTACGTTATAGAATGCCAATAAAGAGATAATCTAAGCCATAACGAAAGCAGAAAATTAAATACCTTTTCCATCTGTGTTTTCATTCCGAGCTTAATATGGCAGTTTGGGGCTTCGATTTAAATTGTTTACTTCCCGATAAAGAGGTATAAAGTGTATCTAAAATTAATTTCCGGGTTTTCATTGGCAACTGCTATTAATATTATCTGCTCCTTTACCCAAACTTCTGAAGATGTTTGATTAGCCTTTTCCTGATTTTCTTCCCCTAAGTGCGAACTATTTCTCCACGGTCATTAATTAAATTAACATTAATGTTTACAAGTCTATTTATAAAAAGCGCTTTCGAACACTTGGCGACGGCAGCATACAGCTTTCTTCTTTCTTTCCGAACCATCTGTAACGGTTCCTGGCAATGAAATCATAAACGATGTTCCGGATGAAGCTTGGAACGATGATGAAGCCGTAAAGCAACTTCCATGCCCCTTTTAAGCGGCGGCAAATCCTCAAGGCTGCAGACGATTTATAGTAGGCCTTATCCCTTTCGATCAGGACCATGCTATCTATATCTGCAGGAACATTATACTTCTTCAGCAACTCTTGTCCCGCCTCACTTTGAAGCGAAGCGTAATGAAAAAGCCCCTGCGGATCCCGCTTTATAATGAACTGGACACTCGAATCGCAAAAATTGCATTCACCATCAAATAAAATGACCGGATTCATGAACATTCCTCCTATAGAGAGACGTTATCATACTCATGCTTATATAATACACTACCCGTTTTGGTAAGGCGAAAACGTATGGAACTGCTTGGGATTTGAATTTGGAAGTGATTGTTCGCTGCGGCAAGTCATTAACGGGTGCGTTAGCGCCATAAGCCAATTGGTGGGTGGAGTTTTTTGTTTAAGTCTCTGTTATCAAACTGTTATTTTCCATTAACTATACTGTAAACAAGCTATGATATGGTAGATACTCCAAAGAAGTTCCTTAAGTAAAAAGCCGGCAATCCTATATTAGAGGAAAGCCGGCTTTTTCAATCAAACCATAATTCAGGATTAGAAGATATAACTAGTAGTTTCTTTATAGGGGGTAAGAATTCATGAAGCGTGATCCATATTTTGATAATGCAAAAGCTGTTTTAATCGTACTAGTTGTTTTGGGACACACATTAGCTAGAATGGTGGAAGAAAACGAATGGATTTTAACTATGTATTTGTTTATTTTTTCATTCCATATGCCAGCTTTTATTTTAGTATCCGGTTATTTTTCAAGAAAGATAAAAAGTAAAAAGGACCTCTGGGGGCTAATTAAGAAAATATTAATTCCCTATGTAATATTCCAGGTGATTTATACCTTCTATTATCAAAAGTTATTTGATGAACCAATTGAATTCACAATTATGACTCCAAGATGGGCCTTATGGTTCCTAATAAGCTTATTCTGCTGGAATATATTATTGTTTATATTTTCGTCTAGGAAATATGGAATCGTTTTTTCAATAATTGTATCTCTAATAATTGGTTACTTTGGTGAAGTGAATGAATGGTTAAGTTTGTCGAGAACGTTCTTTTTCTTTCCTTTCTTTTTAGTTGGACATTTTTTAGAAAAAAATCATTTTGAATGGGTTAAAAAGAAAAGTAATGCCCTAATAGGCTGGGCTGTACTGGGTTTAATCTTTACCGGTATCTATTTCTATGGGGAAACCACTTGGAGGGAGTGGTTTTATGGCCGTTTAGGTTATGAGGAATTAATGGGAGGCTCCATTGCCCTCGGTTTTATATATAAGTTGATCGTTTATTTAGTTATGGGAGCAGCAACTTATTGTTTTTTCTGTATTGTTCCTAAAAAGCATACATTTTTTACTGAAATAGGGTCCATTACATTAGCTATTTATCTTTTTCATATGTTTTTTCTGGAATATGTTTATAACTCATTTATTTATGATTGGATCAAAGAAAGTGACCAATATTATGTTTTATTAGTCATACCTGTAACCATTATATTTATATTATCAAGAAAACCGATTGTAAAAGTGGAATGTGTGTTAATAGGAATGAAAATGAAAACATAACAGAATTTTAACACCTATAAAGTAACTAGCCCTTCAGATTGAAGGTGTGAGTTAGGTTTTATCTAAATTTCAAAACAAAGTTGATTGGAGCGGGTGTACGAGACTCCTGCGGGAAAAGCGCGTCAAGGGGAGACCCCGCAGGCGCAAAAGCGCCGAGGAGGCTCCCGGACCGCCCGCGGAAAGCGAGTGCCTGGAGTGGAAATCGACGTTCCAGGTTTTATAACCTAAATAAAAATTGAGACAAACTTGTTCTTCATCGAGTTTGTCTTCAGTCTGAGCCCTTCAGTTTGGAGGGTTTTTTCATGAAAAGATTTAGTGATTTACAAAAAAAAACATTTGAAAGGGGGGGAAATGAAGTCTCCACTAAAAGGGTCACAACCCTTATAAAGTTATTTCAGGAAAGAAAATGAAGAACATTACCCGAAATGTTTCCAAAATTATTAAGGGGTAATTACTTTTGTATTTCACTTTCAATAAATCAACTCTAAACATTCAGATTTATTTTATTATGACTATATAGGATTTAACTATCATCAAAGGAGCGGCATATGAAAAAGTTTTTCATCATCTTCATTTTGGCTTTAATCCCTTTCGCCTCTACGACTGTAAGTGCAGAATCTGACTTACCTCTCAATAGTGACGCCGGGATCATTATTGATGCGAAAAGTGGAAAAGTATTATACGAAAAAAACATGAATAAAAGTATGTATCCAGCCAGTCTAACGAAAGTTGCCACGGCTATATATGCTATAGAACACGGCGATAAGAACGAACTAGTGACTGTTAGCAAGAAAGCAGCTAAGGCAGACGGTTCTTCGGTATTTATTGAACCTGGGGAGGAAATAGAGCTTTCCAAATTAATTGCAGGAATGCTAATCAACTCCGGAAATGATGCAGCCATCGCAATTGCCGAGCATATGTCCGGCAGTGAAAAACTTTTCATGGAAGATTTGAATGAGTTTTTAAGAACAGAAGTAAACGTCACCGATACTCATTTTACGAACCCCCATGGATTGTTTGACAAAGACCATGTAACTACAGCTAGTGACCTTGCTAAAATTACCCAATATGCAATGAAAAATGAAACTTTCCGTGAGTATTTTGGGAGGATGGATTTACCATGGGAAGTGGAAACATGGGACACAACTCTAATTACCCATCATAAAATGTTAAAAGGCGAACTCCCCTATAAGGGAATAACCGGAGGGAAAACCGGTTTCGTCAGTCAATCCGGCTACACCCTGATTTCTACTGCCACCAGAGGAGAACAGGAATTGATTGCTGTCACTCTAAAAGCTCCTTCAGACAAGGTTGCCTACTCTGATACAAAGCTTTTATTCAACTATGGCTTTGAAAACTTTAAATCAGGCAAAATTGATAAAAAAAGCAAACTTTATTCAGCGGACTACTCTCATTCCTACACGCTGAACGAAGACTTATACTATACTCATTTAATCAGTGATCAACCTAACCTAAAAACGAGTAATGATGGAATTCTCTCAATCATGAACCAAGAGGGGGAAGCAATAGAATCCTTTGACCTTAAAACGGTCGCTGATGTGAGGAGCACAGTATTGCCTGCCCCGATTAAAAAAGAAAAAATCAATGATAATCTAATAAAATTTTCTGTCCCGTCTCTAGGATTGGAAGGATTTTAGAACTCGTTACTAAAGAAACCCACTGACTGGCTAACAGAGGCGTTGCTGTCTATACATACCCAGCTTATAAATAAAATAAACAATAAAAGAGTGCCCTTATCATTCATGACTGATAGGTGTACTCTTTTAATTTATTTACCCTTTAGGTCTTGATGATCCGAGGACGGGAATATTCTAATCGAGTACTGCAAAAAGGTCGTGTTTTTAGATAGGGCAACTTGATTATTTGAAACAAGGTCATATTCCTGAATTCGGAATATTTCCCTAAAATAATCAACTGAATTGGAAATGGAGTATATGACCATAATAGTATTAAAAAACTATTAGGGATGATTTCATGATGTATATTTATAATGATTATGGGGGTACACATACCACGTCTATGGCTGCCGCATATCATTTAAAACAATTACCCCAATCGGAAAGAAAACTAACTAAGGAAGAAATATTAAATGTAAAATATTTTAATAAATTGACGAAAAAAGAATTTGGAAAGCTAATTTTTCGCGGGACCGATGAAGAGGGCAACTCAGTTTATACAATTGGACATAAAAGAGAGAAACTTGTTGTTCCGGCATTAAAAGAATTGACTTTACTACTAGAAGAGAAATTTCACTTTAACGAAAAAATAGTATTCTCCAATACATCACCAACTGTACCTATTGCCATGTCTATAGGGGGATATTTATCAAGAGCATTAAAAATTGATTTTATAGGTGTACCATTATTAGTTATAGGTGCAAAACAATGCTGTGATAATATTTTTCGGTTGGTTGAAAATACGAAACAAATAGGGAAAGCAGCGAATGGGGATAAAGTGATTATATTAGAAAATGAAATATATAAGTAATGCTAATTAATGTAAAGATTGCTTAGCCAATTCGTTTTTTGAACAGGTTGTTAACTTTATTAGAATTCAAGTCAACAATTGATGTTGGCTTTTTTTACTTTTATGGAAGAATATAAGCTGTACAAGATGTGGTGCTTGTTCAATGAACTTAATCGAACAATAAACCACCACCCGAAAGTGGAGGTTTATTAATTGAATCGAGGAAATTACTGTTCCTTTAAGCTGGTTACAGAAACACTTTGTTTTTTATTTGGATCATCAAGGGGATGGATTGTAGCGGTTCCATTTTGTTCATCGACGTGCTCGATGTAGATACTTTCCTCATTATAGGTTACATTAACCATATTTGGTGAAGAAGCAATTTCTTCTGCTCGTTGTGCTTTCATTTTAGCCACCTCCTTTGATTTTGCAACATGTATAATATTTGTTTCGGATTACTTAGTTATACTTGTTGTATTAAAATTCTTCCAAGAAACCCTTAAACCTTACTTAACTAACTGGTACGTTAGCTGAAGATAGAGTTATATTTAAGGCAGCTTTTAACCATTTCGGCATCAGTGATTTGGTATAATTACAGAAAATTAAAAAAGGTTAGGGGGATGTAAAATGAGTATTAAGGGTTTTTCGATTTCCGCTAATAAAAAGTATTTAGATGTGGATTTAATACATGATTTTTTGAATCAAGAAGCTTACTGGTCAAAGGGTATACCGAAGGAAACAGTAATAAAGTCAATTGAAAATACGACCTTATGTTTTGGGGTTTATAAAGGTGAAATAGGAAATGAAGATATTGAGCAAGTTGGATTTGCAAGGGTAATAACCGATTTAGCAACCCATGCGTACCTTTGCGATGTGTTTATATTACCTGACTATCGTAAATTAGGATTATCAAAATGGTTAATGGATGTTATCACCAACCATTCCGAACTAAAAGAGGTTCGCAGGTTTATGTTAGCTACTAATGATGCCCATTCATTATATAAAAAATACGGTTTTAATCAGATTGATAATCCAGAGCTATTTATGCAAAAAGTCCGTAAATCCCCATCACAACAATAAGAGTATTTTTTTTAACAGGTGCGAAAGTTCTCTAAGGGGCAGTGACGAATTGCTCTTTTCTTATAGAGCAAAAGGGGCAATAGCTGAAGTGGAAATTCTGACTAATATGCAGGAATACAGTAAATTTACGAAAAGATATGAGAGGAATTAAAATGGAAAAATTTAATTTGATCAAGCAAAAACATAGTGTAGTTCCAAATTATAAAGTAGATGATAAGGAAGTCTCTTTTGAAATATACATTAGTCCCAAACAAGAGGTCTGCATTATTGGGAAATTAGATAATAACTATATATGCTGGTGTTCTATAACTACTATTTCTGACTACGAAAATAATTCTGCTATTTTTCAATATGTATCGAATCTCCAAACCAAAACGATATCAAATGATTATAAAGCTTTAGGAGATCGGTATAAAGAAGTGAAAAATTGGCATAGAATGCAGATTAGTAAGAGACCTTATCAAGATCAGTATCTTTATTATTCTCCAGTAAATTCTTCGTTCTTTACGGAAAGTAAATTTTTCGCAAGAGAAATCGAAACATTTTATAAACAAGAAAGAGCCAAATGTGAATATAGGTTAATTGATGATGCTTATATAACTATTTTAAAAAGATATAAAAGCATTTTAAATAAAGGTAACCAAGAATATAGTTATTATTACGAAATGAACCCACTAATTAGGATAATAAAAGATGAAAGTTACATAAAACTATGTCCTATATCAGAAATCAGACAATTATATTTAGAATGCCTTGAAAAATGTGATGATTTATATAACCGATATATGACAGAGGTTCGTTAAAAAATATTTTGCGGATTGGTTTTAAAGGTAGTCCTTTATAAAAAATAGAAATAATAAAATGACTTACAGTGTGATAGTTTTCATTACTTTTGTAAAAGGAAGTAATTGCTTTTTTATTGAAAGTCTATAAGAGATCGTGAAGGTTTGTACTTAAACTAATGAAACAGTTTATACCCTACATAATCGTGCACAGAATGTCGGATGATTAGTTTCAACTCCTGCTATTCTGTTGATATAAGGGAGGTCATTGAATGGATTTGCTCAAAAATATGAATGGTGCCATTAAATTCATTGAAGACAATCTTACGAACGAAATTGACTTTAAAGAGGTTGCAAGGCTAGCTTATTGCTCGGAGTATCATTTTAAAAGAATGTTTTCCTTCCTTGCAGGTATTTCACTATCCGAGTATATCCGCCGAAGACGACTTACACTTGCAGCGTTTGAGCTTAAAGATAACAACATAAAGGTCATTGATATAGCGATAAAGTACGGATACAGCTCACCGGACTCTTTTGCAAGAGCGTTTCAACATTTGCATGGCATCACACCATCTGAAGCGAGAAGTAATGGCCATTCACTTAAAGCTTATCCACCGATGTCCTTCCAATTATCCATTAAAGGAGGCAGTGAAATGAACTATCGAATTGAAGAAAAAGAGGAGTTTCTCATAATTGGAATTAAAAAAAGAGTTCCAATCATTTTTAACGGGGTTAATCCTGAGATTGCATCCATGTGGAAAAGTTTAGACGAGAAAACGATAAATGAACTTAAAAACCTTTCGAATGTCGAGCCATTAGGGCTGCTTAGTGCATCTGCGAACTTTTCCGAAGGCAGGTTTGAGGAAAAAGGGGAGCTTGATCATTATATCGGCGCAGCAACAACGAGGGAATGTCCAGATAACTTAACACAGCTGAAAGTGGATGCATCTACATGGGCTGTATTCGAAGCAGTCGGACCCTTCCCTGAAACACTGCAAAATGTTTGGGGACGTATTTATTCCGAATGGTTTCCATCCTCTAACTATGAACAAAGAGAAGGGCCGGAAATCCTTTGGAACGAAAATAAAGACATAACCTCAACAACATTTAGAAGTGAAATATGGATCCCCGTTATGAAAAAGTAAATATAGGCAAAAGCCGAAGAGCTGTCTTAAGGCAGCTTTTTTCTTATGGGAAAAACAGGCAGGTTACTGGAAAAGAGCTAGGTAATACTTGCTATAACGGGCTATAATGATGGTTAGAAAGTGCTTAAATAAGAAGATTGAAAAATGCCTGTTATTGAGTATCACCATTTATTAAAGCACCGGTTGAATTATGTTTTGACATTAAGTGGAGCGTGGATATCCATACCAAAACGACAGCGAAAACAAAGGAAATTGCTGCTGATGGTGTGACAGAAGGGCTATTAGAGGAGGGAGATACTGTTACTTGGAAAGCCATTCACTTTGGTATTATACAAAGGCTGAAAGCCAAAGTGAAATTAATGGAAAAACCAAATAAGTTTGTGGATATCATGGTGAAGGGAGCCTTCCATTCCTTCGTACATACACATCAGTTTATAGAAGAGCAGGGCGGGACTATAATTATAGATAAATTTCAAAATAAGTCACCGTTCGGTCCGATTGGAGTTTTAGCTGATAAGGTGTTTTTAGAGAAGTATATGAGAGAATTTATCGTTTCTCGTGCAAAGGCACTGAAAAAGATTGCCGAGAATATGCACTAGGTTCAATAGTGGCAGGTCAGTTCATCAAGAAAGCTGGTAGAAGCAAGAAATGTTGGATTTGACCAAATTATCACACTTAATAATTATGACATCTGTGACATTGAACTACATGAGAAAACACTATTGGTTATAAAAAAGTAGTTATAGAACTAATGGGTGCTTTAGCTGAAGTTCGTAGCTGTTTTTATCACCGGCACCCTGAACGTTAGCAAATGGCTCGGCTCAGCGGTACAACCGTGTTAGGCCCGCGGATACAACCGGCCTTTATTTATAATTACGGATCAAATCGTTTGGCTGCGATTTGATCTTTTTATTTGTTTTTATAAGAATAACACATGTAGAACAAATGTTCCAGTGTAAAAGTGTAAATTTATTACTTTTTTTGAAAAATCAGTTTTAATAAAAAGTATTGTTGATTTTCTTGAAGACTAAAGGGGCAGGTTAGCTAGCTAGCCGTAGTGTTTTCGAACTTTGCAAGAGACCTATGCTTTAATTATCCAAAAAAGGAGAATTTTATTTTACCGCAATAATTATCTCTATATATGTAACTATTACACTTGTATCGCTCTTTACTTTCGCTGGACCTTATTCTCCATTGGTGGGACTTGCAGTTGGATTGCCTATACATATTCTAATATCACTTACGCAAATATATAAAGAACTAAAAGTGATATCTAAAAAACTATACGAATAATTTGTGTCAGATCATATGAAGGTACAGAAAGGAGAAACTTATGACTCAGTACATTTATCTAGCTTCACCAATGAGATTGCCAAAAGGTTCGTTCGGCTCAAACCCCTTGTCTCCAGATCAACCTAATGTCTTTAAAAATGAATTGGAGTTCACAGATTTATATTTTGAACATAATTACGATAGCAAATTGAAACAAAAATTTTCATATAGTCCACACTTTTCGTTCAATCACCAAGTAGCAGCTTATTCCAGTCACATCCCTTTAGGGCCTGAATTTAAAGGAACAGCGGAAGAAGTAAAATGTTTAACAATATTATATTCATATTTAGATGAAGCCCTGAATGCTAGTGGGGTAGTAGAGTATTTTACTTGTTTGAGTGGTAAAGAGGACTCTGCACTTTCTAAGAGACGAAACATTCGCTGGATGGACATCAAAGATCCTTATGACCTAGTTATTGAAGATCGTGAGTTTTGGGAAATTACCTTTTAGAATTTAATCCTTAATGAACTGTGCTTTACTTTAATAATAGAGTTTGGTTGGCGGCCTTTTTCTACTGCAACTAGCGGCGGAGGATAGTTCAAGATGTTTAGTCTATAAGTTATGCAAGTATACAAAAGAAAGGGGTGAAGTGTTTGAGTTACAATATCGGTGATATGGTATATCAACTTATTATGTTTGCTTTGTTGATTGGGATGATTTTTGCTGTTTACTTTTTTGTTCGTTCTCTTCTTACAAGGTCAAAACAAACCAATAAAATAGAACAAAAAATTGATAGAGTAATTGAACTGCTTGAAAAGGATAAAAGAGATTAATTTCTTTTTATCCTTTTCTTTTTTTTTGTTCCTACACAGTTTATGGCCACTCTAGCGGCGCAGGTTAGTCCAATAAGAAGTCGAATATACTTTAGTGATTTCATCTAGTGCAAAAAAGATTATGGAGCAAATAACCGCAAAGATAAAGAAACCTCCTGGGTCAATAAAGTATGTAGCCAATCCAAAACCAATATGTATTGCTCCAGATAACCAGAAACGAATATTGAAAAATTTCATTGAAATAAATTCAGCAATTAGTGAGACTGGTAAGCCATAAAAGAAATTTCCCATTAAACTATAAAAAAGCACAATAAGAATAATCTGAAAGAAATCTCCATCTAATTTAAAGGGTGGTTCTTCAAAAACCGAGACTAGAAATAAACCGATTGTAAAGGTCAATGATGAGTAGAATGCCACTTTAATTTTTCTGAAATGTTCTTTAAACAGAAGCTTTCTAATCACAGGAAATAAAAACGCAATCGTTATTAAAGGCAGTAAAGTTTTAATTATGATTGGTGTAGTTGAAACAAGTACTATTGTCAACAGAACAAGCATGGAGAAAACAAGAATATAAGAATTTTCTTTTATCATAAATACCACGGACCTTTTTAACTTCATTGTACAAGAAGCTGAAGTTAGTAGGAATTAGATGTCACAAACAATAAAAATTTCAATGAGTAAATAAGGTGTCCGGCAGTTCTGCGCTGTGTCAGGCGAAGCTGCATGAAATCTCCAAACAGTAAAATACGCTGTTAAACTGTTTTATTTCGGATCACTTAAGGATGGTTGAAAAAGTTTTCGATGATTTTTGTGTCATTATCCTAATTAGAACATAAGTTGAATTAACCCATTTAATTTTTTCCTCCTAAAACAAATAAGGAGATGTTTCTATTGTCAAATTGTGGTCATGAATCAAATTGCGGTTGTGGTAACGATGTTGGTGGATTTGGTGGCGGTTTCGCTTTTATAGTCGTTTTGTTTATCCTTTTAATCATCGTTGGAGCTGCTTGCTTCGGCGGCGATAGAGGTAACGATGGCTGTTATCCCGTTCAAGGATATGGCGGTTTCTGCTAACAAATGTATAAAGAAAAGCCGACCTTTATTGGTCGGCTTCCTTTATGCAAACTTATTAATTATCGCGAAGTAAGCTTTATGACTGATTCGATAATCATATCCCAGTCTTTACTATGAATCTCATGCCCTGATCCATCAAGAGTCACTAATTCAGCTTGAGGGATGGCTTTCGCAAGAGCAAGCCCGTGCTCGTATGGCAAGGCTGGATCTTCTGTACCGTGAATGATGAGGACAGGTACGGAAATCTCACCCATTCGATCGTAATATTCGTTTCCCCCAGCAAGCATGTCATGATTGAATCTGCTCGGTAGCTGTTTGGCACGGTCCGCTTCTCTTTTTGCCAGTTTATACATTCTTTCCTGCTCATAAGGTTTGGAGCCGGCTAAAGTTTTCCATCCATCCGCAAGAAAAGCGATGACCGTTTCCCGATTTGACCAATCTATGGAAGCGCTCTTTGCATGATGATCCAATATGCTCTGATCCATTGGAGGAAGTTTTTCCATTACAGTCCCGAACACGCTTGATGCAATTAGCGTAAGCGTATTTACGCGTTCCGGATATCTTAAGGCAAGAATCTGTCCGATCATACCGCCTAGGGACATTCCAACGATAGAAGCACGCTCAATGGAATAAGCGTCCAGGACACCCGCGGCATCGTCAGCCAAATCCGTTATTGTATAGTTGGAGGTACCGGGTTCATAAACGGTAGACCGTCCCAGATCCCGATGATCGTACCGAATGACAAACCTCCCCGAATCAGCGAGGCGGATACAGAAGTCATCATCCCACCAGTCTAATGAAGACATCGCTCCCATGATCAAAAGCACGGCAGGGTCCTTATGGTTTCCAAAACTTTCTGTACATATATCCACTTTATTTATTTTCAGTATCTGTTCACTCATGTTTTTTACCTCCGTATTAAATATTATCCAATAGCCGTTACGATGGCGCAGATCAATATATACTTTCCGGAGCATGATGATTGGCCTGCGCTTTTAATTATCGCAGTCTAACCCACTTAATAATCATGACGAGGCCTCCTTTTAATATTTGTAAAATGGGAGGTATCCCAATATTACTGTAACATGGGGGATTTTTTTGCGCCACCAAATTTTCCCACATTTCCATGAAAGACAGAAAGCCCCGAATACAGAGCACCTTTTTTGGTGTCCTTTATTCGGGGTTTTTAAGATGCATTTTATTGAGCTGTATATCCGCCATCTAACACGACTGCCTGGCCTGTGATGCCCCGTGCTTTGTCGCTTGCGAGGAAAATAGCGTAGTCGGCAATTTCACTTACATCGAGTAAGCGGTTTTGTGGGACAAGTGGATAGATGACCTCTTCCAAAACGCTTTCCAGTGGTACTTGTCTTGTTTTCGCCAGGTCCTCCAATTGACCGCGGACAAGAGGCGTGTCTACGTATCCTGGGCAAAGGGCATTGACGGTTATGCCAAAAGAGGCGCTTTCCAAGGCGGCGACTTTCGTCAATCCGATTACACCGTGTTTGGCACTATTGTACGCTGCTTTGTTGGCGAATCCAATCAGACCGTTAATGGAAGAGATGTTGATGATTCTGCCGAAGCCTTGTTCTTTCATGATTGGCAAAACGTTCTTAATTGAAATGAATGGCGCGGTCAGCATGATTTTGATCATCAGTTCGAATTTTTCAGTTGGAAACTCTTCAATTGGTGCCACATGCTGAAGGCCGGCGTTATTGATGAAAATATCTATTCGTCCATATTTGTCTTTAGCTTGTTTGATTAGTTGGATGATATCCTCTTCACTTGTTACGTCAGCTTTTAAGCCGATAACCTCCAAGCCGTTGTTCCTTAGGTCTAGAGCAGCTTTTTCAACTGTGTTTTGATCAAGGTCGGACAAAACGACCTTTGCGCCATTTTCAGCAAATATCTTTCCGATCTCAAAGCCGATTCCTCTAGCAGATCCGGTAATTATCGCCACTTTATCTTTAACCATATTACATTCCTCCAATAAAAAATGTAATGGTCCAGTTCTGTCATTTTATTCGTAAACAGGGAATATTCCACAGAGTAAACTCCATTGGAAATATAAAGGGAAGGTTATTAAAAATAAGATTTAGGTTAATGAGTAAGAGTCTATC
Source organism: Peribacillus phoenicis (assembly GCF_047238085.1). Lineage (NCBI taxonomy): Bacteria > Bacillati > Bacillota > Bacilli > Caryophanales > Bacillaceae > Peribacillus > Peribacillus phoenicis. The sequence goes on along the minus strand of NZ_JBDFMF010000001.1, from coordinate 4,001,210 downwards.
ATGATTTTCTTGATAACAAAAGAATTTTATTTCCCCCTATCGTTGGCATGGATATTGCATATATAAAAAGGTGAGTAAATAAAGGTAATTAAAACGGAAAGGGGAAGCTGGATGATTAAAAAAATAGCCATTATCGGTTCAGGTGTAATGGGAAGTGGAATCGCTCAGTCTTTTGCAGTTAGCGGGTATTTCGTCACCATTAACGATATAAAGGAAGAGTTGCTACACCGTGCCCAAAATCGGATTTCTGAGAATCTATCATTGCTCATTGAGGAAGGGGTTTTGACTGATCAGGAAAAGCAAGTCGCTTTAGCCCGTATTACATATAGCGTGGATTTGGAAGGGGCAGTAAGGGATGCTGATTTTATCATAGAGGCCATTCCGGAAGTCATCGAGCTGAAGTTGAATCTATATAAGCAAATGGAGGAAATAATCAAGCCGGATGCCATTGTTGCTTCAAATACATCGACCTTTCCGATTTCTCAATTGATGGAGAAGGCATCGTTTGCGGACCGAATGGTCATCACGCATTTCTTTAATCCTGGCCATTTGGTTCCATTGGTTGAAGTTGTTCAGCATGACGAAACGAAGCCGGAAATCGTCAAGACTACAATGGATTTGATGCGTAATATCGGCAAGTCTCCGATTCTCTTGAAAAAAGAAATAGCAGGATTCATTGCCAACCGTCTCCAGACTGCCTTGATGCGGGAAGCCTTTTATCTATTAAAAGAGGACATCGCCGATGCTGAGGATATCGATACGGCGATAACGGCTGGACCAGGTTTTCGCTGGGCATTTACCGGACCGATCGAGATTGCTGATTTTGGCGGACTTGATACATGGCAGCGTGTTTTCGATAATGTTTCACCGGTATTGGATCAGAGTAAGGAAGCCCCTGATTTGATTCGTGATTTGGTGGCTGAGGGAAAGCTTGGGACCAAGTCGGGAGAAGGCATTTTTACGTATGAAGAATCTACCGTTTCTCAGAAAATCAATGAGAGGGACCGTAATTTTATTAAACTGGGAAAATTAAAAATGGAGAAGGAGGAAATATTATGAGAGAAGTAGTGATTGTAGGGGCAGCAAGAACACCAGTTGGTGCGTTTGGAGGCAGTCTTGCCAATGTTTCGGCGGTTGACTTGGGAGTCGTGGCCGCTAAGGAAGCGATTAAGCGGGCAAATATCTCGGCTGACATGATCGATGAGGTATTGGTTGGAAATATTCTCTCTGCTGGATTAGGGCAAAATGTGGCACGTCAGGTTGCGATTCATGCAGGGATTCCGGAAACAACGCCGGCCATGGCGATTAATAAACTTTGCGGATCTGGCCTCCGTACGGTCATAATGGGAGCGCAATTCATTGCCCTAGGTGATGCTGATGTGATTCTTGCCGGGGGGATTGAAAGCATGAGCAATGCCCCGTATTTACTTCCAAATTATCGTTTTGGACAGAAAATGGGCAATGCCGAAGCAGTTGATTCAATGACTTATGACGCCTTAACGGATGTTTTTAATCAATATCATATGGGCGTGACTGCGGAGAATATCGCCGAACAGTGGGGAATCAGCCGTGAAAAGCAGGATGAATTTGCTTTAGATAGCCAAAGAATGGCTGAAAAAGCGCAGCTTGAAGGACGATTTGCAGAGGAAATTGCACCTGTTGAATATAAACGCAGAGGAAAGACGATCTTGGTGGACCAAGATGAACACCCGCGTCATGGGCTGACGATAGACCAGCTAACGAAGCTGCGTCCTGCATTTAAGGAAAATGGAACGGTTACGGCAGGTAATGCATCCGGAATCAATGATGGGGGTGCGATGTTAGTCCTGATGTCTAAAGAAAAAGCGGACGAGCTGGGCCTGGAAGCATTAGCGACAATCAAGTCATATGCAAACGCCGCGCTTGATCCGAAAATCATGGGATACGGTCCAGTTCCTGCGACAAGGAAAGCTTTGGCAAAAGCGGGATTGACAATAGATGATATTGATTTGATGGAAGTGAATGAAGCCTTTGCGGCACAGTCACTCGCCGTGCTTAAGGACCTTGAATTGAAGCCGGAGAAAGTGAATGTGAATGGCGGGGCAATTGCCCTTGGTCATCCGGTAGGCGCTTCCGGTGCCCGCATCTTAGTGACTTTATTGTATGAAATGAAGCGCCGGGATGCAAAAACGGGCCTTGCCACCTTATGTATCGGCGGCGGACAAGGAACTGCGCTGATTGTGGAACGGTAATGACTTGGCCTCATTTTCCTATGATATAATGGAGGAAACTTCAGACGGGTTAAGGAGAATAGGAATGGCGAGCGATAATAAAACTATTCAATTGGAATTAGTGAAAGCGATATTGGAAGAATTGCCTTTTGGTGTTTTGGTGACGAAAAACGAAAAAGAAATCGTTCTAAGCAATCGCGTATTATCAGAGGCTTTTGCTGAGAATCAATTTGAGATGCAAATAAATTTGATTTTAGAAAAAAACCTTGTACCAACTGTAAATACTCCGATCCGTTTGAATGATAATAATGGGATTGTCAGAAAAGCCATCATTCAAATGGGTGATGAGGAGTATCAGATTTATCTCCTATTGTTTACAAATAATAAAAGTGATTTTCTTAATGTCGATAATCATGAAGAACTTCTGTTTAAGGATATTATCGAGTTTGCCTATGACGGCTTGGTGATGGTCGATACGGAAGGGTATGTCCAAATGCTGAGCCACGCTTATGCGGATTTTCTTGGGGTCGATCAGGAAAGCTCCATAGGGAAACATGTAACGGAGGTCATTGAAAACACCCGTATGCATGTGGTCGCTAAAACTGGCAAGCAAGAGGTCGCTGAATTACAAAAAATTAAAGATAATTATATAATTGCGACCCGCTCCCCGATACGGAAACAAGATAAATTAATAGGAGCGGTCGGAAAGATCCTTTTTAAGAATGTCGGGCAATTTACCGCTCTTTCCAAGCGTATAAATTCACTTGAAGTAGAGCTGAAAAAGTACAAAGGCGATTTTCGCGAGAGAAATAAGGCCTCATATACGTTTGATCATTTGATGGGAAGAAGTCCTGCTTTCATGGAAGTGAAAGGTCAAGCCAAAATTGCAGCTAAAAGCGACTCGAATGTGTTGATTTTGGGCGAAAGCGGAACAGGTAAGGAGCTGTTTGCCCATGCCATTCATAATGATAGCAGACGGGCCATGGGCGTGTTTGTAAAAGTGAACTGTGCCGCCATCCCGGCAGAGCTGCTGGAGTCAGAGCTTTTTGGTTATGAAGAGGGTTCTTTCACTGGGGCAAAAAAAGGCGGGAAAGCAGGTAAGTTCGAAGCGGCTGAAGGCGGAACGATTTTTCTCGATGAAATCGGTGAGCTGCCACTGCATATGCAGGTGAAGCTGCTCCGTGTTTTACAAGAAAAGGAGATTGAGAGAGTAGGTTCGACGGGAAGTATTCCGATTGATGTACGGGTAATCGCTGCAACGAACCGTAATTTGGAGGAAATGGTCTCGAAAGGGGAATTCCGGCTTGATATGTATTACCGGTTGAAGGTCTTGCAAATCCAGGTTCCTTCCTTAAGGGAGCGACCGGAGGACATTGAAATACTGGGAAATCATTTTGTTGAAAAGTATCAAAACCTCATGAAAAAACGCGTAATGGGAATGAGTGATCAAGCATTACGGCTGCTTCGTCTTTATAAATGGCCGGGGAATATTCGTGAGTTGGAGAATATCATTGAACGCGCAATGAATATTGTTGAAGAAGGGGAAATGATACGTTCCAAGCATCTCCCTAAAGAAATAACGGGTCATAAAGAATCAGTCTCGATCCGCACCTTAGCTGAAGTAATGGATGAAACGGAACGGGCTGCAATCGTTTCATGTTTGGAAATGACCTCAGGTAATAAATCAGAAACGGCAAAGAGACTCGGAGTGAGTCGAACAACACTGTATGAAAAAATGAATAAATATGGTTTATGACTGCAGAAAGTGCCCTTTAGCCCAAGGGCACTTTTTTATACTTTTTAACCTCCTCTTAAGAGAGTGTGTTAGGAAATCCGTACATAAAACGAAAGGAAAATTAAATGTTGTAAGAAAATTCTTACACTTTTTCAAAGCTTATACTTAGGTGTACTGAAAACTTAACAGTTTTAAGGGACTTTAGCTTTTAAAAGGGAAATAAACTGTTGGAAAAGGCTTTAAAAGATGAGATTTTTCATTGTATTAAAGTTGGCACAATAATTGCATAATTACTTTAGTGAATGGCCTATCTGTCATTTTATATTGTTTTTTCACGTAAATTGAAAAGGGATTTCGTAATTCAGCAAATTGTTGAAAGCGTTCTCAAAAATTGGAAGATCATTCAGCCTGACTTGGGGAAGGCAGGCTTGTATGGTAAAAGCGGAAAGATTAAAAATGTGGAATTTAGGAGCTTAATAGTTCTATTTAAATGCTGCCGAAATAATTTTGGGGCAAGGGGAGAAAAGGGGGAATTGAGTTGGTGATTCAAATTTTAGCCATTGTTGTGGCGCTGGGACTTTTAATCTTTTTAGCCTACCGGGGCTATCCGGTCATTATCATAGCGCCGGTTGTTACTTTACTGGCGGTCATCTTATCCGGTGGACATTTGCTGCCGAGTTATACAGAGACATATATGACGTTTGCGGCTAACTATATAAAAGCGTTTTTTCCGATATTTTTATTAGGGGCCGTATTTGGAAAAGTCATGGAGATGAGCGGTGCAGCTGCATCCATCGCCAAGACCATCGTAAAATCACTAGGCTCAAAGCAGGCCATTCTTGCTGTAGTGCTGGCGTGTTCGGCACTGACATATGGCGGGGTTTCATTGTTTGTAGTGGCATTCGCCGTTTATCCATTCGCAGCGGCAATTTTTAAAGAAGCAGACATTCCAAAGAGATTATTGCCGGGAACGATAGCATTAGGCGCTTTCACTTATACGATGGATGCCCTTCCTGGAACACCTCAGATTCAAAATATCATTCCAACGAATTATTTCGGAACAGATACGTATGCAGCTCCAATAATGGGGATTATTGGCGCGATCATGGTATTTACTGGAGGAATGATCTGGTTAGAGCGTCGTCGTAAACAAGCGTTGGCAAATGGTGAAGGATACGGGGAAGGACATATTAATGAACCAGAAAGTGCAGAACAGCAAAACCTGCCTAACTTTTGGCTGTCCATCGTACCGCTCATCCTTGTTGTAGCATTTAATTTTGCTTTCAGCCGCAGTGCCATTTCGGTTAAGCACTGGTATGATGCGTCAATGTTGAAGGAAACTTTCAACATTGCCGATGTAAGCACAGTCACATCATCCTGGTCTTTGATTGTGGCACTGACAATCGGTATTATTGCAGCGATGCTTCTGAATGTTGGACGTATCAAGGTCAAATTGGCAAGTGGATTAACAGCTGCGGCAATGGGTTCATTGCTTGCTATATTCAATACCGCTTCTGAAGTTGGTTTTGGGAATGTTGTGAAAACGCTACCTGGATTCTCGGTCATTCAAAACTGGGTGTTCAATGCAAGCGGTAATCCGCTCGTATCAGAAGCTATTGCCGTCAATGTGCTGGCAGGGATTACCGGATCTGCATCTGGTGGACTTTCGATTGCGTTAGAAGTAATGGGAGGTCACTATTTGCAGGTAGCCCAAAGTGTCGGAATCACCCCGGAAATGCTTCATCGAATTGCATCCATGGCATCTGGCGGAATGGATACGCTGCCGCATAATGGTGCCGTCATTACCTTACTTGCCATTACTGGACTGACACATCGTCAATCTTACAAAGATATCTTTGCGATTACGATTTTGAAAACAGTGACCGTGTTCATCATAGCTTTTGCAACTTCACTGTTTATTTAATAGAATAGTATATAGAATGGAGATGATGGAAAATGAGTAAAATATTAACATCTTTTGATAGCGCTATTCAACAAATTGAGGATGGAGCAACCATTATCGTTGGCGGGTTCGGATTAAGCGGAATTCCAGAAAAACTAATCATTGCTTTGCGTAACAAAGGTGTAAAGGATTTGACGATTGTCAGCAATAATTGTGGAGTCGACGATTGGGGTCTAGGTCTTTTGCTTGAAAACAAACAAATCAAAAAAATGATCGCTTCTTATGTAGGGGAAAATAAGTTATTTGAACAGCAATTTTTAAGCGGCGAGCTTGAGGTCGAGCTTGTTCCCCAAGGAACGCTGGCCGAGCGTTTAAGAGCGGGCGGAGCGGGAATTCCTGCCTTTTATACAGCTACAGGAGTAGGGACGGAAGTCGCAAAAGGTAAAGAACATAAAGAGTTTGATGGCCGCACATACATTATGGAAAAAGGAATAGTCGGAGATTTTGCCTTTGTAAAAGCCTGGAAAGCAGATCATTTCGGTAATCTTGTATATCGGAAAACGGCAAGGAATTTTAACCCTGTCGTTGCCACAGCAGGGAAAGTCACGCTTGTCGAAGTGGAGGAGCTCGTGGGCACAGGGGAGCTCGATCCGGATGAAATTCATACTTCAGGGGTTTATGTACAAAAAGTGCTTGTAGGAAATGACTATGATAAACGAATTGAAAGACTTACAACTGCTAACGCATAAAAAGGAGGAGTATCGAATGACTAGACAACTAATCTTAGAACGGGCCGTTAAAGAAATCCACGATGGTATGTGTGTAAATTTAGGGATTGGAATGCCAACCTTGATTGCCAACATGATTCCGAATGACTTTAATGTCATGCTTCAATCGGAAAATGGCTTACTGGGAATCGGGCCTTATCCTCAAAAGGATGAAGTCGATCCGGATTTGATCAATGCAGGAAAAGAAACAGTAACGGCAAAAGCGGGGGCATCATTTTTTGATAGCGCTGAATCGTTCGCTATGATTCGCGGCGGCCACATCGATCTAGCCATTTTAGGCGGGATGGAAGTTTCCGAAAATGGGGACTTGGCAAACTGGATGATTCCAGGGAAGATGGTAAAAGGAATGGGAGGAGCGATGGACCTCGTCCAAGGCGCAAAACGTATTGTTGTCATCATGGACCATGTGAACAAGCATGGGGAGTCCAAAGTGAAAAAAAGCTGTACATTGCCATTGACGGGAGAAAAAGTCGTACATTGCCTGATTACCGAACTGGCTGTTTTTCAATTTACAGACGCTGGCATGGAATTGATTGAATTGCAAAATGGCGTAACACTTGATGAAGTGAAAAGTAAAACAGAGGCTGACTTTACGATAAGCCCCTCTATTGAAATTAAAGCGTAAGTTAAAGAGAATAATAAAATAATACATTATTAGACTGCTTTCATTCGCAAACGGGCGAAAGGAAGCAGTCTAATTTTTTTGGGAAATTCCCTATCTATATTGAAGAACGACAGGCTTTTTCACCTCAGTCATCAATACTTGGCAGGCAGTCGGCGGAAAGGGAGCGGATTTCTGAAATCAGCTGGAACTTTTATAAGAAAAAACTGTAGGCTAGTCTCATCCCGAACCATGTTTAAGACAAAGTTATCCTCCATGTTTTTTACTGTAACCTTTAATGGATTTCAGAATTCAACTGGAACGTTTGTTAAATAAATAACATATTACTTCTATTCTCTAATAAATGAGAACAAACTTTTCCAACTCTGCTACTTTTCCGTTAAAAAGGCTTATATACAGTTTGATGGGAACATAAGAGGAGGGATTACAGTGAAAATAGCATTACGGACATTATTGGATCGATCAGTGAAAAAGATGGGCAAAGGGATGAATCCTGTTGTGAAGGCATCAGCATTGGAAATGGTGGAACGTGCTTATAATGAAGGGATCACTGTGCAGATAAGTGAAGGTTATCGCTCTTTGGAAGAACAAGCCGCGCTTTATGGTCAAGGACGAGTTTACAGCTACAATGGAAAAAACTATAGTAATCTAGCTAAACCCATTGTGACGAATGCTAAGCCAGGGCAATCCTATCATAATTATGGACTGGCTATTGATTTCTTCATTGTGAGTGATGATGGCAGGAGAGCAATATGGACAGTTAATTCAAAGTGGCAGCGCGTGGCTGCCATAGGTAAGGATTTAGGATTCAAATGGGGCGGGGATTGGAGCTCATTCAAAGATTATCCCCATTTGGAGATGACAAGCGGGTTATCTTATACTCAGTTACAAGCAGGAAAGAAACCGCACCTTGCCTTTAAATTAGAAAGAACGGATATACCGAAGACCAACAAAGGAGATCGTCTTATAATTTCGATCCAAAAAACGTTAAATGGCCGATATAAAAAAGCTATTGAGGGTGATGGGTTTTATGGCCCCAAAACTCGATCGGCCCTTATAAAAGGTTTACAAACGGAATTGAATAAGCAATTCAATAAAAAGCTTGTTGTCGATGGGAAATGGGGACCTAAAACCAAGAATGCGATCGTCACCATAAAAAAAGGCGCTAGCTGCAATATCACATGGATCCTGCAAGCAGCGCTCTATATGAAAGGATATAACCCTGGGCCCCTTGATGGAGAATTCGGAAAAAATACCGAGACGGCACTATTCAAATACCAAAGAGCAAGCAGGATATCCGCTGATAAGCTTGCAGGTAAAGAAACATGGAATGATTTGTTAGCTTGATAGAGAATCCATACTGTCAGCAGAAAGTTAAAGCTGTGGCAAGAGTGCACCAACTACCTTTTTTCATTACTAATACTTTCAAATGTTAATTATGGATTGTAAAGTTCTTAATATCCCTTTAGAGTACGTACCTGTTGCTATTTTAGTATGAGCTTCCTTGGCTTCTTGAGTTGCATTCCCTACAAGGTAACCATGTTTAACACTTTTTAACATGAGCAAATCATTTCCGCTATCCCCGAAAGCAAAGGCATGCTCCCGACTCAGCCCGAATTTGTCTAGCATAAATCGTACAATCTCATTTTTACCAGTACCTAATGGAATAAAGTCTATATCATAACTATCTTCAGGATCGCCGGCAAGGGGATTACAACGATTGATATTTACCCCTATCCCGTACTCTTTGGCCACCTTCTGGATAGTGGATAAGTTCTTCTTGTCGACAGATTCATGTTGTATTTGATAATAATAATTTCTTTTATAGCGTGAACTTCCCATTTGAGTCTGAGGAATCAATGGTATATTGCCGTTGAGTAGAACATTATAAATTTCATCGACTTTCCGTTTATTAAATTCTTCGATATTAATCTGTGAATGCCAATTTGGATCCTTTTCCAAAAAGTTATTTTCTGAGAAATAGGTAATTTCGGTACCTAAGTCACTTGCAATAAAATGTGGGAAAAATCTGAATCCACCATGTTCCATTTTATGTAATATTGATTCGATACTACTCCCAGTGACCCAGCCAAAGACAAGTTCTTCATCATTACTTTTTGCTTCTAAGTAATTTTCAAGTTCATATAAATCTTTCTGTCTCTCGTGACTCATGGAGTGAGGATAATAGGTTTCATCAAAATCACAGAATACAATGTATTTTGGGTCTTCAACATTTGGCAATAACTGAAACCCGCCCTTTTTATTCAATAACATAACAATCCCTCCATAAGCTAAAAATTTTAAAAATACAACTCAGAAATATTTTGTTAATATATTAGGAACGGTTTAATAATAACTTCTGAAATCGATAACATGTCAACCACTTATTACAAGGATGGGATTAAATGACGAGAATTAGCGAGATAGCCAAGATATGTAATGTCTCTAAAACAACGGTATCTAGAGTCTTAAACAATCATCCATATGTATCAAAAGAAAAAAGGGAACAAATCTTAAAGGTCATTGAAGAGCTTGATTATGCACCAAGTTCTCTTGCCCGGAATTTTAGGACAAATAAAACCAAAGCCATTGCAATATCAGTCCCAAGATTCGATCATCCATTCTTTGCCCAATTGGTTAAAGGAGTATCTCTAGCAGCATTGGAAAATGATTATAAAGTTCTTATTTTTCAAACCTTTTATGATTCGAAAAATGAATTAGATGTTTTGGAAAAATTAAAGAATAGAGAAGTAGATGGGGTTATTTTAGGAGCGTTAGAAAATGAATGGAATGTAATAAAGCCTTATTTGAAATATGGCCCAATTTTACTGTGTAATGAATACCATGATTCCGCCTCTGTACCAATTATTGGTTATGACGAATTCGAAGCGACATACAAAGCTGTTAATCATTTAATAAAAAAAGGCCATAGGAAGATAGGTTTTTGCTACGATACTTCTTATAGTCAGGCTCAGAATCAAAGAAAAGAGGGGTTTTTCAAAGCTCTAGCAGATAATAATTTACTAAATAATGAAGACTGGATATTTGGACATGGATTTAATATTGAAGATGGATTTCGTATTTGTGATGAAATAGTAAAATTAAAAGAAAAACCTACTGCCTTATTTACTGGAAATGATCAAGTCGCAGCAGGAATAATTAAAAAGGCAACTATGTTGGGCTATAAAATACCGGAATACCTAGCTATAGTTGGGTATGATAATCAATCTATTTGCCAAGTCACAACCCCCACCATAACCACAATCGATATACCAATTATGGAATTAGGACAACGCACTGTAATGGAATTGATTAAATATTTAAGTAGTGATTTGAAATTAAAGCGCGACGTTATTAAATTGCCTACCAAACTTAAAATCAGAGAATCAACCTAACATTCATAAAGATATAAAAACTTAAAATTCAGGTTCATTATCCTTTTAGGCAGACACTGAAGAAATTCTAAAAGAAGGGGGTTCAGAAGTATATGAATGTTAGCGGATGGGAGGTAATCCGTCCTACCCCGGGAATAATTCAACTTTCCCGGGAAAATCCGACCTACCTCCGAATAATCCGACCTACCCAGGGAATAATCCGACCTACCCAGGGAATAATTCGACCCACGCGGAAATAATTCGACATACTTCAAGATAATCCGACCTACCCGGGAATAATTCGACTTTCCCGGGAAATAATTCACCTAAACCCGGCATAATTCGACTTCCACCGGAAAAATCCTCCCTATACACAAATCCGCTTTTCACTTAAAGAATTCATTCAAAGTTCCAGGCACCAATCATTGCATTGCATAAAGCTCCCTGGCGGGTATTCGAATTCACATTCGGAGTTGAGAGTGAATCCGAGCTTGCGGCAGATTGCGTTTGATGCATGATTATTGATCGAAGGGAAAGCGTGAATATATTTGTATTTTCGTTCAGCTTTGATTTTCTCTATCAGTGCCTTCACGGCATGAGATGCGATTCCTTTTCCTTGGAAGGAAGGGAGGACACTCCAACCGATTTCGTACACATTTTGATCGTTCCACACTTTTTGCCAGTAGCCAACGGAACCGGCTGCCTTTGCCTCTGGAAACGGGTTGATGCTAAACATGCATCCCTTATCTCCTATCTGTAGATACCGTTGATGACGCTTCAGGATTTGTTCATTACTTTCTGGTCCGCCAAGGTGTTCCATCATTTCTGGGGCATTTAGTTGAAATAGTAATTCAAGGTCTTTTTCTTCCCACGGTTTAATTTCTAATCTAGTTTCCGAAATCCCACTCACCCCTAAATTTTATATTTTCTCTTATAATCTTCTTGGCTTAATGCGAGATTCCTTTATTTGACCTTATTATTCTATTGCCTTTGTGTTGAAGTTTGATTTTAATAAGAATAAAGAGATGAATGTTTCCCATTAAATGCTATAATTTACAGGTGATTCTATCAAATGACAGAGAACGGAGATGAAGAAATGAAATCTTCAGTAAATCAGTTTTCCACTCAATTTGAATGGATATTGAATGTGATCAATGTGGGTGTCCATATTGTGAATAAAGATGGGGATACGGTTTTTTACAATGAAATGATGGCACATATTGACGGGCTTGAGCGTGAACAAGTGCTGGGGGAGAATATTTTTCAGCTTTATCCTTCCTTGACTGATGAATCCAGTACGCTGCATGTAGCATTGGAAAAAGGCAATGAAACGATTGAGTCCATTCAAACATATGTCAACTTAAAGGAGAAAAAGATAACGTCCATCAATAGTACTTATCCTTTGTATGAGGATGGTGAAATTATTGGGGCAGTGGAAATCGCAAAGGATATTACGAAGGTCATGAATATGTATGACCAAATTGTCGATTTGCGTTCCCAGCTGGCCGAGACCCATAGGAAAAATAAGTTCTCTGAAGGGACGGCGACCTATCATTTTAGTGATTTGATCGGTAATAGCCCTGCTTTTCAGCAAGCGATTTCCTTGGCGAAAAAAGCGGCCCGTACACATTCCCCAGTCATGATATATGGACCAACAGGAACAGGGAAGGAACTTGTCGCTCAAAGTATACATAATGTAAGTGCTCAGCGAAATCAGCCATTCATAGCGCAAAACTGTGCCGCTGTTCCCAAGGAATTGATGGAGGGGCTGCTGTTCGGTACGACAAAAGGGGCTTTTACCGGAGCGATGGATCGCATGGGCATTTTTGAACAGGCAAATGGCGGTACCCTTTTCCTTGATGAGCTGAATAGCCTCGACCTCGGCCTGCAGGCCAAATTGCTGCGAGTGCTTCAGGAAGGTGAGGTGCGCCGTGTTGGAGGTTCGAAGGAGCAAAAGATTAATGTGAAGATCATTGCTGCGATGAACATTTCTCCAGAAGAGGCGTTGGAGCGGGGAATCATTCGTTCGGATTTATTCTTTCGCCTCAATGTCGTGACGATCCAGATGCCTTCTCTTTCGGAGCGTAAAACGGATATTCCGGAAATCGTCAATCACTTTATTCAAAAATTCAACAAATCATTTTTTACGGAAGTGCGCGGGATCAGTCATAAGGCGATGCAGCGTCTTCTTCAATATCCATGGCCAGGGAACATTCGTGAACTGGGACATGCCATCGAGTTAACTTTTAACGTCATGGACGCAGGGGAAGATATGATTGATGAACATCATCTTCCTGCCTATCTTTTCCCTTCAGGAAATTACGCAACAGCAAATGCGCAGAGCAATCCTACCCCATTGAAAAACAGGATTGATTTACCTGTTGTTCTTGAAGAAATGGAAAGGGAAATGATCATCAACATGTTTGAGAAATATAACGGGAATATCAGCAAAACGGCAGAAGCCCTCAATATTAAAAGGCAGGGACTGCAATATAAGTTAAACAAGTACGGCATTGAAAAAGTTTATACGGCAGGGTCGAAGGCATCCAAGTGAATTCAGGTTTTTTTGGAAACGCTGTCACTGTCATATCATGATGTAATGTAAAGAAACCTTCAGAATGTAGACAAACCCGATGAAAATCGAGTTTGTCTACATTTTTTTAGCTTGTACAAATTTGGACGTTGATTGGAACGTAGAGCACTCGCTTTCCGCGGGCGGTCCGGGAGCCTCCTCGGCGCACTTGCGCCTGAGGGGTCTCCCTTGGACTCGCTATTCCCGCAGGAGTCTCGCACCTTTCGTTCCAATCAACTATGTTTAAAAATTTGAATAGAATTCCTTTTGTCTACAAACTGGAGGGCTCTTGTGTAAAGAGAGCCTTCTTTTTTATTGACTGGCGCAAAGAATCTGGCTGCAAAAAATTATGCGTTATGAAAAATATCTTGCGATTTCAAGCTCGGTTTGCCCCCTTTTTCTTATGTTTTCCTTGTAATCAATGTTGGCATCATTCTTGCGAGAGTATATAGATAAGTTCTTATAATAAGGGGGCATTATTAATGAATTTGATGGGAATTGATGTAAAACATAAAGAATACCTAGGTGGACGCAGGCATTATAATGATATCGAATTGTGGAAGGACGTAACGGAAGAGCAGTGGAATGATTGGATCTGGCAGTTGACCAATACGATTAAAACACTGGATGATCTGAAAAAGGTCGTCAACCTGACACCGGATGAAGAAGAAGGAGTCCGGATTTCGACTCAAACGATTCCATTGAACATTACACCTTATTATGCTTCTTTGATGAATCCCGATGATCCTCGCTGTCCGATTCGTTTACAGTCGGTACCGCTTTCGGCAGAAATGAACAAGACTAGATATGATTTGGAGGATCCGCTGCATGAGGATGAGGATTCCCCAGTTCCAGGATTGACGCATCGTTATCCGGATCGCGTTCTGTTCCTTGTAACGAACCAATGCTCCATGTACTGCAGATATTGTACGCGACGCCGTTTTTCAGGTCAGGTTGGCATGGGTGTTCCCAAGAAGCAGCTTGACGGGGCGATTGAATATATCCGGAACACTCCGGAAGTGAGGGACGTGCTGATCTCTGGAGGAGACGGTCTGTTGATCAATGATAAGATCCTTGAATACGTATTGAGTAACTTACGTGCCATCCCGCATGTGGAAATCATTCGGATCGGCACACGTGCACCGGTCGTTTTCCCGCAGAGGATTACAGAAAATTTATGTAATATTCTGAAAAAATACCATCCGGTTTGGTTGAATACGCATTTCAATCATTCACTTGAACTGACGGATGAAGCGAAAAAAGCATGTGATATGCTGTCGATGGCAGGGGTGCCGCTTGGTAATCAGGCAGTCATCCTGGCTGGTATCAACGATAGTGTCCATATTATGAAAAAGCTTATGCATGACTGTGTTAAAGCAAGGGTAAGACCTTATTACATTTATCAATGTGATCTATCTGAAGGGATTGGCCATTTCCGGGCGCCGGTTTCAAAAGGATTGGAAATCATTGAAGCGCTGCGCGGCCATACATCAGGATATGCAGTGCCAACCTTTGTGGTGGATGCTCCTGGCGGTGGCGGAAAGATTGCCTTGACTCCGAATTACCTTCTTTCGCAAAGTCCGGATAAAGTCGTTTTACGGAACTTTGAAGGAGTAATCACAAGCTATCCGGAGCCGAAGAATTATGTTGCCGGCAGTGCGGATGCTTACTTTGATGAAGTGTATGGTACTGCGGATAGGAAAGAAGCCGTCGGGATTTCCGCTCTCATGACGGACGAGAAATTCAACTTGGTGCCGGAGGGCCTTCGTCGTCTTGACAAGAGAAAAGCTTATGAAAACACTGATGAACATGCTTCCTTGAAGGATCGCCGTGATAAACGGGATGAAATGAAGGAAAAATTAAGGTTAGCCCAAGAAAAAAAGAACGCCATGGCCGCCAGTGGCTCGGTGAAATCTGATGGCAAGGAGGAATGAAGATGGACTGCTTATGGTGCAATGCCCCAAACGTAGAAGAAAGTGAAAAGAAGGACTGTTACTGGATCATGCCTGACGGGAAACGCTCAATAAAAGTCCTTCAAGTTCCAGCCCTGAACTGCCCTGAATGTGGAATCTATGTATCTGATTCGATGAATCAAAAGGTGGATGAAGCCTTATCCATATATGATGTGAGTGAATATCCTGATGAGTTTACGTATGATCAGCTTCTTCAGGCACCTGTCAAAAAATTATTCAATTGGAAATAGAATGTCGGGAGAAGCGGATGATATGCATCTCTTCTCCCGAATTCTTTAAATAAGGGGGGTACATAATGCCTGTTCAAAAGCTGCCTTTTTTCACCCAAATGGAGACTGGGGATTGTTATACGATGGAGCTCTATCATGATCATGCCAATCAGCGCTTACGCATGGATGATTATCGGGGAAATATCAACAAAGCGATCGATCGGGCCCTTGCCATCGCAAAGGAGCAGGGCTTTACTAAAGTGATACTTAAAGCGAGGAATGAAGATTTATCCGCTGCATTGAGTCAGGGATTCATGCTGGAAGGAATATTGAGCAAGTATTTCAAAGGGAATGATGCCTATTGCATGGCCTTCTATTTAACGGATGAAAGACGAACAAGCGACTTTTGGGTCAAGGAAGATAAAGTAATCCAAGATGTCAGTCAGATTCCTAGACTGATTGAATCTCAGCAAATACCTAAGGATTATATCCTCCGGTTTGCTACGGTTGAAGATGCAAAAGAGCTGGCGTATTTATATGGTGCCATCTTTGAAACCTATCCTACACCGATGAATGATGAGCGATATATCAAGAAAGTGATGGAGGAAGGTACGATCTTTAGTGTTATCGAATATGAAGGAACCATTGTGAGTGCTGCATCCGCTGAAGTGAATGAGATATATCACAATGCTGAATTAACGGACTGTGCAACAATTCCCCAACATCGGAAGCATGGTTTCATGAAGGTGCTCATCTCCGCCTTGGAACAAGAATTGTTCAGGAAAAACATTTATTGCTCTTATTCATTAGCGCGTTCATTGTCAATGGGCATGAACGCCGTCTTTCATCAGCTGGGATATGAATATGGTGGCAGATTAACGAAGAATTGCAATATTTGGGATAAGTATGAGGACATGAATATTTGGGGTAAAGATTTATCCCTCAAGTAGGAGGATTGTTTTTATGGCTAAATACACATGGGTTGATAAAGAAACTTGTATTGCGTGCGGGGCATGCGGTTCAACAGGTCCTGAGATTTATGACTATGACGATCAAGGGATCGCTTTCGTCATCTTGGACGATAATCAAGGGATTGCCGAGGTTCCTGAAATCCTGCATGATGACATGCAAGATGCTATGGAAGGCTGCCCTACAGAATCCATCCTGATTCAGGATGAGCCTTTTAGTTGGTAGGATCGGTTCCTTTTAAGAACTTAATTGATTAATAGATATTGCACAGTGGGTACGAACGTTAAAAGGAGAGATGACATGACACGCAATTATTTAATTAAGCCTACTTTAGATCATGACTATCCCACTATCTCTCATGGGAATGGAATTTATCTTTATGATACAGATGGAAAACAGTATATAGACGGCTCATCAGGTGCGGTCACGGCAAGTATTGGACATGGTGTTTTGGATATTGTCGAGGCCATGACGGAGCAGGCCCGCAAGGTTTCTTTTGCATATAGGTCTCATTTTACGAGCGGAGCCGCAGAGGCATTGGCCAAAAAGCTAAGTGAGCTGGCTCCAGGGGATTTGAATTGGTCATTTTTTGTGAATAGTGGATCGGAAGCGACTGAAACGGCAATGAAGATCGCAATTCAACATTGGCAAGAAAAAGGGTTTGAGCGAAAAAATCGCATAATCTCCAGGTGGACGAGTTATCACGGGATTACGATGGGCGCTTTATCGATGTCAGGCCATGTACCAAGAAGAAAACGTTTTGTGCCGCTATTGGAGGATTTTCCTAGCATATCTGCTCCCTACTGTTATCGCTGTCCTCATAATAACGAAACTTCAGGATGCAAGCTTAAGTGTGCAGACGAACTGGAGACAGCGATTCAAAGGGTCGGCTCCGAAAATGTCGCAGCCTTCATCGCAGAACCGATAATCGGGGCATCCGCTGGTGCTGTAACACCGCCGGATGGCTACTATCAGAGGATTAAGGAAATCTGCGAAACCTATGACATTCTTTTTATCGCCGATGAGGTAATGACGGGAATCGGCCGGACAGGAAAAATGTTCGCAATGGAACACTGGGGAGTCACCCCGGATATCATCGCATTGGGTAAAGGAATGAGCGCCGGGTATACTCCAATCGCAGCCACGATGATTACTGACCGTGTCATGGAGCCCATTTTAAAAGGCTCAAAATCTATCATGGCTGGACACACATATAGTGCAAACCCTCTATCTGCAGCCGTTTCATTGGAAGTGCTTTCCTACATTGAGCGCAATGACCTGGTTCGCGCAGCGGAAGAGAAAGGCCAATATCTGTTTAAGAAGCTTCAAGGCTTGGCCGAGAAATTCGACATCATCGGTGATGTAAGAGGGAAAGGGCTTCTCCTTGGACTTGAGTTTGTCTCAGATCGGGTATCAAAAACGCCATTCGACTTGCAAATCGGCCTGACTCCAAGGCTTGTCAATAAGGCTTTTGCGAAGGGGTTGATAATCTATCCTGCTGCAGGTGCGATTGAAGGAATCGCTGGTGATGCGGTTATCATATCTCCGCCATTAATCATTACGAATGAAGAAATCGATCGCCTCGTCAAGATACTGGAAGCTTCCCTCGAAGAATTGCAGCAAGAATTGCACGCGGAAGGTTTGATTGAGAACATGCAGGCTATTTAGGAGGAACGATATGAAGCAGGTCATTACGAAGAAAAACAAAATTGTGACCATGGAAGAAGCGCTGGAGCATATTTCCGATGGATGCACACTCATGTATGGCGGATTTGGAGGAGTGGGGACTCCTCCGACGCTTGTACAGGGTATCCTTGACAAGGGCGTTAAGGAATTGACCTTGATTGGCAATGATACTGGATTCCCTGATATCGGCATTGGCCGGCTTGTGACTGCTGAAAGGGCAAAGAAAGTGATTGCCTCGCATATCGGATCCAATCCTAATGCCGGCAAGCTCATGACTGAAGGAAAGCTGCAAGTCGAATTTTCACCGCAGGGTACATTAGCCGAACGGATTCGTGCCGGCGGTGTAGGCTTAGGCGGGATTTTTGTCGATGTCGGGATTGGTACGATAGCCGAAGAAGGCAAGGACAAGATTGTGATAGAAGGAAAAGAATATTTGGTGGAAACCGCTTTGATGGCTGAGGTCAGCATCGTCCATGCCAAAAAGGCCGACTCACTTGGGAATTTAGTGTACGACAAGACTGCATGTAATTTCAATCCGCTGGTAGCGATGGCAGGGGCCTTCACGATTGCGGAAGTGGAGGAAATCGTTCCTGCAGGCGAATTGGATCCGGAATGTATTGCCACACCAGGCATTTATGTAGATATGGTGATTCCGACAAAAGGGGTGAATTGGAAATGGGCATGGCAGTAGATGTACGAAATCGCATCGCGAAACGCGCCGCCAAGGAAATCCATGACGGATTGATCGTCAATTTAGGCATCGGCATCCCTACCTTGGTGGCGGACCATATACCTCAAGATATCTCTGTGCTGTTCCATGCGGAAAACGGAGTTCTCGGTACCGGTCCAAGTCCGGATCCGGGAAAGGAAGATCCTGCCCTCTGTAACGCGGGTGGTTTCCCGATCACAACTGTAATGGGAGCCTCATATTTTGATAGTGCAACAGCATTTGGAATGATCAGGAAAGGATACATCGACATCACCATCCTTGGAGCCCTGGAAGTGAGTGAAAAAGGGGATTTGGCGAATTGGATTGTCCCAGGGAAGCGGGTGCCGGGGATGGGCGGGGCAATGGAACTTGCCCAGAAAGCCAAAAAGGTGATCGTCCTGATGAATCACGTGAATAAGCAGGGTGAATCGAAGATATTGAAGACATGTACGCTACCATTGACGGCCAGGCAGAGTGTGAATTTAATCATTACGGATATGGCTGTCATGGAAGTTACATCAGAGGGATTGGTGCTCAAGGAAGTCATGGCGCCATTTACCGTGGATGATGTGCTAAGGAATACGGAGGCAACGTTGAAAATCCATGCTGCCGTCAACACCATTGAATAGGTAAGAGGAGGAAAAAAGCTTGAATGAGGTTGTCATCGTTGCTGGGGCGCGAACTGCAGTTGGATCCTTTGGAAAATCACTCAGGAATGTTAAAGCTACCGAATTGGGCCGTCAAGTATTGGAAGGTTTAATGGAGAATTCCGGTTTGGGAAAAGAAAAAGTCAATGAAGTGATTTTCGGACACGGCTATGTCCACGGAGGCGGGCTTAACTCGGCACGAATTTCGTCGCAGCTGGCATGTTTCCCACACAGTGTCCCAGGACACGTTGTAATCAAAGCATGTGGATCAGGTTTAAAGGCCATTACCAACGCCGCTTTAACTATCGCTGCTGGTCAAGAAGACGTCATTATTGCCGGCGGAGTGGAGAGCATGAGCAATGTGCCTTATATCGTGAAAAATAGATGGGGCGGTAAATTTGGAAACGTAACGATGGAGGATGCTCTGCTGGCAGATGGATTAATATGTTCCTTGGGAAATGAGCATATGGGGATAACTGCCGAGCGCTTGGCTGAAAAATACGGTATCCGCCGTGAAGAACAGGATCAATTTGCTTATCAAAGCCACAAGAAGGCTTGGAAAGCTATAGTAGAAGGTCGCTTTGATAGAGAAATTATTTCGCTTAAAATCAAGGATCGAAAAGGACTTCAAATCTTCAACCATGACGAAGGGGTACGCGAGGACATTCATCTAGATCAACTAGCCAGCCTCCCAGCAGTATTCAAAAATGAAGGAACCATTACGGCAGGAAATGCCTGTCCTATGAATGATGGAGCTGCAGCTGTACTATTAATGTCCAAACAGCAAGCAGAAGAAAAGGGATTAAAACCGCTCTTGAAAATAAAGGCTTTCGCCAGTGCAGGAGTTGAACCTGGAGTTATGGGGATTGGACCCGTACCAGCGACTCGAAAGGCATTGGCAAAAGCAGGTCTATCGTTAGAGGATATCGGACTGATTGAACTTAATGAAGCCTTTGCTGCCCAAGCACTTGCAGTGATCAAGGAGTTAGATTTGAATCAGGATATTGTCAATGTCAATGGAGGGGCAATTGCACTTGGTCACCCTGTAGGAGCAACAGGTGCAAAATTGACAGTCACACTGATGCATGAAATGTTGCGTTCACAAGTTAAGTACGGAATGGTAACGTTGTGTATGGCAGGTGGAATGGGACTTTCAGTAATCTATGAGAATATGTGTATTTAAGGAGGATAAATGTGCCGGATATAAAAAAACGGATAAACCAATGGATAGAGGATCATCGGGTAGAAGGAACAAACCTATTGCAAAAAATGGTACAAGCCCCGAGTACGCAAGGAAATGAAGCAGGGGCACAAGCCATCGTCGCACAAAAGCTGCAGGAAATGGGTTTGCAGATCGATAGTTGGGAACCTGACGGCGGAGAGCTGAAAAAGCATTCATATTTCTATTCTCCACGCAGTGAATTTTCCAACAGCCCCAATGTGGTAGGTATCATGAAAGGGACTGGAGGCGGACGTTCCATCATTTTGAACGGACACATCGATGTGGTCCCGGATGGAGACCGGGATCAGTGGGACGACGACCCATATAGCGGAGCGATTAAGAATGGAAGAATGTTTGGACGCGGAGTAACCGATATGAAGGGTGGAAATGTATCGCTGATCCTTGCGATGCAGGCATTGAAGGAAAATGGCATCCAATTAAAGGGAGATGTCATATTTCAAAGTGTGATTGAAGAAGAAAGCGGCGGAGCCGGAACATTAGCGGCCGTCCTGAGGGGATATAAAGCCGATGCCGCCCTGATACCTGAACCGACGAATATGAGGATCTTTCCGAAACAGCAGGGTTCGATGTGGTTCCGGATCCATGTAAAAGGACGGTCAGCACATGGCGGAACAAGGTATGAAGGCGTTAGTGCGATTGAAAAAAGCATGGCTGTCATCAATCATATCCGTGCCTTGGAAGACAAGCGAAATGCACGTATCAGTGATCCGCTTTATCAGAACACGCCTATTCCGATTCCTATCAATCTAGGTGTCATTGAAGGCGGCAATTGGCCGTCATCCGTCCCCGACCTTGTGAAAATCGAAGGAAGGATGGGCGTTGCGCCGGAGGAAACGATGGAGCAGGCGAAAGACGAAATGGCTGCCTGGTTATTGCAGCTGGGGGAAGTGGACCAATGGTTCAAGGAAAACCCACCAGTATTGGAATGGTTCGGGGCACGCTGGGTTCCGGGAGCAATCGACGTAGAGCATGAATTGATGAATGCGCTTGTTCATCAATATCGGCAAGTGGCCGGACAGGACCCTGTCATTGAAGCATCTCCTTGGGGAACGGATGGGGGATTGCTGACACATGTCGGTGAAACGCCTGCAATCGTGTTCGGGCCAGGAGTAACCGAGGTTGCCCACTATCCAAATGAATACATCCTGCTCGACAACGTGTTCTCCACAGCCGAGATCATTGCCCTTACTTTAATTCAATGGTGTGGAATGGAGACTGAGCAGGATGGGGTCACCCAATCCGGGAATAGGGAGACGATACCAGGCAATGGCAATTAAACTGGATAGTAACCCAGCAAGTAAAGCACAAAGCGGTTGTTAAAAACTCTTATATTTCTTGAACTTTTAACTATAAAAGAAAATGAGGTAGGAACCATATGGATATGAATCTCATTGATAATCAAGAACCGACAGTTAAAAGGCATCCCGATAATCAAGAACCGACAGTTAAAAGGCAACTGAAAGCAAGGCATATGACCATGATTGCCATTGGCGGTTCAATAGGAACCGGATTATTCCTGGCAAGCGGGGCAACCATCCAGAGTGCAGGACCTGGTGGTGCCCTGGCTGCATATGCCTGCATTGGAATCATGGTTTATTTCTTGATGACGAGCTTAGGGGAAATGGCGACTTATATGCCTGTGTCGGGATCATTTTCCACCTACGCCACACGCTTTGTTGATCCCGCATTCGGCTTTGCACTTGGCTGGAATTATTGGTTTAACTGGGCAGTCACCCTTGCCGTGGAAATAGCTGCAGCAGCCATCATCATGAAATTTTGGCTCCCTGATGTACCCAGCCTTATATGGAGCGCATTGTTTCTTGGAATCGTCTTCACCCTCAACGCCCTATCCATTAAAAGCTATGGTGAATCTGAATATTGGTTTGCACTAATAAAAGTCATCGCCATCATTTTCTTTATCATTATTGGTCTATTGACCATATTGGGGGTTTTTGGCGGAAAGGTGATCGGATTTGAAAACTTCACCATGGATGAGGCACCATTCAAGGGAGGATTTTTATCGATCATCTCAATCTTTCTAATCGCGGGATTTTCTTTTCAAGGAACTGAACTTGTTGGTATTGCTGCCGGAGAAAGTGAAGAACCCGAAAAAAATGTTCCGAATGCGATCCGCCAAGTATTTTGGCGCATCCTCTTATTTTACATCGGGGCCATCCTGATACTCGGCCTCTTAATACCTTATACGAGTCCAAGTTTGTTGAACGGAGATGTCGAAAACATTTCTGTAAGCCCTTTCACACTTGTCTTTGAACGGGCAGGACTGGCATTCGCGGCATCCGTCATGAATGCGGTCGTGTTAACCTCCTTACTATCCGCAGGGAACTCGGGGCTATATGCATCAACGCGGATGTTATGGTCGATGGCAAAAGATAAACAAGCTCCCAAATTCCTGGCTAAAGTCAACCGCAGGGGAATCCCGATGAATGCTTTGATCATGACATCCTTAATTGGAGGACTCGCCTTCTTGACCTCCATTTTCGGGGACCATGTATTTACATGGCTATTGAATGCATCCGGGCTGACCGGCTTCATCGCCTGGATTGGAATCGCCATAAGCCATTATCGCTTTAGACGTGCCTATGTTGCACAGGGTGGTGACCTAAACGAACTGAAATATAAAGCAAAATGGTTTCCATTCGGTCCGATTCTTTCATTCACCCTTTGCATGCTCGTCATAGCAGGACAGAACTATGGAGCATTCCTAAGCGGCAGCATCGACTGGTATGGCGTCGCCGTCTCCTATATCGGATTACCGATATTCCTGGTAGTCTGGTTAGGATACAAGATTTATCACAAGACCAAATTAATATCATTAAAAGATTGTCAATTCGATAAATCAGATGTGGCTTGATATCAATGGAAAAAACCTGAGACCCCTTTGGGGACTCAGGTTTTTTTATGGGGATTTGTATCGAAATCCAGTTATATCTGCGAAAATCGGAATATATCTCCGAAAATCCAGTTATATCTGCGAAAATCGGAATATATCTCCGAAAATCCAGTTATATCTGCGAAAATCGGAATATATCTCCGAAAATCCAGTTATATCTGCGAAAATCGGAATATATCTCCGAAAATCCAGTTATATCTGCGAAAATCGAATTATATCTCCGAAAATCCAGTTATATCTGCGAAAATCGAATTATATCTCCGAAACGGCAATTATCCATCTTAAATCATTTTTTTGCAGCTGAATAATTGGGAAGGGTGCGCAATACTATTATTCTATGTATGATAATACTTTGGATGAAAGGAAACTGATGATGAAAGAGTCGTTTCGCGGTTCTGGAATTGGAGTCATTTTCATGGCGTTCTTCGGTACAATGTGGGCAGGTACCGGTGTAATGGGATTGCAGGGGTGGGGGTTTCCCTACGTGGAACTCGCAGCCATATTGATCGGAATCATAATGGTTATCGGAGGCATATCATTAATTCATGCATCACAAAAAATGTCCAATCAAGTTTCAGAAAATGGGGCTAGGCGTCTTAAGCGTATCGGATTTTTGTTTAATATGGTCTTCATTGCCGAAGGTTTGCTTATCGGGATTGCCATTGCCATCTGTAATTTGATCGATCAGACCGATCTAATACCGGGTGTCATCGCCATTATTGTCGGGATTCATTTTTTACCTTTGGCCTCACTTTTCCAAATCAAGATCTACTATGCAACAGGAGTGCTTCTCTGTTTATTGGCGCTGATCACATTGCTTATTGTGCCAGACACCGTCATGTTGAGGGAGCATCAAATCCTTGCACCGTTATCATTGCTCGGCTTCGGATGTGCGCTAATTCTCTGGACCACTGGACTTACGCTATGGCTTGGAATAAAGAATTCAAGGCGAACGATGGCCGATGAAAATTGAATCAATCAAAAAACCCGTCATGGTGAACGGGTTTTTCATTTTAATTAATTCTTCATCCAGGTCAAGAGCCTGACAATTTGAAATGGTTCATTCCAAACGAGAATGAAACTTAAAAGAAAGAATGCAGCCACAGCCAAAAATTTCAAATTTCCTTTTTCCTTTTTATACATGGCCCCGAAACTGCAAAACATACCAATAAGTAACGCACCGAATCCTGAAATCATAAGCAGCTCGGAGGCTTTTGGTAAAGCAAGGGAACAGCAAAATGCTAGTGTACCAATCACGGCAAATACGATAGACCAATTGCTTAAACTTTTCATAGAGACTCCTTTTTTACTAATTATACCAATTTAGTGTTTATAATAAAATAAATAAATTTGAGGTTGTCACTTATGGGAATATATTGTAATATATATAACAATATAAAAATCCATTTACATTTTAGAAGCATTGATAAGGATATGAATCATTTTTACGGTCTGCAGAGAGGGAAGGGCAGCTGCGAACTTCCTGGCTTAGGAAACTGATTTACCGCCTTTGAGCTATATCGGTGAACAAGAGTAACTGATATCGTCTAAGCTGCGTTACAAGCTCCAGAGCCATGAGTGTTTTCTTGCTTATGGGAAATTGGGTGGAATCACGGGTAACGCACTCGTCCCTTATTTAGGGATGGGTGCGTTTTTTATTATTATAATATTGCCATGATAAGGACATGAATCATTTTTACGGCCTTCAGAGAGGGAAGGATAGCTGCGAACTTCCTGGCTTAGGAAACTGATTTACCGCCTTTGAGCTATATCGGTGAAAGAGAGTAACTGATATCGTCTAAGCTGCGTTACAAGCTCCAGAGCCATGAGTGTTTCTTGCTTATGGGAAATTGGGTGGAACCACGGGTAAACGCACTCGTCCCTTATATAGGGATGGGTGCGTTTTTTTATATATAAAAATATTGCGATGATGAGGACATGAATCATTTTTACGGCCTGCAGAGAGGGAAGGGTAGCTGCGAACTTCCTGGCTTAGGAAACTGATTTACCGCCTTTGAGCTATATCGGTGAACAAAAGTAACTGATATCGTCTAAGCTGCGTTACAAGCTCCAGAGCCATGAGTGTTTTTTGCTTATGGGAAAATGGGTGGAACCACGGGTAAACGCACTCGTCCCTTGCATAGGGATGAGTGCGTTTTTTTATTATTTAAAAAAGGAGTGTTTATGTGATGGGTGAAAAAATGATTAAAGTTCAATTTCCGGATGGGCAGAAAAGGGAATATCCGCAAGGGGTGACAGTGGAAAGTGTGGCAGGGTCTATCAGCTCAAGTTTAAGGAAAAAGGCAGTAGCAGGAAAACTGGATAAGCAACTGGTTGATCTAAGTCACAAGCTTAATAAGGATGCCGAACTGTCGATCTTGACTCTGGATTCGGATGAAGGATTACAAGTATTACGACATACATCGGCACATGTTTTGGCGCAGGCTGTGAAAAGGTTATACCAAAACGTGGAATTAGGGATGGGGCCAGTCGTGGAAGATGGTTTTTACTATGATTTTAAGTTAGACCATCCTTTGAGTTTAGAAGATCTACAAGCCATTGAAAAAGAGATGGAGCATATCATAAGTGGAAATCTGGAAATTAAAAGGATCGAAGTGACTTATGAAGAAGCTGTGAAGTTATTCGAGGACAGAGGGGAGTCTTTCAAGTTGGATATAGCAAAGAACATCCCTAATGGTGAAAAATTAACGCTCTATCAACAAGGGGAGTTCATCGATCTTTGCAGAGGGCCGCACCTTCCATCCACATTATTTGTAAAATCGTTCAAATTGACTCGTGTATCTGGTGCCTATTGGCGGGGAGACAATCAAAATGAAGTTCTTCAAAGGGTATATGGCGTGGCTTTCCGAAAGAAAAAAGATTTACAGGAGCATTTTGAATTTCTGGAAGAAGCGGCTAAACGCGATCACCGTAAATTAGGGAAGCAGTTGGAGTTATTCATGTTTTCGGAGGAAGCCCCTGGAATGCCGTTTTATTTACCGAAAGGACAAATCGTTAGAAATGAATTGGAGAAGTTCTCGCGGGAGCTTCAGACTGAGGCTGATTACGACGAAGTTCGGACTCCTTTCATGATGAACCAGCGCTTATGGGAACAATCGGGTCACTGGGATCATTACCATGAGAATATGTACTTTACAGAGGTGGATCAAACAAAATTTGCGATGAAGCCAATGAACTGTCCGGGTCATATGCTTATTTTCAAAAACAGTCTTTATTCTTACAGGGATTTACCGATCCGGATGGCCGAATTCGGTCAAGTCCACCGTCATGAATATAGCGGTGCATTGAACGGGATGCTGCGTGTACGTACATTTTGCCAGGATGATGCCCACATCTATGTACGGCAGGATCAAATCGAAAGTGAAATTAAACAAGTGTTTCATCTGATTGATAAGGTGTATCGCACTTTTGGATTCGAGTATTCCGTGGAGCTCTCGACTCGTCCAGAGGATTCAATGGGAGATGATTCCCTTTGGGAAGCTTCTGAAACAGCCTTGAAAAATGTACTGGAAAGCATCGGGATACATTATCAAGTTAATGAAGGGGACGGGGCATTTTATGGACCGAAAATTGATTTTCATATTAAAGATGCATTAAAACGAAGCCATCAATGTGCAACAGTCCAGCTTGATTTTCAAATGCCCGACAAATTTGATCTGACTTACATCGATGAAAATAATGAAAAAGTCCGTCCGGTCGTCATTCATCGTGCCATTTTTGGATCGATCGATCGTTTTTTTGGAATTCTGATAGAACATTTTGCCGGTGCTTTTCCGGTATGGCTCGCCCCGGTGCAAGTACAGATCATCCCTGTCTCACAGGTTCATTTGAATTATTGTTTAAAGGTTCAAAAAGAACTGAAGAATCAAGGCATAAGAGTGACAATTGATGATCGGAATGAAAAGCTGGGGTATAAAGTCAGGGAAGCACAGATGGGGAAAATCCCATATATGCTGGTTCTTGGAGATAAAGAAGAGGAAGAAAATCAAGTGAATGTCCGGAAATACGGGGAACAAGAATTTGAAAATGTCGCAATAGAAACGTTCATCAAGAAAATGGTTCAGCAAATAAAAGAACGCAGCATCTAATAAAAAAGCAGCTTAATCCGGAATTCACGAGTAAAAACGCAAAACTCACGAGTAAATTACAAAATTCACGAGTAAATGTACAAAATTCACGAGTAAAAGCATGAAATTCACGAGTAAATGCCCCTTGGATTATGTTTTTATAAAAAGAGACAGCCGAAATAGCTCGGCTGCCTTTTTTCTATCTACAAATCCATACCCAGCCAACGCCCGGAATGAACTGTTGGAAACAGTTACCGCCCGGTCCACCTTGACCGCCACCTTGACCGCCGCCTTGGCCGCCGCCACCGACAGGGCAGGTTAATCCTAGGTATTGCAATCCGACTATATCTGTACGATGAACCTCATTTGGGATGCCACCTTCTAGTATCTGTACCATACCAGTGGCAGTATTGAGGCCCATCAAAATAAAGGTATGCTGGCTGTTACCCCAAAATGCTCTGAAACAATGACCTTGTCGGCCTGCGTTCAAATGGCTCTGAATAGTGGCTTCTGGAACCAGTGTTTGTACTGGCAGTCTGTTATCACAATAAGGCAAATCGGCATAAGAATTATCGTAATAATATGGATCATTATAATATGGATCATTATAATATGGATCATTATAAGAGTAATAACCGTAATTATTATACATTCAAGAAATCCTCCCTTTTTGTTTACCCTTTCAGGCTATGAACAAAGGGGGATAAGTGTCCGACATGGACAAAGATGGATACTAAAATGGGCAGCCTATTTTTATAATTTAAACGAATTACGAGTAAACTCTTACATTTTCTAAACTCTTTATGTAAATAAAACCTTGGCTGCTTGGATGGCAAAGTAAATGCCAATCCCTATAAGGGATATTCCTGAAATGATCGAGATGCCCATTAAAATGGGTTTGGATAAAAAGCGTCTAAAGGTGCTGGCGATGATGGCCATAGCGAAATCCCAGGTTAAGAGGCCGACAAGGATACCTGAACTGTATAAAAGTAATTGTTCCATATCATATTTTGAAGCGGAGTTTGCGAGAATGGATCCATAAATCCCAAGCCAAAACAAAATGGATAAAGGATTCGAAAGGGACATGATGAATCCTGTCAGGAATGAAGAAAGAAGGGAATCTTTCGCTTTTCGTGCATTCACTTCAATCTTACCTGCACTTAACAGACTTTCAATTCCGGTATAGGTCAGGACGAAAAATCCAAAAAGCCATAAAAATGTCTTCATGAAAGAGTTGTCCAAAAAGTGGACGACACCGAAAAAGACTAGGGCTATAAATACAAAATCCGCTAAAATGGCACCCCAGCCAAAAACCCAGGCATGCCAAAAACCCTTCTTGATTCCTTTGTCCAATTGAGCAGCATTTATGGGACCGATAGGAGCCGCCAGTGATAAGCCTAATAATACATAGCTGAAAAAAACACCCAATTCATCACCTCATCGTTTGTTACATCTTCACTTATTTGAATGTATTCAGACAATTGGACTTGTACCACATTTTTGACCCTTTTTTTGAGGTGATAATTGCGGATTGGTGCTTATGGATGTACCTAGTCGTGACATGGGGGTTTTGTAACAACACAGAAAACTCCTTCATAATGTAATTTAGTCAAATGGAAAGACGCCAATTTTAATGCATGCGCTATTCAAAGCGGAATTGGAGGATAATTATGCCTGAATTATCGATGCCGAATAAATACAAAACCATTCTTGATATCATGCATACGGATATTGCGATAAATGAAATTAAGGGTCATTTTGAAGAAGGAATTTCAAATGCGTTAAACCTGATTAAAGTATCAGCACCTATCATTTTAAATGAAGGTAATGGTATAAATGACAATTTAAATGGTGTGGAGCGGGTTCTTACCTTTGAAGCTCTGGATATTAAGAATAAACAAATAGAAGTGGTTCAATCTTTGGCAAAGTGGAAAAGAATCACTCTTTCTAGGTATGGTTTGGCGTGTGATGAAGGCATTTACACAAATATGAATGCGATAAGACGTGATGAAAAACTGGATCATTTACACTCGTTATTTGTGGATCAATGGGACTGGGAGAAAGTCATAACGAAAGAACAACGTAACGTAGATACATTAAAATCTGAAGTGGAAAAAATATATAGAGCCATTAAATCGACCGAACGTTATATGTTTGAATTCCATCATCTGCTTAAGCCTGTGTTACCTGATGACATTCACTTCATTACGACCCAGGAGTTGGAGGATTTATACCCGAATCTGACTTCGAAGGAAAGAGAGAATGTGGCAGCGAAGAAATATGGTGCAATTTTCATCATGAAAATTGGCGGAGAGTTACAATCGGGGGAAAAGCATGATGGACGTTCACCGGATTATGATGATTGGGACCTAAATGGAGATATCGTTTTATGGAATCCACTCTTGGAATGTGCTTTTGAAGTTTCTTCAATGGGAATTCGAGTAGATGAAAAGTCACTGTTAAAACAATTAAGATTATCCAAAAACGAAAATCGTAAGGTGCTCAATTATCATAAGGCCGTATTGGAAGGAAAGCTTCCGTATTCAATAGGCGGAGGAATAGGGCAATCCAGATTATGCATGTTTTTGCTAAAGAAAGCACATATTGGCGAGGTTCAGGTTTCGGTATGGAATGACCAAATTTTAAACGACTGTAAAAAGAGGAATATTACTCTTTTATAAAGACGAAAGCGGGATATCCATTTTTAAACAGAAATGGAGATTTTATCGAAAGAGGAGGTTTTTTTATATGGATTAAACCCCTCACTAGATTGAAGAAATTTGCAACACTCCTACCGAATAACTGGCTAGTTGAGATACCAAAGCCGCTAGCTTTGATGAGGTTTGGCAAACTGCTCTTCTTTTAATTTGTCTACAGTCTGACCCATTCTTAAAAAGAATGGGTTTTTTATTTTAACGGTCAATAGGGGTAATTTTGGGTGAAGCGCAACTGAATAAATCTATCTGAGCTATAACATAATAATTGAAGACATCTAATATATGATGCAAAACAAATTGGTTTCACAATGTTTACTTTTTATGCAATAAGTTGCTTTTATAATGGATGAGGAGTGTAAGTATGGAAGGTCATGAGAAGCAAAATAAAGATGTAAGCGTGTGGTGCCTGATCAGTATGGCATCGATTCCATTGGTAATGACACTTGGAAATTCAATGCTTATCCCGGTTTTGCCCATTTTCGAGGAAAAGGTGGGGATATCTTCATTTCAATCAAGCATGGTGATAACAAGCTATTCCGTAGCATCCATTTTTTTAATTCCCATTGCTGGTTATTTATCAGATCGATTTGGACGAAAAATGGTAATCCTGCCCAGTCTGATTCTAGCCCTAATCGGCGGATTGATAGCTGGTTATGCATCATGGAAAATGGAAAATCCCTATACATGGATCATCATTGGGAGGGTATTGCAAGGGATTGGGGCGTCTGGGGCCTCGCCCATCATTTTGCCTCTGGTGGGAGATTTATACAAAGATGATGATGAAAAAACTAGTTCTTGTTTGGGAATCATAGAAACCTCGAATACATTTGGGAAAGTACTTAGTCCAATATTAGGTTCCCTGTTTGCTGCATTTATCTGGTTTTTACCATTCTTCTCGATTTCATTCTTCAGTTTAATATCTATTGTTTTAGTCTTTTTCTTTATAAAGGTACCAAAGGAGAAGGATGAGCCGAAGAAATTCAAAGATTTCTGGCATGATACGAAAAAAATATTCAAGCAGGAAGGAAAATGGTTATATACGGTTTTCCTGATTGGTGTATTTGTCATGTTGGTTTTGTTCGGTGTTCTTTTCTTTTTGTCTGATAATCTGGAAAAAATCCATGATTTGCATGGAATCAAAAAAGGTTTAGTGATAGCGATCCCGCTATTTTTTCTTTGCGTATCCTCTTATGTTGCAGGGAAAAAAATCAAGGGAGAATTACCAATCATGAAAAAGATCATCATGATCAGTTTAGCTGTCCTTTCAATCAGCCTTGTATTTGTAGGTTTTACAAAAAACAGGGTCTTCCTTCTATTGGTAATAACAAGCTTGGTGGGCATAGCAATTGGTGCGTTATTGCCGACACTCGACGCAATCATCACTCAAAATATAAAAAAGGAACAGCGGGGGACGATAACCTCCTTCTACATGTCATCAAGGTTCATCGGCGTTGCGGCAGGCCCTCCGGTCATGTCTCTTGTCATGAAAAATCATATCAATTTGACCTATATCATTTCAGGGATCATTGGTATAGGCATCGTTTTGATTGTTATGAAATTCATTAGTTCAGACAAAAAAGAAGCGGCTGCTTAATTCGGCTTCAATAACATATCAAAAAGCCGGGCATTCCCACGGCTTTTTTTTGTAACTCGGGAAATTTTTTTGGCATGTGGTTATAGGCAGAGGGTTGTCACATAAAATGTACAAGTCATGAACTAGCTCGAAGGAGTGATGCTTTTTGAGTGTACATTTACTGCTGAGTTACTTTTTCTTAGGACTTACCCTTGCAGCACCGATCGGTCCGGTGAACTCCGCTCGTATCGATAAAGGAATCAAGAACGGGTTTTGGCATGCCTGGATCGTTGGGGCAGGGTCGATGATCGCAGATGCCTTGTTCATGATTTTAGTGTATGTAGGTATGGTACGGTTTTTAGAAATTCCGGTCGTCCAGATTTTTCTGTGGCTTTTTGGGGGATTCGTGCTTATTTATTCGGGAGTCGAAAGTGTATTACGGGTTAATACGATATTATTAAATGAATACAGGAATAGAGATTCTTTAATTTCCTGTTTTTTGACTGGGTTCATCATGTCTGTGACCAGTCCATTGTCCATTTTATTTTGGTTGGGGATATATGGATCTGTTTTAGCTAAAACAGCTTCAAGTTATGGGACATCACAACTTTTCATTTATAGCGGGATGATCTTTCTTGGTCTTACCTGCTGGGATTTTTTGTAGCGGCATTAACGAATGGATTTCGCAGGTTCTTAAATGAAAAAAGCTTAATGGCCATTTCAATCATCTCTGGATTATCATTGGTCGGCTTTGGGGTTTATTTTGCTTATCAAGGCATTTCTGCCATCCTATCATAAAGGAGAATGCTTCAGATTAATACATAGGTATTTGAAAACTTCTTCCTTGCATAATTCATTGTGGCATTATCAACACTATGAATGATGGAAGGAGGTAATGTTATGACGACAAAAGCCAATTGCAGTTCAGCGAAAGGAAAGACTGGTCAAGATTCCAATGCATCGGGTGAACAACAGGGCGATATGAAATGGTGGCAGCTCTCATTGGTCGGTGTAGGCTGTACGATCGGGACAGGGTATTTCCTCGGATCGACCATAGGGATTAAAACGACTGGGCCATCCATTGTATTTTCATTTGTATTGGCCGCAATAGGTACCTATATCGTTTATAATCTGCTTGCCAAGATGACGGCTGCCGATCCTCAAGAAGGTTCTTTTTGTTATTATGCCAATAAAGCATTTGGACGATGGGCTGGCTTTAGCTGTGGCTGGAATTATTGGTCCTCCAATATATTGATCATGGGAAGCCAGCTTACTGCGCTTTCGCTATTATCTCAATTTTGGTTCCCGAAAGTGCCGCTTTGGCTATTTGCATCCGGTTTTGCCATTGTTTCAATCGTGGTGGTATTGCTGGGACAAAAGGGTTCGACAGGGTGGAAAATATC
This sequence comes from Peribacillus phoenicis, assembly GCF_047238085.1. NCBI lineage: Bacteria > Bacillati > Bacillota > Bacilli > Caryophanales > Bacillaceae > Peribacillus > Peribacillus phoenicis. The sequence goes on along the minus strand of NZ_JBDFMF010000001.1, from coordinate 3,967,878 downwards.
CTTGCTGTAATTAAGACAGCAGCAATCGTAATGTTTATCATTATTGCAATATGTGCCGTTTTCGGCTGGTTTGGTCTTGATGGAGCGAAACCGCCATCCTTTCCGAATAAGTTCAATGAATTATTCCCAAAAGGGCTAAAAGGGTTTTGGACATCACTTATCTATGCTTTTTATGCGTTTGGCGGCATTGAGGTCATCGGACTGATGGCGATGCAGCTTAAAAAGAAAGAAGATGCGCCAAAGGCAGGAACAATCATGCTCTTGGTTCTTACCATCATATATGTGGTTTCATTAGGGTTAGCCGTAACCATGATTTCGTTAGGGGCATTCAGTGAAAAAGAAAGTCCATTCGTTTCGGCATTGGACAGTTATCATCTGACATTTTTCCCGCACGTTTTTAATGGTGCGATCATCATTGCCGGTTTCTCGACGATGACCGCTTCACTATTTGGTGTAACCAATCTATTGGTAACGCTCTCCAATGACGGGAACGCACCCTCATTATTCATGCAAAAGATCAAGAAATTCAAGGACCTTCCACTTCCTTCACTGGGTCTTGGAGCCTTAGGACTTTTAGGGTCAATAATAACTGCCTTGCTCCTGCCAGGCAAGATTTATGAATACATTACAACATCTGCTGGTATATTGCTTTTGTATAACTGGGCATTCATCATTCTTTCTTCATTCAAAATCTTGGAAAATAAGATTTGGAGTAAGATTACGGCCGTTTTCGGACTTCTTTTAATTTTAGCGGCGGTCAGTGGCACTCTGCTTGAAAAAGAAATACGTCCAGGTTTTTTCATCAGCCTTTTATTCATCGTGATCATCGGTCTTGCCGCCGTTTTCATGAAATTCAAGGTTTGGAATAAGAACAAGGCGATGGCCGCAAAAGCCAGTAAATCAGAACTTGATTGAAAAAAAGGAACTCGACTATACGAAGTCGAGTCCCTTTTTGTGTGCATTTGATTTGGTGCTAAATTTCAATGATGATCGGAAGGATCATTGGTTTTTTCTTAGTTTGAGTAAAGAGATAGTGCCCCAATTCCTTCTTTATGGTTTGTTTGATGATGTTCCAACGGTATATTTTTTCACTTTGTAAGTCGTTGACCGTTTTCGTAACAAGACGATTCACATGTTTAAGGAGGTCCTCGGAATTTTGAACATATACAAATCCACGGGAAATGGTATCGGGTCCTGATACTATTTTTCGTTCCGTCTTGCTTAGTGTTATGACAATTACGAGCATGCCATCTTCGGAAAGCTGCTTACGGTCACGCAGAACAATTTCTCCCACATCACCAACTCCGACACCGTCAACAAAGGTATTGCCGGCAGCCACCTTTCTCGTTTGACGGGCAACGGAGTTTTCAATATCCACCACATCGCCATTACTGATAATGAAAGTATTGCCCTTCTCTACCCCGACAGACTCAGCTAGTAATCGATGCTGGTGCAACATCCGATATTCACCGTGAATGGGAATGAAATACTTAGGTTTCATCAGGGTAAGCATGAGCTTCAACTCTTCCTGATAGGCATGTCCGGATACATGCATGCCTGTTACAGTCCCAGAACCGTAAATGACTTTGGCACCAAGTTGAAACAGGTTGTCGATGATTCGTGAAACATCCCGTTCATTTCCGGGTATTGGAGTGGAGGCAAGAATCACTGTATCATCAGGCAATATACTCATATCCCGATAATTTGAACTGGAAAGGCGGGAAAGGGCAGCAAACGGCTCTCCTTGACTTCCTGTACATAAAACCGCGACCCTTTCAGGAGCATAATTATCGACTTCATGTGGTTGGATAAGCATCCCATCAGGTACCTCGAGGTAGCCTCGTTCAATGGCAACGGATACGACGTTCACCATGCTACGTCCTATTAGGGCAAGTTTCCGGTTTGTCTTCTGTGCAGCGTTCACGACTTGTTGAACGCGATTGACATTTGAAGCGAAGGTCGAAAGAATGACTTTCTGTTTTGCCTGCATGAAGGCCTCTTCGATATGGCTGCCAACGAGATGCTCCGAGGGGCTGGACCCGGGACGTTCAGCGTTCGTGCTTTCCGATAATAAAACCAAAACACCTTCACTCCCGATCTTGGCCATTTTATGAATATCGGGATACTGATTATTCATGGGAGTCAAGTCAAACTTAAAGTCCCCTGTATGAACGACCGTGCCTTCTGGCGTACGCATGGTGACCCCTAGGCAATCGGGTATACTATGATTCGTTTTGAAAAAGTCGAGAACCATCTCCCCGAATTCCAATCTTGAATCAGAGTCGATCTGGATTAACTTCGTATCACCCAAAAGGTTATGTTCTTTTAATTTCAATTCAATCAAACCAAGTGTTAAACGTGTGGCATAAATGGGTACATTCAATTTTTTTAAGAAATAGGGGATACCGCCAATATGATCTTCATGACCATGAGTCACAATCAAAGCGTGGATCTTCTCCTTATTCTCCTGAAGAAAGGAGATATCAGGAATGATCAAATCGACTCCTAATAAACTCTCATCAGGAAACTTGGCACCACAGTCAATAATGACGATATCGTTAGAATATTGAACCACATACATGTTTTTACCGATTTCATTCACTCCGCCGAGAGCCAGTATGGATAAAGCTTTCTCTTTCACACTCAAGTAGATAGACCTCCCTTTATTATGATAAGGATAGTGTTTCCTTAGGTCCCATTTATAAAACCAACTCTTTTATAAAATCAGGGGCAATTCAAGAAGCCATAAAAAAAAACACCTGCCATTTTCGGTAGGTGCGTGTGTCTCCATCTTCATCGGCTCAAACAAGAGGTGATGCTTTCTTCAAAAGACTCCATGTATGCTTGGATCTGTGAAGCATATCCAGTTTTCAAAGTGGCCAGTAGACTTTCTATCAAGAATTCTCGCGGTTTGTCTGACTGCATCAGCTCATCTTGGATGAAATCGACCAATTCAATGGCTCTTCTTCGATCTTCATCGCAAGTAATAGCTTTGTTTATCGCTTTTTTCAATTCCGTGGTGGAATGAAGCAAATCATTATGGCAAGCATCAAGCTGGTTTGTGAATTTTGGAAACCACGTATCCATTAATTCCGGATCAATGATCTGTTCGCCGCTTTCAGCCACTTCATTGACTAAATGGACAATACGGTTCATGCAATAGCGGATAATTTGTATGTCCGGTATACCAGCGGGATTAGCACGGTAACTAAAATGGCTCATGTGGGTCATCATCGAATGAAAGATAATGACGCTATCTAAAAGATAGGGTTTTTTACTTTCCCCGAAGATATCGATAAAACGGTTAAACATCCAACGTAAGCTCAACAATAGCGTCTTATTGATGAATTGTTTTAATTCTTCATCGTTGGAAACACGGACTTCTTCGATCAGTATAAGCAATTTGCTTTGCTTGTTCACCATCAATTGCAGTTCGAGCTGCCGGATGAAAATTTCAATATCGGCGGAATCTTGACCAATCAACAGTTTTTCCCGTTCATGGCGAATCTTTGTATAAACGGAACGGAAAATGGCTATAAATAATTCACCCTTCGAAGGGAAATAATTATAAAATGTACCTTTTGATATACCGCTGCCGTCTAGAATGTCCTGGATGGACGTGGCTTGGTAGCCTTTGTCAATAAACAGCTTATGAGCCGTATCGATGACATTCTGCCTTCGATTATTCATCATATCACCTAATTTTCATTATACTGCTTGTATAAATTTAATCGTACTCTATTTTTCATGGCAGCACAAACCCTTATTTAAACCAGTAAATTTTTATTGCAAAAAATGAACTAGGGGTATATTATTGATTTTGTGAGATTGGAATATACCGCTCGTCTAATTAAATGAACCAATAGTTTGAATGGAGGAATAGATAAAAAGTGAGTACTGCACAAATAAATGAGAAAAAGGGTTCGTATGGCATTTTGGCCATACTGATGGTCGGGGCGTTCATATCGATACTGAATTCAACCCTTTTAAATATTGCACTGCCATCAATTCAAATAGACCTGGGAATAGAGACTTCCACAGTTCAATGGCTGACAACTGGCTACATGCTCGTGAACGGAATCATGATTCCGACAACTGCCTTCTTAATAAGAAAATATTCGGTACGTAATCTGTTCCTGACAGCCATGCTCCTATTCTCAATCGGGACAATCGTGGCAGGTGTAGCGCATGTATTCCCGCTATTATTGAGCGCACGTATGGTTCAGGCTGCCGGTTCGGCAATCATGATGCCATTATTAATGAACGTACTTTTAACTTCTTTCCCTGTTGAAAAACGTGGCTCGGCAATGGGACTATTCGGTTTGGTCATGATGTTTGCCCCTGCAATAGGGCCGACGCTTTCAGGCTGGATCATTGAACATTATGATTGGAGAATGCTATTCCATTTCATTACTCCGCTAGCTTTACTAGTGCTTATTTTCGGCTTCTTTAAACTTAAAGACCACAAGGAAAAAGTCGATATCTCAATTGATAAAATATCGGTCATCCTTTCAAGCTTAGGCTTCGGCGGTTTGCTTTACGGATTCAGTTCGGCAGGCAGCAAGGGTTGGGATAGCCTTGAGGTATACGGAACACTGATTGTCGGTGCCATCTCCCTGATCCTTTTCATAACACGCCAGCTTAAAATGGAAACACCAATGCTTGAGTTCAAGATCTTCAAGCACCCGATGTTCGCTTTATCCGCAACGATCTCAATCGTACTGAACATGGCGATGTTCTCGGGGATGATCTTAATTCCGATGTACACACAAACAGTACGTGGCATTTCACCATTCGATTCTGGATTACTGATGCTTCCAGGTGCGTTATTAATGGCCCTCATGTCACCGGTTACCGGTAAGCTTTTCGATAAGTTCGGTGCCCGCATCCTTGCTTCAATCGGTTTGCTTATCACCGTGGTAACTACGTATTTGCTTAGTAAATTATCAATGGAAACTACGTATACAGAAATTGTAATCCTGTTTTCCGTTCGTTCCTTCGGGATGTCAATGTCCATGATGCCGATCATGACAAATGGTTTGAACTCGCTGCCAGCCCGCATGAACCCGCACGGTACAGCCATGAATAACACACTGAACCAAATTTCCGGTGCGATCGGTACGGCATTGCTCGTTACGGTCATGTCTAACCGTGCAGCTTCTACTGCCGAAGATTTAATGACGAAAGCGATGAGCAAATTAACAAGCCAGCCCACAGCTGAGATGATGGGCCAAATGAAAGCCCAAATCGGGATGCAGGCAATGCTGGATGGAATTAACTTCTCCTTCTTTGTATCTACCTTCATTGCCGGTGTGGCGCTGATTCTGGCATTATTCATTAAGCGCGCATGGCCAGCTGAAGAAAAACCAGCTATGAAAAAAGACCAAACCGCTTAAATGAAACAATAAAAAGCCCTATGCCACCTGAATCGTCAGGAAGCATAGGGCATTTTTTTATAACTTCAGCCATCTAGTTTGATTTACAGCGGAAATAATTTAGGCTATAGCGGAATCATTCGACCTACCACCGATTTAACTCGACCCACGATGGAATAATTCGACCTACGCAAGAAGTAATTCAACCTACCACCGAATCATTCAACCTACCACCGAATAATTCGACCCACGCAAGAATTAATTCGACCCACGAATCAATCAGTATGTTTTACCTGTTGATTTCACTTGTATACAAAAAAGCGCAGTGCCATTTGCACTGCGCTTTTTTTACATCAAGATGTCACTTCCTCTGAAGTTACTTTTGCATGCTGGATATGACTGGCTATCCAGCAAATGATCGCCGCAGAAACGAGATAGGCAAGTAAAATCCAAATCTGCGCCTGCAAATTTTCCCAGCCGCCTAAGGAGATGACCTCTTGAAGTTCCTTTAGTGAGTGGGCCATAGGTAAAAATTGACCGATTTTCGTCAATAATGACATGCCCAGTTCGCCTGGGAATGTTCCGCCGCATGTTGCCAATTGGAACACGAGAAGGGTCACGGCTGCGAATTTTCCGACCACTCCGAATACGGTCACCAGCATAAGAATGAACGTCATGAAGGTAAATGAAACGATGATGCTAGATAGAATGAATACAGGGACACTTGCTACATGTAAATGGAATCCAAGCAGGACCACTGCATCCACTAGAAGTGCCTGAATCAAGCCGATTACATAAACCAGCATTAATTTATTCGTGAAATGAACGGTTCCGGTAACCTTAAGATTCTGCCTGCGGCCAAGCGGCAAGATATTGGAAGCCATGATGCCGCCTACATAAAAGGCCAATGACAGAAAATAAGGGGCAATTCCGGTTCCATAGTTAGGAACTTCAGAAAAATTGGATTGGACCAATTGCACGGGTTCAGAGAACATTGAAGTGGTCGAATCGTCGTACTGAAGACTAGCCGTTTTATCGGCAGCTTCATTAAGCTTGGAGGATAACTTGCTTGAGCCCGTTTCCAGCGAAGCCAGTCCGTCTTGTAGTTCCGTCGATCCACTGGCTAGCTGGCCGCTTCCGCCAGCTAGCAAAACGATTCCGGCATTTAAAGTGGAGAAACCATTTGTCCATTTAGAGAAACCATTCGCGAATTCTTCAGATCCCTCGTTTAATTGCTTAGCACCTGAGGTAGCTAGTGCCATTTTATCACCAAAGGCATTCATCCCGGTTTGAAGGGTCTCTTGTCCATCAGCCACTTTTTCAGCACCTTCGCCCAATTGCCTTTGACCGGCATTTAACGTGGCAGCTGTTTTGGTTAAACCTTCTGATAGGGCAATGATTTGCTTGAAGTCTTGATCCTTTACTGCATCAGGATGACTTTTCATATAAGCATCCAATTTTTTCTTAAGGGTATTCACTGTATCGGCAGCCTGTTCTTGCCCTTGCGTCAATTTTTCATTTCCGGCTGACCAGTCCTCAATACCCTGACTTACTTCATTCATCCCATTTTCCAATGAGTGATGTCCATCCGATAGCTGCTTCATGCCGGAATACAAGTTCTGGGAACCTGATGTTAATCCTTTCGCACCATCTGCTAAGGTTTCTTGTCCATCCAAGAGCTTGGCGCTTCCTGTTTGCAGTTTCTGGGCGCCATCATTCAAATCCTGAATGCCATCATCCAATTTCTCACTGCCGCCTTTCGCTTCCGCCGTTCCTTGATGAAGCTCTTCCGCTCCATCCCCGGCATCCGCCAAGCCTTTAGAAACCTCCTGGAATTTTGAAAGGATGCCTTCAGAATAGACTTTTGTAATGCTTGCGTTGATTTTTGCAGTCATCTTTTCAACAGCAGTTGAGCTGATCTGTGAGGCAACGAAGTTTTTACCTGGATTAACAGTATACAAAAGTTTAGCTCTTTCCGGTTTTTCATCCATTAAAGTCGTGACATTTTCCGAAAAATGCTCCGGGATCGTGACAACCATATAATAGGTACCTTCTTCAAGGCCTGTATTAGCCTCCTTTGCCGTGACAAAATGAAAGTCCAATCCTTTTTGCTTCTTCAATTGTTTAACGAAATCATCTCCAGCTTGGACTGGTTTATCATCCATTTCCGAACCCTTATCGAGATTGACCACTGCTACAGGGAGCTGATCCAACTTTCCATAAGGATTCCAATATCCAGCCAAGAAGAAACCAGAGTAAATCAATGGAACGACCAAAAGGAAAATCAAGGCGATTCTCCCGTGTTTATGTTTCCACATTGCTTTTATATCTTGAAATACAAGTTGTAAACCATTCATTATTGAGCCTGCCCTTTCTAACTAAGAGATTATTTCATGATAATGGCTTTTTTAGATACTGTATAATACATAATTTATTATGTAATAATAGATTTAAATCTATGTGAAAAGAGTGGGAATATGGAAATATTACAGCTGCAGTACTTTCAAACCGTAGCACGAATGGAACATATGACGAAGGCTGCGGAACAACTTCAAATAGCTCAGCCATCCCTCAGTAAAACCATATCCCGGCTTGAAGAGGATTTGGGTGTCGCACTGTTCGATAGGGAACACCGGAAAATCAAGCTCAATGCAGCCGGCCGAATATTCTTGAACCGGGTCGAACGCGCCTTTGCGGAACTGAATGAAGGAAGGCGCGAAATAGTGGAATTAGCAGATCAAGACCAAAAGAACATCACTTTGGCCGTTACCATTCCCAGGGTCCTGCCTGATTTATTGGGTACATTTTTATCTCAATACCCGGATGTCCGTTTTCAACAATTCCTAAAATCCATATCATCCATGAAGCAGCTTTTAATTGAAGGAGAAATCGATTATTGCATATCATCCGTTCCGATCGAAGGCCCGGACTTAAAGTGGGAACCGCTGATCACCGAAGAAATATACTTGATCGTGCCTCCCAATCATCGGCTGGCAGGCAGGGAAAGCATTACACTCCAAGAAGTGAAAGATGAACCATTCATCAGTATGAATACAGGCTTCGGGTTCCGCAGCCTAACCGACCAATTTTGCCTCGAAGCGGGATTCGTCCAGCACATTGCCTTCGAAGGAGATGAACCCGCTGTCATCTCGGACCTTGTTAGGAAAGGGTTGGGGGTCGCCTTCGTATCCGAATTGACATGGCTTCATCAAACCGGATCATTATCCCATAAAATCCGAATAACAGAACCTGCTTGTCAAAGAACAATAGGGCTCGGCTGGTCAGAAAAACGCTACTTCACCCCAGTAGCCAAGCAATTTCGGTTATTTGTCATGGACTACTTCGCTGCCGCCAACTCGGCTAGGCTGAAGAGCGAATTAATCGATTAAGGGACGGATTAAACGGTTGTGGACTGATTAAATGGATTGAAGGACGAATTAAACGGTTGAAGGACGAATTAATAGGTACTTTTAAAGAGCGTCATTTAATTTTAGCGAGTTAGCCATGTTTGTGCACGAATTACGTTCTGGAAAAATTGGTTCTTGGAAGTTAGAATTTGACGAAAAGTTGTATTCTTAAATAATTGTGATACTAAGAATAAAAAAGATCAGCTAAATATTTGCTGATCTTTTTTCAAGAAGTATAATTCAAATGCCTAATGGTTATTCAAAGCTTTTAATAATGTGACAGTCTTATAAACTTGCCCAAACGTAGGTTCATCTAATGAACAATCTTTACGATAACTAACTGCTCCCCCATCATTATCAAATGCTGAATGACCAGGAAATCGATCTTCCAATTGTTGATGAAAAGTTATAAGGTTATATAAAACACTTACTGATGAAGGAAAGACTCCCTTTCCTAAAAGGATGGTGTATGTGGTATCTGCTGCTTTCACACCCAATTTTATAGCTTCTATTTCTTCCATGTTTGGTAATTTTAAAAATGCGCATCTAGGATCAGAAATTTGATTAAGTTTCGGGATCGCAATACTATTGGGGGAAATATCCAAAACCAATACTTTAAAATTACTGAAGGATTGGTCATACAATTCCTCTAGCTTTTTTATTGTTTCCGCGGAACCTTCTTTTACAGGAAATAAAATTGTAAGCTCAAAGGGGATGTTGCGTCTATTTCGCGCTTGTTGTCTTGCCAAATTAAATGCATATCTCCATCTCCTATGCTGTTTTATAGAACTTTTTAATTGTGATGAAATACTTTTAGGGGAGTCTACACGATAATCCATCAATTCAAGAGGAATGTATTTTACTTCGCATATTTCCGTTAACCTTAACCAGTATTCATAATCTTCTATAGGTTCCATTACATATCCATCTAATTGTTGAGCAAAATACTTCTTGTACATAAAAGAAACACCTATTAAACACACATCGAGAAGCTTCTCCTTTGGTTGGTCCTGGAATTTGTGAAAATCTTCAAAAATAGGGTGGCCTTTTGTTAGCATTCCGTCCTCATCAACATGACGGAAACTGCTATAAACCAGTCCTAAGTTAGGCGGTCCTTCATGCAACACTTTTCTAAGTTCCTCTAAAAATACATCGTAATAAATATTATCACTTGATACCCAAGTAAAATACTTTATGTCAGAAAAATTCATTAGATAATCGAACCCAGTATTTAATGCCTTAGAAACTCCTTCATTTTTTTCTTTATAAATAATTTTAACTCTCTTGTCTTCTTTAGTTTCTTGTTCAACTATTGTGACAGTTTCCGTTGATGCCCCATCAATAACTATAACCAATTGAAAGTGGGAATAACTTTGGTTAAGAATGGATTGAATGGCTGTTATTAGATATGACGGAACTTGATTATAAACAGGCATTACTACTCCTATATCATTCATATTATCCCTCCAATTCAAATTTACTTTCATATAGACTATTCAACATACATTCATACAGCGTAGGCTGTTATCTATACTTATCGATAATAAAATAAATTAAACTATTGTTTATACTAAAAAATAAGACATTCACCTATTAGATAATTTTTTTTATTTACTCCAGGCAAGAGGAAAAGAAAAAAGGCGCGATTTAACGGAGTTCGAGGTGAGTGAATTTAACAAGGTTTTTGTTCTGGATGGTGGAAATTTTTCCAATTTTAATGGGCTCTGTTAATTTTTTAACCTCTGGACAATACGATTGGAAAGGCAATCTCGATGCTCTTAATGATATTTATTAGTTGGTTTTTGTGAAATAGTAGTTGATGAAGTATATATAATTACTTGGAGAAATTCACCAAATCTAAAGTTTGGGGTACGGGGGAACAATCCTCAAACTCAAAAGAGATGTCATAGCCATACAGGTAATGAAGAAAAATTAATTCAAAAAGTAAAGGATGCTAAAATGAACAAAGGTTCAACTATATTCGATTGGATAAAAGATATTATTCTTGATAATACAAATGTCACGTTGATTTTAAAGTAATCTTCGTTCAAGTGAAGAAAATGTAGATTTTCATATTTATTAAATTCAATAAGAGGTTTTTCTTCATATGATTTTCGAGGGTTGCCGATGCAGCCCTCTTATTTCTGCTTTAAATGGTTTATTTTAAAGACGGAATTTACCGATTTATTATTCAGGATTTCAAGCAACTGTTCAGCCATATAGTCAGCGCTATATTTAAAGCCAGTGTTGACCCATTCGATGATCATGCCTAATATCGCATATGCTTGGTAACTGGAGGCAAGTTCAATATTGATCTTAGGGTTCGGACGGTAATCTTCCAGGTCCTCCAATGGAAGTTTCTTTAACTCATTACAAATCCGTTCCAGTAACGTAGGCCATGCATTCGACTTTAGGATGAGGGTATAAATGTTTGCATAGTTAGCTACATGTTCAAATATTTTGATGACTGAAGCCGTTAGTTCATTGATGGTGAAAGTTTCGACGTTCTTATAAGGTTCCCGGTAAGATATGATCAAATCGGCAATTACATCCTCCATGACCTCTTCAAGCAGTTCCTCTTTATACTGATAGTGTTTATAAAATGTACCCCGATTAAGGTCGGCGAGTTCTACAATGTCAGTAATCGATATATCCCTGAAATCCTTTTTTTGCATTAATGATGTGAGGGATTCTTTCAAAGCCATTTTAGACTTCCTGATCCTTCTATCAATCCCAGTGTTATTTTCAGTCATTTTCTTCACCCTTTGTTCGTTATTGTGCTTTTAATAAACATAATGATCACTTTCTGTTCATTGTTCAACATCGAGGTCATCATTTGCTGATTGTATAAGCCTACCGAAACTAATTATACTATAAAGGAAGTTAGTTAATGAACATCTGTGCAATAAGTATCACTTCACTAGAATGAATGGGGGAGTTCAAATGAAATTACAAGACAAAGTTGCAGTAGTGACAGGCGCAGCATCAGGCATGGGAAAACAAATTGCTATAGATTACGCTCGAGAAGGAGCTAAAGTCGTCGTATCGGATTTAAATCTTGATGGTGCGAACGAAACGGTAGAAGAAATAAAAGCGAATGGCGGAATGGCCTTTGCCATTAAAACGAACGTAGCGGTGGAGGAAGATATTCAACATATGATCGATACCACGGTCAGTACGTATGGTACGGTGGATATTTTGGTCAATAACGCGGGTATCATGGACGGCATGGAACCAGCTGGAGACGTTGAAGATTCTAGATGGGATCGGATTTTTGCCATTAACACGACAAGCGTCATGCGTTCGACTAGAAAGGTGTTGCCAATCTTTTTAGAAAAACAAAAAGGGATTATCATCAATATTGCTTCAGCTGGCGGTTTATACGGTGCTCGGGCTGGTGCGGCTTACACTGCCTCTAAACACGCAGTCGTTGGGTTCACAAAAAACACGGGCTTCATGTATGCCAATAAAGGGATTCGCTGCAATGCAATAGCACCAGGCGGAGTTGAAACCAATATTGGTTCCAGCATGACGAATATCAATGAGTTTGGCTTCTCTCGCCAACAATTGGGTATGGCGATCAATCCACGCAATGGCAAACCTGAGGAAATCGCTAAAGTGGCTTTGTTCCTTGCTTCAGACGATTCCAGTTTTGTTAATGGTACTGTCATCACGGCAGATGCTGGTTGGAGTGCATATTAAGCCGTAAATTAAATAGAGAATGGTCAAGTACTTGGTGACTGATATATGCATTCCTGCCAGTAAGCAGGGATGCATTTTTTTGAGTGAGGCATTGGCAGGTTCATTGGATGGGGAATTTGGTTAGCCAGACAATTTGCTAGAGGACGTTTCAACTTCATTCGGTAGTCCTGACATTGTCATTTCAATCGAAAGTGGATTAGTGGGGGCTGGATAGTTCCACTACTATCCAGTTTTTCTCAAAAAGAATTATGCTATCAATTGGATTAAAAAGATAAGTTGAACTCTGAAATCTCGGAAGCAAAATAGGTTCCCTGAAAAAATCCACTTTCCCTATGAAATTGGATCATTGAGTGATCCATTAGTTTACTGCGATACCTCGCAAACGATATATTAATTGGCGTGAGAATATTGAAGGACTTTCTGACGGACGTAATCAAGGTGCTTGTACATTTGGCTGAATGCTTCATGTGGATCATGTGCTGCAAGTGCCGCATAGATGGCTTTATGATACTTCACAGTCAGTTCCCGTTCTCTGAATTGAATCAGGCTATTTATTTTATTATGAGTGATCAATAAGGAATCGATCATGCCTTCAATTATGGGATTGTTCGCACTTAAAGCAATGATCTTGTGGAATTCTTTATCGGCCTCTCCATAATCGTTGTCTTCACTATTGGCAATCGTGTCAATCGTAACTTGCAGTTTTTCCAGTTGTTCGTCTGTGATCTTCTCGGCAGCCATTGTTACTAATCCCAACTCCAATGCCATTCGCGCTTCGATGATCGCTGGTAAATTATCCGTAGCCAGCGCCAGCATGACAGAGAATGGATGTGTACCGATTTTATCGTTAAAAAATGTTCCTTCACGCGTTTTCCGTGTAATGACCCCTAGTGTATCAAGTGCACTGAGCGCCTCACGTAAAACAGGCCGGCTTACTTCAAGTTCTTTCATAAGTTCCATTTCAGGAGGCAGTTTGTCGCCCGCTTTCATTTGTCCGCTGACGAGCAGATGCACAATTTGATCCACGACTTGTTGTGAAAGAGTGTTGCGATGTACCGATTGTACGCCTAATTTCTTTGACGATTCTTCCATTGTGTAACCCCTTTTCTGTTAAATCCTATATGTATTCATACTGTAAGACTAATTATATAATATAATACACTTATTTGCATGTAGACCTATGTCCAAAAAAAGTAAAATGCGCCGCTCTTAAGAGAGTGACGCATGCATTCCTTTAAAAAATCATCTAACAAGGCAAGGTGATTTTGGATTGAACTTCCATCCGGAGACCAGGTATTGCATAGCCATTGAATCATCACGGGCACCAAGTCCTTTTTGTTTATAAAGCTGATGTGCCTTCTCGATTTGTTCCATATCCACTTCAATTCCAAGTCCGGGTTTGGAAGGGACATCGACCATTCCGCCGACAATTTTAAAAGGTTCTTTCGTCAAACGCTGCCCATCCTGCCAAATCCAGTGGGTATCGATCGCAGTGATTTTTCCTGGTGCGGCTGCAGCAACGTGTGTAAACATGGCAAGTGAAATGTCAAAGTGATTATTCGAGTGTGATCCCCAAGTCAATCCCCAGTCGTTACACATTTGAGCGACACGGACGGAGCCCTGCATCGTCCAAAAATGCGGATCGGCAAGAGGAATGTCCACGGATTGAAGTTGAATGGAGTGCCCCATTTGCCTCCAGTCCGTTGCAATCATATTCGTAGCGGTTGGAAGGCCCGTTGCGCGCCTGAATTCCGTCATGATTTCCCGGGCGGAAAAGCCATTTTCCGCTCCGCATGGATCTTCCGCATAAGCCAAAACATGATGCTGATCCCGGCAAAGTTTAATCGCATCCTCAAGCAGCCAGCCGCCATTTGGGTCAAGGGTGATCCTGGCTTCAGGGAAGCGTTCCGCAAGTGCCGTCACCGCTTCGATTTCTTCTTCCCCGCGCAAAACCCCGCCTTTCAATTTAAAATCATTGAATCCATAGCGAGAGTGGGCGGCTTCTGCCAAGCGGACAATCGATTCGGGTGTCAGCGCTTCCTCATGACGGAGGCGAAGCCAGTCATCTTCCGCTTCCGGTTCGCTTAAATAACCAAGATCTGTTTTATTTCGGTCACCTACATAAAATAAGTAGCCCAGCATTTCCACTTTATCACGCTGCTGTCCTTCGCCGAGAAGGGCTGCGACTGGAACACCTAAATGTTGGCCAACTAAATCAAGAAGTGCAGCTTCCAATGCTGTTACGGCATGAATGGCAATACGAAGATCGAAAGTCTGAAGGCCGCGCCCTCCAGCATCGCGGTCCGCAAACTGCTTGCGGATGGTATTTAGAATGTTGTTGTATGTCCCAATGGACTGGCCGACAACCAATTGTTTGGCATCTTCGAGTGTTTGGCGGATTTTTTCGCCCCCAGGAACTTCACCTACACCTGTATTACCAGCATTGTCTTTTAGAATGACGATGTTCCGGGTGAAATAAGGAGCATGGGCACCACTCAAGTTCAGCAGCATGCCGTCATGGCCCGCAACTGGAATGACGCTCATTTCAGAAATTACCGGTGTGCCGATTTTTACATTATCCTTAAGTAATTGATTGTTCATGATTTTTCCCCCTACCAGAATATTTAGTTGACTATGACTTTAACTCTACACGTTTAATTTCACCAACCAGGAATAAATAACTTAAAATAGCGACAAGAGCATTGGCACATACGAAGACTAGCGCCCCATTGAACGACCCTGTCGTGGCAATGATATAACCGATGATAATCGGTGTTGTAATGCCGGCAATGTTACCGAATGTGTTGAAAAGCCCCCCGCTGACACCGGACATTTCTTTGGGTGAGGTATCGGCCACTACCGCCCAGCCGAGTGCCCCAAATCCTTTACCGAAAAACGCAAGGGCCATAACGAAAATGACAACCCATTCCGTATCTACATAGTTTGCTGCTACTAAGCTCATCGATAGAATCATCCCAACAACAATTGGGAATTTTCGGGCGACAGTCAATGAGAATCCCTTCCGTAATAAGAAATCCGAGAATGTTCCTCCCAGAATGCCGCCAAAAAATCCACAAATGGCCGGAAGGGAAGCGACGAATCCAACTTCAAGAATGGTCATGCCCCTTTCTTGTACAAGGTACACAGGAAACCATGTCAGGAAAAAGTAAGTTAACGTCGTAATGCAATATTGTCCGAGATAAACACCTAACAGCATGCGGTTTGATAAAAGCTGCTTAATATGATTCCAGTTGACGCCTTTCTTTTCCTCCTTATTTGTACTGGTTTGATCCATATTGATCAAAGCGCCGCCGGCTTCGATATATTCAAGCTCGGCTTTGTTGATGCGAGGATGTTCCTTTGGGCCATAAATCGTTTTCAGCCAGATGAAAGCAACGACGATTCCTAAAGCACCCATAAAGAAGAAGACGTATTCCCAACCGAATTTATACGTAATGTAACCCATGATCGGTGCAAAGAGAACGGTTGCAAAATACTGGGCGGAATTGAAAGTGGCAGCCGCGGTTCCGCGTTCATGGCTTGGGAACCAGGTAGCAACGATGCGGCTGTTGGCCGGAAAGGAAGGGGCCTCTGCCAATCCAACTAAAAAACGCAGTCCGAACAATACCATGACAGCCGTTCCCGCAGAACCGAAAAAACCGAGAAACCCTTGTAAAAGCGTAAAGGTAGACCATAACGTGATACTCCAAAAGTAAACTTTTTTCGAGCCAAAACGGTCTAAAAGCCATCCGCCTGGAATTTGTCCAGCTACATAAGACCAAGCGAAAGCGGAGAAAACATATCCCATCATGACTGAATCGAGACCAAGCTGACCAGACATGTCCGTCCCCGCAATGGATAGCGTCGCACGATCCGCATAATTCAGGGCTGTAACCAAAAAGAGCATAAAGACAATAAACCATCGTGTGCGTGTTTTTTTCTGGGCACTTGGCAGTTTAGGAGATGGTTGAAAAACTTTTTCTTCAGCGTTCATATACTCACTTCCTTCATCGTATTTAATTATATTTTTTATTTGATACCGCTTACAATGTTAACTGTTTCCTCCTTCGTGAAAATTCTTAATATTTAGTTTTGTCCAATGGTAAGACAAATAAAATTGTTTGTCAATGGCTTTTTTTCTTAGAAGTTTTTTCATTTTAGCTCCTTCATTATCGTGTTTTTTTGTATATATTAGAAGCGAAATTATGGAGGGATGAAGTCCTGCTTCATTTTTCAGAAAATAAAAAAAATACGATTGACCAGACGGTGTATTTGTCTTACAATAAAACAATAATACACAAGGGGGAATAAAAATGAATAAGATTCGCAAGGCACCTAAAGGAATTCTCGGATTTCCCGTGGCACCATTCACAACGAGTAATAAGCTTGATGAACAAGCACTCGCCCAAAATATCCAATTTTTATTAGATGAGGGACTAGAGGCAATTTTCGTGGCATGTGCAGCAGCGGAATATCCATCGTTAAGTAAAGAGGAATATGAAGCGATGGTTGAGGTAGCCGTATCAGTCACCGCTGGAAAAGTACCTGTATATACAGGGGTAGGCGGGAATATTCAAACTTCCCTCGAACTTGCCAGAATATCTGCGGATAAAGGGGCAGATGGTTATTTAATATTACCTCCATATCTCGTTACTGGAGAACAGGCAGGTCTGGCGGCTTATTTCCAAGCCATCGCAGAGAGTACAAACTTAAATTCCATCGTATATCAGCGTGATAATGTAGCATTTTCACTTTCAACTTTGGAAGCGCTTGCTGAGGTCCCGCAGGTGGTCGGCGTCAAAGACGGTCTGGGCAATATGGAGCTGAATGGACTCCTTACACAAACCTTCGGAAAACGTTTCGGCTGGCTGAACGGAATGCCGCTTGCGGAAGTTACCATGTCGGCCTACGTTCCACTTGGCTTTGATTCCTATTCATCGGCGATTTCCAATTACATCCCGCATATCTCACGAAAATTCTATAATGGCATTTTGAGCGGAGATCAAGAAACGGTCAATGAAATTTACCAGCAGGTCATCATACCAATCAACAACATTCGCCGTCAGCGAAAAGGATATGCCGTTTCTCTCATTAAAGCAGGTATGGAGATTATGGGAATGCCGGTTGGGCAAACAGTCAGATTACCAATTCTACCGGTGGAAAAAGAACATTATGCAGAGATGCAAACGATATTAGAGAATGCTTTAAATCGTTTTCCAAAAGAAACACCAATTCAATCAATTTAATAAGGGTGGGGATTATATATGATAACTACAGTTCAAACAAAAACGTATCTTAACTATATTAACGGTGAATGGGTTGCTTCCATTTCAAATGAAGTTGAAAAAAGTTTAAACCCGGCAGATAAACAGGCAATCGTCGGATATGTACAAAAATCTACCAAGGATGACTTGAACCTGGCTGTGGAAGCTGCGAAAAAGGCGAAAGATAAATGGCGTAAACTAGCTGGTTCAGAGCGCGGGGAGTATCTGTATAAGGTAGCGCAAATTCTTGAAAAGCGGATTGATGAAATTGCAGAATGTGCAACAAGGGAAATGGGAAAGACATTTGCTGAAACAAAAGGGGAAACGGCACGCGGTATTGCGATCCTGAAATACTATGCAGGAGAAGGAATGCGTAAGGTGGGGGATGTCATTCCATCCACCGACAGTTCAGCGCTTATGTTCACGACGCGCGTCCCGCTTGGTGTAGTCGGCGTCATCACACCTTGGAATTTCCCGATCGCCATCCCAATCTGGAAGATGGCTCCTGCTCTAGTATATGGGAATACGATTGTGGTCAAGCCAGCCACCGAGACGGCCATCACCTGTGCAAAGATCATGGAGTGTTTTGAAGAAGCCGGTTTACCGGCGGGTGTAATCAATATGGTCACAGGGCCGGGCAGTGTCATCGGGCAGGGCATCGCCGATCATGAAGATGTAAACGGCATTACCTTCACCGGCTCGAACGGCGTTGGAAAAAGGATTGGACAAGCGGCGTTAGCACGAGGAGCGAAATATCAGCTTGAAATGGGCGGGAAAAACCCGGTAATCGTTGCAGCGGATGCGGATCTTAATCTGGCTGTAGAAGCCGTCATTACAGGTGCCTTCCGTTCAACGGGGCAAAAATGTACCGCGACAAGCCGTGTCATCGTTGCAGCTGAAGTTTATGAAGAGTTCAAACAGCTGTTGGTGAAAGAAACGAAAGGCATTTCCATCGGAGATGGATTGGACAGTGGGACATGGATGGGACCATGTGCTAGCGAAAATCAATTGAATACGGTTCTTTCCTATATAGAAAAAGGAGTGGAAGAAGGCGCTGCACTTCTGATTGGCGGAAAGCGTGCTGAAGAAGGCCCTCAGGCAAATGGCTTTTATGTAGAGCCTACGATTTTTGATAATTGCACGTCAGATATGACAATTGTACAGGAAGAAATTTTTGGTCCGGTGATTGCTTTATTGAAAGCTGATTCAGTTGAAGAGGCTCTGCAACTTGCGAACAGCGTGGAATACGGCCTTAGTGCTTCGATTTTCACAGCCAATATCAAACATTTGCTTTCATTTGTTAACGATATGGAAGCGGGATTGATCAGGGTTAACGCCGAGAGCGCAGGCGTTGAATTGCAGGCGCCGTTTGGCGGCATGAAAAACTCCAGCTCCCACTCAAGGGAACAAGGAGAAGCAGCAAAAGAGTTTTTCACATCCATTAAAACGGTGTTTGTAAAATAATATAAAGTAAATGCGATCAATAGATAACGCTTTCGAATTAATGATTAAAGAACTTATGAAGTTAATAAATCTGGAAGGAAGTTAAATAATGAAATTGCAGGGATCGCCAATTATTACAGATATGAAGGTTATTCCAGTAGCAGGGTATGATAGTGCCCTGCTCACATTAAGTGGCTGTCATGCTCCTTATTTTACTCGTAATATTGTTATTTTAGAAGATGAAACGGGGAATACAGGTATCGGTGAGATTCATGGCGGCGATGATATTACTAGAATGATAGAAAGTTATCGTCCATTTGTTGTAGGACAAGAGATTGCCGATTATAGAGGTTGTATTACTGCCATACGTAAAGGTGGTTTGAGTATAAAAGGTGACTCTGGTGAAGGGTTGCAAGGATTAAATTTAGCCAATTTAAAATTTGTTGTGCAAGCAGAGGCTGCTGTTGAATGCGCGATGATGGACTTGCTTGGTAAATTTGTTAATAAACCAATTGCAGCATTGCTTGGCGATGGAGGTATTCAACGTACAGAAGTTCCTTTCTTAGGCTATTTATTCTATATCGCAGATATGGAAAAACTCGATCTTAATTATTTACGTGAAACACAATTTAAGGATGATTGGGATCGTGTTAGACGAATTGAAACGTTAACAGCTGAAGGAATTGTAGCTCAAGCAAAAGCAGCTGAAGCTCGTTATGGATTTAAGAGTTTCAAATTAAAAGGTGGAGTACTTCGAGGGGAAGAAGAAATGGAAGCGATTCAAGCTTTACATGAAGCATTCCCTGATTCAAGAATTAATCTTGATCCAAATGGAGCATGGTCATTGGAAGAAGCCATTATGCTTTGCAAAGGTAAAGGAGATATACTTGCATATATTGAAGATCCGTGTGGTCCTGAAGCGGGATTCTCTAGCCGTGAAATAATGGCTGAATTTAAGATTGCAACCGGATTACCTGTTGCTACAAATATGATTGCTACAAATTGGCGTCAATTTCATCATGCAGCAACACTTAGAGCGGTCGATATTGTGTTAGCTGACCCTCATTTCTGGACATTGAATGGTAGTATCCGTATGGCACATGTATTAAACGATTGGGGCTTAACATGGGGGTCGCATTCCAATAATCACTTTGATATTACATTAGCAGCATTTACACAAGTAGCAGCTGCTGCGCCAGGGAATATTTCACCAATCGATACGCACTATATTTGGCAAGATGGCCAAGAATTATGTGATGATCCATTACAAATTATAGATGGAGTAATTAAACTACCTGATAAACCAGGTTTAGGTGTGGAAATAAATATGGACAAAGTTATGAAAGCAAATGAATTGTATAGAAGTCTGCCTTATCATGATCGTGATGATTCAACTTCTATGCAATGTCTAATTAAAGAGTGGAAATATAACTCTAAAAAACCATGTATGGTGAGATAAACTTCGGATTAAATGAATGGGTAATTACCATGAGTAAAATTAATATCTCAATCTAGTAAAGATGAAATTATTAATATTCTACTCATGGTAGTTGCCAAAAAAAAATTAATTGTAAGCCCTTACTTTATTAAATTCACAATTCAATAACAAAAAAAGGTATTAAATAGAAACCGTATTTCTCTGAAAAATTAAGAGATAAAGGAGGAAGCTTAATGAACAGTAGCGTTGCTCAACGCATCCGCAATGAGAATGAACATCCTAAAAAAACCAATGTGCGTTTTACCATACTTGCAATGTTATTTATCGTGACCGTTATTAATTATATTGATCGTTCTGCGTTGGGTATAGCTGCTCCAGTAATGAAAGAAGACCTTGCTTTCGATGCAGTGAAATTAGGTGTTGCTTTTTCAGCCTTTAACTGGGCATATACTGCATTTAACATTCCTGGAGGTTGGTTATTAGATAGATTTGGAGCACGTAAAGTTTATGGTGTTGCTTTATTATTATGGTCCACATTTACCTTTTTTCAAGGATTTATTAGTACCTTACTTGGTTTATTCATTTTAAGATTCTTGGTTGGTATTACTGAAGCTCCATCTTTTCCAGGAAATAGCAGATTGACAACGATGTGGTTTCCACAACATGAACGTGGACGAGCAGTATCGATTTATAACTCAGCACAATATTTTGGATTAGCACTTTTCACACCGGTCATGGCATGGATTTTACAAGAGTTTGGCTGGCACGATGTTTTCTTTGTTGCAGGAGGAGCAGGTATCTTTGTAGCAATATTATGGTTTGCATTTGTACGTGAACCATACAACCATCCACGTGTAAATCAAGCAGAAATCGATTATATTAATTCAGGTGGAGGGTTAGCAAATAAAGAAGAAAAAAGAAAAGTGAACTGGTCTGATATCCGGCTTTTGTTGACAAACAGACAAATGGTCGGAATTTATATTGGTCAGTATGCGTTGAATACAATTGTTTGGTTTTTCTTAACTTGGTTCCCTACATATCTCGTAACGGAGAAGGGTTTATCTCTAATTCAAACAGGATTTGCTGCATCGGTACCTTATATAGGAGCATTTTTTGGAGGTATCGTTGGCGGGATCATTTCCGACATATTATTGAAAAAGGGGAAATCGCTCGCTGTTGCACGTAAAACACCGATTATCACTGGGTTTCTTTTATCCAGCAGTATCGTTTTAGCTAACTTCACTTCAAATATTTTTCTTCTTATCCTAATCATGTCCATTGCCTTTTTCGCAAAAGGTTTGGCAGGTCTTACATGGTCTCTTGTCGGTGATATGGCTCCAAAAGAACTTATTGGATTAACTGGGGGTATTTTTAATACCATTGGGAATATCGCGGGTATTGTAACGCCGCTTGTCATTGGCTTTATTTTAGCCAAAACAAATTCCTTTAGCGGTGCCCTGATCTTTGTTGCCAGTGTATTGTTCATAGGTGCTCTATCCTACATTTTCATAGTAAATAAACCTGAAAGAATCGTATTAATAGACAAAAATTAACAGAAGAAAAGAAAATAAAATACGTATGTTTAAAGTTGTAACGAAGTTCCCTAAAAGCATGAGGAATATAATTGAAGCCATTGGAAAAGCAATCTTTATATCAGACAAGCATGCTAGCTTAATTATATTGAAAGGGGTGGTAAAGTGGATACGAAAACGCAACTGACGGAGGTACCGCTTTATATTAAGGTGAATGGGATCGACAATGTCGCCATCGTGGTTAATACGGGGGGCTTGGATCAAGGAACCGTTTTCCCGTGTGGGCTTGAATTGAAAGAAAGAGTGCCACAAGGCCACAAAGTGGCTTTAATGGATATAGTCCAGAATGAAGCCATCATACGCTATGGGGAAGTTATCGGTTATGCGGCAGAATCAATCAGTAAGGGCTGTTGGATTGACGAATCACTGGTGATACTTCCGTCTTCTCCGGATTTAAAGGAATTGCCGGTAGCAAATGATATTCCGAAAACTTTACCCCCGCTTGAAGGATATACATTTCAAGGATTCCGCAATGAAGATGGCAGTGTTGGAACCAAGAATATATTGGGCATTACAACTAGCGTTCAATGTGTAGTGGGCGTGCTGGATTTCGTCGTGAACCGGATAAAAAAAGAGCTTCTCCCGAAGTATCCCAATGTTGATGATGTTTTCGCCATAAATCACAATTATGGATGCGGAGTCGCTATCAATGCACCAGAAGCGGTCATTCCCATTCGCACGATACAGAACCTCGCGAAACACCCGAATTTCGGCGGGGAAGCCTTGGTAGTTGGACTGGGGTGTGAAAAACTATCTCCAATGAGAATAAATCCAAGCGGGGACGATTCAGATATCATTTCACTTCAGGATCAGCAGGGATTTGCGGGTATGGTCCAATCCATTATGGAAATGGCAGAGGAACGTTTAATCAAGTTGAACCGCCGGCAGCGGGAGACATTTCCGGTTTCCGAATTAGTCATCGGCACGCAGTGCGGTGGAAGTGATGCATTCTCTGGTGTCACAGCTAACCCTGCCGTAGGATATGCTACAGATCTGTTAGTCAGGGCAGGGGCAACCGTTCTATTCTCTGAAGTAACAGAAGTACGGGATGCGATTCATCTATTAACGCCTCGTGCAGTGAATGAAGAAGTGGGGAGAGCTTTAATAAAGGAAATGGATTGGTATGATAACTATCTTGCATTGGGTGATGCCGATCGAAGTGCCAATCCGTCGCCTGGAAACAAAAAGGGCGGATTGGCCAATGTAGTGGAAAAATCATTAGGCTCCATTGCCAAATCCGGAAGCAGCCCCATTTCAGGCGTACTGGCTCCAGGTGAAAAAGCAGCGGAAAAAGGGCTGATTTTTGCCGCTACACCAGCTAGTGACTTTGTTTGCGGAACGCTTCAGCTCGCTTCCGGCATGCACCTTCAAGTTTTTTCAACTGGAAGAGGCACACCTTATAATCTCGCAATGGCTTCCGTCATCAAAGTATCTACACGAAATACACTGACAGAGCAATGGAAAGATCTGATCGATATAAATGCTGGAACCATCGCTACTGGTGAAGCAACCATAGAGGAAGTTGGGTGGGAAATATTTCACCTTATTCTGGAAGTGGCCAGTGGTAAAAAGAAAACCTGGGCAGAGCATTGGGGTCTGCATAATGATTTGGCACTGTTCAATCCTGCACCAATTACCTAATAATGATTCACTTGACGGACTTCCTTTTATAGGGGTCCTTTTTTTGTTGGTCCAAATTTTATGGGTTGATTGAAAAGTAAAAAGACTTCAAAATCCTTCTATTTTAAGTAAATTTTGAAGTCCCCTAAAATAAGGACGTTACCATCTATCACTGTATACCTTTTCCTGTACAGGTCACTGAGGACATCGCTGTTTAGGTTATTTGTATAGGTATAAACATCCCGAGGCTGATAAACGAAGGGTGATACTTCTTTATACGTATATAAAGTGTATCCGTCATATGCCTCGCCAGCAATCTTATACGATTCGAATCGGATTACATAATCACCCTTTCCCCCTTCTCCCTCAATTACATAGTATTCATGACCTAAAAGTAACCGAGGGATAATAGTAAGGACTAATAGCACAAATATAACATTGGTTATAATTGTTGTTACCGTTTTGTTAGTGAAGTATATGTATGAGAAAAACCAAAAGATAAATAGAAAAAGGAAGTCGGGTAGAATTGTACCAAATATAAATATAAATTCCTTCCCATCGGATGGAGACACTAAAACAAATCCTATAAATGAAAGGACTATCATAACAAGCCTAAGAAGCGCATAAACTGCTGCCGTTGAAATGAAAAATATACATATTGTACGTTTCATTCCACTCATTATTATTTTCAACGGTTAATATCACCCCAGTCCAATCCTACTCTACCATAAATATTCTTGGAATTTACAAGAAAAGGATTTTGGTTGAATCACTGTCATTATTTTTCCTCCAGAAAAGAGGACCGCCGGACTATTGGCAGAAGTTATTAATGAACGAATGATTTTCATCAGGGGAATACTGAAGTACATATGAGGAGGGATAGTATGGTCACATTCAGGAATGCGACAGCAGAAGACTTAAGTGAAATCGTACAGATGCTTGCGGATGATGTTTTGGGGAGGGAAAGGGAGCGCTATGAAAATCCGCTTCCAGACAGCTATATAAAAGCATTTGAATCCATTGATGCAGATGAGAATAATGAATTGATCGTTGCATGTCTTGGTGAGGAAATCGTTGGGGTGCAGCAAATCACTTTCACTCCTTATATTACCCATCAAGGCGGTTGGAGAGCTACGATCGAAGGGGTTCGGACGGCATCTACAGAACGAGGGAAAGGTATTGGAAGCAAGTTGATTCAATATGCTATTGACCGTGCAAAAGCGCGGGGCTGCCTTATCATTCAGTTGACTACCGATAAAAAGCGGGAAGAAACGCTGCGTTTTTATGAACGTTTAGGATTCAAATCCACTCATGAAGGCATGAAAATGAAACTTTAATTCACGGTCTTTTGTCCCCTTTTTTTGTGCACAACAACTTGTCTGGTATTATATGTTAAAATTATTTGTGAGATATTAATAGATGTATATAGGATTTAAAAACTGTTGAAAGGGTGAGCTCGATGGAAAACGAAGCGTGTATTCAGAAGAGATACGGTGTAATTAGTTTTACTTCATTCATCATTGGAATCATTTGCTTTTTTACTGTTTTTATTACACCTATCAATATGGAAAATATCGGGAGTCTGACGGGTGATTATATAACGCTTTTCCTTACGATTACCGGCATCGTCCTATCTGTCATGGGAATTTTGAAGAAAACGGAGAAAAAAGTGATTTCTATCATTTCTTTGGTTTTTTCCTCATCTTTCTTTATATTTTGGGTTATCGTCATCACTTTGCTGTTAACTGGTGAAATAGAAATGCCCCGTAGAACAAATTAGATAAAGGGGTTATATGTAGGTATAAGCTAATGGGGTCTGACTATAAAGGGGCGGTTCAATGATAAGAGGTTTATATGAAGCACATTTACCGGTTCGTGATTTGAAACGTTCCATCGAATTCTATGAGGGGCTTGGTTTGCAGTTGGATCATAAAGTTGAAGACAACCTGGCTTTTCTATGGATTGAAAAGGATAAAAGTTGGCTGGGGCTTTGGGAATCGGAAAAAGTGAAAGTTGAGTATCATCCCTCCCTACGGCATATCGCTTTTCAAGTATCATTGGAAGATTTAAAGTGCTCAGTCGCATGGCTTGAAGATAGAGGCTATGCGCCAAGAGAGGCTTTTGGATTTGAACCAATTGAACCTTTCGTGATGCCTCACGGGGAATATGCCCACGCTAAAATTCACTTTAATGATCCAGACGGAAACAGTTTGGAGTTAATTAGTAAACTGGATAATCCAAAAAAAATCAAGAATCGTATGTATTTAAGTGAATGGGAACATGAATACAGAAGTGAAAAAAACGAATGATAAATGGGCGGAAATTTTAAGAATAAGAATGGGAGAGTCATAGAATGAATGTCAAAGCGGAATTATATTGGAATGCATTTTGGCAAGGGAAAGAAGAAGAAAAACCCCATTCAGTCAGTGCGTGGCAATTCGGGGCCGATCCCGATCAATTGGCTCAATTAGTGATGGCTGGGATAAAAACCGCTACATGCTCGGGGTATGTTTTTTATGAGGAAGAAACTGAACCATTACCATCCGTGGGTGATTATAGCATTATTTTAAGCGGTGAGGATGAGCCCTTAGCCATCATCCAAACAGTGAAAGTCGAAGTATTGCCCATGAATGAAGTGAGTGAAGAGTTTGCGATTGCAGAAGGGGAAGGCGATCGAACATATACATACTGGTGGGACGCACATGAAAAATTTTTTAAAGAAGAACTGGACAAAATCGGACACACCTTTCAAGTAGATATGCTGCTAGTGTGTGAGCGTTTTGAATTGATACATGTAAAGTGAATGAAGCCGGATTGATCGGAAGATAGCAATAAGTGTTTTCTTTCAGTGATTTGATATAATAGGTCATTGGATTGAAAAACTTATAGAAAGATAGGTATTTGCATGAAAAAGAAACTGATATTCATTGGATTGGGAATCCTGGTTGTTTTCCTGCTATTGTTTGGTACGTATAAATTAATGAATTCAAGAACATATCAGGTATTCGGTGGATTAACGGATAATGTCGAGACGAATGAAAAAGTGGTCGCTTTGACTTTTGATGATGGCCCATCAAAGAATGTAAATCAAATCCTTCCGTTATTGGATAAATACGATGTAAAGGCTACATTCTTCCTGATTGGTAATGAAATCGAAAAGTATCCAGAGGAAGCGGGAAAAATAGCGGAAGCAGGACATCAGATTGGCAATCACACGTATTCCCACAGGCGAATGGTTTTTAAATCGCCCTCTTATATCAAGGCGGAAATCGAGAAAACGGATAAATTAATTCAAAACTCCGGATATAAGGGTGAAATTGATGTTCGGCCGCCAAACGGGAAAAAAATCTTAGGTTTGCCTTATTATTTAAATGAAAATGATAGAGAGACCATTACCTGGAATCTGGAACCAGATAGCTATTACACTACCGCTTCTGACAAAGTGAAGTATGTGAAGGAAAATATAAGACCAGGTTCAATCATCCTGATGCATCCGATGTACGATGATACAGGTAAAGAGCTTCAAGCGATTGAAGGGATCTTACAAGAGTTAACGAATGAAGGGTATACGTTTGTAACGGTCAATGAACTTCAGGAAATGTAGTTTCATTTTTCGTCCAGACGATTTTCGAAGAATCGGGTTGCTGCGGCAGCCCTTTTTTATGTGATTTACAGAATAGTACAAAACATGGGCTGCATATTGTTTCTTAATGGAAGGTTGTTGTTAGGGCATGCATTCGCATGAATTTTTCCTTAGTGGAAATAAAGCTATTAAAATGGGGCTGGTTACTTGTATCGGAATAAAAATACCGCTCTGATCATGATTTTGTGTTTCCTGTTATTCCTATTTCTTGTGGTGCTCATTTTTCGCCATATCACGGTATACTTCGTATATAGCTCGGGCATCGGCCCGTTATTGATTATCGGGGTAATGATTTTGGCTATCGTTATGCTTTTTTTCAAAGGATATAAATAGGTTTGTACAATTTGAACGTTGCTTTCCTCTCCAGGCACTCGCTTTCCGCGGGCGGTCCGGGAGCCTCCTCGGCGCCTTTGCGCCTGCGGGGTCTCCCCTGGACACGCTTTTCCCGCTGGAGTCTCGTACCTTACGTTCCAATCAACTTTGTTTTAAAATTTAGAAAGAACTCCTTTTGTCTAAAAACTGGAGGCTGCTACGCAGCCTTTTTTATGTGGAAAAAGCTATCCGAACCAATAGACATAAAAAAATATAAAAATCAATAAAAAATTAACACTCAGGTGTTAGTAATATATGGTAATATTTGAAATGGGATTATTTTCTTATAAATTATATTCAGGGGTGATTATTGCGTGGAGTTTTTTACTAAGTGGGCGTTTAAGAACAAGGCTGCCGTTTCATTGGTAACCATATTTATTTTGTTGATAGGAGTTGTCAGTTATTTTAAGCTGCCGATGGAATTTTTACCATCTGCTGATAATCCACAAGTTACGATTATCACAATGGGGCAGGGCACCGATTCGAAAACGATGGAAGCACAAGTTACAGATCCGATTGAAAGGGCAGTTACGGGAGTTAAAGGAAAGAGTTCAATATACTCCACCACTGGAGATGGTTTTTCTAAAGTAGATCTATTCTTTGAAGCCGGATCGGATATGAAACAAGCGAAACTTGATGTTCAAGAGGCTTTAAGCAGTGTAGCATTGCCGCAAAGCATGGCAAAGCCTACTGTTACACAGTTAAATACATCAATGATTCCCATTTCATTTGTAGCTGTTACTTTTAAGGATGGATTAACAGCTGAAAATATAGACTTTGCCAAGAAAGAATTAGAGCCTTTGTATAAAGATATTAAAGGGGTTTCGGATGTACAGACATTTGGAGTTTCGCAATCCATTCTTTCAGTCAAAGTGGATAATGAAGAATTGGCTAAAAAGAAAGTCTCCATTCAAGATGTCATGAGCGTCCTTAACGGTCAGAATGCAGCTCTGGCCGTAGGCGAAAAAGTGATTGATGGGAAGGCAAGTAACATCAAGGTTATCGGGGATTTAACAAGTATTGAAAAATTAGAAGCGCTAAAGGTCACTCCGAATGTCGCACTTGGAGAGATAGCAAAAGTTGAAGAAGCGAAGGATGGCAACCTCATCAGTCGCTTTAACGGAAAGGAAAGCATTGATTTAAGCATTATCAAGGACAGTCAATCAAATGCTGTCACAATCAGTAAAGAGGTTGAAAAAGTAGCAAAAGAAATTAATGAAAAGTATAGTGACCAGAAATCGACCATTTATTTATCTACAGCTGATATGGTGGAGACTTCCGTTCAGACGATGGTAAAAGAAGTTCTGCTAGGTGCGCTATTCGCTACGATTGTAATCATGGTCTTTTTACGGAATGTACGATCTACATTCATTACAATCGTATCCATACCGCTATCTCTTGGCTTTACGTTATTTTTGCTGTCATTGTCGGGAGTGACGCTGAATATTTTGACGCTGGGCGGTGTCGCTGTAGCGATCGGGCGCTTGGTGGACGATAGTATTGTTGTTATTGAAAATATTTTCCGGAAAATGCAGCAGGAGAAGATTTCAGTCGAATTGGTGATGGATGCAACTAAAGAGGTGGGAGTGGCGATAACCGCTTCAACCCTTACTACTGTAGCTGTTTTCTTGCCGGTTGCTTTATTGAATGGAGGGCTTCAGGAGTTTCTTCTTCCTTTCGCTTTGACTGTCACTTATTCTTTGCTGGCTTCTCTGATTGTGGCATTGACGGTTGTTCCGTTAATGAGCGCAGGGTTGCTGAAAAGGACGGAGCTGCCAAAACATCGACCGGCCAAGCGTTTTACCAAACTGGTTACTTGGTCATTAAACCATAAATGGGTAGTCTTGATTGTTGCTTTGCTGTTGTTTGTCGGTTCCGTTGGTACATATTTTGCCATGCCAAAAGGGGCGATTGATAATTCTTCAGCAGACTATGTCTCCGTGACATTAACTTATCCAAATGATCAGCCTTATGAGAAAGTAAAGGAAAAAGCGGTTGAACTCGAAGAAACGATGCAGGATATGAGTGAAGTGGATAATATTTTCATGCAATTAGGAAACTCAGCCGAGACGGCCCAATATGGTGCAGTCACATCACCTACAGAAGCAACTTTCGGCATCCTCGTAAAGGATAAAGCAAATGTAGATTCAATCCTGGAAAAAATGGAAAAGGAACAAGAAAACTATCCTGATGCGAAGCTTACGGCCCAAGCCTCTTCCTTTATGATGGGGGCATCAAAGAC
This sequence comes from Peribacillus phoenicis, assembly GCF_047238085.1. Classification (NCBI taxonomy): domain Bacteria; kingdom Bacillati; phylum Bacillota; class Bacilli; order Caryophanales; family Bacillaceae; genus Peribacillus; species Peribacillus phoenicis. The sequence continues at coordinate 3,937,780 of NZ_JBDFMF010000001.1, read as the reverse complement.
GAACATTACGATAGATGTGATCGGCAGTAATGTTGAAGATTTGGAACGGACGGCCAATAAGGTCAAGGAAAGCATTCAGGATATTAAGGGAATTGAAGATGTTACAACAAACCAAGACGAAAAGAAAACGATTTATTCATTCAAGGTAGATCCGGCTAAAGGCAATACAGAACAAATCGGTCAACAATTAGGTATCATGCTTAATAAAACACCTATCGGCCATATAACCTTGCAGGATAAGCAGACACCTGTCGTCCTTGAACCCATCTTGGATCCTAAAAAACCAGAGGATTTAAAAAGTATTCCGATTATGACAGACGGCGGTCTAGCTCCGGTGTCTAAGGTTGCTTCTTTAAAGAGCGAAGAGAGTGCAACAACGCAGTTCCATAAAGATGGAGAAACGTATCTTCAATTAACGGCAACGGTCGATCCGACTAAGCTTTCCGATATTGCAAGCAAAATAAATCTTGAGATATTTGGAGATAAAGAGGATAAAGGCCTTGATATTCCGAATGATGTAGAAATTTTAGTCGGGGGAGCGAGTGCTCAGCAGACAGATGATTTTTCCGATTTGTTCCTTACGATGTTAATATCGATCGGCATTGTCTTTTTAATCATGGTTATAACATTTAAATCGATCAAAGCACCGATCGCCATTCTATTTTCCTTGCCATTCGCTGCTATTGGAGCGGTATTAGGATTGGTTATCAGTCGAATTCCAGTTGATATTACAGCACTGCTGGGTGCTCTCATGTTAATAGGAATTGTTGTGACAAACGCGATTGTGCTTCTGGATCGAGTGAAACAAAACGAAGAAAAAATGATCATCCGTGATGCAATCGTCGAAGCGACAGCCACAAGATTCCGTCCGATCATAATGACGGCTGTAGCAACGATTTGTGCCATGCTGCCGCTTTTATATAAAAAGGCGGAAACAGGAAGCTTGGTTTCACAAAGTTTAGCGATCGTTGTCATTGGCGGGCTAGCTGTGTCTACACTGCTCACACTTATCGTCATTCCATGTATATACGAATTGTTGTACTACAAAAAATCGAAAAAACAGAGAAAGAAAAAGAGAGAACCCGTTAACGAACAAATAGAGATGTAAGGAAGTTTAAATAAAAAAGTTTGTAGAGAATGCAACATTTTCTTTACAAACTTTTTTTTCTTTAAAATAATAGTTGACTTTCCTTCAACCTGTAACTAAAATGATTACAACAGACTCGATACAATCGCAGAAAGCAATCGACTGTGTAGTTACTCAATGTAATGTTCTTATATTAATTTTTTTTGCTCTGTGTTGTAACTAATTCGGTTACAAGTTTAGCTGATAATGAAAAGTGAGGGAATATATTATGACAGTGAAAATTAAAGCGTATTCTGATTTTATTTGTCCATTTTGTTTTTTAGGTAAAGGGCCTTTGGACGAAATCGTAAAGGAAAAGGATGTAGAAGTTGAATGGATGCCATTTGAATTGCGTCCGAGTCCATATACCAAAATCGATCCATGGAAGGAACCCGATAAGTTGAATTCATGGGATTCATACATTCTTCCTGCTGCGAAAAAGCTAGGGGTTGATATGCGTTTACCCCGTGTCTCCCCGCATCCATATACACATTTGGCGTTCGAAGGTTGCCATTTTGCAAAGGAGCACGGAAAAGGGAATGAATTCCACAACAGAGTATTTACTGCGTTTTTTCAAGAGGAACAAAATATTGAAGATATTGAAGTATTGACAAAATTAGCGGGTGAAGTTGAGCTTCCTGTAGAAGCCTTTAGAGAAGCGTTAGTGTCACGAAAGTATCGGGAAGTGCACCAACAAGCACTCAAACATGCTTATGAAGAAGCAGATATCAGGGCTGTCCCAACGTTTATTATTGGTGATGAAGTAATTCAAGGACTAGCCAGCAAAGAAAGGATTGCGCAAGTCATTGAGAAGGAAGAAGCAAAAAATAAACGGAATGAATTTGATGGCTTACAATGTGATGGCAAGGGGAATTGTTAATAACTTGTTACTGTCAGGGAAATGCGAATTTACAACAGTAAGGTCATTTCAAGCTACTTAAAATAGGGCTTGATTAGAATACTTACAGAAAAACCCCTTTTATCAAACAATAAAACCTTTTCTTTTACTGTTTAATATAAAAGGGGTATTTTAATGTAATTCTAGTTGAATTGTTGTAACAATATTAGAATCATCAACCCATAAATAAGCATTTTTACATTTATGCGTGAAATATCTAATGGCAATAGTATCTTTTAAATAATCTTTTAAAGTCCAATTGTATAATGAGAGCGAGATTATTGGCCCCTTTGATGTGTTTTTTAAACAATCTAACACCTTATCGAACTCCATATCTTCGTATTTCTCTATAAATTCAGGTATTATCTTGTATGATTTTTGTTGTTTCCATTCATATTGTGATTTGCTAATTGTCCCATATAAATTTTTTATTATTGGATTTATGTGACTCGACCTGATCAAGGAGAGAGATTCTTGATTCGGCTTATTTAACATTATTTCCGATGGTAATTCGTTTTCTAATACAATCTTCGTGTTGTCAAAATGCATAATAATTTCTTCGATTACTTGATGATCAATTCTAGTATCGACAAATAACGAAGTAACACTATTTTCATCTTGGCAACCCAACAGTAAAAAGAATTGAGTTAATAGTGAATATTTTTTTGGGACATTGGAATTGGGGATAAATTCCCTGATCTTGAAATCTGAAAAACTTTCTGTATTGTCTAAGAACTGATTATTAGCTTCAAAAGGTTTCAACCATTCCATTAGTAGCCCACCTAGTGTTTTTTTATTTAACCTCAAAATAACTATAACCATTTGCAATGGCTGAATAAGTGCCATTCTTTACTGTCCTGAATGTTCCACCTAGTTTTGCACGGTATTTTCCAGCAGACAATCGGTCAGATGATTCATTTCTAATTGTGGAAGTTGGTCGGTTTATAGGATAGCTGAAATTGTGAGTTTTATAATTTTTCCAACCGCCATTAAGAAATCCGTGATGTTTTTGTAACTTTTACATTGCTATAAGCTATTACATCCCCACCAACTTGTATTGTCCAAGGGCAATAGGCAGATTTACTTGTGACATAACAGCCAACCGTTCCGCGTGCGAAAGAAAGTCCGTATGGAGTGATAACTGATTCATTTCCATAAGAAAGGCAATTTGGTGAATAATCAGTGTTTGCAAGATTTGGTAGTGAATCCAAGTCTATTGTTGGCTCTGCCTCTTGTATTATTACTTCTGTTAATTCTTTAGATGGACCTGTTTCTTCTGCTTTTGTTTGATTAGGAAAACTAGCGAACAAAAGTACTGAAAATAAAAATAGAAAAAGCACTTTTCTCATCATAATAACCTCCTAAATAATTATTTTCCATAATAAAATCATATATTTATGGATTTATTACAAAAACTAAAAAGGTAGATATGATCATCGGAAGGTGTTTTTTGTTTTGTTATATATACCTATATAGTTAAATTATTACATAGTGTATCATGGTTGTTTGTGAAAATATAGGCTTTTTTACCTAAATATTTTGGTTTTTTCACTTAATTTTTAGGACATTTATATTATTTTTAAGATGAGGAACGGACTGTTTAATATAATTACCGGAGGTAAATAATTGACAATGAGAATCATTTTCATTTATAGTGAGATGTGTAATGAAATTAATTCTCAATTAGGAAGGTGATATAGATGAAGGTATTCATTGGTTATGTCAGTTTATCCGGTAATACCGAGAAAATGGCTTTAAACATAAAGAAAAGAATGAAGGCTGTCGGCTGTGAAGTATATATGGAAAGATTGGATACTGTTGAAGTTGATGCTTTAAAGGATTTTGATTTGGCCTTTATTGGTTTATATACATGGAATCTAGAAGAGTTACCGTATGAAGCAAACGAGTTTTATGAAGAAATTGATCAAGTGGACTTTGCTGGAGTGAAAGTTGCATTCTTTGGTGCCGGCGACCTGACCCATTCGAAACCGTGCGCCGCGATAGATATCCTTTCCGATAAAATGAAGCAATTTGGATTTGATGTATATGATCGAGTATTGAAAATACAACATGAAAGCAGTACATACGAACAATTAAGGAAATGCGAAGACTTTGCAGAGCATGCCCTTATATGGGGAAGCAATAGGAAGAAGTGGAGATTCTACATGTGGGATCGGATGCTAAGCAGCCCCAAATACCAAAAGTCTGTATTTTTGTTAAGGAGGGTCCTTGATGATTACCCAATTAAGTACAAAGGGAGAAGCAAAAAAAGAGGAACTTATACAAGAACTACTGAAATTCGGGATTTTTAAAAAATATAATAAACAACTTTACGAGCTTCCGATAGTAGTTTTACAGAAGGAATTCAATCACTTGAGAGGTGAATTAAAAAATGTCTAGGAGAAGGAAATCTTATACTGAACTTCTAAAAGAAAACCGCGAACTTCTGTTGCATGACAAAATTGAAGTGGAACGCATCTATACAAAAATCGATCAAAAAGCCATTAATGAAAAAAAGGGCAGTAAGCAAGTACAATCATGACTGGTTAAAATTTAAACGGTGATTGAAACGTAGGGCCACCTCCCTTTCCGCGGGTGGTCCCGCCCTCGGAGCTTTTTGCACCTGTGGGTCTTTTATGAAACCCCTACTAGATTGAAGAAATATGCGACACTCCTGTCGAAAAACTGGCTAGCCGAGACCCCGGAGACGCTTGCTTTGATGCGGCTTGGCAGACATTCGGCGGAAAGGGAGCGGATTTCTGAAATCAACTGGAACTTATTTGGAAATTCAAGAAAACTGACTTTTCTTCAAGTTTGCCTGAAGTCTGAACCGAAATCTTTTTGATTTCGGTTTTTTCTTTTGGGTCTGTTATTGAATGCTGTTGGTTTCCATATTCAAAAAATCGTGCAGTTAGTTGAAGAAAATAAAAAGGTATTTTCCGGTTGGTTGCCGAATAAAAATCCTTTAGGTAAAACTTAGGGGGAGTGCAAATTGAAAAATGTAATAGATGGAATCAATCATTGGATAGGTTTTATACCCGAAGAGTTCAACCGGATGACAGAAAAAGAATTAAATCATCGACCAATGCCACACAAATGGTCCAAAAAAGAGATTTTAGGACATCTATGCGATTCTGCATTGAATAATATGAATAGGTTTATCAAGATTCAGTACGAAGAACAGCCATATGTTATACAATCATATAATCAAAACCAATGGGTATTGGTCCAGAATTACCAAGAGCGACCATTGGATGAGATCGTTAACCTTTTTTGTACTTTAAATAAGCAAATCATTCATATAATAACGAATACACCAAATGATAGATTATCTAATCTTTGTGATATAGGAAATAATCAACTAAAATCATTGGAGTGGCTAATAAAAGATTATCTAGAACATATGGAACATCATATTAACAATCAAATCCTAATTAAAAAATAGTGATCGATATCGATCACTATTTTTTAATTCAATTTTTCACTTTTCGTAACAGCTTGTCATGAAGTTTGGACAAGGTGAACAATACAAGGATAGAGCCAATTAATGTTAACGCCATATCCCATTGTGCGTCCCAAATATCACCTTGTGTTCCTAAAAAGTCCTTTGAAGCTTTTCTGCCTTTTGAAATGATGGCAGCTATCCATTCGATGATTTCATATAGTGCTCCAATGGCAAGCGCAAAACTTAATGTAACAGCAAATAACCACGGTCCTTTTGATAGAGGGGTTTTGCGTATTACTATTTCTCTAATCACAATCGCAAATAAACCTTTTAGAAAATGTCCAAACCGATCATAGTGGTTCCGGTTTAGGTCGTAATGATCTTTTATCCAATTAAACAGGGGGACTTTTGTGTATGTATAATGGGCACCGATGAACATGGTGATTGAAAGAACGGCAATAATGAAATAGGATAATGTAGTAAGGCGGAATTTATTATATGTAGCCATTACATAAATCAGAAACACAACGGCAGGAAGTACTTCCATTGTCCATATCAAGTATCCTTCAGGCTTAATAACTGACCAAATAAAAACTGCAGTGACTAGCAATAGTAATATTAAATGAATCAGTTTACTTTTATCTCTACCCAATTTTTTCACTCCATAAATTTATGATATGTACATAGTAATAGATTGAAATTTGCAATCGGAAAAATCAATCAGATTGTGAATGGATAAAATGCTTAATGCTTTCATTTAAATCATTAGCCGCTTTTGTAGGAATCTGATGCTTTACATGATCAATGAATTTTAATTCCGTACATGGCAATTTTTCATGCAATAAATTGGCATAGCGATACAATGGTTTATCTTTTTTACCATAGATCAGTAAAGTTGGAAGGTTGATTTTCTCAAGCTGATGGGTACAGTTATAATGCAAACTATAATGATAATACTGCTCGATATTTCGGGCATCCCCTTTTAGGGCTTCATTAAACATTTTGTTGAACAACTTTATGGTATTTGAATTGCTCCATGAGATGGAAAGCGCAAGAATTGGAACTGCGTCTTTCTTGGCAAGTGATATTCCTAAAGAAATCTTTTGCTTTAAAGATTTATCCCTCACTTCAGACATTCCACCTATTACAATGCCACCTAGAGCCCTATCGGCACAACTCAGCAAATATTCCAATACGATAGAGCCGCCGGTCGAGTATCCGCATATGATTGCTTTATTAATTTTGAAATGATCCAACAGATGTTTGATATCTTCTATAATCAGGGGATAAGTTACTGGCTGTCTTGAATACTGACTTCTTCCATGACCCCTAATATCAAAAGTGATAACTTTGAATTCTTGTGATAATTTCTCCATTTGGTATTCGAAATTCACACTAGTCAGTACAGGAGGATGGATAAAAACAATAGGAACCCCTTTTCCCTTAACAGAATAATACAAGCTGATACCGTCCACATCTAACATTGACATGAATATTCACCTCATTCGAAGAGTACTTGCATAATATCCCTCCTGAAAGAATTTTCCCTATTTAACATGTTTTTATTACTAATTGTTTTGGTAACAAACATCTTGAATTTTTTGGGTTTTTTTGAACAAGATATTAGAGTTCAGGAAATGAACAAAAATATATAAAATAAGGTGATTTAAATGAGAGCAAACATGGATAAAATTTTACCAGTTGTCGCTTCGGTCGGAGTAGGTATTGCGACTTATCAAATGTTGAGTGGAAATGGCGGGAAAATGAATAATATGGTGCCGCTTGCCACTAACTTGATGGGAATGGGATCTGGAATGCAAGGGCAGAATCAACAACAGCCAGAAAATCAATAAAACAAAATCATCCCCTTTAGGGGATGATTTTGTTTTTATTCAAGTGTTTCTTCCTGCCTACGAACAAAAAAGTATTTAAGGTACGCCAACATTTCGAAATCCTGACGTTACCCAATCTGATTTTAACTATGATTCAAATGTACACCCTTATGAATTTCTGGCTATCCTATTTTTCATCTAGTTTAGGCTGGGAGAATGATTCGAACGGTTGTGCCTTTTTGCGGTGAACTTTTTACATTAATGGATCCTCCATGAAGGTGAACCAATTGTTTCGTTATCGCCATCCCAAGACCAGTTCCACGCCCGGAATCACTTGTATTGGTACCACGGTAATAGCGCTGGAAGAGTCTATCTAGAGTTTCATTGTCCATACCTATGCCGTCATCTTCAATCGTAATAATGAGAAGGTGCTGCTCAATAGGCGAAATGGATACTGTGATCGTAGTACCTGAAGGATTATAATGGATAGCATTCGCAATTAGGTTATCAATAATCCGTTGAAACCATTTGGTATCGATAGATGCAATAGCTGTTTCGTTTTTCGGCTGGAAGACGAATTTCATATAGTTGTTAGCCGGATCATTTATGAAATGGATCATGGTTCTGCGTATGAATTCAATGATATCCACTTCTTCTTTTACAATGGGCAGAGCTTGATTTCTTAAACGGTATGTTAATGTTAGGTCTTCAAGTAATTCCATCATATATCCTGACTTTTCGGCAATGATTAAGGCGAATTCCCTTGTCTCTCTTTCTGTCCACGAGTAATTTTCAGATTCAAGCATTTGAGCATAACCTGATATGGAAGCAAGAGGCGTTTTTAAATCATGCGAAAGACCGCTTATCCATTCATCCCTGGTTTGAGTCATTTTCCTTCGTTGGGTTTCGTTTTGATGCAGGGTCTCGGTTAACTGTAAAAGTGTTGTAATCAGATCCTTATATAACCGATATTTCCTTTTTAACTTTCCTTTTTTATTTAACAAGATAGGGCTCTGATGAAGATCGAGTGGCTGTTCATATAAACCACTTCCAAGATTTTGAATCCATTTCATCATCGTAATCAAAGGAACCCCGAATTTACGTGCATACCAGAAAGTACCCGTTAACAACAGAAGAAATAACACTATAAAAATGACTAATACACTTTTACTGATCCTTTTGAACAAGTTTTCTTCAATAGAGGTCGAACCTGAATGGTTTATACCCACAATTATTGTCTGTTCTGTCTCTGCATCAAAGAAAGCATCAACTGAATCATGTTCACTCTCTGATAAGGTTTGAAGGTCCTGATTCGTGTATGAGATTCCTTCCTTTTCGCTGCCATATCCATCCAATACCTTACCGGTCGAATTGATTAATTGAACCCATCCTTCTTCCTCATCTATTTGCTTAAGAGTAGCAGCGGAAAGATTAAGATGATGATTTTTCCAATCGACACTTGTCTTAACCTCGTTTAACAGACTAGTCTCAGAACTTTTTCTACCGAATATAAGCAACTGTGGCTGCGGATACGCTTCATCTAATTTCCAATGGAAGTATTCCACAGGGTCAGAGCTATTTTGCAGCATTAAACCGGCAAGTTCGCTCTCATTAAAATGTGAAGGTGCATTTTCTGAAGTATTGTAATCTCCAATGACATCGCCTTTTGTTGTCAGGACTAGGAGCCAGCCATTCTGATTTTTTGCCAGCTGTTTTAATTCGTCATCGAATGTCACTTTTTTACCTTGTATCGTAATCCTATCAGAAAAGAAAGTGCTATCTGCCTTTGATAAGTCTTGTGTAACCTCATCATTCATGATGGAAAAGCCAATGATCGCCCAAATGGACAATAGAATAAAGAAAAATATGATGAAAACAAGAATTAATTGGATAAAAAACTGTACAATAAAGCGTTTATGAATGTTCATGTTTACTACCATCAGAATTAAATTTATAGCCAAGTCCTCTTACAGTAATAAGATGACGTGGTTTACTTGGATTGTCCTCAATCTTTTCCCGAAGTTTACTAATATGGACCATAACAGTATTATCCTCACCTAAAAATTCTTCGCCCCACACTTTTTCATAAAGCTGGCTTTTACTAAAAAGCTGATTTGGATATTTACAGAAGAATAGCAGTAGCAGGTAAACCTGTGCAGGCAATTCTACTTTCCTGCCATTCACGGTCACTTCTCCAGATAGAGTGTTTACTTGGATTTGTCCGTATTGGTAAAACGTCTTTCCTGAATGACGCCGTAAATGTGCTTTTACCCTTGCGACAACCTCAAGTGGATTAAAGGGTTTTGTAATATAATCGTCTGCGCCTAATGCAAATCCAGAAAGTTTATCCAAATCTGTTGAACGTGCCGTAAGAAAGAAAATGGGGGCATCAGTGGTTTCTCTAATGAGCGGACAAATTTCAAAACCGCTACGATCTGGGAGCATAACATCCAAAAGGATTAAGTCATATCGTTTTGTTTGACATAAGGTCAAAGCATCCGCAGCAGTATATGCTGTATCTATATATTTGAATTCTTCTCTTTTTAGAATCGTTGTTAACATATGTAATATTGCTTTTTCATCATCTACAATTAATATTTGTGTCTCTTGCATTTGGATACTCCCATTCTATTATGATATATAAATTATCATATCATTCGTCTGCCAATTATTTAATAATTAAGGAAAAATTAAGGTGAAGTTTCTGGTAGGTTAAGAAAGAACACCTATAATAGTCCTTAAGTGATGAACAGGAAGGAAGAGACTTAGTATGTATATTATTGGAAAAAGAGAATTTATCAGTCTATTTAAAGGAATTAAATCAGTTATTATTGTAATGATGTTATTAGCCACCTCCTATTATTCAGCCAAGTTTTCCGATTTATTAACGACTGGGATTGAACTTACAGCGAGGGAAGCTGAAAATATACACACAGTTGGTCTTTTGATCCTTATATTATTTTTTGGCCAATTATTTGTTATGGGCCTTTCACACGATAGCCTAAACAGAGAAACACACGAACGCACTATCCGATTTTTAGTGACAAGAACGTCAAGAACCTCCATTATACTGGGGAAGTTTTTAGGTATTTGGCTATTTTGGCTTATTTGCCTAACGACCTCCTTCTTGCTTACCAGCATCTTTTCCCAGAAGATTGATGTTTTTATCTTTACTCAGACAATGAGTTTATTAACCTACCAAATAGGCTTAACAATTTTACTTTCCGTTCTCATTCCTAAGCCTGGATTTACAATGTTCCTTGGAATCATGGTTGGGGTAGCTTTTCCTATCATTGGATTATGGGTTTCCTTTACGTCGAATGTATGGGTGAGTTGGATGAAATTCATAACCCCCTATTATTATTTAATTAGGGAAGACTATACCTTTTTGGTGATTTTCATATTAGCAGGTATCATGCTCGTTATAGCCAATCTGATTTTCAAAAGGAGGGAATGCTGATGAACGCGATAGAAACAACTCAGTTAAAGAAATCGTATGGAGCGGTACCAATCGTAAAAGGAATTGATCTTATCGTGGAAAAAGGAGAAATCTTTGGTTTTCTAGGCCGTAACGGAGCTGGTAAATCAACCTTCATCAATATGTTAACCGGCATTATTCAACCCAACTATGGAACATACTCGCTTCTAGGTGTAAAAGGTTCAAATGATCAAGTAAAGAAGAGGATTGGGGTAATGCCTGATTACTCGACATTATATGGCTCGTTAACGGCAGTGGAGCATTTGAAATTTTTATCAGCTCTTTCAGGAAATCCAGCAGGAAAAGATAAGTGTATGGAAGTCCTGCAGTTAGTTGGTCTTGAATCTCATGCTCATAAAAAAGCCGCTAAATTTTCATTCGGTATGAAAAAGAAGCTTGGAATTGCACAAGCCATCATCCATGAACCTGAGCTGATCTTTCTTGATGAACCAACTTCAGGTTTGGATGCTGAATCCGCAATCCATATTCAAAAGCTGATCAAGGATCTGCAAAAAAAAGGCGTGACCATTTTCATGACATCCCACAATCTTTATGAAGTAGAGAAAATATGCACCCGAATAGCCATTATGAAAGAAGGTCAGATTGTTAATATTGGCACAATGGAAGAACTCAGGAAAATATATAGGTCGACGATAACGGTCAAGCTTAAGCATTCTTCGGTGCCGAAATCAGAACAAGTAAAATTACATCAGTGGCTGGAGTCAGTAGGTACAGAACTGGAAATGAAAGAACCTTACATGACTATCAATATTGATGATGAGAAAAAGATTGCTGACATGATCCGAGCTTTCAATCAGTGTAAGGTTGATGTCTTGCGGGTAAAAGTAAAAGAACCATCACTAGAAGAAATCTTCTTGGCCGAATAGGTTAAATGAATATAAGTTTTTTATAAAGCACTTTGAATTAAAAATACAGGCGGTGATTTTATTAATTCTATAATGAGCTTACCTCAAAAAAGATTATCCAAGGATGCGATAAAAGTGTGGATGTTAAGTGAAACGATTACGAATATAATCGCATTCATCATTCTTGGAGTCTTACTTTACCTAGATTATCGTTTTTCTTGGAAAGAGTGGATCGGTTGGATTCTGATTGGGATTACAATTATCTCTGTGCTAGGTGCGGCCTGGTCATTGATCAGTCCTTTTCTTCTTTATAAAAATTGGCGCTTTGATGTAGATGAAGAGTTTTTACAATTGAAATCTGGTGTACTAAATGAAGTGCATGAACTTGTCCCAATGACAAAAATTCAATCGGTTGCAACTAAACAAGGACCGTTACTTAGAAAATACGGACTCTGTTCAGTTTCAATTGAAACGATGGGTTCCTCTCACTCGATACCAGCTCTACCAAAAGAGGTTGCTATCAAGTTAAGGAATCAGATTGCTCAATATGCAAAAATTAAGGAAGTGGAGCAATGACGACAGCAAAACGGTACAATCCACTTCTTATGCTTTTTAATTTCTGTAAATTAGTCAGGAATTCCATTTTCTTTGTCATTTATTTCTTTGTGATCAAAGCTGGTTCTGAATCCACCTTCATCACATATGGCAGGGTTGTTTTTTTTATAGTTTTCGGTTTAACACTTATTTCAATCATTATAAAATGGTTCACCCATAAATACGAACTTGATTATCGTTCCTTTCATCTATACAAAGGTATTTTCAGTAAATCTGAACGAACCCTTCCTTTTTCTAAAATTCAAAACGTCAACCGTCATACGTCTTTATTCCATCGGATTTTTAAAGTGACTTCCGTTAATTTTGAAACAGGTATAGCAGGTGAGGATGCTGCTGTTAGATTCGAAGTCATTTCTCAAAAGGAAGCAAATCGAATGGAAATGCATATGAAAAGTACTGTTCAGGAAGAATTGGCCACCATTCATGCTAGCGAATATAAAGATATTCTTTCTGTTGAAGGGGAAGTTAATAAAGAGATTTCAAATCGAACCAATCATTATAAGCCGACAAAAAAGGAAATTATAAAAGCTTCCTTTACATCTCTTAGTTTTCTGGTCCTTATTCCTTTTATTAGTTCTTTTTATTTCAAAATCAATGATATCTTTCATGTGGAAAGTAAAGCAGTGGGGATTTTTGAAAAGCTAATAGGCTCTTGGGGGATGATGACGATCATCATCATCGTTTTCGTCATTGCTTCTATCACATTCGGAATAGTGAGGACTTTTTTAAAATATGGGAATTATCAAATTTCCTCAGACCATGATCGAATTTACATTACGAAAGGTCTAATCGATGAAACTGCCTTTTCTATAGCCAAAGAAAAAGTGCAGGCAATTGAAATTAAACAGTCCTTCATGAAACGGTTGCTTGGACTTGCTGAAGTGAAACTGACAAGTGCAGGTGGTTTGAGTTCTGACGAAGATATGCTTGAAATCAACTCACTCTATCCCTATCTACCTGTTAAACGGGCATATGAAATAGTCTCGGAAATATTGCCATTTTATGAAATATCACAGAAGATGACTCCCCTTCCGATAAAATCCTTTTGGGTGCGCATACTGTGGCCAAGCTGGTTCTGGATCATAGCAACAATTCTCTTATTTTATTTCAAGCCAACTGTTCTGGAAGTGGAGGAAGCTTGGTGGATTCTATCTGCTATCCTGTTAATTATTATTGTTGTTTCAAGGTTATTAGATTTCTTCAATACCTTCTACATTTTGAACAATGACTTCATTCAATTCAAAACCGGGAGTCTCACCACATCTTTATTCGTGTCAAAACGAGATAAGATCATTGAAGTGAACGTAACCCGAAATATCATTCAAAAAATGCTCGGCCTTGCCTCCATTGGGACAATCAACCGGGCTAAACCGGTGCATCATGCTGGTATTGACCATGTGTCTTTTGAGATGGCTGATTCGTTTTACAAATGGTATATGGAACGTAAAAATGAAATCAAAGTTGAATGAATGGGTATAACCTAAAGATAGGACCAACATCAGGATAAGTGTTCGATCAAATCATGATTACTGTCAATATATATGAATAAAGCCTGTATGAGGACAGTGTATTGTCAATATTGGGATTCCTTTTCGGTAATATACTTCCTGTGGATAATATTTACCATTTTTTATAATTAAAGTAATAAAACACCAATAATATAACTCCATACGTTATAATGAATGGGCTCCAAGGGAAGTGTCAGAAACCTGCAGGAGTAATCATATGAATGGAGGTTTTATGTGTTGAAGAAAAATTTATTGGTCATGATTCCAACAGTTGCCCTGATGTTGGCCCCTCTAGGAACGGGAACTTCAATTACCCACGCAGCATCAAAGGGCAGTCAAATCCAGAAAATCGAAACGAAGGCGGAAACACGCCCGACCCTCAGGAAAGGCTCACGTTCGAGTTATGTAAGAGACTTACAGCAAAGCCTTAAAGATGTTAAATATAATGTAGGCGTTGATGGGATTTTCGGTACCCAAACACAAAATGTGGTAAGGGAGTTTCAAGTGGATCATAACTTAGCTTCAGATGGTATCGTCGGACCGAAGACATGGGCTGCTTTAGATGAAAATAAGGTGGAAAGAAGACAGTTCACGGAGAAAGACGCAATCGCGTTAGGGAAGAAGAAGCTGGGTAACAACATCGTATTCAGCGGTGATGGCAGATTGCTGAAAGATGGCAAAGGAAAATCATATTACAACTATAAAGCGGCTAATAAAGATTGGATGGATCAAGGGGGCACAGGAACGATTGGCTGGTTCCACATTTATAAAGATGGCCGTGTAGTGGAACAATAAAGGGGTATACATGCAAAGAATGTTCTCACTTTTAGTGGGATTTTTTTTATGTAAATCTTGGATATAATAAGAAGACTAAATACATCTATTTTTGGCTATAAATAACAAGTAAATACAGATATAATAGTAAATGGACAGCAATTTGGTATAGTGGGCAGCGGTCACTCCTTTTCAGAAAGGGGGTGTCGCTGGTGATTTCTATTATGGACGGACTGATGCTAATGATTTCATTCGCCTCATTAATCGTCGCAATAATCGCGGTTACATTAAAAAAGTAACCCCCTCCATACCATCCGGCCAGATGTATGTAGGAAAAGGGTTACTTTCATGATCGAGTAGCAACTGACTTACCACAGAAAGCCGCTGCTCTTTATGCAGTTTGCTGTTCATTGAGACGCTGGTTTAACCAGTGTCTTTTTTTATTTGTTAGTTATCATTATTATATCCTCATTTTGCCGATACATTCAACTAAAAAACATGGGGGGAGCACTGATTCTTAGATTTTCGTTAAATTCCTGCCGGCTTCCAGCTTAAATGATTTCATTCCTTTATAAGATACAATCGAAGGAATCATACAAAGCAAGGCCATCGGTAAACAATAAAAAAGATAGTAATGCCCTCCGTTGTCCAGTAAGGGAATATAGGCTAAAGCAACAAAGAGTAAAGTGAAAAAAATGATCGTGAAAATCCCGAAAGATTGATGATAGAATGCATGAATTTCCCTTCTTTTTTCATCTTGGTTGGATAAGGTCTTTACTGCTTTGTGCGTTCGAAGGAATAGGTACAAAGAGTACATTAGAAATAAAGCGGAAAATGGTAAAGCGATCGCAAATAATGAAACGTCAAGAATGGAAAGATAAAAGCTGGATAAAAAGAATACTTCTGATACGCCTAATGCAAAACAATAATTGAAGATACTTATTCTATCAGGTTGTTTAAGCATGAAATCCCTCCTTCTATATCATATTATGCAACTGCTTTCATGTTCACCACTTTGTCACATTTAAAAGGAAAATAAATGCTCCAAGTACCACCCGGAATCAAGCAGATGGGTAAATGGCACCGCTCGATAACTAGTCAGCTTTATCAAGCTGCAGATGTTGAATAGAGTCTTTGCATATTACGAATAGTAATAAAATATCGCTCAAAGGGGGGGGAGTGCTCAATGACTGTAAAAACGGCAATTAAAGGATTTCTGCTCGTTCTTCTATTATATGTCCTTTATGTAGTGGTGACGGCTGTTGTTCTTTTCCCTAAAACAGAAAAAGAAGAAAACAGGCCGATTAAACAGGTAAGTGAATATATGGGAGAAAGGGAAGCCACCGTGGATCGTGTTCTGCTTTTCGAGGACGGTTATGAGTCGGGACTCGCCCGAATGCGAATGATCCAGGAAGCCCAGCATTCAGTCGATATCGCCTACTATGCTTTTGGAAAAGGCAAAACAACCGAGCTTTTTCTTGGAGCCTTGATTGATGCGGCTGACCGAGGTGTCAAAGTTCGAGTCCTTCTGGATGGGATATCTCATGGACTCAGAGGTCAATTAAGCAGTGCCCGTTATGCATTGGCTGGGCATGAAAACATTGAATTAAGATATTACGAAACCTTTAAGCCATTTAAGCCGGGGACCTGGCATAATCGCCTTCATGATAAAATCATCACTGTAGATGGAAAGTTAGGCATAATCGGCGGGAGGAATATTGCCGATAAGTACTTAGCAAGCAAGCCGCCGAAGAATTTTGTCTATGATAGGGATGTTCTCATTTTCAATGCTAAAGAGGAGAAAGATAGTGTAATCGTTCAAATGAAGGACTATTTGAATGAATTATGGAATCATCCGTATACGAGTGATGTTTTTTCGGACCTCTCGAAAAGGCAAACGGAAAAAGGTAAACGTGAAAGAGATGCATTAGCGAAACAATACAGAAAAGCTTTACGCACTGAAATCGATTTCGTGAACCCAGTCGTCGATTGGAGCAAGGCTACAACACCTACTAAAAAAGTGTCCTTCATTCATAATCCAATCGAACGTTTCAACAAACACCCTATTGTGTGGAGATCTCTATTGGATATAGCTGCGAACGCCAATCAATCGGTATTTATCCAAAGTCCCTATATTGTTCCTGCGGATGCCTTGAAGGAATATGTACCGAAGCAAATGGATACAAAGGCTGATTGGACGATACTTACCAACTCGGCGGCATCAACCCCGAATATGATCGCTTTTTCTGGTTACTTGGCGCTTAGGGATAGTATCGTTGAGACGGGGGCAAGGCTTTATGAGTATTCAAAGCCCTATTCTCTGCATGGTAAATCGGTTGTCTATGATCGACGATTAAGTGCAGTAGGTTCCTATAATTTGGATTCACGATCTGCCTTTTTGAATACGGAATCGATGGTGCTCATTGATAGTGAAGCATTTGCGGCACAGTTGATAGGGGCCATCGAATCGAAAATCTCAAAAAGTACACTCGTTGCCGACAATAAAAAATATATAGAACCGCCAGAAGATCAGAAAAGGGAAGAGTCTTTTTTTAAAGCCACCTTTTTAAATGCCCTCTCGAAAATCACGGTATATTGGAATAGGTTCATTTGAATGATGACGAAAGACAGCAATCACGGTGATTGTTGTCTTTTTAGCCTTTCGCGGAGATTATCTTATGAATACATGTGTAATTTGCTATACTTGAGCAAGCTAATCACAACTATCATAAGGAGAATAAAAACATGCAAACATTACAACATCTATCGAAACATATTGTCTACCTGCCGTCAGTTCAGGAAACGGATCGCCCGGTACTTGCCGCCGTGACGGGACAGAGGAAAACGCTCATCATCGATGCCGGTAACTCTGTCCGGCATGCCCAGCTCTTTAAGGACGAATTGCTTCGGAATGATATAAGCGGGAATTTCCTCGTTCTTACCCATTCACACTGGGACCATGTATTCGGACTGGAGAATATCGGGATTCCGGTCATTTGTCAGGAAAAAACATACACCGACATTAAAGATATGCAGCAGCTTTCATGGGAAGATCAGGACCTTGATCAACGGGTCGAAGAAGGGACGGAGATTCCCTTTTGCGCTGATGCAATCAAATTGGAACATGGGACGAATAGAGAGATTACCTTTCCCCTGCCCGATATCATCTTTGAAAAAACGATGACGATCGATCTCGGCAATATAACCTGTGTCATTGAACATGTAGGCGGCGATCATGCCAAAGATTCCTGCATCATCTATGTACAAGAGGAAAAAACACTATTTCTGGGAGACTGCCTTTATGCCAATCTTTATGCTGAAAAATGGAATTATACGGCTGAACAGGCTTCGATGCTCATTAAGAAAATTGAAGCCTATGATGCCGAAACATACATACTTTCCCATCATGATAAGCCCTGCACAAGACTGGAAATGGAGGCTGAGCTTAAGCTAATGAAAGAATGTGCCAGAGCGGTGGTCGAACACCGGGGAAACCGAGCTTTAATGGAGCAGGAACTGGCTAATGAACTAAAGCGGGATCTAACTGAGGACGAACTTGAAACAATTGGATTTTTCGTGAATGGTTACTTTGAGTGATTGAACACCATAGGGTTGGCTTGGGGTATGAGGTCGGTAATACTGGGCTCATACCCTTTAATTTGGCCTATTTCCGCAACAGTGCTCACAAGCTCATTCATGGTCCCCACACCAAATCGATAATAATCGTTAATAGTACTGAAACAATAAGAATTGATAGGAAACCTGATATAATTTTTCCTGCTTTTGCTCCTCTATTATCGGGATGCATATGACCAATGATAAAGGAAGGGATGAAAAATATAGCCGAATAGAACATTGTATAATGAATACCTGAATCTCCATTTGACCAGGCGCTTAGTCCGATATTATTTAAAATATTATCTCCAATGCAAGGTTTATCGCCAAATTGAATGGTAAACAATATTCCGATTAAACACAGCGCGAAAGAAAGGGAACCTAATCCGATATCCTTTGTTTTCCTAACTTCAATAGTTTTCATTTCTTTACCTCCCTGTATAAAAATAACAAATTATGCTTTTTTATATTGTAACATTTATAGCCTTATTTCTGGACCCGTTCATTATTACTAAAATGAAAAAGCTCCCTTAGGGGAGTTTCATATAGCTTGTACATGTATCGCGAGTGAGGATTCATCATTTCTAAAGGGCTTCTTTTTAAATTCTATAAATATAAGGTCTTTTATAGGCTTTTGCTCTTTGTTTGGAGGTAGTCATAGCCCTTAGTTGTCTTTGTGAGATTGGTGGTACGATTATTGTTCCAGAGGGATACATAATGTTGCTTTTGTCATTTAAATGACGTGCATTGACTAACAAGGCATGTCCGAATTCATGAGCTAAGATATCAATATTTTTTTGTTGGAATGTATCATATGTCATGACGATATTGCCCAGAGTTCCTTTATTATCCCAGCTGACGTTACCAATAGCCTTTCCATCTTTAAGGTCTTGTGCATTAATGTAAAACACAGCAAGTCCAGTTTGACGGCCACAATTACCTTTTCTTAAGGCTCTAAAAACTTTCTCCCGTTGCCTCATCTGCAAAGGTACGAAGATCCTTGCTATGGTGGCATCAGCTTTCAAACCACACTTCCGTGCGCCTTCTCTAGTTCTTAAATCACAAATGTTAGGCCGAAAATAAATTCCCCATATGTCACTGGCGTATTTAAATTGTGTTCTTATATCTTCTTCTCTTACTTCAGCAGCGTTACCTAAAATGAAAACACAAACATCGGTCGTATACCGAGTACTCTGACTGTTATTCTTACTGGATTTTTGCCTCTTATTCTTACTGGTTTTCTTATCTTTATTCTTTGACACAGCATTCATCCTTTTTGTTTATAAAATTCCCACATGATTAATAAATGCATAAATTCCCCAATATGTTTGGACAACCCTAAACAAACAATTGAATGACCAAAGGATTTAAAAAGCTACCTTAAGGGAGTTTTTTTATTTATCTATTTCATAAGCGGTTAGCAATAAAAATGAAAAATATAAATTTTTATAGGCTAGACCCTTAAACCGTTTTAGTTTAATAGAATAAAATCCACCTATATATATAAAGGGGGAATTTATTATGATTTTGGTCTTATTAATAAACACGTATTTGTTGGAAAGGCAAAGAACAAATGGAATAGTCATCAACCTGGTCGAATTGTTGGTATCGGTAATGATCGGTATTACATAGTAAGATTTGAAGATGGAAGGAAAACGTGGATTAGGAAAAATTGGATTTTGCTAAGGCTCCCTTAGGGGAGTTTATATTTTGTATCTTATATTCAATGCAAATGTTGGAATTCTGGTAAACCGTACATACTGTTGTTCGATGACGAGGGGAAAATAGTGAAGTAAACTTATAAATCTCTCTTGAGGTTCTTTTTTTGTTTCCACGATAAATAGCCAAAAGGGGCTTATCCCTTTCGGCTTAATTCGCATTCCTCGATTTAGGCTGCTTCTCCCAACTTTCGTCTAAGTCTCGGAAATTTGCTAATGACCATTTTGAGGTATCAAAACATGTATTGTGACATAACTCAGCAAGGACCTATATCCCTACATCTGCAGTTCAGATTAATTATGAGCTTTTTCCAGAGCTAGCTTTATCCCGAAACCAATCAAAACCGTCCCGGTTATCCCCTCGAATATCGCTTGGGTTCTAGGCTTTTTCATAAAAGCACTGATTTGGTTCAGCAGATAGATATAAAATACAAACCAGAACGCAGTTAAAACGGTATACGTCATGCCCATGATCAGGAACGGTAAAAACGTATCATTCCCCGGATTCACGAACTGAGGCAGAAACGTTAAAAAGAAGACGGCCACTTTAGGGTTCAGCAGATTGGTAAGGAACCCTTGCTTAAAGCATGACTGGTTTTCGTACTTGCTTTTGACCGTCGTTTCCGCCGCTGCGGCCACTTGCTTATTCCTTAATCCCCATAGGGTCTTGAAGCCTAGATATACCAAGTAAACGGCACCGACATATTTGAAGATGGAAAATAATAAAGCGGATTTCACAATGATTGCTGAAAGTCCGAACACGGCAGCTGATGTATGAATAAGCAGGGCACAGCATGTGCCGAACATCGTTTTAAAACCTCCCGAAGTCCCCACGGTAACAGTGTTCCTTGTGGCTATTGCTGTATCTGGACCGGGTAAGATGATGAGAAGGATGCACATGATGATGAACAAATAAAAGTTTTCCATATTCGGACCTCCACTCTTAGTGATGAATTCTGAAAATTATAACATAGATACACTTGGTTTAGGGAGATAAATTTGATAGTTAATGATTACCTCAATAGAAAGGAGGCAATAAAAAAACAAGCCAAATCATTTTTTGATCTGGCTCGTTTTTTTGAAAAATTTTGTTAGGGTAACTTTTTCAACACAGCACGTACCGGACTTCCATCTGCTTCAACTAATGGAAGAGGGAGGGCTGCCAGCTCATAATTACCCGGTCCGATACCGTCTAATACAAGTCCTTCCAAAATGTGAATGCCATGTTCGGCAAGTTCATGGTGGGCAGATAGCTCTTTACTATCCAGTGGATCTACTGATGGTAAATCAAGTCCAATAAGGCGGACGCCGACTTCTGAAAGATATGCCGCTAATTCTGGCTGGATATGAGGAATGGTTTGTGGAAACACACTTCGATCCCTCCATGCATCCGTCCGAATTAACAGACGGGTAACGCCTGTTAGATCAATATTGGATAATTCATTGACTCCGATGCTTGTCTTGTTTAGTAAATGGATAACTCGGGCATTTCCCATATATAAATCGAGATCCAAATCAATCACTCTTTTTCCATCATCATCAAAATGAAAAGGTGCATCAATATGGGTACCGGTATGGATACTCATATTGATTTGACCTACATTGACAGATCCACTTTCTTCTTTACTCCAATTTACTTTATAAGAGAAAGGTGTATCTCCAGGCCAGACTGCAACGTTATCATCCAGACGTTGTGAAATATCAATCCATGTCCCCATGCATTTACCTCCATTTCTTCCGGCTGTTTCTTGAATATCTTATAGCTTCGTTCTTAGACTCCATAGTTCTGGGAAAAAGTGTTGATCCAGTGCTCTTTTTAAATACGTTACACCTGATGATCCGCCAGTTCCTTGTTTATTACCAATAATCCTTTCTACTGTGGTCATATGATTAAAACGCCATAATTGCTGTTGATGGCCAATGTCCACTAACTTCTCGCCCAGCTCATATAAGTCCCAATATTGCTCAACATCGCGGTAAACTGTCAGCCATGCCTCTTCTACACTGGCATTTGATTCATATCTTTGTGACCAATCCCTGCTGAGGGCTTCTTGATCAATAGGTAATCCGCGCGCCACAAGTGCATTAATCGCCGCGTCATAAATACTTGGCTCATGAAGGGCCTGCTGCATTTGCTCGTATAAATCCGTTTGATGCTGATAGACTGATAGCGTATGGACATTTTTGTTTCCTAATGCAAATTCAATCAAACGATTCTGATAAGATTGGAATCCGGAAGATTGTCCCAGTTTATCCCTGAACTCCATGTATTCAGCCGGTGTTAAAGTTGAAAGGACATTCCATGACTGGATCAATTGCTGCTGGATCCTCGAAACGCGCGACAGCATTTTAAACGAAGGTTCCAACTTGTTTTGGCGGATGGACTCAGTTGCTGCAGTCAACTCATGTAAAATGAGCTTCATCCATAGCTCACTCGCTTGATGGATAATGATGAATAGCATTTCATCATGATGATCGGAACATCTATGTTGACTGGTTAAAATCTTATCAAGGTGGAGATAATCTCCGTAGGACATCGATTTTTGAAAGTCGGTTTGAATTTCTTTCTCTAGACCCGTTATTGTTTGTTCATTGTTATCCATATTCTTCATTCTGCTATCTCCTCACTTTTCCATATGCAAAAAACTATTTATTCCGTCATTCTATTCTATCTTCTTTTCCAGAGGTTCTTCCATTACATTATGGTTAATATTTTTTCTTTTTGAAACTGAATAAGCAACAGCTAAAAATAGTAACCAAGGTATCCCGAATTGAAGCATGATCTTGAAATCTGTAAACCATGTTGTAATCATTAAGCTGAATAGAAGAAGGGCTCCTAGTATCGTTAAATAGGGAAAACCGATCATCTTTACAGGTAATTTGCGACCGCCGGTTTTCTCCCATTTAACCCTGAAAAACAAGTGGGAAATGAAGATCATGAGCCATGTGAACATAGCACCGAACATGGAAATCCCCATCATGAATGCATAGGATGAACCAGGAAGTAACGCATGAACGCCTGCAGCAATGAAAATCCCCGTTGTAGAGACAGCAAGTGCTTTTCCCGGAACGCCCCTTTTGTTTAACTTTCCTAAAAAGCTAGGTGCATGCTTTCCGCGGGCTAATGAAAACATCATACGTGTTGAAGCATAGAGCTGGGCATTCATGGCAGATAAAGCGGCCGTTAAAATAATGAAGTTCATGATCCCGGATGCACCAGGAATGTTCAAGATTTCCATTACTTTTACGAATGGACTTTCCTCGATCCCAGCCGTTTTCCACGGAACGATCATCAACATGATGCCGATTGTCAACACATAGAAGGTGGACAAACGGAACACGGTCGCTTTTAATGCTTTTGGAACTGCTGCATCAGGATCTTTTGCTTCCCCTGATGTAACCGCTATCATTTCGGTTCCGAGAAAGCTGAATAAAGAAATAAATACGGCCACCCACATTCCCCACCAGCCAAATGGGAAAA
Organism: Peribacillus phoenicis; assembly: GCF_047238085.1. Taxonomy (NCBI): domain Bacteria; kingdom Bacillati; phylum Bacillota; class Bacilli; order Caryophanales; family Bacillaceae; genus Peribacillus; species Peribacillus phoenicis. The sequence continues at coordinate 3,914,424 of NZ_JBDFMF010000001.1, read as the reverse complement.
AACCGCCTTCATTTACAAAGTTCTCAGGTCCTATATGCGGCTGATCGGATGAACCGAATAGTACATAGGCTCCAAGAAGGATAAAACCAACAATGGCACTTATTTTAATAAAGGAGAACCAATACTCAAATGTAGCGAATGTATTCACACTAGTAGCATTTACATAAATCAGGGCACCTGCAAACAGCAAAATCCATACGATTCCCGGCACGGTCGGAAACCAATATTTCATATACACGCTGACTGCACTTACTTCAACCCCGACAGCCAAAACATTGGCAATCCAATAAGAATAGCGAACAAGATAGCCTGCCATTGGAGACATGTACTTTTCAGCAATGGCCCCAAAAGATCCGGAAGTAGGATGGGCAACCGTCATTTCGGCTAAACAGCCCATCAACAGTAAAACGACGAACGCCCCGAGTGCATAGCTCAGCAATACACTTGGCCCTGCCGCTTGAATGGCAAGCCCGCTGCCAAGGAATAAACCTGTCCCGATGGCACAGCCCATTGCGATCATGGAAAGCTGATTTGTTTCCAGCTCACGTTTTAATCCTTTTTCTGGCTCATCTTTAAAGTTCAATTGAGTATTTTTGTTCTCCATAGTTCATCCCCTTTTTATCAAAAAAGATTTTATCCTGCCCTAATTAACTAACCATTTGAGGGATGAGCCCCATCTGGCGGAATTCCATGTTATGCGACCACTTCACGCTCATTCTTGAATTTTTCATATTGTTTTTCTGACATGATTTTCTTGAGTATTTGTACAACTTCCCAAACTTCTGCGTAGGAAGTATATAGTGCAACCGGAGCGAGACGAATGATGTTAGGTGCTCGGAAATCTGGAATGACACCGTTCTCTTTCAATGCCTTGCATATCCGTGCAGCTTCTTTATGCTCGAGGCTTACATGACCTCCGCGGCGGATGTCTTCTCTAGGAGTTCCAATGAAAAATCCCATGTCTTCCAATTCGAATTCGACTAAATCCATTAAATATTGATTGATTTTCAGGGATTTTTCGCGAATATTCTCAATTCCAGCTTCTATAAAAATGTCCAAAGACCCAATCAAAGGTGCACAACTTAACACATGCGGCGTGCCAATTTGATACGCACCTGCTGATTCAGCTGGTGTTAAGGTATGTTCCATATCGAATTGTTTATCTTTTTTGGAGCCGAACCATCCAGCCAATCCAGGCATCGTTCCGAAATGTTTTCGATTTACATATAAACCGCCAACACCACCAGGGCCGCCATTTAAATGTTTATAATTGCACCAATACGCAAAATCCACATCCCATTCGCTGAATGAATGCGGGATGGCACCGATGGAATGACATCCGTCAAATCCGATTACAATTCCTCTTTTATGAGCTTCATCAGTCAATCGTTTCATATCCAGTATTTGACCGCTGCGATACAGGACCGTTGGCAAGATGATCAAAGCGATGTCATCGGTCATTGCTTCGATAATATCATCCTCTTCAAGAAATCGCCCATCACGGCTTTTCACGCGGATTAGATCGGTTTCCGGATCATATCCATGTGTACGCAGCTGACTTTGAAGAGCATAAATATCAGTCGGAAAGGTTAATTCATCAGCCAAAATTTTTCTGCGCATTCCTTGGGGCTTATAAAAAGTAGCTACAAGCTGATGCAGATTTACAGTTGTGGAGCCGGTTACAATAACTTCCTCGGGAGAAGCTCCGACCAATTGGGACATCTTCTCGCCCAATTTCTCAGCCATGAAAAACCATGGGTGATTCCCTTGCGTCCATCCATCAATCCCATGCTCTTTCCAATCTTCCAAAGACTCCAGAAGAGTGCGTTCAGCCCTTTTCGAAAGAAGCCCCAATGAGTTCCCATCCATATAGATGGAATTCGGCTTTAAATAAAACTCTTCTCGAAAACCTTTAAGCGCATCATTCTCATCCATTTGTTTAGCGTGATCCAATGTATATTCAGAAACCATAATCATCCTCCTATTTTAGTTTTTTAAAATTCTAGGAGAATCGTACCAAAGAATATGACATGATGTCAATAAGTTAATTCAGAAAATTATAAACATTGAATCAATCTTTCCAACAAATGTTTTTTATTTTATGGAAATCCTTTATGCTAGAAGATAAGGGGAGGAATAAGCATGGAGAATGGCAAAGTAGGGGATAAACGGCACTTACGCTCGATCATGACACGACAAAAGTTATTGGAAGCTGCAAAGGAAACATTTCTTGAAGAAGGTTATCAAGCTGCGCTTATTTCCCAAATGATCAAAAGGGCAAACATCGGTTATGGAACGGCCTATGTTCATTTTAAAGGGAAAGAGGATCTGTTAATTGTATTAATGGAGAATGTAATGGAGCAATTCTATGAAATTGCCGAGACCTCTTTCTTTCCAAAATCAAAAGACGAAGCAAAACATATCATAAACAGACAAGCTAATGCATTTTTGAAAATGGCAGAAGCTGAACGCAATATGATGCAGGTTTTCGAACAGGCCATCGGGATATCAACCATTATTTCAGATAAATGGAAAGCGATCCGCATGAAGTTCATTCAGCGAATATCAAAGGACGTCGCCTACGCACAGCAAAATGGGCTGGCAAGAGCTGAACTAAACCATGAGCTTGTGGCAAGAGGGTGGTTTTTCACAAATGAAATGTATCTGTGGGAAATCGTCAGAAACGAACACCAAAGTTCTGTAGAAGAAATTTCTCAAACCATAACCTCAGTTTACGTTGAAGGTTTGTATGTGTAATGATAATGACAATTCACCAATCTTCCGCTTATATCCAATCGGAAGATTTTTTTTATTTCAAAACTCACGAGTTAAACCGCAGAATTCACGAGTAAAGTACCGAAACTCACGAGTAAAACCGCAGAATTCACGAGTAAACCGCCCAAACTCACGAGTAAAGCGCAAACTTAAGAGTAAAGTGCCCAAACTCACGAGTAAAGCCGCAGAATATACGAGTAAACTGCTAAAACTCACGGTTAAAGCGTAAACTTACGAGTAAAACCGCAGAATTCCCGAGTAAACCGCCAAACTCACGAGTAAACCGCCTAAACACACGAGTAAAACCGCAGAATACACGAGTAAACCGCCATAACACACGAGTAAAACCGCAGAATTCCCGAGTAAAGTACCGAAACTCACGAGTAAAACAGCAAAACTCACGAGTAAAGTGCCCAAACTCACGAGTAAAGTGCCCAAACTCACGAGTAAAGCCGCAGAATACACGAGTAAACTGCTAAAACTCACGGTTAAAGCGTAAACTTACGAGTAAAGTGCCCAAACTTACGAGTAAAACCGCAGAATTCCCGAGTAAACCGCCCAAACACACTAATAAACACCCTCATTAGCATCGGACTTACAGCGTCTACGCCTTAAGTCTTACTAGAAAATATAGCTAAGGCTCATTATACGAACTTGTAAAAGTAGATAAGATATAAACATAGAAAGGAGGACGAAAACAATGAAGAAATTTGGTTTATTTATTGTAGGACTGATCGCACTTTTCCTGTTACTGGCGAACGTTGGTCCACTGATCAGCCTGGCGATTTGCTTGGCGATCCTATACTTTGGATTCAAGCAGTTCATGAAGTCCGAATCGACAGGGGCGAAGATTGCGTGGGGATCAGTCTCCATTATCGTGCTGATCGTTTCTATTTCCCATATCCCGGCAATATTGGGACTGGTGGCAGCTTATGTTCTTTACCTGGTTTATAAAAAATGGAATGAAAATGATGAAAGTGCATCATCGAAAGAAAATGACCCATTCTCAAATTTTGAAAGAGAGTGGAAAGAGTTGAATAAGAACTAATAGAAGGGATGGAATTGGAATGGGTAATTTATTTTCAAGAATGAAACAAACGATTTCGGCTGATTTTCACGACTTGTTGGATAAAAAGGAGCAAAAAAATCCAATTGGGATGTTAAATCAATATTTGCGTCAATGTGAGCAGGAGACAGAAAAGGTCGGTAAGTTGCTTGAACGTCAATATCTTTTGAAAGAAGAATTTACGCGTGAATATAATCAAGCGCAAAATCTGGCTGAAAAACGTAAGCATCAGGCTGAGATCGCCAAGCAGTCGGGAGAAACCGATTTAATGGAATTTGCCGTCAAGGAAAGCCTGCACTATGAAGATCGGGCGCTAAGTTTGAAAGAGGCGCATAAAAGTGCAGAGGTTCAGTTAGCTGAACTGGAGCGGAAATATGAAGAAATGAAACATAAGCTGAAGGATATGCATCTAAAGCGGTTGGAACTGATGGGCAGGGAAAATATTGCCCGGGCAAACAACCGGATCAATCGGGTTTTGGACGGGGGCAGTTCCGAAGCCAAACCGGTAGCGATGTTTGAAGAAATGGAGCATTATATCGATCGCATCGAGCACCAGGTTCATACAGATTATAATCGGCATACGATCGATGCCAGGATTGTCCAGCTTGAAAAAGAATTGGAACAGAAAGAAGCGTAAAGACTTTTTAAGGCATCGCTGTTATCCCCTGGTCTTTTGGAATGGAGGGCGGGGGAAAACAGGCTGTCAGAACGAGATAATTTCATGGTATTCTTAAAAGGCACGGGTTCCTGTGCCTTTTAAGAATATCATGATCATATACAGGGGAGGCGAACCGATGTTGAACAAGATGAAGACGGACTATATGGGATGGATACTTCTCATCGGAGTCGTCCTGCTTTTTTTAGAGATTTCATTTACGGGTGGAGGTCTCCTTTTTTCCATCGCTTTTTCAATAGGATGTATCTATTTAGGCAGGAAATTCACAAAACGGACAATCGGGAAAATCCTATTTTTTATAGGGCTGATTTCTCTTATCATCACAGTCTTGAATATGTTCGTCTTTAGATTTTTCCTAATGGCGATCCTCATTTATCTTTTGCTTTTATATTATCAGTCCAAAAAGAATCCTGATTGGGTTAGTCCCATTTTAACCAATGATGATTCTGACGAAGAACGGATCAATAAGGAACGATTGCTGAAAACCGATTATCTATTTAAAAATAAGTTGTTCGGTCATCAACAAACGGCCGAACATGTATATGAATGGAATTCCGTGAATGTTCAGGGCGGGGTCGGTGATACGGTTATCGATTTAAGCAAAACGATTTTACCGAAAGGCGACGCTGTCATTTCCATCAGGAATATCATTGGCAATATCACTGTGCTTGTCCCGTATGGCATCGAAATCAGGGTCCATCATTCTGTCATTGCAGGCAGAGCGCGGATCTTTGAAAATAAGCCTGAATCCAGGGTCTTTAATCAAATTTATTCCTACCAAACGGAAGGGTTCAATGAAACGGATCACAAGGTTCATATCATCACTTCAATCTTAGTTGGGGATTTAGAGGTGAAGCGGATATGAGCATACTGACACGTCAGATATTGACTGCCCTTGGTGTTGCTTTCGTTCTTTCCCTCACCTTGCCGGCGACGGTTTTCTTCATCTTCCCTTTATCCGACTGGAGTTTATTGTGGGAGAAAGTGGTCATGGGATTACCCTTCGTCATATTCCTGCCAAGCCTTGTCATGACGGTAGGGCTGATTTATGGAGTCGTTTCGGGAATGTTTTGGAAGAGGCAGCTCGAAAGGGTGGATGAAGGGCTGCATTTACTTGAACAGGGTCGCTTACCTTCGCAACAGGAAACGTATCCAGTCCAAGAGATGGCTAAAATGGCGGAACGGATGCAACTGATCCATAAGCAAATCAATGAGCAGACAAAATTATCGCAAAAAATGGCGAATGAAAAGGCCGTTGATCAGGAGAAACAGATCCAGGAAATCGTTTCCCAGGAACGAAACCGTTTGGCGCGGGAGCTGCATGATTCGGTAAGCCAGCAATTGTTTGCCGCTTCGATGTTCATGTCGGCCATCACCGAATCACAATCCGATATGGAAAAAACGGAAATGAAACAATTCAAGGTAGTGGAAGAAATGATCCATCAATCCCAGCTTGAGATGAGGGCGTTATTGCTTCACTTGAGACCTGTTGCATTAAAGGGAAAATCTTTACATGAAGGAATGAAAGAGCTCCTTTTGGAATTGGCCCAAAAAGTGACGATGGATATAAATTGGAAGATGGAGCCTGTCACTCTGGATAAGGGGATTGAGGACCATCTGTTTCGGATTTTACAAGAATCGATTTCCAATACACTTAGACATGCAAAAGCAAACTCGCTTGAAGTGCTATTGATCGTTCGTGATGGGATGATCATTTTACGAATAACGGATGACGGCATCGGTTTTAACGTCGAGGAGTCGAAAACGGGATCATATGGTCTGCAAAACATGCATGAACGGGCTGTTGAATTAGGCGGAACGATGCAACTTGTAAGCATTCTGAATAAAGGAACGAAACTTGAAGTGAAAATCCCATTATTAAATGCTGGAGGTGATCATGATGATTAAAGTATTATTTGTCGATGACCATGAAATGGTAAGGATAGGGGTATCGGCGTATTTATCCGCACAGTCGGATATCGAAGTGATAGGGGAAGCGGATAATGGCTTGAAAGCTGTCGAACTGGCAATGGAATTGCGTCCGGATATCATTTTGATGGATTTGGTGATGCCGGAAATGGACGGCATAGAAGCAACGAAACGAATTATCGAAAAATGGCCAGAAGCAAAGATCATCATTGTGACAAGCTTCCTGGATGATGAAAAAGTGTACCCGGCATTGGAAGCCGGAGCGACGAGCTATATGTTGAAAACATCAAAGGCCAGCGAGATTGCGAGAGCCGTCCGTTCCACTTTCCAGGGGCAAAGCGTACTTGAACCTGAAGTGACGGGAAAAATGATGGAAAAGCTGCGTCGCCCAAAGGTTACCCAGCTTCATGATCAATTGACAAACCGCGAAATGGAAATCTTGCTGCTGATGACACAAGGAAAAACGAATCAGGAGATTGCGGATGAACTATACATAGCCCTGAAAACAGCCAAAGTACATGTCAGCAATATATTAAGTAAGCTTGCCGTGCAGGACCGCACGCAAGCAGTGATTTACGCATTTAAGCATTCGCTCGTTCAAGAAGAGTAGTAAAGAGCGTCTATTTACCAATAGAGGAAACTTTGTTATATTTAGGGGAATATCCCATCCTGTAAAGTACTTTCAAGGTTGCTGATTGCAGCCTTTTTGGATAACGGGAAAAAGGCAGGTGAAATGATGTTAAGAGTTATCTTAGAATTATTTCGTATAATCATCATTATTTTTGTTATAGGAATGATAATTGGGTTCATCATTAATTCAATCTATGCGATTTTTGGTATAACCGTAGAGAATACCACGGGCGGGTGGATTGTTGGTATGGCAATTTTTCCATTACTTTTTGTACTCTATAAAAACCGGCTTCAATTTTCAGGGTTCTATAAAAATGGCAAACAAGTAAAACTCTCAAACAGGACAACTACTATACTGCTTTGCTTTTCTGTGCTAATGTTAACGGTTGCCCCTTTATTTCGCTAACTGAATACAAAAAGAGCATGTTTTGATCAAAACATGCTCTTTTTTATGCCGTTTTTTAATTATACAGCTTCCTCTGCGGTATCGAGCCTCTTTCCGTATATCCGATAAAGAACCAAAGCGAATACCATTCCCATAAAGGAGATGGAGGAAATGAACAAGTAAAGGGTCTTCCCGCCGTAAGCCCCATATATGGCTCCGCCTATATAAGAAGCAATGATTCCCGAAACCCCGAAGAATAGCAGCGCCAGTACGGTCTGGCCTGTGGCACGCCATTCCACCGGAACGATCCGATACAGATATTGGATGGCCGCCGAGTAGAAAATCGGGAAAGTCAATAGCTGCATGACTTGCAAATAAGCTAATAGCTGTGGATCGGTAATCCATGCAGAGACGAAATAACGGATAAAGAAAAACGCTGCTGCAAACGAAATGATGATGATTTCCTTACCCTTGCGAAGCCACCAGAAGCTTAGGGCGAACACAACGATTTCACTTCCCGCCGCTAAGAACCAGGTCAAGCCTACAAGCTTGGCACTTCCTCCAAGTTCCCGGATATACACTCCGAGGAAAGTATCGTTCATCCTTGCTGGAACAGCACAGATAAAGACCAATAACAGAAAGAGTAGCGTCTCTTTATTGCTGAAAAAATGCTTAAGGCTGCTTAAGGTGACAGGTTTTCCTGAAACGGGTGCATCAGGCATCATCCAGCTGACAATGAAACTGATCAAACCTATGCCCGCAAAAAGGAAGGCAAGGCTGTTCGCTCCGAAATATGACATAACATAGCCGGTGATTAGCGATATGACCGCATAACCCAATGCACCATATGTCCGGATGGAGCCGTAGCTGATCCCGGATTTCTCTGCAATCGTAAAATTGAGGCTTTCCGTCAGGGGATCGATCGGCATCAGAAAGAAATATAGCAGCATGGCAAACAGGATGAGCTGAAGATAACTGCTTGAATCATAGAGGAAATAACCGATTACGCTCGAGAAAAAGATGAGTAACAACAGGACTTTTCGTATAGTCCTTGTTTTGTCGCTGATCATTCCCCATAAAGGCTGGGTGATGAGGGTGACAAAACCTCCTGTACCGACGATGAATCCAATTTGGGCTGGACGCAAACCTTGATCAGCCAGATAGACTGGGAGAAACGGAATGAAAATGGCAAGCAGTCCAAAATATAAAAAGTTAAAACTCTTTAATAATCGTAATGCTTTCATAAAAAGTATGATACCTCACGTGTTCTATAGAATGGATTGTTTTCAACCCTGTTATTGTATCATTGATGACAGAATTTGAAAAAATAGTTTTAATTTTATGGATGAAAATAGATTTGGTTTCGAGGTTAAATTTCACTTTTAAAAAATGGATTTAAATGATAGAGTTAACACTTATTGTTAATTGAAGAGGGTGGTATTTCATGAATCAAGACACAAAAGTGATTCAAGAGTTGCAGGAATTGAAGCAAAAAGTCGTTCATCTTGAAGACTTATTAACGGAGCAACAGAATAAAAAGGAAAAAGCAGGACCATTTCGAATCTTCCTGGATGCAGTAGTCTCATTGCTATTTGGATTAATTGTTGTAGGACCGGTTATAGTGATTGTCGTTGGGGTTCTGATGGTGGCTGCATCCTGGTTAGGGATGGAATTTTAATCGTTTAGGAGAGTCTCGGAAAATCGAGAAGCTTATTTGAAAATATTGCTTTGATTAGGTAAAACAGGAGCTGTGTTAATTGTGGATTTTTTCCAGCCGGAATTATTGATGAAAAAAACCTTTAAAAGCCGCCGTCATTCCGATTTATCGGTTCCATTTTGTTAGTTAGGATATTAGAGGGTATTTAGTCTATAATTATATAAAAATGAATTTGTTAAAATTGACCCAGAGAAATTTGAGCTAATTAGAACGGTGTCATTAGTTGTTATTGCGGGAAGCTTTTTCGTCATTGCTTATACGTTGGCTACTTATTTCGGTGATCTAGTTCAGATGTTAGCTGCACTCGTAAACAAAGGGAATTAATTTGGGCTAGAGGGCAAAATACGCCCTCTTTTTATTTGCTTTGCTCTAAAGTAAAGATTTCTGTATTACCATCCCATTTGATTGTTACATTTATAGGAATACTTTCATTAGTAACTGAACACCCGCTACATGCAGTCGATATATCAATGGTTGGTCCTTCATGGTTTGTTTCATTCTGCTTAGTTTCACCATCATTAATTGAAATCTCCAAAGTCTTGAAAAATACATCGCTGGCTACATCTTTATATTTAAAAGTATAGGTTCCATTTTCCGAATCTTCGGTAGCGGTTGCAACATACTCTCCTTTCCAATGATCGCTCTCCCCAGAAAGTTTCATGTATTTATCACCGTTACTACACCCAACCAAAACAGATAATAAAAAAATCATAATAATTAACGTTTTTTTCATTATGTCCTCCAAACAGATAGTAAGTTATTCGTTAGATTTATTTCCTATATAAATACTATAACATTGAATATATGGAAAAATATAGAGGTAACCGAGTGCAGGAAGAAGGTCACGTTTTTGCTTTTCCATCTAATTATAGACGGGGAAGGAGGTGACCTCATGATACATTTCTAACAGATAAGCTGCCGTAGCAACCAGTCTTATCGCTTGTGTTTGCCGATAAATGGAAATAGAACCACTCATCCTCACAAGATCGTAATAGCTGGCACACGTTGATTTCCCCTAATTTGTTTCTTTGAAAATATTATCCTAAGAAAGTTATTGACAAATTTACTTTGAGTCCGTATAGTATTGGATATTATTAAAAATATTCAGATATAATTTTTTAAACGCAATGAACAGGAGTAGTAAAAGCTCATTATTCGGTGAAGAGAGCTGCGGGTTGGTGCAACGCAGTCCAATGATACTTTGAACTTGCCTGGGAGTGGTGAAGCGAAAGATAGGAATGATTCCATTCTTTTGTTTTAACGATTGACCTTCGTTACAAGGTTTTTAAAGCAGGGTTCTAAAAAGAGCCAATAAGAGTGGTACCGCGGTAAGCTTAAGGCATATCGTCTCTTTCTTCATTTGATTATGAAGGAAGAGACGATATGCTTTTTTTGATTTTTTGGGAGGTAAGGATATGGAAACGGACAAACGGAATTTACAGAGGACAATGACTTCAAGGCATATTACGATGATGGCATTAGGCGGTGCCATCGGGGCAGGTTTATTTAAAGGAAGCAGTTCAGCCATTGATATGGCAGGCCCTTCCGTAATCATTGCGTACTTGATAGGAGGCATCATCCTATTATTCATCATGCAAGGTTTAGCTGAAATGGCGGTCCGCAATAGCGGTGCACGAACATTCAGGGATTTGGTCCAATCGATCTTAGGAAAGTATCCTGCCTATTTCCTGGATTGGATTTATTGGAAAATGTGGGTATTGAATATCGCGGCCGAATCAGTGGTTGCGGCGATTTTCATTCAATATTGGCTGCCCGGATATCCAATCTGGATACTGGCATTAGCTGTTTCGGTTTTAGTTACTGCGGTTAACTTGCTGTCGGTAAAGGTTTTTGCTGAAACGGAGTACTGGCTTGCTTTAATTAAAATTACGGTCATCATTGTGTTCATCATGGCTGGATTATTGTTGCTGCTCGTTACTTTTGGTGATCATACAGCGGTCGGTTTTTCTAACTTGACCGAACATGGCGGTTTCTTTCCGAATGGATCGACAGGTTTGATCACGGCGATGCTGGTGGTAATCTATTCATATGGCGGTACGGAAATCATCGGGGTTACATTAGCAGAAACGAAAAATCCTGAAAAAGTGGTTCCAAAAGCCGTTCGCAGTACATTGGTCAGGATCATTTCTTTCTATATCATTCCTTTTTTCATCATCGTTAGCTTAATTCCTTGGAACGAAGTAAACGGGGTGAAGGAAAGTCCGTTTGTAATGGTCTTTCAAATGATCGGTATTCCAGGTGCCGACCATATCATGAACGCCGTAGTTCTATTAGCGATCATTTCATCGATGAACTCCGGGTTGTATGGTTCATCCCGCGTTCTGTATACTCAAGCCGTGGATGGTCGCGTTCCGAAAATCTTTTCCCGTTTATCCAAGAAGAAAGTACCTGTTCCCGCAATATTAATGTGTACTTCCGCTTTATATGGCGGTGTATTGATTTCCTTATTTGCTGGAAGCAAGACCTTCGATTTCCTAATGGGTTCGCTGGGATATACCGTATTATTCATCTGGTTGATCATTGCTTTCGCCCATTTGAAATCACGTAAACAACAGTCCGGAAAAACAAGTGCCTATTCGGTAAAATGGTTCCCGTATACGACTTGGGCTGCGATCATCGCTTTAATAACGATCCTGATCGGAATCATTTTCACGACTTCCATAATCGTTACGGTCATTACACTTTGCATCTACATCTTCATTTCCTTAACGTTTGTATGGAAAAAACGACATAACAAAATCTAGAGATGGCAGAGTTAGCACTTTTGCCTTCTCGCATATAAGTTTCGTATCAAGCCGTGGTATATGCCATGGCTTTTGTTATGCATTCTTGGTCGGATGAAAAGTAAGAGATATCCATTTTACTAGTTCATGGGAATCATTAACTTTAGCAATTAAAGAGTTAATCTAGTGAAAAATGTTGTATAATAATCTTTGGAAAAAAACCAATATATTGAAAGCCGGAGCGAGCTATGAAAAACAATACCATACTATCCTTTCACCCGTTATATTATTTAATACTTTTGGTGATTACTAGTTCCATCTATTCAATCATCAATCAATCTTCAGGTCATGCTGTCGATGTTACGACTATAATAGATGGGGAGATTCCCTTTATTAAAGAATTTGCCGTTCCTTATTTACTTTGGTATCCGTATATTTATGGATTGCTGATTTACTATTGTTTTGTTGACCGAAAGCACTATTTCGTAGGGTTAGGCAGTTTGATATCGGGGAAGCTTCTCTGTTTTCTTGTATATTGCCTTTGGCAAACGACAGTTCCGCGTCCAGAAGTGGTGGGCAATGATATCTTTGCCCAGTTAATGCGATTCATCTATAGTCATGATCAACCTGTCAACTGCCTTCCCAGCATACATGTACTGACCACATTCATCATGATGATCGTCGCCCATAAGCGGAAAGAACAGCACAAATGGGAGTATGCCAGTGTCACTGCATTCGGAACACTGATCATCCTCTCCACGCTTTTTACGAAACAGCATGCTGTATTGGATGTACTCGCTGGAATACTCCTTGCATGTGGGGTATATGCAGCTGTCCAGTATACGTTCCAAGCGCTATCGGCTTTTCAGGCCAATCATTACACAGCAAGGCAAATTAAAAAGTGACCATATGAAAAAAGCCACCGTAAGAATATTCGCTCCCATGAGCTGATATGTTACAGTGGCTTTTTTTGTTTCAATCAAAAAATTGGATATTTATGTTAAATCATATATGGTATTATGTTTTTAACCTAATGTAACAGTGGAGAGGAGGAAAAGAATGCCTCATCATCTTATTCGGGTTGCTGAAGACTTGGTTAAAGCGAAGTTGGAAAATTATTGGCCGGGCTTTGAACTTGTTGCATATGCATTATATGATAAGAGCAAGGTTTACCTATTCAATCATCCTAAATTCAGTAACAATCCACAATGTACATATCATACTTTAAGCTGGGATGTACAGTTTACTGGTGACACAATCATTATGTATGAAGAATATCCTACTGCAATTGTTAATATGGATTACTATAAGGAATATGAAGATTTGTATTCAATACTGGTTCATGAATTATTTCACGGCTATCAATATATAAAGGATGAAAAACGGTTTTCTGATGAAATGATGGGAATCACATACCCGTTGTCAAAAGAAAATGTGGAATTGCGAAATCAGGAAAGAATAAATCTTTATCATGCGTTGTTGGAAAATCACCTAATTAAGAAGAAACAATACCTTAATGCTTTCATTGACCTAAGGGAAAAAAGAGCAGCTAAAATTGAAGAGTACCTAACATATGAAAAATTGATTGAAACCATTGAGGGACCTGCGTGGTATGTCGAATTGAAGGCTTACTCGGAAAAAAGCCCGCTTGATTACGATTCAGTTTTAAAAAAGTATGCACAACAGCTAACAAACAAATATGAATCTACTTCCAGTATTAGAAGAAGTTGTTATAGTTCCGGTTTATTTATGTGTTTGTTACTGGAGGAGCTTTCACCAGGCTGGATGGAAAGTTTTTTTGATAGAGAAGATACATTATATGACCTATTAAAACAGCAGTCCGGTGACTATATGGAGCATTCAATGGCTGATGTGAACATAAGTCCTGAAACAGAGGAAGTCATTAATTTTGCTATGGAAAAGAGAATGAAAGCATTTGAAGAGTTTAATAAACAAGCAGGCATTCATTTATATATTGAAGGGGAAATAACTGCTAAATCCTTTGACCCAATGAATATGATCCCATTAGAAGATAGACTGTTACATAAGAGCTTTATAATAGTAAGAATGAACAATGAAGATTTTATTATTCAGCAACCGGTTATTGCCCATGTTGATCATGGAATTCAAAACATAAATAAATTACATCTGATAATAGAGAATGAACCCTCTGAAACCAATGATTCGCTAACCATTGATGGCGTTGGAGAAATAAAGGGAAGATATAAGAAACAAGAAAATATCTGGCATGTACTTATTTAAAATGAATTTTATCTTAACTGGGTTTCAATCAACATTCCCTTATTACTTTTTGCACCAAGGATTTTGGCTGAATTGAATGTACAGCCCATGTAAAAAAGCATCGAACCTCCCATGACAGGAAGTCCGATGCTTTTTTCTTTTACATTTCAGCTTCAATTTTCAAAGATGATTCTTCGCTGAACTGTTCTTTATCAAGGTCGCCCGTTATTTTACTAGTCAGAATACCGGAAGTCATGCTTCCGCTGACATTCACAGCCGTTCTTCCCATATCGATCAATGGCTCGACGGAAATCAACAGTCCGGCCAAGGCGATTGGCAAGTTCATTGCAGATAATACGAGGATGGCAGCGAATGTTGCTCCTCCGCCTACACCTGCAACCCCGAAAGAGCTAATGGCCACGATGGCAATCAACATGGCGATAAAGGAAGGATCTAGCGGGTTGATCCCAACCGTTGGAGCGATCATGACCGCTAACATGGCCGGATAGATTCCGGCACATCCGTTTTGACCGATCGACAAGCCGAAGGATCCGGCAAAGTTGGCAATTCCTTCGGACACGCCTAGTTGTTTCTGTGTTTGGATGTTCAATGGCAGAGCTCCTGCACTTGTTCTTGAAGTGAAGGCAAACGATAATACCGGGAAAGCTTTTCTCAAATATACGATTGGATTCAATCCTGCAAGCATCAGCAATAGCAAATGGATGAGGAACATGACAATCAGGGCGACATAAGAGGCACCTACGAATTTCCCCAATTTCAGGATGGCATCCAAATCACTCGTAGCTACAGTCTTCGTCATGATCGCCAAGATCCCATAAGGTGTTAAACGCAGGATCAATGTTACTACGCGCATGATAATGCTGTGCAATGTATCTACTATTTTAGCAAAAAATTCAGCATGTTCAGGCTGTTTCCTTTTGACCCCTAAATAGGCAATCCCAAGAAATGCAGCAAAAATTACAACGGAAATGGTTGATGTCGGACGTGCACCCGTTAAATCAAGGAACGGATTGGACGGAATCAACTCAAGGATTTGCTGCGGCATCGTTTTATCCTGAATCGTACCGTATGTTTCCGATATTTGATCCCCGCGGCTTAACTCCGCTTCCCCTTGCTCAATTTGTACGGCTTCCAAATTGAATACAGTTGCCGAGGTGATCCCGACAGCTGCTGCAATCGCAGTCGTTCCAAGCAGGATTCCGATGATCAGGACACTGATCTTTCCAATATTGCTAGTCAGTTTCAATCTTGTGAATGCGGATAAGATTGAAATGAAGACAAGCGGCATGACGATCATTTGCAGGAACTTGACATAGCCGGAACCTACAATGTTAAACCAATCGACCGATTTAACGATCGCTTCTGACTGAGGTTCATAGAAATACTGCAAAAGAAGTCCGAATACAATCCCTAAACCAAGTCCAGTAAAGACCCTTTTTGTAAAGGAAATATGCTTCTTATTCATGTAAAATAAAACGCCTAAAAGAACGAGCATTATGGCAAGATTTAAAAACACATAACCAATCATATATATTCCTCCTAATTCCGATTAACCAAATGAGAATAATGAATATCTGAAGACTATGATACATCATCCGTTGATTTTTTACCAGAAGAAAATAATTTATTTTTGACTTTTCAAGTAATTCATGTATGTATCCATATTCATGGACTGAATAAGAAGTCACAAAAAAGAGATATACATGAACCTTTCTCCACTCTGGGATCTAGGGTTCAGTATACCTCTTGTAGGTAAAATTGTTATTTCTTCAAATCAATCACGATATCATCCAATACCAACTCTTTTGGAGCACTACTTGGTTTGGTTGGGAAGGATGACACCTTTTCTTCACCATCTTCCGTTATGGTTGCTTCTCCGTGGTTCTCTGAAGTGAAATTACGTAATGTTACATGTGGTGTCGCAATCAGTTTCGTAGCGTTTGGATCGATTTTTTGAAATGTTTTGCTGAAGTTCAAATTATAAGAATCGATACCGCTTCCTCCGTTACCTTGACCAGCATACACATTTCCTAAGTCATCTCTAATGGACAACTCCACATAGGCTTCATCACATTTGTTTTTGACTGAGTCGGACACTTCTTGATGATAATCAACCACAAAGGACATTGGCGAGATCGATAGTTTTTCGACGGATACTTTTACACCGTGTTGATTCACACTTTTATTGATGACCTTCTCGTTGCTTTCAGTTGCCTTTAGAGAGAAGGCAAAGTCCCAATTTCCTTTTATCTCTTTATCCGTGTCGGTAATACTAATGCTGTTTATATCCCAGTCTACATTTACCTTATCTACTTTAAGATCTTCTAAGTTACTAACCGTTAATAAGCCTACATATTTTTTATCAGCTACTTTTGAAATTCCATCCGATCCTCCTTGGGCTTTCATTTCTTTTATATTCGGGCTGGGAATAAAGAATGATCCGTCACCCAAATCTTCTTCGCTTTCTATAGTATAAGTGATGGTTACCGTTTTTCCGTCATAAATGGCGTCATTTATCGTGAAAGTAAGGCCATTGCTTTCTTCAGTAAGGCCAATTTCGTTAGAGTAGGCCTTATAATCACTATAAAGACCCTTTCCATTATTCTTGATATCATCGGAGAGACCTGAGTTTTCATTACTAAAATAGCTGAAAATATCTCCTATCAAAGGAATGCTTTTAGCAGAAGCGGTAAACGAGAGTCCAATCGTTGCGGTGGATAACCCGAATATAATAGAAGCAGCCAGAACATTCTTTTGCCAGCGTTTCATTTTTTTCTTCTTGCTTATTGATTTTTTTAGGGTTCTTTTGACTTTAGCTTTTTCTAGTTCGCTGACTTCTATTTCCTTAAATTCAGTTTCGTCTATGTCTATATCATTTAATAATTCATAAATATCCTTCATACGACACTGCCTCCTAACTTAAGATTCGTAGCTTTTTGACTTAGCTTCTTTTTTCCCCTATAAATTCGATTATCTATTGATGCTTTGGTCAACCCGAGTTTTATCGAGATATCCTCATTTTTTAAACCAAGAAAGTACTTCATGATAAAAATATCCCGATCTACAGGTTCTAAAAGGTCAATTAACTGAAGCAGTTCTTTTCTGTCTTCCAGTATAATCAGTTCGTCTTCTGCAGATTTTTCTGGATCTACTTCTGTGTAACCTGATGTAAGCTCCATTTTCTTCATGGCTTTTCGGTAATAATCAATCGCTTTAAACTTAGCGATCGCACAAATCCATTTTCTGAAATCAGTTGTATCCCCATGGAACTTTATTGAATTGTTCCAGATTGAAAGAAAAATATCATTGATGCATTCTTCCATGACACCGTCGTTCCTAAGAGGAGAGAGAACCTTATATGTTACCCCCTTGATTAGTGGCAAATAGGTATCCACTATAAATTCCAATGCGTCTTCTTCATGGCGTTGCAACCGCTCGATAAAATTTTTATTCGTAGACTTCATGACATGATTCCCCTTGTTTTTTGTAAAAGCTTTTACACTTTATACAACGTATATAAAAATATTTATTCTCAACTTTTTTGGGGTTTTTATAGAAATTAGTAGATACGGTGGTTCCATTAAAATTTGGAATGATATGGTATAGAGGGTATCAAATTTTGTCAGTATGCGACAGTGTTATCCATATAAACGGTTTTCAATATATATTTATCAGGGAGGATAAGCCCTTGGTTTTCTTGAATGATATATCAGGCCGCATATGCTTAGCGTTTTTTTGAAAGGATGAAAGAATGATGGATATATACATTGAAAGGCTTAATGAACGGGATGCACAAGCGTTATTTGCATTTGAATGCAATAATAGAAGGTTTTTCGAGCAAACAGTTCCAAGCCGGGGAGATGATTATTATAGCTCTGGAACGTTTGGAATCAGGCATAAGGAATTATTAAAAGAGCAAGAAGATGCTATCTCCTCTTTTTATTTGATTAAGGATGGTTCAGGCATAATCGTCGGCAGGATTAATCTTGTGGATATCGACCCTATTAAGGGGACGGCTCATGTCGGTTATAGAATCGGTGAAGCGTTTACGCAAAAAGGGATTGCGAACGAAGCTTTAAAGCTTTTGGTCAATCTGGCGCCGGAATTAAATGTGACTCAAATACATGCCAAAACGACAAGCGACAATATCGCTTCCCAAAAGGTTTTAGTGAAAAACGGTTTTGAACGGATTTCGATTAATGAGGAAATTAGTGCGGATACTGGTCAAAAGCTAACTTTCTACCATTATAGAAAGAATCTATAAATCCATATTCCTCTATTAATAGCCGCATTCCCATTTTTTTAATTGTGAAAAGATGGGGAGTATACTATACTAACGTTGTATTTAATGTTTGGAAAATTTTGCGAAGTTCATATATTTGCCGCTGGGTGCCTTTGTGTGAACAAAGGGTAACAGGGAATCGGGTGCAAATCCCGAGTGGTCGCGCCACTGTAACCAAGGAGTTTTCTTTCAGGATGTCACTTGACTCAGTCAGGGAAGACGAAAGGAAATGTTGATTTGGAAGCCAGGAGACCTACCCAGTGAGCATCACCAATTTTTCCTTCGCTGAGAGGAGAGGTGTTCGAGATTAAGAAAAGGCGGACTTAGGTCCTTCCGTATTTTTTGGCCTATACTCGTAACTCCATTCTTTGTTAAAAGGATTGGGGTTTTTTTGTGTGTTTTTTTGAAGGAGGATATCATCATTGGAAGAGTCATTGGTTAGAAGCTCATTGAAAGAGAATGAGGATATGCTTGACCATTTTGAGAGAAATGCCAAGCGCAGGTTTCGTTTCCTGATATTTTTCTTGCTGTGCATTCTTTTATTATCGATTACATTCGCTGTTACCCTTGGGCCAGTTAAGATGTCAGCAATAACGGTTTGGAAGATCGCCTTAGGGCATCTTCCTTTTATCGGTGATTCTCTGGAGGTGAATTGGAGTATCGCACAAGAGCGGATCATTTGGGATATCCGTCTGCCCCGTGTATTGCTCGGTGCGGTGGTAGGTGCGGGATTATCCGTAGTGGGTGTCGTCATCCAGGCCTTGGTGCGCAATTCACTTGCAGATCCGTATATCCTGGGCATTTCATCTGGTTCTTCTGTTGCGGCAACCCTTGTCATTCTTTTTGGGGCGCTGCCTATATTCGGACAATATGCGTTATCATTCGGTGCATTCCTGGGGGCCATGGCTGCGATGCTTTCCGTTTATTTATTGGCTCAAGTGGGAGGGAGAATTCAAACGACAAGGCTGTTATTGGCGGGTGTAGCCATATCGATGATCATGTCTGCCGTCACTAATTTCATTGTCACTCTTGCACCAAAAGATTCCGGCATCCGTGAAGCGATGTTTTGGATGATGGGTAGCTTAGCGGGTGCAAAATGGGAATACATACCGATTCCAGCGGTTGTGGTGCTTGTGGTTTCATTGTTCCTTATCGTACAATCCCGCTCCCTTAATATCTTATTGATGGGCGAAGAAGTCGCCGCGACGCTCGGAGTCAATATGGAAGCCTTCCGTAAAGTTCTGATCATCATTACGTCCCTTGTTACGGGGACAGTTGTGGCTGTAAGCGGTTCGATTGGGTTCATCGGTCTGGTAGTACCGCATTTAGCCCGGCTATTGGCCGGGACAGACCATAAACGTGTTCTTTCATGCAGCATATTGATTGGCATGATCCTCGTCATTTGGTCAGATGTATGTGCCCGGCTGGTCCTGGCACCTCAAGAACTTCCGATTGGCGTTGTCACCGCACTTTGCGGAGGGCCATTCTTCATTTGGCTTTTGCGGCGAAGTTCATATTCATTTGGAGGTGGGGGCAAGTGAGATTAGCTATTGAAGAAGTATCCTATTCAATTCTGGACACTCCTATCATTGAGGATATAACCCTTCATATAAAAACTGGGCAGTTCGTTGGGCTGATCGGCCCGAATGGGAGCGGGAAATCAACACTATTAAAAAATGCTTCCCGGATTTTGGAGCCGCATACGGGATCTGTTCACCTCGACGGCCGTGACCTTTACCGGCTTTCACAGAAACAAACAGCCCGGGAAATGGCGGTTGTCAGTCAGGAAACATCGCTGACCTTTGACTTTAGTGTACAAGAGATGGTTTGGATGGGAAGGCATCCTCATAAGCGATTATTTCAGGGAGATTCGGAGAAAGATAGACGAATCGTCAATCATGCATTAGCTCGCGTCGAAATGAGTGGATTTGAAGACAGGAGTTTCATGAGCTTGTCGGGTGGTGAGAAACAACGTGTCCTCATAGCACGCGCCCTAGCCCAGGAAGCGAACATCATCATCCTGGATGAACCAACGAATCATTTAGACATCCGGCATCAGCTCCAATTGCTGGACCTTGTTAAAAAGCTGGACGTTACCGTCTTGACGGCCCTGCATGATATAAATTTGGCAGCCATGTATTGTGATCATATATATGTCATCCAAAATGGCAAAGTGATCACATCCGGAACACCAGAAGCTGTATTGACGACAAAAATGATAAGGAAGGTGTTCGGGGTGGAAACGGAAATCGGCATACACCCCATCACGCAAAAGACGCATATCACCTTTTTAGCACATATATAAAAAAAACAATAGATATGAGGGGAAAATATATGACTGGTTACCGAAAGATTTTGTTAAGCATCAGTTTTTTGGCAATGATGATATTGGGCGCTTGCAATAACTCCGAGGAAGCTTCAAAGGACGGAGGCAAACAGAGTGAAAAAAGTGGAAAAGAAACAGTGGTCATCACGAATCTGGATCATGAATTCACCTATGCAGAGGCCCCAAAGCGTGCGGTTTCGCTAAATCAGCATGCGACGGAAATCATGCTTGCATTGGGGTTGCAGGATTCAATGGCAGGTACGGCTTATTTGGATGACGAAATTTTGCCAAAGTATAATGATGCCTATGAAACGGTGGCAGTGCTTTCCAAGGAATACCCTTCAAAAGAAGTTTTCTTTGAAGCAGAGCCGGATTTTGCATATGCTGGCTGGAAAAGCGCCTTTACGGAACAAACATTAGGAACCGTCCAAGAGCTGAAAGAAGCCGGAATCAATACATATATCCAAGAGTCTTCCAATACGTCAACACCGACTATGGAAGATGTGTATAAAGATATTGAGAATATTGGCCGCATCTTTCATGTAGAAAAAAAAGCAGCGGAAGTCATCGGAGAGATGCAACAGGATATAAAAGAAACTACAGCAAAAATCGAAAGTGCAGGCAAGCCCAAAAATGTTTTCGTATATGACAGCGGTGAAGAAGTCCCGAGAACGGCAGCGAAAAATAATTACATGACAGGGATCATTTCCATGGCTGGCGGCCAGAACATTTTTGGCGATACGGAAGGGGGATGGCCTGAGGTCAGTTGGGAAGAAGTCGTCGATCGGAATCCGGATGTCATTGCCATCATTGATTACGGAGATATCCCCATAAAGCAAAAAGAAGCATTCTTATTAAATAAAAGTGAACTGGCGGATGTACCGGCCATTCGAAATAAAGCGATCATTGTGCTTCCTCTTTCAGCGGGCGCGGAAGGGATTCGTGCACCACTAGCCTTACGGACAGTAGCCGAAGGACTCTATCCCGAGAAGTTTTGAACCCGACCAGGCGGATGCTGAACAAATGACCCGAATAATCGACACGAATGAAACGTGTCCTTGTTCGGGTTTTACTATATCCAATTAGAAGGATAATAGGATCGGTTTCTTGAATTATTTGTATGGCAGATCATAGTTCGTAAGAATGAAGATTTCAGGAGAAAGGAGAATGTAATATGATAGAAGGTTTATATGAAGCCCATTTACCAGTCAAGAACCTGGCCATCTCAATGGATTTTTATAAGAAAATAGGCTTAAAACTAGCTTGGAGGGATGAAGATACTGCCTTCTTTTGGATAGAGGAAAACAAAAGCTGGGTCGGCTTATGGGAAGGGAAAGAATATCAAACTCCATACCACCCTTCACTAAGGCATATCGCCTTTCGGGTAACTTATGATAATATGAAAAATTCATTAAATTGGCTAAAATCCCTAAAAATTGAAGTCGTCCCTTTTGGAAAAAGGACAACGATTGAACCTTTTGTGCGTCCGAACCAAGGAAACGCTTCCGTCTATTTCAATGATCCCGATGGCAATAGTCTGGAACTTATGTGTTCGATAAAAGTCCCTGATGCATATAAGCATATGACCGAAAAACTATCACTTGAAGAATGGGAAGAACTAAACTCTTAAATGATAACAAAAAAATCTACCAGTATGAAGGTTTTATAGAAGGAAGTGTAAGTATTGTTTAATCAATTAACGAATAACGATAGTATCCTTAATCAATTACGTGCAGACTGTGAGAATTGTTTTGGTTTGTGCTGTGTAGCTTTGCCTTATGCAAAATCTGCTGATTTTGCATTTGATAAAGATGGAGGTACACCATGTTCAAACCTGCAATCCGATTATCGTTGCGGCATCCATGAAAAACTCAGAGCAAAAGGGTATAAAGGCTGCACGGTATATGAATGTTTCGGTGCCGGTCAAAAGGTATCTCAACTCACCTATAATGGAAACGATTGGAGGAACAACCCAGAGTCAGCAAAGGAAATGTTCGAAGTTTTTCCTATTATGCAACAACTTCATGAAATGCTTTGCTACTTAAATGAAGCACTGAATTTAGAAGATGCACAACCTCTTTACCGAGAATTGCAGGCGGCTTTTGAAGACACGGAATATCTCACTAAGCAAATTCCAAAGTCTATCATGGACCTGAATGTACCAGCTCATAGAGAGATCGTTAATGATTTACTTCTGCGCACAAGTGAACTGGTACGTGCAAAGGTTTCATTCAAGAAAAATAAAAAAAAGCAGAACAAAATAGGTAGGGGTAGTGACCTGATTGGTGCAAAGTTGAGAGGTGCTGATCTTAGGGGAGCGAACTTAAGAGGGGCTTTGCTTATTGCATCTGACCTCAGAGAAGCCGACATGAGAGTGACGGACCTTATCGGTGCAGACTTTAGGGACGCTGATTTAAGCGGTGCCGATCTCACCGGAAGCTTCTTTATCACACAAGCACAGATTAACTCGGCTAAAGGCGACACGAAGACAAAATTACCGTTCTCATTAAGTATTCCCGATCATTGGAGGTAGAAGGATAGCCAAGATTGAAGCTAGCTTTCATGAAAGAGCAAACGAATAAGATAATTGTTTAATTCACGAGTAAAGCGTCAAACTCACGAGTAAAAGTGCGAAACTTCATGAGAAAAAGCGTAAAAATTGCTTTAATCCGAAGCTTTTACAAAGAGTGAACTCTACTAATATGCGATTCTTCATTAGGAAGGATCGTCTTTTAAAATTGGGCGGAAAATTTTCATTTTTCCATTTGACTCTGACGTTGCGTAATACCTTAATGTAAATGATATCGAAAGGAGGTAAGAAGCAGTGGCAATGAAAGTGAAGGAGCTAGCCGATTTGGTTGGCATTAGTGTGCGGACACTGCATTATTATGATGAAATCGGGTTATTATCGCCGGAGGAAATAACCGATGCAGGTTATCGCCTTTATTCGAATGATAATCTTGAGATGTTGCAGCAAATCCTGTTTTTCAGGGAACTTGGCATGCCATTAAAGGAAATAAAACAAATGATAAAAAGCTCTTCGTTTGATAAACAAGATGCGTTAATGCAACATCAAAAAATGTTGCTGGAGAAACGCAGTCAGCTCGATAAATTAATTAAGACGGTCGAAAAATCGATTAAGCATATGAAAGGGGAAATTCAGATGACGAATAAAGAAAAATTTGAAGGATTTGACTTTAGTCAGAATCCATATGAAGAGGAAGCTCGCAAGCTTTGGGGGGATAAAGCTGTCGATGAGTCGAAGGCTAAAGTGGAGGGCATGTCCAAAGATGCACAGAAAGTTGTATCGGAGATCTATTTAAAACTTGCGTCAATCCGAAATGGTTCGCCCAAGTCGGAGGAGGCACAGGAGGCCATTAAAGAATGGTATGATTGTTTGAACAATAACTTCGGCACATACTCGCTGGATGCTTTCATAGGATTAGGTCAAATGTACGTGGACGATCAACGCTTCACCAAAAATATCGACAAATATGGTGAAGGATTGGCAAAATTCATGTGTGATGCGATGAGTCACTTTGCTGATGCTAACAAAAATTGAATCTCAAGATTAGATGGAAGGTTGCTCCGGCAACCTTCTTATTTTGGAGCAAAAGGGACGGTCAGTTTAAGAAGCTGTATACTATAGTTATGGTAATATTTATAATATTCCAATTTATAGAGAATAGGGGGAAACTTATGGAATTTAGGAATGCCTTCTTTAACCTCGGGAAAATCAATGATGTTGATGGAACTAAAGTGGCTGTTTTTAATGGAGATGCCATTTATACAAGCATCGTCACTAAACTTCTGGCCGCAGGTTGTGTTTTCGCCGAGGAAGAGGCCCGGTTGCTCATCATCGCGGCAGGGACAACGGCCGAACTGGCAGAGATGGTGGATAGACGGATAGCAGGTTTGCCACTTGAACACGTCATCGGCTGGGCGGAATTCTGCGGTATCCGGATAGAGGTTGATCTCGGAGTCTTCGTACCGCGCAGACGGACCGAGTTTTTAGTCCGCCAAGCGGCAGCACTCGCTATGCCAGGAGCAGTCGTGGTGGACTTGTGCTGCGGCACGGGCGCGGTTGGCTCCGCTATGGGCGATGTTCTCGAAGATATCGAGTTGTACGCCGTCGACATTGACCCAGCCGCGGTGCGGTGCGCGCGTCGTAACGTCACTTCAGTCAATGGTCAGGTATACGAAGGGGACCTCTATGAACCGCTTCCAGCCAATTTACAGGGACGTGTTGACGTACTGGTCGCAAACGCACCATACGTCCCTACTGAGGGACTCGGTCTTTTACCCCATGAAGCGCGCATGCATGAGGCGAGGGTGGCATTAGATGGCGGGGCGGACGGGCTTGATGTCCAGCGAAGGGTGGCGGCTTCGGCAACACTTTGGCTGGCACCGGGCTCCCATTTATTAGTCGAGACCAGTGAGCGGCAAACGATGCAGACCGTAGAAATCTTTGCTAGATACGGGGTGATGCCACGGGTGGTAAAGTGTGAAGAACTGGACGCCACTGTCGTAATTGGAACCAGGCCCGCACTCTAAAGAAATGTTTCGGAGGCGCTTTTTCTTATAACGATTGGAACAAAGAAGTTATGTCTAGGGAAAAAACCGTGACCTTCAAAAATTAAATTTTTTTTTTCAACAAAATGGGAATAAAAAAAATTCAAGTCATCTCGAGGGATGGGTTAAAATGGAACTTTGGAAAATCAGTCAAAAGGTTTCGGAGCTAAGCGATGTGATTCCTTATTATTTTTTTAGTCTAGTTTCTTCCTGTCTGTCGCTTTCCACGGTGTTGGTTGTATTCAGCCTGGGTACCTGGGGGGTGATTGGCATTATCGTGATTTCTTTTTATGTCGTTATCCCTTATTTATTATTTGCTGTTCCGGTACAGGTCCTTTTCAATAAACATCCTAAAAAATTCAGTTTAAACTATTTTTGCCTTTATATTTTTTTCTCTTTGCCGGCCGTATTCATTTATAGTTCGGTGCTTAATTTTGACTTCAGCTTGGATATTTTAACTACAAAGAATTACTATGCAATCAGCCTTTTAGCGGCACTGTTTTTTTGGTTTTGGGACTCGGTCTTTTTACAAAAAAAGAGCTCTGCATCATAAAAAGGGACCTTCAGACTGTAGACAAATTTGAACGTTGATAACCTCTACAGGCACTCGCTTTCCGCGGGCGGCGCCTCCCCTGGACGCGCTTTTCCCGCAGGAGTCTCGTACCTTCCGTTTCATCAACTTTGCTTAAAAATTTAGATAGAACCCCTTTTGTCTACAAACAGAAGGGACCAGTTAAATGGTCCCTTCCCGGCATTATTTCTTTAGCAAGTTTACGATTTCTTTAGCTTTTTCTAATGTAACTCCTTCAATGATACTGTTATTTTTTCGAACAGCCGTACCGAAATGATAGTGACCGGTATGCAGTTCGGAATGGATAGAAAGGATATTATCCTTATTCAACCCGCTTCCAACCAGTATTGCTATGTCGCCGCAGACTCTTTTCATTTGTTGAATCGTTTTCATGCGGCTGGGGAAATCCCCATGCCCACCTGAGGTCAATATCGTTGTGATTTCTGGATATTGTGCTAGCATTTCAGTTGAAATGACTGGGTCGTTTGTTTCATCGATGGCTCGGTGGAATGTAATCTCCAAACCTTCACATACTGTCAATAGTTCTTCGAGGTATGGTCGATTGATTTCATTTTTTTCATTTAATGCACCTAATACGACCCCGTTCGCTCCCAGTGATCGAATGATTTGGATATCTTTTTTCATGATTTCCAAATCATTTTGCGTATAACAAAACGACTGGCTATGAGGCCTTACCATCACGTTGACTGGTATCTTTACTGAATTGACGACAGCTTCTATCAGGGCGTGGCTGGGAGTTAATCCCCCCTCGGCTAAAGAACTGACAAGCTCGATTCGGTCTGCGCCCGATTCTTCGATTATAATGGCATCTTCTATCGTTGTGGCAATGAATTCAATGTACATTGGATTTTCCTTTCCTGCATGCAAGTGTTATAAGATTATTAAATCCATTAAGAATCGTAAAGTCAATTCATTAATAGATACAATGACGTCTAATCAAATACTTGCTCTAGTTTTCCTCAAATGGAATATCTTTATTTCACTATTTATGAAACGAAATGAACATTCATACGTATAAAAAAAGAATATATTCAATGGTATATTTGAAAGTGGAATGTTCGGCAGGGTAATTAAATGAAAATCATCATGACGGAGGTTATTTAATTGGATAAAGAAAGTAAGGAAATAAAGAAATCGAGGTTTTACAAAGTAGGGATGGGATTCCTGATCATTTCCCTTCTCACTTGGATCATTCCAGTCGTAGCTCCTTTTACGCCATTTTCGACTGCGGTTAAAGCGGGGGTCATAACAGGTGCGATCGTCTTTGCGGAAGTGATGTTTTGGGCAGGAGCGCTTTTGGTCGGGAAAGAAGTGGCTGCTAAATATAAAGGTTATTTAAACCCGAAAAATTGGAGAAAAGAAAAAGGATGAAGCTGTTTTTTATAAAAAAGGGCTAGGAGTGAAGCTCCATTGGAAACTGAATTGTTGAAAGTTTTCGATTCCGATCGCATTCAAACCGGCATGGCTTCGCGTGAGGAAGTACATAGATTGGGACATTGGCCTGCTGGTTCGCAAGTTCGGAAGCGGGTGTGGATTTCCTATATCTTCAGCATCGTTGTGCGATAAAAAAAGATTATCCGAATCTATTGGATATTACGGCTGCCGGCCATTTACTGGCTTATGAAACGGTATATGACGGAGTCAGGGAGATTAAAGAAGAAATAGACATTGACGCTGCATTTGACGAGTTGGTTCCATTAGTGATCATTCAATACTATCAAACGAAAGAGGATTTCATCGACAAAGAACTGCCAAACGTCTTTCTATATGAAACTGCACATAGCTTCGATGATTTCACCCTGCAGCCAGAAGAGGTTTCAAGGTTGTGCTGAATGACTTCGAAGAGCTTTGGACCGAAGCGAAGGACAAAGTGAATATTAAGGAATTTGAAATGAATCACGAAGGCCTTAGGATAAATATCCATCGATTTGTTGGACGGGATGAGTTCGTTCCGCATGATCTTTCCTATTATGAAAGCACCATTAGATTGATCAGAGAAAACCTCGCTAAATGAAAATAAAGCCCCAACAAAACGATTCGAGTTTTGTTGGGGCTTTTCTTTTTTCTTGAAAAAAACATTAAGTACATCGACCTGTATCCTTACCGATCAACGGCAGCCTATTGGCTCGTTTTGTCTCAGCTCGATACGCATATGTCCTTAGTTGTTACCTTATTTGTCCTGAATTGCTCATAGGGATAATGACTTTGGCTCTGTGCTGATTCAGTTGATAAAGCGTGACATACCAGACTGTAATAGTGATGGCAGGCTGCAAGTTAAAGGCGGGGCTGTAGTTTTTCATGAACTAGGGATTTTATCACTTGTAAGAATATTACAAAATTGTAAGATGAACAGTGTATAAATTTTGTTAAGGGGATGAGTGAAATAATGAAAAAAATGGTTTTATGCATTTCATTTTTTGTAGCTTCTTTAGTCCTTTTTGGCTCCCTTGATTCTTTTGCAAGCAAAGCTTCAGCAGAAACACACACCTATGATGGAAAAAGTCCTTACTATAATAGTTGTGCGAATAGCGCTGTCACGAAGAAGTCCGTGAAAATTTATGCCAATGGCGGTTCTGCCAATTTGGAGTTGAAATTCAGCACTGTTTGTAAAACCGCCTGGGCGAAGATCACTCTAAGCAGGCCGGCTCAAACAGATGGGGAGGCAACGGCATTGGTTGTCCGCAATACTGATAATAAACAATTTAGCTGTGCATCTCCTGGAGGAAATGGTGAAATAAATAAAGGCCAAACATCATGCTATACACCAATGGTATATGATTTAGATCCGCGAAAAGCAAAAGCGGTCGCTTTTTGGCCATATACAGCAGGTGAAACCGATTGGTATTAAAAAAAGGAAAAACCTTCATCTATATTTTTGCAAAGAAAGGATGAATGAATTGAATAAAAAGCTTAAAATGATAGGTTTATCCATGGTGATGACACTGTCGATGTTTCTTGTCGACTTTGCTTTTGGAAAAAATCAAGCCCTGGCCGAAACACACACCTATGATGGAAAAAGTCCATACTATAATAGTTGTGCAAGTTCGGCGGTAACGAAGGATAAAAAATGGATCGATTCCAATTCGTATGTAGAATTGAAATTCAGCACTGTCTGTAAAACAGCCTGGGCAAAAGTGACCGTAACACGCCCCGCGGTATACAACCATGAAGCGGATGCCAGGATCGTCCGAAGTACTGATGGTAAGGCCTATACATGCGCCAGTTCCGGGGGCAATGGTGTTGTGAATATCGGGCAGACCGCGTGCTATACACCAATGGTATATGATTATGACCCGCGCAAAGCACAGGCCCAAGGGATACATGCGATCCCTAATAGTGATGCATATAATAAAGCGGTGACCATTTGGTACTGAAAAACAAAGGCAAAAAAAGCATCCTTATAGTGGGGTGCTTTTTTTTGCGGTCAGATTGTACTCACGGTTTCATTTCCGCTTCCAATTGAAGTAGATATCGTTTCATCTCCGTACCTCCCCGGTAACCGGTAATGGCCCCGTTTTTTCCGATGACCCGGTGACATGGCACCGTGATCAGAATAGGATTGGCACCAATGGCCGTACCAACCGCCCGAACAGCTGCAGGTCTTTGGATGATTTGGGCAATATCGGAATAGGAACAGGTTTTTCCGTAGGGTACTTGATTCAGCGCCGCCCAAATTTCTTGTTGAAAGGGCGTGCCTTTTACATCTGCGGGAAGAGAGAAAGTCTGCCTGGTTCCTTCGAAATATTCTTGTAGTTCTTTTAGATAGGGATTTAATGCTTTTTCATTTTCAACAAGGCTCGCCATTGGAAAGCGTTTTTGTATCCAGGACTTCAGTTCTTCATACGTTTGACCGGGAGAGCCTACATAGCAAAGCCCTTTTTCCGTCTTGGCCACATATAATTGCCACTTATCATAATGCAATATGGCCCAGTCAATGGTTTGTTCTTTATCATTCTTCATTTTCTTCACGCTCCAAAGCTTGAGTTTTGAGATATGCATTCCGATATCCTGAAGGGGTATTCCCCATTTTCCTTTTGAATAACGTCATGAAGTAGGGTGTACTAGAGAACCCGGCAGCGAAGCCTATTTCAGTTATCGGCAGTTCGGAGTTTTCCAGCAGCCTCGTCGCTTTTTCAAGGCGAAGCCGTTGAATATATTCAGTGGGCGATATCCCCTTCACACGCTTGAATGATCGTTGCAAGTGATATGGGCTGCCGTGGGAAATATCCGCCAATTTGTTCAAAGTGAGGGGTTCGCTGTAATGGGTGTCGATCCATTCGGCTATTTGTTCAACCCATTCTTCCGTCGGTAAATTCAGTCCTTCCGGTTTACATCGTTTACAAGGCCGGAAATCTTCATCCAAAGCCACCATGGCATTTTTGAAAATCTTCACGTTTTCCTTATTCGGCACCCTGGATTTACAGGAGGGCCTGCAAAAGATGCCCGTCGTAATTACTCCGTATAAAAAATGATCATCATATGCTGTATCACAATCTATAATAGCTTTCCAATATTCATTCGGGAAATCTGCTTTTTTCGGATTCACTGCATTCACCTCTCCATTTAGTATACAAGAAAGGGTTTCTATACAAACATTTTGGGAATGTAAAAGCAAGATAACGTAATTGTTCGAGTTAGGGGAGATGACTATTTTTCTGTTAAAATAAGGAAGTTGAATGAAGTGCTATTTGAAGGGAAGAGCAAGAATACTAAAGGAGGAGCAGAATGAAAGAGGCATTATCAAATGATGAAGGCATGATTGAATTGAGAATTCGTGCACCAAAAGAGTTTAGTTTTTCGGAAAATCTTAAATACTTATCAAGATCCTCCAATGAATGTCTGTTCGATATTGTTGATCAAAAAATTTATCGAGCACTTGTTGTCGAAAATGAGACACTTTTAATAGAAATCAGTGCGGTGAATGAAACGGATCTGACCGTTCGGTTTCCAGCACGAACTGCACCGATGGATAATCAGGTAAAGGATGCTGTTTCCCAATACGTTCGTCACTGGTTCGATTTTGAGACAAATCTGCTTCCTTTTTATGAGCTCGCCCAAAATGACCCTATATTGCAAAAGCCGGTAAGCCAATTCTTCGGTTTGAGAAATATGGGCATCCCTGATTTATTTGAAGCGATTGCCTGGGGAATATTTGGTCAGCAGATAAACTTGACCTATGCCTATACCTTGAAACGGAGGCTTGTGGAGGGATTTGGTGAATATGTTGAATTCGAAGGAAAGCAATATTGGCTGTTTCCGGCGCCTGAGGTGATCGCGAAATTGACGGTCGAAGATTTTGCCGATTTGAGGATGACGGTGAAGAAGTGTGAATATTTAATAGGTGTTGCTCAACTGATTGCAGAAGGGGAACTTACTAAAGAAAAGCTGTTGAATGCAAAGAATGTAAAAGAGGCTGAAAAAATGCTGACCAAAATACGGGGAATCGGTCCGTGGACAGCGAACTATGTCTTGATGCGCTGTTTGCGTTTTCCAGCAGCCTTTCCCATCGATGACGTCGGGCTGCATAATTCCATGAAACTGGTCATGCAAACGGAAGCAAAACCAACGAAAACGGAAATCCTGAAACTTTCGGAAGCGTGGGCCGATTGGGAATCCTACGCGACGTTCTATTTATGGAGATTGCTATATTGAATCCTATATTCAGAGATAAAACAGCAAGTATCGTCGATATATCACTAATTTCGGAGATAAACCTGCAAGTATCGTTGATATATCACTAATTTCGGAGATAAAACAGGTTCAGGAATACTTTTATATGGCTAAACAATGGTGCGCGTTTCTGGTATTACCCCATCTTCGTCGGTCCGCGTTCTGTTGCCGGCTTCAGGTGGAAAGGCAGGTTCTGGACGATTTTTGGCATCGGTACAAGACAAATCAATTCATATAGTTGTTTTTGAAAAAATGCTCAAAGGAGATGTTTCCTCTGAGCATTTAATGTTTCAGCTTGTTTTGCTTTCTTCCAATACGAAAAGATATGGTAGCAACTGCTCCTTGAACCTCCCACCATGTTCGGCGTGACCATCTTTCTTAAATAGGACACTGAGAATAAACCGATTGTACCTCAGGTGAAACGTTATCCAGAAAGAAAAAAGTCTGGAAAAAAATCGTAAATCAGCAAAAGGGTGATGATAGCATTTGAAAAGGATTCAAGAATATCATTTGGCACTCCCTTTTTTGTTGCTTAAATCCTTTCATTTTTGAATGTGGCGAAATAAACGGCCAACAATGTTCAATATTTAATAGAAATGGTAAAATCATTATGCTCCTATAAAATATAGTGAATGAAAATGAAAATAGAGGATGCTGTTGAATATGAGGAAAGTATCGCTGGAAACAAAGATTCTCGGGTTAGTCTTATCGTTGAGCCTGTTTTTGATTCTATTATTGACGACTACTTTTTCCTATATGGAAGGAAGACAAATAGCTAAGGATAAAGGTCAATTGGCGTTGGAACTTTCAAAGACGATTAGTTTCATGCCTACCGTTACAGAGGCCTTTGAAACGGATGATCCCGCTGGCATAATTCAGCCGATTGTCGAAAAGATCCGCAGGGAAACAGGTGCTGAGTTCATCGTTGTAGGAAATGCAGAGGGAATTCGCTATTCTCATCCGCTGGTTTCCGAAATTGGGAAGCGGATGGAAGGCGGGGATAATAGCAGGGCCATTCGGGAAGGTGAATATTATGTCTCCGAAGCGGCAGGATCACTCGGTCTTTCCATTCGGGGGAAGTCACCGGTATTCAATGAGGATGGAAAAATAATTGGAATCGTCTCCGTCGGTTTTTTAGTGGACGATGTCCGCGCCCAAATTTTCAAGGATTTGTCCAAAGAGATGGTTGTATCGTTAGTGGCCATCATGATATCGATCATTGGCAGTTATATGCTGGCAAGAAGCATCCGTAAAGATACACTGGGGCTGGAACCATTTGAAATCGCCAATTTATATAAAGAAAAAAATGCAGTGCTTCAATCGGTAAAAGAAGGTATTCTGGCCATTGACCAAAATGGGCTGATTACCTCGATGAATCAGCCGGCGAAAAAATTGCTGGATATTAAAGAGTCCGTTCGCCATTTGAACGTGGACGGACTATTTCCTTCGAAATATTTATTCGAAGTGCTAAAGTCCGGTGAACCGCAAATGGATAAGGAGATTTCATGGAAAGACAAATCCATCATTGTTAATTGTACGCCAATCTTCGATAGTGAAGGGGTAAGCGGTGTTGTTGCTTCGTTCCGTGATCGAACGGAAATTGAGGAAATGGTAAACACATTATCTGAAGTGAAGATGCATTCAGAGGATTTAAGGGCACAAACCCATGAATTTACCAATAAACTATACGTCCTTTCAGGATTGATACAATTAGGGGAATACGATGAAGCGATAGAAATGATTCAAAGCGAAACATCCGAATTGCATTCCCTGAACCGTGTCGTGTTCGAACAGATAAAGGATACAAAGGTACAAGCCTTGTTACTAGGCAAGATAGGGAAAGCATCGGAGAAGAAGATCTTTTTTGAAATAGACGCACAAAGTTACCTAGAGAAACTGCCTGATCATATAAAATTGTCCCAACTAACTTTGATTCTAGGCAATATTATCGATAATGCACTTGAAGCGGTTTCAAGCATGGAAGAGCCGCTCGTGAAATTTTTCGCCACAGATATCGGAAATGATATGGTATTTGAAGTGAGTGATAACGGAAAAGGAATACCAGAGGATGCGATCGCCCATATTTTCGATCGGGGTTTCACTTCAAAAAACAGCGGAAGTCCGAGTGGTTATGGACTTTCGAATGCTGATCATGTCGTAAAAGAGCTAGGCGGCATCATCGAAGTCCACAGCGAGGATGGCAATACTATATTCACCGTGTATCTTCCTAAAGAACAGAGAGGAGGGAAAGAATGCTGAAGATAAGAGCAGTCATCGCAGAAGATGATTTTCGTGTAGCGGAAATCCATGAAAAATTCTTGAAAAACTTTGATGAAATAGAAGTGGTCGGAAAAGCCGTCAATGCAAAAAAAACGCTTCGGATCTTGGAACAAAAAAGCCCGGATTTGCTTTTGCTTGATGTTTATATGCCAGATCAGCTTGGTACAGACCTCCTTCCGGACATACGGAAAAAATTCCCGAATGTGGATATCATCATGATTACCGCGGCAACGGATAAAGAACAACTTGAAAAGGCACTTCACTATGGTGTAGAGAATTATCTAATTAAACCAGTGGAAATGAAGCGCTTCAACCAAGTTATCGAAGAGTATCTGAAGAAAGTCCATCTGATGAAATCCAAACAAGAGATAGACCAGGATTTTGTTGACCTCATTTTGAAAAAGGGTTCTTCCGCTTTGGAAACGAATGATGGGCTGTCCTTACCAAAAGGGGTCGACGAAATTACTTTGGCGAAAGTGATCGAGGTACTCGAAGCAAGCGATATCGGTTTGTCAGCTGAGCAAGTGAGCGGACAGATCGGTGCTTCCAGGACAACCGCGAGACGCTATCTGGAATACTTGATATCCGTTAAGAAATGTAAAGCGGAAGTCGTATACGGGGTAGTGGGGAGACCTGAGCGAAGATATTATAAAATTCAATAGAATTAAGTGTGAAACACCTTCAAGATTGGAGGTGTTTTTTTATGCATGCTGGTTTATAAGATTATAAAAAAGCAATATATGTCAAAAAAACGATATTTTTTTCTGTTATCCTTTTTTTAAGGAGGTTAGGAAATGAGATACAGCCCCATCATCCAAAAAACGATTGAATATATAGAGAATAGCTTACAAGATGAATTGTCTTTAGAGAACATCGCACGATTCGCAGGTTTTTCGAAGTTTCATTATCATCGTATTTTTCAAAAGGAGGTTGGCGTGACCGTATCTGAATATATTCGATATCGAAGGATCGCCAATGCAGCTAACATGCTGCTTTATACCGATGAAAAAATAATCGACATTGCTTTATATTACCGCTTTGAAACACAGGAATCCTTTACTCGTTCATTCAAGAAATATTATGACCTGCCGCCAGGGCAATACCGGAAACTCGTAAGTAAACTAACTTTGCAAAAGGAGGAAATGACGATGAAAAACGAACAATTATTAAAAGGATGGAATTTAAGCGGGAGTCATCCATTCAATTATAAAATTGGAATTGACCGGGAGACCTTCCATAAAGGCCAGGCATCAGGTTTCCTGAAATCCGTCACTAAGGAATCCAAGGAGGAATTTGCAACGATGATGCAGCAATTCAAGGCGGAAAATTACCTTGGTAAAAGAATGAAACTGTCGGGTTTTTTAAAATCAAAAGATGTTGATGGGTTTTGTGGTTTATGGATGAGGGTGGATAATGCCCTTCAGGATGTTTTGCAATTCGACAATATGGGCAATCGGCCCATCGTCAACGATACGGAATGGAACCATTATTATATCGTCCTGGATGTACCCGAAAACAGTGCCATCATTTCATTCGGGGTCCTTCTTTCAGGGCGTGGCCAAGTATGGATCGATGAACTGGAATTCGAGGAAGTCAGCATCGATACACCAACTACCAATATAGACTACGGCTGTGACCTTTTGGATGGACCGGCAAATTTATCATTTGAAGAATAAATGCGCGGATTGTTTGCTTAAATAATCGCTGATTTCCTTAAAGAACCCGCCATTCAACCCGGGGAGTGGCGTTCGGTTCAGCCTCGAAAAAACGTTTCCGTGAACACAATGAACACAATTAACTAAATAGTTTTAAAACACAATAAATTGAGAACGCTTACAAATGAAGCGGTTTCATATACACTTTATCTTATTAGAAGATAAGGAGTGACAGATATGCTCGCTTTATTAGGATACTTGATGATATTAGTGTTTATGATTTTAATTATGACAGGGCGACTTTCAGCCATGATAGCTTTGATTGCAGTACCAAGTGCATTTGCACTTATTGGCGGGTTTGGCGGTGAAATGGGTGAGATGGCGCTGGAAGGGATCAAAGACGTCGCGCCAACGGGAATCATGATTTTATTTGCGATCCTTTTCTTTGGCATTTTGATTGATGCTGGGGTTTTTGACCCGATCATCAATACGATTCTTAAGCTTGTAAAAGGTGATCCAGTGAAAATTGCCATCGGTACGGCAGTCCTGGCTTTGCTGATTTCCTTGGATGGAGATGGTACGACTACATATATGATAACGATTTCTGCCATGCTTCCGCTATATAAACGGATTGGAATGAGACCGCTTGTATTGGCCGGCATTGCCGTTTCGTCATCTGGAGTCATGAACCTTCTTCCTTGGGGAGGCCCTACAGCAAGGGTGATGACAGCTTTAAAACTTGAAATGTCCGATGTTTTCACCCCTGTCATTCCAGCGATGATTGGCGGAGTCCTATTCGTCCTTTTCATGGCATATTGCCTGGGTAAAAAAGAAAGAAAGAGAATCGGGATCATAGAGGTCGATTATCATGTTGTGGCACAGCAGGCAGCTGCAACGGAAGATGCTTATATTAAACGGCCTAAATTGATAATATTCAATTACGCATTGACTCTTACACTGCTGGTTGCGCTGATTATGGAACTTATGCCTTCAGCGGTTCTGTTCATGGTAGGTTTCGCGATTGCCATTACCGTTAACTATCCGAAAGTCAGTGATCAGAAAGAACGTGTGGCAAACTATGCGGACAATGCTTTATCTGTAATTTCGATGATTTTTGCAGCAGGTGTTTTCACTGGAATCCTAGCCGGTACGGAAATGGTCGATGCCATGGCAAACTCTTTGATTCAGCATATTCCAGATCAAATGGGCGCACATTTTGCTGTCATCACAGCCATCATCTCAGCACCTTTTACGTTCTTCATGTCTAATGACGCATTTTATTATGGTGTGCTCCCATTACTTGCTAAAGCGGGAGCTGCTTATGGAATTGATCCTGCCCTGATCGGCAGAGCTTCACT
Source organism: Peribacillus phoenicis (assembly GCF_047238085.1). Lineage (NCBI taxonomy): Bacteria > Bacillati > Bacillota > Bacilli > Caryophanales > Bacillaceae > Peribacillus > Peribacillus phoenicis. The sequence goes on along the minus strand of NZ_JBDFMF010000001.1, from coordinate 3,877,505 downwards.
ATTGGGGCTGCCCGTCCATCTATTAAGCCCGCTTGTTCCATCTACCTATTTATTGGTTGGAATGGTAGGGGAAGATTTCGGTGCATTGCAGCGCACTTTCCTGAAATGGGCATGCGGATCGACGCTTGTCATGATAGTGGTTTGTGTCCTATTGGGAATCATCCCACTATAAAGCGCAAAAGAGTCCCGTTCGTCACGATGCGAACGGGACTCTTTTCTGTCTGTATAAAGCGCTGAATAAATCTGGAAAAGTGAGATACATTATGTTTGTCTTCTCTTTCGCGACAAAGTTAGCTTTTTCTTTTATTGAATGAGGAATGTACGTACCTTAAGATTAAAGGAAACTATATTAATATGAAGGGAAGAGAGCAAAATGGCTCACTTTAATATAAAAGTTGCAGTTCAAAAGTTCGGTAACTTTCTAAGTTCAATGGTCATGCCGAATATATCAGCTTTCATAGCATGGGGGCTAATCACTGCCCTATTCATCCCATCTGGTTTCCTGCCAAATGAAAGCCTTGCCAAAATGGTTACACCGATGGTTACGTTTTTATTGCCGCTTTTAATCGGGTATACGGGTGGTAAGCTAATCCATGACCACCGCGGCGGCGTAGTCGGTGCCATTGCGACAATGGGCGTCATCGTCGGATCTGACATCCCGATGTTCCTTGGAGCCATGATAATGGGGCCGTTCGGCGGTTATGTCATCAAGAAATTCGATCAATTGATTGAAGGGAAAATAAAAGCCGGATTTGAAATGCTTGTTAATAATTTCTCGGCGGGGATAATTGGCGGCCTACTGTCCATTCTATCCTTCTTGGCCATCGGGCCTGCAGTAGACATATTTACAGGCTGGCTTGTAGCAGGAGTCGATTGGCTTGTCGGTACAGGTTTACTGCCGTTGACAAGTATCCTGATCGAGCCTGCCAAGGTATTGTTCTTGAACAATGCCATCAATCATGGTGTACTATCACCAATCGGTGTGGAGCAAGTTAAACAAACAGGGGCTTCAATCCTGTTCCTTCTGGAATCGAATCCTGGACCAGGTATCGGCGTACTGCTTGCTTATTGCTTTTTTGGAAAGGGAACGGCGAAGAAATCGGCGCCAGGAGCTGCCATCATTCATTTCTTCGGCGGGATCCATGAAATTTATTTCCCTTATATCCTAATGAAGCCGATGTTATTCTTAGCCGTCATTCTTGGAGGCATGAGTGGAGTCTTCACTTTGGTCCTACTAGGCGGAGGATTGTTCGCTCCTGCTTCTCCAGGCAGCATACTTGCCATTACAGCAGTAACTCCGCATAATGCGGGTGCATATATTGCTAACTTTGCAGGCGTCATCGTAGCGGCCATCGTTTCATTCATCGTCGGTGCATTCATCCTGAAAACAGGAAAGCAATCTGAAGAGAATATTGAAGATGCCGCGAAAAAAATGCAAGAAATGAAAGGCAAGAAAAGCTCTGTTGCCGATGTATTCGCTTCAGACCCGGGTACGATGCCAGCAAACGTCAGCAAAATAATATTTGCCTGCGATGCCGGGATGGGATCAAGTGCGATGGGGGCTTCGCTCCTTCGCAAGAAGGTGAAGGAAGCCGGATTGAGTATTACTGTTACTAATACGGCGATCTCAAACATTCCTGCAGATGCACAAATCGTCATAACACAGGAAGAGTTAACACCAAGAGCACAGAATAAAGTTCCGAATGCTTATCATGTATCCGTCGATAATTTCCTATCGAGCCCTGAATACGATTCATTGCTTGCAAGGCTTCAGGATGACGGTACCGATGTGTTGCATGAAATCGTCGAAGATGCTGAAGAGAAGGTTCCCGGTGTTCGTGAACATTCAATCGAGCCTGGCATCAACGAGGATGAGCAAGATGATAATGAATTGCTTCGCGAAGAAAACGTCTTCCTTAATCAACAATTCGCCAATAAGGAAGAAGCGATCCGCTTTGCGGGGAGAGCTTTGGTCAATGCAGGTTACGTTAAGGAAAGCTATATTGAAGCGATGATTGCTCGTGATGAATTGACTTCAACCTATATGGGGAATGATGTAGCCATTCCGCACGGAACCGAGGAAGCTAAGAAAGATGTCCTTAAATCTGGATTTACCGTTTTACAAATTCCTGATGGTGTCGACTTTGACGGCCAAAAGGCACGATTGATATTCGGTATTGCCGGCAAGGACGGGACACATCTTGAAATTCTATCTGGCATTGCAGTTACCTGCTCTGACATGGAGAATATTGAAAAGATGGTTAAAGCCACATCAGCCAGGGAATTGATGGATATTATAAATGTAGAAAATAATTAAATACTCTTAACCAAGAATAGAAAAGCGTTTTACGCTTTTCTATTCAGTATTTTCTCGTGTTACTCCACCTGAAATGAGTTGGTAGCATGTATATTACTTCAAGGGAAAAATCTATCATAGAATTGATCATAAAAACTTCAGGAAAACATACAGCCTTATCCATTGCGACACAATTGAATGTTAGTGTCCGGACGGTTCAACGCGATCTGAAGTCCATAGAAAAAATCCTGCAATCATTCGAGTTGCATTTAACACGCAATACACATGAGGGACTGTCCATCGACGGGAAGAATGAGCAAGTCTTTCGGCTTGTACAGCACCTGATGGGCAATCATCCGATCGATCAAACGCCGCAAGAAAGAAAGCTGCATCTCCTTTTAGCTTTACTGCAGGAAGAATCATATAAAACTCAAGTTCTTGCGGGGGATCTCGGTATAAGCATTACGACTCTTACAACCTATTTGGACGAACTGACTGAATGGTTAAAGAATTTTAATATCATGATTACGAGAAAAAGGGGAGTCGGAATAGAGCTTGCCGGCAACGAAGAAAATAAACGGAAAGCCCAGGCAGCCTATTTCTTGCACTTCTTTAATGAAGAGCTGATTGAAAGTTTATTTTTGCTGCAAGAAGGAAAATTTCCAGAAGCGAAAATCCTCGACTATTTCGATCCCGAATATCTTCTTGCTATCGATGGGGTGCTGTTTTCCACTTTTAACAGTGTCCATTCTCGTTTGGCGGATAGCGGGTATATAGGGTTAATTGTACATATTTATGTAACCCTGCAAAGGAATGAAAGCCAATATTTTTTGGAGAAGGACTTCAAGAAAATAAGCGAACTTTCCGATGAGAATAATCTCATGAATAAAATAGGCAAGGAACTCAGCACAATGCTGGAAGTCTCTTTTACCATCGATGATATAAGCTACCTTGCAGCCATCCTTAAAGGTTCCAAGCTTCATGCGGCGGATGCCATTCCATATGACAGTGTGTTGCTTGGCCAGCTGATAAGAAACCTGATAAAAGATGTTTCGGCACAACTGCAAATCGATTTGACCAAGGATTTCCCATTGTATCAGGGGCTCCTTGCCCATATGGAACCATCGCTTTTCCGGATCAAACAGGAAATGGGATTGTACAACCCCTTAACTGAAGATATTAAGCGAAAGTATCCGGTTCTCTTTTTGGCAGTGAAGACCAGTCTGGAAAAGGGCTTCATAGAAATAAAAGAATTTCCTGAAGATGAAATAGCCTTCATCGTCCTTCATTTCGGATCTGCATTAGTGCTGCGGGAGGAAGAAATATCAATAAGGGCACTCATCGTTTGCCCGACAGGTATCGGTACGTCGAAGATGCTTGCAAGCCGGATCAAAAAAGAAATCATCGAAATCGAGACTGTAGAAATCAAGACGATCAAAGACATCCAACAGAAGGGCAGCCTGAAAAACTACGATGTGATCATTTCTACCGTCCGGCTTCCATATATCGATAGTGATTATATCCTTGTATCCCCTCTTTTGAGTGAAGAGAATATTTTGAACATCAGGAATTATTTAAGGAAGAATATCGAAAACTTCACGAAGAATAAGCGTTATGGCAGTCATTCAGCCCATAAGGATACCGTGACCAAAAAAGAGGATGGCGAATTGAAAGAAGTGCTGCAGGAATTGAAGGATGCCCAGCAGAGCATCGAGTCGATCATGGATAATTTCCGGTTTTATCGGCTGCCGCATCTGAAAGGACATCCAGAAATCATTGAAGAAATGGTCAGGATGGCAGAAGCGGAAGAACTGCTAATGGGTGCGGATGATGTGGTCGGATCTTTGAAGGAACGGGAAAAAAAAGGTGGTTTAGGCATTCCTGGCACTGGAATGGGCCTTTTCCATACGAGACATAAGAATGTAAAAGAACTGATATTCCAGGTGGCCCACCTGGAGGACTATCGTCTGGTCAAAGGTATGGACGGAAATGACGTCCATATGAAAAATTTACTGCTGATGCTGGCACCTGAAGAATTAAGTGTGAAGCAGCAGGAAATCGTCAGTTTAATAAGTTCAAGCTTAATTGAAAGCAATGAATCCATCATGATTTTTTCATCTTCGGACGAAGAAATGATTAACAGAAGGCTGGAAGCCATATTTTTGGATTATTTATATACTAACTTGATAAAGGGATGATTGTAATGAAACAAGCAGTACATTTCGGTGCAGGAAACATTGGAAGAGGCTTTATCGGAGCGCTCTTTTCACAATCTGGATATCATGTGACATTTGTAGATATAGCTGATCAAATAATCAACCAGTTAAATGATAAAAAGCAATATCAAGTCAAACTGGCCACTGATCAACAAGAATCCGTCACAGTAGAAAATGTTTCGGGTTTAAACAGTTTAAAGCAGGAAGAGGAAATCATAAAAGCAATTTCCGAAGCAACCTACCTCACCACTGCTATCGGTCCCAATATTTTGCCTCATATCGCTCCTTTAATTGCAAAAGGGTTAGCGTCAAGAGTGAAGGAAACCGATGAAAAACTATATGTGATCGCTTGTGAAAACCAAATATCGGCAACAGACCTTTTAGAAGGCTACATTCTAGAAAAATTGGATCAAGATACAAAAGAAAAACTAGCCGATAAAGTCTACTTCTTTAACTCAGCGGTCGATCGCATCGTTCCTATCCAAAATAACGAAGGATCACTCGATGTTTTGGTGGAACCTTATTATGAATGGGTCGTTGAAACGAAGGAAAGCATTCCCGCCGTTGAAGGGATGACCATTGTAAAAGAACTCGCTCCATTCATTGAGAGAAAACTGTTTACCGTTAATACAGGACACGCCGTCATTGCTTACCTCGGTTATCTCAAAAATAAAAAATCTACGATTGACCAGTCATTGGAGGACGCAGGAATTGTAGAGCAAGTCAAGAAAACCCTAGGGGAAACGGGCGCTTATTTAATAAAGCAATACGGTTTGGACGCAGGTGAGCATCAGCAGTATATCGAAAAAATCATTAATCGTTTTAAAAACTCCTACCTGAATGACTCGGTGAATCGAGTCGGACGTTCACCGCTGCGTAAGCTAGGGCCAAACGACCGTCTCGTCCGCCCTGCCGTAGAAGCAAAGAAAGCCGGACTTTCCTATACTAATCTGGCGAAAGCGATAGCGGCCGCTTTACTCTTTGATTTTAACGAAGATGAAGAAGCCCTTAAACTGCAAACGATGATCAAAGAACACGGTGTAGCTTCAGCACTTAAGGAAGTTAGCGGATTGGATGAAAATAGCGAAATAACTAAAGAAGTTATCAACCACTACAACAACTTGAAGTAAAAGCCGAGAACTCCTGAAATCTTTTTTCAGGAGTTTTTTCTTACTCAAAAAGAAGGAACTGGCATCCGTTAATCTTTAAAACTCAAAAAAAACCTTGTAAACAGTAATCATTACGTTTTATAATGAAAGACAGTCAAGACAAGAGGGTTTTTTTGAAGTGTAAATCGTAATCGTTTTGATTTGTTTGGTGAAAAGCGCAGAAAATATGAGGAATTGCTTAAAAAAGGAGGATTAGTGCAACAAATCGAGAGCTTGGTGCATTTACTTAAAATTTTGGTGCTATTTCAAGAGATTTAGAGCCGTTACTCACGAATTTAGAGCAAATACTCGTGAGTTTGGCGCAAATACTCGTGAGTTTGGAGCAAATACTCGTGAGTTTGAAGCGAATACTCGTGAGTTTGGAGCAAATACTCGTGAGTTTGGAGCGAATACTCGTGAGTTTGGAGCAAATACTCGTGAATTTGAAGCGAATACTCGTGAATTTGGCACATATACTCGTGAGTTTAGAGCAAATACTCGTGAGTTTGGAGCAAATACTCGTAAAATGGTGTTTACTCTCGTTGAGGAGCATTACATAGTTTGATTCCGGATAAGCATTCGGCAATGTGTTACGTGGTTTGTCATGATGGTAAGGCTGGAATCTAAATCGTAATCAATACGATTTTATGGCAGCCATTAAAAATAGTTGAGGTAATGGGGGAAATAAATCGTGTTCAGAAAATGTAGATCGATTTTTATTGTATGTCTAGCATTCTTACTTTTGACTGCTTGTTCCACCGAGTCTGCGAAAGATCAATTGGGAGGGAAGAAGGAAGTGAACTTGCTTTTTAATTTTGCGACTAGCTCGCTTGATCCGAATGTTGATACTAGTTATGTGTCACTAAGGGCTGGCATCACTGAGACATTAGTGCATCTCAATGATGAGGATTTGACGATCGAACCTTGGCTGGCCAAAAGCTGGGATAGCAAGGATGGTCAATTATGGAATTTTGAGTTAAGGGAGGGTGTGACGTTTCAGAATGGAAAGCCGATGGATGGCAAAGCGGTGAAGGCTTCGTTGGAGAGGGCGATGAATGATAGTCCGGCGATCAAGAATGCCTTGCGCATTGAATCGATTGAAGCGGACGGAAATGCGCTGACGATTAAGACGGAGGTTCCTTTTCCTGAGTTTCCTTCTGAATTGGTTCATCCAAATACATCGATTATTGACGTGAAGGAAAGTGACTATATAAACAAGCCGATAGGAACAGGGCCATTTGCCGTTTCGAAATTCATACCAGGTACGGCTGTTGATTTAATACGTTATGAGTCTTACTGGGATGGAGCCGCAAAGCTTGAGAGCGCCAGGTTTTCGTTTAATGAAGATGCCAATGCACGGTCTCTTGCCCTTGAATCGGGTGACGCCGATATTGTTTTCCGTCCGGAAGTGGAAAGCCTGGAAAATTTTAAGGCGATAGATGGTGTGAAGGTTGAATCGACATCCACTTTCCGTGTTCATCAAATGACGATGAATTTGGAACGTAAAGCATTGCAGGACATACACGTCCGAAAGGCGATAGATGCCTTGATCGACCGATCATCCATTGCGGATACGATTTTACATGGTCATGCAGAAGTGGCAACAGGGCCATTTCCATCCACATTCTCTTTTGCTCCGGACTATCCGAAAAAAGAGAATGGAATGGAAGCTGCTAAGGGGTTTCTTGATCAGGCGGGATATAAGAAAGTGGATGGTGTCATGCAAAAAGACGGCAAACCGTTAACGTTTACACTTCTTACATACAGTTCACGTGCCGACCTGCCGTTAATTGCCCAAGTTTTTCAATCGGATGCCGGCCAGTTGGGGATTGATGTGAAAATCAAGCAAATAGAAATCCCTGAAGAGTATATGGCTGCCAATCGAGATTGGGATTTAACGACCTACAGTAATTTAACGGCTCCGCGCGGGGATGCCGGTTATTATTTAAATGCTACTTATCATCCAAAGGGAGCATTGAACTTCAGTGGGGCCGATGATGATTACCTGACGTCCCTGATTGATGAGCTGAATGTAACGGTCGGACAGGAGAAGCGCTCGGATTTAGCTGAGGAGATTGCGATGTATGTGGATGAACAGGTGTATAATTCATTCATTTTACATCCGAATACACTTGTTGCTTATGATGCCGATAAAGTTGAAAACTGGATCACTTCAAGAAGCGAATACTACATGCTGACGAATGAACTGGATGTGAAGTGAATGTTTCGCATCTTAGTCCGGCGATTCATTGAGGTAGTGATTTTTGTCCTTGTGATTACATTCATCTCTTTCCTTTTTGTTCGGCTTGCTCCAGGGGACCCGGTTCTCTCGATACTTCAAGTGGATGATGTGTCGGTCACAAACGAGCAAGTCAATGAGCTTCGTGAAGAATTGGGGTTCAATGATGCGCTGTTAGTGCAGTATTGCGATTGGTTTGCGGACTTTATCCACTTGGATTTCGGGCATTCCTATCTGACGAATCAGCCTGTGATGGAAATGGTCATGAGCGGGCTGCCTGCAACACTTGAGCTGGCGGTTGGCGCATTGCTTGTCATGCTTGGTATAGCCATTCCATTAGGTTCGCTTGCTGCCTTGTATAGGGGAAGCTGGATTGATCAGGTAAGCCGTGCCGTTTCTTTATTGGGGGCAGCCATTCCTAGCTTTTGGCTGGGGTTGCTCTTGATAGATTTATTTGCCGTACGATGGGGAGCCCTTCCAACGATGGGCAGGGACGGATTTCGTTCTTTGATTTTGCCGTCGGTCACGCTGGGGCTGGCCATCACAAGTGTGTACGTGCGTTTGCTGCGTTCGAGTTTAATAGATTCCCTCAGTCATGATTTCATCAGGGCTGCCCGATCTAGGGGGATATCAGAAATACGAATATTCTTTGCCCACGCATTTCGTTATAGCTTGCCCCCGGTCATTACCGTATTCGGTGTCAGCCTTGGCAGCCTGATCGGCGGTGTAGTGGTGATCGAAGTGATTTTTGCCTATCCAGGCATAGGTAAGATGGTCGTGGACTCGATTCGGTCACGGGATTATCCAGTCATCCAAGGGTACCTGTTGGTCATGGCCATCATTGTATTCATGGTTAATAGTGCCGTGGATTTATCTTATCGCTATTTAAATCCGGAGCTAAGACTGAAGGAAAGGAATCATGGAAAATGGAGTTAGTTATCAAAAAAAAATCCAAAAGGCGCTGGAGAATGACCGTCCTTTTTACGGTGATGGCTACAGTCCTTGCCGTTGCGGCTTACACCTTTCTTATTCTGAAACATGATCCGGCACTGGTCAATTTGGGAGAAAGGCTATGGCCGGCAAGCATGGAACATCCGTTAGGGACGGATCATCTAGGGCGTGATGTATTGACACGTCTTCTGCTTGGCGCACAGCTGACTGTTGGCTATGGTCTCTTATCTCTGTTTGCAGCGGTTATCATCGGCGTCCCGTTCGGGGTGATTGCCGGTTTTAAAGGAGGACTGATCGATCGGATTTTCATGCGCATTGCAGACGCGTTTCTCGCATTCCCTGATACGATCGTTGCCATTGTGCTTAGTGGTTTATTAGGACCAGGAATCGAAAATCTCCTATTGGCGATCGTTTTAGTGAAATGGGTGAATTATGCCCGGCTTGTGCGAAGTACGGTTATCACCGAACGTCAGAAGGATTATGTCACAGTTGCTAAAATCAATGGATTAAGTTCATTTGGGATCATGCGGAAGCATCTATTTCCGCACCTTATCGGGAATGTGCTTGTCCTTTCTAGCCTCGATTTAGGAAAAATCATTTTGCTCATATCTTCCTTATCATATATCGGGCTCGGGGCGCAGCCGCCGGCACCGGAGTGGGGAGCCATGCTGAATGATGCCCGTCCATACTTTCAATCCAATATGTTGCTGATGATATACCCAGGGCTCGCCATCGTATTCGTCGTACTTCTATCCAACATACTCGGTGATTATTTGCGCGATGCATTTGATGTGAAAAAGGAGGTGGGATCATGAGCATTTTATCCGTGAGGCATCTGCATATCATGGGGAAGCAAAATCATATCGTCAAGGATCTTTCATTAGATGTGCAGGAGGGTGAGTGGTTCGCACTTGTCGGACAAAGCGGGAGCGGCAAAAGCATGACGGCCATGGCAATATGTCAGCTGCTTGCACCCAATCTCCAAGCGAAGGGGGAAATATGGTACGGGGATAAGAATTTATTGACGCTATCTTCCACAGAAATCAGGAAGATTCGCGGAAAGCGCCTGGCTTATATTTTTCAAGATTACCAGGGTTCATTTACACCGTTCCTTACCATCGGTCAACATTTCGACGAATATCAGCGAACACATTTGAACCTTTCCAAAAACGAGAGGCGCAAGCAAGCGGTCAAGGCGCTCATTTCGTTGGGCCTGAATGAAGATATCTACAGCAGATACCCTTTTCAATTAAGCGGCGGGCAGCTTCAACGCGTATCCATTTCAATAGCCCTGCTGCTTGAGCCGGATATATTGATAGCGGATGAACCGACCACAGCCTTGGACAGTGTATCTTCCTTTAAGGTCTTACAGCTGTTATCAAGGCTCCAAAAAGAAACCGGATGTGCGATCTTGTTCATTACCCATGATTTACGCCATGTCAGGAAGTATGCGGATCGCATTGCGGTCATGAAAGACGGGGCCATCATTGAGACCGGTGATAAAAATCAGGTATTGAATCATCCGCAGCACGCTTATACGAATGAACTGATTCAATCATCGCCATCATTGAGCAGAATTCCATTTAAGCTTGAAGGAGTGTCAGGATGAGTTTATTAGACGTGCGAAATATCCATAAAAGCTATGAAAACGGAGTGGAAATACTAAGGAACGTGAATTTCAGCATCGAAAGGAAGGAATGCCTCGGGTTAGTGGGAGAGAGCGGCTGCGGAAAAAGCACATTGGCAAGACTCATCCTTCAGGTTGAATCTTTTGACCAGGGCAGAATCCTATTTGAAGGAACGGCGCTGCAAAACAAAAGCGAACGCAGTTTAAAACCGTATCGCAAGAACATCCAAGCTGTTTTGCAGAATCCTGCATCGGCTTTGAATCCAAAACTAAGGATAAAAGATTCACTAATGGATCCATATCTTCAATTTGGCAGCCAGGTAAATCTGAAATATTTTACGTATACAAGTGAAGCGAACTTTATCGGACAGCTGCTGGAAACTGTGGAGCTTCCAAGGAGTTTTGCTGAACGTTACCCGCATGAGCTTAGCGGCGGACAAAAGCAGCGGGTGACCATTGCGCGTGCAATCAGCATTGAACCGGCCCTCATTATATTGGATGAACCGGCTTCAAGCCTGGACGTTCTGTCTCAAGCGGCGGTTCTGAAATTGTTAGGCGGGCTGCGGGAGACTTTGGACATTTCTTACCTTTTTATTTCTCATGATCTATCGGCTGTACAGGAGATGAGCCAACGGATCATGGTGATGAAAGGGGGTGAAATTGTGGATTCTTTCGAAAAAGAACAGCTTTTTTGCAGCGATCGCCATTCATACACAAAAGAACTGATTTCGATGTTTGAATAATGAAGTTGTGTTTATTTGAGTTTTAAATCGTGATGATTTCGATTTAGTTTGATACTTAAGGAGGAAGTGTAAGGTGAACCATCGATCATATTTGGCCTTGGCCATTCCTCTGACCATATCGACGATAACGACGCCATTGATCGGTGCGGTGGACACCGCTGTTGTGGGGCAGTTGCCAAACCCTGCTTATTTGGGCGGCGTAGCTATTGGAACGGTTATTTTCAATACCTTGTATTGGCTGTTTGGTTTTTTGCGGGTGAGCACTTCGGGATTTGCTGCACAAGCACTTGGGGCAAACGACGGGAAGCAAGGCATTTTAGCCTTTTTAAGGCCGTTTATACTGGCGATTGTTGCAGGGGGAGGTTTCATCCTACTTCAGGGGCCTATTGAACATGTTTCCTTAACATTGATGAATCCCGATGCTGACGTTCGAAGATATGCGGCTGAATACTTCAGCATTCGAATATGGGGAATCCCATTCACTTTGATGAATTACGTCATATTGGGATGGCTGATGGGGATGTCCAAGATCAAGGTTTCGCTAGTTTTACAGGTGTTCATGAACCTGATGAACATTGCCCTGGATTTGTTATTTGTCCATGGATTCCAATGGGGTGTGCCAGGGGTAGCGATAGCAACCCTCCTTTCGGAAGTGACGGCCTTTTTCATTGGAATGATCATTATTGTGAAGGTGTCGCCCCATCGGATGGAAATGCCCCCTTTGAAAGAGATGTTCGATCCGTCATCCATCAAGAAAATGATGTCGGTGAATCGGGATTTATTCATCAGGACGCTTTGCCTATTGGCAGTTTTTAATATCTTCACGGCAAAGGGTGCCGCATATGGGACGGAGATATTGGCGGCGAATGCCGTACTCATCCAAATTCACTATATGATGGCTTACTTCTTTGACGGGCTCGCAAATGCTTCAAGCATTCTTGTTGGAAAGGCGATTGGTGCGAGAGATAAGCGCTTATATAAGAAGACCCTGATCCTGTCGTTGCAGTGGGGTGTTCTATCCTCCCTGATGATTGCTGTCACTTACTATTTATGCGGTGATGCCATCCTATCGCTTTTCACACGGATACCAAGTGTCATTGAACTGGCAAACATTTATGGGATCTGGCTTATTTTGTTTCCTCTATCGGCCAGTGTAGGCATCGTTTTCTACGGTGTTTTTACTGGGGCAACAGAAGCTGCCCCGATTCGTAACTCGATGATCTATTCCTTGATTGCCTTTGTGATAACACTTTATATTTTTCTGCCGGCCTATCAAAACCATGCATTATGGCTGGCCTTTACTGTATTCAGCCTAGGACGTTCGGTATTTTTGGCATTGTATATACCACGGTTAAGCAAAAAATTATTTCCTAATAGGAGTGTGCGCCTTGAAAACGATCAAATGGTCTAGAAACCAGGAAAAAATCATTCATACATATATGGATACTTATAAAATTTTACTAGAAGAAGATGATTTATCACCAAATAACGAAATCATCAATCGCGTTTTAACCGAATTGGTTTCGATGATTTCGAAACCGTTAGACCAGCATATGGCAGAAGAAATTCTCAACCATGATGATATCCGATCGATTCGGGATACCATGCTTGATAAGCTGAAGATTGCTGAAACATTGATGGAGGATCATTATGCCAAATTATTTGTTGGCTGTGTGAACTCCCTGGATGACTTCCGTTCTTTCATTTATTGGGATAACTACAAAGAACTGATTCAAACGGAAATCAATGAATTGAAAAAGGTGAAAAATGATATTCAATCATTTGCATTTGTAGGGACGGGTCCTCTCCCATTAAGTCCTTTGCTGCTTCAACGGGAGTTGGGTGCGAAAATGACATGTCTCGATATAGATGAACAAGCCCATTCACTTGGCCGGCGCATCGTCCAAGAACTGGATAACGAAGGGAATTCAGACTATATCTTGAATGATGGCGCTCTTCATGACTACACGGAGTTCGATCTTGTATGGATTGCCAGCCTGGTTCCTAATAAAGAAGAAATTCTGGAACGGATATTTCAGACAAACCCTTACGCAACTGTCGCAATACGGTCGGTGGACGGCATTCATCAATTATTATATGAGCCCGTTGATGCAACAAAATTCAGTAAAGTGGCATGTGAGGAAGTCGGGAGAACGATCGCGGATTCTTTCATCATCAATTCAACCATTTATTACACATTTAAATAGTGACACCATATAACGAGTTGCTTCGGCAATTCGTTTTTATTTAGGGAAAAAAGAAATTCCAATAAACTTACTTGACAATATAAGCTTATGAAAATATAATTACTAACATAAAGTAACCAACAAAAGGAGAGTTCATACATGAATAAAAATGCTGCAGCCCAAGTTTTTTTAAGGGTGATTTTAGGTTTTACTTTTTTCATTCACGGCGTTTCAAAGTTTCAAGGGGGAATAGGAAATACGGCGGGATTTTTCGATAGCCTTGGCATTCCTGGCTTCATGGCGTACATCGTTGCAGTAATCGAATTGATCGGAGGACTTGCGGTTATACTGGGTTTGGGAACACGAATCGTTTCCGTCCTATTTGCGGTCATTATGGCGGGGGCGATTTTCACGGCTAAATTACCTGCTGGTTTTCTTGGGAACGGGCAAGCGGCGGGCTACGAACTGGACTTGGCACTGCTTGCCATGTCTGTCTATCTAGCGTGTGCAAACCGCACGGTTCTTTCTTTGGATCATGTGATTTTCAATAAAAAAGGGAAGTGACAATATGGATAAAAATTTTCATCAAAAACCAATTACCTTTGTTGGCGAAGTCAGTATAAATGTTTTGGATTTGAATAAGGCCATTCTGTTTTATCAAGAAATCATCGGTCTTAAAGTATTGAAGAAAACCGATCGGCAAGCCGTTTTGACGACAGACGGTAAAACCCCGTTGCTGACACTTGAGCAGCCTGCTGATGTGATTCCGAAAGAAGGGCGGACGACGGGCTTATATCACTTTGCCCTTTTACTGCCAAGCCGAGCTGACTTATCGATTTTTTTACGCCATTTACTTCAAACGAAATATCCATTTGGAGCGGCTGATCATGAAGTGAGTGAAGCGCTGTACATTACCGATCCGGATGGCAATGGCATTGAAGTATACTATGACCGGCCATCCACTGATTGGAGATGGGCCGGAGGGGAAGTCGCAATGGGCACGGATCCGCTAGATGGGGATGACCTTCTGAAAGAAAGCGATGGTGAGTGGAGCGAACTGCCTGCAGGTACCTTAATGGGGCATATACATCTGCATGTAGCAGATTTACGTAAAACGGAGGAGTTTTACATGCAAGGTCTTGGGTTTAGCGTCGTGAATCGATATGGAGGAGCGCTCTTTACTTCAACCGGTGGATATCATCATCACATCGGGTTAAACACTTGGAATGGCGTTGGCGCCCCTGCTCCTAAGGAAAATAGTGTGGGGCTAAACTGGTATACTCTCGTTTTTGCAGACGAAGAAGCGAGAAAAAAAGTAACGGAACAACTGAAAGGAATCGGGGCAGTCGTCACGGAAAAAGAAGGGTTTTTCGCTGTAACAGATCCATCAGGCAATGAGATTCATTTAGTCGTCTAAATTATAAAGCAGAAAGCAATGGTGAGAGGATAATGGGATTCTTAAGTAGATTATTTAGAAATAAAGAAACCGCTGCAGGGGAGAATGGAAAAATGACAAAAGTATTATTCGTAAAAGTGAACGATCGTCCTGCAGAACAGGCAATCAGCTCGAAAATGTATGACACCTTCTTACAAGCATATAAAGAGACACACCGTACAGATGAAGTGACAGAGCTGGATTTATTTAAAGAAGAGCTTCCTTACTATGGAAATACGGCAATTACCGGTTTGTATAAACGTAACCAAGGTCTTGAACTGACAGCCGAAGAGGAAAAGGCGGCCGAACTGGTTGACACATATTTAAATCAATTCCTGGCCATGGATAAAGTGGTATTCGCTTTCCCTCTCTGGAACTCAACGGTTCCTGCGCCGCTTATCACATATCTTTCCTATTTGGCACAAGCAGGTAAAATGTTCAATTACACGGCGGAAGGTCCTGTCGGGTATGCTGGTGATAAAAAAGTCATGCTCTTGAATGCCCGCGGTTCTGATTATGCATTAGAAGGAATGGCTTCTGCTGAAATGGCCGTGAATTTAGTGAAAAATATCATTGGCCTATGGGGAATTAACAATCCGGATGTCGTGGTCATTGAAGGCCATAATCAGTATCCGGATCGGACACAAAAAATCGTCGCGGATGGTTTGGAAAACGTTGTAAAAGCGGCTGAAGCATTCTGATCGCGAAGTGAAATGAATAGAAGCAAAAAAGGCCCTCATTATCAATGAGGGCCTTCAGACTGTAGACAAATTCGTAGAAAGTGAGTTTGCTCTACACGGCATTATTCGGCCGTTCACGCATTTATTCGACCTACATGGCACTTAATTCGACCGTTGATGCATTTATTCGACCTACATGGCACTTAATTCGACCGTTGATGCATTTATTCGACCTACATGGCACTTACTTCAACCGTTGGTACATTTATTCGACCTACACGGCACTTAATTCGACCGTTGATGCATTTATTCGACCTACACGGCACTTAATTCGACCGTGGTGCATTTATTCGACCTACATGTAACTTAATTCAACCGTTCACGAATTTTTTCGACCTTCACCTCCCTATTCGGAATTTGGGCATTTATTTTAGGGTATACGCATTAAACCCGCTCCCTTTCCGCCGATAAACTGAAGGCCCTCCATAATAATGGGGGCTTTTTTGTGTTATTTGACCTGATACTTTTTCAAGCGGTATTGAAGACTTTGGCGGCTAATATTCAGGGCCTTGGCTGCTTTGGAGATATTCATCCCATGTTCCTTTAAAATCTTCTCCAAGTATTGCTTTTCAGTATGGGCGATATAATCATCAAGAGATAAGGTCGACTCCTGTAAATCTCCATTTTCATGATTTTCTTTTCTATCGGGACGAATGTCTTCCAAATGGGCTTTCTTCCTAAATAGAGCCGGAAGGTGGGTGATGGCAATCTTTGTATCGCCAGGTTCCATTAAATTCATGGCCCCCTCAATGATATGTTCAAGTTCCCTTACGTTCCCGGGCCAGTCGTAATCATAAAAAAGCGAGTAGACCTCTTCGCTGATTCCTTCTATATTCAATTCGAACAGCGCATTGAATTTCTCGATGAAGGATTGCGCCAGCAAAGGAATATCCTCTTTCCGTTCACGAAGAGGCGGGATGAATAACGAAACGACACTTAATCGGTAGTATAAATCCTTGCGTAAATGATCATTTGCAATGGCATCTATCGGATCTTCATTTATCGTTGCAATGACCCTAACGTCAATTTTTTTATCCTTTGTATCCCCAACACGGCGAATCGTCCTTTCTTGAAGGGCCCGTAATAATTTCGCTTGCATGTTCGGGTTTAATGAGTTGATTTCATCTAGCAGGATGGTACCGCCCTGTGCCTGTTCGAATAATCCAGGCCTTTCAATCGATCCGGTGAAGGCGCCTTTCTTTGTGCCGAAGAGTATTCCCTCAATTAGACTATCCGGCAGGGCAGCACAGTTTTGGCTGATGAAAGGATGTGTCGAACGGCTGCTGCCATTATGGATGCTTTGGGCGAAGAGCTCTTTTCCTGTGCCCGTTTCCCCGACGATGAGGATGGAGGATGCCGTTCTGGTCGAGCGCTTGCTCTTTTCTATGACTTCCAGGAAATTTTCACTCGTTCCGATGATGCTGTCAAACGTATATTTGGTATCGCCCTTATTTAAGATATTATCTTTAATGATTCTTTCCAGATTCGTTATATCCTTTGCCACTTCAATTGCTCCGATGATATTTTGTTTTTGATCCAAAATCGGAAACGTATTATTGATTGTAGTAATTTCCTGACCAAGATTATTGAAGTAAGTCTGCTTCGAGTTCTCGGTTGTCTTACCCGAATGAAGTGCCCTTATTAATGTACTCTCCGTTTCTTCCTTGAATTTAAAGATTTCGTGAATCTTCTTTCCTAACACTTCTTCTGAATCCATTCCTTCAATTTCTGCCATTTTCTTGTTATATACAATGGTCCGCCCTTTTATATCGATTATATGTATCCCTGTATCGATTACATCCACAAGCGAATAGAGGATGGATTGGAAACCATCTATTTTAATGATTTGATCTAAATTCATGAATGCCTCCCATTTTTCTTCTTTTCTTAGAGCTATTGTAGAGGAATTAAAGTAAAGGTGCAAATAAAATTTGCACAGCAAGATTATTTTGCATCGAAGTGCAAAAATATTTTGCGGAAAAAGTGGAAAAACGCTGTTTTTTATGTTTTTTATAGTTGGCATGAATCTTGCATTGATTAAAAGTGTAAGGTTTAAGCGACATAAATAGGGATTAGAGCAAAAAATAATGGCATACTATGTCAATTTTGCCCTTAAAGTGCTGAATTTCATTGCATATTTAATGAAATATCATTATTTTTTCAAGAAAATGAAAAGTTGGCACGGAACTTGCTTGTTAAGTAAGGGTGAAGAAAAAAACATAAAATTTTAGGGAGATGAGCTATAATGGTCCAAACATATAAACACGAACCATTTACTAATTTTAAAATCGAAGAAAACAATAAAGCTTTTCAAGCGGCATTGAATGATGTAGCTAATGATTTAGGGAAGAAATATCCGCTGATCATTAATGGTGAAAAAGTGTTTACTGATGAAGTCATTACCTCTGTAAACCCAGCAAATAAAGAAGAAGTTATTGGAATGGTATCCAAAGCGAATAAGGATCTTGCTGAGCAAGCGATGCAAGCGGCAGATAAGACATTCCAAACTTGGAGAAAAACGAAAGCGGAAGTGCGTGCAAATATTTTATTCAGGGCTGCAGCCATCGTACGGAGAAGAAAACACTATTTCTCGGCTCTATTGGTGAAAGAAGCAGGAAAGCCTTGGAATGAAGCGGATGCAGATACAGCGGAAGCGATCGACTTCATGGAATACTATGCACGTCAAATGCTGAAGCTTAAAGACGGCATGCCAGTGGAAAGCCGTCCGATTGAACACAATGCTTTCAATTATATTCCGCTTGGTGTCGGTGTCATCATCTCACCTTGGAACTTCCCGTTTGCGATCATGGCAGGCATGACGACGGCAGCTCTTGTTTCAGGAAATACGGTCTTATTGAAACCGGCCAGTACAACACCGGTCATTGCAGCTAAATTCATCGAAGTGCTGGAAGAAGCGGGCATGCCTGCAGGAGTTGTGAACTTCATTCCAGGAAGCGGTGCCGAGGTTGGCGATTATTTGGTAGATCATCCTCGTACACGTTTCATCAGCTTTACCGGATCTCGTGATGTTGGAATCCGTATTTATGAGCGTGCGGCAAAAGTTCATGAAGGCCAAATCTGGTTAAAACGTGTCATCGCTGAAATGGGCGGTAAAGATACGATCGTTGTTGATAAAGAGGCTGATCTGGAATTGGCGGCACAATCAATCGTCGCTTCTGCATTCGGATTCTCCGGTCAAAAATGTTCTGCTTGTTCACGTGCCGTAATAGTGGAAGATGTATATGACCAAGTCTTGAATCGTGCCATTGAATTAACGAAAGAAAAAACAGTCGGGGAACCAACAGACCTAAACAATTTCATGGGTCCGGTTATCGATCAAGCAGCTTACGACAAAGTCATGAGCTACGTTGAAATCGGTAAAGAAGAAGGGAAAATTGTTACAGGGGGAGAAGGAGACAATTCAAAAGGTTTCTTCATCCAGCCAACTATCATTGCCGATGTGGATGAGAATGCACGTGTCATGAAAGAAGAAATTTTCGGACCAGTGGTTGCATTCTGTAAGGCAAAAGATTTCAATCATGCAATCGAGATTGCCAATAACACGGATTATGGATTAACGGGTGCGGTCATCTCTAACAACATTGAACATATCGAACAAGCGCGTGAGGATTTCCACGTAGGTAACTTGTACTTCAATCGCGGCTGTACTGGAGCCATTGTAGGATACCAGCCATTTGGCGGATTCAATATGTCAGGTACAGATTCAAAAGCGGGCGGTCCTGATTATTTAGTTCTTCATCTTCAAGGTAAAACAACATCTGAAACGCTATAAATTTTAGGGGGAATCAACATGACAACATTAACGGAAAAATTAATCGAGCAAACAGAACAATATGGTGCAAACAATTATAATCCACTTCCAATCGTCATTTCGAAGGCAGAAGGAGTTTGGGTGGAAGATCCTGAAGGCAACAAATATATGGATATGCTTAGTGCCTATTCAGCAGTGAACCAAGGCCACAGGCATCCGAAAATCATCGACGAATTAAAAAAACAAGCTGATCGCGTAACATTGACATCCCGTGCATTCCATAGTGATAAATTAGGACCATGGTATGAAATGGTTTCACGCATTACGCAAAAAGACATGGCACTGCCTATGAATACAGGTGCTGAAGCTGTTGAAACTGCAATTAAAGCTGTTAGACGCTGGGGTTATGATGTTAAGGGAATCGCAGAAAACCAAGCTGAAATCATTGCATGTATCGGGAACTTCCATGGCCGGACGATGGCAGCCGTGTCCTTGTCATCCGATGATGAATATAGAAGGGGCTTTGGACCGATGCTGCCAGGGATCAAGCTTATCCCTTACGGCGACCTTGATGCTTTGAAAGAAGCGATTACACCGCAAACGGCTGGATTTTTAATCGAACCGATTCAAGGTGAAGCGGGAATCATCATACCGCCACAAGGATTCTTAAAAGAAGCTTACGACTTATGTAAAGAAAATAATGTCCTATTCGTTTCTGATGAAATTCAGTCAGGACTTGGACGTTCAGGAAAAATGTTCGCCTCTGACTGGGATGGAGTAGTTCCGGATATGTACATTTTAGGTAAAGCGCTGGGCGGCGGGGTTTTCCCAATCTCTTGCGTAGCTGCAAACCGTGAAATTCTTGGCGTATTCAATCCTGGTTCCCATGGTTCTACATTCGGCGGCAATCCATTGGCATGTGCGGTTTCCATCGCTTCATTGGAAGTCCTTGAAGAAGAGAAGCTAGCTGAACGTTCATTGGAGCTTGGACAATACTTTATGGATAGTTTAAAAGAAATCAAGAATCCAATGATTAAAGATATCCGCGGCAGAGGCTTATTCATCGGAGTTGAATTAACGGAAGCAGCAAGACCTTATTGTGAGCAGCTTAAAGAAGAAAAATTGCTATGTAAAGAAACACATGATACAGTTATCCGTTTTGCTCCGCCATTAGTGATTACAAAAGAAGACTTGGATTGGGCAATCGAACGCATTAAAAAAGTTTTATCCTAATATACCTATGAGGTGAATTCCATTGAGTACAACAGTCAAAGAAGAAAAAGAAACTGCCAGCTTGCTTGATTCAACACAGGTCGTAATCAAGGAGGCGCTGGATAAGCTTGGCTATTCTGAAGAAGTGTTCGAGCTTTTGAAGGAACCTCTTCGGATGCTGACCGTCCGGATTCCAATCAAGATGGATGACAATTCGACGAAGATTTTCACTGGATACCGTGCACAGCACAACGATGCTGTCGGTCCGACGAAAGGCGGAATCCGTTTTCATCCTGAAGTCGATGAGGAAGAAGTCAAGGCACTTTCAATGTGGATGAGTTTGAAATGCGGAATCGTGAATCTGCCATATGGCGGAGGAAAAGGCGGCATCATCTGTGATCCGCGCCAAATGTCCATCGGTGAATTGGAAAGGCTTAGCCGTGGATACGTTCGGGCAATCAGCCAAATAGTGGGGCCGACTAAAGATATTCCGGCCCCGGATGTTTATACGAATTCACAAATCATGGCATGGATGATGGACGAATACAGTAGAATAAGAGAACACGATTCGCCTGGTTTCATTACAGGCAAGCCACTGGTACTGGGTGGTTCACACGGTAGGGAAAAGGCGACGGCACAAGGTGTCACCATCTGTATCGAGGAAGCGGCAAAGCGTAAGGGCATAGAATTGAAAGGTGCACGCATCATCGTCCAAGGGTTTGGGAACGCAGGAAGCTTTTTGGCCAAATTCATGCATGATGCTGGTGCGAAAGTGATTGGCATATCGGACGCATATGGTGCCATCTATAAACCGGATGGTCTGGATATCGATTACTTACTTGATAAAAGGGATAGCTTTGGAACGGTAACGACACTATTCGATAATACAATCACCAATCAGGAACTTCTGGAACAAGATTGTGATATTTTAGTGCCTGCTGCCATTTCCAATCAAATCACCAAAGAAAATGCACATCTTATCAAAGCCCAAATTGTCGTGGAGGCAGCGAACGGACCTACCACTTTGGAGGCAACGAAGATCTTGACGGAACGCAATGTGCTTCTCGTACCTGATGTATTGGCAAGTTCAGGCGGTGTGACAGTTTCTTACTTTGAATGGGTTCAAAATAATCAAGGTTATTATTGGGAAGATGCAGAAGTCCAAACCAAATTAAAAGAGTTATTGGTCAATTCATTTAATCAAGTATATGAAATGTCCGAGACAAGAAAAGTGGATATGAGGCTGGCAGCATATATGGTGGGTGTCAGAAAAATGGCGGAAGCCTCGATATTCCGTGGCTGGGTGTAAGCTTTAGTCAAATAATGGAGAGTGGAGGAGTGATTCCGTGTTAAAACCGATTCATACCATCGAGTGTGCTCAGGATGGGACCGTCGAACAAGTTTACGTTCAAAAGAATTCCTATGTTTATGAATGGGAGAGGCTCTTTTTAGTGAAAACGGAGGATGGGAAATTGATTGATGTTTCAATAGGTGCCAGTGGTCACATTACTGAAATTAATGTTTCGGCAGGGGATCCTATAAATAGAAAGCTTCCTTTAGCTTTGCTCCAAGACGATTTTATTATAACTGGCTCTGATTGATTATAGGAAAGAGGGTGTTCCAAAGGCGGAAGCGATTTCTGCTTTGGGATGCTCTTTTTTTGTTGTGATCATTTTATATGGTGATGACAAAGCCAGGAAAAAGTTTGAAAAGAAAAAACGATGGGGGATGAGGACTTTTCGGCGTTCCAACAGAAGGCACCTAGCAATTATTTCTTGATAGGAGCTGGGAATAAGGAAAAGGGAATCACCTATCCCCACCATCATCCGCGTTTTACTTTTGACGAAGATGCCATGGAATACGGTGTTAATATTTTTATCCATGGTGTTAGTTAGATTTTAGGATAGAATCCAAGGGGCAAATCACTGGAGACATTAGAAATCCTTGCCGGGAATGAAAAAAGAACTAGAGAGTACATTACCCAAGATATTTGAAAGCACCTTCGCTGACCGTACGCTAAAGGGTATGTTACGCGAAGGTTTTTTCAAATGAAAGGAATTAAATGGTTTGTGGCACTGAGAATGATTGATGGCATATTGTCATTTTCGCTTTCATAAACTGTTACAAGCCAATAACCAAGGCCAGAAAGGAGTTGAACATGGTTGCTCGAAAACGATTTATCGTTTGTGCTTTCTAGGAAATTAAGCCCACGGCAAGAAATATTATGTTAAAATACAATATGAGAATTAAACATCAAAAAAATAGTGGTTTTTCTTAATTCAACCAGATTTTACAATAAAATGGTGAATATTCAGAATTCCGCTGTTTAAAAAAGGGGAGTTAAATAGGAGTATGAGAATCTCAGAATTAAAAAGGAAAGCCCTTCAGTCGTTGGGAGGTAAATGGGGAGTAACTGTATCGCTGATGTTGCTTCTGTTCTTGATCAACATCATTTTGCCTTTAATTGTCGAAGTGATCGGAAGTGGTGGGTTTTCACAATGGCTCATGCAGGAAGAAACACCGATATGGTCTGATATCTTCGGCCTCGTCTTAACCATCGCCTTAATCCCGCTTACCATTTCAACCACTTGGTTCTACCTGAATTTGGTTAGGGAAGGAAACCCTGATATTCCAGAAGTATTTGCTATCTATAAAGAAGGAAAAACCTCTTTCAAGCTAATTGGTGCATCCATCTTACAAGGTATTTTCATTTTTTTATGGTCATTATTATTAATCATTCCGGGTATCATTAAAGGCATCGCCTATTCGCAGCTGTTTTTCTTATTGAAGGATCATCCTGAATACACGGTGCTTGAAGGCATTACAGAAAGCAGAAAAAGGATGAAGGGTTTGAAATGGAAGTATTTCCTCATGCACCTAAGCTTCATCGGATGGGGCATCCTTTGCATGTTCACGCTGGGAATTGGTTTACTATGGTTGATTCCTTATGCAGGAACAACAATGGCTGCATTTTATAATGAATTAATCGTGCCTCAAGATGACGATCAACAATTAGAAGTATAAAAGATCAACCGATAGCAACTGGCTATCGGTTTTTTTATTCCCGATTCCCCTTAAAAAGGTTAAATTGTTCATTTTGCCTGGTGTATAATAGAATATTGAGAATGCCATTTAGGGGGATTACATAGTGAGTGGGTATAATATTGCGGATCTGGTATACCAATTGTTTTGCCTTGTATTTCTAATCCTAATCATCGTTGGGACCGTATCCCTTTTCCGTTCCATCAAGGACCGTAAAACCAGACTGGATATCATGGAAAAGAAAATGGATGATTTGCATGAACTGATTAAAAGGGGCAAAAATTGACGGCTACAGTGCAGCCGTTCAGACTGTAGACAAACTCGAAGAAAAGCGAGTTGCCTGCAGTTTTTTTATTTAAACGTTCCAGCTTGATTTCCGCTCCCTTTCCGCCGACTGTCTGCAAAGCCTCCTCACCGCAAGCGGCTGTGGGGTCTTGGCTAGCCAGTTACTCGGCAGGAGTGTCGCAAATTTCTTCAATCCAGTAAGAATATCATTCCATATGAAAGAGTAAAAAAATCATGGAGTATAACCAACCGTATGTGGCCTGCAGTTATTTAATTTGAAAACGTTCCAGCTGATTGGAACGGAAGGTACGAAACTCCTGCGGGAAAAGCGTGGCCAAGGGAGACCCCACAGGCGCAAAGAGCGCCAAGGAGGCTCCCGGACCGCCCGCGGAAAGCGAGTGCCTGGAGTGGAAATCTACGTAAAATAATTTATACTGAAATAACTTAGTGAAAAGGACTTTCACCAAATTTGAAAATGAGGATTGGATTTTAAGCTTCAATTGAGAGACATAAAAAAATAGAAAAAGAAAGGGAATTGTAAAAAATAAGCAGTTTTACATAGGGTTGTTGGGATTGTGGGGCAAATTTCGTGTAGGGCTGCTGGTATGGAAGATGCATGGCTTGTTGCGGGATTTTACCCTATAATGGAATAGATGTGTATTTAAGGATTTGGTGAAAAAGTCTATCAGGAATGCTCGACCCTTTAACAAATCGACTGAGATGGTAATGCTGAACATTCGATCCTTTTGTTAGGTAACTTTTAAGAAGTGGGAGGAGTCGGTATCATGAAAGAAGTTATTGCAGTAAAAGAAATTACTAGGTTTAAAACACGGACGGAGGAATTTAGTCCGTACGCTTGGTGTAAACGGATGTTAGAAAATGACCCGGTGAGTTATCACGAAGGAACGGATACGTGGAATGTTTTTAAATATGAAGATGTGAAGCGGGTTCTCAGTGATTATAAACATTTTTCAAGTGTACGGAAACGGACTACCATATCGGTAGGAACGGATAGTGATGAAGGCTCTGTGCCTGATAAAATCAAAATCACTGAAGCGGATCCACCTGAGCATAGAAAACGCCGTTCACTGCTGGCCGCAGCATTCACACCTAGAAGTCTTCAAAACTGGGAACCTCGCATTCAGGAAATTACAGATGAGTTGATTGGACAAATGGATGAGGAAACGGAAATCGATATTGTGCAATCATTGGCGAGTCCGCTTCCGATCATTGTCATGTCGGATTTAATGGGCGTTCCCTCGAAAGATCGTTTATTGTTTAAGAAATGGGTGGATATCTTATTTCTTCCTTTTGATAGAGAAAAACAAGAAGAAGTAAATGAATTAAAGCAAGTGGCAGCAAAAGAATACTATCAGTATTTGTATCCGATTGTTGTGCAAAAACGATTAAACCCGGCAGATGATATCATTTCAGATCTATTGAAGTCAGAAGTGGATGGGGAAATGTTTACGGATGATGAGGTTGTCCGGACGACCATGCTGATTTTAGGAGCGGGGGTCGAGACAACAAGTCATTTACTGGCCAATAGCTTTTATTCCCTGCTATATGATGACAAAGATGTTTATCAAGAGTTACATGAAAACCTGGATTTGGTTCCCCAGGCGGTCGAAGAAATGCTTCGTTTCCGATTCAATCTTATTAAATTGGATCGCACCGTAAAGGAAGATAACGATCTATTGGGAGTGGAATTGAAAGAAGGGGATAACGTGGTTGTTTGGATGAGTGCAGCTAATTTGGACGAAGAGATGTTTGAAGACGCCTTCACCCTTAATATCCACCGCCATAATAATAAGAAACATCTAACCTTCGGAAATGGCCCCCATTTCTGTCTGGGAGCGCCGCTAGCCAGGCTGGAGGCAAAGATTGCGCTTACTGCCTTCCTGAAGAAATTCAAGCGTATTGAAGCGGTGCCATCGTTCCAGTTAGAAGAGAATCTTACCGATTCAGCGACCGGGCAAACTTTGACATCACTACCGCTTAAGGCAAGCCGCATTTAATAAAAGAAAAACCTTGTGCACTAACCTGCATAAGGTTTTTTTCTTTTTAGTCGGGACGCATGGCATACATGTTGAATGGAATGGTTAAAAATATTCCTGCCACTCCTGAAACGTTCGAGAGGAAATCTATAGTAACCCGAAGTTGAGGTGACAATGAAGAATGAAGTAGTATGATAAAGGAGAAATTTTGTGCCCAGGAATGTTCCCCGAAATAGGTTGGCAGGCGATGAAGCAATTACACTCACCATGCAATGAAGAAGATATGATAAAATAGAAATTTCCATATGAATCGGTTTTAAATAAGTGAAAGGATGTTATTATGAAATTAAAGCAGCAATTAACCATTGCCTTTATAGTAAGTGTACTTTCTTTAATAGGGTTCAGTTTCATGGCATTTACCATAAGTGCAAATGAATACCTGAAATTTGATGAAAATGTGATTTCCTTGGTGCAGGGATGGGAGTCGCCTCTTCTGACTGACATCATGAAGTTCTTTACCTACATAGGTTCAACCGTTTCCCTGATCATCCTATCCTTGATTATTTTGTTTTTCTTATATAGGGTTTTGAAGCATCGTTTGGAACTGGTCTTATTCACTGCAGTCATGGTTGGTTCACCTCTTCTCAATTTGATGGTTAAGCTATTGTTTCAACGCGCCCGGCCCGATTTACATCGACTCATCGAAATAGGGGGGTACAGTTTCCCTAGTGGACATGCCATGAATGCATTTTCTTTATACGGTATTCTTACATTTTTGCTTTGGCGTCACATTACGGCTAGATGGGCAAGGATTCTATTGATTCTGATCAGCATGATGATGATTCTCTCGATAGGTATTAGCCGTATATACTTGGGGGTCCATTATCCTAGTGATATCATTGCCGGATATTTGGCGGGTGGTTGTTGGATCGCGATTGCCATTTGGTTTTTTCAAAGATATCAAGACCGCCGGAAGAACAAAGATCGTTAATAAAGAAAGTAAGATTATTGCAAGATAAGCAGCCGGCGGGTAACAAGTCAGCTGTTGATTCAAGAAAGTTAGGAGCGTATTAAATGGAAAACTGGATTACGGAATTCATGAATGATTTTGGGTATATAGGAATCTTTCTATTAATAGCATTGGAAAATATCTTCCCGCCGATCCCGTCAGAGGTCATTCTTACTTTTGGCGGCTACATGACAACAAAAGCGGATATGACGATTATCGGTGTCGTGATCGCTGCGACTATAGGGTCAGTGGCAGGGGCAGTCGTCCTTTATGGAATTGGTTTACTTCTTGACGTTAAGGTCATTGAAAAGTTCGTGGAAAGATGGGGACATATTCTTCGGTTAACAGTTTCGGACGTTCATAAGGCGAATACATGGTTTGACAAGTACGGAGCATGGACCGTGTTTTTCTGCAGGCTGGTTCCGCTGATCAGGAGCTTGATCTCAATTCCTGCAGGCATGTCCCATATGAGCTTTTGGCTCTTTCTGCTTTACACTACATCCGGAACATTAATTTGGAACATCATCTTAGTGAATATCGGGGCAGCTGTAGGATCTTCGTGGGAAGATATAGTAGGATATATGGACATTTATTCAAACATCGTTTATGCGATATTGGCTTTGTTATTCATTATTTTCGTTGTTTTGATTTTTAGAAGGAATAAAGGCAAAGTATAATCTAGAGTTTAGTTGATGGAGCCGTTATAATCGGCACTTTCATTACATAACGGAAAATAACCGCCAAAGGCTGTCATTGCGACAGCCTTTTTCTTATGGAAGGAAGTAGGCTGAACTCAGAATAAAGGGGGAATGCTTTGGACAAAATGAGTGAAACGAAAAAGGAATGAGGTTCGGTGCTATGGCTTCTTTTTTCAAGCAAAAGAGACAAGTGAAGCAACGTGAAAAGAAAAAGGAAGATGAAAGTCAATCCAAAAGCAAAACGCCTGATTATATTGAAAGTTCCCTTTCTGCCAATCTGGAAATCGTGAAGAAAAAGACGGGAAAAAGTCCCGACATTATTATCCGAACGTTGAAAATCGGGCAAAACCCGGAGATAAAAACAACTATTTTGTATGTGCAGGGTCTGATTGATAATCCTAGCGTTACGGACTTTATAATTGAATCAATCATGAAAAATCCCCACCTGTCAAAAAACATACTTCCACTGGAAGCAATGGAAATTATCTCTGAGGACGTGGTTTCCCTCGGTGGCGTAGAAAAGGTCACGGACTGGGAAAAGCTATTTTTATCCTTATTATCAGGGGACAGCATCATTTTTGTTGATGGAGTAAACGTCGCCCTGGTTGCCAGTACAAGAGGAGGAGAGAAGCGCTCGATTCAGGAGCCAAGCACGCATTTGACTGTCCGGGGATCAAGGGAAGGGTTTACGGAATCGAATGGAACGAACATCGCCATGTTACGCCGGATCATCAATACCCCGGATTTATGGATAGAGTCGATGAAAATAGGCACGGTGACAAAAACGGACGTTTCCATCATGTATATAAATGGAATTGTCAAGGAAGGGATTGTCGAGGAGGTCAAGAAGCGCTTAAATCGAATTAACATCGATAGCATTCTTGAATCAGGATATGGAAGGGATTGTCGAGGAGGTCAAGAAGCGCTTAAATCGAATTAACATCGATAGCATTCTTGAATCAGGATATATTGAACAATTGATAGAAGACCAGGTCATGACCCCATTCCCAACCCTAAACCATACAGAAAGACCGGATATGGTTGCGGGAAATCTTCTGGAAGGAAGAGTGGCGATATTCGTTAATGGAACGCCTTTCGTCTTGGTGGCCCCGGCAATATTCGTACAGTTTTTTCAATCTGTCGAAGACTACTATAATCGCTTCGACATTGCTTCAGCTACACGTTTTTTACGGATCATCGTTTTCATCATCTCGATAGTCGGGCCGGCTGTCTATGTTGCAGCCACGACTTTTCATCAGGAAATGATTCCAACGAAGCTGCTGGTCATTGTAGCGGCCCAAAGGGAAACGGTTCCTTTGCCTGCCGTCGTTGAAGCGGTTCTTATGGAAATGACCTTTGAAATATTACGGGAAGCAAGTCTTCGGATGCCAAAGGCTGTAGGTTCGACGATGTCCATTGTCGGGGCACTGGTCATTGGGCAGGCGGCCGTCCAGGCTGGTATCGTATCGCCGGCAATGGTCATCATCGTCTCGATCACGGCGATTGCCAGTTTCGCAACCCCTTCTTATTCCATAGCGATTTCTGCCCGCATTGTGCGGTTCGGATTCATCGTTTGTGCCGGCACTTTAGGTTTTTATGGGATGATTTTAGCCTTTATCATTCTCATCGTCCATTTATGCAGCCTGCGTTCACTTGGAGTTCCTTATATGACACCGCTCGCTCCTCTGAATCCTGAAGGGCTGGGCGATACATTCTTCAGAAGACCTATGTGGGCATTCAAGGAAAGGCCTAAATTTTTAACCAACGAAAATAATCTGATAAGGGAAGGCGAGAATCAAAGACCATTGCCTCCTGAATCGCGCGGAATGAAAACTTCTGACGGGAAAAAAGGTGAAGGCAATGAATCGTAAAAGATTAGTTCCGCTCTTGATGATGTTAATCGCCGCAACATTCACCACAGGCTGTTGGGATAAAACAGAGTTAAACGAAATGGCCATCGTCTCGGCGGTCGGACTCGATAGAAATAAAGAAGGAAAGTTAGTGGGAACGTTCCAAATCATCAATCCAAGCAATGTAGCGGGAGCTCTTCAGGGCGGCGGCGGGACAAATCCACCGATATCCATTTATAGGGCCACAGGAAATAATGTGCTTGAACTGGATAGTCTCGCTTCAACCAAGATTTCACGAGATATGTATTTTGCTCATGCCAACCTGGTTGTCATCGGTGAGGAACTAGCAAAAGAGGAGGGCCTTAACGATATTTTCGATGCGTTTGAGCGCTCACCGGAATTCAGGGCAACTACGAGGATCGTGATTGCCCGGGGTGTGAAAGCAAGGGATATTGTCGAAACGTTAACTGCAATCGATAAGGTATCTGCTGAAAAAGTCATTAGGACGATTGAAACCACTGAAAAAACCCAGGGGAAAAGTATTAGCATCAATCTCCAAGAAACGATCAAGAATCTGCTTAGTACCGGAAAAGAACCGATAATAAGCGGTTTTACCGTGAAAGGAAACACGGGTAAGGAAAATAAAATGGAGAATACTATGTCCTCGGATATTGAGGCAAACCCTACTGTAGCAGGGATAGGTGTTTTTAAAGATGGAAAATTGATTGACTGGCTGGATGGTGATAAGGCAATAGGATCAATGTGGGTATTGGATAGGATCGAAAATACCTATTTAAACCTTGATTGGGAGGGTAAAAAAGACGCAATCACCTATTCAGTTATTCGGCAAAAAACCAACGTCGGGGTAAAATTGGTAAACGGCAAACCGAAAATATCGATAAAGGTCCGTGCAGAGGGAGATGTCCGGGAGGTGAATGTTCCTTTGAATCTAACCGATATGCATGTTCTGATAGATATTGAAAAGAAGTTAGCGAAAGAATTGAAGAAGGAGATGGAAGGTGCGATCGTTCGGGCACAAAAAAATAAATCCGATATTTTTGGCTTTGGGGAGCTCATGCACGAATCCCATCCGAAAGAATGGAAGAGACTAGAGAAAAACTGGGACGACGATACTTTTCCTAAACTGGAAGTTGATGTGCAGGTAGAAACTTTCATTCGCCGTACCGGATTACGTAATAAGCCATTTCTTTCAAATTTAAAAAAGAAAGATCAATAATGGAAAGGAAGTGGCATTCTCATGGAAAAGGCAAAAATCAGCGGTTACCAGCTGTTCGTCCTTATTTTCATGTTTGAAATGGGCAGTGCACTTTTGGTTCCGCTTGCAGGTGAAGCCAAGCAGGCTGCTTGGCTAGTCATCCTTATTGCGATGATAGGCGGATTTTTATTATTTTTCGTTTATTATGGCCTTTTTCAATACTACCCTGAGCAGCTGTTAACAGAGTTTGTAAAACATATATTGGGGAATTTTCTAGGCAGGATCGTAGCTTTTCTATACATCCTTTATTTCATCTATCTTGCTGCAAGGTGTCTTAGGGATTTCGGAGATACACTGCTTACTTTTGCCTATCCTCATATTCCGTTATTTGTTGCTAACGCTGCATTCATTTTAGTCGTGGTGTATACGGTCCGTAAAGGGATAGAAGTATTGGCGAGGACGGGGGAACTATTCTTTGTCTTGGAGAATTTACTTTTAATGACCTTCATGCTTCTGATTATTGCTTCAGGCATGATCCATTTAAACAACTTAAAACCCATTTTTGAAATGGGCGGGACAGAGATGGTGAAAATGGGCTTCACTAAAACCGTATTTTTTCCATTTGGCGAGATCATAGTGTTTTTAATGATTTTTCCTTATTTGAACGAACCTCAGCGACTGAAAAAAATTGGGATAGGGAGCTTGGCGACAAGCGGTATTTTTCTCGCGGTAATAATGGCTGTGAATATTGCTGTACTTGGTGTGGACCTTACGACACGTTCGCAATACCCTCTTCTTACCCTCATACAGTCCATAGAGGTCGCTGGCTTTCTTGAACGTCTCGATGTGTACTTCTTGTTTTTGTTGTTGATTGGCGGGTTCATCAAGATAAGTGTATTAACTTATGTAGCGGTAACGGGTACGGCGAATGTTTTCAATGTTAAACAGCCCTCCAGACTTGCATACCCTGTTGGCATCGTCATTTTATTGATTTCGATCATTATGTCAAGCAGCTATACGGAACATATCTATGAAGGGCTAGATGTCGTACCAAATTACATCCATCTGCCATTTCAGGTGATCATCCCGTTAGTTCTCTTGATCATTGCCTTTTTTAAGAATCGGAAAAAAAGGAAAGGCCAGCACCAAAATAAGTTCCAAGGCGGAGTTGATCAAAAATGAAATTCTTCGGTATTACGCTTTTGCTTCTGACCCCTTTAGTGGTCATATCTTTAGGTATGGATATTCTATTGGGATTTGATCTGGATAATTCAATCAAGCTTGCCTTTAACCCATTTTTGGTGAAGGACCCCGCTGAACTTATCCTTTTTTACATTCTTCTTGCATTCCTTGTATTCAGCTTCTTTTATCGAAAAAAAAAGAAAGGCAACACCAAAGGACAACAATGATGGTACAAATTCCTCTTGCTGAAATAGAGATGAACTCCGAATATGGGAGTTTGTCTTTTTGCTTTTTTCCACCCCCGTAAACCCATTTCATAGTATGATGATAAAATGAGCTTACTTTTCAGCGGAATGTAAAATCACTCAAACAAAACCTCGGGAGGAGGACGGCAATTTGGATTTCAAATTGAATCAAAAAATCATAAAAGACATGTGCGGGGCCGTCTCCTTCAAAAGAGGGGAAGCTTTTCAGCGTGCCAATAAAGTGAAATTTGAAAGCTACCGTCATGATGGTTGTGAAGCAACGGTTAAAGGCAAGGAAGACTTTCATGTCACGATTGAGGCGGATGCTGTCGGCAGTTTTCAGACAAAATGCAGCTGTCCTACGCTAGCTTCCTTCCATCGGGATTGCCAGCATATTGCATCCGTCCTGCTGTCGGTTTACGACCATCAGCAAGATGGAACGATACCTGATGGCCTGCAAGCAACCGGTGTTGCTTCAGCCAATAAGAAGTTGTCAGAGGGCTTGCTGACCCTTTTCAATAATCAGCCTGTCCGCAAAAGCGGTCATCAGCGCCATTTTGAAAAAAGAAAGATGCTTGAAGCAGAGTTTACGTGTAAACCAGTATGGATGGGAACGGAACTATATATGTTAGGACTGGAAATGAAAATCGGATCTTTCAATGTGTCGAATATTCGGGATTTCCTGAAGCGCGTTAAAGACGGAAAGCCTGCCGAAGTATCCCTTTCATTTATATATGACCCGGTGCTGCATTGTTTTCAGAATGAAAATGATTCCGTGCTTCAGGAGCTCATTACAGTGATATCGGATGAAAAAGTCTATGTGGATGCCATAGCGGACAAAACTGAAAATACATTGAACAATCACTTATTACTTTTGCCACCATCTTCTTTTCAAAAGCTTGTCCCCATCCTTGAAGTAGCGCCATTGGTGAAGCTTTCCCATGGGGACCATACATTCAATGGTTTTCGTTTATCAAACGGACCTCTTCCTTTACAGTTTGACTTTACCGAAAGCGAGGGCAAAGGGTTTCAACTGAAAATTAATGGATTGCATGAGATGATTGTCATGAATGCATACAAACTGGTTCTATTTAAAGGGAAATTGGTTCAGCTCGAAAATGAGGATTGCCAGCGCCTTTCTGAGTTAAAGCAAATGATGGAGAATTCGGGAATGAATCAAATTCCAATCCATCATGACCAGCTGGAATTATTCCTGGACAAAGTGGTACCAGGTTTGAAAAAACTCGGTGAAGTCCATATAGCAAGATCCATCACCGAATTATTTTTGAAGACACCGCTTGTTGCAAAGCTATACTTGGATCGAGTAAAAAACAGGCTGCTAGCGGGGCTGGAGTTCCATTATGAAAATATCGTGATCAACCCTTTGGAAAAGCAGGAATCCAAGGTTATAAGGGATGTTGAGAAGGAGGCGGAGATACTAAAGCTGATGGAGGATAGCCAGTTTGCCAAAACGGACGGCGGCTATTTCTTGCATAATGAAGAGTTGGAGTATGAGTTTTTGTACCACATCGTTCCGAAACTCCAAAAGCTGGTACAAATCTATGCCACGACGGCAGTAAGAAACCGGATTTCCCGTGGAAATGCTGCACCGCGCATTAAGGTGAATATCAAAAAAGAACGTACTAATTGGCTCGAATTCAAATTTGAAATGGATGATATCCCAGATAAACAAATTCGCGAGGTCTTAGCAGCGCTTGAAGAAAAGAGGAAGTACTATCGTTTAAGGAATGGATCGATGCTTTCCCTTGAAACAAGGGAATACGAGGAAATCAATCGTTTTCTGAATGCATTGCCGGTACAGGATGAAGACCTGGAGAGCACGCTGAACATGCCAATCGTAAAAGGGCTTCAGCTCCTTGATTCCGTGAATGACAGCCAGACATTCACAATGGAGGAGTCATTCCGTCAGTTTTTGGATAACATCGGGAATCCGGGCTCCTTGGAGTTCGTGGTGCCAAATAGTCTAGTCCCGATCTTGCGCGAGTATCAAAAAAACGGCTATAAATGGATGAAAATACTTGCCCAATACGGTTTTGGCGGAATTCTTGCTGATGATATGGGACTGGGAAAAACACTGCAAAGCATCGCGTACATTTTATCCGAGCTGCCTGACATCCGTGAGAAAAGGGTGCCGGTGCTTATTGTCTGCCCATCATCATTGACCTACAATTGGCTGAGCGAATTCACTAAATTCGCTCCTGATATACAAGCCGTCGTCGTTGATGGCGACAAGACGGAAAGGACGAAGCTGCTTAAGGAAGCGAAGGATGTGGATGTAGTGATCACCTCTTATCCATTGCTCCGGAAAGACATCGCTTCGTTTGAAAAGCAGGACTTCCATACGGTGTTTTTCGATGAGGCACAGGCCTTTAAGAACCCAGTGACGCAAACGGCAAGAGCGGCCAAGAAGATAAAAGCGGCACATCGCTTCGCGTTGACTGGTACGCCTATCGAGAATTCACTAGAAGAGCTCTGGTCCCTTTTCCACGTCGTATTCCCTGAATTATTCATGGGGTTAAAGGAGTATAGCAATCTCTCAAGGAAGCAGATTTCCCGCAGGATCCGCCCATTTTTGCTGCGGAGAATGAAAGAGGACGTGCTAGGTGAACTTCCGGAAAAAATCGAGTCGCTGGAATCGGTGGAACTGCTTCCTGATCAGAAGAAACTGTACGGTGCCTATCTGGCGAAGCTGCGGCATGATACGCTGAAGCACCTGGATAAGGACACCCTCCGGAAAAATCGGATCAGGATCCTCGCTGGCTTGACCCGGCTTCGGCAAATATGCTGTCACCCCGCCTTGTTTGTGGACGGATATAAAGGCAGTTCAGCTAAATATGAGCAGCTGATGCAAATTGTCGAGGAATCGAAGCATTCTGGAAGAAGGGTGCTGGTTTTCTCGCAATTTACAAAAATGCTTCAAATTATCGGCAGGGATTTGGCCATTAAGGGACAACCTTTTTTCTACCTGGATGGACAAACCCCATCAAAGGAACGTGTGGAAATCTGCAATAGATTTAATGCAGGAGAGCGGGATATATTCCTCATTTCATTGAAAGCGGGCGGTACGGGTCTCAACCTGACGGGTGCCGATACAGTCATTCTATATGACCTTTGGTGGAATCCGGCAGTTGAAGAACAAGCTGCGGACCGTGCCCATCGAATGGGACAGAAGAATGCGGTTCAAGTCATCAAACTTATTGCCCGTGGCACAATCGAAGAAAAAATGAATGAACTTCAAGAGAAAAAGAGACATCTTATTGAAGAAATCATCGACCCTGGAGACAAGTCGTCGTCTGCGCTTACAGAAGAGGATATCAGGGAAATCCTGATGATATAAGGGTTTCATCTGAAGGTAATCTTAGTAATGAAATGAATAGTTCAGTTATGGAGCATTCCTTTTTAATGAGGAATGCTTCTTTTATTTTTAAAAAGAAAAGGATATTTAGGTAACAATAATAATATAATAAAAAACAACAATGTTTTATTGTAAAACGATAAAATATGTGTTAAATTCAAATTGATAAAAAATAAATGAGGTGCTTTTTATGAAACAAGTGTCAACGATCTTTTTGAAGATAGCCGTTATTCTTATTGGAATGCCGGTTCTTGCTATGTGCATCTTTGTGGTGCCTGAGATTGCGAATTTTGCAGCAGAATTATATCCGGATATGACTTATTTGAAATATCTCGTTTTAATCGATTTGTATGCATCGGCAATACCTTTTTACTTTGCTCTATATCAAGCCTTTAAACTTTTAAGCTATATTGACAAGAACAAAGCTTTCTCGGAATTATCTGTAAGAGCTTTAAAGACTATAAAAAATTGTGCAATCACAATCAGTAGCTTTTATGTGGTAGGAATGCCGCTCTTTTATCTCATGGCGGAGATGGACGACGCCCCAGGCATCATAGTAATCGGATTGGTCGTCATTTTTGCTTCAATGGTGATTGCAGTCTTTGCTGCTGTTCTTCAAAGGCTTTTGCAAGAGGCCATCGATATAAAATCAGAAAATGACTTAATAGTCTGAGGTGAATAACATGGCAATTATAATCAATATTGATGTGATGCTGGCTAAAAGGAAAATGAGTGTTACAGAACTTTCTGAGAGGGTTGGAATAACGATGGCTAATCTTTCCATATTGAAAAACGGCAAGGCAAAAGCGATTCGATTATCAACTTTAGAGGCGATTTGCAAGGCGTTAGAATGTCAGCCCGGAGATATTTTAGAATACCGGAATGATGAAGACACCCAAGATTAAAAAAGTGAAAGAAAAAGAAAGATTTCATCAAAGGGGAGTTACTCATGAATTTAACGATAAAAAAATGGAGACACCAATCATGCGAGCACTAAAACAACTCGTTCGGTTTGGTTGGGAGCAGGCCCTATCCTGCTTGTTTCCTGCCGTTATTTTTGCCTCTTTGGCTATTACAAAATTCATTCCGCTTCCCTTTCTGCCGCGGTATGACTGGCTCCTCATCATCTGC
Organism: Peribacillus phoenicis; assembly: GCF_047238085.1. Taxonomy (NCBI): domain Bacteria; kingdom Bacillati; phylum Bacillota; class Bacilli; order Caryophanales; family Bacillaceae; genus Peribacillus; species Peribacillus phoenicis. Next base: position 3,840,909 of record NZ_JBDFMF010000001.1, on the reverse strand, counting down.
CTTCTGATGCAGTGGTGGATGGTGCGTTCCGGGCTTGAAACACGGGATGAACTAAAGGTCATCACCTTGTTCCACCTTATTGGTCTTGCTCTTGAACTTTTCAAGGTACATATGGGCTCCTGGACTTATCCAGAGGAAGGATATTTTAAGATTTTTGGAGTGCCTCTGTATAGCGGATTCATGTACGCAAGTGTAGCGAGTTATCTTTGCCAGGCGTGGAGGAGGTTAAAGGTTGAACTGGTCAAGTGGCCGCCGTTTTTGGTCGTTGTATCTCTTGCAGCTGCGATTTATTTGAATTTTTTCACCCACCATTATTGGATTGATGTTCGTTGGTGGTTATCTGGACTAGTCATCATCGTCTTTTGGCGGTCATGGGTCACATATGAGGTTGGTGGAACTCGGTATCGTATGCCAATCGCACTTTCTTTTGTACTCATCGGATTTTTTATTTGGATAGCCGAAAATATCGCAACGTTCTTTGGAGCATGGGAATATCCAAACCAAACCGATGCATGGAGTCTCGTTCATCTAGGAAAGGTAAGCTCATGGCTCTTATTAGTGATCGTCAGCTTTCTTATAGTAGCGACGCTAAAGCTGGTTAAGGGGAAAGATTCCGCTGTGATGGATGCGGGTTCAATTTTTATAAAATGACTTCACACAAGAAAATAAATAAGTAAAGACGACACATTAATGGCTATATCTAAATTGTGTCGTCTTTGTTTTTCTATGCTTAAATATTATTCCTATGAAACAAGTTTTAATCCCACTGCCGCGCCAAGGACCATGGCTATAAAAACGACCCTTCGCCAATCTTTGGATTCCCCATATAATAGCATCCCGATTATCGCTCCGCCTGAAGCGCCGATTCCTGTCCAGATAGCGTAAGCCGTCCCCATCGGCAAGGTTTTCATGGCATAAGCAAGAAATAGGAAACTTGCTCCAAATCCGATGAATAACAGCAGCAAGGATTGCCAATTACGGTCCCTGTGCAATTTATTTATCATCGCAACCCCAAACATTTCAAATAGCCCCGCTAAGATTAAAGAGACCCAAGCCATTATGATTCATCCCCTTTCTCAGCCTTATCATCAGTCACTAGCTTCAAGCCGATCACCCCTGATAATAAGAGGAGGATCAATAGCGTTTTGCTCAGCTTGAAGGATTCTCCAAAGAAAATGATTTCGGAAAAAACGGTACCGGCTGTCCCCATACCGACAAAAACGGCATATACCGTTCCGACAGGAAGCTTCCTGCCAGCCATTATCATCAAGTAAAAACTGATGATGATCGAAATGACCGTTCCAGACCAAGTCCAAAAGTCATCTGCATGTTTTAAGCCAATCACCCAAAATACTTCAAAAAAAGCTGCAATGAATACTTTAATCCAGTTTGTGCTCATGAAATATCGCACCTCCAATTTTATTCTTTACCAAAAAAACAAAAAAAGCCCAAGAGATAACTGTTAAACAGTTTCTCCCAGGCTTTTATCCTTCCGTGACACAGCATGCTTGCTGTGAGTTTTCTCTCGGACCAGACCAGCAATAAGACGCGCTGCGGAACCCTAGAAAACCTTTGACATATGCAATTACCTTTCATTATACATACTTTTTGAACTTACTCAAGGTAAAAGTTTTGGCAAGACCATGCCCATTTTAGCCTAATATCCGCAAATGTCCCGTAACGTTTGCAGCAGAGATGACTTAATATATCCCAAGGTTTTTAGTTAAATTGAACATTGGGAAAAGAGGACAAATCATGACTGCTGAATATAACATCAGAAAAAATGCACTTCATCTTTCTGAAAAGGAAAAAAGGAAATATATCAATGCTGTTTTGGTCTTAAAGGAAAAAGGGATATATGATCGGTACGTAGCGTGGCATGCTGCTGCAGGGAGATTTCAAACCCCTCCCGTTAAGCTCCCGAAAGCAGGGAACGCTCCATCAGCATCGACCCGCAGTCATAATGATCAAGGGGAGCGGACCGGGGCTGACAATGACAATATCCATGGAAGCCATGGTGATCAGCGAAATGCAGCTCATAGAGGGCCGGCTTTCTTACCTTGGCATCGCTATTTCCTTTGGCTGTTCGAACGCGATCTTCAATCCGTTGACCCCAGTGTGACCATTCCCTACTGGGATTGGGCAGCGGATTCAGAATTGGATGATCCAGCTTCATCCCCAATCTGGGATAGCGATTTCATGGGCGGAAACGGGAATAAAAGGAAAAACAACCTTGTCGATTCAGGACCTTTTGCCGCTGGGCGCTGGGAAGTTCTTGATGAGGAGGGGAAACCTTCAGGGGGATTGAAACGGAACTTCAGATCAAGTGAACAAGTTGCAAACCTGCCGAAGAAACAAGACGTTCAAAACGTATTGAAAGTCACTACTTACGATGCACCACCGTGGAATTCCGCAAGCAATCCAAGTTTCCGAAATCAGCTTGAAGGATTTGTCGATGGACCGGCCCTTCATAATCTAGTGCATGGGTGGGTCGGGGGACATATGGGTTCTGTACCTGTTTCACCTAACGATCCAGTCTTCTTTTTACACCATGCCAATGTCGATCGGATATGGGCGATGTGGAAAATCCTGCATCGGGAGGAGAAATATCTCCCAAGAAGAGGGGGACCCTTCAGCCATAACTTGAATGATCCGATGTTTCCGTGGGATATAACCCCCAAGGAGATGATCAATCATAGGAAATTGGGCTATATATACGATATGGAAAGGAAGATGGTGAAGGGAGAACACCATTGAATGAAGGTCAACAAGGCGCAGTGTGAAGCACTGCGTCAATTTGTCGATAAAATTACTATTCGTAATAAAACAGATGTAATGACAGAACAAGATGTAGAGAGAATCTTTGATAGGTTCTATACAGGAGATACAGCAAGAAATAAAAAAGGAACGGGACTAGGGTTATCCATTGCGCAAAGTTTAATGATAAAAATGGATGGTGAGCTTTTTGCCACTTTAAAAAATCATCAATTTATCATGACCTGTCAATGGAAAATAGAACGTAGTCAGTTTCTGTTTTCAGGTCGAAAAAGCCCCGAAATATTTATCCGGGGCTTTTTTGACTTGCTATTTAGGCACTCACTGTCCGTTTCCGGGATGAACCTTCTTTTTTATGTGATACATAGCTATGCAGGATCATTCCCATGATGACGATAAAGATACCGAACCACGATAACGGAGAAGGGATCGGTAAAGATAGGAATAGCAATTCGCCGGCTAGGGCAAAAAGGACCTCCATCGATTGTGTAGCTTCGACTGAAGCTAATTTCTGCATATTTCCACTTACCAAATCGGTCGCTTTGAAAAAAAGGACCGTGGCAATGACACCTGAAAATAGTGCGACCAAAAGGGATTGGAAACTCTGCATCTTCGTCGGCGCCCCTACTGTAAAGAAACCGTACAATGAAAGCAGGAACCAGAATGGCAGACTCGCCAAAGTCATTCCCAATACACGCTGGTAAGCATCCAAACGTCCTTCGGATACTTCCATCATTTTGCGATTTCCCAATGGATATGCAAACGAGGCGATGACGATTGGTATCACTCCCAACCAAAGATCGGCCATTGAAATGTGCTTGGTATGTTCCAGCTGCATCAGGATGATTCCTAGCAGGATGATCATGGACATGAGGAGACCTTTCACAGAAATCTTTCCTCTTTGCCTTTCGAGCCCATCTTTCGTTTGGACATTTTCAAAAAACAGCGGCGCAAGCAGCGCACCCGAAATGATCGTGATTTGCCAAGTGCCGGCGATCAGCCATCCAGGTGAGTAGGCGGATGCAAAGCATAAAGGAGCATAAAATAACCCAAAACCGACAAAACTCCAAAGCAGCCAAGGACCTGGTTTTTCTCTCATCACTCGTAAAAGGGGACGCAGATTTTTTCTGCTTAATACGATACAAAACAGAAAAGGCACCATAAAGAAATAACGCAGCGAAGCACTCCATATCCAACTGCCGCCAGACAACTCCATGGCCTGATTCAAAACAAACGTAAATGCAAAAAAGAAAGCAGAACAAATACCTAATATAATCGGACGCAATTGACTCACCTCAATCTGTTTTATGAGTCAGTAAGACTCTGGAAGGATGGCAATCGTTTCGGCTTTCTGGAAGATTTATCAGAAATATCTACTGTGTCAATTTTCGCAATATTATAAGCGATCAATTTAAATTGTCCTTCAAAAGCAAAAGAAAATCAACAGGATTCTTTTAGGCTAGCGAAATTCATTCTCTTATGATTCGACATGGAATGAAAGAATGCTTGTTGGAATTAAATGAAGATGTTTCCATTTTAATGTTTTAATTAACAAAATGTACCAACTTTGCAAGCGAAAAACGTTGTTATGACGCTTGTTTTGAAGGGATTACTAATAATTTATATAAAAATCATATAGATTCAGATAATATACGAAGATACGAGAATTGACGAATATGGTAGGTAGTGGTATCTTTATAGAAGTGCAAATAATGTCGAATGGTGACGAAATATATAGATGCAACATTCGCAAGAAAGTTAGTGGGGTAAATTAAATGAAATCTACAGGTATTGTACGTAAAGTTGACGAATTAGGACGGGTAGTCATTCCAATTGAACTACGTCGAACATTAGGAATTAATGAGAAAGACGCTCTGGAGATTTATGTAGAACAAGAGCGCATCATCCTTCAAAAATATAAACCAAATATGACTTGTCAGGTTACAGGTGAAGTTTCCGATGACAATATGAAACTTGTTGACGGTAAATTAATACTTAGCCCTGAAGGTGCCGAACTTCTAATTAAAGAAATTCAAGCCAGCATGGAAACTGCTAAATAATTAATATGCTAGATAAATAGCATCCAAGTGTAGGGAGGTTTTCCCTACACTTTTTTATATTAAATGGTGAAATAATAAAAATGATTCGATTCACGGACGAAACCAATTTTTTCATAAAGCTTCTGTGCTTTAACATTATCCTTACCTGTCTCCAGTGAAACCCCTTTGGCACCTGTTTCCCGTGCAAAAGTGATGGCCGCGTTCAATAACTCCTCGCCAAATCCCTTTTTGCGGGCGGACTCCCTCACGAATAAATCATTCAATACCCATGACCGCATCATACTGACAGATGAAAAAGAAGGATATAATTGTACAAAACCAATTGGATTTCCTTCATCAAAGGCCATAAAAACCACAGACTCCCCTTTTGTCAGCCTTTCTCTTAAAAACTCGCTTGCACGACCAGGATCAGAGGTTTGCTCATAAAACACTCTGTATAAATCAAAAAGTTCCGTCAGTGATTCCAGCTCATGTAATGTAGCCTTTTGTATGCTCATAAATGGACCTCCAATTTTAGAATACTCTAAATTTACCATTTAATTATGCTTTTCGACAAATTCTGGAACTCATTTTCCGGCCGAAAATCAGGATGGAGCTCAAAAAGCCACCATCCTGATTTTTTTCATCATGTAGAGGGCTTTTAAACCCAAGTTGATCAGTTAAACTCACGAGATATAAGCGTTACTCGTGAGTTTAGAGCAAATACTCGTAAGTTTGGGCAAAATACTCGTGAGTTTAGAGTAAAAACTCGTGAGTTTAGCCGATTTACTCGTGAATGATGCATTACAGGAATTGGCCCTTAAAATCACAAGCCAAACCTTCATTACCGCAGTGGTTTAGCTTCTAATCCGCCTGTGTTAAGGATATGTACCTTTACGTTTATATCATGTATAGAATCCTTATCTAAATAATCCTTAGGCTCTTTTATATGATTCTTTTGCCAGTATTTTGTTTCTTTGATATAAAGGATTTTGCCAAAGTTTAAAGGGTCTGCGTTCTTTTGGAGCCCTGTATTAAACGTTGTTTGGATTTCTTTTTTTATTTGACTTTCGAATTTGCGTTTTATTTTCTCGATATCGATTTGGGTATCAAGCCCCAGTATTTTGCCGGATACGTCAATTTCAATATCGAATTTGTACTTTCCATCCTTGAGAACAGGTTTTACTTTATGATCCGGATGGGAGAATGAGGCATAGATGTCTTGCTTATTCATTGTAATGTTCACTGGAGTTTTGTTGGTCCTTTTAGTGAGCCAGCGTACACCGCTCAGTTCCTTTTCAGAGAACCAGGGCTGGGTCACTTTATAGTAAATGACAAATGCACCATCCATATAGAGGCTTTTTCGATTTTTATCTTTTTCCTTCCAAACTTTATCGTTCCAGGAAATGGAGGGTAAAATGGTTGTATATGCTTTTTCTCGCTGGATAGAATAATACCTTTGGACCGTAATGGGTTGGATGAATGATCTAATCCGGTATACATCATCCGGAAAATATAAAGTCGTGTATAAAGGTGACAAATTAAAAAAACCGTTAATGGAGAAAAGCTGTTCCATGGAACTTTTTGTGGCAAAGATATTGGCTGAGTATCTGAGTAATTGGTTTCTGTATATATAATCCACTATTTCTGCGCTTTGCCGATTCAAAACATTTTCACTGATTACAAATGTGGATACATGTCCTATATAGAGAGACTGTTGAGTATTGCGCATTAGTTTATTAATGGCGATCGAAATGGACCGTCCTTTTTGTTTCCCTACGTATACGGGAGGTGCTTGCGTCGGCTTTGCCTCCGTTTTAGCTACCGCAGCGAAGTCTACAAGTTGCGTATAAACAATGTATTCCCCATCTTTGAAATCTATCCCGATGGCCGTTATATAATGAAAGTCCTGGATCGTTTTTTCATCCCAACAGCCTGAAAGTAATAGGATTAAATGTAGGGTCAACCAAATTTTACAGATGCGGAACATGCCTTACTGCCCCTTTCTCGTCTTATCATCAGCTGCCAAAGATCGCTTACTAATGGAATTCCATGGCCTCTTTATGAATGAATCCAGTATTTTTGTGAACCTAAGCGGGTTCATTCCGCCGATATATGAAACCCCGAATGAATCAAGCCTGGATAGTAAAGTGATAATGGAAAGGAAACCGATTATCAAGCCGTAGATTCCATAAATACAGCTTAGTAACAGCACAAACATTCGCAGAACGGTAACGGCACCTGTTAAAGACTGGTTTACAAGTGTATAAGATGCAACAGAGGTTACGGCAGTGACCACAAGCATGGTTTGTGAGGTCAGTCCTGCCCTAATCGCCGCATCACCGACAATTAGTCCTCCTACAACGGCAACTGTCTGCCCAACCGCTTTAGGTAACCTGACTCCGGATTCACGGAATAATTCAAATAAAATGAGCATGAGTATGAATTCCATCGTGGCAGATAAGGGAAGTCCCAGCCTTGAAAGGGTAATCGTGGCTAGTAACGGGAACGGCACCTGTTCAATATTGAAAGCGGAAATGGATATCCAAAACCCCGGCAATAAAACGGTAATGCCAAGCCCCATAAAGCGAAGAAGTCGCTCAAGGCTTACAAATAGAAAAGGAAGATTCGAATCTTCTGCGGTTTTTATTTGCAATAGTAAGGTAGAAGGGGCCACGATTATCGTTGGCATGCCGTCCACGATTAGAATGAATCTTCCTTGATTGAGTGCTTCGACTACAAAATCAGGGCGACTCGTATAATGAGTGAGTGGAAATATACTATATTTACTGTTAGTGATCAATTCCTCCAATTGTTGGCTGCTCACCAAAATATCAATATCAAGGGAGTTGATTTTCGATCTTACATTTTTAACAAGTTCTTTATTGATGATGTCATCCATGTACATTAGTGCGACTTTCGTTTGACTGCGCCTGCCAACGATAAAGTCTTCATAGGCAAGCGATTTGGTTTTTAGCCGCTTTCTGATTAAAGCTGTATTCATGGATAAATCTTCGACAAATCCATCTCTTGGCCCCCTTACCGAGACCTCAAAGGAAGACTCCTCAGGCTGCCGGTTCGGAACATTGGACAAATTTATTGAAAATAAAGCTTGGGTTGATGGTATGAATAATAAGGCATACCCAGAGAAAATCAGCTGTTGGACGTTATTGAATTCGCTATCAATGGTTACTTTCGTCAGATCTATCAAGGGTTTTAGCTTGTTGATTGCTTCTTCTTCATCGATTCTCTCGTCCAATTCCATCATCTTGTTTAACTTTTCCAAAATTCCCTCGTTCAATAAGCTGATATCGGCCATACCCGAGCAATAAAAAATAAGGACAGGAATGGGTCTTTCGGTTTCTCCGATATAAATCGTGTCAAACTTGATATCTGAACTTGAACTAAATAACTCGCGAAATGTCTCCTCCCTTAATTCAGGCAGGGGTGGCTCATTTTTGGATCGTTTCATTCTCATGTTTTTTATCCTCCTTCGAACTAATGAAAGTGCCGATAAACAAAAAGGCGGACAAAAGTAATAGGAAATAAAAAGCACCAGGGTAATAAAAAGTTTGGGTTACATGCAAAAACTTGAAATTACTGAATGGTACGATGGAGATGACGACCATAAGAAAGCCTACAGCAAAAAGAATTCCGACCTTCATTTTGTCCGTTTTCCTATTAAAGACTTCCGTTATTAAGAATAATGCCAGCGAAACACGGATATAGGCACCAGCAAGCCACTGATAAATCGAAAAGAAATCTGTATGTTCAATATATTTTCCAATAGTCAGCAATCGCCACTGTTCATAGGCAGGGTACCTCATGGCTTCGGCTAAGGTCGGTCCGAATTCAGCGAGTGCAGCTGTTAATGGGCCGAGAAGTAAAAACACTAAACCGAGACATATGAAAACCAATGCTTTCCGACTGATTTTATCAGAAAGCTTTTCCTGGAAAAAGGCGATTAAAATCAGTTCGGCAAGACCATAACCAGAATATTGCAGGGTCTTAACGCCATGAAAATAGCCATTCTCGAAAAGGGGAAGGAGGTGGCTATAGTCTTTAGTCGGCATATTTCCGGTCGCAACAAAAATGCCAAGAATGACGACAATGGGTAATAATACAGAAGAGCAAATGGCGATGGAGCGCATACCTGAATGGGCAAGGAAGATGCATAGCAGTGTAAACGGAATGATAATCGCCAGACTTGGGGTTTCAAAAAGAAAGCTTGTCGTGATCCAATCAATCGTTTCCTTTGTGGTGGCCAAAACAAGGCTGATCAGATAAATCACTATAAAGAATAAAGCGATATTTTTAATGTGTTTTCCAAATCTATATTCAAGCCAATCCGTCAGGGATTGATTATTCATATTCTTGATTATCCTCGATAATATGTAGACCCAAATCGGTATCAACCCAATCATAATGATAGAAAAAATCCAAGCATCCCTTCCACCGGTGGATAGGAGGAAAGGGATCAAAATAACGTGATTAAGAAGGCCGATTGATAAAAAGAAGATGCTAAGGGTTTGTATCGAACTGATTTTCTTCAAGATGATCCTATCCCCATTTCCGTTGTTTAAAGAGTGGATTGATGCACATGCCATTCTTTTGTTATGGTTGCTAAATGTGGAAATAGTATACGTGATAATGATTGGATTAATATTCCTGAGGATTAATGAAAGCATGAACAGGCTTGCAAAACAAAGAATTGCCGGTAAAAAGGATTTGTCTTAATCAATAAAGAATATAGAATATAGAATATGTACTGGATGCTATTTTTATTGAACATCAAGGGGGAATGAAGATGGATTTAAGATACCCGATTGGAAAGTTTCAGTTTGACGGGGAGATTACTAGTGGTGTAGCCGAGGGGTGGCTCAACGAGATCAATGCTTTGCCTCGGATGCTGCGGGAAGCGGTAGGTAACATGGATGATGAACAGCTTGATACGGCTTATCGTCCTGGAGGATGGACGGTACGCCAAGTGGTGCATCATGTTGCTGATAGTCATATGAATGCGTATATTCGCTTCAAATTGGCCCTTACGGAAGAAAGTCCGGTCATTAAACCATACGAAGAGGGGCAATGGGCAGAGCTGCCTGATTATGATTTGCCGATTGAAATTTCTCTATCACTAATCGAAGCTGTACATATCCGTTTGGGCAAACTTTTATCGGGTCTTCATGCATACGACCTGAGCCGAACATTCATCCATCCCGATTCAGGAGAGGTAACTGTCGGTGAAAATATAGGCATTTATGCATGGCACGGACGCCATCATCTGGCTCATATTACTTCTTTATCAAAGCGCCAGGGATGGTGAATATGACTGAGAAAGGTGTGATTACTGTGAACGCCGATGTGAAAATCGAAGAAATAACATCAATCGAATACCATCTTAATGAACTTTCCGACCTTTTGGTGCAGGTTGTGGATGATGGCGCATCCATAGGTTTTTTACCTCCCAAGGAACGGTCTGAGGCGATTGATTATTGGAGTAGTGCCATAAATCCTGATGTGATTCTGTTTGTCGCTAAGTTACAGGGTAAGATAGTCGGGAGTGTACAGTTGCATTTATGTTCAAAGCGGAACGGCAGCCATCGAGCGGAAATCGCAAAATTAATGACGCATACTGGTTATAGACGAAATGGAATAGGACGTTCACTCATGTTAGAGGCTGAGAAAAGGGTCAAGCAAGAGGGACGGACATTATTGGTCCTGGATACAAGGGAAGGAGATCCTTCTAACTCCCTGTATACATCATTGGGATATATTCAGGCAGGCAGGATTCCTGATTATGCGAAATCTGCAAATGGTGAATTACATCCGACCATTTTTTATTATAAAAATAAGATTGGGTAACGAATTAAAAGGGGTGAATCCAAGTGCAAGCTGTCATCGAAAAAGAAGGTAATGGGATTATCGCAAGATTCGATCGCCTGCTCAATCATTCGGTTGAAAAGGTATGGGGTGCTTTAACGGAGAATGATAAGGTTGAAAAGTGGATGTCCAACCTGGAGATGAAGGACCTTCGAAAAGACGGGACCATAAAATTCAATTTCAATGATGGGTCAGGGAAATCTTTTGATATGAAGATCAGGGACTTCCATGAATCTGCCGTTTTAGATTTTGAATGGGGAGACGGCTGGGTTCGTTTCGAGGTATCCCCTGAAAAGGATGGATGTTCATTAGTATTGAAAGAATCCATCACGCCAGTTAATGATCATACATCAAAGGATTTGGCAGGCTGGCATATATGCCTTGATATGTTTAGTGATTTACTTGATGGTAATCATCAGGACTTCCCGATGGATGAATGGGAAAAATGGCATAAGGAATATACGGCCGCCGTCAAACGAATTGATGGATGAATCGAATGCAGGTGGATACATTAGAAGGCCTTAAACCGAAGTGATGCTTCTGCCATATGGAGGAAGTTTTTTATTGATATTCCAGTTGGCTCCATGTTAAGATGACTTTAACTTTTAAGAAATGGAGGTTTTCCTTGTGACATTTATCAGACTGCGTTTCCAATCTTTGAACCGTTAATTGAATACGTTCAAGGGCTCTGCATGTCCGCAGGGTAAATGGGAATGGTCTGTCTATTTTTAAGGAAACCTTCATTTTACGCTTTTGTGAAAAAAAGAGACGATTTCAACCTCTTTTTTTGTGTCCAGCTGAAGCCGCGTTAACCTTTGTGATCAAAGGGTTACGCTTTGCCAGTTGACTTTAAAATAGAAGAATTATTAACGGGAGAAATACTTTACCTATCCAAGGAGGTCATAGTGTAAAGTGGTGGATTCCCCATTGTATTGACCAAACCGAAGGCCAGCGGGAAGATTATTTTTCCATCGTGAAAATAATCATCCTATCAGGTTTCTTTAGATAGGTTCTGATCCATTTACTCTAAACACAGGCAGATAGCCTGTGTTTTTTTTAGGGCATTAAGAAAAAAATATTGAAAATAGAATGAGGTGTTTAAGAGATGAAATCATTAAATGAACAAGTAAAGGACAATTGGAAAAAGAATATCACTCTTTTTCTAGGCAGTCAGACCATATCCCTCTTTGGTTCGTCCTTGGTTCAGTATGCCATCATGTGGTATATCACGTTGAATACACAGTCGGGTGTCATGATGACGATATCCATCGTTTGTGGTTTCGTGCCTACCTTTATACTCTCCCCAATCGCGGGGGTATGGGCAGACCGCTATAATCGGAAGATGCTGATCATTCTTTCGGATTCATTGATTGCCATTTCAACGCTGATATTAGCCATCTTGTTTTTAATCGGCTACGATGAGCTTTGGCTGCTTTTCGTCATGTCCGCTGTCCGGGCGATTGGAACCGGAATCCAGACTCCTGCGGTCGGGGCCATTCTTCCACAGCTTGTGCCAGAGGATAAGCTTACGAAGGTGAATGGGACAAATGGAAGCATTCAAGCGCTGGTTATGCTCGTTTCCCCCATGGTGAGCGGCGCGCTGCTTACGATGGCTTCAATCGAAACCATTTTCTTCATTGATGTGATTACAGCTGCAATTGCCATCTTCACTTTGCTGGCATTTTTGAAAATTCCAGCACATGCGAAGGCATTACAAAAGCAAACAACCAGCTATTTCACCGATTTGAAAGAAGGATTCAGTTATATCAGGAATCATGACTTTCTTAAGAAGTTCTTTATATTTTTCGCATTTTTCTTCGTGCTTGCCGCACCTGTTGCATTTCTTACACCGCTTCAGGTCACACGCTCTTTCGGGAATGATGTTTGGCGGTTGACTGCGATAGAGATCACTTTTGCCATCGGAATGATGCTAGGCGGGATTTTCATGGCTTCGTGGGGAGGCTTTAAAAACAAGATCCATACGATGACACTTGCGAGCCTGATAATTGGGGCCTGTACTTTCGCTCTTGGTATCATCCCCGTTTTCTGGATTTACTTGATCATCATGGGAGTAGTCGGATTGGCGATGCCCATCTTTAATACGCCGTCCATGGTCTTGTTACAGGAGAAAATCGAGGGTGATCTTCTTGGGAGGGTATTTGGTGTTTTAGGGATGATTTCGACTTCGATGATGCCTCTGGGAATGCTAGTATTCGGACCGATATCCGACATCATTAAAATTGAATGGCTGCTTATAGGAACTGGTTTATTGCTGTTCATTCAAGGTTTTTTCCTGCTGGGCAGCAAAGTGTTGATCGAAGCCGGAAAACCAATCTCGAAAAATGCCCCCGAGTAATGGTACACGGAATGCCATGTGAGATGAAAATCTGGAGCCAGAAGGGTATGGGATATTAGGCAGCACTCCAGTTATTTATCCTGTAACTCCATGAAAGTCATCATTAGATTTGCTAAGGAGGAAAAGATGGATTTTTTGGGAAAAGTATTTAATTGGATGGTAGTTATCGGAATGATTCTACTTATAGGACGACTGCTTACGATGGCGTTTTTATTTCTGGAAATTCCATTTACGACCTTTTTTAAGGACTACAGTCTCATTTCGATCATCATTTTAATAATAGGTGCAATTGGTCAGCAATTCACCAAGCCGGGTAAAAAGTAAAATGAGTTCACCTTTCCTTTTCATGAAAAGAATCAGCTTCGAATTCACTAGACCGAGATATTCTAATGTCGGTCTAGTTTTTTATTTAAAAAATGTTCCAGTTGATTTCAGAAATCCGCTCCCTTTCCGCCGACAGTCTGCCAAGCCTTCAAAGCATGCATTAGTGGGGTCCAGGCCTGTGGAAAGCGAGTGCCTGGAGGCAACGTTCACATTTTACAATGGGCTTTGTTTTTCGGGTCACGAATGCATTATTTATTCACATCATTTTCACTGACGTGCATTTCTTGTTTAATTTCATTCATCCTGTTTTTCCCCCACTCATACATCATTTCAACGATTGGCAGCAAGGTCATTCCAAGGTCAGTCATGGAATATTCGACTTTTGGAGGGATCTCGGGATATACCTCCCGATGGACGACGCCGTCTTCCATAAGTTCACGTAATTGATTCGTTAAGATCTTATGGGATATTTTTGGGAAAAGCCTTTGGAGATCACTGAATCGGTGTGGGCCTTCTACACCTAAATGCCATAGAATGACGATTTTCCATTTGCCGCTGAATATGGATAACGTAAGTTCTTTTTCGCAGTTATAATAGCCGTTTAAGATCTTTTCTTTGATTTCATCTCTTAATGTTTCTGACATGGACATTAGCTCCTTTTTAATTTTACCAGTAACCTTTAGGTAACCTCCGCACAAAAAAGTGCATTCTTCACAGCGCTGATTTCCAGCGTTACAATTTGAGTAGTCATCAGACAATTCAATTCAGGAGGCAATATATATGAGTAAAAAAGCATTACTAATTATACCACCGGAACGTTTTAATGAAGATGAATTATTTCAGCCGAAAGAAGTTTTGGAAAATACAGGAGTGGCAGTGACGGTAGCAAGTACGAAAACAGGTGAAATAACTGGAGACTATCTAGGCAAGGCGTTGGCAGAGGTGATCTTTTCTGAGGTATCAGCAAGTGATTATGATGCAGTTGCTGTAATTGGGGGATCGGGCACGAATGATCACCTATGGGGCAATCAAGAATTGCAAAGCTTTTTGAAACAAGCACATGAACAAAAAGTTCTTGTATCGGGAATTTGTGCAGGTTCTGTAACTGTAGCTAAAACGGGTTTACTTTCTGGCCGCAAAGCTGCTTGTTACCCAGTTGATGTTCAAATTGACGAATTGAAAGCCAATTCCGTTGAATATGCAAAACAGCATGTCGTTGCGCATGATGATATCATTACAGGTGATGGTCCGGATGGTGCAAAAGAATTCGGAGAAAGCTTAGCCGCAGCATTACGCTAAATCTCTTTTTACTGCTGACCTAATTTTCCCATGTGAAACCCTTGGATTCTATGTAATCCAAGGGTTTTTTGAATTTGAAAATGCGATAAGTTCTTTATGCCTACGTATTTATCCTTAATTGGCAATTGACAAGGTTTAATTAGGTATATAGTATGTTTATGTGGAAAAATAAAGTAAGTGATCGTAAATAAGGAAGGATCCATTTTGAGCATAAATTGAATCTTTGTTTTCACACAGGTAAGCGAGAGCATTTGCAGGTCAAATAAAAAGGGGAAATTATTAATGAGAAGTTCATCGATTGAAAAGAAAGAAAAAGTGAAGAGGAGGATATCACTCCGGATAAAATGGTTATTATTTATATGTACATCCGTTTTTCTCGCTATAGTCGTATCCGTTTCGATAATGGGGGTAAAAGTGACCTCCATTTTTAAAGAAGATAGTATATCCATCAACAAAAGCTCGGCCCAAAATGCGGCAGCACAAATCAATTTGAGCATGTCAACGTATGAAAATTCGCTAGAGCAATTATCACAGCTGGTTTCCAATCAAATCAAGAATGGTGATTCAATCAAGGATATCCAAAAAACGTTAGAGGCTTTTCAAAAGAACAATGAGGATTTAATTTCCGTTTATTATATGGATGGATCGGATGGTTCCTTGTATGCTTCGCCCCAAATGGATTTCAATCAGGATGCTAGGGAGACTAAGACTTATACGCAGCTGACTGAAAGACCAGAAACGAAATGGATGGATGTGTATAGAGATGGAGTTTCAGGGATGATCATGACTTCCGTTGTCACGCCCGTTTTATCGGACGGGAAAATGGCAGGAGCCCTTGGTTATGACATCGACCTTTCGACAATCGGGAAAATGAGGACAACCATCGAAAAAGAGTCTACTAGCAATCTGGTTATATTGGATTCACAAGGTTTTATCGTGAGTTCATTCATGCAGGGTATGGACGGGAAGAATATGAATCCTGAAAAAAGCGGCATGGAAGAAGGTGTGGAGGATTTCATGGCGGATTCTGACCGATTCAATTCAGAGTTCAAGTGGGTGGCCGACATGTATAACGGGGACGTCAAGGCGAATCAGGCCTTGACGTTGGATGGTGAAGATTATACAGGTGAATTGAGTACGGTCCCTGAAGTGAACTGGAAGGTTTTGGCGCTCACTCCAGAAAAAATACTGCAATCAAAGCTGGATGACATTAATAGAATCGTAGTGATATCAGGTGTTTTAGGTCTTCTATTCGGGACGGCATGTGCTCTTTATCTAGCAGGAAAGTTAACGAAGATCATGGCCGACTTCCAAAAAATCATAGAAAAGACAGCTAGTGGGGATTTAGTGTCCGAATTTGCCATTAAATCCAATGATGAGATTGGGGACTTAAGCAAAAGCTATAACTCGATGCTGGGGAAATTAAGAGGATTGGTTGAGAAGGTAAACGGAAATGCGGAATCGGTGACAAAGGCCAATTCCGGCTTAAGCCAAATAGCTGCTGAGAATAGTGCGGCCATTACTGATGTTTCACGCGCGATAGAAGAGATTGCAACGGGAGCATCGAATCAATCTGAACAAGTGGAGCATGGTGCGGGCACGATCCAGGTTCTTAGTGGAGAAATCGATGGGTTATCAAAAAAATCGAGGGAGACCCAAACCGTATTGGAGCTTGCATCTGAAAAAATAGAGTCAGGGAAACAACAGGTAAGTGGTTTGGAAACGTCGTACCATAAGCTAGAAATGGCTTTTGCTGCAGTCAACAGCATGAGCTTAAGACTTGTGGAAAAATCAAAAACCATTTCCGATGTCACGAATGCCATCTCGAAAATATCGGAACAAACCAATTTGTTATCTTTGAATGCATCCATAGAAGCGGCAAGGGCAGGTGAGTCCGGCAAAGGATTTGCTGTCGTGGCGAATGAAGTAAGGAGCTTGGCTGATGATTCAAAAGAAGCTACAAAAAACATTCAAGCCATCATCCAAAGCATTCTGTCAGATACAGAGGAATTGCTGAGGACGACCAATGAAACGAATCAAATCAGCAAGGATCAGAAAAATGCCGTGATCACGGTAAGTGAAGCCATGAAAGAGCTGGAGGATTCCGTCGGGAAAATATCCAATTCGATCCAGGAAGAAACACGATCAATTGAAAGCATCAATCAACAGAAAGAAACGGTTATTAAAGTAATAGAAGAAATCACCGCCGTATCTCAGCAAACGACTGCTTCATCAGAAGAAATTGCATCATCGATGGAGGAACAAGCAGCTTCATCCAATGAACTAGCTCAATATACACAGCAGCTAACACAGTTAATAAATGATTTGGAGCATACGCTTGGGGAATTCCAGATAAAGAATTAGAGGAATGGAAAACATAAGCGTTGCGAAAAGGGGAGGCCACTAAGTGGTTTCCCCTTTTTTGTTGTATTGCATTGACCCTGATTTCTGTGAACTGGGCATCTCTCTTTAGTGGACAAAATCACTAGAAGTACAAAAGTACAATTTAGAGGGGCTGGTCAAGTATCCATGCTTTTTTTACAAAGGGGAATAATATATAGGAATCGGACAAGTAGGGTCCAATGGCTCAAGGCCCAAAAAGGGGAGAACAACATGCATTTCGAAATAGGAATGACTATTTTTGTGTTCGTCATGACAATGATAGTTATATTGTGGAGGCCAGGAGGTATCAATGAAGCATGGCCAGCTTCAATCGGTGCAGTGATAATTTTACTGAATGGCACAGTATCCCAAGGCGATATTTTGGATATCATCAATAAAATCGGGGGCGCATCGATCACCATCATGGCAACGATTGTCATGGCAGTCATCTTGGAAAGTTTCGGCTTTTTTCACTGGGCGGCTGCGAGACTTGCGATCCTTGCCCGAGGATCGGGGTATCGTCTGTATTGGTATATTCAATTATTGTGCTTTTTAATGACCTTGTTATTCAATAACGACGGCAGCATCATGATTACGACCCCCATCTTGATTTTGCTTTTGAAAAATCTCAGATTAAAACCGCATGAAGCCATCCCGTATCTTTTGAGTGGAGCATTGATTGCAACAGCTTCAAGTGCGCCAATTGGTGTGAGTAATATTGTTAATTTAATCGCTTTGAAAATTGTGCACATGACGCTTTATATGCATACTGCCATGATGTTTGTACCTGCAACTTTGGGGTTGGTCTTCATGTCATGGTTGATGTTCGTAGTGGTCAAGAAAAAATTGCCCAAGAAACTGCCGAATATTTCTTATGACATAGAGGAAAGTTTCTTCACTAAGAATTTCCACCCCTTAAAGGGGAAAATGACGGTTGAAACAAAAAGGCAACGCACAAAATTCATGTTGAAAGTATTGCTCTATGTGTTCGTGGTGCGCTGTTTACTCTTTGTAGCTTCTTATTTTTCCATTCCAATCGAGTGGGTTGCTGTACTTGGCTCTTTATCTTTACTGATCTGGAGGTGGTACCATTTACGGACAAACCCTGTCGATATTTTAAAAAAGACCCCATGGCACATCCTGATATTCGCATTCTCCATGTATGTGATCATTTATGGTCTAGATAATGTAGGCCTTACAGCCATGCTCGTACAGATATGCGAACCGATTGTAAATCAAGGGTTACTGAGTGCGAGCTTTGTCATGGGAGGATTGGTTTCGATGCTATCAAACATCTTCAATAATCATCCAGCATTAATGATAGGTACCATTACCTTAACCGAAATGGGACTGGATCCGATCACATTAAAAACTATCTATCTAGCTAATATAATCGGTAGTGACATGGGATCATTATTATTGCCCATCGGTACTCTTGCCTCACTTATCTGGATGCATATCCTGAAACAAAACAAAGTGAAAATTAAGTGGAAAGATTATTTAAGTGTATCCCTGATAGTCATACCAATAGCGACAGTGGTGACACTGCTCTTGTTATTTTATTGGGTGCAAATGATTTTTAGCTGAATAACCCCTAGGAGGAGATAGTAATGAGTGATGCTTTTGCATTACTGGGTAAACAGATTGATGTCCAAATCTCAGGAAAAAAAACTTTCAAAGGAATTCTAACTGATCTGAGCACGGATATTCTAGTGTTGTTCAATGGACAGCAGTTTTTGTATTTTCCTATGCTGCACGTCCATAGATTCAATCTGAGTACAGAGGTAGATAACGAGATTAAAACTCCCATGGAGTCCCCCATGATGGAAGACATGGCGTCGATTTCCTATCGTAAAACACTAATGAACGCAAAAGGGGTTTTTTCAGAAATCCATGTAGCTGGACACATTCCTTTACACGGCTATATCACCAACGTTTTCAATGATTACTTTGCATTCTTCTCGCCTGTATATAAAATGATGTATGTCTCGCTGCATCACCTTAAATGGCTTACTCCGTACAATCAAAATGCCACACCCTATACACTCAGTAAAGAGAGTTTTCCCGTTAACCCTTCAGATGTGCCAATGCTGCGTTCTTTGGAAGACCAATTAAAGAAAAATGCAGGAAAGCTAGTAGTATTTGATGGGGGAGAGGACCCGATGAAAATCGGTATGCTTAAAAAAGCGGAAAACAACTTGGTTGAATTAACGACAGCCAATGGGGATCATGTGTTTTTGAAGCTTTCACATATTAAAACGGTGTACATGCCATAGATTCATAGAAACGAGGGGAAGGCGCTTTAAGCTTTCCCCTTATTTTCTTCTGCTAGATGATGGATGATACCAATGGATTCGGGTTCCTGTTCAAAAATCCATCGCCTTCATAATAAATTTCCGTTTGATCTGTAATATGGGAGTCCGATGGGGCCATCAATATTTTTAATCATGTAAAAAACGAGCTCTTTTTTTAGAGATTGCTAAGCCTAATGTGTAGTTCATCCTGTTACAGCAACGTCTGTTTATGCCAAACCTCAAATACGTTGTCCTTCCTAAACTATGTTGAACATCTTCACTCCTATATCGTTAGTACGACTTTATCATCACTGGCCTAATCTAACTTTACCCATTCTGTAAAAAAAAATAAAATCCTCTAGTAATTCTTCGATTCCAACCATGAACATTTTTCCATGACCTGGGTAGCTCCAGGGAAAGTCACACTGTGACGGTAAAAGAACATAATATAGGAATAATGGTTTATTTTGAAAGTGTTTTATTGAATCGGATTGATGATCATTTGTAAAAAATAGGCTAAATGTTTTATAAGGTTCGCCGATAATATTGTTGGGATGAGAGTTAAGGTTCATCTGATTGGGTGGATGATAGGATAAAAGATTCATATGTTGAAGTTTACTTGAACATCGTATATTTAAAAATATTTCAGCTTATAAAGGAAGGGTTAAAATGTTTAATGGAAAATTAAGCGGTATGATACTTACATTGGTATTCATGGTCAATTTCACTTTTTTACCTGGCTTAAAGGCCGAGGCAGCAGATCCTGTGCATACTGTAACCTCTGGCGAAACGGTTGAATCGATTGCCAAGACATATGAGATATCGGCTGAGCAATTAATGAAAACGAATGGTTTACCGGATGATAAGTTATTTGCGGGCCAAAGGTTGACAATCATTCAAACGGCGTATACTCCCTCCATCTATCAATGGTCGGAGAGAGGAAAAAAAATTGCAAACTATGCGAAATCCTTTATAGGGTTTAAAAAGACAGCTGGAGAGGAGACGCCTGAAAAAGGATTTGATTCGAGCGGATTGATTCATTGGGTGCTTTCCCGGCAAAATGTGCCGGTCGACCGTTTGACAGTAGATGGTTTTTATAAGCAAGGGATGGATACAGCCACTCCGAAAATGGGGGATATTATATTCTTTCTGGAAAAAGACAGCTTAAAAGTCGTGACTGCGGGTATTTATGTCGGCAAAAACCAATTTGTCAATTCTGGATACGGTGCAGAAACGGTTCAGGTGAGATCCACTACAGAAGATTACTTTGCAAAATTCCAAGTGGCTTACAAAACATATACGCCTAAAGGAGAGCATATCGTCCAAACGGGAGAAACGCTTAAAAGTATATCGGAGAATTACAGCATTTCCATGAGTACGATCAAGAGTCGTAACGCTTTAACTACGGATGAGTTGATGCAAGGGCAGTATCTTCAACTATACAGCAACCCGTTATATCCGTTTTATGTAAACCAGGAGGCTGCATATGATAAAGCATATGATGTCATCAAGTATGCATACACTCTACGCGGATTCAACTATGTTTTCGGTGGAGAAGATCCGATGATCGGAATGGATTGCAGCGGATTCATTTATTGGGTCATGAAGGAACAGGGGCTTTCAGTAAAACGGGGTTCTGCAGCAGATTACTTCTCATTGCTGCCCAAAATCGAAAATCCAAAGGCAGGGGATTTAGTGTTTTTTAGGGACACAGGAACAAGGCTGGGTGTGACCCACGTAGGTATTTATCTAGGTGATGGCCGTTTTCTCCATACAACGGAAAACACGGGCGTTCATATCTCCAATCTTTCGTCAGATTATTTTGCCGAGAAATTCGAAAGCTTCGGTCAAGTTGAAAGCCTTATGGACTAAGAAGGCCATTCAATCTGTTTATATTCAAGAGTCGCTTTTTCAATGGCAGTAACGAACCGTTTAAAAAGATCACAGTGATTTACCCTGTTTTTACTGGTAAAGTCATCACCTTTGAAAAAGCTTTTTCTAAGCTTAGTGGAAAGTTCCAATTGCACGCCTGCACCCGTTTTGGATTTGTTGGTGATGTTGTTTACTTTCATCCCTGAAAGGTGCTGCGGTGCATGATCAGTTTGAAATCCAGCTTGGTTAAGGCATTGCTGAAGAAGTTTCTTAAAGGGTTCGTTCCTTCCGCCAATGTAAACCAGCGCATTATGTACGTCGTAGTGGCCATGAATGGAAAGGGTGGTTTGTGCGTTCGCTGCCATTGAAACGCCGACCGGTTCATTGAACAAGTGGGATGTTATATGGAGGACCTGGTTGCCCCTTGGTTTAAGACCTTCGAATAGATAGGTGCTTGCACAAAGTCTCTCTCCAAGAGCGGCTGCAATATCGCTAGTTCCTGGTTCGATGTTCCCGCCATGTATGGCTAGAACTGCAATATCAGGATTCCTGTGATGAACGATGATGCGGTAATCGAGGTCTTCTTGTTCATTTTGCTCTAGTTCAATAAAATCAGTATAGTTATTTTCCTTCATGGTTAGCCTCCGTATCTGTACTGGTTTTAATCTTTCGCCCTTTGACGGCAAAAATAAAAAAAGCGGGGATGCCCCGGCTTTTTTCATTTTTCGACAGTCGTATATTGTTCTATCTTTTTTTGCTCGTCGGGTGTTAACGTTTCTGTCCGTTTAAACGTATTCATTGTCACAAGCAGGGCAGCTATTATAAAAACGGGTATGACCCAGCTTGTTATTTTTTTTACGATATTCATATTCTAAGTCCCCTTATACATCGCTAAAATTCATGTGATATTTAGAAAAGGAGGAGCTGGATTGCTCGTTTATTGCTGAGCTTTCCAGCTTCCATTTCTTCGTTTATCCCCAGCTCCGGATATTTGTCCATTTTTCTCGTTTTTAACGAGTGCTTGAACCCCGCCATAATACATGGGGGAAATCTTCTGAATGACTTCATATCCTGAATCTTCCAAGTCGGATATTGTTTCATCCGAAAGCTTGGCTTCTGTATAAATCTTCTTTCCATCAAAGACGAACCGATTACGGTCGACGATATCCTGAAATGTTCCTTCATTTTCTGTATAAGAATAAAGAACCTGCATCAATACTTGCGGAATCCTATCACCGCCTGGTGAGCCGATCCCAATCGATTCCCGCCCAGGTTTCTTGAGAATGGTCGGAGCGGTGAAAGTTCTTGACCGTTTATATGCCTCTTGAGAGTTCAAGCCGGACCTGAAATTTTTCAATTGATCATTAAGGAAAAATCCATTCGTATAATCCCCAGATCCGAAAAAGTTACTGAGCGTATTTGTTGTGGAAACGACAGTGCCATTCTTGTCCATTATCACAAAGTGTGTCGTACTTTCATGTTCTTCGGAACCATTCGATTCTTTATCTTCCCATTTTTCACTTTTGATCTTATTTTTAAGATTATCCAAGTGAATGGGGGAGAGCAATTTTTCCGCCTTGGAGTGACTTATTCCATCTCCAACATGGGCGGACCGATCTTGATAAGCAGTATCCGTGATGCCCCCCAAGACTTTCATATAAGCTGATTTACTTGAAGAATCACCTAGGTTCATTTCCTCGGCTAGCTTTAACATTTCAAGAACTGTAATTCCTGAAAAGGGCGGAGGGGCGGTAAAAACATCATAACCGGCAAATGCTCCTTGGACCGGCTTCCGTTCTTTCACCTCATAGCGCTTTAAATCCATCAAGTCGATATCTGATTCTCTTTTAATATCCCGCGCAATTTCCCCTTTATAAAAACCATCAGGACCTTCCTGCTGGATCTTCTTCAATGTTTCGGCAAGTCTTTCTTGGGCGAGGGTTTTGCCTGGTTTAATGGCATCACCATCAGGATAAAAAAGTGAAGTCGCATCGGAAGATATCCTTGGCTGAGCCGCTTCTAATCGTGATGATAACGATTCGTCGACTTCAAATCCGTCTTCAGCCAAATCTATCGCCGGCTGAAGAAGATCTGCCATTGGAACGCTCCCATACTTATCACTTATAACCTGCATGCCGGCCACTAAGCCAGGAATCCCTGTATCGTGTCTTGAACTTGGGTCTTCCGGAGAGGATTCACGATAATCGATAAATTCGGGATCGCCGGATTCCGGGGCAATCAGCATACCGCCGCCGCCACCCACGCCAGATCCATAAGGTTCAACTACACCTAATACATACGATACCGCAATGGCGGCATCAGCCGCCGTTCCGCCGTTTTCCAATATATCCATACCGACATCTATTGCGATTGGGTTTGAAGAACTGACCCCATATGATTGTTCCGTTTTACTCTTTATCGGATCATTCGTGTCAGAAATAGGGGGTGTCTTCGAACATCCAGCAATATATATGAGCAAGCTTAGGGATATGAGCACTTTTCCCGTCATACGGTTAATCATCGGTTGTTCCCCCTTTTCGTTGAGCTTCTAAGTTGTGTGTCTTCATTCTTCAAATAGTAGTGACAAAGCGTTCCTTATTGAATGGGTTGCATTTCCTGTTGTTTAGCTTGTACGGCCTTTTTCTCTTGTGCTGCTTTTTTCTCCAGTGCAGCTTTCTTTTCCATTGCTGCCTTTTCCTCTTGTTCACGTTGTGCCTTATGGTCGATTACCTTCTTGTGATCCAAGGTAATCTCGATGCGATCCTCTTTTTTCGACCACTGGACTTTTTCACTCGTTTCCTTCGTCAACTGTCGGTAAACACGTGATTTGTCAATTGAAGAGGTAGCTGGCCTTGGTGTTGCTTCTTCAATTTGCAGTGGTACGACATCGATTGTAGCTTTTCCGTCTACCGCTAAATGGTATTGAACCATAGCTGAATCCTTTGTGCGTGTCCAGCCTTGATCGAATATGAAATTTCCTAAGCTATAGAAAATGATTCCATCTTTATAAACATCAAACGATTGAAGCACATGGGGGTGATGGCCGATGATGATGTCAGCCCCCGCATCGATGATAGCCTTAGCCAAGTCTTTTTGACGAGCGGTTGTTGATGTTGAATACTCTTGTCCCCAGTGCATATTCACCACAACCAAGTCTGCGTTGCCTTGCTTGGCATTCCTTGCTTTGCCGATCATTTCAAATAATATATCAGGGTTGGAGTTCAATAGTCCGGCTTTATCATTTTTTGACACGGCATCCTTACCGTAAATATCTGTGAAGCCAAGTGTTGCGACACGTACGCCATTAACATCCGCATAGTCGATGCTGTTTTTTGCTTCGGCAGTGTTTGATCCAACACCGACATAGTGCATATCCGCACTTTTGAATTCATCAATCGTGTCAAGAAGTCCTTGTTCTTCATAGTCCATCATATGGTTATTGGCTAAAGACACCACAGAGAAGCCAGCATCTTTAACGGCTTCCACACCATTAGTATTCGAGTTTAATCGGATGGGCGTATCTGCTTCCTTGTAGTTAGATACCTCTTCTTTTAAAGCGGTATGTTCATAATTCCCACTGACATAATCTGAATTGGCGAAATATGGCTTCATATACCGGAAGAGGTATTCATACCCGTGCCTTTCCGTAACTTCTTCAACATAACGTCCCATCATCACATCACCGACCATTGTCATTGTCAATGGTTGATCGGATTTTGGAGCGGTTGTTTTCACTTCCTCAGCCCGTCCCATCCAAGTGGTAATGACTAATGCGATTAGTAATATAGGTAGTATGATTCCAGTGTATTTAAGATTCTTTTTCTTCGTGCGTTTAATAAAGATAAGTGTTTTTTCTTTTGCATTTAAAGTCCGTTTCATTTTTTGCACCTCAGAATAGGTAGTACACGTTCATTAAACCGAAAGTTAAGCCGGATAATAAAAGCGTGCTGCCAAGTGTCAATGGCATTCCTTGTCTTTGTATGGTATTCGCTATCAATCCAGGTACGATTATACCGATTCCCCGAAACTCGAATATTTCAAATGGCATGACGGGGTAGACTAAGTCCAATAGTAGTTTCAAGCAAATCCCGGTCACCATCATGGCGGCGAATTTTCTTCTTCCATATAAAATCACCCATCTTGAAAGGCCGTGAGTGACGATTAAATAAGTTACCACACTAATGATCAAAATGGTCAGCATGATTTCCCATTGATCAAATACTAATGCCAAATAACCTGGCACGATAAGTCCTGCGGGTACGACACCCGTCTTTTCTGAAAATATAAGGCTAAGCGTTACTCCAAGTACTAGGGCTACATATAAATCCGATCCAAACATTAAGGTTCCTCCTACTTAACTTGCTTTTTGCTTTGTTTTAGATTTCATGAATGCTTCAATTAATGGTTCCGCTGCACCGTGAATATTCCCGACACCGTAGACGATGCGATTTTTCATCAATGGGCGGAGACGGGCCACGATTTCTTCAGTTGACCAGTTTTCTAAATCCCAATATTCTTTAGTATCCAATTTCCCTTGCTCGAATACCCTTGTAATCGGTGATGTGGTTTCACCAATGGCAATGACGATTTCAGATTTTATGTAAGGTAATACATCTCTAGCAAACTGCTCAGTACGGTCCACACGATCGGCACGGCAATTCATGATGACGATAGGAGGTTCTGTGCTGTATCCGAACGTATTGACACGTTCCCATATGTTCAGAGTAGATGACGCGTCATTTGCAGCAAAGCCATTGACAAAGAAAGTTGGCTGGATGGGATCTCCGAATTTGGTGATCCGCATGGCACCTGGATCGGGATGCGCATTCAACATGCCGCGAAAAGCCGTTTTTTCATCAATGCCCAAAGCTTCAGCAACGGCCAAGGCCAGTGATGCATTATCAGGAAATACCATATAATCGAATTCACGCAGGAATTCTTCCGAAATTCTGGAATTGTCTGCAACGATCACTTTTGTGTTGCGTTCTTTGGCAATTTGCTTGAAAAAGTCCAAATATTCACTTTCGATGGTTATTAAGTGACCATTATGGGGAATGGTAGCAGTGAAGGCTTCAGCAACCTCATCCAAAGTCGGTCCCATGACATCCATATGGTCCTCCAATACATTCACGATGACCCCAATGTTTGCCTGTATCATTTTGTTTTGGAAGATTAGTTGATAGTCAGGCTGTACGGCCATGCACTCACAAACCAGTGCTTCTGTGCCTAAGTCGGCAACTTCTTTAACTACACGCCGTTGTTCTCCTATATTGGGTCCTTCCGGGCGGCGTACAATCGGTTTTTCCTTGTCGGTAAACCAATAGATCATTCTTGCTGACGTTCCGGTTGTTTTACCTACTGTTTTGTATTTAGCTTCCTGGATCACTCCTGTAATTAGACGCGTTACAGTGGATTTCCCTCGAATCCCATTCACATTCACACGTACCGGGATGGAGTCGAGACGCTTCTGATGGCGTTTTTGTTCAAAAATGCCATAACCAAGCAAAAAGATCGCACAAATAAATATTGGTGCCATTTTTTAACCTCTCTTTTTTTCAAATATTTGAATTACTGAATACACACTACATGATTTTAAACTTAATAGGCAAGAGCCAATTATTCTATCGTAATATAGTTATTATTAGCTTTTTCAAATAAATGTATATTGGAGTGTAATAGTATCTAATGGGATAAATTGTTTTATGAGTACAAAGATATGGCTGGAAATCAAGAGAATCCTCGGTTTATTTACACTAAATTATGGGAAGTTTAATAAAAACCCATTTTGGTCAGAATCAAAATAGATTCATGAGCATTTGAACCTAATTCATAATGGCTATATTTGAATAATAATTATTTTTGAAAAGTGAGGTTTATTACAGTTTGTTAATTGTTTATACCCATTGTTTGACATAAACGTAATAATTTTTATGCATTTGTCATTCAATGTGAAATATTGCATCTAACGACTCAATTAGTTGAACTCTTTTGAATATGGATAAAGATGAGTAAAAGCACACATCTCTTTTTTTTAATGTTTTTCGGTTTTCTCTTCGGAAATACCCATGGGCCTATAATTGAACTTTTACCTAAAACATGAAATAAACTAAAGTTAACCCATTTTTTTAAAAAAATACCTAGTTTCTTCTATAGATATAGTGTTTATAGAAGAATGAAAAATAAAAAAAGCTCAGAAGTATTTCTGAGCTTTCGGCTTATATATTGTAAATGAATGGAATGGTCACGGATCTCCGTTCATCCTGGAGATTTAACGTTTGTGGGTCTTGAGCTACAGCATGCGTAGCTTATTATGGAAGGAATCAGATTAACTGGATTTCTTTCTGTCAGAAATCTCAAGGTTGGAGCCCTTTTTACCGCCATCAATCACATAAAGTCTAGGAGCTAATCTCCTTCTTTTTCCTTGATTGTCAGGATTCATCTTCATATAATTTTCGTATTCTTTGCGAAAGAACTCTTCGGTTTCCCGTTCCAGTGCTTTTCTTTCGTTAAAATCTGCGATGAATTTGAAAAAACGTTTCATATGAATTCCTCCTTATGGGGTTAAAAGGTCTTGGTTTAATAGTAACATATCATTAGTTGATTTTAACCTTTTTTTACAAATTTGGAATGGAAATCGTGTTTTTTTGAGAATAAAGTTGTAAATGGTTTGATTCAAGAGAAAGCATGCAATGGATCCTTACTGAGTATAAGTGCCCGTGCATGGTGTTGAAAGGAAATTTCGGGATTTGCAGTAGCAGGTATTGGAAGCAATGATTATTTAAGTTAAAATATTCCTTTAATCAATTATACACTAAATATTCTGAAAACAAAGGGAAATATCCACTTCCAGCCGCTTCTGATAGATTCGTTTTTTAATGGTTTATTATTGTGTATAGTTATTTATTCCCCGAATAAACGAAAATGAAACAACATTATAATGGAAGGGAAAAAGCAATTTCCCGCATTCGGGAAATTGCTAGTGTCATAATTGGAACTTCTTAACCTGTTCAGTGAGCAGTTCTGCCGAGGATGCAATTTCACTGGCATGATTCGTGATTTCATCCATCGAAGAGCTGGATTGCTGAGCGGAGGCGGAGACTTGTTCGATTCCTGCCGCGGACTCTTCAGAAACGGCTGCGATATCTTCGATAGCCTGATTGATTTTTTGGCTATTTGTGGAGATATAGTTCAATTCGTCTGTTATATGCTGTATTTTCATTTCCATATTCCCGACAGAATGATTAATTGTTTCAAAGGTTCGGCCTGTGAGCGTAATTTGTTTTGTGCCTTCATCCACTTGTGTGTAACCATCTTCCAGGGAGTGGACGACCGTTTTTGAACCTGTTTGAATGGCGGAGACAATACTGGTGATATCCCCAACGGAGTGTGTGACCTCTTCAGCGAGTTTCCGCACTTCATCGGCGACGACGGCAAAGCCCCTGCCATGTTCACCAGCACGAGCAGCTTCTATGGCTGCATTCAGCGCCAATAGATTGGTTTGATTGGATATATCCTTGATGACCTGCACAAGCTGCGAAATTTGCTGTGATTGAGAATCGAGCCCTTTCACTTGCTCTACGGCATTTTTGACAATCCCATCAATACTTTGCATCTGTTGGACCGAACTGCGCATTAAAGTGGTGCCCTCCTTGGTCAAGGAAAGGATTTCGGTTGAACTGTTAGCTACATCCACCCCTTCTAGGTGGGCAAGCTTAATCCTGCCGGTGAAATCATCCATGATGCGAACCATTTCAGATGCCCGGTTGGCTTGTGACTCCGAACCTTCCGAAAGTTCATACATCGTAGTCGCTATCTGTTTGCTGCCCTGCTGGACTTCATTTGCTGATTGAGTCAGATCTTTACTTTGGTTGGAAACGGATTGCGAAACACTGAGCATTTTTTCGATCGTATCACGAAGGTCTTTCTGCATTTGATTGGCGGATACCGTTAGTTCGCCCATTTCATCATTTGACTTTTGCTCCAGGGGCTCATGATTCAGCTCTCCTGCAGCCACCATTTTCATCCTATCCCTGATTTTAAGGAGGGGGGTGGTAATGAGGTTGGCTGTAACAACCGCAAGGACAAGGCCAATAAGGACTGCCGCAATGGATATGATGATACTTGTCGTCTTAACCGATTTCCCGCTGGCGATGACGGTTTCACCAGAAGCGACAATCAATTCCTCGCGTTCCGAAGCAAGCTCCTTGAAACCCTCCATTACTTCATTGCTGATTGGCGCCACTTCATTTTTGAGTATCTCTTTAGCGCGTTCTTCATTTCCTTTTTCATATTGTGTAAATACCCGATCTACAATCATCGTCCTCCAATCCACGCTTTTCTCGATCAATTCCTTCGCTTTATCAGAATCGCTTAAGGCTAGGAGTTCCTCCTGGATGACCTGGCTTTCTTCAGTATATTGTAAGAACCCTTCTTTATAACTCTCGTCACCATAAAGAATATAGGCCCGGGCGTATGCGGTTCTTTGTGCTAGATTGTATAGGAGCTTTTCGTCTTGGATAAGAAGCGGAAGTTCCTTTTCGATGATATCCTGGGAATAAACCAGTGACTTGTTGCTGCTATAAATGTTGAATGCTCCTAAGATGACACATAAAGATATGATGAGTGAAAATGCCACCAATACCTTTGCTTTAATGCTTTTCAAATTATTGGACCCCTTTATCGATATTTTATTCACACTGTTTTATCGGATAAATAAAAGGATATTTAAGCAATGAAAAGTTAACCAAATTTTCCATCAGGTCTAATGTTCTCTTAATATAAACATCTTGATTTCTTATCGTTTTCAAGTTACTATTGACTTGGAAAAATATAATATTCCGCGTTAAGGCGGAAGAGGTTCTAGCTACCCTCTCAAAAAAACTAAGGAGAAACAGTGCTCTATTCTTAGGGTGCTGTTTTTTTCCGTAAAAAGGAGTTTTATAGAAATGAAGAAGAAAGAAAAGGCAGTGGTTGTGTTTAGTGGAGGTCAGGACAGTACGACGTGCCTGTTCTGGGCGATGGAGAGATTTGAGGAAGTGGAAGCGGTGACGTTCGATTATAATCAGCGGCATAGCTTGGAAATCGAATGTGCTCAAAACATTGCCAAGGAATTGGGCGTGAACCATCATATCCTTGACATGTCGCTGCTGAACCAACTGGCACCAAATGCGCTGACGAGAAGTGATATTGCGGTGACGGACGGAGAAGAAGGGGAATTGCCGTCGACGTTCGTACCAGGGAGGAATTTGCTGTTCCTTTCGTTTGCCGGAGTGCTGGCGAGTCAGATTGGCGCTAAACATATTGTCACCGGTGTCTGTGAAACGGATTTCAGCGGATATCCGGACTGCCGCGATGTATTCATTAAATCATTGAATGTGACCTTGAACTTGTCGATGGACCAGTCATTCGTGATTGATACGCCGCTAATGTGGCTTAATAAAGAGGAAACATGGGAGCTAGCGGATCAGCTAGGCGCGTTCGACTTTGTCCGCGAAAAGACCCTGACTTGCTATAACGGAATCATCTCCGACGGCTGTGGAGATTGTCCGGCATGTAATCTGCGGAAAAAAGGACTGGATGACTATGTAAGCAGACGGAAGGTGCTTTCATGATGTACGGTTTTACGATAGTGGATAAACTCCAAAAAATAGATGAAGATATTCAGCGCAGCCAATTGAAGTATACAAACAAGAGGGTTCTCGTGAGTAAGGAATTCACCTTTGATGCGGCACACCATCTGCATGATTATGAAGGGAAATGCAAGAACCTGCATGGCCACACGTATAAGGTCATTTTCGGATTAAGCGGGTATACAGATTCACGAGGGTTGATGATAGATTTTGGGGACATCAAGGATATATGGAAAAATGAAATTGAAATCCACCTGGATCACCGTTATTTGAATGAAACCCTGCCGCTCATGAATACAACAGCTGAAAATATGGTTGTCTGGATTTATGAAAAAATGGCCGAATCCCTTTCATTAAAAGAATATGAGGGTGCTAGAGTCGAATTTGTTCGACTGTACGAAACGCCGACAAGCTATGCCGAAGCCAGAAGGGAGTGGATGGAAAGTGAGTAAACTCCCTGTTATGGAAATCTTCGGGCCGACCATCCAAGGAGAGGGAATGGTCATTGGCCAAAAAACCATGTTCGTTCGGACGGCCGGCTGCGATTATTCGTGTGCCTGGTGTGATTCCGCATTTACTTGGGATGGCACCGGTAAGGAAGATACCGTCCAGATGACTGCTAGAGAAATATGGGATGAGCTGAAGCGTATTGGGGGTTCTGGTTTTTCCTTCGTGACGATATCAGGAGGAAACCCGGCTCTGCTGAAAAACCTAAACGGCTTGATAGCGATCTTACATGAAAATAAAATGAAAATAGGTGTCGAAACCCAAGGGAGCAGATGGCAGGATTGGTTTCTCGATATTGATGAACTGACTATTTCACCTAAGCCGCCGAGCTCTGGAATGAACACGGACTTTACGGTGCTCGACCAAATCATCTCGAACCTTGCCAATCGAAATCCTGAAAACCATGTCTCATTGAAGATCGTCGTCTTTAACGAGGAAGATTATCAATATGCCAAACATGTACATGGGCGTTACCCGGATATTCCTTTTTATCTGCAGGTCGGCAATGACGACAGCCGGACGGCGGATGATCGTCAATTGATCAGCGGCCTATTGAAGAAGTACGAAGAGTTAATTGATAAAGTGATAGTAGATGATGAATTGAATGATGTGAAAGTCCTGCCCCAGCTGCATACCTATATATGGGGAAACAAGCGGGGCGTGTAAAGTAAAGGCAGTGTGATGTTTAATCACACTGCCTTTTAAGCATATTACAACCTTTGTATATGTGTAGCTTTGAAGGATGATGTGTATTTAAGGCCATATCCAAATAAGCGATCCATTCCTATATGCGCTGTCCAAATTAAACCAATCAGCATCAATGCATCCGACTTTAGGAAAATGGATAGCAAAATCGTGAAGATGGACAGGATATAAGTATGAAATAAGTTATAAACCCTTGCTCCAATCCGATCATTGATCAGATAGGCCAGCATGGAAACATCAGGCGATAAAATCAATAGAAGGAAAATCCACCAGCTGAATTCATATAACGAATAGATGTAAATCACCGCTAAAAAGACCATGAGCCCTTCAATATGAAGGTATTTCTTTACCATATTAAAACCTCCAAAGTTTATTTGACCAATGGTCAATAATATTCAAAAAATTATATGATGTTCCTGATGATATTTTTTACATGAAAATAAGCTAAGCCTTTTACATCTTGATAAGTTAGCTCAGAATTAATATAAAAAGTTATGAATCCGTGAAGAGAAAGAAAAATCGACCATATGGATGCAGGATTCAATTTGTTGTCCGTTAGGTCCGTCAGGGACTG
The DNA here is from genome assembly GCF_047238085.1 of Peribacillus phoenicis. NCBI lineage: Bacteria > Bacillati > Bacillota > Bacilli > Caryophanales > Bacillaceae > Peribacillus > Peribacillus phoenicis. Next base: position 3,808,270 of record NZ_JBDFMF010000001.1, on the reverse strand, counting down.
GATTAGCTTTTCATATGTTTTATTAGAATCAAATTGAAGTAACTGCTGAATTTCTTTTTCCTTCGATAAAAACATGATGGAATAATGATTCTGTTGGGTTAAACCGAACTCCAAGAAGCATAATAAAATCTTTTCCATTTTTATAGAAGGGTCATTTTCCGACATGATGATATCATCGATTAAATTATTTAAAACGGAAAAATCCGTTTTTACCAAACTGTAAAATATTTCCGCCTTATTTTTAAAATGATAATAAATGGCTCCATGGCTGCAATCCAATGATTTAGCCAATTGCCTCATTGAGACATTCGAATACCCTAACGTTGCGAAAAGGTTTCTAGCTTCATTCAACACCATTTCCCTGGATAATTCTTTACCTGCCGATTTCCTTGGCGACATCTTGACACCTCCTATTTATTGACCACTGGTTAATTAGGATGATAGCTCACTGATTTCCAAATGTCAAATATTAGATCGAATGATAAATCCCTAAACTTTACCATTCGGTGAAGCGGAATTCCACCAGTGTTGCAAAGGGGAGGATTGAGGACATTGCAGTGTTTGACTTATTTTGTACCTTTAATACCCTTATATGGTATTATAAGGGTATTATTAGAGCGTTGAGGGGATGAATAAATGAAAAAGAAATTCGGTATTTTTGCTTCAATTACCATAGTCCTGACCGGCTATTTTTTATTCACTAAACCGTATAAAGATAAAAAGAAACCTGTAGAAGACTTTTTTAAAGTGTATCCACGAGATCAGGTAATAATAAATGAAATGATGATCATAGAGGGAGTTGATGAGGACAATCCGGGTGATATCGATTTGAATGATGAAGAGGAATTGGAAAAATTGGTAAAAAAGCAATATGAGCAAAATCAAAAGGGGGAAATAATTTTTACAGAAAAAAATCAGTGAAATCACCTACCTGTAATGAGTAACTAATGGGGGAGGCGGCAGTTATTGATAGTTTTGGATAGTATCTATGGGGAACACATTGTAGAGGGAGTTCTGGAAGAGCTGATAGTAAGCAAACCGGTCCAAAGATTGAAGGGGATACATCAAGGCGGGGCAAGTTATTTAGTTAATGAGAAGTGGGATGTCACACGATTTGACCATTCAATTGGTGTGATGCTTTTAATAAAAGAGCTTGGTGGGTCATTGGAGGAACAAATCGCGGGCTTGCTGCATGACGTATCCCACACTGCATTCTCACATGTAATTGATTTCGTTCTGGATTGTAAGGATGAAGATTATCATGAAAAAATATATGAACAAGTCATTATGGAATCCGAAATCCCCTTAATACTGAAGAGGTATGGATATGAATGTGAAGATGTTTTTCAATCAAAATGGGAATTGCTTGAACAGCCAGCACCTGAGTTATGTGCCGATCGGGTAGATTATACTCTCCGGGATATGTATCAATATGGACATATCACACTGGAATCCGTTCATGACTTTCTAAACCATGTAATCATAATAAATGGAAGGATGTATCTGGATAATATTGAATCGGCTGAATGGTTTGTGAAAACGTATTATAGCGAAGTTATTGATTTTTTCATGGAACCGCTTAATATATATGGCTATGGAATTTTGGCAAAGACCTTAAAATTGGCTTTGGCTAAAAAACTGATCAGCCTTGATGACTTACTTGGTACAGATGAGGAAGTCATGTCCTTGTTAAGCTTGACTGAAGACCATGAAGTGCAAAATCTGTTAAAACGGATCCATGGTAACGTAAAGGTGAAAAAAAATCAAGTGGACTACGATTTTTATCTGAAAAATAAAGTGCGGCTCATTGATCCTTCCGTTATTCAAGGAACCCAATTAATAAGAGCATCCAGTTTATCAGACAAAGTCAAGAAAATGGGAATTGAAGCCTACAAAAAAGCTTCAAAGGGCATGTATCTAAAAGTGATTTCCGATTGAATTTCGTGTCAAACCATACGGAAAGTCAAAAACTCAAGGGTGTTATTCATCCTTGAGTTTTTTTCCGGAAACATCTAAGTCTCCTCCCGTTTAAAAATTAGTTGATTTAGACAATCGACATCCAGGAAGGAGCTTGATTAACGGATGCCTTATATATCTGAACCAGCATCCTTTAATAATTAAAAAACTAATGATGCTCTCAAAGTATTAACGCCATTTTCCAAATAACCCTTTAAACAGGTTAATGTATAAACCCAACCTTCCTTTTGTCCGATCATTTTGTTTATTATTTCAGGGTCGTCTTCACTCAAACCTGATTCGTTTACTTCAATAATTGTACTCGTATTATCCAACTCTTTTAGTGTAATGGTAACAACCGTTTCTTGATCATTTCCGCCCCACGCAAACACGATTTTCCTATTTTCCTCGACTTCCATTACATTAATAACCACTTCAGCATCGTATTCGTTGTATCTCAATGTAGGCGTCCGGCCTTGTTCCCATCTTTCCGAACTCGATGAGAACCAGAAATTCCCGATTTTTTCAGGATTCACTATGGCTTCAAACACTTCATTAGCTGGCTTGATTATCTTAAATTTCGTAATTATTTGGGTATCCATACTAAATCAACTCTCTTTCGATTTGTTTTTATTGTATTCCACTATCCCAATCTACTGATATTGGCGGCAGGGTCCTTCCAGTTTCAAGCAAGCTCTTCAGGTTACTCAGAATGGCTGGCCAACCATTATTCAAGCCTTCAAAGGTATTGTCATCATATACGAAATCTGTCTCCAAAAGCTCCTCATGCCTAAGCGTTAACTTTAAAGTCGAATCATCCATTTTCTGTAATTCAAAAGTGACCCGTGTAGGCTGCTCGCGAGGTGTTTCGTCTCCTGCCATGTTCCATGTATACGAGAGCAGGTGCAACGGCTCACACTTAAGTACATTCCCATGATCAGTAATCCGCCCATCTTCCAGCATATATTTGACGCTTGAACCTTTTTGCCAGTCAGACTGTACTTGCAATCCAAAGTGGTATTTCTTCGTGACTTCACCACTCGTCAGGGCTTCCCAAAGCTTCTCTGGTGTGGTTGCGATATAAATAGGATAGACAAACGTAGTTTTTTTTATAATTCTTTTTCCTCCTCGCCAAATAAGATATCAAGATCGTAACCTAACTCTATCATTGATTGTCGGCTTTCATATACAGCCGGTCAAGCAGTTTTTTGCGACAGAAATCGGCAAAGTCATTGCATTGAAGAAGAGTTGAAGTGCATTGCTAAAACCGGATTCTCCGTGACATAAAAGGGCCGTATGGAAACTTCTTGATTTCCAATCGCTTTCAAGCTACGATAAATAAGGAAAAATGATAATCCGCTCGGGCGGAAGAGGTTCTAGCTACCCTCTCAAAAAAACTAAGGAGAACAGTGCTCTTTCTTAGGGTGCTGTTTTTTCTGTATAAGGAGAATTAAGAAATGTTAAGAATTTTATTGTATTTAGTATCCATCATCACGGCGAATGTGGTTACAGCAGCTTTTGCGCCATTACATTTTGGCATGTTCATCATTCCGATGGGGACATTGCTCATCGGGGGAACCTTCATCTTCCGAGATCTGGTCCAGAATAAATTCGGCCGCGCAAAGACCTATATATGTATCGTCACTGCACTTATTTTATCTGCGTGTGTATCATTTTTATTAGGGGATACGTTATTGATTGTATTTGCTTCTGCCTTATCGTTCATGGTCGCAGAAACGACGGACACGGAAATTTATACCCGTTTAAAGCTCCCGATGAGTTGGAGGGTGTTTTACAGCGGAATCGTTGGAGGGTTTTTCGATTCGGTGATATTTGTCGTGATTGGTCTAAGTCCATTGGGTGCCAATATATTGCCATGGGAAGCAGTACCCGCTGCGATTACCGGCCAAATCATCGTGAAAACCGTCATTCAGTCAATAGGTGCCGTACTTTTGGGACGAATCAACGTAGAACTGGAGAAACGTGTAGTCTCCAGTTAAATGCCAGGAGGGATGCACTACATGGATGGAACCAAAAAAGAAAAAGATAAATGCTATTGTCTCGAGACCTTTCGTGAAAAATATGGGGCGCATGTTCAAGGGGAATGTATGAAGCTCTCCTGCGCCAATTATCGCAAGCATAAAGGAATTGACAAAAAAGGACCAAATTAGGTCCTTTTTTTGCGTGAACGGAGTAACTCACGAGTAAAAGTGCGAAATTCACGAGTAAAAGTGCGGAATTCACAAGTAAACGACACGAAATTAAGAATGCAGAACGAATTCACGAGTAAAAGTGCGAAATTCACGAGTAAAAGTGCGGAATTCACAAGTAAACGACACGAAATTAAGAATGCAGAACGAATTCACGAGTAAAAGTGCGAAATTCACGAGTAAATGTGCAAAATCAAGAGAGCAACACGAATTTCACCAATAAACAGTGCGAAATTATGAGTGCAGGCCGAATTCCCGAGTAAACATCAAAAAAGCTTCCTGCACCATTCCATTAATGGGGCTAGGAAGCTTTGTATTTTGTTTAAAATTGCTCTGTGCTTTTCCGAACTAATTTTTCGAGGAAGTAAAAGCATTCTCGTTTCCGCTCAAGTTCGGTTTGTCCATTTTCGGTGACATGATAATATTTCCTGCGGCCTGACTCGGACTCTTGCCAATGGCCTTTTATGAATTCTTTTTTTTCTAACCGTTTAAGGGCGGGGTAGAGGGTGCCTTCACTTATTTGATATTTGCCCATGCTCATTTCCTTCAAGATCTTCGTGATTTCATAGCCGTATAGCTTTTTTTGTGAAAGAAGTGAAAGCAAAAGGAGGTCAATGCTTCCCTTCATTAATTCTTTATCCAAATAAATTCTCCTCCTTTTCATTTTTAAAGTGTAATACGTTGTACATCGTATCACAAGGTGCATTTTACTTTTCTTAAAAAAAATGGTTAAATGACGATTGCTAAATAAATTTAATCATAGTAAAATGTGCTTCGGAACGGATGAGTTGTGAAGAGTGTGGTAAGGATACTATATACATGATTTAATTGTTTTAATGAAAATACGGAATAGGATAGAAGAATCCCTACTCAAGGGGTATTAATTGATTTTTTTTCGAAAATCATTTAGATTCTATTTATCAACAAGAGCAAAGAAAGAAGGTCCTAGATAGATGAAAGTGAAAGCACCAGAGCCATTCACATATATTGGTGGAAAGAGAGCTGTTCTTTTACTTCACGGGTTTACCGGAAGTACAGGAGATATGAAGAAATTAGGGAAATACTTGAATGATCTCGACTATACTTGCCACGGACCTCTTTATAGAGGGCATGGAGTGTCTGGTGAGGAACTCGTTAAGACTGGTCCAAAGGAATGGTGGGAAGATGTAGTTAATGGCTATAAATTCCTTAAAGAAGAAGGATATGAAGAAATTGCTGTTGTAGGAATTTCTTTAGGAGGAGTGTTCTCATTAAAAGTGGGAATTGAATTGCCTGTAAAAGGCGTAGTTTCAATGTGCGCTCCGACGCAAGGGAAAAGTATCGATCGACAAAAGAACCGCTTGCTCAATTATGCACAGGCTTATAAGAAATTTGAGGGCAAAGATGCAGACCAAATTGCTGCAGAAGTGAAGCTGCTGGAAGAAGAGCCTATGCCTCAACTAAAAGATGTGCTGAATATTATTAATGAGACAGGTGAAAATTTAGATTTAATCACATCACCAACTCTTGTTTTACAAGGGCGCTTGGATGATCCCGACTATACGGAGAGTGCAACAGCGATTTTCAATGAAGTCGATACGCAGCATAAACACTTGATATGGTATGAAAAATCAGGTCATATTATCACATTGGGCAAAGAACGTGAACAGGTGTATGAAGATGTGTATAAGTTCTTGAATACACTGAATTGGTCGGAGTAATAAGCGAGTTTATAAATCCCCTTTAAGTTGAACCTGTGTAAAGCCTGCATTCATATGTAGGCTTTAACACAATGCTTGAGGGGATTTTATTTTGGCTGAAAATCTATTTGTAGAAAAAGACCTTTAAGTTATCGTTATTATCAAGAGTTGCCAATAAAATATCGTTCACATCGGCATTATATTTTATCTTGATTCTGTTTTTAAGCCATGCTTCGTCTTTGCCGCCCCGCTTCAATTCTTTAGAATCGATCTTCCCTTCTTTAATAATCGTTTTAGGAAAAGCGAAGGCATTTGTTTCTAGGTGCATATCTGCTGGGGTTACTGCTTCATATTGAGCGTATAAAAACAATGAAATGGTACCACCCGGTTCCCATAGTGCGAGGGACACTTTTTGAATATCTTCGACTTTTTCTTTTCTTAATTCCGATAATAAAAAATCGATGGAGATTCGGGCTTTTGCTAAGCTTTTGTAAATGATTTGTCCATTTTCGATAAGTGGAAAGGGGGCGGAGTCAAAAAACCTTCGGATTTTGCCCCACTTAAGACCCGTAAACACACTAATTATATATAAAATCACTAAAACAAAGGTCGTAATCATTGAGCCCTTCAAACCTAACTGTTCATCTGACAAAGGGTGGGCAAGAATGTTTCCAATAATTAATGCCATTATGAAATCAAGTAATCTTAACTGGGAAATGGACCGTTGCCCCATTAATTTAACCGAAAAAAGTAAGAAGAAGAAGGATATAATGGCTCTTAAAGTCCACTGGATTGCAGTAAGAGTTTCCTGGCTATTAAAAAAGTCCACAAAAAATTCACGTCCTTATTTCCTGCAAAGGAGATGTAATGGTCAGTAGGATGAATTGAAACAACTGGGAAGCTTATTTAAAGACCTCTTTAGATGGGCCGTTTATAATTTAAGCCAACTCCTTCTTAAGTATTACCCAACATCGGTCCTTCTAAGACTTTCTTGACTGTTTTCAAAAAATTTATATTAATATAACAACTTTATAACGTATTGTAATTAAAATTAAACTGATTTAAAATGATATCTTTCCTAAGAAATTTATTTAAAAAATATCCTTGTATAATATCAGTGACGATGGTCTGATAGTTTCTACCTGGCAGCCGTAATGCCGGACTACAAGGAAGTATGAAATAGAAGAGATGGACAGGTTTATGTTGGTTCGCTTGTGATCCAAATAACATGTTTGAATGAAGGCTCTTACTTTTTCACACTTTCTTCCTGCGGCTGAAGGTGTAAAAAGGTGAGGGCTTTTTATATAAAAAAAACGAATGGGAAATGATATAGCCAAAGGGGATGAAAGCATGTATTTCTTATTGAATATACTAGGTGTTTTAGTTGTAATGGGCATCGTTTACCTTTGTTCACCTAATAAAAGGAACGTAAAGTGGAAAGCGATTCTTACCTTGCTGGTTCTTGAATTGCTTATCACATGGTTCATGTTATCGACAAAAATAGGGGCGTGGGTCATCAATCTGATCGCTTCATTCTTCACCTGGTTGATTGAATGTGCGAATGAAGGGATTTCTTTTGTCTTTCCTTCGCTTATGGCAAATGAACAAGTGGATTTCTTTTTCAGCGCATTGATGCCAATTATCTTCATTATCACGTTTTTTGATGTTTTATCGTATTTCGGTATACTTACCTGGATCATTGATAAAGTGGGATGGCTCATCTCAAAAGTATCCGGCTTGCCAAAACTTGAGAGTTTCTTTTCGATTCAGATGATGTTCCTAGGAAATACTGAGGCACTTGCCGTACTCCGCCTTCAACTCAGTGCGATTAAGGATCAGCGTCTTTTGACATTTGGAATCATGAGCATGAGCAGCATTAGCGGTTCAATCATTGGAGCCTACCTGTCCATGGTACCGGCAACCTATGTTTTTGTAGCGATACCTTTGAACTGCTTAAATGCCTTGCTGATAGCTAACATGCTGAATCCCGTCGATGTCAGTAAAGAAGAAGACGTCGTTTATGTACCTTCTAAAGAAGAACGTAAAGATTTCTTTTCCACCATTTCCAACAGTATGCTGGTTGGTGCAAAAATGGTCTTCGTCATCATGGCAATGGTTATCGGCTATGTGGCGCTAACGGCCAGCGTAAACGGCATTTTCGGTTTCTTCGTGGATGGATTGACCATTCAAAAGATTTTCTCTGTCATTTTTAGTCCATTTGCATTCTTGCTTGGATTATCTGGACATGATGCCATGTATGTCGCTCAATTGATGGGAATCAAGCTTGCAACGAATGAGTTCGTTGCCTTGCTCGATTTAAAAGATAAAGTCAGTACACTGCCTCCGCATACAGTCGCTGTGGCTGTCACTTATCTGACGTCATTTGCGAACTTCAGTACAGTGGGCATGATCTATGGAACATTCAATTCCATCCTCAATGATGAGAAGTCGAACATTATCGGAAGGAATGTTTGGAAGCTGTTGGTTAGCGGGATGGCTGTTTCCTTGCTAAGTGCCATGGTCGTTGGATTATTCGTTTGGTGATTTAAAACATGGGCATCCATTTTTATAAATGGATGCCCTCACTTGTATGAAAAAAGCTGTGCAGGATTTTCCCATGCACAGCTTTTTCGTTTATTTCGTCAAATAGTTCTCCGTATAATATGGTTTATCTTCCTCATCGAAGGCAACTCCGACACCGAGCGATTCAAAATCCTTCTGTAATTTGTTTTCCCTGTGTCCAATGGAATTCATTAGGCCTTCATGGGCATAGATACTGCTATTCTGACCGGCAGCCAGGTTTTCCCCAGCCATTCGAAAATTGATTTTGTCATCTTCCATCCGGTCGAAAGGGGATTCGCCTTCAAGGTTTGTATGGTTGAAGTATTGATTCACGGCCATATCTGAACTATGATCCTGTGCAGTGACCTTCACTTGTTTATCCCATGATAGCACGGAGAGATCATGATTGACCCGTGAGGCATTGGTCAAATCGAATAATTGATATTCAAAGCCCTTCTTTAATCCGGGACCGGCTTCTGCAAAATAGCCGCTCTTTTGCTTTTCGAGTTTTGCGTCGATGATTTGGATTGCCGTGACTGTATTTTTCTCATGTTTGTCATAAAAAATGGTCACATAGCTATTATCCATTTCAAACATATCGTATTCGCCGCTGTCACTTCGAATCTGGTAATAGACGTTTCCTTTAAGCAGTTTTGTTACAGGCTCCCCCATTTTCCCAGTCACGGTTTCTTTGGGAGTTCCGCGTTTAATGCCTTCCTTTGAGGAAATCAAATCTTGGTTCGTATATAAACCAACAACTTTATTGTTGTTATCATAGGCAACCATGAAGAAGTTTTGATAATTTTCGTGATAGGCAAACCAGTCTACGCCATATTCATTTCGCGTATTCCGTTTAGCTTTACCAGCCAATTTTTCTACATCATCCTTCGTGTCGCCAATTTCGATATTACGGACTGAGAAGGATGCATCAGCAGGTGCTTCCAGAGCGGGTTTTTTCACTTTTTCCGTTTCCTGCGATTCTTTTTCAGAAGCGGTATCCAATGTTTCCGTCAGCGAACCAATCAGGCTGCTGACTCCAGTACTCAGTTTTTCCAACGCGGTTGAAACCTCGGGCCCGTTTATAAAGGAACGAACATCTGATACAAAGGCACTAACCCCCGCTTTGAATCCAGACTCCTGAATATCTTTACCATATCCATACCATAATCCAGAGAGTAGGAGTATGAGGACCACAATATTAAACAATTTCCGCAAATCGTTCACTCCTGCTCTATCCAGGATATAAAATCCCGTTTAATGAAAGGTCATCGGCACCAGGTGGGGCACATAACAAAAATAGTGAACACAGAATGAGTATTTGTGAGGCCGTTTTTGGAAGCTTTTCCTTCCCTTTTCCGAGTACCAGCCACTGAACTGAAGTTTATTTCTATACCAGACGAATAATAAAATCAGTATCGCAATCGATCCTAGCCAGCCATACTGATTCACACCTATGTTTATATATATGCCGTTTACAATGCTCGAAATGATTGTTCCGGCTATCCCGACACTCCTTGGTTACACCATTATACTTCTTCGATTAAAAAATAAACACTTTAAATGATGTAATATTACATATTATACCAAAAAGAAAGAAGGATAAAACAGGTGCCTTACGAAGGTGAAATTTATGGGATTTTGGGGCTAGCTTTCATTATTAGTTAAATCAGGAGAATTCTTTATAAACAAAAAAAGATTAGCCATTGCGCTAATCTTTTTCATTTAGGATTACTTTAATTGATCATTCAAGACACTTTCCTCTAGAACGGAAAACTTATCACCATACACCCTTGTTATGTGGTTTTCCCCCCATGTACATAGTGCGGATAGGATACTTTCGAGGCTTTGTCCATACTCACTTAGTTCATATTCCACTTTTGGGGGGACTTGGTTATAAACGATCCGATTGATGACACCGTCCTGTTCCAACTCCCGCAATTGTTGAGTCAACATTTTTTGGGTGATGTTCGGCATTAGGCGCTTCAATTCACTAGTCCGCTTTTTTCCGTGGGTCAGATGGCAGAGGATTACGCATTTCCACTTCCCGCCCAGTACTTCCAGTGTTGCTTCAACGGATATATTGTACTTCTTTTTTTGCATGATTTGCATACTCTCCTTATTTTATAGGAACTTTAAGGTACCTATATTACTTTAAAGTACGTACTGTTTTTTATTTGTAATATATCTCATAATAACATTTGCACACCGAATTCCACTGTACCATTTATAAAAAAAGTTGCTTAGGCAATTTCAATGATAGTACAAAACAACAAGAAGGAGAAGAGGATATGATTTCAAATAAAAATAGAAGTACATGGGCATTGCTCGCTTTAGCGATCAGCGCCTTTGCAATTGGAACAACTGAGTTCATCAGCGTGGGATTATTACCACTCATTTCTAAAGATTTACACATTACAGTCACGACGGCGGGATTGACGGTATCACTATACGCCTTGGGGGTCATGTTCGGGGCACCTATCCTGACATCCCTTACATCGAATATGTCGCGAAAGACTTTATTGCTTTGGATAATGGTCGTGTTCATTATCGGAAATGCATTGGCGGCTTCTGCGACCACGGTCGGTGTATTATTGATCGCACGTGTCATTTCAGCGCTTGCACATGGTATTTTCATGTCGATCGGCGCTACGATTGCGGCTGATTTGGTCCCTGAAAACCGCAGGGCGAGTGCCATCGCCATCATGTTCACAGGTCTAACGGTGGCAACGGTGACCGGAGTTCCGTTTGGAACCTTCATCGGGCAGCAATTCGGCTGGAGATTCGCTTTCATCATCATTGTGGCAATCGGCCTGATCGCTTTCATCGGAAATGGCATCCTTGTCCCATCCGATTTAAGAAAAGCTGCACGGACGACGTTCCGTGACCAAATCAAATTGGTGACGAATGGACGTTTGCTGTTAGTATTCATCATTACAGCGTTAGGATACGGAGGTACATTCGTTGTCTTCACGTACCTGTCGCCATTACTTCAGGAAGTAACAGAGTTTAAAGAAGGAACTGTGGCCTTGATTTTGCTAGTATATGGAGTAGCCATAGCAATAGGAAATACCCTTGGCGGGAAATTGGCCAATCGCAATCCTATTAATGCCCTATTCTATATGTTTCTTATACAAGCCATTGTACTGGTGGTCTTGACCTTCACGGCACCGTTTAAGATAGCTGGTTTAATTACGATCATTTTAATGGGATTGTTTGCATTCATGAATGTTCCGGGGCTTCAAGTGTATGTCGTCATGTTAGCGGAGCGTTTCGTGCCGAGTGCAGTGGACGTGGCGTCAGCCATCAATATTGCCGCCTTCAATGCGGGAATCGCCATTGGTGCCTACTTAGGAGGGGTGATTACCGATTCGATCGGATTGATCCATACAGCGTGGATTGGTGGAGTCATGGTGTTTGCAGCAGTGATTTTAACAGGCTGGAGCCGGGCCTTGGAAAGTAAAGACCGGACCAAGGGAACGGACAAGATAGCATAGGATTAAAAAAGTGATGCATGTTAGAAAAAGCATGCTATGCGTATAGAGTATCGATAACATAAGTATCATTGCATCCCTTCAGCGAATGATGGAAGGTTCCTTGAAGGGATGTAATGATACTGATACTAAAAGCGCATTACAATCTATAAAAACAATCATTTGGAGGTAGAGTATTATGGTGAAAAACTTACAAGATACAACTACATTGCATAACGGCGTCAAAATGCCTTGGTTCGGATTGGGCGTATTTAAGGTGGAAGAAGGACCGGAGCTGGTAAATGCAGTTAAAGTGGCCATTAAACATGGTTATCGCAGCATCGATACGGCTGCCATCTATGAAAATGAAGAAGGGGTTGGACAAGGGATTCGTGAGGGCTTAAAAGAAGCTGGAATCTCAAGGGAAGACTTATTCGTAACATCCAAAGTCTGGAATGCCGATTTAGGCTATGAATCGACAATTGCAGCTTACGAAAAAAGCTTACAGAAACTTGGCTTGGAGTACCTGGATTTATATCTTATCCATTGGCCAGTGGAAGGAAAATATAAAGAAGCTTGGAGAGCGTTGGAAACTCTATATAAAGAAGGAAAAGTGAAAGCGATCGGTGTGAGCAATTTCCAGATTCACCACCTAAAAGATTTAATGGAAGATGCAGAAGTGAAGCCGATGGTCAATCAAGTGGAATGCCATCCGCGTTTAACTCAAAAAGAAGTTCAGGCATTCTGTAAGGAACAAGGAATACAACTTGAAGCATGGTCTCCTTTGATGCAAGGTGAACTTCTTGATAATGAGGTTTTACAAGCTATTGCAACCAAGCATGGCAAATCTGTTGCACAAGTTATTTTGCGCTGGGATTTACAAAATGGGATTGTAACGATTCCTAAATCCACTAAGGAACATCGTATTGTAGAAAACTCATCTGTATTTGATTTCGAATTGACGGAAGAAGAAATGAACCAAATTGATGGATTGAACCAGAATCTTCGTGTTGGTCCAGATCCTGATAATTTCGACTTTTAATCACGTAGGAAGGAGAGGGACGGGATACCCGTTCTTCTTTTTTTATTTGAGTCCCGCACCGGCATTTTTACACTGACAGCTTCGGGAATCTGATTAGTTGACACAGTATTACTGAGATGATATAAATGCATGTGCATGCATTATATGAAAAAGGAGATAAAAAATTATGAATGATTTATTTTCACCTTATCGCATAAAAGAACTTGAACTTAAAAATAGGATCGTCATGCCGCCGATGTGCCAATACTCCGTCGAAGCGGAAGATGGTATACCAACAAACTGGCACCAGCAACATTATGTAAGCAGGGCAGTAGGCGGCACGGGATTAATTATAGTGGAAATGACCGATGTGGAGCCTGATGGTCGCATTTCGAATCGCGATCTTGGATTATGGTCCGACGACCAAATTGGAGCTTTCTCCAACATCGTTAAGGAAGTTCATCAATACGGTGCAAAAATCGGGATACAAATTGCCCATGCAGGCCGTAAAGCGGAGGATGCCGAAACTCCGGTGGCCCCATCAGCCATTGCGTTTGATGAAACGTTCAAAACACCAAGAGCTTTAGAAACGGAAGAAGTGAAGGAAATGGTCGATAAATTCCGGGAAACGGCCAGAAGGGCTGTTACAGCAGGATTTGACGTAATCGAAGTACATGGTGCACACGGGTATTTAATTCACCAATTCACATCACCGCTTACGAATAAACGTGATGATGAATATGGAAGAGACCTGACAAAATTCGGAGTGGAAGTCATTAAAGCAGTGAAAAGCGAAATGCCTGCCGACATGCCTTTAATCATGCGCATTTCTGCAAAAGAATACGTTGAAGGCGGATATGGTATTGAAGAAAGTATTGCATTTTCACAAGTCTTTAAAGAAGCAGGCGTCGATATGTTCCATGTAAGCTCTGGAGGAGAAGGCCCGATTGGAGCAGACGGAAGACCTGGTACCCATGCTAGCTATCAAACTCCGTTGGCCAGGGAAATCAAAAATGCCTTGGATATTCCGGTTATTGCTGTAGGTCGATTAGATGATCCGATTCTTGCAAATTCCATCATTGGCAATGAAGAAGCAGATTTGGTTGCCATCGGCAGAGGAATGCTGCGAAACCCTTATTGGGCATTGGAAGCATCTAAGACTTTGAATAAAAAAACGGAGATACCTGAACAATATATACTGGGATTCAAGCATTAATACGAATTCATGCTTTAAAACGCCGGCGAATATTATATTCGCCGGCGTTTTTACAATCAGGCATGAGGGAATTTTCATCAGGAAATCCATTACGTGATGTTTAACTGGAAATTTTGCTATAATGAAAAAGATAAATCAAACGATAATTCGAGGTGCTAATTATGGAAGAAATCAAAATCATTACAACTGAAGAAGTGGAAGCTAAGCTTGAGGCAGGAGAAGCGATGGAACTTGTCGATGTTCGTGAAGACGAAGAAGTGCAAGAGGGAATGATCGAAGGCGCGAAACATATTCGCATGAATGATATCCCGGCAAACCTTGACTATTTTGATAAAGAAAAAGAATATATTTTTATCTGCCGTTCAGGACGCCGCAGTGAAAATGTATGCCATTATCTTCAGGAACAAGGATATAAAGTGGCAAACATGGTTGGCGGAATGCTTGAATGGGACGGCGAAGTCATCGTTAAGTGAGGTTCCTCAAAAAGACCTGTTACTTTTGTAAGCGTAAATCCAGGAATGTGACGGTTTATTTGAATGAAGAAAGAAAAAAGATCATGGTTTGTTCACAATGCCGTGAATATGCGGAAGACGCGCATATTTGAAGGCGTGAAAAAAAGAGTCCTTTCATCTGAAAGGGCTCTTTTTTCTGTATGAACCTCTCCTTACGGGGACGCAAAAGTTATATGTTAAAATTAGGGTGCTGAAGTCAGAAAATATAGAAAAGGAGAGTTGGATAATGAATGTTCATAAAATAGCGGTCATTGCGGGTGACGGGATTGGCCCTGAGGTGATTGATGAGGGTGTAAAGGTCCTTAAAGAAGTGGCTTCAATTGCCGGAGATTTTTCTTTCCAGTTCACCTATTTTCCATGGGGCTGTGAATATTATCTTGAGCACGGCAAAATGCTGCCCGACGACGGACTTGAACAACTGATGAAGTTTGACGCTGTGTATCTTGGGGCAGTCGGTTATCCTGGTGTCCCGGACCATATTTCTTTACGTGAACTTCTGCTGAAAATCAGAAAGGGATTTGACCAATATGTGAATGTTCGACCCGTTAAATTGCTTCAAGGTGCACCCTGTCCATTAAAAGACGTGACTCGTGACCAAATCGATATGGTTGTCATACGTGAAAACAGTGAAGGGGAATATTCCGGTGCCGGTGATTGGCTTTTTAAAGGCAAGCCGGAAGAAGTCGTCCTGCAGACGGGGGTCTTTTCAAGAAAAGGAACGGAAAGGATCATCCGTTATGCGTATGAACTTGCACGTAAGACGGGCAGGACGCTAACGAGTATAAGCAAGGCGAACGCATTGAATTATTCAATGGTTTTTTGGGATCAGGTTTTTGAAGAAATTGGACAGGAGTTTCCGGATGTAGAAACGAATTCCTATCTGGTCGATGCGGCGAGCATGTATTTTGTCAAGCAGCCCGAACGGTTTCAAATCGTTGTCACCTCCAATTTGTTTGGTGACATCATCACCGATTTAGGTGCTGCGATTGCAGGGGGGATGGGACTGGCGGCCGGTGCCAATTTAAACCCGGAACGGATTTATCCTTCGATGTTCGAACCGATCCATGGTTCAGCCCCGGATATAGCACATCAAGGCATCGCCAATCCACTTGCGGCCATATGGTCCGCCAGTCAGATTCTCGATTTCTTTGGGCATGAGGTTTGGGGTGCTAAAGTGTTGGACGTGATCGAACAGGTGATGGTCGATAAAAAGGCGCTAACCCCTGATATGGGCGGGACAGCTTCTACAGAAGAAGTCGGGGATGAAGTGGTTGCATTAATATCCGCTTTACAAACAAATCAAGTATAAGATTTTTGAAAAATGGGCATCCTGCACAATAACTATCATTATAGTAAAAGGGCGGGGAGAGCCGATGATACAAGTGAAATTATTTGATTATGAGCATGAAAAGGATCTAGAGGATGAAATGAACTTTTTCCTTGAAGACATTCGTGATAATCAAATCGTCGATATCAAATACAATGTCGCCACTACAGGTGAAGAGGAAGAGGAACAGATCTATTGTTTCAGTGCGATGATCATCTATAAAAAAAAATAAAGGCCGGATGGCCCGATAATCAAATAATGGACTACCTATTGCTTGCTGACGGGCAATCAAAGGTAGTCTTTTTTCCGTCTTGACGTCCTGGGAAGGGGGCATGTTCGTTGTGGAAATTAGGACGATGTCGCTTCCCCGCCATTGACATGAAGTGTTTGTCCTGTCACAAAACGGGAATCATCAGAGGCGAGATAGACAAAGGTGGGAGCAAGTTCAAATGGCTGGCCTTGGCGCTCCATCGGATTATCGACTTGTGTCACTTCGTCTGCCGAGAAACTTGCCGGGATGAGAGGTGTCCAAAACCTTCCGGGCGCAATGGCGTTCACCCGGATGCCTTGATCGACAAGACTGTTTGCCAAGGCACGGGTAAAACCAATGTTGGCCCCTTTAGTCGCCGTATAATCAATTAATTGCTTATTCCCATTGAACGTCACGACAGAAGATGTATTAATGATGGAGGACCCAGCTTTTAAATGGGGAAGGGCAGCACGCGTCGTGTAGAAGTGGGAATAGATATTCACTTTAAAGGTATCATCGAATTGCTCATCCGTAATATCAAGCAAGCTTAATTGCTGAAATTGAATGCCCACGTGGTTACAAAGAATATCGAGCTTTCCAAATGTTTCGATGGTGTCTTCCACGATATTGATGCATTGCTGCTTATCCCTTAAGTCCCCAGGCAGCAGTAAGCAACGTTGCCCAAGCTCTTCAATTCTCGTTTTAGTCCGATTGGCATCCTCATGTTCATCCAAATAAGCGATGGAAACATCTGCCCCTTCTTTAGCAAAAGCGATGGCAGCCGCAGCGCCAATTCCACTGTCTCCGCCAGTTATCAATGCGACACTACCTGTTAATTTCCCACTGCCCTTATAATTGGGATTTTCGATGATGGGCCGGGGCACCATTAATTTTTCTACACCAGGTTGGCGAAATTGCCGTTGCTCCGGAACCGTGATGGGGACGTCATGATAACGAGTGATCTTTCCATAATTCGGATGCATGGGATAGCCTTCACATGATGATTTCTTTTTCTTATCTTCTGCCATGAGGAGTCCTCCTAAAAAAGAATTTAGTCGGATTACTCTATGACGATCAGGTATATGCCGTGCATGAAGAACATGTATGGGTACGGGCTCGTTGCCGTACAGCTAGAATATGCTGAAGTGTAGAAAAATTGTTTTTGGAGGCCTTAATATGCCATATTATTATAGCGAAGAAGTGAAATTGTTATTGGTCGATCAATCTGATGAAAAGGTGGAGTTGTTATATGATTCCAACCCAAATACCTTTGAATTGCCGCTTATAGGACCGAGACCGCCATATTATTATAACCCGCGCTATGTGCCGTATTATCCCGTAATTTAAGGGTGAACATACTAAGGGAAAATGCATGAAGAACGGAGTTTGCTGAAATGGGCTGCCTTGGTCTTTCGATGAGTGGACTAAAAGCAGCCTCAATCCGATTCAACTAAATTCCCAATCATAACAGATGTCATTAAGAATAACTGATTATATTTTTCTATGAATTTTACAAACACGGAGATAATGGGTAAAGTTATACATAATACATAGAGCGGACTGGTGTATTTAAAGGAGAGATCCATTTTGGATAACAATCTGAAACAACTAATAGAAAATCTACAGCAATCGGATGGTGGACATATCTTATACTGTTTTAATGAATTGGAGACATACATTGAAAATGAGGCAACGTTCATCATTGCCGGTGTTGAACAGGGAGACCATATTCTGGTCGTCGAAAATGACCGTATTTTTCCTTTCGTGTACAAGAAATTGCAGCTTCATTTAAATGAGGAGCAATTGGAGCAAGTGCATCTTATGAATAATTTTGATTTTTATTGCTTTCATGGAGACTTCCATCCTTCGACGATGGTTAATTATTTCTTGGAAAATATCGATTCATACACTGGACGCAATCAGCACGTGCGGACTTGGGGTCATGTTGAATGGGGCCATGACGATCAAGCCTGCTTTGCGATAGGCGAATATGAAAAAGGAATCGACAAACTGATCAAGGAACGAGGATTGATTTCGGTTTGTGCGTACGATGACTGCAGAGTGCCTGCTGAGCTTAGGACAAACTTGATCAAGCATCATGGGGTCCTGATAACAGATGAAAAAATCACGATTTTAGCAAACGGATAGAATGGAAGGGGCAAGTTATTTGGAAAGTTTTACTGAACGGGTAATTAATATCATACGACAAATCCCTTCCGGTAAAGTGATGACATATGGTCAAATTGGACAGCTCGCCGGAAGTCCGCGCGGTGCAAGGCAGGTCGTAAGGATCCTTCATTCAAGCAGCAAAAAACATGACCTTCCTTGGCACCGGGTAATCAATGCCAAAGGAGAAATCGGCATAAAAGCGGAGGGCGCCGCAGAACACCAGAAGGCGATGCTCGAGAGTGAAGGCGTCACATTCACGGAACGGAATACCATTGATCTCGAAGCTTTTCGCCATCATCCAGAAATGTTTTAAACGGAAAGCCGGATAAAATAGGCGGCGGCCGAAATAATTGAGAGAGTGGCCGAATTAAGTTCCATGTAGGTCGAAAAAATGCGCCAACGGTCGAATTAAGTATGAGAACGGTCGAATAAACTGTACCAACGGCTGAAAAGCCGGCGCCAACACCTGAATTAATGCCTAACAAACACCGAATGGATGTGAAGGCTTACGAAATCGCATTAAAGAGGCTGATCCAAGCGGATCAGCCTCTTTTACGAATTATGAACGGGCATACATGGCAGCATTCATTCCGGCGAGTCTGCCGGTTACTAATGCCGATGTGATATTATAGCCGCCTGTGTATCCGTGTATATCCAGAATTTCACCGCAGAAATACAGTCCGTCCATTAGTTTGGATGCCATTTCCTTTGGATGTATTTCTTTGACGGATACGCCGCCGCCCGTGACGAAGGCTTTTTCCAGCGGCTGGGTGCCGTGCACTCCGAATTGGAAGTCCTTGCATAATTCTGCAAAACGGCGGATTTTTTCATTTGATATCGTCGCTCCTTGTTCTTGAAGGTCGATGCCGCTTCGCTCAAGCAGGAAGTGAAGGTATCGTTCAGGAACTAAGCCTTTTAAGGTGTTTTTAATGGCTTTTTTCGGTTCGGCTTTGATTTCCTTCATGATATCTTGAAAAACCTCTTCCTTGTTTCGGTCCGGCAGGGCATCGAGTTTCATGGTCACTTCCGACAGGTTCCATTTTTTCATCGCTTTCACGACGAATTGGCTGCATCTTAGAACAGCTGGACCGGAGACGCCAAAATGGGTGAAGAGCATATCCATTCGGTGTGTGATCAGGGCCTTGCCCTTTGGGTTAAGGACACTCAATGAAACATCGCGAAGTGCAAGACCTTGAAGTGTTCGATCTTTAATGAATGTTTCATGGCTAAGTACGGGAACTTCAGTTGGGAACAGCTCGGTAATCGTATGTCCCGCCTTTTTAGCCCATGCGTAGCCGTCTCCCGTTGAACCGGTGTGGGGAACTGATTTCCCGCCGACTGCAATAACAACTGCATCCGTGTCAATGGTCTGGCCATCTTTTAA
The DNA here is from genome assembly GCF_047238085.1 of Peribacillus phoenicis. NCBI lineage: Bacteria > Bacillati > Bacillota > Bacilli > Caryophanales > Bacillaceae > Peribacillus > Peribacillus phoenicis. Next base: position 3,788,514 of record NZ_JBDFMF010000001.1, on the reverse strand, counting down.
CCGGACACCGCTGGTTTTTCCATGTTCATAGAGAACTTCCGCAACTGGAGAGTTCTTATAGATCGTTACTTTTAAATTCGATAGGCGCGTCAGCAGGGCATCCACGACACTTTGCGCTTTATCGTTGACAGGGAACATCCGTCCATGGTCCTCTTCTTTTAGAGCCACGCCCAATTTTTCAAAGAATTGAATAATGTCCTCATTATTGAACTCTGAGAAAGCACTGTATAGAAATCGCCCGTTTCCAGGGATATGCTGAATGATTTCATCGATTGAGAGCCTGTTCGTCACGTTGCAGCGTCCGCCGCCCGAGATTGCAAGTTTCCTGCCAAGCTTCTCGCCTTTATCCACTAACAAGACATGGGCACCTTTTTCACCGGCTGCAATTGCTGCCATCAATCCGGAAGGGCCGCCGCCAATTACCACTACATCATATTTCAAATTGATCACCACTTTATCATTTTCAGTCCCTTCATTATATAGCAAGAGCCCGTCAGATTGCGAATGTAGAAGAAAAGGAATTATTTGTTTGTGTATTATCATCGAAAACGATAAACTTGAGTGTAGTTTTCTATAGAAAAAATACTTTAATATGATAAGATAAAGAGCGTGTGAAACGTAACTGACAGAGGCAGGAAGGGATTAGATGTCATCTAAGTTTTTAAAAGGGGCTTTTATATTAACGCTGGGAGCGATCATATCCAAGATACTTGGTTTATTTTACGTAATCCCATTTGAACATATGGTTGGGAATAAAGGGGCTACCCTCTATCAATATGGGTACGTTCCATATACCATTTTCATTAGCTTTGCAACGGCAGGCATGCCGCTTGCTGTTTCTAAATTCATTTCGAAGTATAATGCGCTCGAGGAATACGCCGTTGGTGAGAAGTTATTTAAATCGAGCCTGAAATTAATGGTTGTCACCGGTTTTCTCGCTTTTTTGATTCTCTATACGATGGCCCCGCTGTTTACTGGAGTCTTTGGGGTCAAGAAGGAAGATGTCAGTGATGTCACGGAGATCATACGGGCAGTCAGCTTCGCCTTGATTTTTGTACCGTTCATGAGCATCATCCGCGGCTTCTTTCAAGGTCATGAAGCGATGGAACCAACGGCCATATCTCAGGTTATCGAACAAATTGTCCGCATCGTGTTCCTTTTGGCTGGTGTGTATGTTGTTTTAAATGTCATGGATGGAGAGTTAGTAAGAGCCATCCAAGTAGCTACTTTCGCGGCGACGGTCGGGGCTGTCGGCGGTTTAGTGGTGTTATTTTGGTATTGGAAAAAACAAAAACCCCATTTGGACAGCTTGATGAAGAAAGACCGGGGGACGATGGAAATTTCCCTGAAGGAGATCTATAAAGAAATATTTCTTTCGTCGATTCCTTTCATATTTGTCGGAATCGCGATGCCATTGTTTCAGTTTGCGGACTTGCTATCTTTCAATAAGGCGATGTCTTCAATCGGTTTGCAGCATGTTGCTGAGGATGCACTTGGGGTGTTGAATGTATATGCCCAGAAGCTTGTCTTGATTCCGATGACGCTTGCAACCGGATTTTCAATGGCGCTTCTGCCCTCGGTGACGAAGGCATATGTAAGTGAGGATTCGGAAGAGTTAAACCGCCAGCTGAACCAAGCCTTCCAAATTTTGTTGTTCATTACGATTCCAGCTGTCGTTGGCATGTCGGTGCTAGCCGATCCAATCTATAGTGCCTTTTACAGCCATGATCCACTTGGAATCAGTGTCCTGAAGGCATATGCGCCCGTTTCCATCTTATTTGCGCTTTTTTCCGTTTCGGCGGCCATTTTACAAGGCATCAATCAGCAAAAATATACGGTGCTCAGCCTGCTTGTGGGCTTTTTAATCAAATTGAGCTTGAATATTCCGATGATCAAGTTGTTTGAAACGGAAGGATCCGTTTATGCCACGGCATTCGGCTACTTGGCTGCTGTGCTGCTGAATTTGTATGTCATCACCTACTTTACTGGATATCGTTACAGCCTTACCATCAGAAGATCTGTTTTGATCACTGTTTTTTCAATTATCATGGGACTGGCTGCATGGGGCATGAACAGTTTATTATCGCTGTGGCTTACAACGGAAGGGCGATTCCAGGCGATTTTGATCGTGGCCGTTTGTGCAATTTTTGGAGCGCTCATTTATGCGGCGCTTTCCTTGAAAAGCAAACTTGCCCATCGTTTGTTCGGTACCCGGATCGATCGGTTAAAAGCTAAATTAGGATTATAAGCTGGAAGTTTGATGTGTAAAATAAAGGGTATTGAATGGTGAATCCCCAGATTAAAATATATTGGCCTTGCCTGTCATTAAAGTGGGCAAGGCTTTTTACTGAAAAAGGCTTTAGGAGGAAACGATGAGAATAGATAAGATTTTATCCAATATTGGTTATGGCAGCAGGAAAGAAGTGAAAAAACTCCTGAAATCCGGCGCCGTCAAGGTCAATGACAGACTGCTTAAGGACCCGAAGGAACAAGTGGACCCTGATACGGAAATCGTTACGGTTCATGGTGAACGGGTTGAATACAGGGAATTCATATATTTAATGATGAATAAACCGCCAGGCGTATTGTCGGCAACGGAAGACAACTATCAAGAAACGGTCATCGACATCTTGGAGCCCGAAGATTCGGTATTCGAGCCATTTCCTGTAGGCCGTCTTGATAAGGACACGGAAGGTTTATTGCTGATCACGAATGACGGAAAGCTTGCCCACCAACTGCTTTCTCCAAAGAAACATGTCCCTAAAACATATTTTGCGGTCATTGATGGCGAAGTGACTGAACGGGATATCGAGGCATTCCGCAACGGCGTGACCTTGGATGATGGATACGAAACAAAACCAGGTGAATTGAACATTTTAAAATCAGGTCTGACATCGGATATCGAGCTAACGATCATGGAAGGAAAGTTCCATCAGGTGAAGCGGATGTTTGAGGCCGTTGGCAAACGTGTCGTCTACCTAAAGCGTCTTTCCATGGGGAGTTTACAGCTTGATGAGGAACTTGAGCTTGGTGAATACCGTGAGTTGACGGCGGAGGAGCTTGAACAGTTAAAGGCAGGCCAACCGACTGAATGATAGCTGGATACAAAAAATGAGGCGGACAATATTGTCCTCCTCAAAGTATTTTACATATCGATCTTGTTCGGGTGGTCGTTCTTTTTACGATGACATCTTCACCTTTTTACTTGTTGTCGTCCAAAGGCCTCGGCTTGGGCTTTGAACAAGGTCATTGTATGCTAAGACATTTAAATCGCGCTGCACAGTTCGAGGAGTGATGCCAAATTCTTCTACAAGCTCTTGAGTAGAAACCGTACCGTTATTACTAATGAACATATAAACGGATTTAATACGGGTTAACATGCGATTTGTTGAAGGTTTCAAAAAATCACTCCTTATTCTTTTCATTGTTATTTTGAACAAATGAAAACAACCGATATGTCGGACAGCATTTCAGCTGTCACTATGTACTTGCTATACCCACCCTATAACTCCTCGGAAACATTTAGAAAAAATAAGATGTCATTAGATTCATTCTACCCCTTTGCAAAAGCAAATTCTAGGAAAAGATACTAATTTACTAAATATTACATTTATTATATCAAATTTTAACAAAATTATTCTCTTTACCTATACAAAATTAATAAAGAGCTTTTCCATTTGTTCATGCTCATATTTTGCCAATACAGGATGCTTACTATGCACACAACACGAACGTTGACTTTTAAAGCATATACATGTTATTTTACTTAAAACGGATCGTAAATCGTAACAATTACGCTTTGTGTATTGATACAGGAATTGCTTGATGGCTTGCGGTTACGATGTCATAATGAGGTATCGGGCAGTACAGACTTTTCATACATATCTAAAAGGATTTAAATATAAACCAATTCGAGGTAGAGCCATATGAACGAAAGATTAATGGAGTTTTTATTGCGCGACGAAGTAACCAGACTTTCTGGCGTCAAAAAACAAGTGTATGAATTCATCGTGAACGAAGAAGATTATCTTGCATCGAAGGCGGACACGGTCGATCAATTCATGAGATTGCTGGTAAAGCATTCTCCGCCCAGGCTCGCAGCCCGTCATTTCAATATGCCTTATGGGGAAATCATTCGTTTCATGAATGAAATAGAAGATGAACTGAATGAGAGATTAGAGGAAAGATGCAAGAAAGTGAAGTGGATGGACTACACGGAAAAGGACCAGCAGGCATTTGAGGAATATCATAGGAAGTTATATCTATTTGTAAATTAATAAATTGATCATCAAAATGCCCTGGTATGAATGGGCATTTTTTTTATTTGTCTGGAACCGTTAAACGGGAATCCAGCACAATCATTGTTTGAATGGACCATAAGAGCAAGAATGAGGACGATTTGGAGCTGGGGTGATTGTTAAAATGAGGATAAATAAATTTTAGGAGCAACTATAATGACTAACATTAAGGAATTCAATGAATTACACTTTTCGAAGGACCTGTTGATATTGGGGAACGCCTGGGATCTATTATCGGCCTTGATTCTCGAGAAATCAGGATTCAAGGCGATTGGAACGACAAGCTGGGGAATTGCCAACTCCCTTGGTTATTCCGATGGCGAATTGATTGATTTTGAAAGACATTTAGGTATCATTAAACTAATTACGGATAATGTGAAAATTCCCGTCACTGCGGACATTGAATCAGGCTATGGTGAAACCGAAGAAAAGATTGTCGATAATGTGTTAAGGACGGCAGACGTCGGTGTAGCCGGGATCAATATTGAGGATTCGCTCAAAAAACAAAAAGGTCTAAGAGATATATCTCAACACTGCAGCCTACTATTAAAAATAAGAGAAGCGTTGGATTATAATGGGTATGAAGGTTTTTACATCAATGCTAGAACAGATACTTATTTTCAAAAAGAAAATCCTTTCCCGGAAACAGTAGAGCGGGCAAAAGCGTATGTGGAGAGTGGTGCCAGCGGAATATTCATCCCTGGATTAACGAAGCATGATGAAATAAAGGAAATCACTTTGAATATAGATGCTCCCCTTAATGTATTATCTTTGCCTAGATTAACGAATGGTAAGGAGCTTGAAGGATTAGGAGTGAAACGATTCAGTTTCGGAAATGCCCTATCTGATAAAATCATTGCTTTATTAGAACAAGATACAGCACGAATAGTAGAGCTAAATGACACCTCACATTTATATGGGAACTAAAACGTGAAAGGATGCGGGAGTATAATGGCTGTTGCTATAAATCTTTCTTTTGAAGAAATGTGGGAGAAGATCATTGACTGCGACCCAAAATATGACGGATTATTCTTTACGGCAGTAAAGACAACTAAAATATACTGCCGCCCTTCATGCAGGTCAAGGAAGCCGAAAAAAATAAATGTGAAATTCTATCATGACATCGATGAAGTCGAAAAGGCTGGTTTCCGTGCTTGCAAAAGATGCCAACCGGAAGTTGATGATTCCCCGAAGATGGGACTTGTCAGAGATGTCATCGCTTTCTTGGTAAATCAGTATAATCAAAAAGTGGAATTAAAGGATATTGCCAATCATGTCGGTGTAAGTTCCTATTATCTGGAGCGGCTATTCAAAAAGGAAACGTTAGAAACTCCCCGTTCCTATTTGGAAAAAATCAGAGTGGATAAAGCGGCATACCTTCTAACAAGCACAAGTCGAACGAATCTTGAGATTTGCCTTGAAGTGGGTTTCCAAAGCCCTTCAAACTTTTATAAGGTATTTCGCCGATTGAAAAATTGTTCTCCGAGTGAATATCGCAACATGAATCTTAAGAATCGAGTGTAATCCACATATACAGAAATGGAGGTCCTTATATGACTGAATTACATAAATTAGATTATGAATCGCCAATTGGAGTTATCGAGATATCAGGAACGAATGAGGCCATCTGTTCCATAATGTTTGCTGTAAGGGATACAGAGATAAATATTATGCAAGATCAAACGCCCAAGGTTTTGGTGGAGTGCTTTAGTCAGCTTGATGAGTATTTCAAAGGTGAACGCAGGGAATTTACATTTCCTTATATACTTGAAGGGACCATCTTCCAAAAAAACGTGTGGAACGCTTTAACAGGAATCCTGTACGCTAACACGGGTTCCTATAAAGACATCGCCGTTTCAATCGGTAATGAAAAAGCCATTAGGGCAGTAGGGAGCGCTAATGGCAGAAATAAGTTAAGCATCGTGATTCCTTGTCATCGAATAATAGGTTCAAATGGGAAATTAACTGGTTACGCGGGTGGCTTATGGAGAAAGGAATGGCTCCTTCAGCATGAAAGGAATTTTAATTGAGGTACTAGGCTCAACTTTATGGGAATCGCCGGACCCGGTCAGAGTCAAAACCAGAAATTAGCCTGAGTTTCACTCTCCATTGATGGAGGACACAGTTTTTTTATTTCAAGTTGCAGTTGATTTCAGAAATCCCCTCCCTTTCCGCCGACTGTCTGCCAAGCCTCCTCGACGCAAGCGTCTGTGGGGTCTCGGCTAGCCAGTTATTCGGCAGGAGTGTCGCAAATTTCTTTCATCCATTAAGGAGTACAGGAATAAAACATGAAAGATAAACTAGTCTTAAACATAATTCGGAATAAGACCAGCCTGCAGTTTTTTCTTTTAAAACACGTTCCAGTTGATTGGAACGGAAGGCGCGAGACTCCTGCGGGAAAAGCGAGTCCAGGGGATACCCCACATGCGCAAAAGCGCCGAGGAGGCTCCCGGACCGCCCGCGGAAAGCGAGTGCCTGGAGTAGAAATCAACGTTGTGATGAAGGTGACGCTTTGGGCTAATTGGTCCCTGAACATCATTTAGTCCGGCAGTTATTGATTTCCCGAAGGTGATCGCTAAAATTAGACTGGTTAAACGTCCTTTATTCCGAATACACTTGGCATTCGCCGAATCTGAAAAACGGGAATTATACTATTGTATAGTTCCCGTTTCTTTCTTGTATTTAAGAAAGAATCAAATTTGTTGCGGTCTCTTTAAACGAAGAGATGAAATCTTTATGCAGATGATCGTCCGTTATGATGTAATCGATTTTATCCAGTGATGATATCCCGATGGTCACGTCTTTCCCGAACTTTGTGCTGTCAGCGGCTACATAGACTTCTTGGGATAGATCGATGATTTTTTTTCGTGTGTTCGCTTCTTCTAAATTATAGTCGGATATGCCTTTTTCAACGGTTATGCCACTCGCACAAATGAATGCTTTTGAAATATTCAATTCACTAAAGTTGAATAAGTAGTCAAATGCAACAATGGATTGTTCATTTCGCCTGACTTTCCCGCCAATGATCAATATCTCGATATCGCTATGAATGAGCTCATTTACAACGGGAATCGAACTGGTTATCACGGTCAGTTTCTTTTTCTGTTTTATATATTTAGCGATTTGATAGGTTGTCGAACCACTATCGATATAAATGCAATCACCATCGTCGATATACTCACTGCATTTTTGGGCGATGGATTCCTTTTCTTCTAATTGACTGAACATCCGTTCATCTATCGTCGATTCTCCAAACTTCGATTGAACCAGCTTAACGCCGCCATAGATCTTTTCAATTTTTCCTTGCCTTGTAAGAAGGTTAATATCCCTTCTGATGGTTTCGATGGAAACTTGCATTTCTTCAGTAAGCTCGGCAATCTTCATAACTTTTCTAATCGTTAATAACTCGATGATCTTCTTTTGCCTTTCAAGAGGAAGCATAAGTTACACCCGCCTATTCTTCATATCTATCTTCCTGATATTCAGTTTAAGTGTACTGTTTACCGCGAACATATTCAACATATAGATGATAAAAATATCAATAGTTAGTCAAAAGTTAGTATTAAGTTGGTAAGAAAGTGTTCAATATTTACAGAGTATTTACAAAAATCTCAAATTCGTTTTACAAAGGGCTTTTATACTAAGGGTGTATTAAAGGAGGTGAACGGTTTGCTAAAATTACAAAATATTAGCAAGCAATTCGATGGAAAATCAGTTTTGGATAATATAAATCTTGAAATTAAAGCGGGGGAGATCGTTTCACTATTAGGACCAAGTGGAAGCGGCAAAACTACTTTATTGCATATAATTTTGGGCTTGACGGGTATCAATCATGGAAAAATCATTTTCAATGATACCGATTTGAGTAACGTGCCCATGAAAGACCGGGGATTTAATATCGTTTTCCAGGATTATGCTCTTTTCCCGCATTTGAATGCCTATGAAAATATCGTTTATGGATTGAGGAACAGGAAGGGATCCGTTTCCAAGGAAGAGCTTCAGGAATACATTGATTTCCTGGAATTAACGCCGCATTTGAAAAAAAGGATCAGCGAATTATCCGGGGGTCAGAAACAAAGGGTTTCGATCGCAAGGACTCTTGTAATGAAACCGAAGATCCTATTACTTGATGAGCCGCTGAGTGCTTTGGATGGTGTGATCAAGGAATCGATAAAGGAACGCATCAAATCCATCGCCCGAGAATTTAAGCTGACGACAATCATAGTGACACATGACCCGGAAGAGGCTTTGACGATGTCCGATAAGATTTTGATCATTAATCAAGGGAGTATTTCTCAATTTGGATCGCCTCAAGAAATCATCAATCAGCCAGCCAATGATTTTGTGAAGGAATTCATTCTTAAACAACTGGAGATCAAGAGAGAAAATATTTACAACTTATTCGGTGAAAAGTATGCCTGATGTAAAACCGGCAATGAGAGTCATTTATATACCTATCTTACTGCTATTTGCCGCTTTTCTTTTCTTGCCGCTTGGGATATTGTTCGTCCGTTCTTTTGAAACGGCTGATGGAATCGATCTCTCGAATTATCTAACGGTCCTTTCAAATGCAGAGCTGATGATGTCATTTGGAAACAGCGTGAAAATCTCAGGGCTCACAGCCGTCATTACGACCGTTTTAGCCTTTTTCCTGGCCTATTCCATCCATTGCACCCGATTATATAGGCCATTAAAAAGTGTAATTAAAACCGGGATCCTTATTCCGATGCTGCTTCCGACGATCACGTTCGGGTTTGCGATTATCTACTCTTTCGGCAATCAAGGAATCATAACGAAGATTTTTGGAAGGAATTTATTCGATATATACGGATTTAATGGATTATTGATAGGTTATGTGATCTATACATTGCCATCAGCTTTTCTGCTCATTAATAATTCCTTCAAGTACATGGATAAAAAGTTCATCATCGTTTCAAAATTAATGGGTGACGGAACGATAAGAAGTTTCATGAATACGATCATACGGCCATTGTCGGGAACTTTGGGTGGAGCTTTTGTACTTTCCTTCATCTTGAGTTTCACCGACTTTGGGATACCGGCTTCAGTAGGCGGGACCTACTCCGTCGTTGCGACGCAGCTTTATCAAGTCATGCTAGGTTCACTTCCTGATTTCAATAATGGTGCAGTGATTGCCATTCTCATGCTCATTCCGGTAGTATTCAGTGTTTTTCTATTAAACTATCTGGAAAAACTTAATTTTCATTATGACAAGTTCAGCGATATCGAATTGACGAAGCACATAGGAAGGGATATATGTTTTGGGGGAATCTCGCTGCTGGTCTTGATAGGGATGTTTTCTGTATTTGCGGTCATGTTCATTGCACCATTTTTAACTAGTTTCCCTTACGATCTCTCGTTCACCTTAAAGCACTTTATCGACACATTCCAATCAGGCGATTTAACGTCAGTTTATAAAAACTCCTTATTCGTTGCCTTGATGACGGCTGTAATGGGAACGTTCATCGCCTTTAGCTCTGCGGTTTTGAATGTCCGGACGCCCCTTAAGGGGAAATCGTCAATGGATGTCATTTCGATGCTGACGAATACAGTACCGGGAATGGTGTTGGGCTTATCGTATTTGCTGCTGTTCAACGGCAGCAGCTGGAAGGGGACCTTTGCAATCATCATTCTATGTAACATTGTCCACTTCTTTACAACACCCTATTTAATGGCGAAGAACTCTTTATCCAAAATGAACCCTGGTTGGGAAACCACCGGGAATCTATTGGGGGATAGCTGGATCAGGACAATCTATCGTGTCATTCTGCCAAATTCGGCATCTACGGTGATCGAGATGTTCAGCTACTATTTCATCAATAGTATGGTGACGATCAGCGGAATCATCTTTTTGGTCACGGCCCAAACCACATTAGTGGCCAGTAAAATTAAAGAGCTTCAGCATTTTGCCAAATTCAATGAAATATTCATCCTGTCTTTGCTTATCTTTTTTACAAATCTAGTCGTGAAACTGCTTTGTGATCATTATCAAAAAAGACAATTCAAACATTAATGAGGGGGATATTATGTCTAAAACGTTGAAGATAGCCTTACTTTCTTTAGTTGCTCTAAGTTTGGTATTTGTATTGGTGGGCCGTAACAGCGGCAAAGCGGATGAGGAAAAGGTGGTCATTTATACGAATGGCGATGAAGAAGCCACTGCAGCAATGGAGACTTCCCTGAAAGATGCCGGATACGAAGGGAAATATGTCCTTCAATCATTAGGCACATCAGAATTAGGAGGGAAACTGCTCGCAGAAGGCGCTGAAATCGAGGCAGATGTCGTGACGATGAGTTCTTATTTCATCGAAAGTGCCCAAGGTCAGCACGCCATGTTCAAGGACCTATCGTTCAGTACAAAAGCATTGGAAAAAAATCCAGCATATTATACGCCGATTTTGGCAAATACCGGTTCCATTTTTGTCAATACGGAAGTGCTTAAACAAAAAGACCTGCCGATGCCTACTTCGATTAAGGATTTAACAAAGCCGGAATATAAAGGGTTCGTTTCAATTCCTAATATCCTGGACTCTTCAACAGGGTGGCTGTTAGTTCAAGCAATAATCAGTCAATACGGTGACGCAGAGGGGAAAAAGGTTCTCCATGACTTAATAGCAAATAGCGGTCCGCATCTTGAGAGCTCAGGTTCAGGCCCAATCAATAAAGTTCAAGCAGGGGAAGTGGCTGCCGGTTTTGGTTTACGCTACCAAGCCGTGATGGCTAAAGAGTCGGGCTTACCGATCAAGTTCGTCGATCCGATTGAGGGGAATTTCTCCTACACGGAATCCGTTGCTGTCGTAAATAAAGATAATGAAGCTAAAACAAGTTTAGCAATGAAAATGGCAGAAACAATCAGTAAAGATGCTAGAGAAGAATTGCTGAACCATTACCCGGTCGCACTTTATGAAGGTGAAAAGGTAACGGAAAAGAACAAACCGGCTCACCCTATGAAATACAAGCAGCCCCTAACGGTTGAATTATTAAAACAGCATCAAGAGTTCTTTAAATCAGCACAATGATAAATATAGTGAGGAGTGAAGTTAAATGAATACCTATAAACTATTAACGCCTGGACCGCTGACCACTACAAGTACGGTGAAACAGGAAATGCTTGTTGACCGCTGTACGTGGGAAAATGATTATAAAGAAATCACACAAAAAATCAGATCCCAGCTTCTTGAATTGGCATATGCTGCAAACGGAGAATATACGGCTGTACTTATGCAGGGAAGCGGCTCGTTTGTTGTAGAATCTGTGCTGACGACAGCACTTTCAAAATCCGATAAAGTGCTGATCATTACGAATGGCGCATATGGAAAGCGGATTGTGAAAATGGCGGAGTGCATCGGTCTGAATCATGTTGAATATGGCGTTGAGTACAATGAATATCCAAAGGAAGCTGAAATCCGGAACATTTTACTGGATGATCGTGACATCACACATATAGCGATGGTTCATTGTGAAACGACGACAGGGATTTTAAATCCGATAGAGATGGTTTCGAAGATATCAAACGAACAAGGGAAATCCTTGATTATTGATGCGATGAGCAGCTTTGGCGGAGTGGAGATGAATGTGCCTGAACTCGGAATTGATTATTTGATCAGCAGTGCGAATAAATGCATTCAAGGAATCCCCGGTTTTGGTTTCGTCATTGCAAAGCTTGAGAAATTGTTGGCTTGTGAAGGCAATGCCCGCAGTTTGTCCCTGGATTTATATGATCAGTGGAAAGAGATGGACAAGGATGGGAAATGGCGCTTCACATCTCCAACACATGTAGTGGCCGCGTTTGCTAAAGCGCTGGAAGAATTAACGGAAGAAGGGGGCATCCCAGCGAGATTCACCCGTTATAAAAATAATAATGATAGGCTGAGGGAGCTGATGGGGAAATTGGGCATTCATGCATATATCTCACCTGATAAACAATCGCCTATCATTACAACATTCCTTTTTCCATCTGAAACCTTTGATTTTGAGGACTTCTACAATTTCATCAAAGAGAGGGGCTACGTAATTTACCCCGGAAAGCTGACTGACATAGATACATTCCGGATCGGCAATATTGGCGAAATCCATGAAGAAGATATCGAGGAACTTGGCAGGATCGTAGAAAAATATATGAAAGTGGTGACAGTATGAATAAGGTAGAGGGAATCATTTTGGATTGGGCTGGAACAGCAGTGGATTTTGGATGTTTTGCACCAGTGAATGTTTTTGTGGATATTTTTAAGAATGCTGGACTGGACGTGACGATGGAGGAAGCCAGAGCTCCGATGGGCATGCTGAAAATTGACCATATTCGTGCGATGCTGAACATGCCAAGGATATCTTCGTTATGGGAGGAACAATACGGAAAGCCATTCAATGAGGAAGACGTTGAAAAACTATATGCTGAATTTGAACCGGCATTGATGATGTCATTGGCGGATTATACAGATCCCATTCCAGGGGTCATCGAGACGGTGGAAGCACTAAGGAATCGCGGCCTGAAGATTGGATCGACAACGGGATATACGGATACAATGATGGAGGTCGTCGTAGCAAATGCTTTGCAAAAAGGGTATGGGCCGGATTTCCATGTAACCCCGGATGCAACCGATTCGATTGGCAGGCCTTATCCTTACATGATCTATCGGAATATGGAAAAATTGAAATTAGCGGCATCATGGAAGGTAGTGAAGGTAGGCGATACCATTTCCGATATGCAAGAGGGAGTGAATGCTGGGGTATGGTCGGTCGGAGTCATTGTCGGAAGCTCTGAGATGGGATTGAGTTTGGATGAGTATACAAGTTTGCCAGATAGAGATAAACAAGAACTCATCTCTAAAACGGCAGATACCTTTATGAAAAACGGCGCAGACTTCACCATCAAAACGATGGAGGAACTACCTGAACTCATAGATCGCATCAACCTTCTTATAGCAGACGGGAAAAGACCTCGTTCAAGCTAACTTTCATCCGAAGAAAGTGCAGAATCTTTCATCCTTGAGTAGGGATGAAGGATTGCTGCACTTTTTCACTGAGTTCTATCCCGATTCTCTTTATTTCTTATTAGAATTTTGAGGATTGACTTACGACATCAATTTCGTTAGATAACCATTCGATAGATTAATTCAGTAATGACCTGTAGGTCTCATACCGACAATAGTTTGTGTCTAAATCCGTTTTTCATCTTTTTTATAAACATCGTGACTTTATTTTAAATCTACACTATAATTTTCTTCGATTTTCAATACTGGCGGCTGTTTTTTAAGTCCTTTTGTCAATACAAGTAAATAAATGAAGCCTATTATTAACCAACTTACTCCAAGCACTTTTGAGTGCGCATCAAGATTCACAAGAAGTAAAATATCAAGAGCAGCTCCAATAATAGGAACAAATAAATATAAGACAGTTCCTTTTACCGAACGTTCTCTATTTCTAATATAATAATGAGCAATTACGGCAATATTAACACAAGTGTAAGCTAGAAAAGCCCCGAAATTAATAAATGATGCTACAAGATCTAAACTTAAAAATAAAGCAAGCAAAGAGACAAAACTAATGATCAGTATATTATTTACGGGTGTTTTATATCTCGGATGCAGGGTGCCAAAGAACTTTTTAGGAAACTGTCCATCTCGCCCCATCGTATAGAGGACTCGTGACGCACTTGCCTGGGACGACATGGCACTACCCAATACAGCTAATGCGTAAAGCGCAAGATATATTGAGTACATCACCTTTCCACCAACAAGTTTAATAATTTCGTAGGCAGCCGAATCAGGATTATTAAATGTGTTATACTCTGGCCATACTAGATACGAGAAATATGAAACACTTGTAAAGATTAAACCACCACCAAGAGTAATTAAAATAACTGCTCGGGGAATTGTTTTCTTAGGGTTGACTGTTTCTTCCGCAAACGCTGTAACTGATTCAAACCCAAGGAAACAAAAGCATAATAATGCTGCTCCAGCTATTGTATAAGAAAAGGGTTCTTTCGAATTATAGAATGGCTCAAGAGATAAAAGAGTTGCTGTGCTTTCGCCCATAAAAATTTCCTTAATAGAAAAACCTATAAAGATAAGGATAAAAAGTAAAGCGAAAATCGTTATGAATGCGTTTACATTTGTGGCAAACTTCAATCCTTTAATATTAATAAAAGTGACGAGCACCAGCATACCTGAAATCCAGATGTAACTTGGAATTGTTGGAAAGGCTGCTGAGAAAAAAATACCAAATACTAAATAATTCACCATTGGCATAAATAAATAATCCATTAAGATCACCCATCCGACAAGAAATCCAACAGAGGGATTGATCGATTTTTGCGTATAAACATAAGCAGAACCGGAAGATGGAAACGCAATTGCCATTTTCCCATAACTGTAAGCAGTAAACATCATTACCACTAGAGCAACTATCATTGCTCCCGGAACCATACCGTGAGAAATATTAGTCGCAATACCATATGTAGTAAAAGCTGTGGTTAACCCCATAAATGAAAAACCAAACAACACAACTGGAATGAGTGTCAGTGTTCTATCTGTTTTCATTAGCTTTGACATGTAAAATACTCTCCTCTTTTACCTGATTTAACCTTTCACAAGAAATGGGATCTGAATTTTTACTTCCATAGCTATTTTTATTTTTAATACGTGGTTTTCTAGAAATCATAAAAAAGTCAGTAAGATGCGGAGCCTGCTTTGAATTATCCATGAATTTGTTGTCTTGTTTCCCCATTCCTCGTAAGGAATTCCGTCTGCAGAATAACAAAGATAATTCCTGCAAAAATCTTCTCGCCGGCATCTTTACTGACTCCTGGAATTTCTTTAATAGCGACCTGTTCAATAACGTGTACACCAATTTCTAATCAATCGAAATGAAACGTAGAATATGAGATGACTCTAAGGACGCTTTATTATTTTGACAATAGTAACTCCGTTTTTATATCTGTATAAGGCATGTTATGATTGATCCCAACTTCGTGATGAACAATTTCACCGTTCAAAGTGCTGATACAATTTCTTACTATTACATCATTTTCTACAACCTCTTTCAAACCATTATTCGCAATGTTCATAATATATGGGCCGGTTGTCATCAGCATCATGTTTGTCGAGGTTTGTGGACATAGAGCCGGCATATTCGGGACACAGTAATGTAGGACTTCTTGTTCGTAGTAAACTGGATCCTCTAAAGTCGTATAACGTGAGGTTTCAATTATACCCGTTCCTGCAATATCAATAATAATGGAATTAGGTTTCATCTTCCTGACCATCTCTCGTGTAATGAGAGGCTCGGTTACCCCTGGCATCGGATAAATTGTATTAATTAAAACATCACTTTGAATAAGTTCTTCGAACATCATATCTTTATCCCAACCCAAAATGTCCACCTGTGGCAACTGATTGTTCAAATAATCATGCGTTTCATTGATGCTTCCATGATTGTTACATTCAATCCAA
This sequence comes from Peribacillus phoenicis, assembly GCF_047238085.1. Classification (NCBI taxonomy): domain Bacteria; kingdom Bacillati; phylum Bacillota; class Bacilli; order Caryophanales; family Bacillaceae; genus Peribacillus; species Peribacillus phoenicis. Next base: position 3,772,748 of record NZ_JBDFMF010000001.1, on the reverse strand, counting down.
GACCCACAGCAACTTGCGCAGTATTGAGTCCAGCATTGCCACCACCAAGTATGAGTACATTGCTCGAAGGTAAACCGGCCAGTTTCCGGAGAAGTATTCCTTTTCCGCCATAACCATATTGAGCATATTTGACTGCTTCAAGCATTGCTAATGTTCCTGCAATTTCACTCATTGGTTTAATCGTAGGTCTTGTCCCGTCAGGTAAAACGATTAATTCCATTGATAATGAAATTGCTTTTTTATCTAGTAATGCCTGTGTCATTTCATGATTTACATCTTCCGCCAAATGAAACCATGCCATTATCATTTGATCTTCTTTAAGAAGGCCGTATTCATAGGGTTGAAGTTCCTTCACTTTAACAACAAATTCTGCCTTCTCATAAATTTCGTCAATCGTGTTTACTATTTTTGCTCCAGCCAAAACATATTTCTCGTCACAAAAACCACTAGCTTCACCTGCCATGCTTTGTATTAGTACTTCATGACCGTAAGCTGTTAATTTTTTTACCCATGTTGGATTTAATCCCACTCTAGTCTCTGCAGTTTTTAATTCTTTAGGAACTCCTACTATCATTGTTCATTCTCCTTTTTAATTGCATTTAATTTATTGAACATTCTAAAATCTTACAGGGAAATGATAGCCCTTTCATTAGACACGGGGTTAAATTTATATTAGTTTTTTTTTAACCAAGCACTTTTGGTCTTCTTGAACTTTTAGGAATATAGCATTGGGGAAAAATAATAATTTTTCCATTGTTTTCTATTGGTCATTTTAAGTTTCAGTACTGCACACATATAACTGATGAAATATAGTGTGAATTATGAAATTGATTAAGGTCTTTCATCAAAGCACGTAAAAGAACGCATAACTTGGGGTTAAACAGAGATAGGGTTCCATATTTTATGGGCTTAGACTTTCTAGTATAGTTATAATAAGATGATACAGCTAACTATTATAAAATGAGGAGGTACATATGCTTACAGTACAAGATGTTCTTAAGCGCCCACTCTTTTCAAAGACGGAGGTAGTTGCGGGGACAAACGGGTTGCATCGTCAAGTCAAATGGACACATGTCCTTGAAATTCCGTTTTTTGATGATACCATCTTTCAGGGAGGGGAACTAATACTCTCCACCGGATTTGGGTTTGAATGGAGAGACTCCTCTAATACTTCATTTTTGTTAAATCTTATTGAACGCAACGCTTCATGTTTATGTATAGAACTTGGACACCACTTCGAAAAGGTGCCTAAAGAAATGATCGAGATGGCAAATGAGTATAACTTTCCGATTATTATTTTCAAAGAATTCATAAATTTCGTCGAAATAGCACAGGATCTACATTCGTATATCATTAATGCTCATCATGAGAAGTTGGTTACATTAGATTCTATTTCAAGAAAGTTCCATTCATTGTCACTCACAACTCATGGGTTATCCAATATTTTAAAGTTGTTGCAACAGAAGACAGAAGCACCAATTATCTATCTTCCTATAGATGGAACACCTTTTTCGATTCCAGGATTGAAAAATGAATTCATGGAAAAGCTACTTCAAACCATTTATGAAGATAAAGAACACTGGCATGACCGAATTACAAATGATTCGCCCGTTGAATGGAAGGCATTAAACCATACTATTCTTCTCCAACCGATCGGAGCAATGGATCAAATCTGGGCGTACCTTGTTATGGTTTTAGATCGTGAATCGGATGAATTTGATTTCCTAATCCTTGATCGTGCTTCTCTAGCAATCTCACAAGACTTATTGCGCAAACATTATTTGGATGAAAAACGATTACGGTTAGAATCTACATGGCTAAATGATTTACTTTATAGACGCATCAATAATGAGGAACAAGCAAGGGGATTTATTTCGTTAAAATCTAAGCGCGCTTCTATACGTTATCGAATTGTAATCGTTGATATCGAAGGTGTTTTTCATCCGTCTACATTAAGTTTATCGGATGAAGAAAATGAATCCGCTATTTATCATTATTCTTTAAAAATTCGATCTGGGTTCGCAAAACATTCTTTTACACCCTATATCACATCAGTGAGAAACCAGATTATTGTATTAGCTATTGATCTTGGAACTGCCGATTCCTCTAAGGCCCGCTTCTTGAAAGTGATCAATGCCTTGCTATATGTTAAAGAAGGTGAATCTAGCCAAATCCGTATAGGCGTTGGGCGACAATACCAGTTACTTTTGGATGCTCATACTGGTTATCGAGAAGCGCAGTTAGCTTTAAATTATCGTACGTTTTCAACAAGTGCCTTTTACGAAGACCTTGGCATCTTTCGGCTGATACAATTAATTCAGCATGATCAAGATACAGTCCATTTTATTGAAGACTATCTCTCTCCTTTAATATCCTATGATAAGGAATATGGAACGGAATTGCTTTTGACTTTAGCAAAATACTTTGAGCTTGATCGCTCAAAGAAGCTTACTGCTCAAAAATTGCATGTTGTAAGACAAACACTCTATCATCGGCTGGAAAAAATAAAAAAGATTCTTGATCTTGATTTTGATATGCCGGAGAACAGATTAAACGTTGAAATGGCTTTGAAAGCATATCAACTCATACAGCAAGGGGAAGTAGCTACGAAGTAGTTATCAACCGCCAACCACATTACACCTACAGTAATAAAATCTAATACGTTATTTTGAGATAACAGCTGATGTGATACGTTTAAAGGCATAATGATACTTACAAGCAGGAGTATTTCGTAGCAGCCATCACTTGCAAGTTTTATTTCCCTTATTAATACTATCAATAATTAGGTTAAGACAGAGGATAAAAGTAATTTAGGAATAATATTCATCAATGTCCATACCCGTACTCCAATATTCAGTTTATCATTCATACGCACTTAATGAATGGTAAGTTATAGTGATTGGAAATAAAAAACTCTGTTGATTTTTAAAATGAACAGAGTTTTTTAATAAATCCATATTGTAAAAAGTGAGAAAAGGGTGTACGATTAAATGAGAATGATAATCAATCACACTTGATTACCGGGGAGTGGACGGAAATGGAACAGCAAGATTTATTTGATGTAACGGTTATTGGAGGAGGGCCAGCAGGCCTTTACTCCACTTTTTATAGCGGACTTAGAGAAATGAAAGTTAAACTGATTGAATACCAGCCACGGCTAGGCGGGAAAATTCATGTCTATCCGGAGAAAATGATTTGGGATGTTGGAGGGCTGACACCCACTACTGGGGAAAAATTAATTGAGCAGCTAGTGGAGCAAGGTTTAACATTCAATCCAACAGTTGTCTTGAATGAAAAAGTGGAATCAATCACACGTAATGAAGAGGGGATCTTCGTTTTACATACGGCTTCAGGTCAAACGCACTATTCCAAGACGATCATTGTCGCGGTTGGCGGGGGAATCCTGAATCCGCAAAAGTTGGAAATAGACGGAGCAGAAAGGTTTGAAGTCTCCAATTTAAACTATACTGTTAAGTCCTTCAATCGTTTCAAGGATAAGACGGTGATCATTTCAGGCGGCGGGAATTCTGCAATAGACTGGGCAAATGAATTGGAGCCCATCGCCAAAAAGGTGTATCTGACATACAGGAAAGATAGTTTAGCAGGACATGAATCACAAGCAAAGCAATTGATGGAAAGCTCTGCTGTTTGTTTCTTGAATACGACGATTACAAAATTGATCGCCTGCGATGATCATGAATCAATTGAACATGTTGAACTGACGAATCAAGCAACGGGAGAGGTTTCTTACTTACCGATCGATGAGGTCATCATCAATCATGGTTATGAGCGTGATACATCGCTGCTTCGAAATAGTAAAGTGGACATTGCCATTGCCGACAATTATTATATTGAAGGTACTTCTGCAAGTCAATCCTCGATGGATGGAATATACGCTGCCGGTGATATCTTAAAGCATGAAGGTAAATTGAACCTGATAGCAGGCACTTTTCAAGATGCAGCAAATGCCGTAAACAAGGCAAAACAATATATCCAGCCTGACGCTCACGGAGTAGGAATGGTTTCTTCCCATAATGAAATCTTTAAAAAGCGCAATAGGGAATTGATCAAGGAAATGATGAAACCGGCTGGGGTACTTTAAAGGGAAACGGAAAAAAGCTCCAGGGCCTCATTGGCCCTGGAGCTTTTAGTATCTTCGAAATTATAGAGATTCTTTGATGACCTTCTTGTAATGAAATACGGATAGGATCCCGAAGATCGAATACAATGCCGTGTATAATGCCATGACGATGATCATCGGTGTCCAAACTTCGGTCCCGAAAAAGAACCATCCTGATTGGACTGCGAAATAACTGTGAAGCAGCCCGACGACTAAAGGAATGCCGAAATTGAAAACTTGTTTTGCTTGGATTCCTCTTAGTAAGTCACCACGCGTGAATCCCAGTTTTCTTAAAATCGTATAATTGGATTTTTCCCCTTCACTTTCATCCATTTGCTTGAAATAAAGGATGCATCCGGATGTGATGAGGAAAGTTAATCCCAAGAAGCCGACGATGAACATCATAAGCCCCATATTCTTCTTCTGGTTGGTGAAATTTTCTAATTGGGAATCATTTACATGTTCTTCTTTAAAATTCATTTTACTGAATAGATCATTCGCTTTTTCAAGTTCAGCTTCATCCTTCACATCAATGCCGATATTAACGGATGATACTTTTTGGATTTTCGGGTCGACATCCTTTTTCAAACGGTCGAATATCGTTTGGTCTACAATGGCAACGGGCAATCCGCCACTCGTGAAGTAATAGGACAGGAAGGTATCATCATTCAAACCCATATATGTTTGTGGAATCACTTCATTTTTGCCCTTCAGTTCAATCTTTCCGGAATCCTTTAAGGATATGACCTTCTCCATCATACTACTGTATCCGCTGAAAAGGGTCTCATCTTCAGCGAGGTTGATTCCTTTAACGGATTCATCACTGATGACGGGAACGGTCATGATGTCCGGATCGAAGTTCATTCCTTCGAGGCTCGTTTCCATTATTTCCTTTACATTGACATCCACTTGAATGACATCGATCACCTTTTCGTCATAATCAATTTTACTGTCTGATAAAGCTTCTTTGAATGTATCCGCATCTCCCTTATCCGTCATCGAAAAATCGGTGGGGATACTGCTTTGTGCCATTTTCTCCGCTGAGTAGTAGGAGATATAGCTTAATGATAATAATCCAATCGCTAGTGCGGAAACGGTCGTGATGATCGTCAATAATATCGCATTCGATTTCATCCGGAACATGATGGATGAAAGGGACAATACTTCATTGATGTTCAAATAGCCATTTTTCTTTTTACGGATGATATTAAAGATGAAGCTTACAGATCCTTTATAGAATAGGTAGGTACCGATGATGACAGTTGCCAGAATGAAGATCATGGCCATAAAAAGCTCAGTCATCTCTGTAAAAGCTCCATCGAATAATTTGGATGAAACGACATAGCCAGCAATGATCAGGATGATCCCGAATATCCCGATGATCATTTCGAACATCGAAACCTTTTTCACTTTTCCTTCCGTCATTGAAGTCACTCTAAATAATGATAGAATCGTTTGCCTCTTAATGAAGGCATAATTCATCAACATGATTAAAAGATAGATGGCGCTAAAAACGAGCACGGTTTGCACTAGCGGCTGAAAAGAGAATTTAAGAGTCGCGATTGCCTCGACACCCATTATTTTAAATAGTATCATGATGATCAATTTTGAAGCGGCAAACCCTACAAAGATTCCCAGGAATACGGAACAGAAATACAGGATCAGGTTTTCTACACTCAGAATACGGAATATCCTGTTCTTCGTCATGCCTATCAATTGGAATAAGCCAATTTCTTTACTGCGTCTTTTTATGAAAATGCTATTGGCATATAAAAGGAATATGGAAACAATCGCAACAAGCAGGATTGATGCAGCCTTGATGGAGGCGGCCCCTTTCACCGTACCCTCCGCTTCATCCAGCGATGGGTCATATTGCAAGGTGACAAAAGCAAAGTAAAGGGAAGCGCTGAAGACCAGGGCAAACACATACAGATAATAGTTCTTCAGATTCTTCTTCAGATTTCGCAAGATGAGTTGATTAATGCTCATTTTGAACCCCTCCCAATACACCTTGTGTTTTCATGATGTCCTTGAAGAAGGTTTGTCTGGATTCTTCACCTTTATTCAATTGTGTATAGATTTGTCCATCTTTAATGAAAATGACTCGGCTGCAATAACTGGCGGCCACGGGATCATGGGTTACCATGATGATGGTCGCTTTGTGCTTTTTATTCATTTCGCTCAGTTTGTTCAGTAAATCGGAAGCTGATTTTGAATCAAGCGCCCCAGTCGGTTCATCCGCAAATATGATGCTTGGATCATGGATGAAAGCCCGTGCTGCAGAAGTACGCTGTTTTTGACCACCGGAAATTTCATTTGGGTATTTATCCTTCACTTCATATATGCCCAGTTCCTTCGCCACGCTATCAAACTTTTGTGCCGCTTCATTAGCGGGCGTTTTTGTAATGGATAAGGGCAAAAGGATATTTTCTTTGACAGTCAGTGTGTCCAATAGGTTATATTCCTGGAAGATGAAGCCCAAGTGGTTCTTACGGAATTCGGCCAAATTCTTTTCTTTCATCCCTGAAATCTCTTTACCATCGATCGTAATGGTGCCGTTGCTGATTTTATCGATCGAGGAAAGGACATTCAGCAAAGTCGTTTTTCCTGAACCGGAAGCACCCATGATACTTACGAATTCACCTTCTTGTATGCTTATATCAAGACCCTTTAATACTTCTTGTTTATTGAATTTATTACCATAGCTTTTATGGATTTTTTTCGCTTCTAATATATTCATTTTGGATACACTCCTTTTTTTCTATATCCTCATTATAAAAGGCCATGTATTTCTTTTCCTTCGTTTGGACGAACAAAGAATAAAAGCATGTGACACTTTTGTCACATGCTTGTGATATTCACGAAATCATTTCTTTTTGGGAAGGTCAAGGTAACGGTCGTCCCGGTTCCAAGCTCTGATTTCACATCAATGGAGATGAATAGGGACTCTGCCGCATTCTTGGTTAAATATAACCCCATGCCGGTTGCCGCATTGTCACGATGGTTGGTCGTGGATGTAAATCCTTTATCAAATATGCGGGATAAATCCTTTGGGTCAATGCCCCGTCCGGAATCCTGCACTTCAAGAACCGTTTGTCCGGCTCGCTCATGGCTATAAATCGTGATATCTGAGTTTTCACTGTATTTAATGGAGTTGGTCAAGAGCTGCCTCATGATGAAGGCCAGCCATTTGGCATCACTAAGCACTTCGGTTACGTCCAATTGGATGTCGAAGCCAATCCCTTTTTGAATGCACCATGATCGCAGCGTTTTAATCTCATCAAAGATTATTGTTTCCAAATCGTTTTTCTCTATATACAAATCATTTTCGATAAAAGGCATGCGCCTTTGATGGAGCTGCTGATCAAGAAGAAGATGAATGCGCAGCCACTCATAAGTCAAGTGTGATTTCAGCAATTCATCATCCAAGCGGTCAATCATTAAATGCATCGCCGTCAATGGTGTCTTCACTTCATGAATCCAAGATAATAATTCATCCTTCTCCTGCTCTAAAGTCATTCGGCCGATTGCTGCGGATTGCTTCAATATTTCGGTTTGGTTAATGATGCTGTTTTCTATGATTTTTTCGAAAGGGCTTTCTGGTTCGGCTATATTCGTAATATCCAGGTTGTCTTCCCGCGCTTCTAAACTTTTATAAAAAAATGTTTCTTTTTTATAGCGGAATATCAGAAACATACTGAATATGAGCAACGATAAAAAAACAATATACAGTATTGGCCTTAACGGAATGGCTGAATCAAGATAGGCGACAAAGATAATGAATAGATGAAGAAGTATGTAGAATGTGATCCAGCTGAACCTTTCCACGAGATATTTTCTGATCATGCATTTGCCTCTTCCACGGCGATATAGCCCTGTCCGACCTTCGTTTCGATAAAATGCCCTAAGCCCAGTTCATCCAACCTCTTTCGTAAACGGTTCACATTCACTGTAAGGGTGTTATCGCTTATGAAACGTTTGTCATCCCATAAGCTGTTGATTAATTCTTCGCGGCTTACGATCTTGTTTTTCTGTTCAATGAGCTTTTTCAAAATGAAAATTTCATTTTTCGTCAATTCGATTGTGCCCGTCTCGGCCGATACCGTGTTCTTCTCATAATCCACAGTTGCGCCGCACCAGGTTTTCAACTCGATCTTTTCGGTATTGTAATTATAGACACGGCGAAGTGTGGCCTGTATCTTCGCGATGAGTACATCGAAATGAAAAGGCTTCTGGATAAAATCATCGGCTCCAAGCTGCATGGACATCACCATGTCGGTTGGATGATCGCGTGATGATAAAAAGATGATGGGAACATTGGAATGGGCCCGGATCATTCTGCACCAATGAAATCCATCAAACTTCGGCAACTGTATGTCAATGATGACCAAATCAGGTTTTATGTCCGTGAATTCCTGAACCACTTTACTAAAATCGCCGATTCCGTAAATATCATAAGACCATTGCGCCAATCTATCTTTAATTTCATTGAATAACGTCGTATCATCTTCTATCAAAAGAAGTTTAAACAATGGGTTCACCGCACTTTCCAGCTTTTTCTTAAAAGTATATAGTAAAACCTTTATAGGTTCTAGAGGAGGGGAGGTAATAGACTACTGGTTGTGTGTAAACCATTATTATATTAAAATTGGCATAATGAATGGAGGAAGTGAATTTATGCCTGATTTTCCTAATTGCCCTGCATGTGATTCAGAATATACATACGAAGACGGAAGTCTTTTTGTTTGCCCGGAATGCGCCCATGAGTGGACGATGGAAGCGGAAAACGAAAATGGTGATCAAAAGAAGGTTATCAAAGATGCTAATGGAAATACCTTGAATGATGGTGATACCGTTACGGTAATCAAGGACCTTAAAGTGAAAGGGAGCTCATCCGTCTTAAAAATGGGCACTAAAGTCAAAAGCATCCGTCTAGTTGATGGAGATCATGATATTGATTGCAAGATTGATGGTTTTGGTGCAATGAAATTAAAATCCCAATTTGTTAAAAAGGTATAATGATAAAAAACGGCCTAATCCATTGATTAGGCCGTTCTTTATTACGTTCCTTCTTAATAAACTTTGTCACCGTTAAAGATTGAATTCTTTACGACCACATAATCCACGTTCCTGATGGCTTCCAACTTGGTTCCGCCTGCATATGAAATGGAAGACTGAAGATCTTGTTCCATTTCCTTCAACGTATCTTCCAAAGATCCTTTGTGCTCGACAAACATCTTTTTGCCTTCAACGTTTTTCTTTTCACCTTTTTGGAATTCAGAAGCTGAACCAAAGTATTCTTTAAAGGCTTTTCCATCTTTCTCGATCGTTTGACCTGGAGATTCTTCATGTCCGGCAAATAGTGATCCGATCATGACCATCGAAGCTCCAAATCTAACTGATTTGGCAATATCACCGTTTGTGCGAATGCCGCCGTCAGCAATGATTGGCTTGCTTGCCGCTTTTGCACACCAGCGAAGTGCAGCTAATTGCCAGCCGCCTGTTCCAAATCCAGTCTTGATTTTAGTGATGCATACTTTCCCTGGTCCAATGCCCACCTTTGTAGCATCTGCACCGGCATGTTCCAATTCACGTACCGCTTCAGGAGTTCCCACATTTCCTGCAATGACAAAACTTTCAGGTAAATGTTTTTTAATATGCTGTATCATCTTTATCACGGCATTGGAATGTCCGTGTGCAATATCTATCGTAATGTATTCAGGCACAATGTTGTCATTCGATAATTGTTCGATGAATCCGTATTCTTCTTCTTTAACGCCGACACTGATTGAAGCGATCAATTCTCTTGAATGCATGTCTTTAATGAAAGTCAGTCGTTTTTCTGGCTCAAAACGATGCATTACATAAAAGTAACCGTTTTCAGCCAAGTAAATGGCAATCTTTTCATCAATGATCGTTTGCATATTGGCAGGTACTACAGGTAACTTGAATGTATGTTTACCTAGAGTAACGGATGTATCACACTCAGAACGGCTATTTACTACACATTTTGCAGGAATTAATTGAATATCTTCATAATCAAACACGTTTTCCATGTTATGCACCTCTATATACGAATATTTTTGTCTTTTTTAATAAAAATTGTTCGCCCATTAGGTAATGTACATCATTTTTGACAGTAAGTCAAAATTTTTATTGGTTTTATTTTGATTTTATTTCAGCTAGATGGAAAATCCGTAACAGGATAGGAAGCGAAATAGACAACGAAAATGATTTCCACTCCGGCACTCGCTTTCCGCGGTCGGGAGTCTCCTCGGCGCGCCTGCTGGGTCTCCCATGCCACGCTTTTCCCGCAGGAGTCTCGTGCCTACCGTTCCAATTAACTTTGTTTTATTTAGAACCCTTTTGTCTACAAACTAGATAATATTTGTTTGCCAACATTTTTTTGTGGGTTTGTAAAATGGGAACGTTGATTTCCACTTCAGGCACTCGCTTTCCGCGGGCGGGCGGGAGCCTCCTCGGCGCGCGCCTGCGGGGTCTCCCATGCCACGCTTTTCCCGCAGGAGTCTCGCGCCTTACGTTCCAATCAACTTTGTGTAAAAAGATAGGTCTTCTTTGTCTACAAACTGGATAATATTTGTTTGCCAACATTTTTTTGTGGGTTTGTAAAATGGGAACGTTGATTTCCACTCCAGGCACTCGCTTTCCGCGGGCGGGCGGGAGCCTCCTCGGCGCGCGCCTGCGGGGTCTCCCATGCCACGCTTTTCCCGCAGGAGTCTCGCGCCTTACGTTCCAATCAACTTTGTGTAAAAAGATAGGTCTTCTTTGTCTACAAACTAGATAATATTTGTTTGCCAAAAGTTTTTTTGGGGTTTGTAAAATGGGAACGTTGATTTCCACTCCAGGCACTCGCTTTCCGCGGGCGGGAAGGAGCCTCCTCGGCGCGCGCCTGCGGGGTCTCCCATGCCACGCTTTTCCCGCAGGAGTCTCGCGCCTTCCGTTCCAATCAACTTTGTGTAAAAAGATAGGTCTTCTTTGTCTACAAACTAGATAATATTTGTTTGCCAAAAGTTTTTTTTGGGTTTGTAAAATGGGAACGTTGATTTCCACTTCAGGCACTCGCTTTCCGCGGGCGGGCGGGAGCCTCCTCGGCGCGCGCCTGCGGGGTCTCCCATGCCACGCTTTTCCCGCAGGAGTCTCGCGCCTTACGTTCCAATCAACTTTGTGTTTTAAAAGAAAAAACTGCAGGCCGGGCTCATCTAAACCATGTTTAAGACTAGTTTATCTTTCATGTTTTTTTCCTGTACTCCTTAATGGATGGAAGAAATTTGCGACACTCCTGCCGAATAACTGGCTAGCCGAGACCCCACAGACGCTTGCGTCGAGGAGGCTTGGCAGACAGTCGGCGGAAAGGGAGCGGATTTCTGAAATCAACTGGAATTTTTAAAAGAAAAAACTGCAGGCCGGGCTCATCTAAACCATGTTTAAGACTAGTTTATCCTTCATGTTTTTTTCCTGTACTCCTTAATGGATGGAAGAAATTCGCGACACTCCTGCCGAATAACTGGCTAGCCGAGACCCCGGAGACGTTTACTTTGATGCGGCTTGGCAGACAGTCGGCGGTAAGGGAGCGGATTTCTGAAATCAACTGGATTTTTTTGTCTACAGCCTGAAATACTTAAGTATTTTCACCAATTTGTATGACGTTTACACCTTTACGTTTTTTTACATCTTCTTAACGAGACCGACATGGCACTAAGTTAAAATGATAATGGGCAACAAAAAAGAATGGGGGGATTGGCATGAAGGTTGAATTGCATTGTCATACGAACATTTCAGATGGTTCCAGTTCTTTTGAAGAACTATTGGAGGTGGCAAAAAGGGAGAGCATTGGTCATTTAGCAATTACAAATCATGATACAACGATAAGATTGCAAGAGATGGTGGAACGGGGAAAGGAAATAGGAATTGAAATCATCCCTGGTATAGAAGTTTCTGGTTATGACTTTGCAAGAGGCAGGCGTGTACATATTTTGGGCTATTTTGTTGAGCCTGGTCATAAGGCACTTGAGGAGCTTTGTAGTCCATTGATTGAAAAAAGGAATGCAGCTTCTGAAAAAATGGTGGAACGACTAATCAATGCAGGCTATCGAATAACTTGGGATCAGGTTACTAAATTCAGGGGAGGAACCGGTGTTTATAAACAGCATATTATGCTAGCGCTGCGGGAATCGGGGTATACGGATTCCATCTATGGAGATTTGTATAAGAAGATCTTCAGTCGCGGCCAAAATAGAGAAGAGCCAGGCATTGCCTTCATTCCTATGGAGTATGTGGATGCCATTCTTGCTGTAAAGGCGATTCGTGCTGCCGGAGGCGTGCCGGTCCTTGCTCACCCTGGTCAATACGGGAGCTTCGAAATTATTCCTGAGCTTGTAGAAGCAGGGCTTGAAGGGATTGAAGTTCTTCACCCTCATCATGGGCATGCAGAAGAGGAAAGAGCGATTTCATATGCAGATCAATATAATCTCATTAAGACAGGTGGTTCGGATTTTCATGGGGATTATGGGGAGAAGTCGATTCGTCTTGGCAGTATGAGCCCAGGAAGGGAATGTGTGGATGCTTTGAAATTAAGGAAAAAAAGCATGGCCATTAAATGATGTTCATTAAACCAGGAATCTTGCTGTGAAAGCGGCCTGCTAAATATGCTGGATAAGCCATTTGAAAGACTGAACAATGCAGGAGGATGTATTGAAAAGATTCATATGATAAGTATTTCTTTTGTTCTGGTAATTGACCAGGACTTTTTTTTTACAAGAAAATCATGGTAGCTTCATATTTTCTCATTACACTGACATTAACAAGGAAAAATGGGTATTATGCAGATCGAATATGTAAAGGGGGATTTCTGTTGGCGGAAAAAAACTTTTTAGTGGATCATTTGATATCTGAAATTAAGAGTGGGACCTTTCAATTGGATAAAAAGTTACCTTCAGAGCATATACTCGCCGATCAATTTAATGTACCAAGAATGGTTGTCAGGAAGGCATATGAGCAGCTTCAAGATTTAGGCTTTATCTATTCAAAGCAAGGTAAGGGAAGTTATGTCCAGGAAACAAAAAAACAAATTCCGTTAATTCTATCCGGAGATGTTAGTTTCACCGAGAAAATGAAAGAATTTCAGTTTTCCTTTCAAACGAGTACTATTTTTTGCGAAGAAATTTTTTATGATCAGAAGATCTTTCAAAGCCTTGGGGTGGAAAGTGATGACAAGGTCTTTAAAATTGGCAGGCTTAGGTTAATGGACGATTTCCCGATTGCTCTTCATACATCTTTTGTAGCAAAATCAACATTTCCTGAAATAGAAAAGGACGGTCCGGATATAACCTCCATGTTTCAATATTATCGGCAGCGTGGCTTTGTAGAATTCGGATCCAGCAGGAGCACGCTGAATGTGATTTTTCCCACACTATTCGAACGGGATATTTTGCAGTGTTCAAGTTTAATTCCACTTTTGGAAGTGGAATCATTATGCCGGGATAAGCGGAGCAATCAAGTCCTTGAGCACACGAACATAATCTATCGGAGCAATTGTTTCACATATGTTATATAAAAACTTCCATTCTAGATATCGGTCGAATTCACTAGTAAATGCCCTGAATTCACGAGTAAAAGTACGAAACTCACGAGTAAATGTCCCGAATTCACGAGTAAAGGTACGGAACTCACGAGTAAATGCTCCGAATTCACGTGTGAAGCACGAAATTTGAATAGTGCAGGCCCGGCTTTAACAAATTTCATACAAAGATTTACTCTTTCTTAACGTACGTTCACTTGGCAACAAGATACAGTGAAGATGTTAGCTTGAAACTAAAACATTTGGAGGCCATTGGAATGAGAAGAAGGGAAAGAACCGAGATTTTGATTCAAGGCTCTGAGGACATTGCGAAGGAATTTGCCAAGGAAATAGCAATGAAATATAAAGTTACCGTCATTCAAAAGCCAGAGAGTGCCCTCGTGTTGCTAAAGACAAGGGAAACGGCAAAAAAGAGCTTGTTTTATCTAGGGGAAATGCTGGTGACTGAATGCACGGTACAAATCCAGGATTCAATCGGGATTGGTATCGTTAAGGGACATCGGGAAGAACTGGCGCATAGTTTAGCGATCATTGATGCCGCTTATGAGGCTGACCTTGGCGAAACAAGATTATGGTCACATGTTTTAGAAAATGAGAAGAAGAATATACAGAAAAATCTTCAAGAGCTGAATCGATCAATCTTAAGAACCAAGGTTAATTTTGAAACAATGGATGTTCAATAAGAGGGGGGAAAGCAATGAATTTGGATGTAGTTCATGATATACAAACTGTTTATAGAAAGCTTGTAACGGCGACTTCAAGACCTGGAACTTTAATGGTTTTGGATAGGGAAGCCAAGACATTGGATGTTCAAATGGAATGCTTATCTTCTACTATCCTGCTTGCACTTACTGTACTTGACCCTGAAGTGACTTTTAAGGTCATTGCAAAGGAGGAGGAGGCGGTGTCAAGAATGATTAATCAGCTTACTTATTCAAAGCCTGTCGATTTGCCGGAAGCGGATTTTATCTTTATTTTACATGATGCCTCCGACGAGCAAATGAAGGAAGCACTGAATAAAGCAAAGGTAGGAAATCTATTGAACCCTCATGAATCGGCGATGATCATTCTAGAAGTATCGGATGTGACGAAAGGGGACTCAATGATCCTTTCTGGACCGGGAATTCAAGAGGAATCTTTCATAAGCCTCCCGAATGTCTCCGCCTGGCTTGGTGCAAGGAACGAAAAAAACATAGAATTCCCGTTAGGAATCGATATGTATTTTGTTGATCAACAAGATCGTTTAATAGCTTTACCGAGAACGACTCAAATCAAAGAAAATGGGGGTGAGATTATATGGGATATGTTGCAGTGAAGGGCGGAACAAAGGCGATTGAGGAATCCATCAAACGCTTAAAGTATGAACGGGTCAAAAAAGGGACGGCTATAGAGCTGCATAAGATAGAAGCCGGGATGAGAGGATTGATTGATCAGGTTATGTCAGAAAGCAGTTTGTATGATCAATCACTGGCTGCACTTGCCATTAAACAGGCTGAAGGCAATCCGGAAGAAGCTGTTTTCCTCTTGAGAGCCTATCGATCCACATTGCCGCGAAAACATGTTTCACGGGTGATCAGTTCTGAAAATATGAAAGTGGAACGGCGGATTTCAGCGAGTTTTAAGGATGTACCTGGCGGACAGATTTTAGGTGCCACGACCGATTATACGCATCGGTTACTAGATTCGGAGCTGGAAAATGAATCGGATATAAGCATTCAAGATTGGTTACGGGCTTTTCAAGAGCAAGATCATTCAACAGAATATCAGAACGATATGGCTGATTTAAACTCCCTGCCTAAAGTTTTGGACTACTTAAGAAGTGAAGGCTTATTAGCAAGCTGTGAAAACAATGATTTGCAGCCTGGGGATGTGACAAGGAAAAGTCTGGAGTTTCCTTCAATGCGGAGTGAACGCCTGCAAATTTTAACAAGAGGCCAAACCGGTGCAGTGACATCACTTGCTTATGCAGTCATCCGTGGATATGGTGCACTGCACCCGACAGTAGGGGAGCTGCGCGTAGGACAGCTGCCCATCCATCTCGATCACCCGCTGCTGGACGAAGGGCAAGAGGAAGATAGCTATTATATTGGGGACTTCACAGCAACCGAGGTAGAGATGCTCATTCCGCTTACGGTAGAGAAAGAACAAGGCAAAAAAGAAATAGAGTTTGAAGTTGGCTATGGCATGTGCATGGGACAAAATGAAACGAAAGCAATCGCAATGGGCATCTTGGATAATTGCCTGGAAAAACCAAACAAGGAGTTTCCAAGTCACAACGAGGAATTCGTTCTTTATCATATAGATTCAGTGGAATCAACGGGTTTCATTTCCCATTTGAAGATGCCTCATTACGTTACGTTCCAATCCAAGCTTGATAGCATTCGGAAGTCAAAAGATAAGACCACAGAGCAGGAGGTTGGATTGCATGAATAAGACTTATAATTTTGCATTCTTTGATGAAGGGTCGAAACGGGAAATAAGAAGGGCAACACTGAAGGCGATTGCCATTCCCGGTTATCAAGTCCCATTCGCTTCAAGGGAAATGCCGATTGGAAGAGGTTGGGGCACGGGCGGCTTGCAGTTGACATTGTCATTGATCGGAAAGGATGACGTCCTTAAGGTGATCGACCAAGGCTCGGATGAATCCGTTAATGCCGTTAACATAAAAAAACTCGTATCTGATACCACTGGGGTAAGGACAACAGATAGCACAAAAGAAGCCTCTTTAATCCAGTCAAGACATAGGGTGCCGGAAGTGCCACTGCAACGAGACCAGATTTTAATTCTTCAAGTTCCGTTACCGGAACCTTTAAGGAATTTTGAGCCGAGCGAACATGAAACGAAAAAGCTGCATGCTGAGAGAGAGTATAGCGGAGCATGGCTTATGTTATTTGAACAAATTATGAAGTACGGAATAATGGCGACGGATGCAGACCATCCGGTGATGGTTCACGACAGGTATGTCATGGCACCAAGTCCAATACCAAGATTCGATAATGCCAAGCTGGACGGTAATGAAGCTCTCATTTTGTTAGGTGCAGGCAGAGAGAAAAAGGTATATGCAGTACCCCCATATACAAATGTATCATCTTTGGCATTTGATGATTATGAATTTGAAATCGAGTCCTTTGCAAATCATGCTTGCATTCTCTGCGGGTCCAATGATGTGTTTTTGGATGAACTTGTTGATGAGGAATCAGGTGAAACGTATTTCCAATGCAATGATACAAGCAATTGCCTTGAAATGGTCAATCAAAAACAATCATTGGGAGTGAATTAAATGTCTGTGCTTGAGGTTCCCGTATTATCGGTTAAACAAATGAACAAACAGTATGGTGACGGATGTTCGGCATGCAAGCAAATGAAATCAGGAAAAGTGACGAAAAACTATTGCCACGAATGCGGGACGATATATGCCTGCAGAGATGTGACGTTCGATTTGTATCACGGTGAAGTTCTCGGAATTGTAGGGGAAAGCGGCAGCGGTAAATCCACTTTAATGAAAAGTTTGTATTTTGACGAAGAAGTAACAGATGGAGAACTGTTTGTGGCTGGCTTTGAGGATGGAAAAAAGAATTTATTCCTCGAGTCTGCCCAGAAAAAAAGATTCGTTCGAAACCACTTGATGGGGAAGGTTTATCAAAACCCGATTCTAGGGTTGAAAATGGATTTCTCCTCGATAGGCAATATTGCCGAGAAGTTGATTTCAGCTGGGAACAGACATGTTGGCAGCATGGAAACAAGAGGCGCCGAGCTCCTTGAGGCAGTCAATATTCCCATTCATCGAATGAAAGAAGACCCGAGGAATTTCTCAGGGGGAATGCAGCAACGGGTCCAGATAGCCAAAGCATTGTCCAACAATCCTCCCATACTGCTTTTGGATGAGGTCACCACGGGTTTAGATTTATCAGTTCAAGCAAGTGTATTGGATTTAATTAAAGGTCTTCAAAGAGATTTGAATATTAGCATTGTATTGGTATCCCATGATTTGGGCGTAATCCGAATGCTTGCAGACCGTACGCTCGTTATGCTGGAGGGTAAAATAATCGAGCGAGGTTTAACAGATCAAATACTCGAAGATCCACAGCATCCTTATACCCAGCAATTGGTACACTCGCTGCTGTAAAAGAAACTAAACCGAAAATGGGGGAAGAGACATTGTTGCTGATTAAAAATGGAAAAATAATAACGGAAGACTCGATCCTGATGGACCATGATCTCTTAATTAAGGATGATAGAATTTGCCGGATTGCACCTGTGGGAGAAATCGAAAGAAGTCCTGAGATGGAAGTGCTGGATGCTATGGGCGGATATGTTTCACCTGGTTTCATTGATCTCCATTCTGATTATATTGAACATATGACTGCGCCGCGCCCGACTTCTTTAATGAATTTTAATTTGAGCTTAAGAGAAACGGAAAAGGAACTGATTACGCACGGAATCACGACCATGTTCCACTCTTTATCGCTCTATAAATCCACTGAATACGCATATAAGCCAATTCGGGAGCCGGAGAATGTTAGGAAGCTTATTGACTTGATTGATCAAACACATAAGATGAAGCACCTAGTACGTCATCGGTTTCATGCCCGTTATGAAATCGATAATTTGGAGGATATTGATAGTCTAAGAGAATATGTTTCGGAAAAGAAAGTGCATCTGGTCTCATTCATGGACCACACTCCAGGACAAGGGCAGTATCGGCATCTAGAGATTTATCGAAACACTTTACGAGGGTATAACGATTATAGTGATGAAGCCATTGATGTCATGATCCGGACTCATCAAGTGAAAGAAAAGCTGACGATTGAAAGAATGAAGGAAATCGCACTGCTGGCAAGGGAAAACAATATTGCCGTTGCCTCACATGATGATGATTCAATAGAGAAGCTTGAATTGGTTAACAGCTTTGGAACGAGTATTAGTGAATTTCCAATCACACTTGAGATTGCCCGCAAGGCCCATGATATGGGGATGTATACTATAGCCGGTGCACCAAATGTGCTTTTAGGAGGTTCTCACAGTGGGAACTTAAGTGCCTCTGAAGCCATTCAGGATGGAAGCATTGACATATTATGCAGTGATTATTACCCTGCGGCCCTTCTGCATTCAATGTTTGAATTAGTCGAAAACCATGGGATGGATCTTGTCGATATGTTCAAGCTAGTTACGATTAATCCCGCAAAGGCAGTTAAGATGGAGGACGAAATTGGATCGATTCGTGAAGGGAAAAAGGCTGACATACTTATTATTGAAAAAATTTCTGGTGATTTCCCTGTAATAACAACTGTGATTGTAGATGGAAAATTGATTCAAAAAACGAATTACAGGATATAAATTTTAGAAAGCGGGTGGCAAAGTGGAGAACATATTGGAGATCAATGATTTATCCAAGTCTTTTATTTTACATAATCAACGCAAGAATATCCATGCGGTCAGCAATATTACGATCACAGTGAAAAAAGGCGAATTTATTGGCATTACAGGCAAGAGCGGCAGCGGAAAATCAACGATCCTAAAATCGATTTATGGTACCTATCGGGTTCAAGAAGGAGACATCTGGTATGATTCTTCCCACTATGGTGCGATTAATCTAGCGAGAGCTACAGAAAGGGAAATGATTTACCTGCGTAAGCATGAGATAGGCTATGTATCCCAATTTTTAAATGTCATGCCAAGAACTACAGCAAGGCAGCTCGTTACCGGGGCCATCCTTGAAATGGGACAAACCAGGGAAATGGCCAATATTGAAACAGAAAAAATCCTCGATCACTTTGAAATAGGAAAAGGGCTATGGGACAGTTACCCTGCTACTTTTTCAGGAGGAGAGAAGCTAAGGTTAAATATTGCAAGAGCAATGGTGAAAAGGCCGCGGCTCCTTCTGTTGGATGAACCGACTGCAAGTTTGGACCACGATTCTAAAGTGAAGGTGAAAACCCTGCTTGAACAGCTAATGAACGAAGGAACGACAATGCTGGGCATTTTTCATGACTTGGAGTTCATGAATCGGTTAGTAACAAAGGAATATAGCATGCAGAATGGATGTTTTACTCAAGCTATTCAAAAAATTTAATGATGAATTCACACAAATTTTACTGAATATTCAGCCCCCTTAACGACAGGTTAGTATTGTACCGGTATTGTTATATGTGAAGTGACTGAAATGAGAAAAGATCTTTTAAATTGGAGGGGAGATTTAACGTGAAAAAATCGATGATGTCCATATTGATGTTAGTTATTTTACTTGTGTTTACAGGCTGTTCTTCTAGTAGTTCAACAGGTGCAAATGAAGATGATACATTGACCGTAGCATGGCTGCCAAATGAATCAGGGGAAGATTTAGGGGAAGCCCGCGATGAAATCGGGAAGATCTTAGAAGATGCCACAGGAAAGAAAGTCGAACATAAGACCACTACGGATTATAACATTGCAATCGAGGCCATTGCTAATGGAAACGCAGATTTAGCATTCCTGGGAGCACAAGGATATATTGAAGCAAACAACAAAAACGATAGTGTTCAACCTCTGGTTGTTCCAAGCGGTGAATCAGGTACGTTGGATGATGCAGTCTATAATAGCTGGCTGGCTGTTCAAAATGCGGATGACTATAAAAATAACGGCGAATATAAGATAGACGGTATCCAAGGGAAAAAGTTCTCTTTCGTATCAAATAGCTCTACATCAGGCTTCAAAGTTCCTTCCACAGGAATCGTTGATTATTTCTCGCAGCAAGATAAGTTTAAGGAATTAAAAGCCGAGGATTTATTGGAAGGCGGGAAAGATAAATTCTTCAGTGAAGTGCTTTACGGCGGTTCACACCAAGGTTCGGCTGTAAATCTTTTGACAGGGAAAGCGGAAGTGGCTGCTTTTTGTGACACATGTGTCAATAATTATGTGGAGCTGGCCGATGGGGAAGAGAATAAAGCAGGTGCCGTGTATAAGGTAAAGAAGGATGCAGCTGAACCCTTCAACACAGTTGTGGGTAAGACATTCTCACTCATTTCAGTGACTCCAGTCTTGAATGCACCTTTCGTTGTTAACACCGAATTAGTCAGTGAAGAAACACGTGAAAAAATTCTTGAAACGTTGATGTCTGATGAAATAGCAAATAACGATAAAGTTTTTGTACCGGAAGATTCTAAGTTATCAGGGCTATTTAAACGGGTGAGCGGAAAAGAAAGATTGGTAGAAGTCGAGGATGACTGGTTCAATCCAATTCGTGAATTATCTAAATAACGGCAGTAATATGTAGGAGGATCATACATGAAAACATTATTGGAAGTGAAAAATGTCTCAAAACATTTTGGAAATGGTACAAAGGCGTTATCCAATATTGACTTCACTGTGAAAGAAGGAGAGTTCGTTTCGATCATAGGGCCATCCGGAGCAGGGAAATCAACTCTTCTTCGATGCATCAACAGGATGATCGATGCTTCTAGCGGAGAAATCATTTTTGATAATGATCATGTATACAAGGTGAATAAAAGGGAGTTAAAGAAAGTACGCAGGAAAATAGGGATGGTTTTTCAACATTATAATCTTGTAAATAGATTAAGTGTGATTGAAAATACCCTCCATGGACGATTAGGCTATAAATCTACACTGGCTGGAATCCTTGGGCTTTATAGTGAAGAGGAGAAACTTCAGGCTGCTAAAGTGCTCCAAATTCTAGGTCTGGAAGATCTAATCTATAAAAGGTCCGATCAGTTGAGCGGAGGACAGAAGCAACGGGTTGGCATTGCGCGGGCACTTATCCAAAATCCTAAATTGCTATTATGCGATGAACCGATTGCCTCTCTTGACCCGAATTCTTCCAAGGTGATCATGGATCATTTAAGGAATATCTGCACTTCCATGGGAATCACAGTTGTTGTCAACCTGCATCAAGTCGATGTGGCCCTGAAATATTCGGATCGAATCATCGGTGTGAATGGTGGCAAGGTTGTTTTCAATGGCACAACTCAAAATATAACCTCAAATGATATCCATCAGATATATGGATCGGATGAAGGAAAGTTCATTTTTGATTTGGGAGGTTCCCATGTCGGCTGATGTTTTTGCAAGAAAAAGAAGAAATTCACTACTAGTGTTTTTGCTTATTGGGGCTGCGACGGCTGTTTCCATCATCATTACAGAATTCAGCATCGCAAAAGGGGTTACTTCGGTTCCTAAGGCCATACAATGGTCGTTATCGAATTTTTATCCAACAAAGGATTCCCTTACCAAACTGCCAGACATTTTGATAAAGCTGAAAGAAACACTTTTAATATCCGTTGCAGCCACCACACTCGCGGGAATATTGGCCTTTGCATTTGCGATATTGGGTTCCAATACGACAAGGGTGAATGCCTTTTTCGGAGGTTTTAGCCGAGGGATAGCCGTTTTATTTAGAAATATTGATGTCTCAATATGGGCGTTAGTACTGTTATTTTCATTTGGACAAAGTTCCTTGACCGGTTATTTTGCCTTGTTTTTCGGATCTTTCGGTTTTTTAACAAGAGCTTTTATTGAAACGATCGATGAAGTGAGTTCAAGTTCCGTAGAAGCTTTGCAGACAACCGGGGCAAGTTATCTAACCGTCATTTCGCAGTCTGTGATTCCTTCAACAATTCCGCAAATGATCAGCTGGGTACTTTTTATGATTGAAACGAATATCAGGAATGCAACATTGGTCGGGCTGCTTACAGGATCGGGCATTGGTTTTACGTTTAATCTGTACTATAAAAACTTGAGTTATGACATTGCCAGTCTTGTCGTCATTACGATCATCATTTCGATATTATCTATTGAATTGATCTCAAATTATGTGAGGAGGGTGATTTTATAATGCAGGCAGAGGGTCCAATCAAATCATTTCCTTCTCCTACTGGACAGGATTTGGATAAAATGCTACTTGAACGACTATCGAAAAAGCCCTTCTCGAAATCTTCAATCGCGATTAGGTTGAGTATGCTGGTACTGGCGGTTTTGACCATATACGCTTTTGCCAGTTTTGATTATAAGGATGTTAAACTGTGGGACGCGCTATCATTGACCGTCGACAATTTGAAGACCATGTTTTTTGTACCGCATCTGAAGCACTTTACCTTTTCACAAGCGCTTTATCCGGTGTCGATTACACTAGGTTTAGCCTTCTTGACAACAATATTTGGTGCGATCATTGCCCTGATGTTGGGGCTTTTAGCGGCTGGAAATATCTCGTCCAAGCCATTATCGATTATCATAAAGGGATCGGTTGCCCTGATCAGAGCCGTTCCTACCGTGTTGTGGGTCCTCATTTTTGCAGTCGCAGCAGGGCTGGGCAGTGTAGCGGCCGTTATAGGGATGACGTTTCACTCCATAAGTTACCTTGTGAAGGCCTACTCGGAATCCTTCGAGGAAATTGATAAAGGAGCTATAGAGGCGCTGCAAGCAAGCGGAGCGAATTGGTGGCAGATCGTGTTCCAAGTCATCATTCCATCTTCGATCACTTATATCATTTCGTGGACCTTCATGCGCTTTGAAATCAATTTTGCAGTGGCAGTCGCAATGGGAGCAGCGGCAGGCGCAGGAGGAATCGGCTTCGATATGTTCATGGCAAGTGGATTTTACTTTGACTTGAGTGAAATTGGAGCAATCACTTATTTTATCCTGATAATTGCAATCTGTCTTGAAATCTTCGCAACACAAATCAAAAGGAAACTAAAAGTATCATCTTGAATTTAGTTTGAGGCTAGGGAAATATGAGCTCTGCCAATCTATCAACTTGGTGCAGCCCTCGACAGACACGTTCGTTTCAGAGCATGCATGAAAGAAGACCACAAAATAACGTGGTCTCTTTATTTGTTTGAAATTCGTTGTCTCCGGCTTATTCTCTAATGGTGTCATTGTCATGAAAGGCTTATATAAGGGAGGACTTTATTTCTTGTATCTGTTTGATATGCCTTTGTTCATGTAAGGATAATAACTCAATCCATTGATCCAATGAGAGGTCCCCGAAAAGGGGATGCTTGGCTTTCTTTCTATTTAACAAGATATCTGAATCCATATCATAAAGAACCTGTAATAATCGGTCCCTTGATTCTGCCAGCAAATCCATAAGGCTCGATAATTGAAATGGGGTTGAAGAGGGTGAAATGACCTCAGGGGATGAGAATTTCCTTGTTCTATCAGTAACGAAGTAAATGTTTTTTTGAATGATATTATTAAAATCCCTTTCCCGAATGCCATTTGTTATAACTTCTGTAAAAACCTGTTCCGTAAGATATAAATGATGGCAAATTTGGGCGATGTTCCATACTTCAGGCACAGGCCTATGGTGGAGCATTTTTTCATCCAACTCCGTAATTTCCTCTATTAACTGTTTTCTTGATTCAAATAGCAAATCATACTCGATAAAATTCATGAGAACTCCCCTTTTGTGACACCTCATATGAAAGCATCACTGAATTTTTTGATATAGGAAAAAACAAAGGGATATCTGATTGCATAAAGAATGCATAAAAACTACGGAAAAAAAACATCTGATTTAAAGTGGATTCATGATGATTGGAATATGATTTCGGAAAGACCATGGTCTAAGATCGGCTTTTAAACGTTTTCTAGGGACTGCATTGTTGTTTTTGAAGCTTTGATACCCTAATGCCTATGCACAATAGTTAAGTTTATGTCTGCACTCAGTATGTTAGGCTTCAAAAACAAGAATGCGACGTCTAGGGCTTCATCTTTTGCACCGGAAAATGAAGAATTAGCCCATTCCGGAATTTCAAAATTGTTCACATTGCATTTATCATTACATTAGGACTGCTTTGTTGCAATAAAAAATACAGTGAAATCTATGCATCTGCTGTAATTGGGTTAACAGTCGCTCTACCGGGATATGGGTATTTATCTTAGCTATACATCCGTACTCTATGAGATTGCTATCATGTTAAAGGGGAAAAACTCTAAGAAGTGGGCATTGAAATTGATGATATCTGAATTATAGCATAGTTAATATTTTCCTAGAAATGGTTATATGAAAAAAGATGGAAGGTTTCCGCATCGTCTGTTTGCTTATAATAGTGGATAGACTACCAAGAGAAAAGTTGATAACGCAATGGGCAGCTTATAAACTGAAGATAGACAAAATGAACTAGGATGGTGAATGCCAATGGCTAAAACAATAGTCGAAAAACTGAATTTACATAAATATGAACGGGTGGCAGTCTTGAATCTGCCAGCCGGGGCGGATTATTTAGCAGAGTTGCCGGATTACGATGCGGAACTTAATCAAAGTGCCTATGATCTTATATTTGCCTTTGTATTGGATATGGATTCTTTAAAAGGAATCGTGGATAAGGTAATCGAGAAGAATCATTTGAGTAAAAACGGCTATATTTATTTGGCGTACCCCAAGAAGGGGAATAAAGAATATGCTACATATATTCATCGTGATGATCTGATGCAAGGCCTTGGTGCGGATGTTGAAGGTTATGTTGGCTCGAGTGACCTGAAGTTTGCACGTATGGTTGGGTTGGATGATGTCTTTACGGTAGTCGGACTGAAAGAAGATTCGAAAAATAGAAACCGTCCATCTACCAAAGCAAGCCAATCAGTAGATGATTATATCGGAAAGATTTCTGAAATTGAGAAAGATTTGCAGGATTCCCCTGATTTGCTTGCGTTCTATCAATCACTTACGCCAGGGTATCGCAAGGATTGGGCCCGTTACGTGTATAGTGCAAAACAAGAGGCGACACAAGTGAAACGGCGCCAGGAAATGAAAACGATTTTAGGAGAAGGTTATAAGAGCAGGGATCTATATCGAAGGAATAAATGAGGGTGGGGAATGTCTTCCATTCTCTTTTTTTTCTGTTCTGTTCACCCTATCAAAAGCATATACTAGACCGAATCCAAACTTAAATCGTAATAATTATGATTTGTGAGGTGGTTAAATATGCTTTTGAAACGCTACACGGGAAATTTGCTGTTATTGATTCTGCTGTTTTTGCTGCTGGCATTCTTTTTTCTAGGCGATGTGTTCATTCCCAAAGCGATTGATTTCTCGGACTACCCGATGCTTCACTCTGTGTTCGTCGTGTTTTTGGGATTGTTTTTAGAATCGATTCCTTTCCTGTTCCTCGGGGCCATTGCTTCATCATTCATCCAGTTGTTCATCAGTGAAGAAATCATTCAGCGAATGATACCAAAAAGACCACTGACAGCCATTTTTGCTGCGATAGTGGCGGCGCTGATCATTCCGGTTTGTGAATGTGCAATCATCCCGGTCGTCCGGAGATTGATTCAAAAGGGTGTCCCGGTCCATGCGGGTGTGGTCTTGCTCGTAACTGCCCCAATATTGAATGTCATCGTGTTCGGCTCAACTTATTATGCGTTCCAAAATAATCCCGCCATTCTATATGGAAGAATCATTGTTTGTGTCCTGACGGCCATAATCGCAGGTTTATTCATTCATATATTCAGCACAAAAGATGTGGTGAAAGAGGACAAGGTGGAACTGGTACAAGGGCATGAGCATGATATTCAGTCCAGTAAATGGACAAGCTTTATTGATCATACTTCGCAGGAGTTTTTTATGGTCGGCAGATACTTTATCATCGGGGCCTTGTTTGCCAGTGTATTTCAGGTGTTCATGGATCGGTCCGTAATGGCCGATATTGGTCAGGCGCCAATAAAAGGCACGGCGTTGATGATGGGAATTGCGTTTGTGCTTTCACTCTGTTCATCAGCTGATGCATTCGTAGCGGCCTCCTTTTCCCATAGTTTTCTGCCAGGCTCCATACTGGGATTCCTTGTATTTGGTCCCATGCTGGATCTGAAAAATGTTTTGATCATGATGTCCTGTTTTAAACGGAGCTTCGTCGTCACGTATGTCCTGCTTATTTTCGCAGTCGTCTTCAGCCTCTGCCTGATTGCAGGCGGATTGATCAGTAAGGGGGGCTTCTGATGAAACGTTTTTTTATCCAAAGACTTGAAGGATTGCTGCTGCTTGGATTGGGCCTCATGATCTTTAAATTGTATGTTTCAGGATATTTAACGAAATTGATTGCACCCAAGATGGTTCCATATGCATTGGCGGCACTTTTTGCTTTTTTAGTGATCAGCCTTCTCCGAATGAAAAAACAAAAACAGGGTGAACAACATTGTGATTGCGGATCGAATGGGGAGTCTTCCTCCTCTGCACTGGTCCTGAAATATAGTTTGTTCTTCATTCCGATTCTTCTGGGCTTCATCCTGACAGATTTTACATTAAGCGGGGAAGTGCTGGCGAAAAGGGGGATGGCGAAGCAGCAGGCACAGATGGTAAGTTCATATGATTCAGGGAAACATGCGAATGGGGAGAAAATCTCCGTAACCGATGATAATTATTTTGAAGTACTGGATGATTTACTGAACAACCTCGATACGATCGAGGGGAAGGAAATAGAGATTTCGGGGTTCATATACCGTGAGGATACATTTACGAAAAAACAAATGGCCATCTCCCGCCTCTCCATGTCCTGCTGTGTGGTCGATGCGACGTTATACGGATATATGGTCAACGGGAACGTGGAAGGAATGAAGACGAATGATTGGTATACGATTACAGGGACATTAAAAAAAGGAAGCTATAAAGGGGAACCCGTACCGGTGATCGATTTAAAAGAGTCGAAGAAAATAAAGGCACCCGAAGAAGCTTATTTATATGAAAATGTACAAATCATTCAGTAGGATTGGAAAACCCGGCAAAAAGGATGTTTGCCGGGTTTTGGTGCCGAAATTTTGCCGTAATCCGGAAACGGCTGAACATCGTGAGCCAAGGTCGGAAAAATCCAGAAATGGCGCCATTTGTTCGGGAGAACGTAACATAGTATAATGGCCTTACCATGGATAAGAGTGTAAGGGGGGATAATCTTGTCTTCAAGTAATCGAAACAATCAAATTGGACCGCCGCGGTTTGCCATTGCCATTCACTCTTTGGTTTGGCTCGCACAAAGCGAAAAGCTCCTGACAAGTTCGGCAATCGCCTTAAAGGTGAAGTCACACGCCACTTTTTTAAGAAGGGTGATGGCACAGCTTGCAGCTGCGGGAATCGTCGAAACAAAGGAAGGACGGGAAGGCGGATATAGTTTGAAGGTGCCTGCCTCTCAGCTGACTTTGGCGGATGTGTATCAAGCGGTACGGCCGGAATGTCTTGTTTGTATGGAAACGAGCGAATGCGGTGAGGTCGGGAAGCAGCTGGATACGGCTTTGGAGGAAATAATGAACGAAGCCGAAAAGGAAACATTGCGCCTGCTAAAGGGCTATACATTGGAAGAATTCATGAAAAAAGTCGACTTCACCAATTTTGAAAATGAGTGTCTGGGCTAATATCCTTGCAAGAGGATACCCAGGATTATATAATGTGCTTAATGCGATTGCATTTAAAATGAGGAGGTATTTACATGAAGGTGGAAATTTGGTCGGATTATCAATGTCCGTTCTGTTATATAGGTAAGCGTCGATTCGAAGAGGCTTTAAAGCAGTTTGAAAATAAAGATCAGGTAGAGGTCTCATTTCGCAGTTTTGAGTTGAACCCAGAGGCTGAGCGGGATATCAATATGACTCAAAATGAAATGCTGGCCAAGAAATACGGCATGTCTCAAGCGCAGGTGGAAGCGAACAGCCAAAACCTGACTCAACAGGCTAAAGAATTGGGACTCGATTATCATTTGGACAAAGTGGTCTTAACGAATTCGTTCGATGCCCACCGCTTGATGCATTTTGCTGAATCAAAAGGTAAAGAGAATGAAATGAATGAACGCTTATTTAAAGCTTACTTTACGGAAGGCAAACATATTGGCGATCACGCTACATTGGCTAGTTTGGCTGAAGAGGTTGGCCTTGAAAAGTCCGAGACGGAGGCCATGCTGGCAGGAACGGCATTCACGGCTGAGGTTAGGGGGAATGAGCAAGAAGGAAGCCTGCTTGGAATTACAGGTGTCCCATTCTTCGTCATTAATCGCAAATATGGAATCTCCGGCGCCCAGCCAACGGAAGCATTCCTCGATACGCTAAAAAAAGTATGGGCTGAGGAAAATCCGCTTACGATCGTGAATGATCCAGCAACAGGCGACGCTTGTACGGACGGTTCTTGTAACGTGCCGGAAAAATAATGAAGATATGAAGAAGGAGACCCGAAACTGGGTCTCCTCTTTTTACTTAAAAAGGAAATGTTATATATGGCAAAGAATATAGTGTACAGGAAGGCATTTCACAAAAGTCCGAAATGAAAGGGAGTTAAAAGATGTATATAATGATTGGAATACTAGTCTCCGTGATTGCATGTGCAGTAATTGCCAAACTAATTTCCTATAAATATTGGACATGTATTTATACAGCATTCGGGAATGAAAATTATTTTAAGGCGGTTGCGAAATTGGAAAGGGAAGGGATACCATTCAAAACGAAAACGCCTATGAATTTAGGTTCCGAAAGAATTCAGAATCGCCATGAAACCACTCAATATGATGTTTTTGTAAAAAAAGAACAGGAGCATCTTGCCCAAAGGGCACTAAACAAGAATTAACAAAAGTTAGATCGTTGAAAATCGCTGTCCTGATGGCAGCTTTTTTTACTGGCTGGAAAAGATAAGATGAGGGAATTGAAGCAGGCCATGTTATGCTTTTTTGGAAACTCACGAGTATTTACTCCAAACTCACGAGTAAAAGCCCAAAATTCACGAGTATTTACTCGAAACTCACGAGTAAAATCCCAAAACTAAAGAGTATTTGCTCTAAACTCATGAGTAAAAGTCCAAAACTCACGAGGGTGGGACTTATAAAAAGCAAAGTGCTGCTAATTCATCTTTCGATTGATTTCATATAGGATAAAAGAAAGAAAAAGCGTTGTTTTTGATACGGAATCCGTTTTTTATAGTTTCAAAGACTGAAAATTTGTATAATGAGTGAGATGGATTTAATTGAATGTACATATAGGAGGGGCATGGATGAGTAAGCTTAATGGCAGGACCGTTGCTTTATTGGGAGCAAGGAAGACGGAAGAACTTAGTAAAATCGTTCAAAATCTTGGGGGAGTCCCGCTCGTTCGCCCGGCACAGGGGACGGTATTCCTTGATGATTCCCATTTGGAAGAGGATGTCACCCGTTTGATGGAAGGGGAGTTCGATTGGATCATCCTCACGACGGGAGTGGGGACGGAATTATTATATAAAACGGCAGTGAAGATGGAAGCGGGAGATCGTTTCGTAGAAGCCTTGAAGTCTATGAAAATTGCAGCCAGGGGTTATAAAACGGTGAATATGCTGAAAAAGCTTGGCCTGCAGCCATTAATCCGTGATGATGATGGCAGTACGGCAGGTCTTGTTCGCAATCTGGAAGGTCATCTGCCAGGAGGTGTAAAGGTCGCTTTGCAGCTTCACGGCGATCCGGCCCCACTTTTGATGAACTGGTTGGATGAACAAAAAGTGGAGCATAAAGAAATTCTGCCATATGAACATATACCGCCCGAAAAAGAAACGATGCAGCAGCTGATCCAAGAACTCCTTGAAGGCAAAATCGATTCGGTTGTGTTCACGAGTGCACCGCAGCCGCGAAATTTAATGAGATTTGTCTGTGAACAAGGTGTGGAGGATAAGATATTCGACCTGTTTGCATCAGATGTAATTGCTCTTGCGGTCGGAAAGGTAACGGCGCAGGTGGTAATCGATGAAGGGATCGAGCGGGTCATTTATCCTGAAGATCAACGGATGGGCAGTGCAATGGTGGAACTGGTGAAATATTATCAGGGAATAGCAAGCAGATAGGGGTGAGTGCAGCATGACCAAGGGCAAGGTTTATTTTGTGGGTGCAGGTCCGGGTGATATGGGCCTGATTACCGTAAAGGGTCAAAAAGAAATTGAAAAAGCGGACGTCATTTTGTATGACAGATTGCTAAATCCCAAACTGTTGGAGGCTGCCACTCTCGATTGTGAATTGATATATTGTGGCAAGACACCTTATACTACTGGCATCAGTCAAGGGGAAATCAATGAGCTGCTTGTTTCCAAAGCACAGGCAGGGCAGCGGGTCGTCCGTTTGAAAGGCGGTGACCCTGCCGTTTTTGGAAGAGTCGGGGAGGAAGCGGAATCGTTGAAGGATGAGGGAATCCCATTCGAAGTCATTCCGGGGGTTACGTCCAGCATTGCCGCATCCATGTACGCAGGAGTTCCCGTCACACATCGGGATTACGGACGTTCCTTTGCGATGGTGACGGGCCATGACCGAACGAAGAAGGATATAGATTGGAACGGGCTTGTGAAAAGTATAGATACGGTCGCTTTTTATATGGGTGTGGCCAATCTTCCTTATATCCGTGAAAATTTGATCAATCATGGAAAGCCGGGGAACACGCCGGCACTCGTCATTCAATGGGGGACATATGGAAGACAGGAAAGTGTCGAGGGGACATTGGATGATATCGTCGAAAGGGTAAGTGAAAGATCGCTTGGCAATCCTGCGATCACCTTGGTCGGGGATATCATTTCACTAAGGGGAAAACTGCAATGGTTCGAAAAGAAGCCACTATATGGACAGCGGTTTTTAGTGGCCCGGACCGGAACGGCAAAGAGTTCCTTGGCAGAAGCCCTGCATGAACTTGGCGGCGAAGTCATCGAGTTTCCTAAATGGAATGCGGCAAAAGTGAAAATAGAACAAAGTCAGCTGCTCTCTTTTCTTTCGTATGATCAAATACTCTTCACTTCGCCCGAAAGTGTCCATGGATTCTTGGATTCACTCACAGAACATGCAATTGATTTCCGCCAGATTTCTTCGAAACTTTATGTGTTATCAAGAAAATCGAAAAAGGCTTTACAGCAACGGGGACTGATGGCAGAGCTCAAATCCGAGATGGCGGAAGCCGGAACACTATTGGTTGTTGGAGATCGAAACAGAGATCAAAGAGATCCGGCACATGGGGACGGAGACTATTTTCAATCAATCGATAAATTTGTCGATGAAAGATTCCTTGAAATCCTTCCGAGAATGCTGGAGGGGAAAGCTGTTGGGACGGTACTTTTTTCGAATCGGCATTCAGTTGATATGCTGATGCAATATGGGAACAAGGCAGACGTGGATGTTGAAGGGCTTCTAAATCAAGCCTCCATCGGGGTAATCGGGGAAAGTACCGGCAATAGACTTAAAGACTATGGATTTACATTGGATATGATGCCCAATGAACCGTCTGTCGAACAATTGGTGGAGTTGATCGTGAATAGGAATGTTTTTTAGGCTCTGATAATAACAGAGTCTATTTCCTTTGGAGGGCTTCGTTATTCAACTTCTATTAATATTGTTGGCGTTCAGTGTTAAGTCCAATCATGTTATCATTTAATTACGGGACATAACTGGAAAATGCGGAAAGTTTGAAAAGGCCTCACTTACTGCTTTTATTGGCCAGAATTGATGTTTACCATTCAAAGACAGGCGGTGACTTAATGTTTAATATTGTTGATATTTTATGGCAATTATTCTACCTTGCCCTACTAGTTCTGCTATTCGTAATGGTTGTGAAGTCGATCCGTTTCTTTATAAAACATATGACAAAAATGAATAACCTTGAAAATAAAAGAGATGAATTAAATGAACGATTGAAAAAGAAGGATGAGTGACGGCCGTATCTCCGGGGTCGGTTTCCTGTTTGCGAGTTATGGCAGGGATAGATTGGATTAGCCTTGCCAAATGGACGCTCGTAAGATTTTGAGGAGTAAAGAATAAAAGTCTTTTATTCCTTCCCAGATTGGGTATTATATATAAGTGACTTTTCCAGGGAGGCGAAGCAAATGAAACGGACATGGGAATACGTATTAAGTATCATAGGCGTGAGCATGGCTGCAATTTTTTTAATCGTGACGATCATAACAGCCGTTTATCTCAACAGTATCGATTTGAAAGAAATGGTGGACTACTCATTAATGTCAGATTCTCAGGAGTTTTCTTCATCTGAGATAGATATGTCAGTCAAATTTTTCATGGGCTTATTATGGGCTGGGATCATATCGCTGTTCATTGCCTTGTCAGGCGGTTTGATCGCTATCTTTCTATTAAAAGGCGGCAAAGTGAAGGGAGCCGGAATCTTATTGATCATTACGGGCATTGTGACGATCTTTCATGTTTGGCCGCTTATCTTCTTCATCGTACCGGGTATCATGTGCCTTGTAAGGAAGCCGAGGGAAACGGTGGAAGTGATTGAATGATCCGGCATCATACATAGTTTTGTGATTTGAAAACAAAGGAGCTTTCCCGATAATGCGGGTAAGCTCCTTTTATGCTGTAAGGATATTTTAGGAGTAAATACCTTATTATACCTGCAATCACCAGTCTATCATGTTACTATTATTATAGATTTAAATATAAATAGACTGGAGTTCGATCGATGAAGATACCTTTAATGAAGATTGGAGCACTGACCTGTTTAACACTTGGTTTGTTCAATGGACAGGCTTTAGCGGAGTCTGGAATAACCAATGCGTGTTCATCATTCGGTGAGATTCAATCCAATGAAAATCCTTCCCATAAGCAGATCAACTGCTTACTGACGAATGCGGCAATAGAGGCTGAAATCCCCCCTGAAGTGGTAAAAGCGGTGGCTACGCAGGAAAACGGGGATTGGAGGCAATTTAATGAGGACGGTAAACCGATTAAATCCGACGATGGCGGCATCGGTCTAATGCAGCTTACCAATAAAACTGGATATGACCAGAAAAAGCTGGAAAATGATATAGTCTACAATATCGAGGCAGGAGTCGAGGTCCTGAATGGCATGTATTCAAGAAGGGATTTGCCTAAGATCAAAGGTGCAGGACGCAGGGTCATCGAAAATTGGTATTTCCCTGTCATGGCTTACAATGGGACAAAACCGGAGAACAGTCCTCTTTACCAGGAAAACGGGGAAAGAAATGCAAATGCCTACCAAGAGGAAGTTTTTGCTGAGATAGAAAAACAAAGTTATTTAACTGATACAAAACTGGCAAAATATCCATTCAAAACTTCGGACTTTCAATATGATCGGACTAGCACTGAAAATATCATCTTTAAAAATCTTGAATACACGCTGACAGATCAAACGCATGACTCTGTTTATTGGTTCAAGGCAGGTGACAAAGTGGTGACATCATCAAGCGCGAATATCAGGAAAGAAATAAGCAATACGGAAGGCGCAGTACGTGTGCCACCCAATACAAGCTTGATCATTACAGGGAATTTTGAATATCACGAATCTAAGGGAAATAAATTTGTCTTTTACCCCGTACAAACGGAAGACAAAAGTATTAAGGGGTATGTTTCATCGGCTTACATCTCCAATAGGCCATCGATTGTCAAGGATACAAATAAGCCTGTGATTTCAGGGGCTGCCGGTAAATCGATTCCATTCAACTCAACCTTCAATCCTAAAACCGGCATAAAGGCGAAGGATGATAAAGATGGTGACTTAACGAGTGCCATACGTGTTGAAGGTAAGGTGGATACCAAGAAAGTGGGCGCCTATAATTTGACTTATACGGTAGCTGACAAGGCTGGGAATGTTGCCAAGGTCACAAGGAAAATAACCGTTTATGATCAAGTCAAGCCAGTGATTTCAGGTGCCGGGAATAAAACCATCAAACTTAATTCTTCATTCCATCCAAAAACGAACGTGAGTGCCAAGGATAATGCCGATGGCAACTTGACTAGTAAAATCAAAGTGACGGGTACAGTCAATACGAAGAAAAAGGGGACCTATACATTGAAGTATACGGTCACCGATTCATCGAAAAATGCAGCGACAGTCACAAGGAAGATCACGATAGATGGCACCAAGCCAGTCATCTCGGGAGCCAATAGTAAAACCGTTGGCTATTATTCGACATTCAACCCTAAATCAGGTGTTTCTGCAAAAGATAACCTGGATGGCAACATGACAAGTAAAATCAAAGTGACAGGTACGGTGAATACGAAGAAAAAGGGAACGTATACATTAAAGTATACAATCACTGATTCATCGAAAAATACTGCGACAGTCACAAGAAAGATTACGGTAGACGGCACCAAGCCGGTCATTTCCGGTGCCAAAAGCAAAACCATTGCCTATAACTCGACATTCAATCCTAAATCAGGTGTATCTGCGAAAGATAATCTTGATGGAAGTTTAACAAGTAAGATCAAAATAACAGGTACGGTGAATACGAAGAAAAAAGGTACCTATACATTGACTTACACAGTTACGGATAAATCGAAGAACAAGGCAGAAGTAAAAAGGAAAATCACAGTTAAATAGAAGGCAAAAAGGATTCCCGCAATAGGGGAATCCTTGAGTTTGTAGGCAAGGTTTTATCTAAATTTTAAAACAAAGTTGATTGGAGCGGGTGTGCGAGACTCCTGCGGGAAAAGCGAGTCGAGGGTAGACCCCACAGGCGCAAAAACGCCGAGGAGGCTACCGGACCGCCCGCGGAAAGCGAGTGCCCTACGTTTCATCGACGTCCAAGATTTTACAAATCCTCATAAAAACTGTAGATAAACTTGATTTTCATCGAGTTTGTCTACAATCTGTAGGATTCCCGTCATAGGGAATCCTTTTTTTGATGTCTGAATGTGATTGGCTGAAAGATATGCATATATAATAGTAGAAAGTGTCCTTCAGGGTGGAGTGGATATTGATAAAAATGTTATAATTGTAAATAGATGTAACAGAAAGTGATCTGAAGGGGGATTGTTTATGGGCAAAGAACACGGGCATGTAAACTGGATGGATCAGATTTTTAAGGAATATGAACGTGACGGCGGGTTGAAGAATAATCCTGGCTTTGGAAAACCCCTTCCGGAGTCGGCGTTATCGGGAAATATATATGACAATTTCTTGACAAAGGCCAAGGATGCCGGCTACCTTCCGCTTTGGATAAAATGGCAAAAAGAAATTCGGGAAGAGCTATCCGGATAATTGAAAAAAATGAATGGACCTGAATCTGAAATAATGAAACGAATTGATGAAATAAATGAGAAAGTCCGTACATATAATGCGATTTGTCCAGCCAAAATGCAGCGCAGGGAAATAGAGTTGGAAAGCATCGATATCCAATATGAAAAATGGAAGTAATTGATAATGTGTAAAATGTGGGTATTTGTATGACGTGATCATTAAAGGATTATGATATAATGGCATGAATAAAAAACAGAGAGAGGGACTTCGATTGGAAAATAGAAAAGAAGTTTTTTCATGGATAAAAGCGATATTGATTGCAGTCATTCTAGCTTTTTTAATTCGAACGTATATTTTTGCACCGATTGTCGTGGACGGTGAGTCAATGATGCCGACTCTGCAAGACCACGAGAGAATTGTTCTTACCAAGTTTGGAACGAATATCGATAATATCGACCGGTTTGATATTGTCGTTTTTCATGCAACGGTAGATAAAGATTATATAAAAAGGGTTATCGGTCTGCCAGGTGACCATATTGAATATAAAGATGATACGCTTTATATTAATGGGAAAGCTTATGAAGAACCATACTTGGACAAATATAAGAATCAGATGGCAGGGGTGCCGCTGACTGAATCCTTCAAGCTCGAAGACATTACAGGCAGCATGACTGTGCCGGAAGGTCAGCTGTTCCTTATGGGGGACAATCGCCAAAATAGTTTGGATAGCCGTGAAATCGGCACGATATCCGTCGATGAAATTGTAGGCAAGGCGAATCTAGTGTATTGGCCGATCAATGAAATAAAGATTGTGAAATAAGAAGAAGCGGACTCAGGTTTAGAGTCCGCTTTATTGTTGCGTTTTTCATTTCATTGTCATACAGGTTTTTCAACAAAAAACGTGTCAATTCTACTTTTTTTTATCTTTTTTTATGAAAATCAACTCATTTGGGTTAAATTAGGTTATCCTATTAAAAAGAAGTAATCACGTTACCCAGGCCCGCATTAGAAATTGGATTACTTTAAAAAAGGGTGCTGAGATGGAGTACTATAGATGGATATGGTAAAGGATTTAATATCAAACTATGGTTATTTCGCGATATATGGGCTGTTGGCCATTGGGATTATTGGCTTGCCGGTTCCTGATGAGTTCATGATGACTTTTGTCGGCTATTTGTCATCCATTTCCGTTTTGAATGTCCAGGGAGCATTCCTTGTCAGTTTCCTTGGATCGATAACCGGGATGCTTTTCAGTTATTTCATCGGGAAAAAGGTAGGGAAGCCTTTTTTGAGGAAGTATGGTAAGTGGATCAAAATGACCCCTGCAAGGTTGGAAAAATTGGAGAAATGGTTCAATAAATACGGTCCTTGGACCATTATCATAGCCTATTTCATCCCAGGAGTCCGTCACTTCGCCAGTTACATTTCCGGTATGAATGGAATGGGGAAACGAAAGTACTTTATCTTTGCCGGAGCAGGGGCTTTCAGCTGGTGTTTGGTATTTACGACTTTTGGCTATTTCATTGGAGTGTTAACTTAAATCATTTCAACTTCAAAATTTCTTTATTGAATCAGAAAAACCCGTTTCTGGATTCCAGAAACGGGTTTTTCCATTTCTGCCTATATTTATTGAGCTGAGTATCCACCGTCGATGACAAGCTCGGCACCAGTTACGTATGAAGCGTCATCGGATGCTAGATAAAGCACGGCATTTGCAATATCCGCCGGCTGACCCAAGCGTTGTAATGGAGTTGCCTTGATCATTTGGTTCACTAACTCTTTTGACTCTTCTAATTTTTGAGTCATCGGTGTTTCGATGATACCAGGGAATACGGCATTGACACGGACACCCATGCGGCCATATTGCGTTGCGGCAGCCTTGGAAATAGCACGAACGGCACCTTTTGAAGCAGAATAAGAGTTTAAGCCCATTCCGATTTGAGCAGTAAAGGAAGAAATGTTCACGACTGCGCCTTTACCTTCTTTAGCCATGTAAGGAACAACGTGTTTCATTCCAAGGAATGGTCCAAATCCATTGATGCTTAACATTAGCTGCCAATCGGCCAATGACGTATCGTTAATGCCTTTTTCCGTTGATATACCGGCATTGTTAATCAAAATGTCGATCTTGCCAAATTTAGCGATAACTTCATCCGTCATTTTTTTCCAGCTTTCGTCTGAAGATACATCAAGTACAGCTCCATGGACGTTATCCAATTCATTCACAACAGCTACAGCTTTTTCATTGATATCAGCAGCAATGACTTGTGCTCCTTCTTTTGTGAATAGGTCAACCATTTCCCTTCCCATACCAGATGCTCCGCCTGTGATAATGGCTACTTTATCAGTCAATCTTCCCATCATGATCACTCCTAATTGTTGTTGTAACGATGAATGTATGTTCAAGCATAGTTCAAAAGTTATATTATCAACGAGCAATACTATAACTCCTTCAAGAATCCGTCAAGCATTTTATTTTTCTGCTTGCGAATTTACTTTTTCTTGCTGGATAAAAAATATTTGTGGAAAACGTTGAGAGCGTTATCAATCTTTTAATCTACAAATTTGATACCGTATATCATCAATATCTAAAATAGCTTAATCCGTTCTATTTGAACCGATTCACAAGTAATCTTGTAGAGGCATCGTATGATCTTGGGGAGCACCATATGTTCAATTCTAGTGATTAAAATGAAATACTGCAATCTTTTTGTACTTTGAATACAAATTTTTATAACGTCATTCCAAATTTGATTTTTTAGAACTTTTATGTACATTGGAGGTCATCATATATGAATAACAGAATGTATCTTTCCTTGGCCATCCCGCTTACGATTTCGACGATGAGTACGCCCTTGCTCGGTGCGGTCGATACGGCTGTGGTTGGAAAGTTGAGCGATCCCGCCTATATTGGCGGGGTGGCTGTCGGAACCATTATTTTTAATACGATGTATTGGCTTTTTGGTTTTCTTCGGGTCAGTACATCTGCCTTCGCTGCACAAGCGGAGGGGGCAAGGGATGAAAAGCAAAGCCTGATGGCCTTGGTTCGGCCTTTTTTGATAGCAGCGATCATCGGTCTTCTTTTTATCGTGATCCAAAAGCCCATTTTGAATGTTTCGTTAGGTGCAATCGGTCCTGAATCGGACGTTTCCGCCTTTGCCGCAGACTATTTCGGCATCCGGATATGGGGTGCACCTTTTGCATTATTGAACTATGTCATCTTAGGCTGGTTAATCGGGAAATCCAGGATAAAAACATCTTTGTTCATCCAAGTTTTCATGAACGTGATCAATATAGTCTTATGCCTCGTTTTTGTAAATGGCTTTTCATGGTCTGTATCAGGGGTTGCTGCCGCTTCATTGATATCAGAGATTGCCGCGTTTTTCCTGGGCTTGTGGGTGATCCGGAAAGCGGTCAACGTACCGGATTCATTTTCATTACGGGAGGGGTTCGATCGGGCTTCCCTGAAAAAAATGATGGTGGTCAACAGGGATTTATTCATCAGGACCATTTGCCTGATTACGGTTTTCAATCTTTTTACGGCCAAGGGAGCCACTTTCGGGACAGAGACACTGGCGGCAAATGCCGTACTTATTCAAATCCATTACCTGATGGCCTATTGCTTTGATGGCTTCGCGAATGCATCAAGTCTTCTGGTCGGGAAGGCGATTGGTTCGAGAGATATAAACCTTTATAAGAAAACACTCTCACTATCGGCGCGGTGGGGCTTATATGCTTCGGTCATACTTGCCGCATCTTACTATCTATTCAGCGATGAGGTCATTCTCCTTTTCACGGATATTCCCGGTGTCATCGAACTGGCCCATGAATATGGACTTTGGATAGTGTTATTCCCATTCAGTGCCTTTATCGGACTCATTTTTTATGGAGTGTTCACCGGTGCGACTGAAGCCGTTCCAGTAAGGAACTCGATGCTTCTTGCACTATTGGCTTTTTTGATTGTCCAATTCTCAGCGGTCAGCAATCATGGCAATCATGGATTATGGCTAGCATTCCTGGCTTTCAGTTTAGGACGTTCCGTGTTTTTAGCATTATACATCCCGAGGCTAAACCGAAAAGTAACAAAGCTTATGGATGCCGATAGTTTAATGAAATCATCCTCTTTTTAATAAAAGAGGGTGTTTTTTTGTAGACAAAAGGGAGTCTATCTAAATTTTAGTTGATGGAATGAAAGGTGCGAGAATCCCGAGGAAAGCGAGTGCCTGGGGAGGAAATCAACGGGGTGCTTTTTATTTATGTAAGGGTTTTATCGTTAGTTTGACGGTAGCGATAATACGGGAATACGAAGAATAGGTAGCAACGCTTGGCGAATCAGGTAGTAAAAGTGATAAAATGAAAAATATATATAAAAGAGGAGTTGTCGTATTTTGAGTGAATTGAATTGGCGAGAAGAAGTTGAAAAACGGAAAATGGACTTATTACTGGATACTCAAAACTTATTGAAAATAAAAAGTGTACTGGATGAGGAACATCCTACAGAGGAGGCCCC
Organism: Peribacillus phoenicis; assembly: GCF_047238085.1. Classification (NCBI taxonomy): domain Bacteria; kingdom Bacillati; phylum Bacillota; class Bacilli; order Caryophanales; family Bacillaceae; genus Peribacillus; species Peribacillus phoenicis. Next base: position 3,732,629 of record NZ_JBDFMF010000001.1, on the reverse strand, counting down.
ATTCGGTAAAGGGGTGAAGGAAGCACTGGAATTCATGCTTCAATTAGGAGAAAAAGACGGTTTTACTGTGAAAAATGTCGATAATGTCGCTGGTCATATTGAAATGGGTGAAGGTGAGGAGTTAATTGGGATATTATGCCATGTGGACGTGGTACCTGAGGGAGATGGCTGGAGTTCGGATCCGTTCGGCGCTGAAATCCGTAATGGCCGCATATATGCTCGCGGGGCAATCGATGATAAAGGGCCGACGATGGCTGCTTATCATGCGATGAAGCTGGTCCGGGAGCTAGGAGAACCTTTGAACAAACGTGTGAGGATGATCATTGGAACCGATGAAGAATCGAACTGGCGCTGCGTTGACCGGTACTTTGAAGTGGAGGAAATGCCCTCGATCGGCTTCGCACCAGATGCTGATTTCCCGATCATCAGTGCGGAAAAAGGAATCTGGGATTTCTCGGTTATACACCCTGCCGATGCAGGAAATGGCACGAACTCAGACGTGAATGTCATCGAATTTTCTTCAGGTCGAAGGACGAATATGGTACCGGATTTTGCTACGGCCATTGTGGAAGCGGCCAACCCTGCTGAAGTGGCGGCAAACTATCAGGATTATTTGCAAAAATACTCATTGAGAGGCCAAGCCGTTCCGCAAAAAAATCAAGTGCTGCTTGAAATGAATGGTGTTTCGGCACACGCAATGGAACCGAAAAATGGAAGAAATGCAGGTCTCTATTTAGCAGCATTTTTAGCTGATCTTACTCTTGATCCGCATGCGAAAGCCTACTTCACTTTCATTAAGGGTCGTTTGTTTGAAGATTCCCGCGGAAATAATTTAGGTGTGGCTTATTCGGATGAACAAACAGGTGAACTGACGCTCAATGCTGGCGTTTTCAATTATTCAAAACAAGGGGACAGCTCGATCGGTTTCAGTATGCGATATCCAGTGACGTTTGAGTGGGAACAGCAAAAGGCGGCATTGGAAGAAAGACTTGCGGCATATAATTTGAAAGTGAAGACCAATTCGCATTCGACTCCACATTTTGTGGACAGTGAAAGCTTCTTGATTAAGACCTTGCAGGAAGTTTATGAAGCGGAGACAGGTGACAAAGCAGAACTCCTTTCGATTGGGGGCGGCACCTACGCCCGTTCATTGAAAGAAGGCGTAGCATTCGGCCCGCTTTTCCCTGGAAGCGAAGACATTGCGCATCAGAAAGATGAATATATTGATATTGAAGATATGCTTAAGGCAACGTCCATTTATGCACGTGCCATTCATGAATTGGCTAAATAAGAGGCAAAGAGGGAGAAAGACATGGGAAAAATCATTTTTAAAGGCGACCTTAAAAGCAGGTCCGAAGTAAAGGTAGATATTGAAGACCGGGGATACCAATTCGGTGACGGCGTCTATGAAGTCATTCGGGTTTATAATGGCGAGTTATTTGCGGGGGATATGCATCTGAACCGGCTGATGGACAGTGCGAAGTTGATTCAGATGAAAGTTCCTTTTACAGCAGCGGAAATCAAAACCCGCATGAAAGACCTGATCGCTGAAGATCATCTGAGGGACGGTATCGTCTATATGCAGCTGACAAGGGGAGTATCTCCGCGTACACACTCTTTTCCAACTGCAGAGGTGGAACCGGTCTTTGTTGCCTATACCAAGGAAATGCCTTATACAGGAAAAATGAAGCCAGGGGTCAAGGCTGTTACCACTGACGATATACGCTGGCTGCGCTGTAATATCAAGAGTTTAAATCTACTTGGTAATATAATGGCTAAACAGCAAGCGGCCGAAGCCGGCTGTGATGAAGCGATCCAGCATCGTGATGGTACGGTGACGGAGGGTAGTTCGTCAAATGTCTCAATCGTGGTGGATGGGCAACTTAAAACGCATCCGGCCACAAACTTGATCCTGAATGGAATTACCCGTCAGGTGATGCTGAAACTTTGCGCGGATCATGGGATTCCCTATGTCGAAGAAGCCTTCACGGTCGAGGACATGATGGCAGCCGACGAAGTCCTTTATACAAGCACTAGCGTCGAAGTGACACCAATTATTAATATCGATGGCCAATCGATAGCAGCCGGGGAACCCGGTCCGATAACTCAAAGACTGCAGAAGCTGTTTTCCGAGGAAATCGAGAAGCAATGCGGTTCCATTAAATAGATAGATGCCCCTTTGCCACTTTTGGCAAGGGGGTTTTTTATCTGTGTAGTCGGAAGCGAGAAGGCCTTCCCCGAATCCCCAATCACGTTAATCAATCCATATGCAAGCCTCCTTTTTTGACATTTTCAAAAACCAGGAATATACTTGCTAATAACCTAAAAAGTTTACCTGTTGCAACAATTTGAGTTGCGTTTAAAAAGGAGTAGAAATAGATATGTCCGATGTGTTGCATCAATCTCCTTCGAGAGGAATAAAAAAACTGCTTCCCTATCTAGGGCCTGCCTTTATAGCAGCTGTTGCCTATATTGATCCAGGGAATTATGCGACCAATATTACAGCCGGATCTAAATATGGCTATACGTTATTATGGGTTATCTTCGCATCCAATTTAATGGCTGTGCTAATCCAATCACTATCAGCTAAATTGGGGATAGCCACTGGAAAGAACCTTCCAGAGTTATGCAGGGAAAAATTTTCGAAAAAAACATCTTTCTTCTTATGGATTCAGGCTGAAGCCGTTATTATGGCAACCGACCTAGCTGAATTCATAGGAGCGGCACTAGGGATTTATTTACTATTTGACTTACCGCTAATCACTTCGGCAATAATTGCAGCGATTGGTTCCTTTGCCATTCTGGAAATCCAGCGCAGAGGATATCGAACATTCGAAGCCCTGATTACGGTCATGATATTTGTCGTTGTGATAGCTTTTGGCGCTCAAGTTTTTTATGCAAAACCTGACACTTCAGCCGTTGTTTTAGGACTCTTCACTCCAAAATTCGAGGGTGTGGACAGTATTTTACTATCGGCCGGCATGCTCGGAGCCACCGTTATGCCACATGCGATATACCTTCATTCCTCTTTGACGCAAAGAAGAATAGTCGGAATAAACGATATGGAGAGAAAAAGGATTTATCGTTTTGAGCTCATTGACATTGTCATCGCCATGTTGATTGCAGGTGCGATCAATGCCGCCATGGTCATAGTTTCAGCTGCCCTATTTCATAATAATGGAGCACTGGTGGAGGACTTGGATGTTGCCTACCAACAATTCGGGGCCATGCTTGGACCATCAGTCGCGATGTTCTTCGGAATAGGATTATTATTTGCCGGTTTATCCAGCTCATCCGTTGGTGTAATGACAGGTGATGTTGTCATGCAAGGATTCATTAAAAGACATATACCGATTTATTTAAGAAGGGTCATTACCACCGTCCCGCCCCTGCTCATAATATTATGGGGAGTGAATCCATCCAAAGCACTTGTGATGAGCCAAGTTGTACTCTCGTTCGGCATCGCGTTTGCCTTAGTGCCCTTGATCATGTTTACAAGCAATAAAAAAATCATGGGCAGCCTGGTCAACCATAAAATCACCTCGAGCGTAGCTTGGCTTATAGCTGTACTTATCATTGGACTGAACTTGTTCCTGCTTTACGAAACACTTTTCAGTTAAAAGAAGCAGGGAAGGACCAATCTTTGGTCCTTTTTTGTTTGGATTTTTGCTGTGTGTTTCGTTAATCCGACCCAGTTCGGTGAAAATTCGACCTAGCAGGGTGATAATCCGACCCAGTTCGTGTATAATCCGACCTAGTTCGGTGAAAATTCGACCTAGCGGGGTGAAAATTCGACCTAGCGCGGAGATAATCCGACCTAGCGCGGAGATAATCCGACCCAGTTCGTGTATAATCCGACCCAGCCCGAAAAAATCCCTCCTGGACCGCTTTCATAGTAAGTTAGATTTGAATATTCCTGATGGAGGGAATATTTATTAGGAAGCCCAAGAAAAGGTATATGCAATCGGAATTATGGTAAAATTAAAGGGAAAATAGGAAGGAATGAAAGTGACCATGAATACTCATTTTTTCTTTGCTTTAGTATTGCCTGATGATATTAAGGCTTATTTAAATGCTGTTACGGAACAGCTTAAGCCAGAATTTCCATTTAAGAAATGGCTGCATCCAGCCGATTATCATATTACGATGGCATTTTTGGGCAATGCTCCCGATACATTGAAAGAGGGAGCCATGGGGCGTGTGGAAAGCGAGCTTTCCAATGAGGCTTCATTCGGCTTGGAACTCGGCGATATCGGCGGTTTTGGCAAGAGTGACAGTCCAAGGATTCTTTGGGCAGGCGTCAAACAGCAAGATAGGCTTTTTGCCATCCAAAGGAAAGTCTATAATTCTTGTATCGAAGCGGGTTTTGAACTTGATAAAAAGCCGTTTAAGCCTCATATAACGCTGGCAAGAAAATTCGAGGGGAATAGTCCCTTTTCGTTGGAGAGCGTCCGCCAGCTAGCGAATTTGCAGGATAAGCATTTTGAAGCAGATCAGGTTGCGTTATATCAAACACATCTTGGAGCTTCCCCTTCTTACGAGAAGATTTTTACGATAAACCTTTAAAAATAGAGAGATGGGTGGTGGTCGAATGGCACAGCTCATAAAGATGCAGGATTATATTTCCCGGTATGAGCAGGATATTTATCGTTATCCAACACAATTTGCACGGTTGAAAAAACAGCAATGGGATAAATTGAAGGCTGCTTATAATGCGGGCGAGCTAGATCGGTTGTATAGCGAACATACTGAAACACAAGTCAAATTCGATCCGCCTCAGGAAGAGTCAAAGGGCCTTTTAAAAAAGGTTAAAGGCATCTTCCACCGGACAGGTAAACAGGAGGCAGAAGCAGAAGAACTGCCAATGCCGAGCCAGATTGAAGACACTAATGTTTTTTCATTAAGATTTCCGTTCCGTCCGGCCAGTCTGGATGAATTAAAGCAAAATTATTTAAATCAATTGCTCCGCTTTCAAATGAAATGGGGCAGTTCGACGCTTCGTGAAAAGTCATTTGTGGACCAATCATTCTTTTTGGATGAGAGGCTCCGCTTTTTTCTGCAGCGTTTTCCGGATACGTTTCTCGTATTATATAAACCTATCTTTCTATTAAAAAATGCGCCTGTTGAAGTCGAAGTCATTTTATTGACCCCTGTTGAGGCTTGGTGCATCACTTTTCTGGAAGCGGAAGAAGACGCTGCATTCATCGGTTCGAGTGATCGGTTCTGGGTCCGCAGGCATCATAAGCATCCTGATAAAAAAGTGCTCAATCCTTTGTTGGGCGCAAATCGGATGACGAACATCGTCACCCAGTTATTTGAGCTATATGAAGTGAACATGCCGATTAAAAAGGTGATTTTATCCCGGAATGGATATGTCGATTATCCCGAAGCCCCTTATGATATTACGATATTGGATAAACGGACCTTCCCGGAATGGTTTGAAAGGATGCGGGCAATATCGTCTCCTCTTAAGGCACAGCAGTTAAAAGGGGCGCAGGCATTGCTTGAATATTGCCAAACTACATCCAGCCTGCGACCTGAATGGGAAGCCGAATATAACCAAACAGAAGGAAATGAGCATGCCGCCCCTTAATGAAACGGTGTATTTCATTGTCAATCCAGTGGCTGGAAATGAAGAGAGTTTGAAGATTTGGAAAAAAGCCGAGGAAATACTGAAATCAAAAGCTGTTCCCCATGAGGTGTTTTTTACACGGGAAAAGGGGCATGCGCTAAGATTGACGAAGGAAATTCTATCAGGGACGAATCAGGATACCCGGGTGATTGCTGTCGGGGGAGATGGCACGATTAATGAAATGATAAATGGCGCCATTGGTTTCCCTCACGCAATCATCGGCTCCCTTGCGGCTGGGTCCGGCAATGATTATGTAAGGGGCATTCAAAAAACTGAGAGTATGGAAGAAGCCCTTTCTTTATTTCAGGATAATGCCTTTAATGCCATTGATATTGGACAGTTTGAGACGAATGGCAAGGTGGGTTATTTCGTGAACAGCCTGGGAATGGGCATTGATGCTGAAATTTCCGATGAAGCAAACCGTTCCCCTCTGAAAAAATGGTTTAATTTTGTCAGAGCGGGTAAATTAATTTATCTGTTCATTTTTATAAAAAAGTTATTTTCTTACAAGCCCAGCTGCATGGAATTGATCATTGATGGAAATCGGCATCTTTTGAAAAAGGTATGGTTCATCGTCATTGCGAACCAGCCCTACTTTGGAGGTGGAATGAAAATTTCACCGATATCGAAGGTGGATGATGGAAGGTTGAACGTGATTGCGGTCCATGATATTACTTTGTTGAAATTATTGACCGTCTTCATCACCGTTTTATGGGGCGGTCACCTCAACATTAAAAATGTTGATTCTTTTTCTGGTAAAATGATAAAAATGAAGAATCAAGGGTCAGTAAAAATCCAGTCTGATGGAGAAATTGTTGGTAGGGACGAAGTTGCTGCAGTGGTTCTGAAAGAGAAAATGCGCGTCATGTTCAAGGGTGATATCCCATACAAAAATATGAAATGATTTATTTGTTTTTGTTTTATGCGTATAATCGTTTTATAGTACTTGACGAAGAAACCGTTTTTCAACTAAAATTTAATTTATGGCTATTGTTTAATTGCTCAATAGCTATTTTTTTATTTCTCTAAAATGAGGATGTTTTTAATTGCGGGTATCATCCCGATGCAAGTATATATGCAGCTTCGCCAGCAGGCGGATTTTTTATAAAACATGGACTCAAAGTAGTGGTAATACATACACTAGGTGAACGTACCCACATTTGTATGATTAAGCGAGGAAATCGAAGGTGAACCAGTTGGAACATTTATTAGGTCAGGAGTGGGATATATCCCCTGCTGGAGGAGCTACGGGAGAAGCCTTTATTGCCGAGAAAGAGGGGCAGAAGCTCTTCCTTAAACGAAATTCATCGCCATTTTTAGCTGTTCTTTCAGCTGAGGGCATTGTTCCAAAGTTAATGTGGACAAAACGCCTGGAAAATGGGGATGTAATTACGGCCCAGCATTGGATGGAAGGCAGGGAGCTATCTCAGCAGGAAATGAACAATATAAGAGTCGCAAAGCTGCTTCAAAAAATTCATCAATCCGATCCTTTGTTAAGCATGCTCAAAAGGCTTGGGAAATCCCCTTTACGACCTGAAAGTATACTTACAGACATAGAAACCGGGTTATCTTCGGATGTTATGGACATTCCGATTATCAAGCAGGCCATCCATTTTTTACAGAACAATCTCCTGTTGATTGAATGCGACGAAAAAGTCGTCTGTCATTGTGATGTGAACCACAATAATTGGCTCATGACCGAAACGGACGGATTGTTCCTGATTGATTGGGACGGAGCGGTCATAGGCGATCCGGCCATTGACCTCGGCATACTCCTGTATTCATATGTCCCAAGGGAAGAATGGAATCAATGGCTTGCCCGTTACGGCAAGAAGCTTGATGCAGGCCTGGAGATGAGGATGAAATGGCACACGGTTTCACAACTTGTGCTTTCCATCCAATGGCATCATCGCAGAAAGCGGTACGAGGAAAGAAATGAATTACTGCAAAAACTGGAAGCATTATTGATGGTTGGCTGATCAGAATTGATCTATATCATCCACCCACTGGGACAAGTCGTTCTGGTGGGTTGAAATATGTGCATCTAAATCGGCGGTACCGATGCCTGTCTGGCTGTATTCGTAAATCTCCGTCAGTATCGATTTCACATTGCTGTCAATATCCATATTGATCATTAAGGATTTGACGAGCCTTTCAACCTGTTCACATTCAGAAACGGATCCGCAGCAGTCTGATTGATGATTGGTCAATATATCTTTCAATAGTGACATTTGATGTTCATGGGAAAGCGGCATATAATACCTCTCCTTTCTTAAATATGGATTCAAGGGATTCTCAGGTGGTTCTTGCCTGCCCTTCACTTATTTATGGTGTGTTTTGCTGAAAGTTTTATACATGTAAACTACAGAGACTGTCGCCTGGATGGCCGGCAGTTTTTTTATTTGATCAGTGGGTGTTTCCTGAAAAAATCAACTTGCAGGAATCCATCCACTCGTGGTATGGTTTGAACGATTATATTATAAATAGGGGTGTCATCATGCGTTTAAGAAATAAACCTTGGGCTGAAGACCGTTTGAATGATTTTCCACAATATGTAATTCAGCAGCCAGTGAGCCATAAAGGTAAATGGCATGAAGTTTTCGGAAACGATAATCCGTTATATATTGAAGTGGGTACGGGCAAAGGCCGATTCATCACAGAAATGGCAAAAGCCCATCCTGATGTGAATTTCATTGGAATTGAAGTATATGGAAGTGTCATTGTAGCTGCATTGGACTTGCTGATTGAAGCGGATGTTCCAAATTTAAAGCTGTTGAATGTTGACGCAGCGAACTTGGGGGACTATTTTGCAAAAGGTGACGTGGATCGCGTCTACTTGAACTTTTCTGATCCATGGCCGAAATCACGTCATGCAAAACGTCGGTTAACCTATAGGACCTTCCTCGAAGTATATGAAGGCATCCTGCCAGACAAAGGCGAGATCCACTTCAAGACGGATAACCAAGGGTTATTCGAATCTTCCTTGAAGAGTATTTCCGAATACGGCATGCTCTTGAAATATGTAAGCCTTGATCTGCATAACAGTAATTTTGAAGGCAATATCATGACTGAATATGAAGAAAAGTTCTCGAGTAAAGGAAACCGGATATACAGATTGGAAGCAATGTTCCAATAATCATAATCACCGATCAGAAACCAGGTGCACAGCATCTGGTTTTTTTACTGTTTAAAGCGGGTGTATTTCTATCACGAGGACGACTTGATCGTTATCAATTTCAATATTTGGAAGTGGGTGTTAAACTATAGGAAGAGGAGGGGTATAATGGAAAAGATGCAAATAGGGGAAATTAAATTAACATGGTTGAATGGCGGTGTGACTCACTTGGATGGCGGTGCGATGTTCGGTGTTGTACCGAAACCGCTTTGGTCCAAGAAGTATCCTGTTAACGAAAATAACCAAATCGAACTACGAACGGATCCGATTTTGGTGCAGGCTAATGGATTGAACATGCTTATAGATTCCGGTATTGGCAATGGAAAGCTGAATGACAAGCAGAAACGGAATTTTGGGGTGACGGAGGAATCCAATCTTGTCGAAGATCTTGGCAGACTTGGGCTTCAGCCAAATGATATCGATTACATTTTAATGACCCATCTACATTTCGACCATGCCTGCGGTTTGACGAAACGTGAAGGCGAAACTTGGGTGCCTGTTTTCGAGCGTGCAGAAATCATTACGACCCAAACTGAATGGGATGAAATGAAAAACCCGAATATTCGTTCAAAAAGTACATATTGGGCAGAAAACTGGGAGGCTGTCGCTTCTCTTGTACGTCCTTTTGAAGGTGAGCTGGAAATTACGGACGGTATTAAAATGATCCATACTGGGGGACATAGTGATGGACATGCGATCATCATCATTGAGGATGGCGGGGATAGATTGATTCACATGGCAGATATCATGCCGACGCACGCCCATGCGAATGTCCTCTGGGTCCTCGCATATGATGATTATCCCATGACTTCTATCGAAGCGAAGGAAAAGTGGATGAAATCCGGACTGGAAAATGGGTCTTGGTACAGCTTTTACCATGATGCCCAATACTGTGCCATCAAATGGGATGTAACGGGTAAGGAGATAATGGACGAATTGAAACGGAAGCGTTAAGAAGGAAAGCAAAAGGAGGACGTCATTTTGACGCCCCTCCTTTTATGTTTCAATCATTTTGCGCATTAAGCTCCAATATCGTTCCTGTTGAGGCATCTGCAACAAATTCGAATTGCTCGCGTTTACCCTCTGTGTTTCTGGTGACCCCGCCTTTGTACACTTCATAGTCCAAATCATTTTTTGTATAGTTTTCCGGCTTCATCAAGATCCATGAGCCATATATATTTCCATCTTTTTTGACTGTTTCCTTCACTTGGGCCAAGACTTTATCGGGAGAAGGTTTACTTGATTGATCCAATAGTTGTTTTGTCGCATAGCCCGCAGCAAACCCTGCTGCAGTACCCAGTAAAAACGTTTTCCAATTCATTGATTTCTCCTCCATTGCATTTTTTAAAATCACTTCTTCCAGTATACAGAAGAACGCTTTATTTGACTAATAATTTGAAATTTTACCCATTAACTGATAAATTAGAACTTTCTAGTGTAACACGATGCTAAGTTCTGTAAAATAGTAAGAAACAATACATAGGTTAGGGGTAGAAAAATGAATCATGAGACTTTGGAGCTTTTTAAAACATTGACGGAATTACCGGGAGCCTCGGGAAATGAACATGCAGTTCGGAGTTTCATGAAAAGTGAGCTGGAAAAGTATTCGGATGAAATTGTCCAAGATCGCCTTGGCGGAATATTTGGCGTAAAAAGAGGCAATGAGAATGGTCCGACTGTATTAGTTGCCGGGCACATGGATGAAGTGGGATTCATGGTCACCTCCGTAACGGAAAATGGAATGATTCGCTTTCAGACCCTAGGAGGCTGGTGGAGTCAAGTGCTTTTGGCCCAAAGAGTGGAAATCATAACTGATAACGGTCCGGTCATTGGTGTCATCGGTTCGATTCCGCCTCATTTGCTTGATGAGTCGCAACGCTCAAAACCAATGGATATCAAAAATATGCTGATTGATATCGGGGCGGATGATAAGGAAGATGTTAAGAGAATCGGTATTAAACCAGGTCAGCAGATTGTACCGATTTGTCCATTCACGCCGATGGCCAATGAGAAGAAAATCCTCGCAAAAGCGTGGGATAATCGTTACGGCTGCGGACTTGCGATTGAATTGTTAAAAGATTTAAAAGGTGAAACGTTACCAAATGTCTTATATTCCGGGGCAACTGTCCAGGAGGAAGTGGGATTACGGGGCGCTCAAACTGCAGCTCATATGATTAAACCAGATCTTTTCTTCGCTTTGGATGCAAGTCCGGCGAACGATATGTCCGGCAGTAAAAGTGAATTTGGCCAGCTTGGAAAAGGGGCTCTGCTCCGCATTTTCGATCGTTCGATGGTTACGCATCGCGGCATGAGGGAATTCATCCTTGATACGGCCGAGTCGAATGAGATTCCGTATCAATATTTCGTTTCCCAAGGCGGCACGGATGCAGGGCAAGTCCATATTGCAAACGAAGGCATTCCAAGCGGGGTGATTGGCATTTGTTCCCGCTATATTCATACACATGCATCCATGATTCATATTGATGATTATGCCGCTGCACGTGAACTGATTGGGAAATTGGTTCGTTCCTGTGATAAAACGACATTCGAGACCTTGATAAAAAACGGTTGATGGAGGAAGCTGAAATGGAAAGGGATGCTTCATGTATCCTTTTCCATCAGCTTTTTTTTACATAGAAGGAAGGTAATTATATTGAAAATAGCAGTGGGCAGTAAGAATCCGGCGAAAGTAAGTGCCGTGCTTGGTGTATATGAAGATGCTGAAATCATTTCGCTTCAAGTGGAGAGCGGGGTTCCGGAACAGCCATTTTCAGACGAGGAAACGATGGAGGGGGCAATGACGCGTGCCCGGAATTGCTTGATTCACAGTGATGCCGAAATGGGTATCGGACTTGAAGGCGGTGTCGTGAAAATGGGACAAGCCCTGTTTCTGTGTAATTGGGGTGCAATGGCAACAAGGGACGGTGAGGTCTTTGTAGCTGGCGGAGCAAGAATCCCGGTTCCGGGAATTGTTGCCAAGAAGCTGCTGGACGGTGAAGAGTTGGGCCCGGTGATGGATGCCTTCACAAAGCAAGAGAATATTAGCAAAAAGGAAGGAGCGATCGGCGTATTTACAAATGAGCGAATCACCAGGGGCGAAATGTTCCTTCATATCATGAAGATGCTAGCCGGTCAACACGAGTATAAGCTGAAAATGAAAAAGTAGGATTTTTGAATCACTGTCATGGAAATGCGGGTTTCGAATGATGGAAACGAACACTGCCAAAACAGAGCAGAATAAGACAGGATTTTATAGAGCGGCCTTGCTAGTATAGTGACAAGGGGTGAGCGGATATGGGGTGGGTTGAATCAATCCAAAAGGCCATCGACTATATCGAAGAGCATTTATTGGAGGACCTGACGATCGAGAGCATTTCCAGGCAGGCGAATGCTTCAGCTTTTCATTTTCAACGGACATTCACCATTTTAACGGATATTTCCATTGGTGAATATATCCGGCGTCGAAGACTGACCTTGGCGGCCCAGGAGATTTCATCCACAAATGGCAAGGTCATTGATTTAGCCTACAAGTACGGCTATGACAACCCCGAGGCATTCTCAAAAGCTTTTCGAAGGCAGCATGGGGTTTCTCCAAGCGAAGCCCGAAAGTACATGGGGAAGCTGAAATTCTATGAACGCCTGATGATACAGGTCATTCTGAAAGGGGCAAAACCGATGAAATACAATATCCTTGAAAGGGATTCCTTTCAATTGATTGGAATCAAGCAAGAGTTTTCCTTGGTTAATGAAGAGAATTTGATCGGGATTCCAAAGTTGTGGGAGAAAGTCAATTCGGATGGAACAGGAGATAAGTTAGCGAAATTGAACAATGGCCAAATAGATGGCTTGCTTGGTGTATGTGTCGATAAGCGGGCTGTTGAAAAAAATGAAACGATGGATTATTGGATAGGTGCAGAGTATGCCGGAAAAGCGCCTGAAGAGTTTTCGACCCTTACGATACCGGCTTCCAAGTGGGTTGTATTCGAAGTTCACGGACCTATGCCTGATAGCATGCAACAAGCTTGGAAGCGAATTTTTTCCGAATGGTTCCCTACCAGCGGTCATGAACATGCCGGCACTCCTGAATTGGAAGTATACGCGAACGACGACGCTTCAAACCCTGACTATTACTCCGAAATTTGGATACCCATTAAAAAAGGGATAAGGTAAAATATTCGTTTTTCGCTTGCAGGGGAGGTCCTGCAAGCTTTTTATTCGTTTCTTTAAAATGATCAGTCTTTCATACATTGAGCTGGAAGGTTAAAGGACAGGGAGATTTACAGCCCTTCTTCAAAAATATAAGAAAGCACCTTCATGGCTTGGTTCACGGATTCGACCGTGACACTCGCCTTTTCCGATAATTCCTTTAAGGCATGGTGATGGGATTCCGGGCGAATCAAAATAAGCGGTTTACCCAGGGAAACGGCGGTACTTGCGTCCATGGCAGTATTCCACTGTTTATATTTGTCACCAAACAGAGCAACGACAAGATCGGCTTTTTTCATCAAAAGACCTGTCCGCAAATTATTGATTTGGGAAGCGGCCGCATCCTTCAGGATAGGATTCGGCTGTCCCCCGAGGATATCTTCACCGATATTATCGGAGCGTTCATGATTTTCCATCGGGCTGACGAATTCTAAAGGAAGCTTAAGTGCAGCGGCCTTATCTCTCAACTCGCTTCTCCAATTTGAATGGATCTCCCCAGCAAGATACACGATTAACTTCATTGTTTTCCTCCTCGATAATAAAATTGCTTTCATTGTACCATGTTTTTTAGAAAATGGATGAATTCCGTAAATAAGGATAATATTATCCATATGGTAGTAAAAGAGACGGCTGGAGGAATGACGATGGCTTTATCGAATAAGAATTTCCTTGTTATCCTGTTGATAAGCAGTTTGATTGTAGGCTGCTCAGGTATCGAGAGACAAACCGAAAAGGCAATGAAGGCTGCGGAAGTGGCTTTTCGTGACGATGAAAAACAGCCCAATCAAGAGGCAGGGCTAATTCAGGTCTATCTGCCAAAGGATTATAAAGTAGTGGAAGAACATGATAATAATTTGATTTTACAAAAAGGTGATCAGATTTATATATTATTTGTCAATCCAAATGAAAAAGAAGACAGCTCCGTGTTATATTTGGCGATAAAGGATCAAGAGGATCAATTTGAAGTGCTGCATTCTTTTCAAACCGATGATAAATTCGGCTTTATTTCGATCAAAGAGATACCGAAAGAAAAGTATGAGCTTGCAGTGGGGATCGGCGGGGCGAAGCTGACAACCGAAACGGATAAAGACCAATTAAAAACCGATGCAAAACAAATGATGGAAATCGTTTCATCCGTGCCCCAGAAATAAGAGGACCCCTGCCTTTCAACCGATCCGTATTAATGGTTGATTCGCGGAGACTCTGGTATGATGGGATTATAAAAACTAAGGTTTCATTTAGAGCAGGAGGAATATTCAAATGGAAAATTTACAAACAGTTGAGCAATATGATGCTTTGAAAAATGAAGGCAAACATATCTTTCTTTTTTCAGCAACATGGTGTGGAGATTGCCGTGTAATCGAACCGATAATGCCGGAGATTGAAACGAAATTTCCTGACTTTACATTCATTTATGTGGACCGTGATGAATTCATCGATGTGTGTGCGGCTAATGATGTATTCGGTATACCAAGTTTCATCGCATATGAGAATGGCAAAGAGCTAGGCAGATTCGTGAGCAAGGATCGCAAAACGCAAGAACAAATTGAGGAATTCATTCAATCATTATAATCAATTTCCCCTTCTCGCTGGGGATTTTTCAATGAAGAGGAGGGTCAGACATGAAAATGGACAGCACAAAGCTGAAGAATATCTTGAAGGAACGTTTAAAAGATGAGAATCGCACATTCAAATTCGATAGCAAGCAAGATACGTTACGGGTGGAAAATGTGAAGACCGGGAAGGGGATCACCATCGAGTTGCCTCCTGTGCTTGCTAACTATGAAAACGTACAGGAAAAGGCCATCGATGAAATTACCTATTACGTAGAAGAGGCCCTGAATGTGATGGGGGAAGAACACAGTATGGAAGGCAAGGAGAAATTCATTTTCCCAGTCATTCGCTCGACCTCCTTTCCAATGGAATCGGAAGAAGGAAATCCATTTTTATTCGATGAACATACGGCTGAAACCCGGGTTTTTTATGCCCTTGATTTAGGAAAAACCTACCGTCTTATAGATGAAAAGATGATTCAACGGGAAAATTGGCAGGGTGACAGAATCCGTGAAATTGCCCTTTTTAATGCCCGTTCCCTCTCCACTGAAATGAAGTCGGATATCGTTGCAGGTAATGCATTTTATTTTTTGAACACGAATGATGGATATGATGCCAGCAGGATTCTAAATGAATCATGGCTTCGGGAAATGAAGGACAGGATCGAGGGAACCATGGCTGTGGCCATTCCCCATCAGGATGTCATCATCATTGCCGATGTGAAGAATGATACGGGCTATGATATTCTTGCGCAAATGGCGATGAGCTTCTTTGCCAGCGGTCATGTTCCGATAACGGCTCTATCATTCCTTTACGAAGAAAATGAGTTGGAGCCCATCTTCATTATGGGTAAAAACAAAAAACGTGAACAATAATATATTGAATCACAAAAGGACCGTGTCAGCATCTGGCAGCGGTCCTTTTAAAGTTTAATAGAGTGTATAACTCAGAGTTGATATTTATTTTTTAATCGGTGATAATATAATTGGAATATTTTGAAAATATATAATGATAGAACAAGCGGATGAACGTTGTGGGAGAGTGCAAGCATTGAGCCACCGGAAGGAGCAAGTTCCAAAAATATCCTTTGGAGCTAAACTCTTTGTCTTATTTATCGTCCAATATAATATAGGGGCCGTTGCAATTTTTTTAATTGAGCAGTAGCGGCTTTTGCTTAGTTCCGGCATTATAAAAATATTTTCATTGGTTTTCCGGAGGTAGTTATGCCGATTATAAGAAATATTGAATTATTATTTCCAGAGGATAGACAGGCAAATTTAATCTTTTATAGGGAAACAAGATGTATCGCTTCTTTATACAGTCGTTTGCTTCCAGAATTCAAAACGGATGAATATAAGGGAATACTGATTAATTGTGTATCAGGCTTGGACATAATAAATAAATTAGACGCTGATTCGTTTATTATGTTTAATTATAAATCTGTTTTTGCTGAGATTAATATGAAAGAGTTTTTCTCATTGCCTACGGACCAAAGGAAAAAAGAATATACACTTGAAGTTATGCAAAAACCTTTAGAACAAGTAGCAAAGGAACTTAATTTTGATATTAGCCTTTTTAAGGATATCCATCAAAAAATAATAAACCTAGACTTTGAGAACAAGTGGATTTATGCGAAGAAAAGCAGCCCTAACAGAAAATATTCTTGCTGTATTGTCTGTGAACAAGAAGTTTCTTATATAGATGTGTTTCTCGAAATCAAAAAGAGAAATGGTGAAGTCATCGGAAGAGAACGGATTATGAGAGAAACTGATACCGATGAACAGCATCTTTTCAGCAAATTAGGAAAAATAGGTTGGACATACAATCATAAAGTTTCATTTTCAGATCCAGATTATAAAACTAAATTTATAGTCACCTTCTTAGAAAAGAATAGCTCCGAGAGCTTATATTGGAAATATGAACAGCAAATATTCCAATAGAATCCTTTTTAGTAATATCCAGAATATCCGGTGCGTTAGTTAAGCAACTAAGTAAGGACCTACAAGCATGGTCCTTTTCTATTACGCTGTTTATCCACAATGACAATTAACAGAGCATGATGTATAAATGCTATACATGGGCCACGAAAGGCATACCTGACCAACAAATAAGGGGGAGAATAGTTGTGAACGTGAAAAGCAAATTAATGAACATGCTGGAAGCCCGTAAAGGGGAAATGGTTCAAATCCGCCGTCATTTACACGAGAATCCGGAACTATCCTTCAAAGAAGAGAGAACGGCACAATATATCATTGATTTTTATAAGGGAAAGGATGTGTCGATTCAAACGAATGTAGGAAATGGATTAGGGATCATCGTAACGATCGAAGGCGGAAAACCTGGGAAAACGATAGGTCTCCGTGCAGATTTCGATGCATTGCCGATTACAGAAGAAGCGGATGTCCCGTTCCGTTCAAAAAATGAAGGTGTTATGCATGCCTGCGGACATGATGGGCATACCGCTTATTTATTGGTTCTGGCAGACTGCATCAATGAGCTTAAAGATTCCCTATCCGGTACGATAAAAATAATCCATCAACATGCAGAAGAAACACCCCCAGGTGGAGCAAAAAGCATGATGGAATCAGGGTTTTTGGATGAACTGGATGCCGTTTTTGGAATCCACTTATTTCCGTCCCATCCAGCAGGAGTTGTCGGGTATCACGGCGGCTATTCGATGGCTGGACGGACCTATTTCAAGTTGGCGATAAAGGGTGTAGGCGGCCATGGTTCGTCCCCGCATATGGCTAATGATGCCATTGTGGCAGGCGCCCATTTCGTGACAGCCGTACAAACGGTAATCAGCCGCCGCTTGAACCCTTTTGATATGGGCGTGGTCACAATCGGCTCCTTCGATGGAAAAGGAAGCTTTAATGTCATTAAAGATCGTATAGAAATTGAAGGGGATGTCCGTTATATGACAGCAGAAACCCAAAAGCTGATCGATAAGGAAATCCACCGGATCGTCAAAGGGATAGAAACGGAATTTGATGTTCAGTGCGAGCTAACATATGTGCCTGATTATCCTCCGTTATTTAATGACCCTGAACTGACTGTATTCGTGAAAAATAGTCTGGAAAGCATGAAAGACAAAGATATTAAGAAGGTTTTGGAATTTCCGGTTTTCTCAGGTTCAGAGGATTTTTCGTATTATGCAGAAAAGATTCCTGGCTGCTTCTTTTACATTGGCTGTAAACCGAAAGGGGTGGAGAAGGCATATTTCAATCACCATCCTAAATTCGACATTGATGAAGATGCCCTTTTGATCGCATCCAAATCAGTGGCCCAAGTTGTATGCGATTTTTATGAATGGGAATAGTTCCATTGGTAAATTTGTTTGCAAAAAAGTGCAGAAACCCACAAAACACCGTTCGGTATTAACGAACGGTGTTTTATGGGTTTCAGGATGCCACCGGAGGTTTCGTGAAGGATGCTTCAATGAATTGACCAGTCTGCTTCTTGCGCCACATGAAAACTTAATCTCTTTGTAAACGCGATTTAACAGCGGTGTTTTATTTAAATAGTAGACTAAGGGCTAATGTTATTTCACGAAGTGCAGGTTTAAACTCATACCAGAAGGGGTTTAATAGGGTAGGAGTTCTGCGAAATACGTTAAGTTAGTAAGAGTGCGATAAAAAAATAGATACTAATCCCAATTTAGCTTAAATTTTCTCGATATTTTTAAAATAACTGGTAGAATTAGTTACATAACTACAGATGTAGAAAGAGTGATAGTTTTGAAATGGCTAAATAAGATGAAAAAATGGTTCCAAGCAGAGGAAATTATTGAAATTGAAGAGATTATTATAGATGAACCGCTTGATGAAGAGACATTAAGGAAAATGGATTTTTCAAAGCTTGCGAAGTCAAAGGAAGAAGAAATAAAGGTTTACAATCAAAAAGTGGAAAAAATGTCGCAGACGCCAGACCCGGATACGAAAATCCTGTTTCAATATCCAAAAGGGCAGTTCAAGTTTCCGCTCATTCCAGATCGTGAACAGAGCAAAAGAAAGCCTAGGGAAAGAAACAGGGAAGATCATGAACCCAAAAAGGGGAGCGCGGCCAAAGAAACAAGAAGGCCTGTGAGGGATCCTGAACCAAAACGGAGAAACTTCGAACGGGAGGAAGTCTCAAAAATAGTCCCTTCAAATACTCCATTCCGGCCGACGGAAATCCCTTCACCCATTTATGGGTTCCGTCGTCCGGAAAAAAAAACAGTCGTTTCTGAAGAAATTGTCGAATATGAATTAGAAAGCAAAATGCCCGTCCTAAAAAAGGAAGAACCCGATATCGGGATTCCAGCATCGATTCCTGAAATTCCAAAAGAAGTGTCACATGAGGAATTGACGACAGAACCATCCGTTCTTATACCGGAACAAGCGGAAGAAAAACTGGAAGATTCAGAGATACCCGCTTTCTTTCGCAGGAATTCCATTGAGACACTGCCAGAACAAGCAGTAATCGAGCCCAACATAATTGAGCCTGCGGTGGAAAAAGAGGCTATTGAACAGGACGAAGTAGAATTTGGACGCGAAGTCGCTGTATCCATCATGGAACAGACGGACGACACACCGCCTGAAGCGATATCGGTTCCTGGGGAGATTGCTGTACAATCAAATCAACCATCCGTTAGTCAAGGGACAATGCCTGAAGACCCATCTGAGGCAATACCTGAAGTGCAGCACAAACGTCCGAAAAAACATATCCCATTTAATGTGATGATGCTTAAGCAAGATCGGAAAAAAAATGACTTCATGAATAAAATGATGCCGGAAAAAAAAAGCCTTAATTCGGAAAGGGCAGTAGTATCACCTGATAAGCGGCCAATGGATGATTCTGCCCAAACAGAGGCAGGACAAGCGAAACCAACCGCCATTCCTGAACGGAAACAGGAGGAAGGCAGAGTTATTCCGAAAGAGCAGACTCCGGCCATATCACTTACCTTTTCGGACGCTAAGGTTGGTTCCGAAACCGTCGCTGCTGTGCCTGAAAATACAGTCGAATCCAACATCGGTTCCAACCCTAAGCCGCTCTTGGAACAGGAATCCCCGATTTCTGGACACGGGTATCAAGAAGCAGTATATACAGAGGCAGCGGCAGAAGGCAGTAAGGGCGAAATCCCGGCAATTTTTGGCTCCGTCGAAGCGGATGAAAATGAAAATCCATACTATGTGTTTCCTAATATCGAATTGCTGACACCTCCCACTTATGCTGTGCATGATGATGTGTGGCTCGAGGAACAGACTTTATTACTTGATGAGACATTGAAAAATTTCAATGTCCGTGCAAAGGTCGTCAATGTCACTCAAGGACCGGCAGTAACTCGTTTCGAGGTGCATCCGGAACCGGGAGTGAAGGTGAATAAAGTGACGAACCTGATGGATGACATCAAATTAAGCCTAGCTGCTCAGGATATGCGGATGGAAGCGCCTATTCCGGGTAAACATACAATTGGCATCGAGATTCCGAATAGGAAAAGCAAACCGGTATTTTTGCGGGAGGTTTTGGAAAGTACTGAGTTTCAAGAGCATGAATCACCGCTTGCTGTGGCTTTAGGACTCGATATATCCGGTCAGCCGATCATCACGGATTTGAGAAAGATGCCGCATGGCTTGATAGCCGGGCAAACGGGATCGGGGAAAAGTGTCTGTATCAACACCATGCTGGTAAGCTTGCTTTATAAAGCGACGCCGCAGGAGTTGAAATTGCTATTGATCGATCCGAAAATGGTTGAGCTCGCCCCATATAACCGGATCCCGCATTTGGTCAGTCCAGTCATAACCGATGTAAAAGCCGCTACGGCTGCGTTGAAGTGGGCTGTAGAGGAGATGGAACGGCGTTATGAATTGTTTGTACATGCCGGTGTCCGTGATATCACCCGCTTTAATGACCAAGCGGAAAAAGCCGGTCAATATTCAAGCAAGCTGCCTTATATCCTGGTGATCATCGATGAGCTTGCGGATCTAATGATGATGTCCCCGGCTGATGTAGAGGAAGCGATTTGCCGGATTGCCCAAAAGGCCCGTGCCTGCGGCATCCATTTGATTGTAGCCACTCAAAGACCTTCAGTCGATGTCATAACTGGATTGATCAAGGCAAATATCCCGACAAGGATCGCTTTTTCGGTTTCTTCACAAGTCGACTCCCGTACGATCATCGATAGCGGCGGTGCAGAAAAATTATTGGGAAGAGGAGATATGTTATTCGCTGAAAACGGCTCTTCAAAAACGGTGCGCCTGCAAGGGACTTTTGTGAGTGATGAAGAAATCGACCAAGTCGTCAACCATGTTAAACTGGAGCAGCAGCCAAAATACCTGTTCGAGCAGGAAGACTTGCTGAACAGGGCCCAGGTCACGGAAGAAGCGGATGAACTGTTTTTCGAGGCATGTGAATTTGTCGTGAGCCAGCAGGCTGCATCTGCATCTAGTGTCCAAAGGCGCTTCCGTGTCGGTTACAACCGTGCAGCGCGCCTAATCGAAATGATGGAGCAACATGGAGTAGTTTCCGAATCCAGGGGCTCAAGGCCCAGGGATGTATTGATTACGGAAGAAGAACTGGAATTTTTACATGTTAATTAAGAGAACCTAATAAAAGGAAATTGTATATAATGTGAAAGGGTGAAAACCCTTTTTTATCACCTTAATTAAGGTAAAAGCCAATGATTTGATAAATTGGCATCTGCCTGACATGGATGAATGAATAAAAAAGTGATATAATAGTTTTTTGTTGATGAATGATTGAAAATATAAGCTTGAAAAACCTATGAAGAAATTGCGTTACTAACAAGTCTCGTAATGAAAAAACAAATAAAAGATGACGTCATATACTGTCATACAGGTAGACGATTGGTGGAGGTTCGCTTTATGACTGCTTACCATTTTGTGGGAATTAAAGGATCGGGTATGAGTGCTCTTGCACAAATACTGCATGATATGAATATTGAAGTGCAGGGTTCCGATTACGAAAAAGAATTTTTTACACAATTGGCATTAGAAAAAGCCGGGATTAAAATCCTTCCTTTCAACGAGGAAAATATTCAACCTGGAATGACCATCATTGCAGGAAATGCGTTTCCGGATAGTCATCCGGAAATCGTGAAGGCAAAAGAACTTGATTTGCCGATCATCCGTTATCACCGTTTCCTAGGTGATTTCATGAAAAACTTCATCAGCGTGGCGGTTACGGGAGCGCATGGTAAAACATCGACGACCGGCTTACTTGCCCATGTGATGGGGGGCGCTAAACCGACATCCTTCTTGATTGGGGATGGAACGGGTAAAGGAATCGCGAATTCTGATTACTTCGTATTCGAAGCATGTGAATATCGCCGTCATTTCCTTTCCTACTATCCGGATTATGCAATCATGACGAATATCGATTTCGATCATCCTGATTATTTCGCCAATGTCGAAGATGTGTTCGAGGCTTTCCAAACGATGGCCCTTCAAGTCAACAAAGGCATCATTGCGTGCGGGGATGATGAACATTTACCACATATTCAGGCGAAAGTACCGGTTATTTTTTACGGATTTGCAGAAGGAAATGATTTTCAAGCGAAAAATGTTTCCGTCACTCCGGATGGCACGACTTTTGATGTGCATGTAAGGAACAATTACTATGATACATTCATTATTCCTACTTTTGGAAAGCATAATGTGTTGAATGCACTCGGTGTCATTGCACTTTGTAAATATGAAAACTTGGATACGGAAGCTGTGAAAGCCCAATTGCGGACTTTTGGCGGAGTTAAACGCCGGTTCTCCGAAAAGGAAATCGGAAGTCAGATCATCATTGATGATTATGCACATCATCCGACCGAGATCTTTGCAACTGTCGACTCGGCTCGTCAGAAATATCCAGAGCGTGAAGTTGTTGCGGTATTCCAGCCGCATACTTTCTCGAGAACTCAGGCATTCCTTGATGAATTCGCCGACAGCTTGAATTTGGCCGACAAAGTATACTTATGTGAAATTTTTGGATCTGCTCGTGAACATCAAGGGAAGTTATCGATTGAAGATCTTCAAGATAAGATTCCCGGTGCCGAGCTGATTACGGAGAATACAACATCAATATTGCAAAATCATGAAAACAGTGTCGTGTTATTCATGGGTGCAGGGGACATTCAAAAGTTCCAAGCAGCCTATGAGCATTCACTGCAGGTAAAATAAAAAAACGACCGACCCGCTGTAGAGGGTCGGTCGTTTTTTTATTGGTTTTTACGTTATTTTAAATTTTCTGGATTTAAATTTTCCAGTTCCGGTAAAACGAAGCGTCCGTCCTTACGTATCAAGACGTCATCAAAATGGATTTCCCCGCCGCCATATTCAGGTCGCTGAATATTGACCAGGTCCCAGTGAATGTCTGAATGGTTTCCGTTAAAGGCATCATCGTAGCATTGTCCGGGAGTGAAATGAAAACTTCCATCAATTTTTTCATCAAAGAGGATATCTTGCATCGGGTGTAGAATATAAGGATTTACACCAATTGCAAATTCACCGACATATCGTGCGCCTTCATCAGTATCAAAAATTTTGTTGATGCGTTCCGTATCATTCGCAACCGCTTCAACGATTTTTCCATCCTTGAATGTTAACTTCACGTTTTCAAAAGTAAAACCCTGATAAGGGGACGGAGTATTATACGAAATCACTCCATTGATGGAATCCTTAACCGGAGCCGTATATACTTCACCGTCAGGAATGTTCAGCTCACCCGCACATTTGATGGCTTTAATGTCTTTGATGGAGAAGGTTAGGTCCGTACCGGGCCCAGTTAAGCGGACCTTATCCGTTTTATCCATCAATTCAACAAGGTTGTCCATTGCTGCGCTCATTTTGCCATAGTCGAGGTTGCAGACTTCGAAATAAAAGTCTTCGAACGCTTCTGTGCTCATTTTGGCTAATTGGGCCATGGAATTTGTCGGGTAGCGAAGTACGACCCATTTTGTTTTTGGCACGCGGATATTTCTATGTACTTTACCGACTGTCTGTCCATGAATCTCCATCTTCTCTGAAGGGACATCGGATTGTTCATTGATATTATCCCCGGCACGAAGCCCGATATAAGCATCCATCTGGTTCATTACGTTTGCTTCAAACTCACCCATCAGCTTGTACTGTTCTTCTTTGGCACCCATCAGCAAGGCACGATCCACTTGGTGATCCTTTAAAAGGACGAATGGGTAACCACCTGCTGCATAGGCTTCATTCACAAGTGCGTTAACAAGTTCACGCTGCAATCCAAAGTTTTCGATCAAGATTTTTTCACCTTTTTGAAGCTTCACGGAATAATTGATTAAGTTTTTGGCCAATGTACCAATTCTGGGATCTTTCATAAAAAATACCTCCATTGTTTAAATTCGACTTATCTTTTCTATCATACCCGATTTCCTGCCATAAGTGTGACCCATGAATTTACGGAGGAACTGGATGCAGACAACAATATTTCCAGATTAGGGTTTGATAGGGTATATTGAAAAAATAAATACGTTTATAATATTAGGGAAGGGGTAATTAATATCTAACAGCTATTAAATAAGTCGATTTTTTTCGGAGGTGTTCCAATGGAGATTATTTTATACGTAAGTGCTGCTGTTGCAGCGATAGCTTTTTTGGTACTTGTTATTTTCCTAACAAAGGTACTGACATCACTTCAAACTACCCTGGACAGTGTGGCCCGGACGCTGACAGGACTAGAGAGCCAAATGCAGGGCATAACGCTCGAAACTACTCAGTTATTACATAAAACGAATACGTTGGCTGAAGATTTGCAGCACAAGTCAGAAAACCTGAACACGGTGGTGGATGCGGTGAAGGATGTAGGAACATCCATCTCTAGCTTCAATTCTTCCATCCAAAAGGTTTCCCATAAAGTGCAGGCTGAGATTGATAATAATCAAGACCGAATCTCACAAATTGTACAATGGAGCAATGTTGCCATGGAGATCAGAGACAAGTGGAAGGCGAGAAGCAAACAGGCTGCCCCGACTCCAACCGAAAGGGCGGAGTTAGAAAGGGAAGCACTGGAAACAGATAACCTGCCTAAAAAAAGGTTTTTACGATCTAGATCTTAAAATCAAGGTAAAAAAATGAACTTAAAATTGAAAGGGGAATGTATTATGACTCAAAAAGAATTTGCGGCAAAGGACTATCAGAAATCTTATGAGGACGAACGCGACTCGATCAATTCGAAGGACTTTATGATTGGCGCCTTGATCGGCGGGATGATCGGAGCGGCTACAGCTTTGTTCATGGCTCCGAAAACAGGCAAGGAATTAAGGAATGACTTCAATGAACAGGCTAGAAACATTTCAGAGAAAACGGAAAGATTAAGACAAACGGCGATGGAAAAAGGTACAGTACTTGCTGATACAGCAAAAGAGAAAACGAGCTCTGTCACGGAAATCGTTTCCAATAAATCTTCAAATATCGTCAATAAAGTGAAAAGCCTAAAAACGGGTAAAGAAAACGGCGACGCAGCTGATGATACGACGAATTCGAGCAATAAGGATATAGATGTAACCGGAACTTCCGATTCTCCTATCGTATCCGTCGAAACGAACTTTGCTAACGGCAATGATTCGGCAAATAATCCTGCCGATCCTACAAGCGGAAACAAGAATGCGGCAAAATTAAAACTAGATGAAGCGAAAAAGGCATTTGATGAAACAGAGAATAATCTAAAGAAATAATATTCCTTGAATTCCTTTAATGGGGATGAAGAGGCATAAAGGGACGAAGAATAAGGCGGTGAAGTGCTTCAATGGCTTCATCGCCTTTTTGATGGTAAAATTTATATGTACAAGGAAAGGAGACTGTATTATGGTCATGAGCAAAATCGAAACAGAAGAACAATTCAATCAGCTTCTAAAAGAGGATACATTCCTGCTTTTCAAGCATAGCGTAACGTGCCCGGTCAGCGCTGAAGCATTTGAACAATATGAGAGGTACATCTTAGAGAACGCACAAATTAAAACGGCCTATTTAGCCGTTCAGGAAGCTCGTCCACTATCCAATTATGTGGCAGAAACATTTGATGTCAAACATCAATCACCTCAGGCCATCCTTTTTAAAAGTGGAAAACCGACCTGGAATGAGTCTCATTGGCGTATTACATATGATTCATTGAGCAAGGCCATCTCTGAATGATTCATGAAGGCCGGATCCCTTTGGCAAGGGGTCCGGCCTTTTATTATTGGATTTGGTGGTAATTGGAATTTTAAACGATCTCCAGGGGAAACCTTTTCTTTAAAGGCCCTTCCTGTTCAAGTGGCAGACGATTTGATCATGGTCCAATGCTCTTTGAGATAAAATATCAATTAAATTATAGCTTTCTTGTTCTATTTCCAATATAATTCCTACAACGGATTGTTCCAATATTCAGTCTAAATCGTTTTTCCTGCATGTGTAACACCTGATTTTATGCATTTATAACTTTAATGCTTAAAAGCGTTTAATTATTAAAGAAAAATATAGTGACATTTATGGGCACTTCATTTATAATTGATTTAATCATACATGAAATATTCTAAATTTTTCATTGATAAAACAATCGGGGTGGATCCATATGGGATTTTAAGTTTGAGTCTGCTGAACCGATTTCTATTTTAAAAAACGAAGGGATGGATTTGTAATGAGCAACAAAGAGCTTGATGGACTTCGTAATCAACTGGATGATGTGAACCTTCAGTTATTACATCTTATTAATCAACGTGCTGAACTTGTACAGGAAATTGGTCGCGTTAAAGAAAAACAAGGTGTAAACCGTTACGATCCGGTCCGTGAAAGAACAATGCTGGATCTTATCGAAGCCAATAATCAAGGACCGCTTGATCTTGGTTCGATTAAACATATTTTCAAGGAAATCTTTAAATTGGGCTTGGAGCTGCAAAAAGATGATCAGAAGAAAACGCTTCTTGTATCGAGAAAACAAAAGGCTGAAGACACGATCATCGACATTAAGGGTGAATTGGTCGGTAACGGGATCCCTAGCTTCGTTTTCGGACCATGTGCCGTTGAATCTTATGAACAGACAGCTGCGGTGGCGGAAGTCATTAAAGCTAAAGGTTTGAAATTGATGCGCGGCGGTGCATTTAAGCCACGTACATCTCCATATGACTTCCAAGGGCTTGGTTTGGAAGGATTACAAATACTTAAACGTGTTGCTGATGAATACGGCTTGGCTGTAATCAGTGAAATCGTGAGTGCCAACGATATCGAAGCGGCAATCGATCATATCGATGTCATCCAAATCGGGGCGCGCAACATGCAAAACTTCGACTTGCTAAAAGCGGCAGGTGCTGTAAATAAACCAGTTCTTTTAAAACGTGGACTGGCGGCAACGATTGAAGAGTTCATTCATGCAGCGGAATACATCATGTCGCAGGGCAATGGCAACATCATCCTTTGTGAGCGCGGTATCCGTACTTACGAAAAAGCAACAAGAAATACACTTGATATCTCTGCTGTACCGATTTTAAAACAAGAAACTCATTTACCGGTCATGGTTGATGTAACGCATTCAACTGGACGTCGCGATCTTCTGCTTCCTACGGCTAAGGCGGCTCTTGCAATCGGTGCTGACGGTGTTATGGCTGAAGTGCATCCAGATCCTTCCGTTGCTTTATCGGATTCTGCACAGCAAATGGACTTCAAACAATTTGATGAATTCTACGAAGAGATTAAACGTTTGAACTGGGTAACTGTATAAGCTAAGAAATTCTTTAAATGATCTATTTACGGCCCTTACCAACTTGGCAAGGGCTTTTTTTAATGGTAAAATACTAGTTTTTGCAGAAAAAGCTTCGAAATGAGCACTATTGGATTGCAGGAAAGATTCGACTATCGTATGATAAATAACAAGAATGAGAACTGTTCGGAAGATTGAGTCATACATAAAGTGATATCTATGTGAATTTTATACTTGAATAGGGTATTGAATATTTGACTGAGAAGAGAGTAGGACTGCATTTTTTGTTAGGCAGATCGTTCCTAAAATAATCTTCCTTATAGAGAAAAACGCATAAAAGATTATTTTCCGAAATAATTCGGGTCTTTTATGGGGAAAATGAAAGAAATGGAGGAATGGATGAATGAATAATATAACCATTTATGATGTGGCGCGTGAGGCGAATGTTTCCATGGCCACCGTTTCCCGCGTAGTTAACGGGAATCCAAATGTAAAGCCTGCAACAAGGAAGAAAGTTTCAGATGTAATTGAGAAGTTAGGGTACCGTCCCAATGCAGTGGCAAGGGGACTTGCCTCAAAGAAAACGACTACAGTCGGGGTCATCATCCCGGATATCTCAAGCATCTTTTTTGCAGAATTGGCACGGGGCATAGAAGATATAGCCACCATGTATAAATACAATATCATTCTAAGCAGTTCTGATGAGAATATAGATAAGGAATTCCATTTGCTGAATACGATGCTTGGAAAACAAGTGGATGGTATCGTATTCATGGGCGGCAACATTTCTGATGAGCATGTCAAAGAGTTTAAGAATTCACCTGTTCCAATCGTTCTGGCAGGTTCGGTGGATGAAAGCGGACAAGTTCCATCGGTCAATATTGATTATGAGGCGGCGGCATTCGACGCAGTGACCTTCTTCGCTAAAAAAGGCCACAAGCATATCGCTTTTGTAAGCGGAAACCCTTCCGCGCTGATTAATGAAATGAAATTGACTGGTTATAAACGAGGATTGAAAGAAGCTGGGCTTTCATTTGATGAAAGTTATGTCGTTGAAGGTGATTATACATATGATTCAGGAATTGAATCTTTTGAAAAGTACCTGGAAGCTGAAGACAGACCGACAGCATTCATCGCCGGTGCTGATGAAATGGCGCTTGGAATTGTCCATGCCGCTCAGGACAAAGGATATAATGTACCGGAAGACTTTGAAGTGATCAGCTTCGATAACACGAGATTGACATTGATGGTGCGTCCGCAAATCACGACGATCGTTCAACCTTTATATGATATTGGTGCGGTTGCGATGAGGCTTCTTACAAAGTTGATGAATAAAGAACAAGTGGAGGAAGGTCTTGAAAAAGTGATCCTGCCGCATCGGATTGAAAACCGTCAATCAACGAAATAAACTGGTTTGGAGAGTGTCCTGAGGGCACTCTCTTTTTGTTTCT
Source organism: Peribacillus phoenicis (assembly GCF_047238085.1). Classification (NCBI taxonomy): domain Bacteria; kingdom Bacillati; phylum Bacillota; class Bacilli; order Caryophanales; family Bacillaceae; genus Peribacillus; species Peribacillus phoenicis. Next base: position 3,703,924 of record NZ_JBDFMF010000001.1, on the reverse strand, counting down.
CTAATGTTTGCCCGAACAAAAAAGATCGTTTTTCAACGATCTTTTTGTTAACTTTGTTCATTGCTTTTCGTTGTTTGCCTATTAAACCTGATGGGATAAAGGACCTTTTCAAGCGTCAGGGCATTCTTCTCGGTAATTTCAGGCTTCCTCGGAATGGGTTCGTATATATCCTCCATGTCATCCCATTCATTCGGCAGGGGAACAGGGGACTCAGGCTGCCAGCAATCGAGCCATTCCTTTGATAGGGGACCTGATATATCATTATTCGTCATTTCAAGCCAGACCCTCGCCCAAGCCCTCGGGACGACGCGCCATATGTCATATCCGCCGCCGCCCACTGCAATCCACCGTCCTTCGCAATACTTATGGGCCATTTCGTGGGCCAGCTTTGGTATTTCTCTATAAATCTTCATGGTGGCTGATAAATGGGTGAGCGGATCATAATAATGGGAGTCTGCTCCGTTTTGCGTTAATATGACATCCGGTTTGAAGAATTCAATGACCTCTTTAAAGGAAGCCCTGTAGCATTCGAGCCAGGATTCATCTTCTGTGAACGCATCGACCGGGATGTTGAATGAATAGCCGTAGCCTTTTCCTTGGCCCCGCTCGTTAATATTGCCGGTGCCGGGAAATAAGTAGCGACCCGTTTCATGGATGGATAGTGTACATACATCCGGATCATCATAAAATGACCATTGGACTCCATCACCATGATGTGCATCGGTATCGACATACAAGACACGCGCCCCATATTTTTTTTGCAGGTATTTAATCGCGACCGAACTATCGTTGTAAATGCAAAAGCCCGAGGCTTTCCCGCGGAAACCGTGATGCAGTCCACCGCCAAGATTAAGTGCGTGCAGGGACTGACCGGTCATGACTGCATCCACAGCCGTCAAGGTACCGCCTACAAGCAATGCACTTGCTTCGTGCATTTTGGGGAAGATAGGGGTATCCTCCGTTCCTAGCCCATAATTTACAGCCTTTTCAGGGGGGAGCTTTCCCTGGCCTGCCAATCTGACAGCGTTTACATAATGGTGATCATGAATCAGTTCCAATTCTGCATCGGTTGCCATTCTGGGCTTGATAATTTGATCATCATTGATGGCATGGTGTTTTTTTAATAAATCAAGTGTGAGTTTAAGCCGTTTTTGATTGAATGGATGCTCATCGTTGAATTTGTAGGTAAGGAGTTCATCCGAATAAACGAAAAGGGATGTATCATTCATGTGAAATCCCCGGTAGACTAGGCCATAAAACGGTATAGCCTTCTTTCTTCAAGTCCTCCACCACCATAAATGGATTCATCGTCTGTACACGAATTACAAGAATTTTATAGTCGGTTCCATTTTTTTCAGGATAAACAAGGGTGCTCAGGATATTCGTATTGCGCCTTTTGAAAATATGGGCAATATCATGAAGGGAACCTGCCTTATCGGGGATTCTGATTTCGATTTGGGAACCGGGCTGATTGACTCCAGTCAACTCAACGTATGAATGAAGTAAATCAGAACCGGTTATGATGCCCACTAACTTCCTTCCCTTTACGATTGGAAGGCAGCTGATATTGTTATCACAGAAAACAGCCCCGATTTCTTCCACGAAATCCAGTGGGTGCCCTGTGATTATTTCCGTTTTCATGATGCTTGATAGTGGTTTTTGTAAATCATTTTTGTATTCTTCGGTACGGAATATAGAAGTGGCAGCATCCCGAATATCACGGTCGCTGACTAATCCCACAAGTTGAAAGCTGTCATCGACAATGGGGATATGGCGAATTCGCTTCTCCTTGATGATCAAGACAGCGCTATGGATTGTATCCGTTGGAGTGAGGGTGATAATATCCTCATTCATTATTGTTTCAACAATCATTTTCCTTCCTCCTCTTACTCGCCTCTTTAATACATAAACCGATTCATAAAACGCAATTGGTCGAATTTCTGGATGGATTCCGGCGGGACCCTTTTGCCAATACGTGCCATCAGGCAGTTGGCCGGATGGGAACTGATTTCAGGATCATCTGTAGCAAAGTAGACCAAACCACCGGCACTCATCATTTTTTCCATGACCTTGCGATAGTCCCAAATATTCAGACCTGTCCCTTTCAAATCCCAATGCCAATAGTATTCAGTGGTGATGATGATGAAGTCTTCAACCGAATCGTCTTCCATGGAAAGGCGGATTAGGTTTTTCCCGACGGAGGCACCCCGGTATTTAGGGATGACCTCTATTGCACCAAGCTCAATCAGGTCCTCCATCTTGATTTCAGACCAGCGCTCCAAGGGATCGGGGTATAAGTAAGTTACATAACCCACGATTGTTTCATTTTCGCGGGCGATAAAGATCCTGCCCTCAGGCAAGTCTGCAATCTCTATTAACGCTTTATGCTGCAAAGCAGGCGGGCGAAAGGCGACCAAGTCTTCGTGAAACTCATAAGCGGACATTTTTTCGCCGCTTAACGGCCCCTCGATCATGAGCGTTCCGCTTAATGTCTGCAGTTCCTTAGTGTAAAAGGTCTTACTATATTCCATTCTTTCACCACCTTTGTTATATAGTAATCTTACACTCTCGCATTCCGGAGTATAAGAAGCATTGCTTTTAAAAACTGACCGAATGGAAAGCTTACATAAATTATACATGAAAACGGGGGGCATAATTCAGAAAGTTCAAGGCGCTTTTGTTACAGTGCCTCTTCTTTCACGGCCATCATATGGATTCACTTTAACCATAACATATACCAGTAACTTTCAAAATTCACCAAGAAGGGATTTCCCTAATATGGAAGTGTTCAATATTTTAAAAATTGAGATAATTCGATTCTTATACTATAATAAAAATATAGAGCCGAATGAAGGGGGAGTTTGTCGTATGAATGTGAAAGCGTTGCCAGTAGTGGAAGGTAATTTTAATTTAAAGAATTATGATGAAAAATACAATAAGTTTGACTGGTCTGAGACCGAAAAGGAATTCTCCTGGTCTGAAACCGGTAAAGTGAATCTTGCGTATGAAGCCATTGACCGCCATGTCGAAACATACAAAAAGAATAAAGTGGCCCTTTATTACAAAGACGATAAAAGAAATGAAAAGTATACATTCAAGGAAATGAAAGATTATACGAATCAAGCGGCCAATGTGTTCAAGAACATTGCCAATGTGGAAAAAGGAGATCGTGTTTTCATCTTCATGCCTCGCTCCCCGGAGCTTTATTTTGCATTGTTGGGTGCGATTAAAACGGGAGCGGTCGTAGGGCCGTTGTTCGAAGCCTTCATGGAAGGCGCCATAAGGGATCGTCTTGAAGATAGTGAGGCAAGTGTGATAGTGACGACACCTGAACTTTTGCCGCGTGTCCCGGTGGATGAATTACCCCATTTAAAGCATATTTTCTTGGTGGGGGAAAATATAAAGGAAGAAGGAAATTACCATAACTTCAATAAAAAATTAAAAGAAGCCGACAAAAAATTCGAAATTGAATGGGTGGATCGGAATGACGGTCTGATTCTTCACTACACCTCAGGTTCCACAGGCAAACCTAAAGGAGTGCTACACGTTCATAATGCGATGATCCAGCATTATCAAACGGCAAGATGGGTCCTTGATTTGCAGGATGAGGACGTGTATTGGTGCACAGCGGACCCTGGATGGGTGACAGGGACGTCTTACGGGATATTTGGACCTTGGCTGACAGGAACCTCGAATGTCATTGTAGGCGGGCGGTTCAAGCCTGAATCCTGGTACAAGACCTTGGAGGACTTTGGTGTCACGGTTTGGTATAGTGCCCCGACTGCCTTCAGGATGCTGATGGGCGCAGGTGACGAAATCGTTAAGCGGTTCGATTTGAGTTCTCTCCGCCATATTTTAAGTGTCGGTGAACCGTTGAACCCGGAAGTGGTGCGCTGGGGAATGAAGGTATTCAATCACCGTATCCATGATACATGGTGGATGACGGAGACCGGGGCACAGGTCATCTGCAATTATCCTTGCCTGGAAATCAAACCGGGTTCGATGGGCAAACCGATTCCAGGTGTGAAGGCGGCAATAGTGGATGATCAAGGCAACGAGCTTCCGCCGCATAGAATGGGGAACCTTGCCATCAAGAAAGGCTGGCCTTCGATGATGAAGACCGTCTGGAAGAATGAAGCTAAATATGAATCTTACTTTATGCCAGGTGATTGGTATGTTTCAGGAGATTCCGCATATATGGATGAAGATGGTTATTTCTGGTTCCAAGGCCGTGTTGATGATGTCATCATGACGGCAGGGGAGAGGGTCGGACCTTTCGAAGTGGAAAGCAAGTTGGTCGAGCATCCAGCCGTAGCCGAAGCTGGGGTCATCGGTAAGCCGGATCCGGTTCGGGGGGAAATTATCAAAGCGTTCATCGCCCTTCGTGACGGATACGAGGCAAACGATGAATTGATTGAGGAAATTCGTACATTTGTAAAGCATGGTCTAGCGGCACATGCGGCACCTCGTGAAATTGAATTCAGGGATAAACTTCCTAAAACAAGAAGCGGTAAAATCATGCGCCGTGTCTTGAAAGCTTGGGAACTTGATCTGCCAACTGGTGATTTATCATCGATGGAGGATTGAGAAGCTTAGTCTTACTGAGTATTGAGAAGGAAAAAGGCATCCATGGTCACTTCCATGGATGCCTTTTTGGGAGATTATAAGGAAACAGGCTGTCGGGGTAACCGACAGCCTGTTTAAGTTCAAGAAAGAGTGTCATTCTTCCTCTTCTTCAGCTTTATCCGTGTCTTGCTCTTTATCATTGACTGTGTCTTGCTCTTTGTCGGTCTCTTGATTTTCTTGATCTGTATTCTCTTTGTTTTGCTGCTCTTTGTCTTGAGCTGGCTCTTTATCTTTATCCGTTTGCGTTTCTTTTTCTGGTTCTTTTTCTTTATCTGAACCGTTCTCTTCTTTTGAGTCTGGTTTTTTATCTTCGTTAGCTATTTTATCTTTTCCGCGATCATCTTTAGTTTTTGTGGAATCTTCTTTTGAACCTGTCTTTTTAGCGCCGCTTTCAACACGTTGAGAAGGGGCCGATTCTTTACCGACTATGTCTACGGCCGTTACGTAATAGGAACCGCCAGAGCCGACTTTGTAAACAAGATTCTCCCCAGCATTGATGCTCGCCACTTTTTTGCCGTCTTTATAGACACGATAACCGACGACATCTCCTTCACCATGCAAGCCCCATGTAATCTTATCGTTACTGATCGTTATGGATAGGGGATCTGGTGCTTTGCCATTATCATTCAATTTCGCTGTCGCCCCGACGACATTTCCTGATTTTTCGGCACCAGGAATTACGGATCCCGGGTCATTGACATATTTCAATCCGATATCTGCAAAGGAATCGGGATTCAACATGAACCCGCCGCTTGTGAATTCGCCAGGCGTTTGCGGAAGGGCTGCGTAGCGTTTACTGCCGACTGATACATATTGTCCATCTATGAAACTATCATCCGCCTTGGATGGAGCATATTTGGCAATGAATAAATCCGATTTGACAAGCCCGGCCTTTTGGCATGAACTTGAAGGCAACAGTCCTGAAACGCCACAGAAGGAACGGCTGACAATTCCGCCCGGCATTTCAAATCGCTTATCGGGGTCGATGAGTTTAGGGTCGACTTTATATGCGGCATTGATCAAATCTGCCCAATAATACATATTACGTTTATTGTATTCCAGCCCATTATAGGTGCCTTGCAAGGATTTTGGCTTGTCATAACCGAGCCATGTCCCGAACGATACATTCGGGTTGCTGGCTACAAACCAGGCATCCCAATAGTTTTGTGAAGTACCGGTTTTACCTGCCCAATCGCTTGAGAAAGCAAGGCGGTTCCTGACTGAGGCCGCCGTCCCGCTGTTTACGACATCACGCATCATATCAAGCGTCAGGTAAGCGGCTTGTGGAGAGAAAACATCCACTGGTTTCACTTTATGCTGATAGATGACTTTGCCATCTTTCGAAACGATTTTATCGATCATATAAGCATCGATGAATTCTCCTGAATTGGCAAAAGTGCCATATGCATTGACGTTTTCTTCAACGGTTACACCTTTTTCCATCGCACCTAATGACAAGGCAAGATTGGAGTAATCCCCTTTCGTCACGGTGGAGAAGCCCATTTTTTCCAAATACGAAGCGGGGCTCAGGTTGATTATTTTCTTGTAAAAGAGCGCTGCCGGGATATTGTAGGAATTCTTCAGGGCCTCGCGGGCAGTCGATACTCCCGTATAACTGCCGCCGCCATAGTTTCCTGGACTCCACGGTTTGCCGCCTGTTGGAATGGAGATCGGCACGTTGGCTGATACGCTGCCAGGCGAGATCTTGCCTAGCTCGATGCCTGGACCATATATCACCAGCGGCTTCATCGTTGATCCGTTTGAGCGCAATGATGCGGTTGCATGGTTCGTCTGTTCCCGCTTGAAATCGCGGCCGCCTACGAAACTGATGATTTTCCCTGTTTTATTCTCGATAAGAATCGCTCCGGCCTCTACGGGCTGGCTCACGGTCTTCATTTCCTTCGTATCCGGGTCGGGGACTTGCGCCAGTTTATCGTACCCGAAATTCGGATAGTTTTTCGTTACTTCCTGCATCTTGTCATAAATCTTTTTGTTGACGGTCGTATAAATCTTATAGCCATTTTGTCGAAGCTTACGGTCGGCAAGTGCTAGATATTGAGCTTTTAAATCATCATTCTTTAAATCTTTCTCTTCATATCCATCTTCTTTTGCCAGACTGACGGATAGGATTTCGATTGAGCGTTTTTCGATTTCATAGGTGAGCCATGGATATTTCTCGGATGGCATCTCCGTTTTGCTGATAAAGTCTTTTGTTATGTCATATGTGTTTGCTTTATCATATTCTTCTTTTGTTATGTATCCGTTACTATACATCCGCTTTAAAACGGTTTTCATCCGGTTGATGCCGGGCTCTTGATTTTCTTTCAGTTTTCCTTTCTGGGTATATGGTGTATATCCGAAAGGGCTTTGCGGCAATCCAGCGATAAACGCAGATTGGGGCAGTGTCAGATCTTTGGCCTCCACGCCAAAAATGCCTTCAGCGGCGGACTCGACACCAGCGATGTTACGTCCTGAAGAATTTCGTCCCAAAGTGGAAACGTTTAAGTAGGTTTCCAAAATCTCTTCTTTTTCAAAGAATTTTTCGACCCGGAGCGCAAGCAGGATTTCTTTTGCTTTCCGTTCAAACGATACTTCGTTGGTCAGGACTTGGTTTTTAATGAGCTGCTGTGTTAATGTACTTCCTCCCGATTGGACGGTTGCATTCGAAAATTCCTGGTAAATCGCACGCAGGATAGCTTTCGGAACAACCCCGTCATGGTCATAAAAATACTCATCTTCTGTAGCGATGACTGCATTTTTTAGATGCTCGGAAACTTTATCGATGGACACTTCTTCACGTTCAAGGTCACTCTTAAGCTTGCCCAAGTATACTTCGTCAGCAAAGTATACTTCAGAGGTCTCTTCATAATTGTAAATGTCTTTTTTCAAATCTTCTTTTGAGCGTACCGGCTCATCATTGACGAGGGCAGCGAAATAGCCGGCTCCAACACCGCCGGCAAATGAGAATCCTAAAATCCCGACAATAATGAGGATCAGCGTTAAATTCCAAATGACTTGGTATGTAACCCGCGCGTTCCTATGTGTTTTTTCATTTTGAAAAAAACTGGTCAGCTGCTTCCAGACTGTTAGAAATCTATCTTTTTGATTATTATTCATCGTATCATACCCCCTGAAATCACATATATTATAGCATACAACAGGTAGGGGAAAAGGCATCTTTCTTATTTTTCTATAATCTGTAAGGGTAGGTTGACAAGGGTTCTTATGTATGATAAAAGTTTATTAACAACAATAAAATGATTAAATGATCGCGATGATAGGACCCAGTAGTCAGACTATCCCTGTTTCAGAGAGCCGGTGGTTAGTGGAAATCGGTACAAATGGTATGATGAATTACTTCCTGGAGCATTTGCTGTGAAATGATTAGTAGCAGGAAACGGTTGACGACCGTTATTCGTCTTGAGCGGAGGGCATATTATGTCCTCAAGTTGGGTGGTACCGCGAATTCATTCGTCCCTTCATATTTATGAAGGGGCGTTTTTGTGTGCTTTTTGCGGATTTTTTCTAAGATGGAGGAGGAATATTCAGTGGAATTGCTTAAAGACCTCGAATGGAGAGGGATTATTTATCAACAAACGGATGAAGAGGGTTTTAAGAACCTTTTAGAAAAAGAGAAAATTTCTTTATACTGTGGTGTCGATCCAACAGCGGATAGTATGCATATCGGACATCTATTGCCATTCTTGACATTGCGCCGTTTCCAGCAGCACGGCCATCGTCCCATTGTATTAGTGGGTGGTGCAACTGGACTTATCGGTGATCCAAGCGGTAAAAAAGAGGAACGCCAGCTGCAAACGCTGGAAAAAGTGCTCTATAATGCCGACTGCATAAAAGGGCAGCTATCCCACATCTTTGAATTCGAAGGTGAAAATGGTGCGGTCATGGTCAATAACTATGACTGGATAGGTAAAATCGATATGGTCACGTTCTTACGTGATTACGGGAAATACATCGGCATTAACTACATGCTGGCAAAAGATACGGTTGCTTCCCGTTTAGATTCGGGAATTTCCTTTACTGAATTTGCGTACACGATCTTACAAGGAATTGATTTCGGCCATTTATACAGCAATTACAACTGTAAATTGCAAATTGGCGGCAGTGATCAATGGGGCAATATTACGACTGGGCTGGAAATGATCCGGAAATCCAATGATGAGGATGCAAAAGCATTCGGTATGACGATCCCGCTCGTAACGAAAGCGGATGGAACGAAATTCGGTAAAACGGAAGGCGGAGCAATTTGGCTTGATCCTGAAAAGACGACTCCGTATGAATTTTACCAATTCTGGATCAATACAGCCGATGCTGATGTCGTGAAATACCTGAAATTCTTCACATTCCTATCTCGTGAGGTGATTGAAGAGTTAGAGCAATCTGTACAAAACGAACCGCATTTGCGTAAAGCGCAAAAAGCTTTAGGGGAAGAAATGACCCGTTTGATTCATGGTCAGGAAGCTCTTGACCAGGCTATCAAAATCTCTGCCGCCCTATTCAGCGGAGAGGTGAAGAATTTAAGTGCGGCGGAAATCAAATTGGGCTTCAAAGATGTCCCTAGCTTCGAACGTGAAAGCAAGGAAGATATCGGTTTGGTCGATTTAATCGTTGAAGCGAAAATTTCGCCATCAAAGCGTCAAGCCCGGGAAGATATTCAGAATGGGGCAATCTCCATAAATGGGGAGAAAGTGACTGATCTGCAATATGTAGTGACGGAAGCTTCTAAGATTGAAGGGGAGTTCATCCTAGTTCGTCGCGGCAAAAAGAAATATACATTAGTGAAATGATTGTTCAAGGCCCGGCTGAATCACAGCCGGGCTTTCTCGTGCAGGGGTGTTTAGGTGCAAAAAAAACCCCATCCAAGGATGGGGTTTTTTTGAAGTTATTAACGAGAGTAGAACTCAACGATAAGAGCTTCGTTAATTTCAGCAGGCAATTCAGAACGTTCTGGTAAACGAGTGAAAGTACCTTCTAATTTCTCAGCATCGAAAGTAAGGAAATCAGGAACGAAGTTAGTTGCTTCAACTGATTCTTTAATGATTGAGAAGTTACGTGATTTTTCACGAACTGCGATTGTTTGTCCAAGAGACACTTTGTAAGATGGAATGTCTACGCGGCTTCCGTCTACAGTGATGTGACCGTGGTTAACAAGTTGACGTGCTTGACGACGTGTACGAGCTAAACCAAGACGGTAAACTAGGTTGTCAAGACGTGATTCAAGAAGAATCATGAAGTTTTCACCATGAACACCTTTAAGTTTGCCAGCGCGGTCGAACATTGAACGGAATTGACGTTCAGTGATTCCGTACATGTGACGAAGTTTTTGTTTCTCTTGTAGTTGCATTCCGTATTCAGAAATTTTTCTACGTTGGTTAGGACCATGTTGTCCTGGAGCATAAGGGCGTTTTTCTAATTCTTTACCAGTACCTGTTAGGGAAATTCCTAAACGACGGGATAGTTTCCAGCTTGGGCCAGTATAACGAGCCATAGGATGACTCCTCCTTTAAATGTTTTTATTTTGGTAAAATAAAAACCGTGTGAATGTACGATCATGACCATTTTGTTTTCATGTACCTTCGCCCTAGCAGCAGAGAGTTACGAGATACACCTCTGTATTGAGGAACAAAATGAGAACATAAAGGCTGTCACATAGGCTGCAATATTTTACACAAGGAGTATTGTATAATATTTGGCTCAATGAGTCAAGGACAGTTGTAATTAATTAAGGAATAGATAAAGAGAATCGCAGCAGGTAAATTTAAAAAAGGTTTTTTCATTGTAAGCGTTATGATGAGATAATGAATACAAAAATCATGGAGAAAAATATCAAATGGGCCGATGAAGCGTTATATATTGCGAAGAATTCAGGAAGGACCGGGTACATGTACATAGGGCCTGTAATGGAAAAGGGAGCAGGCAAGGATTGCCGCTCCCTTCAACTTTATAGATGCCTGGTAAGGATTTCAGCGAACTTCTCCAGTCCCTGCTGATCCATTTCGTCAAAACGGCCCGTGACCGGGCTGTCGATATCGAGGACACCGATCAACTTGCCATCCTTCATGAGCGGTATGACAATTTCAGATCTTGATGCCGCATCACAGGCGATATGTCCAGGGAATTGGTGGACATCATATATGCGCAGGGTTTTTTCAGTCGCCGCTGAAGTCCCGCAAACGCCCCTGCCCATTGGAATGCGGACACAGGCTGGAAGACCCTGGAAGGGTCCTAAAATTAATTGGCCTTCTTCGTATAAATAGAAGCCGACCCAGTTAATCTCATCAAGAAACTGATTAAGTAAAGCTGCCGCATTGCTTAAATTGGCTATCCGGTTCGTTTCATCTTCAATTAAGGCAAGAAGTTGCTTTTGGACCAGTTCATAGTTATTTTCTTTTTTTCCTTGATACATTTCGACATTAAACAAAAGCGTTCACCTGTCTTCCGCATATTTTTACAGCACTTTCTAATCATGTTGCTTCATTGTTGGGAAATTGTCGAGAACTTACTAAAGGATTCAGGCTCTTCCGTGAAGAAATAGTCCACAAGACTTGTCTCAAAGAAAGCGAGGGATTGCCTGAATGAATCGCCAGACGCCAACGAAACAAGCCATTGTGGAAGCTGCATTGCATTTATTTCATTTAAAAGGCTATCATGCTACATCCATACGGGATATTGCGAATAAAGCCAAAGTGAACGCTGCAAATATTGCCTACTATTTCAAGAATAAGCAGGGGTTGCTGGAATTCTGTTTCACTTCTTATTTAGAAGAGTATATCCTGGTCCTTGAGACGAACATGACATTGCTGGAACTTAAAGGCCCGCAGCATTGCTTGATGAATCTTGTAAAGGATATTCTCGCTTTCCAGAGGGAAAACTTCCTTGCTGCACGGTTCATATATGGGGAATCTTCACTCGATTCCAATTTAAATCGTGAAATTCATTCGACTTATTTTACAAAGGAAAAGTCTTATTTTCAATATATTTTGGAACAGGGGATCAAGAGCAGGAGTTTCCAGCAGGTCTCGGTTCCCATGTATATGCTGCAGTTGAAGGGTTTATTGACGGCCCCTGTCCTGCATACCCATTATGCGATGGATGTGCTTCATGTGTTCCCGCAGGAAGCCTATTACACGAATATTTATGCCAATGAAGTCGGACGTTTTTTGCAGGATACCCTTTTCATAGACCTACAGCCACTGTTAGCGGGCCGGAGCTGAAGTGTATACATGAGTTACCGATTGAACCCTTCAATCAGTGCCTGATGGCCCTGACCCAAATCCTTAGCTTGATGTGCATCGGATCCGTAAATAAGCGGAATGCCGAGATCGAAAGCACGCTTTGCAAACCGTTCAGGAGGGTAAGGTTCACCGCATAGCGGCTTTACATGCCCGGCTCCATTATAATCTAGTTCATACCTTTGTTCTTTGATCATGTCGAGCACTTTGTAAACCTGCTCGTCAAAACTAGATGCAGGCGGATATCGATGCTGGAATTTATGGACAAGCGTAATATGCCCGATCCGTTTTGGTTTATAAATGCCTAAATCAGTTGTTATTGATTTTTCCAGAGTATCGTAATATTTGGCATACACCGATTCCACTGAACCTAGTTCATTGGCAATCTCACCAAACCCATTTTCGCTGAAATCGATGCAGTGCCAACTGCTTTGATGCTTGATGAAGTGGACGGAAAGTATACTATCATCAAGGAATTCTCCGATTTCGTCGAGGAATTCTTTTGTTTCTTTTTCATAACCCTCTATAAAGTCAACCTCCAGACCTGTTTTGATCAGGATTTTGTCTTTATGGCGTTCTTTCAGTACGCGGAGCTCTTGAAAGTAATCCAGGAGCAGGGCAGCGTCCATGCCGCTGTCTTTTTCAGGCGTAGGATCTTGAAAATTTCGTGGCAATGGAGCATGTTCCGTAAATGTGATTTCCTTTAATCCTAGCTCGATTCCCCGCGTAATATATTCATCGAATTTATCCGTAGAGCCGTGAGGGCAAAACGGAGTGTGCACATGACCGTCAGCTTTCATGGTCCTTCCCTCCCAAAAAACAGGTATTTGTAGCAAATTTCTACAAAAAAAACATTTTTCTCGTCAAAAATTATTGCTAACATGGTATCATAAAAGCATTAAATTTAACATTTTTAAAATTGATATATAAACGAGCAAGACTGTAAGGACTAGAACAGGGGGCTTACCATGGATTACATAATTGGGGTAATTGTATTAATTTTGATTTTCATCATTTGGGGTTATTTTTTCAAAAAGAGATATTTTAAAGAAATCGATCGACTGGAATCCTGGAAAATAAGCATCATGCACCGCCCCGTGCTGGAAGAGCTTTCTAAAGTCAAACAATTGAACATGACAGGTGAAACAGAGGAAATGTTCGAAAACTGGCGCATTGAATGGGACGCCATCATTACAGATCATATGCCCGAAGTCGAAGAGCTTTTATTCGATGCCGAGGAATTCGTCGATAAATACCGTTTCAGCCGTTCAAAAGAAGTACAGCGCAAAATTACAGTCAAGCTGAATGAAATCGAGGAAATGATCAAAAAGATCTTATACGAACTGAATGAACTCGTAGGCAGTGAGGAAAAAAACCGATTGGAAATTGAGGATATCAAGGAATCCTACCGTCAATTGAAGAAATCCCTGCTTGCACACAGGCATAATTACGGGAAAGCGGCTGATAAGCTGGAAAATACCTTGGATGAGGTATTGCAGATCCTTCAAAAGTATGACGAAGAGACTGTGAACGGCAATTATTTGAATGCGAGGGAGCTTGTTCTATCCATTAAGGAAAAATTGGCGGTTCTGTCAGTTAAAATGGAAATGCTCCCGAAATTATTGGTGGATAGCCAATCCGAGCTGCATTCCCAGCTTCAAGAATTGAAGGATGGCTATGAGGAGATGTCAGGACAGGGGTATCTGTTGAGCCATATCCAATTCGAGCAGGAAATATCCCGGCTTGAGGAAGAACTGGAACTATATAAAACACAATTGGAAAATGCCGAAACGGAAGCCGTGGATAAAGGCATTAAAGATATGCGCGAAAGCATTGAGGTGCTTTATGACCTTTTGGAAAAAGAAGTACTTTCAAAACAGTATATCTTGAAAAATGATGAAGTTCTCAGGAAAACGATTAGTGACCTTGAATATGAAAACGATAAACTTAAAGTTGAAACGATACATGTTCAACACACATATCATCTGACGGAAAATGAGCTCGATGCACAACGGAAAATGGAAAAGCAGATTGCCCAGATTTCGAAACGCCATCAATTGCTTGTCTTGAAAATGGAGGATAATGTGATGGCAAGCTCCCTTATCAGCGAAGAGATGCAGGGGCTGGCTGCACAGTTGAAGGAATTACAGGAAAATCAGAAAGACTTCACCATTAAATTACAGGCTTTACGGAAAGATGAAATGGATGCCAGGGATTCACTGGCTGAATTGAAACGTAAAATGGTCGATACTGGACGTTTAATTGCAAAAAGCAATATTCCAGGTCTTCCAGAAGAGTATAAAGTGGTGCTATCTGATGCCAAAGAAAGTATGGATGACGTTCAGGGGAAACTTGAAGAAAAGCCGCTTGACATGGCCGCTGTTTATATTTATTTGGAAAAAGCGGTTCAACAGGTGAATAGGGTCCACGAAAAAGCCCATGAATTGATCGAACATATGTATTTGGCCGAAAAGGTGATCCAATTCGGAAATCGCTATCGAAGCAGTCACGATATGGTAGCCGAGAGCCTAAGGGATGCCGAAGCGAAATTCCGAAGCTATGAATATCAAGCCGCATTGGAAACGGCTGCCACTGCCATAGAAAAGGTCGACCCAGGCAGTTTACGAAAAATTGGTGCGAACATAGAAGAAGTCCTTTCCTGAAAACCCGCCATGGCGGGTTTTTTTCTTTTTATAGATTAGGTGGAAAGTTAAATCATTCTCGGGAATAAAAAGAAGCAGGTATCCTATCATTCATGGACCAGTGTTTTACATTCTCTTTCAAATTCAATTATGTTAATATTAGATGTTGCAACAGCAACATTGAAACTTATATTTAGTAGAGTGACCATCATAGATACAAAAACATGGAAGGTGAGCCCATGATTTATTTTGATAATAGTGCAACAACAAAACCATATCCCGAAGTAATCGAATCATTCATGAAGGTTACTTCGGACTATTTCGGGAACCCCTCTTCGCTTCATGGACTTGGGGTGCAATCCGAAAAACTGCTTTCCGCTGCAAGAAAGCAGATCGCTGATTTATTAAAGGTGAAGAGTTCGGAAATATATTTCACTTCCGGGGGGACGGAAGGAAATAATCTTGCCATTAAAGGGGCCGCACACTCTCAGGGAAATCGCGGCAAACACATAATCACGACAGCGATTGAACATCCTTCTGTAGAAGATGCATGCCAATCATTGACGAAAATGGGTTATGAGATCACAAATCTTCCCGTTAACGAATTTGGGCAAATTGATGTAACGGACCTTAAGGATGCATTGAGGGAGGATACCATTTTGGTTTCCGTCATGCATGTTAATAATGAAGTTGGCTCGATACAGCCGATTGCTGAAATAGGCAAATTGATAAAACAATACCCAAACGTGCTCTTTCATGTCGATAATGTGCAGGGAGCAGGCAAAGTTTCTTTATCATTGCGTGATGCCAATGTGGATTTATGTACAATTTCCGGCCACAAGGTCCACGGCTTGAAGGGGACGGGCATTCTTTATGTTCGTGAAGGCGTTCGGGTCGATCCGCTTTTCCATGGCGGCAATCAAGAAACGAAAATCAGGAGCGGCACCGAAAATGTTGCGGGAATCGTCGCCCTATCGAAGGCTTTGCGTATTAGTATGAACAATCAATTGCTGTATCATGATAAGCTGCAGCAAATCAAAACTTATTTATATAAAGGTTTGAAGGAAATGGACGGGGTGTTGGTTAACACTCCTGAAGAAGGGGCACCCCATATTGTGAATTTTTCCGTTCCCGGACTTAAATCCGAGGTATTGCTGCATGCACTTGAATCGGAAGGAATATATGTTTCGACAACTAGTGCCTGTTCTTCGAAAAAAAGAACGATAAGCAAAACGGTGGATGCAATGTTCCATAATTCGGCTCGTTCCGAAAGCGTCATCCGAATCAGTACTACCTATGGCAATGAAATGGAAGAAGCAAAGCAAGTTCTGGCGGCGATACAGAAAATAGTCGCTAATTTAGAAAAAATAATGAGGGTTGCAAAATGAAATTTGATCATATAATTATCCGTTATGGAGAAATCTCCACGAAAAAAAGAAACCGTAAAGGCTTTGTAGACAAAATGAAGGCACATATCCGCTGGAGTTTAAAAGATATTGAAGGTGTAGTGCTTACAGCCAACCGGGAGCGGATGTACGTTCTCCTGAACGGTGCGGACCATAAGCCTGTCATTGACCGATTGAAAGGCATTTTTGGAATTCAGTCATTAAGCCCTGCGATAAAAATAGAGCGTGATCTGGAAGTGATGAAAACGGCAGCATTGTATTACCTGAATCATACTCTTGAAGAGGTAAACACGTTCAAAATCACGACAAAACGCGCCGATAAGGATTTTCCATATAATACCGATGAAATTAATAGGGCAATCGGCGGGCATTTGCTCCGAAATACAGAGGATTTAAAAGTGGATGTAAAGAACCCTGATTTGAACCTGCTAGTGGAAGTGAGACGCGAAGCCGTGTATTTGACAGGTGAAATCATCCAGGGGGCTGGCGGTCTTCCATTCGGGTCAAGCGGAAAGGCGATGCTGATGCTTTCAGGCGGGATTGATAGCCCTGTTGCGGGATTCCTTTCGATGAAACGGGGATTGGATGTGGAAGCGATCCATTTCTACAGCCCACCGTTCACGAGCGAACGTTCACGTCAAAAGGTCATTGATTTGGCGGGCAAGCTTGCCGAAATAAATGGAAGCATGAAAGTGCATATCGTTCCATTTACGGAAATCCAATTATTGATTCAAAAACAAATCCCGGAAAACTACTCAATGACTACTACCCGTCGTTTAATGATGCGGGTCGCCGATCGAATCCGTGAAAAGGAAGAAGCCATGGCACTGATTACCGGTGAAAGCCTTGGACAGGTTGCGAGCCAGACGATGAGCAGCATGTTTGCCATCAATGAGGTGACGAATACACCGATCCTGCGCCCGCTGATTACCATGGATAAAACGGAAATCATCAAAATTGCAAGAGAGCTTGATACATTTGAAATATCCAATCTTCCGTACGAAGATTGCTGTACTGTCTTTACGCCGGCAAGCCCAAAAACGAAACCGAAACGTGAAAAGGTCAATTACTATGAAAGCTTCGTCGACTTTGAATCCTTGATCGAAAAAGCGGTCTCCGAAACAGAAATATTGACGGTTAAACCTGGTCAGACTTTCGATAAGGAAGAAACGATGGAAGATTTATTTTAATATCCTGTAATTACCAATAAAATTGTGCGAATGAAGCCATGTGTTTTAACACACTCTATAATCACAAGGAGGTGAAAAACACATGGCAAACAACAACAGCTCAAACGAATTATTGGTACCTGGAGTGGAACAAGCTCTACAACAAATGAAATATGAAATCGCTACAGAATTCGGCGTACAACTTGGTGCCGACACAACATCTCGCGCTAACGGTTCAGTTGGTGGAGAAATCACAAAACGCCTTGTTCAAATGGCTGAACAACAATTAGGCGGAGGTTTCAACAGATAATTTAATAAATATGGCTACAGAGAGCGGGTTTTAACACCCGCTCTCTTCTGTTTGTCGAATAAATTCGTGAACGGCCGAATAAAGTGCCGCGTAGGTCGAATAAAGTGCCGCGTAGGTCGAATAACTGTGTGAACGGCCGAATAAAGTGCGATCCATGATTTTAAAACAAGACTAGATTATCTTTAATGTTTTTTTACTGTAATCCTTATTGGATTGAAGAAATTTGTGACACTCCTGCCGAATAACGCAGACAATCGGCGAAAAGGGATCGGATTTCTAAAATCAACTGAAACGTTTATCAATAAAAAACTGCAGGCAAATTCGCTTTTCTTCGAGTTTGTCTACGTCTGCAGAGAGCGGGTTCAACACCCGCTCTCTTTATTTATTTGTAAAAATAAATAGAAATATTAGAGAAGTATCTTGTATAATGAGTAGGTACTAAGAGTTCATAATTGGAGGGGAAGAATATGAAGCGTGAAGACTTATTGGCTCCGGAACATTACAACTTAGTGAGTGAAATGGAACGTTATGCAAAAGATCCAGAAAAAGTTGCCGTACTCTGGGAGAACGAAACCGGGGATAAAAAACAACTTACATATGAGAATTTATTAAAGAGTGCAAATAAAATTGGAAATGCCTTAAAGAATAAAGGACTGGGTAAAGGTGATACGGTCCTTATCATAATTCCTCGTTTGGTGGAAGCATATCAAGTGTATTTAGCCGCATTGAAAATTGGCATGATTGTCATACCTTGTTCGGAAATGCTTCGTGCGAAGGACTTGCAGTATCGAGTCAACCATGGTGATGTCAAAGGAATCATCAGTTATCATGAATATACTCATGAAGTGAATGAAATAGAAGGAGCGGAAAGCCTCCTTAAATTTTCAATCGGAAAACGAATTGAAAATTGGCTGGATTTGAATGAGCTTGCAGCTGAGGAGTCCGATCAGCTGACAATGGCCGACACGAAGAGTGGGGATATGGCGTTCTTATCGTATACTTCCGGAACGACAGGAAATCCAAAAGGGGTCGTCCATACACATGGATGGGCTTATGCCCATTTGAAAACGTCTGCTGCAAACTGGCTCGGCATCAGCGAAGCGGATGTGGTTTGGGCAACTGCAGGCCCAGGGTGGCAAAAGTGGATCTGGAGTCCTTTCCTGGCGGTTCTAGGAACGGGAGCGACCGGTCTTGCCTATCATGGTAAGTTCGAGGCGAAAAAATATCTTCAGCTGCTTCAGGACTACAAAGTGAATGCATTATGCTGCACACCAACCGAGTATCGATTGATTGCAAAGGTGGATAACCTTGATGACTATGATCTATCCCATCTTCATAGTGCTGTATCAGCGGGAGAGCCTTTGAATCAAAAAGTGTTCGAGGTCTTTAAAAACCATTTCCAGATTGAAGTGCGTGATGGATATGGACAGACTGAAAATACCCTGTTGGTAGGTGTAACGAAAGGAATGGAAATTAAATTAGGCTCCATGGGCAAACCGACACCGGGCAACCATGTGGAAATCGTTGATGATTCCGGTAAACCTTGTTCTCCTGGCGTAGTGGGGGATATTGCCGTACATGTCGATACACCTGCACTCTTTAAAGAATATTTTAAAGATCCCGAGCGGACATCGCAGCAATTCCGTGGGGATTATTATATCACTGGCGATCAGGCGAAAAAGGATGAGGATGGTTACTTCTGGTTTGAGGGTCGTTCCGATGATATCATCATCAGCTCGGGATATACGATTGGACCGTTTGAAGTTGAAGATGCACTCGTTAAGCATCCATATGTTAAAGAGTGTGCCGTTATAGCAAGTCCTGATGAAATAAGGGGAAATGTGGTCAAGGCGTATGTCGTCTTGATGGATGATATCGATCCGAACAGCCAGGACTTGATCAAGACGCTTCAATCGCACGTGAAAGAATTGACTGCTCCATATAAATATCCAAGGAAAATCGAATTTTTAGAAGAGCTGCCCAAAACGACATCAGGTAAAATCAAACGGGTGGATTTACGGAAGAGGGAAGAAGCACTCCTTAACAATTGATCGAAATGCATTACCGTCAGCCCCCATGGCTGGCGTTTTTTTTATTACATAGGGGATTGATTAAAAGCATAAATATGGGAATTCATGATATGAGATGGTACACTTACTGCATATCTGCACAGTAACAATCATTTAATAAGGAGTGTAAAGCCGGAATGGGAACGTTATGGTTCAATGGGTCGATTTATACGATGGTTAAAGAAAATGATCAAGTGGAGGCAGTCTTCACTGAAAAGGGGGTAATTGTTGATACCGGCAGCCTGGACCATTTGAAAAATGAATATGCCGGCAATATTTCCAGGGAAATCGACTTAAAAGGACAAACGATGCTGCCGGGGTTAGTGGATAGTCACCTTCATTTGGTCGGGCATGGAGAAAGGCTGCTTCGTTTAGACCTCTCTTTGATGGATAGCAGGGAGTCCATCATGAAATCCTTGAAGGAAAAGTGCTCAAAGACCCCGGTTGGAAAGTGGATCGTTGCCGAAGGGTGGAATGAAAATGAATGGCCGAGACCTGAATTGATATTACGGGATGAACTTGACGCGATTTCGGCAGATCATCCCATCGTATTGAAAAGGATCTGCCGGCATGCCCTGATCGTCAACTCCCGTGCCCTTTTGGAAGCGGATATTAAAGAAGATATTAAAGAACCTTCAGGCGGGGTGATCTGCCGTTATCCTGACGGACGTTTAAATGGTTTATTTAAAGAAAGTCAGGCGCAGAACCTTATTTTAGACAGTCTTCCCGGCATTGATCAAGAATATATCGAAAACGCGCTCACAGAGGCCATAGAAGACGCATATAAGCTGGGTTTGACTGGCGGACATACTGAGGACCTCCATTACTATAATGGCTTCATGCCGACATATCAGGCGTTTAAATCGGTAATCGAGGACCGGGAAATGGCCTTTCGCGCCAACTTGCTCGTCCATCACGAAGCGTTTGAAGAAATGCTGGCAGCAGGCGGCGGCTATCAGGAAGGTACGCGATATATCAAATTCGACAGCATGAAGATCTTTACCGACGGCTCCTTAGGCGGACGCACAGCCCTGTTGAGCGAACCTTATGTAGATCAAAAGAATACGAATGGAGTCGCGATATTCACTGAAAACGAGCTTCAGGAATGGGTGAAAAAAGCAAGGGCTGCCGGAATGCCGATTGCTGTCCATGCGATTGGCGATCTTGCTTTTGAATACGTCTTGAATGCTATTGAAGCCCTCCCCCCGGAAAAGGGACAGAGGGACCGGCTCATCCATGCGCAGATTGTGCGGCCGGAGCTTTTGGAGCGGGCGGCAAAGCTGCCGGTAATTTTTGATATCCAACCGGGTTTCGTCCCGTCCGATTTTCCGTGGGTGGAAGAAAAGGTACCAGCCGATCTATTGGAATCCTCCTATGCCTGGAAAACCTATTTGAATTTGGGCATCATTTGTGCGGGAGGGTCGGATGCACCCATTGAACCATTAAATCCGATTTTGGGCATTCATGCAGCTGTCACAAGGATGAAAATCAACAGTGAGGACCGTACCGTGTATGGTTTGTCTGAAAGGCTTTCCGTATACGAGGCTTTCGCACTGTATACCAAAGGGAGTGCTGCAGCAATCGGCCAGGAAAAACGCCGTGGTATGATCAATAAAGGGTACGATGCCGATTTTACCGTGTTTAATCTGGATGTCTTTGCTGTTGCACCGGATGATCTCCTGAAAGCCGAGGCGGTCATGACGGTCATCGATGACAAAATCATGTATGATAAAAATTAACAGTTGCAAAAAAAGAAATGGAAATACAAAATTGTTAGTTGGAGTTAGATAAAGGATGTAAATGGAAAGAAGGCTTGTTATGAAAGTGGATGAACAAAAAGAAGGGGCGATTTATGCAGCCCTTTCTTACATGATGTGGGGAGTTGTGCCGATTTACTGGAAGTTCCTTCAGGGAGTCGGTGCAATAGAAATTTTAGCTCAGAGGGTATTATGGTCTTTCGTGTTCATGCTGGTTTTATTGATGTTCATGAAAAAATGGCAAGCGTTTCTTGATTATGTCAAAAACATAATGGGAAATCCGAAACTCTTTACGGCATTACTAACGGCGTCACTGCTTGTTACAGCTAATTGGGGAGTGTTCATCTGGGCCGTTAACTCAGGACGGATCCTCGACACGAGCCTTGGATATTATATCAATCCGCTTGTCAGTGTACTATTGGGCGTGATAGTCCTAAAAGAAAAATTGAGCGGGGCCCAAATCATTTCATTCCTGCTTGCAGGAATCGGAGTCTTGATCCTTGGCATTCATTTCGGCACGATCCCGTGGATCTCTCTTGTTTTGGCCATGACCTTTGGATTATACGGTCTGGCAAAAAAAATGATCAAGGCCGAATCGGCGATCGGGCTGACGCTCGAAACGATGATGGTAACGCCTCTGGCCCTTGGTTACCTGATCTACTTGATGAACCGATCAGAAATGCAGTTCTTTACAGATGGAAGCACAAGCTTGCTGTTGGTGGGCGGCGGGATTGCCACGGCATTGCCTCTTTTATATTTTGCAAAAGGGGCGGAGAAGATCCCGTTATCGATGCTTGGCATTTTTCAGTATATCGCTCCGACCTTATCTTTATTGATCGGGGTATTCGTCTATCATGAAAGTTTCACGAAAGCACATCTTTTAGCCTTTTTGTTCATATGGTCAGCCTTGGCTGTTTATACACTATCCATAACGAAATGGGGTCAGGCAAGTGCCCGCAGGTTCAAAGGCAAAGGGAATATTGGTGCGTGAAAAGAAAAAATGCTTGGGAGATCTCTCCCCAAGCATTTTTTTATGCATATAAAACAAAAAGGTCATGAAAGGTATATCTTCGAACCTATTTCAGAAACAATACAATTGGAAAGGCTGACAGGACAGTGATCGGGCTTTGCTCGGGGGATATTTAGTTGAAATTGTCTATAGAAGGAACTATCCAGGAAAATGATATGTGTTGTCAAGAATGCTGATATGGTGGCGTACGGCTTTCTATTGCTATTTAATTCATTGATGATTCCCTGTGCAGTGGTAATCCCGATCCCGTGGCCATAAAAGAGGTTTCTCCCTAATAATATGGCATTTTCACCTTGCCATTCAGGAGTTGTCTCGTCATGATCAGGGTTTATGAAGTAAACGCAATCCCCTGGTAAATAATCCCGTCCTTGGTGAATGATAAGAGCCATATTCCTTGGAGGGCGAAAGTCATATAAAAATAGGTCTGAAAAAAGATAGTCGAAATTCCTGGGGCCGATTAAATCCAAAATCGCCTTTAAAAAAGTGACGACTATTGCTGTCCCGCATTCGAATGCATAAAGCCTTCCATTCATGAAAATGTCAACAAGCGCAGCATGAGGGAGAATCCCTGGCTGAAGGGTAAAGGTGCCATCCTTTGAAAGGTGCCAATATTTTTGATTGGATTGAGATTCCTCAAGTGTGGAAAATTCCGGACCACTTTTATCCAACGCAATAGCTGCCTCTATGACTCGGTTCCTCAGCTGTATCTCGAAATTAAAATCCCCAAAGTTCCGGTATTCAAAAACGTTAGAATCTTCCGCCAAGCATTGAAGAGTTTCAAGTGATTTGGCAGATGCTGTACCTGGTTGGATTTGACTGACATCTAACCATTTGTGATTAATCTTTATCATGATCATATCCACCTTTTGCTTATGAAATTAAGGGTTTAATAAAACCGGTAAACAAAAATGTCTACAGGTAATGCTCATTATATGAATGCTTGCAAAGAAATGACTATTTGATAAGTGTCCGCCACCGTTGCAGCCAAGAATGATTAGAAAGGAAAGAGGCAGAATTATTTTGCTTTCAATGATTTTCGTTCCAAAAGATGTTTTGCAAGAAATCCTAAAGTGCCAGGAATACCTTTCCAATTAGTGAGAAGAAGCAAATTAGTATTCCTTTTTCCCTATGAATTGATATAATGAGAGAGAAAAGTTCATATGTGCGAGAAATGTAGGGGGGCCAGTACTGCTGGCTGAGATTGCATCCTTTAGATGCTGACTCTTTGAACCTGATCTGGATGATGCCAGCGGAGGGAACATATTATTACTGATTTTCTGTTTTGTATGTTAACGTCCGAATTCATCTTCGGGCGTTTTTTGCTTTTTTATCCAGTATTTGAATAGAACCTGGAGCCCCATTATGGTTCCGGCATATGGATCTTATAAGATGTGTAGGAGGATAATGACTTGAATAAATTCTTACCACTGTTAACTTCGTTGTTCCTTTTGGCTGGATGCGGTGCAGGCGGAACTAATGAAAAAGAAGAAGCATCTAAAAATGAAGAATTAAAAAAGGTATCGGTCGTGCTTGATTGGACACCGAATACAAACCATACAGGATTGTATGTAGCCAAGGAAAAAGGTTATTTTAAAGACCAAGGTCTTGATGTGGAAATTATCATGCCAGGTGAAGCTGGAGCGGATAAGCTTGTCGCTTCAGGAAAATCTGAATTTGGCGTGAGCTACCAGGAGGGCATAACGCAGGCCCGCGTGCAGGGCGTGCCGATTGTTTCGGTTGCTGCCGTCATCCAGCATAATACCTCTGGATTCGCTTCCCCTGAGGCAAAGAACATTAAAACTCCCAAGGATTTTGAAGGGAAAACGTATGGTGGCTGGGGGTCTCCGGTTGAAAAGGCCATTATTGATTCACTAATGAAAAAAGAAAATGCGGATGTAAATGAAGTGGATATAGTCAATACAGGAGACATGGATTTTTTCACTTCGGTTAAAAGGGATATAGATTTTGCTTGGATTTATTATGGATGGACAGGCATTGAGGCTGAGTTGCGAAATGAAAAGCTTAATATGGTTTACTTAACCGAATACTCAGATAAGCTTGATTACTATACGCCTGTTTTGACTACAAATGAAAAGATGATAAAAGAAGATCCCGAAACTGTTAAAGCATTCGTTCATGCAGCATCGAAAGGGTACCAGTTTGCGATTAAGAATCCTGCTGATGCAGCAGACATGTTAATTAAGTCTGCGCCGGATCTTGATGCAAAACTAGTTAAGAAAAGCCAGGAGTGGCTTGCAGCCAAGTATCAGGATGATGCTCCGCGTTGGGGTGAACAAAAACTGGAAATCTGGAAGAATTACAGTGATTGGATGACTGAAAACAAGCTTCTTGAAGGTGATTTCGATCCTGAAAAGGCATTTACCAATGAATTTTTACCAAAATAGGAGGAAATACAATGGCCAATTCATTAATTAGTATACAAATTATCCCTAAAGGGGAAAATGTCATCCCTATGGTCGATGAAGCAATCAAGATCATTGAAGAATCAGGTGTCAAGTATGAGGTTCACCCGCTTGAAACGACAATGGAGGGCGAGCTTTCCGAACTTTTTGCCGTGATAGAAAAAATGAATGTAAGAATGATTGAAATAGGATCGCCGAATGTCATTTCGCAAGTGAAAATATTATATCAGCCAAGCGGGATTACGATGGATACGTTAACGGAGAAATATCGGGCATGATCGGAAGGGGAATTTGGAAGAAGGGGGCTCCCTTCTTTCTTTTATTATTGTTGCTGATAGTTTGGGAGTCAGTGACAATCTTATTGAAGGTTGAAGAATGGCTGCTTCCCGCTCCATCGGCCATTTTCATTGAAGGAATTGAGTCGTCGCGCAATCTTTACGGACACCTTATATCCACAACCGAGCTTGCGTTGTCGGGCTTTTTTATTGGAAGCTGCATCGGCTTATTGGTTGCTGCAACCTTACATCTATTTCCAGGTGTGAAGGACGCAGTTTATCCTCTGCTCATACTATCACAAAATATACCTATCATAGTTTTGGCCCCGCTTTTGGTGATCTGGTTTGGCTTTGGCATGCTGCCTAAGTTAATCGTGATTTCGCTTGTATGTTTTTTTCCGGTTGCGGTTGCATCATTGGACGGTTTTCGCCAGACACCATACGAACTTAAGCATTATTTCAAGATGATGGGAGCGGGAAAGAACCAGTTATTTTGGAAGCTGGAATTTCCCCACTCAATCCCGTTCATTTTCTCCGGCCTGAAAATTTCGGCCACCTATAGTGTAATGGGTGCGGTTATTTCAGAGTGGCTCGGGGCAAAATCGGGAATTGGTGTTTATATGACGCTCGCGTCTTCTGCGTTCAGGACAGACCGGGTGTTTGTTGCCATTTTCATCATCATGGGAATGAGCCTGATCTTTTTTGGAATCATCACCTTCCTGGAGAAATACTTAGTTTCTTGGAAGAGAAAGGAGGGCGGCAAGGATGAAGCTGGAAATTAAAGATGTCTCCTATTCTTTCGATGGTAAACAGAATATATTGGAGAATATGAATTTTCATGTGGGTGATGGGGAATTTGTCACGATCCTTGGGCCATCGGGCAGTGGTAAAAGTACATTGTTCCACTTGATCGGCGGTATTTTGAAGCCGGATCATGGCATCATTTCACTGGATGGTAAAAAGATAAATGGTTTAAAGGGCCATATCAGCTATATGCCGCAGCAGCCTTCCCTTTTACCTTGGAGAACGGTATTGGAAAATGTTTTGCTTGGAAGTGAACTTGCTGGGATCAAAGATAAAGAAAAGGCAAAAGCCCTTTTGATGAAAGCTGGATTAGAAGAGTATGAGAAAGCATATCCGCATGAATTATCAGGAGGCATGAAGCAAAGGGCCGCATTCATCCGGAGTATCTTAAGTCCACAGGACTTGATGTGCCTGGACGAACCCTTTTCTGCCTTGGATGAACTGACAAGATTGAAAATGCAAAAATGGCTGTTGTCGGTTTGGGAAGAAAATCGGAGGTCGGTGCTTTTTGTTACGCATAGCATAGATGAAGCGGTTTTCCTATCCGATAGAATTTATGTGTTATCAGCAAAACCGGCTGCTGTCATCAAAGAAGTGAATGTTCCATTTCCAAGGCCAAGAAGTGAAGAACAGCTTCTTAGTGATGAATTTTTTCATTTGAAAAGAGAGTTATATGCAGCATTAATGCCAACTCTTTCTACTTAAGTAAGGAGGCTATTAAATTTTGAGAATCATCGACAGCCATATCCATTTGGATAAATATGATGTTGTTAAGCGGAAGCAGATTCTGACTGGCATGGAAAAGGTTCATTTGCAATCCTTGCTGACTGTTTCCATGAATTTGGCTTCTTCGATTAACAATTATCAGCTTTCACTGAAAGATTCCCGAATTAAGCCTGCCTTTGGCTTTCATCCAGAGCAGCCCCTCCCGAGTGATGAAGAAGTGAACGAATTATTGAACTGGATGCGGGAACATCGTCAAGATATGGTTGCCATAGGTGAGGTTGGACTGCCCTATTACTTAAGGCAGGAAAATCCTGATATTGATAACTCAGCGTATATAGTGATACTGGAGAAGTTCCTGGCTTTTGCTAAAGAGGTGGAAAAGCCGGTTATCCTTCATGCCGTCCACGAAGATGCACCTATCGTTTGCGACCTTTTGGATAAGCATCAAATCACAAAGGCGCACTTTCATTGGTTTAAAGGCGATATCCGGACAGTCGAAAGAATGGCCGAAAAGGGCTACCGCATTTCGATTACACCTGATGTTTGTTATGAGAGGGAAATACAGGATCTAGTTTCGGCATACCCACTTAATCTGATGATGATTGAAACGGATGGCCCATGGCCGTTTGAAGGGGTTTTCGAAGGGAAATGGACCCATCCCGGCATGATGCATGACAGTGTGCGTCAAATGGCTTCGATTAAAGGGTTGCCGATTGAAAATGTTTATGAAACCCTTTATCAAAATACGAAAGATTTTTATCATATATAAAGGTACCGGCTATCATCTCCGGTACCTTTTTAGTTCGTTCAAAGGAAGGTCCTTTTAACCTTTTCCCAAAAGGAATTGTCTTTTAGCTTAACGGTCTTGATGACTTTACCGCTTAACCGGACCTTTACCTGTTCGACATGATTGATGCTTAAGGCTTCATTGTCCATTCCGATGATCGGATAGCTTGGTCCGTTTTGTTCAAGGTGGATGGTCAACGTCTTATCACCGCTTAGAATGAATGAGGAACCTAAGGTCCGATAGGTATTATTATTGATGGAAGCAAGCTCGCTCACTTGAAAGCAAGGGAGAAGGGGATCGACAACGGCCCCATTGACCGATTTATTATAGGCGGTGCTTCCTGTCGGAGTCGCAATAATGATTCCGTCCCCGCGAAAAGTTTCAAAATGGAGTCGATCAATGAAAATATCCATGATGAACGTTTTGGTGATGGAAGACCGGATACTGAGTTCATTAAGGGCATAAAAGGAGGGCTGATCATCCAATTGGATATCGATGGTTGGATATTTACGCACCTCAATTTGCTCTCTAGTCATGGCATCGATCATTTTATCCGTATCTTCCAAGTGGAAATCGCAATACATATTCAAATTACCTGTGGTGGAAATGCCCGCATATAAACAGTCATCCCTGAACCCGGTTTTACGGGCTGCCTGCAGGAATGTGCCGTCATCACCGATGCTTACGATGATGTTTGCTTTTGTGAAATCCTGGATGACTTCATACGAATGTTGCTTCGCCAAGTCTGACAGGTATTCAACCTTGCTAAGCATCTCTGCATTCGGTGCATGGAAAAAATAAATATTCCTTCGAGTGTTCATCATGATCCCTCCTAGTATGTATGTTTATGAAAGGGCTTTCTTTTCTTTTGAAAAAGGAAAACCGCAGTACAAAATGCAGCTGCACATTTCGTACATTTTTATATGACATAGTTTATCATGGAATGAAGCATTTTTGTTATTCGTTTGAGGAAGCAGTATTAACTCGATAGCGAAGCAGTTCCTTTTAGGAAGTGAAAAGCGAATAATGGTATAATGAATTCTCAGTAAGGGCTCTTTAAATCCCTGCCATACAAAGGGTATATGACCAATTGGTGAATAGGGTTCGGATATAAAAGAAAGTAGGTTATGTGTATGAAAGTACATATCATTGCACCGTATGAATCAATGATTCCAATTATAAAAGCGTGTGTGCCTCTTTATCCAGACATAGAAATAGGGTATTCCATAGGCGACTTGGAAAATGGTGTTGAACTTGCAAAATTGGAAGCGGAAAACGGAGCGGATGCCATAATCAGCAGGGGAGGGACGGCCAAGTTAATTAAGAAATCGATCAATATTCCAGTGATTGACATGCACCTTTCCGGTTATGATATGATCCGTTCCCTGACATTGGCCAGTGAGCTTAAAGATAAAACAGCCATCGTAGGATTTTCAAATATAACATCAGGCGCCCAATCGATTATTGACTTATTGGACCTTCCTTTACAGGTTTATACGGTCCGTGAATCAAAAGAAGTAGCTCCTCTCATTTTGACTTTGAAAAACGAGGGTTATAAACAGATTGTTGGTGATGTGATTACAATAAATACAACCATCTCTTATGGCATGAAAGGATTCCTCATTCAATCGGGAAAGGAATCAATCATAAGGGCTATCAATGATGCTAGGGAAATGATTGCCTATCTTCATTACAAAAGCGACATCAATAGGATGTTTGAAAGGCTTTTAGTCAAAGAAGTCCACAATATCATCATTTTAAATAGTGATAACCAAATCGTCTATGAGCATTTAACGGATTTTGACTTCAATCCATTGACCGATGATCAATATAGAACCATGAATGGAGAAGTGAACGTAAGTAAGCAGCTTCATACCAGTTTTTCACAGGATGGCAGCAGTATAGAGGTAGACGGCTTTTGGCATGATGGTTTGTACTCTTCATATGGTGTTTATGTATTAGATGCCAGTTCGATGAAACGCTTCGAACAAAAAGGGGTGCAGATTAAGGAAGCTTCCATCTCAGAACCGATTGCCATGGATACAGTTCTCATAAATAATGTAACATCGCTATATAAGAACCATGAAATCATTCACTTAAAAGGAAATCGAGGGACGGGTAAGGAGTTTCTTGTAAATTATATACATAATGAACAAACTAAAAATGGAAAGCTTCTTATAATTGATTTCAAAGAATTCAAGGAAGCTGATCTTAACAAGCTCCCTCTTGAGCATATCCGCACCATAACTCTGAAAAATATCGATTGTCTAGATGATTATGAACCATTAAGAGAATTTCTAAGCATTTGCTGCAGAAAAAGTCTATCGATATTCATTGTATCAAATGTTCAAATCAACGAAGCCATTGCTGGACATTTTGCAATAAACACGATTCATATGCAGGATTTATCGCAACGAAAGAGCGATATAGGAAACTTATCGAAATTCTTTTTATCCTATTATCATCAAACGTATGGAACAACCGCAATGAATATAAAAAGTGATGCTCTTGCTCTTCTGGAAGAGTATTCGTATCCTAACAACATTGACGATTTAAAACAGTTAATTAAGCAAATTGCTTTAAATGAAAAAGAGTATGTGATACGAAAGGAAACCATTCAGAAAATAATAGAAGATAATAACATTCCGACTGATATCTTCGTTTCACAAAAAGCGACGCTAAAAGAAATGGAAAAGTATATCATTCAGCGAGTTCTTAAAGAGGAAAATTATAATCAAACGAAAACTGCCGAACGATTGGGTATCAACCGGGCAACATTATGGCGCAAACTTAAAGAATAACTTTAAGTTTGTTTTTTTGATTAGAGTGTTGCATTTTTAAACTATTTAAACAAAAAGTAGTTTTATATTTTTATAAGTGTTGCTTTTATTAACATCGTATTTTAATATGAATATTGTAAGCGCTTTAATAATAAAACAAAGGGGTTTTTATTATGAGAATTAAAGCAACGCTTGATCGTATCCCAGGGGGGATGATGGTTGTTCCGCTATTGCTGGCAGCCACTATCAATACATTATTTCCTAGTCTATTAAGGATTGGCGGTTTTACGGAAGCACTCTTCGTGAACAGTTCAAGTGCTTTGATAGCATTATTCCTCTTAATTGCCGGAACGCAAATCAATCTTCGTACAGCAGGCACTTCGGTGAAAAAGGGCGTTATACTTTTAACATATAAGTGGGTGTTAGGAGCACTGGTCGGCCTACTTGGGTTCTGGCTGGCAGATAGTAACGGATTGTTTTTAGGGATGGCACCATTGGCAATTATTGCAGCCATGACAAATTCCAATGGCGGGCTTTATATTGCATTAGCCGGTCAGTATGGGAAAGAAGAAGACAAGGCTGCCTATCCATTTCTCGCTTTAAGTGACGGTCCATTCTTAACAATGGTAGCGCTTGCTATTTTCGGGACAATGGGCTTCGCTGATGGCATGTTCTCTCCAACTTCGTTCATAGCCGTATTGCTTCCACTGCTAGTCGGGGTGGTATTAGGGAATTTGGATTCCGAGATGAAAGATTTCCTTTCTAAAGGAAGCGATAAGCTTGTTCCATTCTTTGCTTTTTCATTAGGTATGGGGATTAATTTCACAGCGATAATCCAAGGTGGATTAAGTGGAGTATTACTTGGCGTGATTACAGTTCTCCTAACTGGTGGAGGAGGGTATCTGATCTTTAAATGGATAGGATGGAACCCGATTGTCGGTGCTTCTGAAGGCTCCACTGCGGGTAACGCCGTCGGGACTCCGGTGGCTATCGTGGCAGCGAATGCTTCATTCGGGATCCATGCGGAGCTTGCTACTGTACAAATTGCAGCAAGTGTTGTAACAACAGCTATCCTTCTCCCGATATTCATCGGCTTCCTATCCAAGCATTTGGATAAGAAGGGTGGAGTGGCTAAATACAATAATTAGGCTAGCCCATGTTTTGGAGGGATTTAAATGAAATTAGCGATTATTGCGGATGATTTAACAGGCGCCAATGATAGCGGAGTCCAATTGGCTCGACATGGTCTTAAAACGACCGTACTATTTGGATTGGATGAAGAAAATGTACGGGATTATGATGCCGTCGTATTTGATACAGACAGCCGCTCACTTGAGAGGCAAGATGCTTACGATAAAGTCAAGGCAGCGGCAGGTTTTTTAAAGCGGGCTGGCTTCTCAACGATATTCAAAAAGCTGGATTCGACAATGCGCGGTAATATCGGTGCTGAAATCGATGCCATCTATGATGCTATAAGGCCGGATTTAGTCATGATCGCTCCGGGTTATCCTAAAAATGGAAGGTTAATTCTGGATTCTACCCACTATTTAAATGGTATTCCTCTTGGAGAAACAGAGATTTCCAAGGACCCAAAAACGCCTGTGACCCAATCGTATCTGCCAGAGTTGATTGGCGCCCAGACATCACATAAAATTGGTACAATTACAGTGGGAGATTTGGACAAAGGCAAAAACCATGTGAACAGTAAGTTATTAGGGTTTGCTAAGGATTCGATAACGTATATCATCATCGATGCAACCGAAGAGCAGCATTTGAACGACATATTGAATTATACAAAGGAAATGAATCTTGAAGTGGCCTGGGCGGGATCGGCAGGGATCGCCAATTACCTGCCTGACCATTATTCCATTCCACACAAGGAAAATCGATTGAAGATCCCTAATTCAAGCTCGCCGGTCCTTACAGTGATCGGAAGTGTAAATAAGAATTCACGGAAACAGTTGAAAAAAATGCTGGAACAGACCCAGGTACATGCCATATCATTCGAGTCCCATAAAGCTGTAGGGGACGACCGGGAAAGAACTGAGGAAATCAGGAGAGTCTATCATGAGGCCATCCAAATGGCAGCACAAGGGCAGGATGTCGTCATTTATTCCACTGCAGAAAAAGCGGATATTGAAATGGCTTGGAAAACAGGCGAATCTAAAGGCCTTACTCATACACAGGTCAGTAACGAGATTGTGAAAGCGATTGGAACAGTATGTTCTGTCCTGTTAGAGAAACAATATTTTAAAGGTGTGACAATGACCGGCGGCGATACGGCCAAGCAAATATGCAATCTATGGGATGTAAAAGGTTTCGAATTGCTGGATGAACTGGAAATAGGAGTCCCAATCTCCAAATTCCTAGGTAATGACGATATTTATGTCGTCACGAAAGCTGGAGGATTTGGTTCAGAGGACGTATTTATTCATGCGATGAATAAGTTGAAGGGGGAGAACGATTGATGAGACCCATTATCGGAATTACGATGGGAGATGCGGCGGGAATTGGCCCGGAAATTATCGTAAAAGCACTGGCTCACGTTGAGGTGTATCAACAGTGCAGGCCGCTAATTATCGGAGATGCGAAAATAATAGAAAAGGTTAAGCCTATAGTAGGCTTTGAGGGAGCGGTTCATGCCATAAAAGATCCTACAGAGGCGAAATATGAGTTCGGTTCGATAGATGTTCTGGATCTGGACATCCTGCCTTTGGACCTTCCATTTGGAGAAGTTTCTGCTTTAGCGGGAGACGGCGCCTTTCAATACTTGGCAAAGGCCATCGACCTGGCAAAGGAGAAGAAGATTCATTCAATCTGTACAGCCCCACTGAATAAAGAAGCGCTCCACAAAGGCGGTCATATGTATCCGGGTCATACAGAGATTCTTGCTGACCTTACTGATACAAATGACTTTTCGATGATGCTGACCACTCCCAATTTAAAGGTCATCCATTTGACGACTCATATGGGGCTGATTGAAGCTATCGAAAGCATTAATCCTGAGCGGACGTACAAAGTAATTAAACTTGCACATGAAACGCTGACAAAGGCGGGCTTCCAAAACCCAAGCATTGCCGTTTGTGGAATAAACCCACATGCAGGGGAAAATGGCTTATTTGGAAATGGTGAAGAAGAAGAGAAGTTAATGCCTGGAATAGAAAGGGCACAGGCTGAAGGAATCAATGTAAGCGGACCGCTTCCTGCAGATACATTGTTCTACCGGGCTGGGCGTGGAGATTTTGATATTGTCATTGCCTGTTATCATGATCAGGGACATGCCCCAATCAAGGTTATGGGGATTGAGGCTGGGGTCAATATTACCGTAGGGCTCAAGGGCGGAATTGTCCGAACTTCCGTAGATCATGGCACAGCTTTTGATATCGCTGGAAAGAACATCGCTGATGAAAAAAGCATGCTTGCGGCCATTCAGTCAGCAATTGAATTAGCTCCAAAGCAATAAATAGAGAAGCTGTCGGGATGATCCCGGCAGCTTTTTAGTTGAGCTGATTTTCCGTTTACGGCATTTACTGCTCCGCTCAAAAATTGAAACTTGGTAAAACTAATATATTAATGAAGATTGAAAAATAAATGGAGATTGTGCAAAATGCACCAATATATTTCCAATTGGAGGATTATTTGCTACAATTTTATATGTCTTGGTTTATCATGGAATGAAACATTTTCGTCTTTAGTTCGTATGGTAAGAAGGATACATATATTTAAGGGGGAAAACAGATGAATGGAAAGCGTTGGGCGGCACTTGGAATTGCAGCCATTTTATTTTTTGTTTCTATTGTTGTAGGCACGGCTACGACTATATTTACAGCGGATACGGAAAATATCATTGATGATTTATTTGCTTCTGAAAGTGCATTTTACGAGGAAGTCATAGAAGGCGATGATTTCTCTAATGTAATTGCCGTATTCGATGTAGAGGGCACGATTCAAGATACAGGAGAAGCCTCATTACTTAGTTCGGCAACATATAATCACCGTGCCTTCATGGATAAGCTGAAGATGGCTGAGGAAAATGATGATATCAAAGGAATCATCCTTCGGGTGAATTCTCCAGGCGGCGGTGTCGTCGAAAGTGCAGAGATATATGAAAAGATCCTTGATATCAAGAAAGTGAAAAAACCTGTTTATGTATCAATGGGGTCTATGGCGGCTTCAGGAGGATATTATATTTCTGCACCAGCCGATAAGATTTATGCTAGTCCGGAAACGATGACGGGTTCACTTGGTGTCATCATGCAGGGGTATAATTACGAGAAGTTGGCCAAGAAGTATGGTGTTGAGTTCCAAACCATCAAAAGCGGACCACACAAAGATATTATGAGTCCGACCCGGGAAATGACTGGTGAAGAACGTGAAATACTCCAAGACATGATCGATAATTCTTATGACCAATTTGTAAAAATCATTGCAGACGGACGCGGTATGTCAGAGAAGGAAGTAAGGGAAATCGCCGATGGCCGCATTTATGATGGACGTCAGGCTAAAGAAAACCATCTAATCGATGATTTCGGCCATTTGGATGATGTAATTGCCGCGATGAAAACGGATATCGGTGAAAAGGATGCTCAAGTTATCCGTTATACAGATGAGGCAGGATTCGGTTCATTATTCAGTATGGGTGCTCAAAAAATGTTGGGAAATGATGTGGAAACGGCAGTCTTGACAAAAATCCTTTCCTCTTCAAATTCTCCACGCTTAATGTATTTGTATGCGGAATAGGGGGGCTGAAGGATGACGGAAAGAAATGAAAATAATGAACAAATCGCTTCAACCAATCTAATGGCAGATCAAGAGATTCCCGTTCAGCAGGGATTTTCAACAGCCAGTAAGGCCGTGGATGATGATGGTGTCAAGAAAGTTCATTTTGCCGGTTTTTGGATGAGGTTTTGGGCCTATTTAGCCGATCTATTGGTTATCGGAAGTTTGAACCGGATTTTGATTCATCCCATCTTCAAGTTTTATGAAGGGACAGATGATCTCTGGTTTTCCGCAGAGGGCTTTTTAACGGGGGTCGTATTCTTCTTATACTTTGTTTTGATGACCAAATTCTTGAACCAAACTCTTGGTAAAATGATTTTTGGACTGAAAGTCGTTGCATTGAAGGAAGAGAAAAAAAACATTTCATGGGGAACGATTTTGTTCAGGGAGCTGATTGGCCGCTATATTTCAAAGGTCACTTGGATTGGCTATCTCTTGGCAGGCCTATTACCGAAGAAACAGGCTTTGCATGATGTCTTTGCAGACACGGGCGTAGTGTTGATCAGAAGATGATTTTTTCCATTCATAAATCTGTAAGAGCGTGATTTTCGCTTTTGCAGGTTTATTTTTTTTGCATATGCCGATAATGATAGGCTGAAGGGGTGTGGGTGCATGAAGTGGCTTTTGTTGATAATAGGTATCCTCATTTTGGTGCTGCTTATTGTTGTTTTCACTAAAGTAAGAGTGTCCATCGACTACAAACGTGTCCATACGAATGACCTAATACATATTAAATTATCAGCTTGGTATGGGCTTTTTCACTATACATTCAAGGTTCCGGTCATCAAACTGGAAGATGACTCGGCAACTGTAGTAGTAAACGAAGAAAAAGAAATGAACGGAAAAACAAAAAAGGAAGAAAAGAAAAAATTCACAGCCGAAGATTTGCGTGACGGATTTGCAGACATTCTGGAGATGCTTCAGCATATCATCGGATTCCATAAGATCGTCCGTCACTTCGCTGGGAAAGTCCAAGTCAAAAAATTCTCCTGGCATAGTAAGGTCGGTACTAAAAACGCTGCACACACCGGTGTCTTAACTGGAGCATGCTGGGCACTCAAAGGTTCCATCATCGGGTTGCTGACAACCTATTTCAACTTCCGGATCATGCCCTCCTATTCCATTACACCCGACTTTCAGAGATGGCAGGCAAACACGTCGATTTCCTGCATATTACAATTTAGAATCGGGCAGGCTATGGTGACTGGAATAAAACTGCTTCGTTATTGGAAAGGCGGGAAGCCGCATTTCAAGTCGAGGAAATTAGCGAAGCTATCAGGTGATTCCAATAAACAATCGTTCTAGAGTGGAGGGAATTTAAATGTCAGATCATCCGATCCAAGGTTTAATGAAAGAAGCTATGGAAAATCTGAAAGAAATGGTCGATGTGAACACGATCATCGGAGATCCGGTTGAAACTCCGGATGGAAGTGTCATTTTAACCGTATCCAAAGTGGGATTTGGTTTTGCAGCCGGTGGCAGCGAATTTGTGATGGATGGAAACCAGCAAGGACAGCAAGGTGGTTCCAAGCAGCCCTTTGGCGGCGGTAGCGGCGGCGGGGTTTCCATAACACCAATTGCCTTTTTGATTGTCGGTTCCCATGGGGTGAAAATGATCCATCTGGATGAAGGGACGCATCTTCTCGAAAAAATGATGGATTTAGCTCCTCAAGTCGTCGATAAGATCCAGTCCATGCTATCCAAGAAAGACAATAATCAAAAGCAGGGCGGTAATCAAAACCAAGGCGGCAGTCAACAAGCTGCAAAAAGGTACCAAGAACCTAAAATGGATATAGATTTCTAACTGCGACTCGGCATCCGCCGAGTTTTTATTTTTGCTGCAGTATGTCATTACACCTTCATGTCATGCACGAGCACCAATCACATTTCCCAATTCAATTAATTGCAAAATTCCGGCAAAACAAATATTATTATGCTTGTACATATAGCAGAAAAAGGAGGAATTTTTAATGGCTTCAGTTACATTTAAAAACAACCCGATCACTTTAGTGGGACCAGAACTAAAAGTTGGGGACAAAGCACCTGATTTTACAGTATTGGCTAATGACTTATCTCCGGTTACTTTAAACGACTCCAAAGGTTCTGTCCGCATTATCAGCGTGGTTCCATCCGTGGATACAGGTGTTTGTGACGCACAGACACGTAAATTTAATGAAGAAGCGGCAAAATTGGATAATGTAAAAGTACTTACGATCAGTAACGATCTTCCTTTCGCGCAAAAACGCTGGTGTGCTGCCAGCGGCTTGGACAATGTTCAAGTTCTTTCCGATCACCGTGACCTTTCATTCGGTGAAGCATATGGTGTAGTCATGCAAGAACTTCGTCTATTGGCTCGCTCTGTATTCGTAGTGAACAGCTCTGATGAAATCACATATGTAGAATATGTAAGTGAAGGCACCAGCCATCCTAATTACGAAGGTGCAATCGAAGCGGCTAAAGCGGCAAAATAAGATGCGAATTCAAAAAAACCGGGCGCAATGTGCCCGGTTTTTTGTTTTAATGTTGATTTTCTTGTTGATAAACACCTTGTCGTTGAAGTGGACAGTTCCTTTTTAGGCTCTAATATTCATTTAAGTTGTGGTTATTATTAATTTCTGAGGTCGATCGATACAGTTCGGTTCTTTTGACTAGATTCATTTATTATATGCTGGATCAGTTAAGGCTCGAAAGTCGGACCATTTTGTGGTAAAACAACCTTGCCAGACCACTCTTGCCCATTAGGTGTTCCAACTCTTATGTCAATTTCATTAGGCCACGACGGCAATTGTCTCGGTCCTGGGAAAAACCCCTGTTGTTGCCCTGCTCGAAATCCTTCTCGATATCCTTGTCGATACCCTTGTCGAAATCCTTGTCGAAACCCTTGTTGAAACCCCTGTTGTTGCCTGTTTAATTCATCTGCTGACTGAATATCATGTTGCTGATTTATCGGATTAACCTGCCCATGATAGTTTTGATATTGATTATCCATATATAATCACCACCTCATGCATGGTATTCTGTTTGGGCATTCATTGAGCCTATCCAAATAAAAAAAAATACAGGGCAACAACACTACCCGTATTTGAGTTTTTAGACAAAAGGTTTTCCATCTAATTTCAAAACAAAGTTGATTGGAACATAAGGTACGAGACTCCTGCGGGAAAAGCGTGTCTAGGGGAGACCCCGCAGGCGCAAGCCGAGGGCAGACCGCCCGCGGAAAGCGAGTGCCTGAAGTGGAAATCAACGTCCAAATTTTACACCTTGTATTTAATTTACCTTTTACTTACTCATGGTTAAAATTTTGCGCGAGAGATTCCTTATATGCGGAATTTCAAAA
The DNA here is from genome assembly GCF_047238085.1 of Peribacillus phoenicis. Classification (NCBI taxonomy): domain Bacteria; kingdom Bacillati; phylum Bacillota; class Bacilli; order Caryophanales; family Bacillaceae; genus Peribacillus; species Peribacillus phoenicis. The sequence continues at coordinate 3,665,754 of NZ_JBDFMF010000001.1, read as the reverse complement.
CGGAAAACGGTACGTTAAATAATCGAAGAATGATAAGCAGGACGTACGGCTTGTATCTCTTTCTTCTTACCTTTAAAATAGGGACAGAAGCAAACAGGAGGAATTAATAAGTGAAGTCTACCCCAGTTGAACAATTATTTTATGAATTTGATGAAACAGCCCAAATATTGCAAAGTGAACTATCATGTACGTATCTGGATGCCTTAGGTGAAACGGGCGAGAATTTCTTCGAAGGGAAAGTCCTGCAGGAGGAAATCAGTGAAGTATCGAAAAAAAGGTTAGTGAAGCATTATGCAGATTTTTCACCAGAGAAATATGAAAAAGAAGCAATCCGAAAAGCGTACCAGCTTGCCATTTTAAAAGGCATGCAGCAGAGCGTTCAGCCGAATCATCATATGACTCCTGATGCAGTCGGCATGTTCGTCAGTTATTTAGTCGGTAAATTCACAAAGGATCAAAAAGAGATAGTCATGCTCGATCCAGCCATCGGAACGGGGAACTTACTATTTGCGATCTTGAATCAACTTACTGATAAAAACATCGCTTCATATGGTGTCGAGATTGACGAAACCTTGATCAGGCTTGCTTATGCAGGTGCCAACCTGCAAGAACACCCGCTGCAATTTTTTAACCAGGACAGCCTGGAGCCGCTTTTCATCGATCCTTCAGATGTTGTGGTCAGTGATTTGCCGATTGGTTATTATCCGAATGATGTACGTGCAGCTGAATATGAATTGAAGGCCGATAAGGGACATTCGTATGCACACCATTTGTTTATTGAACAAGGTGTTAAACATGCGAAGGATGGCGGACATCTATTCTTCATTGTCCCGAATAACCTGTTCGTCTCGGAGGAAGCGCCGAAACTCAATGATTTTCTGAAGAAGCATACACATATCCAAGGGATGGTGCAATTGCCGCTTTCCATGTTTAAAAGTGAAGCGGCTGCGAAAAGCATCCTGATCCTTCAAAAGAAAAAAGAGGGTATCGAAGCACCGAAGAAGGCATTGCTCGTACAGCTTCCGAAGTTGTCGGATTTCGAAGCGACCAGGTCTGTCATGCAACAGATGGACGATTGGTTTAAAGAGGAAAAATAGACAATGAAAGCTGATGCCCCGGGCATTGGCTTTCATTTTTTTATTTGAGAGTGATTATTTGCAATTATTCATTAATATTTGGTTGAATTCGCTTGTCATGATAAGATTGTTCAATATACTGCACGTTTCGTTGAGATAACATTGGAAGAACTAGCTTAGAGAAAAGGAGCAGGATGGATGTCAAAAATCATGGCTATTAATGCGGGCAGCTCTTCATTGAAGTTTCAGCTTTTTGAGATGCCTAGTGAAAAAGTAATTACAAAAGGTCTTGTTGAGAGAATCGGCTTGAAAGATTCCGCATTTACTTTAAGCTTCGAAGGCGAAAAGGTATCTGAAACGATGGATATACCAAATCATGAAGTGGCTGTAGGGCTTTTATTGGAAAAGCTGATTGACCATTGCATCATTGACTCCTTTGAAGAGATAGAAAGCGTAGGGCATCGGGTGGTGCATGGCGGTGAGGTATTCAGCGAATCGGTCTTGATTACGGAGGATGTAATAGAGGAAATCGAAAAGCTTTCCGAGTTGGCGCCCCTTCATAATCCCGCCAATATCACCGGGATCAAAGCCTTCAGGCAAGCACTGGGTGATGTGCCAGCGGTTGCGGTATTCGACACTGCCTTCCATCAAACGATGGCAGCAGGTTCCTATTTGTACAGCTTGCCTCTTGAATATTATGAAAAATACGGAATAAGGAAGTATGGGTTTCATGGTACTTCACATAAATATGTATCACAGCGGGCAGCCGTAATGATTGGTCGCCCAATTGAACAGCTTCGATTGATATCGTGCCATTTAGGGAATGGTGCAAGCATCACGGCCATAAAGGGCGGCAAATCAATTGATACATCAATGGGATTTACACCATTGGCCGGTGTTACTATGGGAACTCGTTCAGGGAACATCGACCCTGCATTGATTCCTTATATCATGGAGAAGACGGGGAAAACAGCAGATGAAGTTCTGGATGTCCTGAATAAGAAAAGCGGCATCCTGGCCCTTTCCGGTTTTTCCAGCGACCTGCGCGATATTCAAGTTGAAGCGGATAAAGGCAATGAGCGGGCTGAACTCGCACTTAAAGTATTCGCAGACCGAATTCACAAGTACATTGGCTCCTATTCAGCTAAAATGGGAGGTGTGGATGGCATCATTTTTACAGCGGGCATCGGTGAAAACAGTCAAACCATTAGGGGGCGAATCTTGGAGGGACTTGAATTCATGGGGGTATATTGGGATAAGGATCTCAATCGCACCTCGGGCAAGGAAGCGTTCATCAATGCACCCTATTCCCCTGTAAAAGTCATGGTCATCCCCACTAATGAAGAAATCATGATTGTCAGGGATACCATGAAAATAGCTTTTAGCGAGACTAGGAAAACATGACTTCCTGTTTTTTTATAATGATCCCCTTATCCCTCTGGTAAGGGGGCTTTCCCATGAAATTTCCTCCTTGAAATCCGACTCCTCATGGAGTTTATGCCCATGCAGCCAATCCCCATTAATACTGGATTCCCATCATCCATTCTCTGAAAAGCTGTCCTCTATGGTATACTTAAGGGAGAATCCACCAATTCTGTACATAGGAGGCTTGATGCATGGAATTCACGAACCGGGAAATGAAAATTTGGAATGAAATTAGTGAATGGCAGGAAAAGCTTTATCAATATGAGCCCACGGACCTTGCTGCTTTGTATGATAAATGGTTGGAGCAGGGGTTTGCCCTGCTTCCTGAAAACGTCCAACAACAGTTTTTTGAAAAGCTGGATACCTGGCTTTTTCATTTACATGCCATGGTTCAGAGCTCACAAGTTCAAATAGATGCAAGAGAGCGGATTTTAGCATCTGCGCGCGTGTTTAATGAAGATATCGAAACGCTGAGTGATTTGAATCACTTATCGATCGATCAGTTGAATTACATAGCCAATCAGCATATCGCTAAGCATCGCTTATATTCATTTGCACAGGGCGGGATGAGCGGATCAGGAGGCCTGCTTCTGCTAGGGAGCGATATTCCGGCCATGACGGTCATCAATGTCAGGATCGTACAGCTTATTGCGATGTCTTATGGTGTCGAGGTGAATACGCCGTTTGAAATGATGCTGGCCCTTAAGGTATTCAATGCAGGAGCGATGCCAAAGAGGCTCCAAGGAATAGCGTGGGAAGAATTGATCCGCGAGGTCCAGACCGCAGAAGATGACTATTTTTATTTAGGAATCGAAGAACTGACAAACCCTACCTGGATGGAACAGCCTCTGAAGCAGCTGTTGAAAGCATTATCCATTACTGTTTTTCGAAAAAAACTGGTTCGGGGCATACCGTTCATCAGCATGGCCATCGGGGCTGGATCCAATTATCAAATGACCCGGAGTGTCAGTGAATTTGCCCAGAAGTTCTATCAATATCGTTATTTACTGGAGAAGAAGGCTGATGAAGAATGAGTGTCAAGAATCATAAAAAAGCCATCACGGAGGCAGTTCGCTGCATGGTGATAACCGTCAGCGATACACGTAATGAAGAAACGGATAAAAGCGGAGCACTGATGATGGAATTGCTGAAATCGAATGGTCATGAAGTGAATGAATATGTAATCGTTAAAGATGAGCGGAAAGCGATTCAGGATGCGGTCACTTCTGGCAGCCAAATCAGCAAGGTCGATGTCATATTAACAAATGGTGGCACTGGCATCGCCAATAGGGATGTAACGATCGAGGCGGTCAAAGAGTTGATGACCAAGGAAATTCCCGGTTTTGGCGAGATTTTTCGAATGCTCAGTTATCAAGAGGATATCGGGTCTGCCGCCATTCTATCCAGGGCGATTGCCGGAGTCGTGAACAATAAAGCCGTTTTTTCCACCCCAGGCTCATCAGGGGCGGTTCGGCTTGCGATGAATAAATTGATTCTTCCGGAATTGGGACATGTCGTTGGTGAACTTCGCAAGGATTTATAAGAGGATGCAAAAAAAAGCCACAGTTTTAAACTGTGGCTTTTTTTGCATGGAATAGGCCTTAATTATGCATCTTTTCACTTACGACTTGATTGGCACGATACCATAGCCATAAATCATTGATGATGGAAGCAAGTTCCGCAATTTCGGAATTGAGCTGGCATGATTTGGCGAAATTACTTTCATCGGAGAGCCGAAACTGCTTTCGGTTAATGGTGGATTCCAGTTCCTTGATGCGGTCCGGGATGCTTCCCCGGATATTCTCCCAGTGTACGAGTATTTGCTGTTGCTCGCCTTTTGTATATTCATCCCACTCCAGATTCAAATCGGGAATTGAGATGCCAAGCCGTTCATCAAAGGTAAATAGTTCTTTCATATGCCCTCCACTTTTCGATTTATCATACTCCTAGTTTACTATATTCCCGCGGAAGCATCCAATGTGTAAATTCACTAAATTATTAGCGGATTATTTAGCAAAATCTTTAAAATACCCCTTGTATTCCTTTAATAAAGATGATAAAGTACTAATCATAGATTGAATAAAAATAACAAACGATGAATTTTTATTCACACGAAAGGACGATGGAAATGGAAAATCAAAAAGTTGTTTTAGCATATTCCGGAGGTTTGGATACTTCCGTTGCAATTAAATGGTTACAAGATCAAGGGTACGAAGTTGTGGCATGCTGCTTGGATGTCGGAGAAGGGAAAGATTTGGACTTCATTAAAGAAAAAGCGATCACTGTTGGTGCGGTAAGTTCCTATGTCATTGATGCGAAGGACGAATTCGCTGATGAATTCGCATTGACGGCTCTTCAGGCACATACTTTGTATGAAGGGAAATATCCATTGGTATCGGCTTTATCACGTCCGCTGATCGCGAAGAAATTAGTGGAAGTGGCTGAAGCGGAAAACGCGGTAGCCGTTGCACACGGTTGTACGGGAAAAGGAAATGACCAAGTGCGTTTCGAAGTATCCATCTCCGCATTGAACCCTAATTTGCAAGTTCTTGCACCTGTTCGTGACTGGAAATGGTCTCGTGAAGAGGAGATTGAATATGCAGCGAAAAATGGCATTCCCGTTCCGATTGGCATGGCGAGTCCGTTCTCGATTGACCAAAACCTTTGGGGAAGAAGTAACGAATGCGGAATCCTGGAAGATCCTTGGGCAGCTCCGCCGGAAGAGGCCTATGATTTGACTACAAGCCTTGAATGTACGCCAGATACTGCCGATATCATTGAAATTGGTTTTGAACAAGGTGTGCCGGTTACATTGAATGATAAAAACTATAAATTGGCTGACCTGATCGTCGAGTTGAATCAAATTGCCGGCAAACACGGAGTAGGGCGTATCGATCACGTTGAAAATAGATTAGTAGGAATCAAATCACGTGAAGTCTATGAAGCACCTGGTGCGATGACATTGATAGCTGCTCACAAAGAACTTGAAGATATCACGCTTGTTAAAGAACTGGCTCACTTCAAACCGGTGATCGAGAAGAAAATGACTGAATTGATTTATGAGGGACTTTGGTTCTCTCCGCTTCAAAAAGCTTTGGCTGCATTCCTGAAAGAAACACAAGTGAATGTAACGGGTACGGTCCGTGTGAAACTATTTAAAGGTCATGCGATTGTTGAAGGAAGAAAATCCGAGTACTCCTTATATGACGAAAAATTGGCTACCTATACAAAAGCAGACGAATTCGATCATGATGCAGCAGTTGGATTCATTAAATTATGGGGACTTCCAACGAAAGTGAACAGCATGGTCAATAACAAGAAGGTGACAGTGTGAGCAGCAAGCTTTGGGGAGGAAGATTCACGAAATCCGCCGAAGAATGGGTAGATGAGTTTGGAGCTTCCATTTCCTTTGACCAGGAACTTGTCCTTGAAGATATTCAAGGCAGTTTAGCTCATGTAACCATGTTAAAGCAATGCAGCATTTTACCTGAAGAAGATGCGGATCAGATCATTGCAGGTCTGAAAAGTTTACAGGAAAAGGCTGAGAAGGGTGAATTGACTTTTAAGGTTGAGATGGAAGATATCCATCTTAACCTGGAAAGTATGCTAATAAGCGAAATCGGTCCAGTTGGCGGAAAGCTTCATACAGGAAGAAGCCGTAATGACCAAGTTGCGACCGACCTTCATCTGTATATGCGGAACCAAACGAAAGTGATTCTGGAACTCATCAATGATTTGCAAATATCGATTTTGGGACAATCCAAGAAAAATGTGGAAACACTAATTCCAGGTTATACACATTTGCAGCGTGCACAGCCCATTTCATTTGCCCACCACTTAATGGCTTACTTTTGGATGCTTGAGCGTGATAAGCAGCGCTTCACCGAGAGTTTCAAAAGGATCAACATTTCTCCATTGGGTGCTGGGGCATTAGCTGGGACGACTTTCCCGATTGACCGTGCCCTCAGTGCGGAGCTATTGGGGTTTGAGGGAATTTACGAAAACAGTCTTGATGCTGTAAGTGATCGTGATTTTGCCATTGAATTCATGAGCAACAGTGCGACAATGATGATGCATTTATCCCGTTTCAGCGAAGAAATCATTCTCTGGTCAAGCCAGGAATTCCAATTCATTGAATTGGATGATGCGTTTTCTACGGGAAGCAGCATCATGCCGCAAAAGAAAAACCCTGATATGGCGGAATTGATCCGTGGTAAAACAGGACGGGTTTATGGGAACCTAACGGGGTTATTGACTGTTTTGAAAGGACTGCCGCTTGCTTATAACAAAGATATGCAAGAAGATAAAGAAGGCGTTTTTGATACGGTTAAGACCATTGTTGGTTCACTTAAAATATTTGCCGGCATGATTTCAACGATGAAAGTGAAAACGGACATAATGGAAAAAGCAACAAAAAATGACTTCTCGAATGCGACTGAATTAGCTGATTACCTGGCTTCAAAGGGGATGCCTTTCCGTGAGGCCCACGAAGTAGTCGGGAAGCTTGTATTGTTCTGTGTCCAGAATGGCTGCTATTTAGTCGACCTGAGCATTGAACAATTCAAGGAAGCTTCCGATTTGTTTGATCATGATATTTATGATGCATTAAATCCTTATGAGGCAGTTAAACGCCGTAACAGTGCGGGCGGTACAGGTTTTGCCCAAGTCCTGCTGGCGATTGAAAAAGCGGAAAAACTGGTAAGTGAATAACAGGAAAAAGCTCGTTCACCAATTTGGCGAACGAGCTTTTTATATCATTTTCTTTTATCAATTCGTACGCACGACCATTACATCACAGTTAGAATGGCGAACTATGCCTTCCGACACGCTGCCGATAAGGAAACGTTCGACTGCGTTAAGGCCCGTTGCACCGCATACAATTAAATCGATCGAATGCTTTTTCGCTAAATCCCTTGGAATTTGAACTTTAGGAGAACCATAGGCAACTTCTGTTTGGACCTTTGCAATCCCGGATGCAATGGCTTCCGTTTTATACTTGTCCAATAGCTCATTGGCAAAGGTTTCAGAGTGATCACGGATAGTCATATCATAAGCTTCGACAGTAGGGAAATTCCTTGTATCCACGATATGTGTGAGCACAAGGGTAGCGTCACTGAGTTTTGCTAAATAGATTGCCTTTTTTAGGGCCCACTCTGCTTCTTCCGAACCGTCCACTGCTACAAGAATATTTTTATAATCTATACTATTCAAGTGAATCTCCTCCTTCTATTTCATACCTATTATACTATGATTTACCTAATGGATCTGATTTCAATTGTAACAAATTAGCGAATGTTTTTGCCAATGATCTGGAAATTACCAAATGAAAAAAATGAATATAGCCTTATTATGATGAAAAGATAAGCACCAATCATTGCATAAGCGAAACGCTCACCTTATTTACCTTATTTATTCATTTATGGTAAATTTAATGTGAGAGGGGAGTTTTTTTCTTTGAGTGTTTCAAGAATAGTAAACTATGCATTATCTTTATACGTGCTTTTGTATGCTTTGATCTATTTCATTTATATTTTTTACATCAATTTTGTACATGTTTCAATCAGTTTAATGAGTATATCAGCACTGCTGCTTCCATTTGTTCTTTTACTATTTTTTCAATGGATTTCATGGAAATATACCGATCAGCATAATAAAAGGAAAATCAAAATTAGATTTATAGTCATATCAGGCCTTGGCTTTTCTCTTCTATTTTATTGTGTTTTTAGGTTAGGGGTAAATGAATATGAATCAAGGTTCACCACCGAAAGATGGTTAAATGATGATGAAGGAAGAGTGTACCTGGTAGATGACTTAATCAAAGATCATGAATTGATAGGCAAGACAAAAGAAGAAGTGTTCACGCTTTTAGGGTCTCCAACAGAAACGGAATATTTTAAAGAGAAAGATAATGTTGTTTATTATCTCGGTGCCGAGAGGGGAATCATAAGAATAGATAGTGAATGGCTGGTCATTTCGTTTGACGGCAGTGATAAAGCAATGAAGTATGATCTGCGGACCGATTAGTTGAAATGTTGAATAAATACCCCCGTCTTAAATGAAGGCGGGGGTATCCGGGTTTCGTTATATTAAATGGTTATTTCATTATCACTTTATGATTTGCAGGCTCTTCGGGAATTTGGTCAAAACCTCACAGCCTGCATCCGTGATCAATAGATCATCTTCAATCCTTACGCCTGCAACATTCGGAACATATATGCCAGGTTCGATGGTATAAACCATTCCGGATTGAAGTTTTAGGGAATTCGTTTCAGTCAAGGATGGATACTCATGGACGCTGATCCCAAGTCCGTGACCGAGCCTGTGCGGGAAGAATTCACCGTATCCCTTATTGCTGATGATGTTTCTGGCCGTCAAGTCTATCTCGGAACAGGATACACCAGGTTTACTGGCTGCAACGGCAGCTTCTTGTGCTTTAAGTACAGTTTCATATATTTCTGCCTGTTTATCATTGATATCTCCGTATGCGACCGTTCTAGTGATGTCAGAGCAGTACCCTTCATGAACGACGCCAAGGTCAAAGAGGACGAGGTCGCCGCGTTGAACCTTCGTATTCCCAGGTGTGCCATGTGGGGAAGCGCCATTTTTGCCAGTCAGGACCATGGTGGAGAAAGACATTTGGCTGACTCCTGCCTTTTTCAATTCGAATTCTATCGCTGCAAGGATTTCCATTTCCGTTTTACCTTCATGAATTTCGTTGACACCCACTTCAATCGCAAAGTCGGCAAGGCGGCATGCTTCACGGATTTTGACCATTTCATCTTCCGACTTGATCATTCGCATCCTTTGAAGTTTTTCTTCTGCGGAAACGAGCTTTGGAGCGCCGAAGTGTTGTTGGACCTTTTCATAACGCTCTACATTCATATGCTCTTTTTCAATGGCCATTTTATGAATGGATAACCCGCGATTCTCCACTGCTTGCTTAACTTTTCCCCAAGGATCTTCGATGTCGGTGTATCCAATGATATCTCCATCCCATCCAGCCTGTTTAGCATCCGGAACTTCCATCTGCGGGCAGACAAGGAATGGTTCGGCATTTGCAAAAATGGCAAGTGCCAGCAGTCTTTCATGAGGATCACTAAAAAACCCGCTTAAATAGAAGATGCTCTCTGTAGATGTAAGTAAAGCGGCTTCAGCCTCATTCGCCTGTAGCCAATTTTGTAGTTCTGTCAAACGTTCATTCATGACGATACCTCCATTAATAAGATATAATTACCATAGCAATATTTAAAAGTATAGTAAATGGGAAAGGCCTAAGAAAGCTACCTAAAAAAAATTAGTGGGTATGGGAAGGGAGCAGCAAAAATGAAAGTATCTTTTCATGGACATGCAGTTGTAAAAGTTGAAACGAATGGTAAAACGATTTTAATCGATCCATTCATTACTGGAAACGAATTGACCGATTTGAAAGTAGAAGATGTGAAACCGGATGTGATCATCTTAACACATGGCCATAATGACCATGTCGGTGATACGGTTGAATTGGCCAAAAGGGATGATGCACTTGTCATCGGCATTGCAGAGATTGCCGACTACCTGGGTGCTCAAGGAGTCAGGACCCACGGGATGAGCATCGGAGGAGCTTTCGAGTTCGACTTTGGAAAAGTGAAACTGACGCCAGCATTCCATGGAACGGGATTCAATAACGGAGATGGGCAAATCATTTATTTAGGAATGCCTGCTGGCGTATTGCTTACGATAGAAGGGAAAACGATCTATCATGCAGGGGATACAGCGGTATTTTCCGATATGAAATTGATCGGGGAGCGACATCCGATTGACTTGGCATTCTTGCCAATCGGCGACAATTACACCATGGGCCCGGAAGATGCAGCACTTGCAGCGAAATTCCTACAAGCCAAACAAGTCGTGCCGATTCATTACAATACTTTCCCTGTCATCAAACAGGATCCTGAAAAATTCATGGACTTGCTTGAAGAGGGAAATGGACTGATCATGGAAGCCGGGGATGAAATAGACTTTTAAAAGAAGCGGGAGCCTTTAGAGCTTCCGTTTTTTATGTGTATCGTGTGGGTTGACCGGCTGAAATGACGGGTCTTCCCAGCAGCATTTCCTTTCACGCAGGTTATTACAGCAATCGGAAAGTAAAGTCTCGTTTTGCAGCCAAGTCTTTTTTCCTTTCAAAGGCATAAAATGAATAGATGAAAAAAAGGGGGGGTTGGATGAAACAGAGGTTATTACTGTGTTTGCTTCTATGCGGTGTGATGCTGTATTATGCAGTACCGCGTTTGTCGTTGGAAAGTGGAGGTCTGGAGGCGCTGTTTGCTGGATCCTGGCTGTTGTTTGCATTGTTGGCGGTAGCTGGAAACTTGACGGGCATACTATATTCTCCTAAAAAACAAAAGGTAAGACGACAGCCGGAATACAAAAGGTTGCGCCAATACTAGTAGTTGTTTGATAAACTAGGCTCTTTGACCTTATAATGGAGAATAGGAATACCGTGAAAAGGGTGAAGCGCTTGGCTACAAAGCATGAACAAATATTGAAACATATCGATGGGCTCCCTGTCGGCGAAAAGATTTCCGTCCGTCAAATAGCGAAAGCATTGAATGTTAGTGAAGGTACGGCATACCGGGCAATTAAAGAGGCGGAGAACCAGGGCTACGTGAGCTCGATTGAGCGGGTAGGCACGATCCGCATTGAGAAAAAGAAAAAAGAGAATATTGAAAAGCTCACTTTCGCAGAGGTAGTCAATATTGTTGACGGACAAGTTCTGGGCGGGAAAACGGGACTTCATAAGACATTAAATAAATTCGTCATCGGGGCGATGAAGCTGGATGCCATGATGAGATATACGGGTGCAGGAAACCTGCTGATCGTCGGGAACCGTACACAGGCCCACGAGCACGCGTTAAAAGCGGGTGCAGCAGTGCTGATCACCGGGGGATTCGATACGGAAGAGCCCGTTAAAAGGTTAGCCGATGAATTGGAGATGCCAGTCATCTCAACAAGTTACGATACGTTTACCGTCGCAACGATGATCAATCGGGCAATCTATGACCAATTAATCAAAAAGGAAATCTTGCTGGTGGAGGATATTTTGACACCCGTACAGGAAACGACCTTTTTAACGGTGGGTGACCGGGTTCAGACTTGGCATGAACTGAATCAGGAATCCGGGCATAGCCGTTTCCCTGTTGTCGATGACAATATGAAGGTTCAAGGAATGGTCACATCAAAAGATATCATCGGACAGGAAGAGCTGACGCTCATTGATAAGGTGATGACGAAAAACCCGATGACCGTAGGCGATAAAATGAGTGTGGCATCTTCTGCACATATGATGGTTTGGGAAGGGATTGAGTTAATCCCGGTCGTGAATGACAGTCATATCCTCAAGGGTATCGTGAGCAGGCAGGATGTCCTGAAGGCACTGCAAATGAGCCAAAGGCAGCCTCAGGTCGGCGAAACGATCGACGATACAATCACAAGCCAGCTTGTGATGACTTCGAATCGGGGCAAGGGCGAGGAAGTGTATAACTATGGAGTCACTCCGCAGATGACCAATTACCTTGGGACCATTTCAAGCGGTGTGTTCACGACATTGGTCACCGACTCAGCAAATCGTGCACTTCGAAGCTATAAGCGCGGTGACTTGGTCGTGGAAAACATGACGATCTATTTCATCAAGCCAGTCCAGATCGACAGTACGCTTGAAATCCATCCGCGTGTCCTCGATGTAGGACGTAAATTCGGAAAAGTGGATGTTGAAGTGTTTAACCAAGGCAAACTAGTTGGCAAGGCGATGTTGACTTGCCAATTGCTCGACCGATCATAAAAATAAAAAGGATAATCGAATTTCGATTATCCTTTTTGATTTGCAGCTTCTTCGATTGCATGCGGCAAATAAAATTTATACATTTTATAGCCGCCCCAAATACTGAATAGGCCAACGAAGATGAAAACGGCAGCAATGATATAAGTGATGGTCGTGTGGAATAGAAAAAGCTGATTGATTCCGAATAGTGCGACAAACGCACCGAGGGCAATGGAAGACTTCCCTGAAATCCACTTTTTCTCCATCGGCATTCTGGTTCGGACCGATTTGATTTTATAAAACAGATAGACCCCTAATGAAAGAACGATCAAGGTGACAAGAATAGGCATCGTTTGAAATTCCCCCAATTTAACATATGTACCTTTTTATTGTAGCGGGAAATGAAAGAGAATGCCACAGTAAACAAGATGAGTCTTCCTATTTCCGCAATTTTTTGATTAAATGAAATATATCATCTTTATTAGGCTCGATAATACATATGTTAAGGGGAGATCTATATGAAAGCTGAAATATTAGCAGATATAAAGCGTTATGATACTATCATTCTCCATCGTCATGTCCGTCCAGATCCGGACGCTTATGGTTCACAGGGAGGATTGGCGGAAATCCTGAAAGCATCTTTCCCCGAAAAGCGAATTTTTACGGTCGGGAAAGAAGAACCGTCATTGAATTACTTAAGAAGGTTAGATGTGATTTCGGATGAAACATATGAAGGTGCTCTGGTCATCGTTTGTGATACCGCAAATACGGACCGGATTTGTGATGTACGGTACACAAGGGGGGATAAACTGATTAAGATCGATCATCATCCCAATGAAGATCCATATGGCGATATGCGCTGGGTCGATACATCGGCAAGTTCGACAAGTGAAATGATTTATGAGTTTTACCAGTTCGGGAAAGAGGAAGGCTTGAAGATGAGTGATGAAGCGGCACGCCTTCTATATGCAGGCATTGTTGGCGATACAGGTCGTTTCCTATTCCAAAGTACGACTGAAAAGACATTTGCCTATGCCAGTGAGTTGATTCACTACTCGTTCTCCCGCCCCCAGTTATATCAGGAGATGTATGACGTCGAGGAAAGCATAGTCCGGTTGAATGGCTATGTGCTGCAGCATTTTGAAATCCTTCCATATGGAACGGGGAAAATGATCATCACAAAAGATATACTTGAAAAATTCCATGCTTCTACATCTGAGGCATCTCAGCTCGTTTCCTCACTCGGTTCGATTAAAAATGTTAAGTCTTGGGTCTTCTTCATTGAAGAGGATAAAGAAATCAGAGTCCGTTTCCGTTCTAAAGGACCAATCATCAATACGATTGCCCGTAAATATAACGGCGGAGGCCACCCGCTTGCAGCAGGGGCGTCGATTCATTCCTGGGATGAAGTGGATAATATCCTTGCCGACATGGAAGAGTTGAATAAAGTGGAATGAAAAAACTTAAAGACCAAATTGCATATGATTTGGTCTTTAAATTTGGTAGAAATCAATTAAGCCAACATCTAAGAAGTAGTCCTTTTTAGTTTGATTTCAATATTCATTTTCGTATAAAACATGATCTCGACGACTTCAAGTCGATAGCGCTTTTTATTGATGGTCACGATCTTATTTTCTATCGATTTTTTCAAAAGCACCTTTCCGTCATAGACACTCGCGACATCTTTGGCGAGAAGAGAGGAAAGGTCGTCCTCAATCACATCCTCCGCTTCTGCAATGCTCAGCCGATCCAGACTGTATTTTTCATTCGTGATGGTTACTTCCACTTCCTGAATCGTCAGGATTTCCTCATTTTTCTCGTTCAATTTTTTATAATCCTGCTCCCAAATTGCGATTTCCCCGTTTAAATCCTTAATCTCTTCTCTTTGTTCGTGAAGGGTCCGGATCTGCTTTTCCTGCTGGACACCATGCATATAAAAGAAAATCACCCAGCTGATCAATCCGCCAAGTGCGGCTCCGGCAAAAAAACGCTGCCAGGTGGGAGACCTGTGATAGGGAGGAATTCTCATGGTGAAATATGCTCTTGCGTGAACCAGTTTATGATCAGTGCTCCTGTCTGTGCCCCTCCAAGTGCAGATAGAATCAATAGGACCTGCTTGACTATATCCTTCGTTTCTCCGTGGAAAATACCGCGTTCGAAATTATAGACCATATCAAAAGTACCCCCGATCGCAGCGACAATGGCCCAAATACGAAGGCTGTCCGACAGCCGGAATACAGTCGTCATCGGGGCTTGTCCAGTAAAAAAAGCCGCAAGGCCCCCGATTATCGAGCCGCCAAGCAATACGCCAAGCGATATGAAAAAGCTGTTGAGAAAGGCTGGAACAAAGGCTTCATTCATATATCATCATCCTTTTTTGCTTGATATTCTTCTATTCCATATATATGGGAAGTTCAGAGGTAATATGATAGTCGCCGGAAATCAGGAAGTTAAATTGCATTGGTAATGAGAACATATTTTCTTTTTTTGAAATAAACACTATAATGAAAAGAAACATGCCTTACAAAGGTGGGAGAAAAAACGTGTATACTCATCTCCATATTCAGAGCGGATACAGCCTGCTGACAAGTACGGTGAAGATCACTGAACTTGTGGCCAAAGCGAAAGCGGATGGCTGTACAAGTCTTGCCTTAACCGATCGAAATGTTATGTACGGTTCGGTCTATTTTTATAAAGAATGCAAGAGACAGGGTATAAAACCGATCATCGGCATACTTGCGGATATCCTCGATGAACGGGAATCGTCACATGGACTTCTTTTATTGGCAAAAAGTCTGCAAGGATATCAAAACCTGCTTAAAATAAGCAGTGCCATAAAAACGAAATCCCCGTCAGGCATTCCGATGAATTGGCTAAAAGCCTATTCCAGGGGTTTAATTGCAATCACACCGGGTGCGGAGGGGCAAATAGAAACGCTATTGAGAGAAGAAAATCCTGAAGAAGCCAAACAGGCAGCAGGGCGATTTCTAGAAATTTTTGGTCATGATGATTTTTATGTATCCATACAGAGACTTTCGATTGCGGATGAGGAAAAAGGTAACGAAGCCATAAGTCAGCTGGCGAGAGATTTAGAGATAAAGATTGTCGCGACGAATCCGGTCTATTATTTGAATGAAAGCGATGCACTCGCACAAGAAGTCCTGTTGGCAATTGGAAATGGCGACAAGCTGGCGGATGAGACGCATACGGTTCTTGAATCAGATCAATTTTATTTGAAAAGCCGGGCTCAGATGGCAGAACTATTCCATGACAGACCGGATGCACTCGAAAATACACTACATATTGCCGCGCAATGCAATCTGGAAATTCCATTTCATCGTTCACTTCTGCCTAAGTACCCTACTGAAGATGGAGTCACAGCCGAGGAAATGCTCGAAGCCATCTGTTTCCAGGGATTGAAGAAAAGATTGCCGGAGCCATCCATTCAATATGAAGAGCGCCTACGATATGAATTGGATGTCATCACCAAAATGAAATTCAGCGATTACTTTTTAATCGTTTGGGATTTCATGAAATTCGCTAAGGACCATCAAATCCTGACTGGTCCTGGAAGGGGCTCTGCCGCCGGATCGATGGTTGCTTATGTCCTGTCGATAACGGATGTCGATCCAATCGAACATTCCTTGCTGTTCGAGCGTTTCCTGAATCCGGAACGTGTCTCGATGCCGGATATCGACATTGACTTTCCGGATAACCGCCGCGAAGAAGTGATTGCCTATGTCGCGAAGAAGTACGGGGAACTTCATGTAGCACAAATCATTACATTCGGAACATTGGCTGCCAAGGCTGCGTTAAGGGACACAGGACGTGTTTTCGGCTTGAATTCAAAGGAACAGGAAGCGGTATCGAAAATGATTCCAGGCCGTCTGGGCATCACGCTTCCCGAGGCTTTCAAGGAATCGAAAAGGCTCAGGGAATTCGTTAATGAGAGTGACCTGAATCAAAAACTTTTTCAAACCGCGTTATTGCTTGAAGGTCTGCCTCGCCATGCTTCGACTCATGCTGCCGGCGTCGTCATCAGCGACCAAGCACTGACCGAGCATATTCCGATTCAGGGAGGGCATGACGGAATCCATTTGACTCAATATCCAATGGACCTTCTCGAAGAACTGGGACTTCTTAAAATGGATTTTCTTGGACTTCGCAATTTAACGCTCATCGATAATATTCTAAATAACATTAAAAAGGGAACGGGGAAAAAGCTCGACTTGTCCCATATCCCGATGGATGACCCCGAGACGCTAGCCCTTTTAGGGAGAGGGGAAACAACCGGGGTGTTTCAATTCGAATCGGATGGCATCCGAAAGGTTTTGATCAAGCTTAAACCGAACCGATTCGAGGATATCGTCGCGGTCAATGCCCTATATCGTCCAGGTCCGATGGAAAATATACCGCTGTTCATCGAGAGAAAACATGGACTGGCTCCGATTGATTACCTTCACGAGGATTTGAAGGATATCCTCGAGCCTACATACGGGGTCATCGTATATCAAGAACAAATCATGCAAATTGCCTCCCGTTTAGCCGGGTTTTCACTAGGGGAGGCTGACCTGCTCCGCCGTGCCGTTTCCAAGAAGAAGAAGGATGTACTGGATCAAGAGCGGCAGCATTTCGTGAGCGGCTCATTGAAACAAGGATATTCCGAAAAAACAGCAGATGAGATTTATTCCTTGATTGTCCGCTTCGCTAACTACGGATTCAACCGAAGCCATGCGGTGGCGTATAGTTTCATCGCTTATCAGCTTGGTTACTTGAAAACCCACCATCCGGAATATTTCATGGCAGCACTCTTGACATCGGTCGTCGGGAATGATGAAAAGATTTCGCAATATATCCGTGAAGCAAAAAAGAAAGGGATATCGGTTCTGCCTCCCTCGATTAACCGGAGCGGATACCCGTTTTTACCGGAAAAGGAAGGGATCCGTTATAGCCTTGGAGCCATAAAAGGGATAGGCGGTACGGTCCTGAAAGAAATATTTGCTGCGAGGAGGCAGAAGAAGTTCGCTGATTTATTCGATTTCTGTTTGCGCGTTTCAGGGAAAATCGTAAATAGGAAAGTGTTGGAGGCGCTTGTGCATTCAGGTGCATTTGATGAATTCGGTGAAGACCGGGCAACATTGTTGGCGAGCTTGGACGTAGCGATCAATCATACGGAATTGGTTAATCCGGATAATGACCTATTTGATATGTTTTCGGATGGCGAGTTTTCACTCAAACCGAAATACAACCGGGTCGATCCCATCCCTATCGAGCACAAACTCTCATTGGAAAAAAGCGCATTGGGGCTTTATCTGTCGAATCATCCGGTGACAAGCTACAGAGAACTTTTTCAGCACTTCGGATGCTTGACCATAGATGAAGCTACCGATAAAAAGGAATCAAAAGTCTTACTTGGCGCATACATTACGTCGGTTAAAACAATAAGGACAAAAAAGGGCGATGTGATGGCTTTCTTGAGTGTTAGTGATGAAGAGGGGGATATTGAAGCGGTCGTTTTTCCAAATGTTTATAAAAACCACTCTGCCGAATTGAATCATGGACAACTCGTTATGCTGCAAGGAACATTGGAAGAGCGGGATGGAAAAACACAGCTCCTGATCAGGAACGTATACCCGCTTGAAAAAGTGAAGCAGATGAAAGAGGAACAGAACGGAACGATATTCCTGAAAATTGAGGCCGGCAAGCAAACGAAGGATACACTGCAAAAAATAAAAAAAATTTTAACGCAGCATAGCGGTGAAACCAAGGTCATGCTTTTTTACGAGAGGGAAAACCGCTATGTACAGCTATCTTATTGGGATTGGGTCAATCCTTCAGATAGTCTGATGCAGGCATTATTTGACTTGGTCGGAAAAGGGAATGTGGTTTACAAGAAAGAATAACTGTTTTACAACTTTAATAGTTATGTTATATTGAAAACAGGCCGCTGTGGTCTGACCACTAGATTTCAGCATATAAGATATGGGTTATCCAATTTGTTTTAGGAGTGAAACTATGACATTAAGAGAAGAAGCATTGCATATGCACCGCTTGAATCAAGGAAAATTAGAAACAGTTTCGAAAGTACCGGTACGGAATGCAGTAGATTTAAGCCTGGCTTATTCTCCTGGTGTCGCAGAACCGTGTAAAGATATTTACGATAAGCCGGAAACCGTCTATGACTATACAATGAAGGGGAATACTGTTGCCGTTATTTCTGATGGAACGGCTGTGTTGGGACTTGGAAACATCGGTCCGGAAGCTGCTATGCCGGTTATGGAAGGAAAAGCCGTATTATTTAAAAGTTTCGCTGGAGTGGACGCTTTCCCAATCTGTTTAAAAACGACGGATGTGGACAAAATTGTAGAGACCGTTAAATTACTCGAACCGACTTTCGGCGGAGTGAACTTAGAGGACATAGCCGCACCAAATTGTTTTGAAATTGAAGAACGACTCAAGAAAGAAATGAATATTCCTGTTTTTCATGATGATCAGCACGGTACAGCCATTGTTACTGTTGCCGGTCTAGTGAACGCGTTACGACTTGTGAATAAATCAATGTCGGAAATAAAAGTGGTGGCGAATGGAGCAGGCGCTGCGGGCATTGCCATCATTAAATTGCTTTATAGCTATGGAGTTCGTGACATCATCATGTGTGATACGAAGGGTGCCATTTATGAGGGCCGTTCGACAGGTATGAATGATACAAAAGAACAAGTGGCGAAAGTCACCAATCGAAATAAGATTTCAGGACCTTTGGAAACTGTCATTCAAAACGCTGATGTATTTATCGGTGTTTCTGCCGCAGGTGCATTGACAAAAGAAATGGTTTCTTCGATGAATCGGGATGCGATCATTTTCGCGATGGCTAATCCAGATCCGGAAATCATGCCGGAAGATGCGAAAGCAGCGGGTGCCAAGGTTGTAGGAACAGGCCGTTCGGATTTCCCGAATCAGGTCAATAACGTCCTTGCTTTCCCAGGGATTTTCCGTGGTGCCTTGGATGTACGTGCAACACATATCAATGAAAAAATGAAGGTTGCTGCAGTACAAGCCATTGCCGGTTTAATACAGGAACATGAGTTAAACGAAGACTACGTTATCCCTGCTCCATTTGATGAGAGGGTAGCACCTGCCGTTGCGGCTGCTGTTGCCAAGGCAGCGATGGAAACGGGAGTGGCTAGAATTAATGTGAATCCCGAGGAAATTAAAGAAAAAACAAGGAAATTAGCGATCATTGGAAAAAGTGAGGAATAATTAATTTGGCAGGTCGTACATCTTCATCCAAAATTTATCTCGATGTAGTTGAGAGCCTACGTAGCATGATTGAAGCGGACAGCCTCCTGCCGGGAGATAAAATCCCATCAGAACGGGAGTTATCGGATCGTTTTAATGTAGGCCGTTCCTCTGTCCGTGAAGCATTGCGTGCCTTAGAGCTATTAGGATTAATAGAAACAAGGCGTGGTGAAGGGACGTTTATCAGGGATTTCCAGGAGCATAAGCTAGTCGAGCTTCTGGGAACCTTTTTTTTGCAAGATAAAAAAGTACAAGAAGATTTGTCTGAGACGAAAAGGCTGATTGAAATTGACTGTTTGCGGATCGTCGCCTTTTTCGCTACGGCTGAGGACATCAAAAGATTAATGGTCTGGGTCAAAGCGGATGAGTTTCATGATGATGAGTTCTTTTTAAGGATTGCCATTTTGAATCGCAATCGATTGCTGGAAAGAATTTGGCGCATTGTCAACAGCTATGCTAGAACATCAGAGATGGTACAGGGTAATGTGAAAAGAGAAGATTATCTGTCACTTCTTACATATTTGCTCGAACGTGATGAAGAAAAAGCCATCGAAACGTATCTTATTAGAATTAGAAATATGTCGAAGGACGAGTGACACCTTTTTACACGATACTAATTTTATTTCTGATATAGTTTGTACCAAGTATCATAAAATAGATAATTGGTGGTAAAGGGAGGATTAAGCTTGCTTAAAGAGCTATTTGCGAAGTCTAAGAAGAAATATGCAACGGTTCCTTTAGATCGGGAGAAACAAGATGTACCAGAAGGAATCATGACAAAGTGCACCGGCTGTAAAAAAATCATGTATACAAAAGAATTGGTGAAAAACAAGAAAGTTTGTTTACATTGCGGGCATCACCATCCGATGTCTTCCCATGAGCGCATCGAATTTTTATTCGACGCCGGCAGTTTTAATGAATTTGATAAAGAAATGATTTCCGTTAACCCGCTTGAATTTCCGGATTACTTAGAAAAATTGGAAAAAGATAGAAAGAAAGCCAAGATTAATGAGGCGGTTGTCACAGGAGTGGGAAGCATCAATGGGTACCAAGTTTCAACAGCCATAATGGATTCGAATTTCCGGATGGGGAGCATGGGATCCGTTGTTGGGGAAAAAATTACCCGTGCCATCGAACGTGCAGGTGAATTGAAGATTCCGTTCATCATATTTACGGCATCAGGCGGCGCTCGGATGCAGGAGGGTGTTTTAAGCTTGATGCAAATGGCAAAGACAAGTGCAGCACTTAAGATATTCAGCAATGAAGGCGGGCTGATCATATCAATGATGACCCATCCTACCACAGGTGGGGTTTCGGCAAGTTTCGCATCACTTGGCGATATTAACCTAGCCGAACCTGGAGCCCTTATTGGTTTTGCGGGAAGACGGATCATTGAACAGACGATCCATGAAGAGCTTCCTGAAGATTTCCAAACGGCTGAATTCTTGATGAAACACGGCCAATTGGATGCGGTCGTCAAACGGACGGAAATGAAGGAAACCTTGACGACGATCCTTAAAATCCATGCCCCGGGCGGTGAGTGGTTATGATTTACGAATTGGAGTTCGAGCGTCCCATTACGGACCTCAGAAATAAGATTAAAGAGCTAAAGTCTATTTCGAAGGATGCTGATGTAGACCTTACCGCTGAAATCGAAACATTGGAAAAGCGTTTAGAGAAGCTGGAAGTGGATATTTATAACCATCTTAAACCGTGGGATCGCGTTCAGATTGCCCGGCATCCTGCACGTCCGACGACGCTTGATTACATTCCGCTATTATTCAATGACTTCATCGAGTTTCATGGTGATCGTTATTATGGGGATGATGAAGCGATTGTCGCTGGAATCGCGCAATTTGATGGACTTGCCGTGACGGTCATCGGCCATCAACGAGGTAAGGATACGAAGGAAAACATCCGTCGTAACTTTGGCATGCCCCATCCTGAAGGCTATCGAAAAGCATTGCGTCTGATGAAACAGGCTGAAAAATTCAACCGGCCGATCATTTGTTTCATTGATACGAAGGGAGCTTTCCCTGGTAAAGCTGCTGAAGAGCGCGGGCAAAGTGAAGCCATTGCGAAAAATCTTTTCGAAATGGCAGGGCTGAAGGTACCGGTCATCAGTATAGTCATCGGTGAAGGCGGAAGCGGAGGTGCATTGGCACTTGGCGTCGGAGACCGAATTTTCATGCTTGAGAACTCAACATATTCGGTAATTTCCCCTGAAGGGGCTGCAGCCTTGCTGTGGAAGGATGCCTCCCAGGCTAAGAGGGCTGCGGAATCGATGAAAATCACGGCTCCCGACTTAAACCGCTTAGGAGTCATCGATGAGATCATTCCTGAAGTGAGGGGCGGCGCCCATCGGGATTCGAATTTACAGGCTGAAGCCATCAAGGATATCCTGAAACGTTCATTCAATGAACTTCTGCCATTGAATAGTGATGATCTTATCAACCAGCGTTATATGAAATTCAAGAAAATCGGTGAATATGAATTTGCAAAACAACCTGAGGGCGAACCTAAGGAAGTGGAACAGCATTCATAAACACATATTGTAAATGGAAAAACGTGCTGCCTGGGGCAACACGTTTTTTCATCCTTTCATGGGCGCATATGTATTCATTACCGAAACGAGTAAAGAATATGGTTTGTGTGTAGAATGTAAACTTTTACGCCATTTTACTTCAATTTCTGAAGAGAATCGGTTAGGCTTATAACATCAAGTGAGCATAAGTGAAACAAGTTACTGCTTATTGAAGCTTGAAAAAGGGTACAATGATATAATAAAGCTTGAAATTGATTAGTGCTGTAGAGAGGTGACATTTATGAAAAGAATAGGTGTATTGACAAGTGGAGGAGATTCTCCAGGCATGAATGCGGCAGTCCGAGCGGTTGTCCGGAAAGCAATTTTTCATGAAATTGAGGTCTTCGGGATTTATCATGGTTATCAGGGTTTAATAAATGGAAATATAAAGAAGCTTAAACTTGGGTCGGTCGGGGATATCATTCATCGAGGCGGCACGATGTTACATACGGCTCGCTGTCCGGAATTTAAGACAGAGGAAGGCCAGCTGAAAGCGATTGAACAATTGAATAAACTTGGTATCGAGGGCATTGTCATAATTGGTGGCGATGGTTCATACCGCGGAGCAAAAGCTTTAACGGAAAGGGGCTTTCCTTGTATCGGAGTTCCTGGAACAATTGATAATGACATACCGGGTACGGACTTTACGATTGGTTTCGATACGGCCCTGAATACAGTCATCGATGCTATCGATAAAATTCGGGATACGGCTACTTCTCATGAAAGGACTTATGTGGTTGAAGTGATGGGAAGAGATGCCGGCGATATTGCTCTTTGGGCTGGATTGGCTGGCGGAGCTGAAACGATTCTTTGTCCTGAATATGAATATGATATAGATGATTTGATTGGGAAGCTGAACCGCGGACATGACCGAGGGAAAAAGCACAGTATCATCATTGTAGCTGAAGGCGTTGGAAGTGCCGTTGATATCTCCAGGAGTATTGAGGCGAAAGCAGGAATTGAAACCCGTGTAACTGTCCTGGGCCATGTTCAGCGCGGAGGATCTCCTTCGGCTAATGACCGGGTATTGGCAAGCCGCCTTGGAGCAAAAGCGGTTGAATTGCTTCTTGAAGGAAAAGGAGGCAGGGCTGTAGGGATAGAACAAAATCAACTTGTTGATTATGATATCATCGAAGCTCTTGCTAAACCGCATACAATTGACAAGAAGATGTATGATTTATCTGCAGAGCTATCGATTTAATCATTATTGATAGGAATTGGTTTTAAAGAATTGGGTATTTAAATAGAAGACATAAAACACTGCGCCCCTGTCTTCAAAAGGTGGACAGGCGGCGAGTTTTCCTTAAAGGAGGATGACACATGCGTAAAACCAAGATTGTTTGTACGATTGGACCCGCTAGTGAAAGTATAGAAAAGCTGGTTCAATTAATAGAAGCAGGGATGAATGTGGCACGTCTTAACTTTTCTCATGGAAATCATGAAGAACATGCCGCTAGAATCCGCAATATCAGGGAAGCGAGCGAAAAAGCGGGTAAACAGGTTGCCATCCTATTGGATACAAAAGGACCTGAAATAAGGACAAATAATATGGAAAATGATTCTATGGAGCTTGTAGCCGGCAATGAAGTCATTATTTCCATGAATGAAGTCCTGGGAACACCTGAAAAATTCTCCATTACCTATGGAGGGCTTATGCATGATGTCCACCCAGGATCTAAAATCCTTTTGGATGATGGATTGATCGGTCTTGAAGTGTTGAAGGTAGATGAGGTAAGAAAAGAAATCCATACCAAGATCTTGAATAGCGGTACACTTAAGAACAAAAAAGGCGTGAATGTTCCTGGGGTTTCGGTTAACCTGCCGGGCATAACGGAGAAAGATGAACAGGATATCCTTTTTGGAATCGAACAGGGTATCGACTTCATTGCTGCCTCATTTGTTCGCAGGGCTTCCGACGTGCTTGAAATAAGTGAATTATTGCAGCAAAATGGAGCGGAACATATTCAAATCATCCCTAAAATCGAAAATCAAGAGGGCGTAGACCGGCTTGATGAAATTTTGGAAGTTTCCGATGGCTTGATGGTAGCACGTGGAGACTTGGGAGTGGAAATTCCTGCAGAAGAAGTTCCATTAGTCCAAAAACAAATGATCAAAAAATGTAATAATGCCGGAAAACCAGTCATAACGGCTACACAAATGCTCGATTCGATGCAGCGTAACCCAAGGCCGACCCGAGCAGAAGCAAGTGACGTGGCCAATGCCATATTTGATGGAACGGATGCAATCATGCTTTCTGGCGAAACAGCTGCTGGAACCTATCCTGTCGAAGCGGTGCAAACGATGCATAACATAGCTTCACGTGCTGAAACTGCCCTTGATTATCGGGATATATTATCAGTCAGAAGCAAAGTGAACCGTCATAATGTCACTGATGCTATTGGTCAATCCGTTGCCCATACCGCGCTTAATCTTAATGCCGGGGCAATCATCACCCCTACGGAAAGCGGCCATACGGCAAGGATGATATCCAAATACCGCCCTAAAGCACCGATCATTGCGGTTACTTCCAATGATCATGTTTCAAGACGGCTTGCATTGGCTTGGGGAGTCTATCCGCAGATTGGTCCAAAAGCGACGACTACCGATGAAATGCTTCAAACCGCAATAGATGAAAGCTTGCATTCTGGCTTAGTTTCCCATGGGGATTTAGTCGTCATTACAGCCGGTGTTCCTGTAGGTGAAACAGGTACGACTAACTTGATGAAAATTCATGTGTTAGGAGAGGTTCTTTTGAAGGCTCAAGGAATCGGCAGGAAATCAGCTAAAGGTGAAGTGGTTATAGCCAAGAATGCCAAGGAAGCTTTGGAAAAAGTGACGGAAGGCTCTGTATTGGTTACGATCGGTTCGGACCGCGAAATGATGCCGGCGATTGAAAAGTGTGCGGCATTGATTACGGAAGAAGGCGGTTTGACAAGCCATGCAGCTGTTGTAGGAGTCACATTGGGCATACCGGTCATCGTTGGGGCTGAGGACGCGACCAAGGTTTTCACGGATGGTCAAAGAATAACAGTCGATGCAGGTCGTGGAGTCATTTATGATGGACATGCCAACGTTTTGTAAAACGAAATTTTGGCTGATTCCGTGCCAATGAGGTAAGATGGATGTACCGCACCAGAAATGGGCTGTGCAGGAGGAATGTAGGATGAAATATTTTTTAATGTTTATCATTGCGATGCCGGTCGTTGAAATTATTGTCCTTTTGCTGTCAGGCAATCTCATTGGTTTTTGGCCAACGCTGTTCCTGATTGTAGCCACAGGCTTGATCGGAGCCTATTTGGCCAAACGGCAAGGGATGGAAACATGGAAAAAGGCACAGGAACAGATTCGTTACGGAATGATGCCAGGAAATGAAATCATTGATGGAATCTGTATCTTTATCGGAGCTGCACTGTTGCTGTCCCCCGGGCTCATCTCGGATATCATGGGATTGATCCTTGTGTTTCCGCCAACCCGGAATCTCCTCAAACCGATTGTTATCCGGTTTATCATGAACAGGATGAATAAAGGGAAAGTTACCATCATTCGGCATAAATAATATAAGGCTGTCTAAAGGCTCAAGCTTTTAGGCAGCCTTTTTGGTCTGGAAAAAAGGTCAATAAAAGCATCCAAATTTTTATAGGGTGCTTTTTTGCTTTTCATTAAAATGGGAGTTTCAATGTAAATGGATTTTCTCTGTTTCACCAATAAATGATAATTTACATGAGAATGAAAGGTGTATAATAACAGGGTTTAAAAATTATTAACCCCTTGGAAACATTGGTAAATCAGGCTTTTACATGCTGAAAAATCTTTTTTTAGATTTTTTAGAAAAAACTGGTGACAAATTTATACAACGTGTTATATAATACAAACAGGAAATAAAACAACTGTATTATAACATAGGAGAGTTGGAAAGGATGTGGAGAGGCAACATGATTACGGAAGCAAAAGGCTTACAAATTACAGGCAGCATTAAGCCAGGATATGAACAAATACTTACAACGGATGCTCTTCAATTCATCGAAAGAATTGAACGGCATTTCAGTGGAAGAAGGGCAGAACTTCTGGAACGTCGGAAAAGCGTTCAGGAAGAACTGAATCAAGGCAAGCTTCCTGATTTCCTTGAAGAAACGATGCATATTCGTGAAAGTGATTGGACAATTGCGCCCCTCCCGAATGATTTGCAGGACCGCAGGGTTGAAATCACTGGACCTGTCGATCGTAAAATGATCATTAATGCCATGAACTCAGGTGCCAATGTATTCATGGCGGACTTTGAAGATGCCAATTCGCCCACTTGGGAGAATTGCATTGATGGTCAATTGAATCTGCGCGATGCAATCTGCGGAACCATTTCATTTAAAAATCCAAATGGCAAAGTGTATGAATTAAATGAAAGAACAGCTGTCCTAAAGGTAAGGCCGCGCGGCTGGCATTTAGAGGAAAAACATGTCCTTTTGGATGGACAGCCTATATCAGCCAGCATTTTTGACTTTGGACTGTACTTTTACCACAACGCAAAAGCATTGATTGAAAAACAAAGCGGTCCATACTTTTACTTACCAAAATTGGAAAGCCATCTCGAAGCAAGATTATGGAATGAAATATTCGTATATGCACAGAACGATTTGAGAATTCCGCAAGGAACCATCAAGGCAACGGTCTTGATAGAAACGATTCTTGCTGCATTCGAAATGGATGAAATTCTGTACGAGCTGAAAGAACATTCGGCAGGCCTGAACTGTGGCCGCTGGGATTATATCTTTAGTTTCCTGAAAAAATTCCGTCACTCGGATGATGTTATCTTCCCAGATCGGCAGCAGGTCACGATGACCGTCCCGAATATGAGGGCGTATTCCCTGCTGGCAATCAAAACATGTCACACTCGTAATGCTCCTGCAATTGGCGGGATGGCCGCGCAAATTCCTGTTAAAAATGATCCGGTTAAGAACGATGAGGCTTTTGCGAAAGTAAGGGCAGATAAAGAACGCGAAGCAAGAGACGGTCATGATGGAACATGGGTTGCCCACCCAGGTATGGTAAGCACGGCAAAAGAGGTTTTTGACCTGCTCGTCCCAAAACCCAATCAAATTTTCCGAAAACGGGAAGATGTCCATGTAACAGCTCAAGAGCTGCTTGCTGTACCGGAAGGAACGATCACAGAGGCAGGATTAAGGACGAATATTAACGTAGGCATCCAATATATCGCTTCTTGGCTAAGCGGCAGGGGTGCGGCACCCATCAATAACTTAATGGAAGATGCTGCAACAGCTGAAATTTCAAGGGCTCAAGTCTGGCAATGGATCCGTCATCCAAAAGGCATTCTCGAAGATGGCAGGAAAATAACCGAGGAATTATTCCATCAAATCAAAGAAGAAGAATTGGCGGTCATTAAATCGGAAGTAGGGGAAGAAACTTTCATATCAGGAAAGTTTGAAGAGTCTACTAAACTATTTGAACAATTGATTGAAGCGGATGACTTTGCAGATTTCTTAACAAACGCGGCATACGAAAAATTATCTTAATATTCAAAAAAATAGATATAAATTAGGAGGAAATAATGATGAAGAATGAGAGAGCGCAAAAATTACAACTAAGCTGGGAAAATGACTCACGGTGGACTGGAATCAAGCGTCCTTATACGGCCGAAGAAGTTATTAAACTAAGGGGTTCCATCGATATTGAACAAACATTGGCACGCCGTGGTTCTGAAAAACTATGGAATCTATTAAATACAGAGGATTTCATCAATGCATTAGGAGCATTGACTGGTAACCAGGCCATGCAGCAGGTGAAAGCTGGTTTAAAAGCAATCTACTTAAGCGGCTGGCAAGTGGCGGCAGATGCTAACATCGCAGGGCAAATGTACCCTGACCAAAGTTTATATCCAGCCAACTCCGTACCGCAAGTGGTTAAACGCATTAATCAAACACTTCAGCGTGCAGACCAAATCAGCTTTGCTGAAGGAAAAGATGATATCGATTGGTTCGCTCCAATCGTGGCAGATGCTGAAGCGGGCTTTGGCGGTTCCCTTAACGTCTTCGAATTAATGAAAGGCATGATTGAAGCTGGAGCGGCAGGCGTTCACTTTGAAGACCAGCTTTCTTCAGAGAAAAAATGTGGTCACCTAGGCGGTAAAGTCCTTCTTCCAACCCAAACGGCAGTACGGAATTTAGTTTCCGCCCGATTGGCAGCCGACGTAATGGGTACACCGACTATCTTGATTGCCCGTACGGATGCTGATGCTGCAGATTTGATCACCGATGATATTGATCCGGTCGATGCACCATTCATCACGGGTGAAAGGACTCCAGAAGGATTCTACCGCACGAACGCAGGTCTTGACCAAGCAATTGCAAGAGGTCTTGCTTATGCTCCATATGCCGACCTTATCTGGTGTGAGACTTCTGAACCTAATCTAGCGGATGCTCGCCGCTTTGCCGAAGCGATCCATGCAGAGTTCCCGGGCAAACTGCTTGCTTACAATTGTTCCCCATCATTTAACTGGAAAGCGAAATTAAGTGATGAAGAGATTGCCAATTATCAAGTGGAATTGGGTAAATTAGGTTATAAATTCCAATTCGTTACACTTGCAGGCTTCCACTCATTGAATCATAGCATGTTCAACCTTGCTCTTGGTTATAAAGAACGCGGCATGGCTGCATACTCAGAACTTCAACAAGCGGAGTTCGCTAGTGAGCCCGACGGCTATACAGCAACACGTCATCAGCGTGAAGTGGGAACTGGTTACTTTGATGAAGTGGCACAAGTCGTTTCTGGTGGAACATCATCCACAACAGCACTTGCAGGTTCCACTGAAACAGAACAATTCGAGACGTCAAAATAATTTTAGCTTAAAACCAAAGATCCGCCTTGTACCCAAGGCGGATTTTAAAATGGAAATCGGTGAATGCTAAGGATATTCTTGATCAACTTAAGTGGTTTTCTTTGTATCCCCGATGATGAAAGTCCATATGGCCTTGAAGACATTTGCACGCTGAAGTGTATTGAATATGACAAGCACTACAGGTCCTGCAATCAGACCTAGGAAACCGATCAATTTGAAGCCGATGAATAAGGCGATGAGAGTGGCAAGCGGATCCAAACCAATACTGGAAGAAAGTACTTTTGGTTCTATTAGCTGACGTTGGACAACGACGA
Organism: Peribacillus phoenicis; assembly: GCF_047238085.1. Taxonomy (NCBI): domain Bacteria; kingdom Bacillati; phylum Bacillota; class Bacilli; order Caryophanales; family Bacillaceae; genus Peribacillus; species Peribacillus phoenicis. Next base: position 3,636,416 of record NZ_JBDFMF010000001.1, on the reverse strand, counting down.
TTATGTAAAGGACGGACAAACCGATTGCGAGACTTGTATTGCCGGCGATGAATTCAAAGATGATCCATGGAATGAAAATCGTACCTGTCCCTAAATAGGGGATGATATCGACCAGCCCGCATATCAGGGCAATGGTAATTGAATAATTCACCCCTAAAATGAGAAATCCGATTAAAATCGTGACAGTCGTCAATGAAACAAGAGTGAATTGTGCCCGGATAAATCCGAACAAAGCCCTTTTTAAATCCTTGAATAAACGCTTTGCACCCGCAAAAATCTTATCAGGCAACACTTTTCCGGTCATTCGGCCAAAGGTATCCCAATCTTTGCTGATGAAGAAAGTGCCCAGCAGTGTAAAAAGGAGTGCTGTTGCTGTAGTTGGAAACCATCCGATGATTGTGGGGATGTTCTTCAAGAAAGCTTGAATGAAGCCGCTTACTCCGGTAGTGATGGACTCACCGATATTTTGGATATTCTTGAGGACTGTATCTTGCTGTTCGATATCCAAATTATTGAACATGGCAGCTATTTGATTATATAAAGGGATGACGGTGGTCGCGATGTATGTTTCTATATAATCCACGATGGTTTCAATGTGTTTCGGGATGACTCCGGCAAGGTAATTGGTTCCTGAAATGATCTCGGCAACCAGTAAGGTGATAAGACCTGCAAATAAAAGGAAAATGAGTAACAGGGAAACGAATACAGCCAACCCTCGGGGCAGCCTCCCTTTCCTTTCGAAAAAAGTGACCAGGGGATTCATCAAGAAAGCGATTATCATGGCAATGATGAATGGATATGTATATTTAGATAAATAAAACACGGCAATCCCGCCTAAAATTACCCCTCCAACGACCAGTAAAGAGCGAATGAAACGATACATATATACCGGATTCAAGTCTTATCCTCCTTCAATCATAAAGTTTGTATTATAATTGTAACGATGATGGAAAAGAAAGGAAAGATTCTTTCATCCTTCGGCTTAACTTTTTTCGCCGATGCATCGTTCCATAAATCAATTTTCTCCTAGGAAACAAGGGAGTTTGTTATGTTAAAATAACAAAAAAGAAAGGAAGAAGGTGAAGGGATAATGATCAACGGTCCTGTAGTATTTTTAATTCTGCTTGCTGCAATCGGTTGGTTTGGGAAAAATACCTCACTGATCATGGCTGCGGGTTTTCTTTTAATCATGAAACTGATTGGCCTTGATGCCAAAGTGTTTCCATACCTGGAAGCGAAAGGAATAAACCTGGGCGTTACGATCATCACGATTTCCGTACTCATACCAATAGCAAACGGGGCGATAGGTTTCAAGGAACTAGGAGATGCGATAAAATCTCCTTATGCCTGGATTGCGCTTGCATCTGGAATAGCCGTTGCGCTCATAGCAAAGAATGGGATTACGCTCCTGTCACATGATCCGCACATTACCACGGCTCTTGTTTTTGGGACGATTCTTGCGGTCGCATTATTCAAAGGTGTGGCTGTCGGTCCGTTAATCGGGGCGGGAATTGCTTATTTATGCATGCAGGTCTTCAATTTCTTTAAATGAAGCGAGTGGCTAAGGGTAGAAAAGTCAGTCAGTCCTGGGAATATAGATTTTCTATTTAATGTTTCGTTTATTCTGCTTTGGGGCGAATTTTCAAAAAAACCGTTATGAATCGCATTAAAATAAGCAAGAGAATATGTAGCTAATTTTTCTAATAAAATAATAATTTTTTCACATTTTAAGTGCTTTTCATTCCCAAAAAAGTGTTTATTGTTTATAATAATCATGTAACTGCTCTGATTTATTAAAATTGGGATTCCGAATATCATTGATATTTTTGAGGAATCTTAAAAAAAAGATGTAGTTATTGAGCAAGCGCTCACTAGGAATAGCTACAAGCATTATTTTTAGAATTTCGTATTAAAGATTATCGTACATTTTATATTGTTGGGGTCATATTCTGTGAACGCTTCCAATACAAGATGTATGTCTTCTGCTAAAAAATAGATGGTTGTTTATAAAAGCTAATTTCTTGGAAGCGCTACATTTATACGCTAATAGCAAGGGCATAGGGGAATATCTAGGAAAAGGAGAGATTTAGTATGACAGCAACAAAAGGTCTTGAAGGTGTGGTAGCAACAACTTCATCAGTAAGCTCCATTATCGATGACACATTAACGTATGTAGGTTATGACATCGATGATTTGGCTTCAAACGCAACATTCGAGGAAGTAATCTATCTTTTATGGCACGGAGCTCTTCCGAACAAAAGCCAACTAGAAGAATTAACTAAACAACTTGCTGAAAATGCTGAAATTCCAGCTGAAGTGGTAAATCACTTCAAAACATACCCAATTGATAAAGTACATCCAATGGGAGCTCTTCGCACTGCAGTATCTCTTCTTGGTCTTTATGATGAAGAAGCAGATGTAATGAGTGAAGAAGCTAACTATCGTAAAGCAATCCGCATCCAAGCAAAAATCCCTACATTGGTAACAACTTTCGCTCGCGTCCGTCAAGGGAAAGAAGCTGTTGCTCCACGTACAGATTTAAGCTTTGCTGCTAACTTCTTATATATGTTAAGCGGTAACGAACCAACGGCAATCGAAGAAGAAGCATTCAACAAAGCATTGGTTCTTCATGCTGACCATGAATTAAACGCTTCTACATTCACTGCACGCGTTTGTGTGGCAACATTAGCTGATATCTATTCTGGTGTAACTGCTGCCATCGGCGCTTTAAAAGGCCCACTTCACGGCGGAGCTAACGAACAAGTCATGAAAATGCTTACAGAAATAGGTTCAGTTGATAACGTTGAGCCATATATCAACGAAAAATTAGCCAATAAAGAAAAAATCATGGGCTTTGGCCACCGTGTATACCGTAAAGGTGATCCTCGTGCTAAACACCTTAAAGAAATGTCACAAAAACTGACTGAACTTACTGGACAACCGCAATATTATGATATGTCCATCAAAATTCATGAAATCGTAACCGGTCAAAAAAATCTTCCGCCGAACGTGGATTTCTATTCTGCTTCCGTATACCATAGTTTAGGTATCGAGCATGACCTATTTACACCAATCTTTGCTGTAAGCCGTGCTTCAGGCTGGATCGCTCATATCCTTGAGCAATATTCAAACAACCGCCTTATCCGCCCGCGTGCAGAGTATGTTGGACCAGGTATGCAAAAATATGTACCGATTGAAAACCGCTAATTAAAAGTTTTTTCGAAAAATCATTTTTTATTTCATCGAATTTGTAGTAAATTAATAGATGTGAGTAAAAAAGGTTAGTGGTTCTGCCTCATTTAATGGCAGGCCATCTAACCTTTGAATTTGAATCGGAGGTAAGAGACATGACACAAAGCCAAAAAATCACAGTTACTAACGGTGCTCTTAACGTACCAAACAACCCAATCGTTCCTTATATTGAGGGAGACGGAATCGGTCCTGATATCTGGGCTGCAGCATCCCGCGTTTTAGACGCAGCAGTTGAAAAAGCTTACAATGGCGAAAAGAAAATCGAATGGAAAGAAGTTTTAGCTGGACAAAAAGCATTTGACCAAACGGGCGAATGGCTTCCACAAGAAACTCTTGATGTCATTAACGAATACCTAATCGCTATTAAAGGACCTCTTACAACTCCAATCGGCGGCGGTATCCGCTCATTGAACGTTGCATTGCGTCAAGTATTGGACTTATTCGTATGTCTTCGTCCAGTACGTTACTTTGATGGTGTACCTTCACCTGTTAAACGTCCAGAAGACACTGACATGGTCATCTTCCGTGAAAACACTGAAGACATCTATGCTGGTATTGAATATGCAAAAGGTTCTGACGAAGCTAAGAAATTAATCGACTTCCTGCAAAATGAATTCGGCGTTACAAACATCCGTTTCCCTGAAACTTCAGGTATCGGTATCAAACCGATTTCAGAAGAAGGAACAAAACGTCTTGTTCGCTCTGCACTTAACTATGCGATCAAAGAAGGCCGTAAGTCATTAACGCTTGTTCATAAAGGTAACATCATGAAATTCACTGAAGGTGCATTCAAAACTTGGGGTTATGAAGTTGCAGAACAAGAATTCGCCGATAAAGTGTTCACATGGAACCAATATGACAAAATTAAAGATGCTGAAGGCACAGAAGCTGCTAACAAAGCTCAATCTGCTGCTGAAGCTGAAGGCAAAATCATCGTTAAGGATTCCATTGCTGATATCTTCTTACAACAAATCCTGACTCGTCCTAAAGAGTTTGATGTTGTTGCAACAATGAACTTGAACGGAGATTACATTTCTGATGCATTAGCTGCACAAGTTGGCGGAATCGGTATCGCTCCAGGAGCAAACATCAACTACGAAACTGGACATGCCATCTTCGAAGCAACTCACGGAACGGCTCCTAAATATGCTGGTCTTGATAAAGTTAACCCATCTTCAGTTCTTCTTTCAGGCGTTCTTTTACTTGAGCACCTTGGCTGGAACGAAGCTGCAAACAGCATCACAAAATCAGTGGAACAAACAATCGCTTCTAAAGTTGTTACATACGACTTTGCCCGCCTAATGGAAGGTGCAACAGAAGTTAAATGTTCTGAGTTCGCAGACGAGCTTATCAAAAACCTTAAATAATTCATTATATGCTTTCTGGAAAAGTGCCTGAACGGGCTGCTTTTCCAGGAGGCTTATATATATTTTCAAGAGAATGTTAAAAGTATTCCAAAAGTATTTATATATTTTAAGGAGGAAATAACATGTCTAAACGTAAAAAAATCACAGTGGTAGGTGCTGGATTCACTGGCGCTACAGCTGCATTCCTTGCAGCTCAAAAAGAACTTGGTGATATCGTTTTGGTTGATATTCCGCAAGCTGAAAACCCTACAAAAGGTAAAGCCCTTGATATGGCGGAAGCAGGACCTGTTCTAGGTTTCGATGCTAATATCATCGGTACATCCGACTATGCAGAAACTGCTGATTCCGACGTAGTGATCATCACTGCCGGAATTGCCCGTAAGCCCGGCATGAGCCGTGACGACTTAGTTCAAACTAACCAAAAAGTCATGAAATCAGTAACTAAAGAAGTAGTTAAATATTCCCCTAATACAACAATCATCGTTTTGACTAACCCTGTAGATGCAATGACTTACACTGTATACAAAGAATCTGGTTTCCCTAAAGAACGTGTTATCGGACAATCAGGTGTACTAGATACAGCTCGTTTCCGCACTTTCGTAGCTCAAGAATTAAACTTATCCGTTAAAGATGTAACTGGTTTCGTACTTGGCGGACATGGAGACGATATGGTCCCTCTAGTGCGTTACTCTTATGCAGGCGGAATTCCTTTGGAAACATTGATCCCTCAAGATCGTTTAGAAGCAATAGTAGCTCGTACCCGCACTGGCGGAGGAGAAATCGTAAACCTTCTTGGAAACGGAAGCGCATATTATGCACCAGCTGCATCTCTAGTGGAAATGGCTGAAGCTATCCTTAAAGATCAACGTCGCGTTCTTCCATCCATCGCTTATCTTGAAGGTGAATACGGCTTTGAAGGTATTTACCTTGGAGTGCCGACTGTACTTGGTGCAAACGGTATTGAACAAATCATCGAACTTAATTTAACTGAAGATGAAAAGGCTGCACTTTCAAAATCAGTCGAATCAGTTAAAGCTGTTATGCAAGTCCTTCAATAAGAGATCATGTACAGACTGCCCGGATATTGGAAGAAAAGGCCAAGGCCTTTTTCCGACTCCGGGCAGTTTTTTAATCCGCTTCAAAAGAACCCTGGAACTTATAATCTCCCTGCTGAAGATAGGAATTACTTTATTTCCGTTTTTTTTATGTGTAATTTTCATATAATATTCTTTATAATGGAATTGGATGAGTAGACCAAGGAATTGGTCTTTTGGGTAATACATAATTCAGGAGGATCTAATGTCAAAGAAAATTCTCGTAGTGGATGATGAGCAATCAATAGTTACCTTACTTCAGTACAATTTAGAACAATCAGGCTATACGGTTATCACAGCTTTGGATGGAGAACAAGGGCTGGAGGCTGCCGTGGATATACGCCCCGATTTAGTGGTATTGGATTTGATGCTGCCAAAAATGGACGGGCTTGAAGTATGCAAGCAGCTTCGCCAGCAAAAAATCAATATACCGATCTTGATGCTGACAGCTAAGGACGATGAATTTGACAAGGTGCTGGGACTGGAACTAGGGGCGGATGATTACTTAACCAAGCCATTTAGTCCCAGGGAGGTAGTGGCACGGATTAAAGCCATTTTAAGAAGATCCCAGTTGCAATCGAACGGAAGTGAGTCAAGTCAGGATCAGGAAGATGGTCTCTTGAAATTAGGGGAATTGAAAGTGTTCCCGGAACGATACGAAGCATTCTTTGATGAACAGCAATTAGAATTGACTCCAAAGGAATTTGAATTACTTTTATACTTGGCGAAGAATAAAGGAAGAGTGCTGACCAGGGATCAACTGCTCAGTGCGGTATGGAATTATGATTTCGCGGGAGACTCACGGATCGTCGATGTCCATATTAGCCATCTTCGTGAAAAAATAGAGAAAGATACAAAAAAACCTCTCTATATTAAAACGATAAGGGGCTTGGGGTATAAGCTTGAGGAGCCTAAAAAAGAATGACGACCTATCGTAAAAAGCTCTTATATACCCTCATCACATTGGTGATGGTCGTCCTGATGGCCGTGGGCTTTTTATTAGGACACTTGTTCAAAAGTTATTATATTAAAACGTTCAATGAGCGTATACAGAACGAAACATTTTTCATTTCTACATATATTCAGGAGCATGGGGGAATCGAGTCCTTTTTGGAAAAAGGGAAAACGGCAAAATTGACACCCCTTTTAGATTCGAATTTAACCATTCTCTCTACGAGTGGGGAAATATTATACGATTCGACATCATCCAATGAAATACTTAAAAGCCATGCCAATGTCCTTCGCAAAATAACTTTGGAAAAAGGGCTTAAGCATGGGGAAGGGTATGAAGTGGTCGAAGGGGAATCGGACCTCCATTATTATTGGAAGACGGTTGAAAAGGACGGCGAGATTGAAGGCTTTGTCGTCCATAGCAATGAAATAGAGGCCATCCATCAAGTGAATAAACAAATGTGGCAAATATTGATCATTTGTTTAGGGGTTGCCTTGATCATCATTCTCATGCTTGCGAGTAAAATCACTTCATATTATACCCGTCCGATCGAAGAGGCGACGATGGCAGCCATCGAACTGGCAAAAGGGAATTACGGAACCCGGACATTCGGGCGGCATTCCGATGAAACGGGAATGCTGACAACTTCCTTGAACATATTGGCGAGGAACCTTCAGGAAACAGAGGTAGCGAGGGAAATGAATCAGGATCGTTTGGAAGCACTTGTTGAAAATATCGGTAGCGGGGTCTTGCTGATAGACAGTAAAGGGTATACGACCTTAATCAACCGGGAATTCAAGAAAAGCTTCCATGTGAATGCCGCTACGTTTTTGTTTCAGGAATATTATTCGGTCATTAAAGATCAGGAAGTGATAGCCATCATCGAAGAGATCTTTCGAACGGAAAAAACGATAAAACGACAGGTGAAGATACCGCTTGCCATAGAACGAAAGCATTTTGAGATTTACGGGGCGCCCATTATCGGGAATCATGATGAATGGAAGGGGATCCTCCTCATTTTCCATGATATCACCGAATTGAAAAGGCTCGAGCAGATGCGGAAGGATTTCGTGGCTAATGTGTCCCATGAATTGAGGACTCCGATCACCTCCATTAAAGGCTTTTCTGAAACATTGTTAGATGGCGCCTTAAAAGACGAAAAGACCCTAAAGCACTTTTTATCGATTATCCTGAAAGAAAGTGACCGGCTGCAAGAACTCATTCAGGAGCTTCTGAATTTATCCAAAATGGAGCAACAGGAATTCGTTTTAAACGCAGGGGTCGTGGATATTACGAAAGTACTTGGCGAAATACAAGAGATGCTTATAGGCAAGCTGAAGGAAAAAGAAGTATCCCTTGAAATTAAAACATCACCGGAACCAGTATTCATTGAAGGGGAATCTGACAGGATCAAACAGGTTTTCATCAATTTGATTACGAACGCATTGACCTATACACCAAATGGCGGCAGGGTCACCGTTGATATCATTGAAAATGAACAGACCGTCGATATTACAGTTCAAGACAGCGGGATCGGCATCGAAGAAAAAGAACTGCCAAGGATCTTTGAACGGTTTTACCGGATCGATAAGGCGAGGAGCCGAGATTCAGGAGGAACGGGCATTGGACTGGCAATCGTCAAGCATATAATAGAAGTCCATAAAGGTAAAATCAACGTGGAAAGCACACCTGGAACCGGGACGACTTTTACAGTCACCTTAAATAAAAGCTTAAAAGGGAAAATGTAGCGGGTATCTTATTTACATGTCCTTTACAATTCCTTAAAACGGACTTCATAATGCAGGGGTACAATGGTTGTACAACCCCTCATCCAAGGAGTTAAACATTGACAGAGACATAGTCTCTGTTTGATTTTGTAGTAGTTCAATCTAAATTTTAAAGCAAAGATGATTGGAACAGGTGAGCGAAACTCCTGTAGGAATAGCCCGTCCAAGGAGAACCTACAGGTGCAAAGGACGGAACGCGAGTGCCCTACGTTGCAATCAACATTCAAATTGTACAAAACCCTAAAAAACTGTAGGCAGAGACATAGTCTCTGTCTTTTAATTTTGGCTATATTCCCCGGGAACCATTCCTCTATCCTATTTTCCTGGGAAAATATTTGATTTTTATGAAACTTTAGGCCCTTTCTTGCGTAAATAAGATATAACTGCAAAGAAGGGGTGATACATATCGTTAGCTTAAAAAGGATATATACAATCACAGGACTTGTCTTTCTTATTTTAATTTTAGGTGTAGTTGCGATATCGACCTGGTACACGGTTGATGAATCTGATCAAGCTGTCATAATGACGTTTGGTAAAGTGGAGGAGACGATAACGGAACCAGGACTTCACTTTAAACTGCCTTGGCCCATTCAATCGGTCGAGAAATTATCCAAAGAAACATTCAGTCTTAAATTTGGATATAAGGAAGAGGATGGAGAGGTGACGGATTACCCGAGTGAGACCAAAATGATTACGGGTGATGAAAATATTGTGCTGGCCGACCTAGTGGTTCAGTGGAAAATCACCGACCCTCCAAAATATCTATACAATGCAGAAAATCCAGAAAAAATATTATACGATACGACTTCAGCTGCATTACGGAGCATAATCGGCAGCACGAAAATCGATGATGCCCTTACATCTGGTAAAGCGCAAATCGAAGCGGATGTACGCGATTTATTGTCACAGCTAATGGAGAAATATGATGTCGGAATTTCCATATCTGCGGTTAAACTCCAGGACGTGGAGTTACCTAATGAAGAAGTGCGGAAAGCATTTACCAATGTAACGGATGCCCGGGAAACGGCGAATACGAAAATCAACGAAGCGGATAAATATGAAAATAAGCGTATGAATGAAGCGGAAGGGGAAAAAGATGCCCTCATTTCACAGGCTAATGGGGATAAAGCTGCCCGTACGGAAGCTGCCCGCGGGGATGTAGCGGTCTTTGAAAAATTACTCAGTGAGTATAAGGGCAATAAGGGGATTACGAAGGACCGCCTTATTATTGAGACCCTTGAGGAAGTATTGCCGAATGCAGAGATTTATATTATGAATGATGACGGAAACACAATGAAGTACTTGCCGCTTCGCTCACTTGAAAAGGAGGAAACGAAAAAAACTCCTGCCCCTGATGAAGCCGCTATACCTGAAGAAGAAACGAAAAAAGGGAATGCATCGGAAGAAAAAGCGACAGGGGAAGGGGGCTCTAAACAATGAGTGGAAAAATAATAGATTTCTCTGAACTCAAAAAAGGGAATTTTCATTGGAGGGGCTATGTGAGATTCGGCATTTTCCTGATTATTATCATCGCGCTACTGCTAATCATCTTCACCAATGTCTATATCGTCAAAGAGGGAGAATACAAGGTCGTCCGCCAATTCGGTGAGGTGGTAAGGATCGATAAGACCCCGGGTTTGAAGGCGAAGGTGCCATTCATTCAGAGTGTCGTGACCTTGCCGAAGTATCAAATGACTTCCGATGTTTCAGAAGCGGAAATCAATACGAAAGATAAAAAGCGGATGCTGATCGACAATTATGCCGTTTGGAGAATAGAAGATCCGAAGAAATTGATTACAAATGCAAGGACACTTGAGAATGCCGAAACGAAAATGGAAGAGTTCATCTATTCGGCAGTTCGTTCAGAGCTGGGCCAGCTGAATTATGATGAGATCATCAATGATGAGAAGTCATCCAGGGGCAGTTTAAACGACCGCATAACCGAAAAAGTCAACGATCTGCTGCAAAAGGACAGTTATGGCATCAGCTTGACGGATGTCCGGATAAAGCGGACTGACCTGCCCGCCGAAAACGAAGCATCCGTCTTCAAGAGGATGATTTCAGAGCGGGAATCGAAAGCGCAAGAATACCTATCAAAAGGTGATGCGAAGAAAAACCGTATCATTGCGGATACTGACCGGAAAGTGAAAGAATTGCTCTCTACTGCAGAGGCTGATGCAGAAGTGATCAGGGCTGAAGGAGAAGGGGAAGCAGCGAAAATCTATAATAAGTCGTTTTCCAAAGATCCCGAATTTTATAAACTATACCGGACTCTTGAATCCTACAAAAAAACGATCGGAGATCAAACGGTCATCGTTCTTCCTTCGGATTCCCCTTATGCCAGCTTGTTAATGGGAAATACTAAATAACCTTGATGCCGTCATTTTTCTTTCCGCTTCTACTCATGGTAGAATAGAGAAAGAAAATGAACGGCTTTTTGCGTTTTTATATAGAAGCTATAACTACATAAACCTGTATGACTGGAGGAAGACGGATTTGGATAAAAAGCTAGTACTAATAGATGGAAACAGCATTGCATACCGTGCGTTTTTTGCGCTTCCGCTCTTGAATAATGATAAGGGGGTCCATACGAATTCCGTGTACGGATTCACCATGATGCTCAACCGCATTCTTGAAGAAGAAAAGCCAACGCACATACTTGTGGCATTCGATGCGGGTAAAACGACATTCAGACATGCATCATTTAAAGAATATAAGGGAGGGCGCCAAAAAACGCCGCCAGAATTATCGGAGCAATTCCCTTTCATTCGCGAGCTGCTTGATTGTTTTCAAATAAAAAGGTATGAACTGGAGAACTACGAAGCCGATGATATTATCGGTACGCTTTCTTTACAAGCGGAAAAAGATGGTTTTGAAGTGAAGGTCATTTCCGGTGATAAAGATTTAACACAATTATCCTCCCCTAGTACAACGGTTTCCATCACGAAAAAGGGGATTACTGAAATTGAGGAATACACTCCAAAGCACATACATGAAAAATACGGTCTTTCCCCTTTGCAAATCATTGATTTAAAAGGGCTGATGGGAGATGCCTCCGATAATATTCCCGGTATTCCGGGTGTTGGTGAAAAGACTGCCCTTAAATTATTGCATCAATTTGAAACAGTTGAAAACCTTTTACAGTCGATTGATGAGGTAAGCGGACAGAAATTGAAAGAGAAAATAGAAGAACATAAAGACCTGGCCCTATTAAGCAAAGAGCTGGCTACAATAACGAGGGAAGCGCCGCTTGAAGTTTCCGTAAACGAAACCGAGTATACTGGCATGGATCAGGAGCGAGTCATCTCATTCTATAAAGAGCTTGGCTTTTCGACTTTGCTCGATAAATTGGATGTAACGGAAAGTACACCGCTTGAACAGGAGAAGATTGAGGTTCAATCGGCTGAAATGACAGAAGGAATGTTTGCCGATGAAAGTGCTTTGTATGTTGAAATTTTAGAAGATAATTATCATCGTGCCGATATAATAGGGATCGCCATCAGTAATGAACAAGGTCATTTTTACTTCCATGGAGATGATGCTCTGAGTTCCGGTGCCTTTAAATCCTGGGCAGAGGATGAAACAAAAAAGAAAACGGTTTTTGATGCGAAGCGTACGGTTGTGGCACTTCGCCATCGAGGAGTCGAAATAAAAGGCATCGATTTTGATGTATTTTTGGCATCCTATATCCTGGATCCGGCAGAGTCAGTGGACGAAGTGGCAGAAATCACGAAAACTCATGGTGCTATCCGCCTTGAAACGGATGACGTTTTTTATGGAAAAGGTGCAAAACGCAAAATACCTGAGGAAGCGGAATTGAGGGAGCATATCGCCAGAAAAGCGAAGGCGATTCTGTCCCTGAAAGAACCGATGATTGATAAGCTGCAAGAGTTCGAGCAATTTCACCTATTTACGGAACTGGAGCTGCCACTGTCGATCATCCTGGCCAATATGGAATGGCAGGGAATCAAGGTGGATATAGGTCGACTGAAAAACATGGGACAGGAAATAGCCATTCGCTTAAGAAACATCGAGGCGCGAATTTTTGATTTGGCTGGAGAGGCGTTCAATATCAATTCACCTAAACAGCTTGGGGCCATCCTGTTTGAAAAGTTGGAGCTTCCTGTCATGAAGAAAACCAAAACAGGTTATTCGACGTCAGCCGATGTGTTGGAAAAACTGGAGAGCAAGCATGATATCGTTAAGGAGATACTATTGTATCGCCAGCTTGGTAAGTTGCAATCCACTTATATTGAAGGGTTGCTTAAGGTGGTCAATGGTAAAACGGACAAGGTGCACACCCGGTTCAACCAAGCATTGACCCAGACCGGCCGTTTAAGCTCAACAGATCCCAATCTGCAAAATATCCCGATCAGACTGGAAGAAGGAAGGAAAATCAGGCAGGCCTTCATTCCTTCCGAAAAGGATTGGATCATTTTTGCTGCCGACTACTCCCAGATCGAGCTGCGCGTTCTGGCGCATATCGCCAATGACAGCGGATTGGTGGAAGCATTCCAGGCCGGGATGGACATCCATACAAAGACAGCCATGGATGTGTTCCATGTATCGGCAGAGGAAGTCACTTCGAACATGAGGCGCCATGCCAAAGCGGTCAACTTCGGAATCGTTTATGGTATAAGTGATTACGGACTATCGCAAAGTCTTGGCATTACGAGAAAAGAAGCTGGAGAGTTCATCGAGAAGTATTTAAGAAGCTTTCCTGGTGTTCAGGAATATATGGAAGAAAGCATACATGAGGCCCGTCAAAAAGGGTATAGCACGACTCTGATGCAAAGGAGGCGCTATATACCTGAGATAACAAGCAGGAATTTCAACATAAGGAGCTTTGCCGAACGGACAGCAATGAACACGCCGATTCAGGGCAGCGCCGCGGATATCATCAAGCTTGCCATGATAAACATGAATAAGCGCCTGAAAAGTGAAGGGCTTAAAACGAGAATGCTTCTTCAGGTGCATGATGAATTGATTTTTGAAACCCCTCCTGAGGAACTGGAAATCCTTAAAGTGATCGTTCCGGAGGAAATGGAAAATGCCATTGAATTGAACGTGCCCCTTAAAGTGGATTATGCTTTCGGGCCAACATGGTTTGATGCCAAATAATATAAGATAGGTGATTGCAATGCCAGAACTTCCAGAAGTGGAAACAGTCAGAAGAACGTTAGAGCAGCTCATACTCGGAAAAGAGATCAAGGAAGTGTCCGTCTTCTGGCCAAAGATCATTAAAGCACCTGAACCTGTCGAACAGTTTCAGGATGCTTTAAGGGGACAGACGATAAGGGGAATAGGCCGTCGGGGCAAGTTCCTCATTTTCACCTTGGATGATTATTCGATGGTTTCGCATTTAAGAATGGAGGGGAAATACGGCGTGCATCCAAAAGAAGAGCCGTATGATAAGCATACCCATGTGATCTTCACTTTCACTGATGGCAGTGAACTTCGGTACAGGGATGTCCGGAAATTCGGAACGATGCATCTATTTGCCAAAGGGGAAGAACTTGATCGGCTGCCCCTGTTGCATTTAGGGCCGGAACCGTTGTCTGAAGATTTTACTGTCGAGGGGCTAAGTAGGAAGCTGGCAAGAACCAACAGGAAAATCAAGCCCGTTCTCCTTGATCAAACGGTTGTCGTAGGGATTGGGAATATATATGTGGACGAGTCGTTATTCCGCTCCCGTATCCATCCGGAGAGAATCGCTTCTTCACTCTCATTGCAGGAAATCAAGACGTTGCATGCTGAAATCATTGCGACTTTAGGGGAAGCTGTGGAAAAAGGCGGAAGTACGATTCGTTCATACATTAATTCCCAAGGGCAAATCGGCATGTTTCAGTTGGAACTGAATGTTTATGGACGAAAAGGCGAGAACTGCAAAGCATGCGGCACGCCCCTTGAGAAACTGGTTGTTGCAGGACGGGGTACACATATTTGCCCGTTATGCCAGCCGCTTAAATAGGTAATGTTTTTAAAAACACATCGGATGGGCTCCTTCCATATACTAGGGTAGCAACGTGTAGGGAAGGAGTAATATTCCGATGTGGCTACAAATTATTTTTCTCGCTTTTGCAGTTAGTATTGACGGATTTGGCGTAGGTTTGACATTCGGTATGCGGAAGATGAAAATCCCCTTAAGGTCAATAGCGGTCATCTCATTTTGTTCTGCATTGAGTTTAGGTATAGCGATGGTCATCGGACAATTCATCAGTCAGCTCATATCTATCGGGGCGGCTGAAAAAACAGGCGGCATCATCCTCATTTTTCTTGGTGCCTGGATGGTATACCAGTATTTTAAGCCTGAAAAAGATTTGAAAGATGATAGATATCATGAAAAGATCATCTTTAATTTTGAAATTAAATCACTTGGGGTAGTCATTAATATTTTACAAAAACCATTGAATGCCGATTTTGATAAATCAGGTACGATTACAGGTGTTGAAGCGCTTGTTCTGGGGTTTGCACTTTCGCTGGATGCGTTCGGGGCCGGAGTAGGAGCGGCTATGATCGGGATTTCACCCATCATCCTCGCAGGGTGCATCGCTGTTATGAGTTCGATTTTCATTTGGAGCGGAATTCAAAGCGGGAAATTGCTTTCAAATAATAAAGTTGTCCAGCATTTGACCTTTCTTCCAGGTGTACTATTGATTATCATCGGTTTATTCAAGTTATGATAAGTTTAAAAGGGGGAGCTTATGGGACAAATCATCGGAATCACCGGAGGCATTGCCAGTGGGAAAAGCACCGTCAGCCTCTATTTACAGGAACTCGGATTCACGATTGTCGATGCTGATCTGGCTTCCCGTGCTGTCGTTGAGCCAGGTGAAGAAGCCTATCACCAAGTTGTGAAGGCATTTGGTGAAGATATCTTATTGACGGATGGGAATATAGATCGCGTAAAGCTCGGGTCGATTATATTTAATGATCAAGAAAAGAGATTGCTATTGAATGGCATCGTTCATCCTGCCGTCAGGAATTGGATGCGGCTGAAAACGGAAGCGGCACTATCATCAGGAGAAGAAACGGTGTTCATGGATATTCCGCTCCTATTCGAAAGCAAGCTGACATTCATGGTGGATAAGACGCTTTTGATCTATGTGGATGAGCAAGTTCAATTGCAGCGATTAATGAACAGGAATGGTCTTTCGGAGACGGAGGCACTTGCCAGGATCAATTCGCAAATGCCCTTGGCTGATAAAAAGGCTTTAGCGGATGCCGTCATCGATAATAATGGGGACATTAATGAAACGAAGCGGCAAGTGAAGTCCATACTTAGCGAATGGTATGTCATATAATCATGATAAAAAGAAGAAACCGCCCGGTTTCTTCTTTTTATGTTGAAAAAATAAGAACAATCCGCATTTTTATTAGCACAATTCCCCTGAATTATGTTATACTAATTACATGCGAAAGGTAATAAGTATAACACTAATATTTTCTGGAGGGTCCGAACAATGAATTCAAGAATAGCGATTAACGGATTTGGGAGAATTGGAAGAATGGTTTTCCGAAAAGCCATATTAGATGAGAGTTTGGACATTGTTGCCATTAATGCAAGCTATCCAGCTGAAACTTTAGCACACTTACTAAAATATGATACGATACATGGTAAATTCGACGGTATCATTATAGCTGAAGATGATTCACTAGTAGTGAATGGCCGCCGAGTAAAACTAATAAATAACCGCGATCCAAAGCTATTGCCTTGGAAAGAGATGAACATAGATATTGTAATTGAAGCCACTGGTAAATTCAATGATCGTTCTAAAGCGGCTCTTCATTTAGACGCAGGAGCAAAAAGAGTTATTTTATCAGCCCCGGGTAAAAATGAAGACGTTACCATTGTAATGGGAGTAAATCAGGAAGTGCTGGAAATTGACAAGCATTTCGTCATATCCAATGCATCTTGTACAACGAACTGCCTTGGACCGGTTGCAAAAGTGCTTGATGAAAAATTTGGCATAAACAACGGTTTAATGACAACGATACATTCTTATACAAATGATCAAAATAATATCGATAACCCGCACAAAGACTTGAGACGTGCCCGTGCCGCTGCGGAAAGCATGATTCCTACGACTACAGGAGCTGCAAAAGCCATCTCACTAGTTTTGCCGCAATTAAAAGGCAAGCTTCATGGAATGGCGATACGCGTACCGACACCTAACGTATCTTTAGTCGATCTTGTTGTGGATTTAAACTGTGATGTCACGATTGATGAAGTGAACCAAGCCTTCATCGATGCTTCAGAAAATGAACTCAAAGGAATCATGGAATTCACGATGGAACCTTTAGTTTCCAGTGATTTCAAAACGAATCCACACTCTGCAATCATCGATGGGTTGACGACGATGATGATCGGGGACAGGAAAGTGAAAGTCCTTGCATGGTATGATAATGAGTGGGGTTACTCCAACCGGGTAGTGGACCTAGTGAAATTGGTTGGATCAGAGTTGAAAAAAACTTCAGAAGTCGAATTATCAGTAAAATAAAAAGAAAAAGCCGAGCCTGCTAAAATTTTTTAGCGGGCTATTTTTAATACAGTGATCAATCAATTCCTTGTTGCTTTAAGGCGCTGAATAAACCAGAATACAGAATTTGCTCCAATCGCAATATCCCTATTACATATAAAGTTTATCTTTCCAAAAATTCAATTTGGAGTTGCAAAAAAAATTCAAACCATATATACTATGAATCGTGAACTTCTTCAATAGCGGTTTGCATGATGGCTACTTAAAGGGTTAGGACCTCTTTGGACTAACTTTCCCCCGTGGTAGTTATCAGAACTTATTTTTAAATCATGGTAAGGGGGAAGCTTAATATGGAAACAGCTTACACTATGGAAACTATGGGTAGACACGTCATTTCTGAACTTTGGGGTTGTGACTTTGAAAAACTGAACAATATCGATTTAATTGAAAAGATTTTTGTTGATGCTGCTTTGAAATCAGGTGCAGAGGTACGAGAAGTTGCCTTTCACAAATTTGCTCCACAAGGAGTCAGCGGGGTTGTCATCATTTCTGAATCACACTTAACGATTCACAGTTTTCCAGAACACGGCTATGCGAGCATTGATGTCTATACATGCGGTAACTTGGATCCGAATATTGCGGCAGATTATATTGCAGAAGCTTTGAATGCGCAAACACGTGAAAACATAGAATTACCACGTGGATTAGGTCCTGTACAAATGAAAAAAGCCAATATAAGTGCCCTATAAAAAACACGTATACACAGAGATGCCATGGGTGCATCTCTTTTTTAATGCAATCAATCGGCAGTCTGCTCCCCTTATAGGGGAGGATGCCCTTGCAGCATAAAGACTTTGACAACGGTGCTTCAACGGCAAACCAAAAAGTGCCTGCTGCCGGAAGTTACACTTTTTACTTGTACTGGCCGTTCCATTTAATATAAGATTAAGATAGAGAAGTAATTCCTTGGGGAACATTTAGATAGGGGAGTCCTACATAAAATACGGAGCTGATAATGATGAAATGCCCATCATGTCAATATAACGGAACAAGAGTGCTCGATTCCAGGCCAGTCGATGAAAGTAAATCGATTCGACGACGCCGTGAATGTGAGGCATGTGGTTTTCGATTCACGACATTTGAAAAGGTGGAGGAAACACCGCTTATTGTAGTGAAAAAGGGCGGGACGCGGGAAGAGTTCAGTCGTGATAAAATCCTGCGTGGCTTAATCAGGGCTTGCGAAAAACGTCCGGTTCCCTTGAAAGAACTAGAGCAAATTACCAGTTATGTAGAAAAAGAACTACGCAACCAGGGCATATCGGAAGTGAAAAGCGACAGTGTCGGCGAGATGGTGATGGACAAGCTGGCAGAAGTCGATGAGGTTGCCTATGTAAGGTTCGCATCCGTCTATCGACAATTTAAAGACATCAATGTCTTTATCGATGAATTGAAAGATTTGATAAATAAAGAAAGAAAGTAGAGCTGAAGATTCACTTTGGCTCTTTTTTCACTACATCTTTTGAAAGGTTTGAATGGAGATGTCAAAGCATTGGCAAGAATTGCTCCCAGCTGATTCATATTTGGTCTCATCTGCGGGGCTGCTTCATGACTATGATCGGAAAATACTAACCCGACTATATCAACCTCTTATTGGACCTATATGCATTAGCCTATATATGACGTTATGGAGTGAGTTGGAGGAGAACAGGTTATGGTCGGAAACCTCCTCACATTATCAATTAATGAATACCATCGGCCTTAAGTTAGCTGATATTTACGAAGCCCGGCTTTTACTTGAGGGAATCGGTTTGTTGAATGTATATAAGAAATCGAAAAATGAAACGAAGGAATTCATCTATGAGTTAAACCCGCCGCTTTCCCCCCAGCAGTTTTTCACGGATGGAATGCTGAATATTTACTTATACAAAAAAATCGGTAAAGCGCAATTCAACCGGTTAAAGAGATTCTTTTGTGATGACCATATCTTAACCGATCAATATGAAGGTGTGACTAAATCTTTTGCGGAAGTGTTCTCATCAGATCATTTGGATTCTTTATATGTAACGGATGAAGCGAAAAATGAATGGCAACCGATGCCTGAACAGCAATACATCGATCGGACTGAAGGCGTCGAGCCATCGGGGTTTGATGACTTATTTGATTTTGACCTTTTATTTGCCGGGATGAAATCCTCGATCGTACCGAAAAAGGCCTTTACTCCGAAAATAAAAAATACGATTGCCAAACTTGCTTTTTTATATGGCATCGATCCGCTTGAAATGCAAAAACTAGTAATGGATGCCGTTTCATTGGATGATGAGATCGATGAGGAAGTACTCAGAAAGGCGGCAAGGGACTGGTATCAGATTGAACGACAGGCCGATATGCCTTCCCTTGTCAATCGGGTGCAGCCGATTCGTGAACGGACACAAAAAGAGGAACCGAAAACACAGGAACAAGAGTTAATCCGTCATTTGGAGACGATTTCCCCAAGGGAGCGGCTGATGCAATTGTCTGGCGGTGCAGAGCCATCAAGCGGTGATTTGAAAGTCGTTGAGGGCGTGATGATCAATCAAAAGCTGAATCCGGGTGTCGTCAATGTCTTGATTGAATATGTCATGCTCAAAACGGATATGAAGTTCACGAAGGGCTATGTCGAAAAGCTGGCAGGCCATTGGGCACGACTGAAGGTCTCCACGGTGGTCGAGGCGATGGAGCTGGCTAAAAATGAACATAGGAAATATCAGGACTGGGCTCAAGGAAGCAGGAATGCTGCGAAGGGCAGCCGGAAAAAGGCGATACGGGAAGAAGTGGTTCCGGAGTGGCTTGAGAAAAAAGAAGAAGCACAGCAGGAGCAGAATGCAGATCAGCCTGAATTGGATGCCCAGAAACGCGAGCTTCTGGAGAAATGGAAGCAGTGGAAAGCAGGAGGTGAAATGAACGATGGAAAAGATTAATAGGTCCCTTAATAAATTGGCCAATACAAATCAATTTCAACAGCGTTATGAAAAGCTGAAACAGGAGATTTTTGAAAACGAACAAGTGCGGTTATTTATGAATGCCAACAGCTCGACGGTCACGAAGGAAATGATTGATAAAAACTTGGGGAAGCTTTATGAGTTCACTTCACAAAGCAATAAGTGTGATAAATGTCCGAGCTTGGATGGCTGCATCAATATGATGCAAGGGTATTATCCCAAATTGGTGGTTCAAGGGAAAGCCCTGAACCTGCATTATGAAGTCTGCCCGCGGAAATTGGCAGAGGATGAAAAGCGGAAACGGGAAAAGTTGATCCGCAGCCTGTATGTACCGAAGGATATTTTAAAGGCGAGCATTGAAGACTTTACCCAAACGGATAATGAAAACAAACGCTTGTCTGTCTTAAGTAAAGCGATGTCGTTCATTATGGAATATGAGCCAGGTAAAAGGCAAAAAGGCTTATATATATATGGGAAATTCGGTGTTGGGAAAACGTACTTATTAGGTGCGATCGCCAATGAACTTGCAAAAAGGCAAATTTCCTCCCTTATTGTCTATGTACCTGATTACTTGAGGGAACTTAAGGGATCGATAGGTGATAATACGGTCAATGAAAAAATTGAAATGGTGAAAACGGCACCTGTCCTCATGCTTGATGATATTGGAGCGGAGTCCATGACGAGCTGGGGACGCGATGAGGTTTTTGGTCCGATTTTGCAATTTAGGATGCTGGAAAACCTGCCGACGTTTTTCACTTCGAATTTTGACTTGAATGGCCTGGAGAACCATCTGACCTTTTCACAGCGTGGTGAGAAGGAAGAAGTGAAGGCGGCCAGGGTACTGGAAAGAATTCAATATTTAGCTGAGCCGGTCAAGCTTGATGGCGTGAATCGGAGAAGATGAAGAAAAGTGGTCTCTTAATGGAGGTCACTTTTTTCTTCTTACAAGGCCCATCCTACTTCTAAACACGTCCCCATCCCCATATACATGAAAAAAGAAGCAAGGGGGAAGGGGGGATGTCGTAGTGCAAATTTCTTTTCAAAACGATTCAGAGGCATTGAAATTACTGAATTTCGTTTCTGCCCATCCACTGGGGGCAGAATTTCAAGCATATATTCGATTTCTTCCGCAACAAGGCATGTATGTGGATATGACGGAGTCTTCAGGTGATGAATGGCTAATTCTGCTTCGTGATGCATTTCATTCTTTTTTATTGGAAGAAAAGACGCTTCCTGTTCTGGAGCAAATAATAGTCGGTAAATTTTTTTATAGGGAACGGGAAGAAATTGAAGCCATCATTGAAATTGCATCATCAATCATCGAGGTGGAAAGAGCCAGGAGTCAAGATGAAGCATTCAGTACGGAGAAACGATTGATTGAGGAAGGACTTCAAAGCATCTTGGCTGGAAAGGTATCTTTTTCATTCGATTCTTTTACGACCTTCCGTTTGAAATCATTTCAGCACACGTTGGAAAAGTATGTCGTCAAAGCGATTGATGAATACAAGCTGGAACAGGACTATCAAAATTTCATTGCTACGCTCCGTGATTGCCTTCATGGGCAGGAGTCGAAATTAAGAAAACTTCACCTGGTGAACCGGGATGGTTTTCATTTCTATGATCAGAAGTTCAGCAAGCTCGACCGTCCAAAAATCAATAGTATGATCGACAGGAGGCTTCTTGCCAAAAGTTCACTATTTCTCGATACGGTGATACTTGCCCCGCTTTTATCGATTGCTCCAGAAAACTTGTGTATCTATACCGATGACAAGGAAGAGGGGCTGATCCAGACCATTTCAAGGATTTTCGAAGAACGGGCCACTATCCTGCCACTTTCGTCATTTGCTATGCATTTGAATGATCTTTCGTGAAAAAAAGAAAATTAACCTTGATTTTCACCGTATAACAAATTATAATTTCCTACATACTATTAAAAAACTAAAAGTTATGATGAGGACAAGGGTATTCTAGTCGCCGATTATCAGAGAGGGGAGCCAACAGGCTGTAAGCTTCCTATTCGCATGGAACACTTACCACCTTTAAACTTCGGCTCGGAAAGCAGGCATTCTGCGAATATGAGCTGACGGGAAGCTGCCGTTACCAAGTTACAAGTGCCATTTTGCCGTGAAAAGCAAGCTGGAACGAGGGTGGAACCGCGGGTTAATGATATTTATTACTAAGCTCGTCCCTGTTTTATACAGGGACGGGCTTTTTTGTGTTGTAATGGAATCAAATACCTGTAATTTGTTCGAACAATAAGAAGGAGTGAAACTCAATGTCAGAATTACTGAAAATATCTTTTCCTGACGGAGCGGTTAAGGAGTTTGCTAAAGGCACAACAACTGAAGACATCGCTGCATCCATCAGCCCTGGTTTAAGGAAAAAATCCATTGCCGGAAAATTCAATGGTGAATTATATGATTTGAAACGCCCGATTGAACAAGATGGTTCAATCGAAATCGTCACACAGGACACAGCGGATGCTCTTGAAGTATTGCGTCACAGTACAGCGCACTTGATGGCACAAGCGATCAAACGTTTGTACAAAAACGCTAAATTCGGCGTAGGGCCAGTCATCGAGGGCGGCTTTTACTATGATATGGATATGGAGGAATCATTGACTCCCGAAGACCTTCCATTGATTGAAAAAGAAATGAAGAAAATCGTCAACGAGAACTTGGAAATTTCCCGCATCGAAGTAAGTCGTGATGAAGCGATTTCCCGTTTTAAAGAAATCGGCGACGAGTATAAATTGGAGTTGATCGATGCAATTCCTGCCGATCAGCAGGTAACACTTTATGAGCAAGGGGAATTCTTTGACCTTTGCCGTGGAATTCATGTTCCATCAACTGGGAAAATCAAAGAATTCAAGCTATTGAGCATCGCTGGAGCATACTGGAGAGGCGATAGCAAAAACAAAATGCTGCAACGCATTTACGGTACGGCTTTCTATAAAAAAGAAGATTTGGCCGAACACCTGCGTTTCCTTGAAGAAGCCAAGGAACGTGACCATCGTAAAATCGGTAAAGAATTGAACTTGTTCATGAGCTCACAGAAAGTGGGACAAGGGCTGCCGATGTGGTTGCCAAAAGGAGCGACCATCCGCCGGACAATCGAAAGGTATATCGTGGACAAGGAAGAACGTTTGGGTTATGACCATGTCTACACACCTGTGATGGGTAGCGTGGACCTTTATAAAACTTCTGGACACTGGGATCATTACCAGGATGGCATGTTCCCAGTCATGGAGATGGAAAACGAACAGCTTGTACTGCGTCCGATGAACTGCCCGCATCACATGATGGTCTATAAAAACAGCATCCACAGCTACCGGGAACTGCCAATCCGGATTGCCGAGCTAGGATTGATGCACCGCTATGAAATGTCAGGTGCCCTTTCCGGCCTTCAGCGTGTACGTGGGATGACATTGAATGATGCGCACATTTTCGTCCGCCCCGACCAAATCAAAGAAGAGTTCAAGCGCGTTGTGAACCTTGTTCTGGAAGTATATAAAGATTTCGATATCAAGGATTATTCATTCCGCCTGTCTTATCGCGATCCGCAGGATACAGAAAAATACTTCGATGATGATGACATGTGGGAAAAAGCGCAAAGCATGTTAAAAGGCGCCATGGATGAACTTGGTCTGGATTACTTTGAAGCGGAAGGTGAAGCGGCATTCTACGGTCCTAAGCTCGATGTTCAGGTACGTACTGCTTTAGGAAAAGATGAAACGCTTTCCACTGTTCAGCTTGATTTCTTGCTTCCTGAACGTTTTGATCTTAATTACGTCGGTGAGGACGGCAAGCAGCACCGTCCGGTTGTTATCCACCGCGGCGTCGTTTCCACAATGGAACGTTTTGTCGCTTACTTGATCGAAGAATACAAGGGGGCATTCCCGACTTGGCTTGCACCTATCCAAGCACAAGTGATTCCGGTCTCACCTGAAGTGCACTTGGATTATGCGAAAGAAGTACAGGAAAAACTTAAAGCGCAAGGCATTCGTGTCGACCTGGATACACGTGACGAGAAAATCGGTTACAAAATCCGTGAAGCGCAAATGCAAAAAATCCCGTACATGCTGGTCGTTGGAGACAATGAAGCCAAAGAAGGCAGCGTGAATGTACGTAAATACGGTGAACAAAAATCCGAAACGATTGCTTTTGAAGATTTCGTTTCAGCGATTAAGGCGGAAGTGAGCCGTTAACAGCAAAAAGAGGGGCACATATAGTTGTGTCCCTCTTTTTAATTATGGCATGATAAAATGAAACCATCATGTGAAAATATGTACAGCAATGAAAAGGAGGGGCAGCATGAAAAAGAAATTTACTTATCTATTCGGACCGACATTCCTTGTCATCATCATCTTATTGTTATTGGATGGTTATCGACAATACGCCATCGTCCCGGTCCTGTTTTTTTGGATAGCCCTATTTTCTTGGGACGCCATTGAGAAAAAGAAAAAGGCGAAAGAAGACTCTTAACATTTGATGGCTTCGGTCAGTATGGACTGTAACTAAAGGGGGAGTGGGATAAATGGAGATTAGAAGAGCTTCAAGTAAAGACGCGGGTAACTTGGCTGCTCTGTTCAATCATGTTGAAGATTCCGGGTATATGCTGTTCAACCCTGGGGAAAGAAAAGCGACAGCGAAACAAATGGAGAAGCAAATGGAACAAATCGAAAAAAATCCCCCTTCCGTTTTCCTCGTTGCTGCTAGCGGCCATGAACTGAATGGTTACCTGATCTTATTGGGCAATCAAATGGGCCGAACGAGGCATTCAGCCAAAATCGTCATCGGCATCAATGAACAGGACAGGGGAAAAGGCATCGGTACGAAGCTATTTCAGAAAATGGAGGAGCATGCACGGACAAACGAAATCCGGCGCCTGGAATTGTCCGTGATTGCAAACAACGCCCCTGCGCTTTCCTTATATCGAAAGATGGGTTTTGAAAAGGAAGGAATAAAGCGGGAATCACTGTTTTTTGATGGGAAGTATCATGATGAATATTTTTTGTCCAAATTACTTTAAAAAACGTATTGTCAAATAACTGAATGTCTGATAATATTAATTTTGTTGTGAAAAACGAATAAATTAGCATTTGACAAGTCATCAGTGTTTATGATATATTTCTAAAGTGAATTGAATACGTGTTTGATGAAAAGAAGAAGCACCCGCTTCTCACCTGGTTGACGCAAACAATGCAGTTAACAGGTCATGATTTGATTATTTGGATCTTTCTGAATGAGTCTATCAGTGTGGGTGCAGCATGCATCCACACTTTTTTATTATGATTATATCCTGTAAGCGAGTTGTGAGCGTGACCGAATTTATTCAAATATTCGTATTCGCCAATATCTTTGGAGGTGGCTAACTATTAGTAAAGACGCGATGGTAAACGAGGGCATCCGAGCCCGTGAAGTTCGTCTTATTGACCAAAACGGAGAACAACTTGGAATTAAAACGAAATTCGAAGCATTGGAAATTGCCGCTCGTGTAAATCTTGATCTAGTTTTAGTTGCTGCAAATGCAAAGCCTCCGGTAGCCCGGATCATGGACTACGGAAAACACCGCTTCGAGCAGCAAAAGAAAGACAAGGAAGCACGTAAAAATCAAAAAGTCATCAGTCTGAAAGAGGTTCGTTTGAGCCCGACGATTGAAGAACACGATTTCAATACGAAGCTTCGCAACGGTATTAAATTCCTTGAAAAAGGCGATAAAGTAAAAGCTTCTATCCGATTCAAAGGACGTGCCATTACGCATAAGGAAATTGGTCAACGTGTACTCGTTCGTTTTTCTGAAGCATGTAAAGAAGTGGCTACAATCGAGCAACACCCAAAAATGGACGGGCGCAGCATGTTCATTATCTTAGCACCGAAAAACGAAAAGTAATTGTAAAGTAATTTGTAATGAGGAGGAATACCTTATGCCTAAAATGAAAACTCACCGCGGATCTGCTAAACGTTTCAAAAAGACTGGATCCGGCAAACTTAAGCGTTCTAACGCTTACACAAGCCATTTATTTGCTAACAAATCTACTAAGCAAAAGCGTAAGCTTCGCAAAGCTAGCCTTGTAAGCAAAGGTGACTTCAAACGTATTCGTCATATGCTAGACAACATTAAATAAGTTCGATTTATCGAGTTAAATAGGAGGGAAATAACATGCCACGTGTAAAAGGCGGTACTGTTACTCGCAAACGTCGTAAAAAGGTAATAAAATTAGCTAAAGGTTACTATGGCGCGAAACATATTCTTTTCAAAGTAGCTAACCAACAAGTAATGAAGTCAGGAAACTATGCTTTCCGTGACCGTCGTCAAAAGAAACGTGATTTCCGTAAACTTTGGATCACTCGTATCAACGCTGCAGCACGCATCAACGGTCTTTCTTACAGCCGTTTAATGCATGGTCTAAAGCTTGCTGGTATCGAAGTGAACCGCAAAATGCTTGCTGATCTTGCTGTTGCTGACGAACAAGCTTTTGCTCAATTAGCAACTGCTGCTAAACAACAATTAGACAAATAAGTCTGACTGATACAGCCACTCTCTTTTCAAGAGGGTGGCTTTTTACATATTTAAAGGAGGGAATGAGGATGCAAGGAGTATGGTTCATTGCTGCTTATATAATCATCACAAACATCATCGGGTTTGCCTTAATGGGAATCGACAAAAGGAAAGCGCGTAATGGGGAGTACCGGATCAGTGAAAAGACACTTTGGTTTTGGGCGGTCATAGGCGGAGGGACTGGGTCCTTTTTGGGGATGAAGCAATTCCGCCATAAGACGAAGCATGCCGCTTTTAAGTGGGGCCTGCCTATATTGATGATTCTTCAGATAGGCTTATTGATTAAGATATTCATTCAATTGTAATATGTAGCCCGTATAATGTATATGCTTGTAGAAGCAGCAAAGAGTAGCTGGAGGGAGAGCATGAATGATAAACTGACACTTGTGATGAGCTACGTTCAATCAGGAAGCGTGTTTGCACCGTTGATTTTTATCACTTTTCATTTATTAAGGCAATTTTTATTCATTCCCGTCATTGTGGTTTGCATGTCTGGCGGAGTATTATTCGGGGCAGCTTTTGGAACCATCTATTCGGTAATCGGTTTGACGTTGTCCAGTATGGCCTTTTATTTCGTGATAGGCAAATTTCCGAAGACAAAGGATAGGCTGCTGCGGCTTAAGAATAAGCTGTTTGGAAACCGAAAGCTAAACAGCCGGCAAATTGCAGTACTGAGGCTAATACCATTCATTCACTTTTACTTGCTGTCGCTTTGCTTATTGGAATCCAATAAAGGGCTGAAAAATTATTTTTATCTATCCTTCATGACCAATCTCCCTGTAGCATTCGTATATACCGTTTTTGGCCACTATATTGCAGATTTCAGTCCAACCCTGATCGTCATCATTTTATTATCCTTAACCTTATTGCTCTATTTATTGAGAGAGAAGCAGACGGTCGTTCCCTGGAAGGAATTTTTTCGTTCAGATGATTAATATAGAGCCTTGAGTACATTTTTCTCAAGGCTCTTCATTACGCGTGATTTTTTTTCATTTTTGTAAAAATTCCTTAACAGGGCTCTTCCAATCAATAACAGCATCCGGATATTGTTTTTTAATGGCTTCCTCGATTTTTAAGAAGTCATTTCGCTTCAAGCCTTTTAGGCCGGCCACTTTCTTGGGCCATATGAAGATGGAGATGACCTCAAAGGAGCGTTCCGTCGTCCCTAGATACTTTTCCCCTTCAAACATCACCCCGTTGTACGTCAATAAAAAATTCTTTCGTATATTGGCTGTATCGTCGAGCAGAAAGAACTTTTTCTGTTCATGTGCCAGCTCTAATTTTCTTTTCGGATTAAATAGGTATTTGATGACTGTATATATTAAGAAAATGATGAGAGCCAAAAGAATGAACCGCATGATCAATACCATGGAGCTACCTCCTTAAACAGAGTGATTCCTTTCATTTACGTATGGGTTTTTAATAAGTTTCATTTATTTGATATAATTTAGGGGAAGACAAGGAAAGAAGTGATGAAAATGAACATAGGTAAATTAATGGAAATGCAGGCAGCTTTGGATGAGCATATACAATCAAAGCATGAATTGGGTGCTGAAGACTTGGTGGAACGGAAGATACTTGCTCTTTTAGTGGAGCTTGGAGAGCTTGCCAATGAAACGAGATGTTTTAAATTCTGGAGTCTTAAAGGACCCTCTGATAAAGAAACGATTTTGGCTGAATACGTGGATGGGATTCATTTCATTTTGTCACTCGGGATCGAACGGGGATTTGTACCGGAAGTTCCATCTGCCCCCAACATGCATCAGGAGGATTTGACTATTCAATTTACTGCTATTTACGGCTACATCAGTGAATTTCGCACACAGTTGACAGAGTCATCTTTCCAAAAAGTTTTTGCTGCGTATTTACATTTAGGAGAGTTGCTTGGATTTTCGGCAGCGGATGTGGAAAAAGCATATGTAAGCAAAAATGAAGTGAATTACGAAAGGCAAAAGCAAGGCTACTGATTGTTTATGTAATCGATTGTCTGTATAATTATTCTTGTAATGTAAGTTATAGGGAGGTAAAAGAATGGCTCAATTGGATGAAACGTTAAGGATGCTGCGGGACTTAACGGATGCTAAAGGCATTGCAGGAAATGAAAGTGAAGTAAGAAAAGTGATGACCGAATACATAACACCATTTGCGGATGAAATATCGACAGATGGCCTGGGAAGTTTGATTGCCAAGAAAACGGGTGATGAAAACGGACCGAAAATCGTCGTTACCGGGCATATGGACGAAGTCGGTTTCATGATCACCCAAATTGATGATAAAGGATTTTTGCGTTTTCAGCCGGTAGGGGGCTGGTGGTCACAGGTAATGCTGGCCCAGCGCGTGACGATCGTTACAGGTAAAGGTGATATAACTGGCATTATCGGTTCCAAGCCGCCACATATCCTGTCAGCGGAGGCGCGGAAGAAGCCGATTGATATTAAGGATATGTTTATTGATATTGGTGCATCCAGTAAAGAAGAGGTTAAGGAATGGGGCGTCAAGCCAGGGGATATGGTTGTGCCATATTTTGAATTCACGGTCATGAATAATGAAAAGATGCTGCTTGCCAAAGCCTGGGACAATCGAATTGGCTGTGCAATCGCCATTGATGTGCTTAAACAGCTGAAAGACAGCGACCATCCTAATGTAGTATATGGAATTGGCGCAGTGCAAGAAGAGGTCGGCCTGCGTGGCTCCAAAACATCCACATTCAAAATTCAGCCGGATATCGGGTTTGCAGTCGATGTCGGCATTGCTGGTGATACACCGGGGGTTTCCGAAAAAGAAGCGATGAGTAAGATGGGGGAAGGCCCGCAAATCGTCATCTATGATTCATCGATGGTGGCACATAAGGGATTACGCGATTTCGTCACAGACACGGCTGATGAAATGAATATTCCTTATCAATATGAATCGATTCCAGGCGGCGGGACGGATGCCGGCTCCATCCATTTAACGGCAAATGGCGTGCCCGCACTGGCGATCACGATTGCCACACGCTACATTCATTCACACGCGGCAATGCTACACCGGGATGATTATGAGAATGCAGTTAAGCTCATTGTCGAAGTGATTAAACGCCTCGATCGCGAAGCGGTTGATCGGATCATTTACGAATAATATAGTGTAAGTTAATAATGGAGAGGCCTAATTTAGGTCCTCTCCATTTTCTTTTTTTTATTTCTACTTGTCTTCGACGATTATATAGACCGCTTTGATGGGTCCATGGACGCCGACGACAAGGTCCATTTCGATATCAGCCGAATTGCTCGGCCCTGTTATGAAATTGATGCAGGAAGGAACGACTTCGCCCCGGGTAACTTTTGAACGGATGACCGCAGCAGCCTGGGTCATTCGCGGAACGATGGTGCTTTTTGGAATGATGGAAACATGGCAGGAAGGAAGGAAGCTGATGGAACGGCCGTGGTCCTTGTCGCTGAACAAGACGACGGTCGCTGATTCTGCTAGTGTCATCTCACTGAATGTGATTCCGATGTTAGCACTTTCTGCTTTTTCGATATTTTCATTCCCGGCTTGGTGATTCCATATATGGACATCTTTTTCCTTTAAGATACCCTCTAACCCATAGTCGGAAAATCGATCGTCCTTAGGGATGATCAAGGGTCCGTTTCCAAGTTCCTCAATCACCTGTTTTAAACAATGCATCACTTGTTTGGAGTCGGTAACGTGAAATTGAGTATGCACCCGTTTACATTGCTCCTTCAATTCCGCGACAAGATCATTTGGTGTCGCATGTTTCAAAACTTCTTTTTGGGGGGCGTGCTTCCATTCCGGAACGGAGATGCCTTCCGTAATAGGAGCCCTTCCCAGGTTGTTGGCTATATTGTTTAAAAATGTCCCTTCATTATGGATGGTTCCATTCATGATGGTTTCCCTCCTTTTTCCCGATTTTTGAACCAGTCCCGAAAGCTCTCCTTTCCTGGAGCAGGGAACTCGCGGCTTTCTGTCCAAGTTTTGAGTGGTCCCGGTCCTTTCGAGATGATATCCCCCGTTTTAAAAGGTGACATCGCTGATGGGGCGATTTTGGAACCGAACTTATAAAGCATAGGCGATGCCGCACCAATTCCGAAGGCCTTCATGGCCATCTTTTCTGAAAACGGCGCCATTTTTTCCTTTTCAACGATGACTTCCCGATGCTTCCTCAGTAAATCATGGAGAGGAATCTTTACTGGACAGGCATCTGTACAGGCTGCACATAGAGTGGAGGCATACGGCAGCTCCTTGAAATCATCATACCCTCCGAGTAAGGGTGAAAGCACAGCACCGATTGGTCCCGGATATATTGAACCATATGAATGACCGCCAACCTGGCGATAAACCGGGCAGACGTTTATACAGGCAGCACAGCGAATGCATTGAAGAACGGATTGAAACTCAGTTCCTAAAATGGAGGAGCGTCCATTATCCACGATCACAAGGTGAAATTCCTCGGGGCCGTCTACATCGCCTTCATCACGCGGACCGGTAAGTGCGGTGATGTAACTGGTCAATCTTTGGCCGACAGCGCTTCTTGTCAATAAGCTGACAAGGACCTCGAATTCATCGAATGTAGGTACAAGCCTTTCCATTCCCATCACGGTGATTTGCGTTTTTGGGAGGGCAGTGACCAAATCGGCATTTCCTTCATTCGTAACCAAACCGATCGAGCCCGTTTCCGCAATCGCAAAATTACAGCCGGTAATGCCTACATCGGCGCTTAAGAAATCTTTCCGCAGAATGCCCCGCACATGGGCGGTAAGCTCTTCCGGTTTTTCAGTTTGCGTATATGCAAGCTTTTCTTTAAAAACATCCCTAATCTGCTCCTTATTTTTATGGAGAGCAGGTGCGACGATATGGGAAGGGGGATCATGATCATCCACTTGTAAAATATATTCACCAAGGTCCGTTTCAACGACATCGAGCCCAACTGCCTCAAGAGTGGCATTCAAATTGATCTCTTCCGTGACCATCGATTTGGATTTCACGACCTTTTTGGCATTCTTTTTTACAATAACATCCTTGATGTATCCGCTTGCTTCTTCAGCCGTTTGAGCGAAGAAGACATGACCGCCTCTTTTCGAAACATTTTCTGCAAGCTGATGCAAATAGAAATCAAGGTTACTAAGCACATGCTGCCGGATTTCTTCCCCAAGGGAACGCCAATCCTCCCAGCTTCCCAATTCATCAACGGCAGTCAGCCGCCGTCCGTGTAATCGTTCTTGGGCACTCGATACGGCCAATCGCATAAAATCATTATGTATTCCTTCATCCACCCGGTCTTTAAACTTGGCAGAGCTGGTTTTCATAGCCATAAAATTTTCCCCTCCTCGCTTTCTTTAAATACTATTTAGGACTTCCGCAATATGAAGCACTTTCACCGGTTGCCCCTTCCTTTGGATCCGCCCGCCGATATTCATCAAACATCCTGCATCCCCTCCGATTAAAAAATCGGCCCCGGTATCTTCAATATTGCAAACTTTCTCCTCGACCATTTGCCCGGAAATGTCCCCCATCTTGACCGAAAAGGTTCCCCCGAACCCGCAGCAGTTTTGGGCATCCGGAAGTGGTGTCATTTCCAGCCCCCTGACATGGCTTAATAAAATGGCAGGTGCTTCCTTGACCTTAAGCAGCCGTGTCATATGGCATGAAGTATGATAAGTGGCCTTTCCCTTAAGGGTCGCCCCGACGTCGATCACTTTTAAGACATCCACGATGAATTGGGTCAATTCATATGTTTTAGCCGCTAATGATGCAGCTTTCTTTTCCCATTCGGCATCGCCTTTGAAAAGGGCCGGATATTCCTTGAACATCGCTGCACAGGAACCGGAAGGGGTTACGATGTATTCAGCATCCGCGAACGTTTTAATCATCTTTTTCATGGCTTCCTTCGATTCCTTCGTATACCCGCTATTATATGCCGGCTGTCCGCAGCATATCTGGGACTCCGGGAAATCGATCTCACAGCCTAATCTCTCGAGTAGCTCCACTGTCGCTTTGCCGACATTGGATTGAAACAAATCTACTAAACATGTTGCAAAGAGAGTAACTTTCAATCTGAACTCCTCCTTTTTCAAATAGGTTAACAGGTCATCTGATGACTAGAAAATGGAAAAAGGAAATGGCTGAGAAAAGATACCAATTCCAAGATTTTTTAAATGAAGTAATCGTTTTCAAAATAATATATCAATTTAATCCTTTTTTGTATAGGGTATTTTTGAAATTTAAAGGAATGTCAATGATTCTTTTGCTGATTTTTTTGGATGACCCGGTCTAGTGATTCCTCGACGCTTTGAAGGTGAAACAGCATGGCACTGCGGGCTCCGTCTTCATCCTGTGCCAAGATTGCATCATAAATCCTGACATGCTGCTGGTAAAGCTGCTTGAGTGTCATCTCTTCGGAATAAAGCGCAACCCGACGGATATCACGCATCTTTTCCGTCATTAATTCTGAAACATGGTTCATCAATGTAATCAGCAGCTCATTTTGTGATGCGTTTGCCACGGCAACATGGAAGGCGATGTCCGCTTTATCACTTACTTCTTCATCATCTGATACCTTTTCCATATCAAAAAGCCTGTCCTTGAGTTCGATAAGGTTTTCTTCCGTTCTCTTCTTCGCTGCCACTTCTGCCGTACCGGACTCAAGTATTTTCCGAACTTCCAGTAAATGCTTGATATTGTCTTGATCCATCAAAAGGGCGGCAGACAAGGGGTGGTTCATGATGGCGGGGTCGAAGGTTTTAACGAATGTTCCTTCACCTTGTTTTATTTCAATAAGACCCATTGAACTTAATGCACTTAATGCTTCACGGATGGCCGGGCGCCCGACTTGGAAATTTTCCGCAAGCTGCTGAATGGAATCCAATTGTTCACCTGGTTTCAGGCTGCCTGACCGAATCATTTCATAAAGTTCATCGCTGACTTCTTCATAAATTTTTTTCGGCTTTATTTTTTTATATACCAAGTAGTACACCTCTATTTTCTATGAGTTTCTCTGGTTAATATTATATAACACAAATGATCTTTGACACTTCCAGAAGAGTTGAAAAATCAACAAAAAATAAAAAAAATCTTGATTTTATATTTTCAATCATTTAATTTTAATGAGTACTCATCAAGTCATCTGATGACTTTGAATATTTCGATATGTAAGGGGTTTCAATTAGCGGTTGATTTCTGAATTTTTAAAAAAACTATAGAAAATGGAGTCGAAATGAATGACATGGACACAAAACTTTACGCCGATCACCGATAATTTAGTTTTATCATCTCTTGCCGCACTCATTCCAATTCTTTACTTTTTCTGGGCACTTACCATCAAACGTATGAAAGGGTACATTGCAGGTATAACCACGTTGATTGTAGCTATTGCAGTGGCTATATTGATATATGGAATGCCTGCAGGAAAAGCAGTGATGTCTGCATCACAGGGAGCTGTATATGGACTGCTCCCAATCGGATGGATAATCATCACCTCCGTATTTTTGTACAAAATGACCGTTAAAAGCGGACAATTCAATATCATTCGTTCTTCGGTGCTTTCGCTTACGGAAGACCGCCGTCTTCAGGCATTATTGGTGGCATTTTCTTTCGGTGCTTTTTTAGAAGGTGCCGCGGGATTTGGAGCACCGGTCGCCATTTCAGCCGCGCTTTTGGTCGGTCTCGGATTTAACCCGCTATATGCAGCCGGGATTTGTTTGATCGCGAATACCGCTCCGGTAGCATTCGGGGCGGTTGGAATACCGATCATCGCCATGGAAGGCCCTACTGGCATAGCCGCCATGGAGATTTCAAAAATGGTCGGCCGCCAATTGCCATTCCTTTCGGCTTTCATTCCGCTTTATCTCATTTTGATAATGACTGGGTGGAAAAGGTCGCTTGAAGTCCTGCCGGCAATTCTGGTTTCCGGAATTTCCTTTGCCATCACACAGTACTTAAGTTCAAATTTTCTTGGGCCCGAATTACCGGACATCCTTTCGGCGTTAGTGTCACTGTTTGCATTGGCGATCTTCCTTAAATTCTGGAAACCTAAAACGATTTTTCGCTTTGCATCCGAGGAAACGGCAGCCACTGTCGAACCTTTATATACAGCCGAAGCGGAAGCAAAATACACGAAATTGCAGATATTTCATGCTTGGTCACCATTCCTTCTGTTAACGCTTTTCATAACAATATGGGGGATGAACCCAATAAAGCCGGCACTCTCCGGACATTATGAAGGCAACAATGTGCTGCTTGGCGCAATCAATGAAATCGGGAAGCTATTAACCTTCCAAATCGAAGTCCCAGGTCTGCATAATGAAATAATCGGAAGCAATGGATTGCCGATTGCGGCTTTCTATAAAATAGAACTGCTCGGAGCAGCCGGGACGGCCATTTTACTGGCTGCCATCGTAACGAAGTTCATCGCACACATGTCAGCAAAAGACTTCTTTGGCACCTTTGTTGAAGCGATGAAAGAGTTGGCAAAACCGATCTTGATGATTTCTACCGTGGTGGCCTTTGCCTATGTAACGAATTCTTCAGGCATGTCGACAACATTAGGGATGACCCTTGCAAAATCGGGTGATTTATTTCCGTTCTTCGCACCGGTTCTCGGCTGGCTGGGTGTATTCATTACCGGATCGGATACATCAGCCAACCTCTTATTTGGCAGTCTGCAGAAAGTGACCGCTCTTAAGGTGGGGATGGAACCGGTCCTGGCACTGGCGGCGAACTCTTCCGGAGGGGTCACTGGAAAGATGATTTCACCACAATCGATAGCGATTGCATGTGCTGCCGTGGGATTGGCGGGCAGGGAATCGGAATTATTGAGATTCACGCTCAAACATAGTCTTTTCTTATTGCTGCTTGTTTGTGTAATTACCTTCTTGCAAAATGGCGTCCTTTCCTGGATGATTCCATAAGTAGAATGAGGCTCTCCTTTCATAGGGGAGCCTCGAAATATTTATCAAGCCCATACAAAAAAGGAGGAAATATCATGCAATTGGCAGCTGTGGCAGGAAAATTGGTTCATGAGGTTCGGAAACTGATTGAAGAGGAAATCATCATTATTGATCATGCTGGCACAATTATCGCCAGCACCGACAGAAGCCGTATTGGATCTTATCATGAAGGAGCCATCCACACTTTCAACAATCGTGAGAAATTGATCATCAACAAACAGGATGAACGAAGTTGGAAGGGAGTGAAGGCAGGTATAAACCTGCCTATTTTCTTTAACCAGGAAGCCGTTTGTGTCATTGGAATTACAGGTGACCCCAAACATGTTTCCCCTTATGCGGAACTATTAAAAAAGATGACGGAGATGTTCATTCAGGAAAGCTATCATATCGAACAAGCAGAATCCCAATCACGTCTGATGGAATTCTTCGTATTTGAATGGCATCAGCTGCAGACGTTCAATGAACACTTCCTTCAGAAGGCCAAGTTGCTTGGGGTCGATGTTCATGCAGCCCGGATCATCACATATGGTGAATTCAAGACTGAGGAAATCATTGAACCTCATGTATGGAGAACGCTTCAGATATACATAAGACAGCAGCATCCCAATGACATCGCAGTCCGTTGGGGGAGGAACCAATTCGTCATTCTTTCAATAGCAGATTTCATCGGTTCAAAAAACCAGCAATATAAGAAACTTAGTAAACTGCAAAAAAAGCTGGAGGAGAGTTCGGGTTATAAAGTGTGTGCAGGAGTTAGTTCGCGTGCATCAGGATCCACTTTCAGGTCAGCGTTTTTTAAAGCGGAACGTTCCTTGAAAATCGCGTTTCCTTCATCGGGGATCATATTTGACGAGGACTTGAAGCTTGAGGTACTGCTTGATGAAGTTACCGCTGAAACAAGACAGGAGTATTTATCCAGGACGATTCAGGAGCTGCTTCCTAATGAGGAGCTGCTTAAAACCCTTTCCATGTATTTTGCATGTGATCTATCTTTGAAGGAAACAGCCGCAGCCCTGCATATCCATATCAATACCCTTCATTACAGGCTTAAGCGCATAGAGGATTTGACCCGACTGAACCCTAGGAAGCTAGCCGATTTAGTCACTATGTATCTAGCAGTAAGAGTATTGGATAAACATACAAAATAATTCTCTGGAAAGCACTAAATTCTATATGTTCATACATAGAAGCTTGAGTGTTTTTTTTCTTATACTTACATCATATAAAAAATCTCGAATTT
The DNA here is from genome assembly GCF_047238085.1 of Peribacillus phoenicis. Classification (NCBI taxonomy): domain Bacteria; kingdom Bacillati; phylum Bacillota; class Bacilli; order Caryophanales; family Bacillaceae; genus Peribacillus; species Peribacillus phoenicis. The sequence continues at coordinate 3,599,763 of NZ_JBDFMF010000001.1, read as the reverse complement.
CCTATGTTTATGAGGAGGATGTACATGTTAACAAAGCAGGTTAAGCAGCTACTTCTTACCATCGTCGGTCAGGAGAATTACGATGACTCGAAAGTGGAATGTCTAGTCTATTCATATGATGCAACGCCAGGCTTTCAAGCGATGCCGGATGCCGTCATTAAGCCGGGCAGCACAGCTGAAGTCGCAGCTATCGTCAAAGTTTGCAACGAATATAATGTTCCGATCGTTCCACGCGGGTCTGGGACGAATTTAAGCGGAGGCACATGCCCGACAGAGGGGGGGCTTGTCCTTTTATTCAATCGAATGAATTCATTACTTGAAATAGATGAGGAGAACTTAACGGTGACCGTACAGCCTGGGCTCATCACATTGGACTTGATTTCAGCAGTTGAAGAAAAGGGATTGTTTTATCCGCCGGATCCAAGTTCAATGAAAATCTCCACGATTGGCGGCAACATTAATGAGAACTCTGGTGGACTGCGAGGATTAAAGTACGGAGTCACCCGTGATTATGTCATCGGGCTTGAAGTTGTCCTTCCGAATGGGGACATCATTCGAACAGGGGGCAAGCTTGCCAAAGACGTAGCCGGATATGATTTAACGAAACTATTTGTCGGATCGGAAGGGACCTTGGGAATCGTTACGGAAGCGATCCTAAAGCTGATCCCCATGCCGGAAACGACAAAGACGATGCTTGCCTTATATCAAGACCTGGATGCTGCAGCCCAGTCAGTGGCCAAGATCATTTCAAATAAAATCATTCCTGTTACATTGGAATTTCTGGATCGGCCGACTTTGATCGTTGTTGAGGACTTCGCGAAAATCGGTTTGCCCACCAATGTGGAAGCCGTCCTGCTGATGGAACAGGATGGTCCGCCTGAAGTGGTGGAACGTGATATGAAAAGGATGGCCGATATTTGTCTAGAGGAAAAGGCGGTTTCAGTGGAAATTGCCGAAACGGAATCTGACGCTGTCGCCTTGAAAACAGCAAGACGGACAGCACTTTCTGCACTGGCACGCCTCAAGCCGACGACTATTTTGGAAGATGCAACCGTTCCCCGCTCGGAAATTGCCAAAATGGTTAGAGCAATTAATGAAATCGCTGACAAGCATAACGTGGACATTTGCACTTTTGGTCATGCTGGGGATGGGAACCTGCATCCAACGTGCATTACTGACGCTCGTGATCATGAGGAAATGGAGAGGGTGGAGCGCGCTTTTGCCGACATTTTTGCCGCGGCTATCGACCTTGGCGGGACGATTACCGGTGAACATGGTGTAGGAGCGATGAAGGCCCCGTATCTTGAATGGAAGCTAAAGAAAGAAGGGATTGACGCCATGAGAGCGATTAAACAAGCTTTCGATCCCAATAACATCATGAATCCTGGCAAAGTATTTGCCAAGGAAACAAGAAAAAGGGTGGTGTTTTCTTCATGACGACAGTTCAGGAAAGGGAAACCATTGCCATTCAATTCGCGGAAAAAATGAATGAAGATGAATTGTTGAATTGTATGCGCTGCGGCTTTTGCTTACCCCATTGCCCGACATACATAGAATCGGGGCTGAAGGAATCCCATTCACCAAGGGGCCGGATTGCACTTATGAAAGCGGTGGCGGATGGTGTGATTGAGCCTGATGAGGATGTGGAACGTTCGTTGAGTCTTTGCCTCGGCTGCAGGGCTTGTGAGCCCGTGTGTCCTTCAGGTGTGAAATATGGACATCTTCTTGAAGAAGCAAGGGATATCATCCATCAGAATAAAAAACACAGTTACCCTGTAAAAACGATCCGGAAGGCCGTTTTTAGTGGGTTATTCCCGCACCAGGAGCGAATGCAGGCCATGACAAGTTTGCTTGGCTTCTATCAGAGATCAGGCCTGCAATACATGGCCCGTAAAATGGGAGTCCTCAACCTGCTTCCGGATAATTTGGCAACCATGGAAAAAGTGCTGCCGAAAGTCCCGAAAAAATCAGAAATGAAAAATAGGCCAACCGAGCTGCCTGCAATCGGAACGCCGCTCAAAAAGGTGGCTTTTTTTTCCGGCTGCTTGATGGATACGATGTTTTTGGAAACGAACAAGGCAACACTAAAGCTTCTTCAGCTGGCCGGATGTGAAATCGTGATTCCGAAATCCCAGGCATGTTGCGGGGCGCTGCATGGGCACAGTGGCGAAAAAGAAGGTGCTAAGCAACTGGCCAAGCGTAATATCGAAGCTTTTGAAGCGGAGGAAGTTGATTATATTATTACGAATGCCGGCGGCTGTGGAGCTTTTCTCATAGATTATGACCATCTGCTCCAAGCTGAACCGGAATGGCACGACCGTGCAATCGCATTTAAAAATAAGTTGAAAGATATCAGCGAGATTCTCGTTGATTTGCGTTTTCAGGAAAAAGTTCGCCTGAAACTGCCAGCTCAATCCGTTACTTTCCAGGATTCCTGTCACTTACGGAATGTGATGAACATCTCCTTGGCTCCGCGAATTCTCCTTCAATCGATAGAAGGAATCAATTTCAGGGAAATGAAAGATGCCGATCGATGCTGCGGCTCCGCTGGGATTTATAATATTGTTGAATCAGATATGTCCATGAATATTCTTGACTCTAAAATGGAGCACACGAAATCGACACAGGCCGATATTGTTGTCACGGCAAATCCTGGCTGTCTGTTACAAATGCAATTGGGGATCGAGAGGGAAAACTTGGGGGAATGTACGAAAGCGGTGCATATTGCAGACCTGCTAATAAAGGCTGTGGCTTTATAATAGAAGAAAAAGAATGTAAGTAGAAAATAAATGGGATTATTTGGATAAACATTACATTTTAATAAATGAGGAAACCCTTGTAAAGCCTGGATTTTAGATGATAATTCGTTCTGTGCTGAGAACGAATTGTAAATGTTATAACAAAAAAGAAATATTGATTCCTCGTTTACTTAGGACCATGGCGGGTAGTGTTTATATATAGCATCCACTAAACGAAACAACAAAACCTAAGGAGGAATGTAAAATGAATAAAACAGTTTATGGAGTATATGAATCAAACGCAGAAGTGATCCAAGCAATTAATGCACTTAAGGCAAAGGGTTTTGAAGGGGACGATATTACTGTCGTCGCGGATAAGGAAGAAACATTGGATTTCACGAACCACAAACGCGAAACGGATGTTCATACAATGACGAATGTTCCTAACGACGAATCGTTTATGGACAAGGTGGCACGTTTCTTCATGCCGGAAGATACGGCAGATCTTTCAACAAGGTTGGCGAATGCAGGACTTTCGAATAGTGAAGCGGCGGAACATGTCTTTGATGTAGAAAACGGAAAAGTCCTGGTTCTGGTTGAAGAAGGTGAAGGCCATCTTGGAACGGCAAGAGATAAATTCACGACTGGAACAATGGACACTGCCGGTACAAGGCTTGATACAAACTCCACCAACCCACTATATAATGGCACGGAAAAAACCGATGCATTAAATAAAGAAGATGTTTATGGAGTCAACGGACAAGGCCGTGAATTGCCAGAAGATGAAAGGACACTTACACTTCGGGAAGAACAGCTGAACATTGACAAAGAAAGAGTTCAGACAGGAGAAGTCGTCATTAATAAAGAAGTCAATGAACAGCATAAAACGATCAATGTCCCTGTTGAACACGAAGAAGTGACAGTTGAGCATAGATCGGTTTCAGGACGTGAAGCGAATCCGGAAACCGGGAGCATTGAAGAAGGGGAAACAATACGGATCCCCGTTGTTGAAGAAAAACTGGAAGTTTCGAAAAAACCGGTTGTCACAGATGAAATTGTCATCAAGAAACATGCTGTACAAGAAACGGAACAAGTTCAGGATACTCTTAAAAAGGAAGATATCCAGCTTGATAGTACAGATGAATCGATCGTGAATGAGAAAAAGGCAACTGAACGTAAAACCGATCGCTTCTAAGCTTGAAGGAAAAAGCCTGCAGTTTTAAAACTGCAGGTTTCTTTTTGATTTTAAAGACTTAATAAAGGTTCGAGCCTATGGAAGGCAAACCTTTTTGTTTAATTAGCACCCATCAGGGTATAAATACACATAAGAAGAAATATCGGAATAATAGGAGGAGGAAGAAGCATGGGAAAAACATTATATGGTGTTTTTAATACGGAAAGAGAAATGATCCAGGCTATACAATCCCTCAAGGAAAAGGGGGGCCATGAAGGAGAAATAACGGTAATAGCTGATAGGAAAGAAGATTTGGATTTCGTTAATGACAAGCATGATCCGGATGTCGACGTCGTTACTAACTCTAACGAGGAATCCTTCATTGATAAGATGAAACACTTTTTCCTGAACGAGGGTTCTGAAGATATAAGGAACCGACTAGGTGAGTTAGGGCTTGCCGATAGTGAAGCAACCGCTTATATAAATGAAGTGGAGGCCGGAAAATTCCTGATTCTTTTAGATGAATCGGAAACCGTATCAGCACGAGAGAACATAACTTCCAATCGCATCGAGGATACGGACGAACCTGCAGAGAATCCGCTTCAAACAGGGGTGGTGAACAATCCGGACCCGAACCTTTTTCCGGAAACAACCGCGAATGCCTATCAAATAAGGGAAATGGAAGGACAGCCAGGAAGAAGTGAAGAGCTTCACGGGAATTCTGCTAACATCTTTGAAAATGAAGAGCTGGGTACGAAGCGAGCTCAAGAAAGGGAAATCTGGGGGAACTCCACAGAAAAATTCAAGAAGCAAAAACCAGGGAATCGTGAAGGAACACTGGCAAGCGACCCTCATGCAGACCCGTTTTCTGCCGATACTGACAAAGCCCTTGATGCTCAAGGATCACTGGATCGGACCCTGAGCCCGAATGACAGCGGGCAGCAAGAGGAAGGCTTACAAGATGAATATATCAAAAATCGAATTAATACCGACAATCTGTAATACGCAAAAAGAACAGCCTGCATAAGGCTGTTTTTGTTTGTTTTTTTACTGTTGTCGTTATTGGATTGCAGAAATTTGCGACCCTCCTGCCGAATTAGTGGCTAGCCGAGACACCGCAGCCGCTTGCTTTGATGTGGCTTGGCAGACGGTTGGCGGAAAGGGGGCGGATTCTGAAATCAACTGCAGCGTTTTTTAATAAAACTGCAGGCAAACTCGATTTTCTTAGAGTTAGCCACAAGCTGTTATTTTTATAAAAACCCTTTAGGCAGAGGGTTCCCTTGTTCGTCTCCATAGACTATTTGCTTGTTTATTGATAAAGCTGCAAGGTATAATGACAAAGGAATTTTATTTTAAGTAAAGTAACAAGGAGGGGGAGAAACATGGAAAAAAACGTATATGGTGTTTTTGACTCTAATCCGGAACTACTTGCTGCAATTTCAGACTTAAAAGCAAAAGGCGTATCTGGCACCCAAATGACAGTGGCAGCTGATATAAAAAATCATGTGCAGCTTGGAAATGAACATACGGATATACTGATCATCGCCAATCAGGATAAGGAGGACACTCTTTTCTTAAAAATCTTCCACTACTTCACAGATGAAGGATCTGGAGATTTACGCAGCTTTTTCACGAAATATGGCTACTCTTATGATGAGACAAAAGCGATGCTTGAAGAAGTGAGCTCTAAAAAATTCATCTTGCTGCTTGATGAAGAAGTCTCCATCGAAGAACTTAAGGCTGGCGAAGCGAAATTAAAAAAATAACAGCCTCTGAAGGCTGTTATTTTTTTAATCCTGATTCAAGGGCAGTGATCATTTCCTGTTTTTCCTGCTCGGATGAATTTTGCCAGATGACCTCGAATAATACTCCCAATCCAGGAAGCATTTTTTCTTCGCCATTTTGTATGGCATCGACAATCGTGTCTTCCAGCTGCTCTTGCGAATTTCCAGATACATTTTGGATGATCGCATTACGTAAGTTTAAATTCATAATTATTCCTCCTCTAACACATAATGACTGACATTAATAGCATTTCACAAACTCGCATGCAATATGTATGTGAATTGCGTTATAATAGGAAAATCAGTGTGAAGTTAAAGGAGCGTTTACCCTTGAAATATATCGAATCCTTAAAAAACCCGCAAGTTAAGCAATGGAAAAAACTTTTGACCAAAAAAGAACGCGATAAAACAGGTAAATATTTAATCGAGGGTTTTCACCTAGTTGAAGAAGCCTTAAAAGAAGAAATCGTCTTGGAAGTGATCATAAATGAAGAAACTGAAATGCCTGCCCATTTTAAGGTGGAAGGCACAGAACTCATTTATGTGAAAAATGATATTATGAAGGCGATATGCGATACCGAAGCCCCGCAGGGAATTGCCGCGGTTTGTGAACAGAAATCAACGAGCATGGCGTCCATCAATCCGGATAAGCTATTGTTGATCGATGCCGTTCAAGATCCAGGTAATATTGGAACGATGATCAGGACAGCGGATGCAGCTGGAATCGATGCAGTCATACTTGGCGAAGGGTGTGCTGATTTGTATAATCCTAAAGTGGTCCGTTCGACGCAAGGAAGCCTCTTTCATATGCCTGTCATTAAAGGGAACCTTTCCGAAATCATCGATGAGCTGAAGCAAAGCGGCACACCGGTTTATGGCACGGCATTAGAAGGGGCATCGCCATTTGAAGAAGTGGAAAAGTCTTCCCAATTTGCCCTGCTGGTCGGTAATGAAGGCCAAGGAGTATCGAAGGAATTACTGGAGAAAACGACTAAAAACCTCTATATTCCCATCTACGGAAAAAGTGAATCATTGAATGTGGGGATCGCTGCCGGGATTTTAATGTACCATTTACGAAAATCGATTTGAAACGGCCGAAGAATTATAATATAATAAAACAGAATTTTATAATGAAAACAACGATGACAAAGAGTAGTAGCTTAAGTTAACCATATCCAGGGAGAAAATGCCTTGACTGAAAGCATTTTTATGGCACTGCTTAAATGAATTCACCTTTCGAGTTGGCATTGGGAAGACAGAATGTCCGAAAAATGTTCCGGTGAAGAGCCGTTATTTTTAATGAAGTGAGTGCAGAAGTTTTTTTGTTTGTGCACTAATAAGGGTGGTACCGCGATACATAAACCTCGTCCCTTTAGGGATCGGGGTTTTTTTGTGTTCATTTTTACAAAAGGAAAATAAAGGAGGAAGACATGATGCAGGAACGTTTACTAGAACTGCAGGAAGAAGCGTTGCAAAAAGTTGCCGCCGCTTCCGAATTAAAAGAACTGAATGAAGTCCGTGTTGCTTATTTAGGGAAAAAAGGGCCAATCACTGAGGTATTGCGCGGCATGGGTAAATTATCTGCCGAAGAACGCCCGAAAATCGGGGCACTAGCCAATGATGTACGGGAAGCGATCGCAACAAAGATCGAGGAGAAACAAAAAGCGCTTGAAACTGCGGCAGTCAATGCCAAGCTAGCAACTGAAACCATTGACGTCACACTTCCAGGACGTCCGGTAAACAAGGGGAATCTACACCCATTAACACGTGTCGTGGAAGAAATCGAAGACTTATTCATCGGGATGGGTTATACCGTTGCGGAAGGTCCTGAAGTCGAAAGCGACTACTACAACTTCGAGGCACTTAACTTGCCAAAAAGCCATCCGGCACGTGATATGCAGGATTCCTTCTACATCACGGATGAAATCCTTATGCGTACGCACACTTCACCTGTTCAAGCCAGAACGATGGAAAAACATAAAGGTCAAGGTCCTGTTAAAATCATTTGCCCAGGAAAAGTTTATCGCCGTGATAACGATGATGCGACACACTCCCACCAATTCCAGCAAATTGAAGGGTTGGTCATCGATGAGAACATCAGCATGAGCGACCTGAAAGGAACGCTAGACGTATTTGCGAAAAAAGTATTCGGGCAAGACCGTGAAATCCGTCTTCGTCCAAGTTTCTTCCCATTTACGGAGCCTTCCGTCGAAGTGGATATTTCTTGTAAAATCTGCGGCGGTAAAGGCTGCAGCGTATGTAAACAAACAGGCTGGATCGAAGTGCTTGGCGGCGGGATCGTTCATCCGAACGTCCTTGAAATGGCTGGCTTCGATTCCAAGAAATACTCTGGATTCGCATTTGGAATCGGCGTGGAACGGATTGCCATGTTGAAGTACGGTGTGGACGATATCCGTCATTTCTATACGAATGATGTTCGATTCTTAAAACAATTCAACCATCACGAAGCATAAATTTTTATTTTAAAAAGGAGGACCTACCATGTTTGTTTCATATAAATGGTTACAAGATTATGTTGACCTTTCAGGCATCAATGCGACGGAGCTAGCTGACAAAATCACGAAAAGCGGCATTGAAGTTGAAGGGGTGGAAAAGAAAAGTGAAGGGCTAAAAGGGGTCGTCATCGGGCATGTCATAGAACGTGAACAACATCCAAATGCGGATAAATTGAATAAATGCCAAGTTGATATCGGGGCCGAAAATCCCGTTCAGATCATCTGTGGAGCACCGAATGTAGATAAAGGCCAAAAAGTCGCAGTCGCTACTGTTGGCGCAGTCCTTCCAGGTAATTTCAAAATCAAGAAAGCGAAACTTCGCGGAGAGGAATCGCACGGGATGATTTGCTCGCTTCAAGAATTGGGCTTCGAATCCAAGCTTGTTTCCAAGGATTATGCGACAGGTATCTTCGTCTTCCCTAATGATGTGGAAGTAGGGAAAGATGCATTGGAGGAACTTGGTTTAAGTGATGAAGTGCTGGAACTTGGGCTGACTCCAAACCGCTCCGACGCATTGAGCATGCTTGGTGTTGCATACGAAGTGGGAGCCATTCTAGGCCGGGAAGTGAAATGGCCGGTAGTCGAGAAAGAAGAGGCTGCTGAAAAAGCAACTGATTATATCAGTGTCAAAGTGGAAGCGAAAGAAGATAACCCGATATACATTGCTAAAATCATCAAAGATGTTAAGATTGGACCCTCACCGCTTTGGATGCAAACTAGGTTGATGTCTGCAGGTATCCGACCTCATAATAATGTGGTGGATATCACGAACTACATTTTACTTGAATACGGCCAACCTCTCCATGCCTTTGATTATGACCGCTTTGGTTCAAAGGAAATCGTCATCCGCAGAGCAAATGATGCTGAAAAAATCGTAACATTGGATGAAGCGGAACGCACTTTGACACCTGACCATTTAGTGATCACAAATGGCAGCGAGCCTGTTGCGATTGCTGGTGTGATGGGCGGAGCGGATTCCGAAGTGAAAAATGATACGACGAACATCATTATTGAAAGTGCATATTTTGCAGGTACAGTAGTTCGCAAAGCTTCAAAGGACCATGGATTACGTAGTGAAGCCAGTGCCCGCTTTGAAAAAGGCGTCGACCCGGCCCGTGTTCGTGAAGCTGGAGAACGTGCAGCACAATTGATTGCACAATATGCAGGCGGAACAGTCTTACAAGGAGCAGCAGAAGTTGACGAATTGACAATGGAACCTGCGGTCATTAACATCACTCTTGAAAAAATCAACACCCTTCTTGGCACAAGCATGACCGTATCAGTTGTGGAGTCAATCTTCAAACGTCTGCAATTCGGCGTGGAACTTGACAATGAAACATTCACGATCACAGTGCCGACGCGCCGTGGCGATATTACGATTGAAGCTGATTTAGTCGAAGAGGCTGCACGTTTATATGGATATGATAACATTCCCGCTACACTGCCAATCGGTTCTGCTACCCCAGGCCAATTGACTGACTATCAAATTAAACGGCGGAAGGCACGCCGTACACTTGAAGGCGCAGGCCTTTATCAAGCGGTGACCTATTCACTGACAAGCCAGGAAAAAGCGTCACAATTCGCATTGGAAGCAAGAGAATCCATACGATTAGCAATGCCAATGAGTGAAGAACGGAGCCAGCTGCGTTTAAGCATTGTGCCTCAATTGCTGGAAGTCGTGAAATATAACAATGCTCGCCAAATTGATTCACTGGCACTGTATGAAATCGGTTCGGTATTCTTTAAGCGTGACGAACAAGAACTGCCTGAAGAAAAAGAACATATTGCTGGAGCAATCACAGGCCTATGGGAGTCACATTTATGGCAAGGTGAAAAGAAACCAGTGGATTTCTTTGTAGCCAAAGGCGTGATCGAAGCATTATTCGACACACTTGGATTAGCTGATCAAATCAGTTATCGCCAAGCGGAAATCAACGACATGCATCCAGGACGGACAGCGGAAATACTATTGAATGGTGAAGTGATTGGCTTTATCGGCCAAGTGCACCCAACTGTCCAAAAAGACTTGGATATTAAAGAAACATACATTTTCGAACTTTCCTTAAAAGCATTGGCAGAAGCCGAAGTTGCGCCGATTTCGTACCAAACCATTCCGCGCTATCCATCAACCACACGCGATATAGCGCTTGTTGTGGATCAAGCTACGAAAGCCGGGGACATTCAGGATATTATTGAAGAAGCTGGTGGCAAGCTGCTGAAAGAAGTAAGCATCTTCGACTTATACGAAGGTGAAAGAATGGAGGAAGGCAAGAAATCCATTGCCTACTCACTGAAATACTTCGACCCGGAACGTACACTGACGGACGAGGACATTACAAAAGCACATGATAAAGTGCTTGAAGCCGTTAAAGAAAAAGCCGGCGCAGAGCTAAGAGGATAAAACCAAAAAGACAGCTCCCTGAATCTTGGGGAGCTGTCTTTTTGGATTTCACGAGTAAACGGTGCAAACTCACGAGTAAATAGCGTGAATTCACGAGTAAATGGTGCAAACTCACGAGTAAATGGTGCAAACTCACGACTAAATAGCAAATTCACGAGTAAAACGCGATAATTCACGAGTAAATAGCGTGAATTCACGAGTAAATGGCGAAACTCACGAGTAAATGTTACGAATACACGAGTAAACCGCGAGAATTCACGAGTAAATAGCGTGAATTCACGAGTAAATAGCGCAAACTCACGAGTAAATAGCGCAAACTCACGAGTAAACGGTGCAAACTCACGAGTAAATGGCGAAACTCACGAGTTAATGTCACGAATTCACGAGTAAACCGCGAGAATTCACGAGTAAATAGCGTGAATTCACGAGTAAATAGCGCAAACTCACGAGTAAATGGCGTAAACTCACGAGTAAATGTCACGAATACACGAGTAAACCGCGCAACCTCACGAGAAAAAGGCGGCTTTTCCAAAAGATCAGCCGCTTTCTTCTATTTATGATATTTCTGTTGATATAATCGCTTCGCTTTTTCTGTGTTGGCAAAATGGGTTTTCGTGAATTCGTGTAATGAATCGATTCCTTTTTCGTGAATCAATCTTGCAGCCGCTTCATCGACTGCAAATCCGGCTCCTTTAGGGATTTTGAATCCGGCTTTTTCACTCAGCAAGTCAAAGCGTTTGACGAATGCATATCGGGCCAGGATGGATGCGGCTGCTACTCCAAGGTGTATGCCTTCCGCTTTTGTGCATAGATAGGTGGCATTAGCTTGAAATAGTTCTTGCCCTTTAAGGTAATTGAAAAATACCTCTGGTTGAGCAAATTGATCAATAAGGACCGCTTCCGCTTGTTCCGGGTGGATTTTTTGCATGAGATTCTTGATTGCTTGGTTATGGAGGAGTGCCTTCATTTTTCCTTGTGACATTCCCTTTGCCTGGAGCGCATTATATTTCGGGTTGTCGCATGTGAGCAGGCTGAATGGCACTACATCCTTAATCTGTTTGGCAATTTCGATGATCTGTGGATCTTTGAGATTTTTAGAATCCTGGACACCAAGCTCCTTTAATAGGGCTAGTTGCTCCTTTTTTGCATATACGGCTACGACGGTGATCGGGCCGAAATAGTCTCCTGTTCCGACCTCATCGGATCCAATCACAGACATGGTCCCGATATTTGCAGGCGGCGAATATCGATGGACATTGACTGATGCAGGGGATGCCGTTTTTTTCTTTGGAGCAGCAGCAGTGGTGCTATTTTGCCATTTTACCGCTTCTAGTTCGGCATTTTTCCCCTGAAAAAGCACCTTTCCAGATTTATAGGCTGTCACCGTACATAGCGGCGGTTTGGCGGAAAAGATGCTCCCGGGCGGCAGCTTGGCGGCCAAGGATGAAGAATAGTGGGACTTCATCGCCTTTATTTGTTCAGGACTGATAAGTAAAACAACATGGGACATAATGGGTAAGCTCCTAACTTCATTTTGTTTATTAGGTAATCCTCTTCCTAAAATTCGTTTTCGTTTGACAAATTATTGAAATTTTTATGCGAGAAATGACGATGTACTCTCTTTCATGACGAAAAACTTCGTGATATGATAGAATTAGGATTGTTTAGATTGGGGGCATCATTTTGTCAGACGATAAACGAAATAAAACAACAGTTGATATATACGGACAACCATATACAATCGTCGGCACAGAAAGCGCAAGTCATATGCGCCTGGTCGCTTCGATGGTTGACGAAAAAATGAGAGAGATCAGGATGAAAAATCCATACTTGGATACAAGTAAGCTAGCGGTGCTAACGGCCGTGAATACCATCCACGAATATATTAAATTAAAAGATGAACTAGACCAGCTTCAACTGGAATTAAAGAGAGAGAAGGACTGAGTACATGCTTGATTTAGCAATTCTGGCCATTCTTTTAATCGGTTTATTAATCGGTTTAAAGCGTGGCTTCATTTTACAAACGGTTCATATGACAGGGTTCATAGTAGCCTTCATCGTCGCCTATGTATTTTACGGAGATCTTGCTCCCAATTTGAAATTGTGGATTCCGTTTCCAACGATGGGTGATTCCTCAACCCTTAATATGTTTTTCGATACAGTCGGGCTTGATACGGCATATTACAATGCAATTGCCTTTGCAATCATTTTCTTTGCTGCCAAGATTCTTTGGCAAATGATAGGATCGATGCTCAACTTCATTACCCATCTTCCGATATTAAAGCAGCTGAATCGCTGGGGTGGAGGGATATTGGGCTTTCTCGAAGTCTATCTTATCATGTTTATTATATTATATATAGCTGCCATGCTGCCAATGGATTCCATCCAGAAACCATTAACGGGCTCATTTCTGGCAGAATCGATCGTGAAACATACGCCGTTCCTTTCCGAGCAAGTGAAGGAACTTTGGTTTCATGATCTAAAACAATCTTAATGTCAGTATAAGTGGGCCTGCCTCCCTTTCTCAAAGTTCTGGATTCCTATACTTTGAAAGGGGGAGGCCCCTTTTTATGTAGCAACATGTAACTTCCCCCTATTTGATTCGAAAGTTAAGAATCGGACTGCTTGTACTTTACCTCCAAGAAAGGTATCTTTAAGAAAGTGAATATGGGACACCCTACTAATTTTTTCGGCGGTGAATTAAATGACAATTAATAAAAAAGATATCATTAAACTATTAGAAAAAATTGCAATATATATGGAACTAAAAGGAGAGAACCCGTTCAAGGTTTCAGCTTTCCGAAAGGCAGCAGGCGCCTTGGAAACGGATGACCGGAGCCTGTCGGAGATCGAAGATTTTACCTCTTTGAATGGGATCGGGAAAGGAACGGCATCCGTCATCGAAGAGTATATAAATGAGGGGAAATCGACTGTACTTGAAGAGCTTCAGGAGCAGGTGCCAAAAGGATTGATTCCGCTTCTGCAGCTTCAAGGTTTGGGCGGGAAGAAAATTGCCAAGCTTCATAAAGAGCTGCATGTCAATGATGTGAATGATCTTAAAATCGCCTGTGAAGAAGGCAGGGTCGCGGCGCTTGCCGGTTTCGGCAAAAAAACGGAAGAGAAAATCCTGTCTGCAATTGCCGAGGCGGGTTCAAGGCCCGATCGACTTCCCCTTGCCTTCATGAGGCCGATTGCGGCTGATATTGAAACGGCCCTTGCTAACATGGATTACATCATCCGATCTTCCAGGGCCGGAAGCATCAGGCGTATGAGGGAAACGATCAAGGACCTCGATTTCATCATTTCGACAGATCATCCCGAAGAGGTTAAGAATCAATTGCTTGCAATAAAAGGGATAAAACAGGTGATTGCGGCCGGTGATACAAAAGTATCGGTAGTGCTTGATTATGAATATGACATTTCTGTCGATTTCCGAATCGTTAAGGATAAGGAATTCATCACGACACTCCATCATTTTACAGGTTCGAAGGATCACAATGTGCGGATGCGCCAGCTTGCTAAAGATCGTGGAGAGAAAATCAGCGAATATGGGGTGGAAGTGACTGAAACCGGTGATGTATTGACGTTTGAGACGGAAGAACAATTTTATAATCATTTTGGCCTTCCTTTCATTCCGCCAGAAATACGTGAAGACGGAACGGAAGTGGAGCATTATGATGCTAATGAACCTCTCATATCTTTAGAGGCCATTAAAGGTGATCTGCATATGCATACCACATGGAGTGATGGGGCTCATACAATTGAAGAAATGATTGAAGCATGCCGTGCAAAAGGGTATCGATATATGGCCATCACCGATCATTCGCAATATCTGAAAGTGGCGAACGGCTTGACCGCTGAACGTTTACGTGAACAAAAACGGATCATCCATGAACTTAATGAAAAATACACTGACTTTACCGTTCTTTCCGGGATAGAGATGGATATACTTCCTGATGGGACACTTGATTATGACGATGAGCTGCTTGCAGAGGTGGATTTGGTGATCGCATCGATTCACTCAAGCTTTTCACAGCCTCGGGAAACGATCATGGAGCGCTTAAAAACGGCTCTGAATAATCCGCATGTAGATATCATCGCCCACCCAACGGGAAGGATCATCGGCAGACGCACCGGATATGATGTGGATATAGAAATGCTGATCGAACTGGCCCGTGAAACGAATACTGCCTTGGAATTGAATGCGAATCCGAACCGATTGGATTTGGCACCGCCGCATCTGCGCAAGGCTCAGGAAGCAGGCGTTCCGATCGTTATCAATACGGATGCCCACAGCATCGACATGCTTGAACATATGCCTGTTGGGGTCGCATCAGCCAAAAAGGGCTGGATTAAAGAATCCACGGTTCTTAATGCAAGGGATACGGATGGCTTATTGGCGTTTTTAAAGAGAAATGATTAACTATTTGCCCATAAATAAGGAGGAGCTTTAACTCCATGCATAATAAAGCTTTAAAGACATTGGAATTTCATAAAATAAAAGAACAATTAATCTCACACGCATCCTCATCCATAGGAAAGGAAAAGGCAGAGCAATTGATGCCTTCCACGGATTTTGAAGAAGTGTCGAGGTGGCAGGAAGAAACAGATGAGGCTGCCAAAATCGTAAGGTTGAAAGGTAACTTGCCATTGGGCGGGATTTTCGATATCCGTCCACATGCAAAAAGGGCACAGATTGGCGGTATGCTCTCACCGATGGAACTGATGGAACTTGCGAGTACGATTCGTGCCGGCAGGATCCTAAGCCGTTTCTTCGAAGAACTCGCAGAGCAGGAAATTGATGTTCCGCTTTTAGCCGAATATATCGATTCCCTTCATCCATTGATTGATTTGCAGCAGGAAATTACGTATGCAGTAAGCGAACATGGCGAAGTGATGGATTCTGCCAGTGACAAGCTTCGTACCCTAAGAAACCAAATTCGGACGAACGAAAGCCGTGTCAGGGAAAAGCTGGAAAGTATGATCCGTTCTTCCAATGCATCAACAATGTTATCCGATGCCATCATCACCATCCGGAATGACCGATTCGTCATCCCGGTAAAACAGGAATACCGCAGTGTGTATGGCGGGATCATTCATGATCAATCATCATCAGGGCAGACGTTGTTCATTGAACCGCAAGCAATTGTTCAGCTGAATAATGTCCTGCAGGAAACCCGAGTGAAGGAAACGCAGGAAATAGAACGGATATTGGTCGAACTATCGGAAAAAGTCGGTGCGTTCACCCCTGAATTGCTTCATAATGTCAAAGTACTAGCACAAATCGATTTCCTTGTCGCCAAGGCAAAGTATGCAAAAGCGATAAAAGGATCCAAGCCGATTCTGAATAATGAGGGGCGCGTAAAGTTATTCAAAGCGAAACACCCGCTCATTCCGAATGATGTTGTCGTGGCCAATGATATTTTTCTTGGTGATGAATTTACGACAATCGTCATCACCGGTCCGAATACAGGTGGTAAGACTGTTACCCTGAAAACGATTGGCCTCTGTACGTTAATGGCCCAGTCCGGTCTGCAAATCCCTGCGCTGGATGGTTCCGAAACGGCTGTGTTTTCCTCTGTTTATGCCGATATTGGCGATGAACAGTCGATTGAACAAAGCTTAAGTACTTTCTCTTCGCATATGGTCAATATTGTCGATATCCTTAAGCATGTCGATTATGACAGCCTTGTTTTATTCGATGAGCTTGGAGCGGGAACAGACCCACAGGAAGGCGCAGCTTTGGCCATTTCCATTTTGGATGAAGTGTATAAGCGCGGAGCACGTGTGATTGCAACGACACATTACCCGGAATTAAAAGCGTATGGATATGATCGGGAAGGCGTCATTAATGCAAGCGTCGAATTTAATGTGGAAACCTTGAGTCCCACCTATAAACTTTTGATCGGTGTACCAGGGCGGAGTAATGCGTTTGAAATTTCCAAGCGCCTTGGTTTGGAAGAAAACGTGATAAGCAATGCCCGCAGCCATATTGGTGAGGATACGAATAAAGTTGAAAATATGATAGCGTCCCTTGAAGACAGCCGCAAGAAGGCCGAAGAAGAGGAACTGGAAGCCAAGAATCACCTGAAACAGGCGGAAATTCTTCATAAAGACCTTCAAAAGCAAATTGATGAGTACCATCAAGAACGGGATGCGATGGTTGAAAAGGCAGCCAAAGAGGCAGCGGCAATCGTTGAAAATGCACAAAGGGAAGCGGAAGCAATCATTGCCGACTTACGTAAACTGCGACTTGAAAAGCATGCCGATGTTAAAGAGCATGAACTGATCGATGCAAAAAAACGCCTTGAAGAAGCAGCGCCTAAAGTGAAAAAAACAATAAATAAAGCTGCGAGGCCGCTGGATAAAAGCTTGAAACCTGGAGATGAAGTTAAGGTAGTAAGCTTTGGTCAAAAAGGTCACTTGATTGAGAAGGTCTCAAATAATGAATGGCAGGTTCAGATCGGCATCATGAAGATGAAGGTGAAGGAGTCTGACCTGGAATTCATCAAGAGCACAAAAGTAAAAGAAACAAAGCCGCTTACCACGATCAAAGGCCGCGATTATCATGTTAGCGTGGAACTTGACCTCCGTGGAGAACGCTATGAAAATGCAATTTCAAGAGTGGAAAAGTACATTGATGATGCTCTTTTGGCCGGTTATTCGAGTGTTTCCATCATTCATGGTAAAGGAACGGGAGCTCTTCGATCCGGGGTCCAGGAATACTTGAAAAATCACCGCTCTGTCAAAAGGATTCGTTTCGGCGAAGCCGGTGAAGGCGGAACAGGTGTTACGGTGGTGGAATTTAAATAAAGGAAAGCGGTCACTCCGGCTATTCAGCCAAGCCGGGTGGCTAGTTACCATTCGGGAGTTGGACCATGGAGAACATGTGGGAAAATGAATATGTATATATAGCTGCTCGTTACAGTGTCGTTATTTTGTGCATGATTGTTTTTTTAGCAATTTTTGAACTTGTCACAAAGTACAAGAACTGGGAAGAAATCAAACAGGGAAACCTTTCTGTCGCATTGGCAACAGGTGGTAAAATATTTGGGATCGCCTATGTATTCCAACAGTCCATTCTCCATCAGAATTCGCTTCTTACCATGATTGGCTGGGGCGTATACGGATTTGTCCTGCTGTTGATCGGGTATTTCATTTTTGAATTTATGACTCCTGGATTTAAAATAGATGAAGAAATACAAAAAGATAATCGGGCAGTTGGATTCCTATCGATGATCATATCAATCGCATTATCTTTTGTCATCGGCGCCGGAATTTCTTAATGCCCTTCATGAAAGGGAGTAAGCTGTGGAGAAACTTGCAAAAGTATTAATTGTTTGTTGCGGTATCTTTTTTCTGTTTGGAATCATTTATATGACATTCTTCAACTGAAGCGGCCATTGTGCCGCTTCTTTTATTTGAACTCTTACAAAAGATAGAATAACATTGGTCAAATAGACATGACGGCAGAGGAGGAGGAATATGGTTCACTCCAAATTGATACAAAAGATTGAAGAAATTTGCGACACTCCTGCCGAAAACTGGCTAGCCGGGACCCCACAGACGCTTGCGTCGAGGAGGCTTGGCAGACAGTCGGCGGAAAGGGAGCGGATTTCTGAAATCAGCTGGAACTTTTTTCTTGAGGGTTTGTAAAATTTGAGCGTTGATTTCCACTCCAGGCACTCGCTTTCCGCGGGCGGTCCGGGAGCCTCCTCGGCGCTCTTTGCGCCTGTGGGGTCTCCCCTGGACGCGCTTTTCCCGCAGGATTCTCGTACCTTCCGTTCCAATCAACTGGACTGTCTTTTTAAAGACAGTAGGCAAACCTGGCTTTTCTTCAAATTTGTCTACAGTTTGGCATTTCAATCAATTTGTCGACAATTAGGAATGGTCTCATTCCGAATCCCTTTCACGATTTTACTGAAGGAATGATTACCATAATTTATAAAACAAGACTTAGTTATACTCCATGATTTTTTTATTCTTTATATGAGATGAAACTTTTACTAGAATTGAAGGTAAACTGGTTCTACTCTAATTTGTCTACAGTCTGTATGGAGTGGAACCACTCCTTTTTTTGTTTCCCTTTTTAAGTGTTTCATCCAATATCCCCGTGGTTGGCATAGGACATATATACTGGCCTGCTTCTCATCATAAGGTCTTTATACTCTGAAATTCGGCAATTGTAAGAAAATCCCGATTGTATTATAATGATAAAGAGTATTGAGAATATTCAGAAGGAGGGGGCAAATGAGCAATAAGCCATGGCAAGCTATTTATCCGGAACAGATACCCGCTGTTTTGTCGTACGAAGATAAACCTCTTTATTCTTTTTTGAAGGAATCAGCCGAAGAATTCCCTGATAAAGTATCGATTCATTTCCAGGGAAAAGAACTAACTTTCCGGGAAGTGCATGAATCTGCTTTAAAGTTTGCAGCCTATTTAAAAAGTATCGGACTTCAAAAAGGTGAACGCGTTGCCGTCATGCTTCCTAACTGCCCTCAGGGTGTCATAAGCTTTTTTGGGATATTGATGGCCGGAGGAGTCGTCGTTCAAACGAACCCAACCTATACGGAACGTGAATTAGAATATCAAATGAAAGATTCCGGAGCGAAGATAATTTTAGCGATGGATATTTTATTTCCCCGTGTTTCTGCAGTGGCATCAAGAACGGATTTAGAACATATAATTGTAACCGCTATCAAGGAATATTTGCCATTCCCGAAAAATCTAATCTATCCTTTTATTCAAAAAAAGCAATACGGCATTGTCATCAATGTTGAGCATGAAGGGAATCATCATTTATTTTCCGAAATCATGAAACGAAAGATCATCACTGAAGAAGTCGTCACTGTGCCGATCGATGTGGATAATGACCTTGCCCTTTTGCAATATACAGGCGGGACAACTGGCTTTCCCAAAGGGGTAATGCTTACCCATAAGAACTTGCTGGCAAATACGAAAATGTGCAATGCTTGGCTTTATAAAAATAAGCGCGGTGAGGAAAGGATCCTTGCGATTCTGCCTTTCTTCCATGTGTACGGCATGACTACAGTCTTGGTACTTTCCGTCATGGAAGGGAACACCATGATCATCATGCCAAAGTTTGATATCGAAGCGACGCTTAAAACCATCCAAAAACAGAAACCGACCATGTTTCCAGGTGCGCCAACGATGTATATCGGTCTCTTGAACCATCCGGATATCGCTAAATATGATCTTTCTTCCATCAATGCCTGTATAAGCGGTTCTGCATCATTGCCCTTAGAGGTCCAGGAGCAGTTTGAGAAAATTACCGGCGGGAAGCTTGTTGAAGGCTATGGACTTTCAGAAACCTCACCGGTGACACATGCTAATTTCATTTGGGATCAGCCGCGTGTAAAAGGAAGCGTTGGACTGCCGTGGCCGGACACTGACTCGGCGATTCTGTCCCTGGAATCCAATGAAGAGCTTCCTCCGAATGAAATAGGCGAGATTGCCATAAAAGGACCACAGGTAATGAAAGGTTATTGGAACCGTCCGGATGAAACGGAAAAAACCTTTAAAAATGGCTGGCTGCTTACAGGCGATCTGGGTTACATGGATGAGCAGGGGTTCTTTTATGTCGTCGAGAGGAAAAAGGATACAATCATTGCGGGCGGTTTCAATATATATCCACGTGAGGTGGAAGAGGTGCTATACGAGCATGAGGCCATACAGGAAGTAGTTGTGGCAGGCATCCCTGACCCTTATCGCGGGGAGACCGTCAAGGCCTATGTCGTCCTGAAAAAAAATGCCAGGGTCACTGAAGAGGAATTGAATGAATTTGCCAGAAAGAACCTGGCTTCCTATAAGGTGCCGCGCAGCTATGAATTCAGGGATGAACTTCCTAAAACGACGATAGGAAAAATCCTGAGAAGAGTCCTTATCGAGGAAGAAAAGAAAAAAATATCCGAGGAAAGAAAAGAAGCTTAAACAGGCACCCCCTTTTAACGGAGCAGCGGAAGAGGGCTCCGTTTCGCAGAACAACTGGACAACCTATGGATGGGGACTGTACAATGAACAGAGTGGAATGTCAGGACCCTTAGAAGTTTTGCTTGACAGTAAAGGGTCGTCATTTTATGATAGAAATATGAATGATGGTTCATTCATTTTCTGAAAGGGGACATCCAGTGAAAAGCAACAGACCAAAGTATAATCAAATTATTGATGCGGCCGTTATTGTAATTGCCCAAAACGGTTACTATCAAGCCCAAGTATCCAAAATCGCCAAGCAGGCAGGAGTAGCGGATGGCACCATCTATCTTTATTTTAAGAATAAAGAAGATATCTTAATATCATTATTCCATGAAAAGATGGGCTATTTTGTGGAACAGATTGAAGAAGAGATAAAAGGAAAGACCACTGCTTCGGAAAAACTGCATGTGCTCATCCAAAAACATTTTCAAAACCTTTCAGAAGACGTGAATTTAGCAATTGTCACTCAGTTGGAATTAAGACAGTCGAATAAAGAATTGCGCCTTAGAATTAATGATGTGTTAAGAGGGTATTTAAATTTAATCGATCAGATCATTATAGAAGGAAAAGAGAACGGCGAATTCCTGCCTGATTTAAATAATTTACTTGCCAGGCAGATGATTTTTGGAACGATTGATGAAACTGTGACGACTTGGGTCATGAATGAGCAAAAGTATTCGCTTCCTGACCTTGCACCAGACGTTCACCGCTTGCTGATTGGCGGCTGTGGCCTGAAAAGTTAACGATTCTTTCGAGGATGGCTAGCTATCCTCGAAAGAAACGGTTAATTCTGCTTCTAGTTTTAACTGGAAGTGATACATATAGAATTTTCAAAAAAGTTTGACTAGCATGCCTGGAGGGATTGATATGGAATATCTTAAGCTTTCTGTCGAAAATCATGTGGCTTTTATAACGATTGATCATGCACCAGCAAATGCACTTTCTTCGGCTATCATCGGAGAGCTTTCACAGGCCTTCGATCAAATTGAGAAAGACGAAGCAGTACGGGTTGTCTTTCTTCATGGTGAAGGAAGATTCTTCTCTGCAGGAGCAGACATTAAAGAGTTTACGGAAGTGAAAGACGGGAAAGCTTTCGAGAAGCTGACCAAGAATGGTCAATCTGTATTTGAGAAAATCGAATCTTTTCCAAAACCGGTCATTGCAGCCATCCATGGAGCGGCGCTTGGCGGAGGATTGGAGTTGGCTATGGCCTGCCACATCCGCTTAGTCACCGAAAGGGCTAAACTTGGTTTGCCTGAGCTGCAGTTGGGCTTAATACCTGGATTTGCTGGGACCCAACGTCTTCCTCGTTATGTGGGCATGGCAAAGGCAGCTGAAATGCTGTTTACAAGTGAACCGATTTCAGGTACCCAGGCTGTACATTGCGGGTTGGCGAACCATGCCTTCACGGATGAAGAACTGATTCCCAAAGCTATGGAACTAGCCAATAAAATTGCCAAGAAAAGCCCACTGGCATTAAAGTCGGCCATTGAGTTATTGAATTATTCCAAGCATGATTCCTACCATAAAGGTGTGGAAAGGGAAGCCGCCCTCTTTGGCCAGGCTTTCGATACTGCTGATGCACAAGAAGGAATCGCCGCTTTCATTGAAAAAAGGGAAGCAGTATTCAAAGGGAAATGATGTTTCGGTATAAATAACTATTTTTATATATCATGCAGGATTTTGGTGAAATCTGTAGAACATTACTATATATCAATAAAATTCATAATCTTCAAAACTCAAATTATTCGGGAGGTATTATCGTGAACATTTATGTACTGCTGAAAAGAACATTTGATACAGAAGAAAAAATTACGCTATCCAACGGGAAAATTAATGAGGATGGAGCAGAATTCATCATTAATCCATACGATGAGTATGCAGTTGAAGAAGCAATCCAGGTGCGTGATGCACAAGGCGGCGAAGTAACGGTTATTTCCGTCGGAATAGAAGAGGCTGAAAAGCAATTACGTACGGCGCTGGCAATGGGTGCTGACAAAGCCGTATTGATAAATATAGAAGACGACATAGAAAATGGCGACCAATTCACGACTGCCAAAATTATTGGCGAATACTTAAAAGATAAAAATGCCGATCTAATCATTGCAGGGAACGTTGCAATCGATGGCGGCTCTGGTCAAGTGGGACCACGCGTTGCCGAAATTTTGGAGATTCCTTATATTACAACCATTACTAAATTGGACATAGCAAATGGAAATGTAAGCGTTATCCGTGATGTCGAAGGGGACTCTGAAACGATCGAAGCATCTCTTCCATTATTGGTGACAGCGCAACAAGGGCTAAATGAGCCACGTTATCCTTCATTGCCAGGAATCATGAAGGCGAAGAAAAAACCGCTTGAAGAATTGGAATTGGATGACCTGGATTTGGAAGAAGACGATGTTGAGGCCAAAACAAAAACGATTGAAATTTACCTTCCTGCTAAAAAAGAAGCTGGAAAAGTTTTGGACGGAGAAATCAGTGCTCAAGTTAGCGAGCTAGTTCAATTATTACGCAGTGAAGCAAAAGTGATTTAATCGAAACGGTACTTTTCAAAACAACAACACACGACAAAAAGAAAAATAGAGCACAGGAGGTTTTTATAAATGGCTAGAAAGTTTCTTGTATTGGGCGAAGTTCGTGATGGTTCACTAAGAAATGTATCATTTGAAGCTATCGGTGCGGCTAAGCTTGCTGCGGATGGCGGGGAAATCGTTGGTGTTTTAGTTGGTGACAGTGTTCAAAATTTCGGTAATGAATTGATCCAGTATGGTGCAGACCGGGTTATTGCAGTCGAAAATGATCAATTGAAACAATATACTTCAGATGGATATGCGCAAAGCTTGCTTGCCGTCATCGAGCAGGAAAAGCCAGAAGGGATTTTCTTTGGACATACGGCCTTAGGAAAAGACCTTGCACCTAAATTGGCTGGAAAACTTGAATCAGGATTGATTTCCGACGTTACATCCATTGAAGAAGAAGGCGGAAATATCGTTTTCACCCGCCCGATCTATTCTGGTAAAGCATTTGAAAAGAAAATTGTTACAGATGGCGTGATTTTCGCGACAATCCGTCCGAACAATATCGAACCATTAGCGAAAGATGAGTCCCGCTCTGGTGATGTTTCTACATTAAGTGTGGATATTAAGGACTTACGGACAATCATTAAGGATGTTGTTAGAAAAGCCAGTGAAGGGGTCGACCTTTCAGAAGCGAAAGTAATCATCGCGGGTGGCCGTGGCGTGAAAAGTGAAGATGGTTTTGAACCATTAAAGGAACTGGCACAGGTTCTTGGCGGAGCGGTAGGAGCTTCCCGCGGAGCATGTGATGCAGACTATTGCGATTACTCATTACAAATCGGGCAAACGGGTAAAGTCGTAACACCTGACCTTTATATCGCCTGCGGAATTTCCGGTGCGATCCAGCATTTAGCAGGAATGTCCAACTCCAAGGTTATCGTTGCCATCAATAAAGACCCGGAAGCTAACATATTCAATGTGGCTGATTATGGAATTGTCGGAGATCTTTTCGAGGTCGTTCCATTACTTACGGAAGAATTCAAAAAACTTAAAGTTAACGCGTAATAGAAATAATACTGATGAGGGGCAAGACATTCGGCATAAGCCGATACATGTCTTGCCCCTTTATTTGCGCTAATGGGGAGGGGGTTTGGCCTGCATAATTACTCTTTTTTTGGACATCCTACCACTGAAGCAAAATATTAGCATCGATTTGAGCAACAGTGGTATACTGTTTTTAGTTATTTGAGTAAATTTGAGGAGGAAATATATATGGCTATTGTAAATGCAACTGACCAGACTTTCACAACAGATACTAGCGAAGGTGTCGTTCTTGTAGATTTTTGGGCTCCATGGTGCGGACCTTGTAAAATGATCGCTCCTGTTCTTCAAGAGCTTGATACTGAAATTGGCGATACAGCAAAAATCGTAAAAGTGGATGTAGATGAAAACCAAGAAACAGCTGGAAAATTCGGTGTGATGAGCATCCCGACATTAATCGTGCTTAAAGACGGTGAAGTGGTCGATAAGGTTGTTGGTTTCCAACCTAAAGAAGCACTTGCTGAACTTATTGCAAAACACGCGTAATAGTAAGATAGCTAAAAAAAGCTTCAAGTCTGCGGACTTGAAGCTTTTTTCGCTATCTTGATATATAATGATTGTAAAAAAGGGAGAACAGGAGGCTGAATGCATGAATCAACAAATAAAGAATAAACTTGCCCTTCTTCCCGATCAACCTGGTTGTTATTTAATGAAAGATCGTCAGGGAACGATCATCTATGTAGGCAAAGCGAAAGTGTTGAAAAATCGTGTCCGTTCTTATTTTACGGGATCTCATGATGGGAAAACATTTCGACTCGTGAATGAGATTGAGGATTTCGAATACATCGTCACCTCTTCCAACATCGAGGCTCTTATTTTAGAGTTGAACTTAATCAAAAAACATGACCCAAAATATAATGTCATGCTAAAGGATGATAAGACGTATCCTTTCATCAAGCTGACTGCGGAACGCCACCCGCGTCTAATCATTACGCGAAAAGTCAAAAAAGACAAAGGGAAATATTTCGGCCCTTATCCGAATGCATTTGCAGCTAACGAAACGAAAAAATTGCTCGACCGCATCTATCCCCTAAGAAAATGCAATACGTTACCGGATCGCGTTTGTCTCTACTATCACCTTGGCCAGTGCCTGGCCCCATGTGTATATGATGTAGAGGAACAGGAATATAAAAAAATGGTCGATGATATCAACCGGTTCTTGAACGGCGGGCATACTGAAATAAAAAAAGAACTGACTGAAAAAATGCTGGAGGCATCGGAAGAGCTCGATTTCGAGAGGGCCAAGGAGTTCCGTGACAAGATTGCCCACATCGATATTACGATGGAGAAGCAGAAAATGATGACGACCGATTTCATCGACAGGGATGTATTTGGCTTTGCCTATGATAAAGGCTGGATGTGCGTTCAGGTATTTTTTGTCAGGCAGGGTAAATTGATAGAAAGGGATGTTTCGCTTTTTCCGGTCTACGATGAACCCGAACAGGAACTTCTTACATTCCTCGGTCAGTTTTACGAGATTACGAACCACTTTAAACCAAAGGAAATCTTGCTGCCTGAATCAGTGGATGCCGAAATGGCCGAAGGGCTGCTTGGTGTCAAAACGATTCACCCGAAACGGGGAGCGAAAAAAGACATGCTTAAATTGGCGAATAAGAATGCCTCCATCGCGCTTCAGGAAAAATTCTCTTTGATAGAAAGGGATGAAGAAAGAACGATCAATGCGGTGGAAAACCTCGGGAAGCAACTGGGTATCTACACACCGCATCGAATTGAAGCTTTCGATAACTCCAACATCCAGGGAAGTGACCCAGTTTCCGCTTTAGTTGTGTTCATTGATGGAAAGCCGGAAAAAAGGGAGTACCGCAAATATAAGATCAAGACGGTCCAAGGGCCTGATGATTATGAATCGATGCGTGAAGTGGTCAGAAGAAGATATTCACGAGTATTGAAAGAAGGGCTGCCGCTTCCGGACTTGATCATCATTGATGGCGGAAAGGGACATGTCGAAGCCGTTCGGGATATTCTGGAAAATGAATTGGGCCTTGATATTCCACTTTCAGGCCTCATTAAGGATGAAAAGCATAGGACCTCGCAATTGATGATCGGAAATCCGCTTGAAATCGTACCTCTTGATTCCCGGAGCCAGGAATTTTACCTATTGCAAAGAATTCAGGATGAAGTGCATCGGTTCGCGATTACGTTTCATCGCCAGCTACGCGGGAAAAATGCAGTTCACTCCCAGCTTGATGATATTCCAGGAGTCGGGGAAAAGCGAAGGAAGCAATTATTAAGGCATTTTGGATCATTGAAGAAAATCAAAGAGGCGACGGCCGAGGAAATCATGGAAGCTGGCATGCCAAAAGGGGTAGCCGAGGGAATCGTTAGAAAATTACAAGAATAATCTTGCTACCGATAAATCTCTATGCTATGATTAAAAAGAATTTTTAACTAGACAACTTAAAAGTGCTGATAGAGGTGCGGAATTCAAGAGTAAAAACCTGGAGAAGTATGAGCTTCCATGAAAGGTTTTGAAAGGGGATGACGCCGAAGGAATACAAGACTCATACCTTGTTTTCCTGGTCCGACATTTAATAAATGGCGGATTGTCAGGGTTTATACCCTGGAGAGCTATCTCACTGTGTTTACAGTATTTAGATATGTGATCACAGCAATGAGATATTTCTCATTGCTTTTTTTATTGCCTAAAAAGGTAGAGAGGGTGCATGAGGATGGCATTAATCGTTCAAAAATTTGGCGGAACATCCGTCGGAAGCGTAGAAAAAATCAAAAATGTTGCCGATCGGGTAATCGAGGAAGCGCAGAATGGAAATGAGGTAGTCGTCGTTGTTTCAGCCATGGGGAAAACCACGGATCAATTGGTGTCCATGGCCCGGGATATTTCCGGAACCCCGAGCAAGAGGGAAATGGATATGCTTTTGACTACGGGGGAACAGGTAACGATTTCCCTGTTAACGATGGCATTGATTGAAAAAGGACATGAAGCCATTTCGTATACTGGCTGGCAGGCTGGCATGCAAACGGAATCCGTTCATGGGAATGCCCGGATTTTAAACATCGATGCCACGAGGATCCAAGCTAAGCTACAGGAGAAGAAAATAGTGGTCGTGGCCGGTTTCCAGGGTAACGATGCAAATGGGGAAATCACTACCTTAGGGCGAGGCGGTTCCGATACGACGGCGGTTGCCATCGCTGCAGCGCTGAATGCGGATAGATGCGATATTTATACGGATGTAACGGGCGTTTTCACAACGGACCCTCGCTACATAAAAGGCGCACGAAAACTCCAATCCATTTCTTATGATGAAATGCTGGAACTTGCCAACCTGGGGGCGGGCGTCCTTCATCCGAGGGCTGTCGAATATGCAAAAAATTATCAAATTCCGCTTGAAGTCCGTTCAAGCATGGAGAGAGAATCAGGAACGATCATTGAGGAGGAAGCAACTATGGAAGAAAACTTAATTGTACGCGGGATTGCTTTTGAAGACAGTATTACGAGGGTCACAATATATGGTTTGCCCCAATCACTTGGTGCATTATCCACAATCTTCACAACACTTGCGAAAAACCGGATCAATGTGGACATCATCATTCAAAGCATGACTGCCGAGGATACGACCAATCTATCTTTTTCCACAAAAAGTGAAGATACGGAAGCGGCCTTGATCGTGCTGGAAAATAATAAAGAACAATTGGGATTCGACCGAGTCGAAACGGAGAGCGGATTGGCCAAAGTGTCCATCGTCGGTTCTGGTATGGTATCCAATCCGGGAGTGGCTGCCGAGATGTTTGAAGTGATGGCCAATACAGGCATCCAGGTGAAAATGGTCAGCACATCGGAAATTAAAGTTTCGACTGTCGTCAATGAAAAGGAAATGGTGAAGGCGGTTGAATCTCTTCATGAAGCATTTAAACTAGGTCAACATGCAAATGTGCTAGCTTAAGTGTCAGGAGTCCAATAAAAAACAGACTTCCGGTAAAAAGGGTAAGTCTGTTTTAAGGGCTCATTAGATTGGATCTCTGGGATCCCATTGGATGGTGAATATCACTTTTTTTGCGCGGCGTTTGATTTCTTCCGTTGATTCGCTGAGGAATTTTTTTTGCAGTGTAAACTGCTCGGCAAGGAAACCGGCTTCAAGTTGGAAGTGACAATCAGGGTGTAAATCCAGGCGGCGGCTGATTATTTCACCCGTCAGGGATAACTCCATCTCGTGTTTCGTATACTTCAAGATTTCCAGATTGCCCCATCCAGCGCTTTGGAAAAATTCAATCACTTCCTGATCGCCATTCAATGGGAATTTTCTTGCTAATTGTTTACCTGCCCAATAGAGGATTTGATTAGAGTCTTTTCCGAGAATATCGTTCAATAGAACTTCTCTGATTAATTCGTATCCGAAAGCTGGAACCAGGAATTCTTCAGTTTGAATTTCTTCAGTTTGAATCTCTTCTTCTATCGCAGCAGCAATATTTTTTTTCATAATTTATCGCCTCTTTCTGTAAATCTATTATAAACGTATTTCTTTTGCAAATTATACTGTTTTTTATTTATTTAAATAACAATTGGAAAAAAATGAGAAATTATACCGAGATATTAATAGTTAAATTAGAAATTTATTCAAAATATCATCTTGACATGCAAAAAATAGCCAATTTAATCCAATAAAATCTATTCTGAAAAAGAGATTTCTTGTATCCGTTTTCTTGACGCACATAGAAGTCAGGAGTAAAATGGACATGTCACATAATTGTAAAGGAAGTATAGAGGAGTTTTTTTGACTCTATACTGTATTTTCACGCGGAGATAAAAGGTAGCCACCAGTTTATCTTTGCATGATTTTTCACAAATTAAGGGGGGGCACTTAGTGGCAAAAAATCGTGAGTTTGGGAATCGCAGGCTTCATTCACTTCTAGGAGTAATTCCAATTGGTCTATTCCTAATTTTTCATTTATCGGTAAACTTTATGGCAACAAAAGGAGAAGAAACTTTTAATGGGGCAGTTCATTTAATTGAGTATACGCCCGTGAAGATTCTGGTAGAATGGGTCGTCATCTATCTACCGCTCATTTTCCATGCTGTGTACGGAATTTATATTGCCTTTACAGCAAAAAACAATTTAGGCAGATTTAGTTTCTTCCGTAACTGGATGTTCATGCTACAACGTCTAACTGGAATCATAACGTTGATTTTCCTTGTTTGGCATATATGGGCAACTAGAATTCAAGCAGCTATGGGTGCTGAAGTTAACTTTGACATGATGGCTGAAATTTTCTCTAGTCCATTTATGATTGTGTTCTATATTGTTGGTATTATCTCGGCAATCTTCCACTTTGCTAATGGATTATGGTCATTTGCAGTGAGCTGGGGTCTTACAGTTTCACCAAGATCGCAAAGAATCATGACTTACTTTACATTGATCGTTTTCGTTCTTCTTTCTTATATCGGAATCAGCGCAATTTTCGCTTTCGTATAAGAAGATAGAGTTCATTTATAAGAATTAGGAAAAACATAGCTTGGCTAATGGAAATAAGGGAGTGACAGAATTGGGTAAAGGTAAAATAGTTATCGTTGGTGGAGGTCTAGCTGGATTAATGGCTACGATCAAAGCAGCAGAGCTGGGACAACAGGTTGATTTATTTTCTTTAGTGCCTGTTAAACGCTCTCACTCAGTTTGTGCCCAAGGCGGAATCAACGGGGCAGTTAATACAAAAGGTGAAGGGGATTCTCCATATATCCACTTCGACGATACAGTTTATGGCGGAGATTTCTTGGCTAACCAACCGCCGGTTAAAGCGATGTGCGAAGCAGCACCATCGATCATTCATATGTTTGACCGTATGGGTGTTATGTTCAACCGTACTCCGGAAGGTCTTCTTGATTTCCGTCGTTTCGGTGGTACTCAACATAGCCGTACAGCATTCGCTGGTGCAACAACTGGTCAGCAATTACTTTACGCATTGGACGAGCAGGTTCGCCGTTATGAAGTTGAAGGCCTTGTAACGAAATATGAAGGCTGGGAATTCCTTGGAGCTGTTATCGATGATGAGCAAACAGCACGTGGTATCGTAGCTCAAAACCTGACTTCAATGGAAATCAAATCATTCCCTGGAGACGCTGTAATCATGGCGAGCGGCGGCCCTGGAATCATTTTCGGTAAATCAACTAACTCAATGATCAATACAGGTTCAGCTGCTTCCATCGTTTATCAACAAGGTGTAAATTATGCTAATGGTGAGTTCATTCAAATTCACCCGACAGCAATCCCTGGAGATGACAAACTTCGTCTAATGAGTGAATCCGCTCGTGGTGAAGGTGGACGTATCTGGACATATAAAGACGGAAAACCTTGGTATTTCCTTGAAGAAAAATACCCTGCTTATGGTAATCTAGTACCTCGTGATATCGCGACTCGTGAAATCTTCGACGTCTGCATGAACATGAAGCTTGGCATTAATGGTGAAAACATGGTTTACCTGGATCTATCACATAAAGATCCGAAATTACTTGATATTAAACTTGGCGGAATCATTGAAATCTACGAGAAATTCATGGGTGAAGATCCTCGTAAAGTTCCAATGAAGATTTTCCCTGCCGTTCACTATTCTATGGGCGGACTTTGGGTTGATTATGACCAAATGACTAACATCAAAGGTTTATTCGCTGCAGGTGAGTGTGATTACTCACAACATGGCGGTAACCGTCTTGGTGCCAACTCACTTCTTTCTGCAATCTATGGTGGTTCAGTCGCTGGACCGAACGCCGTTAAATATATTGAAGGCCTTGCTAAAACTTCAGAATCCATTCCTTCTTCATTGTATGAAGGGTACGAAAAACAAGAACAAGAGAAATGGAATGAAGTCATGTCTCTTGATGGTAATGAAAATGCGTACGTCCTTCACAAAGAACTTGGTGAGTGGATGACACAGCATGTTACTGTAGTTCGTTACAATGACAAGCTGAAAGAAACGGATAACAAGATTCTTGAGCTGATGGAACGTTACAAGAAAATTAACATCAATGACACGGCTAAATGGAGTAACCAAGGAGCTGCATTCACTAGACAGCTGCAAAACATGATGCAATTGGCTCGTGTAATCACAATTGGTGCGTTAAACCGTGACGAAAGCCGCGGAGCGCATTACAAACCTGATTTCCCAGAACGTAATGATGAGGAATTCATGAAAACTACTATGGCAACATTCAAAGGCTTGGATCAAGCACCTGAATTCCATTATGAAGACATAGATGTATCACTGATCGCACCGCGTAAACGTGACTACACTACGAAACACTAAAGAGGGGGAGCAAAAAAATGGTTGAAACTAAATCTGAGACTAAAACAGTCCGTTTTATAATCACTCGTCAAGATACACCGGATTCAGCTCCTTATGATGAGGAATTCGAATTAGCGTACCGTCCGAATATGAACGTAATTTCCGCCCTAATGGAAATTCGTCGTAATCCAGTAACGGTACAAGGCAAGCACACTACAGCAATCGCATGGGACATGAACTGTCTTGAAGAGGTATGTGGTGCTTGTTCAATGGTTATCAATGGTAAACCAAGACAATCATGTACAGCTCTTATCGATCAATTGGAGCAGCCGGTTCGTCTAGCACCAATGCGTACATTCCCTGTTGTTCGTGACCTGCAAGTCGATCGCAGCCGTATGTTCGACTCATTGAAAAAGGTAAAAGCATGGATTCCAATCGATGGAACGTACAACCTTGGACCAGGACCGCGTATGCCAGAAAAGAAACGTCAATGGGCTTACGAGTTATCTAAATGTATGACTTGCGGTGTATGTTTGGAAGCTTGTCCGAACGTAAACAGCAATTCAGACTTCATGGGGCCACAACCATTATCACAAGTTCGTTTATTCAACGCACATCCAACTGGTGCAATGAACAAAGCTGAACGTTTAAATACGATCATGGGTGATGGAGGACTTGCAAACTGCGGTAACTCACAAAACTGTGTGCAGTCTTGCCCTAAAGGCATTCCATTAACGACTTCGATTGCAGCGTTGAACCGTGATACTACGATCCAACAATTCCGTAACTTCTTCGGCAGCGATGAAGTTTAATAATGAAAATGAAAGAACCTGTATCTTATGATATGGGTTCTTTTTTTTGGATTGATAGCTGGGATTGATGTGTAAAATGATTTGCGGCACCCGGCAAATGCATAATGTTCGATTAATGAAGTTAGAATGATCAAATTAAACAGCTTCCAATATAAAATACTTTTCATTATGGCTGTTTTCTTATAAAATGAGTGAATAGTCATTCATTTCAGAAAGGGTGTGCACAAGTTGGGCAGAATATCATATATCGATAATATAGCGGAGTGGATCAATGATTTTTCCTTTAAACATGAGATTAAGGTCCGTTTTTCAGAAACTGATATGTTTGGGCACCTGAATAACACGATTCCTTTTACTTATTTTGAGGAAGCACGGATTGAGTATTTCAATAGCATGGGATTCATGAAGGATTGGACCTCTGCTGAATGCGGTGAGATGCCGGTTGTTGCTAACTTACAGTGTGATTACCTGAAGCAGGTGTTTTTCAATGATTTATTGACGATCCATGTGAAAGCTGACCATATCGGAAATTCTTCAGTGGACATACATTATATGGGGATCAAACAAGATGGATCAATTTGTCTAACGGGCAGGGGGACGATTGTGCAAGTCTCCAAGGCCACCGGAAAGCCGATACCTTGGACGGAAGAGATGAAGCAGTCGATGTGGCATACTGTGCTGGAACATTCCTAAAAATATTTCCATTTAGACAAGTAAAAGAGTCACTCCATTGCCCCAGCCGACATACTATATCTTGACTAAATAGACACCCACTCCGGGTTTTATGCTGGTGAAGGCAAGGAGGGTAACATTACTTGAAGGAGAACGAATTCACTCATAAGCCACTACTCACCAAAAGAGAAAAAGAAGTATTTGAGTTACTAGTACAAGACAAAACAACAAAAGAAATCGCAGGTGAATTGTTTATTAGCGAAAAAACAGTTCGAAACCATATTTCGAATGCGATGCAGAAGCTTGGAGTTAAAGGATGTTCGCAGGCAGTCATAGAACTCCTTCGTATGGGAGAACTTAAGCTTTAATGTGTTAACTCTTAATACGTAAGCCTTATAAATATTTTCTCTCCCGTTCATTGGCAGCATATAAGGAAGGGCAAAACAATTTGGTTGTTTTGACTTCTTTGGATGCTGCTTATTTTTATGGAGAGCGTTTCATTATGATTCCAGGTAATCAATCTTGAAAATCATTTCACTTTCATCCAAAATGGTAGTATGATAAGTTTCATGAAGTGGGGAGCTGTGTGTATGGATGAAGGGAAGCAGGCGGCATATGTGGCCGATATCGAGAGGGAATTGCGCTATGTATCGTCATGGCTTAAGCAAAGGGGAAGAGAAATTCTCCATGATTATAAAATTACCATTCCTCAATTCGTGGCTTTGCAATGGCTTTTTGAATCAGGAGACATGACGATTGGCGAATTGTCCACGAAGATGTTTCTCGCCTTCAGCACAACGACGGATCTGATTGACCGCATGGAGAAACATCAGCTTGTCCAGCGTGTCAGGGATGAAAAGGACCGGCGTGTGGTTCGAATTCACCTTCTTGAAGAAGGTGAACGGATAATCGAAGAAGTGATTAATAAACGGCAGCAGTACTTGAGTGGCGTGTTAGTCAATTTTACCGAATCTGACATCATGTCCCTCAAAGGGATTCTAGTAAAACTACATCAAGAAATGAAAGAAAAATGAGGCGAGTTTTTTGAAACAACCGATAGGCATCATTGATTCAGGGGTAGGCGGTTTGACAGTAGCTAAAGAAGTCATGCGTCAGCTTCCAAATGAAAATATAATTTACTTAGGTGATACAGCAAGATGCCCTTATGGGCCGAGGACCAAAAAAGATGTCCAAACCTTTACATGGCAAATGACGAGGTTTTTGATGAAGAAGGAAATAAAAATGCTGATCATCGCCTGCAATACAGCGACTGCAGCTGTACTGGATGAAATCAGGGCAACACTTCCGATACCGGTGTTGGGTGTCATCCATCCAGGGGCAAGGGCGGCATTGAAAGTTTCTGATTCCTTGCATATTGGCGTTATTGGTACGGAAGGCACGGTGAAAAGCAAAGCATATGACGACGCGCTAGCCTCCATCAATTCCGATGTGAAAGTAGATAGTTTAGCATGCCCGAAATTTGTCCCAATCGTAGAAAGCGGGGAGTTTGATGGGGGTATCGTCAATAGGGTCGTGGCACAAACCTTGAACCCGTTGAAGAAAACGAAGATCGATACATTGATCCTTGGATGTACCCATTATCCACTGCTGGGGCCTGTAATCTCTTCCTATATGGGGGATGAAGTACAAGTCATTTCCTCTGGGGAAGAAACGGCCCGTGAGGCAAGTGTCATTTTGGATTACTATAAATTAATCAATAAAAGCAAGCTCCGCCCCGTTCATCGCTTTTATACAACCGGTTCCAGAGATATGTTTGGTTCCATCGCGTCGAGCTGGCTCGGTGTTCATGTCAATACCATCGAAACAATTAAAATCGATCACTTATAAGACTTCCATTTGGAAGTCTTTTTTTCTTGTCTTGAACAGACGGTGTTAGTATAGATAGGGTGATTATGAGACATATATCAGATTCATATTTTGGAACAAGAATTCACTATCAAGAAGTGCGAAAGGGATAGAAGGATATGCCGAGTTTATGAACGAAGTTGTAGGTGATTTCATCGGAAGACAGAAAGAAGGTTCAAGGATCTGTCTTGTCGGCGGTGCAGAAATAGTGAGTGACTTCATGAGGGAAACGCAGGTGGATGAAATGATCCTGTCCATCATTCCGATTATACTTGGGGATGGGAATCGATTGCTCAATCAGAAGCTGACAAAGATGCAGCAGTACGGGCAAATTGCCCAGCTCCACTATCAGAGGGAAAAATAATTGGTCTATTTTCCCCTAGGGCTCGTATAAATAGGAGTACAAACTGTCCTAGGAGTGATTTTATGTCCAATAAATCAAAAGTAACAATGGCTGTGACCATTCTGGCATCTTCTTTTTGGCTTTCAGGCTGCGGATTATTTGGCGGTGAAGAGAAAAAGGAAATAGATCCGCCAAAGGATGTTTCATTAGTCGAGGATGAATCTTCATTAAAAGAAAAAGAAACAGAAACGAATGGTGAGGAAAAGCCCGCGACTGATGGAGAAGAGGGCGCTGTTGAATCGAAAACAGTGAAGACGGAGTTATATTTAATTGATAAAAGCGGGTATGTGGTTCCACAGACGTTGGAACTTCCTAAATCGGAAGCTGTCGCCAAACAGGCTCTTGATTACCTTGTCACTAACGGACCTGTCACGGATAAACTTCCGAATGGATTCAGGGCCGTCATTCCTGCCGATACCCAAATAAGCGTGAACATTAAAGACGGAGTGGCTGTGGCGGACTTTTCGCCGGAGTTCAAAAATTATCAGAAAGAGGATGAACTTAAAATCCTTCAAGCCATTACATGGACACTGACTCAATTCGACTCGGTTGAGAAAATCCAAATGAGAATTAATGGGGAAGATATATCCGAAATGCCTGTCAATGGCACACCGATAGATGAGAATATCTCAAGGTCGTCAGGAATCAATATCGATACGAGTGACGTAGTCGACATTTCCAATACCAAATCACTGACCGTTTATTATGTAGGCGGTGACGAGGAGTACACCTATTATGTTCCTGTGACACGCAGGATCAGCGAAACGGTGTCTGATAATGTAACAGCGGTCATTCAGGAATTAACGAAGAGTCCTTCGGGTTCAAGCCTGCAAACAGGGTTCATGAGCGATGTAGCTTTACTTGACGAGCCTAAGGTGGCAGAAGGTAAGGTCAGCCTCAATTTTAACGAAAATATCCTTGGAAGCTTTAAAGAGAAAAAGGTATCACAAGAAGTCCTTGATGCCTTGGTCCTTTCCTTAACGGAACAGAAAGGAATTGAAAGCGTTGAAGTGCAAGTGCAGGGCAGCGCAGATGTTCTTAATGAAGAAGGCAAGAAATTATCCGAACCAGTGGTCCGTCCAGAGAAAGTCAACACAGGTAGTTTTTAAAGCGCGATTTATATCTAGAAAACACAAAGAGGCAGCCAGCAGCTGCCTCTTTTTTTATTCCACCATTGCCCCTGTTATATACAATTTAATTGTTGTTTTAGTTGAAAACTAATACCTCAGCTAAGCAATTTCTCGTATCAAGAGAAAGTTTTTACATAAATAAATTTTTAAAAGGGGAAATTACTTTTAATCATGTAATTAATGGGGGGATATTATTTTGGATCAAAAGGTCATTCAGGCTTTACACATCTATGTTTTGATCATTATGAATACAGGATTCATGGTACATGTCCTGCTCCTTCCCAATATATTGACCGCATCTCAACGCGACGCATGGATAAGTGTCATAATAAGTGTTGTTCCATGTTTTGTTTGGACGCTATTTATTTTTTATATTTATAAAAAACTAGATAAAGAAGATATAATCTCTTTTCTGAAAAAATGGTCTACACCTTTTGTTACATATATCTTCACTATAGCATTTGGGTTGTACTTTATAATTAACGCCTTCATTACCGTCAAATTTACAGTGATTTGGGCAAAAGCTAATTATACTCATGACATACCAAACATCGTAGTTGTCAGCCTATTCACCTTTATATGTATTTTTGCAAGTTATAAAGGAATACGCACCATAAGTACTTTGGCTCTCCTATTTCTTCCGGTCGTCACTTTTTTCGGGATATTTGTGGGGCTGGGGAATACGAGTAATAAGAATTACGAATTATTGTTCCCGATATTTGAAAGCGGATATAGCAATACTTTAAATGGAATTCTGTATACGAGTGCAGGATATTTAGAAATCATCGTTTTTTTATTTTTAACTCCTTACCTGAAAAATAAGCTAAAAGCCAAGTGGCTTTTACTGGTTGGTATTATCTTAATCATGCTGACGTTAGGACCCCTCATGGGAGCGATTGCAGAATTTGGTTCTGTGGAAGCAGTGAAAATGAGGAATCCAGCTTACGAACAGTGGAAGTTGCTAAGGTTTGGCTATTATATTACTCGA
Source organism: Peribacillus phoenicis (assembly GCF_047238085.1). Taxonomy (NCBI): domain Bacteria; kingdom Bacillati; phylum Bacillota; class Bacilli; order Caryophanales; family Bacillaceae; genus Peribacillus; species Peribacillus phoenicis. The sequence continues at coordinate 3,562,412 of NZ_JBDFMF010000001.1, read as the reverse complement.
CTTGATTTCCTTTCCATTTTCCAATGGCTTTCAGGTGCCATGATTCGAATAAGTTTATGTTTATTTATAGGCTATAAATTAATCTCAAATTCAAAACATCAGAAGTGGATACTGCTTTCGCTATATTTGTTAATTGTTATTGGCACGCTAATCCATTGGGATGCTACTTCATTTTTTAATCTTATCTACAAGTATTTCTTTCCAATCAGCAGTCTGTTTCTTTTAAGTGCTGCAATTATACTGTTAATTCTTATTTTTATAAAGGGAAAAGGAAAAGGTGAAACATTATGAAGGGAAATTGGAATGGTACTCCTTCTTGTATTGACCAAATCCGAAAATGGTTCGAACATTCTTCCGATGTTGTTTTAAGAACAAAAACTTTTGATAATGAAGGTCGTTATTTGTTGGGATTTTTATATGCGCCAAACTTAGTGGATATGCCATTCATCAATGAAGTGATTCTGCCTACAATATCTAAAGCGGTTCAAGAAAATGGCGAATTAACAATTGATCAATTAAGCAATATCATGGAAATCAGTACGCTTAAAAAGGGCTCCGATTTAAAAGAGGAAGTGGAAAGCATTCTTTTTTCAGGAGACCTGATCATCATTAATGAATCTTCCAACGAAATTTACCATACCCCATTAGCTAATTCCCCTAAGCGCAGTCCGGAAGAATCCAATATAGAATCTTCCATTCGGGGACCTAGGGATGGATTTGTTGAGAATATATCGGATAACATGTCTTTAATTCGCCAAAGGTTAAAAACGGCATCACTTAAATGTATAGAATATACAATCGGGAAAAGAAGTAAAACTAAAATATTGCTGCTTTATATAGATGACATTATCAATCCCTCGATTCTTTTGGATATTAAAAAACGATTGGATTCATTAAAGGTTGATATCATAGTCAGCAGTTACCAAGTTGAAGAACTCTTATATGATAATCAATTTTCCATCTTCCCCTTAATGGAGTATATCGGTCGACCGGACTATGTTGTTGAATCCTTGAATCAAGGGCGCTTTGCCATCCTGGTAGATGGGAATCCCACAGGCTTGATCGGACCAACCAGTATTAATCAGTTACTTTATTCTGCTGATGACGCACATGCAAGCTTTTTTTACATTAGTTTTATTCGCATCATTCGTGTAGTTGCCTTATTTGTAACCGTTACGTTACCGGGGTTTTTTATAGCGTTGGTTTCCTATCAATTCGATCAAATTCCCTTTTCGCTTCTTGCGACGATATCAATCACGAGACAGGGCTTACCCATACCTGCTTCTTTGGAGGCATTCATGATGATCATATTGTTCGAACTATTTAAGGAAGCTGGTCTTCGCCTGCCAAAAGCTGTTGGTCCGACGGTTTCTGTATTGGGTGGATTGATTATAGGTGATGCAGCGATTCGGGCAGGGCTGACTTCACCCTCCATGCTCGTTGTAATAGCTGTTACAGTTCTCTCAAGCTATACCATAATCAATCAGAATATCGCTGGGAATATCGTTCTTATAAGGTTATTCATATTTGCATGTTCAGCATTTCTAGGCTTGTTTGGATTCTTCATGGGAATATTTCTTATCTTGATTGTTGTGGTTTCCTTGGAAAGTTTCGGACAGCCCTTTGTGAATCCATTTTCCAAACCAAATAAATCGGATATGTTAAAAGTCTTATTCAAGCTTCCATATGGGATGTTAAGGCAGCGGAATCAAGCTCTACAATCCAGTGATAATGAACCGCAAAAGGAGTCGGACAAATGAGAAAGCTAATTGCAGTCATGGTAATTGGCTGTCAACTTTTATTGATGACAGGCTGCTGGGGAATGAAGGAAATTCAAGCTCAAACATATGGATCCGCTCTAGGAATCGATTATAAAGAGGGTGAATTCATCTTATACTTTCAAGCATTGAATTTTGCGGATATAGCAAAACAAGAGGGGGCCACAGCATTACAAGAAAAAACTGGTGTTGTCATTGGGAAAGGCAAAGGGGAAAGTATCGAAGAAGCATTTACTGAATTAGAACAAAATGCAGCATTGCCACTATATATCGGGCATGTTAACTCCTTCATTTTAAGTGAGGATGTAATCAATAAGAAAATGAAGGATTTCATTGAATATGTAGGCAAAGAGCCCTTATTGCGATAAAATTCATGGCTGTTTGTTACAAACGGGGATATTAAAAAGGTGTTTGACAGTGATAGTTTCTTTAATCTTCCTAACTTATTCACGATCATTCAAAGGCCAGAGACCGTTATTAATGAAAACTATTTCATTTCCCCGTTAAAATTCAGTGAACTGGTTTCGAAATTTTATCAACCGGTTGGTTCCATTTTAATTCCCTCTTTGGTAATAAATGAGCGTCATTACACAGACAAGGGGAAAGAAAAAAAGATACCAACGTTGAATGGCGGCTATGTTTTATCAAAACAACAGTATAAAGGGTTCGTAAGTAAACAAGATTTGATTGGTATGAAATGGGTTGAAAATAAGGCGACAGTCATGTTTTTTTCCCTGAATAAACAAAAGGTAAGTGTTGAAATCATGGACCCCAAAACAAACATCATAGTATTGGAACAACAAAAGAAACCCTTATATGATTTAGAAGTTAGAGCAAATGGAATATTGAAACAAAATATAGACAACCTGGATATGGAAAAAATCGAAAAAAAGGTAGAAATAAAAATTAAGCAAGATATTTTGAAGACATTGGAGACTGGGGAAAAAATCAATACAGATCTTTTTAACATAAGTGAAAAGGCATACAGATACCATGCCAATAAGTGGGATAATAAAATTATTAATTCCTTTGATAAGTCTTCAATAAATAACATAAAAGTTAATATCCATATTGAACATAGTGAAAATTACAAACGTTAGTTTTATAAGTATTGCAGATAAGGGAGTTGTGTTAGACTTAACTTATCTGGAAAGTTCAGCGGCTGTTGTTGATCATGAAAGGCAGCGCTGAATCCGTCCGTTTGGCACTGGAAGAAGCGGCTTTTACATATGACGAATTACAGCAAATTCTTTCTTAGCCCGAAAAGAGCTCTCATGCCGATAAAATGAAAAAGGGTGAAATGAAAAATGAAGACAGTAATCATTGCAACGAAAAATAAAGGGAAAGCCAAGGAGTTCGAAAGCTTATTCTCTGCTAAAGGATATGAAGTCAAAACACTTCTCGATGTACCGGATGCTCCGGATGTTGAGGAAACAGGCACGACCTTTGAAGAAAATGCGATCCTGAAGGCAGAGGCCATTGCCCATCAGCTAGGCCACTTTGTCATTGCTGATGATTCCGGATTGATTGTAGATGCATTGGAGGGCCGTCCAGGCGTATATTCTGCGCGCTATGCTGGAGAGGACAAGAGCGATGAAGCACACACGGAAAAAGTCCTCCGCGAACTGGAAGGCGTGCCAAAAGAGGCTAGGACGGCGAGATTTTATTGCGCCTTGGCACTAGCGTCACCCAACCAGGAAACAGTTACGGTATCGGGAACGATGGAAGGCTTGATCACGGAACAGCCTTCAGGAACGAATGGATTTGGTTATGATCCCATCTTTTTTGTTGAGGAACAGGGCAAAACAAACGCCGAATTGACAAAAGAGGAAAAAAACAAAATCAGCCACCGTGCCAACGCATTGAGGGCTCTAGATGAAAAACTTGATCTATTTCTAAAAAGGGAAGAAGGAATGTGACGATGAAAGTGCTAATAATGAGTGACAGTCATGGCTTAACTCATGAAATCAGCATGATTACCGACCGTCATAAACAAGAGGTTGCTGCCATGATCCATTGCGGTGATTCAGAGTTGGAAAGAAATGACCCTCACATGTCGGGGTTCTTGGCCGTTCGCGGGAATTGTGACTATGATTCGGCATATCCGAATGATATTGTGGAGAATATCGCAGGCAAGCGTTTCTTCCTTACGCATGGACACCTCTATAACATAAATATGACCTTGATGAACCTATCTTATAAAAGTGAAGAGACAGGGGCGGATATTATTTGCTTTGGTCACTCCCACGCTGCAGGCTCCGAATTGATTGACGGCAAGCTCTTCATCAACCCGGGAAGCATACGTCAGCCGCGTGGACGAAAAGAGAAAACCTATGCCATTTTGGAAATCGGAAATGACCAACTTGAAATCATCTATTTTGACCTTGAAGGAAAAATCGTTGAAGAACTAAGAAATGCTTATCAAATGGAATGACTTCATGTATAATGAACAGGAAGCGTTTTTCCCCGCTTCCTAGTTCATAAAAAAAGAAAAAACTTTTTATGAAAAACCGTTGACTTTCTTTTGATATCCTACTATAATAAGAAGTGTCCTAAGGGAACAGTTAAGGTAATACATAAGTTTTACCGCAACTTATATCATAAACGTCTCAGTAGCTCAGCTGGATAGAGCAACGCCCTTCTAAGGCGTCGGTCGGGAGTTCGAATCTCTCCTGGGACACTAACTAGAAAAAGCCAAAACCTTCTAAGGTTTTGGCTTTTTTACTTTTGGCTTAAGTCAACGAGGATGTTTTCAATTTGTTATCCTTTTAACTGCTAAAGTTCGTATGACGACAAGAAGTTTTTTATTTATATTTATCGCAGGTGGATGAACTTTTATGTCGAACTTGTTATAAATAAGGAGATGTTTAAATGAATAAAGATAGATTATTCAAGTTCATTCAAACTTCCACTCGGGGCAATTTCTTCTCAGTCGAAATAACCGAAGATGGAACTGAAGTGGTCCAATTAGCTAAGGAGTTAGAAAAAGAAGGAAGAATCAAGTTGAGGGAATGCAAACGAAAAGAACAAGGTGTTTATCTGGAAGGAATACTTAAGTTTGTGCCTAGCTAATACTTAATGAGCTCTAACGAAGGACTTATATTAGGAATTTCATATGCTCCACAGAAAAAAGGCATCCATGATCGGATGCCTTTTTTCTATATCAAATTCTATTTAATGTTTGGAGATTTTTTTTAATGATTTCACGGTTTTTGATTATTGCCGTATTCAATTCTTCGACGGGTGAACTTTTATGATCTTCTACACTAAGCTGCATCCCACTTGATTGGTTTTGTATAAGTAAATCAATCGTATCGCGTAATTCTGGCAGTGATACCTTGAATTGTTCCGATAAATATTGTATTGCCTTGTGTAAATCGGTGTTATGGATTGATGGAACAATTGCATCGTTTTCATCTTTCAATAATATATCCTCCTCTAAAGCTTATTCAAGCTTATATAGCATATTATTGGGGAAAATACGCTTATTATTCAATATACTATATCGGCATAGTGTCCTGGGAATGGATGGTGTATTCGCCTGCCAGCTGTATGTTATGAAGCCCCTCTGACTATCAAGGTCATCTTTGGATACTTTTCTGGAGTTAAATCAGAAAAAACATTGACATAATGCAAACGAATTAATATTATGTTTATTATATTATAAACTTTATAGGGAAGTGTTTGTTTTATGAAGGACGCTGAAATGTTTTGGAACGCATCTCAGGATGAGCTTAAACAAGGATATATAGAAGGTGAGAATCAATATGTTTGTTTGCTGTGCGGAAATGCAGTTGAAAAGGGGATAGTATACCCGGAAGATGGGGTTCTTTATGAAGCAAAGAGGTATATGCGAATTCATATTGAACATGCACACAGCTCCGTTTTTGAATACTTGATTGATCTCGATAAAAAACTTACAGGTCTCACGGACCATCAAAACCGCCTTCTTCGCCTATTTTACCAAGGGAAGAATGATGCTGAGGTTCAGGAGGAAATGGGAATTGGCAGTCCGTCCACCATTCGGAACCATCGTTTTGTGTTGAAAGAGAAAGAGCGTCAGGCTAAGTTGTTTTTAGCCCTGATGGAACTTTTGAAAGATAAAGATGAACATGCGCCGGCATTTATCCCGCTTCATCAAAAAGCAAGGATGGTCGATGATCGTTATAACGTTACAGAGGAAGAAAAGGTGACTGTATTGAAAAAATACTTCCCTAAAGGCAGTCAGGATACATTAAAGTCTTTCCCGCCAAAGGAAAAACAAAGGCTGATCATTCTCCAAGAAATTATGAACCGTTTTGAAAATGAGCGGAAATATGAAGAAAAAGAAATCAATCAAATATTGGGTGCCGTTTATCATGATCATGTTCTTTTGAGAAGATATTTAATAGAATATGGATTCTTGGATAGAAAGACTGATGGGAGCCAATATTGGCTGAAGAAATGATGACTGGAGGCAAGAAAGATGGATCGTAAAAAAGAATTGAAGCAATTATATAAAGAAACGAAAGTTGAAGCAGGTGTATACCAAATCAGAAATACGGTAAATAATAAAGTTTTTATCGGAAGCACCAGGAATTTAAAGACGTTGAAGGGGAAACAATTTGAATTGGAAGTCGGAACAAACACCAATAAAGTTCTGCAAGGTGAGTGGAACCAATATGGGAAAGATGCTTTTTCTTTTGAGGTACTGGAAGTATTGAAGCCGAAAGATACAGGATTTTTTGATGTTAAACGGGAATTGAAAAAACTTGAAGAAATGTGGATGGAAAAAATACAGCCATACGAAGAACGGGGATACAATAGAATGAAATCCACTGACTTGTAAGTGGCCTTTAGAGATTCTCCTTAATTCCCAGCTCCCGATTTACCTTTGATGCATTTCATTCTTATTTCTTTATGAAAAATAAGGTATTATGGAAGCAGATGGTAATATACTTTAGTGTTTATGATTAGGAGGTGCTGGGATGGAAAATGGAGATGGATATCTACGGGCGAAAAAAAGGGTTGAAAACCTTAAGGCATTCTACATTCATCTAATGGTGTATGTATTGGTGAATGTCATGTTGATTGCGATTAACCTATTGACGGATTCCGGTTATTGGTGGTTCCTTTATCCCCTTGGAGGGTGGGGGATTGGTGTTCTGATACATGGAATTACCATTCTTGCACAAGGAAACTTCGGGTCTGAGTGGGAAGAAAGAAAAATAAAAGAGTATATGGAAAAGGATAAAAAGAACGGCTGAATTTGGGCGTGTTCAAAACAGGGAGTCATTTGTGGCTCTTTTTTTGCGGGAAAATAATCGGTGGATCTCACTTGTTGTAAGTTTTTAAATGGTTTAAGCTAGTAATGAGGGACCTATCTATGAAAAAGGGGGAAACCCGTGGAGGACCTTCACTAAATAATTAATTTTAGGAGTTGCGAATGAAAAAAATAGGATGGACCATAACGGGGATAGGAGCAATCATAGCGCTAGGGGCATTACTTTATCCTTTGAATGTTATTGATAAAACTCTATGTATATATTTATTGCTCGGCGGTGCAGGGCTAATGTTTGTCGGGTCTATGTTCAGGGCCTTTTCGCTGCTGAAAAGATGACTGATTTTTAAGGTTGATCAAAAACGTTCGATTAAGGTGATGACATGGAGAAAAACCAATTGAAATATGCCCAGCAGCATCTGGCTAATGAACGCACCTTTTTAGCGTGGGTAAGAACGGTGATTGCGATAGTGGGGGTTGGTTTTCTTGCGACAAGCCTGCATTTTACGATTGGTGTGCATCGGGATCCCCGTATTGACCTGATCAGTATCGTGCTGGGGATGTGTGCATTGGGCCTTGTGATTACAGTGCTGGCGACGTTCGGTTATCTTCAGAAGAAGCGGCAAATCAATGAAGGGGCCCACGAGTGCGCACGTTATTCTAATCGCTGTTTTTATGGTCATATTGTTATCGATGATCATTTTATATTTTGTTTTCATAAAAGTGTAAAACTGTCCTAACATTTAAAGGGCAGTTTTTTCAGTATCTACTATTAAATACTTATTCTTACATCTTTACGGAAAGATTTCTTCCATTATATAAATTCAATCAAAAAATGAAAGCTTGAAAAACTATGTATTTCATTTTGGTTATGGAGAGAAATTAAAACCTTTTAAAAATATTTCATTCAGTATTGTGCACGTCAGCCATGGTAAAGCTTAGATATTACCGGAAGTGTATATCCGAGGCTAGGAAAGGTCGGTCAAGTTTTGCCTTTTGCCTTCCTTTAAAAATTTTATATTAGCCACCATCAGTTTGTGAATAAACTTAACATGGATAATGCTAGCTTTAAAACTCTTGAAAGTGCTTTACTTTATTCAATTTCATTCAAGTTTTAAATATTTGTTTAATTTCCATTTTGTGAGATATGATAAAAAGGAACTAAAAGGAGGTCATTAACATGGTTGATATCAGAAAAGGTGAAAGTTCTTTTTTTGTCGAAGAATCTGGTGAGAAATTAGCGGAAATTACATTCTTTAAATCAGGTGATGATGAAATCACGGTCGATCATACCGTTGTTTCTGACAAGCTTCGCGGGCAAAAGGTAGGAAATGCCCTTGTTGAAAAGGTAATAGGATTCGCAAGGGAGGAAAAACTGAAAATTGTTCCGGTATGTTCGTTCGTTCAAAAACAATTTGAAAAAAATGCAGAATACGAGGATGTATTGGCTAAATGAACCGGAGGGCTGAACCAGGGGATGATTCATATCACCTGTGTTCAGCCCCTTTGTCTTTTTTTTTTACCCCTTCAATTCTCGAAGGAAAAAATATTAAACGCCTTTCCGCCTACAGTGTTGTTCGCATTTAATATAGGGGAGGTGCTAGGATGGCCATCAAATTACAAACCCTATTGAATCGTGCAAAGGAAAATATGGGAAGCGGTATGAACCCAGTCGTGAACGAGACGATACTTGAAGTGGTTAAATTAGCTTATGAAGCGGGGATATTTGTTCAAATAACGGCTGGTTACCGAAGTTTCCCAGAACAAAATGAATTGTATAAACGGGGCAGAACGAATAAATCAAAGCCAATCGTGACTTATGCCAGAGGGGGCCAGTCCTTGCATAACTATGGCCTTGCTGTAGATTTTGTCATTGTTAGTGATGACGGCAAGCGGACATTATGGACAGAGGGCGAAAAGTGGACAAGGGTGGCGGCCATAGCAAAATCCCTGGGATTTGTTTGGGGAGGGGATTTTGAATTGTTCCGTGATTTTCCGCATCTTGGAATGGCAGGCGGTTTATCCACGAGAGATCTTCAAAAGGGATTGAGGCCGAATCTTGTATCAAGAGTGGCGTCAGCGAACAGTGAAAGGGAAAATGGATGGTCCGCTATTTGTGAACACTAATACTAGTGACTGGCATCATGTGGGTAGTGCGAGGATATTTCAGTGGAGAAGTTTGTTATCACTCACTTTAATAATTTTAATGGGGTATGTGACGTTTTTAAAAATTAAATATTGAAAAAACTTTTTTTGTAAAATGTGGTCATGATAGGTATGTAAGCGGATACAACAAATCTTTCAATTTAGAATTATCAAAAAATTTCAAAAAACCTGTTGACTACTACCTGAAATACACGTAAGATAATCACAAATACAAGACATCAAACATAAGCGTTTCGAAAAATATGAATAATGCGAAAAGCATTGAAGAGGATAAGTAGTCTTTTAAAAAGGCAGTCACAGAGAGCCGGGTAGCTGAGAGCCGGTATTGTCCCTAAAGATGAACTCACCTTGGAGTTTCAGCTTGAACGTCAGACTAGTAGGGCTGAACGGGTGCGTACCAGTACCCGTTACCAAAACAGAGAATAGTGTAGGCTATTCAAAGTGCGCATGGAGTTTCATGCGAAAAAGGGTGGTACCGTGGAGTGGCTCATCAAGCCTTTTCACCCCTTTAACTTGCCTAGTGCAAGTACATTTGGGGTGAAAAGGCTTTTTTGTATGCATAAAAAGCTGAAAATTCTGAATGTTATGAAATATTTAATAGAAAAGTGAAGGAGGTTTTTTACGAAATGACACAAAAGTCAGTTGTTGCTGATCGGAAAAGGGGAAAGACACATTATAGTGGTGCTGAATTTCTGCTGAATGCATTGAAAAAGGAAAATGTTGAAGTCATCTTTGGTTATCCGGGAGGTTCTGTATTGCCGATTTATGACAAGCTTTACAGTTCAGAACTTTTTCATATTTTGACAAGGCACGAACAAGGTGCGATTCATGCAGCGGAAGGATACGCCAGGATTACCGGCAAGCCGGGGGTGGTCATAGTTACATCCGGTCCAGGGGCAACGAACATTGTCACCGGTTTGGCCGATGCAATGATTGACTCTTTACCGCTTGTGGTAATTTCGGGTCAGGTAGCTACCAGTGTAATTGGCTCGGATGCTTTCCAGGAGGCTGATGTACTGGGGATTACTACCCCGATCACAAAACATAACTATCAGGTAAGGAGGCCGGAAGACCTTCCGCGCATTATAAAAGAAGCTTTTTATATCGCTTCAAGCGGCCGGCCCGGTCCAGTATTAATCGATATACCTAAGGACATGGCCATTATAGAAGGTGTATCGACTGAAGAGGAGCCAGAAATGAATCTCCCGGGCTATCAGCCGACGACCAAGCCGAATTACTTACAGATCAGAAAGCTTGTTGAAGCAGTAAGCGGGGCGAAAAGACCGGTCATTCTTGCAGGGGCAGGTGTCCTGCATGCAAAGGCCTCCCATCTATTAAAGGAATATGTCGAGCAGCAAGGCATTCCCGTCGTCCACACTTTATTGGGTCTTGGGGGCTTTCCGGCGGAACATCCTCTCTTTATCGGAATGGGTGGTATGCATGGCTGCTATGCAGCAAACATGGCATTAGCGAAATGTGATCTATTAATCAATATCGGTGCCAGATTCGATGATCGATTGACTGGGAACCTAGCGAAATTCGCACAGCATGCAACGGTGGCCCATATCGATATTGATCCAGCGGAAATCGGTAAAAATGTGCCGACAAAAATTCCGGTCGTCGGAAGTGCCAAGGAAGCGCTGGCGGAGTTGATTACGCAAAATGGCAAGAAACCGGAAATTGATGTATGGACAACACAGCTGACTGCATGGAATGAAGAGTTCCCATTGCGTTATACCCATGAAGAAGGCGTATTGAAACCTCAGCGGGTCATCCAGATGCTTCATGAAAAAACGAATGGGGAAGCCATTGTTACGACGGATGTTGGACAGCATCAAATGTGGGCAGCGCAATACTATCCATTTAACAAACCGGATTCATGGGTCACTTCCGGTGGATTGGGGACGATGGGCTTTGGCTTACCATCGGCTCTCGGAGCGCAACTGGCGAATCCGAAAGCGACGGTGCTTTCCATATCGGGGGATGGTGGATTCCAGATGTGCCTGCAGGAACTTTCAGTCATTGCCGAAATGAATCTGCCAATCAAAATCATCATCGTCAACAACGGGGCACTAGGGATGGTAAGACAGTGGCAGGAACTCTTTCATGATAAACGTTTCTCACACAGTATTTTTCAATCGCATCCGGATTTCGTGAAATTGGCCGATGCTTATGGAATTCCGGGATACAAAGTGACGACGGAGGAAGAAGCAAGCAACTGCCTGGATGTAGCGTTAAAGACTGATGGTCCAGTGTTGATTGATTTCCGGGTAAAACAAAACGAAAATGTCTTTCCGATGGTAGCACAAGGAAAAGGGCTTGATGAAATGGAAGGAGTTTAATCAATGAAGGGAATTCTTAGCCTCACCGTGAACAACAGGCCAGGCGTCCTGAATCGGATTACGAACCTGTTCACGAAAAGAAATTATAACATTGAAGGCATGACTGTCGGACCTTCCGAACAGGATGGCATTTCAAGGATGACCTTCGTGGTCGATGTTGATGACGAAGCTGTCATTGAACAGATCACCAAGCAATTGAATAAGCAGATCGATGTTTTGAAAGTATATGATATTACGAATCAATCGATTGTGGCGAGGGAACTTGCACTCATTAAAATATTGGTGACTACACAAACCCGAGCTGAGATTTATTCAGTCATCGAACCCTTCCGAGCTTCAGTTATTGATGTCAGTAAAGATAGCTTGACAGTTCAAATCACAGGGGAATCGGATAAAATCGAAGCCTTCATTGAACTGATCAAGCCATATGGCATCAAGGAATTGGCAAGGACAGGGACGGCCGCCATCCCGCGTGGAATGCAAATTGCACACGCTAAGAGTGCGACAATCGTATAAAACAAAAACCAAAACAAAAAACAATGATGAAAAGGGAGATGTAATTATTATGGCAAAAGTATATTATAACGCAGAAGCAAACGAGAATTTCTTCAACAATAAAAAGGTAGCGGTTATCGGATATGGTTCACAAGGACACGCACATGCACAAAACCTACGTGACAGCGGTGTAGATGTAATCATCGGAATCAGGAAAGGTAAATCCTTCGATAAAGCGGTGGAAGACGGCTTTAATGTTTACACGGTGAAAGAGGCAGCTGAACAGGCAGACGTGATCATGAACCTATTACCGGATGAAACTCAGCCGAAAGTATACCAAGAAGAAATCAAACCGGTACTGCGTGCAGGTCAAGCGTTAATGTTCGCACACGGATTCAACGTCCATTTCAATCAAATCGTTCCTCCGGCAGACGTAGATGTATTATTAGTCGCTCCAAAGGGTCCGGGACATCTTGTTCGCCGTACATATGAACAAGGTGCAGGGGTGCCGGCATTATTCGCCATCTATCAAAATGTTACGGGTGAAGCAAAAGATTTGGCCCTTGCTTACGCTCGGGGAATCGGCTCTTTAAGAGCTGGCGGTTTGGAAACTACATTCCAGGAAGAAACGGAAACGGATCTATTTGGAGAGCAGGCCGTACTTTGCGGCGGATTGACTGCCCTTGTGAAAGCTGGATTCGAAACCTTGACAGAAGCTGGATACCAACCGGAAGTAGCATATTTCGAGTGTTTACATGAACTTAAATTAATCATCGACCTTATGTATGAAGGCGGTATGGAAAACATGCGCTATTCCATTTCTGACACAGCTCAATGGGGAGATTTCGTTTCTGGACCACGCGTTGTGACGGAAACTACGAAAGAGGCAATGAAAGCGATCTTGAAAGACATCCAAGACGGTGAGTTCGCAAAAGGATGGATCTTGGAAAACCAAGCGAATCGTCCAGTCTTCAATGCTATCAATAATCGTGAAAACCAACATCAAATCGAAGTGGTTGGCCGTGAATTAAGAAAAATGATGCCATTCGTAAAACCTCAACAAAAAGAGAAAGAAGTGGTAGCCGTTGCGAAAAATTAATATATTTGAAACTACACTTCGAGATGGGGAGCAATCAGCCGGTGTAAATTTGAATTTTACCGAAAAACTTGAAATTGCTTATCAGCTTGAAAGATTGGGTGTTGATATTATCGAAGCCGGTTTTCCGGCAGCATCCAAAGGGGATTTCAACTCCGTACAGGAAATCGCGCGCAAAATCAAAAACAGCTCTGTCACAGGGCTGGCGCGTGCTGTAAAAGGAGATATCGATGCAGCTTGGGATTCATTAAGGGGCGGGGAAGAACCAAGGTTGCATACGTTCATCGCCACTTCGCCCATTCATCGTGAATATAAGTTGAAAATGTCGAAGCAGCAAGTGATTGAAAAGGCAGTTGAGATGGTCAAGTACGGGGCAGCTCGTTTTCCTATCGTACAATGGTCTGCAGAAGATGCAAGCCGTACAGAACTTGACTATTTGGCTGAAATCGTCGAAGCGGTCATTCAAGCTGGTGCTAAGGTCATTAACATCCCGGATACTGTAGGGTATGCAGCTCCAATCGAGTACGGAAACATTTTCAGATACCTTCGTGAACATGTTCCTTCTATTGATAAAGTTAGTTTATCCGCACACTGCCATGACGATCTTGGAATGGCGACGGCCAATTCATTGGCTGCCATCGAAGGCGGGGCTACGCAAGTCGAAGGCACAATCAACGGAATTGGTGAACGTGCCGGAAACGTGGCGCTTGAAGAAGTGGCCATGGCACTCTACATCCGTAAAGATTTCTATCAAGCGGAAACGGGTCTTGTATTGAATGAAATAAAAAGGACCAGTGATTTGGTCAGCCGCCTTACGGGAATGCAAGTACCTGCTAATAAAGCCATTATTGGTGCCAATGCATACGCACATGAATCTGGCATTCACCAGGATGGCGTGTTAAAAGAAAAAACGACATATGAAATCATTTCACCTGAACTTGTCGGGGTTTCGTCCAATTCACTAGTTTTAGGAAAGCATTCAGGACGCCATGCTTTCAAAGAAAGATTACAAGAGTTGAATTTTACGGTAACGGATGAGGAAATGAACTCATTATTCATTCAGTTCAAGGAATTGGCCGATAATAAAAAGAACATGACGGATGAAGATATCGTTGCGCTGGTGCTTGAAGAGAAAGCGACGGATATCAGTTTTTATGACATGATTTCCTTACAGATCTCCCATGGTACCCATCAGACGGCGACAGCGACGGTCACACTGAAAAAAGGCGATAATGAAGAGATTCAGGAAGCGGCTACAGGTGCAGGAAGTGTAGAAGCCTTATATAACACGCTTGAAAGATGTTTGGGCAGCGAGATCAACTTGCTGGACTATCGAATTCAATCGGTGGGCGGCGGAATGGATGCCCTTGCTCAGGTTTTTGTGAAAATTGATTATAACGGTGTGGAAACAAGCGGCAGGGGTCTTGATCAGGACGTCTTGGAAGCATCCGCCAAAGCGTATTTGAACGCTGTGAACCGTGTGATCATCATGAAGGAACTGGAAGAAAAAGCAGTATTACAATAGGAAGGGGAGATTTCGATGAAAAGGAATATTGCGGTGCTTCAAGGAGATGGCATCGGGAAAGAAGTAACAAGAGGCGCTGTAGAAATCCTCGAAGCCGTTGCCCAAAGATATGGACACGATTTTGAATTTCAATATGGTGAGATTGGCGGAGGGGCCATCGATAACACAGGTTCACCCCTGCCGGATGAAACAGTGGAGATTTGTAAAAACAGCGATGCGGTATTATTAGGGGCCGTTGGAGGACCTAAGTGGGATGACCAGCCTGCGCACCTAAGAACCGGAACGAGGTTTGTTGAAAATCCGAAAAGATTTGAATCTTTATGCCAACATCCGTCCAATCAGCTATTATTCCAGCTTGTCGGAATCTTCTCCTCTTAAAAAGGAATTCATTGAAGATGTGGATTTCGTGATTGTCAGGGAACTAACTGGCGGCCTTTATTTCGGAAAGCCAAGTGAGCGCGTTGAAAAAGAAGGGAAAGAGGCGGTCGTCGATACACTTTTCTATCAGAAAAGCGAAATGAAGCGCATCATTGAACTTGCTTTTGCAATAGCATCGGATCGCAAGAAAAAAGTAACATCCGTGGATAAAGCGAATGTTCTTGAATCCAGCAGGATGTGGCGTGAGACGGCTGAAGAAGTTGCCAAGGACTATCCGGATGTAATTCTTGAACATATGCTTGTTGATAATGCAGCCATGCAATTGATCAAAAACCCGAAACAATTTGATATTATCGTGACGGAGAATATGTTCGGTGATATTTTAAGCGATGAAGCGTCGGTATTGACTGGCTCGCTTGGAATGCTACCTTCCGCCTCCATATCAACAAGTGGGCCTAATCTATATGAACCGATTCATGGCTCCGCCCCGGATATCGCGGGCAAAAACCTGGCTAATCCGATTGGGACGATTTTATCAGCGGCCTCCATGCTGCGTCTATCCTTTGGTTTGGAAGATGAGGCGAAAGCTGTTGAGCAGGCAGTGGAAACGGTCCTTGAATATGGCTTAAGAACAGGCGATATCGCAAATGGCCAACCAAGTATTACGTCAACTACAGAGATGATTGCAGAAATAAAAGCAAATCTTTTAGACCAGGAAGCCATTTCCAACATCATGGGAGCTTACGCATAAACTTCTTTCACGGCCTAACATTAGGCCGTGTTTTTTAAAAAAATACAAGATTGATCGAGGTGGGATAGTGATGGGAAAGTCGATAATAGAGAAAATATGGGATCGCCATATTGTAAATGAAGAGGAGAATAAACCGGATTTAATTTATATAGACCTTCAATATATTCATGAAGTGACCTCTCCGCAAGCATTTGAAGGATTGAGATTAAAAGGACGCACAGTCAGGAGACCCGACCGTACTTTCGCGACAATGGATCATAATGTGCCAACCGTTAATCGCTATTTCATCGAGGATGACATTGCAAGGAAACAACTAGAGGCGCTTGAGCAAAACTGTAAGGAGTTCGGTATCCGCCTTGCTGATTTAGACAGCCCGGATCAAGGTATCGTTCACGTTATCGGGCCGGAATTAGGGCTTACACAGCCAGGGATGACGATTGTCTGCGGAGACAGTCATACTTCCACACATGGTGCGTTTGGGTCGATTGCGTTTGGAATCGGTACGAGTGAGGTCGAGCATGTTTTGGCCACACAAACCCTATGGCAAACTAAACCGAAAACATTAAAGCTTGAAGTTAATGGCAAGCTTGGTCATGGTGTAATGGCGAAAGATGTCATTTTATATGTGATTTCTAAATTCGGCGTCAATTTCGGTACTGGACATATCATTGAGTATTGCGGGGAAGTTTTCCGGGATATGTCGATGGAAGAGAGAATGACGGTTTGCAATATGTCGATCGAAGGCGGGGCAAGAGCGGGGCTGGTAGCTCCCGATGAAACAACGTTCTCTTATTTGAAAGGTCGTAAATATTTGCCGAAAGGAGAAGAGTTCGAACGATGTGTTCAGGACTGGAAGACACTTTCCAGTGATGAGGATGCTGTTTATGACCAAGAAATCATTCTTGATGGCAGTTTGATTCCACCAATGGTGAGCTGGGGGACGAATCCTGGAATGGCTAGTGGCGTGGACGGTAAAGTGCCTACCTTCGCCGAAGATATCATGGATCCCAAGGAACTGAATCGAGCCATTGAGTATATGGGTCTTAAGGAAGGAATGCCGATCACGGAAATTCCCGTACAACATGTTTTCATAGGATCATGTACCAATTCACGCATTGAGGACTTACGGCAAGCTGCAGAAATGATTGAAGGCCAGACTGTTCAAAAAGGAGTTCGGGCGATGGTCGTTCCCGGTTCACAAAGCGTCAAAAGGCAAGCGGAAGATGAAGGGTTGGATGAAATTTTCAAATCTGCGGGCTTCGAATGGCGTGAATCGGGCTGCAGCATGTGCCTGAGCATGAATCCTGACGTGGTTCCGGCCGGTGAGCATTGTGCCTCCACAAGTAATCGGAACTTCGAAGGCAGGCAAGGCGCTGGAGCAAGAACGCACCTGGTCAGTCCGGCTATGGCTGCCGCGGCCGCCATTCATGGGAAATTTGTCGATATTAGGAATTTGAAAAGAACTGAACAAGTCCATTAAGAATACGAATTAACCGGAGGTGCATAGAATGGAACCAATTACTATATATAAAGGAAGAGCGGCGGCACTTGACCGTAAAAACGTGGATACGGACCAAATCATTCCAAAGCAATTTTTAAAACGGATTGAGCGAAGCGGATTTGGCGAATTTTTATTCTATAACTGGCGTTTTGATGAAAATGGAAAGAAGCGTCCTGATTTTGAATTGAATCAGCCTCATAATCAAAACACGTCCATTTTAATAGCAGGAGAAAATTTTGGCTGCGGTTCTTCACGTGAGCATGCCCCTTGGTCATTGAAAGACTACGGATTCGATATCATCATCGCTCCGTCTTATGCTGATATCTTTAAAAGTAATTGCATGAAAAATGGCATGGTCCCCATCGCTTTAACCCAGGCTGAAGTAAACTATTTAATGGAGAGAGTGTCCGCACCTGACTATGAGTTGACGATCGACCTTCCCAATCAGACATTGAATGATGGTCAAGGGTTTGAAACAAGCTTTGAAATTCATCCATATTGGAAGGAAATGCTCATCAAAGGCTGGGATGAAATTTCGATAACGCTTCAATATGATAAAGAGATTTCTGCCTATGAATCTCAAAAAAAGGCGGTTTCGAGTATTTAATAGAAGAAGACATATCCCGTTCTCCTTTCTTAATTTGAAAGGATGCGGGATTTTTTTATCTGGGAAAGAAAGGTGTTCATCCGCCCATATAAATTTTGTGTTTCCTGCTATTACATGCTAAACTGTTTTTCAAAAAGCGAACGGTGAGGCGGAAAATAGGATGGATAATGAGAATAACCAAAAGAAGGCCGGAGAAACCAAGATTATCGCCTTTCCAAATCTCGGTGAAAGGCTGATTGCAAAGGGATTGGATGAGCTTGGAAACAGAAACTTTAAAGCGGCTGCACAGCTTTTCAGCCAAGCCAGGGAGTATGAGCCCGAGAATGATGAAGTTTGCATGGGGCTAGTGGTCTCACTAGTCGAAATTGAGCGTTACAAGGAGTCAAAAGAGTTGTGTATAGAGATGCTGAATAAAGGCATAGGTGACTATTTTCAACTGATCAATATTTATTTGATGGTACTTCTGCAATTAGGCGAGCATCAGGAAATGGTCACGACGATCGAACTGCTATTTGAAGAAAGCCAAATTCCTTTTGATAAAGAGGAACATTTCGAAAAGATGCTTCAGTTCAGTAAAAGGGCCCTTGAGGATAAAAAAGAGGAGAAGGAAAGGCAAAATCAGCAGCTTTCAGAGGAATTGCAGGAGGATGAACTTTTTGAAGGGAAAACGGATAATGAAATGCTAATGGTCATTTCAAAACTCACGAATATCAATATTCGACCATTTATCCCTCAAATCGAAAAATTTCTACAAAAAGATGAAGGACACCCTTTCTTTAAAACGATGCTCCTTAACATCCTTATCGACCAGGAATATAACGAGGAAGTGACGTTGAGGAAATTCAATCAATCGAAGTCGGTCATACCAAGGGAATTGAAAAGTTTGAAGGAGACGGACTTCTATAAGAAGGTAACCGGACTGACCGAAGCGGAAATCAGTCAGGATAATCCGAGCTTATTTGAAATGGTCCATAGTTTGATTGAACGTCATTCTTTTTTATTGTTTCCTCTTGAACCCGGACCTGAAAGCTTGCCTGCATGGGCAGCTGCCTATCATGCCTTGGCGGAAGAATACATGACCGGGGAAGTTTTCGGTAGGGACTTAGCGGACCTGTACCAAGCTGATGAGGAAAGCATTACGGATATTCTTTCCTATATAAAAGAAATTGAAGAAATTTCTTATCCCATTATTTAAGCTATTGCTGTTGTAACAGATTAATCCTGTGGTATAATGTAGTGGTTGTAATGTATATTCGTCTAATTTTGACGATTTCCCCAATATTTTTTGGGTATATTTGAAGGATGACTTGTTAACACTTGCAAAGCATATTCATCCAATGCTTATTATTGAAGTATATAGATTTTTTGGAGGGAAACACATGTCTGTAAAATGGGAAAAACAAGAAGGTAATCAAGGCGTACTAACAATTGAAGTTGACGCTGCAAAAGTAAACGAAGGTTTAGACGCAGCTTTCAAAAAAGTAGTGAAACAAGTAAATGTACCTGGCTTCCGTAAAGGTAAAATGCCACGTCAAATGTTCGAAAAAAAATTCGGCGTAGAATCACTTTACCAAGATGCGCTTGATATCATTCTTCCAGATGCTTATGCAAATGCTGTCGAAGAAGCTGGAATTCAGCCTGTAGATCGTCCTGAAATCGACATCGAGAAAATGGAAAAAGGCGAAAACCTGATCTTCACTGCAACTGTAACAGTTAAGCCTGAAGTTAAATTGGGAGATTACAAAGGTGTTGAAGTTGAAAAATTCAATACTGAAGTAACTGACGAAGATGTTGAAAACGAATTGAAAACTTTACAAGAGCGTCAAGCTGAGCTTGTCGTTAAAGAAGAAGGACAAGTTGCTGAAGGCGATACAGTTGTTCTTGACTTTGAAGGATTCGTTGATGGTGAAGCATTCGAAGGTGGAGCTTCAGAAAACCATTCATTGGAAATCGGTTCAAACTCTTTCATTCCAGGATTTGAAGAGCAACTTGTCGGTCTTGAAACTGGTGCTGAAAAAGATATCGAAGTTACATTCCCTGAAGAATACCATGCTGCTGAACTTGCAGGTAAACCAGCAGTATTCAAAGTGAAAATTCATGAAATCAAAACAAAACAACTTCCTGAGTTGGATGATGAGTTCGCGAAAGATGTCGACGACGAAGTGGAAACTTTGGCTGAACTTAAAGAAAAAACAAAACATAAATTAGAGCATGACAAAAAACACGAAGAAGAAAACTTCATTCAAAACACTGTAATTGGTAAAGCTGTTGAAGGGGCAGAAATGGATGTTCCTGAAGCGATGATTTCAAATGAAGTTGACCGCATGATGAATGAGTTCTCTCAACGCATTCAATCTCAAGGTCTGAATTTGGAACTTTACTACCAATTCTCAGGTCAAGACGAAGAAGCTTTAAAAGCGCAAATGAAAGAAGAAGCTGAAGGACAAGTTCGTACGAGCCTAACTCTTGAAGCAATCGCTGAAGTTGAAAAACTTGAAGCGACTGACGAAGATGTAGAAGCTGAACTTGCACAAATGGCTACTATGTACAATATGGAAGTTGATGCGATCAAACAAGCTCTTGGAAACTTAGAAGGAATCAAAGGCGATCTTAAAATTAAGAAAGCAATTGACTTCTTGGTAGAAAACAGCAAAACAGTTGACGCAAAATAATTTTTATAAATAAGTAGATTTAAATATTTCCTTAAAAAAACAAGGCGCGAGTAATCGTGCCTTGTTTTATACATATTGAGAATTAGTGTAAATTTCAAATATCGGTAATTTCCTGATTGATTTTTTTTGGATTTCAGTGTAGATTAGTTCTAATACCGCATATACATATTTATACAGCAAATCCTGCTTTTAAAAATCCAAAGTTTTGGGCATACTGGTAAAGGGCAAATACATATTGATTGATTATTGTACTTATTTAACAACTCGGACGCGTGAGCATTTTTGTTACTAAACTTCCAAGAACATGATAAAATGCAAAACATACTAGGGATTTTGGAATGCTTAAGTAGATGTGTGCCTAGTTTTTTTCAATACGATTGGGTACCGCTATGTAATAGAGTTGGAAGAGTATTTAAAGGGGTGAACGTACATGTTTAAATTTAATGATGAAAAAGGACAGTTAAAATGTTCTTTTTGCGGTAAAACACAAGAACAAGTCCGTAAACTGGTTGCTGGTCCAGGTGTCTATATTTGTGACGAGTGTATAGAACTTTGTACGGAGATCGTCGAAGAAGAGCTGGGCACTGATGAAGAAGTAGAATTCAGGGATGTTCCTAAACCTATGGAAATCCGTGAAATTCTTGACGAATATGTGATTGGACAAGAACAGGCAAAGAAATCTTTGGCTGTCGCTGTTTACAACCATTATAAACGTATCAATTCCAATAGCAAAGTCGACGATGTGGAGCTTTCTAAAAGTAACATCGCCCTGATAGGACCGACGGGAAGCGGGAAAACCCTTCTTGCGCAAACATTGGCGCGATTACTGAATGTTCCTTTTGCGATTGCTGATGCCACTTCATTGACGGAAGCTGGATATGTTGGGGAAGATGTCGAAAACATCCTTCTAAAGCTGATCCAAGCCGCTGATTATGATGTGGAAAAAGCGGAAAAAGGCATCATTTATATTGATGAAATCGATAAAGTTGCCCGTAAATCAGAAAATCCTTCTATTACACGTGACGTGTCAGGTGAAGGTGTGCAACAAGCATTATTGAAAATCCTTGAAGGAACGGTTGCAAGCGTTCCGCCTCAAGGTGGACGTAAACATCCACATCAGGAATTCATCCAAATCGATACGACCAATATTTTGTTCATCTGCGGCGGTGCCTTTGATGGCATCGAACCGATCATCAAACGCCGTCTTGGTCAAAAAGTCATTGGTTTTGGCTCTGACGTGAAGAAGGATGATGTTGCAGAAAAAGAATTGCTTTCCAAAGTCCTTCCTGAAGACTTGCTTCGTTTCGGTTTAATTCCGGAATTCATCGGACGTCTTCCGGTAATTGCGACTCTTGAGCAATTGGATGAAGCTGCTTTGATCGAAATCCTGACAAAACCGAAAAATGCCCTTGTTAAACAATATCAAAAGTTGCTTGAGCTTGACGATGTTGAATTGGAATTCGAACAGGAAGCGCTAAGTGAAATTGCTAAAAAGGCAATTGAACGTAAAACTGGTGCACGTGGTCTGCGATCCATCATCGAAGGCATCATTCTTGAAGTGATGTTCGACCTGCCTTCACGTGATGATGTTGCAAAATGTGTAATCACAGGCAGCACGATTTCGAAAAACGAATCTCCAAAGCTCGTCCTTAAAGACGGTACAACCATCAAAGGACAAGAAAAGAAAACATCTGCTTGATTTATAAGGAATAGAAAGACTGCCAGTTCATCTGGCAGTCTTTTTTTATAGACCAAAGTTGATTGTAACGGAAGGTACGAGACTCCTGCGGGAATACGCGTCCAAGGGAGCCTCCGCAGGCGCAGAGCGCCGAGGAGGCTCCCGGACCGCCCGCGGAAAGCGAGTGCCCTACGTTCCAATCAACGTTAAAACCTCAAAATAGTAGGGTAAAACCAGTTAATTTCGAGTTGTTTACAGTCTGAGACTGCCAGTTCATCCCGGCAGTCTTTTTCTTTGTCTTTTTTTCAGATTGTTGTTATTTAGGATAAAAACGCCAAATTTTCAACACGAATTTCTTGGATAATTTCGCCCTTCCAAAGGAGATACTAACAGAAATGACAAACTAGGAGAGAGCAGGAGGGAATACGATGAATTGGACAGGATTGGCGTTGTTTATCCAGCTGTTTTTTGGGATTATTATTGGATTGTATTTTTTGAACTTATTGAAAGGCCAGCGGACACAAAAAGTTTCCATTGACCGAGATTCACGTAAGGAGATGGACCAATTACGGAAGATGAGATCGATTTCGTTAACAGAGCCATTGGCAGAGAAAGTCAGACCAAGCACATTTAATGAAATCATCGGTCAAGAAGATGGGATTAAATCTTTAAAAGCTGCTTTGTGCGGGCCGAATCCCCAGCATGTGATAATTTACGGTCCTCCAGGGGTAGGGAAAACGGCAGCTGCCAGACTTGTTTTGGAAGAGGCGAAGAAAAATGGCAAGTCCCCTTTTAAGAATTCAGCCGTTTTCGTTGAATTGGACGCCACCACAGCCAGGTTCGATGAACGGGGGATTGCCGATCCGCTTATTGGTTCTGTGCACGATCCAATCTATCAAGGAGCCGGGGCAATGGGACAGGCAGGCATTCCGCAGCCAAAGCAGGGTGCAGTCAGCAATGCTCATGGAGGCGTACTTTTCATAGATGAAATAGGGGAGCTTCATCCAATACAGATGAATAAACTGTTAAAGGTATTGGAGGATCGTAAGGTCTTTCTGGAAAGTGCTTATTATCAAGAGGAAAATCAAAATATTCCCACTCACATCCATGATATTTTTAAAAATGGACTGCCGGCTGACTTTCGATTGATTGGAGCCACAACTAGAACACCAAATGAAATCGCGCCTGCGATACGTTCAAGATGCATAGAAGTGTTTTTCCGTGAACTTGACCGGGAAGAAATAATCACCGTGGCTAAGAATGCTTCAGATAAAGTGGGGATCACCATCAGTGAAAAAGGCTTGCAGTCGATCTCGGATTATGCCCGGAATGGCAGGGAAGCTGTCAACATGATTCAGACTCTTTCTGGAATATCAATTAATGAAAACAGGACTTTTATCAGAGAAGAAGATATAGATTGGATGGCCCATAGCAGCCAGCTGACCCAAAGAATGGACAGGAAAATAGAAGCGAATTCTAAAATAGGTCTTGTCAACGGTCTTGCAGTTTATGGTCCCAACAGCGGGGCGTTGCTGGAAATCGAGGTTACGGTCATGGCCGCTACTGATGAAAAAGGATCGATAAACATTACTGGCATCGTTGAAGAAGAAAGTATCGGCGGCGGAAGCGGCAAATCGATTCGCCGCAAGAGCATGGCAAAAGGTTCAATTGAAAATGTCATTACGGTTTTGCGGTCGATGGGAGTGCCTGCCGATCAATTCGATATCCATGTGAACTTTCCGGGCGGAAGTCCAGTAGATGGCCCTTCTGCAGGAATTGCAATGGCCACAGGCATATACTCGGCCATATATAAAATCCCTGTTGATCACACAGTGGCGATGACTGGAGAAATAAGCATTCATGGCGGCGTTAAACCGATCGGCGGTGTCATTCCGAAAATCAAGGCAGCAAAACTGGCCGGGGCAAAGAAAGTAATCGTCCCAGCCGAAAACATGCAGCCACTTCTATCTGAAATCAAGGATATAGAAATCATTCCCGTTTCGAATGTGAAAGAAGTGCTGGATCAGGCACTGAAAAAAGAATTGATGTCGGAACAAATCCTCACAACCTTGGACCTATCAAAAAAAGAAAGTGTATAAAGGAAATGCCCCGGCTAAAAACAAGAACCGGGGCATTTTAAGGACCATATTAGCGTTCCGGACAAACCTGAAGTAAAAATAAACACGCATTCAGACGTGCTTTTTTATCTAATATTGGAGATAATAATAGCAGTCGAAACGTGTTAAGGTAAACGAATAGACACTTCTATATAAATAGGATAGAATTGTTAAAAGGTTGAGAACATGGGTAAATAGTTTACAACGACGATACTAATTAGATGGAGGTGTCAGGAAATGACTGATAAAGAAATCATCGTCCCCCTCCTGCCGCTTAGAGGACTGCTTGTATATCCAACGATGGTACTTCATTTAGATGTAGGCCGAGATAAATCGGTACAAGCCCTTGAGAAAGCAATGGTGGAAGACCATCTTATATTTTTGACGACACAACAAGATGTTTCGTTGGACGAACCAGGTGAAGAAGATTTATTTACAATGGGAACTTTAACAAAGGTAAAACAGATGCTGAAGCTTCCAAATGGTACAATCCGGGTGTTGGTGGAAGGGTTGAACCGCGCAGAAGTCATTGAATTTTACGATTATGAGACACATTATGGTGCCAAGATTAAAATATATGAAGACAGTGATGAAAAGGATGCTGAACATCAGGCATTAATGCGCACTCTACTGGATTATTTTGAACAATACATAAAAATGTCCAAGAAAATAACCGGTGAAACGTTTTCTTCCACTTCGGATATTGAAGAGCCTGGACGATTAGCGGATATAATCGCTTCCCATTTGCCTTTGAAATTGAAGGAGAAGCAAGAAGTGCTTGAGACCATTGATATGAAGGAGCGTTTAAGCCGAGTAATCGAGATCATCAATAACGAGAAAGAAGTTCTTTTTCTCGAGAAAAAGATCGGCCAGCGTGTTAAGCGTTCGATGGAACGGACTCAAAAGGAATATTATTTACGAGAACAAATGAAAGCGATCCAAAAGGAATTGGGAGATAAAGAAGGAAAAACAGGGGAAATTGAGGTTCTCAACGAAAAGATAGAAGAAGCGGAAATGCCTGAGCACATCAAAGAAACGGCACTAAAGGAATTGGACCGTTATGAAAAGGTTCCTTCCAGCTCGGCCGAAAGTTCTGTCATCCGCAATTATATCGAATGGTTGATCTCGCTTCCTTGGACCAAAGCGACCAAAGATGACTTGAATATTCATAAAGCCGAAAAAATCCTGAACCGGGACCATCATGGTTTGGAAAAGGTGAAGGAGCGGGTGCTTGAGTATCTGGCCGTCCAGCAATTGACCAATTCATTGAAAGGACCGATCCTTTGCTTGGTGGGACCGCCAGGGGTCGGGAAAACCAGCTTGGCCAAATCGATCGCTTCATCGCTGAATAGGAATTTCGTCCGTATATCTTTAGGTGGGGTGCGCGATGAATCAGAAATCCGCGGACATCGCCGTACATATGTAGGGGCGATGCCAGGAAGGATCATTCAAGGCATGAAAAAAGCTGGAACGATCAATCCAGTCTTTTTACTGGACGAAGTGGATAAGATGTCCAATGACTTTAGGGGAGATCCATCTGCAGCGATGCTGGAGGTGCTCGATCCAGAGCAAAATCATAATTTCAGTGATCATTATATTGAAGAAACTTACGATCTTTCCAAAGTCATGTTCGTGGCGACGGCGAATAATTTGGGATCGATTCCTGGCCCGCTTCGTGATCGTATGGAAATCATTTCGATTGCAGGTTATACTGAGATAGAGAAACTTCATATAGCCAAGGATCACTTGCTGCCTAGACAGCTGGAAAACCATGGTTTATTGAAGACACAACTGCAAATCCGTGAGGAAGCTCTTACAAAAATCATCCGTTATTACACTCGGGAGGCCGGTGTTCGAAGTTTGGAGCGACAGCTTGCAGGCATCTGTCGGAAGACTGCAAAAATCATCGTGTCCGGAGATAAAAAGCGGGTCGTCATATCAGAAAAGAATGTCGAGGAGTTTTTAGGGAAAACCATGTTCCATTATGGACAGGCGGAGGTCGAGAACCAAGTTGGTGTAGCTAATGGATTGGCATACACATCGGTAGGCGGCGATACGCTGCAAATCGAGGTTTCCTTATCACCAGGTAAAGGCAAGCTGATCCTGACAGGAAAGCTTGGCGATGTAATGAAAGAGTCGGCCCAGGCTGCTTTCAGTTATGTCCGTTCAAAAACCGAGAAACTTCAGATTGATGCGAACTTCCATGAAAAATATGATATTCATATTCATGTCCCTGAAGGTGCGGTCCCAAAAGATGGCCCTTCTGCAGGCATCACGATTGCAACAGCGTTAATATCGGCCCTTACAAATAGGCCGATCAGAAAAGAGGTAGGCATGACAGGCGAAATTACATTACGCGGACGGGTTCTTCCGATCGGCGGGCTTAAAGAAAAATCTTTAGCGGCCCATCGCGCAGGACTTACGAAAATCATCATTCCGCAAAATAACGAAAAGGATATTGATGATATCCCGGAAAGTGTCCGTAAAGCATTAACATTTGTTCCAGTTTCACACGTCGATGAAGTCCTTGAGCATGCATTGGTAGGTGTGAACGAATGAAAGTGACGAGTTCAGATATTGTCATCAGTGCTGTGAAACCTGAACAATATCCCAATACTCCAATACCGGAATTTGCCTTGGCAGGCCGTTCCAACGTTGGGAAATCCAGTTTCATCAACAAAATGATCAATCGAAAAAACTTGGCGCGCACATCCTCTAAACCGGGTAAGACGCAAACCTTGAATTTTTATATCATAAATGAAGCACTCCATTTTGTGGATGTACCGGGTTATGGTTATGCGAAAGTATCCAAGACTGAACGTGATGCTTGGGGAAAAATGATCGAAACGTACTTCACTTCCAGAGACCAGCTCCGCGCTGCGCTTCTGATTGTGGATTTGCGTCATCCGCCTACAAAGGATGATATCGCGATGTATGAATTCCTGAAGCATTATGATCTGCCCCGGATCGTCATTGCAACCAAAGCGGATAAGATTCCAAAAGGCAAATGGCAGAAACACTTGAAAATCACACGCCAAACGTTAAATATGGAAAAAGAAGATGAATTGCTTCTATTCTCTGGTGAAACAGGCGAAGGCAAGGAACAAGCCTGGGGCGTCCTTAAGAAATATATGTAAAAGAAAAGGGTATTCCGCATCTGGAATACCCTTTTTCATTATGGAATCGGCAACAATTCTCACTTTTTTCGAACCAAAAAATAAATGCCGATTGCCATCAACGCAAATGGCCAAAACCTTTCGATGTTCGCAGTACTTGTTTCAACAAGCCCAAAAGACGATGTGATTTGATCATAGAATAAGAAAGTGATCGAGATGAGAAGTATTACCATCCCGTGAAACATTCCAGAATTTGTTTTACGTGCCCGGAGAATAAATCCCAGCGAGATGATTAAAATAAAGATACCTATATTATCCGGCCAAATATCCAGATTCTCGACGATATGGAAGTGAGCCCCGAACCCCAGTAAGATGACGCCTGGCAGGATGGACTCATATTCATTACCGCTATATGCCTGAATCAGGAAGGCTGCACCGACTATACATAATAAAGTGGGCCAGCTGAAAAAGCCTGGAAAGATTTCGATTTGGGAATGTTCAAGAAAAAAATAGAGCCCGAAACCGATTAATACGATTCCTGGGAAAATGCGCTGCGTTTTCATTTTATCCTCCTATGCAATTCGATTACTTGAAGTTTTTTGCCATTTTTGATATGGTACTTTTGTACACAATGTCGAAATATGTATGTAACTTACCAATCCCGCTTAGACACCTTTTGTAGCATTTCGGGCGTTTCGGCTGTCTTTTCATGGTAGCATACGTTATTCATAAACTGTTCATATTATTTGCGTAAAACCATTTTAGTACATGGTATAATAAATTTACATGAAAAATTTTGGGGGTGCAAAACAAAAGGATGCATATTCTAGCGGTTGGTATAAATTACAAAACTGCCCCTGTAGAAATTCGGGAAAAACTATCGTTTAACGAAGCCGAACTTGCCGAGGCAATGAAAGCTCTTAAAAATAAAAAAAGCATCTTGGAAAATATTATTATTTCAACGTGTAACAGGACGGAAATTTATGCGGTCGGTGATCAGCTTCATACAAGCAGGTATTATATAAAGGAATTTCTTTCGGAATGGTTTAATATCGATAAAGAAGAATTTTCTAAATATCTGTTCATTTATGAAGGCGATGGGGCTGTCGAGCATTTATTTTCAGTTACCTGCGGCTTGAATTCCATGATACTGGGAGAAAC
Source organism: Peribacillus phoenicis (assembly GCF_047238085.1). Taxonomy (NCBI): domain Bacteria; kingdom Bacillati; phylum Bacillota; class Bacilli; order Caryophanales; family Bacillaceae; genus Peribacillus; species Peribacillus phoenicis. The sequence continues at coordinate 3,533,769 of NZ_JBDFMF010000001.1, read as the reverse complement.
TCAGATTTTGGGACAAGTACGTTCGAGCTATCTGTTAGGGCAGAAGGAAGATACGATCGGTACCGTTTTTAACCATCTCTTCAAGCAAGCCCTTACATTGGCTAAAAAAGCTCATTCGGAAACCGAAATCAATACAAATGCCGTTTCCGTCAGCTATGCGGCAGTCGAGCTTGCCAAGAAAATCTTTGGAGGCCTGAACGGCAAGAATGTCTTGATTCTTGGGGCCGGTAAGATGGGTGAGCTGGCCATTCAAAATCTGCATAGCAATGGTGCCGACAGCATTACAGTCATTAACCGCACCTTTCAGAAAGCGGTCGACCTGGCGGAGAGATTCAATGGTACGGCGAAACAGCTTCAAGAGCTGCAATGCGCTTTAGTGGAAGCCGATATCCTGATTACTTCCACTGGATCAAAAGATCTCCTTGTAACAAAAGAAATGATGTCATTCATCAATAAGCTTCGTAAAGGCCGTCCTATTTTCATGGTCGATATCGCAGTGCCGCGTGACCTCGATCCAACATTGGCTGAGCTGGAAAATGTCTTCTTGTATGATATTGACGATCTTGAAGGGATCGTGCAAGCCAATATCGAAGAACGTAAAATAGCTGCCGAGAAAATAGAATTGATGATCGAATCAGAAATCGTTGATTTCAATCAATGGATCAATTTACTTGGTGTGGTTCCCGTCATTTCTTCTTTAAGGGAAAAATCCCTATCAATACAAAAGGAAACGATGGAAAGCATCGAAAGAAAGCTTCCGCATTTGAGCGAACGTGACAAAAAAGTTCTGAACAAGCATACGAAAAGCATCATCAACCAAATGCTGAAAGATCCGATTCTTTATGCAAAAGAGCTGGCAGATGAGCCGAATGCAAAAGAGCAATTAAATAATTTCGTGAAAATCTTCCATTTAGAGGAATTGATTGAAGACCAGCTGGTTGCGGATGAAAAAGAACGGAACAGCTCCAAGTCATCCCTATTGAATCCAGTTCCTGTCCAGTAATGAGGTAGATATGGAATTACTAATGACAAGATTGCATGAAGCCACTGTATTGTTGTATGCCATCAGTATGCTTTTATATTTTATCGATTTCCTCAATAATAACCAGAAGGCGAACAGGGTCGCCTTCTGGTTGCTTTCTATTGTTTGGGTACTGCAAACAATTTTTTTATTTCTGTATGTGTTGAAAACGGGAAGGTTCCCGGTATTGACGATTTTTGAAGGATTATATTTTTATGCATGGGTCCTCATATCGTTATCTTTAATCATTAACCGATTGCTAAGAGTCGATTTTATTGTCTTTTTTACGAATGTATTAGGTTTCATGGTTATGGCCATCCATACCTTTGCACCTGTTCAGATAGAATCTCAAGTGCTTGCACAGCGCCTGGTTTCAGAGCTACTGCTCATACATATCACTTTTGCCATCCTATCATATGGGGCATTCACGCTTTCTTTCGTTTTTTCACTTTTATACTTAATCCAATATGATTTATTGAAACGGAAGAAATGGGGAAAACGCCTGCTTCGACTCGGCGATCTAACAAAGCTCGAGCAAATGTCTTATGTCCTCGCAGTAATAGGTGTTCCATTATTAGTGGTTTCCCTTATCCTGGGGATTCAATGGGCATATATAAAAGTTCCTGGGGTATCCTGGCTGGACATGAAGATCATCGGCTCATTTATTTTGCTTATCGCTTACAGTGTGTTTTTATACTTGAAAATTCGGAAACAAATGTATGGAAGGACGCTAGCCTTTCTGAATATTGGATCTTTCATGATTGTGTTAATTAACTTTTTCCTTTTCGGAAGCCTTTCAACATTCCACTTTTGGAATACATAGGAGGAAACTATGAGAAAAATAATTGTCGGTTCTAGACGTAGTAAATTAGCGATCACCCAAACGAACTGGGTTATCGATCAACTTAAAGAGCTTGGGGTCCCATACGAGTTCGAGGTGAAGGAAATTGTCACAAAGGGTGACCAAATCCTTGATGTAACACTTTCAAAGGTAGGCGGAAAAGGCTTATTCGTTAAAGAAATCGAACAAGCGATGCTGGATAAAGAAATTGATATGGCAGTACATAGTATGAAAGATATGCCTGCAGTGCTGCCTCCGGGCTTGACGATTGGCTGTATACCACCGAGGGAGGACCATCGGGATGCCTTGATTTCAAAAAATCATGAAACCCTTTCCGAACTGAAGCCGGGTTCCATCATAGGTACAAGCAGCTTGCGGCGTGGCGCGCAAATATTGGCTAGAAGGCCGGACCTTGAAATTAAATGGATTCGCGGTAATATCGATACCCGTCTGAATAAGCTGAAAACGGAAGATTATGATGCTATCATTTTAGCTGCTGCCGGACTATCAAGAATGGGATGGGAGAAGGACATCGTAACGGAATTTTTAGATGAAGATATTTGCATTCCGGCAGTTGGACAAGGAGCACTTTCCATTGAGTGCCGCGAAGACGACAAAGAGCTGCTGGCGGAACTTGCGAAATTGACCTGTGAAAAAACGAAAAGAACGGTTGAAGCGGAACGTGCCTTTTTGGATAAAATGGAAGGCGGATGCCAGGTGCCGATTGCCGGATTTGCGGTGGCAAAAGATAATGGATCCGTTTCCTTGACGGCTTTGGTCGCTGCCCCGGATGGCAAGGTTATTTATAAAGAAATGGTTGAGGGAACCGATCCCGAGGCGGTTGGGCATGCTGCTGCCAAACAGATTAGCGAAATGGGCGGTAAAGAATTGATCGATCGCGTAAAAGAAGAGCTTGATCAGTAATGAATCCCTTTCAACCTCTTAAGGATTATCAGGTATTAATCACCAGAGGGAAAGGACAGGCAGATGGTTTAAAAGAGTCGATCGCAAAAAATGGCGGAACGCCGCTTCTTGTGCCATTGCTTGAGTTCACTCTTCCTGATCATTTGGAAGATGTACAACAGCGGTTAGATGAGTTGCTTACATATGACTGGATCATTCTGACAAGTCAAAATGGGGTGGATTTCTTCTTTAAGCTTCTTGGTAACCAGCCTTTAAAGCTTCCGAAAATAGCCGTAATCGGCTCCAAAACAGAAGCGGCACTGAAACGTCATGGATATAAGGCGGATTTCGTTCCAACTCAGTTTGTTGCCGAAGGGTTCGTGGCGGAGTTCAATGCCCTGCTTGATAAAGGGTCCCGCGTGTTGCTGGCAAAAGGAAATCTCGCAAGGGCGGTTATTGCGGAGGCAATCAATGAAGCTGGTGCATCCTGTGATGAAGTGATTATTTATCATACCGTGCTTCCTCGAAGCAGTGAAAAAAAACTGGTGCAGCTTATTAAGAACGATGATATCGACATCATAACCTTTACGAGTTCATCGACGGTCAATCATTTTTTACAGATCATGAAACGCCATGAATTGGATACATACATAGACCGGATCATCATCGCCTGCATCGGGCCGATTGCCGCTAAAACGGCTGAAAAACATGGGCTATCCGTCAATGTCTGTCCAGATATTTATACAACGGATGCCATGGTTGCGGAGTTAATACGCTTCATTTTGAAAAGAAGTAAAAAGGAGGAACTTTAAAATGAAAAACATTCCATTCAATCGCCACCGTCGCTTGCGTGCAAGTGCTGGCATGAGGGCTTTAGTCCGTGAAACACAATTGCATAAAGAGGATTTGATCTATCCGATCTTCGTCATCGACGGAGAAAATGTGAAAAATGAGATCAACTCCATGCCAGGTATCCATCAGCTATCCATGGATAATCTGGGGGCCGAAATGGATGAAGTCGTGAGTCTGGGCATTAAATCAGTCATTTTATTCGGTGTCCCTTTCGATCATGATAAAGACGAACAGGGCACAGGGGCATTTCACCATAACGGACTTGTCCAAGAGGCAACCCGTTTTATTAAAAAACAATATCCTGATGTTATTGTCATAGCGGATACCTGCCTATGTGAGTATACAAGCCATGGCCATTGCGGGGTCGTGGAAGGGGAAAAAATCCTCAATGACGCTTCACTTGACCTTCTTGCCAAAACGGCAATCAGCCAGGCAGAGGCCGGCGCCGATATCATTGCACCTTCCAACATGATGGACGGTTTCGTTGCGGCCATCCGTGCAGGTCTGGATGAAGCGGGTTATGAAGATATTCCGATCATGTCCTATGCGGTGAAATATGCTTCGGCTTTTTACGGCCCATTCCGTGATGCCGCAAATGGTGCGCCACAATTCGGCGACAGGAAAACATACCAAATGGATCCCGCCAATCGCCTTGAAGCATTCCGTGAAGCTGAATCCGATGTTGCTGAAGGTGCGGACTTCCTAATTGTGAAACCGGCCCTTTCCTACATGGACATCATCAGGGACGTTAAGAATAACTTTAATCTTCCTATTGTTTCCTATAATGTCAGCGGTGAATATTCAATGGTTAAGGCAGCTGCCCAAAATGGCTGGATTGATGAAAAAGCGATAGTGATGGAAATGCTGACAGGCTTGAAACGCGCAGGTTCCGACTTGATCATTACGTATTTTTCAAAAGAGGTAGCACGCTGGATAAACGAAGATAATCAAAGATAATCAATGATATAAAAAATATAACCTGTAATGGAAAAAGGGGATTGAATCATGCGGTCATATGAAAAATCGAAAAAAGCGTTTGCCGAAGCAAAAAATTTGATGCCAGGCGGCGTGAACAGCCCGGTGCGCGCCTTCAAATCTGTGGACATGGACCCCATATTCATGGAGCGTGGAAAAGGCTCAAAAATGTATGATATCGATGGAAATGAATATATCGACTATGTTCTTTCATGGGGACCGCTTATCCTGGGTCACACGAATGACCGTGTCGTGGAATCATTGAAAAAGGTAGCGGAGTCAGGTACAAGCTTTGGAGCCTCGACGCTGATTGAGAATGAACTGGCCAAGTTGGTTATTGAACGAGTGCCTTCGATTGAAATGATCCGTATGGTATCTTCAGGTACCGAAGCGACGATGAGTGCACTAAGGCTGGCACGAGGCATTACAGGCCGTGATAAAATCCTGAAATTCGAAGGCTCCTATCATGGCCATGGCGATTCCTTGCTGATCAAGGCGGGTTCCGGGGTTGCGACATTAGGTTTACCGGATAGCCCGGGAGTACCGGAAGGCATCGCAAAAAATACGATTACAGTAGCATATAATGATCTAGCTGCGACCAAATACGCATTTGAACAATTTGGCGAAGACATTGCCTGTATCATCGTAGAACCTGTTGCAGGGAACATGGGTGTGGTTCCGCCACAACCTGGTTTCCTCGAAGGCTTACGTGAAGTGACGACCCAATACGGGGCTCTATTGATCTTTGACGAAGTTATGACAGGGTTCCGTGTCGGCTATAATTGTGCACAAGGCTATTTTGACATCGTATCTGACCTGACTTGCCTTGGGAAAGTTATTGGCGGCGGCTTGCCTGTAGGAGCATTCGGAGGCAAGCGAGAATTCATGGAACAAATTGCCCCGAGTGGGACAATCTATCAAGCGGGAACATTGTCGGGTAACCCTCTTGCCATGACGGCAGGCCTTGAAACGCTGAGCCAATTGACTCCAGAATCTTATGATGAGTTCACCCGAAAAGGGGACATGCTCGAAAAAGGTATTGGGGAAGCAGCGGAAAAGTACGGAGTTCCCCATACATTCAACCGTGCCGGTTCCATGATTGGACTTTTCTTTACGAATGAAGAAGTCGTAAACTATGATACAGCAAAAACATCCGATTTAGAGTTCTTTGCTTCTTACTATAGGGAAATGGCGAATCAAGGCATCTACTTGCCGCCGTCACAGTTTGAAGGTTTATTTCTTTCCACTGCACATAGTGATGAAGATATCGAAAAAACCATTACAGCGGCAGAACAGGCTTTTGCAAAATTAAAAAAATGATGCAAGGCTTCATGAACTACCGATATATTGAATAATGATAAATTTGAACTGGCTACCATTTTCCAAAAACTTTTGGAGAATGGCAGCCAGTTTTTTTGAATTCAATCAGTACGTGAAGGTCGAATTAAATGTTGAAGGTCGAATTAATATGGTGCTAGGTCGAAATAAATGGCGAAAGGTCGAATTAATTGGTGTTACGTCGAAATAAATGGCGAAAGGTCGAATTAATATGGAGATAGGTCGAATTAATATGGAGATAGGTTGAAACTATTGAGTGGTAGGACGAATTAAAATAGAGATAGGCCGAAATAAAATGGTTTCAGGCCGATTGATACAATTTAGCCTGAAAAATTTGAATCCCTTCTTTTTAAAAGGTTCAGGAAATATAAGGTCTCGAGTGTGGCATATGAAATTAAGGAATAATCATCTTCCTTCCTTCATAGATTGATATTGGTATAGGTACCGTTTCCTGAAGCTGAAAGGAGGAGTTGTTTTTGTCGCAAGAAAATGAATCGTATTTACGATTTTCTTTAGAGGAATCCGTTTGGTTCCAGAAGGGACAGGAAGTGGCTGAGCTATATTCCATTTCGCTTGATCCAAATGTGACGATTCAAGAAAGTGATCAATATGTTTTTATACGAGGCTCGTTGGATTTAAGCGGTGAATATAAAGACTCGCAAAATGGTGAAGAAGAGGAGTTTTCGCAGACCTTTTTGCCAAAAGCGGTTCAAAAGGTCGAGAGGCATCTCAATGGACTAAATGAGTTCACACACCGTTTTCCGGTTGACATAACGATTCCGAATAATCGGATTGCCTCATTGGATGAGGTCGATGTCTCGATTCAAAGCTTTGATTATGCCCTGCCAGAGCATAACTGTTTGAAATTGCAGGCGGATCTTTTGATAACTGGAATCTATAATGATTCATATGTCGAAGAACGGTTCGATACGGAGCAGGAAGTTGGGGAAACAGAGGAACAAGAAGAAACGGATGGGGAAAATGAGTCGTATATTCCTTATGCGGCAGCAGTGCCGCCGATCCCGGACTTTCAGCCTGTTTTCCGTGATGAGGAGGAAGAAGAGTTATACGCGCCCTTTTCTGCAGAGTCAAAACGAGTTTCTGAAGTAAATGAAGAAGAAGAAGAGGAACCGATTTATTTAAGCGATCAGCATAGTGCCCCAGTTTTTGAAATTCCCGTTTCACCATATCCTGAAGAGGAGGAGTGGGAAACGGAAGTGCATAGACAGGAAGAAGCTGAAGCTGTAGAGGAAGAAGTTATTGGAGATCCGTCTGACCCAACGGATAAGGTACCTTCCATGGAAGAGGGGAAACTGGAGGAAGAACCAAGCAGGCAGGAACCAAGCAGGCAGGATCCAGTGGAGAAGATAGAGATTCCTAGAGTGACATTGAAAGAAGAAGTAGAAGAAGTAGTAGAAGAGCCAAGTCAAGCAGCCAATCATCAAAATAGCCCTGTTTCCAAAGAAACCGAGGATGTCATACGGCAGGAGGAAGATGGCGTTGCAGCGGGTCCTATTCTAAATGAACATGTAAAGGTGGAGCAGGAAGAGGAATCCAATTCGTCCTTAAGCGATCTATTCAAAAAGAGGGAAAGACCCGCGCCTCCGGCTAAGGAGGTTAAGAATTTCAAAGGCAGGAAACAAGCCGCGGAACGTGATGATAAAGAAACGGCCGATCATGGTGAGAAGCAGCCTTCCATCATGGATTTATTCGGACGGAAACAGGAAGAAGAACTGGTAAGGATGAAAGTTTGCATTGTTCAGCAAGGGGAAACGCTTGATGACTTGGCTCAACGATATGATGTTACGGTTCAATCGATACTTTTCAGCAATGAATTGGAGTCGAATCAAAACGTTCATGAAGGGCAAGTCATCTATATACCGAAGGCGGTTGCATATAAGAATTGATCGGGACAGAGAGCAGAGCATATGGTCTGCTCCTGTTTTTTAGGTGCTGGAGAATCTTTAGTTTTTTAGAGAAAGTGAGTGAGTCTCGTGAGGGAAAACGAGAATCAGCAGCCTGCCAATCGGAATCGGGACACGGAAACCGTATTGAAGGAATATGCCATGTATGTACAATATATCGAGGACTTCGGGCGTGTGAAAAAAGTATACAGTGATCGCGGTACATTTGCCTTGAAATCGATGTTACCCCAGAACGGCATTGATTTTATCAAAAATGTTCAAAAACTATACCATCGCGGCTATAATCGGATCGTTCCGATTTATCAAACGATGGATCAGCGTTACGCCGTTCTGCATAATGGCCGTTTGTATTACCTGATGCCCTGGCTCAATAATGAGGGGGACGGGGAGCGCGATGAAAAACATAAGCAAATGTTCAGGGAGCTTGCTCGGATGCATACACTTTCCGTTAAGGAAATACAAGTGGATATTGAGGAAAGGGAAGCCCATTATGAGCGGACGCTTGATGTCTGGAATAACGAGAAGGACTTTATGGATGAGTATATTGTCAGCTGTGAAAAGAAGTGGTATATGTCTCCATTCGAAATGACGGTTTGTTCTTTCTACACTGATATTTCACAGGCGCTAAAGTATTCGATCAAGAAGTTTGAAACCTGGTATGAAAAAACGAAGGAAAGTGAAAAGGTTCGAACCGTGGTCACGCACGGAAAGGTTTCTTTGAAGCATTTCGTTTATGATGATCGAGGGTATGGCTACTTCATCAATTTTGAGAATTCGAATACGGCTCCGCCGCATTTCGATTTACTGCCATTTCTCGTTAAATCGGCCAGGACCTATCCTGTCCAATGCGATGACTGCGTTGACTGGCTATATAACTATTTTCGTTATTTTCCGTTGAAGGAAGAAGAATTGCTGCTCATGCAAAGTTATCTGGCATTCCCTGGATCAGCTTTGGAATTAGTGAAGAGTTATTCCGATGGCAGAGTCCATCGTTCAGAGCTTGATAATGTTACTCAACTGCAGCGGCAATTTTGGCTTCTGAAAAATATTGAATATATGGTGATGAAAATCGAAGAGATCGAACAGCAGAAAAAAGCTGCTGCAGAGGCTGCCAAAGAAGAACAATCACCTCCAAGCTAAATATACATGATTGGATCATCTCCAGTCATGTATATTTTTTTTGCTGTAAGGGAATAATTAAATCCATTCGAAATATAAAGACATGGCCAGGAAAATAAATGCGATTAGCAGGAGCATATCGAAGAAAGTCGGAAAAATCAGTGTGCGTAATCCTTGGAATACGATAAAGGGGACGATGAACTGCTGGCAGACACCGCGGAATTTCTTCATCCAAGGCGGTAAAGTATAGGGAGTATATCTTCGCTTCATATTATTACCTTCCTTTTTAGGACTTCTTATATAATATGGGTGGGCAGTGGAAAAGGTGATAAACCATCACATTTACTGTTCCTGGAGGATAAAATAAAGAAAACGACCTTGAATGTATCAAATGGGATGATTCCTGGGAAAGTAAGCGAAAAGATGATTGACTGGAGCCCCATATTTTTTGTACTATATACTATATGCATTCAATGAATTTACATATGAATATGAATCAATGCAAAGACCGGAAATAGTAAGATGATATGCACTTTTCAGAGAGGAAACCAAATTGGTGCGAGGTTTCCAGGCAGCAGCATCCGAAGTCGTCCGTGAGCAGTCTTCGTGAACCTCTTAGTAGCGAAGGCCGGTGAAGAGCCGTTATCCGATTTGAGAGCCGAAAGAGTTTTTTCTTTTTCGGAAAAAAGGTGGCACCGCGAACAACTTCCTTCGTCCTTTTATGATGATGGAAGTTTTTTTTATGCCTAAAAAGGAGGAAATGATATGGAAGAAAATCAAATTTCTATGCCGACTAAATATGATCCGCAGACGATAGAGAAAGGCCGCTACAAATGGTGGCTTGATGGAAAGTTTTTCGAAACGACGGGTGATGATAAAAAAGAACCATATACGATTGTCATCCCGCCGCCTAACGTGACAGGTAAGCTTCATCTTGGCCACGCTTGGGATACGACACTTCAAGATATTTTGACACGCATGAAAAGAATGCAGGGCTATGATGTTTTATGGTTGCCGGGCATGGACCATGCCGGTATCGCCACTCAAGCGAAAGTAGAACAGAAACTTCGTGCGGAAGGCGTGAGCCGTTATGACCTAGGACGTGAAAAATTCGTAGAAGAGACATGGAAATGGAAAGAGGAATATGCGAGCCATATCCGTGAACAATGGTCAAAGCTGGGTCTTGGACTTGATTATACACGTGAACGCTTCACTCTTGATGAGGGGCTTTCAAAAGCTGTGCGCGAAGTGTTCGTTTCGCTTTATAACAAGGGCTTGATTTATCGCGGCGAATACATCATCAACTGGGATCCATCGACGAAAACGGCGTTATCCGATATCGAGGTTATTTACAAAGATGTGCAGGGCGCATTTTACCATATGAAATATCCGTTGGTTGACGGATCAGGTGAAATTGAAATTGCCACTACCCGTCCAGAAACGATGCTTGGTGATACTGCTGTTGCTGTACATCCTGAAGATGACCGTTATAAACACTTGATCGGCAAAATGGTCCGCTTGCCAATTACAGGCCGGGAAATCCCGATTGTCGGTGATGATTATGTCGATATGGAATTTGGTTCAGGCGCGGTCAAAATTACTCCGGCTCATGACCCGAATGATTTCGAAATCGGGAACCGTCACGATTTGGAGCGCATCCTTGTCATGCATGAAGATGGCTCGATGAATGAAAAGGCTGGTAAATATGAAGGCATGGACCGGTTTGAATGCCGTAAACAAATCGTCAAAGACCTTCAGGAAGAAGGAGTACTCTTCAAAATCGAAGATCACCTTCACTCAGTGGGACATTCAGAGAGAAGCGGTGCTGTTGTTGAACCATATCTTTCGACGCAATGGTTCGTTAAAATGCAGCCGCTGGCTGATGCATCCGTTGAGCTTCAAAAAGGATCCGATGAGGAAAAAGTTCATTTCGTACCGGATCGTTTCGAAAAAACGTACCTGCATTGGATGGAAAATATCCGTGACTGGTGCATTTCCCGTCAGCTTTGGTGGGGTCACCGCATTCCAGCCTGGTACCATAAAGAAACAGGTGAAGTGTATGTAGGTCACGAAGAGCCTGCGGACGCTGAAAACTGGGAACAAGATACGGATGTTCTGGATACATGGTTCAGCTCGGCATTATGGCCGTTCTCGACTATGGGCTGGCCTGACAAGGACAGTATCGATTTCCAACGTTACTATCCAACCGGGGCACTTGTGACAGGTTATGATATCATATTCTTCTGGGTTTCACGGATGATTTTCCAAGCTCTTGAGTTCACGGGTGAACGACCATTTGAAGATGTGCTGATCCACGGACTCGTTCGTGACGAACAGGGGCGCAAGATGAGTAAATCGCTTGGCAATGGTGTCGATCCGATGGATGTCATCGATCAATACGGTGCCGATTCACTGCGTTACTTCTTGTCTACTGGCAGCTCGCCAGGACAGGATCTTCGTTACAGCACGGAAAAAGTGGAAGCGGTCTGGAACTTCTCCAATAAGATTTGGAACGCATCCCGTTTTGCTTTGATGAACATGAATGGCATGACTTATGACGAAATCGATTTAAGCGGTGAGAAGTCTGTAGCCGATAAATGGATCTTGACGCGCTTGAATGAAACGATTTCCAACGTAACCAGACTTGCGGACCGTTATGAGTTTGGTGAAGTGGGCCGTGTGCTATACAACTTCATTTGGGATGACTTCTGTGACTGGTATATTGAAATGGCGAAGCTTCCGCTATATGGCGAAGACGAAGCAGCGAAGAAAACGACGCGCTCGATCTTGGCTTATGTACTGGATAACACGATGAGATTGTTACACCCGTTCATGCCTTTCATTACCGAAGAGATCTGGCAGAACCTTCCGCATCAAGGTGAGTCCATCACTGTTGCCGCTTGGCCGGAAGTGAATGAAGGATTGACAGATACAGCTGCAGCCGAGGAAATGAAGCTGCTTGTTGAAATCATCCGCTCCGTACGTAATATCCGTGCTGAGGTGAACACACCGCTTAGCAAAAAAATCAATTTGATTTTAAAAGCGAAAGATGAGTCAATCTTAGAGACGTTACAGAAAAACAGCAGCTATATCGAGCGTTTCTGTAATCCTGAACAATTGACGATCGGAATTGAAGTCGAGGAACCTGCTCAAGCGATGACAGCTGTCGTAACTGGCGTAGAACTGATCCTTCCGCTGACAGGACTGATCAATATTGACGAAGAAGTGAAACGTCTTGAAAAAGAACTCGACAAACTTAATAAAGAAGTTGAGCGTGTACAGAAAAAACTAGGCAACGAGGGCTTCGTCAAAAAGGCGCCGGCAAGCGTCATCGAAGAAGAACGTGCCAAGGAAAAAGACTATAGCGAAAAACGCGACTCAGTAATTCACAGGATCAGCGAACTGAAACAACTGTAAAACAAAAGGATGAACCAGCTTTATGCCGGTTCATCCTTTTTGTGTTTCGTTAGGAGGATATTCTTTCTTTTATGAATGTAAGGTACTCCGATACGATATTCATATCACTTAATGCACTTAATGTCCGGCTGCCAACGACATCCTCGATTTCGTTGAGCATGGGGCTGCCATCTTCGGCAAATATGAAATCGATACCGACCAGGCCGAAATCAAACGACCTCATTACTCTTTCAACAAGGGCTAATTCAGCTGCAGATAGCTCATATAGTGAAGCCGTTCCGCCCAGCGTATAATTTGCCTTGAAACTTGAAGCGGATTCCCTAAGTACAGCAGCCTTCACTTTTTTTCCAATTACAAATACTCGGATATCTTTACCGAATAAGCCAGGTTTTTGGACTATCCAATTTCCATCATTCAGTTCGGCAAGATCATCGGCATGTTGTATTAGATATACTTGTTTCCCGCCGCGTCCACTTGTTTCTTTAGCAATGAAAGGGAACTCCATGTCATCGGCATTCGGCCTTCCGTTACAATATACGGTATCGGCCATTGGAATCCCAAGCGAGGACAAATATTGATGCGTCTTTGCTTTGTCATTCGCGATTTCCGATACGAAGGAGGAGTTAAAGCAAGGAATCCCCAGTTGCTCAAGTTGCTTTGTGAAAAAAGGATCGATGGTCCGGACGATAGCAAAGTCTGGCAATGAAATTGGCTGCGTCTCATGTTCCACGTACAACTCGTTGAAACGATGACCGATCCTAAGGTCTTCCCGAAAGTGAAAGTGTAAATCAAGATCAAGCTTACTGGCTTCGTCAAGCATCCAATCTATGTATCCTTTGTTTTTTAAGGCATCCTCACGGTTATAAATCAACCAGCCTGCTTGTTTTTTCATCAGATGCACTTCCTTTTCCTAATTCTTTCAAGATATAATCGAACATGCTATCAGCGATGTTGATGCCTGTACATTCATAAATATTCAGCAAATGCGAATTCGAATTCACTTCGCACAAAAGCGGACCTTCTTTACCGAACAACAAATCGACGCCAGCGAAGTCGGCACCCAGAATTTGCGCACATCGGATGGCAAGTTGTGCTTCTTCACTGGTGGGTATATATGGAGCAGCCTGCCCTCCGGCAGTCATATTAGCTCGGAAGTCTTGCTCCGAATGGCGTTGCATCGCTGCTATGATTTGATTTCCCACGACATTCACACGAATATCCCGACCTTTACTGTGCTCGATGAATTCCTGGAGTATAAATGGTTTGTGGCCAAGATTACGGATCGTCTTTAGTAACTCATCCTCTGTTTGGATCAAATATACTTGTTCCCCAAAAGAACCGTATGCTTCCTTAACGATAAGTGGATACCCAAGTTCATTGCCGATTTGTATAAAAGCATCCATATTGACCCTTTCAATCCCTTCGTACGTAAAAGGGGGAAATAAGGTTTTCGGCATCGGTATGCCATGCCCGGTCAATGCTTGATGTGTTTTTGCTTTGCTGTCGCAAATATCGATCGCTTTACTGCTGTTATAAACGGGGATGCCGAGCAATTCCAAATGGCGTGCCAAATGAATGTCTTTATCCATGAACAGAACAAAATCAGGAAGCTTATCAAAGTTTCCTTTAAGCAGTGGCACTCCTTTTTCGATTATGGGAATGAGATCTGAATTACGGATAAGGGTTGCCGTGATATCTTTCCTTTCAGCCGCCTCTTTAATGAACAAAGCTAAACTGGAAAACTTATCATGCTGTAAATAGCCGTTAACGACAATCCAACAGTGGAAATCTGAAGATTTCATGGTAAAACACTACCTTTCATCTAGGTTAATCGATCATATATTGATAAAATAATCTTAACGCATTAGAGCGGTATAAAGAAAGAGGAGGCACAACGATAATGGTAACAACCATGAAAGAAATCAATCATTTTTTTGAACGGCGCCAAGTTCAATTGGGCATGAATTTTGGCCTATCACGGATGGAAGCATTGTTAACTGAATTAGGTGACCCGCACAAGGGGCTAAAGTATATTCACATTGCAGGATCTAACGGGAAAGGATCAACACTGCAATATATTAAAGAGATCCTGCTTGCCCAAGGAATTCGGGTCGCTTCCTTCACATCACCTTATTTAATACGGATGAATGAACAGCTCAAGATTAATGAAGATGAAATCAGTGATAAGGATTTTATCGCTGTCTTCCGGGAGCTTTGGCCGATTATCCAAGAGATGGACAGTAAAGGGGACGGTCCTACTCAGTTCGAAATTTTGACTGCGGTGGCATTTTCTTATTTTAGCAAAAAGGAAGTGGATTTGGTTTTGATGGAAACCGGTTTGGGAGGCAGGCTCGATACAACGAATGTCATCCAGCCGTTTCTTTCGATCATTACCTCGATTTCTTTGGAACATACGAACATCCTGGGTAACACACTTGGGGAAATTGCTTTTGAGAAGGCGGGCATCATTAAAAGCGGGGCGCCGATCATCAGCGGAGTCATAGCCGGGGAGCCAGCAAAAGTAATTGAAGAAAAAGCGTTATCTTTAGGCGTACCTTATTACCAATTAGGTAAAGACTTTCATATAGGGAATATAAAGCAAAGTGAACGAGGGCAAAGTTTCTCATTTTCGCTTGCCGACAGGTCCATCGATAATGTGGAAATGCGGATGCTAGGCCGTCATCAAATGGAGAATGCGGCAATGGCCATAGCTGCTGTCACATTAGGAATGGAAAATATCGATGAAAAAAGCATCCTTAAAGGAATAGGCGAAGCGAAATGGGATGGCCGCTTTGAGAAAATATCGGATGAGCCGTTGGTGATCATCGATGGTGCACATAATCCTGCCGGCATCGAAGTGCTGAAGGAAACGCTAAAAGTGCATTACCCCGACTATAAGTACCGATTCGTATTCAGTTCATTTAAAGATAAAAATTATTCCGAGATGCTTCATGGACTGGAAACAGAAGCGATGGAAATCATCATTACCGAATTCGACCATGAACGGGCGGCGGATGCGAAAACGCTTTATGAAAAATGCAGTCATCCAAATAAACGTATAAACAAGGATTGGCAGGCGGCGATAACGGAAGGCAGAAGGAAAACAGGGGAAAAAGAGATTCTTGTCATCACAGGGTCGCTCCATTTCCTTTCACTTGTGAGGGAGTTCCTAATCAGGGGAAATGCCTAAAGGATGTGCATTACCGGTGGACTAATTTATTTTTCCTTTTGCTATACAGAGAGAACTAGTGAATGGTCAACTTCATGAGTAACCTGAAAAAGGACCTTTTTTAAAGGTCCTTTTCTCTTGTTAAAGAGCCTCTTGAAAAGAAAAAACTCTAATAGAGTGATTGATAACAAATCACCAAGTATATTTGTTAAAATATGTTTATATATTGATTCTACATGATTGATGAATAGTAGGATCTACTTAATGAAATGACGGGAGGAATGAATAATCATGAAGAACCCCAGTGATGATTACATAGCGGAAGGGACTTTTATATCAGGGTTTCAAAGAAAGGCAATCGAATCCTCATGCACTTTGTATAAATGATGGCTATCCATATCTATCTCTTCGTATTGGGCTTAATTTTAGGCTCATTCTTTAACGTTGTCGGTTTAAGTGTTCCAGCTGGTCATTCATTTGCGAATCGTCGCTCCGCCTGCCCTTCTTGCGGGCGTACATTGACATTCTTCGAGTTGATACCGGTTATTTCTTATATGTTGCAAGTCGGTAAATGCCGGGGCTGTAAAGCAAGGATTTCCCCCCTTTATCCGGCCGTGGAAATGCTGACCGGTGTTTTGTTTACCTCTGCTCCGATATTCCTTGGCTGGTCGAGTGAACTCTTGGTTGGCTTGACATTGATTTCATTATTTATGATCATCTTCGTGACTGATGTCGCCTATATGCTCATACCCGATAAAATACTGCTTTTCTTTACGGTGATTTTTATCGTTTTAAGAGTCTCATTTCCGCTGTCGCCCTGGTGGGGTTCAATTGTCGGGGCCGTGGTTGGCTTTAGCCTGCTGTTATTAATCGCAGTAGTGAGTCAGGGTGGCATGGGTGGCGGTGATATCAAGCTGTTTGCAGTGATTGGCTTTGTACTGGGAATGAAGATGGTGCTGTTATCGTTTCTTTTTGCGTGCTTTTATGGGGCATTGCTTGGCATCATCGGATTGCTGACCGGAATCCTAAAAAAGAAAACACTTATTCCTTTCGGACCGTATATCGTTTTTGGGACATTGACTGCTTATTTTTGGGGCGATTCCCTTTTACATTGGTATGTAACTTTTTTAAGATGAGCTTATAGAACCATCCTAATTCAAGAGGAATTTGTCAAAAATCACCTGAACAATAGCTCAGTAGGGAACTATCCCCAATTGGCTGCAAGTGAAGCTGACACGAAAGAGTGATATATGTAATTGGTGAGTGGCGATATTGAATGGTTCATGAACCAGAAGTACCAGTACCTGTAAGTCTATTTTCGTTACCCATTTATGAATAGGGAAATTTGACGAAACCTATTAATGACAAGACGACAAAAGTCTTGTTATTTTTTTTTACCTCTATGTTAGGATGAAAAAAATGATCTGGAGGGGAGGAAAAAAATTGGGCAAGCCGGAACAAAGCAAGGGTGTAACGATTAAAATAAATGGGGAAGAAAAAGTATTTGCCGATAAAAAGATTGAAAGTCAAGAGGCGGCGAGTAAGGAGCAGGAACAGGAACACACAGATGAGAGTTTCGAATGGATACTCCCTGAGGATTCAAATGAAAACAAAATCGTATTGGTTCCCACACCGCCAAAGAAGAAAATGCCGAAGCTCATCGGTTTTGGTACCAGTTCGCTGAAAAGTTCTGATAAAAAACCGATCAAGACATTCATGATCGCTGTCATTTGTGCTGTTTTTTTTGGGTCGATTCTTGGCTTGATCGCCGTTAAAACGATTACAAAGGAAAAAGCCGAAGTATCTTCGGTCGAGCCCCCGGTTCCAACGGAAGCCACTGTTGAAGATAAAAAAGCGGCAGTGACTGAACCAGGAAACCAGCTGAAGACATTCCTTGTACAGGGTGGAGTATTCAGCAGCGAGGATGCGGCAAGGCAAATACAAAAGAAAATCATTGAAAAGCAGGTTCCTGCTGAAATCTTCAAATTGGAAGACAGCTATTATCTATTCTTGGGATCAGCAGAGAGTCTAGCTGCAAGTAAAGAGCTGGCCTTGTACTTAAAGTCATATGATGTGGATGTATATTGGAAGGAAATCAATTTTGAAGCGGCCGGGACAAGCCAAGAAGAAGAGAAAACTCTCGACAAGATGAAGGCAGTATATGCTTCTTTGGCAGAAACATCCGCAACAAAGCTTCGTGGAAAGGCAGGGACGGTAAACGAAGAAACCCTGAAAAAAAACATGGATGAACTGAAGGCGGGGAAATTATCGCCGGCGTTTTCAAAGATGAACGATGACCTGACTGCTGCGGCAAAGTCGATTGATGAATATGAGACTTCCAAAAATGAAGAAAAGCTATTCCAGGCTCAAGAAAGTCTTCTGAATTTTTTATTGAATTACCAAAACATATCGAGTTAAGTAAAGAAAAAAGGGGGGCTGCCTAATGGGACAAGCTCCCCAATATGAAACCATCTGTGACACCTTTTTTATTTTCCGGGAAATACTTACAGGCATTTGTCGATTCCTAGTAAACAATAATTGTGGATTGCACCATTATTTGATAGGATAGATATGTATCTCCCTATGTAAAGAAAGGTGACTTTTATATTATGCAGCCATTGATTTTAGCTTCTTCATCACCACGTCGTAAAGAACTTCTACAATTTCTTCAAATCCCCTTTGAAAGCATGAATTCCAATGTCGATGAAAGTATTGATGAAAACATGTGTCCTGATGGAGCGGTGAAAGAACTGGCTTCCCGTAAAGCGGAAGCCATCGCGGCAAAATTTCAGGAAAGCTGGGTAATCGGCTCGGATACCGTTGTTGTCCTTGATGGTGAGATATTGGGTAAGCCGACAAGCCGTGCGGATGGAAAAAGAATGCTGGAAATGTTATCGGGACGGACACATGAAGTATACACAGGTGTCGCCATTCTATTCGGCAAGCATCGCAGAGTATTCGCAGAAAAAACGGAAGTTACATTTTGGGAGCTGCCAGAGGCTGAAATCGAACGTTATCTGGATAGCGGGGAACCTTTTGACAAAGCTGGCGGCTACGGGATTCAAGGATACGGATCTCTTCTTGTCGAACGAATCAAAGGGGACTATTTCTCAGTTGTCGGGCTTCCTGTCTCGAGACTGGCCCGGGAACTTAAAGCGATGCAGGAAGAGTTAGGCTGATCGATTTCCTCTGGCATCTTTCCTTTTCTAAGGAAGGGTTGATCTTTTGAGCGAAAAAATGTTAATACGGGATTACCCGAAAGAGGAGAGACCGCGCGAAAGGTTTCTGCAGGACGGACCGCAGAGTCTCTCCAATCAGGAATTGCTCGCTCTGCTATTGAGGACGGGATCAAGGGAAGAATCCGTCCTGCAATTATCCGGCAGGCTCATCAATTCCTTCAAGGGCCTGCGCCTGCTAAAAGAAGCCTCAGTGGAAGAACTGACCGTGATTAAAGGGATTGGTGAAACAAAAGCGATTCAAATCCTGGCCTCTGTCGAACTTGGCAGGAGAATTAACAATTTAAATGATCAAGACCGTTATGTAATTAGATCTCCTGAAGATGGAGCCAATTATTGCATGGAAGAAATGCGCTTTTTATCACAGGAACATTTCGTCTGTCTCTATTTAAATACGAAAAATCAAGTGCTTCAAAAAACTACGGTATTCATCGGCAGCCTCAATGCCTCGATCGTGCATCCGCGCGAGGTCTTCAAAGAGGCTTTCAAAAGGTCCGCTGCCTCTATCATCTGTCTTCATAACCACCCCTCCGGAGACCCCTCTCCCAGCAGAGAAGATATTGAAGTGACGAAAAGGTTAGTCGAATGTGGTAAAATAATCGGGATTGAAGTATTGGACCATATCATCATCGGGGAACATAAATATGTTAGTTTGAAGGAAAAAGGTTATTTATGACACTATCAAAATTTTTGACGATACGATATAATATTGTTTATGATTTTTAAAAGAGGAAACTTTTTCAAAACTCTTATTGTCAAAAAACGACAAATTATTTATTGAACTTATAAAAAGGCATTTTTGTTTACGAAAGGGAGATACCATAATGTTTGGAATTGGCGCTAGAGATATAGGGATTGACTTAGGAACGGCGAATACGCTTGTCTATGTGAAAGGAAAAGGTATCGCAGTACGTGAACCATCGGTTGTAGCTGTGCAAACAGATACAAAGCAAATCGTTGCAGTCGGAAACGATGCGAAAAACATGATCGGCCGTACACCTGGTAACGTGGTTGCCCTCCGCCCGATGAAGGATGGAGTAATTGCCGATTATGAAACGACGGCTACCATGATGAAGTACTATATGAAGGAAGCTCAAAAGAAGGGCGTATTCGGCAACAAGCCATATGTCATGATTTGTGTGCCTTCTGGAATTACGGCAGTTGAGCAGCGTGCAGTCATCGATGCAGCTAGACAAGCTGGAGCCCGTGACGCATATCCAATCGAAGAACCGTTTGCAGCAGCGATCGGTGCGGACCTTCCTGTTTGGGAGCCTACAGGGAGCATGGTCGTTGATATCGGCGGAGGAACGACGGAAGTGGCAATCATTTCCCTTGGCGGAATCGTTACAAGCCAATCGATCCGTATCGCCGGTGACGAAATGGATGATGCCATTATCGTTTACATCCGTAAGAACTACAATTTGATGATCGGTGAGCGTACTGCTGAAGCGATCAAAATGGAAATTGGTTCTGCTGGGGATACGGAAGGCGTAGAAAACATGGAAATTCGCGGCCGTGACTTATTGACTGGATTACCGAAAACGATCGAAATTACAGCTGAGGAAATATCCAAAGCATTAAGCGACACAGTTTCTGCAATTGTGGATTCCGTGAAAAACACTTTAGAGAAAACACCACCTGAATTAGCGGCTGACATCATGGACAGAGGCATTGTGCTGACAGGCGGGGGCGCTTTGCTGCGCAATTTGGATAAAGTCATCAGTGAAGAAACGCAAATGCCGGTGATCATCGCTGAAAATCCGCTGGATTGTGTTGCAATCGGAACGGGAAAAGCGCTGGACCACATTCATTTATTCAAGACTAAATCAAGAGATTCGCGATAAGCATTACTTCTCAAATAGGGCCGGCTCAACAAAAGGTGCAATTTTGAGCCGGTTTTTCTTATGTTTTGCTGTTTAATTAAATCCATAGTGTATTTTTAAGAAATTTTAGATAGAGGTGTAATCACCATGCCACAGTTTTTTAATAAAAAGCTCCTTCTCTTACTCGTTAGTATTATCGTTCTCGTGGCATTGATCGGTTTTTCATTAAGGGAGAGAGAAGAGTTGACTTGGCCGGAGCAATTCCTGAAAGATACGACAGGCTGGGTCGGAAATGTGTTTAATAAGCCAGTATCGGGTATAACAGGTTTTGTAGGGGGCTTAAAAGACCTTCAACATACATACGATGAAAACAAAAAATTGAAAGCCCGCTTGGATGAATATGTATTATTGAAAACCCAAGTCCAAGATTTAAAGGAAGAAAATGAAGAACTTCGCGATAACCTCAAAAAAGAAGATGACCTGCGCAAGTATTCGCCCACTCAGGCGACGGTCATTGGACGTAATCCCGACCGCTGGCATGAAATGCTGACGATTAATAAAGGGAAGCGTAATGGGGTAGAAAAAAATATGGCTGTAATCACGTCCAATGGGTTAGTCGGTAAGGTGAAATCAGCGACGGATTTCACGGCCTCGGTTCAACTTTTAAGCTCGATCGATAAAGCCAATCGTGTCTCAGCGATTGTCCAAGGTGATGATAAAGCATATGGCTTGATTGAAGGATTCGATGATAAGAAGAACCTTTTGCTGATGAAACGGATCCCATATGATAAAAAGATCAAGAAAAATTCATTGGTCATCACATCCGGTTATGGAGGGATCTTTCCGAAAGGTCTGCTGATCGGGAAAGTTGTCGATGTCAAAGTGGATCAATATGGATTGAACCAGACCGCATATATTGAACCTTCCACGGATTTTTATGATATTAATAATGTCATGGTCGTTCAGCGCGAAGTGGACGGTGTACCGAAAGAAAGTGAAGGGGAGGATGAAGCTGAGTGAGATATTTCATCCTTTCTTTTATAGCCTTGGTTTTTTTTGTTTTTGAAAGCATCTTCGCCCAGATGTTCGCTGGAAATGCATTCGGGGCCGATAAAATCCTCGTGCCCCATTTCATGATGGCTTTCGTTTTTTTTCTGACCATGTTCGGTTCAAGGAAAATGGGTATGCTTTATGGTGCGATTCTTGGGTTGACCTATGATGTCGTATATACGGAAATCCTTGGGACTTACATGTTCCTGCTGCCTTTTCTTGCCTATCTGATATCGAAATGCATGAAAATCCTGCAAAATAATATATTGATTGCCTGTCTTACTGCGCTTTTATTCACGGCAGTTTTAGAGGTTGTCATCTATCAAATGAATATCATACTATCTTTTGCTGATATGGGATTTGGTGAATTTGCGGAACGGAGATTGATTCCGACATTATTATTGAATCTCGCATTCATTATTATCAGCTGCTACCCTTTAAAGAGAATGATTGAAAAACTTGATTTGCAAGGAGAAACGGAATAACGTTCCTGTGTCTTAAGAAGCAGGTGGGAAATGTATTTTCTCTTTTCCGTGTACGTAGAAAAAGGAAATTTGTTTTCCTATGTCGAATTATATTTCATTGAGGTGAAACAAACGTCATGAATAAAAGAATTCAGCAAAATGTCATGATTAAGGGAACAAAAGACGGGTTTATGCTTCATCTCGATGATTCTTGCTCATTTTCCGAATTATTGAAAGAGTTAGAAGTGAAGCTTTCGGCAAACTATCAGTTTCAAGAAAATGACCCGTCCATTTCCGTAAAAGTACATACAGGGAACCGCTATCTTGATGAACAACAAGAAGAAAAGATTAAAGAGGTCATCCATAAAAAGAAGAAGCTTTTCGTAGATGAGATGATTTCGAATGTCCTTACGAAGGATGAAGCGAAACGATGGAAAGATGAAAACCAAGTGACGACCGTGACCAAGGTGATAAGGTCGGGACAGGTTTTTGAAGTTCCTGGGGACTTACTGCTGATAGGGGATGTCAATCCCGACGGAACGGTTCGTGCGGGTGGCAACATATATATCATGGGACAGCTAAAGGGAATAGCCCATGCCGGATATAAAGGGAATAAAGAGGCCATTATAGCTGCCTCTGTCATGAAGCCTGCCCAGCTGCGCATTGCCGGAAAAGTGAATTTATCTCCTGACCAATATGCGAAATGGGGACATGACTTGGAATGTGCCTTCATGGATGAAGAACAAAATATCATAATAGAAAAATTGCAAGTCTTAAAGAAATATAGACCTAATTTAAATAGATTAGAAGGGGGTCTCTAATCGTGGGAGAGGCAATAGTTATAACATCCGGTAAGGGTGGTGTCGGGAAAACGACCACCTCCGCCAATTTAGGAACATCTTTAGCTCTTCTAGGCAAAAAGGTTTGCTTGATTGATACGGATATTGGTCTTCGGAATTTGGATGTGATCATGGGATTGGAGAATCGCATCATCTATGATTTGGTCGATGTGGTCGAAGGGCGCTGTAAGATACACCAGGCGCTTATAAAAGATAAACATTTCGAGGATTTGCTTTATCTGCTTCCCGCTCCGCAAAATAGTGACAAAACAGTGGTGAATGAAGAGCAGATGAGGAAACTCATCAGCGATATGAAGCCTGACTATGATTATGTCATCATTGATTGCCCTGCAGGCATTGAACAGGGCTTCAGGAATGCCATAGCTGGGGCAGACAAGGCAATCATCGTTACGACTGCAGAGAGACCGGCTGTCAGGGATGCTGACCGTATTATTGGCCTGCTTGAAAAAGAAGAGCATATTGAACCGCCTCAATTGATTATCAACCGGATCCGCGGCCATTTGCTTCATGAGGATGAAGAAATGGATATCGATGGAGTTGCCGATTTTCTTAAGATTGATTTGATCGGCGTCATTCCTGATGATGACCAGGTCATTGTGGCAGCGAATAAAAAGGAACCCATTGCCTATAATCCGGACAATAGAGTTTCACTTGCCTATCGGAACATCGCCAGAAGGATCCTTGGTGAATCTGTGCCCTTGACTCCAATTGGCAGCGAACCAAAGGGCTTCATGTCCAAATTGAAAAAATTCTTCAGCGTGCGGTAAATCTATATTCTTTTGTCAAGAAGCGGGGAGCATTTGATGCCCTCGCTTTTTTTATACTTCTTGTGAAATAAAAAAGGCAAGCCGTATACTGGCTTGCCTGATCTATATGCTAAAAATGCAGCGGGTTATCCGCGTCTTCCGCCTCTGCCGCCGCGTTTTGATTCGGTGCTGCGTTTAAGAGTCGATAAATTTTCTTCACTAGTCTTTAAAAAGCGCACCATTTTATCTTCGAAATTTTCCTTTGGTTGGAAATTACCTTTTGAACGAAAATCTTTAGAACGGCTATCCCCTTGGCGTGGTGGGCGTTTGGTATAAGAAGAGGTTTGCCCTTCGGGTCTATCTATAGCCTTTTTGATGGACAAGGCAGTTTTTCCGTCTTTCTCACTAATCACTTTTACTTCAATTTGGTCGCCTACTTTAAGATGGTCATTTACGTCTTTTACATAGCTATCTGCTACCTCACTGATATGCACAAGACCTGTTGAGCCTCCTGGTAATTCTACGAATGCTCCAAAATTAGTGATACCTGTTACTTTACCTTGTACTTTGCTGCCTATTTCGATTGACATAAAAAAATGTTCCCCCTCAATAATGTTAAAACCACTTTATTATAACAAATTCCGGGGAACAATATCAATCTCAATTATTCGATTTTCTGAATCGATGCCCGAACCACCTTGGGAATTCATAAGTTTCGGTGAATTTTTCATCGAAAAAAATTTTCAGGGAAGTGCAGAATAGTCTGGACAAGTTGCTCATACGTTGTAATATAGCGCTTTGAATGAGCAGGGGGGGAAGTCTGGAATGGATGATCGCAGGAAAGATATCCGCAATCGTATCGCCAAGAGACGCAAGTTTAATGATAAACCGTCAGGAAGCAGTAGTTGGACGGAGATCAACAATGAGGAACCATATGGTATTGATTCATATAACGGGTATTCCGAAAAAGATCATCCGCTCTTCAAGAAAGAATATTTTTTCTTTAAAATCCTTGCCAGTGTATGCCTGTTCCTGATTGTCGCGGTGATGTTCAAACACCCTTCTGTGCGGCTTGACCCTGCCAGGAGTTTTGTCACGGAGAACATGAACAAGGAATTTCAGTTCGCTTCAATCTCCAATTGGTACGAAAGTGCGTTTGGTAAACCGATCGCTTTTTTACCGAATGAAGCCGATACGGAAACTGTTGATTCGAATGAAGAATATGCAATGCCAGCTTCTGCGAAGATTACCCAAAACTTCGAGACGAACGGTGAGGGAATCATTTTGGAAACGAGCAAAGGCTCAAAGGTCGAGGCCGTTAATGAAGGGGTAGTCATTTTTGCCGGTGAAAAGGAGGGGATCGGAAAGACGGTCGTCATTCAGCATGCCAATAAAAGTGAATCTTGGTATGGGCAGCTGGAAGGAATTGATGTGAAATTGTATGAGTTCGTTAAAAAGGGCAATGAAGTCGGACAGGTTACACTAAGTGAAGATGGATCCATGGGCAGGTTTTATTTAGCGATAAAAGAAAATGATGCTTTCGTCGATCCTAAAAAGGTGATTTCCTTTGAGTGAATATGGGAAGTTACTGTTTAAAATCAGGGTGCATCCGACATTGTGGTTTGTCATTGGCATCGCCATCCTCACAGCCCATTTCGTTGAAGTGATGATGCTGTTGCTCATCGTCTTCATACATGAGATGGGGCATGCCGTCTGTGCCCAGCACTTCAAATGGCGGATAAAGTCAATCCAGCTGCTTCCTTTTGGCGGGGCTGTCGAGACTGAGGAATATGGAAACAAGAGTTTGAAGGAGGATTTGGCGGTGGTGCTTGCCGGTCCGCTTCAACATGTTTGGCTCATTGGCGCAGCTTTTTTGCTCTATTTCTTTACCATTATCCCATATGAGCTGTACCAGCCATTTTTGTATATGAATCTTATGCTGCTGATTTTTAATCTGCTGCCAATTTGGCCCCTGGACGGGGGACGGCTGCTATTCATCGGTGTTTCCCTATACTGCACCTTTCTGGAAGCGCAGAAACATACACTTCACTTTTCTGCAGTATTCGCTTTCCTTGCTTTTTTGACCTGGCTCATTCTGGATCCGCTCAATTTGAACATCTGGCTCATCATCTTTTTCATAAGTCTCTCACTCGTCATGGAATGGCGGCAGAGGTATTATGCGTTCATCCGCTTTCTTTTGCAGCGCCATTACGGGCATACGAATGATTTGGCGAAACTGAAGCCGATCTCGGTGGATTCACAAGAACCGATTTATAAAGTGCTGGAAATGTTTCAACGCGGTTGTAAACACCCCGTGATCATCATGAAAAACGGGAAAGAGAGCGGCTCGTTGGATGAAACGGAAATCCTTCATGCCTATTTTTCCGAGAAAATGACAAACGGGAAAATCGGCGACCTATTATATTCTTATTAAATATGTTATCCTTTCTTCAAATTGAGGAGAGGATTTTTTTTGATGAAAAAAATGATCGCGAACCTAGCTTCGCGCGAAAAAAGAGTGGCTGTACTTGAGAATGGTGTTTTACGTAAACTTGAAATCATGCCGCCTCAAAAGCGTAGTACGGTCGGTAACATTTATCTTGGGAAGGTGACGAAGGTGTTACCGGGCATGGATGCCGTCTTCATTGATTATGGTGCAGAGAAAAATGGTTTTTTACACCGTGACGAGATTCCCTCTTTCCAGCTGACAAAAAAAAGTGATGGGAAAGCATCGATCGGTCAATTTGTCCGTCAAGGAGAAAAGCTGCTAGTTCAGGTGACGCGGGATGAAACGGGCACCAAAGGAGCTAAATTGACTGGGCTGATCGAGTTTTCGACAGATTCCCTCGTATACATACATGGAATAGATTATGTTGGTGTTTCAAAGAAATTCAAAAACAATGATCTTCAGAAGCAATGGCGCGAAACTGCCTTGCAGCATAAAAATCCTGATGAGGGATTGATTGTCCGCACCTCGATGGAGAACGAAAGTGAATCGGTCTTCCTTGACAGGTTAAATGGATTGCGGGAGCTCTTTAAAGGGCTTGAACTTAAGGCTGCGTCCCTCAAGGCCCCGTCCCTTCTCTATGAGAGGGATGAATACCTTGATATGATCATTTCCGAAATGTCGGGAACGGCGACCGGGGAACTTGCCATCGATGACTTCGAGGCCTATCTCGAGTTGAAAAAATGGATACAGGAAAACCGTAAGGAGTGGGAAATATCCCATGTATCGGGTACAAAGAATATTTTTTCCGAATGGAATGTGGAAGCGCAAGTTGAGAAAATGGCCAAGAAAATCGTTTGGCTTGAGAATGGCGGATATTTAATTTTTGAAGAAACGGAAGCTTTCACCGTAATCGATGTCAATTCAGGTAAGTTCACCGGCAAGGTGGCGAAGGAAGCAACGTTGTTTGCGGTTAATCAGGCTGCGGCGAAAGAGGTCGCCCGTCAACTGAGATTGAGGAATATCAGCGGAATCATCCTGATAGATTTCATCAATATGGAGCAGTCCCGGCATAAGCAGGAAATCATCGAAATCGTTAAAAAGGAAGCGGTGAGGGATGAGAAGCGAACCCAGGTCATCGGTTTTACGGAACTGGGCATTTTACAAATGACGAGAAAGCGAACCTCCCCGTCTTTAAGTGAAATGACGACGGTGCCTTGCCCTGTTTGCAGTGGAAGCGGTAAAATCGAGAGCCCTGAAACGGTGGCCTTCCGGTTGGAGCGTGAACTGCTGGAACACAGGAAGACGGATGATGAAGCGGTCTGGGTGGAGGTCAGTAAAGCGGTGGCTGACGTGCTGCTTGGTGAAAAGGAATCATATCGGCCGACATTGGAGGAATTGATCGGTAAAAAGATATTTCTGTCTTTTATCCCAGGTTCGAGGAATGCTTACTCCATCAAGCGCTTCGGGAGCATTCAGGAAATCGGGCGGGCTTTCGAGTGAAGGGCGGGAATTGTTATAAATATATTGACAGCCTTTCCTGTTTCATGTTAGGATTTTAATGTTATGTTTGTAGCACCCGTGCTACAACCGCTCAACATCAGGTTTTAAGCTTTTGCCTTTCTGGTAAAACGCCTGTGATTGGCGAGTCTGAGACATTTAAGGAGGTGCAAGTATGTACGCAATTATCGAAACTGGCGGTAAACAAATTAAAGTAGCAGCTGGCGAAGCGGTTTACATTGAAAAATTAAACGCAGAAGCAGGCGAAACTGTTACATTTGACAAAGTTTTATTCGTAGGTGGCGAAGACGTGAAAGTCGGTGCTCCACTAGTTGAAGGCGCTACTGTAACAGGTACTGTCGAAAAACAAGGTAAGCAAAAGAAAATCACTGTTTTCAAATACAAAGCGAAGAAAAACAATCGTAAAAAACAAGGTCATCGTCAACCATACACTAAAGTTGTTATCGAAGCAATCAACGCGTAAGGGCTGATTCTAGATGATCAAAGTTGTATTTGATGCTCCGCAGGAACGGATTGCTTCGTTCACCTTAAGCGGACATGCTAATTTTGCTAAAAAAGGTTCTGATATCGTTTGTGCAGGTGTATCGGCTGTTTCCTTCGGGGCAGTCAATGCAATCATGTCCTTAACGGACGTAGAGCCTGAGATTGAGCAAGGGAGAGAAGGCGGCTATCTTCGCTGCGTCATTCCGGGGAATCTTTCGCCGGAATCGGAAGAGAAGGTTCAGCTGCTTTTGAACGGCATGCTCATATCGCTGCAAACCATCGAACGTGATTATGGTAAATACATGAAAATTATCCTCAACCAATAGGAGGTGGAACAAATGTTAAGATTAAATCTTCAGTTCTTCGCTTCGAAAAAAGGAGTAGGTTCTACAAAGAACGGACGTGACTCAATCTCCAAGCGTCTTGGCGCTAAACGTGCAGATGGTCAATTCGTATCTGGTGGTTCTATCCTTTACCGTCAACGCGGAACAAAAATCTATCCTGGTGAGAACGTAGGCCGTGGTGGAGACGATACTCTATACGCTAAAGTAGACGGTGTTGTTAAATTCGAACGTTTCGGACGTGACCGTAAAAAAGTAAGCGTATATCCAGTTGCACAAGAAGCATAATTGGCATCTTTGAACAGAGGCTGACTCAAAAGGGTCTGATTCCTTCTACAAGACACTATATACCGCGTCATTTTTAATAATGGTATGCTATATAGTGATGAAGGGGTCCGGCCCTTTATTTATACTATATAGGAAATGAACCAGCATTTTGCAGGAGACTTTAGTCATTAGTATAAGGAAAACAACCTCTGACTTACAAAAGGCTCGCCAATCGGCGGGCTTTCTTAAACTTTCAGGGGGGAAATCCAAGATTACTCATCCATCCGATTTGGTTTAAACCAAATAGACACTCCAATTCAACTATAATATCTCCAATTGGTGCATAAAAGGCCCATTCTCTTTTTTAGTTCAAATGGCTCTACCATCGTCCAAAGAACTCAGGGTGTGCGGCTGTATTTTTTGGACGGGGGCTTTCATGTGAAGGCATGTGAATCGAGCTTCATTTCCTGTTTGTTATTTTTTTGATATACTGTACAAATGGAAGTATTCAACATGATAGAGCTGAAAAAAAGTTTCTTTATCATAATTGAAGGTGTTAATAATGGATAAAAATTGGACGACTATTGAAACTCTGCGTCAAACCAGGCATGACTGGCTGAATAAAATTCAAATCATCAAAGGGAATCTGGAGTTGAACAGAATTGATCGTGTCAAGGGCATCATTGATGAAATCATTGTTGAAACCCAGAATGAAGCACGCCTCTCCAGTTTGAATTTACCTAAGTTCACCGAAATGTTGTTGACGTCGAATTGGAATAATGGATCATTTTATTGCGAATATGAAATCATTGATGTTTTTGAAGGTTCAACTGAGATGGACTGTCTGATGTATCGCTGGACAAACGATTTCTTTAAAATTCTCGATAAGAATCTCGATCCGTTTTTTGAAAATATACTGGCTGTTTCCATGTGTAAAAAAGAAGTGAGCGATATGCACTGTTCATTTCATTTGCAAGGCAGGTTCATTGATCAATCCCCAGTGATCGAGTTTTTGGAAGGTTCATTAACGGCCGAGCAAGCAATTGAAATTCTTGAATGTAATGAGGATGAAATATTTTTTAAGATGGATATTAACTTTTAGAGAAGTATACAGCAAGAAATGACTTGCAGAAAACAAGGAAGTGATAGCATGTTTGTCGATCAAACGAAAGTCTATGTAAAAGGCGGAGACGGTGGTAACGGGATAGTTGCTTATCGTCGTGAGAAATTCATACCTAAAGGCGGACCTGCCGGCGGAGATGGCGGTAATGGAGCCAATGTCGTTTTTGAAGTGGAAGAGGGCTTGCGTACATTAATGGATTTCCGTTATCAACGTCACTTTAAGGCACCTCGCGGAGAACATGGCATGTCCAAAAACATGCATGGTGCGGCTGCAAAGGATATGGTCATCAAGGTTCCACCTGGCACCGTTGTCATTGATGACAAAACGAAGGAAGTCATTGCTGATTTAGTTGAGCACGGACAACGCGCCGTCATTGCCAAAGGTGGCCGCGGAGGCCGGGGAAATTCCCGTTTTGCCACACCAGCCAACCCTGCACCTGAAATCGCTGAGAACGGCGAACCGGGCCAAGAACGTGATATAGTCATGGAATTGAAACTGTTGGCTGATGTCGGTTTGGTTGGTTTCCCAAGTGTAGGGAAATCCACTTTGCTATCTGTCGTATCCGCAGCAAGGCCCAAAATTGCCGAATACCATTTTACGACGATCGTACCGAACCTCGGAATGGTGGAAACGGAAGATCACCGCAGCTTCGT
Organism: Peribacillus phoenicis; assembly: GCF_047238085.1. NCBI lineage: Bacteria > Bacillati > Bacillota > Bacilli > Caryophanales > Bacillaceae > Peribacillus > Peribacillus phoenicis. Next base: position 3,503,196 of record NZ_JBDFMF010000001.1, on the reverse strand, counting down.
CATGGCCGATTTACCTGGTCTGATCGAAGGCGCTTCAGAAGGTGTGGGCCTTGGACATCAATTCCTGCGCCATATTGAAAGAACGAGGGTAATCGTTCATGTAATCGATATGTCGGGTCTTGAAGGCCGGGATCCATATGAAGACTACCAAACAATCAATAAAGAGTTGGAAGAGTATAACCTGCGCTTGACTGAACGTCCGCAAATCATTGTAGCAAGTAAAATGGATATGCCGGACTCAGAGGATAACTTAGCGGCTTTCAAAGAAAAGCTGGAAGAAGACTATCCTGTCTTCCCGATTTCTGCCGTGACGCGTGAAGGGATCCGTGAGCTTCTTTATGCTATTGCTGATAAAATCGAAGAGACACCTGAGTTCCCTCTTGAACATGAAGAAGAGAATACTGGAATCCACCGGGTTCTATATAAACATACATCACAGTCGGATGAATTTAACATTGAACGCGAACCTGATGGCAGCTTTGCCGTATCAGGATTCAAGATCGAGCGTTTATTCAAAATGACTGACTTCACCCGTGAAGAGTCCATACGTCGTTTCGCCAGACAGCTTCGTTCATTCGGAGTCGACGAAGGCCTTCGCCAAAAAGGTGCGACAAATGGCGATATCGTCCGTATCCTTGAATATGAATTTGAATTTGTTGATTGATTGGAGACCATGATGGCAGGCAAAAGGAGGCGTGCGGAGTTTGAATAAGTCCGATCAGAAATTTTTCCTCGTTCGAGAGGATGTCCTTCCCGAAGCGATGAAAAAAACGCTGGATGCAAAAGAAATGATTGAACGGGGAAAAGCGGAATCAGTTTGGGAAGCGGTACAGCGAGTGGACCTAAGCAGGAGTGCTTTTTACAAATACCGTGACACGGTTTTTCCGTTTCATACAGTTGTTAAGGAAAAGCTGATTACACTGTTCTTCTATCTCGAAGATCGTTCTGGTACTCTATCGGAGCTTTTACGGCTCGTCGCCTCATCCGGTTGCAACATCATGACCATCCACCAAACGATTCCTTTGCAGGGACGTGCAAATGTCACCCTATCCCTGAATACGGGTGGGATGACGATGGATATTAATGAACTGCTTACTAAACTGCGTAAAATGGAGTTCGTCGAAAAAGTCGAAATCATTGGTAACGGCGCATGAAAACAGCCTGTACATTTCACATGTACAGGCTGTCAGTTTGTAGACAAAAGGTTTCGAATTGGTCTGATTCTGAAACCTTTTCCAACTGATCCTGAGAGTGGCTACTATGTGAAGGGTGAGGAAACAAAACAGTATGCCTATTCGTTTCCTGCGGCGCAGACTGTAATGGATTTGTGTTGGGGACGATAGTAGCACCGCAAAAGAGTGCTCATAATTTTTGCCGAACGTAGAGAAGTGAGGCATTTATCATGGAAACCGTAACCTAAAGGCCAACGGGCTCTAGTAATCATTTCAAGTTGATCTCGCTGAATAGACAAAGTTGATTGGAACGTAAGGTACGAGACTCTGCGGGAAAAGCAGTCCAAGGGAGACCCCGCAGGCGCAAATGCGCCGAGGAGGCTCCCGGACCGCCCGCGGAAAGAGTGCCTGGAGCGGAAATCAACGGTCAAAGTTTAAAAACCTAAAACAGCCTGAAGACAAACTCATTTATTATCGGGTTTGTCTACAGGCTGTTTTCATTTGTAAGAGGAAATTAACGATTAAGTATTGTAAAAAATCAGAAAATGGCATAACATAAACAGTAGATTTTCCGTGAGAAGGAGTTTATAATATGACATCAAAAATTGCATTTCTTGGACCAAAAGCAACGTTCACGGATTTAGCTGTATCGCGACTATTTCCTAATGATATAAAAATACCGATGAACACGATTCCGGACTGCCTTGATGCTGTTCGGGACGGGGAAGTGAATCACGCGCTCGTACCGATCGAGAATGCTTTGGAGGGTTCGGTAAATATAACGATGGATTACTTAGTCCATGAAGTCACATTGCCGATGAAAGGCGAAGTGACGATTCCAATCCAACAGCATTATATGGTGCATCCGGACCATGCATATCCTGGTTTCAAACCTGACATGGTATATTCGCATTCCCATGCCATCGCTCAATGCCGCAAATTTCTACATAATGAGCTAAGGGGCATTCCGTATGAGTATGTCACATCCACAGCAGCCGCTGCGAAGATGGTGATGGAGAATCCCGATATCAATATTGCTGCAATTGCAAATGATATGGCAGCAGAGGAATACGGTTTGACGATTGCAAAACAAAATATTCACGATTACGAACATAATCACACCAAGTTTGTCGTCGTATCCAACAGTGAAGTCGACTTTGAAGGGCATTTGACCGTTGAAGGGGACAAGAAAACGACCTTGATGATTCAGCTGCCTGCCGACCACTCAGGGCAGCTGCACCAAGTCCTTTCCGCTTTTTCCTGGAGGAAGCTTAACCTTTCCAAGATTGAATCAAGACCCATGAAAACAGGATTGGGCAATTACTTTTTCATCATCGACATCGAAATGCCCCTTGACGATGTCCTAATCCCAGGAGCGATTTCCGAGCTTGAGGCCTTAGGATGTACGGTATCGATCATGGGAAGCTATTCATGCTTTAAAGTCCAAACAGGTGTACCGCAGCGCTGATTTTTTTATTGTGAAATTTTTTTCTGAAATGATAAATGGTACAGCCTCAGTTGAGTTATATACAAGAATAAAAAGGGTGCCCCGGGAGTATTTCCGGGGCATTTTTTTGTGAAGGCTGTCGTAAAGGTTTGTATTCCCTTTGCGTACAAGTTCCTAAAATGGTTGGCTGTCATTTTATGAAATATATAGAAATAGGCAGAATGATTCTGGATGAAAAACAAACACCGATTGTGATGAAAGCAAATACAATAGGTAAATCTCGATATGGCACATGTGGAAATAGGAACGGTAATACATAAGTTGATGACTAATTCAGTGGATACACCTTTTTAATCAAAAAAGCAGAGAGAGGGTGGTGGTCAGCAGAGATGGATAGTCAATTCAAAGAAACTTTCGGTTCTTGGACTCAAGCGATAGGAACCGTCATTTCCGCTGTTGCTGGTACACCATCCAATGTCTTGGACGAAGAATTTCGTAAGAACTTAGATTTGATTGGAAATGAACTTCAAGCAACAGGAAATGCCTTATTGGCGGACGCAGAAGAAACCTGGTCTCTAGATAAATTCGGTAATATAATACAGGCGATCGGGAATTCGACCGTTATCTTAGGCCTAGTCATTGATTTTGATGAAATAACGAAACAGGAATTAATCATCAAAGGTAATCTGATTCAAGCGTTGGGCGGAGGCACCGCTTTGGCGGGGGCATACGAAAATCCGGATGAACCGGAGCAGGCCTTCAATGCAACGGGGAATTTGTTACAGGCGATTGGGAATTCGATGCAAGCGATAGGTGGAATTGCCGAACTTAAAAATAGCATTCTAGAAAAAGACCAAGATAAGGATCAAGAGCAAGATGAACAAGATAAGGAGCAGGAACTGCAAAAATATCAATATCCTTATTTGGAAGAGAAGCCATCTGATGCTGAATCAATCCAAGTGATGGGAGGGTGGGTACAGGCGGTCGGTTCCGTCATTAGTCTTATCGGGCAGTTGAGAAGTAACGAAGTTGAAAACTCCGGGGATGGCAGCTCAAATGAAAGCAATTCCAATGATGAGTGAACATAAGGCCAATAAAAAAAGCCTCAAAAGATATGGCTTTTGAGGTTTTTTCGTTCATTCAATCGACTAAAATGCCGGCATCCCTCAAAGCACACTCCGCTTCGTCGAGCAGTTCTTCAGATGATGCGCTCAGTGTATGGAGATGGATGCCGCTCGTTAGTTCCGATAAAAACGATGCATTCGTTGCCGTTACCCTTGAAAGGAATTGCTGGACTTCCTTTCGGCTGCTGACCATGATGGAAGCTGTTAGGTCGCCGTATACGGGATGCTCGATTTTGACATCTTTCACGGTGATGCCGATATCCACGAGTAAATATAGCTCTTCTTGGGTCCGGGAAGGATCGTGTTGGCAAGCAATGATCCGTTCAGGCTTTTGCGTGCTCCCCGTTTGTAAGTACAGATAGCCTTGGCTCGTCGCAATGATAGGCTCATTCCGCGCTTTCAGGAGGGTTATGTCACCAACGATAACCTGCCGGCTTACATTCGTTATCTGCGAAAGCTCGCTGCCTGTTACAGGCTCCGCGCTTGTTTGCAATAAATGTAAGAGTTTCGTCCGTCTTTCTTCCCCGAGTAATTTCTTTCTTTCCATAAACATTCACCTCTTTAATTACAAACATTCTAACACAGATTGTAGGGTTTTATCGAATGGCAGCTATTCCTTCGATGCAGTCCGCCAACTTGTGAATGTCGTCGGCCGACGTGTTTTTGCCAAAGGAAAAGCGGACGAATTGATGGGCTTCATCTTCGCTTTTCCCAATGGCCATCATCGTTTTTGAAGGATCCTGTTTACCGATTTGACAGGCGCTTCCCGTCGAAACGGCGAATCCTTTCTGGTTTAATTCCAGCATGATGTACTGTCCTTGCAATCCAGCGAAGGTCAGCGCCAGGATGTGAGGCAATTGCTCGTTTTTTGCTTCGATGATTTCAAAATCGATTTTCCTTTCCGTTAGCTGTTGGATCAATTGCATCCTAAGTGTGGAAATCCGTTTTCGTTCATCTTCCATGACATCCCCCAATTTCTTAGCAGCGGTTACGAAGGAGGCTATTCCGGGGACGTCCACTGTTCCTGGTCGGAAACCATACTCATGTGTGATATTCGGTACCGAAGCCTTCAACTGGTGGATGGCCGGGAAAATGACGGCCCCAGTCCCTTTTGGACCATAAACTTTATGGCTGGAAACGGATAGTCCATCACATGAGGCAGCTATCTTGCCAAGCGGTAATTTGGCAAATGATTGGACACAATCCACATGAAAAAAAGCCTGGTGTTTACGAACGATTTCACTTATTTGCTCAATGGGTTGAATGACCCCGATTTCCGAATTCACATGCTGAACAATGACCAAACATGTTTTCTCCGACATACATTCCTGGAGATGTTCAATATCAACACGGCCATCTTCCAAATGCCGTAAATAAGTAACCTCGAAGCCATCTTGTTCAAGCTTCGCCACGAAATTGGCAAGAGATGCATGTTCAATTCGGCTTACGATCAAGTGGTTCTGCCAGGATGGTTTCGAAGCGATGAATGTATCTAGGGCAAGCATGTTGCTTTCTGATCCGCCGCTCGTAAAGATGATTCCTTCCTTTTTTATGTTCAGCATTTCTGCGAGTTGCTGTCGTGACATATCCAATAAACGTGCCGCCTCAGAGCCAATATCATGCAAACTGCTCGCATTCCCGAAAAACTTCCGGGATGCTTGGCTGAATACGTCGAGAGCCTCCTCATCAATCGGAGTTGTAGCGGCATAATCCAAATAAATCAAGAAATCACTTCCATCCTTTAATCTTAAAAAACTCTTGATAATAGTTTAATAATATGTAAATATAGTTGTCAAGACACCTGTCATAAACAGGAGGAATGAAATAATGGTAAAAGCGGAAATCATCGTGATAGGCAGCGGGATTGCTGCCTTGAAAACGGCATTGGAAGCAAGTGAACATAAGCATGTGATACTCATCACAAAATCAAATATCCGTCATGGCAATTCATATTTAGCTCAGGGCGGGATTGCTGCTGCAATATCTGATCGTGACAGAGTATCCTTACATAAAAAAGATACGCTGGCGGCTGGTCAGAGATATAACAAAGTGAAGGCAGTGGAAAAACTCGTCGCAGAGGCACCTTCGGTTATAGCTGAGCTAATAGAATCGGGTATGCGATTTGACCATGATCATGACGGAACTCTATTGCTTGGCATGGAGGGTGCCCACAGTGAACGAAGAATCCTCCATAGTCACGGAGATGCTACAGGAAAGTACATCATGGAACATCTTATAGGGTGCTTGAAAAAATCATCGATTACTGTAATGGAGAATGTTGCAGCAGTGGAGTTGATCATCGGGAAAGATGATTCCTGCATAGGGGTCAAAACACTTGATAAGGCAGGGGATCTTGTTACCTATCATGCTGAACAGACGGTTTTGGCAACAGGCGGCTGTGGTTCACTATACCATTTCACTTCAAATTCACAAACGGTTTCAGGTGATGGAATCGCACTTGCATTCAAGGCCGGTGCAAAAGTTCGTGACATGGAATTCATACAGTTCCATCCGACCCTGCTTTTTGTAAATGGCAAAGCGCAAGGGCTGGTTTCAGAAGCGGTCCGGGGCGATGGTGCGAGATTAGTGACGGAAATGGGAAGGCCGATCATGAAGGATGTCCATAGCTTGAAAGATCTAGCTCCAAGGCATATTGTGGCACAAACGATTTTTTCTTATTTGCAGCGCGGTGAAAAGGTATTTTTGGATATTTCGATGATTAAGGATTTTAAGAATCGTTTTCCGACAGTGAGCTCATTATGTGAAAAAAGCGGGCTGGACCTTCAATCAGGGAAAATCCCCGTTGCACCTGGAAACCATTTTCTAATGGGGGGAATTGAAGTGGATGAATTCGGGCAGACCTCAGTTCCTTCTTTGTTTGCTGTAGGTGAAGTAGCGTGCACGGGTGTACATGGTGCAAACCGATTGGCAAGCAACTCCCTTCTCGAAGGGCTGGTTTTTGGAAATGCACTTGGCCGTTTCCTTGCTAACGTGCCGGCAAGGGCGATACCGGAAGAAAAAGAGCAGTCCAAGAGTTCCAGTCCAGTTTCCTTTTTACCTGATCTAAAGACATTGCAGGAAAAATTAATGAACGAAGCGGGAATCGTTCGAAATGAAGCGGGATTAACTCGACTGAAGGATTATCTTGAGACATTTAATATCGAAAAATTGCTGCATTTGGAAGTAACGGAATTATCGATAGAAGAAATAACGAAAACCAATGCCATGATAGTGGCGTGGCTGATTGCCGAATCCGCATTGACCAGGACGGAAAGCAGGGGCGGTCATTTCCGCAGTGACTATCCAAACGAAGATGACGCCCAATGGCTTGAAAATTCGGTTATCCTTGCTTGCACGGATGTGAAAAACCGAGTGAAAGGGAGACGACTATATGAATATATTGATGCTTAAGCAGATGCTGCAACAATTTTTAATGGAAGATATAGGGGAATGCGATGTAACGAGTGATACGATTTTTGATCAAGGTGAACAAGGAACTTTGACATTCATCGCAAAAGAAGGCGGGGTCTTTAGTGGAGGGGACGTCATCAAGACGGGATTTGCATTGTTGGATGAGCAAATCGAGGTTTTCGTTTTTGTTCAAGATGGCGAAGTCTTTGAAGAAGGGCAGCAGCTTGCAAGAATGACCGGCGATATGGCCTCTCTTTTAAAAGGGGAACGGGTCGTTTTGAATTTAGTGCAGCGTATGTCCGGCATTGCGACACAGGCTCATAAAGCTGCCATGATTTTAGCGGGGACGAAGACGAGAGCTTGTGATACGAGGAAAACAACACCAGGCCTGCGGATGCTTGAAAAATATGCGGTCCGTTCCGGCGGGGCATACAATCACAGAAATGGTCTGTATGATGCAGTCATGATAAAGGACAACCATATTTCTTTCGCTGGGTCCATAACGAAAGCGGTTCAAACGGTAAAATCCAAACTGGGACATACCACTAAAGTGGAAGTGGAAACGGAATCACCACAACAGGTGCTTGAAGCAGTGGCAGCCGGTGCAGATATCATCATGTTCGATAACCGGAGCCCCGAAGAAATCAAGCAACTGATAAAATTGGTTCCCGCCCACATCATAACTGAAGCCTCTGGAGGGATCCATTTAGACAATCTAGCTTCATATCGGGAAACTGGGGTAGATTATATTTCGTTGGGCAGCTTGACGCACAGTGTCAGGTCACTTGATATTAGCGCAAAGGTCAAAGAACGTGAGGGGATATTGAAATGAACATATTGGAGATGGCTAAAACAGCAGGAAATACATTGCCTGAAAAGTATAAAACGATGACAAAGGAAGAGATGGAGAATCGGGTCCATGACATCAAGAAACGACTGGGGAACCGTCTATATATCCCAGGCCATCATTATCAACGGGAGGAAGTCATTCAATTTTCGGATTCAACGGGGGATTCACTTCAATTGGCTCAGCTTTCCGCGCAAAATCGCGAAGCGGATTATATCGTGTTTTGCGGTGTGCATTTCATGGCTGAAACAGCCGATATTTTGACGGAAGAAGGGCAGACGGTTATCCTTCCTGACATGCGTGCAGGCTGCTCCATGGCGGATATGGCGGATATTGAACAAACGGAACGGGCGTGGACAAAGCTTCAGGATTTATTTGGCGATACGATCCTTCCGCTAACTTATGTTAATTCCACCGCGGCCATCAAAGCTTTTGTTGGGAAAAATGGCGGGGCGACGGTGACTTCTTCCAATGCACAGGGGATGGTCTCCTGGGCCCTTTCGCAAAAAGAAAGGATCCTTTTTCTTCCCGATCAGCATCTTGGAAGGAATACAGCCTTTGACCTTGGAATCCCATTGAATGAAATGGCTGTCTGGGATCCGCATAAGGATGAATTGATTTATGAAGGGGAACTCGAAGACCTGAAAGTACTTCTATGGAAAGGCCATTGTTCAGTCCATGAAAATTTCACCATTGCGAATATTGAAACACTTAGAGCGGAGCAGCCTGAAATGAATATCATCGTTCATCCCGAATGCCGCCGTGAGGTAGTCGCACTGTCAGATTATGCGGGTTCGACATCGTACATCATCAATATGATCGAAAGAGCCGAACCAGGTAGTTCCTGGGCAATCGGAACGGAAATGAACCTTGTCAAGCGACTTATCGCCAATAATCCTGACAAGAACATCATCTCGTTAAATCCGAATATGTGTCCATGTCTTACGATGAATCGAATTGATCTGCCGCACCTGCTGTGGGCGCTTGAATCAATTGAAGAAGGTATAATCATCAATCCGATCAAAGTGGAGAAGAACATTGCGGATAATGCCATCCTAGCTCTAAACAGAATGCTGGAACGCGTTTGAGTTGTGCATTTTAAAAAGACTTTGGATCATAAGGAAATAGGGGCAATACCCCTTTGAGTTTGTCCACCTAATGGGGATTGGAATGGTCTTATCCCGAATCCCTATCACGATTTTATCAAGGGATTATTGCCATGATTTTAAAACAATACCGAGTTATCCTCATGTATTTTTACTGTTTTTAGCTGAAACTCACAGGGTTGAAGAAATTTGCGACACTCCTGCCGAATAACTGGCTAGCCTAGACCCCACAGACGCTTGCGTCGAGGAGGCTTGGCAGACAGTCGGCGGAAAGGGAGCGGATTTCTGAAATCAACTGCAATTTTTAGTAGACAAACTCTTTTTTCTTCGAATTGGTCTACAATCTGAAAGGGGGATAAGACCCCCTTTTCTCTTATTGTAATCAAAACAGGTAAGAACTTTTAAAGGTTACTCGCTTTAAAAGTATTGCCTTCATTCATATCACCGGATTTAAAACCTTTATTGAACCACCGTTTTCTCTGTTCGGATGTACCGTGCGTGAAGCTGTCCGGAACCACGTAACCCTGTGCCTTTTCTTGGATACGGTCATCCCCCACACCACTTGCTGCATTCAAGGCCTCCTCAAGATCGCCTTTTTCAAGTAAATTCTCTCCTTGGACATGATGTGCCCAAACTCCAGCCAAATAATCGGCCTGAAGTTCAAGACGGACAGAATACCTATTATATTCGGTCTCGCTGACCTGTGAACGATCGGGCATTTCCTTTTCCGTTGTCCCTAAAATTGTCTGAACGTGATGTCCGACTTCGTGGGCAATAACATAGGCCATGGCGAAATCACCGGGTGCCTGGAACTCTTGCTTCAACTCTTGATAAAAGCTGAGATCAATATATAGTTTTTTGTCACCCGGACAATAAAATGGCCCTACCGAAGAAGCTGCCATTCCGCATGCCGATTCGACACTGCCTGAATACAGGACAAGGTTCGGTTCCTTATATTCCAGTCCATTTTTTCGGAATTCTTCTGTCCAGACCTGCTCCGTTTCTGCAAGGACGACAGATACGAACTGCGCAAGTTCCTTCTCTTCATCAGTCTCGACATAAGTGCTGCCATTGTTCGATTCAGTAGAATTCAAACTGCCTAGCAATTCGCTAGGATTACCGCCAAGGAGCGTCACGATCAAGACAATTACCAATCCGACCCCTCCGCCGATTCCGGCCATGCCTTTTCCGCTCATGCCTCTTCTGTCCTCGACGTTCGAGCTGCCCTGTCTACCTTTCCATTTCATTATTATTCCCCCCAGGGATGTAAGATAAGTACCTGAAGACAAAGCCTTAGGTCATTTACTTTCTTATACCCGGATTTCCCTGAGTTTAGACAGAAGCTTGAAAGAAGTGTTTCATAACATGATAGCTTCCAACCTAAAAACCATTGCCTCCTTTTTTTAGAATGAAGGCAATGGTCGCAATTAAATACTTTTTAAGAATGGCATTCCTTTTCGAAGATGTCATATCATTTATTTCCTCTCCAAAAAAGTACCTTCCATTTTCCTAAATCATTGATCCAATCATAAATGTCATTTTTCACGCATAAGTTTTCATGATAAAAATAATAGCAATTCACCCACTGCTTCATAGAATATATGGACATATGCACAGGAGGGGTTAACAGCGTGAAAATTCATATAGTCCAAAAAGGCGATACACTTTGGAAACTCGCCAAAAAATACGGCGTCAGTTTTGAAGAACTTAAAAAAGTTAACGCACAATTGAGCAACCCGGACATGATGATGCCCGGAATGAAAATTAAAATACCAGGGACATCCGGAGCTGTAATAAAAGAAACGGCTAAATCAAACGTGAATATTCAACCGGGAATTAAAGAATCCCAAATTCAACCGTACCAGGCTCAGCCAGCGCCTATAAAAGAGCAGCAAATTATGCAAAAACCGGCTGTTAAAGAACAGCCGATGTTTCAACAGCCGGTAAAAGAACAGCCGAAATTTCAGCAGCCGGTAAAAGAACAGCCGATGTTTCAACAGCCGGTAAAAGAACAGCCGATGTTTCAACAGCCAGTAAAAGAACAGCCGAAATTTCAGCAGCCGGTAAAAGAACAGCCGAAATTTCAGCAGCCGATAAAAGAGCAGCCGATGTTTCAACAGCCGGTTAAAGAGCAGCCGAAATATCAACAGCCGATAAAAGAGCAGCCGAAATTTCAGCAGCCGGTAAAAGAACAGCCGAAATATCAACAGCCGATAAAAGAGCAACCAATCGTTCAACAGCCAGTGAAGGAACAACCAGTCAAGAAAGAGCAGCAGATCATTCCGCCAAAGCCAATCATTAAAGAAAAGCAAAAAATCGTTCCAAAAGAAATTCCGGTGCCCATGCCGGTGATTCCGGAAATCGATATCAATAATTACTATATGGTCAACATGACCAATATGAGTGTGCAAAAGCCTCCTGCACCACCACCTTTACCAAAGAAAAAAGAAGAGCCGGTAGCCACTAAAAAGAAGAAAAAGCCAGCTGTACAGCCAGCACAGGAATACATTGAGCCGGTGGATGATTGTATTCCAGTAACACCAATTTTGCCCGGAAGCGGTTATTGCATTCAGCCGCCACCGTGGGCGCAGATGCATATGCAAGCTCCGTATCAAGGAGTTCCAGGGTATCAGACGGCTCCGGAAACATATGGTTATCAAATGATGGAAGAGAGCTCTGATATTTGGGGCGAATCCCCTGACATGGAAATGATGGATCAAGGATTCGTTCAAGGGGCGAGCATGAATATACCAAGCCAGCAACAATATCCATATCCAGCCTCCGCACCGGTTCCGCACCATTACTATGGAGGGATGAATCAACAAGCACAAGTAGCAGGTTCATATATGCAACAAGATTATGAGTCACCAGGCGAATCGCCATCTTCATACAACAATAACTATAACTTCCCTCAGCAGTATAACCAGGCTGCCGGTGAGGAAGAGGAAGAGGAAGATTGCGGCTGTAATAAGGGGTTACTTGGAACTTATGGGCCGGAAGTGAAAGGACAGTATCAAGGGAACCAAAAAATGGATACCAATGCACATCACCATCCAGATTATCACCAATATCAATCCGTTCAGTCACAGCAGCAACAGGCCCCATACCAAGGGATGTCGCTTAATGAGTCTCAAATGGAGAAAGAGATGCAACAATATGAAGAAGAGTCAGTAGAATCGGCTCAATATGAAGGATTCATGATGATGGGCGGCCAAAGCGGTGGTCAGCCGAACATGATGATGGGCGGCCAAAGCGGTGGTCAGCCGAACATGATGATGGGCGGCCAAAGCGGTGGTCAGCCGAACATGATGATGGGCGGCCAAAACGGAGGTCAGCCGGACATGATGATGGGCGGCGGCCAAAACGGTGATCAGCCGGACATGACGATGGGCGGTCAAAACGGAGGCCAACCGGGCATGATGATGGGCGGTCAAAACGGAGGCCAGCCAGACATGATGATGGGCGGTCAAAACGGAGGCCAGCCAGACATGATGATGGGCGGCCAAAACGGAGGCCAGCCGGACATGATGATGGGCGGTCAAAACGGAGACCAGCCAGATATGATGATGGGCGGTCAAAACGGAGGCCAGCCAGACATGATGATGGGCGGTCAAAACGGAGGCCAGCCAGACATGATGATGGGCGGTCAAAACGGAGGCCAGCCGGACATGATGATGGGCGATCAAAACGGAGGCCTACCAGGCATGATGATGGGCGGCCAAAACGGAAGCCAGCCAGGCATGACGTTGGGCGGTCAAAACGGAGGCCTACCAGGCATGATGATGGGCGGCGAAAACGGAAGCCAGCCGGGCATGATGATGGGCGGCCAAAACGGAAGCCAGCCAGGTATGATGATGGGCGGCCAAAACGGAGGCCAGCCAGGCATGGGTGGTCAAAACGGAGGTCAGCCAGGCATAAAAGAGATTCAAATAGGAGGTCCTCCATTCATGATGGGCGGTCAAAATGGAGGCCAGCCAGGTATGATGATGGGCGGTCAAAATGGAGGCCAGCCAGGCATGATGATGGGCGGTCAAAATGGAGGCCAGCCAGGCATGATGATGGGCGGCCAAAATGGAGGCCAGCCAGGCATGATGATGGGCGGTCAAAACGGAGGCCAGCCAGGCATGATGATGGGCGGCCAAAACGGAGGTCAGCCAGGTATGATGATGGGCGGCCAAAACGGAAGTCAGCCAGGCATGATGATGGGCGGTCAAAATGGAGGTCAGCCGTGGATGATGGGCGGTCAAAATGGAGGTCAGCCAGGTATGATGATGGGCGGCCAAAACGGAGGTCAGCCAGGTATGATGATGGGCGGCCAAAACGGAAGTCAGCCAGGCATGATGATGGGCGGCCAAAATGGAGGCCAGCCAGGTATGATGATGGGCGGTCAAACCGGAGGTCCGCCGTGGATGGGCCGTCAAAATGGAAGTCAGCCGTGGATGATGGGCGATCAAAATGGAGGCCAGCCGGGAATGATGCCTAGACAATTTGGTGGTCAGCCGGAAATGATGCGCGGTCAGCTAGGGGGGCAACCTGAAGCTATGTTACCTGGACAAATGGGTGGCCAGCCAGGCCAATTCGGGGGCGTTCGTGCGCCTGAAACATTTGGGATACCGACATATGTAGATGAAAGCGATGACTACTAATTATCAAGGAGACAGTGTTTTTAACACTCGTCTCCTATCTTATTTAAATCGTAAGCCAAAGAATGTCCGCCATATTCAAAGCAGTGTCTATTTAATAACTTTTGAAAAGGGTCATCCAATGATCCTTAAAGGATTCGATAGCTTTGAAAAGTGGGATCGGCAAAGAGAATTGACTTCTTTGTTAAAACAAAAGGGTTTTCATCAAACGTATTATATTCATCAGAATTTAATGCCCTTTGAATTTAAAGGGAAATGGTATGGGAGTATGGACTATTTTCCGCCGAGTAAGAAAAAATTCAGATATTCCAATCATAAGGACCGTTTAGAGGGAATTAAGTTACTGGAAAGCTTCCATGATGTGTCGGAACATCTCTCCATTAACGCGCCTGTGTTCAATCAATCAAAAAAGTGGAAAGAACGTTTATCACTTTTTAAAAAGAACTTTTCTTATGTTCGCCAATATGTTTCCGAAGATATTATCAAGGAATGGATTAGATGGGGTGAGTGGGCGCTAGAGGGGTTTGATAAAAATCAGTCTTTATGGAATAAGGAAAAGAAAGTAATCATTCATGGTGATTGTGCCCACCATAATTTCTTGCGCAGAGCGGACGGCACTTTGACTTTAATCGATTTTGACTTAATGGCAAATGCCCCGAGGTGCATTGATTATTTACAATATGCAAATCGAATATCGCATCATTTGGAAGATGCGGCCACCGAGCTGTGGGATGTGCCGCAATTGCAAAGGTATCAGTCAGATCTGGCCTTTTTATATGCTTTAACTTATCCTACCGATATTTTCCGTGAATGGAATCGTCTTAATAAAAGTTCTTCCCAGCTTCATTCGGTCTGGAAAATGACCGTGGAAGGTTTTTCGGAGCGGATGGCGATGAATGAAAAATTGGCAAAAAGGATTTCTTCCCTTAATAGGAATTAAAACGGGTTTTTGGCCGTATCTTACAGAGTACATTTCCCGTTCGACACCCATGCTAATTATGAGCGGAATATAGCTCATTCAATTGCAATGGGAGGGTTATTGGTGCAGAAAATAAAATGGGCACAGCCGCTTTGTACGGTATTGGCCGCCGTCAGTTTGGTTGGATGTGCTAATAATGATACTGCGGAAGATGAAAATATCACGAATGATACAGGATACCATGAAAAAGATGCATTGGTACGCAACATCAATTATGAGAATATGGTGCAAGGTTTATACAATAAAGATGATGCATACAGTAAGAGTGACCGTAACTACCATGGACATGAGAGTAAACCGCTAAAGGCGCGATCATCTTATTATAATTCTTATGAAGGCGCTTTAGCCGACAAAGTCAATGGTGTCGCCAATAAAGTGGAGCCGGTCATCGATGCCAGGACGATCATCATGAAAGACGAAATGCTGGTAGCCTTGCTGCTTGATGACTACAGCCAAGCAAAAGATGTTAAAGAAAGAATCAAGAAGGAAATCGGACCGCTTACCAATGGCCGTACCCTATATGTCACCACCGATGAAGGTGTCTATTTCAGGACGATGACACTTGATAACAATCTTCGGGATGGAGACACTAGGGAAATGATCATTTTGGATGCCAATGACATGTTCGATAATCTTAACATTCACGAAAATCACTTGAAATAATTAGTGGGCTGACCCGATATGGAGTCAGCTCTTTTTTGATTTTTTTCTGGTTAATAATCCTTATTTGGGTCAAACTACATAAAAAGTAAACGCCTTAAGAGGTGAGTATATTGATTAATCAACTCAGAATCCAATTTTTCATGACGCTTTTCATATTGCCATTTTGCTTAACCGTTTTTGCCGAAGAAACCGTTCAAAAGGAAAATGATCCAATTGAGAGGAAGGTCATTCTTCAGCGTATGTATCTGGATGGCGAGTTAAGTGAAGAGAAATTGACAGAAACCATTTGGTCGATGGAGGACTTTTGGTCAAAATATGAAGGATGGAAAGTAGTCGATCAAAATGAAGAGCAGATTGTCATGAAGAAAATTGAAAATGACATATCTCCGCTTTTAAAAGCGAATGGTTACCTTGGGATGAGGGAAGATGGTACGTTATCCATTTTTATCGGAAGGCCTGAGCACGCCAAGATCATTCATACTTTCTACCAAATAGACGTTGGTAAACTTGAAGCATACAAGCAGGAGGAACTGCAAAAAGGGATTCCGATCATGAATAAAGACCAATATAAACAGCTCATTAAAGAATATGAGCCATATTCGGTAAACTAGGGTGGGATTACACCCCATCTTTCAGACTGTAGACAAACTCGATAAGGATGGAGTTTGTCTACAGTTTTTTTAGTATTTTACATTGGCCGTTGACTTCCACTGCAGGCACTCGCTTTCCGCGGGCGGTCCGCCCTCGGCGCCTTTGCGGCCCCTTGGACGCGTATTTCCCGCAGGAGTCTCGCACACCCGTTCCAATCAACTTTGTTTTAAGCATAGTAGTAACACCCGGAAATCCTTGTGAAAAGACTTTGCCGATTATGAAATAACTTTTAATGAACAACACCCCCTTTTTATGATAAAATGAGAGGTACAGCAAAATCAGGGAGAGAATTAATTTGTATGATTATATAAAAGGTAAGGTCGATTATATTGGACCTGAATACATAGTTGTGGAAAATGGGGGGATCGGATATCAAGTGATGACGCCGAATCCTTTTATTTTTTCCGCTCAATACCAGAAAGAAATTCAAGTTTTCTTGTATCATTATGTTCGTGAGGATATGGCCGCATTATACGGATTCCAGACTCGTCAAGAAAAGGCGTTATTCACAAAATTATTGAATGTAACCGGAATCGGGCCGAAGGGTGCTCTAGCCATATTGGCATCTGGCCAGGTTGATCAGGTGGTGCAGGCGATCGAAAATGAAGATGAATCGTTTTTGGTGAAATTCCCGGGAGTCGGAAAGAAAACGGCACGGCAAATGATCCTCGATTTAAAAGGGAAACTTGAAAATATTATTCCGGATGCGTTTCCAAGCTTGTTTAACGAAGGAGTCACGGCTGCACTCAGTCCAAATGGTTATACAGAGGAGTTGGATGAAGCCGTTCTTGCATTGAAGGCTCTTGGTTATTCTGAAAAGGAAGTCCAAAAGGTTGCCAAGAAATTGCAGTCTGAAGATATGACGACCGAGCAATATATTAAGAAAGCATTGCAAATGATGTTAAGATAAGGAGTGGCGCAATGGAGGAGAGAATATTCAATCAGGAAGCCGATTTGAACGAACTGTCCTTTGAACAAAGCTTGCGGCCGCAAAACTTAAAGCAATATATCGGACAGGATAAAGTGAAAGCGAATTTAGGTGTATACATCGAAGCGGCAAGGATGCGTGAAGAAACGCTCGATCATGTACTTTTATATGGACCGCCTGGCCTTGGAAAGACGACGCTTGCCGTCATCATCGCCAATGAAATGGGTGTGAATATCCGCACGACTTCCGGTCCCGCCATTGAGCGGCCGGGAGATCTGGCGGCCATTTTGAGTGCACTTGAACCGGGTGATGTATTGTTCATTGATGAGATTCACCGTCTTCCCCGTGTCGTTGAAGAAGTTCTATACCCGGCTATGGAGGACTTCTGTCTGGATATTGTAGTCGGTAAGGGACCGGAAGCCCGTTCGATCAGGATCGACTTGCCGCCGTTTACCCTCGTAGGGGCCACGACACGTGCAGGCTCACTGTCTGCACCGCTCAGGGACCGTTTTGGCGTTTTGAGCCGTCTTGAATATTATACGGAAAACCATTTGACTGATATCATCATCCGTACGGCAAGAATCATGGATACGGAAATGGATGATCAAGCAGCGGCAGAGCTTGCAAGAAGATCAAGGGGCACACCGAGGATTGCCAATCGGCTTTTACGGAGGGTCAGGGATTTCGCCCAGGTACGCGGTGATGGTACGATAACGGCCGAACTTGCCGATTATGCGCTGGAATTAATGCAGGTCGACCGTTTAGGACTCGATCATATTGACCATAAATTACTTAAAGGGATCATTGAAAAATTCCGTGGCGGGCCCGTGGGTCTGGAAACGATTGCGGCAACGATTGGCGAAGAGGCACATACGATCGAAGATGTCTATGAACCATATCTGTTACAAGTCGGTTTTCTTCAGCGTACCCCAAGAGGCCGGATGGCAACACAGCTTGTTTATGAGCATTTCGGAATGGAGATGCCTGAATGATGAATATACCAAAGATGGTCATGATTTTGGGTGTGATTATATTCGTGATTGGTTTTGCGATGAAATATATCCATCTCGGCAGGCTGCCGGGAGATATTTTTCTGAAAAAGGGGAATACGACGTTTTACTTTCCCATCGTTACATCAATCATCGTCAGTGTTGTATTGTCCGCGATTTTTTATTTGATCGGCCGTTTTAAATAATGATTACAGCTTGATAGACACGTAAGGAAGTGGAACAGATGAAATTGGATATGTTTGATTTTCATTTACCGGAGGAACTGATTGCCCAAGTTCCTTTGGAGGATAGAGAAGCAAGTAGATTGATGGTGCTGGACAAAGAAACCGGCAAGCTTGAGCATGATGTATTCAGCCATATCACGGAATATATCAAACCGGGAGATTGCCTTGTGTTGAATGATACGAAGGTGCTTCCGGCCCGGCTATACGGCAGTAAAGAAGGAACGGGTGCAAAAATCGAAGTCTTGCTGCTTAAGCAAGAGCATGATGATGTATGGGAAACGCTTGTGAAGCCGGCCAAACGGATTAAAGAAGGCTCGACGATCGTTTTCGGCGATGGTAAGCTGAGTGCTGTTTGTACAGGTGTACTTGAGCATGGCGGCCGAATCCTTGAATTTAAATATGAAGGCATATTTTATGAAATATTGGAGAAGCTTGGCGAAATGCCGTTACCTCCATACATCAAGGAACAACTCGACGACCAGGACCGCTATCAAACGGTTTATGCGCGGGAACGGGGATCTGCAGCCGCACCTACCGCTGGCCTGCATTTTACGGAGGATTTGCTCGGGAAACTTAAAGGGATGGGTGTCCACATCGCCTTCATCACGCTGCATGTTGGGCTTGGTACATTCCGTCCGGTAAGTGTCGACGATATAGATAGCCACGAAATGCATTCGGAATTTTATCAAATGACGGAAGGCACTGCCAGATTACTGAATGATGTGAAAGAAAAAGGCGGGAAAATCATTACGGTCGGCACTACGTCCACAAGGACATTGGAAACGATTGCGTCCCGCAATGATGGGGTTTTCAAGGAAGAGAATGGCTGGACGAGCATCTTCATTTATCCTGGATATGAGTTCAAAGGGATCGATGCGATGATAACGAACTTCCATTTGCCCAAATCGACTTTAATCATGCTTATTTCTGCACTTGCAGGCAGGGAGCATGTACTTCATGCCTATGAAACGGCTGTGGAAGAAAAATACAGGTTCTTTAGTTTTGGAGATGCAATGTTAATTAAGTAATATAAGAGTGAGAAGCTCTTGAAGGGAGTTATTGCGTTGACTGCAATACGATATGAGTTAATCAAAACATGTAAACAGACAGGGGCACGGCTAGGCCGGGTCCATACACCGCATGGTTCTTTTGAAACGCCGGCATTTATGCCGGTTGGAACGATGGCTACTGTCAAAACGATGTCCCCGGAAGATTTGAAACAAATGGGGGCAGGCATCATCCTGAGCAATACGTACCACCTATGGCTGCGTCCGGGGCATGAAATCATCAAGGAAGCTGGCGGATTGCATAAGTTCATGAACTGGGATCGGGCGATTTTGACCGATTCAGGCGGCTTTCAAGTCTTCAGTTTAAGCGAGTTCCGCAAAATTGAAGAAGAGGGTGTGCATTTCAGGAACCATCTGAATGGCGATAAATTATTTTTATCTCCGGAAAAAGCTATGGAAATACAAAATGCGCTTGGCTCCGATATTATGATGGCATTTGATGAATGTCCGCCATTTCCGGCGACTGAAGAGTATATGAAGAAGTCAGTTGAACGGACATCGCGCTGGGCTGAACGCTGTTTGAATGCACATGAGCGTCCAAATGACCAAGGGCTGTTCGGAATCGTTCAAGGCGGGGAGTTTGAAAATCTTCGCAAACAAAGTGCAAAAGACCTTGTCTCCCTTGACTTCCCGGGTTATGCTATTGGAGGGTTATCCGTAGGGGAACCGAAGGATATCATGAACCGCGTCCTTGAGTTTACAACTCCGCTACTGCCATCTGACAAACCGCGTTACCTTATGGGGGTCGGTTCACCGGACTCATTGATCGATGGTGCACTCCGCGGTGTTGATATGTTTGACTGTGTACTGCCGACGCGAATCGCACGTAATGGCACGCTCATGACGAGCAATGGGCGGCTGGTTGTGAAAAATGCGAAGTATGCACGCGATTTCGGTCCAATCGATGAAAATTGCGATTGCCATGTTTGCAAGAATTATAGCCGGGCATATATCCGCCATTTGATTAAATGTGAAGAAACCTTTGGTATTCGCCTTACGACTTACCATAATCTTCATTTTCTGTTAAACTTGATGGAACAGGTCAGACAAGCTATTCGAGAAGATCGTCTTGGAGACTTTAGGGAAGAGTTTTTTGAGCAGTATGGTTTCAATGAACCAAATGCGAGAAACTTCTAATTCCATAAATATTTTAATGAACGAAAGGAGTGAATATACTTAAATGGGTTCTTTAGCACAAATACTTCCGTTGATTTTAATGTTCGTATTGTTCTATTTCTTATTGATCCGCCCGCAGCAAAAACGCCAAAAGGCTACGCAAAACATGCAAAGCAGTTTGAAAAAAGGTGATAAGGTTGCTACTATCGGCGGCATGCACGGAACAATCGATGCAATCGATGAACTGCAAATCGTCATTAAATCACCAGACGGTACAAAACTGACTTTTGACCGTGCAGCAATCCGTGAAATTACGGAAAGCGCACCGAATAAAGAAACATCCCTATAAAACAAACGAAAACCGGGCCATGTGCCCGGTTTTTTGCTGTCTTTTTTTAATCGGAGCGTGAGTCTGAACTCATGTTGACCCCAAGAACGCCACCCATCATGGCCGTAATCACAAAACAGCCATAGTATATCCATTGCTTGATGGTGAAAAGTGCATCGTGACCTAAATATTGAAAAAGGAACACGAACAACAGATAAAGCAGCCCAGTGCTTCCGCCCAAGAATAGTCCTTGCTTTTTCCCTTTGCCTCCTGAAATGAATCCACCAATGAACAGCGATAAAAAGGACACGATCATGACCACGTATGTCAGGGATGATTCCGTCAGTGAAGTAAAACGAAGAAGGATGGAAACGATTAAACTAGCAATCATCGCTATGGCAAAGATGGAGCCTACGCCATAAATTACGGCGACACTCATTTTTTTAGTTTCGATGGGTATTCCTCCTTTTTAAAAGGCTGATACGTATAGCCTGTTTATGTGTTTGTACAAGCATATTCCCGATATCGAACCTTTAGACCAGGTTTAAGAAGCTTCCCGTAAAATTAGAAAATATTATGGAGTAATTTTTCAATTCCCAAGCCATCCTATGGATGAAGGAAGTGTTGTTAAAGTGGATATCTATCTAGGGATCATTTTTCGAACGGCGGTAATCTATCTGGTCATCTGGTTCCTTTTTCGAATGATGGGGAAGCGGGAAGTTGGGGAACTGAGCGTTCTCGATTTAGTGGTATCCATCATGATAGGGGACATTGCTGTGCTATCCTTTGAAGATTTGGAAAAACCGTTTATCCGACAGACTATCCCAATGTTTGTCCTCGCGATCCTCCAAATTACATTGGCATTTGCCTCATTGAAAAGTGTCAAATTACGCAATTTCATGGACGGCAAGCCGCAGATCATCATTAATCAGGGGAAAATAGATGAAAAAGCGATGCGCAGACAAAGATATAATTTTGATGACTTATTGACCCAACTTCGTGAACAAGGAATTATTGATATAAACGAAGTTCAATTTGCCATCCTTGAAACTTCAGGAAGGCTCTCGGTGATTAAAAAAAGCGACGAAGAAGGGTCAGAAAGTCAGGTACCATTCCCGCTAATTGTTGACGGAGAGATACAGGAAGAAAATCTTGATAAAATTGGGAAAAACCATTTTTGGCTTCTGAATCAGTTAAAAAAACATGGAGAAACGAAGGTTAAAGAGATTTCGATTTGCGGATACATAGATGGCCAATTTTACATCGATAAAAATGAAACGAAGAAATGAACCGAAGCCCTTGGATGCTTCGGTTCATTTTATTTCCAAGCGAATTTTGATAAAAAGCCGCCCACTACGGGAATCCTGATCAGATCCGCCTTTTTTATGCTGCCGGTCATAAGCAGGAAAAATGTGAACAGCAGGATGACGACGGTCACGGAAAGCAAAAGCCGTATGCCAAGTGGCTGTGAGGAGAGCGGGAATTGATAAAGATAATAACCACCCCATCCGGAAATTAATGCAAGAACCAAAGCTGACAAATAGCTGCGGAAATGAAGCGTGAAAGGGACGACCTTCAGCACGGTTGAAAAATGCAGGAAGGTAACGAGCATCGTACCGACGGCTATCCCGATTGCGGCTCCCATGATTCCGAAACTTTCCTTTGACGCCAGCAGCCAGATCACACCGATTTTAAGGATGTTGCCAGCCAGGCTGTTGAACATTGCGGCCTTTGCAAGATCTAGTGCTTGCAGCATGGATTGCAGCGGATATTGAAAGTAATAAAGGATGAAAAAGGGTGCCAGGAATTTAATGAATACGGCAGCATGCGAAGAGCCGTACATGACTTGTAAAATGGGTTCGGCAAAGATGAATAAAATGACGATAGCTAAACAGCCTGTGATAAAGGTGATCTTCAGTGCCTGCTGAAGCCTGTGTTCAACGAGTAAAAAGTTTCCGGTCGTACGGGCTTCACTCACTGCCGGGACAAGTGCCGTCGCCAATGATGACGTAACGAAGGAAGGAAGCATGAGTAAAGGCAGGGCGTACCCTGTCAGCTCCCCATATTGACTGGTCGCTGCGGCCGCGGTGACTCCGGCAAGTGCCAAACTCTGGGCGACCACTATCGGTTCGAAAAACCACGAAACCGATCCAATCATCCTGCTCCCGGTGGAAGGAAGGGCAATCCCCATCAATTCGGTGAATGTTCCTTTTCCGGATTTGACATTCTTGAAGAAACCCTTTCTGAACTTAAAATGTTTCTTTAATTTAAAGCTGGTCAATAAGTAGATGAGAGATACAAGCTCACCGATAATCGATGCGAACATCGCCCCGGCTGCAGCATATTCGATTCCATATGGCAAAAAGGCCTTCGTCAGGACGGCTATGAAAGTGATTCGGGCCACCTGTTCGATAACTTGTGAGAAAGCGAAGGGCTTCATATTTTGCTTGCCTTGGAAATAACCGCGCAGTACGGAAGATATGGCGATGATAGGTACGATAGGGGCAATCGCCATGAGCGGCCATAACGTCCGTTTGTCAGTGAATAGGTATTCTGAGAGAGCCGGCGCGAAAAGCAGCATCGCAGGAGTGAAAATCATCGATAGAGTAAAGGTGCAGGCCAAAGAAACGACAAGGATTTTCTTGATTTTCCGTTCATCACCTCTGGCATTTGCCTCAGCCACGTATTTCGAAATGGCGATTGGCAGGCCTAACTGGGTTATGTTCACGACGAGAAAGAGGGTCGGTAAAGCCATCATATATAAACCAACGCCTTCTTCGCCGATGAAGCGGGCGATGACAATGCGGTTAATGAAACCAAGAACCCTTGTAATCAGGCTTGCGATTAATAATATCAGCGTCCCTTTTAAAAATTTGGACATTGAACTCCCTCCCTGCCTTCTCAAAAAAGCGGTTATGCTATACAATTATCTATATGCTTGTACTTGGACAAAGCATGACAAAAGTGTTTGTTTGCGTTCTAACAAATGATTAGAAACCCTTCTAAGAAAATGCGCATTCATTTGAGAATCATTTTTACTGGAGGCAAAGTGATGGCAAAAAAGAATCATCCCTATCAAAGGTATTATCTAAAGGTGCGTCCATTCTTGAAGAGCAAGCGTGAGGAATTCCAAATGGTCGGATTGAATGCCGTAACGGAGGAAGACATATGGGGAACCTTAACCAAAAATAAATGGAAGCGTCCGCAGGAAAACATTCACATACATGAACTTGTCGCAGATATCGTGACATTTTCGAGCAACCAGTTCATGACTTTCCAAATGGTCGAAGCTTATAAATCACCAAACCTATTTGAGCCGCTTTCTGAAGAGGAACTGAAGGAACTTTTGAAAGAATGACGCAAAGATATACTTAAATTGACAGCTGTTTGTATTTGACTCATAATAGATATGGTTATGCTTTTTTTGGAAAAGCATGGAAAGCTGTGTCTTTTTTCTTAAACAGCAAAGGGAATGCAGTTATCATTTAAACAAAAAATGACAGTTTTTTTAACTTCAGGAACAGGCGTATTATAGAAAGGGGCCTACTACATAATGGTAAAAAGAAGCAGGATCGTTGCGTTTTTTCTAATCGCACTTTTGATTTTCGCAGCGATGGGGACGACTTCAAAAGGAATCCTAAAGGATATCAAGCTGGGTCTTGATCTTCAAGGCGGTTTTGAAGTGTTATATGAAGTAAAACCGCTGAATGGGGAAAAGATCACCCCCGATGTTTTACGGGCTACAGTAAGCTCACTTGAGCGGCGTGTCAATGTTTTGGGTGTTAGCGAGCCTAACATTCAAATCGAAGGGAAAGACCGGATCCGCGTTCAATTGGCTGGGGTCAAAGACCAAAACAACGCTCGGGAAATCCTCTCGACACAAGCTAAATTATCCTTCCGTGACTACAACGATAAGGAAATGATGACCGGTGCCGATCTGAAAGAAGGCGGCGCGAAACAAACGTTCCAAGATAATCAACCGGTTGTTGAAGTCACATTGAAAGATGTGGATAAATTTAAGGACATCACTCAAAAAATATCCACGATGGAAAGTCCTACTAATGTACTTGCAATCTGGCTGGATTTTGAGGAAGGAAAAGATTCCATCAAAGATACCTCTTCACAGGACAATATGATTTCAGCTCCAGCTGTCAGTGAAGTTTTTAATACGAAGAAGGTGTATATTACCGGTCAATTCACGGTGGAAGAAGCGAAAGAGCTTGCAGCCCTTCTGGATGCAGGTGCCCTGCCTGTTGATTTGAAAGAAAAGTACTCCACTTCAGTAGGTGCCCAATTCGGTGCAGGTGCCCTGAATGATACTATTTTTGCAGGAATCATCGGAATTGCACTTGTTTTTATCTTCATGCTTGTGTATTACCGCTTCCCGGGATTCATTGCAGTCGTCACTTTAAGCATATACCTTTTCTTGACGCTATTAGTGTTTGATTGGATGAATGCGGTGCTCACTCTGCCTGGTATTGCGGCATTGGTTCTCGGTGTCGGGATGGCTGTCGACGCCAATATCATAACCTATGAGCGAATCAGGGATGAATTGAAACTTGGCAGATCCGTTAAGGCAGCTTATAAAGAAGGTACCAAGAATTCACTTGCTACAATCACGGATGCCAACTTAACGACCTTGTTGGCTGCGGCCGTACTGTTCTATTATGGAACAAGCTCGGTTAAAGGGTTTGCCACCACTTTGATCATTTCGATCTTAATGAGTTTCATTACAGCCGTTTATGGTACACGCCTCTTCATGAGCCTGTGGGTGAATAGCGGATTCCTCGACAAACGTACAACATGGTTTGGCGTGAAGAAGAAGCACATTCATGATTTATCCGAGAAAATGGATTTAATGTCATTGCCAACACGCTTTGATAAAATCGATTTCGTCAAACATCGGAAAGTTTTTTATGGCATTTCAATCGGTGTCACCATTATCGGGATCATCTTCCTGCTCGTCTTCAGATTGAATCTTGGGATTGATTTCACGAGCGGTACCCGCATCGAGATTGCGTCCAACGATGTTTTAACGAAGCAGCAAGTCGTAACCGAAATGGAAAAGGTCGGTATTGACGAGAAGGATATCAAGGATGTCAGGCTCGCTGGACAAGACAATAAAAATGCTGTCGTTCGGACAGTCGGTGTCCTCGATAAACAAGAGATTGCTGAATTGAAGGACCATTTCAAAAAGGATTACGGAGCAGAACCGAATGTCAGCACCGTATCACCGACTGTAGGGAAAGAGCTTGCGAAAAATGCCATGAAATCGTTAGCGATTGCATCAATCGGTATCATTTTGTATGTATCGATACGATTTGAATGGCGAATGGCCGTACCTGCTGTGGTTGCGCTTATACATGATGCATTCTTCATCATCACGATTTTTAGCTTACTCCGGCTCGAAGTGGATATCACCTTCATTGCTGCGGTTCTGACGATTGTCGGTTATTCGATCAATGATACGATTGTAACCTTTGACCGTATTCGTGAAAACCTGCGCTTCAGCCGTAAAATCAAAACCGCCGAAGAGCTTGAGAACATTGTGAACATCAGTATCAGGCAAACTTTGACGAGATCCATTAACACGGTTCTGACCGTTCTAATTACAGTTATCGGGTTGATGATCTTCGGTAGTGAAGCTATCCGTAACTTCTCCATTGCGCTGTTTATCGGTTTAATATGCGGCGTGTATTCATCGCTATTGATCGCTTCCCAATTCTGGCTTGATTTGAAAATCAGGGAATTGAAGAAGAAAGGTCCGCTGAATACCGCAAAAGAAAAGAAACAAAGTCTTGAAGGACAAGTTTAATAAGTGAGAGGGGGCTGGCATGATGCCAGCCTTCTTTTTGTTAAACTAAGTTTATAGGATAGGGAATTACAGCCATTTATGAGTTTAAAATAAAATTGAAACTGGTATATTCGTTTTGTATAATGAGTAAGTTGAGGGGTGAATAAATGTTAAAGCCAAAAACCCGGTGGAACTTGCGTACTGCCGATGAAAACAAAGTTGCTGTACTAGCTGAAGAGCTTCATATCACACCTTTGGTTGCAGCCCTGCTTGTGAATCGAGGCCTGGATACGATTGAAAGTGCCCGATCATTTTTATTTGTAAAAAATCAAACTTTTCATGATCCATTTTTATTGAAGGATATGGATAAAGCGGTATATAGAATAAGAGAAGCCATTCAAAATGGAGAAAAAATACGTATATTCGGTGATTATGATGCGGATGGCGTGACATCGACCACAGTGATGATGACGGCATTGATGAAATTGGGGGCCAATGTTGATTTTTATATCCCGAATCGGTTTACAGAGGGATATGGTCCCAATCCGATGGCGTTCCGCCTTGCAGCTGAGCAAGGGGTGAACGTATTAATAACCGTCGATACAGGAATTTCTGCAATCGATGAAGCGAAACTTGCCGGCGAGCTTGGCATGGATTATATATTGACTGACCACCACGAACCGGGGCCGGAACTGCCTGAGGCATTGGCAATCATCCATCCTAAACTTGAGGACAGTTCCTATCCATTTAAAGACCTTGCCGGAGTAGGGGTCGCATTTAAGCTTGCACACGCACTGCTTGGGGAATTGCCTGAGGATCTGCTTGAAATAGCGGCAATCGGCACGATAGCGGATTTAGTGCCTTTGCAAGGGGAAAACCGCCTCATTGCTGCGAAAGGCATCGAGCAGTTACGTTTGACTCGCCGCCCGGGACTTGTTGCGTTAATGAAAGTGGCGAATGTTCAGCAGGAAGCATTGAATGAAGAATCAATCGGCTTTGCGATGGCACCGAGGATCAATGCTGTCGGGCGCCTTGGAGATGCAGATCCCGCTGTCGATTTATTGATGTCACAAAGCCTGGAAGAAGCGGTGGAACTTGCGAATGAAATCAATGATATCAATAAAGAGCGGCAGGAAATGGTTGCAGCAATGGCGGCGGAAGCGATTGCTGAGGTCGAGGAAAACTTCCCGCCGGAGTCCAATGGCGTGCTCATAATCGGAAGGGAAGGCTGGAACGCAGGAGTCGTGGGGATTGTGGCCTCTAAACTTGTTGAACGCTTTTACCGGCCCACTATTGTATTGAGCTATGACAGGGAAAAGGGATTCGCGAAAGGTTCTGCTCGTAGCATCGCAGGTTTCGATCTTTTTCAAAGTCTTTCCGCCTGCCGTGAACTGCTGCCTCATTTCGGTGGACATCCGATGGCTGCTGGAATGACATTGAAAATTGAAGATGTCCAGGAGCTCAGGGACCGTATGAACTTGATTGCGAAGGAACAACTGAACGAAGAGGACTTTACACCGATTACAAACTTGGACGGTGCTACGACTTTAGCTGACGTTTCCATTCAAACGATTCAGGAAATGAGCTTGCTGGCGCCATTTGGGGTAACGAATCCCAAGCCGAAAATATTGATAGATTCCGTACAGCTTTCAAGTGTCCGCAAAATAGGTGCCAACCAAAATCACTTGAAGGTCTCGCTTGAAGATGGTGAAAATCATAAACTTGACGGTGTGGGCTTCGGTCTTGGTCATTTTGTCGATGAAATAGCTCCGCATGCTGAGGTCTCGGTTATTGGTGAGCTTTCCATCAATGAGTGGAATAATATGAAAAAGCCCCAGATCTTTGTCCAGGATGTCTCGGTAAACCATTGGCAGTTATTCGATTACCGCGGCAAGGGACAGGCAGAGAAGTGGCTTGCCGACATTCCTGCACAAAACCGGAAGATCGTCATTTTCTCGGAAGATATTTATAGCAGATATCCATTTTTACAAAACCATCCGGATCTCGTTATTATAAAGAATGAACTGGATGCAGAGCAGCTCGACTGCTTCGAAGGTCATTTGGTATTCATGGACATGCCGCAGTCAAGGGAATATTTGAAACGGGTGATTGCCGATAAACACCCTTCGCGTATCTACGCTCACTTTTCCCATGAACAGGACCATTTCCTAAGTACGATGCCAACAAGAGATCATTTTAAGTGGTTTTATGCCTTCCTTGCCAAAAAGGGGCCGCTCGATGTGAAAAGATATGGTGATGACCTAGCCAAATATCGCGGTTGGTCAAGAGATACGGTGGATTTCATTTCTAAGGTGTTTTTTGAGCTTGATTTTGTTACAATAGATAATGGGTTAATTATGCTCACAACCAATGCGAAAAAACGCGATCTCAGTGAATCTGAATCGTATACAAGAAAGAAAGAGCAATTTGAGCTTGAACAAGAGCTTGTTTATTCTTCCTATCAGCAATTATTCGATTGGTTCAATCATTATTTAGTTCATGAGGCAACAGACCTTGAGGAGGAAACAAAGCAATGGATTTAAAGCAATATGTAACAATTGTGCAAGACTGGCCAAAACCGGGTATTGTCTTCAAAGATATTACAACATTAATGGATAACGGTGCAGCTTATAAATACGCAACAGACCAGATCGTCGAGTACGCTCGCGATAAGAATATCGACTTGGTGGTCGGGCCGGAAG
This sequence comes from Peribacillus phoenicis, assembly GCF_047238085.1. Taxonomy (NCBI): domain Bacteria; kingdom Bacillati; phylum Bacillota; class Bacilli; order Caryophanales; family Bacillaceae; genus Peribacillus; species Peribacillus phoenicis. The sequence goes on along the minus strand of NZ_JBDFMF010000001.1, from coordinate 3,473,984 downwards.
CGCGCGGATTCATTATCGGATGTCCAGTCGCATACTCATTGGAAGTGGGCTTTGCGCCAGTGAGAAAAGAAGGAAAACTTCCACGTGAAACGATAAAAGTCGAATATGGATTAGAATATGGCAAGGATGTATTGACAATCCATAAAGATGCCATTAAACCGGGACAGCGTGTACTGATTACGGACGATTTACTTGCTACCGGGGGAACAATCGAAGCGACGATCAAATTGGTTGAACAGCTTGGCGGAATTGTAGCCGGGATTGCATTCCTTATTGAATTGACTGACTTGGATGGTAAAGATAAATTAGACGGCTATGATGTCTTGACATTAATGAGCTTTTAATAAAGAAGAGCACTCTGACCAGGGTGCTCTTTCTGTTTTTACCCGTTTTTTCTGGATTTTGTCGAATTTCCAGTGAAAAAATGCAGTATTCTTTATAAAATACACGTTTAACTCTTTACATCCTTGCCTTTTTTTTCGATAATAGTAATAATAAAGAGTTTTTCTGCTAATAAGTTTATTTGCACTTTTATCCGTTTAAGCGGATTTATTTTTTTTTGCAAAAATTGTCACGTTTTGCAGAATAATAAAGGGAAGTGCTACCAATCATACTCAATCCGGATCATATCCGGTGGCAGTTAAAGTGGGGTTAAGGTGATTAAATGGCTAATGATCAAATATTGACTGCCGAGCAGGTTGTAGAACGGGCCAGCTTATATCTTCAGCCGGAAGAAGCTGAATTTATTCATAGAGCGTTTAAGTATGCAGAGTATGCTCACCGAGAACAATTCCGTAAATCGGGAGAGCCGTATATTATTCATCCGATTCAAGTGGCGGGCATTCTGGCTGAACTTGAAATGGACCCTGCAACCATTGCGGCAGGTTTTTTACATGATGTTGTTGAAGACACGGAGATCACTCTTAAGGATATTGAAGAAAATTTCAGTCCTGAAGTCGCCATGCTTGTGGATGGCGTGACAAAGTTAGGGAAAATCAAGTATAAATCACAGCAGGAGCAACAGGCGGAAAACCATCGGAAAATGTTCGTGGCTATGGCCCAGGATATACGGGTCATCTTGATCAAGCTTGCGGACAGACTTCATAATATGCGGACTTTGAAGCATCTGCCCCAGGAAAAGCAGAGAAGGATATCGAACGAGACGTTGGAAATTTTCGCACCGCTTGCTCATCGTCTTGGTATCAGTACAATTAAATGGGAACTTGAAGATACTGCACTAAGGTATTTGAATCCTCAGCAGTATTACCGAATCGTCAACCTGATGAAGAAAAAGCGTGCAGAACGTGAAAAGTATCTGGAAGAAGTCATTGATGAAGTGCGTAAAAACGTTGAGGAAGTCAATATTAAGGCTGACCTTTCCGGGAGACCGAAACATATATACAGCATTTATCGTAAAATGGCTTTGCAGAATAAGCAGTTCAGCGAAATTTATGATTTGCTTGCAGTTCGGATCGTCGTCAATAGCATAAAAGATTGCTATGCCGTTTTAGGGATCATCCATACATGCTGGAAGCCGATGCCTGGCCGATTCAAAGATTATATTGCGATGCCGAAGCCGAATATGTATCAATCGCTTCATACGACGGTGATCGGACCGAAAGGCGACCCGCTGGAAGTGCAGATCCGTACTTCCGATATGCATCGCATTGCCGAGTTCGGGGTTGCCGCGCACTGGGCTTATAAAGAAGGAAAAGATGTCGGTGAACAGCCTTCACTGGAAGAAAAATTGACATGGTTCCGGGAAATTCTTGAATTCCAGGATGATGCGACTAATGCAGAGGAATTCATGGAATCCCTTAAAATAGACCTTTTTTCTGATATGGTATTCATTTTCACACCAAAAGGCGATGTCATCGAACTGCCATCAGGATCCAACCCGATAGATTTCGCATACAGGATTCACTCGGAAATCGGAAACAAAACGATTGGTGCCAAAGTGAATGGGAAAATGGTACCGCTGGATTATAAACTGAAAACTGGCGACATCATAGAAATCTTAACTTCCAAGCATTCATATGGTCCAAGTCAGGATTGGCTTAAACTAACGCAAACATCTCAGGCGAAAAACAAGATCCGCCAATTTTTCAAGAAGCAGCGCCGGGAAGAAAATATCGAAAAAGGCAAAGAGCTTGTTGAAAAGGAAATCAAGGATATGGAGTTCGACCTGAAGGAAATCCTGACGGCCGAGAATATCAGGCGTGTTGCAGATAAATTCAACTTCCTGAATGAAGAAGATATGTATGCAGCAGTCGGATATAACGGAATCACTGCCCTTCAGGTAGCTAACCGCCTTACCGAAAAATGGCGTAAGCAGAAAATGGTCGAGCAAGAAGCGGATATTTCTGAAGCGGTAGCCGATCTGAAAACCTTCTCCAATCCATCTAAAAAACGTGACTCAGGTGTACAGGTACCGGGGATAGATAACCTGCTTATCCGTTTATCACGCTGTTGCAACCCAGTGCCAGGGGACGAAATCGTTGGTTATATAACCAAAGGCCGTGGAGTTTCAGTTCACAGACAGGACTGCCCGAATCTGGATAGCGGGGATGCCGACCATCGCCTTGTGCCGGTTGAATGGGAAAGTACGATTAATGAACGCAAGGAATACATCGTTGAAATTGAAATCAGCGGCTATGACCGTCGCGGCTTATTAAACGAAGTGCTGCAAGCCGTCAATGAAACCAAGACCAACATTTCGGCGGTCTCGGGTAAATCCGACAGGAATAAGGTGGCGACCATTCACATGTCGATCTATATCCATAACATTGCCCATTTACAAAAGGTCGTCGACCGAATCAAACAAATTTCAGATGTTTATTCCGTTAGAAGGATAATGAACTAAGGAGTTTTTATTGCCATGCGTGTTGTTTTACAACGTTCCAAAGCGGCAAAAGTCGTTGTCGCAGACCAAATAATCGGGCAAATCGACAGCGGGCTCGTCCTGTTGGTTGGTGTCACCCATGGGGATACCATCGATGACGCCGCCTATTTGGCAGATAAGATTGTAAATCTCAGAATATTTGAAGATGAAAATGAAAAGATGAACCATTCACTATTGGATGTGGGAGGTTCGATTTTATCAGTTTCACAATTCACCTTATACGGCGATAGCCGCAAAGGCCGTCGACCGAACTTCATGGACGCCGCCCGTCCTGAAGAGGCGAATGAAATATATGAGGCATTTAATGAGGAACTCCGCAAGAAAGGCGTCCATACGGAAACCGGTCAATTTGGTGCCATGATGGATGTTCAGCTTACTAATGACGGTCCCGTTACACTAATACTTGAAAGCAAAAAATAACCTGCTGCGGCAGGTTTTTTTTGTAGAAAAGCCAGCTTCGATGCGAAGCTGGCTTTTCTAATTCTTATTTAAAATACCGCGCCAATCCATTATAGATGGCAGATGTGATTTTTTCTTGATACTCATTCGATGTTAACGTCAATTCTTCCACGGGATTGCTTAAATAACCTAGTTCAATAAGTGTAGCTACCCGTTTATTTTCGCGGGTAACATGAAAATTCCCGTAACGTGATCCACGATTGGGCACCTGCATGGTTGTACCGAGCGAATTGGCCAGAGTAGCCGCCAATGCACGCTGGTAGTCATGATAGTAGTATGTGGTAATTCCGCTGGTGATCTGGTCCTTGGTGCTATCATAATGGAGGCTGATGAATGCATCCGCATTATGTATATGAGAAGTGCTGACCCGGGAAGGAAGTGGAACATAGGTATTTCCGCTTCTGGTCAGGATCACTTTAGCTCCTGCCGCCTGAAGTTTGTCCCGCAGCAGCTCTGCTGTACGAATCGTCAGGTTTTTCTCGAATGTTCCACCGACGCCTATTGTACCGCTATCCCTGCCGCCATGGCCCGGATCGATCACAATGGTTTTATCCTTTAAGTATTTTTCAACGCCAGGTCGTTGGATCTGCTCGGAATTCCCTTCGATCGTCACGATCCATCCGGCCACATAAGCCGTTTTTCCGCTCTTCAGTTTAATGGAATACCAGTCGCCTTCCATACCTGATGCGGAGAACGTTTCACCTGCATTGGCCTGCTCGACAATCTTCGAGTTGCCATCAGGCTCGCTTCTAAGGATCGTACCATCATGAATGATGGTAATCTTGTTTCCTTTTACATCAACCTTTTTTTCCTTCACCGTTTGTTCAACATTCTCTTTTTCCAGATACCAACTCACGACCCAACCCTTTTTCGAACCGGAGAGCTTGATCTGTGTCATATTTCCCTTTGTTTGCAGCACGGCGTACGTCTCATCCTTGTTCACCGAAGCGATGACCTTGCTTGAGAGAGAGGCTTCTTTCCTGACATTTAAACCCGTAGCGGTCACCCTTGCAGTGGCGCCTGCCGGATCATTTTTCATGTCTTCTTTACCTTCGCTTACTTGTATGTAGGGTTCAGCTACCCAACCGCGGACTCCTTGGAAATCAATTTCAGCCCATTCATTTTCAACCCGGTAAACGGTCACTGCCGTATTTTTATTCAGCTTTCCGAGCGTGGCACTGCTTTTCGACGGTTCCGAACGGACATTGAGCCGATCCACCAAAGTTACTCCGGTTTTTACGGATTGATTCGTTTCTTTTTTCTTAGTTGAATCTTTCTTGGCTGCATTTCCTGATGCGGCGGGGAGATTAAGGTAGTCAGAAGAGACCCATCCTTCGATAGCCGCCGTTTTGATCTTTATCCAATTTTCATTTTTTTCAATGATGTCAACAGCTGTACCTTTACTCAAGGACCCAACCGTTTGAAATGTAGTGCCTGGACCTGTACGGACGCGGACCGAGCTGCCTGATATCACACCTTGTCCGGATTCCTTTTTGACCAGATCTGTATCAGACCCCGTTTGTCTCTCCACTAGCCAATTGGCAACCCAACCCGTTTTGCCGGCGCCAATCCGGATTTCGATCCAGTCGCCATCTTCATTCAGGATGGGATACGATTCCCCTTTTGCCAGTTTTTTTACGATAGGGAAACTGAGACCTGCACCTTCACGGACATTGACCACTTGGGTCGTCACGATATTTTTCCCTTCATCTTTTCCAAAAGCGTGATTGACGGGGAAAATCGCTGAGAATATCAGCATAAGTGTCAGGCCGAATAAACCCGATTTCTTCTTCATAAGTTGTCTCTCCCTTTTAATGTCTATATGTATGTATTCTCGTTCAATGAAAATTTCCCTCTTTCCCTGTGCAAAAAACATTTTTTTTAGGAAAGAATAGAGCTTATATAACTCTAGGAGGGAAACCACATGAAATTCAGCGAAAAAGATCAAACGAGCTTAAGCGGAGGCAATCAAGTACTGGGTGTCGATTTTCACGATTTCATCCAAAAGGAACAAAGCGCAAACCTTGTTGAATTGGCATCTGAATTCGGAGTCAATGTCCGGACGATCAAAAATCTGAAAAAACGTTTGAACCAATAAAAAATGAGACAAAATCCTCAGTCTGCCTTGACATTTGATGTTAACGTCCGTATGATTATAAAATATCAGACTTATTACTGCAATAACCAATGATGGAGAAGAGTAATTAAGAAACACATGAAAAGAGAGGAAATGCCGAGGCTGAAAGCATTCCACATGATGACTTAATGAAAGAACCCTCCGTAGGCTTCACTCCGAACGGATTTACTTAATAGGAGATGAACGTAAAACAGGCGTTAACTGTTTTTTGAGCGGAGGCACTTTTTTTGTGCTTCAACTAGGGTGGCACCACGGGATATCCAAACTCTCGTCCCTTGTAACATATAAGTTACAAGGGGCGGGAGTTTTTTGTTTGGAAAAAATCAGTATAGCGCCGTATCAGAAAGGGCGTCTTGCTTTAAAGGAGGAAACACAAATGTCTATTCAGATTCCTAGAGGTACCCAGGATTTATTGCCGGGCCAAACGGAAATTTGGCAGTATATCGAAAACACGGCGCGTGAGATCTGTCACCGTTATCAATATAAAGAAATCCGCACTCCAATTTTTGAGCACACGGAATTATTTTTACGTGGTGTAGGGGATACAACCGATATCGTCCAAAAAGAGATGTATTCATTTCAAGATCGCGGTGAAAGGAACTTAACCCTTCGTCCGGAAGGCACCGCATCGGTTGTACGGTCTCTATATCGAGAACAAAATGTTCGGGTTGGCCAATCAACCGGTCAAGCTTTATTATATCGGGCCGATGTTCCGGTACGAACGTCCGCAAGCAGGCCGATTCCGCCAGTTCGTTCAATTCGGCATCGAAGCTTTAGGAAGTAAGGATCCAGGAATTGATGCAGAGGTTCTGTCACTTGCAATGAACCTGTATAAGGAACTTGGTTTGAAAAAGCTGAAACTTGTGATCAACAGCCTTGGTGATAAGGAAAGCCGGACAGCGCATCGCAATGCGTTAATCAAACATTTCGAACCCCGCATCGGCGAGTTTTGCGGCGATTGTCAAAACCGTCTGGAAAAGAATCCTTTGCGTATCCTGGATTGCAAAAAGGATCACGGTCACGAATTGATGAACACGGCTCCATCCATCATTGAATATTTAAATGATGAATCCCGTATTTATTTCGAAAAGGTGAAACAGCATTTAACCGATTTGGAAATCGATTTCGTCGAAGATCCGACTCTAGTGCGCGGCTTGGATTACTATAATCATACCGCCTTTGAAATCATGAGTGATGCAGAAGGCTTTGGTGCCATAACTACCCTTTGCGGAGGCGGCCGTTATAACGGGCTTGCTGAAGAACTTGGCGGACCGGAAACACCCGGAATCGGCTTTGCACTTAGCATTGAACGCCTGATTGCAGCCCTCCAAGCAGAAAACATCGAGCTTCCGATCAAAAAGGGAATTGACTGCTATCTTGTTTCATTAGGTGAAACAGCCAAGGATTATACCGTCAAACTTGCCCATCAATTGCGGAATGCCGGTTTTACCGTCGAAAAAGACTATCAAGACCGTAAAGTGAAAGCACAATTCAAATCAGCCGACCGCCTCGAAGCAAGATATGTGGCGACACTCGGGGATGATGAATTGGCAAATAATAAAATCAATGTGAAGTTCATGGAAACCGGTGAACAAGTCCAGATGGATCTTGCTACATTCGTTGAACAATTCAAAAAGCTACAGGCTTAAGGGGGAAATACCATGTTTGGCAGAACATACTTCAATGGTGAAGTGACAGAAGCAGCTATTGGTGAAAAAGTAACATTAAAAGGATGGGTACAAAAACGCCGGGATTTGGGCGGTGTCATCTTTATCGACCTACGTGACAGAAGCGGAGTCGTCCAAGTCGTTTTCAATCCGGACATTTCGGCAGAAGCGCTGGCAACAGCCGAAAAAATCCGTAATGAATACGTCCTTGATATCCAAGGGACAGTCATCAAACGTGATGAAGCCAACTTCAACCCGAACGTAACAACAGGGACCGTCGAAGTTCAAGCCGAAAACGTTACTATTTTAAACGAAGCAAAGACCCCTCCATTCATCATTGATGAAAGAACGGATGTATCAGAAGACATCCGCTTGAAATATCGTTATTTGGACCTCCGTCGTCCAGCGATGTTCGAAACGCTGAAAATGCGTAACCAAACAACAAAAGCCATCCGTGATTACTTGGACGGTGAAGGCTTCCTTGATATCGAAACACCTATCTTAACAAAAAGTACACCTGAAGGAGCACGTGACTATTTAGTGCCTAGCCGTGTGCACGAAGGGGAGTTCTATGCACTTCCGCAGTCACCGCAAATCTTCAAGCAGCTATTGATGGTATCAGGTTTCGAACGTTATTATCAAATTGCCCGCTGTTTCCGTGATGAAGACTTACGTGCTGACAGACAGCCTGAATTCACGCAAATCGATATCGAAACAAGCTTCATGAGCCAAGAAGATATCATCAAGACAGCCGAAAACATGATGGCTAAAGTGATGAAAGACGTAAAAGGACTGGACGTAACACTGCCATTCCCTAGAATGACCTACAATGAAGCGATGAGCCGTTACGGTTCCGACAAACCGGATACACGCTTCGGAATGGAACTTAAAGATGTTTCCGAAATCGTCAAAGACAGTGATTTCAAAGTATTCACCGGCGCTGTTGCAAGCGGCGGACAAGTAAAGGCGATCGTCGTTAAGGACGGAAATGCGGATTATTCCCGAAAAGACATTGATGGATTAGCTGAATTTGCAGCGATTTATGGTGCAAAAGGCCTTGCATGGCTGAAGGTTGAAGAAGACGGCGTAAAAGGGCCGATCGCCAAATTCTTCGCTGAAGATCAAGAGCAATTAGTATCTGTATTGGAAGCCGAAGTGGGCGATTTAATCTTATTCGTTGCGGATAAGAAAGGCATAGTCGCTGATGCACTTGGAGCACTGCGCATCAAGCTTGGTAAAGAAAGAGGCTTGATCGATCAAAGCAAATTCAACTTCCTATGGGTGACCGACTGGCCATTATTTGAATATGACGAAGAAGAAGGACGCTACTATGCAGCACACCATCCATTCACAATGCCATTCCGTGAAGACATGGACAAATTGGAGTCAGACCCAGCAAGCGTCCGTGCCCAAGCATATGACCTTGTACTGAACGGCTACGAACTTGGCGGTGGATCACTGCGGATATTCGAACGCGACGTTCAGGAAAAAATGTTCAAAGTACTTGGATTCTCCGAAGAAGAAGCCAACGCACAATTCGGCTTCCTAATGGACGCATTCGAATACGGAACGCCTCCACACGGCGGAATCGCCCTTGGACTGGATCGCATGGTCATGCTGCTCGCAGGCCGCACGAACCTTCGCGACACCATCGCGTTCCCGAAAACAGCAAGTGCAAGCGACCTGCTCGTTGACGCACCGAGTACTGTAAGTGACAAGCAATTGGCCGAACTTAACCTAAGACTTGCAGCACTTAAAAAATAATTCATTTGGGAAAAATATGAAAAAATACCTAGGTGTTTTTTCTTGAAACAGAGTTAAGCATTATGATATGATATTTCCAATAAGTAAGAGTCCTGATGTGTTCGTTCTTTAACCTATAAGTTTTGACCGAACACTTATAGTTACCGGGAGCACTAGTTTCCTGGCCGCGTAAAAGCCTCCCTCGAAGAGGACTTACAAACGCGAGGAACCGAGCACCCACCTGCGGAGAGCGGGTTCAAAACAAAGGCGTAAACGGCACAATTGGGACTCTTACACCTTACAAAGCAACCCATGTTACATAACATGGGTTTTTTTGTGCGTGAAAATAGTGAACTTACGAGAAAATGCGTGTATTCACGAGTAAATGGTGCGAATTACGAGTAAATAGTGAGAATTCACGAGTAAATGGCGGGAATTCACGAGTAAATGATGCGAACTCACGAGTAAATGCCGCGAACTCACGAGTAAAACGTGCAAATTCACGAGTAAATGATGCGAATTCACGAGTAAAACGTAAATTCACGAGTAAATGGCGGGAACTCACGAGTAAAACGTGCAAATTCACGAGTAAATGCCGCGAACTCACGAGTAAAGCGGAAACTGACGAGTAAACGGCTGGAACTCTCAAGTCATTCGTGCAAATTCACGAGTAAATCGTGCAAATTCAAGAGTAAATGACGAGAACTCATAAGTAAGCTACAAATCTCAAGAATTAAACCGAGCAAACTCACGGTAAAACGCCTGATTTCAGTGTTTTAGCAGGAAAAAAGGGCATTAACAAAGAAGCTAAAGTAGAAGGAGTTGATGTATGGATGCTAAAACCGTGTGAAAGGCCTATGAAAATGCTCAAACTGGAGGCATTAAGCAGGAGGCTATCAGCAAATCATCCAAAACAGGAAAGAATAAGGAATGATTTCCGGAAAATCCGTACAGGATTTAACGGGGAGCGGAGTATCGGAAAAGAACTGAAGAATCTTCCGAAAGAATATCGAGTATTTCATGATTTGAGGTTAGGCTACGACGGGAGCCGTTATTTTCAAATGGATTTCCTAATAATCACCCGGAATTACGGCATCATCATCGAAGTAAAAAACTTTGCGGGAACGCTCTATTTTGACCGTACCTATCCCCAATTGATTCGGACAAAAGATGGACAGGAACAAGCTTATCTAGATCCGCTAATCCAGGTTGACGTGCAAAAATCCCGATTTAATGATTGGCTTACTTTTCACAAATTCCCCTCGCTGCCGATTGAAACGCTCATTGCCAATGCAAACTCGAATACCATCATCCGGACTACCCCAGGTTTTACCCCCATTTTCAAAAAAATCACGGGAAAAGAAACCCTGATCTCCAAAATTCATACCCTGGATGAAAAATATTCTTCTAAGCAATTAACCCAAAGGCAGAGCAATAGACTTTCGAATACGATTCTGCAAAAAAACACTCCGCATAATCCTGATATCCTCGAATTTTATCAAATCGATGAGCAAGATCTGCTCAAAAGCGTTCAATGTCCAGAATGCTCTGCTCTCCATATGCAATATCACTGGGGCAAATGGTCCTGTAGTCATTGTTCTTACACTTCAAAGGATGCCCACATTCAAGCTCTTCGCGATTTTGCTCTCCTTATAAAACCCAATATAACAAATAAACAAGCACGGCTCTTTTTACAAATAGATTCAATTGATATCATGCAGCGGATACTGTCTGCACTGGAGTTGCCTTATTCGGGGCAATTTAAAAATAGAGCGTATAGACTTGATGGACTAATTCACGAGTAAAAGGCGCAAACTCACGAGTAAACACCCCAATCTAACGAAAAAAACCCAAAAACCTCGAATAAACTTCAAATCTTCCCATTTAAGTAACATTCGGCAATATAGATTCGTAAATTATAGTAAGGTTGAGCAATATTCAGCCAAGGATAGAAAGTAGTGAGGGCTTTGAAAGACTTATTGTATGCAAAGAGGAAGGAAATGCTTCAATTAGTGGAGCGGCTAGTGAATATAGATAGTGGTTCTCATACGAAAAAGGGTATTGATGAAATTGGTTCGATATTAAAAGCGAAATTTGAAAGTCTGGATTTTATTGTGAATACTGTTGAGCAACAGAATTATGGCAATCAGCTGGTCATCCAGCATCGTGAGGCGAATCAACCGCATATTTTAATCGTTGCCCATATGGATACGGTTTTTCCAGAGGGGACAGCGCAAAAACGTCCATTTAAGGTGAAAGGAAATCGGGCATACGGTCCTGGTGTGGCGGATATGAAGTCTAGTTTGGTTGAGCTATTTTATGCGATCCATTGCTTGAAACAGACGGGGCAGACAGGCTATAAGCATATCCAAATCATTCTTAATAGTGATGAAGAGATCGGGTCACCGACGTCCGCATCCCTCATATCGGAAAAAGCGGCAAATAAGAAGTTCGCATTAATTCTTGAACCCGCAAGGACGGACGGTTCGCTTGTCACGGCAAGAAGGGGCTGCGGTCAGTTTAAAGTCGATATTATGGGGGTGGCTGCCCATTCGGGGATCGAACCGGAAAAGGGACGAAGTGCAATTGAAGAATTGGCCCATAAGATCATCGCCTTACACCGATTGAATGATCAAAAGAAAGGGATCAGCGTTAATGTCGGCAAAATTGAAGGAGGCTCCGCTGTCAATATGATCGCTTCCCATGCGGCTGCCTTCGTCGATGTGCGGATTTCGGAAAAAAAGCAGGAAGGCATCGTTCTCAAACAGTTGAAAAAAATCTGTGCCGAGACCTATATTCCCGGAACGAAAACGACACTAAGCGGAAAAATGGATCGGTCTCCCATGGAAAAGAATGAGAAATCGAACTTGCTTTTAGAGACGATCCGTCAGGCTGGGAAGGAAATCGGCATCGAAATCACGGATACGGCCACGGGTGGAGGCTCGGATGCTTCCATCACTTCTGAATTGGGAATCGCGACAGTGGATGGACTCGGGCCCGTTGGAGGAAATGCACATAGTGAAGAGGAGTATTTGGAAATTCCGAGCCTGACGGAAAGGACTCTCCTTTTGGCTACCGTCCTTCAAAAATTATCAAAAATGACCTAGTGCACTAATTCCGATTAGACTGCTCATATTTCGCTTGTCATAAATGATGTTTATGATATATTGTTAATTGGGAAGCTAAATAAGAACAGAATTTATTGGAGTTGAATATATATGCTGCATCAGTTTTCACGAAATGAATTGGCAATTGGCAAGGAAGGAATCGATATTCTGAGAAACACGACGGTTGCGGTCCTGGGTGTAGGAGGCGTTGGTTCATTTTCAGCCGAAGCATTGGCACGTACGGGGGTAGGCCGTATTATTCTTGTGGATAAAGACGATGTCGACATCACGAATGTAAACAGGCAGATCCATGCTCTATTATCAACAGTCGGTCAACCGAAAGCGGAATTGATGAAAAATCGCATTCAAGACATCAATCCCGACTGCGAAGTGATCGCTCTTAAAATGTTCTATACAGAAGAAACGTTTGAGGAATTCTTCAGTTATGGCCTGGACTATGTCATTGATGCATCGGATACGGTCATTTATAAGATGCATGTGATGAAGGAATGCCTGAATCGGAATATCAAGGTGATTTCAAGCATGGGGGCCGCTAATAAGATGGACCCGACGCGTTTTCAAATTGCCGATATCTCCAAAACGCATACCGATCCGCTTGCCAAGGTCATTCGTACTAGATTGCGTAAAGAGGGCATAACAAAGGGAATCCCGGTTGTCTTCTCCGATGAGAGCCCTATTGTCATTCGTGAGGATGTCCGAAAAGAAGTCGGCAATGATGAGGCAAAAATCCGTAAAGCGCAAATGCCGCCATCTTCGAATGCTTTCGTACCATCCGTAGCAGGCTTAATTGCAGCTAGCTGGGTGATCAATGATATATTAAAAAACATTGAAGTTCGCCGTGTAAACGATTGATAAGAAGTTAACTGACTCTATAAAGGGTCAGTTTTTTTTTTGTGTCGAATAGTAGATATTCCCTTTTAATAACTTTTTTATCCATATCATATAGACGGGGTCGAAAGAATGAGATAAACTATTTTCAGAATATTATTTTTATTCAGATATTCTATTTGTTTAAAAGAACATACAAAACAAGGGGGTTTCAAATGAAGAAGAAAAAGCTAGCAGGAGTGTTTCTATCACTTTCATTGGTTGCAGGGGCGCTGGCAGGTTGTAGTGGCGGCGACTCGAAAACTAGCAGTTCAGGCGGGGGTTCATCAAACTCGGGTGACACAATCAAAATTGGGGCCAACCTTGAATTGTCCGGAGGTACGGCATCATTCGGCCAATCGGCTGCCGATGGATTGCAACTGGCCATCGATGAGATTAATAAAGAGGGCATCGACGGTAAAAAATTGGAAATAGTTAAGGTAGATAATAAATCAGATGCTGCAGAAGCTACAAGCGGTTCGATCAAGCTGGTCAGCCAGGACAAGGTTGTGGCTGTAGTCGGATCTGCGACAAGCACTAATACATTGGCACAGGTTCAGGTCGCACAGGATAATCAAGTTCCTCTACTCACACCAACTGCAACAAATCCCGACATCACCAACAAAGCTGGAAAATTAAATGATTATGTGTTCAGGACTTGCTTTATCGATCCATTCCAAGGTACGGTGGCAGCCAATTTCGCAACTGACGAAATAGGGGCAAAGACGGCTGCGATCTATGTGGATAGCGCAAGTGATTATTCCAAAGGATTGGCCGCAGCTTTTAAAGAAGCGTTCACTGCCAAGGGCGGTAAAATCGTGGCGGAAGAAGCTTATGTAACTAAAGATACTGATTTCCGCTCTACATTGACACGTATCAAATCCTCAAAACCAGAGTTCGTTTTCCTTCCTGGTTATTATGAGGAAGTCGGATTGATCTTAAAACAGGCACGTGAAGACGGCATAGACCTTCCATTCATGGGCGGAGACGGCTGGGATTCCCCGAAGGTCGTTGAAATTGCCGGAGCGGATGCTTTGAAAAATACTTATATCACGAATCACTATTCTCCGGAAGATGAAGATGCAAAAATCCAGGATTTCGTTGCAGCCTTCAAAAAGAAATACAATAAAACACCGGATGCCTTTGCCGCACTTGGCTATGACACTGGCTACTACCTGGCTGATGCCATCAAGAGATCAGGTGATGCTTCTCCTGAAAAAATCAGACAAGCGTTGGAAGATGTCAAAGATCTTCAATTAGTTTCCGGAACGCTGAACCTCGATGAAAACCATGATCCGATCAAATCGGCGACCATCTTGGAATATGTGGATGGCAAACAAACATTCAAAACAAAAATCAATCCATAATACCTTACGTGGATAGGGGGCAAGTCCCCCCTATTCTATATTCACTTAAAAAACACCTTAACGGGGAGAGTGCAATATGGAACTGATTCAGCAATTGGTAAATGGCATTTCACTCGGAAGCATTTATGCTTTGATCGCGCTTGGTTATACGATGGTATATGGAATCGTCAAGCTCATAAACTTCGCCCATGGAGACGTATTCATGGTCGGTTCATTTGTAGGGTTTTACGCCATTACCGTAATGGACTTATCCTTCATCCCAGCTTTATTGATTTCGATGGTCTCATGTGCCATCTTTGGCGTTTTAATTGAACGGATTGCTTATAAACCCCTTCGTAATGCAACACGGATTGCGGCCTTGATAACGGCCATCGGTGTTTCCCTTCTGATAGAAAACGGGCTGATTTACATCCGGGGCGCCCAGCCGGAAGCCTATCCAAATAATGTCCTTCCGATGGATAAACTCGATATATTGGGAGTTTCCATCAGCAGTCAATCGATATTGATCTTATCTGTTTCCATCATATTAATGATCATCCTACAATTCGTTGTCCATAAAACCAAAATCGGCAAAGCGATGCGTGCCGTTTCATTCGATTCCGAAGCGGCTAAGCTGATGGGAATCAATGTGAATAATACGATTTCCGCTACGTTCGCCATAGGTTCGGCCCTTGCAGGGGCGGCTGGTGTCATTTTTGGAATCTACTATATTAAAATCGAGCCGTTGATGGGTGTCCTTCCTGGCCTTAAAGCATTTGTTGCAGCAGTCTTGGGCGGCATCGGCATCATTCCGGGCGCGATGGTCGGCGGTCTACTGCTTGGAGTGATCGAGGCTTTGGTCAGTGCTGCCGGTTATTCATTATGGCGCGATGGTGTGGCTTTCGTCGTACTTATCTTGATTTTGATTTTCTTGCCGCAGGGTCTTTTCGGTAAAAATAAAAGAGAAAAAGTATAGGGGAGACATGGCGATGACTACTTTAAAGAATTCAAAGGGTTTTTGGCTCTCGATCGTGCTCGCACTTATTTTTTTCGGAATCATGCAGTACACCATTTCAAACGGAATGCTCAACCCATTTTATATCAACACGCTCATGTTCATCGGCATCAATATCATGCTGGCGACGAGCCTGCATTTAATCATTGGAATAACCGGGCAGTTCTCGATTGGTCATGCAGGTTTTTTAGCGGTAGGGGCCTATGCTTCGGCAGTCATGACAATGAAGCTTGAACTTCCTTTCATCATAGCTGTATTGGCTGGGGGCGTAATAGCCGCTGTTGCGGGCATGGTGATCGGGGTGCCGAGCTTGCGTCTGAAGGGGGATTACCTGGCGATAGCTACGCTTGGATTTGGCGAAATTGTCCGGATCGTCCTTTTGAATATTGATTATGTAGGCGGGGCAAGCGGGATGCAGGTATCCCACCTGACTACTTGGCCATGGGTTTTTGCCTGTGTGATGATCACCGTCTTAGTCATCCGGAATTTCACCAATTCGACTCACGGACGGGCATGCATATCCGTAAGGGAAGATGAAACGGCCGCTGATGCGATGGGAATCAATACGACCTATTATAAAGTGGCGGCTTTCGTCATCGGAGCTTTTTTTGCCGGAATCGCCGGATCGCTTTATGCCCATAATTTCTATATTATCCAGCCATCGAATTTCGGTTTCCTAAAATCCTTCGATATTCTGATTTTCGTCGTACTTGGCGGTCTTGGAAGTCTTTCAGGTTCGGTTTTGGCCGCAATTTTACTGACGATCGTGACGACGTTCCTTCAGGATTATCCGGAAACGAGGATGATCATCTACAGCCTTGTCCTGATCCTGATGATGATTTTCCGCCCGCAGGGTTTAATGGGAACAAGAGAAATCACGTCATTGTTCACAAATAAAAAAACGAAAGGGGGCCCAAAGGATGGAAGCCACAATACCGTTGCTTAAAGTAGATTCGGTGGGTATCCGTTTTGGCGGGTTGAAAGCTGTGTCCGATGTGAACGTGGAATTATTTCCAGGGGAACTTGTAGGCCTGATCGGGCCGAATGGAGCTGGGAAAACGACTTTCTTCAATTTATTGACGGGTGTGTATGTCCCTACAGAAGGAACGATTGCTTTGAATGGGGAAAATCTAAATAAGCAGCCGCCATATAAAATTACCCGAAAAGGGATCTCGAGGACCTTTCAAAACATTCGCCTCTTCAGTGAGTTATCCGTGATCGATAACGTGAAGGTTGCTTACCACTCGCTTGCCAAGCATGGAATTCCAAGCTCCATATTCCGGCTGCCGGGACATTTTTCCGGTGAAAAGGAAATGGATGAAAAGGCGCTCGAATTCTTGAGGATTTTTAATCTTGACCATTTTAAGGATGAAAAAGCGAAGAATCTTCCATACGGACAGCAAAGGCGGCTGGAAATTGCGCGTGCTCTAGCCGCCAATCCGAAACTTCTTTTACTGGACGAACCCGCAGCCGGGATGAACCCGCACGAAACGAAAGAATTAATGAACCTCATTGCTTTTATCCGGAAGGAATTCAACCTTACCGTGTTGCTCATCGAGC
Organism: Peribacillus phoenicis; assembly: GCF_047238085.1. Taxonomy (NCBI): domain Bacteria; kingdom Bacillati; phylum Bacillota; class Bacilli; order Caryophanales; family Bacillaceae; genus Peribacillus; species Peribacillus phoenicis. The sequence goes on along the minus strand of NZ_JBDFMF010000001.1, from coordinate 3,457,160 downwards.
ATGATATGTCACTTGTAATGGGGGTATGCGAACGGATTTACGTTCTTGATCATGGACAGCTTATCGCTCACGGAAAGCCGGAACAAATCCGCAATGATCCTAAGGTTATCGAGGCATATCTAGGGGAGGAGGTTTCCTGATGCTGAAAATAGAGGACATCAATGTTTATTATGGCAATATCCAAGCGTTAAAAGGGGTTTCCATGGAGATTAACGAGGGCGAGATCGTGACCCTGATCGGGGCGAACGGAGCGGGAAAAAGCACGTTGCTCAAAACGATATCCGGTCTGTTAAAACCAAAGCAAGGAAAGGTTTTGTTCGAAGGCGAGCCGATTGGAGGAAAAGCTGCACAGTCTATCGTGAAAATGGGCATATCCCATGTACCTGAAGGGCGACGTGTCTTTGCCAACATGACGGTTGCCGAAAACCTGGAGCTTGGGGCTTATTTACGGAAAGACAAAGATGGCATCAATAATGATATGGAAAAGGTGTATGAGCTATTTCCGAGGCTGCTGGAGAGAATCAAACAGCAGGCCGGCACGCTTTCAGGCGGTGAACAGCAGATGCTTGCAATGGGCCGGGCCTTAATGGCAAAACCACGGTTATTACTGCTCGATGAACCTTCGATGGGCCTTGCACCGCTTTTGGTGAAGCAAATCTTCAACATCATCCAGGAAATCAGTGAGACCGGAACAACGATCCTTTTGGTCGAGCAAAACGCCAACCTTGCATTATCGATTGCAGATCGGGCTTATGTAGTTGAAACGGGCCGAATCGTCCTGTCGGGCAATGCCGAGGAACTCACTTCAAGTGAAGAAATAAAAATGGCCTATTTAGGAGGCCATTGAACCGCCGTTTGGCGGTTTTTTTGTTTGATGATCGGGTTATGCAATATATGCAGGAAGATAAAAAAGTACAATATTTTCATGCATGATTTTATACATCCAATATAGTATTATTCAATTTTGATATAGGAATTAAGACTAAAAAAGAACTGAAAAACTGGGTTTAATTCCCTATCAATATACTTCTATTTTGGTAAAAATGTAATTAAAAGGATTAAAAAAATAAGGGAATGAATAAAATTTTTTGAGCAATAAATAAGGAATTTACAATATCGAAATAATTAAATTATCAGTTTTTTCTGATTATAACGCCTATTTTCGCAATATTTAAAATATATAAAGATAAAAATGATATAGCACTTCCTGTGAAAAATATCCTATTTGGCGAAATCTTCTCACAATTATTGTATAGACGGAATGAAAATTATGCGGTAAACTATTTTTCGAAATATTAATTTAATTTCAAAAATTTCATCTAATCAACTTTTTCTGAGGCATCTTGAATAAATATTCATGCATCAGAGCGATGATTACTAAACGGGGGGATTATTTATGAAAAAGAAAAAACTAGCAGGTGCATTCCTTTCTCTAACACTTGCTGCAGGAGTGCTAGCCGGTTGTTCCAGCTCTGGTTCATCAGAAAAATCAAGCGGAGATGGAGATACGATAAAAATCGGTGTCAACCTTGAATTATCAGGCGGTGTTGCTTCATATGGACAATCGATTGCAGAAGGTCTGGAGCTTGCGACTGCAGAAATAAATAAAGAAGGCATTGACGGTAAAAAAATCAAACTTATAAAAGTCGATAATAAATCAGAAGCGTCAGAAGCGACAAGCGGAGCGATCAAGCTGACATCACAAGATCAGGTTGCAGCGATCGTAGGTGCAGCGACAAGCACGAACTCGATTGCACAAGTACAGATTGCACAAGATAATAAAGTGCCGGTCATCTCACCTTCCGGTACAAGCCCGGAAATCACTTTCAGCAAGGATAAATTGAACGATTACGTTTTCAGGACAAGCTTCATCGATCCGTTCCAAGGAACGGTAGCTGCGAACTTTGCCACTAAAGAAATCAAAGCGAAAAGTGCAGCAATCTATATTGACAGCGCAAGTGATTATTCAAAAGGATTAGCGGCAGCCTTTAAAGAACAATTTGAAAAAAATGGTGGAAAAATCGTTGCTGAGGAAGCTTACATCGCGAAGGATACTGATTTCCGTTCCACATTGACTCGTTTGAAATCGGCAAAACCTGATTTCATTTTCCTTCCTGGTTACTATGAGGAAGCTGGTCTGATCGTGAAGCAGGCACGTGAAACTGGACTTGACGTTCCATTCATGGGCGGCGACGGCTGGGATTCTCCTAAGCTAGTAGAAATTGCCGGTGCAAAAGCTCTAAATAATACGTTCATCACGAACCATTATTCTTCAGGTGACCCTGATGAGAAAATTCAGAATTTTGTGTCTGCATTTAAAGCGAAGTACAAAGATAAATCCCCGGATGCATTTAACGCTCTAGGATATGACACAGGATACTTCCTTGCAGACGCGATTAAACGTGCTGGATCAGCGGATTCAGAAAAAATCAAAGAAGCGCTGGAAAAAACGGCTGACCTTGAGCTTGTAACGGGTACATTCACATTGGATGAAAAACATAATCCAATCAAATCTGCTACCATCCTTGAGTTTAAAGAGGGAGAGCAAGTTTTCAACACAAAAATCAATCCTTAATTTCGGAGTACAACTCCAATCCTTTCGCCGGCCCTTCGTCAATAAGAAGGTGCTGGCGAATTCTCATTTTTCAAGCATGCCAGGATGCTGAACATCCCCTTAGCGGAATGAAAGAGTCTGGACTAATCACTCATAAAATTAGATTTTCAAGGAGAGTCGAACATGGAATTGATACAACAGTTAATAAACGGGGTTTCACTAGGAAGTATTTATGCCCTTATCGCTCTCGGATATACGATGGTTTACGGGATTGTTAAATTGATAAACTTTGCACATGGTGATGTATTCATGGTCGGCTCATTCGTTGGGTTTTACTCAATAACGGTCCTGGATCTGTCATTCGTGCCTGCCCTATTAATCTCGATGACGGTCTGTGCGCTGTTTGGAGTATTGATCGAACGTATCGCGTACAAGCCATTACGTAACGCAACACGTATCGCGGCACTTATCACTGCCATCGGTGTTTCCCTTTTGATTGAATACGGATTCATCTACGTCCGCGGTGCACAGCCGGAAGCTTATCCGAATGATGTATTGCCGACAGACAAGTTCAATATTTTTGGAGTTTCCATCAATAGTCAATCGGTTTTGATTTTTGGAGTGGCTGTAGTCTTGATGATCATCCTTCAAATCATCGTTCATAAATCAAAAATAGGAAAAGCGATGCGTGCCGTTTCCTACGATGCGGATGCAGCTAAGCTAATGGGGATAAATGTCGATAACACGATTTCTGCCACCTTTGCAATCGGTTCCGCATTGGCTGGGGCAGCGGGCGTCATTTTCGGTATTTACTATATTAAGATCGAGCCGCTTATGGGTGTGCTTCCGGGATTGAAGGCATTCGTTGCCGCCGTACTTGGAGGGATCGGGATTATACCGGGCGCGATGGTCGGTGGCCTATTGCTAGGTGTCATCGAAGCTTTGGTCAGTGCCGCCGGTTACTCATTATGGCGTGATGCTGTAGCCTTCGTCGTACTGATTCTTATCTTGATTTTCATGCCACAAGGCTTATTCGGTAAAAACAAAAAAGAAAAAGTATAGGGGAGACAAAGCAATGACTACAATTAAGCGAGCAAAAGGTTTTTGGCTCTCGATTTCACTATCATTGATCTTTTTCGCCGCAGTTCAAGTGTTAATCGGCGGCGGATCGCTAAATCCTTTTTATCAAAATACGCTCATGTTCATCGGGATCAATATCATTCTGGCAGCGAGCCTGCATTTGATCATCGGGATAACCGGGCAGTTCTCCATCGGACATGCCGGATTCCTGGCAGTCGGTGCCTATGCTTCAGCCGTCATGACGATGAAGCTGGAAATGCCATTTTATGCGGCATTGATAGTCGGCGGTTTGGCGTCAGCGCTGGCAGGCTTGATCATCGGAATTCCAAGCTTACGCTTAAAAGGTGACTATCTGGCGATTGCGACCCTGGGTTTTGGTGAAATCGTCAGGATTATGCTTTTGAATATCGATTATGTCGGCGGGGCGAGCGGCATGCAGGTTTCCCATTTGACCACTTGGCCGTGGGTATTCGCTTCCGTTATCGTAACAATCATCGTCATCCGAAACTTTACTAGCTCGACCCACGGCAGGGCCTGCATATCGATCCGCGAGGACGAAACGGCTGCCGATTCGATGGGAATCAACACGACGTACTATAAAGTTGTGGCATTTGCGATCGGTGCTTTTTTTGCCGGTATTGCCGGAGGGCTTTACGCTCATAACTTCTATATCATCCAGCCATCGAACTTCGGATTCTTGAAATCATTTGATATTTTGATCCTTGTCGTGCTTGGCGGTCTTGGAAGTCTTTCCGGTGCCGTATTGGCCGCGATATTATTGACTGTTGTAACGACTTTCCTGCAGGATTATCCGGAAACACGAATGATCATCTACAGTCTTGTGCTAATCGTGATGATGCTCTATCGCCCACAAGGCTTAATGGGGACAAAAGAAATAACATCCATGTTCAAACGTAAAGGAGGAAGCAGCCATGAAAAAAATAAAAACACCGCTGCTTAAAGTCGATTCGGTCGGCATCCAGTTCGGGGGGCTTAAAGCCGTTTCTGATGTTAACGTCGAGTTATATCCAGGAGAACTGATTGGCTTGATCGGGCCGAATGGCGCTGGAAAAACGACTTTCTTTAACTTACTGACAGGAGTTTACGTCCCGACGGAGGGCACGATTTCTTTGGAAGGTGAGAACTTAAGAAAACTGCCTCCATATAAAATCACGCAAAAAGGAATCAGCCGGACATTCCAGAACATTCGCTTGTTCAGTGAACTATCCGTGATCGATAATGTAAAAGTGGCCTATCATTCGCTTTCGAAGCATAATATCTTAAGTTCGATCTTCCGCATGCCGATCCATTTTAAAGGCGAAAAGGAAATGGATGAAAAGGCGATTGAGTTCCTGAAAATTTTCAACCTTGATCAATATAAGGATGAAAAGGCGAAGAACCTGCCATATGGTAAACAAAGACGTTTGGAAATCGCCCGTGCACTTGCAGCCAACCCAAAACTGCTTTTGCTGGATGAACCGGCTGCAGGGATGAACCCCCAGGAAACGCACGAACTCATGAACCTGATTGCCCTCATCCGTGAGAAATTCGATTTGACCGTATTATTGATTGAACATGATATGCCGCTCGTCATGGGTGTTTGCGAACGCATATATGTACTCGATCACGGACAACTGATCGCTCAAGGAAAGCCAGAGGAAATCCGTAACAATCCAAAAGTCATCGAGGCCTATCTGGGCGAGGAGGTTTCATAATGTTAAAAATCGAGGACATCAACGTCTATTACGGAAACATTCAAGCCCTGAAAGGAATCTCGCTTTCTATTAACGAAGGCGAAATCGTAACCCTGATCGGGGCGAACGGAGCCGGGAAAAGCACGTTGCTGAAAAGCATTTCCGGCCTATTAAAACCAAAACAAGGGAAGATTCTATACGAAGGGGATTCCATCGGCGGAAAGGCAGCACAATCGATCGTGAAAATGGGCATTTCCCATGTCCCAGAAGGCCGACGGGTCTTTGCCAACATGACCGTTGAAGAAAACCTTCAGCTTGGTGCTTATTTACGTAAGGATAAGGCAGGCATCAAGCAGGATATGGAGAAAGTCTATGAATTATTCCCGCGTTTGCTAGAGCGCCTGAAACAGCAATCCGGAACACTTTCCGGCGGGGAACAGCAAATGCTCGCAATGGGCAGGGCACTCATGGCCAAGCCCCGGCTTCTGTTATTGGACGAGCCATCGATGGGACTTGCGCCATTATTGGTGAAGCAAATCTTTAATATCATCGAAGAAATCAACAAAACGGGTACAACGATTCTGCTAGTCGAACAAAATGCCAACTTAGCACTATCCATCGCGGACAGAGCCTATGTTGTCGAAACCGGCCGAATCGTCCTATCAGGCAAATCAGAGGAACTGACCGCAAGCGAAGAAATCAAGAATGCCTATTTAGGCGGACATTAAACCACTTTATAGCGGTTGACTGTAGACAAACTCGAAGGAAAGCGAATTTGTCTACAGTTTTTTTATTTTAAAAAGTTCCAGTTGATTGCAGAAATCTGCTCCTTTCCGCCGACTGTCTGCCATGCTTCATCAAAGTAACTGGCTGTGGTCTCGGCTAGCCAGTAATTCGGCAGGAGTGTCGCAAATTTCTTCAATCTAGTGTTTGATCCATATAAAAAGTAAAAAACATGAAGAATAAACAAGTCTTCTTTTAAAAAATGGATTCGGGGTGAGATACTTAGAACCCTTTTTTAGACAAAAGTGTTCTACCTGAATAAGTTGATTGGAACGGAAGGTACGAGACTCCTGCGGGAAAAGCGAGTGCCTGGAGAGGAAATCAAAGTACAAATTTTACAGTCAAATTATTATCTACAGTCAACCGCTTTGTGTAGATCCCATTTTGTCGACAAACTAAAACCACTTTATAGTGGTTTTTTTGTTGTGCAAATAAGTTAATTTAACTAGATAAAAAGGTTAGTAAATCCAAATCAGACGGTATACAATCTAGTTAGGAATAATAGTAGAAATGGTTCATGATCAAACCTCATCGTTAGCTATTCTTAATCATATTTTTTGGAGTGATTGTATGCACAAACTTATTCAGGCCATATTACCGGTAGTATTACTGTTTATGATTCTGCCAATCTACCAGCCAGATTCTGCTTCTGCAGAAGAAACGCCGCAATCTGATGGTGTCATCGTCAAGTATAAAGAGGAAAACGATGAACCGATCAACGAGTTGATAGAAAAGGTGGAGGTTTCTAAAGGGGAAACAACCGACGCCCTGATTGAGGAACTTGAAGAACAGAAGAATGTGGAATATGCAGAACCAAACTATCTTTTCAAGAAGATGGAAAGTCCGAACGACCCAGCCTACATAGACCAGTGGCACCATAAAAAGCTTGGTACGAATGCAGCGTGGACAAAATCGATGGGCTCGAAGGAATTGATCGTGGCCATCATTGACGACGGAATCGATCGCAACCACGAAGATTTAAAAGGGAGGATCGTCAATGCCTATGATACGATACGCAATCGGAAGCATATCGTCCCAAAAGGGGAGCATGGAACGCATATCGCAGGCATCATTGCAGGTTCTGCGAACAACGGCATAGGCGGAACGGGTGTTGCCCCGAACGTTAAACTAATGCCGATCAATGTCTTTGATGGGGAGTATGCCGATACGGCCGACATTATTGAAGCGATACATTATGCCGTTCAGCAAAAGGCAAACATCATCAATATGAGTTTAGGAGACACCAGTTATTCGGAGGCCTTGAACAAGGCTGTCCAGGAAGCCTATAAAAAAGGCGTCCTTATCGTGGCGGCTGCCGGGAATGAAGGGGATATGGGGAAAAATGTACAGCGTGTGTACCCAGCCGCCTTCAGCCACGTCATTTCCGTTGCTGCCACTGACTCAAGGGACAAGCGTCCCGGTTATTCCAACTACCATTCAACAGTCGATATTGCGGCCCCTGGAGATGATATCCTTTCGACCCTGCCTTATGGTAAATACGGCTGGATGAGCGGAACATCGATGGCCACGCCGATGGTGGCGGGTGTAGCTGCACTGATTTGGTCCCATGAGCCCAAACTCAACACAACGGAGGTCGAATACCGCCTCTATGATTCAGCCTTGGACCTAGGTGCAAAAGGGAAAGACATCTACTATGGAAACGGGCGGGTCAATGCAAAAAAAGCACTGGAAATGAAGACGCTGACCAAACCGGCCGTGACCGCAATATCCGATAAGGACACCAAAATCAATGGGAAAATCCCGGTTGATTTTAAAACGGGGACCGTCTCCATTTATACCGATAAAAAACAACTGGCCACAATGAAGATCAACGGCGAAAAAACGTTTACAGCGACCATCGCAAAACAAACAGCCGGCACGACCATCTCTACTAGGCTTATCGATTATAAATCGGGAAATAAAAGTATACCCGTTTCATTTAAAGTGGCAGATAAAACGGCTCCTGCAAGACCGTCGGTAAATACGGTAGGTGACAATACCGTAAAAGTAACCGGCAAAGCGGAAGCAAGCTCCTCCGTCACTGTCAAAACTGGCAGAACGGTTTTAGGCAAAGCAAATTCGAACAGCTCAGGGAATTTCACCGTAACGATGTCAAAAAAACAAAAAGCCGGAAAAGTCCTATCCGTTACAGCAACCGATAAAGCAGGAAATATAAGCTCGATCAAAACCGTGACCGTCGCAGACAAAACAGCACCAAGTAAACCGACAGTCAACCCAGTCAACATAAAAACCACAATAGTAGCAGGGAAAGCAGAGGCCAATTCCACAGTGTACGTCAAAGCATCAAAAAAAGTGATCGGCTCTGCCACAGCAACGACCAAAGGTACCTTCACGGTTAGAATTCCTAAGCAAAAAGAGGGAAGGAACCTATATATTTATGCCAAAGATAAAGCGAAAAACGTAAGCGAATCAAGAAAAGTAACGGTTAAAAAGTGATAGAAAAACAAGAGCAGCCCCCAATAATAATTGGGGGCTGCTTCTGTCTCAATCTTTGTTGCCATACATCAATTCCGTGCTTCGGCTGTAAAGCTCAATGATATTGCCGAAAGGATCTTCACAATAGATTAAATAATAGGGCTTGTTCTCCCAGGTATTCCATATATCGCTTCGCCTTTTACCGCCAGAAGCAGCAATATCATTAGCCAGCTTTTCGATATCATCCGATACTAAGCAAATATGAAAAAAGCCCTCATAACCGCGACTCTCACCTTTAGGCATTCTCGGTTCCTCAAACTCAAAAAGCTCAATCCCCACTCCATTATCCGCCATCATATGAGCATTACGCATCTTTTTAACTTCATCACCAAGAAGATCATTCGTCATATTAGGTTCATTCTCCTCACTCGCATCAAACGAATAGGGACCCGCCAATAATTTGAATCCCAACACCTGCTCATACCACTTAATCGCCACATCCAAATCAGGTACAGCCAATCCAACATGAGTAATTGCTGTCATATGTATCCCCCCTGATCATTAAAATACCCTTTGTAGGGGAGGGACAAACGGTACATTTGCGGGAGAGGCTTTTCGTTTTTATATTTTAATATTTAAAGATATAAATCAAAAAACGGGATAGTGAAATTACCATTTTTTACGTATAATGGAATTAACACGATGGAGAATAGAATATTGAACCTATAAAAAAACTGGGGTGTTCATTATATGCATCATGCACTTTTTTTGGGGAACAAATTTGTTTATATTAAAAAAATTGCTTTAGGATTTCTTGTTATGGTAAGTCTTGCTGCGTGTGACAACATCAAAACCGAAAAGGTGGAAGTACAAGAGGAAAAAGAGATTCAAAATCCTATAAGACCCAATAATGTACCATCTTATGATGCTCCAAAGTATCATCTTTACGGTGGTTGGATAGAGGATGAGTCGTATATACTTATCCAAAGTGATGGTGATGGCAATTACATAATGGATAAAATCTCAAAAAAAGGCAAAGAGAAAATGGTGAGTTATTTCAAAGTAACAGAGCCAGTGGAAAACAAAATCACTGCTGTCATATTTAATGAAGAAGAGCCAAACAGGACTTCATTTCTTACCTTAGAATTAAACGAAGAAAAAACTGAATTAACTATAAAAAAGCCCAATGAAAAACCTGTTATCTACAAACAAGCAGAGATCGACCCAGAAGAGTTCAATCCCAATTTTGTGTGGAATTAAAATGTTTATTAAAAATCTTTTAACTAACGGTGGAATAGTGAGTTAGAAAAATGGATTTAAAACTGTTTTGTGAATTAGTCCCAGCGCAGTTTCATTCTGCTTTAGCGTAACAATTTAAATCCTCTATAAGATGATGATATTTAACTTTTTGTTTATGGAATCATTAAATCTCACCCTCTTCAAGCCTCCTATTATACTCAACTTTACTTATTAACCCTTTTGCATTACAGGTAAGACAATCTGTATAAATATCGTAAGCACCTGTACCTGCACAAACATGGCATTTAACATGAGTTTCCGGTATATCCTTATGCATGAATGAAAAAACTTTTCCAATATACTGCAGAATAATCATTCCCAAAACTCCTTTTTTTCTATCATACAACGAAAAAGAGAGAAGGAAACTGGAAATACAATAACATTACTTAAAACAAATAAAACCATAACATAGTTTACATAGGGTTAAAAATGTGCTTATGCAAATGCGATAAACTGTTCTACAAAATCATTCTGTTTTAAGAAAAAAAGAACATCCACAAAGATGTCCCTTAATTTAAATTACTTCATTTTTCTTAAAATCCATAGGTAAGCCAATATTGAAATTCCCACAGAGACAGCTGCCATTATGTAAATGCCTTTATAACCAAATAGATAGCCGATTTGTCCGAAGAGGATGGCACCGAAACCGATACCAAGATCAAAGAAGGAATAGAAAGTGGTATTGGCCATGCCTTTTCGATTTCGGGCAGCGTGTTCAAGAGACCACGCTTGAAGAGCCGGTTGGACAGCACCGAATCCAATGCCATAAAAAATAGCTGCCATATACAGAATCATGTTACTTGGCATCCAGGCTATTATAGCGGATTATTATCAAATTGCCATTAAATCATGTTCCTGTCTATACAGAACCCTTCTGTAGAGTGGAATTAACTTTGCGTGAAACAACCGTGCAGATACAATGGTAATTAATTAATGTTATGGGTAATTATGGTAAAAATATCAGATGCTTGGGAGAGTTGTTAAGGAATCGTGTCATTATTATGAAATTTTAATTAAGGACCTTTTATTTACCATTTATAAGGTATATTATTTGGGAAATGAGAGATTAAAGGAGATAATTATGGGTAGATTTACAGAGACTGTAATGGAGAGGGTAGAAGATTCTCTACATAATAAGAAGAAACCAATGGTCGTTAAACTAAATTCCGAACAACTCGAGGATTTTATACAAAAATTTCCGGAAGACGGAGAGTTTTTTGGTTTAAGCTATCACATTCATGACGATAAGACGGTTACTTTCAACTATAATTCAGATGGTAGACTTCTAGAAGTATTGAATTTGGTTAAGTGATTGGTACTTTGGAGTATCCAGCAGAAATGCTGGATTTTTTGAATTTAAATAATCTTAATTAGATCTAGTACGTCGAATGATATAGAAGATAAAACAGCCTCTGTGAAACCGACAGTAAATGGAGGCGGTACAAAACGACAAAAGTAAATGGCAAAGCGGAATAATCGCGGCTTTTATTCCAGAAACTCAAAAAGCTCAATCCCCACTCCATTATCCGCCATCATTTGAGCATTTAGCATCTTTTTAACAGTATTACCAAGAAGATCATTAGTCATATTAGGTTTATTCTCCATACTTGTATCAAACGAATAGGGACCCGCCAATAACCTGAATCCCAATACCTGCTCATACCATTTAATCGCAGCACCCAAATCAGGTACAGCCAATCCAATGTGAATAATTGCTGTCATATGTTTCCCCCCTGATCATTAAAATACCCATTTAAGGTGAGGGGCAAACGGTACTTTTTTTGGACAAAAAAAAGAAGCAATAGCCAATACTGCTTCTTTGATTACATATATCGACTCATGAAATTCATTAAATTTCACCCTCTTCAAGCCTCCTATTATACTCAAATTTACTTATTAATCCCTTTGCATTACAAGTAAGACAATCTGTATAAATATCATAGGCACCTGTACCTGCACAAACATGGCATTTAACATGAGTTTCCGGTATATCCTTATGCATGAATGAAAAAACTTTTCCAATATACTGCAGAATAATCATTCCCAAAACTCCTTTTTTTTCTATCATACAACGAAAATGAGAGAAGGAAACAGGGAATACAATAACATTACTTAAAACAAATAAAACCATAACATAGTTTACATAGGGTTAAAAAATGTGCCAATGGGGAATCATGTCTAGCATCAGGGGTAGAGTTTCATGATGAGTCCTAGAAGATTGTTATAATTTCTTCAGTTAACCGACTGATTCAACTTGCCGGCACCTCTTAAGGATCAAATTGTAAAGTAATTACTACAAATGCCTCATATACAAAGAAAGCGCTTTCAATTATAATTATCACAAGAAACCAAGCCGAGAGGTGTGTTCAATATGGTAGGTAAAAATGAAGGGAATTTCTTAAAAGGACTTTTGTTTGGTACATCTTTGAGCATACCGTTATGGATTTCTTTTATTGGATGGATAAAATTAATTGTTAATAGTTTATTTTAGAGCCCTAGGGCTCTTTTTATTTTTGTCGAGACTAACCTCCATCTGCAATCAGCCGATAACTTGAAGTACAACAGCTGCTCATGCCACTTAATCGCAGCATCAAATCAGGTACAGCTAATACAATGTGAGTATTTGCACCTTGGTAATAAACCAGATGGGAGATCATGTCCTCGGGTTTATATCGTTTAAATTTAATGAAAAGCATTTTTATATTTCAGATGAAAACATAAAAAGACTATAGGACAAATCTATTGAAATAAATTTCTAGTATTGGTTATTAAATAAAAGTCATGCCTTCTTTCCTATTGTTCATAATAGAGAACGGAGGTAAGATTTATAGTAATATTCAGGATATTTCAATAGTTCAAGGATTTTAATGACTAAAAATATCCGTTTAAGGATTTCTGGAGTTTAATAGTAATCACCAATTATATTTATTTGTATAAAATTCATTAAAATGTTAGATTTATGTGTAAATAATTATGAAGTTTGTCCGACAGAGCGGAAAGAGGTTTTAAAGATGATTGATATACACTCTCATATATTATCAGGCGTTGATGACGGGGCTAAGCACATTACAGAGAGTATAGCCATGGCTAAGCTTGCTGTATCGGAGGGTATACGGACAATCATTGCCACTCCTCATCATAAAAATGGTTCTTTTGAAAATGAGAAATTTGATATTATAGAAAAAGTGGCAGAACTAAACGATGCATTGAAAGCTGAATCAATTGATTTGGACGTGTTGGCAGGTCAGGAAACACGAATCTATGGAGATCTTTTAGCGGATTATCAGGCCGAAAGAATTTTAACTTTGAACGATGGCGGAAGATATGTGTTCATCGAATTGCCGGCAGACCATGTTCCTGCATATACAGAGCCCTTATTATATGAATTGCAAATGAAAGGGCTATTTCCCATCATTGTTCATCCAGAAAGGAATCTGGAGTTTATGGACTCTCCAAATCACCTTTACAAGCTGGTTAAACATGGAGCTTTGACTCAGATAACAGCAAAAAGTATCGTTGGTGGATTTGGTAAGAAAACTAAAAAGTTTGCCTTTCAACTCATCGAGAAAAACCTGACTCACTATATAGCATCTGATGCCCATAATACGAAAAGCCGTGCTTTCCATATGACCGAGGCTTTTACTGAAATAGAAAATAAGTTTGGTGTCGATATGAGGTATTTATTCATGGACAATGCCGAGCTTTTGGTTCAAGGTAAATTGGCATACAAAGAAATGCCGCAGAAAATTGAATCAAGAAAATTCTTAGGTATATTTTAAATCCAAAAAAAGCCGCATCCCAGTATAGGGTGATGCGGCTTTTTGTTTTAAAACTGCTTAATAAAGAATTCTTCCAGATACAAACTCCATATTTTATAGCCCTTTTCATTAGGTAATTCCCGTTCTTCGTTCAAAACGTCTATCATTTTATCTGATGCCTGATCTGGCCAATTACTCCAATGATTGAGATAAGGAATATCCTTATCTTTTGCATACTTTTCCAATTCCTTCACTTGGTTAGGATAGTAGGTTGCATTATATAAAGGGTTCGGGGGCTGCAGAATGAATTGTGTTTCTTTGTTTGCTGCAGTGACATCCTCAATAATCGTCGTTATATTTCCAAGAGAATCTTCAATGGCGACATTCCCATTATCCTTTAGTGTGAAAGGTTCGAACAAAATTAAATCGGCCTTGGCCTCTATTAAATCATTTTGTTTGTTTTGAAGAACAAACTGTGAAGACATCAAATCGTAAAGTAAACCGTCCACATGAACGGTGTCTCCATAAACATCTTTAAGCTGGTCAGCTAAATCATCAGGCAAGTTATACCCCTCATTGCCAAGGGAATTCGATCCAACCATCAAAATCTTAAAAGGTTTCCCTTCTGCCAATCTTTTTTTATATAAGTCTTTGCTTGCCTTCGGCCAATTCCCTATGTATTTTACGAGTTCTTCATTATCGGGACTTGAATTACTAGTTTCCCCCTTCGTACTTTTTGGCTCAGTCTGACTGACACTAGCATCGGAGATTTTACCATTCCAATGAATATTACCTATGACCAAAGATACAACGCATGCTAAAACAATAAGAGTAGGTATGATGACCTTCATATGATTCCTCCATAATATGCCTGAATTAGACACTTTTTTAATGAAAATTATACCGATATTAAAATATCTATACCAATTTATAAGGAAATAGGTTTTAATATAAATATCAAATTACCTAAAATTATGACAAAAAAAACAATGAATGGCAAGGTTTTGTGATATAATACCAATGCTGTTATTTTAAAGTTGGAGGGAATCATGGAAGAAACAATAAGTATAAAAGACCTATTTTTGACTTTGCGAAAGCGTTTAAGCCTAATAATAATCATTACAGCACTTGCCGTTTTAGTGAGCGGGGCTGTCAGCTATTTTATTTTGACGCCAATCTATCAGGCATCCACACAATTACTTGTCAATCAATCCAAGAATGAAGAAGCACTTTATAATTACAACGAAGTTCAAACGAATCTTCAATTAATTAATACATATAATGTCATCATTAAAAGTTCGGCGATATTGGAATTAGTTAAAGAAGATCTTAATCTTGACATGACAGCAGCTGAGCTAAACGAAAAAATTTCGGTAGCCAGTGAACAAAATTCACAGGTTGTCAACATCATTGTCGAGGATGAAAATCCGAAAACAGCAGTGGATATTGCTAATAAAACGGCAGAAGTATTTCAAAAGCAAATAGTCGAGATCATGAATGTAGATAATGTGACTTTGCTGGCAAAGGCAGAATATAAAGAAAATCCATCACCAATCAAGCCGCAACCATTACTTAACATTGCGATTGCTTTGGTTGTCGGATTAATGGCAGGTGTAGGTGTTGCTTTCCTTTTGGAATATTTGGATAACACGATAAAGACAGAGCAAGATATCGAGAAGCAACTAGGTATGCCTATTCTTGGTGTCATTGGGACAATTGATGGCCAAGGAGATAATAGCTTACGTTCGGAAAGACCAGCAACACGTGGAAGAGGTGAAAAAATTGGCTAAAAAGAAAAATTTGGATACTAAAAGAAAATTAATTGCGAAGTTCAATCCGAAATCCCCGATATCGGAACAATTCCGTACCATTCGGACGAATATTCAATTTTCTGCTGTTGATGGAGAGATGCGTTCGATCATGGTCACTTCTACAGGACCAGGTGAAGGAAAATCCACCACAGCAGCCAATCTTGCGGTCGTATTTGCGCAGCAAGGAAAAAAGGTTCTGCTTGTGGATGCGGACTTAAGAAAACCAACAGTTCATTATACCTTCAATTTACCTAATACCTTTGGAATGACGAATGTATTAACGAAACGTATGGATTTGAAGGATGCTGTCGTTGAAACGGATGAAAAAAATCTATACGTATTATCCAGCGGCCCAATTCCCCCTAATCCGGCTGAATTGCTAGGCTCTAACTCGATGAATGAATTATTCGAACGTTTCTACGAAGAATTTGACGTCATTATCATGGATACACCACCAGTCTTGGCCGTTACGGATGCACAAATTCTATCGAATAAATGTGACGGAACGATTCTTGTAATCTCGAGCGGGAAAACAGGAACTGAACAAGCGTTGAAGGCAAAAGAACTATTGAATGCAGCTTCTTGTAACCTTTTGGGGGTTGTGTTAAATAATAAAAAAATGCAAAAAAACAGCCAATATTACTATTATTACGGAAATAAGTAAAAGCACTACTTATTTCCTGCTTTTTATATTATATTTATAAGGGAAATATTGTAATTTTTATAGGTTAAAAGAATCAGAGGGAGGAGGGCGAGAAATGATAGATATTCATTCGCACATATTACCAGGGATAGATGATGGCGCTCAATCAATTGAGGATAGTTTAGAGATGGCGAGAATGGCGGTTTTAGAAGGTATACATAAGATCATTGCAACCCCGCATCATATGAATGGGAAATACGAAAATCGGAAACAAGATATCATCCAGAGAGTGGCAGAGCTTAATGAGGTATTGAAAGCTGAAGCGATTCCATTGGAAATATTGCCAGGGCAAGAAACAAGGATATATGGAGAGATTTTGAAAGACTATGAACTGGAAGAAATCATCACACTGAATGATGGAGAAAAGTATCTTTTCATTGAACTGCCATCTGCACATGTCCCGCGTTATACGGAACAATTGCTCTCAGATATACAATTCGAGCGCCTGACTCCGATAATCGTCCACCCAGAACGAAACCAGGAATTAATCGAAAATCCGGATCTTTTATACAAGTTTGTGAACAACGGTACACTTACCCAGGTAACTGCTGCCAGTGTTTCAGGTGCCTTCGGAAAGAACATTCAAAAGTTTTCGATGCAATTAATTGAATCTAATCTAACACATTTCATTTCATCAGATGCTCATAATATCACAAGTCGAAGCTTCAAAATGAACGAAGCTTTTGATGTGATTGAAAAGAAATTCAGTGTAGACTATGTTGACCTTTTTCTAGATAATGCGGAATTGCTAGTAAAAGGTAAGACGATTTATAAAGAAGTTCCCGAAAAGATTAAAAAGAAAAAAATATTGGGTTTTTTTTAATGTCTGAAGCACGATTTTTAGTCAATTCTAATAACCAGCAGAGTCATTTTATGTTTTCTGAATGTTTATAATTTTTAACAAAGAACAAATGTTATGGCATTTTATATATCGGACTAAAACTCTAAGTTTTTAATCCTTTTTTTGATGATTAGGAAAATACATAAAATTTTATCAGCATCCAGTTATTTTTAATATATGAACAGGAATAACAAGAGGGGGAAAAAAATGAAAAAGGTAAAAAAAGCAATAATACCAGCAGCAGGATTGGGTACAAGGTTCCTGCCAGCGACTAAGGCCATGCCGAAGGAAATGCTGCCTATTGTGGATAAACCAACCATTCAATATATCATCGAAGAAGCGGTGGCTTCAGGTATTGAAGATATCATTATTGTAACCGGAAAAGGTAAGCGTGCAATTGAGGATCATTTCGATAATGCATTTGAACTGGAAAATAATTTAATGGAAAAAAACAAATTCGAATTACTGGAAAAGGTCCAAGCTCCTTCCAAAGTGGACATTCATTACATTAGACAAAAGGAACCAAAAGGTTTAGGACACGCAGTTTGGTGTGCAAGGAAATTCATCGGAAATGAACCATTCGCCGTTTTATTAGGTGATGATATCGTCCAAGCGGAAACACCTTGCTTAAAACAGTTAATGAATGAATATGATAAAACCTTATCCTCAGTCATTGGTGTACAAACCGTTCCTAAAGAAGAAACCCATCGTTATGGAATTGTCGATCCAAGTAACCAAAACGGCCGACGCTATGAAGTAAATAACTTTGTCGAAAAGCCTGCACAAGGAACAGCTCCATCCGACTTGGCAATCATGGGACGGTACATATTCACGCCTGAAATATTTATGTTCTTGGAAAAACAAGAACTGGGAGCAGGCGGAGAGATCCAGTTGACAGATGCGATCCAAAAATTAAACGAAATTCAACGAGTTTTTGCATATGATTTTGAAGGGAAACGATTCGACGTTGGAGAGAAATTAGGGTTTATTCAGACAACGATTGAGTTTGCTTTAAAGGATGCAACTATCAAAGATGATGTTTTAGCATATATAGAGGACCTATTAGAAAAACAAAAGTTATGAGAATAATAAGGTTAAGGGAGGAGCCAATTTGAAAGCTGTAGCAGTTGAGCAGAGAGTGGCGTCATCTGACCACTTATTAACAGCAGATCAAGTAAATGCTGATTCAAGCTATATAAGAATAAAAAGAATAATAGATATTATTGGATCAATTATTGGACTTATCTTACTATCACCCATTTTTTTGATTGTAGCTATTTTGATAAAAATTGAAGACCCAAAAGGACCTGTCTTTTTTAAGCAAGTTCGAGTAGGGAAAGGTGAAAATGAATTTCAAATGTATAAATTTAGATCAATGGTCTCCGATGCAGAAGAGAGATTAAAAGATTTACTTGCTTTAAACGAAGTCTCAGGGGCGATGTTTAAAATGAAAAATGATCCAAGAATTACAAGGATAGGAAAATTTATTCGTCGAACAAGTATTGATGAACTACCACAATTGTGGAACGTATTAAAAGGTGATATGAGCTTAGTAGGGCCTCGGCCACCACTGCTTCGTGAAGTTCATGAATATTCACCTTATGATAAGCAAAGATTATTAGTTACTCCTGGATGTACCGGACTCTGGCAAGTTAGTGGAAGAAATAATATTGGTTTTGTAGAAATGGTAGATTTAGATTTGGAATATATCAAAAAAAGATCTTTTTGGTTTGACATGAAAATTATTGTAAGAACTATAAAAATAATGGTAATACAAAATGGTGCTTATTAATATAAGAAATGGGGAAATAAAATGAAAAAAGTATGTGTAATGGGCTTAGGTTATATTGGATTACCAACTGCTGCGGTATTGGCCGATCATGGATTTCAAATTCATGGTGTAGATGTAAATGAAACAACAGTAAATGCTATTAATAGAGGTGAAACACATATTTATGAACCTGATTTGGATGTTAAAGTAAAAAAAGCCGTAGAAAGTGGGCTATTAACTGCTGCTACTAATCCTACTTTTGCAGATGTATTCATTTTAGCTGTGCCTACACCTTTTAAAGAGAATCATAAACCTGACTTGCATTATGTACAGTTAGCTACCAAAGCTATCGCTCCCTTTATTAAACCTGGGAATATTGTTATTTTGGAATCTACAAGTCCTGTTGGAACGACAGAAAAAGTCTTAGAATGGATACAAGAAACTAGAAAAGACATAACTGTAAATGAATTTGGTAACCAGGATGAACAAGTTTATATTGCTCATTGCCCAGAGAGGGTTTTGCCTGGAAAAATTTTAGAAGAATTAATATATAACGACCGAATTGTAGGCGGTTTAAATGACTATTCTACTGAAAAGGCAGTAGAGTTCTATAATCATTTTGTAAAGGGCGAAATTCTAAAAACAAATGCTAGAACTGCAGAAATGTCTAAACTAACGGAAAATTCATTCCGTGATGTTAATATTGCTTTTGCAAATGAACTTTCTATGATTTGTGATGATTTAGATATCGATGTTTGGGAATTGATAAAATTAGCTAATCATCATCCTCGTGTTAGTATTTTACAACCTGGACCAGGAGTGGGAGGACATTGTATAGCGGTTGATCCATGGTTTATTGTTGATGCATCAGATAAAACCAAATTAATTAAAACTGCACGTAATGTAAATGATAGTAAACCGGAATTCGTTGTTAAAAAAGTAATACAAGCCAGTAAAGAAGTTATTAATCCAACAATTGCTTGTTTAGGTTTATCATTTAAAGCTAATATAGATGATTTAAGAGAAAGCCCAGCGATCGATATTGTAAAAGAGTTAGCTATAGAATTGGATCAAACTATATATGTATCTGAACCTCATGTTGAACAATTACCATTAAAACTGAAGGGATTAGATATTAAACTCATAAGTACTGATTTAGCTCTTGAAAAAGCAAATTGTATTACTAGTAGATCATGATTATTACAAATATATAGATATAGATGCTTTAAAAGGGAAAATTGTTATTGATACTAAAGGTGTATTAAACATAAAAGCAGATATTATGGTTAATTCAAATATATAAGCTAATTTATTTTGCTTAAAATCTGTAAATATTATTGTTAATTAGGATAGCATTATATAACAATAAGAGTGATAATCGATAAAAAAATCACTCTTATTGTTATATGTATTTATGTCGATTTTTAATAAGAAAGACTGGAGTTATTAAATGCATGGTTATTTAGGTTTTCTAAAGAAAATAAAAAATAAAGGTTTTTTTCATATCTTTAGCAGTAGTGTAATTAATAAAATTATTCAATTTTGCAGTGGGATATTTTTAGTTAGATTTCTTACTAAGACGGAATATGGAAACTATAGTTATGCACAAAATACCTTAAATATGTTTTTATTATTAAATGGTTCTTGGAGTACTCTACTCCCTTTTACAATTTGGTAGTGAAGATGAATCTAAAAGAAATATTATTTATAAATACGGTCTGAAAATTGGGGTAGCATTCAATTTATTTTTATGTATACTTATTTTAATCTATAGTTTCTCTGTCAATTTACCTAATCAAGAATCAAAAATTTCATTAGTGATGATGGGATTTATGCCGTTTTTGATATTTGGGTTTCAGTTTATACAGAATTATTTAAGAACAGGACTATATAATGTTGAATTTTCCAAACAAAATAATATTAACACTTTATTATTGTTTGTGTTTTCATTATTCGGGGCTGTTGTATATGGAATTAAAGGGGTAATAATTGGTACATATTTAGCATATTTGATTTCAATTATATTGGGAGTTAGATTTATTCGGAGTAAAAATGAAAATATATTTTTATTTAAAAGTAAAAAAAACTTAAAGAGAAGTGAAAAGATTGACTTTGTAAAATACTCTCTTTATTCACTGTTTAACAATGCCATTGCACAGTTAATATTTTTAATTGATATATATTTAATTGGTTTATTAACAATGGATACGGATCTTCTTGCTACATATAAGACCGCTACTCTTATTCCTTTTGCCTTAAACTTTATTCCTTTATCTATAATGACTTTTATCTATCCATATTTCGCTAAACATAGAGAAAATAAAGATTGGGTTAAAGAAAATTTTAAAAGATTACAAAAAATACTAATTGTAATCAATATTTTTATTGTAAGCATCTTGTATTTAATTTCACCATACCTTATTCAACTTTTATTTGGGGATGAGTATTCGGATATTGTTAGTTTATTTAGAATACTGCTTCTTGGATATCTAATTGGTGGAAGTCTACGTACTCCTGCTGGAAACGTATTAGCTATGATAAGAAAAGTGAAATTTCTTTTTTGGACTAATATAACAATGGGCTGTATTAACATTTGTTTAAATGTGGTCCTTATTAAAAAGTTTTCTATATATGGTGCAGCTGTATCGACGGTTATCATCATTTTTATTACATCAATAATTTATAATATATACATCTATCACATACTAAGAAATAATAAAAAGATTGACATTAATTAAGAGGTGAAATCATTGGATCAAGAAACAATTGCAATTTATCAAAAAGAGTATTTGACTATATCGATGACTTTTATTTATAGGCAATTAGAAGGTATATCAAAAAAATATAAACCTATTGTATTAGCAAGTAAAACACAAAATATAGATTTATTTCCTTGGGAAGAAATCTATACTTATCAAAAAGGTTTGTTTGGAAAAGTTGAGAGTAAAATAAATAGAACATTAAATAATAAATATGCCGTACTTTCTAGTGCCCAACATAATTATTATAAGAAAGTGTTATTAAAAGAAAATGTGAAAATGATTCATTCACATTTTGGTCCTTCCGCTTTAGAGATATTACCAATAGCGAAGGAATTAAATATACCACTTTTGGTAACTTTTCATGGATATGACGCCTCCAGTTTATTAAAAAATAAAGTATATACAAATCAGTTAAAAGATCTTTTCTCATATGCAAATATAATTACAGTATCTCAAAATATGGGTGATGAGTTAGTTAAATTTGGTGCGGATAATTCTCAAATAAATGTACATTATATTGGTGTGCCTGTTGAAGATTTTGTATTTAAAAAACGTAAATCAATTAAAACAAAAACTCACAATAATGAGGAAATCATATTTTTACAGGTTTCTAATTTTGTGGAGAAAAAAGGACATCAATATACTATACAGGCATTTAAAGAATTTAATAAATATTACCCCAATAGTATTTTGAAACTAGGGGGAGATGGACCACTACGCAATTTAATAGAAAGTATGTGTGAAGAATTGGATTTAAAAGACAATGTTCAATTTTTAGGGAAGGTTGTAAAAAAAGAGGTAATAAAGTTAATGCAGGAATCGGATGTATTTTTACACCATAGTGTAACTTCAGAAGACGGAGATCAAGAAGGTATACCAACTGTAATTATGGAAGCAATGGCAAGTGGATTAATAGTAATCAGCACATATCATTCAGGTATACCTGAACTCGTAAAAGATGGTAAAAATGGTTTCTTAGTTAAAGAAAAAAATGTATCTGAATACTCAAAAAAAATGATTGGTGTTCTTAACTTGGATAATCAAATAGGATTAAATGCAAGTGAATTTGTTAGTAAAAACTTTAATTTAGGTCTTCAAAATCAAAAACTAATTTCAATTTACGAAAAAATAAAACGTTAATATTTGATTAAAAGCTTATTATTAATTTTTCTATCAAGAATACATACTAACTATAGAGGTGGTAAATCATTAATCTATTCCCGTTATTTTTGATATTAACTTTTGCATTTTTAGTAATTTTATTTAAAAATCCAAGGAATGCTCTTATTTTTTTTATAGGCATTCTAGTAGCAATACCTTACTCTTGGGGGGTATCTGAATACTTTCATCTATATTTAAAAATAGGCAGTATTAGGATACGTATTCAAGAGTTAATGTTTACTTTTTTATTAATACTTTATTTTTTCTATTTATTAAAGTTTAAAAAAATAAAAATTTCTAACCTTAAAGTTGATATTCTTAATGTTTGTTTTTTAGGGATTTTAATAATTTATTTCTTTGTAGGAATTTTTAATTCCTCTTTTGACTTTATTTTTGGGGATATAAGAGTATTAATATATTATTGTTTACCATTTTTACTATATTATTTTCTTAAATCAAATAAAGATGACAATTTACTTGTAATTAAAACTCTAATAATTTCATCAATCTTATTTAGCATTATTACGATAGGTCTTTTTTATTTTAGTGATACATTATTCAAAGGTTTCATGGCTTCTACACAATGGGAAGGTGCAAAGAGACTTAGTTTTACAAATTCCCTTATGGTAGTAATATTGATGCCAGTAGCATTTAATAAGCAGATTGCTCAAATAGAAGGTAAGTGGATATTTTATTTAAGATTCTCAATAGTAATGTTGCTTTTTACCATTTTATTATCTAAATCTATAAATACTATAGTGATAGTCTTTTTTGTTTTTTTAGTTCTAATTAATCTAGAGGTTTTTAAGAAAAAGAAAAAAAAGAATACTTTAATAAAAATTGTGATGTTAGCATTTACTATTGGAATTTTCTTTTTATTTCTCAATTCTTTCAGTGGGGAAAATAGATTTAGTAATACACTTATTAGTGATACTAATAATAAGTTGAAAATTGCACTAACTAATCCTGATGAATTAAATTCATGGCAAAGTAGAATTATAACAAATAGTGTAGCAATTGAGGAATTTTATGATAATAAATGGGGTTATGGTTTAGGAAAGACCTTTCAAACCTTTATTCAGAATGGTGAACTTGCTCAACTAAATTCTTTATATATAGATAATGCTATAATTACAATTATTAATAAAATAGGGATACTTGGTGCCTTTGTGTTTTTTTCATTTCTAATAGTAACATTACTAGTTATGTTACATTATGCGCGAATATCTGAAAAACGTAATAAAAGTATTTTATACGGCTTTTGTGTTTCTTATGTTGGAATACTATTATCTATGATTTCGACAGCTCATATATTCGTAAATCCAATAATAATCTCACTAGTATGCTTAATATATTATTTAGCATATGTACAGTACAAACTTAGTAAAAATTGAATTTAGCCTTTTAAGATTCAATTGGAAAACTGTAATAAAGGGAGTAAATAAATTGAAAAAGATAGTAATGGTTGAAAATCAGGAGTTTAATAGTGATGTGAAAATTGGTGCTCATCATTACGCAGAATTGTTTGCAAAAAATGGGTATGAAGTTTTGTGGCTATCTCCAGCCTATAGTATGGCACACTATTTTAATGATAAAGAATTGACCAATCATAGAAAAAAACTTCATTCATCTAAGAGAGTTGAATTAAGTGAAAATATTTACGGATATGCACCTTTTACATTGATACCATTTATTAATGTTCCTGTATTAAATTCAGGGGTAATAGGAAAAAGATTTTTGTATACTTCTATTCCAAATTTAAAAAAAGAATTAAATAAAATTGGTTTTGGAGACGTTGATATATTATGGATCTCGAATATTAAATCTTATTATATAAAAGAATTTATTACTTATAAAAAACTTGTTCATCGTTTAGCTGATGAAAAAACAGGTTTTAAAGGTTTCTTTAAAACTCTTGAAAATTTTGAGAGGAAGTTGATTATTGAAAGTGATTTAGTTTTTTCGACTGCAAAATTATTAGAGAATAAAGCAAGAGAGGTAAGAAATGATGTAGTTTATTTACCTAATGCAGTAAAATATGAAGACTTTCAAAAAGAAAATTATCTTTTACCAATTGAATATAAGAGATTTCAAAAAAGTAAAAGATGTGTCTACATTGGGGCTATAGCCGAATGGTTGGATAAAGAATTAATAGAATATATAGTTAGTCAATTAAATGATGTTCAGTTTTTTTTTATTGGACCAGATCACGGTGGATTAAAAGGACTTGAAAAATATAAAAACTTGCACATTGTTGGACCTAAAGAATATAGTAGTCTACCAAATTTTTTATTCTTCAGTGATGTAGCAATTATACCGTTTAAGGTAAATAAATTAACGGATGCTATAAATCCAGTAAAGTTATTTGAGTATTTAGCAGCTGGTACACCGACCTTAACTACTAGCTTTAATGAAGTAAAATATATTAAGGGCCCTTTCGAAATTGCTACTAATCAGGAAGAATTTTTGGGTCATTTAAAGATGATGCTAACAAAGAAATTTGATAAGAATTTACTAAAGGACTTTGCTAAAAATAATGATTGGAGTTCCCGGTATGAAATTATTGAACAAGAGTTAGTAAAATAAAAAACAATAAAAATTTAATATTAAATAGAGACAAAGCTTTATTTGCAGCCAAATCAAGCTTTGTGTTCCTTTAAAATTACGTTCAAGCTATCTGGCCAAACTAGATCCTGCTATTTCAATGTATAGTCTATAAAAGTATTATTTTAGGGAAATGGAATTAAGAAATGAGGAAAAAATTTGAAAATTCTTCTAATATCAAATATGTATCCAGATGAAAAATTTCCGAATTATGGTGTTTTCGTAAAAAACACCGAAACTATTTTAGAAGAAGCTGATTTTAAGGTTTCTCATTTGGTGATGTATAAGAAAAAATTAAAAATAAGCAAAATTATTTCTTATTTAAGGCATTATTTTCTAATAATTTATAAATGTTTAGTATATAACTACGATTATATATATGTACATTATGCTACTCATAACTCAATTCCACTTTTGATAGTGAAGAAACTTAAAAAAAATTTGACGATTATTACCAATGTTCATGGAAGTGATGTTATACCAGAGACTAAAATTCATAATATATTACAAAGACCAGTACAAAGCCTTTTGAAAAACTCATATAAAATAATTACACCATCTAATTATTTTAAACAGATAGTATCGGAAAAATATGGTGTAAGTAATCAAATTGAAGTATTTCCATCTGGTGGAATAAATGAAGAAGTTTTTTATAGAATCAGTGATAAAGAGTATTTGTATGATAAATATAAATTGGAATCAGATATAAGATATATAGGATTTGTGGGAAGAATCGACTTTGGAAAAGGATGGGATGTCTTAATAAAAGCCGTTCATTTATTAAATATTGAAAACTCTTTGGTAGATAAAAAAATAATTATAGTTGGTGATGGTATTAAAAGTAAAGAACTAGATCAATTGATTAGTGAATATAATCTTGAAGATAAGGTAATAAGATTTAATATGCTTCGACAGAGTCAATTAAATGAAATATATAATTTGATGGAGGTTTTTTGCTTTCCTACCCTTAGAGAAGGTGAAAGTTTAGGTTTAGTTGGTATAGAGGCTATGGCTTCTGGAACACCTGTTATTGGGAGCGAAATCGGAGGTTTATTAGATTATATAATCGATGGGAAAAATGGACTATTATTCAAACCCGGGGATACCATAGAGTTAAAAAATAAAATTATATCATTTTTTAATTATTCACAAGAAAAGCGAGAATTATTGGGTGCGGAAAGTATAGTTACTGCAAATAGATATAGTAAAGGTGAATTAACGTTAGTAATAAAAAAAATTTTTCAAGAAAAAAGAGGTTAATATGACAGAAAGAATCAAAATGCTGAATTTTTATGTTGATTCAGTTGACATGGATGAAACAATTAGTCGTATTGAAAAAATAATTGAGATTGGAAACCCGACACAGCATGTTGTGGTAAATGCATCTAAAGCAGTATTACTTCAAAAAGATCAAAAGCTTAGAGAAATCGTGAATAACTGCGAATTAGTGAATGCAGATGGTCAATCGATTGTATGGGCATCAAAGTTCTTAGGTAATTCGTTGCCTGAAAGAGTAACTGGTATTGATATTATGGAACGATTGCTACAAACCTCATCTAAAAAGGGATACAAAGTTTATTTTTTCGGAGCGAAAGAGGAAGTTGTAAAACATTATAAGAAAGTTTATCCCTCTTTAGAAGTTGTAGGTTATAGAAATGGTTATTTTGAACTGGAGGATGAATCAGAAATAGTACGAAATATTAGTATATCTTCTGCAGATATTTTATTAGTTGGTTTTAGCTCACCTATGAAGGAGTATTGGTTATCAAAATATAATAAACAATTAAACGTTCCATTTCAAATGGGTGTTGGTGGAAGTTTTGATATTATTGCTGGTGTAACGAAAAGAGCCCCAAAATGGATGCAGAACGTTGGACTTGAATGGTTTTATAGATTTATTCAGGAGCCTGGGAGAATGGGGAGAAGATACTTTATTGGAAATTTAAAATTTCTCTTCTATACTTTTAAAGAGAAATTTAGTAGATAAATCATATTTTAGTGCAAAACCCCAGAGAAATCCATATGTAAAATATCTGTTATTAACATGAAGGAGATTATTATGATAAGTAAAATAAAAATAATGACTATTTTTGGAACTAGACCAGAAGCTATTAAAATGGCTCCCCTAGTACTGGAATTAAAAAAATATCCCGAAACCATAGAGTCTATTGTTACTGTTACGGCTCAGCATAGAGAAATGTTAGATCAGGTTTTAGAAGTATTTAATATTACTCCAGATTATGACCTGAATATAATGAAAGAACGTCAATCTTTGACAGGAGTAACTATAAACGCTTTATCTGGCCTTGATAATTTAATGAAAGAAGTACAGCCAGACTTGGTTCTAGTTCATGGAGATACTTCAACCACATTTGTTGCAAGTCTTGCTGCTTTTTATAATCAAATATCAGTTGGACATGTTGAAGCTGGTTTAAGGACATGGAATAAGTATTCACCATTTCCAGAGGAAGTAAATAGACAATTAACAGGAGTTATAGCGGATTTGCATTTTTCGCCAACAATTCAGTCCAAAGACAATCTTATACATGAAAATAAAAAGCAAGAATCAATTGTTATAACAGGTAATACAGCTATTGATGCTTTAAAAACGACAGTATTTGATTCGTATAAGCATGATCTTATAGATGAAATAGGCTCTGACAAAATGATTTTGTTGACTGCTCACAGACGAGAAAATCTTGGAGAACCTATGAGAAATATGTTTAAGGCTATTAAACGACTTTTAGAAGAAAATAGTGATGTGCAAGTAGTCTATCCTGTACATCGTAATCCCGCTGTAAGAGAAATTGCAGATGAAGTTTTGGGTAATAATAAAAGAATTCATCTTATTGAACCATTAGGTGTAATTGACTTCCATAACTTTGCCTCACGCTCACATCTTATCTTGACTGATTCTGGCGGAGTTCAAGAAGAAGCGCCATCGTTAGGTGTACCTGTTCTAGTTCTTAGAGATACAACAGAACGACCTGAAGGAGTAGAAGCAGGAACATTAAGGTTAGTAGGAACTGATGAAGATGTTATATACCAGACTGCACATGAGTTATTGAATAATATCGAAAAATATAATGAAATGGCTAAATCAACTAACCCGTATGGAGATGGTAAAGCATCTTATCGAATCGTTCAAGAAATCCTATATCGTTATGGTAAAATTGATAAAGCTCCAACAGAATTTAATGGAATTGATTAAGAGGCAAAATTTAAGTTTGATTAAATTATTACATTAATACAGTATGGGGTAGCCAATCACCTAAAAACTAAATTTAAAGATGATAAAGGTAGATTTTATCAATTAATTTTGTATTGTCCTTTTAAACTCACCAAAAATAAATTTTTATTAAATTTAATTAGTGGAGTTATCAATATTTACTTTAAGGGGAGGATTATCATAATTTGTATAAAGTAAAGAAAATAACAGGTACTCTTTGCTCTTCATTCCTGTCAAAAGAAACTAACTGTCATACAACTGTAAGATTCACTTCCTATTAATGTAATTCCACTTGCCAATCCCCACTCTATATGTAATTATCAAATAAAAGAGCTAGATTCCTTATTTTTGAAAAGTAGGAATAGGATAGAAGTTTGAGATAGTGGCTCTATTATATTGGAGTGGAAATTTCTAATGGATTTTTTTGATATTTTAAAAGACACTTTTACAAAAGGTGAGACTGGGCAGGATGTTACTGTAAATGAACTTGTGGAGGAGCTTAAGGAGAAATTAGGTGGGATTATTGAGGAGCCTGATAAGGTATGATCCGTAAATACATATTCCCCATCCTTCTCATTTCATGGGCGATGCTGATCTTCTTTTTTTCCTCGCAGACGTATGAGGAGCAAAGCGTTACCCCTTTTTTGGCGCAGTTCAATACGCCGTATTGGTATGATAAGCTAAGTGGCATATCATTCATGTATGGAGGGGTTGAGGTTAGTGCCCATACTGCTGGAGTGAGTGGTTTTGTGGAGTTTTTCATTCGGAAGGGTGCCCATCTTTTTATCTTTTTTGTGTTTGGTTTATTGACTTTGGGTGTTTGGCGCAGTTTTGTAAGGAATCCTATTCTTTCGTTTTCAGGGGCTCTGATATGTGTCCTTTTATATGCGAGTGCAGATGAATTGCATCAGAAAATAACCGGTGGCCGTACCCCTTTATGGCAGGATGTCATGCTGGACACGTTTGGCGGTTTGCTTGGAATCTTCTGTTTTCTTTTCATTTATCGAAGGAGAAGGCGTCATCGGATCTGAAGTACTTATTTTCAATACATTTAATTAAGGAGCATGTCTGCATCATGCTTCTTTTTTGTCGTTTATGAATGCTACGCTATGTGAGTGGCTTGTATGATTTTTCATTTACCGAGCGATTTTACAATATGGAAGTATAGGCCTTTCAGTATGATTTGTAGGCCGATACTAAGAAAGTGAAGAACTGGATTCTGGATAAGGTTGGAGGGCAGCATAAAGCGGCCTATGAAATTCCAGTTACACAGGTCTTCAATTCTCGCATTGGGGTGTTTATATGGAACAAGATAGCTATATTATCAAAGAAAAAGGCGAATGCTGTTTGTAATGGGATTATCGGTTTAAATAGATTCCTCTCCTTTTTCAGGCTCGAGTTCGTTTTATTGAAAAGGGAGAGGCGTTGCTCTCATGTATTGCCGAAAAGAGCCACTTCTCATGAAACATATTTCATTCTTGATCGATCACTGATGGCTTTCAGAATAAACATTTTGTCCTGTTTGCTTAGCATAGCCCAGCTGCCTGCTTTGATTTTCATATAAATCCACTCCTTTTGTTTAGGATTATTTATTATAGTTGATGAATGACGGTTGATGGAATTCTGGGTCCAGTGAATGATAGTGTCAAGTGATTATAGGGGCAAGGGGAAGATGGAATTGTCAGCTCATATTAGATTATACCGTCTTTTAGTGCCTAATAAACAACAAAAATTCCAACAAATCTCTACAATTGGTGTTCGTTTTTTGTCAGAATATTGGACGGGGAAAATGAAAAAGCTGTCGGGATGCGGGTCCGGACAGCTCTTTCATTTTTTCTTATTTGATGGATAATTGTTCTTTTAATTCGGATTGGACCTTTTCTTTTTCTTCATCCGACACGATATTATAGTAGACTCCGTCGATTTTCGTTCCATTTCCTGGAATGGTTGCTTGTGTTATGCTTTTGCTTGCATCTCTGTAGTTCTTTTGGATGTCCATCATGTCATCAAACGTTAAATTCGTCTGGATATTTTTACTTAATGCATCGAAGACATCATCGTATTTCGTCAGTGATGAAAGGCTAGCGCCTTCCTTGATGACAGCCTCGATGATGGAACGTTGTCTGGATTGACGGCCATAATCACCATTCGGATCATCATATCTCATTCGTGAATATTTAAGCGCATCTTCTCCATTTAGATTAATGCTTCCCTTTGCAAAATGGACGCCTTCATAAGTGAAGTCCAAATCGTTTTGCACGGTCACGCCGCCGACTGCGTCCACGATATCCTTAAAGCCTTCCATATTGATCTTCATATAATAGTCGATTGGGATATCAAGAAAGTTTTCAACGGTATCCATGGACATTTTTGCGCCGCCGAAGGCAAATGCATGGTTGATTTTATCCTGTGTACCATGACCGACGATTTCGGTCCGTGTATCACGCGGAATGCTTAGCATTTTGACCGATTTCTTTTGTGGATTGACTGTCAAGACGATCATAGTATCTGAACGGCCTTTGTCGCCATCACGTTCATCGACACCGAGCATGAGCACCGAGAATGGCTCCTGGTCTGATAGTGCAAGGTCCTTAGTTCGTTTATCCGTAGTACGGTCTATTGGTGTATGCATCGTATCAACAGTTTTTGTCAGTGAATTCCATACCGAGTAGGCAAAAGCTCCCCCTGCTAATATAAAAAGTAGGACAATTATCCCGACTACCTTCAGCCATGTCCGTTTCTTTTTCTTCTTCTTTTCATGTCTCATATTTTACTTCCTTCCTCTTTTTGTAACCACTTAATCTATTATATTTAATTTCTTAATAAAATAATAGTATATTTTGCTATTTTATAATACCTTTGACATATTTTGGTGTAACTGTGTACTATGTAACTAGAACAATTCTTAAGGGGTTGGAAAAATTGAATTCATTTAAAGGTTTAGTGCTAAAGGAGTGGTTGATTGGGAAATCCACACTTTTGTGGTTGTTGATTGCGCAAGTTGGATTTGTGTTTATTTCTTTTTTAGTATCCAGGTATTGGGAAGTTGCAGGTATTTTTTATATGTCTACATGGGTAATCATGATCTTGCAACCATTTATTATGTTCTCTTTGATTTTTGGATGTTTGAATTATGAAGGGAAGACGCAATTGTGGATTTACAATCCCCAGTCTGCAGCGATGTTGCTAGGAAGTAAATTATTGTCATGTGTACTATTTCAGGTGATTTCCATTTTATTTGCCTGCTGTTTAGTTTTTGTGGCTTCTAGGGTACCAACTAGTTATTTCCAGCAAGACTTTCAGCTGGAAAATATGGAGTTGATAGGCCTGTTACAGGTAGGCGGGGTTATGACGGCGGTTAGTATTGTCATAGCTGTGCTTATGATGTTTTTATGGGTAGTGTATCATGCACTCGCAAGGATTCAACTTATTAAAAATATTCGTTGGCTGTTAGTGTTTCTTCTGTTTATAGGAACGGTTTTATTGAAAAATTGGGTTGGCCAGACAATGCTATATCAGAAACTGGATGATATATGGGCTGTACCAGCTTTTAGCGGTTCGTCGTTTAGCTTGTCTCAATCCAAATTGGAGTTTTATTTAGAAGGCGGGGGAAATATTTCGCTTTTGACAAGCGGGTTGGATGTTATTGGATTAGTGATAATGTTCCTTGCTTCATGTTGGCTGCTGGATCGAAAGATTGAGGTGTAACGGATGCCAGAGGATTTTCATGCTTCAAAACCGATTTATTTACAGGTTGCCGATCGAATTTGTTATGCAATTGTACGGGGTGAGATAAAGAGTGGGGATAAGTTGCCATCGGTCCGCGAAATGGCTGTCGAAATGGGTGTCAATCCGAATACGATACAACGTACTTATACCGAAATTGAGAGGGATGGAATTGTGGAGACGAGAAGGGGGCAAGGTACATTCGTGAAAAATGATCCGGCGCTGATTGCTTCACTGCGTACCCGGATCCGAACGGAAGTTATTGAGGCATTCTTTGAGAACATGAAAGAAATTGGCTTGTCGAGAGAAGAAATGCTGACAGCGGTACAGCAGTTTTTGAAGAAGCAGGGGGATGCGGAATGACGGTTAAGCTGCATGATGTATCGAAAAAGTATGGAAGCGTTGCTGCGCTTGATGGTGTATCACTCACATTTGAAGTGGGGAAGATTTATGGGGTGTTAGGAGCCAATGGAAGCGGTAAGTCAACATTGCTTAAACTGATTGCGGGTCTCGCTAAACCGGATCATGGTGAGGTGACGGTCGCTGGGATGCCGGTATGCAGGAGAACAGTTTCTGTTGTTTCTTATCTGACAGAACTTGATTTTTTCTATCCCAATTTTACGGCAGGTCAGTATATTGATTTTCATGCTTCGCAGTTTGGTGATTTTAATCGGGATAAGGCAATTGAAATGCTGGAAACCATGAAATTGGATGTCCGGAAGAAGGTCCGTACGATGTCGAAAGGTAATCGGGGAAGGCTTAAATTAGTGCTAGCCCTTTCTCGGGAGGCACCGGTCGTATTATTGGATGAACCATTCTCAGGGTTGGACGTTATGGTCAGGGATTCGATTGTCCGGAGCTTGCTATCTTCTATCGATTTTGAAAGGCAAATGGTTATCATGGCGACTCATGAAATTGAGGAAGTCGAAAACATCCTCGATGAGGTAATCGTAATCAAGGATGGAAAGGCCATTGGAAAGGAAGAAGCCGAAGATCTCCGCGAAAAAGGTGGGAAATCGGTAATCGGGTGGCTAAAGGAAAAACATAGGTAAATGTCATGCTCCAAATTTCATTTGGAGTTTTTTTCAGTTAAGGAGGGTGGTGCTTAGTGAAAGTTGAGAATGAAGGAATTGTCCATCCTAACTTGAAAAACGCAGGCAAGCAGCATATGACCGTGACAAAATCCGGGCAAAGGAAAGCCATTTCAT
The DNA here is from genome assembly GCF_047238085.1 of Peribacillus phoenicis. Classification (NCBI taxonomy): domain Bacteria; kingdom Bacillati; phylum Bacillota; class Bacilli; order Caryophanales; family Bacillaceae; genus Peribacillus; species Peribacillus phoenicis. Next base: position 3,423,740 of record NZ_JBDFMF010000001.1, on the reverse strand, counting down.
TCTATATAGAGATTTGTTGATGTAACTCCGGAAAAAATTCCGGGGTTTTTTTATTAAAAAGTAAGGCCCTTTTTTAAAAGTTGAATAGAATGGAAAAAGTGATTTTTCAAAAGGGGATTTCTAGGCGTACGACGATTTCCTACAAAATGGGTGATAAGCAGAGTCCGTATTAGAAAGCAGGCGCATATATATGCAGTACGGATATCATTAAAGTATAAATAACTATTGGAGGCTAAAGGAAAAATGGCAGAGACTGTTGGTTTACCGTACCTTGATGCTTTAACAGGAAAATCGGTGAGGGTGTTTAAAGGCGGGCCTGATTCTAGAGAAGGCAGGCTTATAGGAGTATTAAGCGATTATATCGTTTTACAAACAGGGAAAGATGAACAAACTCAACTTGTGTATTACGCAAGGGATCATTTGAAAATCGTTGTCGCGAATGCGAAAAAGTCACAAGTCGATTTATTGGCCGAGGAAGAAGAAATAGTATTTCCGACCAGTTTTTTAGGATTGCTGGCAACTCTTCAAACTAGCTGCATTCAAGTGAATGGCGGCGGTCCGGCATCTAAAGTTGGCCGGGTTGTAGATGTGAAAGATGAATTTTTAGTTTTATCCACGGAGAAAGATGGGCTTGTTTTATACCCGATTTCCCATATTAAAAGTGTAACAGTGATAGAACAATCAGACGAACAATTATTGCCTGAATTTGTTTATAACGGAACTGATACACTAAATGGAATTCTGACTCGCTTAGTCCACAACTGGGTATCCGTTTTCGCTGGTGGACCTGAGAGGGTTGAGGGCATCCTGATGGAAGTGGCTGATACGTACCTTATCGTTGTGCATAATCAAGAATTATTTTATGTGACAACTGATCATGTCCAATTCGTTGCCTTAACTGTGCAGGTAGAGGAAGAAGCTGAAGAGGAGACAGATGAAAAATCCGAAGATGGAGGTTCGTCAGACGGAGGTGCATCAAACGCAAATTCAGCAAATGGAAATTCAGCAAACGGAAGTAGAAAAGATGAAAGCAGTTCTTCAGAAGAGAGCAGTTCTTCATATGAAAGCTCTTCAAGCTCTTATGAAAGCTCTTCAAGCTCAAGCTCAGATGAAAGCTCTTCAAGCTCAAGCTCAGAAGAAATATCAGCAAGACGCAGAAGTCCTCGTGCAAATGCATTCAAGCAAATTTGGATTGAGAACCTAATCAAAGCTTCAAATCAAAATATCCGGTAAAGAAATACCAAACAGGTACAGCAACCAAGATCGAGTTGTTGTGCCTTCTTATGAAAGGTGGACATGCCGTTGTTGCCCAAGATGGATTCATTGGGATTCGTTACACCATTTTGATTTATTTTTTCATTTTCAAAAGTTTATGTTCAAATGCTTTTAAAATGGCCAAGCAACCATTTTGTTTGGTTGATTTTAATATAAAGGGGGAAGAGTCGCTTGTTAGCAAAGCATATAGGCCAGTATATGGAACTGGAGCTCTCAGGGAATATACATGAAGCGGGGATTTTAATTGAAGTAAGTTCTGACATCATCGTTTTGTATACTGGAAAAGCCTACCGTTACATTCCATTCCGGCACATTAAGAATTTTTCCTTTCCTATAATCGATGAGGAGATTGGTTCGGGAGGAGAGCCGGAGATTGACGAGACATCGTTCCGAAAATTACTGATGAATGCGAAGGGGATGTTTGTTGAAATCCTGCTCACGAAAAAAAACTCGGTTCATGGTTATATCGTGGGCATCATGAATAACTATTTCGTCTTTTATTCGCCAGTATTTAAAACGATGTTCATTTCGATGGATCATTTAAAGTGGCTTTCGGTTTGCGATGATGCAAAGGGTCCATACGGTTTGAATAAAGGGGAACAATTGGCACAGGTTTCATCTTTAAGCTGGGCCCGGACATTGGAGGAGCAGGTGAAAAAGTTAACCAATAAACTGGTAGTGCTCGACTTGGGGATGCATCCGCAGAATATCGGGATGATCAGTGCAGTGAAAGATGGCATTATTGAGATGGTGAATGCTCAAGGGGAGGCGATTTTTGTCAACATGAGGCATGTTAAAAGTTTTCATTTCCCACAATAAAGAAACTCCGGGTCTGAAGTGATCCGGAGTTATTTCTTTTTCTCGATATTTTCATAGACCGAGGCAAGGGCTTGTTCAAATTTCCCGCTCTTTTTCGGTTTGTAATATTTTTTTCTGCGCAGTTTGTCCGGTAAGTATTGCTGCTTCACCCAACCATTCTCGTAGTCATGGGGATAAAGGTAGCTGATGCCACGTCCGAGTTCAGTGGCCCCTTTGTAATGGGCATCCTTAAGATGATCTGGTACATCTCCACTATGGCCGCTGCGAATGTCGGAAAGAGCCGCATCAATTGCGGTAATAGCCGTATTCGATTTAGGTGATAGGCATAACTCAATCACGGAGTTGGCAAGTGGAATCCGGGCTTCAGGAAACCCGAGCCGTTCAGCGGCTTCGACTGCAGCGAGGGCCCTGGGACCAGCCTGCGGATTGGCAAGACCTATGTCTTCGTAAGCGATGACCACCATGCGGCGGGCAATGCTGACAAGATCGCCGGCTTCGACCAATCGCCCCAAATAATGAAGGGCTGCATTCACATCACTGCCGCGAATTGATTTTTGGAAAGCCGACAGAACATCGTAATGGGCATCTCCATCCTTGTCATGTGAGAAGCTTTTTTTCTGCATGCATTCCTCGGCAATTTGCAGATCTATATGAATCGTTCCGGACTCATCGGGTTCGGTGGAAATGACGGCGAGCTCAAGAGCGTTAAGCGCACTGCGGACATCTCCGTTCGAAGCCGTTGCGAAATGGGTAAGGGCATCAAGGCTGACATCCGTTCTATACGCACCAAGCCCGCGCTCTTCATCATGAAGTGCCCGTTCCAGAGCTTTGGTTATATCATTGGTTTCCAATGATTTGAGCTCGAAAATCTGGCACCGGCTACGGATGGCCGGATTGATTGCATGATAGGGATTGCTGGTCGTTGCACCGATCAAGGTGATCATCCCGTTTTCAAGATAAGGCAATAGGAAATCCTGCTTCGCCTTATCGAGACGATGAACCTCATCAAGCAGCAGAATCACTTTCCCCGACATCTTAGCCTCGGCGGCCACGATTTCCATATCCTTTTTATTATTGGTCACCGCGTTCAGTGTCCTAAAAGCAAACTTCGTGCTTCCGGCAATCGCACTTGCAATCGAAGTCTTGCCAATTCCCGGAGGACCATACAGGATCATGGAAGAAAGCTGCTTGGCTTTCACCATCCTTGCGATAATTTTCCCTTCACCGACCAGATGCTCCTGCCCGATGATCTCATCTATCGACCGAGGCCGCATCCGGAAAGCAAGCGGTTTAATATTCATTGCGCACCTCTCCTTTTTATATAAGGTATCACAACTGATGGGGGAAATGCGCTGATTATGCTATAAAAGAGGGGGAATTCCTATTATAGTAGTCCGTGTGGGGATTTAATTTGTACTGTGAGCTCGATAATTCAATCTATCAGCGGAATATTTCATCCTACAGGGGTTTAATCCGACCTACCAGCGGAGAAATCCGACCTACCAGCGGAGAAATCCGACCTACCGGCGGAGAAATCCGACCTACCGGCGGAGAAATCCGACCTACCGGCGGACTAATCCGACCTACCGGCGGAGAAATCCGACCTACCGACGTAATAATCCGACCTCTGCTTCTATGAGAGAATTTAATAGATAAAATCTGCCTCTAGTATGTCCGGAATGATTCAATTTTAGTGAAAGTAATAGTTTCTTTGCACTGGATGGGGATTGGAGTTGTAGGAAGTTTCGAAATTCCTTATTGGTAATGGTAGGTTTGACGAGGTATAGATAATCATAAAGTGCCGAAATGTGAGCATCGAGGGAAAAATCCAAACAGGTACGGCAAATCCACTTTCTTGATTTCCGCTCCATCGAAAATGCATGACACTTATCGCAGAATACTCCGGTTTGGAGGGCGGTAATCGGAATTCTATAATTCTCTAGCGGTTTAGGAATATAAGGGATGTGACCATCAAGCAATAAATTCGATAATCGTTTCATTGCTCTAGTAGAAAGGACCGCTTCGTTATACTTGTTTTTTAATTCCTCAATTTTAAGTAGAATCCGATCCTTACGTATCACTTTTCTATTAATATCCGTATTCCCGGCCCGAATGATCGTTGAAGAATTGGCACTGACAACGAGGGTTTCAACTGGAAGGTTGTTCATTCTTTTTGTTTTTAACCAGTCTAATAAGTGCTGTCGCTGCCGGCTCACTTGCAATATGGGATCATCAAAAGCTTCGGTTTTTCCATCTGGATTTGTACGGATAAGTTGATTGAATGCATTATCGAAAAAGATTTCACCAGCCATGTTTTTGACTTCAAGGATTAAAAGGAAAGAGGATGTGAGAATGAGGATGTCCATTTGGAAGGGGAAAGATGATCCAATTAGTCGGAGGTCATGAAAGAGTAGATACTCTTTTTCAGGAAGGGATTTAATTGCCGGTTGCTTCGCATGTCCATGAGGTAAGCGTCTCATCAGAGCTTCGAGCATGTCTATTTTTAAAGGCATCTTGCAGTTTTTAATAATCATGATAACCACTCCTTATAGATTTAAGTGAAGTATTCTCGGTTAATAAAGTGATTTCCTGTATTTTAGTGAAATTAAATGTGGCATGTAACGTACTTTCGTCTTAATTCGACCTAGCGCCCAATAATCCGGCCGTCCGAGCGAAAGATTCAACCTATCCCCGCAATAAACCGACCGTCCGAGCGAAAAATCCAACCTAGCGTAAATAATCCAGCTTCCAAGCGGAAAATCCGCTCTAGCACCCAATAAACCGACCGTCCGATCGAAAGATTCGCCCTATCCCCGCAATAATCCGACCGTCCGATCGAAAAATCCGACCTAGCGTAAATAATCCAGCTTCCAAGCGAAAAATCCGTTCTAGCACCCAATAAACCGACCGTCCGATCGAAAGATTCGCCCTATCGCCACAATAATCCGGCCGTCCGAGCAAAAGATTCGACCTATCCCCGCAATAATCCGACCGTCCGATCGAAAAATCCGACCTAGCGTAAATAATCCAGCTTCCAAGCGAAAAATCCGTTCTAGCACCCAATAAACCGACCGTCCGGGCGAAAGATTCGACCTATCCCCGCAATAAACCGACCGTCCGAGCGAAAAATCCAACCTAGCGTAAATAATCCAGCTTCCAAGCGGAAAATCCGCTCTAGCACCCAATAATCCGACCGTCCGATCGAAAAATCCGACCTAGCGTAAATAATCCAGCTTCCAAGCGAAAAATCCGCTCTAGCACCCAATAAACCGACCGTCCAAGCCAAAGATTCAACCTATCCCCGCAATAATCCGACCGTCCGATCGAAAAATCCGACCTAGCGTAAATAATCCAGCTTCCAAGCGAAAAATCCGTTCTAGCACCCAATAAACCGACCGTCCGATCGAAAGATTCGCCCTATCGCCACAATAATCCGACCGTCTAAGCAAATAATTCAACCTATCCCCGCAATAATCCGGCCGTCCGAGCGAAAAATTCAGTCCTAACCCAAAATGCTGTATAAAATTCGTCATCCTATCCTTCACATTTCATTCTTTTCTTCCTTTTTCCTACCTCTCCAATTAGGATAATTTGACAAATGAAGGGCGGGTGAATGCATTTCCGGCGGGAATATGCTATAATTTCAAAAGAATTTAGAAACGGATAAATAATTTGAGGTGTATATGTATGAAGATATCTACTAAAGGCCGTTATGGTTTGACAATTATGATTGAGCTTGCTAAACATTATGGAGAAGGTCCGAAGAGTTTGAAATCGATTGCCCAGACGCATAATCTGTCGGAGCATTATTTGGAGCAGCTGATTGCGCCGCTTCGTAATGCGGGATTGGTGAAGAGTGTGCGCGGTGCGTATGGCGGGTATGTCCTGTCTAAAGATCCTCAGGAGATTACTTCTGGTGATGTCATTCGTGTATTGGAAGGGCCGATTACCCCTGTTGAAGGAATTGAGGATGAGGAGCCGGTGAAGCGCCAGCTTTGGATCCGGATTCGCGATGCTGTGAAGGACGTATTGGATAATACGACGCTTATGGATTTGGCGAGCTACAAGGATACGGGTGAAATCGATTCTTATATGTACTATATTTAAGTGATTAGCAATGCGCCTATTATGTAGGCGCTTGCGTTTTTTAATGGAGGCGACAAAAAAGTGGACAGAATATATTTAGATCATGCTGCGACTTCACCGATGCATCCGAATGTGATCGATAGGATGATGACGGTCATGAGCCATGACTTCGGGAATCCGTCGAGCATTCATGCTTTCGGTCGGGAGGCACGCCATGTTTTGGATGAGGCGCGTTCGAGTATTGCAGCGAGCATCGGTGCGGGGCGGAATGAAATCATTTTCACGAGCGGCGGAACCGAGGCGGATAATACGGCGATCATTGGTGTTGCGAATGCTTATAAAGAACAAGGGAAGCACATCATTACGACGGAGATTGAGCATCATGCGGTTTTGCATACATGCCAATTCCTTGAAAAGTCTGGCTTTGAGGTCACATATTTACCTGTGAATGAAGCGGGGCTTATTTCAATTGCCGATCTAAAGGCCGCATTGCGGGATGACACGATTTTGGTTTCGGTCATGTTCGGCAATAATGAGGTTGGAACGGTCCAGCCGATTGCTGAAATTGGAGAGCTGCTCAAGGGGCATCAAGCCATTTTCCATACGGATGCGGTTCAGGCATATGGTTTGATCTCTATCGACGTTCGAGAGTTGGGTGTGGATTTGCTTAGTGTAACCGCGCATAAAATCAACGGTCCAAAAGGAATCGGCTTTCTTTATATGCGTGAAGGCTTGAAGCTGAATCCGCAATTATATGGCGGGGAACAAGAACGCAAGCGCCGTGCTGGTACGGAAAGCGTGCCTGCAATTGCCGGTTTTGCAGAAGCCGTTTCAATTGCACAAAGCATGATGAAAGAGAAAAAGGAGCAATACAAGCGATTTAAAGACGTATTGCTTGCCGTCTTTGATGAGGCGGATGTACAATATGAAATTAACGGATCTATGGAACAGTCGCTGCCGCATGTGCTGAATGTTAGTTTTCCGGGTACGAATGTGGAATCGATGCTCGTTAATATGGACTTGGCAGGTGTTGCTGTATCGAGCGGATCCGCTTGTACAGCTGGGTCAATCGATCCGTCGCATGTGCTTGTGGCGATGTTCGGGAAAGATTCGGAGCGGACGAAGAATTCGATTCGTTTCAGCTTCGGTCTGAACAACACGGAAGAGGAAGTAAGGCAGGCGGCTGAAACCACCGTTAAAATCGTTAATAGATTAGTGAGAAGATAATTCTTACTTTAAATAAATGAGGTGACAGAATGAGAAAAGCACCACAGGACACCCGCGTCGTCGTGGGTATGTCAGGAGGCGTGGATTCTTCTGTGTCAGCCCTGCTATTGAAGAATCAAGGCTATGATGTTGTCGGGATTTTCATGAAGAACTGGGATGATACAGATGAAAACGGAGTCTGTACGGCAACGGAAGATTACAATGATGTAATTGCCGTATGTAATCAAATCGGCATCCCTTATTATGCGGTCAATTTCGAGAAGCAGTATTGGGATAAAGTTTTCACTTATTTCTTGGATGAGTATAAAGCGGGCCGTACCCCGAATCCGGATGTAATGTGCAATAAGGAAATCAAGTTCAAGGCATTTCTTGAACATGCAGTAAGCCTTGGTGCCGATTATGTGGCTACAGGTCATTACGCACAGGTTGAATACCGGGATGGCGAATACAAAATGCTTCGCGGTGTCGATAATAATAAAGATCAAACGTACTTCTTGAACCAGCTTACTCAAGAACAGTTGGAAAAAGTCATGTTTCCGCTTGGACACATTGATAAGAAGGAAGTCCGTGAAATTGCGAAAGATGCGGGTCTTGCCACGGCAACGAAAAAAGATTCTACAGGCATCTGTTTTATCGGTGAACGCAATTTCAAAGAGTTTTTAAGCAATTACCTCCCAGCTCAGCCTGGTGATATGGTCACGATGGATGGCAAGGTCATGGGCAAGCATGACGGATTGATGTATTACACCATCGGTCAGCGTCACGGTCTAGGGATTGGCGGCAGCGGCGAACCTTGGTTTGTTGCGGGAAAAGACTTGAAGCGCAATGTTTTATATGTGTGTCAAGGCTTTGATAATGATGTGCTGTATTCCAATTCCCTTCGTGCAGTGAATGTCAGCTGGGTAGCGGAACATATACCTGCGGGTGAATTTACTTGTACGGCAAAGTTCAGGTATCGTCAAGAGGATAGCGGTGTTAAGGTGAAGGTCTTGGACAATGGTGACGTCGAAGTCATCTTTGACGAGCCAGTCCGCGCGATCACACCTGGACAAGCAGTCGTATTCTATGAAGGTGAAGTGTGCCTTGGCGGCGGTACGATTGATGAAGTATTTAAAAAAGGTGAAAAACTGACTTACGTAGGGTAAAATAAGCATGTCCCCAGCTGTGTTTGCGGTTGGGGACTTCTTTTGGATTGCGGGTGTACCGCCTGAATTCGATCACTGGCTTATGCTATACTTTTTAATATAAAAATGGAGTGTGAATGGATATGGATAAGAATCAACAAGGAATTGAATTTATGCAGCAAGGGAAATACGAAGAAGCGGCGAAAGTTTTTAATGAGGCGATCGAGGAAAATCCGAATGAGCCTGTTGCCTACATAAACTTTGGGAATGTATTGACTGCCGTTGGTGAAACGGATAAAGCGGTCAAGTTTTACAAAAAGGCGATCGAGCTGGATGAAAATGCAGCAGCGGCTTACTATTCTTTAGGAAACTTATATTATGAATCAGATTCTAAACTAGTCGAAGCGAAGGATATGTTCGAAAAGGCAATCCGTTTAGGGCTGGATAACAGCGATGCTTACTTCATGCTTGGATTGACATTGATGGCATTAGATCAGCCGAAATTGGCGATGCCTTATTTACAGAGAACGGTGGAGCTGAGCCCTGAGGACGTTGATGCAAGATTCCAATATGCGTTATGTCTTGCTAATGCGGAATTATATGATGAATTGATCAATCAACTGAATTTAGTTGTGGAACAGGATCCGAATCATGCGGATGCTTATTATAATTTAGGTGTTGCGTTTGCAGGGTATCGTGAGGATGCGCAAGCAGCGATGGCTTATTTTGATAAGGCTTTGGAAGCACAGCCTGACCATATGCTTGCTGCGCACGGTAAGAAACTGTTGGAAGAAATGAATGCTGAGTAAATAAAAAGCATATGCATGGAAAGGTGGGGAGAAGCGTTGAGCCAGCAAGATTCGTTGGATTTGTTTTCAGAAGAGAAAATGTTCATGAAAGGAAGTCATTTAGTGACGATCTTTCATAATGAAGAAAATATGTACTCGGTTGTAAGAATTCGTGTGCATGAAACGAATCTGAATTATGAAGAGAAGGAAGCGGTCGTAACTGGTTATTTTCCAAGGATGCATGAGGATGAGATCTATATTTTTTATGGGGCGATGAAGGAACATCCGCGTTTTGGCCTTCAATTTCATGTAGAGCATTTTCGCAAGGATCTGCCTCAATCCAAGGAAGGCATCGTCAGTTATTTATCAGGTGACCTTTTCAAGGGCATTGGGAAGAAAACAGCAGAAAGCATTGTTGAGACACTGGGTGAAAAGGCAATTTCAAAAATTCTGGCTCAGCCCTCGCTACTTGATGATATCCCGAAGCTATCCGGGGAAAAGGCAAAGGGCCTCTATGATACATTGGTCGAGCATCAAGGTCTGGAGCAGGTGATGATCGCCCTGAATCAATATGGCTTCGGTCCGCAGCTGTCGATGAAGATCTATCAAATGTATAAACAGGATACGATCACGATGGTTCAGGGAAATCCGTATAAGCTCGTAGAGGATATTGAAGGGATTGGTTTTGGACGGGCGGATGAGCTTGGGCATCAGCTGGGCATTTCCGGCAGCCATCCCGACCGAATCAAGGCTGCGTGCTTGTATACGCTTGAATCTCAATGCCTGCAGGACGGAAATATCTACATAGAAGCTGAGCAGCTATTGGAAGCGGTCAAACGGCTGCTTGAGGAAAATAAGCGGGACCGCATTGAGTTCACGAACATTTCCTCGGAAATAATCGAATTGACGCAAGAGGGGAAAATAGTTGTCGAGGATCAACGAATTTATCCGCCTTCGCTTTTCTATTCGGAAAAGGGAATCGTGATGAACATCAAGCGGCTGCTTGCTCAAACCGAGTATGAGGACCAGTTCCCCGAATCAGAGTTCTTGCTGGCACTTGGGGAGCTTGAAGAGCGGCTGGATGTTTCCTATGCCCCGGCCCAAAAGGAAGCGATCCAAACGGCCCTGCAATCACCCATGTTAATCTTGACGGGCGGACCGGGTACGGGTAAGACGACAGTCATCAAAGGAATCGTTGAGCTATATGCAGAGCTGCATGGCGTTTCCATGGACATTAACGATTATAAAAAAGAAGGAAGCGATCCATTTCCATTCGTACTTGCGGCTCCTACTGGCCGTGCAGCGAAACGCATGGCGGAATCGACTGGGCTTCCCGCTGTTACGATCCATCGTTTGCTCGGGTGGAACGGGAGTGAAGGCTTTTCCCATGATGAGGATAATCAGCTGGATGGCCGTATCGTAATCATCGATGAGGTTTCAATGGTGGATACGTGGCTGGCCCATCAATTGTTTAAAGCTCTGCCGGAAAATGTCCAAGTGATATTGGTTGGTGATGAAGATCAGCTGCCATCTGTTGGACCTGGGCAGGTTTTAAAGGATTTGCTTGCATCGAATTGTGTCCCGACTGTCAGTCTTGAACATATTTATCGTCAAGCCGATGGCTCGTCGATCATTGAATTGGCACATGAAATCAAAAAAGGAAGGCTTCCGGATGATGTCACGAAACAGCAAGAAGATCGATCGTTCATTCGCTGCCAAACCGGTCAAATCGCCCAAGTAATCGAGAAAGTGGTTGCCAATGCCAGGACGAAGGGCTTCACGGCCAAGGATATACAGGTGCTGGCTCCTATGTATAGAGGGCCTGCCGGGATTGATGCACTGAATAAAATGCTTCAGGAAGTGTTCAATAGCAATGCGGATGAAAAGCGGCGGGAAATAAAATTCGGAGACGTAATATACAGAACGGGAGATAAGGTGCTTCAACTGGTGAACCAGCCAGAGGAGGGTGTCTTTAATGGCGATATGGGAGAAATCGTGTCCATATTGTTCGCTAAAGAAAATACCGATTCTGTCGATAAAGTAATCATATCGTTCGAAGGCATCGAAGTGACATACACGAAGCAGGACTTGAACCAGATCACACATGCCTATTGCTGCTCCATCCATAAGTCGCAGGGAAGTGAATTCCCCATTGTCATTTTACCTGTAGTTAAAAGCTATTATCGGATGCTCCGACGTAATTTATTGTATACGGCGATTACGCGCAGTAAAAATTTCTTGATCCTTTGTGGTGAAGAAGATGCATTCCGTTTAGGGATCGAGCGTAATGATGAGATGCGCCGTAAAACCACTTTGCGTGAAAAGCTGCGGGGAATTTTGAGTGAAGAAGAAATGCCGGCGGAAAAGGGAGAGGTACCTCAACAATCAAGTTATCTTGATATTCTCATGCATGCTGACCCGATGATCGGGATGGAGAATGTCACGCCTTATGATTTTATGTAGCGGGCTCTTTTGGGTGAATTTTGTTTAAAATTCATTGTTTTGGTGGAACTATAACTAATATGTGAAAGAGTAGGGGGGATTTGATGAAAAAAGGTTGGATAATAGGAATAGTCGTTGTCGTTTTATTGGTCATTTATGGAGCATCTTCATACAACGGCCTTGTAAGTGCAAGTGAAGACGTCGACAATAAATGGTCGCAGGTGGATAATCAATTAAAACGAAGAGCGGATTTGATTCCAAATCTTGTCGAAACGGTGAAGGGTTATGCTTCGCATGAAACGGAAGCCATTAAAGCGGTGAGTGATGCACGCTCGAAGCTGGCCGGTGCCAATTCGACTGAAGAAGCGATTGATGCCGATCAAGAATTGAGTGGGGCCTTGAGCCGACTTTTGGTGGTTGTCGAAAACTATCCGGATTTAAAGGCCAATGAGAACTTTAAGGGTCTCATGGATAGTTTGGAAGGAACGGAAAATCGGCTGACGGTAGCACGAAAAGACTATAATGATGAAGTTACCAACTATAATAAAATGATTAAACGCTTTCCAAAGAATATGATGGCAGGAGTGTTCGGGTTCGATGCCAAACCATATTTTGAAGTGACCGATCAAGAAAAAGAAACGCCAAAGGTTGATTTCGGGAGCGATAAATAATGAAAAGACTCGCTGTGTTTGCGCTATTCTTCATTCTCACGTTCGGTTTAGCAAACGTAGCCGCAGCACAACCTAACATCCCTGAACCGTTTGGGGATATATATGTTCAGGACTTTGCTGGTGTCCTGGATGATCAGGAAAAATCCGAACTCATCGAACTTGGGAAACGCTTGGATGATGCCACAAAAGCACAAATTTCCGTTTTGACGGTTGATTCGATGGAAGGATCCGAAATCGAGGAGTACTCGGTCGAGGCATTGAGATCATTCAAGCTTGGTGATGCCGAGCTGAACAATGGAGTCCTCATTGTGCTGGCCGTGGAAGAACAGAAAATCCGCATTGAAGTGGGGTACGGTTTGGAAGGGGCCATTACCGATATAAGATCTGGACAGATTTTGGATGATGTGGCCATCCCTGCGGTGAAAGAGGGTAAATATGATGTTGCCCTGACGGAGACCTATAAGGCTGTATATAACGATGTCACGAAAGAATACGACCTAGGTGACGAGTTTTATCAAGATCTCTCCGTTCAGCCCGAGTCAGAAACCTTTCAGCCATCAGGTTTACAGATTTTCCTCATTATCATCGTAGTCATCATCGTAGTCATCCTCGATGCCAAGTTCTTTAAAGGATTTTTCCTTCAAACGCTAATCAATATCCTTTTGATAATCATCAGTCGCGGAGGTGGCGGCGGCCGTGGAGGCGGCAGCGGCGGTCCACGGGGCGGCGGCGGAGGAAGTTCCGGTGGCGGAGGTGCCAGCAGAGGATGGTAAGGTAAGTGTATAAGACCGGGAAACCGGTCTTTTTTTGTGGCCTGGTTTCTGTATTACCGGAAGAGGGACCAACAATGGAAAACCTTTCAGCACATCTATTTACAATAGAAAACAGATAATAAAAATGTTCGGAAAGGCGGGATGACCTTGCGGACGTTTTCTTTATTGAAAGGGATGCCGGTTTTTACAATCAAAGGAGAAAGAATCGGCACGGTCCACGATTTATCAATTTCTGAAATGGGACAGGTAACAGGCTTGGTCGTTCATCAACAAGCATTGTTCAAAAGAGCTTTTCATTTGAAACTCGACGATATTTCTTCATTCGGTCCAGATGGGATCGTCATCATGCAACAGGATTCAACCTTAAGGAAAGTGCCTGTGGATTCCATTTGCCTTTCGAAGGACGAATTATTGGGACGCATGCTTTTTTCAGAAATGGGCGAAGAGCTTGGTTTACTGCAGGATGTATATTTCAAGGAAAAAATGGGCACGATTATAGCGTATGAAACAACGGATGGGTTTTTCTCGGAGTCGACAGTGATAGAATCAAAACAGCCGCCTGCATTAGGGAAGGATACCATCATTGTTTCAGTTTATGAACAGTGAGGTGTCCATTTTGGAAATTAAATGTCCGAATTGCCGCAGTAAAGATGTGGGGAAGATTGGCGTAAATCAATATTATTGTTGGAATTGCTTTATTGAAATGACTCTATCCGAAGGGCTCATAAATACGCACCAAGTCGAGGAAGATGGAAGTTTAAGCTCATTGGACGATTTGTTTGAGGAAAATGACCGCCGCTTCGGTATGTAAATAACGGAAGAGGTGTTTGCAATGGCTAGACGTTCACGCAATACTCTAATGAATATGGGTTCTGACTTGATGAACTCGAAGATGTTTAAACGGAACATGAAGAAAATACGCAAAAGATTAAAATCATTATTATAGCGACAATGGGTGTCCTGATAATGAGGGCACTCTTTTTTATGTATGAAAACCTTCCGCCTTTCGAAGAATAAATGAGCGGGAGGTGTTTATTGTGAGTATTCGTCTAAAGTGGTTTTATCGCCTGGGTTTTTTATTGCTCTTATTTTTCGTTATCTATATCTTTATGAAACTTAAGCCCATGTGGGGACCTGTCGTTGCTGTATGTGTGACGGTACTGCTGCCTTTTTTGATTGGTGCGTTCATCAGTTACTTGCTGCACCCTGTAGTGGAATATTTAAATGAGAAAGGGATGCGTCGCTGGCTTTCGATTACGATCATCTATTTATTGTTTTTCGGAGGGATCGGCTTTGCTGTTTATAAAGGCATTCCAGTGATAGTCAGCCAGGTTCGCGAGCTGTCCGAAAGCGTGCCGGAACTGGTTGAACAGTACCGGGGCAGCATTGATAAACTCAACCATCAAACGGCGGCCTGGCCGTTCGGAATTCATGAAAGATTCGAAGAAGGTGTCACCCTTTTCGAAGATTGGCTGAAGCGTATACCTGAAAAGGCGATGGAGTATGCAATGAAGATGATTGATTTCATCGTCCTGATTGCGTTGATTCCATTCATCGCATTTTATATCCTGAAAGATTTCACTGTTTTAAAAAAAATGGCATGGTATATGACGCCGAAAAAATGGCGCAAGCAGGGACGGGCATTCATTCGTGATGTGGATGCGTCGCTTGGCGGCTATATCCGCGGACAAATCATCGTCTGTGTCGTGATCGGTTTGATTTCCTCGCTGCTCTTCTGGATAGTCGGAATGCAATATCCGCTTCTATTGGGGGCGATAATCGGGATAACGAATGTCATTCCGTATTTCGGACCGATTATTGGGGCGATTCCTGCACTGGTCATTGCCGCGACAATGTCAGTTAAAATGGTGTTGATCATCGCGGTCATCGTGCTTGTACTTCAATTTCTTGAGGGAAATATCCTTTCGCCGCTTATAGTCGGTAAAAGCCTCCATATGCATCCGCTGTTCATCATGCTCGCATTATTGGCCGGGGGTGAAATAGGAGGTATCATGGGCATGGTCCTTTCGATTCCCATCTTGGCAGTATTGAAAGTTTTTGTACTTCATGCCCGCGTTCACTTTAGAAAGAAGCCGCCCCTTATTGACAAATAAAAGTCTTGTGAATATAATCCATTACATAAGATAATTCGTTGAAGGATGAAGTATGCTGAAGTCCATCTAAAAGAGAGTGGTCCCCCAGGCTGAAAGGGACTGTAAGGTGAAGAGCAGCAGAAAGCTAGTCCTGAGAGCAGCTAATACCTGCCGTCATGCCGCGTTAAGGCTTTTATGAAGGTGATGGGCCTGGGATGAATTCCTGCGTCCATAATCAGGGTGGTACCGCGAGTCAACTCTCGTCCCTGTTTTTGGGATGGGGGTTTTTTTGTGTGCTCAAAATTACATAATTTTTAAAGGAGGATATATATATGAAGTATTTAACTGGTGCTCAAATCCGCCAAATGTATTTAGATTTTTTTAGTGAAAAAGGCCATAACATCGAACCAAGTGCGTCATTGGTTCCTCATGAAGATCCATCATTGCTTTGGATCAATTCCGGAGTGGCGACGTTAAAGAAATATTTTGATGGACGAGTTATTCCTGAAAATCCAAGGATTACAAATGCTCAAAAGGCCATCCGTACAAACGATATTGAAAACGTGGGGAAAACGGCACGTCATCATACGTTCTTCGAAATGCTCGGAAACTTCTCCATTGGTGAATATTTCAAAGAAGAAGCCATCACATGGGCATGGGAATTTTTGACGGATGAAAAATGGATTGGGTTCGACAAAGACAAATTGGCTGTGACGATCCATCCTGAAGATGATGAAGCATTCGAACTCTGGAATAAGAAAATCGGTGTTCCTGCAGAAAGGATCATCCGCCTTGAAGAGAACTTCTGGGATATCGGTGAAGGTCCAAGCGGCCCGAATACAGAAATTTTCTATGACCGCGGACCAGCATATGGCGATGATCCGAATGATCCGGAACTATATCCAGGCGGGGAAAATGAACGGCATCTAGAAGTTTGGAATCTTGTGTTTTCCCAATTCAACCATAATCCGGACGGTTCTTACACACCGCTTCCAAAGAAAAATATCGATACAGGCATGGGCCTTGAACGTATGGCTTCCGTCGTTCAAGATGTTGCGACGAACTATGATACAGATTTATTCATGCCAATCATCCGGGCAGTCGAAGAGATTTCCGATGTGAAATATGGTGTTGATTCAGAAAAAGATGTTGCATTCAAGGTCATTGCCGACCATATTCGTACGGTAGCCTTTGCGGTAGGTGACGGGGCTCTTCCATCCAACGAAGGCCGCGGCTATGTATTGCGCCGTTTACTCCGCAGAGCGGTCCGGTATGCTAAGCAAATCAACATCAATCGACCATTCATGTTCGAGCTTGTGACGGTCGTCGGCGAAATCATGAAAGACTTCTACCCTGAAGTCCTTAAAAATAAAGAGTTCATTGCAAAAGTAATCAATAATGAAGAGGAACGCTTCCATGAAACTCTAAATGATGGACTCGCCATCCTTTCTGAAGTCATTAAAAAGGAAAAGGAAAAAGGCGGTACAACCATTCCTGGCAGTGATGCATTCCGTTTATATGACACATATGGCTTCCCGATTGAGTTAACGGAAGAATATGCAGAAGAAGAAGGCATGACGGTCGATCAGGCTGGATTCGAGAAGGAAATGGATGCACAGCGTGAACGTGCCCGTTCAGCGCGTCAAGATGTGGATTCCATGCAAATCCAAGGCGGGGTATTGGGAGATATTAAAGTTGAAAGTGAATTTGTCGGCTATGATCAAGTCGCTGTCGAAGCCAAAGTTGCTGCCATAGTAAAAAATGGCGAGCTTGTAACGGAGGCACAAGAAGGTGAAGAAGTTCAAGTGATACTGAACAAGACTCCTTTCTATGCTGAAAGCGGCGGACAAATAGCCGATATAGGAACGATGGCCAGTGAATCCGTGAAGGTTGATGTCCATGATGTCCAAAAGGCCCCTAATGGCCAAAATCTGCACCGTGTAACGGTTACTGCCGGCACTTTAACAGCAGATTCCAATATCGTTGCTACGGTAAATCAAGAAAATCGGATCCATATCACGAAAAACCATACAGCGACGCATCTTCTGCATCAGGCGTTGAAAGATGTGCTTGGAACACATGTCAATCAAGCAGGGTCACTCGTACAGGCTGAACGCCTTCGCTTCGATTTCTCTCATTTTGGCCAGATAACGGCGGAAGAGATTGAACAAATCGAAACGATTGTAAATGAAAAGATTTGGCAAAGCTTACAAGTGAATACGGACTATAAAAACATCGAGGAAGCAAAGGCTATGGGCGCAATGGCGTTGTTCGGCGAAAAATACGGCAAGATTGTCCGCGTCGTTCAAATCGGCGATTACAGCCTTGAGCTTTGCGGGGGTGTCCACGTTCCGAATACAGCCGTAATCGGCTTGTTCAAAATCGTATCCGAAAGCGGCATCGGCGCAGGTACTCGCCGTATTGAAGCGGTAACGGGTGCAGGGGCATACAAATTGATGACTGATCAAATCGGTGTCTTGAAAGACGCGGCTGCCAAATTGAAAACGAACTTGAAAGATGTACCTTCAAGAATTGAAACGGTACTGGCTGAAGTGAAGGATCTTCATCGTGAGAATGAAAGCCTTACTGCAAAATTAAGTAATATTGAAGCAAGCAGCCTTGTTTCTAACGTAAAAGACGTAAATGGCGTTCAAGTATTGGTGGCGAAGGTTCAAGCTACCGACATGAATAATCTGCGTGCAATGGCAGATGATTTGAAACAAAAGCTCGATTCTGTCATTATCGTATTAGGTTCGGCCCAAGGTGATAAAGTCAATTTGATTGCCGGAGTGACTAAGGATTACATCGACCGCGGCTTCCATGCTGGTAAATTGGTCAAAGAAGTTGCTTCCCGTTGCGGCGGCGGCGGCGGCGGACGTCCGGATATGGCCCAAGCCGGCGGAAAAGACCCAGAAAAATTGGATGCAGCGCTTAATTTTGTTGAAGAATGGGTCTTATCGATTTCATAATCAATGGAAAGTGTTGTACAATGTAGGTAATAGTGGATTCTGGACGCTGAGGAGAGGTGCATGTTTATGAGTTCCTTTGATAAAACGATGAAATTTAATTTTCCCGAAGAACCATTCGAAAGAGATGTACAAGAAGTATTGTCTCAAGTTTATGTTGCACTTCAGGAAAAAGGTTATAACCCGATAAACCAGATTGTCGGTTATCTATTATCTGGTGACCCGGCCTACATCCCGCGCCATATGGATGCTCGAAACATTATTCGTAAGCTTGAACGCGATGAAATCATCGAAGAATTGGTTAAGTCGTATCTTAAGAACCATCGAGAGGAATACTAATGCGCACAATGGGACTTGATTTAGGTTCAAAAACCATCGGCGTCGCCCTGAGTGACGCGATGGGTTGGACTGCACAAGGATTGGAAACGATCAAAATTAACGAAGCTGGAAATGACTTCGGCTTTAAACGCCTCAATGAAATCATAAAAGAGCATGATGTTTCTAAAATTGTCCTCGGTTTACCGAAAAACATGAATGGGACCGTTGGACCGCGAGGCGAGATCAGTCAAGATTTCGCTAAACGATTGGAAAACAAATTCAAGCTGCCGGTGTTTCTCTGGGATGAACGGTTGACAACTATGGCGGCTGAACGTGTCCTTCTTGAGGCGGACGTGAGCCGAAGCAAACGCAAGAAAGTCATTGATAAAATGGCAGCTGTCATGATTCTGCAAGGATTCTTGGACAGACAAACAAATTCAATATGAGGTGAATACAAATGGAACACGGCGAAAACAACATTACAGTAGTAGATGAAAACGGAAACGAGCAACTTTGCGAAATCCTTTTCACATTCGACTCAGATAAATTCAACAAATCTTATGTACTTTACTATCCGATGTCAGCGGAAGATGATGAGGAAGAAATCGAAATCCACGCTTCATCATTCGTACCGAGCGAAGATAATAAAGATGGTGAACTTACACCGATCGAAACAGAAGAAGAGTGGGATCTAGTCGAAGAAATGTTAAATACATTCCTTGACCAAGAAGAAGCAGAAGAAGAATAAGATTAGAAAAAAACCGGCCCCTAAAGGTCGGTTTTTTTTTGAAAAGAGGCTCAATCTAAAATTTAAAAACAAAGTTGATTGGAAGGTGCGAGACTCCTGCGGGAAAAGCGTGTCAAGGGGAGACACCAAAGGCGCAAAGGCGCCGAGGGCGGACCGCCCGCGGAAAGCGAGTGCCTGGAAAGGAAATCAACGTTCAAATTGTACAAACCCTTAAAAAGGTCGGTTTTTTCATTTATGTACCAGTAACACCTTATCTTTTCTCTGCGAATAAAAGCATAAAAGTGGCGAGCGGACCCAAAAATAAAGATAGCAAGAACCAATTCAACGCCGTTCTATTTTTACCTTGAGCAAGTCCGGCGTTTATGAGTGCCAATGTCCCCCAACCTACAAAATAAGAATTATCCAACTCCTTCACACCTTTCTTTATCTTAAATCTATAATACCATTCCTATATGAATTTTCCTGCCATTTCTTGAAATGCCTAATACATGCAGGGAACAAATTTTTAAGCTGAGTAAATAATTAAAACAAAGTTGATTGGAGAGTAAGTTGCGAGACTCCTGAGGGAAAAGCGCGTCTAGGGGAGACCCCGCAGGCGTAGCCGAGGAGGCTCCCGGACCGCCCGCGGAAAGCGAGTGCCTGGAGCGGAAATCAATATACCCTCAAAAAAACTTAGACAAATATATCACTATTTTCCTATTAAATAATACCTGTATATTGACAAAACTAGTGCATTTTTGCCATAAATAGAGTATTGATGAATGTAGTTTTGCAAAAAACATGTAATTATTTGTTGATTTTAGTATAATGTTCGAAGCAAAGATTAATTAGAGAAAGCATCATCTAGAAACCATTCTGTAGTTGGTGTGAGTTTGCAGGGGGAATGAAAATGGATGAAAAGGATAAAAATTTATCTAAAAAGGAACATATCCGAATGAAATTGTTAGAACAGCAAGGAGAAGCCAAGCTGGTTCGTAAAATCATCATGATTACGATAGCTTCGCTTATTGTACTAATTGGGATAGTTGGTCTTGTGGGCTTTTTATATATCAACTCAGCCATGAAACCAGTCGATCCCGAAGATGACACCATCAAGAAAGTGAAAATCCCAATCGGTTCTTCCGTTAACGGAATTTCGACACTGCTTGAAGAGCAGGGGATAATCAAGGACGCACGCGTATTCAAATATTATATTAAATTCCGCAATGAATCCGGTTTTCAGGCAGGTGAGTATAAATTATCACCTTCCATGCCAATTGAAGATATCGTCACAAGCATCAAAACCGGAAAACTCATGAAGGAAGCTGCAATGAAGATTACGATTCCTGAAGGAAAGCAGCTTGTCCAAATTGCCGATATCATCGCAGTCAAGACGGGTGAAGATCCGAAAAAGGTATTTAAGGAATTGAATGATAAGAAATTCGTTAATGCCATGCAAGAGAAATTTCCGCAGCTCTTGACCTCGGAAATTGAAAATGAAAAGGTTTTATATCCGCTTGAAGGATACCTTTTCCCAGCTACTTATGACTTTTATGAGGAAAAGCCGACACTGGAATCGATCGTCATCGAGATGCTGAAGAAAACCGAAGAGACATTGCAGGCATACGAGACCCAGATGGACAAAAACGATTATTCCGTACATGAGATGCTGACCTTCGCTTCGCTTGTTGAAGAAGAGGCGACGGCACAGGTCGATCGCGGAAAAATAGCTTCCGTCTTTTACAATCGTATTGAGGAAGAGATGCCGCTTCAAACGGATCCGACCGTTTTGTATGCGAAAGGTTCACATAAGAGCAGGGTGTATTATAAAGACCTTGAGGTGAAATCACCTTATAATACGTATAAGAATAAGGGGCTGCCTCCAGGGCCGATTGCAAATGCCGGAACGACATCAATCGATGCGGTACTGAAACCTGAGAAAACGGATTACCTATACTTTTTGGCAACACCTGAAGGGGAAGTCCTTTACTCGAAGACCTTGGATGACCACAATATCAAAAAGGCAGAGCATATTTCCAATAAATAAATAAAAAAATGCAATGAGACTGAGGGGGGAGAGATATTACTTTCCCCTTGTTTTTATGATAGAATAGTACAAGTGAATTTTAGATCCGATTCCTATCGGTGACGTAACTCGGCGAATGCCGGGTTTTATTTTGAAAGATAAGGAAATGTAGATCGTCAAGCATACTTGTTTCAGCTGCTCCTTGTGAAGAAATTGACCTATCAATTTCTTCATGTTACTGACCAAGCGCTTTTGTTTTCCTTATAATTGGAGGAAACGTTTTGAACGGAAAAATAGAACAATATCTTCATTCCTTAATTCCGGAGCGTACGGGTTTGCTTAAGGAGTTGGAAGATTTTGCGTTGGAAAATAATGTGCCGATCATGGAGCCCGAAGGCATTGAGGTACTGCTACAGATATTAAGGCTTCATCAGCCAAAGGCGATATTGGAAGTAGGTTCGGCGATTGGCTATTCGGCTATAAGGATGGCTGAGACCCTTCCGGATGCTCGTATCGTCACACTTGAACGGAATGAAGCCCGTATTGAGCAGGCAAGAGCTAACTTCAAGAAGGCGGGACTGTCGGAAAGGATCACCCTCATTGAAGGGGATGCCCTTGAAGCTGGGCCGAAAGTCATGGAACATGGTCCGTTTGATATCATCTTCGTTGATGCAGCTAAAGGGCAGTACAAGCGATTCTTTGAACTGTTTGAACCATTCCTTGCTAGTGCTGGCATCATCATTACTGATAATGTTTTATTCAAAGGCCTGGTTGCCGAAAACATTGAAGAAATGGAAATGACGAGAAGAAAGCGAGCTCTCATCAAAAAAATCAGAGATTTTAACATCTGGTTACATGACCATCCCAATTTCGATACCGTAATTTTGCCGATTGGTGATGGTGTGGCCATAAGTAAACATAGAGGTGACAAAAATGAAAAAGCCTGAATTACTCGTGACTCCGACAAGTGTCGAACATATAACAGAACTCATCGATGCCGGCGCTGATGCCTTCGTCATTGGCGAACAACGTTATGCACTAAGGCTGGCAGGAGAGTTCAAACGTGAAGCTGTCGAGAAGGCGATTGAGCTTGCACATGCTGCGGGCAAGAAAGTGTATGTATCCATGAACGCCATATTTCATAATGAAAAAGTGGACGAGCTTGAAGGGTATGTCACCTTCCTTAAAGAAGCTGGTGCCGATCGGATCATATTCGGTGATCCCGCAGTCTTAATGGCTGTCCGTGCCGTGGCACCTGATATGCCCCTGCACTGGAATACAGAGATGACGGTAACGAACTGGTATACATGTAATTACTGGGGGAAACGCGGTGCTGTCCGTGCCGTGGCTGCCCGTGAGATAAGTCTGGACGAGATAGTGGAAATGAAGGAAAATGCCGAAGTGGAGATGGAAGTGCAAGTGCACGGCATGACATGCATGTTCCAATCGAAGCGTACGCTTCTAGGTAATTACTTTGAATACCAAGGCAAGGCAATGGAAGTGGAAAATCGGAAGGAAAATAGAAGTATGTTCTTGCATGATAAGGAACGTGAAAATAAATACCCGATTTATGAGGATGAAAATGGCACACATATCATGAGTCCGAATGATATGTGCATGATTGATGAACTTCAGGAATTGATTGAAGCGGAAATCGATTCACTGAAAATCGAAGGGCTATTGCAAACACCGGAATATATCATTGAAATGACAAAGCTATATCGGGAAGCGATTGACGTATGTGCTGAAGACCCTGACCGCTATGATGATATTAAATCTGAGCTCTTTGAAAAAGTCAAAGCGGTTCAGCCGGATAATCGCGAGTTGGATACCGGGTTCTTCTTTAAAGAATCGGTTTATTAAAGAAAAGGGTAAGAGAAAGAGGAGGAATAGCCTTGAATGCTATTGCTGATAAAATTTCCAAGATCGTTGATGGAAAGAGAGTCATTGTAAAAAAACCGGAATTGCTGGCTCCGGCCGGCAACCTTGAAAAATTAAAAATTGCCGTCCATTACGGCGCGGATGCCGTGTTCATTGGCGGTCAGGAATATGGTCTTCGTTCCAATGCCGGCAACTTCACGTTTGAGGAAATGAAGGAAGGCGTCGAATTCGCTAAAAAGTATGGCGCTAAAGTATATGTAACGACAAATATCTTCGCTCATAATGAAAATATAGATGGTTTGGATGAATACCTGGAAGGACTTCAGGAGGCTGGGGTTCATGGTATCATCGTAGCCGATCCATTAATCATCGAAACCTGTAAACGGGTCGCTCCGAACGTCGAGATCCATTTAAGCACACAGCAATCCCTATCGAACTGGAAGGCTGTTCAGTATTGGAAAGAGGAAGGCTTGGAGCGTGTTGTTTTGGCACGTGAGACGAGTGCTGATGAAATCCGTGAAATGAAGGAGAAGGTCGATATCGAGATCGAGGCTTTCGTTCATGGAGCCATGTG
This sequence comes from Peribacillus phoenicis, assembly GCF_047238085.1. NCBI lineage: Bacteria > Bacillati > Bacillota > Bacilli > Caryophanales > Bacillaceae > Peribacillus > Peribacillus phoenicis. Next base: position 3,399,950 of record NZ_JBDFMF010000001.1, on the reverse strand, counting down.
CATTGCCTATTCTGGACGCTGCACCCTTTCGAACCATATGACGGCGCGTGATTCGAATCGCGGCGGCTGCTGTCAGTCTTGCCGTTGGGATTATGATTTATATGAGTTGGATCAAGACGGGGAAAAGGCTTTATTCGATAAAGAAGATGCACCATTCGCAATGAGTCCAAAAGACTTGAAGCTGATTGAATCACTGCCAGGCATGATTGAAATTGGCATAGACAGCTTAAAAGTCGAAGGAAGAATGAAGTCCATTCATTATATTGCAACAGTTGTCAGCGTCTATCGTAAAGTGATTGATGCGTATTGTGCCGATCCGGACAATTTCAAGATTAAACAAGAATGGCTGGAAGAGCTTGATAAGTGTGCGAATCGTGAGACGGCATCATCGTTCATGGAAGGTGAAATTCCTGGGTATAAACAGCAAATGTTCGGGAATCATACCGTAAAGACTCGCTTCGACTTCGCAGGGTTGGTGCTTGATTACGACGAGGAAACTAAAATCGTTACCATGCAGCAACGTAACTTCTTCAAGCCTGGAGATGAAGTGGAGTTTTTTGGACCGGAAATCGAAAACTTCACTCAAAAAATCGGTACGATCTGGGATGAGTCAGGTAAGGAGCTGGAGGCAGCCCGCCATCCGCTTCAAATTGTCCGCATTCAAGTAGATAATAGAGTTTATGTGAACAATATGATGCGGAAGGAGAATTGACATGACAAGAAAGAAACCAGTGGTCATCGGAGTTACCGGAGGGTCTGGATCAGGTAAAACAAGTGTTACCCGTTCCATTTTTGAATTCTTTCAAGGACATTCCATCTTGATGATCGAACAAGATTATTACTATAAAGATCAAAGTCATCTGCCTTTTGAAGAGCGCTTGAAAACGAACTATGATCATCCGCTTGCATTTGATAATGATTTGCTAATCGATCACATTAACGCATTGCTGCGCTATGAAACGATAGAAAAACCGGTTTATGATTATTCGATCCATACGCGTTCGGAAGAAGTCATTACAGTTGAACCCCAGGATGTCATCATCCTTGAAGGGATTCTTGTGCTGGAGGACGAGCGCCTCCGAGACTTGATGGATATGAAGCTATATGTAGATACGGACGCAGACTTGCGGATCCTTCGTCGGATGACCCGTGATATTAAAGAACGCGGCCGTTCCATAGATTCCGTCATCGAACAATACATCAGTGTCGTTCGCCCGATGCATAATCAGTTCATAGAACCGACGAAGCGTTATGCCGACATCATCATTCCGGAAGGCGGTCAAAACCATGTGGCAATTGACCTCATGGTGACAAAAATTCAAACAATCCTTGAACAAAAGTCTTTTTTGTAATAACATAGCATAAATAATGATAGGTGCCATTTTCCTCCGTTTATTTAAATAATCCCAACTATTTATTGGGAAAGACTGGACAAATGTTGGAAAACGCAATACTCTATTCTTGATACAGAACGAACCGGCTGCACACCGCAGTCGGTTTATATACTAAGGAACGGATGTTTCTTAGTATCGAAGCGCGTACTTTTTAAGTCGCGCAATTATATATTCTGACTTGATTTCAGGGTTAAGCACTATATAGTACATAAACTTGTGACAGCGAATGCTTGCTGTAAAGAATTTGAAGGAGTGAAGGGTTTTGGCAATTGAAAAAGAATATCCAATGACTATTGAAGGTAAGTTAAAGCTTGAACAGGAACTGGAACAGTTAAAAACGGTTAAACGTAAAGAAGTGGTGGAAAGAATCAAAATCGCCCGCAGTTTTGGGGACCTTTCCGAGAACTCAGAGTACGATTCCGCAAAAGAAGAGCAGGCTTTCGTTGAAGGACGGATTACAACAATCGAAAACATGATCCGTAATGCAAAAATCATTGAAGGCAATGATTCGAATACAGATACAGTTTCACTTGGAAAGTCGGTAACATTCGTTGAGCTTCCAAATGGTGACGAAGAAACATATTCCATCGTAGGAAGCGTTGAAGCGGATCCATTCGAAGGGAAAATCTCCAATGATTCCCCGATCGCGAAAAGCCTGATAGGAAAAAGGGTCGGCGACAAGGTTTCTATCATGACTCCTGGCGGCGAAATGAGCGTCAAGATTGTTTCCATCGACTAATTAAATGCAAAAGGGGATGTCCATGGGGCATCCTATTTTTTATCGGAAAAATGCCGCGTTAAATTTGTTCATAATTGTTTAAAAATTCGCACCTCGTCAACAATGGTTACGAGGTGTATTTTATGAAAAAGAAACGAATGAGGTTGCTGGCTCTTTTTTTGACCGCTTTCATGCTGATGCTCATAGGCAGGCTTGCCTATATCCAACTTGTATCGACAGAATCTTTTTCAAAGCATGATGTGAACCTATTAGAAGCAAGCGTGAATCAGCGTTCACAGATATTAAAGATTGATGATGGACGCGGAAAGTTTTATGACAGAAATGGAGAACCGCTTGCACATGAAGAAATCCCAACGCTCGTCCTATTTCCATTTTTGAAAAAAATGACATGGCCTATAGATGAAGTGGCCTCGATAATAGGCAAATCGGAAGCGGAGTTAAAACGGGCGATAGAACTGGCAGAGGAACCATTCGTATTTGGCGGGGATGAACCGATAGAGTTGACATCGAGCCAATCGAAGGCAATCAATGAACTGAAGATTCCCGGGGTCTTTGCCGTGAACGAGAAATTATATCATGATCAAACCCCTGCAGCGCAATTGATCGGCACGACGAATATATCAGATGCAGAAAAGAAAAAACGTTATCCTGACATGAATTTATCCCCTGAAACGAAAATAGGCAATACGGGGCTGCAAAGGACCTTCGATGAGTTCTTGCTTTCCGCTGGGGAATCGAAGCTCGTTTTTCACGTGGACGCCAGCGGAGGACCAATGTTCGGTGTCGATGTTAAATATGTGGAACCTGCAAATCCGCTTTACCCGGTGAAGGTCGTGACGACGATCGATAAAGAAATTCAGGAAAAAGCGGAGAAGCTCGTCGATGACCGCGGGATAAAAAAAGGCGGTCTTGTACTGATCGATATTGAAAAAAGTGAAATCGTCGCAATGGTATCACGTCCGGCGCTTAATATAAAAGATCCGAATGGCGAAGGGGCCGTCAATATGATGCTGACTCAAAAAACACCGGGCTCCGTCTTTAAAACGGTCACGGCAGCAGCTGCAATCGATTATGAAGCCGCTAGTCACACCCGGACATTTAATTGTAATTTGACGATAGACGGGAAAACGGATAAACAGAGGGAACTGGGCATGCTTAATTTTGAAAATAGCTTTGCCCAAAGCTGCAACAGGACGTTTGCCGAATTGTCACAGGAAATAGCTGAGAAGGATCCGGAATTTTTGGATAAATATGCTGAAATGTTAGGTTTGGTTGGTGAAACGGGCTGGCAAGGGGATGTGTATCACACCGAAGTCACTCAGTTGCATCATGAACAAGCCGGTAAGGTCTGGCATGATGACGATTTAAAAAAAGATCCGAAAATGATTGCCAAAACGGCAATTGGCCAGCAGGATGTCCAAACGACACCGCTCGCTATAGCGAATATGATGGCTACGATTGCCCGCGGCGGCAAGAAGGAACAGGTCAAAGCCGTTTCAAAGGTCGAATTTAACAACAGTACGACCGTAGTCGATTTTCCCAATCAAAGTATTGGCGGCGAGACACTGTCTCCATATACGGCGATGAAGATGCAGCATCTTCTTAGGAAGGTCGTGACGGAAGAGAAAGGAACGGGCGCTGCCTTGAGAGATTTGCCTGTTGAGGTCGCCGGCAAGTCTGGAACAGCTCAGACCAATATCGAAAAAGGGGAGCTCAATAAATGGTTTGCGGGCTACTTTCCATATAAAGATCCCAAATATGCTCTTGTTACCGTAAGTTTTGAAACAAAGGAAAACAGTTCCAGCATGACGCCTCTTTTTTCAGATATTGTAAAAGTCCTGTACTCCAAGGACCAGGACAATAGCGAGAATTGACGAAAAGTGTAGGAAACCCTTCCCTTCTATCTCTAGCTAAATCATGTTAAAATGAGGCAGTAAGAAAAGGTAAGGGAGGAATGGACCTTGGGCTCACGTTTTAATCAGAGAGATCAAAAAAGAAAAGTAAATAAAATATATAATATTGCTATCACCATTGTTTCCATTTTAATCGTCATTGTCGCAGTCACGATTTTCTTAAGTGACGATGGCACCGAAACAAAAAAAGCCACGACAGAACCAAAGCAAATCGCCGATACAGATTCAGGGAAGGTAGCGGACAAGCCTGCTGGCAAAAAGGAAGAAACGGATTCAGAGAAGGAAGACGCAGTAGGAGATAGTGAAGCAAAAGAGGAAGATTCAGAAGAAGATAGTAAAGCAACAGAGGAAGATTCAGAAGAGAAGGCAGAAGATGGTGCAGATCCAGAAAAAGCAGGGGATGCCGAACTTGTGGAAGTGGAAGGCAGCGGCGATGGCAATGTTGCGGCCACATATACGAGTGAGGGCTGGGAACCAGTAGGAACTGAGCAATCCGGGGAACACACTACAAGCTTCGATAAGGACTCGGTCGATTGGAATGAAATGAGTAAAGCCATAGCAACTGGGGCTGGGATCGATGAAGGCAGCATGAGAATATGGTGGCTGCAAAACGGCGGTTCGCCCAATACGGCAATCGGAACCGTTTCAGAAGGAGATAGTCCTAAGACCTTCCGTGTTTATATTGAATGGGTGGACGGATCAGGTTGGAAGCCTGTAAAAGTCGAAGAGCTGAAGACAAACGATAAAAGGTAATGTTCAAAATCATAAACTTAAAACCCCCGAAAGGTATTCCGCATTTCGGGGGTTTTTCATCGTGATCACTTTTTTGCTTTAAAGTGGACGACTGCACTATAAAAACGTCTGCCTTCCTCACTTACATACATTTGGTGTGATACGGATTCCACCTGGAGCATGATCGCTTTATTGATTTCAATTTGTGATTGGATTTTTTCTTCAAGATTCTTGATGCTTTCTGCCTCGAAAAATTCTATTTTATCTTCGAATAAGTTTAAGTCAAGTTGAAAACTCATGACTGTTCCCCTCCAACATTTTAGATACTGTTAGTTTAACACCATTTTCGCCGAATCTGAACCGAATGATGGATTTGCCTAAAAAACAAGAACTGTTTCTGCGTTTATTTCATATTATGCTTATAGGTTTTATTATCTTATCATAAAAAGGTGATTAAAAATGGGCAGAGAATTTATCGATTTATTTGAAGAATGGTCGAAATCGTATGATGATACGGTTAGTGGACACGATATTGAGTATCAAGAGGTTTTTAAACATTATGATAGGATATTGGATAGCGTCACGGACCGGGCTCATGGTCATGTGCTGGAGTTCGGCGTAGGTACCGGGAATTTGACGGAAAGGCTTTTGATGAAAGGCCTAAAGGTATCGGGAATTGAACCCTCACCTGCGATGAGGGAAATAGCGGTAAGCAAGCTGCGTGGAAAAACAGAAATTGCAGATGGGGATTTTATCGATTTTCCGAAGCCGGAACAGGTTGATTCGATCGTGAGCACGTATGCGTTTCATCATTTAACCGATGAAGAAAAAGAAAAAGCGATAGCCAACTATGGAAAGTTACTGAATACTGGTGGTAAAATAGTGTTTGCGGATACGATGTATCAATCAAGGGAAGCTCATGAACGAGCGATTAAAGATGCAAGGCAGGCAGGCTTTCATAATTTGGCGAACGATTTGCAAACGGAATATTATACTACTATTCCTTTTTTGGAAAAAGCACTTGAAGCAAATGGATATAAAGTGAACTTCGAGCGCTGCAATCAATTTGTCTGGATTATGGAGGCGGAAAAATTATAGGAAGAGGTTTTTACTAATGAAGGTAGCCATAATCGGAGCAATGGAAGAAGAAGTTACGATTTTACGTGATAAATTGGAAGGTTTGGAGCGGGTGACCATTGCCGGTTCCGAGTTTAATACAGGAACACTGAATGGTGTCGAGGTCATTTTGCTTAAATCGGGAATCGGTAAAGTGAATGCGGCAATGTCCACAACGATTCTGTTAGAAAAATTCAAACCGGATGCAGTCATCAATACTGGCTCTGCCGGCGGATATCATCCAGCACTTAATGTAGGGGATGTGGTCATATCCACGGAAGTTCGCCACCATGATGTCGATGTGACGATTTTTGGATATGAGTACGGTCAAGTCCCTCAGCTTCCGGCAGCTTTCATCCCGGATGAAAAGCTTCTCGCAATCGCAGAAGAAGCAGCAAAAGAAATCGAGGATATTCAAGTGGCGAAAGGGTTGATCGTTACGGGGGATTCTTTCATGAATGATCCTGTCAGGGTTGAATTCGTCAGAGGGAAATTCTCTGATTTATATGCGGTGGAAATGGAAGCGGCAGCCATTGCACAGGTAGCCTTCCAATTCAAAACACCGTTTGTCATCATTCGTTCCCTTTCGGATATCGCAGGTAAGGAGTCCAATATTTCCTTTGATAAATTCCTGGAAACTGCGGCTCTTCATTCAGCGGCACTGATTTTGAAAATGGTCGAAAAAATGAAATGAATGGTAAGTGATCAGCGGAAGCCTTTCCGCTGATCATTCTTTATTGCATAATTCTTATTAAATTGGTAGGATAACTATGAAAGGATGTCCGAATATGAAAGTCTTTCAAAACATTCATGAGTTGATAGGGGAAACACCGATGATGGAAATCACCCAGTTCCCGCTTCCGGATGAAGTCCGCATCTTTGCCAAACTGGAATACTTTAATCCGGGAGGCAGTGTGAAGGATCGGCTTGGTCAAGAATTGTTAGCCCAAGCGTTACAGACAGGGAAGGTGAAAAAGGGCGGGACGATCATCGAACCGACTGCCGGAAATACTGGAATTGGCTTGGCGTTGGCTGCGATAAACAGTGGCGTAGACGTGATTTTTTGCGTTCCGGAGAAATTCAGTGCAGAGAAACAGGAATTGATGCGTGCTCTTGGAGCGAATGTGATCCAGACCCCGACAGAGGAAGGAATGACAGGAGCGATTGCCAAGGCTAAGGCGCTGCTGGCTGAAATTCCGGGATCTTATTGTCCTCAGCAATTCGCCAACCCATCCAATCCTGAAGCATATTATAAAACGCTGGGACCTGAAATATGGGAACAGATGGAGGGCGATGTAGATGTGTTTGTTGCCGGTGCCGGGACGGGCGGGACATTCATGGGAACATCGCGATATATAAAAGAAAAGAACGCTGCTGTCAAAACGGTCATTGTCGAACCAGAAGGATCGATTTTAAACGGCGGCAAAGCAGGACCCCATAAAACAGAGGGCATCGGGATGGAATTTTTGCCAACCTATATGGATGAAACGTATTTTGATCAAATCCATACGATAAGCGATCATGATGCTTTCCATATGGTAAAGGAATTGGCGCTTAAAGAAGGCCTCCTTGTCGGCAGTTCTTCGGGCGCGGCATTTGCAGCGGCCATGAAAGAAGCAGCGAAGGCTTCCCGTGGGTCGAATATCGTCGTCATATTTCCGGATTCCAGTGAACGATACTTAAGCAAAAAAATTTATCAAGGAGGTATTTGAAATGAGAAAAAAAACACAATTGATTCATGGCGGCATTGTTGGTGATGAAAAAACAGGAGCGGTTTCGGTGCCGATTTATCAAGTGAGCACATATAAACAAGATGGACCGGGAGATCACCGGGGATATGAATATTCCCGTACAGGCAACCCAACCCGCCATGCCCTCGAAGAGTTGATCAAGGATCTAGAAGAAGGAAAAAGAGGCTTTGCCTTCGGATCAGGAATGGCAGCGATGACCGCGGTTATGATGCTGTTCAATCAAGGTGATCATGTATTGATGACCGATGACGTTTATGGAGGGTCTTTCCGGGTCATCACTAAAGTGCTTAACCGCTTCGGGGTGGAGGCTACGTTCATCAATACGAGTGACATGCACTCGATCGAAAAAGAGATAAAAGACAATACGAAGGCATTGTTCATAGAAACCCCGACGAATCCATTATTGAAAATCACCGATCTGGAGGAAGTATCAAAAATAGCTAAAGAAAACGGCATCCTGACCATTGTTGATAATACCTTCAGTACGCCATACTGGCAAAATCCACTTACACTTGGAGCCGACGTCGTGCTTCATAGCGCTACGAAGTACCTGGGGGGACACAGCGATGTTGTAGCGGGTCTTGTCGTGGTGAATGATGAAAAACTTGGCAATGACCTTCATTTCATCCAAAACTCTACAGGAGGCGTGCTAGGGCCCCAGGATTCATGGCTGCTGATGCGAGGCATTAAAACGCTGGGTATCCGGATGGAAGAACATGAAAAAAACACATCCGAAATCGTCCGTTTCCTATCCGGGCATAAAGACGTTTCGAAAATCTATTACCCTGGTCTTGAAAACCACCCAAATCATGATATTGCCAAAAAACAATCGCGTGGATTCGGCGGTATGGTTTCATTTGATGTCGGCAGTGCCGAAAAAGCCGCATCCGTTTTGAATAAAGTGAGATTCTTTACACTTGCGGAAAGTCTGGGAGCAGTGGAGAGCTTAATTTCGATTCCAGCCTTGATGACACATGCCTCCATTCCGGCTGAGCGCCGTGCAGAGCTTGGAATAACCGATGGGTTGATTCGCATTTCAGTTGGCCTGGAAGATGTTGAAGACCTGTTGGAAGACTTGGAACAAGCGCTACAAGGATAATCGGAGAGGGAACGCTTCCAAGCTTACTGCCATTATTTACACCCTGGAATTTGGAATAAATATGGTAGAATGAGATATCGATATCTTATTAGCTTGAAAGAAGGTGGAATGGCATGAAAAACCGCAAAATGCAAACGGCGGCAATGCTGCGTTCGAAAATGGTCGATTTTAAACAATTTGCGATCACTTTGTTATGTGTAGGTTCGTTCTTCTATTTAGGAACCATCCTTCCCTCTGGCGACAAAGCGATCATTGACACATATGTCTATATGGGAGCGACAATAACATTCCTGGGCATATCCATAGTATTTTTCTCATTATCCAAAAAATATAAAAAGATCTTGGCCGAAATGGATGACCAGGACTCTTTAAAACAATAAAAGCAAACCTGATTCTTTAATGGAATCAGGTTTTTTTATTTTTCTGTTGGTGTTGCCCATTAAGGGGCAGATTATCATACCACTTACCTCCTTTAGGTAATAATAGCTCTTGAAAATGGGTAAAAAGATCGAAATTTTCAAATAAATAGGCAAAAGCCGTTTACAAATATCGGATTTGTGGATATACTTACCAAGTAATAAAAAATATTCCAAAGGAGGTCGAAGAAAATGACATTGTATCTACATGGAGTCGTCACTATTAGCCGGTCCGTTTCAAATGACAATCAAATAACATTCGACCTGTGCCAAGCGGAATATTTCTAAAGCAATTTGGCTTTATTAATCATTCAAACATAGCGGCCGCAGGGAGAAGTGTTTTATCCTGCGGCCTTTTTATATTTTCAAAAAGAAGCCGCAGGAGAACTTAACTTTCTGCGGCCTTTTTATGCCTTTTTGATGGGCCGCCCCTTTAAAGGAGGTGATATTATGACACTGAATATGCTTTTTTTCACAATCACGATTAAAATGAAAAAAATGACTGCCGAGGAATGTTTGCAGCAGGAGAGAATTCACAAGATTCGAGAAGAACATCTAGATAAAGCGATGAAGCACCGTCCATTTTTCTAAAAACATACGAGGTTGGTATCCCGTTCATTAAAATAAAATTTAAAGAAAGGTGGAGGTTAAAATGTTGAATTTGTTTTATGTAAAAGGAGAGAAGCGTTGCTATTGGCAGGAGAAGGATACCGGCTAACGGATCTGCCGGTGTATTGCCAGCGTTTGTATGTATATATGTACAGCGGAAGAGGCCATTGGAAACATGATAAAATTGAAGGTATGTTGTTATGACGCTAACTCGGAACTGCAACGGTAGAGATGAATATGTAAAGGGGGAAACTCGGCACTCGGGCCGAGTTTTTTTCTTTGCCTGAATCAGCAGCACGGACCTGATCCTCCATAACCAAATCCACATCCCGGCAACCACCAAAACCCGAAAATGAGCAATAAAATCAAGAGGACAATAAACAGGCCATAACCAAAGCCGTAACCGGACCCTGCATAGCAAGGCGCAGGAACCGGAGCCGGATAACCATAGCTGCATCCGTATGGTCCATAGTTATATCGCATCGTAAAAACCCCCTTCCCTAAAAAATTCCCTATCATGAACATTTGCCTTCCTTCGTTTGGGAATTCCTCCAGGCTGGTTTGAACATTTAACACTTTCCTGATTTCTTTTAGTGGGACAGACACGAACAAGCCCACTGCTGCATAGGTATGAATAGGGAAACCAAAGAAACGGGGGATGAAACCAATGCCCGGAATACTTACAGTTGTCGGTTATATTATCAAAGAATTTTACTTATTCGTTTCCTATGTGAAAAACAACGCTTTTCCCCAGCCTCTGTCATCTCAGGATGAAAAGAAATATCTGAAGCTTATGAGTGAGGGTGATGGTGATGCCCGTAACATCCTGATCGAGCATAATCTCAGGCTTGTTGCCCATATCGTCAAGAAATTCGAGAATACGGGCGAAGATACAGAGGATTTGATTTCGATTGGGACAATTGGTTTGATCAAGGCCATTGAGAGTTATTCGGATGGGAAGGGTACGAAGCTGGCCACATATGCGGCACGATGCATTGAGAATGAGATCCTGATGCATTTACGAGCGACAAAGAAAACGAAGAAAGATATTTCCCTGCATGATCCGATCGGTCAGGATAAAGAAGGAAATGAAATCAGTTTAATCGATGTACTGAAATCGGAATCGGAAGATGTCATCGATACGATTCAGCTCAATATGGAAATAGAAAAAGTGAAAAAGTATATTGATATTTTGGATGAACGCGAAAAGGAAGTCATTGTAGGCAGGTTCGGACTGGATTTGAAAAAGGAAAAAACCCAGAGGGAAATCGCTAAGGAGCTTGGCATATCCCGCAGTTATGTATCAAGGATCGAAAAACGTGCATTGATGAAGATGTTCCACGAATTTTACAGAGCAGAAAAAGAAAAGGAAAAGAAAGCTAAAGGATAGGAATGTTAAAGTCAAAGAGAGTGCGGGGAATTTCCCCGCACTCTTCTTTTTAATATTTATTTCGGATCAAATCCGTAAATGCATGATAAATCTCGATTCCCTGAAAAAGGAACAGACGTGAAGCGGTTAAAGAAAATACCCCTATCATAATTAGTCGGAACCACATATGAATCACTCCTCCATTTTATTGTTTTTATAAAATGTCAGAGCGTAAGGCTACGTAATTCGCCTGAAAAAAAACCGGACTGAGATATCGCAGGCGTAGATTTGAGTGAAAATAAAGATAACTCAAAATGGAAAATTCGAAAATGAGAACAATGATAAGTGACTGCCAGGAATTGAAGGAAGGCACGAAAGGCTGCTTCTTGTCGGCCTTATCCCAATGGTGAACATCGGTATGTTCTTCAATGGTCAGCTGCTGTGCATGATGATGGAACTGTATGGGCAGCGTCCAAAGGAGCAGGATGATGGCAGACATGTGAATAAAGAATTTCATATGAATCAACCACCCCTTTCCCAAGAATATATTCATCATAACATGCTTTTAATCTGGGATATAGAAAAATGTTCTGGCAAAAATACTGAAAATTCCTTTTAATTAGAAAAATATTGAATTTACCTCTATAATGGGATTAGTGATAAAAAGGGGGCAAAGCAGGATGGGATATTCTTTGACGTGGGATTTGGATATCTTTTTTAAAGGAGGAAGCTCTTCTAAGGAGTTCCTGATTTTTTTAGATGAAATTAACGAAGAGGTAAAAGAATTAGACCGGGTTGTAAGCAATATCAATCCAGAAGGAAATGATGAAAGCAGTTTAATCCAGGCATTTGATCTTTATAAAAATACAAATATGAAATCCACGCAGGCCAGTGCATTCATTGGATGCCTGGAAGCTCAAAATGCGCACGATAAAAAGGCTGGTCAGCTGCGGATCAAACAAATGAAGATAGTCGCTTCACTAAAAATGGTGGTAAGCAAGCTGGATGAAAAGTTGATACAGCTTGATGATGCGTTTTTTAAAGAAATCCTCGAAAAAGAACCATTGAATGAATTGAAATTTGTATTGGATGAACGTCGGGAAAAGGCAAAGGAAAAGCTTTCCGTAAAGGAAGAATCATTAATCACCCAATTGGCCATGGATGGTTTCGAAGGATGGAGCCAAATGTATGATACGATCGTCGGTTCAATGACGATCCCTTATAAGGGTGAAAAGCTTTCTGTAGGCCAAGCGGCGAATAAATTTTCTGATCCTGATGAAGGTGCCCGGAAAGAGTTATTTACCGGGTGGGAACAGGCTTGGGAGGAAAAGAGTGACCTTTTTGCCCGGACGCTGAACCACTTGGCTGGATTCCGTCTTAGTGTGAATGAAAAAAGGGGCTGGGATGATATTTTGAAAGAGCCTCTTGAAATAGGGAGGATGAAAAAAGAAACCCTCGAAAGCATGTGGAATGTCATTGCCGATCATAAGGAGCCGCTTGTGAGGTTTTTAAAAAGGAAAGCGGAGTTATTGGATTTGGATAAATTAAGTTGGGCGGATTTGGATGCACCGCTTGCTGTTACGGCACAGTCCAAAGTAATGGATTATCAAGAAGGTGCAGACTTCATCATACAGCAATTCTCTAAGTTCGGTTCTCAATTAGTAAGCTTCACCCAAAAAGCTTTTGAAGACAGCTGGATTGAAGCGGAGGATAGACCAGGTAAGAGACCAGGCGGTTTTTGCACCGGCTTCCCATTAAATAAGCAGTCAAGGATTTTCATGACGTATTCGGGCACCCCATCCAATGTATCGACATTGGCTCATGAATTGGGACATGCATTCCATTCTTATGCAATGAGGGATATCCATCCATTGAATCGGTCATATGCCATGAATGTGGCTGAAACCGCCTCAACTTTTGCTGAAATGGTCGTAGCGGATGCGGCTGTGAAGGAAGCGGCCAGTGAGGAAGAAAAGCTTGTGCTTTTAGAAGATAAAATACAGCGTTCGGTTGCATTACTCATGAATATCCATGCCCGCTACTTATTCGAGACAAGGTTTTATGATGAGAGGAAACAAGGGTATGTCAGTGCCGAACGGTTGAATGAACTGATGGTCGATGCACAAAAAGAAGCTTATGGCGATGCTTTAAGTGATTATAATCCAACGTTCTGGGCTTCAAAGCTCCATTTCTATATTACAGGTGTACCATTTTATAATTTTCCGTACACATTCGGTTACTTATTCTCATTAGGCATTTACGCGAATGCCCTGAAAGAACCTGCAGGATTCGAAGAAAAATATATCGCTCTATTAAAGGATACCGGTTCCATGAAGGTCGAGGATCTGGCGGAGAAACATTTAGGCGTCGATTTGAAGACCCGGGATTTTTGGGAAGAAGCGGTCAATGCCTGTATGGAGGATGTTGAAGAATTCATGCGTTTGACCGACCCCTTAGTCCGAAAAGCATAAAAGGGGTTTAGGCTGAATATGAACGAAAAAAAGCGGATGTCCATTAGGACATCCGCTTTCTTATTTAAACTTTCTTCAGTTTAAATGGACTGACCATAAGCAATGATAATATAATCATGAGGGATAAGAAAAAGACCGGATGGAAATACGGGATGGCGAGATAACTTAAAGTAGCGATGCAGCCCGCAACCGTAATTGGCACTCCCATAAAATATCCATTGCTTTCACTTATATTGAAGCGGGCGAGACGAAATGCGCCACAGCCAATATAGAAAACGGTGAAGAGTGTGCCAGGTGCTCCGAATTCTATTAATATTCCTTGGTATAATAATAGAGCTGGTGCGACGCCGAAAGATATGATGTCACACATGGAATCAAGCTGCTTACCCAATTCCGATTCAATGTTGAACTTCCGTGCAACCATACCGTCAAAGCGATCTGCAAGGGCAGCCAGGAAGATTAAAAGCAGGCTTAAATTCAATTGGCCGTGCATCACGGCAATTATTGCAAATCCACCAAGGGATAAATTCATTAAAGTAAGTATATTTGCTGTTTGTGCTTTCACTTTTTTAATGGTTTGATCGAGGGCGTGTAATAAAAACATCTTTTCACTCCTTTCAAATGAAACAAATTAAAACAATATATAGTAAACATAAGTATTTATTATATAATAATATTTTACTTAACACAATTTATGCAAGGGAATTTTAGAATAATTTTACAATTTGGAGTGGTTTTATTTGTTTCAGTCTTTATATCGCATTCTTATTGAACTGACGAATGGTCAGTATTCATCAGGATTATTAAAGCATTTTAGCCAATCTCGTTGGAGCAGGCCCTTAATTTTACTGTATGTAAAAACATTCAACCTTAATCAACAAGAATTTGGTAAAGAGTTAAAAGCTTATACCAATCTGCACGAGCTATTTACAAGGCAGTTAAAGGCGGACGCCAGGCCAATTACGGCAGATCCTTCTGCGGTAGCTTGTCCTGTGGACGGTGTTCTCGAGGATTCAGGGGAGATACAGGCTGATAAAAAGATCGTCGTTAAGGGAAAGATATATTCAATGGAGGAAATGCTCGGGGATGAGCTTTTTTTGGAAAAGTACTTAGGGGGCAAATATCTCGTGTTATACTTAAGCCCGAGTCATTACCATAGGATCCATTCACCAATCAAGGGTTCCGTAGTCAAACGCTGGACCCTTGGAAGGAAATCGTACCCCGTCAATAAATGGGGGATGAAATATGGAAAAGAGCCTTTATCAAAAAATTATCGGACAGTAACTGAATTGCAAAATGAAGCGGGAAGTCTGGCTATGGTGAAAGTCGGGGCCATGTTCATAAATTCGATCGTCATTACTGATGAATCTCATGAATTGGAAAAAGGGCAGGAATTTTCTTATTTCAGCTTTGGGTCAACAGTGGTGCTTCTTTTTGAAAAAGGCAGTTTTGAACTTGAAGGAAACATATCCATTCCCGCAGATGTCCGTGTAGGTGAAACGATTGGTTTCATGAGGGCCGTCTAACTTCAATTGAAAATAAGAGGCTGACATTTGATGTCAGCCTATGTATTCCATATTAAAATATTGATCGGATTTTATGCGTTAGGGATCTTCGATGAATTTCCGTTTCTATGAGGCGGATGAAATCGGTACTCAACTTTAAATTCTGTGCTTTAAAATAGGATTCAAGCAACAGGTCATCAGATAGTTTTTGCATCAGAACGCCATATACGGCTGCTCACCTCCAGTAGGGATTGCGAGGAATAATTTGGTGTTTACTTGCATATATTGATAAGTCTTCCTTGATGTACCCCTACTGTATCAGAAATAAACGTGGAGAACAATCGTTCTGTTATCCACAGTTGAAAGTGGATAACCTGTGGTTAAGTTGTTTACAAGGTGAACGAAATGGTGCACATCAGTATGGAAAATGTTAGTAAAGTTATCCACAGGTTGAACAAATGAAATTTTTGTCGAAATCTTTTATGAATAATTAGTTCTTTGGTTCTGGTCTGCCTGCAAATTTCCCATTATTTAATAAAAAATGCCTTTCCATATCTTAAAACATCCATTATGATGTTTCTTTACCGTCAGCCCTTCTTTCCTAATTTTTTTTGAAAGTGAGCTAAAAATTCGATATGATGGAAACGGTAAATTTTAATGAAAATATAGAGGTGTCAATATGCTTAAATTATTTTTGCCGAGTGAACATGTTAAAAGCATTTTTAATATAGATCCTCAAGAATTGAAAAAAAGAGGGATCAAGGGAGTCATTACCGATTTGGATAATACTCTCGTTGAATGGGACAGGCCAACTGCCACCCCCGATTTAATCAAATGGTTCGACAATTTGCGGGATCATGGGATTTTAGTGACGATCGTGTCCAATAATAATGAAAATCGGGTTCGGGCTTTTTCCGATCCGCTGCACATTCCGTTTATCTTCCAGGCCAGAAAACCGATGGTAAGAGCTTTCAATAAAGCCCGTAAGTCAATGGGATTGAAATTGGAAGAAACGGTGGTAATCGGCGATCAGTTATTGACGGATGTATTGGGAGGGAACAGAGGCGGGTTTCATACGATCTTAGTGCTCCCTGTAGCACAAACCGACGAATTCAGAACAAGGATCAATCGTTATTTTGAAAGAAAGATCATGGCGTTCTTTAAACGAAAAGGAATGATAGAATGGGAGGATCACAATTGAACAATCATCAAGAATTAGTGTGCATCGGCTGCGGTGTGAAGGTCCAGACTGAAGATCCGAAGGAGTTGGGCTATGCCCCTAAATCAGCCCTGGAAAAAGAGACGATCGTTTGTCAGCGCTGCTTTAAATTGAAACATTATAACGAAGTTCAGGATGTATCCTTAACAGACGATGACTTCTTGAAAATCTTGAATAAAGTAGGCGAAACCGACTCTTTAATCGTCAAAGTCGTCGATATTTTTGATTTCAATGGAAGCTGGCTGCCTGGCCTTCATCGATTTGTAGGAAGAAATGATGTTCTTTTGATCGGAAATAAGGTCGATTTATTGCCTAAATCCGTAAAAACGAACAAGTTGATCAATTGGATGAAGCAATCGTCCAAGGAATTGGGTCTAAACCCGGTTGATGTCCTGCTTGTCAGTGCGGAAAAGGGAAAGCACATACTGGAAGCGGCTGATGCGATTGAGCGGTACCGCAAAGGTAAAGATGTCTACGTGGTGGGCTGTACGAATGTAGGTAAATCCACTTTCATTAACCGTCTTATAAAAGAATTGAGCGGTGAAGACGATATCATCACGACTTCCCACTTCCCTGGGACTACCTTGGATATGATCGAAATTCCTTTGGATGATGAACAGGCATTGATCGATACACCAGGAATCATTAATCATCATCAAATGGCTCACTATGTGGACAAACGGGACTTCAAGGTGATTATGCCGAAAAAGGAAATCAAGCCGAGAGTTTACCAACTGAATGAAGGACAGACGCTATTTTTCGGAGGGTTGGCCCGGCTGGACTATGTCTCAGGCGGAAGGCGTTCACTGACTTGCTACCTTTCGAATGAATTGAATATTCACCGTACGAAACTGGAAAATGCCGATGAATTGTATAAAAACCATGCCGGGGAATTATTGACGCCCCCACGGCCTGAACAAATCGAGGAGTTTCCGAAGCTGATTCCACATGAATTCTCCTTGAAAGATGGTAAAATGGATATTGTGTTTTCTGGTCTTGGCTGGGTGACGGTCAATGAGCCAGGAGCGAAAGTCGTTGCACATGTTCCAAAGGGCGTCAATGTGATCGTTCGCAAATCATTAATCTAAATATAGGGGTCGTCTAGTCTATGAAAAAGATATATGGGGTAATGGGAGATCCAATTGCGCATTCGATGTCACCGGACATTCATAATGATGCTTTTGAAAAAGAAAATATAGAAGCGGTTTATCATCATTTTCATGTGACACCTGAGCGATTGAACGATGCCGTAAAAGGCATGAAAGCCCTTGGTATTGAAGGGTTTAACATCACGATTCCTCATAAGACTTCAATCATCCCTTTCCTTGATGAAGTGGATGAACTGGCCCTTGCAATCGGGGCTGTAAATACGGTTGTTAACAAAAATGGTCGGTTTATAGGGTATAATACAGACGGAAAAGGATTTTTCAAATCTTTATGCGATGAAATATCAGGTGACATCAAGGCTAAAAAAACGTTAGTGATCGGAGCGGGCGGTGCTGCGCGTGCGATTTATTTTACCCTCGTGAAAGAAGGGGTAAAGCAAGTTGATATTGCAAACCGGACAAAGGAAAGAGCGGCCCAGCTTGTTTCTGATTGCCCATATGATAAAGTATCGAAGGCACTCTCGATTATCGAAGCGGAAGAAAGCTTATCACAATATGATTTAATCATCCAAACGACTTCTTCTGGAATGAGTCCTGAATTGGATCATTCACCGTTAAAGGTCGACCAGCTTAAAACCGGTGCCATTGTCAGTGATATCATTTATAACCCTCTGCAAACCAAGCTGCTGCGTGAAGCGGGGGAAAAAGGGGCGGAAACGCAAAATGGGCTGGGGATGTTCATCAACCAGGCTGCGCTCGCTTTTGAGATATGGACAGGCATTATGCCGGATACAGCAAGAATGACAGATATTGTCTTGAACAAACTAGGAGGTAACACATGTTAACAGGAAAACAAAAAAGATTTTTACGATCAAAGGCCCACCACCTCAATCCAATTTTTCAAGTTGGTAAAGGTGGCGTCAATGATAATCTCATCAAGCAAATTGGTGAGGCGCTTGAAGTACGTGAATTAATCAAGGTCAGCATCCTGCAAAACTGTGAAGAGGACCGCGATGATGTGGGACTTTCTTTATCAAAGGGTGCACGGGCGGAATTGGTTCAGATTATCGGCAACACAATTGTGCTGTATAAAGAATCAAAAGAAAACAAACAACTTAAATTACCTTAAGGAACCTATCTATGAAAAAAATTGGAATTCTTGGCGGTACATTCAATCCTCCGCATATCGGGCATTTGATTATAGCGAATGAAGTGCTTGATGCCCTTGAGCTAGATGAAATCAGGTTCATGCCAAATCACGTTCCTCCACATAAGGAAAAATCGGAGGAAGTAACCGATATGGACAGGCTGGCTATGTTGGAAAACGCGATAGCCGGAAACCCATCTTTTTATATTGAGGGTATTGAAATAGAAAGAAAAGGCACATCTTATACGTATGACACGATAAAATTGCTTAAAGAGCTTGAGCCAACCAATGAGTTCTATTTCATAATTGGCGCAGACATGATTGAGTACTTACCGAATTGGCACCGTATCGACGAGCTGGTGCATATGGTAAATTTCGTCGGGGTGAAGCGCCCTGGATATAATGAAAAGACCGTATACCCAATCACGATGGTGAAAGTCCCCCAAATGTTCATTTCTTCTTCCATGATACGAAGGAAGTTAAGAACGGGGAAAACCGTGAAATATTTAATAGCAGATCCAGTGGTGAAGTATATTAAAGGGAATGGTTTATATGAATCGTGAGGAAGCATTGGCACTGGTCAAAGAACAAATCACTGAGCACAGGTACATTCATACCTTGGGTGTGGTTGAGTCAGCGATTGAACTTGCTGAACGGTATGGTGCCGACGTCCAAAAAGCGGAACTGGCAGCCATTTTCCATGATTATGCAAAATTCCGTCCAAAAGAGGAAATGGAGCAAATTATTATCGCTGAAAAAATGGACCAGGCGTTACTTGAATACAATATGGAGCTGTGGCACGCTCCTGTCGGGGCTTATCTGGTGAAAAAGGAAGCTGGCATTCAGGACGCTGAAGTCTTGGATGCGATTGCCTATCACACGTCTGGCAGGGTTGGCATGAGCCTTTTGGATAAAGTCGTATACCTTGCCGACTATATTGAGCCGGGACGTTCTTTTCCCGGTGTCGAAGAAGTCAGGCAGACGGCAAAGCAAAACTTGGATCATGCTGTCATCCAGGCTTTAAGGAATACTGTTGTTTTTTTAATGAAAAGAAATCAGGCAATTTACCCTGACACATTTAAGACATATAATGATTTGATCATGAATTTGAAGGAGAAGATGTAATGACTGAACGTGAACTTCTTGTAATTGCAGCAAAAGCGGCGGATGATAAAAGAGCGGAGGATATCGTGGCATTGAACATGCAAGGTATTTCCCTTGTAGCGGATTACTTTTTGATCTGCCACGGTAATTCTGAAAAACAAGTACAAGCAATAGCTCGTGAAATGAAGAGCAAAGCTGATGAATCAGGAATCAATGTAAAACGTCTTGAAGGCTTTGACGAGGCGAAATGGGTGCTTGTGGATCTTGGCGATGTAGTGGCCCATATTTTCCATAAAGATGAAAGAAACTACTATAATCTTGAACGTTTATGGGGAGATGCACCTTTTGAAGATCTAGAGAGTGAACTGACTACATGACTTATGAACGCTTTGCCTATGTATACGATGAATTGATGAAGGACGCACCTTATGAAAAATGGCTGATGATCCTTACGGCGAAGCTGGAACAGTATGGAATTGGTGGAAGGAAAGTCCTGGATTTAGCGTGTGGAACCGGGGAAATGACAGTTGAATTGGCGCAGCATGGATTCGAAGTCACCGGCGTGGATTTATCTGATGAAATGCTTCTTGTTGCCAATGAAAAGGCGGTTAAGCTTGGATTATCAATTCCGCTTTTCCAGCAGAATATGGCAGAACTCGAGGGACTTGGCCAATTTGATTGTGTCACGATTTTTTGTGATTCGCTGAACTACCTTCGCGATGAGGAGGATATAGTCAAGACGTTCAGCCGGGTTCATGAGCATTTGAAGGATGGCGGATTATTCTTGTTTGATATCCATTCCATTTATAAAATGGAAGAAATCTTTCGCGATAATACGTTTGCTGTCAACGGTGAAGAAGTATCTTATATATGGGACTGCTTCCCGGGTGAAGAACTTTACAGTGTTGAGCATGATTTAAGTTTTTTCGTAAGGGACGATGAAAGCGGACTGTATGACCGTTTTGATGAGTTGCATTATCAACGGACCTATCCGGTTGAACAATATAAAAAGTGGTTGGAGCAAGCAGGTTTTACGGTTTCTGAAATTCTGGCGGATCTTGAAGAAGCACCGCTCGTAACGGAAACCGAAAGAATCTTGTTTGTAGCCAGTAAATAATAAAGAGGTCAAGAATCCCCGTTCGTACATCATCCTGTACGAGTGGAGGTCTGACCTCTTCTTTTTTTATTTTAAGAAGGAATTGAGATATAAATTACGAATATTAATAAGGATGGCCGAACTGCTTTTCAACTTCGTATAGGTCCTCTGCAAACTTTTCATGTGTCGCTTGAAAAAGATGATGGAACATTTCCCCTGTTTCAGCTTCTAAAACCTTGATCCCCTCACCCGTTATTCCACCCTTTACACAAACCTTTTCCTGCAAGGTCGGCAATGTATAAACCCCTTTACCAAGCAGTTCCCCTAAGCCAACCAGCATATTCTCAGTCAAAGTCGTAGCCGTTTCTTTATCTATCTTCGTCGTTTGGCAGGCCGCGTCAATAAAAGCTTGTGCTAAATAGCTGAAGAAGGCAGGACCGCAGCTGACGATATCGGAAGCTACCCGGGTTATATCATTTTCAATGATGACCGGTGCCGATATGGCGGAGGCCAAATCATATAAAGCTGACACTTTCTCTTTACTGCAGCTCTGGCTGAAACTCAGTAACGAAACCCCTGAACCGACACGGTTCGTTATGCTCGGTATAAAACGGGCACAGGGGGCATTCACTGCCGATTCAAGCTGGGAGACTGAAAGCGGGCTTGTGATGGAAATGACCAGCTGATCCCTTTTTATATGATGTTTGATGCCTTGTAATAGGCTGTTAATTTGTAATGGTTTTACACATAGAAAGATAAAGTCGGCTTGTTGGACGATTTCGGCTGCGCTTTCCGCAACCTTGATGCCAGGGTGTTTTTCTTTCAGCACCAATGCTTTGGAAAGTGTGCGATTTGTAATGACTAGATCTGCCGGATTCAATATTTTTGCCTCCAGCCATGCCTCGATTAAAATGGTACCCATATTTCCGGTTCCGATAACACCGATTTTCTTCAATTCCGTTCAACTCCTCTCACTTAAAGCGATTGATTCTCCTAAAAACACTATGTATTTTTAATCTGTCCTATGACTATGTATCGTGCGAAATCCAACAAGGAGGCAAAGAAATGGATGAAATTTTAAAAAGGAAAATGACGAAGATTACCGTTGCGGTGGCATTTGTTGCAGCTGGCATTTACTTTTTTTTGCAACAAGGGGAGGATCCGGCGGATACGGAAGATATATTTTCCATTTCTGAAAAAGAAGCTGAAATCGAACAAAGTGAAAATGAAACGGCTGCCGAACCTGTCATCATTAAAGTGGACATTAAAGGAGCGGTCAAGTCCCCAGGGATTTTTACTGCACAGGCAGGTGACCGGGTGATTGATTTAATTTCGGCTGCAGGCAGTTTTACGGACAAGGCCGATAAAAATAAAGTGAATTTTGCCCAAATCGTCGAAGACCAAATGGTCATTTATGTTCCGGAAATAGGTGAAGAAGTCACGGGGAGCTTGGAGAATATACCAGTCGGATCGTATGGTGATGCCGCCACTATGGGGGCGTCAGGAGGACTGGTGAACTTGAATACAGCTACACAGGAAGATTTGGAAACCTTGACGGGGATTGGACCATCCAAAGCGAATGCGATCCTGGAGTACAGGGAAACGGTAGGGAAATTCAAGGAGGTCGATGAATTGAAGAAGGTAACGGGAATCGGCGATAAAACGTTTGAAAGGTTACGGGATTCCATTTCGGTGAAATGAATGATTGAATATGCTACACAAATGGACAGGAAGAGGGTAAAATTGAAGAAAATCATTCTAGTGGTAAGGGGATACAACATGAACAGAATTAGTTGGGATCAATATTTCATGGCGCAAAGCCATTTATTAGCCTTAAGAAGCACATGTACACGCCTCACTGTAGGGGCGACCATCGTCAGGGACAACAGAATCATTGCGGGGGGGTATAATGGGTCCATTGCGGGTGGGACGCATTGTATTGATGACGGCTGTTATGTAATTGATAATCATTGTGTCAGAACGATACATGCAGAAATGAATGCACTTTTACAATGTGCGAAATTTGGGGTGCCTACTGATGGGGCGGAAATATATGTGACGCATTTTCCGTGTCTTCAGTGCTGTAAATCACTCATCCAAGCTGGTATCAAGGCTGTTTATTATGCGGAAGATTACAAAAATCATCCATATGCCCTGGAATTATTTAAACAGGCTGACGTCAAGACCGAGAAGGTTGAAGCAAAAGGGGCCATCGATGTTAATGGAAAACAAAAAAAGGACTTTGTATTCTCATTGTTAGCTCAACTTGAACGAACAGGCCTGGGAAAAGAAGCTGTATTGGAGCTGGAAAAGCAGGCCAATCAGATTTTTGAAAATTAAATAGGACAGGGGGGCAGGCATGGCTCGACACCTTATCTTATTAGCCGTTTCGGCCACATTTGGTGTTACGGCCCATTCTTTTATAAATGTAAGGCTGCTGATCATCATCCTTATTTTTCTCTGTTTACTTTACTTTTCGGTGGGATTAAGTGTGAAGGCCCTTAGTTTTCATTTGGTGATCATGGGGGTGTTTTTAGGGTCCGCCTCCTTCACCGATCACCGCAACAAAACTGCCTATCATGGAACGGAAAGCCAATTTATCATTACATTTACCGATCAACCGAATATAGATGGAAATTCTTTAAAAGGATTCGTTGCCAGTGAGAAAGGCGAACGGTTAGTGCTGCGTTATAAAATCACCACAGAACTGGAACAGGAAAAGCTGGGTCGGTTTCTGCGAATAGGTTTATCATGTCCTGCCGAAGGGACATTGCAAATTCCCGACAAAAACAGAAATGAAAACAGTTTCGATTATCAGCGTTATCTTTTGCGTCAAGGCACCCATTGGATTTTCAAAGCGGATTCAATTTCATTTCAAGATTGTAAAGTGGTTGGAAACCCGATTCTTGTTTCGATTCGTAATTTGCGCCTGAAGGGGATTACGTATATTAGAGAACACTTTCCGGAAGAATCCAGCGGTTTTGTCACAGCCCTCATATTCGGCGACCAGACATATATAGATGAAGGCGACCTTACTAATTATCAGCGGCTCGGACTGGTTCATTTACTGGCTATTTCCGGTCTTCATGTCAGTTTTTTAACGGGGCTGTTATTTTACTTCGGCATCAGGGTCGGGATTACACGGGAAAGAATGATGATGGCCATCTTAATCTTCCTTCCGGTTTACATGTTACTTTCAGGTGCCAGTCCATCAGTGGTGAGATCCTGTTTAATGGCTATGCTTTTCTTTCTACTGCTGCTTCTCAAGAAGCGAATCTCGGCGGGTATCGCAATCGGATCGGCTTATATGGCACTTTTGTTTTTTCGGCCTAATATGCTCTTTGATATAGGTTTTCAGCTTTCATTCGCGGTCACTTTCTCCATTATCATGTCTTCAAGCATTTTCTTGCAATACCCGAAGAAAACAACGCAGCTATTCATCGTCAGCTCCATATGCCAATTGGCATCCCTTCCGATTCTGCTTTTTCACTTTTTTGAAGCATTCTTTCTTGGGGTGTTTCTGAACGTATTGTATGTTCCGCTTTATTCCATCGTATTGCTGCCATTTTCACTGATTTCCCTCTTCATTCATATATTACTGCCTTCCTTGGGGCAACCCCTCATCTCATTATTGAATTATACCTTCATACTCTGCAATAAAGCTGCGGATGCTGCATCGGATTTGCCGCTGGCCTCCATTCCGTTTGGAAAACCGCCTTTCATCATGATGGGATTACTTGTTATTTCGCTTTTAGGATTATACCTGACATGGGAAGTATCCTTTGAAAAAAGTAAAATCTGGTGCGGAATAATAATTGTCCTTTTACTTTTGCAATATAACTTACAAAGGTTCTCGCCTTTTGGTGAAGTGCAGATCATCGACGTTGGGCAAGGTGACTCCATTTTAATTATCCTGCCTTTCAATCGCGGTAACTATTTGATTGATACGGGTGGACAAATTACATTTCCAATCGACACGTGGGCAAAAAAGCGAAAGAAGTTCAACACCGCGGATGATATCATTGTTCCATTATTGAAAAGTAAGGGAATCCACCAATTGGACAAACTGATTTTAACCCATCCGGACGCAGATCATATGGGAAGTGCAAAAGAATTAATAGAAAACTTTAAAGTTGGGGAGATCATCATTGGAGGCTGGAGTGAAGAGCAATACAGGGATATGGATTTTGTGACTGTGGCAAGAGATAAAAAAATGAAAATGACTGTCCTGAAAAGGGGGGACCATTGGGTGGCGGGCGGAGCGCCGTTTGCTGTGCTAAGTCCATATGAGAAAGAAGAAAATAAGAATGATTCATCCATAGTTCTATTCACGGAGCTTGGGGGATTTTCATGGTTATTGACCGGCGATATGGGAGAAGAAGGGGAAAGTGAACTTTTGAGAACATTTCCGCAGTTGCAGGCGGATATCTTGAAGGTCGGTCACCATGGCAGCAAAACTTCTTCTTCCACGCCCTTCCTTGAACAGCTGCAGCCGAAAGCGGCGCTTATTTCAGTTGGAAAAGATAATGGCTACGGTCACCCTCATCGAGACGTAATTGGGAATCTGGAGAGAAATGGCATAAAGGTGTTCAGGACGGACGAAGATGGTTCTATTATTTACAAGTATCACAAAAGCAGTGGAACCTTTCGGAAGACTCTCCCATAGTATGTAGAAAATCAAAAAGAAAGAGACTGCAGCGGCAGCCTCCATCAGGAAAAATAAGTGCATGTAGTAATTGAAATCAGGATCCGACAGCTTTAATGACGACAGCTATGGTGAACATGGCAGCGAAAAATACAAAAGAACCGATGAATCCTATAGCGGAATCAGCGACGTCATCTGTCTTTGATTGAACATTCTTTTCGAATTCGTTCATTGTTTACCCCTCCTATTTCTGCTAATAGTATAAAACATTACCAAAAAAAAATCTACAGGCTTCATTCCTTCATTTCCTTTACTGACAAGAGTTGTCACAAATAGTTTGGGATTTTGAGGTCAAAATAACAGTACAAACAAAGCAAGCGAAAAAGAAAAGCTCAATTTTTGTTCTACATGAATACTCTACCCGCTTTCAAGGGAGATTACCCGGGCCTTTCTTGAAAGTGTTCATATAGATCCGGAATTAGCCCTTTTAAAGGGCTAGTTCCCTTTATAGCTTGTCAAATGGTCCATCCACCTATACCATTAGAGAAGAATACATAGTAAAGAGGCGGATTCTATTGGTATTAGATGTTTGGAAAAGTATAAAAAAAGGGCAATTCGCGCCGGTATACTTGTTATATGGGTCGGAAGCCTATCTAATTAATGAAACGAAGCAGCTATTGATCGAGAATGTCCTTCACGAGGATGAGATGGATTTTAACTTTTCTCAATTTGATTTAGAAGAGACACCTGTTGAAACTGCACTTGAAGATGTCGAAACCCTCCCGTTTATTGGGGAAAGGCGCCTTGTTTTCATGCAAAACCCATTTTTTTTGACAGCTGAAAAAACGAAATCAAGAGTTGAACATAATGTGAAAAGACTCGAAGCGTATTTGGCTGACCCGGTTCCTTATTCAATTGTCGTATTGACCGCACCTTATGAGAAACTGGATGAACGGAAAAAAATCACCAAGGAACTTAAGCGTAAGGCGGTTCTCGTTGAAGCGAAAAAGCTTGGTGATCATGAGTTAAAAGGGTGGGTGAAGGAGAGGGTCGAAGCTTCTTCAGTCCAAATAGATGAGCAGGCTACAGAGCTTTTACTTGAACTTGCAGGAACGAATCTGATGATGCTTACGAATGAACTGGATAAAATGGTGCTTTATGTAGAAGCTGATAAACACATTACGGTCGAGGTAGTGGAAAAGCTGGTTGCTAAATCCCTTGAACAGAATATCTTCACGCTTGTTGATCATGTCTTACAGCGAAAAATGGAGAGTGCGATGACGATACTGCACGATCTTCTCAGGCAGAATGAAGAGCCGATCAAAATCTTGAGTGTCATGGCGGGTCAGGTCAGGCTCATGTATCAAGTGAAGGAGCTTTCCCGTCAGGGTTATAGCCAGCAAAAAATTGCAGGTCAACTGAAGGTGCACCCATACAGGGTAAAGCTGGCACTTGAAAAGACGGGGAAATTCCAGGAACGCGAGCTATTGAGCATCATCAACGACTTAGCGGAAGCGGATTATAAAATGAAGACGGGCCAAGCCGATAAGGCAATCACGCTTGAGCTGCTGCTTTTAAAAATTAGATGATAAAAAAAGGCGGCAGATATCCTGCTGCCTTTTTTATGCAAAAAACGGCACAAAAAAAACGATCCGGTTGGATCGTTTAATTTTTTGTCATTATGCGTTAAGAGCGTTAAGTCTTTTCGCTAAACGAGATTTTTTACGGGCTGCCGCATTTTTATGGATTAATCCTTTAGATGCAGCTTTGTCTAATTTCACAGCAGCTGTTAAAAGAGCTTCTTTAGCAGCTTCAACGTTTTCACCAGCTAATGCAACTTCAGCGTTTTTCACTGTAGTACGCATAGTTGATCTAACAGTAATGTTATGAACGCGTTTTTTGTCGTTGATTTTTACACGTTTAATAGCAGATTTAATGTTTGGCATTCCGTTCACCTCCTACAAAGAAATCGAGATTATATGAACTCGACTTTTCAAATCCATATCAAATAGCACAAGTGATATTCTATCAGACTGCCCATAAATATGCAATACTTCAGATTGAGAATCGAAAAGTAATTATAATTTCGGGAATAAATTCATCTCGTCATCACTCATTGTACCAAAAAAATGAATAATAAAAAAGCAAAAACGACAGAATGTTTAAGAGAGACTATTGAAAATACTAGATTAGATTCAATTCAAACATCAGGAGGCCGTTATGGAAAATAATTTGGACCTTAGTGAATACGGAATTCGTACAGATTTGGCGATTGAAGCAAAGGAAATTGCCCTTGAACATAAAGGTGTTGTAGAGGAAGTGGATGTATCCCGTATCGAAGGGGTCATTATTAAGGAAAAAGAAGTGGATGATCTGAAGGTATCCTTAGTCGAGGTCACGGCTGAGGGTGAAAAAGAAATCGGGAAGAAGCAGGGCAGCTATTTGACCATCGAAGTGCAGGGGATCCGCCAGCAGGATACGGATACGCAGCAACGGGTGGAAAAGGTGTTCGCCAACGAACTGGCTTCCTTTTTGAAACGGAATAAAATCACCAAAGAAAGCAGTTGTTTGGTTGTCGGCCTTGGTAATTGGAATGTTACTCCCGATGCTCTTGGGCCTGCAGTCGTTGAGAACCTTGTGGTCACAAGACATTTGTTCGAATTGCAGCCGGAGTCCGTCAAGGAAGGCTATCGGCCGGTCAGTGCGATTTCCCCCGGGGTGATGGGGATTACGGGAATCGAGACGAGTGACATCATAAAAGGAGTCATCGAAAAAAGTAATCCGGATTTCCTGATCGTCGTTGACGCATTGGCTGCCCGTTCGATCGAACGAGTGAATTCGACGATTCAAATAACGGATACAGGCATCCATCCTGGGTCTGGTGTTGGGAATAAACGAAAAGAATTGAGCCAGGCTACACTGGGAGTTCCTGTTATAGCGATTGGTATACCTACCGTCGTGGATGCCGTATCAATTGCCAGCGATACGATAGATTATATCTTGAAGCACTTTGGCAAGGAACTGAATGAAGGGGACAGGCCATCACGTTCGTTGGCGCCCGCTGGATTCAGTTTTGGAAAGCGCACAAAGCTGACCGAAGAGGATATGCCAGGTGAAAAGGAGCGCCAAACCTTCTTGGGAATGATAGGTGTCCTCCCTGATGAAGAGAAACGGAAATTGATTTATGAGGTACTGTCACCGCTTGGTCAAAATTTAATGGTTACACCGAAAGAAGTCGATGTTTTCATTGAGGATATGGCCAATTTAATAGCCAATGGGTTAAATGCAGCCTTGCATCATTCAATAAATCAAGATAATACCGGCTATTACACCCGTTAAATCATTTTTAGTGCCCAAAAATGGTGTTCTACCCTTTCTAGCAAAGTCATAGGTATTAATAGACAAGCTATAGAGAGGGTGGAAGGATGAAAAGAAGAAATTCCCCAGGAATCATAACAGCCGTTCACGGATCAACAATAATAAAAACTTTTCTAGGTATTCTCGCCTTGCTTCTTTTTGTTTTTTCAGTCAGTGGGGTCATGACTTCCCTAAGACCGGAGTATCGGATATCTTCTAATTCCGTACATACTGTAGCCAACCAATTCTCGGGAAAAATGCTGTTCTCGATGCTGGCCAATGAAAATCATTATCTTTTTAATGCCCTGCCGGAAGGTAAGCAGGAATCGATGATCACGAATCAATTGATAAAAGCTTCGACCAACATTTCGCTGGAGGACCCGCGAAGCTTACTTGGCAGGGAACTTCCTGGCTTTTCGATTTTTGATAATGAGATCCTCGTTGCCGGGGAAGGAACGAATTATACGAATATGCCATACGAATCCTCGCCGCCAGTGGACGTCCTGAATGAAGAAAGGGATGCGTCCCTGCAAAACCTGGATGAGATTGAAGAACCGGAAAAAGGAGTCGCCGATCAGCCGAAACAAACGACGAATGGACGGAAAGTGGTCGAGATATACCATAGCCATAACCGGGAGTCATATCTTCCATATTTAAAAGGAGTGACCAACCCGGATCTAGCCTATCATTCGAAAATCAATATTACGAAACTCGGGGAACGGATGGTTGAAGATATGGCTGATAAGGGGATTGGCTCCTCGCTCGATAAAACGGATATCATGGGAAATCTGAATAATAAAGGATTGAATTATGCCAAATCCTATCAAGAATCACGAAAATCCGTCCAGACGGCATTGGCCAATAACAAAGATTTAGAATATATCATTGATATCCATCGTGATTCTAAACGAAAAAAACATACGACCATTAACATTAAAGGTAAAGATTATGCCAAGATTGCCTTCGTGGTTGGGGGCAATAACCCGAACTTCGAAAAAAATGCAGCGCTTGCCAATAAGCTTCATAAAGCTTTGGAGAAAAAATACCCTGGCATTTCACGAGGGGTTATGAAACAAGGCGGAGCGGGACATAATGGAGTATACAATCAGGATTTGTCAGGCAATGCCATGCTCTTGGAAATTGGCGGTGTTGATAATACTTTCGAGGAAATGTACTTGACCGTTGATGCCTTTACCGAGGTTTTCAGTGAATTTTACTGGGATGCCAAAGCAGTGGATAACCCGACCGGGGATTCGGAAGCGCAGTAATTTGAAAGGAGTTCTCTTATCATGGTTCGATTTTGGTTGAAATGTACAGGGATTGTGCTCGTATTATTTTTAGGTGTTCTAATCGGGATGCAGCAAGCGAACGACGGGATGAAAAAAATGAAGGGGTATGAAGATCCCTCTTTGAATAGTGCATTCATTATTAACCAATCGGACCAAGGCGAGATGGAAGCGGATATCCTTGGCGAAAAAGTAACGAGTCATGATTTGGAGACGAAAAAAGAAAAGCTTGAAGAAATGAAGGCCTTCAACTTTTTCTCATCGATCGGCAAAACGCTTGGAGAGACCATATCAGGTGCCTTTCAAGCACTTATTGATATGATTTAGGTATGAAATAAGTTGAGTGTGCCCTGCCAAAAGGCTGCATCCGAATCCGGAATGCAGCCTTTTTTTATCCGTTGCCCTGTAATGATGCTTCTTTTGTAACTATTCTGTTGAATCTTGCATTTTCTATTGATATAATAAAAAATAGTGTATTGTGTCGACAAGTGGGAGTGAACGTCATGAATAGAGAAGAAAAATTAAAAAGACAATCAAAAATTCGTAACTTTTCCATCATCGCTCATATTGATCATGGTAAATCTACATTGGCGGATCGGATCATTGAAAAAACGAACGCCATGACTCAGCGTGAAATGAAGAGTCAGTTGTTGGATTCCATGGATTTAGAGCGTGAGCGTGGAATTACGATTAAATTGAATGCGATTCAATTGAAATATAACGCGAAAGATGGAGAAGAATATATCTTCCATCTTATTGATACACCGGGACATGTCGATTTTACGTATGAAGTGTCACGAAGCCTTGCAGCTTGTGAAGGAGCTGTCCTTGTTGTCGATGCGGCACAGGGTATTGAGGCCCAAACGCTTGCAAACGTTTATTTAGCATTGGACAACAACCTGGAAATCATTCCGGTCATCAATAAAATCGATTTGCCGAGTGCAGATCCGGAACGGGTGCGTGGAGAGATCGAGGAAGTGATCGGGTTGGATGCTTCCGATGCAGTCTTGGCTTCGGCTAAAGCGGGAATCGGAATCGAGGAGATTCTGGAACAGGTCGTTGAATTGGTTCCAGCTCCAAAAGGTGATCCAGATGCTCCTTTCAAGGCTCTTATTTTCGATTCACTGTTTGATGCGTACCGCGGTGTAGTTGCCTATATCCGTGTTGTTGAGGGTTCCATTAAAGTGGGCGACAAAATCAAAATGATGTCCACTGGCAAGGAATTCGATGTTACCGAATTGGGTGTCTTCAACCCTAAAACCCAGCTGTTGGATGAACTGAACGTAGGTGATGTAGGTTTCCTTACGGCATCCATTAAAAACGTTGGTGATACGACTGTTGGTGATACGATTACCAGTGCCGTGAATAGTGCGACAGAACCATTGCCGGGTTACCGGAAGATGAATCCGATGGTATATTGCGGTCTATACCCAATTGACGCATCGAAATTCAATGATTTACGGGATGCGTTGGAGAAATTGGAATTGAACGATTCAGCGCTGCAGTTCGAGGCGGAATCATCGCAAGCATTGGGCTTCGGTTTCCGTTGCGGATTCCTTGGACTCCTTCATATGGAAATTATCCAGGAACGGATTGAACGTGAATTCAAAATCGATCTGATCACCACTGCACCGAGTGTTATTTATGATGTGGTCCAAACGGACGGAACGGTCCTGAAAGTGGATAACCCGTCTAATATGCCTGATGCTCAAAAAATCGAACGGGTCGAGGAGCCATATGTCAAAGCAACGATGATGGCACCGACGGAGTTTGTCGGGGCGATCATGGAAATCTGTCAAAATAAACGCGGTAACTTCATTGATATGGCATATATCGATGAGACCCGTGTAAGCATTCATTACGAAATACCATTATCGGAAATCGTGTATGATTTCTTCGATCAATTGAAATCCAATACAAGAGGCTATGCTTCATTCGATTATGAGCTGATCGGCTATAAACCGTCCAAGCTTGTGAAAATGGATATCTTGCTGAATGCTGAAACTGTCGATGCTTTAAGTTTCATCGTTCATAAGGACTTTGCTTATGAACGCGGTAAAGTCATCGTTGAAAAATTGAAGAAATTGATTCCAAGACAACAATTTGAAGTGCCGATCCAAGCAGCAATCGGGCAAAAAATCATCGCCCGTTCTTCAATTAGTGCAATGCGCAAAAACGTATTGGCTAAATGTTACGGCGGCGATATTTCCCGTAAACGTAAGTTGCTCGAAAAACAGAAAGAAGGTAAAAAGCGGATGAAACAGGTAGGTTCCGTTGAAGTTCCGCAAGAAGCTTTCATGGCTGTTTTGAAAATGGATGATACGACACCAAAGAAATAAATAAAATAAACGATAGATAGAAAAAAGAGGGTAGAGGAAATCTAGCCTCTTTTTCTATCGACTCATTCGATTAAAAGGTTGTGAACACAATGATCAAAAGCGCCTACCTCCATATACCATTTTGTGAACATATTTGTCACTATTGTGATTTCAATAAAGTATTTTTGCAGGGACAGCCGGTGGACGAATATTTACAGATGATGAAAAGGGAAATGGAGATGCAGCTTTCCAAATACCCGACTGCCGGTTTGGATACGGTTTTCGTCGGTGGAGGGACACCGACCTCTCTGGATGAAAAGCAGCTTGCATTCTTATGTGAAGCGATCAATGAAACCCTGCCCTTTGATCCCAAAAAGGCTGAATATACATTCGAAGCCAATCCAGGGGATCTTTCGAGGAAAAAACTCGAGATACTTTATGATTCAGGAGTCAATAGACTTAGCTTTGGAGTGCAAAGCTTCAATGATGAATTGTTAAAACGAATTGGCCGGACTCACCGGGCTATAGAAGTTTATGAAACGATTCATTTGGCTCAAGAGGTTGGCTTTACGAATATCAGCATCGACTTGATATATGGATTGCCAGGCCAAACGATGGAAGATTTCAAGGATACGCTGGATAAAGCGATTGCCCTTCAATTGCCGCACTATTCCAGCTACTCATTGATCGTTGAGCCGAAGACGGTTTTTTATAACCAGATGAGAAGGGGTAAATTGAACCTGCCGCCGCAGGAGCTCGAGGCTTCGATGTATGAGAGGCTAATGGAAGAGATGGAGAAGCATGGTCTGCATCAATATGAAATCAGTAATTTTGCCCGAGCTGGGTTTGAAAGCAGGCACAACCTGACATATTGGGATAATGTGGAGTATTATGGGATTGGTGCAGGTGCACATGGCTATACTGGAGGAAAAAGGGTGGCCAATCACGGTCCTGTGAAGAAATATATTACGCCATTGCTGGAGAACGAGCTGCCTGTATTGGAAGAACACCCAGTACCGCTTCATGAACGGATGGAAGAGGAGATGTTTTTGGGGCTCCGGAAAACGGAAGGTGTATCATTGGAAATCTTCAAGAATAAATTTTTTGTTGAAATGACGGAGATTTTCAGGAAACCGCTCGAAGAAGGATCGGCAAAGGGTCTGCTTAAGGTGGAAGGCGGGTTCGTGCGCTTGACTGAGCAGGGCAAACTGCTTGGGAATGAAGTGTTCCAATCATTTTTGGGCGTTATTGATTCCGACTGAAGGAAACTCAAGTTATTTTAACGGTGAATTAGCGGTTTTCATTGTTGACATCATAAGCTTCATTTGATAATTTATTAGTATATTAGCACTCGATGAGACAGAGTGCTAACAGAGGTGATCATACATGCTAACTGATCGTCAATTATTGATTCTTCAAGTGATAATCGAGGATTTCATCCATTCTGCCCAGCCAGTCGGGTCACGAAGCTTGTCGAAGAAAGATGAAATTACGTTCAGCTCTGCCACAATTCGCAACGAAATGTCCGATCTTGAAGAAATGGGATTTTTAGAAAAAACCCATACCTCTTCCGGTAGGATCCCTTCTGAAAAAGGGTATAGATATTATGTGGATCATTTACTTTCTCCTCAAGCTCCGAAAAAGAATGAAGTGAAGATATTAAAATCCGTTTTCGTAGAACGAATTTATGAATTGGAAAAGATCGTTCAGAAGTCAGCGAAAATACTTTCGGAACTGACGAATTATACGGCGATTGTACTGGGGCCAAAAGTGAATGAGCATAAGCTGAAAAAAATCCAGATCATTCCTTTAAGTCCTGAAACGGCAATAGCCATCATCATTACCGATACAGGTCATGTGGAAAATCGAATGATTTCCTTACCGCCTTCTTTTGATATAAACGAAATTGAAAAGATGGTGAACATATTGAATTCCCGTTTGGTCGATGTTCCGTTAGTTGATCTGAAGGATAAGATTTATAAGGAAGTGGCAGTTCTGTTGAGCCGCCATATCCATAACTATGGATCGATGGTCTCGGTCCTTGCGGAGACCCTGACGGACACAAAGCCCGAAAAAATATTTTTCGGCGGGAAAACTAATATGCTGAGGCAGCCGGAGTTTCATGATATTGCTAAAGTAAGCACGCTTTTATCGATGATTGAGCAGGAACAGGGATTTTATGAGCTGATTACTCAAAATCCATCGGGCATCCACGTCAAGATTGGCCGTGAAAATCAAAATACAGTGCTCGATGACTGCAGTTTGATAACGGCGACCTACTCAATCGGGCAGGAGCAAGTGGGCACATTGGCTATATTGGGTCCAACGAGAATGGAATATTCGAGAGTGATCAGTTTGCTTTCGTTTTTCTCGAAAGATTTAACGGCCCTAATGACAAAACTGTATCAAAAATAGTAGCAAAGGTAATATTGTTAAGGTGGCGGGGGAGCATATTCCGCGGCCTGGCATATTACTTTAGCATAAATTGTATAAACCCTTTTAGGGAGGTGAGATTGTGACAGAAAATAAAAACGAAGAACAAACATTGGAAAATGAAACAATCGAGGAAAGTGCTGCAGAAGCAGTTTTCGCTGAAGAAGAAATTCCAGCGGAAGATAACCAAGGTCCGGTTGAAAAAGATGAACTTCAATTGGCTCATGAAAAGATTGCTGAACTTGAGGCGAAAATCGAAGAAATGGATAACCGTTATCTTCGTCTGCAGGCCGATTTTGATAATTCAAGACGCCGTGCCAAGCTTGATATGGAGGCGGCTCAAAAATATAGAGTTCAAAGCATTGCTAGTGATTTAGTGGAGGCTCTTGATAATTTTGAAAGAGCTACAAAAATCGAAGCGGAAAATGAACAGACGAAATCCTTGCTATCCGGCATGGAAATGGTCTATAAAGCGATTACTGATGCATTGTCTAAAGAAGGCATCGAACCGATCAGTTCGGTTGGCCAAGAGTTCGATCCGCGTTTGCATCAAGCGGTCATGCAAGTTCAAGATGAAAACTTCGGTTCGAACATCGTCGTCGAGGAATTCCAAAAAGGATACCTTCTTAAAGACCGTGTGATTCGACCTGCAATGGTAAAAGTGAACGAATAGGATTTTTACATATAAATAATTGGGAGGTAGTGAAACTATGAGCAAGATTATTGGTATTGACTTAGGTACAACAAACTCTTGTGTATCTGTACTTGAAGGCGGGGAACCAAAAGTAATCCCGAATCCAGAAGGAAACCGTACAACACCATCCGTAGTGGCATTCAAAAATGGAGAAAGGCAAGTAGGGGAAGTGGCAAAACGCCAAGCGATTACAAACCCTAACACGATCATTTCCATTAAACGCCATATGGGTACCAACCATAAAGAAGTAATTGAAGGAAAAGAATACTCACCTCAAGAAGTTTCTGCAATCATCCTTCAATACTTGAAATCATACGCTGAAGAGTATCTTGGCGAAAAAGTTACTAAAGCGGTTATCACTGTACCTGCTTACTTCAATGATGCAGAACGTCAAGCAACAAAGGATGCTGGTCAAATTGCCGGCCTTGAAGTGGAACGTATCATCAACGAACCGACAGCTGCAGCACTTGCATACGGTTTGGATAAAACGGAAGAAGATCAAACGATCCTTGTATTCGACCTTGGCGGCGGTACATTTGACGTGTCGATCATGGAACTTGGAGACGGCGTTTTCGAAGTTAAGTCCACAGCCGGTGATAACCGTCTAGGTGGGGATGATTTCGACCAAGTCATCATTGATTACCTGGTTGAAGCATTCAAGAAAGAAAACGGAATCGACCTTTCAAAAGACAAAATGGCGGTTCAACGTTTGAAAGATGCAGCTGAAAAAGCGAAAAAAGATCTTTCCGGCGTAACGTCAACTCAAATTTCTTTACCATTCATCACTGCTGGAGAAGCTGGCCCGCTTCACTTGGATGTAACGATGACTAGAGCTAAATTCGATGAGCTTTCTTCAGGTCTTGTGGAACGCACTATGGGACCAACTCGTCAAGCATTGAAAGATGCTGGACTTTCAGCATCTGAAATCGACAAAGTAATCCTTGTTGGTGGATCTACACGTATTCCTGCGGTTGTTGAAGCGATCAAAAAGGAAATCGGTCAAGAACCAAGCAAAGGCGTAAACCCTGATGAAGTGGTGGCTATGGGTGCTGCAATTCAAGGTGGCGTATTAACAGGAGATGTTAAAGACGTTGTCCTTCTTGATGTAACTCCACTTTCACTTGGAATTGAAACGATGGGCGGAGTATTCACGAAACTGATTGACCGTAATACTACGATTCCGACAAGTAAATCACAAGTATTCTCGACAGCGGCTGATAATCAAACGGCAGTTGATATCCATGTCCTTCAAGGTGAGCGTCCAATGTCAGCGGATAACAAAACTCTTGGTCGTTTCCAATTGAGTGACATTCCGCCGGCACCGCGTGGAGTTCCACAAGTTGAAGTGACATTCGATATCGATAAAAACGGTATCGTGAATGTTCGTGCGAAAGATCTTGGCACGAACAAAGAACAAGCGATCACCATCAAATCATCTTCAGGACTTTCTGATGAAGAGATCGAACGCATGGTACGTGAAGCGGAAGAAAATGCCGATAGCGATAAACAACGTAAAGAAGAAGTTGAACTTCGTAACGAAGCTGATCAGTTAGTTTTCCAAACGGAAAAAACGCTAAAAGATCTAGAAGGCAAAGTGGACGAAGCGGAAGTAACAAAAGCGAATGAAGCGAAGGATGAACTGAAAGCTGCAATCGAGAAAAATGAGCTTGAAGAAATCCGCGTGAAAAAAGATGCGCTTAACGAAATCGTTCAAGCTTTGACAATGAAGCTTTATGAAGAAGCGGCAAAAGCTCAGCAAGCTGGAGAAGCCGGTGCTGGCGAATCAGCTCAAGACGATAATGTGGTTGATGCTGAATACACAGAAGTTAACGAAGAAGAGAAAAAATAAAAAGTGGCCCAATCGGGGCACTGAAATATTGGGCAGTTAGTTTCTGCCTGCCATTGTAAAAAAGTCAAAGTCAGGTTATCTTGACTTTGGCTTTTTTTACAATGGATGGAATCATTGTCAGGAAGTGTTACAATCGCTGGTGGGGAATCATGGGATTTTAGAGAAAAAGATGTGCAAATCGGGGCTGGCAGTACAAATTACAAAAATGTGTCAAAGCCGATTGTACTTTTCTAGTTGATTATTATCTTCGTTCAGTGATAATATTACCTTTATGTGAATCGAATCGGGAGTGGATTTTAGATATGAGTAAACGCGATTATTATGAGGTGTTAGGCCTTTCGAAAAGTGCTTCGAAGGATGAAATCAAAAAAGCGTATCGAAAGCTCTCCAAACAATATCACCCTGATATTAATAAAGCGGACGATGCTGCGGATAAATTCAAGGAAATCAAGGAAGCTTACGAAGTATTGAGTGACGAACAGAAAAAGGCCCATTATGACCAATTCGGACATACAGATCCCAATCAGGGCTTTGGCGGTCAGGACTTTGGCGGTTTTGGCGGTTTTGAAGATATTTTCAGTAGCTTCTTTGGTGGCGGCGGTCGCAGGAGAGATCCTAATGCACCGCGTCAAGGGGCGGATTTACAGTATACGATGACGCTTTCTTTTGAAGAGGCAGCATTCGGAAAAGAAACTGAGATCGAAATTCCGCGTGAAGAGAATTGTGATACATGTAAAGGATCTGGTGCCAAACCAGGTACAAAAGTGGAAAACTGTTCACATTGTCATGGAACCGGTCAATTGAATGTTGAACAAAACACAGCGTTCGGAAGGATTGTGAACCGGAGAGCATGTCACCATTGTCAAGGTACAGGAAAAATCATTCCTAATAAATGTTCAACATGCGGCGGCGACGGAAAAGTCCAAAAACGTAAAAAGATCCAAGTCAAGGTGCCAGCAGGAATTGATGATGGCCAGCAGTTGCGTGTAACCGGCCAAGGAGAGCCAGGAATCAATGGCGGTCCGGCAGGAGACCTGTATGTAGTCTTCCATGTACGCAGCCATGAATTCTTTGAGCGGGATGGCGATGATATTTATTGTGAAATGCCGGTTACCTTTGCCCAGGCAGCATTGGGCGATGAAATAGAAGTTCCGACGCTGCATGGAAAAGTAAAGCTGAAGATTCCTGCAGGTACACAAACAAGCACTCGTTTCCGTTTAAAAGGCAAAGGTGTTCCGAATGTAAGAGGATATGGCCAAGGAGATCAGCATGTGGTCGTATTAGTGGTCACCCCTAAGAAATTAACGGAAAAACAAAAGGACTTGCTTCGTGAGTTCAGTGATATCAGCGGACAAGGCGTAGATGAACAAGATGATGGCTTTTTTTCAAAAGTAAAGCGTGCTTTTAAAGATAGGTGAATAAAAGTAAAAGAACAAATTGGGAGTTGGTAGATTATGAAGTGGTCTGAATTTGCAATCCAAACAACGAATGAAGCGGTTGAACCTGTTTCGAATATTCTTCATGAGGCAGGTGCGAGCGGTGTTGTCATTGAGGATCCTCTAGAATTAGTCAAGGAACGTGAAAATGTTTTTGGCGAAATCTACCATTTAAACCCAGATGATTATCCGGATGAAGGTGTAGTCATCAAGGCTTATCTGCCCGTTAACAGCTTCCTTAACGATACAGTTGATGCTATTAAGGAATCAATCAATAATCTCCTTCTTTTTGATATAGACCTTGGGAAAAATGTTGTTTCAATTAGTGAAGTGAACGAGGAAGAGTGGGCGACGGCTTGGAAAAAATATTATAACCCCGTCAAGATATCCGAACGTTTTACCATCGTGCCAACATGGGAAGACTACACTCCAGTAAGCAGTGACGAATTGATCATTGAACTTGATCCAGGCATGGCTTTCGGAACGGGTACACACCCGACTACGGTCATGTGCATCCAAGCGCTGGAGCGTACAGTACGGCCTGGGGATTTAGTCGTTGATGTAGGAACGGGTTCTGGTGTTCTAAGCATTGCAGCTGCATTATTGGACGCAAAACGAATCCAGTCCCTTGATTTGGATGAAGTGGCAGTACAGTCAGCCATACAAAACGTGGAAATAAATAACGTGCAGGATAAAGTGTCCGTTTCACAAGGCAATTTGCTGGATGGTGTGAATGAACAAGCGGATATCGTCGTGGCTAATATTCTTGCCGAGGTGATCATGCGTTTTACGGATGATGTAGCGAAGGTCGTTAAACCTGGCGGACATTTCATCGCTTCCGGAATCATTCAAACTAAGAAACAAGATGTGAAGGATGCGATTATAGCATCTGGTTTCACCGTTGAGGAAACGATCTTGATGGAAGATTGGGTGGCAATAATAGCGAAAAGAAATGATTAATTGAAAAAGTTACTCTGATTATCGGGTATTTTGATAGTCAGAGTACCTTTTTTTAGCTTGAATCTTTGCATGGCTTGCATTCTGGATTCCTGACTGTTAGCCTGTGAGTTTTTTAGACTAGACGAAGTGGGTGGCAGTGTGCAACGGTATTTTCTTAACGATGTAGACATCAATGGAAACACGGTGACGATATCAGGCGATGATTTTCACCATATCGCCAGGGTGATGAGGATGGGACCGGGGGAGCGGATCATTACGGTAAAAGGTAATGGTATGACAGCTGTTGCGGAAATTTCGGAAATTACTGATGATGCTGTTATAGGGACCGTTTCCGAATGGAAGAATGAAGAAAAGGAACTTCCTGTAAGGGTTGTGATAGCGAGCGGTCTGCCTAAAGGGGATAAGTTGGAATATATCGTTCAAAAGGGTACTGAACTGGGTGCCGTTGAATTTATCCCTTTTATTGCTGCTCGTTCGGTGGTAAAATGGGACCACAAAAAGGTAGGTAAGAAATTGGAGAGGCTCCAGAAGATTTCAAAAGAGGCGGCTGAGCAATCTCACCGCACGGTCATCCCTGCCATCAAGGAACCGATGACGGCAGATCAGCTAGCTGGTTATGCAACTGGTTTCGATCATAAATTAATCGCTTTTGAAGAAGTGGCAAAACGGGGGGAAACTTCTGTACTCGCTTCTGTCTTGAAAGATATCACCGCTGGGCAATCCATCCTATTCGTTTTTGGGCCTGAAGGTGGTTTAGCAGATAAGGAAATTGAAAAACTGACTGATGCCGGTTTTATGGCTTGCGGTCTTGGACCAAGAATATTAAGAACTGAAACAGCACCTTTATATGCACTTTCCGCTGTTTCTTATCATGTAGAACTATTGAGGTGATGAAAAATGGCAACGGTCGCTTTCCATACATTAGGCTGTAAAGTGAATCATTATGAAACAGAGGCTATATGGCAATTATTCAAAACTGGAGGATATGATCGTGTTGAGTTTGAAAATACATCCGATGTATATGTCATCAACACATGCACGGTGACAAACACTGGCGATAAGAAGAGCCGTCAAGTCATCCGTCGGGCCATTCGTAAAAATCCGAATGCAGTCATAGCGGTAACGGGATGTTACGCACAGACATCACCGGCAGAAATCATGGCCATACCAGGTGTGGATATTGTTGTAGGAACACAGGACAGGGTTAAACTCCTTGATTACATCGAGCAATTCAAGGTTGAGCGTGAGCCAATCAATGCCGTAGGGAATATCATGAAAAACCGTGTCTACGAAGAGTTGGATGTACCTGCTTTTACAGACCGTACACGAGCTTCACTTAAGATCCAGGAAGGTTGCAATAATTTCTGCACTTTCTGCATCATCCCTTGGGCCCGTGGCTTGATGCGTTCCCGCGATCCAAAGGAAGTCGTCGTTCACCAAGCTGAACAGCTTGTCGAGGCAGGCTATAAAGAGCTAGTCCTCACCGGAATTCATACTGGCGGCTACGGAGACGATTTGAAAGACTATAATTTGGCGATGCTTCTGCGTGACTTGGAAAAAGTCGATGGATTGAAGCGTATCCGTATTTCATCCATCGAAGCCAGCCAGATTACAGATGAGATCATTGAAGTGCTGACGAATTCGAAAAAAGTGGTACGTCATTTGCATATACCAATCCAATCGGGTTCCGATACAGTTCTAAAACGGATGAGACGTAAATATACGATGGATTTCTTCGGTGATCGGATCGAGAAGTTGAAAATTGCGCTTCCGGGTCTTGCTGTTACCTCTGATGTCATCGTAGGTTTCCCAGGTGAAACAGAAGAAGAATTCATGGAGACATATAACTTTATAGAAAAATATAAATTCTCCGAACTTCATGTTTTCCCTTATTCAAAACGGACAGGGACTCCGGCTGCCCGTATGGAAGATCAAGTGGATGAAGATGTCAAGAATGAACGCGTACATCGCCTTATCACGTTGTCGGATCAGCTGGCAAAAGAGTATGCCTCCCGATTCGAGGGGGAAGTTCTTGAAGTCATTCCTGAAACGAAGTTGGAAAATGGCCTTTATGAAGGCTATTCCGATAATTACATGAAAGTCGTCTTCCCGGCTTCGGAAGAAATGGTCGGTGAAATCGTCAAAGTGAAGATTTCAAAGTCTGGCTATCCATTTAGTGAAGGTCAGTTCGTGACGGTCGTGAAGGATTTTCCGTTGCAACAAGCATCCAATATCTAATCTAAGACAGCGGTAAATCGCTGTCTTTTTTTTATCCTCTTTTAAATGTGTTATCTTGGCACTTTCGGGTAAAGACTATATATATCGTCAAAGTGGATAAACTATGGTATTATGAGAGGTACGTACAACTAGGTATAGATTGTTTTTGAGGAGGATTTATTAATGTCACAAAATGTAGCAGGTTTAATTGACCACACGTTATTAAAAGCAGATGCAACCAAAGAGCAAATAAAGGTATTATGCGAAGAAGCGAGAGAGTATAACTTTGCTTCCGTATGCGTGAACCCAACTTGGGTGAAATATGCAAGCGAACTTTTGGAAGGTTCAGAAGTGAAAGTTTGTACCGTTATCGGCTTCCCTCTAGGTGCAACCACACCGGAAACCAAAGCTTTTGAAACGAAAGACGCCATCTCCAATGGCGCTCATGAAGTCGATATGGTGATCAATATCGGCGCTTTGAAGGACAAGGATGATGAGTTGGTAGAGCGGGATATTCGTGCTGTTGTAGCGGCATCCACTGGTAAGGCTCTGTCAAAAGTGATCATTGAAACTTCTTTATTGACTGATGAAGAAAAAGTCCGTGCATGTGAATTGGCCGTAAAAGCCGGAGCGGATTATGTGAAAACATCAACTGGTTTTTCGACCGGCGGAGCGACTGTTGAAGATATCACGCTTATGAGAAAAACAGTTGGCCCGGATATCGGTGTCAAAGCTTCAGGCGGAGTCCGCAACACGAGCGATGCCCAGAAAGTGATTGAAGCTGGTGCAACAAGAATTGGTGCGAGTGCAGGTGTCTCAATCGTAAAGGGCTTAACGGCTGATTCCGATTATTGATTTTGTAAGGGACCCGTATAATAAGTCCTTAAAAATAAAACAGGCGGAGAAAAATGAATTATTTTTCTCCGCCTGTTTTTTATTACTTCCATAAAACGGAGTATAAGTCGAGTGCCCATGCCTTTGTGGAGTGCATTGCGCTTATTTCCTTGAAAAAGAGGAAACGTATCAATTTTGGACTTTTACTTGTCATTTTTGGAACCCATACATTCAAAAAAAAGTTTATTGTGGATTCAATGGATATTAGGGGTATCAAACAGGGAGTAAACATACTTATATTAAATGCATAAACAGGGGGAGAAAAATGAAAAAACGGGTATTTAACTTTCTTTTATCATTAACACTACTTACAAAGAGTGACGAAATGCATGATGAAATTTTGGGTATATAACACATTAATAACCGTTTTATATATAATGGCAGTAATCGTTTTTTATCTAACATCCTTCTCTAATAAAGGTTTGTGGATTTTGATATTAGCTGCTGTTATATTGAGTGGTTTGAGCTTATTAAACTATAAAGTTAATTATAAAAAGATTAGCTAAAAAACCTCCCGGTAATCATTTATCCTTTTATATCTGTTACAGCTATATATTATGTCCATCTTCCCCTGAAGCTGCCCATAAGAATGTCTCTAATAACTTTTGGACAGCTCCTTATTTCTTTAAGTGTTGCCGATGCACCAAAAGAATGAGGTTGGAGAATTGGCGTGCGCATGGCAAGACGGCCAAAGAAGTCAAGATATTGAAAATGACACTGGCATGGGCGAGCTGTGTCCCCTTGTTTTCGGTGAAAAAGGCAGCAGCGCTTTCCAGAATGTCCACAAAAGGCAGGAATGCGGCAACCCCGATGACGTTTAGCCAAATATGTGCATAAGCTGTGAAGGCAGCTTGTCTGCCAGAACCGATGCTGGCCATGTATCCGGTGATGCAAGTGCCAATATTCGATCCGAGCATGATGATGATTGCGGAGGAGACGGATAACTCCCCGTTCATCAAAAAGCTCATGGCTATCCCGATGGTTGCCGAACTGGAGTGAATGAGTGCGGTTAATAATATCCCGGCTAATAGGGCATAAATCATATGGCCCTCTATGTAATGGATGAGCGTTTGTATCGAAGAATAGGCTGCAATCGGTGTCGAAAGCATTTTAAAACCGCTCATCGCCGCGAAGATGGCCGAGATTCCAATCAGGGACATCCCTATGCTTCTCGGTAATGCTTTTGGCATGAAGCAAAGGAAAGCGCCGCTTACGACACCGGGAATGATCCAACGATCCAAGGAAAAGGTCATGAACTCTGCTGTAAAGGTGGATCCGATATTCGTTCCAAGAATAATCCCGATTGTTTGCGGGAACGTTAAGCTTCCTGCGGAAACGAGGCCGACCGTCATGACCATGACCGCCGAGCTGCTCTGCAGGATCCCCGTAAAGATGGTTCCGGCCATGAAGCCTTTCCATGGCTTATCCGTAACTTTCGAGAGAAAATTTTTTAATGCTGCACCGGACATATTGAACAGTCCTATTCGTAAAACTGACATACCGGCCAAAAATATCGCAATGAATAATAGGAATAAAAATAGCTCATGCATGACTGTCACCTCTTAGTAAGCTTATGGCCCATTAACGGGAGACATGCTATAAATTGGATTTTCATGCAAGTTGAATGATTGTTTAGTGAAAAATTATGATAATAACATGATGATATTCAAAATAAGTTTGATTTTATTGGTTGACCTGCTAAAGATGATATATTATAATTGTTTAGTACATGTATAACATGTTGACAACTTGAGTTAGTGTGTTGTTTTCG
Organism: Peribacillus phoenicis; assembly: GCF_047238085.1. NCBI lineage: Bacteria > Bacillati > Bacillota > Bacilli > Caryophanales > Bacillaceae > Peribacillus > Peribacillus phoenicis. The sequence goes on along the minus strand of NZ_JBDFMF010000001.1, from coordinate 3,355,304 downwards.
GAGGGAGGGAAAGAGATGTCTAAAACCGTCGTTCGTAAAAACGAATCGCTTGAAGATGCTCTTCGTCGTTTCAAACGTACTGTATCTAAAGCAGGATCGCTTCAGGAAGCTAGGAAGCGTGAATTTTATGAAAAACCAAGCGTAAAACGTAAGAAAAAGTCTGAAGCTGCAAGAAAACGTAAATTCTAAGAGAGGGTGGAAAGATGAGTCTTCTCGAGCGTTTAAATAATGATATGAAACAAGCGATGAAGAACAAGGAAAAGGACAAACTATCTGTTATTCGGATGCTGAAGGCTTCCATTCAAAACGAAGCCTTGAAGCAGAGGCAAGATTTAACAGATGATGAAGAATTGACAGTGCTCTCTCGCGAATTAAAACAACGCAAAGACTCCCTCCAGGAGTTTGAAAACGCAGGTCGTTCAGATCTCGTGGATAAAGTCCGCACCGAACTAGTATACGTAGAGGCTTATATGCCTGAGCAACTTTCAGAAGAAGACATTTCTAATATCGTTAAACAAACGATTGAAGAAGTCAATGCAACATCCAAAGCAGATATGGGGCGAGTTATGGGAGCTTTAATGCCTAAAGTTAAAGGTAAAGCGGATGGTTCTCTAGTAAACAAATTAGTACAACAACATCTATCTTAAACTCTAAACTTAAAACTCGAAACCTAACCGCAGGCAAATTGCCTGTGGTTTTTGTGTATTTCATGAATTTTATGCGTATATTATTGAAACGAAGCCCAAGATAATAGGGCACTTTTAATTTTATTTGCTTTTTTTGAAACCTTTTTCATATACATACGTAATAACTAAAGAACAGAGTAAAGGGTTGCTCATTTGCTCCTTATTCGAATTTAGTTGAGTGCTGAATTTACTGGTAGGTTTTCCTCCTGATATTGGAGGCACTTACCGCGTTTAATACGGGAAAGGGGGCGTTCCGTTGAAAATTTGGCGTTATTTATCTGTACTCTTATTTGGATTGCTGTTCACCATGTCTTCTTTTGGGGGATCGACGGTATCTGCAAACGAGAAGATCGTTTACCATGTACCAATAGAAGAAACGGTGGAAAAGGGACTTTCGGCCTTTTTGGAACGCGCGCTTACCACTGCTGAAGCAGCTGATGCAGATCTTGTCGTTTTCGAGGTGAATACCCCTGGAGGCGCTGTTGATGCAGCAGGGGAAATTGCAAAGTTACTGTCCGATTCACCAATCAAGACAGTTGCCTACGTCAATAACAGGGCCTTATCTGCAGGGGCATACATTTCTCTAAGTGCAGATGAGATCTATATGGTTCCGAGTGCCACCATGGGATCTGCGGCTGTAATTGATTCAACAGGAAACGCTGCAGGTAAGAAAGCGCAATCTTATTGGTTAGCTGCCATGAAGACTGCTGCAGAACAAAATGGACGTGATCCCATATACGCCCAGGCGATGGCGGATGTTGAGATCGATCTACCAGAATATGGAGCGGAAAAAGGAAAGTTGCTGACATTTACAGCCGAACAGGCAAAAAAGGCTGGATATAGTGAAGGCACCGTCTCTGGGAAAGCGGAGCTGTATAGTATACTTGGAGTTGAGGATGCTGATATTCGGTCAATCGAAGAAAGCTTTCCTGAGAAACTTGCCCGCTTTTTGACCAACCCGATCGTCGTTCCCATTTTATTAACGATAGCCGGAATCGGGATTGTGATGGAATTGTTTTCACCCGGTTTTGGAATTCCGGGGGTCATTGGAATCACCAGTCTTGTTTTATTCTTCTATGGTCATCTTGTCGCCGGTATCACCGGATACGAATCGTTAGCGATGTTCATCATTGGGGTCATTCTCGTACTGATTGAATTTTTTATCCCTGGGGGGATTATCGGGCTGCTCGGATTTACAGCGATAGTGGGGAGTCTGTTCCTCGCGACAGGAGATCCGGTCCATATGACGATATCCTTGCTAATTGCGGTCACCGTATCCATTTTGGTATTCATCCTACTTGTAAAGGTGTTTGGAAAACAGATGAAATTTTTCAGGAAAATGATATTAACCGATGCAACAAAAACGGAACAAGGGTATGTCAGCAATCCGAATCGTTTGGATTTATTAGGTGTTGAAGGGAAGGCCCTTACAGATTTGAGACCTTCAGGAACAGCTTTGGTCAAAGAAGAAAGAGTGGATGTCGTGACCGAAGGAAGCTTTATTTCCAAAGGTTCGTCAATCGTTATCGTGAAAGTTGAAGGATCAAGGGTAGTCGTCCGGGAAATTCCGGATTCAAATTAAAATTAAAAGATACAGGAAGGATGAATCATTAAGTGATAACTTCAGGAACGATATTTATTGTACTGGCAGTGATTGCTGCTATCATCGTATTGGCAGTATTTTTCACATTCGTACCAGTAATGCTATGGATTTCCGCTTTAGCGGCAGGAGTCAAAATCAGTATATTTACATTAGTTGGGATGAGGCTTCGCCGTGTTATACCAAGCAGGGTCGTCAACCCGCTTATCAAGGCCCATAAGGCTGGAATCAATGTTTCAACGAATCAATTGGAGAGCCATTACCTAGCAGGCGGTAATGTCGATCGAGTGGTGAATGCATTAATTGCTGCAGAACGAGCCAATATCACGTTACCTTTCGAACGGGGTGCAGCTATTGACCTTGCCGGCCGTGATGTACTGGAAGCCGTTCAAATGAGCGTTAACCCGAAAGTGATTGAAACGCCGTTCATCTCTGGTGTGGCGATGAATGGTATTGAAGTGAAAGCGAAGGCAAGGATTACGGTCCGAGCCAATATTGAACGCTTGGTCGGTGGTGCCGGTGAAGAGACGATCATTGCCCGTGTAGGGGAAGGGATCGTATCGACGATCGGTGCTTCGAAAATGCATACGGATGTACTGGAACATCCCGATTTGATTTCAAGAACGGTTTTATCAAAAGGGTTGGATTCAGGAACGGCATTCGAAATACTTTCCATTGATATCGCTGAAGTGGATATCGGTAAAAATATCGGGGCCATATTACAGACTGACCAAGCCGAAGCCGATAAGAAGATAGCCCAGGCGAAGGCCGAAGAACGCCGTGCGATGGCTGTTGCACTTGAACAGGAAATGGTTGCCCGTGTTCAGGAGATGAGAGCGAAGGTTGTTCAATCCGAAGCCGAAGTTCCGTTGGCCATGGCTGATGCACTGAAAAGCGGAAACCTTGGAGTGATGGATTATATGAATATCCAAAATATCACGGCTGATACGGATATGCGCGATTCCATCAGTAAAATATCCGAAAATCCAAAAGATAACAACAATAACCAAAATAATAATTAGGTCAGGGAAGGAAGGTCTTTAAATGGGAGATTTTATTGATTTCTTTCTCGAGAACCCATTCCTTATCATTGTCTTGATCGGTGTTTTAACGTCCATGTTAGGAAAGAAAAAGCAGACTCAAGATCCTAACACCCCTCCGAAAAAGAAATGGCAGGAGGTCATGCGGGAGCTTCAAGGTGAAATGCCGCAAGGGAATCAGCAGCAAAAGCATGCACCTCCTCCCGTAAGGAAAGTCGAACACCAGGCAGCACAGGCTGTTGAAGTGATCGATGAGACGAAGAACGAAGCGAACAAAAGGATTACGGAGCTTAGACGGCTTCAGCAGAGGTACGATCAAGAGCGTTTATATCAAAAAGCGAAAGCGGATCAACTTACATCAACGATTTCTGATAATAACAGTCCGGTCTATCGCAAAGGACCGTCTTTTGGCAAAAAACAGCTGATTGATGGCATCATCATGTCAGAAGTGCTGGGACCGCCAAGGGCGAAGAGAAGTCTTCACAGATCCAGAAGGTGATTCGGAGCCTGGGCTTTTTTAAGCCCGTCATTAAAAGCCTGAAAAAATAGACTTTCATTCCCTTATAATTTTGTGCTAGAACCCTCTTTCATTTCATACATTGAGATGAAAGGGGGTTCTTTTTTATGGCACGCAATTGGGGAAAAAAAGTGAAACAGCTTATGACCAAAACAATGGACCTTCCGCAAGATGTCATGATGGACCTGCCGCGAATTACAATGATTGGACAATTACATATTTATATTGAAAACCATCGTGGCTTATTGGCTTTTACAGACAGCGAAGTGCGATTGATGCTGAAAAATGGGCAGTTGCTGATAAAGGGAAATGCCTTTGTCATAAAGACGATTTTGCCGGAAGAAATCATGCTCGAAGGCAAAATTGATAAGGTTTATTTTATCAATGAATGATCCCGGGAGGTCTCCATGAAAAACCAATGGACAAACTATTATACAGGCTATGTAAAGGTGAAGGCTTATGGCAAAGGTGCAGAACGGCTGATCAATATGCTGACGAGAAGGGGGCTTCATATCTGGGAAGTGAAGCGTGTCGGAAGTGAATCCCTGATTTTCCATATGGATATCAGGGATATCCCAAAACTCCGTCAGGTCATGAGAAAGAGCGATTGTAAAGTAAAGTTCATGCAGGGAAAGGGTTTCCCTTTCCTATTGAAGAGAGTCATGAAAAACAGCGGGTTTTTAGCGGGGATGATCGCTTTCCTGCTTTGCATATTCGTACTTTCCAATATGGTATGGGGCATCGAGGTTCAAGATGCCAAACCGGCAACCGAGCATGCCATCCGGAAAGAATTGGACAAGATGGGCGTGAAAATCGGTAAAGTGCAATTCTTTGTTGATGATGTGGATACGATTCAGCGTAAGCTGTCGGACCGGATTGGTGCATTGACATGGGTAGGGGTAGAGCTGAAGGGAACGACTTACCATTTTCGGGTTGTAGAAAAACGGCAGCCTAAAGAGGTCGAGAAGACATCTCCACAGAATTTGGTAGCTTCTAAAAAAGCGATCATCACTGATATGTTCGTTGAAAAAGGACAATCTATTGTTAATGTGAATGATTATGTAGGAAAGGGACAGCTTCTTGTTTCAGGATTTATTGGAAAAGAGGATAAACAGGAAATTGTATCCGCACAGGGAGTAATAAAAGGGAAAACGTGGTATAAAGCGAAAGTGGAAGTTCCGTTAAAAACCAAGTTTTCTGTTTTTAACGGAGATGAAACGAGCAGGCACTTTTTAAAAATGGGGGGCTTTTCCCTTCCGGTATGGGGTTTCAAGGATCCGGGATATGAAAAACAGGAAAAAGAAACGACAATGAGGCCGTTTCACTTTCTTCAATGGGAACTGCCCATTTCCTATAAACAAGTGACCTTAAGGAGCAAGGAAGATATTGTACGAAGTTATACGGAGAAAGAAGCGGTGGAGGAAGGCAGGAAAATGGCTAAAGCTGAATTGAAAAAGCATTTAGACGAGGAAGATGAAATCGTCGAAGAAAAAATTTTGCACGAAAGCATGGAGAATGGTAAAGTTAAATTATCTATACATTACCAAGTTATTGAAGATATAGCGATTGGACAACCAATCATTCAAGGAGACTAACGAATGGCAGATGATGTGAAAGTAATTAAGCTGGAAATAGAATCACCTAATGAAGCGATCGCTTTATTGGGCAATGGAGATTCAAATGTAAAAGTGCTCGAAGAGGAGCTAGGCATTTCTGTCATAACCCGAGGTGAAGCGGTGAGTGTTGCCGGTGATATCGAGCGGGTAACGATGGGGGAGGAAATCCTCAAGGCATTATTGACAGTGGTCAGAAAAGGAATTGCAATCAGTTCCAGAGATGTGCTTTATGCAATTGAATTGGCAAGAAAAGGCACATTGGAGTATTTCGGTGAATTATATGATGAGGAAATCGCAAAAACGGCTAAGGGGAAATCCATTAAAGTCAAAACAATCGGGCAGAGATACTATATCCAGGCAATAAAGAAACAGGACCTTGTATTTGGAATTGGGCCTGCCGGAACCGGGAAGACCTATCTTGCTGTAGTGATGGCCATCAATGCGTTGAAAAATGGACATGTTAAACGGATCATCCTGACACGGCCTGCGGTCGAAGCAGGGGAAAGCCTTGGTTTTCTGCCTGGTGATCTGAAGGAAAAGGTAGATCCATATCTACGTCCGCTGTATGACGCTCTCCATGACCTTCTAGGGATGGAACAGACACAAAGGATGATAGAACGCGGAACGATCGAAATAGCTCCTCTGGCTTATATGAGGGGCCGTACGCTTGAAGATGCCTTTGTCATATTGGATGAAGCCCAGAATACGACGGAAGCGCAAATGAAGATGTTCTTGACCAGGCTTGGTTTCGGATCGAAAATGGTCATTACGGGAGATAGGACCCAAATTGACCTTCCAAAAGGCATGAAGTCAGGTCTTGTCAGGGTAGAAGAGATCTTGAAGAATGTTAAAGGTCTATCCTTTGTTTATTTTGAACAAAGTGATGTTGTAAGACATCCGCTTGTCGCCAAAATCATTACTGCTTACGAGCAGGCGAAGTCATAAGAAGAAATCCGCCATTTCAATCGGCGGATTTTTCGTGATGTGTCTAAATGACAAACTTTATCGTGAAAAAGTGGATATGGAATGAAAGAAGCTTTACATTTATTAATACGAAGGTGAAAATTCACATAAAAACTGTTATGATTTTACATATCTAGAATAATAAACATCATTTTTATTAGGAGGACCTTCCTTGAATCGTATTCAGAAATTTTTCACTCAAATAAAAGGGCTGTTGGTCCATCGTTTTTTTCAAGTGTTATTGTTCATCATACTTGGTTTGTTTGCTTATGTGTTAATGTTCTCCAATGTTAAACCTGAAAGGGTCCAGGTAGAGCTGTTTAAGCCTGCAGAACAAACGATCCGTTCAACCAAGACTGTGGAAGATACCTATAAGACGGAACAGGAAAAAGAAGAGATTTCAAAACAGGTGGCGGATGTATATTCTTTAAAAAAAGAATATGCCAAAAATAAAGTCGATCTGATTTCATCCATTTTCGATTCAGCGATAGAGGTGAATCAAGAAACGGACCCCGATGAAAATCATAAAGAAGATGAGGAAAAGGAGGATAAAAAAGAGACCGTAAAGACGGATGCTCAAAAAGTTTCCATATTAAAAGAAAAATTGACCGATGAAGTGAATAAAAATATCGAGGAATCCGTTTTCCTTGCATTAGTGCAGGCGGATGAAGATGAGTTGAAAATAGCGAAGGATTCAACCATTACAGCCGTGAATAATGTGATGAGCTCCCGAATCGCTGCAAGTGACGTCGAAAATGCCAAGAAAAAGGTTGTAGAGGAATTGGGTTATATGAGCATTAGCGGCGATATGAAAAAAGCCTCCACTTCCCTTGCGCGTACGGCAATCATTCAGAATGTATTTTTCGATAAGGACAAAACCGAGGAACAGCGTAGGAAAGCGGTTGAAAGCGTGGAGCCGATCAGGATCCTTCAAGGTCAGATCATCGTTGAAGAAAATCAATTAGTGGACAGGGATGTATATAGGCAGCTTGAACTGGCGGGCTTCTTAAATACGGAGTCTACCATTTACCCGTATATCGGCCTGCTGTTATTCATATTCCTGACTTTTGCCGCTTTTTATTACTTTTTCTACTATTCCATTTCCAAAAAGGATAACAAGTACAATCAGTTATTGATTTTCAGTCTTGTCTTCATCCTTTCAATGGCTACCATGAAAACAGTCAGCATTCTCGCAGACCTGAAAAACTCGAACTTGGAATACATTTTCCCGGGTGCCATGGCGGCGATGCTCATCAAGATTTTATTGAATGATAAGCTAGCGGTAGCAATGATCATATTGTTAGGTTCGTATGGTACGATTATATTCAATGGTGATACACCTGGAAATCTGGATTTCTCGATGGGGCTTTATATCATATTTGGGGGATTGACGGCAATCATCATTCTATCGAGGCCCAATTTCAAATCAAAGGTGCTGGTAGCGGGGCTGCTATTGGCTTTAATCAATATGGCATTTGTTTTTTCGCTCATCTTTATTATGGACAGCCATTATACTAGAATGGAGTACTTGTATTATGCTGCTGCTGCGATGGGTTCTGGAGTGGGTGCAGCCGTTTTGACTATGGGCCTGTTGCCGTTTTTCGAGGCTGGTTTCGGGATCTTATCATCAATTAAGCTTATCGAGCTCGCGAATCCCAATCATCCTTTACTTCGGAGGATCTTGATTGAGGCTCCGGGGACATATCATCATAGCGTGATGGTGGCCAATTTGGCGGAATCGGCTTGTGAAGCCATCGGCTCGAATGGATTGCTGGCAAGGGTCGGCAGTTATTATCATGATATCGGTAAAACGAAGCGGCCGCATTTCTTCATCGAAAATCAGATGAATGAAGAGAATCCGCATGATCGGCTGCAGCCGGAAACGAGCAGGGATATCATCATTGCCCACGCCGTAGACGGCGGGGAGATGCTTCGCAGTAACAAATTTCCGAAAGAGATTGTGGATATTGCAGAGCAGCATCATGGGACCACTTTATTGAAATTTTTCTACCACAAGGCAAAAAAACTAGATGAGTCCACACTCGAAGCGGACTACCGTTATCCCGGGCCGAGGGCAGTAATGAAGGAAGTAGCCGTCATCGGCATAGCCGATAGTGTGGAAGCTGCAGTGAGATCGATGAAGCACCCAACTCCGGAGAAGATTGAAGAACTGGTAAGTTTCATCATTCAGGACAGGATCTCTGATGGTCAATTTGATGAATGTGACATTACTATGAGAGAATTGAGTATCGTGAAGCATTCCTTATGTGAATCGCTTAATGGTATCTTCCACTCCAGGATTGAATATCCGGAGTCGGATAAATTAGGACAGAAGGTGAAAGAATGATTTTAGCTATCGATTTAATGGATGAAACGAATGAAGTAACGGAGGAAGCTCAGCACCTTGTTGAAAGCATTCTGCAATTTGCGGCAAGAAAAGAAAACATTGAAAAAGACACCGAGCTGTCTGTTACATTTGTTGACAATGATAGGATTCGGGAAATCAATAAAGAATATCGTCATAAAGATTCAGCTACAGATGTCATTTCTTTTGCGCTTGAAGAAATGGGAGAAGATGAAGTGAAAATTGTCGGGGCCGAAATGCCCCGCATGCTAGGGGATATCATCATTTCCATTGAACGCACGAAAGAACAGGCTGAAGAATATGGTCATTCATTTGACCGGGAACTTGGATTTTTGGCACTGCATGGATTTCTTCATTTATTAGGATTTGACCACATGAATGAAAAAGATGAAAAAGTGATGTTCACAAAACAAAAGGAGATCTTGGAAGAATATGGACTTTCAAGAGAAGGGTAAAAAAAGGTATCCTTTATTAAAAAGTTTCTCTTTTGCCTGTCAGGGAATTTTGGAGGCTGTTCGGACTGAACGCAATATCAAGATTCACTTCGCGTTAACGGCAATCGTCGTATTCTTTGGTTGGTACTTCTCATTGAATGGGATGGAGTGGCTTTTCATTTTGGCGGCCATAGCCGGTACGATTACGTTGGAGCTCGTTAATTCAGCGATTGAAAGGGTAGTGGACCTGGTAACGGATCAAATCCATCCGCTTGCCAAGCAGGCAAAAGATATTGCAGCCGGAGCTGTATTCATATATGCTATATTTTCTATAATAGTTGGATTGATTATCTTTTTGCCCAAGTTTGGCCTGTAGATTGCCGAAATGGTACTCAATTTGAAAGGAAGATGTGAATTGAATACAAAAGAATTGATTGAGGAAGCTAAAAAAGCAAGGGATAAAGCTTATGTGCCTTACTCCAAATTTAAGGTGGGGGCAGCCCTTTTAACCGCTGATGGAAAGGTCTATCATGGTTGTAATATAGAAAATGCTGCATACAGCATGTGTAATTGCGCAGAAAGGACAGCTTTATTCAGCGCTTATGCCCATGACGATAAAAAATTCGCTAAACTTGCAGTCGTGGCAGATACCGATGGTCCCGTTGCTCCATGCGGGGCATGCAGGCAGGTTATTTCAGAGCTGTGCGATAAGGATATGCCGGTTGTTTTGACCAACTTAAATGGGGATATAAAAGAACTAACAGTACAGGAATTGCTTCCAGGAGCTTTTTCACCGGAGGATTTGAATGGATAAATTATTTAATGATACACAAGTAAAAGACTACAAATCAGGTTTCATTTCGATTATTGGACGACCTAATGTTGGGAAGAGTACATTTCTGAATCGGGTCATCGGTCAAAAGATCGCCATTATGAGCGATAAACCGCAAACTACAAGAAATAAGGTCCAAGGTGTACTTACGCAAAACGATTCACAAATGATTTTCATCGATACACCCGGCATTCATAAACCAAAGCATAAGCTTGGTGATTTCATGATGAAAGTGGCCACGAATACATTGAAGGAAGTCGATTTGATTCTCTTCATGATCAATGCGACTGAAGGATACGGACGCGGTGATGAGTTTATCATTGAAAAACTTCAATCCGTAAAGACGCCTGTTTTCCTGGTTGTAAACAAAATCGATGCGATGCATCCGGATGATTTACTTCCAATCATTGAAAAATACCAACAGCTTTACCCTTTTGCGGCAGTTGTTCCGATTTCTGCGCTTGAAGGAAATAACGTTGATACACTGCTTGAGCAAATCAAGGAACATCTGCCTGAAGGTCCCCAGTTTTATCCTGCTGACCAAGTGACCGACCACCCGGAACGTTTTATCATTTCCGAATTGGTCCGCGAGAAGGTGCTACACCTGACACGGGAAGAAATTCCGCATTCGGTGGCTGTTGTCATCGATTCAATTAAAAAGATGGACAACAGCGACACCATTAATGTCATGGCGACGATCGTTGTCGAACGTGATTCACAAAAAGGCATTGTCATTGGAAAGCAAGGGAAAATGCTTAAAGAAGTCGGCAGCCGTGCCAGGGTGGATATCGAAAACTTATTGGGCTCGAAAGTTTTCCTTGAACTGTGGGTGAAGGTGCAGAAGGATTGGCGTAATAAAGCAAGCCAGCTTCGCGATTATGGCTTCAATGAGAGCGAGTATTAATTAACAAAATTTACGCATCATGAAAGTTTGGAAAACGGTCAAGCTAATCATATGGTCGGATATTCATATTGCTAGTTAAAAATGAAAGGTGGGCTTTATATGTTGGATTTTACCTGGGAATTATTCACTGAAACAGGTAATGTGGACACCTATTTGCTGTTTAAGGAGATAGAAGTCGAAAGACAGGAAAGACACTTGGGATTAAATGATGAGCTAGCAGAAATTGATTTTCCTGTTTCATAGGTTAGCCTTGGCGAGCATGGGTGGTGTCTTGGTATGCTCCAAAAATGTGAGGGCATTGTCATAAGGCGAACTGCATATGGAGAAAATAACAAAATCATTACTATATATACCCGTGAGCTAGGAAAAATTGGCGTTATGGCTAGAGGAGCCAGTAAACCTAACAGCAGGCTTTCTGCCGTCACACAGCTTTTTTGCTCCGGGTATTTTCTTGTAACTACATCAACCGGACTCGGAAGTCTTCAGCAAGGAGAAATGGTCGATTCACTCCGTTTCATAAGGGAGGATCTTTTTGCCACTGCTTATGCTTCTTATATTGTTGAATTCCTTGATAAAAGCGTCGAGGATAAGAAACCGAATCCATATTTGTATGAGTTGCTTTCGCAAACCTTGCATTACATAAACGAAGAATATGACGCAGAGGTATTGAAATTCATTTTTGAAATGAAGATGCTGCCCGTCAATGGGATTAACCCAGTGCTGAATCAATGTGCTGTATGTGGTGAAACGGAAGGGGAATTCTCCTTCTCGCTTCGGGAAGCGGGGTTTATCTGTCACCGCTGCCTGGGGAAGGACCCTTATCATTATAAAATTTCACCTGCAGCCGTCAAATTGTTGCGGATCTTTTATTATTTCGATTTATCAAGGCTCGGAAACATTTCCGTCAAGCCTGAAACGAAAAAAGAACTGCGGAAGATCATCGATGCTTATTATGAGGAATATTCTGGTCTGAACTTGAAATCAAAAAAGTTCCTGAAACAGATTGATACGATGAAAGATATGTTTTAAGATCTGACCTATTGACATTCCATGCTAGTTTGTATAAAATTCTAATCATCAAAATAAGAAGATTGCGTTGATGGAAAAGAGTATCTGTCATTCTCCATAAAAAGCGAACCCGGGACGGTGGAAGCCGGGATATGGATTTACAGGGAAGGGCGTTTCCGGAGCATGTTGCTTTGAAAAGAGGCCGTTTTATAAACGGCAATTAGGGTGGAACCGCGGGTATACTCTCGTCCCTATGCATTTCGCATAGGGACGGGAGTTTTTTGTTTGCCAAAATGTGATGGGTTCCGACCTGATTTTAAAAAGAGCCGTTTTAAATAACTTGGAGGTGTACGATGAATATTCAAAATATGATTTTAACGTTACAAAAGCATTGGTCTGAACAAGGCTGCATATTAATGAATGCTTATGATGTCGAGAAAGGGGCAGGAACGATGAGCCCATACACGTTCCTGAGAGCCATTGGACCGGAGCCTTGGAGCGTTGCTTACGTGGAGCCTTCACGCCGTCCTGCTGACGGTCGTTATGGTGAGAACCCTAACCGTCTGTATCAGCACCATCAGTTCCAAGTGATCATGAAGCCGTCGCCTGACAATATCCAAGAGTTATATTTGGATTCTTTACGCGCTTTAGGGATAAATCCGCTTGAGCATGATATTCGCTTTGTGGAGGACAACTGGGAAAATCCATCACTAGGGTGTGCTGGTCTCGGTTGGGAAGTGTGGCTTGATGGAATGGAAATCACGCAATTTACATATTTCCAACAAGTGGGCGGCCTTGAGTGCAAGCCGGTTTCCGTGGAAATTACATACGGGATCGAACGTCTCGCCTCATACATTCAAGATAAGGAAAACGTATTTGACCTGGAATGGACAGATGGATTCACAGTTCGGGATATTTTTGGACAGCCGGAATACGAACATTCGAAATATACGTTCGAAACCTCCGACCTTGATATGCTGTTTCAGCTTTTCACGATGTATGAAAAGGAAGCGCATCGGCAAATGGAAGAAGGACTTGTACATCCCGCATATGATTATGTTTTGAAATGTTCACATACATTTAACCTTTTGGATGCCAAAGGTGCCATCTCGGTGACGGAAAGAACGGGTTATATTGCCCGGTGCCGTAACCTAGCGCGCAAGGTTGCCAAAACCTTCTATGAAGAGCGGGAAAAATTAGGCTTCCCGATTCTGAAAGTGAAAGGGGAGAATACAAATGAGCAAGCGTGATTTGTTATTGGAGATTGGATTGGAAGAGCTGCCTGCCCGTTTTGTGACAGCATCAATGAAGCAGTTGTCAGATAAGGTGCAGCAATGGCTAAAGGAAAAAGCGATTGAATTCGGAACGGTTGAAGCTTTTTCCACACCAAGACGTTTGGCTGTACTGGTGAAAGGCGTGGAAGAATCCCAAAAGGATATCGAAGAAGAAGCAAAAGGCCCGGCTAAGAAAATCGCTTTGGACAGTGAAGGCAACTGGTCTAAAGCCGCATTGGGCTTCGTCAGGGGTCAAGGCATGACTTCAGAGGACATTTATTTTAAAGAACTCAAGGGTGTGGAATATGTCCATGTGAATAAATTCATAAAAGGACAGCAGACCGTTCAGCTTTTATCTGAGCTTGCTGAAATCATCAGCGGCATGACGTTCCCGAAAAATATGCGTTGGGCCAATCAGGAGCTCCGCTTCGTTCGTCCGATTAAATGGCTGATTGCCTTATTCGGCAATGACATTGTGCCATTCAGCATTGCTGATGTGGAAACGGGCCGTGAAACAAAAGGACACCGTTTCTTGGGCGATAGTGCTAGCATCGAACTGCCGGAACTGTACGAAGATACGTTAAAAGAACAATTTGTTATGGCGGATCCAGATAAACGCCGGCAAGTTATATTGGATCAGATTAAAGAGCTTGAGCAGGAGAAAGGCTGGATCATCCCAGTCGATGAAGATCTGCTTGAAGAAGTCAATAATTTGGTAGAGTATCCAACGGTGTTATTTGGTAATTTTGAAGAAGAATTCCTTGAGCTTCCAGCTGAGGTGCTTATCACATCGATGAAGGAACATCAGCGTTATTTCCCTGTTAAAGATCAGGACGGGAAACTGCTTGCTCACTTTGTAACCGTGCGTAACGGCGATGACCGCCATTTGGATAAGGTTTCTAAAGGTAATGAAAAAGTATTGCGTGCCCGCCTATCGGATGCAGCATTCTTCTATAAAGAAGATCAGAAAAAAGAGATTTCGGATGCTTTGAAAAAGCTTGACAGCATCGTTTATCATGAAGAAATCGGTACATTAGCCGAGAAAACTGCCCGGGTAACTGCTGTGACCGGTGAGCTTGCGGATGCTTTGAATTTAAAGGCGGAAAAAGAAATGGCGGTTCGTACAGCGGCAATTGCCAAGTTCGATTTGGTGAGTCAAATGGTTTATGAATTCCCTGAATTGCAAGGGTATATGGGTGAAAAATATGCGCTCTTAAAAGGTGAAGCCAAAGAAGTGGCCGCGGCTATCAATGAACATTATATGCCAAGACATGCGGATGACAATGTACCGCCTTCAGTCATTGGTGCGGTTGTGAGTTTAGCTGAAAAAATTGATACTTTGTCTTCATTCTTCGCTATTGGCGTCATTCCGACAGGTTCCCAGGATCCTTACGCATTAAGAAGGCAGGCGAGCGGTGTCGTCCAAATCCTAGCGGAGAAGAAATGGAATATTTCTCTAGAGGAGCTTATTGTTTTAGGCCTTAAAGGACTGGAATCAAAAGGCATATTAAAACGTGATCTTGAAGAAGTTAAAGCGGATATGTTCACATTCTTTAAAGCACGTGTCAAACACCTGCTTCAAGAACAGCAAATCCGTTACGATTTGATTGATGCAGTTCTGTTCAATGAGATCGGTTATATCCACTCTATCGTGGAACGTGCACATGTCTTGGATGCTAAAAAGGACGAAGCAGGGTTTAAAGAAAGCCTGGAAGCATTAAGTCGGGTCATGAACATTGCCGTAAAATGTGACAATAAGGTGACAGTTGATCCTTCTGTCTTTGAAAATGATCAAGAAAATGCGTTATATGTAAAATATCAACAAGTGGCAATCCGTTATATGGAATCTAAAGATGAGAATGAGCGGTTTGAACAGCTTGTTTCGCTTCAATCGGAAATAGAGTCATATTTCGAGAATACAATGGTCATGGCAGATGATGAAGCAATCCGTAATAACCGTTTATCCTTAATGAAAGAGATCAGTGATTTGGTTGCAGGGTTTGCTGCCATGAATAAAATCATCCTTACATGATCGAAAGGATGCTTGGAAATCGGAAACACTTTACATAGGGTTTCCGATTTCTTAAAAAGATAATGGTCAATAAATAGGACAAAAATGCCCTTATTAAATAATTTAGTATATAATTATTAAATGAATAAATTTTGTTACTTTACTCTGCGAAAGCAGTGGGGTGGTGATTATAATCCAATTGAATAAGCGTCAGGAGCAAATTTTACAAATTGTAAAAGAAAACGGACCGATTACTGGAGAACATATTGCGGATAGATTGAACCTTACCAGGGCGACACTTCGTCCAGATCTAGCCATTTTAACGATGGCAGGTTTTCTTGATGCCAGGCCGCGAGTGGGGTATTTTTATACAGGCAGGTCAGGGACACAGCTTTTGACCGACAGCCTTAACCATCTTTATGTACGAGACTACCAATCGATACCTGTCGTTGTTGACGAGGGCATTTCCGTATATGATGCAATCGTCATGATGTTTTTAGAAGATGTCGGAACAATGTTCGTGGTCGACAAGCATGCATTGCTTGTTGGTGTCTTATCAAGGAAAGACTTGTTGCGTGCGAGTATTGGGAAACAAGAGCTTAACTCCATTCCAGTCAATATCATCATGACTAGGATGCCCAATATTACAATGTGTTCAAAAGAAGACCTTTTGATTGATGTGGCCAAAAAATTGATTGATAAACAAATCGACTCATTACCGGTCGTCAAAGACACAGAAAAAGGCTATGAAGTAATTGGAAGGATTACAAAAACCAATATTACGAAAGCATTCGTAGCTTTGGCTGATGAAGGCTATTAGGGGGCTTGCAAAAGGAATGACGGAGAATATGAACGGTTCTATTATATATGTTGTATCGGATTCGGTAGGGGAAACAGCGGAATTGGTTACAAAAGCCGCTGCAAGCCAGTTCTCGGGATCTGCATTTTCCATAAAGAGAATTCCGTATATTGAAGATGAACAAAACGTGGATGAAGTGATATCGCTGGCTAAGTTGGATGGGGCAATCATTGCATATACTCTTGTGAAGCCAGCTATTAGAGCGTATATGAAAGCACAGGTCGAGAAAGAAAACCTGTCTGCTTATGACATTTTAGGGCCGCTCATGGATATCCTTGAGGAAAGGGCGCCAAAAGGGCCGCTTAATGAACCTGGTCTTGTAAGAAAGCTGGATGATGACTATTTCAAGCGTGTGGAAGCCATTGAATTTGCTGTAAAATATGATGATGGACGTGACCCTCGGGGCATATTACGTGCAGATATCGTCCTTGTCGGTGTTTCACGCACTTCAAAAACGCCGTTATCACAGTATTTAGCCCACAAACGCTATAAGGTGGCCAATGTACCTTTAGTGCCTGAAGTGGAACCTCCAGAAGAGCTGTTCCTGGTACCTCCTGAAAAATGCATTGGTTTAAAGATCAGTCCGGAAAAGCTGAACCATATTCGTAAAGAACGATTAAAGTCGCTTGGGCTTAATGATCATGCGATTTATGCAAATGTGGAGCGCATAAAAGAAGAATTGACATACTTTGATACAATCATATCTAGGTTGAACTGTCCTATCATTGATGTAACCAATAAAGCTGTTGAAGAGACAGCCAATTTGATAATCAATATTCTTCAAAACAAAAACCGTTGATCCTTATAAATTAAGGCAAATCAAAATGTGAGCTAGGCACTTTATGTGTCAGCTCACATTTTAATGCCAAGGTTTAAAAGGGAATAAAAAGAATAAGTTCAAAATAATTACATAAAATTCCTCTTTGTTTCCAACTGTAAATCCTTTGATTTGAATGAAAACAAATTCGGAATTTAAATGTTGGCATCTTCTAATCAAATAGACTATAATAAAAAATTGTGAGAAAAAAGTAATCTTAAGGTTTAGACTTAATTAATAAGGAATAAACTAAAGGTTAATGAGATGTCAAGGTTTTTATCATAAAAATAATTCGACATGTTCCGTATAATTCAGGAGGGGCTGGTCTTTTTCAAAGCAAAAGATGCGCTTTCACATAAATGATCAGGTATGCCCTGAAGAATAATGTGTGCTCTTTTAGAGGAAACCCTCTGGATAATGCTGAAAATTCACCATATCTTCATAAAGTTTAGGGGAGAAAAAGGATTATGCAGAAAGATGTAGAATTAGAAGGTATGAATAATAAACCTACGATACACGTCGATGCCGATGCATGCCCGGTGAAAGACGAAATCCTTCATTGTGCAAGTTTGCACGATGTTGAAGTCTGTTTTGTTGCATCATATAAAAATATGATGAATAACCCTGAAGGTAAATGGGTATATGTCGATGCAGACAAAGAAGCGGCAGATCTTTATATAGTAAACTCAGTAAAAAAGGGTGATATTGTCGTTACTGCAGATATTGGTTTGGCTGGGACCCTGCTTCCTAAAAACGTTTATGTCCTTTCGCCAAGGGGAAAAGAATACACTGACGAGAATATTTTCATGCTCTTGGATATGCGCTATCAGTCGGCGAAACTCCGCAGGCAGGGTAAGCATACAAAAGGGCCGAAAGCATTCACGAAGGAAGATCGTGCATGTTTTACAAATAAACTTTTGAAAACATTGTCGAACTTTGCAGGGAATTAAGAAACAGTATCGAATTAAAAACTATCACCAATATTGCAAGGTGGAAAAATGATAAATGGCCGTATAGAAGATGAGAAAATTAATCAAATTCGTGAAGCTGTTGACATTGTTGATTTAATTGGGGAGTATGTCCAGTTGAAGAAGCAGGGGCGCAATTACTTTGGCCTATGTCCTTTTCATGGTGAAAACTCGCCCTCGTTTTCCGTTTCAACGGAAAAACAAATCTTTCACTGTTTTGGTTGCGGGGCAGGGGGGAATATTTTTACCTTCTTAATGGATATAGAAGGCTACAGCTTTGTGGAATCAGCAAAAGTTTTAGCTGAAAAAGGAAATGTTCCTTTGGATGTTGATATCAATAAGGATTCCAAGCGTTCTAACATGCCGGCAGGCTCGCAGCAAATGGTTGAGGCACATGACCTGCTGAGGAAGTTTTATCATCATCTCCTCGTTAATACGAAAGAGGGGCAGGATGCTCTCGAATATTTACTTAAACGCGGGTTTACTGAAGAAACGATAGAAAAGTTCCAAATTGGCTACTCTTTGGATTCATGGGATTTCGTGTCCAAGTTTCTTTTAAAACGCGGGTTTCCAGCGGAATACATGGAGCAGGCAGGGCTTATTATTTACAGGGAAAAAGACGAGTCATATTTTGACCGTTTCAGAAATAGAGTCATGTTTCCAATTATGGATCATCAAGGAAATACGATTGCGTTTTCAGGAAGAGCGATGGGGGACGACGAGCCCAAATATTTGAATAGTCCTGAAACGCCAATCTTTAATAAAAGTAAAACTTTATATAATTTCCATCATGCAAGACCACACATACGAAAGAAAGAACAAGCAGTCATTTTTGAAGGCTTTGCCGATTGCATTTCAGCTGTTGGCGCAGGTGTGGAGAATGCGGTCGCTACAATGGGTACTGCCCTGACGGACCAGCATATCCAGCTTTTAAAAAGAAATACTGACCAGATACTTATATGCTACGATTCGGACTCAGCAGGATTGAACGCTGCCAATCGTGCAGTTAATATGCTACAGGACCATGAATTTACCGTGAAAGTCGCTCTCATGCCTGATAACTTGGACCCCGATGACTACATAAAGGAATTCGGTGAAAAAAGCTTTGTTTCTGAAGTAATAGGGGCCAGTTTAACCTACATGGCATTCAAAATGCATTATTTGCGTCGAGGGAAAAATGTAAATAATGAAGGAGATCGAATTCAATATATCGAAGAAGTCCTTAAAGAAATTTCACGATTGCCAAATGCAGTGGAGAGGGATCATTATCTTCGGCAGCTATCCTCTGAATTTTCCCTATCATTGGATGCTCTGGAACAGCAGCAGCGTCAGGTGTTCTTTACGGAACGCAAGAAGGGGACACTGCCGCAGCCGGCAGCCCAAAAGCAAATGTCCCTGCAATATGAGCATAAATTAAAGCCTGCTCACCATAATGCTGAAATGAAGTTGATCGCCCATATGCTAAAAAGCAGGGATACGACTTTCAAAATTCAGCAATTGCTTGGACAAACGGTCTTTCATGTAGATGAACATCAGGCAATCATCACCTATTTATATGCGTTCTATGAAGATGGACACGAACCGGATACAAGCTTTTTCCTTACTTATTTACCGGATCCAAACTTGAGAAGGATCGTTTCGGAAATAGAAATGATGTCAGTTAATGAGGAAGTTACCGATAAAGAACTGACCGATTGTATAAATCAAGTGTTGAAATATGAAAAGTTGTTAAAGATAAAAGAAAAACAAGTTGAAGAAAAAGATGCAGTTAGGCGAAGTGATTATGTCACAGCTGCACAAATTGCCATGGAAATCATTAAATTGCGTAAAATGTTGTAGTCGTTTAGGTGTAAGTCCTGGAAGGAGGGGAACTAATGGCTGAAAAACCAGCACGTTCCAAACAAGTTGATAATGAATTTAGCCTTGAACAGGTGAAAGAAAAATTACTAGAGCTAGGTAAAAAACGAGGCTCCTTGACTTTAGAAAAAATCGCTGAAATGATTGGCGGTTTTGAATTGGATTCCGATCAAATGGATGAGTTCTATGAGGTGTTAGCAGAAAACGGCGTCGAAATACTCACTGATGGTGAGGAAGACGAGGATGAAGATGATCCGGATGAGAAGAAGCTTGCAAAAGAAGAAGAGTTTGACTTAAATGATTTAAGTGTTCCTCCTGGAGTTAAAATCAATGACCCAGTACGCATGTACCTAAAGGAAATTGGTCGGGTCGACCTTTTATCGGCAGAAGAGGAAATCTCTCTGGCGACGAGAATCGAGGATGGAGATGAAGAAGCGAAACGCCGTTTGGCAGAAGCTAATCTTCGTCTTGTTGTCAGTATCGCCAAGCGCTATGTCGGACGCGGAATGCTTTTCCTTGATTTGATTCAGGAAGGTAATATGGGACTTATCAAAGCAGTCGAAAAATTTGATTACCGCAAGGGATTCAAATTCAGTACGTATGCAACATGGTGGATTCGCCAAGCGATAACCCGTGCGATTGCCGACCAAGCAAGAACGATCCGGATACCGGTGCATATGGTGGAAACCATCAATAAATTGATCCGGGTCCAAAGACAGCTTCTTCAGGATTTAGGACGTGAACCTTCTCCGGAAGAAATTGCGGAGGATATGGACTTAACACCTGAAAAAGTTCGTGAAATCTTGAAAATAGCTCAGGAACCTGTTTCATTGGAAACGCCAATAGGTGAAGAAGACGATTCACATTTAGGTGATTTCATTGAAGATCAGGATGCAACTTCGCCATCGGAGCATGCAGCATATGAACTATTGAAAGAACAGCTTGAAGATGTATTGGATACTCTTACTGACCGTGAAGAGAACGTCTTGAGACTCCGCTTTGGACTTGATGATGGCCGCACCCGTACTCTTGAAGAGGTAGGGAAAGTATTTGGGGTCACCCGCGAGCGTATCCGTCAAATCGAAGCGAAAGCGCTGCGTAAACTGAGACATCCAAGCCGCAGCAAACGCCTGAAAGATTTCCTGGAATAGAATATATGCCCTTCACAGAGCCCTCTTTGAATGCCCAGCGTTCGGGAGCGGCTCTTTTTTTCAGTTTCGATGTAAAAATATCCTGCAAGAACAATAATTACCAATTGAATGTAAAAAATTTCAAAAGCTAAGTCGTTAAAAGAAATGATCATCATGAGGATGTGAGATTCATGGATGAGATGAGAAAGAAAATCATCATTCAAGAAATAAACTCCTGGAAGGAAAGTCGTATGCTTCCGGAGCAATATTGTAATTATCTGCTGGCATTATACTGTCAAGGCGAACTGCCGCCATCCAATTCGGCTAAAACCGGGAGCGTAAAAAACGACATCTTTTCCGGGTTGTTGATTGGGGCCCTTTTTGCATTTATTGTATTTTTGAATTATTTTACTGAAATACCCATAAGAATGCAAATGCTTATGACAACAATTTCAATTCTTGTCTTTGGGCTGGCGGTCCGCCGCTTTACCGGCAGGAAAATCATTTTTCAAATGGCCTTGATGGGAATGACGCTATCTTTGCTTTTATTAACTGTCAGCTTTGCCGAATTCATGGCACCCGGCCAAGTGAGTATCCTTTATATTTTCTTGTTCATTAATTGCGGACTCTGGATTTTAATGGGCAAAAAACTGAAGCTGCTCCATTTTTCCATAGCGGGATGCCTGGGAGCAATGATCACTCTTTACTTTTTTTTTAAGACATTCTAGCGGTTTTAATCAGTGGCTTTAGGGTATTATGAAATATATGTAAGAAAAAGTAAAACTGTTTGGAAATATACATAAGTTTTTGACAATTTTAAGAAATTATATAATATCTTCTATTTTTGGGCTTTTACTTGAAACTCTTTTCAAGTAAAATAATATATAGCTGTTTGTATATAATATTAAATATGGTAAGTTTAGGTTCTACATAGGGGAGGAAATACTATGAATCGCAATCCAGTAATGCCTTTTATTATTATCATGGTTTTTGGTATTGGACTTATGTTTTTACTTTCGTTTAAAGGTTTGGGTGATGCCAAAGATCTTGCTAAGGAAAAAGAGGGCGGCGAAAAGACAGAAGAAACAGAAAGTGCCTCAGCATCACCTGAGGACATCTATAAGCAAAACTGTATCTCTTGTCATGGTGATGCCTATCAAGGCGGCGTCGGACCTGCCCTAAAAGGTGTTGGCGATCGTCTGTCGGTGGACGAGGTCAAAGACGTGATCACTAATGGACGAGGTGGAATGCCACCAGGTTTAGTCGAAGAACAGAACATTGACGCCATGGCCGAATATATTCATGGACTGAAATAATTCATGAAACTGACTCAAGAAATCGTTGGAAAGCGAACTTTTTGAGTCAGTTTTTCATTTATTCAGAAAAGGAAGATTCCAGATGGAAAGTTTCTTCTGCCCACTGATAGAAAGAGTCCTTTTTCTCCTTTCTGTAATTTTTCGATTGAACTTGGTATAATCGAATGGGAAGCTAATTATAGTAAGAAATTATTTGAATTAAGAGAGTTGATAAATATGAATCATGAAAAACTATCGATGAGATTAGAACGTGTTGCCATACATATACCAAAAGGAAGCATCCTTGCAGATATAGGTTCCGACCATGCTTATTTGCCGTGCTATTCTGTGACTAACGGCTTGTGTGACAGCGCAATAGCAGGTGAGGTTGTAGAAGGGCCATATCAGTCAGCACGCAAGCAAGTTGCAATGACGGGGCTTGGGGACAAGATAGAGGTCCGTAAAGGAGACGGGCTTGAAGTATTGAAGCCCGATGAAGCGACTTGCATTACGATTGCAGGCATGGGAGGGACTTTAATATCAAGTATATTGGAAAGCGGAAAAGGGAAACTCGGCAAGGCAGAAAGGCTTATCCTTCAGCCTAATGTCGGTGCAGCGAATGTTCGCAGCTGGCTAATCGAAAACGGCTGGGAACTTAGTGGAGAGGAAATCCTTGAGGAAGATGGGAAAATCTATGAAATCTTAATTGCCGAAAAAGGGGACCCGCTCCGCCCTTATCGGGTAAACAAGCAAGCAGGCCTCACGTTCGGTCCATACTTAAAAGAGCAATTCAATGACATTTTCATAAAAAAATGGCAGCTAGAGAAAAAACATTTGGAGAGAATCATCGAACAATTGGATGAAAGCGGAAGAAGCGGACTGGAAACGAAGCGCAATGAATTAAAATCTCAAATTTCCGTAATTGAGGAGGTGCTTAAAGGTGAAGGCAGTTAATGGTCACAAAATCATTGAAACGTTTGAACAATTCTCCCCAAAGCATTATGCAATGGAGGGAGATCCGATCGGGCTGCATGTCGGTCAGCTCAATAAGCCGGTTACTAAAGTGCTGATTGCCCTTGATGTGCTGGAAGAGGTTGTAGACGAAGCGATAGAACATGGCGCGGAATTGATCATCGCCCATCATCCGCTTATTTACCGACCATTGAAAAGGATCGATACAAACACTGCTGGAGGCCGCATCATCGAAAAGCTGATCAAACATGATATCGCTGTTTATGCTGCGCATACCAATTTGGATGTCGCTAAGGGCGGAGTGAATGATTTACTTGCCGAAGCGCTGCAATTGCAGGACACAGAAGTATTGATTCCAACTACCGAGACAGCTCTAAAGAAATTGGTCGTATATGTTCCAAAGACCGACGCACAAAAGGTGAGGGAAGCCCTAGGTAAGGCAGGGGCCGGAGCGATCGGGAATTACAGCAATTGTTCGTTTTCCGGGGAAGGAACCGGACGCTTCTTGCCAGGTGATGGCAGTGAGCCGGTAATTGGCTCCCAAGGAAAGCTTGAAGAAGTAGCTGAAATGCGGGTCGAAACGATATTCCCGGAAAATATCGAGAAGAAAGTGCTATCTGCGATGATCAAAGCCCATCCATATGAGGAAGTTGCCCACGATATATATAAACTGGAGAATAAAGGGGAGTCTCTTGGCTTAGGGAAGATCGGTGTACTTCCAGAAGAAATGACACTTGAACAATTTTCCGAACATGTGAAGCGGACACTTGATGTTGAAAAGGTGCGTGTCGTTGGAGATTTGCAAAGCCCGATCAAAAAAGTGGCCGTGTTGGGCGGAGACGGCAATAAATACTTTACGACAGCGAAGTTCAAGGGAGCTGATGTATACGTTACAGGTGACATGTATTACCATACAGCCCATGACGCGATGATGCTTGGATTGAATATCGTGGATCCAGGCCACAATGTTGAAAAGGTGATGAAAAAAGGGGTGGCACGAATCCTTGAAAAAGTGTGCCGCGAAAAGAACTACGATGTGGAATTCATTCCATCCCGGCTGAATACAGACCCTTTCCGTTTCATTTAAAATAACACGAAAAAGGCAGCCATTAGTGGCTGCCTTTCTTTTTTGTGAAATCATTTTTTCACTTTAATTTTAGGTAAAATTTTATGCAATGGCGTTTTCTTTTCCGTATTCCAAGTCGATTCATCATTTGCTTCATATTGCTCCAGAAATGCGATAACTTCCTTCGTGATCGGAGTTGGTGTTGAAGCCCCTGAAGTGACGGCAACCGTTTCTGCATCTTTTAGCCATTCAAGGTTCAGCTCGGAAATGTCAGCGATCCGATAAGCTCTCGTGCCGGCAATCTCTTGGGAAACTTGTGCAAGGCGGTTTGAATTATTACTCTTGGGGTCTCCGACAACGATTAAAACATCAGCTTCGCCAGCTTGCTCGGCAACTGCTTCTTGGCGAACCTGTGTCGCTAAACAAATTTCCTTATGGACTTCGGCATGTGGAAACTTTTCCTTGACCTTATCCATGATATCCAATACATCCCATTGGCTCATCGTTGTTTGATTGGTGACAATGATCTTATCACTATTCAAAGTCAAGGCTTCCACATCTTCATCCTTTTGAACCAGGTGAACGACATCAGGAGCAACTCCGACAGCACCCTCTGGTTCCGGATGGCCTTTTTTGCCAATATAAATGATTTGATAGCCTTCCGCTTGTTTTTCCCGAATTAAGTCATGTGTTGCGGTAACATCGGGACATGTAGCATCGAGCGTGACAAGACCTTTTTTCTCGGCGATCTTCCTGATCTCAGGTGAAACGCCGTGAGCAGTAAAGATGACGGTTCCGCTGTCTACCTGTTCGATGATATCGTTGCGGTTGCTGCCGTCCAACGTGATGATGCCTTCTTCTTCAAACGCATCCGTCACATGTTTGTTATGCACAATCATTCCTAAAATGTAAATGGGACGTGGCAATGTTTTATCTAAAGCCGCATTACGGGCGATGACCATGGCATCGACAACGCCATAACAATAGCCGCGCGGTGAAATTTTAATCACTTTCATCTATGTGTCCTCCTTCAAGGCAAGAAACTCTCACTTTTTATACCTTTCTATTATATAAGACCATAGATGATATTACAAAACATCATATTTACATAAAATCAGTTATTGGTAAATTTTTTGCAGCCTTTAATTTGCAGCCTTTAAATATAAAGCTTAGGACCGGATGATCTTTCCCTTTTGGTTTCGGTACGGACTTGGGCGATGGGGTTAGCTTCTTTAGCTTTTTCTTTTTTCTTCGAATCCGTTTTTACCTCAATGTTTTTTTGTACCTCAACATTTGGCTCGCTTTCAACGGAAGCTTCCTGATCCTCGTTATCACCGGCTGATGAAATGCTCCGGAAAACTTTCCACATGGAAGGCAGGTTTTTAATCACTGGTCCGTATTGTTCCACCATGGGTGTGAATTGTTCCGCTGCTTGCAATACTTTTTGCGTGTTGGAAAGCATGTTATTAAGGGAATCGGGGTTTTTTAATGTTTCTAAGATACCGCCTCCGCTGCTTCTTGAAGAACTTTGGTTTGAGGACCCGGCTGGCGCAAACAAATTTTGCGATGCTGCTTTTTGTTTCGACTTACCGAGTATTTTTGCCAATAACCCTTCTTTCTTTGCTGGCGGCATCTCCTGCCGCTGCGGTTGGTTGAAAGGGCCGCGGAAACCTTGAGGGCCCTGAGGCACCTGCCGTCTGTTTTGTGCCATCGGCCGCTGCATCTGCTGATAAGGGGGGATTTGCGGTGACTGTCTGAATGGAGCAGGGTGCTGCTGCATCCTTCGGCCGTTGGGTGGCTGAAAACCGGGTCCGGGTTGACGATTTCTATTTGGGAACATAGGTTTCACCTCCTCAGATATTATATGCTGGTGTATTCTTCTATATAAATTATGCAACTCGACAAAAAAGGTTTGAGGAAAGAGTGACTGGGCAGTTGTGAAGTAACCGGAAAGAAGGTAAGATGGTAACGGTAGTCTTTTAGCTCCATGTCTGCGGGGGATACGCTATGACCAGGACAGGGGCTTTTCGTTTGCAAGAGTCCATTTTAAGAGAACTAACCTCAGCGCAAGCGCTATTGTTAAGTAAATGGGTCACAATGAAAAAAATGATGGCCTGCCCCATTATGGGTCAATCCCTATTTTCTTCACGAGCAACCCAGGCGCTTGCGCTTTTTGTGTAATCCAGCTTCAGCGCCTAGCTCGTTGTGAAAAAGATGATCGCCCTCATAAGGCAAAAAGCGCCTTATGGGTCAATCCCTATTTTCTTCACGAGCAACCCAGGCGCTTGCGCTTTTTGTGTAAAATTTATTATAATAACAGGACATGTCTAATGACTGACAGGATAAAGGAGTTTTTTGATGAAACAAAATCAATTTGAACGATTTAATTTGAAAAGCTACATTCTAGATGCGGTTCGTACTTTAGGGTTCGATAAGCCGACGGAAATTCAAGAGCGCGTGCTTCCGTCGCTTTTAAAGGGAAGTAGCTTAATTGGACAGTCGCAGACAGGAACAGGAAAGACACATTCCTATTTGCTGCCGATCATGAACAGGCTTGATGCCGGTAAGAATGAAGTTCAAGCGATTATTTCCGCACCAACCCGTGAGTTAGCGAACCAAATCTACAAAGAAGCTTTGAAAATTGCTGACCATTTCCCTGAGGATGAGCAGATTCAAGTCCGTTGTTTCATCGGTGGTACTGATAAACAGCGAATGATAGATAAATTGAAGACACAGCCGCAATTGGTAATCGGTACGCCGGGCCGGATCAAGGACTTGGTTGAAGCTCAGGCATTACAGGTGTATACAGCAAAAATGCTTGTAGTCGATGAAGCGGACCTTATGCTTGACATGGGCTTCATTGAAGATGTCGATTTATTTGCATCACGTATGGCAGAAAAAATTCAAATGCTTGTCTTTTCGGCAACCATCCCAGAAAAATTGAAGCCGTTTTTAAATAAATATATGGAGAATCCAAAGTATGTTCAAGTGAATCCCAAGCAGGCGACCGCTTCGAAAATTGAACATGTTCTTGTACCGATTCGCCACCGTAACAGAGAGCAATTACTTCATGATATCATCGTTCGTTATAATCCATATTTGGCGATTGTTTTCACGAACACAAAGAAAATGGCGGATCATGTGGCTAACTCCTTGATCGAAAAAGGATTGAATGTCGGCCGTATTCATGGTGATTTATCGCCTCGTGAGCGTAAAAAAATGATGAAGCAAATCAATGATTTGGAGTATCAATTCATCGTTGCGACAGATCTGGCTTCCCGTGGAATCGATATTGAAGGTGTAAGTCATATCATTAACTATGAATTGCCTTCAGATTTGGATTTTTATATCCATAGGACGGGAAGGACGGCTCGTGCCGGATATTCAGGCATTGCTACTACCATTTACGATACATCCGATGAAGATTCATTGAACCGCCTTGAAAAAATGGGCATTGAGTTCCGTGATGCCGATATCCAAAACGGTGATTGGGTTGATATCGACGAACGTAATAAACGGAAAAACCGTAAAAAACAAAAATCTGAAATCGATGTTAAAGCGAGCAGGCACGTCAAGAAGCCAACTAAAGTCAAGCCAGGATACAAGAAGAAAATTCAACGAGATGTGGAAAACTTTAAAAAACGCGAACGTCGTATACAGAGAAAGAAATAGGGGAGAAATCAGATGCTGAAGATTGGATCGCATGTTTCAATGAGCGGGAAAGGTATGCTTCTTGCTGCGAGTCAAGAAGCGGCTTCGTATGGCTCCAACACATTCATGATCTATACAGGGGCCCCTCAAAACACAAGACGTAAAAAAATCGAGGATTTAAATATCGAAGCCGGAAGACTGCATATGGAGGAGAATGGAATCAGCGATATCGTTGTCCATGCCCCGTATATCATTAATATTGGAAATACCACGAATCCAGCCACATACGAGCTTGGAGTCAACTTCTTACGCAGCGAAATCGATCGGACCGAAGCCATTGGCGCAAGGCAGATCGTACTTCATCCAGGTGCGCATGTTGGTGCAGGCAGTGAACTGGGAATCAAGAGAATCATCGAAGGTTTGAATGAGGTGCTGACTGCCGACGATAAAGTTCAGATTGCCCTTGAAACGATGGCGGGTAAAGGTTCTGAATGTGGCAGGTCTTTCGAAGAGCTGGCGATGATCATTGATGGTGTGACCCATAATGAAAAACTATCGGTTTGCTTCGATACTTGTCATACTCACGATGCCGGATATAATATCATCGAGGATTTTGATGGCGTACTGAATGAATTTGATAAATTGGTCGGTGTTGACCGCATCAAGGTCCTTCACATAAACGATAGCAAAAACGAACGCGGAACGCGCAAGGACCGACATGAAAACATTGGATTTGGTCATATTGGTTTTAAGGCGTTGAATGCTATTGTCCACCATCCGCAATTAAGCAGTGTTCCGAAAATCCTGGAAACACCTTATGTAGGGGAAGATAAAAAAGACAAAAAGGCACCATATAAATTTGAAATTGATATGTTCAAGAATAATCAATTTGATGAAGATCTATTGGATAAGATCAGATTTCAACAATAATCATAATAGGGACGATTCATCGAAAAAGATGAATCGTCCTTTCATTTGCATTAAGTATGCTCAAATAAAGACTGCAGCTGGCTTAAGAACTTTAAAAAGTGGAAGTAAGGTTGTTGAAGAGGGATTCTATTTCCCTGGCTGTGCTTGCTCCGGCAACTTTTGTAATTTGACCAAGCACGTTCTGTCTTTGACGTATATCAAAAATGTTAATATTTTTACCTGCTAGAAGTGCAGTGATATCCTGTGCTTGTTTTTGAGTAAGTGCAACCTTATGCTGTTTAGCAAGTGAAAGCAGTTCATCTGGGCGTATATTGTTGATTTTATGATTAACCATTATTTCAAATAATTTCAAACAATCTCCTCCTTTGTTAAAACATATGAAGGAGGAAGACGTATGTGAACATGAAACTTTGTTGATTATGGTAATTTGGTTCAGCTAACATTTTTTTTGTGGTTCAGGGCGTACCAAGCACGTGTTCAGAGGACCGGATTCTTTACATCTGGCCTTCTTTGATTTATACTAACGATTGTTAATCGTAATGATTCTTAAAAAATAGGTGATCTCTTTGGATAATGTAGTAAACCCCATAGTTAAATTTGAAGATATATCTTACAAATATACAAAAGATCTAGTGCTAGAACATGTTTCGCTTGAAATCCCTAGAGGGGCCTTCTTAGCAATCGTTGGGCCGAATGGATCCGGTAAGTCAACGCTTTTGAAGTTGCTGCTTGGTCTGTTCAAGCTCCAAAAGGGAAAAATTGAAATATTCGGGGAAGACATACGACGCTTTAAAGATTGGCAAAAGGTCGGTTTCGTTTCCCAAAAGGCGAACTCCTTCAACTCTGGGTTTCCTGCCACAGTATTTGAAGTCGTTCAGAGCGGGTTGACCAAAAAAATCGGCTTGTTTAAGTTTGCAGGCAAAGAGGATAAGCAAAAGGTGAAGAAGGCTCTGGAATCCGTGGATATGCTTGAATATCAGAACCGAAATATCGGGGAATTGTCCGGAGGCCAGCAGCAGAGGGTGTTCATTGCCCGTTCACTGGTCAGCGAACCGGAATTGATGATATTGGATGAGCCAACGGTTGGCGTTGATTCAAAAAACGTCCACCAATTTTATGAAATGCTTGAGATGTTGAATAAAAAATTAGGAATAACCCTGATTTTAGTAACTCATGATATTGGTACTGTGACCGATAAAGTCACACATGTCGCCTGTTTAAATAAAAAGCTTCATTTTCACGGGGATGCCTGTGAATATAATGAGTTGGATGAAGGTGAGCTCTCGTCCATTTATGGACATGGGGTCCAATTTTTAAATCATGATCATTAATATGTTTTGGAGGATAGCCCAATGATATCGGGGATATTGCAATTTGAATTTTTGCAGAACGCATTCTTGACAGGAATCATCATCGGAGCGATTGCGCCATTAGTGGGCGTTTTTGTCGTGGTAAGGCGGATGTCGATGATTTCCGATGCGCTAAGTCATGTAGCGCTAGCTGGGATAGCGTTTAGTTTATTGCTGCAGAAGAGCTTTCTATCTTTAGCAGGATTGAATCCACTTTATATAGGAATGGCGTTTTCTGTAGGTGGTTCATTATTCATTGAAAAATTAAGAGGGGTGTACAAGCATTATCAAGAGCTTGCAATCCCGATCATAATGTCAGGCGGCATGGGTCTTAGTGTCATTTTCATATCCATTGCAGATGGTTTCAATACGGATTTATACGGTTATTTATTCGGCAGTGTCAGCGCTGTCAGCCGGGCGGACTTATATGTCATTTTGGCAGTGGGGATAGTCGTAGCCTTGATGCTCACCCTATTGTATAAAGAATTATTTCTGTTATCTTTTGATGAAGAGCATGCGAAAGCGTCTGGGATACCTTATAAAGCGATTCATTTTATTTTTATTGTAATGGTCGCACTGGTCATTGCCGCTTCCATGAAAATCATTGGCATATTACTTGTTTCTTCCCTCATGACGCTCCCGGTAGCTGCTAGTCTCCGCTTTGCAAAGGGTTTTAAGCAGATGATTGGATATTCGGTCTTATTCGGTGAAGTATCCGTCATAGGCGGATTATTCTTATCATACAGCCTTGACCTCGCTCCTGGCGGGACCATTGTAATAATAGCTGTATTAATTCTCATCTTGTCAATTTTGTTTGATAAGTGGAAAAATCGATAGATGGGGTGATGTATTATGAACGTAACTACTGCCATGCAACTATTAAAAGATAAAGGTTTTAAGCATACAGGAAAGAGGGAAGAAATGCTTCAGCTTTTCTCTTCCAGCGATAAATATTTAACGGCCAAAGATGTATTGGAGAATATGAAGCAGGATTATCCAGGTTTAAGCTTCGATACGATTTACAGAAATCTTTCCTTATTTGTAGAACTGGGCATCTTTGAAGCGACCGAGTTGGAAGGGGAAAAGCGTTTTCGTTTTACTTGCGGTCATTCTTCCCACCATCACCACTTCATCTGTTTGAATTGTGGAAAAACGAAAGAAATCGAATTGTGCCCGATGCAGGAACTTCAGGAAAGCTTGAAGGACTACGATGTTTCGGGACATAAATTTGAAATTTACGGACGCTGTCCCGCATGTAGCGTATCTTTGGATGCATAAAAACCATTGACCTCCAGTCAATGGTTTTTTTCTTGTCTCATTTTATAGTTGCCGGTTGCCCTGACATCCAATTATTCACCCAGGCAGAGGCTTCTTGCCAATTGTTGACCCGAATCACCCTTTCAGGCACGGGATCTTGGTTGTAAGGAGTATTAAATAAAATCACGGGTATTTTACACTCTTCTGAAATCGCCACTGCATTATCGTGCTTGTCCTCTAAAAAGAGATCGACTTCGAATTTTTTGGCTGCAGCCACTTTATCGTGTGAGCCTACAAGCTCAATATGATCATATAGGACTTCATTCGACGTGAACCAATTTTTTGTTACATCCAATAAACGGTTGCTTCTGGCACTGATGAAATAAAGATTAGCTTGTTCTGTCCATTTTTCCAATACATCTTTCGCACCTTCAGCCAATAATGATTCGGAATAGATAAGTGGCTCGCTCTCAATGAACCATTTAGTGAAATCCTCTTTTGGAACATTCACGAAGGGGAATAAGTCATATTCGGTAATATCTTCATAAGCTAAATTCAGCTGAAAAGCTTTATTTAAAAAGGGGACCATGGAATCAGGTCTTGTAACAGTCCCGTCTATATCGATGCCAAAACGTTTTTTCATGATGAATCTCTCCTCATTTTCAGGTACTTGTAATAGTGTAACATATCCCATCATAGCTTTGGTAAAAACGCGTATTTATTTCCAAGACATGAAACCATTTTCACGATGGGTTCCGCGATTTTTACATACACTATAAATGCTTCACAAATGAAAGTGAGGGATGCACGAATGGAAAAAGATCAATACTCCAGTATTGACGATGAAATGCAATTGGCGAAAGAGGGCAGTGAACCAACCGTTGTGGATGATCAGCATCATGAGCGGTATTATAATGAAGATACACCTGAAGATGACAGACGATATGAAAGTGGTGGGACCATAACCAATATGGATAACCGGTATCAGGAAGAAACGTCTGCCGAAATTTCAACACCGCCTCAGCGAATCAGGTCATATAAAAATGATGAGCCTGCAGAGGATAATGGTTTTGGGGATGTGGCATCAAGAGGGAAAGCGATTGGTGTCATAGCTTTGATCATCTCCATTTTATCTTTATTCATGATGCCTTTCATTTTAGGGATTGTGGGTATCATTGTAGGGATAGTGGCCAGAAGCCGGGGATCGAACTTGGGTACTTGGGCGATCGTCATTGGTGCAATCTCCATCATCGTTGGCATATTCATCCTGCCGTTCTTTTAACATCAGTAAACCCTTTGATGTCATTTTCAAAAATGCATCAAAGGGTTTTTCAAATGGTATAAAACAAAAAATCCCGATAATGAAAATTCGGGATTCTTTGTTTTATTTATTTAGTAAAGCTGCAGCAGCTGCTTCGGCTCTTTGTTTTTCATAGTACTCTTCAGCGATTTTGTCAATTTCCTTTTTAAGTTCCTCGACCATCGTCTCTTCAGGCACTTTACGAACAATTTGACCTTTTCTAAACAGTAAACCTTCACCACGGGCTCCGGCAATGCCGATATCAGCCTCACGGGCTTCTCCAGGGCCGTTTACTGCACAACCAAGCACTGATACCTTGATTGGCGCTTTAACCGTCTGGATGTACTCTTCAACTTCATTGGCGATGGAAATCAAATCAATCTCGATTCGACCGCAAGTAGGGCACGAAATTAAAGTGGCCATGTTGGAAGCAAGGCCAAATACTTTTAGAAGCTCCCTTGCCACCTTCACCTCTTCGACAGGATCGGCACTTAAGGAAACACGCATCGTGCTTCCGATGCCCTGACTTAGGATGGCACCTAGTCCGGCAGCGCTTTTTACGGTTCCTGAAAACAGTGTACCTGATTCCGTGATCCCAAGATGTAGGGGATAATCGAATGCTTTTGAAGCTTTTTCATATGCCTCGATGGCTAAATTCACATCGGAAGCCTTCATGGAAACGATAATGTCATGAAAATCCAGATCTTCCAGGATCTTGATATGGTGTAAAGCACTTTCTACCATTCCATCAGCAGTCGGGAAGCCATATTTCTCGATGATTTTCTTCTCTAGAGAACCAGCATTGACCCCGATGCGAATTGGTATTCTTTTAGCCTTCGCAGCTTTCACTACTGCTTCAACCTTTTCACGGCGACCGATGTTACCAGGATTAATCCTGATTTTATCAGCTCCGCCCTCGATTGCCTTCAGAGCAAGTTTATAATCGAAATGAATATCGACTACAAGAGGGATGTTTATCCGTTTTTTTATCTCAGAGATTGCATCAGCTGCCCTTTCATCCGGACAGGCGACACGTACGATTTGACATCCAGCTTCTTCAAGGCGAAGAATCTCTGCAACCGTTGCTTCAACATCATGTGTTTTTGTCGTTGTCATGCTTTGTACAATAACTTCATTATTGCCGCCAATCGTTAAGTTTCCGACTTTAATTGGCCGCGTCTTGGTGCGATGTATGATTTCACTCAAGTGGAATTCTCTCCTTTAGGAAAAAATCAGTTTTGATTTTTATTTGTTTCTCTGAAATATTGTATCAATGTACATACCGCTTGACAAGGAAATAGGACGCATAATGTTTTTTTATCATGATAATTCTCCTAATTTATGGATACAACCAGTGCCGGGAAATCCCCTAAAAGGTTCTTGTGAAGGGGCAGATTCCTATTTTGGGGGTTATTTGTAAACGGGAATCTTATATGTTTTGCCAATCTGCATATCCTCGGGCTTCAATCCTTCATTCAAACTTTGAAAGTCAGTGATGATCGTTTCGATTGGCTGATTGGATTCGCCTTTTTCCGTTTCGACGATGGAAAGTAAGGTATCACCCGGTTTCATGGTAATTTCTTTATAAGCGGCAGATGGTGCGGATGCAGGCTGGCTGGCCGGGACGGCCGGTTCGCTTGTAGAGGCCGGTGGATTGGAAGCCGGCAGGGTACCCGTAGTCAAATCAAAATAAATAATAAATAAAGTGAAACAGAATGAGATAAAAAGCAGTAGCCGTTTCAATTTTCCATCCTCCCAAGCTTGTCTTTAATTCATCTATACTTGGAGGGGGCAAAAAATATGCCTAAAAATGGGCGATTTTTCAAATGGAATGTGAGAGTGACCATTCAAATTTTTCTATTTCAGTTGAGTAACATCCTTATTATTTGAATGAGTGTTAAGAAAGGAGCGAATTTCCTTTGGGGTCAGACCACTCTTTTTTGCCTCCGTTATGAGTAACAACCATTGTACATCAATATGACTCTCCTTCACGTCTATCACCTCTTAAATACTATTTCAACAATAAGTATAGGAATAACTTAGTGAGTATTTTGTCGAATTAAGTAGATATAAAAAATGATGACTGTAGTCATATACTGCAAAGGCATGTTTACCCGATTTTATGCTTAAGCAAAAAGAGCCGGACCAGGTGGTCGAATCTCAGTTTGCAGACAAGTGGGGTTCTATCTGAATTTTAAACAAGTTGATTGGAACGGGTGTGCGAGATCCCTGTGGGAAAAACGTGTCTTAGGGAGACCCCGCAGGCGCAAAGACCGCCCTGGTTCCAATCACGAATTTTACAAAGCCTTAAAAGACTGTAGGCAAACTCGATTCTCATCGAGTTTGCCTACAGTCTGAGTCCATTCTTGTAAATTTCAATTTCCGATCTTATTGGTTGATGTTTCTTTTATGGATAAATATAACATCATCAATGTCACAAACCAGCTAATGATGGAAGCGAACGGTACCATTGCTTGAAAAGCATCCATGATGGTGAAGAATACGGTGGCAAGCGTTATGCTGTAAGCACCGATTCTCCATAGATGCCTATAGGAAAGAGGACGGCCAAGAGCATTTTTGAAAAAAAGAACCGAAAGCGGCAAGGATTGTCACTTTAATGAAGATTCCAGTAGCAGTAAACAGGTATAATATAAGTAGAAGCAATGGAAGGATGATAGGCAGAACAGATTCAACTGAATCAAGCCAAGTGGATATTTCCTGATTATCTCCCTCCAGAACTGAATATGGAGAGGATTGCACGTTGCCTCCGGATACGAAAACCAGATCAGACTTTAAAAGTGCGACAGCTTCATCAGCTTTTGCGGCTACTTCTTCCGGGGTCAAGGCTCCCGTGCCATCTACAAAAATTTGATATCCGTTTTTATTCAGGCTAAATGGCTTATCTTGTTCAGTTGTCAACGTGCCATTTTTGATTTCAAATGCCGGTAAGTCTTCGGATACTGTTTCGTGCATGGCATCTATCCCGTCAACTATCATTGTCCCAAAATAAAAAGCTGAAGGGAGAAAGGCGATGAGACTTATAAAGAAAACGAATAAAATCGTTTTCCCGATACCTTGGTTTTGAAAGGAAGCGATATCTTTAGGAGAATACAAGCTTACCCATAGTTGTTTGAATATGTTCAATGTTTTCAGCACCTAACTATATAAGATTCCTAACCAATTTTAACTATACGGGAAAAATAAAACAACCTGTATTCTGCTTCATTGGTTTTAACCATCAGTAATGAGGTAATTATGGAGAGATAAAGTCAAATTATATATCAAATGAGAAAGGGGAGTTTTAGTAATGGATACACTATTTTGGATAATAATTACCCTCATGTTCATAATGGGGTTTGTCGGTCTGATTTTTCCAATCATCCCAAGTGTTTTATTCATTTTCGGCGGAATATTGCTCTATGGACTATTTTATTCTTTTGAACCATTTGGCTGGTTTTTCTGGACGGTCCAAATTTTATTCGTCATCCTTTTATTCGCAGCTGATTATATTGCGAACATGGTCGGGGTCAAAAAGTATGGAGGCACGAAAGCGGGAATTTGGGGCAGTACGATTGGGCTTCTGGTCGGGCCATTCGTGATCCCGTTCCTCGGAATACTAATAGGACCATTCATCGGGGCATTCCTGGCAGAAATCATAGTACATAAAAAAGACCCGGTTACTGCTTCGAAAATCGGCCTTGGTTCCGTTGTAGGCTTTATAAGCAGCGTCATTACAAAAGGCATCATCCAACTTCTGATGATTGGATATTTTCTATTCGTGGTATTCTCATAGGAAATATAATCGAAAAATGAAAAATTGAGGCATAAGGTTTGAAACGGTTACAAAAATTTGATACTCTATTTCTAGCGAGCTTTAGGTATCTTTCGAGAACTGAAGCCCTCAAAAAAAAAAGCTTACATAGGGAGGAATTTTATTATGGCTTTTGAACTTCCACAATTACCGTATGCATATGATGCATTAGAACCACACATCGACAAAGAAACAATGAACATTCACCACACTAAACATCACAACACATATGTGACAAACCTGAACAATGCCCTAGAAGGTAACCAAGAACTTCTAAGCAAAAGCGTTGAAGAAATCGTCGCTAACCTTGACGCAGTACCTGAATCTGTTCGTACTGCTGTACGCAACAATGGTGGCGGACATGCTAACCACACTTTATTCTGGGAAATCCTTTCACCTAACGGCGGCGGACAACCGACTGGTGAATTAGCGGATGCTATCACTTCAAAATTCGGAAGCTTTGACAGCTTTAAAGAAGAGTTCGCTAAAGCGGCTACTACTCGTTTTGGATCTGGCTGGGCTTGGCTTGCAGTCAACAATGGCGAGTTGGAAGTAACAAGTACACCAAACCAAGACAATCCATTATCAGAAGGTAAAACTCCGCTTCTTGGATTGGACGTTTGGGAACATGCATACTACCTAAACTATCAAAACCGTCGTCCTGAATACATCAATTCTTTCTGGAATGTTGTAAACTGGGATGAGGTTGCAAAACGTTACAGCGCTGCAAAATAATTTGTAATTAAAAAGACAGGATTCCTTTGGTGAAAAGGAATCCTGTCTTTTTTTGTTTCTTTTATCCGAACGGGAACATTAAAGAAAACAATATAAAGGCAACTCGTATTGCTGTTTCGCCAAAAGAAGTGAAAGAAATTCACGAGTAAAAACTGCGAATTCCAAGTAAAAGCTACTAATTTACGAGAAACGCACAAATTCACGAGTAAACTCTTCAAATTCACGAGTAAAAGCTCAAAACTCACGAGTAATAGCATCAAATTCACGAGTAAAAGTTCAAAACTCACGAGTAAAGGCCCAAATTCACAAGTAAACACTCCAATTCCTGAGTGAAATCTCGAAACTCACGAGTAAAATCCTAAAACTTACGAGTAAAAGCATCGAATTCACGAGTAAACACTCCAAATTCAAACATCCCCTTCGTCTCCGCCGGTCGAAGAGTTTTCCACTGTTTCTGTTCAAGTTCAAAAGGAAAACAGTATAAGGGCAACTACTTCTCTGTCTTCGCCAATCGAAGAGTTTTCTTTATACTGTTCTTGAATTAACAGGGAAGAGCTTTTAAGGAAAACAGTGTAAGTGCAACTACTTCTCTGTCTTCGCCAATCGAAGAGTTTTCTTTATACTGTTCTTGAATTAACAGGGAAGAGCTTTTAAGGAAAACAGTATAAGTGCAACTACTTCTCTGACTTCGCCAATCGAAGAGTTTTCTTTACCTTTTTTTACATAAATTCTTTTGTTTTTTCAAACACTAGAGTGGAATTTAAAGGAGAGTTAAAACAATGGGTATTTTAGAGAGATGGTTGGGTGAGGCGGGGGGGAAGAAGGATCTGCACCTCCTTTTGTTTATTGGCGGGCTGTACAGCCTAAGTATTGCTTTATCCAATACATTCGTTAATGTGTACTTGTGGAAACAATCCGGTCAAATTGTTGATATTGCCGTATATAATCTAACCGTGGTGCTTTTTCAACCGCTTACCTTTGTCTTTGCTGGCAGGCTGGCGAAAAAAGTGGATCGAATCATTGTTTTGCGTCTGGGTGTTATCTTTTTGGCTCTATTTTATTTATCAGTCCTATTGGTCGGCACACGGGCAACGGATTTCCTTTGGTTGCTTGGTGGACTGTTAGGAATCGGTTATGGGTTTTATTGGCTTGCCTATAATGTCTTGACTTTTGAGATAACTGAACCAGAAACAAGGGATTTCTTCAATGGTTTTTTAGGGATTTTATCATCCCTTGGGGGAATGGTCGGTCCGATTCTTTCAGGGTTCATCATTTCGAGGCTTGAAAAATTCACGGGATATTCCATTGTATTCGGATTGTCTTTGCTATTGTTTTCCGTTGCGGTGTTTCTTAGCTTTTCGTTAAAAAGACGTCCAGCACATGGCAGATACTGTTTCCTTCGGATATTGCAGGAACGGAAAAATAATCGGAATTGGCTCTTGATCACACGTGCTCACTTTTTTCAAGGGATACGAGAGGGCACCTTCATGTTCATCATTTCGATTAACGTTTTCATTCAGACGGATAGTGAACTTGCCTTAGGGAGCTACGGTCTGTTAAATTCCGCCATTTCATTCGTCGCGTATTTTTTTGCCTCACGATATATTAAACAGCCGATGCGAAAAAAGGCCATTCTTATTGGAGGAATCCTGTTGTATGCAGGGGTCTTATTGATTGCATTTGATATCACATTCGGGAAGCTTCTCATTTATGGGGCAATTGTCGCTACCGCTTATCCTATTCTTTTGGTCCCTTATATATCGTTGACGTATGACATTATAGGCCGTGCTTGGAAAGCAGCGGAAATGAGGATTGAATATATCGTTGTCCGGGAATTGTTCGTTCATATTGGAAGGATTGTATCGATATCAGGATTCATACTTTCGGTCATGTTATTCGACCTAAAGGAAGTACTGCCGATCTACCTGTTAATCGTCGGGGCAGGGCATACCGTGATATACTGGTTTGTACGGAAAATCGATATCATTGACCAAGATTGAAAAAAAAGAGGCCAGAGGGCCTCTTTTCCAATTATCAGGACTTGCGGTTTTAGGATTGATGAGCAGTAAGTCACTTTTTATGTAAAGTTCATTAGATGTTTAATATTTCTAGAACACTAAGGTAGAAAAAAATATAAATGTTCTATAGAATAGTATAGGACTATTATGACTATGTAAAAAGGATGTGTGGCTTAGTGTGAATAAAAAGAAAAAGAAAAAGACGCATGTGCCTTTCAGATTGAATATTCTTTTCTTTTTAGTGTTTGTTTTGTTTTCCGCTTTAATTTTACGCTTAGGTGTTGTACAGATTGTTTATGGTGATGATTACCGCCGTGAGATTGAAAGAACAGAGGAAGTGACCGTGAATAATTCGGTGCCCCGTGGGAAAATGTATGACCGGAATTTGAAACTGATGGTCGATAATCAACCACTGGATGCAATTACATATACACGAAAACAAGGTACGAAACAAACAGAAATGGTGGAAACGGCTGAGAAACTCGCGACGTTGATCGAAAAGGAAACAGACAAAGTGACTGAACGCGATAAAAAGGATTTTTGGATTTTGAAGAATCCAAAGCTGGCCGAGAAAAAGATTACCGATAAAGAGAGGAAAAAAGTGGAAGAAGGCGAGATGGAAGAAAGTGATTTGTATAAGCTTCAGCTTGATCGGATTACTGAAGAAGAAACAGAGCTTTCGGAAAAGGATCTTGAAGTTCTTGCCATCTATAGGGAATTTGCAAGCGGATATGCCCTTACCCCGCAAATTGTGAAAAACAAGAAAGTAACAAAAGAAGAATTCGCCAAGGTGAGTGAAAACCTTGATTCGCTCCCAGGGGTCGATATATCTACAGATTGGGATCGTTTTTATACATATAATAAAACACTTAAATCTGTTTTGGGTAAAGTTTCCTCATCTGAAGAAGGCTTGCCTAGTGAAAGTCTGGACTATTATTTAGCACGCGATTATAGCCGGAATGACCGTGTAGGTAAGAGTTATATTGAGGCGCAATATGAAGATGTCCTCCAAGGTCAGAAAGCGAAAGTAAGGAATGTGACCGATAAATCAGGAAATGTCGTCGATTCCGAAGTGATTACTGAAGGTTCGCGAGGAAAAGATCTTATATTGACAGTTGATATGGATTTACAGCTTGCAACTGAGGAAATCATTGAAAAGCAATTGATTGCCAAGAAAAAAATGGGTAACACCAAGTTCTTGGACAGGGCATTTGTCGTCATGATGGATCCCGATACAGGGGAAGTATTGACGATGGCAGGCAAGAAATATGAGAAGGACCCAAAAACGGGGAAATCCTCCATTGAGGACTTTGCATTAGGAAATATCACGACTTCCTATACGATGGGTTCCGCGGTGAAAGGTGCTACCGTTTTAACCGGTTATCAGCAAGGCGCAATCCAGCCGGGGACATACTTTTATGATACAAAGCTGAAGATTAAGGGGACAAAGGAAAAAGGCTCATATAAAAACTTTGGGAACATTAATGATTTAACGGCTTTAAAAGTATCTTCCAATGTTTATATGTTCAGAACGGCGATTAATATTGCAGGTGCGCATTATGTGCCGAATGAACCTTTAAATATTAGCTCAAGCGCGTTTTCGACCATCCGGAATTCATTTGCCCAGTTTGGCTTGGGTGTTCGTACGGGAATCGATCTCCCGAATGAGATGAGTGGATTCAAAGGTTCAGAAGCGTTAGCGGGTAAGTTGCTTGACCTCGCAATCGGACAGTATGATACGTACACACCGATGCAGCTTGTGCAATACGTTTCCACGATAGCGAATGGCGGAAACCGCATGAAGCCGCATATGGTTAAGGAAATCCGTGATCCGGTTGATAATAATGAGGAATTGGGTCCTGTTGCCGAAGACGTTGCACCGACTGTCCTTAATCGTCTTGATATGAAGGAAGAATGGGTAGAACGTGTGCAGAGCGGTTTCGAGAAAGTTGCGATGGAACAAGGCGGAACGGCTTATACCTATTTTGGGAAAA
This sequence comes from Peribacillus phoenicis, assembly GCF_047238085.1. NCBI lineage: Bacteria > Bacillati > Bacillota > Bacilli > Caryophanales > Bacillaceae > Peribacillus > Peribacillus phoenicis. Next base: position 3,314,045 of record NZ_JBDFMF010000001.1, on the reverse strand, counting down.
AATCGTATACAGTGGCAGCTAAAACCGGGACGGCGGAAGCATTCTATGACGGTCCGAACCGGATGGATTATAGCGAGCCCCAAGCAACGATGAACATCACGCTTGTTGGCTATGCGCCTGCTAAAAATCCGGAGGTCGCTTTTGCGGTCGTTGTGCCGTGGGCATACCAAGGACATACGGGTCACAGCATGAGTAAAGAAATAGGTGAAGAGATTATGGATAAGTATTTCGAACTGAAAAAAGAACGGGCTAAAAAGGAAAATACCGAAACCTCGACTGATTTGAAAGTAGAGAATGGTAAAGATGTTCAAAAGGACCAGGCTGAAGTTAGAAAAAGCCAAGAAAATGAATAAAAGATTAAAAACACGTTTTTGGGTAAAACCGGAAACGTGTTTTTTTGCATTTTAAAACCAAGATCAGTACAGTTCTTTCATCTTTACAATTAACACACAATTATTTACTGAATATTTACATTTGCTTCAAACGGAGTTTACAGTCTAAAAGTATGATGTGAGAGTAGGACAAAATATTCATATAAAATTCTTAGGGGGATTTACAAATGAGACGTTTCAAAGGTATGGCAATGACTGTAATGATGGGTGGAGTAATTGCAGTAGCGGCGGGTTGTGGATCCGATGACACTAAGACAAGCAGCGGTGAAGGAAAAGGGTCTGGCCAACTGCAGGGAGAAGTAATTACGGATGGTTCTTCAACGGTTCTTTCCGATCATGGAGGCAGTTGCCGAAGAATATATGGCTACACAGCCTGATGTGAAGGTATCAGTGGGATCGTCAGGAACAGGTGGGGGATTTAAGAAATTCATCGCTGGTGATACGGACCTAGCCAATGCATCCCGCCCGGTCAAAGAAGAAGAAACTGCCTTACTTGATGAAAAGGGAGTTAAATATACAGAGTTGAAACTGGCATTTGACGGTATTTCAATCGTCGCCAATAAAGATAATGAATTCATCGATTCACTAACAGTTGAAGAACTTCAAAAACTGTGGATTGATAATGGAAAGGTGAAGAAATGGTCTGATATACGTCCTGAATGGCCGAAGGAAGAAATTAAATTCTACTCTCCGGGAACAGATTCAGGCACATATGATTATTTCAATGAAGTAATCCTTGAAGAAAAACCGATGGTGGAAAATGCTACGCTTTCAGAAGATGACAATGTCCTTGTACAAGGTGTAGAAGGTGATAAAAATGCGATTGGTTTCTTCGGTTATGCTTACTACTCTGAAAATAAAGATAAGTTAAAGATCATTTCCATCGACAACGGCAAAGGTGCTATAGAGCCAACACATGAAACGATTAAAAGTGGGGAGTATGCACCATTGTCACGTCCACTTTACACATATGTAGCTAATAAGTCGGTAGCTGAAAAAGAACAAGTTGCTGATTATACTCAATTCGTCATTGAAAATGCAGGAGAGCTTGCTGAAGAAGTGGGTTATATCGGCCTGCCGGAAGAAGAGTACCAGAAAGATCTTGATAAATTAAAAGAACTGGAAAAATAAACGATATTACAGGCTACTGAAATCCCGCCTTGACTCGATTAAGGCGGGGGTAACAGCTTGTAAATCCAAATATTGTGTGTCTGAAATGGAGGATGCAAGTTGGAACTTAGAAAAACAGAAACCTATTCTGTACAGCAAATGATTCTGGAAAAGAAAAGTAAGAAAAAAATGAATATGGAAAAAGTCATCCCTAAGCTTTTGTTCCTTACGGCGGCAATTTCCGTTTTTACTACAATCGGGATCATCCTGACGCTTATATTTGAAACATTTATCTTTTTTGACAAAGTATCTATCGTCGAATTTTTTACAGAAGCTAAATGGCTGCCATTTGCATCTACACCGTCCTATGGGATTATGCCGCTTATCGTGGGAACGATGAAGATAACAGTCATAGCAGCGGTGGTTGCAGTTCCAGTAGGGCTTGCAACAGCCATTTTCTTGAGTGAATATGCATCAGAGAAAACACGCAGAATCATCAAGCCGATTTTAGAAGTTTTAGCTGGAATTCCTACTATCGTTTACGGCTTCTTTGCCTTAACTTTTGTAACACCGGTTTTACGGGATTTATTTCCTTCCCTTGACATGTTCAATGCTCTTAGTCCTGGAATCGTTGTAGGAATCATGATCATGCCGATGATAGCCTCTTTGTCGGAAGATGCCCTTGTATCAGTACCGAAGTCGATTCGCGAAGGTGCGTATGCCTTAGGAGCAACGAAACTCGAAACGACAATTAAAGTGGTATTGCCAGCAGCCCTTTCAGGAATTGTGGCATCCATCGTTCTTGCTCTATCCAGAGCGATCGGGGAAACCATGATTGTGAGTGTTGCCGGTGGCTCGACCCCAAATATGAGCATGGATGTAACTTCATCGATTCAAACGATGACCGCTTATATTGTACAGGTAAGTTCGGGAGATGCAGGATATGGGACAACGATTTACTACAGCATTTATGCGGTTGGAATGACACTGTTCGTCTTTACGCTTATCATGAATTTACTGGCGCAGTTCATCTCTCGCAAGTTCAGGGAGGAATATTAAGACATGAAACTGATAAACAAAAGTCATGTTGCAAAAAAAATGCCTGCTAGGCTGGCTGTTAACACGATTTGTAAAGGATTATTCTTCTTGGCAACATTGGTTGGCCTCCTCGTATTGGCCATCTTATTTTATCGGATATTCACTCAAGGAATTGGCAGTCTGAATGGGGATTTCCTTCAGAATTTCGCTTCCAGGAAACCTGAAGAGGCTGGTATAAAGGCAGCGTTGATAGGTTCAATTTGGTTGATGGTAGTGGTGGCCCCGGTTTCCCTGCTGCTTGGTGTTGGAACGGCCATTTATTTAGAGGAATATGCCCGGAAGAATTGGATCACCACTTTTATCAAAGTGAATATTTCCAATCTGGCGGGTGTGCCGTCAATAGTATTTGGGCTTTTGGGTTTAACGGTTTTCGTTCGTGCTCTAGCTTTGGACCGGTCCATATTGGCAGCAGGCTTGACGATGAGCCTACTTGTTCTTCCTGTCATCATAGTAGCTGCCCAAGAGGCCATACGTGCCGTACCTCGTGATTTAAGGGAAGCTTCATTTGGAATGGGTGCAACAAAGTGGCAAACGATATTGAAAGTGGTCCTGCCTGCTGCGATACCTGGCATTTTAACTGGGGGGATACTTGCTTTATCACGTGCAATCGGTGAAACGGCTCCATTGGTGGTGGTTGGCATACCAATGTTCATCGCCTTTTTACCTCAAACGGTCATGGATACATTCACAGTGCTGCCAATGCAAATCTATAATTGGACATCCCGTCCACAGGAGGAATTCCAGCAGGTTGCTGCCGCGGGAATCATCGTTTTACTCATCCTGTTAATATTCATGAATTCAATAGCGGTTATAATTCGAAATAAATTCCAGAAAAGATACTGATAGGAGGAAGGAAGCATGAATATGACCTTAACGAGAGAAAAAGAGTCACCGGCAATCGGAATCGAAAATGTCGGATCAGCTGCCTTGACGGAAAAGGTGTATGAAACATCCAATCTCAATTTATGGTATGGAGAAAACCATGCTTTGAAAAATATTAATCTGGATATGCACCAAAATGAAGTGACCGCCATCATTGGTCCTTCAGGATGTGGGAAATCCACCTACATCAAAACATTGAACCGAATGATAGAGCTAGTCCCGGATGTGAAAACGACAGGTCAGATTAAATATAGAAACAGGAATATCCTCGATCAGTCCTATAAGGTGGAAGATTTAAGGACACAGGTGGGAATGGTTTTCCAAAAGCCTAATCCCTTTCCTAAATCAATTTATGAAAATGTTGTATACGGACCAAAAATCCATGGAATTAAAAATAAAAAAATTCTTGATGAGATCGTCGAAAAGAGTTTAAAAGGGGCAGCCATTTGGGATGAAGTGAAAGACCGACTGCATGAAAATGCATATGGACTTTCAGGTGGACAGCAACAGCGTCTTTGTATTGCCAGATGTTTGGCAATCGAACCTGATGTCATATTAATGGATGAACCGACTTCTGCCCTTGACCCGATATCCACTTTGAAAATAGAAGAATTGGTCCAAGAAATGAAAAAGGATTTCAGCATCATCATCGTTACCCATAACATGCAGCAGGCAGCACGTATCTCTGATAGAACAGCCTTCTTCTTAAATGGGGAAGTCATCGAATATTCTGATACAAACACCATCTTCTCTAATCCGAATGATAAAAGAACAGAAGATTACATTACCGGACGCTTCGGTTAAAGAGAAAGGGAGATGCGATAATGATCGTTCGTGAAAATTTCGAGCTTCAATTGAAAGAGTTACAGGAGAAAATCGTGAAGTTGGCTAATTTAGCATTAAGTGCCATATCAAAATCATATGCCGCACTGGAAAACAATAATGTGGATGATGCTCTTGAAGTTATTGATGATGATACAATCGCTGATTTACTGGAAGAGGAAATTAATGACTTTGCGATTTTGCTGATTGCTAAGCAGCAGCCGGTTGCGATTGATTTAAGGCGTATCATTGCTGCCATAAAAATCGCCTCTGATATTGAAAGGATGGCGGACTTTGGTGTGAATATTGCTAAATCAGCCATCCGAATCGGTGACCAGCCATTTATTCTGCCTTTAACACCATTAAAGCAGATGCATGATATTACATTAAAGATGATTCAACTTTCAATAGAAGCATTTGAGAAGGAAGATGTTGTTCTTTCAAGAGAAATCATTGAAATGGATGACGAGGTTGATCGCTTTTATGGAGATATGATTCGGAGTCTCCTTCGCCTTTCAGATGAAAAAAACCTTCAGCAGGTTACACAGCTTTCCTTAATTGCTCGATATTTGGAAAGGACAGCGGACCATACAACGAATATTGCAGAGAATATTTACTTCCTGGTAAGAGGGAGATATATCAGCAGGAATGAATGAACCCATCCTGATTGAAAAAAAGAGAGGCTTTTTCTCGGACATCGTCCATTTAAAAGTCTCTCTTATTCATTAATGGGTCAAAGTATTGGCCAATTGTCTATATGTCATATTATTCGTAACAACAAACTCACCGATTTGTATTTTTTTTGAGAAATCATGGTCATTCATGTACGCTTCAAATTCAGCAGCATCATCGATGATTTTTTCAGTGGCAAGGCTATCGGCAATTTCGGTTGTGGTCATATTCGTTTTCACTTTAATTGTATAGGTGACGATGGAGGGATCTTTTTTTGAAGCCCCTTTCTCCATTGAATCCTTATCCGGATCCTTTGGTTGGACGGTCTTTTTAGTTTCCTCCATAGGGAGTGTAACGACGTATCCTTTCTTCACGAGCAATTCCTTAGCTTCCTCCGCAGTCGGAGTGGTGCCTTCGAATAATCCGGTGCCATAATAAAAGCCAGCAAAGATTGTTGTTGTAAAAATGATACCGGCGGAAAGACCTTGCAGTCTTGCTTTGTTCATTCTCATTCACCACGCAATCTTTGCTGCTCGATCACTGCAATGGTTTGTTCCTTCGTTAACGAGGATTGTCTGGCGATCTGGTCCAAAGAAAGGCCTTGACTATATAAAGATAGAACCTGGCTTTTTAGAATTTCATGAATGGGTTCGCTATCATTGGAATTGACAGTTGATTTAACCTTTTCAGGGGGAACGGGTTCGTCCGGGATAACGAATTCCTCTTCAAGAATCTTCACCTTCTTCTTTAATTGGTAGATATCCTGCATATACGTTAGTGTCATCTGCTCCAAATCTTCCTCTAATTTGGCAACTTTATCTTTACCGAAAAAGGAAATGATGAGAAGGACGATCGCTAATGAAAAAAGAAGGATGATAAGTGTTTCCATGTTTTCACCTCAGAAGATAATTTTCGACAATATACTTATATTTTACACATATTTAAGAAAAATTGGAGATTTTCATATTTTTATATTTTCGGAAGTGGGCCTTCAACTTCATTTATTGTCTGTTTTGTTTCAGATATTGTCGAAAATCCTTAAGACAGTAGATGAAGAAAAAAAATTAGGCATTAAAATGGGAAAAAAACCTTTAAGAGATAACATACATAAAATTCGACAAAATGTGTTTATTGTCCATCAGCCAATTCAGTGCTAACATAAAGATAGAATAAATCGAAAAAACAAAATATTTTGAATAGTTAAAAATAATTTACCTATAAGAAAATGGTGTGCAGTTTCTAAAGTGGATAGTCTCACTGTCAGCGCCTAACGATAAGCTATATATAAGGATAAAGAAGGGGAAGGGATGATTATATGAATTCGCTATTCGCGTATATGCCGCAGGATAACCAGGATATATTTCGTAAGGGATTAAAAGCTGGGTTATGGATGGATGAGAGTTTTGATTGGTATCCTGAAGAAGATATGATGAGTCATCCTAATGGAGAGATCCGGACACTTTCACAAACATATACCCAAGGGCAGGTGACCTTTTCGAAGTTCACGATTAGAAATACCTCATTCGAGACGAAGCGCCCAAAAGTGTTTTTTCACTATGAAAACGCTTTCGAAAGGCAGGCGGTGGCTTTTTACAGCCCGAATGAACGGGCGATTTTACATGTAGCCCCCCAATCGATTGCCTTATTGGGTGGATTGGTGAAAGGAAAAAGCATCTCTCAATATTGCATCCAAGGTAAGGGAAGCCTTTATCAAGAGGGGTGCTTCAAATCATTGAAGGAGGGGCTCCTGGCTTATTCACCGCTCGCCAAAGGGGAAGTTACCAGCGTGTTTACGCTAGAGACTGAAATCTTGCCGAAGGAATGTGTGGAAGCTGTGGCCTGGGTCATTCATGCTGAAACGAAAGAAGAAGCGAAAGTCATAAATAATCAGCTCCTCCTGACGATGCAAAACGTAAACAATTAAGAATTCAAAAAAGTTAATGTTGGATTTCCCAAAAAACATACTAGCAATTCGCATTGAATAATGCTATTATAGAAAAGTCCTATGTGAAAAAGTCAATATGTTTGGAGGGAAATACACAATGCGCGTAAATATTACATTAGCTTGCACTGAATGTGGAGACCGTAACTATATTTCTAAAAAAAATAAACGTAACAATCCAGACCGTCTTGAGCTTAAAAAATACTGCTCAAGAGAAAAACGCAGCACGACTCACCGTGAAACAAAGTAAGCAACAGGATTTTTCCTGTTGTTTTTTTTATGCATTTTTTTAATCCATTCTTCCTCTCTTTCCTTTAGTGGATATTTTCAGATGAATTAATGGTTCGGCGATTTCCGACACCGTATTTTTCGTATATGAACCAATATTATGAGATAATGATAGAAGCAGACTAAAGGAGTCGGAAGAGATGAGAGAAAACAAAAATAAGCTCCGCCAAGAAGTTAGGTCCCGTTTAATGGAGCTGACTAAAGAGGAACATGAGGAACTTTCGAATAGAATTGCTGAAAACTTATTTTCACTGGAGGAATGGAAAAAAGCAAAAACCATAGGCATCACCATCTCCATACCGCCCGAAGTTCCAACTGTACGAATCATCGAACAAGCATGGAGTGAAGGAAAAGAAGTGGCAGTACCAAAATGTGATCCTGAAAAAAAGACAATGGAATTCAAGAAAATCTCGTCCTTCAATCAGCTGGAGTCTGTTTATTACGGGTTGCTTGAACCAGTGGCTGAAACAGCCAAGGCTCGGAAAGAGGAATTGGATGCATTGATCGTACCCGGTCTTGCTTTTACCAAGGAAGGGTATCGCCTAGGCTTTGGAGGCGGCTATTATGACCGTTTCCTATCTTATTACCGAGGAGATACATTGGCACTTACATACGAGCTTCAATTAATGGATGAACTCCCGATAGAAGTCCATGATATAGCGGTAGGCAAACTCATTACCCCATCCAGGGTAATACGTACGTACGCCCATTAGAAGAAGTTTATTAATTATCACTTTTAGCTCATAAAAATCCTGTCCTGTATCACACTATTGATAGGAGGGATTGTTATGCTTCGATTAATTATTCAAATCTTCTTGGTTGGTTTAGCTGTTTATGCAGGTTACAAAAACCGGTACCGCCTGATAAATGTTGCGCTGTCCAACGGCATTTTAAGAAGATTTCTAGTGACTAAATCCTTGGATATGCCAATGTTCAGGGATAAAATGATGCAAAGCATGTTCAGTCAGACCAAATGAGAATGCCGGCATCTTAAAAAGGAACCTGATCAGGGGTTCCTTTTTTATTTTTAAGGACCGGGAAAGCAGTCTCCTTTTTTACTTTTTTCATGATTTCGTCTATAGTTTTAATTAAGAAACAGGAATTTTAGAAGCTTAAGTTTCATTGGAAAGTGGGGAAGGCATTGGGATTTAAAGAGGATTATTTGTTTTGGGAAACCATAAGGGAGTTGTCAGCCCATTATGATTATCGAATGATCACTGTCACGGAAAACCATCAGGAGATTTGGCTTGAAAGCGATAAGAATAAAGAATTTCCTGTCATAAGACTCATTCGACATGATTTGGATTGGGCTAATTGGCTGAAACGCGATATCGACCGAACTTTACAGAATGGGGAAAGGATCAGAAGGAAATTGTATAAAAAGCCCATTAACATATTAAGTATCTATGTTAGTAAATTCGCCCCGGTGGATGATCATGACTTTAGCTCACGCTTGGCTTCCTTTAAAAAAACGAATGTTAACACGTTCCTTTTAACTTGTGAAAACTTTCATGACTCTTTGCAAAACCTTGAACATGTTTTGAAAAAACCACTTTCAATTCAAGTTCTTGAAGATAATGAAATAGATGAGGAAAAGATTCTCGCAGTAAAGAAAGACGCCATCTCGGAGTCAGTCAAAAAGGCTAAGGCTGAGCAGAAGGTATTTCAAAATGCCAATAAGCCATTCTTTACATATATATTCATGGCGTTACAAATAGCTGTGTTCATCTTGATGGTGTTTAATGGGGGCAGCACCAATTCCAAAACTTTGATTGAGTTTGGCGCTAAATTTTCCCCTTATATCATACAAGGGGAATGGTGGCGGTTCTTTACACCGATGATCGTCCATATTGGGTTCATTCATTTATTGATGAATACATTTTCATTGTATTTAATCGGAGCTGAAGTTGAAAGGATTTACGGTAATGCCAGGTTCCTTTTCATCTATATATTCGCTGGTTTCGCTGGAACTCTAGGCAGCTTCATCATGACCCCGAACCTTTCCGCAGGGGCGAGCGGAGCCATTTTTGGCTGCTTTGGGGCACTTCTGTACTTCGGCATCGTCTATCCGAAATTATTCATGCGCTCGATGGGCTCATCGGTGATTGTGTTGATCATCATTAACTTAATATATGGTTTCACCGTTTCGGGAATTGATAATGCAGGGCATATCGGAGGTTTGATCGGAGGGTTCTTGGCTGCTGGAGTGGTGCATCTGCCAAAATCCAGGAATATCTTTCGGCAGCTGGCTTTTCTGATCGGGTCGGCAATACTGACCTATGCCTTGCTTCACTTTGGTTTCAATCATCAGGAAAGTGCAGATATAGATGATAATACGATGGCCATGCTGGCCCAAAAGTATATTGATGATGATGAAGAGGATAAAGCTGTAGAGATGCTAAACAATTATGTTGATGCAAATCCTGATGCACCGCTATCGCTTTTTATGCTGGGAAATTTATCTTTTGATAATAAGGACATATATAAAGCCAGGGATTATTATGAAAAAGCGATTGAAAGCAATCCGGATTTGCATGAAGCCCATTACAATCTTGCCTTAGTCTACATGAATCTCGAATCATTCGATCAAGCTAAGGAGCAAGCTGTTCATGCTATTGCGCTTGCCCCGGATAATAAATCATATACTAAACTGCTGGCAGAAATTGAAAAGCGACTATAACTTTTGACGCAGCATGATTGGGGAACCGTCTTTCAGGGTAAACAAGACAAGTATTTCACTTTGATTCTTCGCCATGAGCAATAGGGGGATGGTGCTCCCTTGTGGACTCGCAGTGGATCCATCCTCCTTTTTTATTCCCAACACGTAATTTTTGTAAAGTCCTTCCCACAGTTTTCCCACAATTTCTTCCCGTTTGAATTGGGGGAAGTCAGCTAGCCATTGATTTTTCTTTGACGGCAGATCTGTTAAAGAGATGATTTTGTACTGATCCAGATTAACCTGAAATGCTTGACCGGCTTTTTCCAAACCATTTCGAACCGTTTGATCTGTCAAGCCGTCCAGCGTTTTTTTCCACTGAAACTGTTCTTCTGAAAGGGGACGGTGGAAATATTGAAAAACCGGTGTCGTTACTGTATAGAGTTTATCTTTACTGAGCTGCTGGGCACTGGTGAATATTGTGTCACTCGGATGAACCTCGGCATAATGAAACGTTACCGCTTCATAACGACCACTCTCGGTTTCTTTAGTTTTCGCTTTTTGAGAGAGCTCTTGTTTATTTTGGCGCCAATTTTTTAAGGCTCCTGCCAATTTTCCATTTTTGTATAAAAGCGATACGTCCTGACGCAAGTAAGCTGTCTGGTCCAATGAAGACTCCACCCTCCAAGTGATGGTATAGGTTGAATCCCCGGTAGCTTCCGGTGTCAGGTGGGTGGAAGCATGTTCATAATGGAGCGAGGAATCGATGGGAAAAAAAATGATGGTTTCCTCTGCCCTTTTATGATTTGATAAATATAGGATGACAAAAATGGTCGTCAAAACCAAAAAGACGGTATACTTCAATTGTACTTTCATTTTTCCCCTCCGTTTTCGCTCGTGATGAGTGGTTAAAAACATTAAGCTGTTGAATCAAATCGATAGAGTCCACATTCTTAATATTTCATCATATGAATACAGTTGGACATGTATGAGGGGGATGGGGGAAATTATCAAAAGGGGAATTGGCCGCTTGTTACAAAAAGGCTGATTCGATATACTTTCCTAAAGAAAAGAGTAAAGAGGTTTACTATGAAAACATATTATGATCTTCAACAATACTTGAAAAGATTCGGTACATTTATCTATATTGGTGATCGCTTAGCCGAGCTTGAAATGATGGAAGCCGAAATAAGGGAAATCCACCGTATGCAGATGATGGATACGAAAGATTATCAAATGGCGATCCTTTTAATTAGACAGCAGTTGTCTCTTGAAAGGGAAAAACAGAAAAAAAATTGATAAAAAAGGTGAGAATGATGGAAAAGTGGCTAATGGGTGTGGATTTAGGCGGTACAACTACCAAACTGGCTCTAATCAATTTATACGGAGAGATTATTCATAAATGGGAGATCAGCACGGACATCTCCGAAAAGGGAAAATTCATTACGATTAATATAGCCAAAGCAATTGATGCGAAGCTCGTGGAACTTAATGAACCGAAGAGTAAGATAGTAGGGATAGGAATGGGTGCTCCAGGCCCTGTGAAATTTGTTAACGGTTCCATATATGAAGCTGTCAATTTAGGCTGGAAGGACTATCCTTTAAAAGATTTACTGGAAGTGGAGACATCTCTTCCAGCTGTGATCGATAATGATGCCAATATGGCGGCTTTGGGAGAAATGTGGAAAGGCGCCGGTAATGGTGCCAAAGACCTCGTTTGTGTCACTCTGGGAACGGGTGTAGGCGGCGGGATCATCCATAATGGGCAAATCGTCCATGGTATCAGTGGAGCTGCTGGAGAAATAGGGCATATAACGGTCGTAACGGACGGAGGGGCACCATGCAATTGCGGCAAGACTGGTTGTCTGGAAACGGTTGCTTCGGCAACGGGAATCGTCCGTATGGCTTTAGAAGCCTTGAATACCGCCGCTAATGAAAAATCATTGCTTCAGCAGAAAGTCGACGAGGGAAATGCAGTTACTTCCAAACTGTTATTCCAATGTGCTGCAGCAGGTGATTCTTTGTCCAAAGCTGTGGTGGATGAGGTAGGCAATTACTTGGGGCTGGCTCTATCACATGTTGGGAATGTCATGAATCCAGATAAAATCGTCATTGGCGGGGGAGTTTCACAAGCGGGAGACATTTTGCTTGATCCTGTCCGTGCTGCCTTCGGAAAGTATGCATTCAAACGGGTTAGTAAATCAACGAAAATCAGCCTGGCCACACTAGGCAATGATGCAGGGGTGATAGGTGGAGCATGGCTCATTAAAAGCCAACTGAATACGTAATCCCTTGCTGCCCTGTGCTAACAGGGTTATAAGAAAAAAAGATGGAATCTTCAAAAAATACCCCCCTTTTGAGGGGCGGGGGCAATCGTTCCTGCATTTAAATAGAGGGGAGAACCATGACCCATGATTGAGGCGCTCTGGCATGGCTCCAGCGCTTCTTCGATGAGGAGGGACCGGGATTGAAAAGGGTCTTCAAAAAACAGGGATATTCATTGTTTTGGGTCGTATTCATTTCACTTTGGCTTAAAACATATATTGCTTATAAAACAAGCTTTGAGATAGATATTGATAATTGGTTCCAGGAGTTCATACTATTCATCAATCCTGTCAGTTTCCTTTTGCTTACTCTTGGCGTGCATATATTTTTAAAAGAAAATAGAAGGACAGCATATTTATTGATCATGAGTTTTTCCATCACCTTCATCCTCTTTGCCAATCTTGTTTTTTTTCGCTTTTTCAATGACTTTTTAACCATTCCCGTTCTTTTTCAAACGAGCAATATGAACGACCTTGGAAGCAGTGTACATGAATTGATCAATCCGAGTGACCTATTGTATTTTGCCGATATTCTTTTCTTGCTGCTGCTGCTGAAATACAAACCAAAAACATTCCATGAATGTCGATACAATCCAAAGGATCGTAAATTCTTTATGTTAATCGCTTTAGGAGTAACATTTTTTAACTTAGCTTTAGCTGAAGCGGCGCGTCCTGAACTATTGACAAGAACGTTTGACCGCGAAATCCTCGTTAAGAATATCGGTACGTACCATTATCACCTCTATGATGCAATATTACAGACGAAATCATCAGCTCAACGTGCCCTTGCGGACGGCAGTGAATTGTCGGAAATTGAAAATTATGTCCGTGCCAATCAAAAAGAGGTTAATGATGATCTCTATGGTCTGGCAAAAGGCAAAAATGTGATACTTGTATCATTGGAATCTACTCAAAGCTTTGTCATCAATAAAACTGTCAACGGTGAAGAAATCACTCCTTTTCTGAACGAATTCATTAAAGAAAGCTATTATTTCAATAACTTTTATCACCAAACTGGCCAGGGGAAAACATCCGATTCAGAATTCATTATTGAGAATTCCCTCTATCCTTTAGGTAGAGGTGCAGTATTTTTCACTCATGCCCAAAATGAATACAAAGCCACCCCCGAAATCTTAACGGAAAAAGGTTACTATACGGCTTCCTTGCATGCCAATAATAAAAGCTTTTGGAATCGTGACATAATGTATGATTCTCTTGGATACCAGCGGTTTTATGACAGTGATGAATACAATGTCTCTGAAGGGAATTCCATCAATTGGGGTTTGAATGATAAATCTTTCTTCAAACAATCAATTTCTCACTTGAAGAGGATGCCTGAGCCTTTTTATGCCAAGTTCATAACGTTAACCAATCATTTCCCATTCACTTTGAATGAGGAAGACCGGACATTGGAGCCATACGATTCCAATTCCAAAACATTGAATCAATATTTTCCGACCGTACGTTATACGGACGAAGCCTTGGAACGATTTGTCGGCGATTTGAAACGTGATGGATTATATGATGATTCCATAATTGTGCTATATGGGGACCATTATGGAATTTCGGAAAATCACAACTCTGCCATGAGCCAGTTCCTTGGGAAGGAAATCACTCCTTTCGAATCCATCCAACTTCAGCGTGTCCCGCTCATCATACATATCCCCGGTCAGAAGGGAAAAACGATTTCCACCGTTTCCGGCCAAATTGATGTAAGGCCGACACTCCTTCATTTATTGGGGATTGAAAATGATGATTATATCGAATTCGGCAAAGATCTATTTTCTGAAGAGAAATTAGAATTCACCGTTCTTCGCGATAGCAGTTTCATCACGAAGGATTATCTCTATACGATGGATACCTGCTATGATAAAAAGACTGGAGCGGCGACTGAAAAGGTTTCATGTGAAAAGTATTTGGAAAAGGCGAAACAAGAGCTTGATTACTCCGACAAAATCATTTACGGGGATTTGCTTCGATTTTATGAGCAACGTTGAAAAAAGAAACCTGGCGCAATCCAGGTTTCAGTTATAGATAAAAAGGTATTGAGGTGGTATCTGGTATTACGATCGTACTGGCTAAAAATAACGTTTTAAATGAATCAATTATCTAAAGTAATCATTTCAAGCCGATATCGCTGAATACAATCATGTTTTGAAAGAATCTATAGTCACTTCAAGTTTTAATACTAAACAAAAAAGACTGTGGACAAAAGTGTTCTATCTAAAAGGTAAAACAAAGTTGATTGGAACTTAATACGAGACTCCTGCTTAGAAAAGCGAGTCTAGGGGAGACCTCGCAGGCGCAAAGGCGCCGAGGAGGCTCCCGGACCGCCCGCGGAAAGCGAGTGCCTGAAGAGGAAATCGACGTTCAAATTGCACAAAACCTAAAAAAACGGTAGGAGATTTTCATCGAGTTTGTCTACTGATACCTGGCGCAATCCAGGTTTTTTCTTTTTTTCAGGAGAATCAGTACCCATTACAATTATGAAACAAGAGACTTCCTGAACATCTTTCTGTTTTTCCCTTCATAAAGATAAAACAATGAAAGGGGCGGAGGCTGAATGAAAGTCGTGAGCAGAAGCGGGGATGGTTTGGCATATTACAGTCAATTGTTCCAAATTCCCCGGGTTTTGATAGAGGATGCCAATCCCGCCATTACTGGCGGGGTTTTGCCAAATGGCATGGAAGTACAGATACCTGGATACATTGTTCAGGAAGAGTCCCGGTTAGATATCGATTTTGCCGAAATCGCTTTACAATATCACCTGCCCATCGATGGGGTATCATTGTTGAATCAAGGTGGACAAAAACCTTTTTCCGTACCCGTCCGGGTCATGAATCCCATGATTGTCACCGACAAGCCCTATGATTATCAATCACTTCTTGACGATCTTGATACTCTATCTTTTCATTACCCCTTTATTAAGGTTGAATCGATTGGGAGGAGTGTGTTGGGAAAAGAACTCCTTGAGGTAAGGATCGGTCAAGGCGATAAGATCATACATTATAACGGTTCATTCCATGCTAATGAATGGATCACTTCGGCGGTTTTGATGAAATGGCTGAATGATTTTCTGCTGGCAGTAACGAATGATCGTACACTTTGCGGAATGGATTGTATGCCCTTCTATCGGGATATGACCATTTCGATGGTTCCAATGGTGAATCCGGATGGAGTCGAGCTTGTCCTAAAGGGGGAGGAGGCGGCAGAGGGGAAGGTCGATGTTTTAAAAATAAACAATGGCAATCCTGCCTTTTATGCTTGGAAAGCCAATATACGCGGTATAGATCTGAATAATCAATATCCTGCCAATTGGGAGATTGAAAAGCGTAGAAAGATTCCAAAAGCCCCTTCCCCAAGAGATTTCCCAGGAGAGACCGCGTTATCAGAACCAGAAGCATTGGCCATGAAGGAGCTGGCAATGAAGCGGAATTTTGAAAGAGTGCTTGCACTTCACACCCAGGGAAAAGAATTCTATTGGGGATATGAGGGACATGAACCTGAAGAGGCAGCGAATGTTGCAAGGGAGTTTGAGGAACGCAGCGGATATCGGGCAGTACAATACGTTGACAGCCATGCCGGGTATAAAGATTGGTTCATTCAGGAATTCAAACGCGGCGGTTTCACAATCGAATTGGGAAAGGGCATCAATCCGCTTCCGCTTTCCCATTTGCCTGGTATATATGAAGATACCGTCAAGATATTGGTGGCAGGCCTTTATATGTGATACATTTCCCCCTAAGGGATATACTTCCAAAAAAATATAAGATCATTATTCGCCACATTTTCTCTTTTTTACTTTATAATGAAAGTCGTAAGGATTCGATTGGTTAATCCTTACTCTCTTTCTAATGTCTCGCTCACATATGCCAGGCGTTTTAGTTTTGAAGTGGGAGGTGTGTGGAGATTAAAGTATCCAAAGCAGCACTTTGTATGCGGCTTTCCATTTGTAAGATGTTGTGTTTCATCCCATTATTTATCTCCACTATCCTTCTTATCTCGGCTTGTGAGCCTTCCAAGGACCTTAGTAAACCCGTAAATGATACGGAAAAAGAACACTCCCAATCAAACCTGGAAACTTCAGTAAGCAATCTAAAGG
Organism: Peribacillus phoenicis; assembly: GCF_047238085.1. Taxonomy (NCBI): domain Bacteria; kingdom Bacillati; phylum Bacillota; class Bacilli; order Caryophanales; family Bacillaceae; genus Peribacillus; species Peribacillus phoenicis. The sequence goes on along the minus strand of NZ_JBDFMF010000001.1, from coordinate 3,297,757 downwards.
TCCCGACAGAAACGGATAAAATCGAAGCCATTGTTGGATGGCTGGATTCTAAAACCATTTTATATTCTGTGAAGCGGGATGGTAATGAATTATCCCAGTTGATGGCATGGAATTTGGAAACGAATGATACTTCCGTTTTCTATCAGCCGGCTTTTGAGTTTTCTGAAGTATCGATCAGTCCGTCTGGAACGCATATTTTGTTATCGTCCTTCACCTCTTCGGGTAAAGCATCAATCACAATACTCGATAAAACGGGAGATCCACTGTATTCCGTGGCGATCCCAGCCTATGAATTAGCTTATGAGTGGAATTCATTTAAAGATGGCCAGTTGTTTTTATCGAGTTTTTATGAAGATTGGACATACAACAGTTATGTGTTGAATCCAGATGAACAAACAATGGAAACTCTGGACTTTCCACAGCCCTTTGCTCAATGGGCAAGTGAAAAAGATTTGATGTTTCTCGATTGGGACAGGGAAGAACCTGCTTTGACGGCACCCCTAGAAAGAAAAGCGCTTAATGGGGATGGAACGGACAGCCTTATGCTCGATGTCATTCACTTTAAAAAAATGAAACAAGCGCTAATGACGATTCAAGTGGAGACAGAAAAACAAGATCGGGGTACATATGCATTTTATGATCCAACAAACAAGCCGATCCACTCTTTTTCCGTACCACTATTGAAAAGCTTTTCAGATTGGGTGATTCCCTCCTATGATTTCATTGAAAAAGACAAGGAATTGATAACATTTATTCCTAATGAATCAAAAGATGCGGACCAATATGAGGGAAGGTTTACCTTAACTAAATTAAATTGGGAAAAAGGCACACAAGAAGAATTGATGAAGGACATGGAAAATGAACCATTAAGCTGTTCGCTTGATGGCAACTTCTGCTTATATGGATATCAATTTGAGAAAATCATTGATATGAAAACCCATCAAATACAAAGATTGTTCAAACAAACATGATGACCTAAAACAAAAGCTCGCCGGATGGCGAGCTTTCAGACTGTAGGAAACTCGATGAAAATCGTTTGCCTACAGTTTTTTTATGGCTTGTACAATTGGACGTTGATTTCCGTTACAGGCACTCTTAAAGACAGCAACTTATAGAAGTTAAAGTGCAGAATGCGTATTCGTCGATTCTACACCCCTTTTGTCTACAAACTGAAAGCTCGCCGGATTGGCGAGCTTTTTTCTTCAATGGGCAACTGGAAAACCGCTGTTGATGACAGTCATGACAGTGAACCAGCCAAACACGACTGCACTGCCGGCAGCAAAAATGAATCCTAAGAAGTTTCTCTTTTTTAATGAGGTAAACACAGCTACTACTCCTAATATAGCCACAAGTCCGAAAACTACCATTAATATCATGTCAAAACCCCCTTTTTCGTAATGAATACTTAATCCTTAATAATATACCCAGAGAATAAAGCAACTACCAAAAATATGTAGAAAAGATTGCATTTGTTAATATCTTAATATTTTTTCAATTATTTGTCGAGGTTTAATAGGTGACACTTCTATGACTTGAGTAAACTGGATTAACATTAGCAGCTTAATTAGTGTAAGATGAAGATAGAAAATCATATTGGAGTTGATGGAAATGAAATGGACACAAATACCTCTAGGCCCGCTGCAAACGAATTGTTATGTAGTTTCTGATGGACAGGATTGCATCATTTTCGATCCGGGTGAAGAGCCGCAGAAAATCATACAGTACATACAAACAAAAAATTTAAAGCCTTTGGCGATTTTATTGACACATGCACATTTTGACCATATCGGTGCTCTTGATGCTATTCGGGATCATTATGAGATACCTGCATATATTCATGAAAAAGAGGCCAAGTGGCTACTTGATCCCGCATTGAATGGTTCTCAAAACTGGTTCCCGGAAAATCCAATGCGCATGAAGCCTGCCGATCACTTCCTGGCAAATGAGCAACAACTTACTATTGGGGGATTCACTTTCGAAGTATTCGAAACCCCCGGACACTCACCAGGGAGCGTTTCGTATTATGTAAAGGACGAAAGGCTTCTCTTTTCAGGGGATGTCTTGTTCCAAGGAAGCGTAGGCAGAACCGATTTAATAGGCGGAAGCGAGGCAGTGCTGTTAAATAGCATTGAAACGAAGCTGCTGACACTTTCTGATGATACGATCGTTTTTCCTGGTCATGGGCCTGTCACGACCATTCTGGATGAAAAGAATACTAATCCCTTTTTGAGATAATGACTTTTGCAGGTGCCGTTTGGCACCTGTTTTATTTTAAGTTCTTAATTATGTAAAAATATTGAAATGGGTCATTTCCCAAACTATACTGAAAATAGAAACCGGGACCTTGCCTTGTGTGCAGACTTTAATTCGGCTCTGAACTAAGATTTGGAAACATTCATTTTGTAATCATGGCACGCTTATTACTGCGAAATGAAAAAAATGAACATTTTGTGAACTTTAAATTTTGTTTTGAGTATGATTGTCGATAAAAACTTATTTATGTGTTTTGTAAAGAAAGGAACATTTAATTTTCATTTGATGGAAGCATGGAGACGGAGGCATTGTGTTGAAAAATCACTTAAAGGAATTGATTGCAGGAAGCCCCCAAAAAAGAATTTCCTATCATGACTATATGGAAGCTGTTTTATATGCGCCAAATATAGGCTACTATGTACGCGCAAAAAAGAAGATTGGCTCCAGAGGGGATTTTTATACGTCTGGCAATGTTGGGGATGCATTTGGGAGATCTCTGGCCAGATGGTTCGTTTATTTAATAAAAAACTGCGGAGTTTCACCAAAAATCATCGAGGTCGGCGCAGGGGACGGTAAGCTCGCTTATGATATCCTCGTTTCCATGAAGGAAATGGAACCGCAGATATGGGACTCTTTGACTTATATCCTTGTGGATGAAAGTCCATTTCATAGGAGGCTTCAGCAAGAACGTATAGGGATGTTCAAACAGGCAGTTTCTGCTGCCAGTTTGGAAAAATGGACGAAGGTAAATGGTATCCTCTTTTCAAATGAACTTTTCGACGCGTTGCCTATACATGTGATTGAAAAGTATAAGGGAGCCCTCGTAGAGGTATTCGTCACTGAAAAGGAAGGCGAGTTGGTAGAGGTGAGGGAACCTTTGGACAACCCTGACATTCTATCTTACCTTACAGAACGAACTGTCACCTTAAATGAAAAACAACGATATGAAGTTCCGTTAAAAATGGTCCGTGAATATGAGAAGATCGTTTCCTGTATCGAATCGGGTATACTCCTTACAATTGATTATGGCTATACCGAAAAGGAATGGAAGGAGCCAGCTCATCTTCAAGGGAGCTTGAGGGGCTATTATGAGCACCAAATGATTAAAGATCCACTTATGTATCCTGGTGATATGGATCTGACGACACATATCCATTTTGACACATTAATCGAGATTGGAAAAAGAAAGGATCTTTCCAATCAGGGGCTTTTTCTTCAAAATGAATTCTTGCTTAAAGCAGGGATATTAGAGGAACTGAGGGACCATCAAGGAACTGATCCATTCTCGAAAACGGCGAAGCGTAATCGTGCAATTCGCGGACTTATCGTTCCAGGGGGAGTTAGTGAACATTTCAAAGTGTTGCTTCAATTGAAGAATTTAGCAAATGATGTAAGGATCTTTCCTGAATGGTGACAAGTAAAAACCCATGAATCAAAATTCATGGGTTATGTAATATTGCTTGTTCTTAATGCGCAGTACCAGGAGTCATCATAAATACGCTCCAGTAGGAAAATCCTGCAAAGAAAACGGTAAGATAGGCGCCGAAAACATAAATATACATGCGCTCAGATAATTTCAAATAACTTAAAAGTACAAAAAAGATCGTTTGTGCAAAGAAAAGCAAAGACGTTTGATGCATATGGCCAAGATAAAAGAAAATTGCCATAATTCCTGTCCAAAATCCACATACTCTGAACATGCGTTCCATCCGAATCCCTCCTTATGTCTAGTCGTGTACATTCTAAATAATTATAAATGAAATTGTAAGGTAATGTAAAGGATGCCTTTTGTTTCTATGTGAGAACCGAAGCTTGGTATGAGCATGCTGCACAATTGGACATCATATTTTCTAATTCCACAATATTGACATTATCAAACAAGGCTTCGAACATACCTTCTAAAAATGAATTGTGCATGGAGCAGATTGTCCCTGGATCCACTTCAGTAACTTCCTTAAACGGGCAATTGAAGATACGGAAGGATATTTTATTTTCTTCTTCGCTTGCTTGTATTTCAGGAGATAACCCTGCGATGGTAGCCGCATTTTTAAGCATGCTGACTTTTTCGGCAAAAGCAATTCGATCGATTGACTTCGAGTTCAGGGCTAGTTGCTGCTTGATCAGTTCCTCCCCGAAAGCTTTTCCCGTTTCATAAAAAGCCTGTTTTCCTTGTTCCCCTAATGTCATCATCGTCTGGATTGCAATCCTGGAAAGCAGCTGATAGTTCCTGTATGGAAAATGAAGCTGAATGACTTTATCAGATAATCGATAAAGCCGGCTCGGTCGACCGCCTTTACCGGTCTTTCGGGCATCCGAGGTCAACATATCGATATCTTCAAGTTTTGACAAATGTAGACGGGCAACATTTGGATGGATGTTAAAAGAATCGGCAATTTGCTGTACCGATACAGCGCCATGGTTGTTCACAATATGCTGATATATATAATACCTGGTGGGATCTGCTAACACGTTTGTTATTTTTAACGTTTGTTCCATTACACCCCTCCTGTATTCCATAGTTTACCTATGTCCATTATAATGCAGGCAGAAAAAAATGGAATAATAGAAAGCGCTAACTCCCTTTAGTTTAAAAAAAGTTCACAAATTAAACTGTTTTATAATGCAAAAAAATATACATTAATTGTACAAATGTTATACATTCATTATATAAAATATAATTGTATACAAAATGTGAACGGGGAGTGATTAGTATGGCACAGTTAACTTTCTTTTCGTACCCAAGTTGTACATCTTGCCGTAAAACAAAAAAATGGTTAAGGGCCAATCATGTTTCCTTCGATGAACGACATTTATTCAGAGAAACTCCAACTGCAGCAGAGTTAAAAAGAATCCTTGAATTGACAACGGAAGGACTTGATGAAGTATTAGCTACAAGAAGTGAAGCTTACAAAGACTTACAAGTTAATATTGACGAAATGATGCTTTCTGATGTCATCCAATTATTAACAAAAGAACCGAAGTTATTAAGAAGGCCCATCCTCATAGACGGGGAAAAACTGGTGATAGGTCATAATGTAGACGCTTTAAGAAATTTGGTTTCCCAAAGGCTTGAATTGAAAGTTAGCATGTAAATGATTCTCGAAGTTCTTTTCGGGAATTTTTTTTATTCTGGAGCAGGAATTTGTCGTGGATTGTCGAATCCTTACAACAAGAAATATAGGAGGTGATGAATGAATTGATATCGATTGAAAAGACCGCAGAAAAAATATTAACCCGTGCCATTCAGGAATCTGCATCGGATATCCACATTTTTTTTCGGAGGGAGGGACCTCTCATCCAATTCAGGATAGACAATAAGCTTGTACCCCAGGAAACATTATCATTCTTTGAAGCTGAGAGGCTGATCGCTCATTTGAAGTTCCTTGCCTCGATGGATATAGGGGAGAAAAGGAGGCCCCAGAGTGGTGCCCTCACCATTAAATTGGCTAACCAGGTTGTCGGACTCCGCCTTTCCACTTTACCCACTGCCCATCTCGAAAGTTTGGTCATCCGTTTAATACCCCAACAGAATATCCTCCCTCTCGAACAGTTATCCTTATTTCCAAACACCGTCCAAAAATTGATTGCACTCCTGAAGCATTCCCATGGCATGCTTATTTTTACCGGCCCGACCGGCAGTGGAAAAACCACGACATTATATTCCCTGCTTCACCATGCCCACGAAATGATCAATCGAAATATCATTACACTTGAAGATCCCATTGAAAATGTATCCGAAAAGGTACTGCAAGTCCAAATCAATGAAAAGGCGGGCATTACGTATTCTGTCGGTCTAAAAGCTGTCCTGAGACATGACCCCGACGTGATTATGGTTGGGGAAGTCAGGGATGCAGAAACTGCCAAAATTGCAGTGCGTGCCGCATTAACCGGTCATTTGATACTTACAACCATGCATACAAGGGATGCCAAGGGAGCCATCTCCAGGTTACTGGAATTTGGTGTCAGCTTGCTTGAGGTTGAACAGAGTTTGATTGGCGTGACAGCACAGCGGCTGGTTGAATTGCGATGTCTTCCATGTAAAGGGGACTGTGCTTTTGCTTGCAAAATGACTGCCAGGAATAAAAGGGCCAGTGTATATGAATTGCTCTATGGAAAAAGCCTGGCTGAGGTTCTCAGGATAATGGGAGATGAAAAAGGAATGGCAACGGTAGGCTACCGCCAATTGAAGGATGAAATCGGAAAAGCGGTTGCGATGGGCTATGTGGATTCAGAGGAATATGAACGGCTGGTATACCATGAAACCAAAAAGTAAATGGAGGGTAAAAGAGCAGGCGGTCTTTATTTCGAAGCTAGGTGAATTATTGAAGCATGGTTATCCCTTGGCGGAGGCTTTACATTTTCTTGAATTTCAGGAATCAAAGAAGAAAGCGGAAGACTTCACTCAGGCTAAAGCCGATTTAAGGAACGGTTTCCCGCTGCACTTGGTGCTGACCCATCTGAATTTTCATCCGCAGCTTGTAAGTTATATATTTTATGGAGAACAATACGGCGACCTGGAACGGGCGTTGAAAGAAGGCGGGCGATATTGGAAGAAAAGAACCGAGGATATGGATAAAGTAAAAAAGTTAATGGTGTATCCTGTATTCTTAGTCTTTTTTGTAGGTATCGTTTTTTATATTCTTCAGAGTGTTCTCCTTCCTAAATTCCAGACAATCTATATCACGATGGATGTCGATCAGCATACACTCTTGAGATTAATGTCAGCTTTCACATTCATTCTTCCAGCACTCCCCTTCTTTTTACTCGGATTGCTCATATTCTTGTATGTACTCAAACGATTTTGGTTTAACGGATTGTGCCCATTAAGGCAGCGGAGGATTTTGATGGGAATTCCGATATTCGGGACCTTCATCAAATTATACGAAACTTATTTTTTTGCAAGCCAATTAAGTGGTTTACTCTCCGGAGGGCTATCGATTAACGATAGCATTAAATTATTCTCGATAAATCAACAGCAGCCTTTTTACCAAAAACTATGCAATATCATTAAGGATGATCTGATCGAGGGCAGATCACTTGAATTAGTTTTTCGGGAGCTTCCATATTTTGATGGTAATTTGCCGGTGGTCGCTGCAAATGGTCAAAAATACGGCAGACTTGATGCGGAGCTACTTCATTACAGTCGTTTTATACTGGAGAAAATTGAAGAGAGAATGAATGTAATCTTAAAAATCATTCAGCCTCTCATGTTTTCACTGATAGGTCTGTTGATCGTGTCCATTTATTTGGCGGTTTTGCTGCCGATGTTCTCACTGCTCGAAAGTATATAGAATTCTATTATTGTATTCCGGAGGTGAAAATGCTCGAAGGCTATCTGGTATTCAGGTGGTTTCAGGAGCATGATGGATATGTTGAAGAAAGTGATGAATGAACGTGGTTTTACACTAATTGAAATGCTTATTGTTTTACTGGTAATTTCCATCCTTTTGATTATAACAATCCCCAATATCACAAAGAACCAATCTACGATTCAGTCCAAAGGATGTGAAGCATTCGTGAAGATGGCCCAAGCACAGGTACAGGCTTATGAGATTGATAATGCTAAACTGCCCGGAAGTATCGGGGAATTGGAAAGTCAAGGCTATCTCAAACAGACATCCTGTCCTAATGGGGATGATATTAGTTTGGATAGTAAAGGAAAGATAACGGTCGTTGAGTAGGAGAGAAGGGAATATACGGCATTCCGATGGGGGGTACACACTATCTGAAACCCTTATTGTCCTCGTTATTGTTGTACTCCTGATTTCCATCGGTCCTAATCTATATCCTAGCTTCACTAAAGGCATGGAAAATAGGCTATTTCTTTCTCAATTCCATGAAGATCTCTTCTATGCACAACAGTATGCCATCAGTCATGAGAGCTTCATTTACCTCCATATAGATAATGCCAAGAAGGTTTATACCGTTTCGTCTTATACGGAGGGGATCGTTCTAGAGAGAAGCATACCAAAGGATATTCAGTTTTTAAGTGACACTTTGGGGTTCAGCTTCCATTTTAATCAGTATGGAAATGCTTCAAAAGCCGGGACGATTATGATTGATACGTCAAAAGGAATGTACAAATTAGTCCTCAATATCGGTAAAGGGAGGTTCAGGATTGAGAAATTGTAAAGGTTACGTTTACCTTGAGCTGATGGCCGCATTTTCCATTTGTATTTTCCTGGTCCTTGCCATTTTACCGATTCTTGAAGAGTTAATGACGCATCGGAAAGATATTGCCGTAAGGACAGAAGCCCACCATTTATTATATGAAAGATTGACGGCGTTCATGGATGGGGAGATACAAGCAATTGGTCAGGAAATCTTCTACAAAAAAAAATCCTATGAATTGGTTTGGAAGGACCATGGGGATTTCCCGGGGATGATTGAAGGGTGTGTACGTTATGAAGATGAATCGGGTAATCTTGAATCCATTTGTGATGCTGCGAAAAAATGATGGCTTTACGATGATTGAAATGTTTTTTTCTTTAATGATATTAATGACGACGTCCCTTTTTGTTCTACAGCTTTTTTCAATCATTCACACCCAGATGGGGTCCGTTGATGAATTACATTCTAAAGAGTGGGAGGTCTTTACCATGCAAATGAAGCAGGAGGTCCGGAGTTCCAAAGCTCAGGATGTAATGGGAAATAAATTATATTTGCTGCATTCAGATGAACAATTATCATCGTTTGAACAATATGAAGATAAGGTCCGAAGACGAGTGAATGGTATGGGGCATGAGGTCATCTTACAGAACATTTCGAAATTCGGGGTTGAGAAGGATGGCAGTGTCATTGTTATAAATATAACGGATAAAGCAGGGACTACTTTCAGTCGAAGATTTCATCCTTTCTTTAGGAATGTCACGAAAGTCGATGAATAATCAAAAAGGAGTCGTTTTCCCGATGGTAATGATTGTAGCGAGTGTTTTCATCATGTTCACGATACTAATGATCGATCAGTTTATCATCGATAAAAAGTTTTATAAAGAAGTGGAAGAATCGCTTGTGGCCGACCATCTTGTCCATTTAGCGATCAAGGATGTGACGGCAGAGTGGGGCGAAGAGATCCCCAAAATCATCCAGGGGAAAATTTCATACCCTAATGGTGTGGTACGGTATTCCTTAATGAAAGAAGAAGGGCCTTACGTCTATATCGAGTTTTCTTCCACGACTAAAAATGACCGCGAGGGAAGGGTCATCATTCAATATGATAAAGAAGCGGGGGAAGTGAAAGAATGGTTGGAAAAGCAGGCTGTGTAATACGCAAAATCAACATTAAACGGAAAGCGACAGGTACACGTGTTCAGGGAACAAGCGAAAGAATAAAAGAAGCGTAAACGGGGCATACTTTGCATAGGGTGATGATTTTATATGTCTACAAACGCTTATATTAAATATCTGACTCAGCAGCTTGTCGAGTATTTTAATCTGACGAAAAAAGAACGAAAAGAAAAGCGCCGTCACAGAAAAGAGGATAAAAATCATGGTATGTCCCATTGGTTTGGCATTGTCCCTTTTGCTTTGTCGATGTTCGTAAGGAAAAATATCAAAAAATAAAACAGATGTCCTGAACTTAGGGCATCTGTTTTTTTATTGTTCTTACTTATCCCAATGCCCTATCTGAAAGGTAAAATAACCCTCCGTTGATGATGGATATTCGGATGTTGGGTTCATATTGAGCTTTTAAGGCATCTTTTTCGGTAAAATAGCTCTCACTTTTTTCGTCCATATCCTTGTAAAAATGCTCCAATAAATTCAAGTCATTCTGCCAGCGAAGCATTGCTTCCTCTGCCCAGGAATGGTCATCATCCTCGAAACTGGTCCTGATGTATGTATCGAGTCTTGCCAATCCGCTCTTGGGCATGATGAGCGGTGAAAGCGTAAAGGAGTAATCCGGTATTTTTGGGGTGACCTTTATCGGTAAAACCCGATGGTGAAATCTTTCCATGATCTCACCTGAGATTAAATTCAGTCCGATCGACATGAAGGTATCCTTTTTACGGTCGCATTGATAGGATATTTTCACATTCAGGGTCAGCCAAGGAAACAAAGGATTATTTCCCCCTTTTGTTGGAGGGGTATCCTCAAAAAGTCTAGTATACCCTGCCAGCTTTTTGGTAGATTGAATAATCTGGTGAAGGCGAGGGGAGCCAAAATGAATCATATCTCCCTTTAAATCGGATGGAGCTTGTTCTGGATCGGTAATGAAAGTCATCTGTGCTGGGTTCGGAACGCCACCTGTTTTTTCTAGATAATGCCAATAAAAGGGTCTGTTCAGTAATTCTTTATCCATATCAATCGTCAATTGGACTGTAAGGTGGGTTGGTGCATTATCCAGTATTTCACAATCGTTGGCTTTAAAGTAAGTTAATAAAAAATCATGAATTTCCCGTTGCTGCATGAACCTCACCTTCCTTCATTGATTGAGCGAATTGGATTAACGATGAAAAATTATCCATCTTGATTTTCATTTCGCCCTCTGTTTTGGATTCGCCGACCACATCAATCAAATATTCTTCAATGTTGTTAATATCCAGTTTGGTTAGAATATCATCTAATTCGCCGATTACTTTCTCGAATAAATTTATTTTTTCATATAATAACTTCAGAATATGTTCTTCTACTGTATTTTTCGTGGCAAAGTTATAAATCATCACATCTTCTTCCTGACCAAGGCGGTGTATCCGTCCAATTCTCTGTTCGAGCCTCATCGGGTTCCATGGCAGGTCAAAATTAATCAAGTGATGGCAAAACTGAAGGTTTATCCCTTCCCCGCCAGCTTCTGTTGCAATTAATACCTGTATATTCTTTTGGAATAATTCTCGCATCCAATCTTTCTTTCCGCGCTTAAAACCGCCTCGGAAAGGAACTGAAGAAATTCCATTCTGCTGTAGGTACCATTGTAAATATAGCTGAGTCGCCCGATATTCGGTAAAGATAATGACTTTATCATCAATTTTCTTGATCAGTTCCAAAGCTTTTTCAGCCTTGGAGTTCTGAACCGTTTCATTCACTTTAGAAAATAAATCATCAAGCTTTGCCAAAAAGTCAGGGGAAGGCTGATCATATTTAGCTTTCATATTCTTTAATGTATAAAAGACCGCCTCTCTGCTGCTGCATGCTTCCCTTTGGAGAGTGAGAGCCGAAAATGCGCTTCCTTTAGAACCATCCGAAATAGGTTTGAATTTGGAAACGGCATCGTACAATGCTTGTTCCGTTGGAGAAAATTCAATGGTGATGGTCTCTACATGCCGTTTTGTCCATTCAATGCCAGTATCGGCCCGCCGGTTTCGAATCATGACAGTATTGACAAGTTCCTTTAGGTGTTCATCTTCAATTATGTTCCGGCCTTTCCCTTTATACTTTTCCGAAAAAAGTGAGGCATTTCCCAAGTGGCCCGGTTTCAATAACGAAACGAGGTGGAAAATTTCCTCGACTTTATTTTGAATCGGAGTGGCTGTCAGGAGTAAACAAAATTTCTTTTTCAGATTTTGGACGAATTCATAGTTCTTTGTCTTATTATTTTTAAGTTTATGAGCTTCATCAATAATGATGAAGTCGTATTCCTGCTTGAAAATGATATCTCGATGTGGAGCGCGTTTGGCTGTATCAATGGATGAAATGACCACATCACAGGAGTCCCAAACATAACTTTTTCTCTGAACGACTGCCGGTATATGAAACTTGGTATTCAATTCAAAAGCCCATTGTGTGACAAGGGAAGCCGGAACAAGGATCAAAACTTTTTTTACAAGGCCCCTAATCATATACTCTTTTAGTATCAATCCAGCTTCAATTGTTTTTCCGAGCCCTACCTCATCAGCTAAAATGGCCTTTCCATTCATCTTTTCCACCACTTGCTTGGCTGCTTCCAATTGATGCGGAAGCGGGGTTAACTGCGGAAGGTGCTTGGGCGCCTGTAAACCTTCAAAATCAGGGATGATAAGATTTTCCTCCATTTGAACCGCCAGCTTATAAAGCTCCCAATTCCCCCATGGACCGTCATTTTCCATCTTTTGCAGAAACTCGTCAGTCCATTCAGAATTAAAGGATATATTGATTTTCATAGAAATAACTCCCTCTTAAATCATAATTTCCTTAATAAAAGGTCAAAACCCGAACATTTCATATGTGAAGTAAGAAAAATATTTCTCTTCAAAAGATATTGCAGAGATAAGTTTCTTAGGGTAGGATATAAGTATATTTAGAAAATTCCAATTTCCAAACGCTACAAAGAATCTTTGTACATCGATTTGCAGTTCGCGTTTTCTTAGTATGGGCTATAGGCTCCTAATTTATCCAAGATTACTGAAGGAGACCAATCAAACGGTTTCTGAAGTTTCAGGAGAATTGGCAGAGAATGCATTCCACGATGCTCAGGGGTTTTACCGATGCTTGGTGGCTTATTCGCTTCCTTTCATTGGTAGACCATTTATATGCGGGTGAAGATAAGGGGAGAGACTACGGATGTAGCGCCGAAGGAGCAAACTTAGCAGTGAATCTCTCAGGCAAAAGAACTCTTATTGGACGCAACTCTGGAGAGCGCCGCCCATTTTGGGACGGCCACCAAAGGGGAAAACCTATTACATAGGTAAACTTTCAGGTTTCAGGACAGAGAAAAAGCTCAAACGGGCTTTCTCTGTCCTTTTTTGTGCTTTTTTCACATCATGAATCAGGAAATATCTGATGCGTAATGACAAGAAGCTTTTGATAATGAAGCCAATTAATTAAAAAAAATCTGAAGGGGGTCATTTTTTGACCAATTTAAAAAGAACACCACTATTTGAGGTTTATCGTGAATACGGAGGTAAAACGATTGATTTTGGCGGCTGGGAACTTCCTGTCCAATTTTCGGGTATAAAGGACGAACATGAAGCCGTACGAACAAAAGCGGGGTTATTCGATGTTTCCCATATGGGTGAAGTCGATGTTAAGGGTCCCGGAAGCCTTTCCTTTTTACAGAAGATGCTGACCAATGATATATCAAAGCTGCAACAGGGCGGTGCCCAATATACCGCCATGTGTTATGAAAACGGAGGCACGGTCGATGATCTTATCGTGTATAAAAGGGCTGAGGACGACTATCTGCTCGTGGTCAATGCAGCGAATACAGAAAAAGATTTCAATTGGCTGCAAGCTAATTTAACGGAAGATGTCCAAATTACGAATGTATCGAGTGACTATACACAGCTGGCACTTCAAGGACCAGCTGCAGAGAAGATATTACAAAAACTATCGGGAAATACTGCCTTAAGTGAAATAGGATTTTTCAAGTTCAAGGAAAATGTCATGATTAACGGCATCTCCACGCTGGTATCCCGTACTGGGTACACTGGTGAGGATGGCTTTGAGATATATAGTGACAGTGAAAATGGTCCTGCCCTTTGGAAGGCGATTATGGATGCCGGAAACGAAGAGGGGGTTCAGCCGATTGGTTTAGGTGCTCGTGATACCCTGCGTTTTGAAGCGAAACTGCCGCTGTATGGGCAGGAGCTTTCAGCGGACATCACCCCGATAGAAGCCGGGATTGGTTTTGCAGTAAAAGTGGATAAGGAAGTTGATTTTTTCGGGAAAGCCGTTCTTGCTGAGCAAAAGGAGAAAGGAGCTTCCCGCAAGCTTGTGGGAATTGAAATGATTGACCGTGGCATTCCACGTCATGGGTATAAGGTCTACAGCGGTGATAAAGTCATTGGCGAGGTCACGACCGGTACCCAATCACCAACGTTGAAGAAAAACGTGGGTTTGGTACTTATCGATAAGGAATTTTCGGTGCTGGATGCGGAAGTCGAAGTGGAAATCCGTTCCAAACGTTTGAAAGCCGTTATAATACAAACACCTTTTTATAAAAAACCACGTAAATAGAGGGGAATGGTCATTAGATGAAACATCGTTATTTACCCATGACAGAGCAAGATAAACAAGAAATGCTGAAAGCGATAGGGGTATCCACTGCTGAAGAACTTTTCAGTGATATCCCTGAAAGCGTTCGTTTTCAAGGAGAATACGATATCAAGCCTGCTAAATCTGAACCTGCATTAATGAAAGAATTATCAAGGCTTGCTGCCAAGAATGCGGACCTTAAAAACTATGCTTCCTTCCTTGGTGCGGGTGTCTATGACCATTACGCGCCGGTCATCGTCGATCATGTTCTATCCCGTTCTGAATTTTACACGGCTTATACACCCTATCAGCCTGAAATTTCACAGGGGGAGCTTCAGGCCATCTTTGAATATCAAACGATGATATGTGAATTGACGGGCATGGATGTGGCTAACTCCTCCATGTATGACGGCGGAACAGCGCTGGCTGAAGCAGCCATGCTTGCTTCAGGCCAGACACGACGCAAAAAGATTCTCATTTCAGGAGCCGTTCATCCTGAATCAAGAGAAGTCGTTAAGACATATGCGAAAGGGCAACGCGTGGAAGTGATCGAAATTCCTTTTAAAGACGGTGTGACGGACTTAGCTGCTTTAAGGGAATTGGCGAATGAGGACATTGCAGGAGTGATCGTGCAATATCCGAACTTTTTTGGCCGCATCGAGCCATTGAAAGAAATGGAGGAAATCATTCATGGCGTCAAGTCGATGTTTATCGTTTCCAGTAATCCGCTTGCATTGGGAGCATTGACATCCCCTGGTGCACTTGGTGCAGATATCGTAACGGGGGATGCTCAGCCATTCGGCATTCCAGCGGCATTCGGTGGACCTCATTGTGGATATTTTGCCGTTACTAATAAACTTGTTCGGAAAGTTCCGGGCCGACTCGTCGGTCAAACAGTGGATGAAAATGGTAAACGGGGATTTGTACTGACGCTTCAAGCTCGTGAACAGCACATTCGCCGTGACAAAGCCACATCCAACATTTGTTCCAATCAAGCTTTGAATGCGTTGGCAGCTTCTGTTGCAATGACCGCGCTTGGGAAAAAGGGTGTCAAAGAAATGGCCGTGCAAAATATTCAAAAAGCTCATTATGCGAAAAAAGCAATTATGGCAAAAGGGGTGGAAGTGATATTCGATGGTCCTTCGTTCAATGAATTTGTCATTAAACTGCCTGCTTCGTTTTCAGAAATCAATAAAAACCTTTTTGAAAAAGGGATGATCGGTGGCTTTGATTTAGGGACGGTTTATCCTGAGCTGAAAGACCATATGCTGGTTGCGGTAACTGAACTTAGAACAAAAGAAGAAATTGATGCACTTGCGCAGGAATTGGGGGATCAACATGAATAATCAAGATCAATCACTCATTTTTGAAATCAGTACTTCCGGTCGAATCGGGTACAGTCTGCCAGAAATGGATGTTGCAACTATTCCGCTCGAAGAAATTCTTCCTGCCGACTACATCCGTGAAGAAGAGGCAGAACTGCCTGAGGTGTCCGAACTGGATATCATGCGTCACTATACAGCACTCTCCAAACGGAATCATGGGGTGGATTCGGGTTTTTATCCGCTGGGTTCATGCACGATGAAATATAATCCGAAAATAAATGAAAACGTGGCACGCTTCAACGGCTTTGCCCATATCCATCCATATCAAGATCCGGCTACCGTTCAGGGAGCATTGGGACTCTTATTTGATTTGCAGGAACACTTAACGGAAATCACCGGGATGGACCAAGTGACATTACAGCCTGCAGCAGGTGCACATGGTGAGTGGACAGGGTTAATGATGATTCGCGCTTTTCACGAAGCGAATGGCGATACAGAACGGACGAAAGTGATTGTACCTGATTCTGCACACGGTACGAATCCTGCCTCTGCCACTGTTGCCGGACTTGAAACGATTACAGTAAAATCCGATGAAAATGGATTAGTCGACCTTGAAGATTTAAAGCGTGTTGTCGGACCTGATACGGCGGCCTTGATGCTGACGAACCCTAATACATTGGGATTGTTTGAAGAAAACATTTTGGAAATGGCACAACTTGTCCATGATGCAGGTGGGAAGCTTTATTATGACGGAGCCAATCTGAATGCAGTCCTATCAAAAGCACGCCCGGGTGACATGGGCTTTGATGTGGTTCACTTAAATCTCCATAAAACATTCACAGGCCCGCATGGCGGCGGCGGTCCGGGTTCTGGTCCTGTAGGTGTGAAGTCCGACTTGATTCCTTACTTGCCTAAACCTCTTATAGTCAAGCAAGGTGAGCAATTCGTCCTTGATTATGATCGTCCGCAATCCATTGGCAGGGTAAAACCTTATTATGGTAATTTCGGAATAAACGTGAGGGCATATACGTACATTCGTTCAATGGGTCCTGATGGCCTTAAAGCCGTCACAGAGAACGCGGTCATCAATGCCAATTATATGATGCGCAAGTTGGAACCTTATTTTGACCTGCCATATAATCGTCATTGTAAGCATGAATTCGTATTAAGCGGACGCCGGCAAAAGAAATTGGGGGTAAGGACTCTCGATATAGCTAAAAGATTGCTGGATTTCGGGTATCATCCTCCAACCATTTACTTCCCGTTGAACGTGGAAGAAGGAATGATGATAGAACCGACTGAAACCGAGTCAAAAGAAACGCTGGATTCGTTCATCGATGCGATGATCCAGATTGCCAAGGAAGCGGAAGAAACCCCGGAAATCGTTCAGGAAGCTCCGCATACAACCGTTATAAAGCGGCTTGATGAAACTCTTGCTGCAAGAAAACCCGTTTTGCGTTATCAAGCCTAGATTAGTAGCTTACACGAAAAAAATCCCTGCCTGCCGGCGGGGATTTTTCATGTTTATGTAAGTTTCCATTAAAGTCCAACAGTTGACTTTCTTTTACTTGAGCTATGGAATTAAAAAGAGCCCATGCCGAGATGGGGTCTTATTTCTTTGCTTTGATTTTCCCGGTCCACATCTTGAAACCGCCCTTTAAGTGAAAAAGTTCCCTGTAGCCCTTTTTGTATAGCATGGCTGCAGCTCTGCCGCTGATGATTTCGCTTTGAGCGTACAAATATACAGGCTTGTCCGGCCTAATTTCGACCAAGCGTGTTTTCATTTGAGTCATAGGGATGTTTCTTGCGCCTAAGATATGACCATTATCGAAATCATTCGGTTCCCGCACATCGATTAGCTGCACTTTTCTGTAGTTAGCGATAAATTCGTCCTGTGTTAGTGTTTTAACGATTTTACGCTGGCGGTACCAATTAAAAAGTGAATACGCAATAACCACTCCTAAGATGATGAGCAGTGTATATAATATTTCCAAACATAAAAACTCCCTTCTACCTTAACGAATACAGACAATCCTTATTATATAATTGCTTTACCCAATAATCAAAAAGAATTTTCATCAAATTCTTCATGACTTGATAGCACTTTCTTTTTTAGAGTGTTAAAGTCTGTTAAACTACTACATGTGAGTTTTTTGTGGGGGATTGAAAAACGTCTATCGAAACGAGGGGTAAGGATGACTAAAGAAAAATGGGGTTTTATAGATTCGGGGTATTGTTCACCGGCTTTTAATATGGCGCTGGACGAAGCCCTGTTAAACTGGCAAAGCAAAGGGGAAATTCCGCCGATCATACGCTTTTACGGCTGGGATCCAGCGACATTGTCGATCGGTTATTTTCAAAAGGCAGAAGCGGAGATTGATCTGGAAGAGGTCAAAAGGCAGGGCCTTGGTTTTGTTCGCAGGCCGACAGGAGGACGAGCGGTCCTGCACGAGCATGAATTGACTTATAGCGTAATCGTTCCAGAATCCTATCCGGGAATGCCAACCACCGTTACTGAAGCTTATCGTGTCATTTCTGAAGGAATATTAATGGGGTTCAGGAATCTGGGATTGGATGCTTATTTTGCCGTGCCTCGAAGCGAACAGGAAAAAGCGGCTTTAAAATCGCCCAGGTCTTCCGTCTGCTTTGATGCTCCTAGCTGGTATGAACTGGTCGTTGAGGGCAGGAAGGTCGCTGGCAGCGCTCAAACCAGGCAAAAAGGCGTCATCCTTCAGCACGGGTCCATTTTGCTTGAGCTTGATGATGATAAGCTCTTTAGCGTATTTAAATTCTCAAATGACAGGGTTAAAGAGAGAATGCAAAAAAACTTAAAAAACAAAGCTGTGGCCATAAATGAGATTGCCGGGAGAAAGATAACCATCCCTGAAGCGAAAGAAGCTTTTGAAAAAGGTTTTGCCGAAGGACTTTCGGTCGATTTAGAGCCATACGTCCTCACCGAAAAGCAATTGCTGGAAGTGAAGGCCATTGCAGAAAGCAAATATGAAAGCGATGAATGGAATTTCATGAGATAGAGGAAGCATAATTAGAGTGGAAATAAAAAAGTTTTTTCAGATTTGTTTGATCGAATAACACATCCCTTGCAGGGATAAGCCCTAAAAGGGATGGGGAAAAAGCAAGGTCCAAATTAATTGAAATCTGATGAAAAATTATTGTAAATCGACATTTTCCTCCCTTTTGCTAACTATATTAATTGATTTAACGTTTGACAAAATTAAAAGTTATTCAAATCAAACACAATATATAGTAGTTGAAATATTTAATGCAACACTATATGTTGATTTTTGAGTTTCGCTATGATAAATTTAGGGTACTTGTTAAGCGAAACGGACATGTAAGGCTACATAAAGATTTTTGCGGCAGCAAGAACGGATCTTGAAACATATAAAGGAGAGGGAATTATGTCGGTTGTAATAAAAGAAGCTTTAAAGGTTGATCTAGAAAGGTTGAATAAGGATATTTCTTTATTTCCCCAGGTTCACCCTGTAACGGCTGATATGAAAATGGCGCATAAGGGAGTGTCCCGTCTAGTCATGCTTGACCGCTATTCTTTTAAGGATACTGAAAAAATCACACTCTCGGCAGGCGATTTCGTCGTGTTGACGATTAAGGAAGATCCGAAATTCCCGGCAAGGGGTCTCGGCTACATCGTTGAAATTGATTGGGAAACCAAAAAAGCCAAGGTATTGGTGGATGAAGAATTCCGTGGCGTATTGGATAATCCGGAAGAAGTGGAGACGGGAATTGTAAACCGTCCGTTGGATATAATCGAAAAGCCGCTTGAAATATACTATGAACAAATTGCGAAACGTAATGCAACGGGATTGGCATCAGTGGAAACCACGGAAGAAAAGAGAACGGAATGGTTCAATAAATTCTATGAAGAATTAAAGAACCTTAATTTCGTCCCGGCAGGCCGAGTATTATACGGTGCGGGTTCCAATACGGATGTTACTTATTTCAACTGCTATGTAATGCCATTCGTACCGGATTCACGTGAAGGGATTTCAGAACATAGGAAACAAGTGATGGAAATCATGAGCCGCGGCGGCGGAGTGGGAACGAACGGGTCGACACTGCGTCCTAGAAACACTCTGGCAAAAGGGGTAAATGGAAAATCCTCCGGTTCAGTCTCATGGCTTGACGATATTGCCAAACTGACGCATCTAGTTGAACAGGGCGGTAGCAGACGGGGCGCGCAAATGATCATGCTTGCTGATTGGCATCCTGATATTGCAGAGTTTATCATTTCTAAAATGCAAAACCCGAGGATTCTGCGTTACCTAGTGGAAAATACTAAAGATGAAGCCATCAAGAAATATGCGACGGATAAATTGAAATTCACGCCGCACACGGAACAGGAAACGGCTATGTATCAAGGGATCATCAATTATAAGGAGATTCCTGGCCAAGGCGGATTTAGCGAGAAAATCATTAGGGATGCAGAGGAAAAGCTCCGTACAGGGGGAACGTACAGTGTCCATAATTCTGATTTTCTGACTGGAGCCAACATCTCGATTTGCCTGACTAAGGAATTCATGGAAGCGGCGGAACAAGATGCGGAATACGAATTGCGTTTTCCTGATGTTGAAAGCTATAATGCCGAAGAAATGGCCATTTACAATGAAGAATGGCATAATGTCGGTGATGTTCGCGAATGGGAGAAAATGGGTCACAAAGTCCGTGTTTACCGTAAAATCCGAGCTAAAGAGCTTTGGAATTTAATAAACATTTGTGCAACATATTCTGCTGAACCAGGTATTTTCTTTATCGATAATGCTAATGAAATGACGAATGCCAAAGCATACGGTCAACAGGTCGTAGCCACGAACCCTTGTGGAGAACAGCCATTGGCCCCATATTCAGTATGTAACCTTGCAGCCGTCAATCTGGCTGAAATGGCTGATAAAGAAAGCAAAACGGTTAATTTCGAGAAACTTAAGCAGACTGTCGAAGTCGGGGTGCGTATGCAGGACAATGTCATTGACGCAACTCCTTATTTCTTGGATGAAAACAAAAAACAGGCACTGGGCGAGCGACGGGTTGGACTTGGTGTAATGGGTCTGCATGACCTTTTGATCTACTGTGAGACGGAATATGGCTCTGAGGAAGGAAATATCCTGGTTGACAAGGTGTTTGAAACCATTGCGACGACAGCTTACAGGGCTTCCGTGGAACTTGCTAAAGAAAAAGGCAGTTTCCCGTTCCTGATCGGGTCAACGGACAAAGAAACCGATGAGCTAAGAACACGTTTCACACAAACCGGATTTATGGAAAAAATGCCTGTAGATATCAGGGAAAGTATTGCTGCACATGGCATCCGTAACTCTCATTTATTGACAGTGGCTCCTACAGGAAGCACAGGAACGATGGTTGGGGTATCAACAGGTCTTGAACCATATTTCTCCTTCACGTATTTCCGCAGCGGCCGTCTTGGTAAATTCATTGAAGTGAAGGCTGACATTGTACAGGAATACTTGGACCGTCATCCAGAAGCCGATACAGAAGAGCTTCCAAAATGGTTCATTTCCGCTATGGAATTAGCTCCAGAAGCACATGCTGATGTTCAATGCATCATTCAACGCTGGATTGACAGCTCGATCAGTAAAACGGTAAATGCTCCAAAAGGATATACTGTCGAACAAGTTGAAAAAGTATATGAACGTCTATACAAAGGCGGAGCAAAAGGCGGTACTGTATATGTGGATGGCAGCCGTGACAGTCAGGTTCTTACGCTCAAAGCGGAAGAAAACCAAATGGACGAACAGCTTGAAATGGATGAATTGACAGATGTGGAAGTAAAGAAAAAAGTCGTATTGGTCGATACGATAAATGAACTGCGTTCGACTAACGTTACGATTGGGTCGGAAGTGGGCAACACTTGCCCGGTGTGCCGTAAAGGCGAAGTCCAGGAAATGGGCGGATGCAATACTTGCACGAATTGCGGAGCACAATTAAAATGCGGGCTATAAGCTGATGTAAGGGAAGTCGTTAAGTATGCTGCAAAGCTATCTTAACGGCTTTTTTAGTGTCTTAAAAGTTGTTATTGACAGTCTGTTCAATTACATGCCAATAGAGAAGACCGAATCATCGTAAATTCGGTCTTCTTTTTGCGTTCAATCAACCATTTTCATTTTGCTGCCCTATTTCCTTTTCGGCTAGATATTGGTTGCCATCTTTCAATACCGAAAATTCATCGACCGAGTCTCCAGGTATATTCCTTGGATTTGGAAATTTATTATCTGTTTGGACGGTGATCGTTTGTTTTCCCATTCCATTTGTCAAGAAGTCTCGTTTATTAGCCATATCGCATCTCCTTCATTTTGAATTTCCAAGTAAAAACAATCATGAGGATAAAAGAATAAAGAAAAACTATCCTTATGAATTAGATTGTGTAGTTCGATTGAAAGTATGAACAAATCGAAAAAAGAATGGAGATCGAAATGAAACCATTTATGCCACAGTTAGTATATATCGAGCCCAGGGCACTGGAATACCCGCTTGGCCGGGAATTGAAAAAGAAATTCGAAGATTTGAACATTGAAATCCGTGAGACCACATCGCATAACCAAATTAGGGATCTTCCTGGGGAAAATGATCTGCAAAAATATCGTGTCGCCAAATCGACGCTTGTGGTAGGAATAAGAAAAACATTGAAATTCGATTCTTCAAAGCCATCTGCTGAATATGCCATCCCTCTTGCTACAGGGTGTATGGGGCATTGTCACTATTGCTATTTACAGACGACACTCGGATCGAAACCATATATTAGGACATATGTGAATCTTGACGAGATTTTCGAGGCAGCCGAAAAATATATAAATGAGAGAAAGCCGGAAATTACCCGTTTTGAGGCAGCCTGTACATCGGATATTGTCGGAATTGACCATTTGACACATTCTTTAAAAAGGGCCATAGAATATTTTGGAAAAAGTGAATATGGGGTTTTAAGGTTCGTAACTAAATTTCATCATGTCGACCATCTGTTGGATGCTGAACATAATGGAAAAACGAGATTTCGGTTCAGTATAAATTCGCGTTTTGTGATAAAGAATTTCGAGCCAGGCACTTCGAGCTTCGAGGAAAGGATGGAAGCGGCACGCAAAGTGGCAGGTGCCGGATATCCCCTGGGTTTTATCGTAGCTCCAATATATCGTCATGAAGCATGGAAGGAGGGCTATCACGAATTATTCGAACGATTGAGTGAGGCGTTAAAAGGGGTGGATATACCGGATTTGACTTTTGAATTAATCCAGCATCGGTTCACTGGTCCAGCAAAAAAAGTGATTCAAAAAAACTACCCGAAAACAAAATTGGAACTGGACGAAACGAAGCGTAAATATAAATGGGGCCGATATGGCATTGGTAAATATGTTTATCAAACCGAAGAAGCCGCAGAACTGGAAACGACCATTCGTGGGTATATCGCGGAATTTTTCCCGAAAGCGGAAATTCAGTATTTTACCTGATTAAGGCAATTTTCTATCTAAAACTGTCATAAATTCCTCTAATCCTGCTTAGAAATGTAAAGACCGGATTAGGGGAGGGCAGCTATGATTATTGACGGCGTTTTTTCCGGAGGCGGGATTAAAGGCTATGGTTTAGTGGGAGCCCTGCAGGAATTAGAAGAACGGGGATTTGTATTCCATCGGACAGCCGGTACAAGTGCAGGATCCATAATTGCAGCTTTCGTGGCAGCTGGGTACACCGGAAAAGAAATGGAAAAGCTATTTATTGATATAGATTTAAGCGGCCTGCTGGATAAAAGGCGTGGTCTTTTGCCTATCCCGCTTGCCAAATGGCTTCTTGTATACTGGAGACTTGGCCTTTATAAAGGCGATGCATTGGAAGGTTGGGTTGCCAGTAAACTTGCCGAAAGGAATGTAGTCACTTTTAAGGATGTTCGACCGAAATCCCTTCGTATCATAACCTCTGACATCACAAATGGGAAATTGGTGGTTCTGCCTGATGATCTACCGAACTATGGCATTGATCCGATCACTTTTCCAGTTGCAAAGGCAGTAAGAATGAGTTGTAGCATTCCTTATTTCTTTGAGCCAGTCAAACTCGATGTCGGAAAAAGCAAGTTACTTTTTGTTGATGGAGGTGTTTTAAGCAATTTTCCTATGTGGTTATTCAATTCAGATCATGTAAGGAAGGAACGGCCGGTCATAGGCTTGCGGCTGAGTGTCGATGAGATATGGAAACCGCATGAGGTGGATAATGCGGTTGAATTATTTTCCGCACTATTCAAAACGATGAAAGATTCCCATGATGCACGATATATCTCCAAGAAACACGTCCATAATATTGTATTTATCCCGATGAAGGGAATTTCTGCAATGGATTTCAATCTGAATGATGAACAAAAGGGTGAATTGATGAAACGGGGCAGACAGTGCACGAAAGAATTCCTTAAAAATTGGACTTATTGATGATGAATAAA
This sequence comes from Peribacillus phoenicis, assembly GCF_047238085.1. NCBI lineage: Bacteria > Bacillati > Bacillota > Bacilli > Caryophanales > Bacillaceae > Peribacillus > Peribacillus phoenicis. Next base: position 3,273,829 of record NZ_JBDFMF010000001.1, on the reverse strand, counting down.
AAAATCGGGCTCTTAAAAAGAAGCCCGATTTTTCTTTTTATTCTTTTTCCCTTCGATGACGGTTAAGTGACTATCCGTTTTCTTTCTCCATTTTATTTTCTTAGATGATTTTGCTGCAGAGAAGCTAGCCACATTATCTTTTTTCGAAGTTCGATTTTTTAGCCTTTTTTTCGATTGGCGGGCAGCCTTTCGGAATGCTTGCTGCTCTTTCTTAACTGGTTTTCCCTTTGTTAATCCGGTATAAATCATATAAATAATCCCTGCGACAATGGCTATTATGAGAATGTTTCTAAAAAAGCCAATCGGGTCATTAAATAGTCGGCTCAATAGTCCGAGGACTCCGAGGGCGATGATTCCGTATATCATGAAAGATATGAAACGTTTCAACAAAGACACCTCCTTAAGAGCATCATAAGCATTTTTAGCTTATTTTAAACATTCTTCATGTAAAATATTTGAAAAAAATGAAGGTCATTCCCTTAGTTTAGTATATGATTTTCCATAATCAAAATGTGTATAGATGTTTTACACAATTACATCGGATTCTAAACTTTTTTCTGTCTCTTTTTCCATCCTTAACAGTTCTTGGAAGGATGCCAATGCGACTTCGACTTGATCGTCGGTGGGAGCCTTGGTCGTCAATAACTGAAGCCAAAGTCCAGGGTAACCAAGGTAGCGCAGAACAGGAATATCCTTTAATTTGTTCGTTGCCTGCAATACCTCGAAGGCAATGCCTAGCACGACCGGGATAAGCAAAATTCGATTGACGACACGTACCCATAGCGGATCAATTGGTACAAGAAGATAGACAAACATCCCTACAATGACAGTAAATAAAATAAAACTGCTGCCACAGCGATAATGAAGGCGGGAACTTGCCTGCACATTTGCAACCGTCAATTCTTTTCCGCTTTCAAAGCAATTGATCACCTTATGCTCTGCTCCGTGATACTGAAAGACCCGCTTGATTAATGGCGTCAAGGAAACTACATAAATATATACGAGTAGTAAGATCAGCTTGAACAAGCTTTCCACTAATACCTGAGCCGTATAGCCACTGAAAATGGGTTCTGTCAATTTTGCGAGGAAGACAGGAATCAAGGTGAAAAGCAGCTTCCCGAATAGGAAGGAAAGAACGCCGATTACGGCAACTCCAAGCCATACACTCATTTTAGAAGATTCTTTCGTTTCATTTTTCTTTTCTTCCTGCTTTTCCCCGTCTTCTTCTTCATACTGTTCAGTTGAAAAGTTCAGATGTTTCGAGCCGGTGGCACTTGACTGAACCAGTGATACGATACCCCGTAGAAACGGTACTCTTTTTAAGCTGTTGACGACAGGTTTCGATTCACGAGGCAGATGATAATATACAATCGTCGAATCTTTGCGGCGTACCGCAGTGACTGTGTGATGTTTGCCGCCGAACATGACGCCTTCCACAACAGCCTGCCCTCCGTAAACGGGTTTTTGAACCTCAGACATTTCTACACCAACCTAATAGTTATTCACGTAGCTCTCTCAAGGGTGCTAACATGTTTATTATCAAGCATCACATGGGTAAAGGCGCCCCTCCAAAATTGAATGGAAGCTTTAACCCTGCAAGTACTTTATGAATGTTGAATCACAGGAAGGTAGTATCCCGTGTACATTATAAACTTCAACAGAGGATGGGTATTTTCCTCTGAAAAAAGTAGATTATTTATGATTTAATCATACAGAATAAATCACAAAACCTCTAGTGATTCTCCTTCCTAAGAATAAAAAAAAATAGTTCTATTTAACAAAGGGCATACTACGTAGCGGAGGTGATTGATATGTCTTCTAATGAAAAAGGACAAATTCAACAGGAATATCAAAGCATGTTAATCTACAATGTACTTGCTGTCGGTTTTGTTGGGGGGGCTTTAGCCAGTTTTATCGGAATCATAGCCCATTATATTAACTTTATGGATTTTAGCCCAAAATTCATACTTACCTCGTGGTCCAATATGACCTGGATCGATCATTGGCTCGGTACGGTAATGACCATAATTTTGTTCGGAATTCTATCCGTGGGGATCGCTTTTATCTACTATAGTCTTTTTAAAAGGATGAAGAGTATTTTTCCGGGTATTATTTTGGGGGTGGTTTGCTGGGCTTTGCTGGTATTTGTCCTGAAACCGATGTTCATCGATTTGCCAACCTTTTATAAAATGTCAGCAAATACGGTTATAACAAGTGTATGCATTTTTATTATATACGGTCTTTTTGTAGGGTTTTCTATTTCATACGATCATCAGGAATATATACGTCAAAAAAACAAAGCCGAGAAGCAATCGGAAAGCTGATTGCTTCTTGGTTGTAAAAAAGTAGTAAGACAATTTGGAATTATGATAGAATGTTCATGGAAAGCATTCTTTTAACATGAGCAGGTGTTTGATGATGACAAAAATCTTACTAATCAATGGTCCGAATTTAAATCGCTTGGGGAAGCGGGAACCTGCGCATTATGGATCCTCGACGCTTGCGGATGTGGAAGCGCAATTAATGCAGCAAGCTCAAGGGTTAGATGTGGAATTGACTTCTTTTCAAACTAACCATGAAGGAGCGATTATCGACAAGCTCCATTGGTCAGAGGATCATGGGATCGACGGGATTATCATTAATCCTGGAGCTTTTACTCATTATAGCTATGCGATTCGTGATGCAATAGCCGGAATTGATGTTCCAGTGGTGGAAGTGCATATTTCGAACATACATGCCCGTGAAAGCTTTCGGCATGAATCAGTGACCGCACCGGTAACGGCGGGACAGATTGTCGGCTTGGGGATACACGGATATGAATTGGCGTTGCAGGCGATCACAAAGATTGCAAAGGGGAGAAATTAAATGAATAAACTAATACGCTTAAGAGCCTCAATGGAAAAGGCGGGCATTGATGGTTTTTTGATTACCAGTACATATAACCGCCGATTCATGACCAACTTTACGGGAAGTGCAGGCGTTGTACTTATTTCCCAAAAAGAAGCTAAATTCATCACTGATTTCAGATACGTGGAACAAGCGGGCAAGCAGGCGCCGGACTATGAGGTCGTTCAACACAAAGGAACCATCATCGAAGAAGTCGGCAAGCAGGCTAAAGCGATGAATATCGGCAAGCTGGGCTTTGAGCAAGAACACCTGACTTATGCTACATATAAGGCATACGAAGCGGCCATTGATGGTCAGCTTTTGCCGGTGTCGGGGGTTATTGAGAATTTACGCTTGATAAAGACTTCATCAGAGATTAAGATATTAAAGGAAGCGGCTGCTATTGCTGATGCTGCATTTACACATATTCTGGATTTCCTGCGTCCAGGGATCTCGGAACTGGATGTATCCAATGAACTTGAGTTCTTTATGAGGAAACAAGGGGCAACTTCTTCTTCCTTCGATATTATTGTGGCTTCCGGCTTAAGGTCCGCACTTCCGCATGGAGTGGCTACGGATAAAATCATTGAAAAAGGCGATTTCGTCACATTGGATTACGGGGCATACTATAATGGGTATGTGTCTGACATCACTCGGACATTAGCGGTTGGCAAGCCAAGTGAAGAACTTATTAATATTTATGACATTGTTTTGGAAGCTCAACTGCGAGGAATGGCTGGGATCAAACCTGGTATGACTGGCAAGGAAGCGGATGCACTAACTCGAAATCTAATTGAAGAAAAGGGATATGGGCAGTATTTTGGACATTCGACTGGACATGGTATCGGTCTCTGAAGTTCATGAAGGTCCAGCATTATCCGTTAGGTCTGATATCATTTTAGAACCAGGTATGGCCGTAACCGTTGAACCGGGCATTTACTTACCTGGGGTAGGCGGAGTGCGGATTGAAGATGATACAATCGTTACACTTGATGGTAACGAAGCACTTACTCATTCAACCAAAGAGTTAATCATTCTGTAAACATGTACATGTAGGAGGACAAATTTATGATTTCTGTAAACGATTTTCGCACGGGTGTTACGATTGAAGTAGATAACGGAATTTGGCAGGTTATCGAGTTCCAACACGTTAAACCTGGTAAAGGTGCAGCTTTTGTACGTTCTAAACTTCGTAACCTTCGTACGGGTTCAATCCAAGAGAAAACATTCCGTGCTGGTGAAAAAGTCGCTAAAGCACATATCGAAAACCGCAAGATGCAGTACCTTTATGCAAGTGGAGATAGCCATGTATTCATGGATAACGAAACATATGACCAAATCGAGCTGCCTGCTTCAAGCATTGAACGTGAACTTAAGTTTCTTAAGGAAAATATGGAAGTGCATATCATGACTTTCCAAGCGGAAACACTTGGGGTCGAGCTTCCAAACACAGTGGAACTTGAAGTGGCGGAAACGGAGCCGGGAATTAAAGGCGATACATCTTCAGGCGGCACGAAGTCAGCCGTACTTGAGACGGGCCTTTCGGTTCAAGTTCCATTCTTCATCAACCAAGGTGACAAACTATTGATCAATACTAATGAAGGATCATACGTATCACGTGCATAAATGAAAGAAGACCGAGGTGAAGATCTCGGTTTCAGTTTGTAGACAAAAAGGTTTCGGAATGGACTCATTCCGAAACCTTTTTGATTTTTTAGTGGATTTGACTTCGGATGACGCAGATGATCTGCTTCTTCCATATATTCTTGCCGAATATGGCGTGTCACCACATCTGATGGTCTTTACTTTCTGTACACTGAAGGATTTGTACTCACGATAGCCCTTTTTATTTGTTGTTGTGTACTTTAAACCTCCATTTTACAAGCTGGCACCAGTTGGTCTAACATTTCAAGCTGATCTCGCTGAATAGAATCATGTTTAGAAAGAATCCTCATCACCTTAAGTTTTAATAATTCTATTAGGCAAAAGGGTTCTATCTAAAAGTTAAAACAAAGTTGATTGGAGCGAGTGCCCTACGTTCCAATCAACGTCCAAATTGTACAAGCCATCCTGTAGGCAAACTCGCTTTGTTCGAATTTTTTTTACAGCCTGAGACCGAGATTAATTTCTCGGCCTTTTTTTGTGTGTTTTTTAGATCCCCGAAGTCATAAAAAAATCAATAAATGGTCTGTTTCTTTAATAGCCTGTCATCATTGCAGGCTGGACGGCATATATTTTATTGAAAGTGGTGTATACAGGAGGATTGTCAAAATGGAAACGATTCTTTCTTTTTTACCGAAAAAATTATACGAGCAACTCCGGGGTATGACACCGATGATGATCGATAAGATGGAAGAACTGCGAATTCGGGTTGGAAGGCCGCTTGAAGTCATTGTAGGAGGGGAACCATACTTCTTTTCCTATGAAGTGACCCATTCGGATGCGGATCAATTATTGAATCAAATAGGTCAATTTTCGTTATATACACTTGAGGAAGAATTAAAGCGAGGATATATAACCATTGCGGGCGGACATCGGGTGGGGCTTGCTGGCAAGGTGATTTTGGAAAATGGGTCGGTCAAAGCGATCAGGGATATTTCCTCCTTCAATATTCGGGTTGCACGTGAAAAAATAGGTGCAGCTGAACCGCTCACTTCTTACTTATATGACGGGGAATGGCAGCATACAATGTTGATTGGTGCTCCGCAAACGGGAAAAACGACCATATTACGTGATATTGCAAGACTGATATCCAGTGGTAATGAAAAACACGGCATTGCCCCTCAAAAGGTGGGGATAGTGGACGAGCGCTCGGAAATTGCCGGATGTGTCCATGGAGTGCCGCAGCTCCAATTTGGAACAAGGGTTGATGTGCTCGATGGATGTCCTAAAGCGGAAGGGATGATGATGATGATCCGTTCGATGTCCCCAGATGTATTGATCGTGGATGAAATAGGCCGCGCAGCGGATACGCAGGCTGTGCTGGAAGCCGTGAACGCAGGTATTAAACTCATGATAACTACACATGGCCATACACTGGATGAAATTAAGAAGCGACCTTTTATCGCCGAAATATTAAAGCAAAACATCTTTGAACGGTTTATAGAATTACAGAGAAGTAAATCCGGCAAGAGGAGCTACAATGTCCTTGATTCTGCGGGAGTTCCCATTTTCTTGGGGGGAAGTGTGAACCCGCATGTTTAAGTTAATAGGAGCAGCGATAATTATTATTGCAACGACATGGGCAGGTTTTGAAGCTGCGAAAAAATTAAGTATGAGGCCTCGTCAACTGAGACAGCTGAAAGTCGCCATGCAATCGCTTGAAGCTGAAATCATGTTTGGTCATACACCTTTGAAAGAAGCGGCAAGGAAACTTTCTAAACAGATGGCCAAACCTTTATCCATCTTTTTCGATACATTTGCAAACCGACTCGAGTCCGGAGAGACCACCGTCAAGGAAGCATGGGATGATAGTTTGAAGAAAATATGGCAATCCCTTGCTTTAAAACAGGGAGAATTCGAGATTCTTTCACAGTTTGGGGAGACGCTTGGAAAAAGCGATAAATATCATCAGCAAAAGCAAATCATGCTAACGATGGCACACTTGGAACGGGAAGAGAGCGATGCACTAGACCGACAGGGAAAATATGAAAAAATGATGAAAAGTCTTGGTTTTTTATCAGGGTTATTATTGATCATCTTGCTGATGTAGGAATATGTGGGGGGAATGAAAATGGGCATTGATGTGGACATCATATTTAAAATAGCGGGTGTGGGGCTAGTAGTGGCGTTTCTTCACACGATACTCGATCAGGTTGGGAAGAAGGAATATGCCCAGTGGGTGACACTTTTCGGATTCATCTATATTTTATTCATGGTAGCTTCTGTAGTAGAGGATTTATTTCAAAAAATTAAATCTGTATTTCTATTTCAGTAAGGGAGGGATTCGCGATTGAAATCATAAAAATCGTGGCCATTGCCCTAGTTGCCACCTTTTTGGCACTGATCGTCAAAGAGCAAAAACCAAATTTAGCCTTCCTGCTTGTCGTTTTTGTAGGATGTTCCATTTTTCTTTTTTTAGCTGACAAAATATACGAAATTATTTTAATGTTAGAAAAAATTGCGGTTAATGCGAATGTAAATACCGTGTATCTAGAGACCATCTTAAAAATAATCGGAATTGCCTATATTGCAGAATTCGCTTCTCAAATAACAAAAGATGCAGGGCAAGGTTCCCTCGCTTCCAAAATAGAATTAAGCGGAAAAATCTTGATACTTGCCATGGCGATTCCGATTTTAACGGTCATTATCGAAACGATTTTACAGATGCTCCCAAGTTAACGGATTACTCCTACTAGTCAATGAGGTGAATGTATGAAGCAGCGGATGCCTTACTTATCCATTCTATTCGTTTTACTCTTTTTTTTGCATGCATCTATTGGACAAGCTGCCGAAAATCCTGATAATGGTGAAATCGAACAAGAGCCGATCATGCAGTCCGAGCTGGTACAAGCCCAAATAGAAAGGCTGGGTGTCGATGAGCTCAAACAATATTGGGATGACATCGTTACGGAATATGGAGGATTTCTACCAGAAAGCCAGAAAGGGAGCTTTATGGACTTCGTAAGCGGCGATAAGAAATTTTCCTTTGAGCAATGGATAAAGGGAATGACAAAATTCATTTTTCATGAACTGCTCGTGAATGGAAAGCTGCTGGGATCACTCATTTTATTAACCGTTTTCAGCATGTTCCTCCAGTCTTTGCAGAATGCGTTCGAGCAAAGCTCCGTGAGTAAGGTCGCTTATGCAATCGTTTATATGGTGCTGATCATTTTGGCACTTAACAGTTTTCATGTGGCGATTGAATATACAAAAGATACGATAGATTTGATGATTTCCTTTTTAATGGCGCTCATCCCTTTACTCTTGGCATTGATAGCTGCTTCAGGGGGACTTGTATCGGCTGCTTTCTTTCATCCGGTTTTAATGTTTTTGATGAATACAAGCGGTATCTTGATCCAGTTTGTCGTCCTTCCGTTATTATTCTTTGCAGCGATTTTAAGCATTGTCAGTACGCTGACCGAACATTATAAAGTGACACAGCTGGCACAGCTTCTCCGTAATTTTGCTATCGGTATCCTTGGGGCTTTCATGACCATATTTCTTGGTGTGATATCCGTTCAGGGGGCATCATCTGCTGTAGCTGACGGAGTGACGATCAGGACGGCCAAATTCGTGACAGGTAACTTTATACCGGTAATAGGGCGTATGTTTACCGATGCAACGGATACGGTCATAAGTGCCTCCGTTCTATTGAAGAATACAGTCGGCTTGTCTGGAGTCATCATACTCTTGCTCATTACCACGTTTCCCGCCATAAAAATCCTGATGATTTCTTTTGTCTATAAATTGGCAGCGAGTCTTTTGCAGCCGCTTGGCGGAGGACCAGTAATAAAATGCCTTGACATTATTAGTAAAAGCATGATTTATATTTTCGCTGCATTGGCCATTGTCTCACTCATGTTTTTTTTAAGTATCACGGTAATTATCGCCTCTGGAAACATTACCTTGATGGTTCGTTAGAAAGGAGGAGGGCTTGGTGAGTTTTTTAGCTGGCTGGGTATCCAACATCATCATATTTGTATTGCTGGCTACTGTGATCGATATGCTTCTTCCGAATTCGGCTTTACAGAAGTATGCCAAAATGGTAATCGGACTTTTACTGATTGCGATCATCATCACTCCTATATTGGGATTATTCAATAAGGATTTCGACGAAATCCTCTCTGCGGCTACTAGTGAATTTGAAGATCAGAAAAAAAAAGATTTAGGAAATTTGACAGAAATGAAGAAAAAAGAAATACAAGCAGCACAGGGTGCATATATTTTAGAACAAATGGCTGTCCAATTACAGACAGAAGTGGAAGAGGAGCTGATAGTGGATTATAACATGAAAATTAGTTCAATTGATGTAGGGGTCAAGAATGAGGAAGAACCTGGTGTTGATGATCTGCAGAACATAACCATCTCATTGGAAAAGGCAGAAGGGAAAGAAAACTCGGAGATAGAGGCAGTAGCGAAGGTTGATATCAATGCAGATAGCCCATCCACTTCAAATGATGCCAATCTGGATGCTGTCAAAAGGTTTCTGGCAACAAGTTGGTCTGTTGATGAAGAGATCATTGAAATCGCCGGGGAAAGGAAGTGACTGAGTATTGAACAAAGACAAAGGTCCATTATCCTGGCTGCAAAAACTATTAAATAAAGACCCTGACCAAAAAGAGCCTAAGGAAAAAAAACCTTCCCTGTATGTCTATGCTCTAATAGTTGTCCTTTTGGGATCGGGAATCATGATGGCCGGGAATTTGTTAACCACCAACCAGACGGGACAAACATCTGAAGTGACGACTGTATTCAATAATGATAAAAAGCAGGATGATGAAGAGGATGTTGAAACATTCGGACAGAAGAAATCAGAATTCAAGACTACAAAAGACTATGAAATATATCTACAGAATGAAATGAAGGAAGCGCTTGAATCCATCGCAGGCGTCCAGGATGTAAAAGTCGTAATCTACGTCGATGCATCCGAGAAGAAAGTATATGAACGAAACAAAGTCACCCAAAAACAAGTCACTGAAGAAACCGACCAGGAAGGCGGCAAAAGGACGGTCGAAGACACATCGGTTGATGAACAGCTCGTTTTGGTTAAGAGCGGTGAGAAAGAAGGACCGATCATTTCGGAAACGAAAAAGCCTAGTGTACGAGGAGTCCTGGTAGTTGCAAAAGGGGCCGAAAACATTCAAATAAAGAAGTGGATCATCGAGGCTGTCACACGCTCACTTGATGTACCGAGTCACAGGGTTTCTGTCATGCCTAAAAAATAAGGGGGAAAATCTACATGTTATTAAAAAAACAAACCGTTTGGTTATTGACTATGCTAAGTTTGGTCGTTGTGCTTTCAGTCTATTATTTAACCGCTCCTGAAGAAAATGCCGCCGATATGACGTCAACAGAGCAAATGGAACAGGAAGAAAATAAAACTGAAAGCAAAACAGAGAACAAAGAGGATACAAAAGGGGAAACTAAAAGTGAAAAAGAAACGTCCAAAAATACAGAAGGTTCCTCTGTAACCATTGCATCTGGAGATGAGTTCGAATCCTTAAGGATGCAGATTGAAGATGAACGGGCGAAGCTGAATGAAGAATTGACTGCAAAGATGGGCAACACAGAATTATCAGCTGAAGAACGAGACGAGGCTTATGCAAAAATCGAACAATTAAGTGAAACGAAAGTAAAAGAAAATATCATCGAAAACTTAATTGTTGCCATGGATTACAATGCCGCACTGGTCCGGGTGGACGGAACGGATGTCAAGGTGAGTGTCAAGGCCGATAAACAAACGAAAACAGAGGCTAATAACATTATCCGCCTCGTAAGGAAAGAAGTGAGCGATGCGCAAAATGTAGTGGTCGACTTCCAACCGGAAAAGTGATCACACATACAGAACGCTGATACAGAACAGTGCAACATCCTAAAAATTTGAAAGCCTTCCTTAATAAAAAAAGGGAGGCTTTTAATTATGATTTTTTTTACTATCTCAAACCGGGAAACTTTAGAGGAAAAGTTTTTTTATGTCAATTGATATCAGGAACGCAAATAGAATCGTTGATAATGATCCTCCGTAATATTCTAGAAAAGTAATTATAGTGGATATTATTGCTGATTTTCTACGAGTGAAATGCAAAATTCAAGAGAAAGCGTTAAGGTGCCCCAGTTGAAAAATATTCACAATATTATAATAAAGGTGTAATATAAAAGTATGGATAACAAGTTACAACTAATCTATCATTGAATTTGTATAAGCTAATATTGTATGATGTTAGAAGCTGGTCATAAACTTTTCAATTCTCTAAGGGAAACAATATTTTGAGAAAGTGAAATATCTGTTATAATACAGGTGAGGTTTGTATTCAGTTTATTCGCATTCGCATAAAGAAAGCGGCTACTTTGTGCAGTATTGGACAAAGTAGGATAAGCTAAGGGTAAGGTTACATAAAATATTATTGCCTCACAAACTCATATTAAATTAGACAAGGGGTGCCACAAAATGAAAGTGCAAGAAATTCGTGAAATTATTAAGCTAGTCGATCAATCAAATATCAGTGAATTCGTTTTTGAAAATGAAGGAACGAAAATTAAATTGAAAAAAACTGAAACGGGTACAGTATTACACCCAGCAGCAGCTCCAGCAGTTGTTCAAACCAATGCAGCTGTAGAGGTCAAGCCTGCAGCGGCCCCTGCCCCTGAAGTGCCGAAAGCTGTTGAACCTGCAAAACCGGCTGCAGCCGACACTGAAAATTTACATAAAATCACTTCTCCGATGGTCGGGACATTCTACCAATCTCCTGCACCGGATTCACCTGCATACGTAAAAACAGGCGATAAAGTAACGGGGGATTCCATCGTCTGCATCGTGGAAGCGATGAAGCTTTTCAATGAAATCGAAGCCGAAGTAAGCGGTGAAATCGTTGAAGTCCTTGTAAAAGAAGGCCAGCTTGTAGAATATGGTCAACCATTATTTTTAGTAAAGCCGGAATGAGGAGCTGTTTCTAAATGATTAAAAAGGTATTAATTGCCAATCGCGGGGAAATTGCTGTCCGAATCATCCGGGCATGCAAGGAATTAGGAATCGAGACTGTTGCGGTCTATTCAGAAGCGGATAAAGAAGCATTACATGTTCAACTTGCGGATGAAGCATATTGCATCGGTCCTAAATTATCAAAAGACAGTTATTTAAATACAACGAACATTATCAGCACAGCCAAGAAAACGGGATCCGATGCGATTCACCCAGGATATGGCTTCCTTGCTGAAAATGCTGACTTTGCTGAGCTATGCCGTGAATGCAATATCATTTTCATCGGTCCTAGCCCAGAAGCTATCAATAAAATGGGAACAAAGGACGTAGCAAGGGAAACCATGCGCAAAGCTGGTGTACCGATCGTTCCAGGTTCTAAAGGCATAATTAAGGATACGGATGAGGGTGTGGCTTTAGCTAATGAAATGGGCTATCCAGTCATCATCAAAGCTACTGCCGGCGGGGGCGGTAAAGGTATCCGCGTCGCAAGGACGGAAGAAGAGCTCATTAAAGGCATTAACATCACACAACAGGAAGCCGCGACAGCATTTGGGAATCCAGGCGTGTATATTGAAAAGTTCATCGAGGACTTCCGACACGTTGAAATACAGGTCATGGCAGATAATCATGGCAATGCCATCCATTTAGGTGAGCGTGATTGTACGGTCCAGCGACGTTTGCAAAAGCTTGTTGAAGAAACCCCTTCACCGGCATTGGATGGTGAAACACGTGCGGAAATGGGGCAGGCTGCAGTAACGGCAGCACTTGCCGTTAATTATTCAGGTGCCGGAACAGTAGAATTTATTTATGACTATGTGAATAGAAAATACTACTTTATGGAAATGAATACACGTATCCAGGTTGAACACCCTGTTACAGAAATGGTAACGGGCGTGGATTTGATCAAAGAACAGATCAAAGTTGCTTCAGGCAGCAAACTATCGCTTTCGCAAGAGGATGTCACTTATAACGGATGGTCTATCGAATGCCGGATCAATGCTGAAAATCCAGAAAAGAATTTCATGCCTTCCGCAGGTAAGATTCAAATGTATTTACCGCCAGGCGGCTACGGAGTTCGTGTTGATTCCGCGGCATACCCTGGGTACTCGATACCGCCGTATTACGATTCCATGATCGCTAAATTGATTGTCCATGCACCTACTAGGGAAGAGGCAATCGAAAAGATGAAACGCGCCTTAGGTGAGTTTGTCATTGAAGGGATCAGTACCACAATTCCTTTCCATATTAAGTTACTTCAGCATGAACAATTTGTTTCCGGAGAATTTAATACCAAATTCCTTGAAATATATGATGTAATGAACTCATAATGTAAAGGAAGACAGGAGGTGCTTTTGAATGAGTGAAATGGAAGGCCAATTACTCGAAATGAATGATTATAATAGTGGGCTGGGCAAAGTGGAGATCGCACCTGAGGTAATAGAGGTGATTGCGGGTATCGCTGCATCGGAAGTTGAAGGTGTTGCACATATGCGCGGGAATTTCGCCACAGGTGTTGTTGAAAAGCTTGGGAAAAAGAACCACGGTAAAGGTGTTAAAGTGGACTTAACGGGAGAATCCATCAAAGTCGAACTTTATTGTGTCATGAAGTTTGGTGTTTCAATTCCGAAAGTTGCTCAGGAAGTGCAAGATAACATTCGTGAAGCTTTGTTGAATATGACCGCTATCGACGCGGGCGAAGTGAACATTCATGTAGTGGGCATTGCGTTTGAAAACGCTAAACAAGAAGCGGATTACGAACAAGAAGTGTAAGTGGCTTCATTCGATTCGCACCTGCAAAAACCCGGCAAAAAGCCGGGTTTTTGTTTTTTTGAATGTTTACTCCAGATACCCCGTTTTTGAGGCCTGCTTATAATATTAAATTTAAATGAACATAATAAGGCGGTGTCTGGAAGTTTCCCTTTAATTCAAGGGTGATTTCTGTTAGAGTGTAAAAGGTGAAATATGAGCATGAAAGCTAGGCATGAGCTTTTTGACACTTTCAAAAAGTATGGTACTGTGTTGGCCGTTTAATTCCGAAAGTAATCTTGAATTGTTATCCTGAATCAAGATATTTGAGTCTTTTGGCCTTAATTTTAGTGGGATTTAGCTTGTTTTTTAAATAATATAGCGAAAATCTTAATATTTTTGAAAAAATGTTATTTAATGTTCGTTTGTTCTAGCATTTTCATATATAATAGTAGATGTTAAAGGAGTAAGATTATGAAAAGAAGAGAAGCCCGTGAAAAATCCCTTCAAGCACTATATCAAATAGATATTGCCAACTCGAATGCAGAAGAAGCAATGGAAAGCGTACTGGATGGTGCTCCTACTGATGAATACTTCAAGAAATTAGTAATGGGGATAACGGAAAATCGTGAACAAATTGATGGAATGATCAGGGACAATTTAGAGAATTGGACGTTGGAAAGACTGGCGAACATTGATCGGAATTTACTGCGGATCGCGGTCTATGAAATGGTTCACAGTGAAGGTGTTCCTGTAAGTGTTGCAATGAATGAAGCTATTGAAATTGCTAAGAAATTCGGTGATGATCAATCGAGCAGCTTTGTAAATGCCGTTTTATCCAAAGTAAAGGTGAAAAGCGGCAGCTAAAGCTGCAGCCTTGAACAAGGATTCTCTCAGCAATTTCTTTAGCAAAATTAACTTGGGAGGAATAAACACATGTCAGCTCAAATCATTAATGGTAAAGAAATTGCAGAGTCAGTTAGGCAGGAAATCAGAAAGGAAGTTCAACAGTTACGTGAAAAAAATGTCGTTCCGGGTTTGGCTGTAATCCTGGTCGGTGACAATCAAGCATCACAAACTTATGTGCGCAATAAGCAAAAGGCCTGTGAGGACTTGGGCATGCATTCCGTATTAATTAAAAAGCCTGCGGAACTCTCTCAGGAGGAATTAATTCAGAGCATTGCTGAATTAAACCAGGATGACAGCATTCATGGTATATTGGTGCAGCTGCCATTGCCTGGACATATTCAGGAAAAAGCGATCATTGAAGCGATTTCCCCTGAAAAGGATGTAGATGGATTCCACCCGATTAATATTGGGCGGATGATGACGGGACAGGATGCATTTTTACCTTGTACTCCATACGGCGTCATGGTGATGCTTGAGTATATCGACTATGACCTTGAAGGTAAGCATGTTGTCATCGTAGGGAGAAGTAATATCGTCGGAAAACCAGCCGGACAAATGTTTTTAAATGCAAATGCAACCGTTACTTACTGTCATTCACGGACAAAGGATCTTGCATATTATACCAAGCAAGCCGATGTCGTTGTGGCAGCTGTCGGAAAGAGGGACACGATCACGAGTGACCATATTAAAGAAGGCGCAGTCGTCATTGACGTCGGAATGAACAGGAATGATGAAGGGAAGCTTTGCGGTGATGTGGCGTTTGATGAAGTGAAAAATAAGGCTTCATACATTACACCTGTTCCTAAAGGCGTTGGTCCCATGACGATTACGATGCTTATGAAGAATACGGTCAAATCTGCTGAAAAAGCACTTGAACAGAACAAGCAAGCATTAAAAAGCTGAAAAAAACGTTAAATTATTTTAAAGAAGCGGACCTCTTGTTTTATAATAACGGGAGACCGCTTTTTTTTCCATTTATGGATCCATAGGTGAGTTTTCTTTATATCCGATTTCCATCGGAAGGAGACATTATATGAGCAACCAACAATATTTGAGTGTGTCGGCTTTAACGAAGTACATCAAAAGGAAATTCGATGCCGACCCCCATTTGCAAAATGTATACATAAAAGGTGAAATTTCGAATTTTAAACAACATACAAGCGGACATATGTATTTTACTTTAAAGGATGAGAAGGCCCGACTACTTTCCGTTATGTTTGCCGCCAATAATAAAGGGATGAAATTCCTGCCCGAAAATGGTATGAAGGTACTTGTTAAGGGCGATATATCATTATATGAAGCAGGGGGACAGTATCAGCTTTATGTGAAAAGCATGGCCCCTGATGGTGTGGGGGATTTGTATCTTGCTTATGAACAGCTGAAGAAAAAGCTGGAGGCAGCAGGTTTGTTTTTGGCCGAACATAAGAAGCCGATCCCGCAGTACCCTAAGTCTGTAGGAGTCATAACATCTCCGACCGGAGCTGCATTAAGAGATATCCTGATAACCATCAAGCGGAGATATCCAATCGCCAGGATCATTGTTTATCCAGCACTTGTACAAGGGAATAATGCCGCTAAATCGATTGCCAAGGCAATTTCAATGGCTAACGCAAGGGCGGAAAGCGATGTTCTCATTGTCGGAAGGGGTGGCGGGTCGATCGAGGAGTTATGGGCCTTTAATGAGGAGATAGTGGCTGAATCGATTTATGATTCCGATATACCGGTAATTTCTGCTGTCGGTCACGAAACTGATTTTACCATTGCTGATTTTGTCGCCGATATGCGTGCTCCTACACCGACTGGTGCAGCGGAGTTAGCGGTTCCTCACTTGAATGAAATACTCGAACGACTGATGAACCGCAAAAATCGGTTGACCCGTTCCATTCAAGAAGCGGTTAATTTTGAACGAACCCGTTTGACCAGGATGGAGAGGTCTTATGCTTTCCGTTATCCGCATAAAATGTATGAACAGAAGCTGGAACAGCTAGACAAGACGATGGAAAGGCTAGGGAGGACCAGCACGCGATATTTCATGAAAAAGAGAGATGAGCTGAATCAGCTGAACGAAATTCTGAAAAAGCAGCATCCTGAACAAGCGGTGAAAAATGCGAAAGATGAATTGCGGCAGCATGCAAAGGTTTTACGTAGGGCCATGGAAGCCATCTATCGGCAAAAATCACAGCAATTCGTTCATATTACAGCCACTTTGTCTGCCCTCAGTCCACTAAAAATCATGGAACGGGGCTATGGATTGGTTTTTGCTGAGGATGAGACATTAGTGAAAAGTACACAGCAAGTATCCAAAGGGGATAAGATAGCGGTTTCGATTAAAGATGGAACCCTTGAATGTGAAATTAAAGAAATAAAGGAGCGGATTGAACCATGACAAAGAAACAGGAAGCTACATTTGAAGAAGCGATGGAGAATCTCGAAAAAATTGTAGAACAGTTGGAAGAAGGCGATGTGCCCTTGGAAGAGGCCATCTCCATATACAAACAAGGAATGGATTTATCAAGGCTTTGCCATTCAAAGCTTAAGTCAGTTGAAGATCAGTTGACTCAAATTTTACGCGAAGATGGGGAACTTGAAAACTTCGCTGTACAGGAGGAAGAATGACATGGGAACGGCGTCCTTTGAAATGTTTTCTAAAGAATATAAAACGGTTATAGAACGGGAAATCGTGGAATATGTCAATAAGCTTAAAGCACCGGCAGTGGTCAAAGAAGCCATGATCTATTCACTGGAAGCAGGGGGTAAACGGATTCGCCCGTTATTGGTCTTTGCGGTTCTGGAGGCCTTTGGGAAAAGCTTGAGAATCGGGATTCCTGCAGCGGCTGCCATTGAAATGATCCATACATATTCTTTGATTCATGACGATCTTCCGGCGATGGATGATGATGATCTCCGCCGCGGAAAACCGACGAACCATAAAGTGTTCGGTGAAGCGGTGGCAATACTGGCAGGTGATGCGCTTCTTACATATAGCTTTCAATTGGTGACGGATATGATCGATCCCGAGGTGACGGCTGAAATGAAGCTGAGTCTTGTAAGTGAAATTGCGAAGTCTGCCGGAGCCGAAGGAATGGTTGGAGGTCAAGTTGCCGATATGGAAGGTGAAAATAAACAGCTGACCCTTCAGGAATTGGAGTATATCCATGAACATAAAACAGGGAAGTTATTGACTGCAAGCATCCTTTCCGGTGCTATATTAGCCGGGGCGAATGAAGAACAGCAACTCCATTTACGTGACTTTGCATACCACCTGGGGCTTGCTTTTCAAATTCGGGATGATATTCTGGATATTGAAGGGTCCGTCGAGTTGATCGGTAAGCCGGTTGGCAGTGATGTGGGTAATCATAAAAGCACATATCCTTCTATACTTACGCTTCAAGGGGCAAAGGAAAAGTTGGAACATCATATAGAACTTGCCCATGCCGCTTTAGGAAAAACAACCTTACAAACGGGTTTGTTGGATGAACTAACCGATTTAATAGCGAACCGTAACCATTGATTGAGCTAAATTTGTTATCAATTGAGGTTTTATGGTATACTCATTGTGCAAAAATATGTGAAAATCAAAATGAATTTTTTATTTGAGATACGTGATAAAATAGGTATATTAAGCCGCCGAAATCACCTGGGTGTTGGCGGCTATTTTTTAACTTAAAACCAATTTTTCGGTCAAGTCCCCCATAGCCCTCTTTTATGAGGCTTTGTTTATGCTTACAACCGAAAATGACAGAAAGTGAGTGGTCCTGTTTGGATCTTCTATCTATAAAAGACCCTTCTTTTTTGAAGAAGATGAATAATGAAGAACTTGTCGAGTTAAGTGTGGAAGTACGTAAATTCCTTGTGGAAAAATTATCGGTGACAGGTGGGCATATTGGTCCCAATTTAGGTGTCGTCGAGTTGACTATAGCCTTGCATAAAGAATTCGACAGTCCGAATGATAAAATTTTATGGGATGTCGGACATCAATCCTATGTCCATAAGATCCTGACTGGCAGAGCAGGTGAGTTCGACACCTTAAAGAAATACAAAGGTCTTTGCGGTTTTCCCAAAATGATTGAAAGCCCCCATGATGTTTGGGAAACCGGTCACAGTTCGACTTCCCTTTCAGCTGCAATGGGAATGGCGGCTGCCCGTGATATCAAAGGTGAAAATAGTTTTATTTTGCCAGTGATCGGGGACGGTGCCCTAACAGGTGGAATGGCGCTTGAAGCGTTGAATCATATCGGTGATGAAAAAAAGGACATGATCGTTATCCTGAATGATAATGAAATGTCCATAGCCCCTAACGTAGGTGCCCTGCACACGATATTGGGAAGATTGCGTACAGCCGGCAAATATAACTGGGCAAAAGATGAATTGGAGCTGCTTTTGAAAAAAATCCCTGCAGTCGGTGGTAAACTTGCAGCTACAGCTGAACGCCTGAAGGATAGCATGAAGTACTTATTGGTTTCAGGAATCTTTTTCGAGGAGCTCGGTTTCACATACCTTGGACCAGTGGATGGTCATAATTATGAAGAATTGCTGGAGAATTTAAGATATGCCAAGAAAACGAAGGGACCTGTACTGTTGCATGTCATCACGAAAAAAGGCAAGGGCTATTCACCTGCCGAGCTGGATACAACAGGAAACTGGCATGGGACAGGCCCATACAAAATCGAGACAGGCGATTTCGTGAAATCCCCTAGTAAAGGTCCTGCTTGGAGCGCTCTTGTAAGCGATACTGTCAGCAGGCTAGCCCGTGACGATGAGCGGATTGTCGCGATTACACCTGCAATGCCCGTAGGTTCGAAATTGGTGGGCTTTTCTCAAGAGTTTCCTGAGCGTTTCTATGATGTAGGGATTGCCGAGCAGCATGCTGCAACTTTTGCAGCCGGATTGGCAACGCAAAAAATGAAACCTTTCCTGGCTATATATTCAACTTTCCTTCAAAGGGCTTATGACCAGGTGGTGCATGATATCTGCCGTCAGAATTTGAACGTATTCATTGGGATCGACCGTGCCGGATTGGTTGGTTCCGATGGTGAAACGCATCAAGGCGTTTTCGACATTGCTTTCTTACGCCATGTACCGAATATGGTGTTGATGATGCCGAAAGATGAAAACGAGGGTCAGCATATGGTCAATACGGCCTTAAACTATAATGATGGTCCGATTGCTATGCGTTTCCCTCGTGGGAATGGTTGGGGAGTTGTGATGGATACTGAATTACAGCAGATTCCAATCGGTTCGTGGGAAGTTCTTAAAGAAGGAACGGATGTTGCCATCTTAACGTTCGGTACAACGATTCCCATGGCTCTTGAAGCGGCAGAACTGCTCGAGAAAGAGGATTATTCAGTTAAGGTGATCAATGCCCGGTTCATTAAGCCTTTGGATGAGAACATGCTAAGCAGTCTCCTTGGTGAAAAAATGCCTATTTTGACAATAGAAGAAGCGGTTCTTCAAGGTGGTTTTGGCAGTTCAGTACTTGAATATGCCCATGATCAAGGATTTTATGGGGCAATTATAGATCGAATGGGGATACCTGATTATTTCATTGAACATGGAAGTGTCGATGAACTGCTTGAAGAAATCGGTTTAACGACTGAGACAGCCATCAAAAAAATTAAAATGATAACACCCAAAAAAGAAAAAAGGGCCTGACAATATGAAAGTGATGAAAGAAAGAGTAGATGTATTACTTGTAGAACAAGGCTTGGCCGATACACGTGAAAAAGCGAAGCGTATGGTTATGGCAGGTCTTGTCTACGCGAATGAAGAGAGGTACGAAAAACCGGGGGAAAAAGTGCCGGTCGATCTCGAATTTACGATCAAAGGAAAAGTCATGCCTTACGTTTCAAGAGGCGGTCTTAAACTTGAGAAGGCATTAAGGGAATTCGATTTACAAGTGAATGGAAAAATACTGCTTGATATCGGTTCATCAACGGGTGGGTTCACGGATTGTGCATTGCAAAATGGCGCTCTAATGTCTTATGCGCTTGATGTGGGTTATAATCAACTTGCCTGGAAGCTTAGGCAGGATGAGCGGGTTAAAGTAATGGAACGAACCAATTTCCGTTATGTTACACCCGCCGATCTCGATGGGGAGATGCCAAACTTTGCAAGCATTGATGTTTCTTTCATCTCGCTTACGTTAATTTTACCGGTGCTAAAGACCTTGCTCGTCCCGAATAGTGATGTCGTTGCCTTGGTTAAACCGCAATTCGAAGCTGGGAAGGATCAAGTGGGTAAAAAGGGGATTGTTCGCGATTCCAAAATCCATAAACAAGTATTGGATAAGATCATTTCTTTTTCTATAAAGGAAGGCTATGATATTAAGGATGCCTCCTTCTCACCGATTACCGGCGGTGATGGAAATATTGAATTCTTACTTCATTTACACTGGCAAGGGTCCAAGGATGAAGGAGCGATATTGCTTTCGAAAACGGTTGACGACATCGTTGGAGAGGCCCATGCCCAATTTAAAAAAGAATAGTTAGAACTTTGTATGGGCTCCTTTGGCTGAATGGTTGGCTAAAGGAGCTTTTTAACTATACATTGTGGTCATGCACTGAATCATTTAAGGGTGGATACATAAAATAGGTACGTAAAAAAATACACTTGTATTCATTTTTAGAGAAAAAGTTGTACAATTGCATAAAAATCCGATAACATTAATATTAGCCACTTTCTAAAGCGGCCTATTTGCACGTATTGAAGATAACGAAGCAATCCCATATTGGGGCAGCTTGCTTATGTAAGAAATGAAAGTGAGACCATTACCATTAAATGAGCAACAGTTGAGAAGAGGTGCTTCTACTTATGAATAAAGGACAACGACATATAAAAATAAGGGACATCATAACGAATAATGATATCGAAACCCAGGATGAGTTAGTTGAAGAATTGAAATTAGCTGGATACAATGTAACTCAAGCTACTGTTTCAAGGGATATTAAAGAGCTTCACCTTGTAAAGGTTCCTTTGACGGATGGAAGGTATAAATACAGTCTGCCGGCCGACCAACGCTTCAATCCACTTCAAAAATTAAAGAGAATCCTTGTCGATGCATTTGTACGCATTGACTCAGCCAACAATTTACTGGTTATGAAGATGCTCCCAGGTAATGCCCAGGCAATCTGCGCATTGATTGATAATTTAAATTGGCAAGAAATACTCGGGACGATCGGCGGCGACGATACTTGTTTGATTATCTGCCGTTCTGAGGAAGATGCAAAGATCATTTCCGGCAAATTCTTGGACATGCTCTAATAATGTTGTGAGGTGACCTAGTTTGTTAACAGAACTATCGATTAGGAATTTTGCGATCATAGACAGCCTGTCCGTTTCATTTGAGAAAGGCTTGACGGTCTTGACAGGAGAAACAGGGGCAGGGAAGTCGATCATAATAGATGCCGTTCATCTTTTGGTTGGGGGACGTGGTTCTGCAGAGTTCATTCGGCATGGTGAGTCTAAGGCCGAAATAGAAGGATTATTCCAAATTGAAGATGAAAAACACCCGGTCTTTGCCAAAGCGGAAGAGTTTGGCCTGGATATGAATGATGGGATGGCGATACTTCGAAGGGACATCTCACAAAGTGGCAAAAGCGTTTGCAGGGTAAATGGGAAGCTTGTAACGATTTCCACTTTACGCGAGATAGGCCGGACATTGATAGATATCCATGGTCAGCATGAACATCAGGAATTAATGGATGAACGACTCCATCTTCCACTGCTCGATCAATTCGGCGGTGAAAAAATCGCATCTGCACTCACTGAATACCAAAAGCTATATAAACGTTATGAAACCGCTTCTAAACAATTGAATGCCTTGAGCCAAAATGAACAGCAAATGGTCCACCGCCTTGATTTGATCCAATTTCAATTCGATGAAATCCAAAAAGCTGATTTGAAGTTACGCGAAGATGAAGAATTGATGGAAGAGCGGAAGAAAATTAATAATTTCGAAAAAATTCATGAAGCGCTGCAAACCAGTTATAATGCTTTAAATGGTGAGCAGCATGCAATTGATTGGCTTTCCGTAGCCATGAATAATTTGGAGGAAGCGGCAGGGCTTGATGAGGGTTTAAAGAATAGCTCTGAAACCGTTTCAAATAGCTACTTCCTGCTTGAAGAGGCCGTGTCAAACATCCGAGACCAATTAGATTCTTTGGATTATGATACAGAGCGTGTGGAATTCATTGAAAGCCGCCTTAATGAAATAAATCAATTAAAGCGGAAATACGGGCGGACCATCGAGGAAATCCTGGAATATGGAGCCGCTATAGAAGAAGAAGTCGAAAAACTGCAAAATAGGGAAACCCATATAGCGAAGCTTGAAAAGGAAATGAAATCCATTAAGGCAGATTTAATTGTCGAAGCAAAGAATCTTTCTGAACTTCGCCAGAACTTCGCTCAGCAGTTAACCAAAAAGATCCATAAGGAATTAAAAGATTTATACATGGAAAAGACAATTTTCGAACCACACTTCCTTCAAACTGCTTATACTTTCGATGAATTGTCAGATAGGGGCATTAATCAATCAGGCCTGGATTCAATGGAATTTTATATTTCCACCAATCCAGGTGAACCGTTAAAACCTCTTTCCAAAATCGCATCTGGCGGAGAACTGTCGAGGATCATGCTGGCTTTGAAAAGCATTTTCTCCAAACATCAAGGCATAACATCCATTATATTTGATGAAGTGGACACAGGTGTGAGCGGAAGGGTTGCACAATCCATTGCCGAAAAGATCTATAAAGTGGCAACTGGATCACAAGTATTGTGCATATCCCATTTGCCACAGGTGGCCGCTATGGCGGATACCCACCTTTTCATAGCAAAAAATGTAAGGGCAGGACGCACGAATACCTCGGTCAAGCCGTTAATTGAAACGGAAAAAGTAAAAGAAATCGGCAGGATGATTTCAGGAGTCGAGATTACGGATTTGACGAAGCAGCATGCCAATGAATTAATCCAGCTGGCCAAAAGGCTGAAGATTACATCATGAAGGGCCGGTTAGAAGATTATTTAAAATTTATCATAAGCATTCATTGTAAAGCTATCCAAAAACGGATAGCTTTTATTTTTTGCACCTGTTATAAATGACTGTCATGAGGGCTAAATTAAAGGTGTAGCCATAAAGTTTCAGAGAGCGAGGAGAGTGAATGGATTGAAATTTATATGGATAAACAGGATCATCGGTGGAATTCTCCTTGTTTCGCTATTAACATTAGGGTTATACCAGCCATCTCGTGAATATTTTTTAATTCCAAATCATCTTGTACTATTTGAAGGAAGTCAATATAGTATTTCCAAATCATTGCCTGTTTCTGCAAAAACTTCGGGATCCAGTGATGGAATTTCGCTTCATGATGAACAAGCCTCGATTACGCTTGGTGCTGAAAAACCTGGTACGAATGAAGTGTTACTCGATGTAGCAGGATTACCTGCCAAAAAGGTCGACATCAGGGTGTTAAAAGACTTTAAAGTCATGCCTGGAGGCCAATCCATTGGAGTAAAGCTTAATACTCTTGGGGTACTCGTAGTAGGTCATCATCTAATTGATACTGCGCAGGGGAAAAAATCACCGGGAGAAAAAGCAAAAATTGAAATCGGTGATATTATTACAGAAATCAATGGTCAGACGATAAAGAAGATGGGGGATGTAACCCCTTTTGTTCAGCAGGCAGGCGAAAAGGGTGAGGCGTTGAATCTTGTCATTAACCGTGATAATGAAGTGCTTCATAGTACCCTATTACCTCTAAAAGATAAGAATGAAGGAACTTACAAATTGGGTTTGTATATCCGTGATTCGGCAGCTGGCATCGGAACGATGACGTTTTACCACCCGGATTCGAAAAAATACGGGGCGTTGGGACATGTCATATCCGATATGGATACAAAAAAGCCGATTGTTGTCAAGGACGGACAGATTGTTCAATCGACGGTCACATCCATCGAAAAGGGAAGCAATGGTGATCCGGGAGAAAAATTGGCACGCTTTTCTTCCAATAAAGAAAAAATAGGAAATATCAATCGCAATAGTCCCTTTGGAATTTTTGGGAAATTAAATCAAGATTTTAAAAATGGAATTAACGATAAGCCACTCCCCATCACCCTTTCCCATGAGGTAAAGGAAGGACCAGCAAAAATCCTTACAGTGGTGGATGGTTCTGAAGTGGAGGAATTCGATGTTGAAATCGTCAGTTCCATACCACAGAAGTTCCCCGCAATTAAGGGAATGGTCTTAAAAGTGACGGATAAGGAATTGCTTCAAAAAACGGGTGGGATCGTTCAAGGTATGAGCGGCAGTCCTATCATACAAAATGGGAAATTAATCGGTGCAGTCACCCATGTATTCGTTAATGATCCTACAAGTGGGTATGGAGTCCATATCGAATGGATGTTAAACGAAGCCGGTATAAATATATACGACAAAGATAATTATGAAAAGGCAAGCTAAGAATCCGGGTATCCTTTTGGATGCCCCTTTTTAATGGAAAGTTATGATTAGCATATATTTTGGGTAGGAATTAAATTGATTTCTTCAAAAAGTAGAGGTTTTTTTGAAACGATGTGATAAAATGATAACGATATGAAGATTTTTCGACAATCGCTTTATTCGAATAGCAAACGAAGTCGAAAACAAGAGATATCCGGAGAATAATATTGAATTCCTTATATTTTTTCAAAAATAAAAGGAATTTAGTTTCCATTGTCGAAAAGTTCAATTACAATAGAATTTAGTCATATAGAAAAAAAGACCAATTGTAGTTGAGGAGGAAATCAAGCGTGAAAAAAATTAAGGTGTGCGTTGTAGATGATAATAGAGAACTTGTTGGCCTTCTGGAAGAATACATTTCTGCACAGGATGACATGGAAGTAATTGGGGTGGCACATAACGGTCAAGATTGCCTGGGTATGCTTGAAAGCGTTGACCCGGATATATTGATCCTCGATATTATCATGCCTCATTTAGATGGATTAGGTGTGCTTGAAAAACTTCGTGAAGTAAAACGGGGTGCCATGCCTAATGTGATTATGCTTACTGCCTTTGGTCAAGAAGATGTAACGAAAAAAGCTGTTGATTTGGGTGCCTCATACTTTATCCTTAAGCCCTTTGATATGGAAAATCTGGCCAATCACATACGTCAGGTAAGCAGTAAAGGGCAAGCAGTTTTAAAAAATCATAGTCAGTTTAGTTATCGTCCCCAAAATGAATCCAAGCCGAAGAACCTCGATGCCAGCATCACAAGCATCATTCACGAGATTGGAGTCCCTGCACATATAAAGGGCTATTTGTATTTAAGGGAAGCCATATCCATGGTATATAATGATATTGAACTATTGGGTTCCATCACCAAAGTTTTATATCCGGATATCGCAAAAAAATACAATACAACGGCTAGCCGTGTTGAACGTGCCATCAGGCATGCGATTGAAGTGGCCTGGAGCCGTGGCAATATAGAATCCATTTCATCACTTTTCGGATATACCGTAAGCATGACTAAGGCAAAACCTACAAATTCCGAATTCATTGCCATGGTTGCCGATAAGCTGCGCCTCGAACATAAAGCTTCTTGACAAGGGTAGGGGGAACACCGGTTGTTAAGAGCCAGGGGTAACAATTGACCATATAAAGGCTAGAGCCGCTAAATATAAATAAGAACTCTCCGTCTGGCTGTAAAGGACAGGAAGAAGTTGCTTCGTGATTTTTTCTAATCGGCAACTTTAAATTTTTTACGCTGCCGGTTAAAAAAATTAAACGCCTTTTATTTATTGGATTTTTCAGGAAATCCCATAAATAAAAGGCGTTTTTGTTTGGTTGAAAAGCGGCACGAATTATTTTAGACGATGTTCGGGCTATATAGCTCCTTTTCATAGTTTTTAGATTATAATTATAGGTATATTTAATCATGAGAAAAGGAGGGGAGTAAATGATTTGTGTAAAAAATGAGCATTTTGTATTGGAAGTGGATAGGAACATGGTTTTTATCACCGTTATTCAAAAGGGCTTTTCCATTTTTCAATTGAATCCTATACTGTTGGATTTTCCACAAATCATGCTGGAGAACGTCAAAGACTTGAAGGATGCACTGACAGAGGCGAGCGGGGAAAGAATTCAAGTGGGAAGACAGAAACCAATCGCGGAGTTGGACATAGCGACTGATAAAATGTCCGCAAGTGTAAAACTCAATTGTTCAGAAAACTACCTGAATGAGAACTATTCAGTAATTATGGGGAGTATTTTAGAGAGTCTTCAATGTGAAGGTATTTCCGAAGGGATTTTAATGCATGTATTGCAAAATGAGCTGAGCATCAAAAATCAAACAATCATTGCTAAAGGGATGGAACCAGTACACGCCAAAGACGCAGTGGTTACCTATTTCAAAAGATCGGACAGAAAACCAGCGGTCCGTGAAAATGGAAAAGCTGATTATTATGATATGCATTTTCTTGATGAAGTGAAAAGGGGAGATTGGCTGGGGGAAAGGATACCGCCATCATCTGGTGAGATGGGAAGGCGAATTACGGGGGAAATTGCCTTGCCCAGGAAAGGAAAGGATAAGAAACTTTTATACGATCAAAAAACGGTTGCTGCTGTCGAGGAAGACGGAAAGATCATTCTAAGGGCATTGATCGATGGTGTGGTGGAATTTAGGGAAGGGAAGATTGCGGTAGGTGATCACCTATTGATTGACGGTGATATAGGCAATAAAACAGGGAATATTGAATTTGATGGAAGTGTGACCATTAAAGGTACGGTTATCGATCATTTTTCCGTGACGGCTACGAAAGATATTTCGATTTTAAGTGAGCTTGGTGTAAGTAATGTGAAGGAAATCAACTCAAGGGAGGGGGATGTATTCATTAAAGGGGGGATATTTGGTAAAGGTGTGTCCAAAATATATGCAGCAAGGAACATTTTTGTGAAACATGCCAACGAATGCCACTTAACAGCGGGGGGAAATATACATATAGGATCATATTCGCTGGGGAGTTTCCTGAAAGCCAAGAATATCTTCACGGATGAAAAGAAGGGAAAATTAATCGGCGGTGTAATTGAAGCGCATGGAAAAGTGAGGGCGGCTGTAATCGGGAATCGAATGGAACGGAAAACATTAATAAATGTGAAGGGATTTGACCGTGAACTCTTAAAAGAACAATTGAATGAGACTTTGCTTTTATATAAATCAATAATAATGAAACTTGAATCAATAAAGGAAAAGCTTGAAGTGTATGAAACGCCTCTTGGAGAATTTACTGGTGAGCAAAATTTTCAATATGAACAAACAACAAATCAATACGAGAGGTTGATGGTTCAAATATATCAATTGGACGAAAAACGGAAGTCAATCATGGATATGCTTGAATCAAAAGGGGAAGGGGAAATTACGATTGGTCAAATGGCTTTTCCGGATACTTGCTTGCAAATCAAAAGCATGCAAAAAAAATTGAATGATTTGACGAAAGGAACCTTCTATGCAGAAAATAATCAGCTGCATTTTATTAGAGTATTGAGCTAGATGAAAATAATTTGCTGTTTCTGTTCATAACATTCGGATATAACCATTATTGAGAGAGGCGGCGTTTCTTCATGACCCTAATCTTTGCACATCGAGGCTCAGCAGGGACACATCCGGAAAATACGATGTCGGCGTTCAAAGAAGCTGCCCGTGTCGGGGCGGACGGTATTGAAACGGATGTCCAGCTCTCGAAAGATGGGGAAGTGGTCATCATTCACGATGAAAAGCTCGATCGGACCACGAATGCCTCGGGATATGTAAAAGACAGGACCTTGATGGAGTTGAAAACCCTTAATGCGTCTTCAAACTATAAGGGTAGATTGGGGAAAGAAAAGATTCCGACACTTGAAGAACTATTTATTTGGCTTGACGAAAATCAGCTTTTTTGCAACATTGAATTGAAAAATACGCTTTTTCTGTATCCAGGTTTAGAAGAGAAAGTCATCCGACTTATCCGTACTTACGAAATGGAGGAAAGGATTATTCTTTCTTCTTTCAATCATTACAGCTTGGTCAATTGCCATCAATTGGCA
The DNA here is from genome assembly GCF_047238085.1 of Peribacillus phoenicis. Taxonomy (NCBI): domain Bacteria; kingdom Bacillati; phylum Bacillota; class Bacilli; order Caryophanales; family Bacillaceae; genus Peribacillus; species Peribacillus phoenicis. The sequence continues at coordinate 3,245,597 of NZ_JBDFMF010000001.1, read as the reverse complement.
CCTGAATTGGAAACCGCACCTCTTTATAGGGATGGACTATACATGCCTTGGATATATGCCAAGGCAATTGGCGGAAGTGCAATCCATCCAAATATCCGGGCTGCCCCTGATGCACTCATTCAAACATCGGTGAGTATGGGTGTTCCTGTGCGGCCATATACCATTAATAAAGAAGCCGAGATGAAGCGATTATTCAATTTGGGATGCAGTGGCATCATAACCGATTTTCCCGAGGCAGCCGTACGGGTCAGGGAAGGATTGAAATCAAGATAAACAAAGAAGGTGCCATATGATACATGGCACCTTCAGTTTGTAGACAAAAGGGGTTCGGTTACCTCAAGTTTTTAATAGATCTATTTTAAAACAAAAAAGACTGTAGGCAAAAGGAGTTCTAACTAAAAACATAGTTGATTGGAACGTAAGGTGCGAGACTCCTGCGGGAATAGCGAGTCCAAGGGAGACCCCACAGGCGCAAGTGCGCCGAGGAGGCTCCCGGACCGCCCGCGGAAAGCGAGTGCCTGAAGTGGAAATCAACGTCCAAATTTGTAAACGCAAAAAGAAGGTGCCATACGAAACATGGCACCTTCTTTTTGCGTTTAAAATTTATTGAACCTGCTTTGGACTTTATTTTGTTTTCGATCTCGATGAAGGACGAAGCCGGCGATAAAGGCTATTCCGCCAATCGTGATGAGCAGTCCTATTAAAAATTGCAGCCAAAGGACTGGATAGGGGGGCTGCAGGATACCGAACACCATGTCCCTCATTATTTTTATGCCATAGGCAGCAAAGGCACCCGGTATAAAAAGTATCAAAAAAGCGATTAAACGTTTCATGCGGTCAAATCCCTTCCGAAAATTCCGTCTTTAAAAAATGATAAAGGATATAAATTATTTGTCAAGTTTCGGGAATCTAGATAATGACTGGGAGTTGGCGGCTGTTTTTTTAAAGGGATCCGATATGGTAAAATAGAGTGGAGTATGAAAAAAATTGCAGGGAATGATCTTTTAAAAGGGGTAATTATATCTTAAGGGGGATGGCTGATGCAAAAGGTCATGATAGTAGGGGGAGGAGTGGGAGGGACAACCGTGTTGAAACTCCTATCAGAAAGTGAAGTATTCTCCATTGTTTGTATGGCTGATACGAATGAATCCGCTGAAGGGATGCTTGCTGCAAAGGAACGAAGGATTCCTACAGTGACTAATTGGAGCATGGGATTGGAGCGGGATTTGGACATCATTTTTGATACGACCGGTGACCCGTCTGTCTATAAAAAGATAAAAAGGGACATGGGCGAACAAACGATTCTCATTCCTGGTAGTGTCGCCCTCATTATGACTAAGTTGTTTGAAGAGAAAAATCGTTTAATAAGTAAATTGGAGAATGCCTCGGCAAAAATGGACTTGATCCTCAATACGACCAGTGAAGGGATGGTGGTGATTGATCATGAAGGATTCATCATCATGTTCAATGATAGTGCGGAACGTGCAACTGACACAAAGCGCGAGGATGTGATAGGCAGACATATCAAAGATTTCATCCCTTCAACTGGATTGCTGCGAGTGATGCAAACGAACCAAAAAGAAGTGAATCAGGAAATCACCCTTAGCAATGGAATGGAACTCATAACGACAAGGATACCTCTTGTGAATGCCGATAAGGAAATCATAGGGGCTTTTTCCGTGTTTAGGAATAAAACGGAAGCTGTCCAATTGGCGGAGCAAATTACTGATTTAAAAGAAATACAGACGATGCTCCAGGCGATCATTCAATCCAGTGATGAAGCCATATCGGTTGTGGATGATCAAGGCAGGGGTCTTTTGATCAATCCGGCATATACAAGAATCACCGGGTTAACAAAGACCCAAGTGATCGGTAAGCCGGCTTCCATCGATATTTACGAAGGTGAAAGTATGCATATGAAAGTGCTTCAGACAAAAAAGCCTGTTCGGGGTGTCAATATGCGTGTCGGCCCAAAACATAAGGAAGTGATCGTAAATGTTGCTCCAATCATTGTGGACGGGTGCCTGAAAGGGAGTGTTGGCGTCATTCATGATGTATCGGAAATTCAAGCCTTGACCCACGAACTGAATCGGGCAAGACAGATCATCCGTACTTTGCAGGCTAAATATTCCTTTGATGATATAATTGGGGCTTCCGAAGAGATGAAGCTTCCCATTGAACAGGCGAAATTATCGGCAAGAACACCTGCTACTGTCTTATTAAGAGGGGAATCAGGGACTGGCAAAGAGTTATTTGCACATGCCATCCATAATGCGAGCGATAGGAAATTCAATAAATTCGTTCGTGTAAATTGTGCGGCCATCTCGGAATCATTACTTGAAAGTGAACTGTTCGGTTATGATGAAGGAGCCTTTACAGGGGCAAGCAGGGGCGGAAAGGTCGGGTTTTTTGAAGAGGCAAATCAAGGGAGTATCTTTTTGGACGAAATTGGTGAATTACCAGCCAACATTCAAGCTAAATTGCTTCGGGTTTTACAAGAAAAGGAAATCATCAGAGTGGGGGGGACGAAGCCGATTCCCATCAATGTCCGGGTCATAGCCGCTACGAATATCAATCTTGAAGAGGCCATCGCAAACGGATCATTCAGGGAAGACTTATATTTCAGGCTGAACCGCATGCCTATTTTCATTGCTCCATTAAGAAAGAGAAAAGAAGATTTGAGAGAATTGGCGGAGCATTTGATTAATAAAATCAATCAGGAGTATGGACGGAGCATAGAGGGAATTACAGCAGCAGCTATACATAAGATGCAAATCTACAACTGGCCAGGTAATGTGAGGGAACTGGAAAATATCTTAGGACGGGCAATCATTTTCATGAAATTGAACGAGACGATCATTGATATACATCATATTCCGGATTTTATCGAAGAGATTCCATTAAAACAAGAGAAATTATTAATGAAGCCTTCTGGCTACGTATCGGGGAAACCACTCTCGGAGATAATAGACCAGTATGAAGCCGATATCATTCAGCAAGCGTTCCATACCCACAAGGGAAATAAAACACTTACGGCAAAAGCTCTTGGGATTTCTGTCAGAAATCTATATTACAAAATGGAAAAATTAAAACTGTGAAAATTTTTGCACGCAAGTAATTGCGCACTATGAAAAAAACTGCACGGAATTTTCTGATTTATTTTAATTTAAGCGGGACTCCACTTCTAACATGAAATTTTTTTCAATTTGTTATAGGCTATAGTTGCCCAACATATTAACCAGCATCTCCTTTTTTTGGATAAAAACGCTCTCATTATGTATTTTATTGGCATGTTATTTGCATATTTAAAGGTGCATGGGTTTTTCAAGGGAACCATTCCCCATAGGGAAAATATCATGTGAGTAGCGGATTTTATTTAAAATGAACGTAGGAACAAGTAAGAATGAGGAGAAATTCAGTGTTCTCATATCTGACATGTATTAAAACATCTAGGGAGGATTCCTTTATGGAAATTTTTAAATATCTTGAGAAGTATGATTACGAGCAACTGCTATTCTGTCAGGACAAACAATCAGGTTTGAAAGCGATTATTGCCATTCATGATACAACATTAGGGCCTGCGCTTGGAGGCACAAGGATGTGGACGTATGCATCTGAAGAAGATGCCATTGAAGATGCCTTAAGGCTTTCGAGAGGAATGACATATAAGAACGCCGCTGCCGGCTTAAATTTAGGCGGGGGGAAGACCGTCATCATCGGCGATCCGCGTAAGGATAAAAATGAAGAGATGTTCCGTGCATTCGGAAGGTATATCCAAGGGCTGAATGGCCGTTATATAACAGCTGAAGATGTGGGTACAACGGTAGAGGATATGGATCTCATTCATGAGGAGACGGATTTTGTCACTGGGATTTCCCCTGCATTCGGTTCATCGGGTAACCCTTCCCCTGTTACTGCATATGGGGTATATCGAGGAATGAAAGCTGCTGCAAAAGAGGCATTCGGAACTGACTCTTTAGAAGGCAAGGTAATTGCAGTCCAAGGCGTCGGGAATGTTTCTTATAACTTATGCCGTCACCTTCATGAGGAAGGCGCCAAGCTAATCGTTACGGATATCAATAAAGAAAGCGTGGCCCGTGCGGTTGAATCCTTTGGGGCGACCGCAGTGAATCCTGATGAAATTTATGGAGTCGACTGTGATATCTATGCACCTTGTGCATTAGGGGCTGTCATAAATGATCATACAATCAATCAAATCAAGGCGAAGGTCATTGCAGGTGCGGCAAATAATCAATTAAAGGAACCTGTTCATGGCGATCAAATTCATGAAAAGGGTATTATATACGCTCCTGATTATGTAATTAATGCAGGTGGAGTCATAAACGTGGCCGATGAGCTTTTAGGGTATAATCGGGAAAGAGCCCTTAAGAAAGTGGAAACGGTTTATGATACAATTGAAAGAGTCATCGAGATTGCAAAACGTGATCAAATCCCAACTTATAAAGCGGCGGATAGGATGGCAGAGGAGAGAATTGCTCGCATGAGAAATTCAAGAAGCCAATTCTTGCAAAATGAAAAACATATCTTGAATGGAAGAAAATGAATGTAATTGTACAAGATCTAGATTCCTGTGTTTTTTTAAATAAACACAGGAATTTTCAACATGGATAACGTAATAAACATAGGGCAAGTAAAAATGATGACAATAGTATGTATTTGTGAGGAGGAGCGGTTTTGGCTGAAGAATTTGACCTCGTTATCCTCGGCGGAGGAACAGGCGGGTATGTGGCAGCGATAAGGGCTGCTCAATTAGGATTGAAAACGGCTGTCGTGGAGAAAGGCAAGCTCGGCGGAACGTGTCTACATAAAGGCTGTATCCCTTCAAAAGCACTTTTAAGGAGTGCGGAAGTTTATCAGACTGCAGTGAAAAGTGAGGAATTCGGTGTTGTTACCGGGGATGTAAAGGTAGATTTCCTTAAGGTGCAAGAAAGAAAGAATAAAGTGGTCGATCAACTCTATAAAGGTGTCCAGCACTTGATGAAACAAGGAAAGATAACGGTTTATGAAGGGTTAGGACGTATACTTGGTCCTTCTATATTTTCACCGATGCCTGGGACAATTTCCGTGGAAATGAATGATGGCAGTGAAAATGAAATGCTCATTCCTCAGAATGTCATCATTGCCACCGGTTCGCGTCCGAGGACACTGCCCGGTTTGGCGATTGATGGGGAATTTGTGCTTACATCGGATGAAGCTCTAAAGCTTGAGAGCCTGCCAAAATCAATGATTATTGTAGGCGGTGGAGTTATCGGCATTGAATGGGCTTCGATGCTCAATGATTTTGGTGTGGAAGTGACAGTACTTGAATATGCAGATAGAATCATCCCGACTGAAGACCAGGATATTTCAAGTGAAATGCTTCGTCTCCTAACGAAAAAAGGCGTCAAATTCGTTACAGGTGCCAAGGTATTGCCTGAAACCCTGAAAACGGATGCTTCAGTATCCATTTCTGCTGAAGTCAAAGGTTCGGTAGAGGAATTCACAGCTGAAAAAATGCTTGTTTCCGTAGGCAGATCAGCAAATGTTGAAGGGATCGGCCTTGAAAATACGGAAATTGTGAAAGAAAAAGGTTTTATTGAAACCAATGACTTCTTCCAAACGAAGGAATCACATATCTATGCAATCGGTGACTGTATCGGCGGTCTGCAATTGGCTCACGTTGCCTCCCATGAAGGTATTATGGCCGTTGAACATATCGCAGGCCAAAAACCGGAACGGCTGGATTATTCGCTCATTTCAAAATGTGTGTATTCAAGCCCTGAAGCTGCAAGTGTCGGCTTGACTGAAGAACAGGCAAACAAGGAAGGCTATGACCTTAAAATTGGGAAATTCCCATTCCGTGCAGTTGGCAAGGCCCTTGTTTTCGGGGAAGCGGATGGTTTTGTCAAAATCATCGCCGATAAGAAAACGGATGATATACTGGGCGTTCATATGATCGGACCACATGTTACGGATATGATTTCAGAAGCGGGACTTGCAAAAGTGCTTGATGCAACACCTTGGGAGATAGGCAAGACAATTCATCCGCACCCAAGTCTTTCTGAAGCAATCGGAGAGGCGGCGCTTGCTGTCGATGGACGTGCCATTCATTCATAAAGAATAAGGTCAGGAGGTTTTATGATGGTAGAAAAACGTCATGAACAATTAGGCTTAAATGAGGAAACGGTTTTAGATATGTACCGGACAATGCTTTTGTCCCGCAGAATAGATGAGCGCATGTGGCTTTTAAACCGATCCGGGAAAATTCCCTTCGTGATTTCCTGCCAGGGGCAAGAAGCTGCACAGGTTGGGGCAGCGTTTGCGCTTGATCGGCAAAATGATTATGTACTGCCTTATTATCGGGATGTAGGTGTGGTACTTACCTTCGGAATGACCGCAAAAGACTTGATGCTTTCCGGTTTCGCAAAAGAGGAAGATCCCAATTCCGGCGGGCGCCAAATGCCTGGTCATTTCGGTCAAAAGAAAAATAGGATTGTCACTGGATCATCGCCTGTAACGACACAGGTCCCGCATGCTGTTGGAATTGCCCTTGCAGGGAAGATGGAAGGTAAGGATTTGGTAACATTCGTAACGTTTGGGGAAGGTTCATCCAATCAGGGCGATTTTCATGAAGGGGCCAACTTTGCAGGTGTGCACAAGCTACCGGTCATTTTCATGTGTGAAAATAATAAATATGCGATTTCAGTTCCTATTGAGAAACAGCTATCGTGTGAAAATGTTTCCGACAGGGCGATTGGCTATGGGATGCCTGGAATAACGGTGGATGGCAATGATCCATTGGAAGTGTATGCAGCGGTGAAAGAAGCGGCTGACCGTGCACGAAGGGGAGAAGGCCCTACACTGGTGGAAACCGTTTCATACAGGCTCACGCCTCATTCAAGTGATGATGATGACCGAAGCTACCGGACTGCGGACGAAGTGGCCGAAGCCAAAACGAAGGACTCGATAATGACATTTGGAGCGTATTTAAAAGAAGTGGGAATCTTGGATGATGACCTTGAGAAACAAATGAATGATGAAGTCATGAAGATAGTCAACGAAGCAACCGATTATGCTGAAAATGCTCCATATCCGAAGGCTGAAAGTGCTATGAATCATGTGTATGCACAAAAGTAAGGGGGTAATAGAATGCCAGTGATTTCATATATAGATGCCGTGACAATGGCAATGAGGGAAGAGATGGAACGCGATTCCCGTGTATTCGTATTGGGTGAGGACGTAGGAAAAAAAGGTGGGGTCTTTAAAGCCACTAATGGTTTATACGACCAATTCGGTGAAGCCAGGGTCATCGATACCCCGCTCGCTGAATCTGCAATTGCAGGAGTGGGAATTGGAGCCGCCATGTATGGGCTTCGGCCGATTGCTGAGATGCAATTCGCTGATTTCATCATGCCTGCCATTAACCAAATCGTTTCAGAGGCAGCTAAAATTAGATACCGTTCCAATAATGACTGGAGCTGTCCTATGGTAATCCGTGCACCATATGGCGGAGGGATTCATGGAGCTCTTTATCATTCACAATCGGTTGAAGCAATCTTTGCCAATCAGCCGGGCTTGAAAATTGTGATGCCTTCCACTCCATATGATGTAAAGGGTTTGCTTAAAGCTGCCATTCGCGATGAAGACCCAGTGCTTTTCTTTGAACATAAACGGGCATACCGCTTGATCAAGGGTGAGGTACCTACTGAAGATTATGTACTTCCCATCGGTAAGGCGGATGTGAAAAGGGAAGGGGAAGACATTACTGTCATCTCCTATGGCCTTTGTGTGCATTTTGCCCTTCAGGCAGCAGAAAAATTAGCTGCAGATGGAATTTCTGCACATGTTCTTGACTTGCGTACAGTCTATCCTTTGGATAAGGATGCTATCATAGAAGCAGCATCTAAAACGGGGAAAGTACTACTGGTTACGGAAGATAATAAAGAAGGAAGCATCATGAGTGAGGTCGCAGCCATCATTGCCGAGCATTGCCTTTTTGATTTGGATGCCCCTGTAAAACGATTGGCCGGCCCGGATGTACCTGCCATGCCATATGCGCCTACGATGGAAAAACATTTTATGGTGAATCCTGATAAAGTGGAAAGAGCAATGAGGGAATTGGCCGAGTATTAATGACTGTTAAGAAGGAGGAACGAATAATGGCTATGGAATTAATGAAGATGCCTCAACTAGGCGAAAGTGTCACAGAGGGAACCATCAGTAAATGGCTAGTGAAGCCTGGGGATCATGTCACGAAATACGACCCGCTAGCTGAAGTGATGACGGATAAAGTAAATGCTGAGGTTCCTTCTTCCTTCACCGGCATCATCAAGGAATTGAAAGCGGATGAAAATCAAACATTGGCAGTCGGGGAAGTTATTTGCTCGATTGAAGTTGAAACGGCAAAGACGGATAACGAAAATGCTGGGCAGGCTGTTTCACATAGTGAGGAAAATGTTGATGCACCTGTTACAAGAGAAGTGCAGCAAGCTGCCGAACCATCAAGGAAAGCTCGCTATTCGCCTGCCGTGTTAAAACTTTCTCAGGAGCATGGAATCGATCTTTCAAAAGTTAAAGGAACGGGGAATGAGGGACGGATCACTCGCAAGGATTTACTGAAACTTGTTGAATCAGGAAATCTTCCTAAGGCGGATGAGCCTTCCGTGATATCCGATTCGGCTCCAAAAGAGACCAAACCTCAAGTTAGTCGTCAAACGAGTCCAGTAACAAACGTGCCGACTGCTGCTGGTGACAAGGAAATACCTGTTACCGGAATCCGTAAGGCAATTGCGTCCAATATGTTGAAAAGTAAGCACGAAATCCCGCATGCTTGGACGATGGTGGAAGTTGACGCAAGCAATATGGTGAAGTTACGTGATAATCTAAAATCCGACTTTAAACAAAAAGAAGGCTATAATTTAACGTACTTTGCCTTTTTCGTAAAAGCGGTTGCTCAAGCCCTTACGGAATTTCCAGAGCTCAATTCGATGTGGGCTGGCGAAAAAATCATACAAAAGAAAGAAATCAATATATCGATAGCCGTTGCAACTGAAGATGCCCTATTTGTACCGGTCATTAAAAATGCAGATGAAAAATCAATCAAAGGTATAGCAAGGGAGATACAGGAACTTGCATCCAAAGTGAAGTCGGGTAAGTTAAAAGCAGAGGATATGCAAGGTGGTACGTTCACTGTTAATAACACTGGCTCATTCGGCTCTGTCCAGTCCATGGGAATCATCAATTATCCACAGGCGGCCATTTTACAAGTTGAAACGATTGTAAAACGCCCAGTGGTCATAAATGACATGATTGCAGTACGAGATATGGTGAATCTCTGTTTATCACTTGATCATCGTGTTTTGGATGGACTGGTATGCGGACGATTCCTCGCGAGGGTTAAAGAAATCATCGAAAAGATTTCCAAAGATAACACTCCCATATACTAAAGTGAAGAAAAGGAAGGCCGGAAGGTCCTTCCTTTTTTTTGTACTTCACTTTTCCGTAGAAAAACATCGACAAAAAATTTATTTTTGCTATTATTTTATTAAGAGCTGTTCTAATACAGATCAGGGGCTGTACTTGATTTATAAAGAGGCGAAATAGGCTAGTGTTTTCCCATATAACAGATTTGCTAATTTCTATTGTCTTAAATTTCAAGAAAAATATGGTAGAATGTTAGTATAATCCAGATTAAATTGACGGGAGGGTGGTTTTCTTATCCAAAACTGACTGAGCGTTCGTTCTCCCAATGAAGGGACAGGGCGTATGAGGCGGCAAAAGATAAGAAAGCGATTACAGATGGAACTGAAAGATGTAAAAAACATAACCTTTCCTAAGCCTTCTTTTGAAGAGTGGAAAGAAGCTGCAGAAGCAAGTTTAAAAGGGAAAAGTGTAGAAAAGCTAAAAACGAATACATATGAGGGCATCACTTTATATCCGCTCTATACAGAAAAGGCGGAATCAACGGAAAAAGTAGCTGAATTGCCAGGATTCTTCCCTTTCACCCGAGGAACGTCCCCAACGGGCTATCATGAAAAACCTTGGCTTGTCGTTCAACCTGTAAGCGGTATCACGGCTGAAGAAGCAAATGAAAAGATGAAGGCTTCATTCAAGCGCGGTCAAAATGTCGTGGCATACCCTGCACGATTGCTTGCCGAGGGAGCAAGGGCTGAAAAATTGTTTAAGGATATCCCATTAAAGGAAATCCCGGTTTTCATTGACCTTAAGGGGAAACAAAAAGGATTATTCCCTCAATTCAAAGCGGTTGCCGAAGCACAAAATACCCAATTGACAGGCGTTATTGCTGAAGATCCCATTGCAGAATGGCTCATTTGCGGTCAGCTGCCAGAAGATACGGATATCTATTTTGCAGACTGGCTGAAGACGATCCAAGATTATCAGAAGGTAGGAAGGGATTTAAAAACAGTTTTGATTAATACGGCAGTCTACCATAATGGAGGAGCCAATGCCGTACAAGAAATAGCTTACGGATTAGCGGCAGCCGTCCAATATCTATTGGAAGGGCAAAAGCAAGGGCTTTCTATTGCTTCGGTTTCCGAAAAAATAGTATTCTCTTTTGCTGTGGATTCAAATTACTTCATGTCCATCGCTAAGCTACGGGCTGCAAGAAGGCTTTGGGCAGGTCTTGCAGAAGCTTTCGATACAGCATCAGACCATTTTAGAATGGCGATACATGCCGTTACTTCCGAGTTGACAGAAACGCTATATGATCAGCACGTCAATATTCTTCGGACAACAAACCAAGCTTTCGCTGCTGCTATTGGAGGCATTCAATATCTTCAAATTCATCCATTCACACACGCAACTGGTGAAACCGATGATTTTTCAGAAAGAATTGCCCGTAATACTCACTTGATTTTAAAAGAAGAAACAAATATCACAACAGTGGTCGATCCTGCTGGCGGTTCATGGTATGTTGAGCAACTAACGGATGAATTGGCTGAAAATGCTTGGGCGAAATTCCTTGAAATCGATGCAGCTGGAGGGATTCTTGAGCTAATTAAACAAGGCACCCTTCAGAAGGAAATAGCTGAAGTTTACCAAGAAAAAGTTCAAAATGCGGCTTTCAGAAAAGAAAGTATCATCGGAACTAATGTATATCCGAATCCGGCTGATAAGATTAAAACCACGACACAGGATATCCATGTGTCTTATATGAAAGTTGAGAAGCCGGTTGGCATTGCCCCACTTGACTTGGATCGGGTATCCATTCAATTCGAACAGTTAAGACTACGCAGTGAAAAGTATAAAGAAATAAGTGGAACGGCTCCAACTATTGGTTTAATTAATTTGAAAAATCTTAAATCCTATAAACCTCGTGCAGATTTCGTTACAAGCCTTGCTGCAGCAGGTGGTATTGAAACAACCGGAAGCAAGGGGTGTCAAACCGTCGAGGAAGCAGTCGATTATGTAGCTGCGACCAAGCTCCCTATCTATTGTGTTTGCGGCAGTGACGGTGACTATTCGGAATTAGCGCCAATCACCATTAAAGAAATTAAAAAGCAATTCCCTGAAATCACTATTTATAGTGCAGGCAAGCAGCCAGAAGAATTTGAGATTACACTAAGTGAAGCCGGAGTCAAAGATTTTATCCATGTCAAAACGAATGCAATAACCATTTTATCGGAATTATTGCAGAAGCTGGGGGTGAACTGAAATGAAAAAACCGAATTTTTCTGCTATAAATCATGCTAAGTCTGAGATTAAAGGTACGGTGGAAGCATGGAAAAAGGAAGCCGAAAAAGCCGTTGGGAAAAACATTGAGGATCTTTTGTTTGAAACCAATGAACAAATAAAAATCAAACCGCTTTATATTGAGGAAGATAATCGTGACTTGGAGCATATGGAAAGTGTGCCAGGCATCGCTCCTTTTACAAGAGGGCCCTATCCTTCGATGTATGTCAATCGTCCTTGGACGGTACGTCAGTATGCAGGTTTTTCGACTGCTGAGGAATCCAATGCGTTTTACAGACGTAACCTGGCTATGGGGCAAAAAGGGCTCTCAGTTGCCTTTGATTTAGCTACACACCGCGGTTATGACTCCGATCATCCACGCGTTGTCGGTGATGTGGGGAAGGCGGGAGTTGCCATTGATTCCATTCTTGACATGAAAATCCTGTTCGACGGCATTCCGCTTGATCAAATGTCCGTGTCAATGACGATGAACGGCGCAGTATTACCCATCCTTGCATTTTATATCGTGACAGCTGAAGAACAAGGCGTAACACAGGATATGCTTTCAGGAACGATTCAAAATGACATCTTAAAGGAATACATGGTTCGGAATACGTATATCTACCCACCTGAAATGTCCATGAAAATCATAGCTGATATATTTGAGTATACATCCAAATATATGCCCAAGTTCAATTCCATTTCCATCTCCGGTTATCATCTGCAAGAAGCGGGGGCGCCGGCTGATATCGAACTTGCCTATACGTTGGCGGATGGGCTTGAGTATGCACGTACCGGAATGAAAGCAGGTATTGATATCGATAAATTCGCACCGCGCCTGTCATTCTTCTGGGCTGTAGGAATGAACTATTTCATGGAAGTGTCGAAAATGCGGGCGGCTCGTTTCATTTGGTCAAAACTGATGAAACAATTCGAGCCGAAAAATAATAAAGCGATGGCATTGAGAACCCATTCCCAAACCTCCGGCTGGAGCCTCTCCGAGCAGGATCCGTTTAACAATGTCGCAAGGACCCTTATTGAAGCGCATGCCGCTGCACTTGGACATACACAATCCCTGCATACGAACGCATTGGATGAGGCCATTGCCCTGCCAACGGATTTCTCGGCACGCATTGCACGTAACACACAGCTATATCTGCAGGAGGAAACGGGGATCACAAAAGTAATCGATCCATGGGCTGGTTCATACTATGTAGAATCACTCACAAATGAATTAATCGAACGGGCTTGGGCTCACATAGAAGAAATCGAAGGCCTTGGCGGAATGGCGAAGGCTATTGAAACCGGCCTTCCAAAAATGAGGATCGAGGAAGCAGCTGCAAAGCGTCAGGCTAAAATCGATTCTCAAGATGAAACGATCGTAGGCGTAAATAAGTATCGTTTGAAAAAAGAAGATCCGATTGAAATACTGGAGATTGATAATACAGCAGTTCGCGAAAGTCAGCTTAAGCGTTTGAGCGAATTAAAAGCGAAACGTGATCAGGAAAAGGTGGATGAAGCTCTTCAAGCGCTATCCATGGCTGCCAGAACTGGCGAAGGTAACCTTCTTGAACTGGCTGTGCAAGCTGCAAGAGTACGGGCTTCATTAGGTGAAATCTCCGATGCGATCGAAGAGGTTGCTGGACGTCACAAAGCAACAATTCGTTCTATCAGCGGTGTATACAGCTCGGCATACTCAAAAGAAGCGGAAATTGAGGAAGTCGTCCGCATGACGGAAGAGTTCCTTGAAAATGAAGGAAGAAGACCGCGTTTGTTAATGGCTAAAATGGGCCAGGACGGTCATGATCGCGGAGCTAAAGTAGTCGGAACGGGGTTTGCGGATTTGGGCTATGATGTCGATATCGGTCCATTATTCCAAACGCCGAAAGAAACCGCCATCCAGGCCGTGGAAAATGATGTGCATGTAGTCGGAATGAGTTCGCTTGCTGCCGGCCATAAAACATTGTTGCCGCAGCTTATGACGGAACTGAAGAACTTGGGCCGAGATGACATCATAGTGATCGTAGGCGGCGTCATCCCTGCGCAGGATTATGATTACCTAATGGAAAATGGCGCTACAGCCATTTTTGGACCTGGTACGGTCATTCCGCAGGCAGCAAAGAAAGTGCTTCAGGAAATATACAATCGCCTCGGATATGAGGAAGTGGCTCAATAATGAGTGAAGACAAGAAGCCCGAATGGGTCGATCATAACAATCAGGAAGGTTTTGCTACTTCTTTAAAGCCAGGTGTGGAATTAGCAGCAAGCCAAAACAAACCTTCAAAAAGCAAATTCGTCAAAAAACATAATGTAAACATACCGGTCCATGAACTTAAAGAGGGAATCATAAAAGGGGACAGGGCCAAGCTAGCTAAAGGGATTACATTGGTTGAAAGCAATGCATCCCACCATTTGGATCATGCACAGGAATTATTGCATAGCATCCTTCCTCATACAGGGAACTCGATGCGCATCGGGATTTCCGGAGTGCCCGGTGCCGGGAAAAGTACCTTCATCGAGACGTTCGGAACCTACTTATGTGACAGGGGCCATAAGGTTGCCGTTCTAGCCGTCGATCCAAGCTCTTCGATCAATGGCGGAAGTATACTAGGCGATAAGACAAGGATGGAGGAGCTGGCAAGAAACCCTCATGCCTTCATAAGACCCTCTCCATCCGAAGGCACTCTAGGAGGAGTTCACCGCAAAACGAGGGAAACGATGTTGCTTTGTGAAGCAGCAGGATTTGATGTGATACTGATTGAAACTGTCGGTGTCGGTCAGAGTGAAGCTATAGTTCGAAGTATGGTCGACTTCTTCATGCTCCTTGTCCTTACAGGTGCCGGAGATGAGTTACAAGGGATGAAAAAAGGGATTCTGGAACTTGTGGACGGAATTGTGGTCAATAAAGCCGACGGAGAGAACATTCCGCTGGCAATTAGGACGAAGTCAGAATATAGCAGAATCTTGCACTTCCTTCAGCCAGCAACAAAGGGATGGGCAGGAAAGGCATATACTTGTTCAGCCATAACCGGTAAAGGAATTCCTGAGCTTTGGGGTGTAATGAATGAATTTACCGATTTGACCAAGGAATCGGGTGTTTTTCAAGAACGGAGAAGAATGCAATCCAAGGAATGGCTTTATTCATTGATGGATCACCAACTTAAAACGATGTTTTATAAAAATGAAACCGTCAAAAGTCTTCTCCCAATCCTCGAGAATCAAGTGATGTCAGGGAATAAAACGGTCACTGCTGCTGTTAAGCAGGCCTTTCAATCTTTTACCGATACATTTAAGTCAAATTAAAAAGAAATGGGATGGGGCAGGCGTGGATTGTCTCCCACGCCTGCCCCATCCTTTTGTAAGTCTTGTTGTTACACACATGATTCCCGCTTACCTTTCGTTTTAAACGTGTTCGGAAAATGGTTTATGCAGTTTTGACAGGTAAATATATTGAATCACGAAGTGGCAATTGTTATGATAGAATTGAAGAGAAAACTTGGAAGGAGCACATGCCATGAATATGGATTTTAATTTTTTAATGAACGACGTAGTCAAACAGGCTCGCGATGAGATAAAGACTGCTGGATATACAGAATTGACTACTCCCGAGGAAGTAGAGGAAGTATTTGCACAAAAAGGAACGACACTTGTTATGGTCAACTCCGTTTGTGGCTGCGCCGGGGGAATAGCTAGACCTGCAGCGGCACATGCAATCCATAATGATAAACGCCCAGATCAGCTTGTAACCGTTTTTGCTGGGCAAGATAAAGAAGCGACGGAGAAAGCCCGTGATTATTTCGAAGGATATCCGCCGTCATCCCCATCATTTGCATTGCTGAAGGATGGAAAAATCATCACGATGATAGAGCGCCATGAAATTGAAGGACACCACCCGATGTCTGTAGTAGAAAAATTACAAGACTACTTCGATCAATATTGCGAAGAAGTGTAAACCATAGCGATAACCTAAAAACCCGCCCAATCGGCGGGTTTTAGTTTGTCGACAAAAAGAGGTTCGGAATGGTCTCATCCTGAACATGATCTTAAAACAAGGCTAGATTATCATAGGTGGTTATTACTTTAATCCATATTGGATTGCAGAGATTACGACACTCCTCCCGGATAATTGGCTTTTAAGCCCCTATAGGTGCTTGCTTTAATGGGGCTTTGGCAGACAGTCGGCGGAAAGGGAGCGGGATCTCTGAAATCAACTGGAATGTAATTTTAAGAAAAAAACTGTAGGCTGGACATCCCGAACCAAATTTAAGAACTGGTGATCCTTGATTGTTTTTTTACAGTAATCCTTAATGGATGGAAGAAATTTGCGACACTCCTGCCGAGTAACTGGCTAGCCGAGACCCCACAGTCGCTTGCGCTGAGGAGGCTTGGCAGACAGTCGGCGGAAAGGGAGCGGATTTCTGGAATCAACAGAAATCCTTTTTTAGAAAAAAACTATATGAAAACTGGCTTTTGTTCGAATTTGTCTACAGTCTTAACCCGCCCAATCAGCGGCTTTTTTTATTCATGAAATTGCATAAGTCAGGAACTTTTGGGAAAGAAGATAGATATGGAAGCAGATATATTACCTTTGGTGAGAAAGCGCCAAGCCTAGATGTGAAATTATAATAATATTCTGAAAAATGAATCTATTGTTTACGTTATTGAATAATTATTAGAGTGTGTTAAAATACACATTAGTGTATGAATATTAGTTATTCGAAATTTAACTAACCTAATTTAATAACAAGAGAATTGAAAATATCATTTTGGAGGAATAATAATGAAGTTGAAAAAGCAGTTAGCATTGTTGCTTACTTCTGTTTTATTAGTAGGTATTTTAGCGGCATGCGGAACATCAGAGAAAGAAGATAAGAACACAGCTGACAAAGAAGACAAAAAGGTCCTGGTAATGGGAACATCTGCGGATTACCCGCCATTTGAATTTGTTGAAACATCTAAAAGTGATGAAATCCAAGGATTTGACATTGATATCGCTAAAGCAATCGGAAAAAAATTAGGTTATGAGGTCCAAGTGAAGGACATTGACTTTAATAGTCTTGTGCCTGCTCTGGAAAATAAATCGGTCGATTTCGTTATCTCTGGAATGACTCCAACAGAAAAACGTGAGCAATCAGTCGATTTCAGTGATATTTACTATACAGCTAAAAACATGATCATCACGACAAAGGACAGTAAAATTAAAACTGTTGAAGATTTAAAAGGGAAAACGGTAGGCGTACAGCTTGCATCCATTCAGGAGACATTGGCAAATGACTTGAATAAATCCCAAGATATCGGGATGAAAGTTGAAAAAAGGAATCGTATTCCTGAGGTTGTTCAAGAAATGTCAACAGGGCGTTTTGACGCCGTGATCATGGAAGATACTGTGGCAAAAGGCTACTTGAAAGATAATAAAGAATTGGTGGGGCATTTGATCGAGTCCGGTGAACAAGATGCCGGTTCGGCAATCGCTTTCCAAAAAGGAAGCAAGTTAACTGAAGAATTCAATGCCGAGTTGAAAAAAATGTTAGAGAATGGTGAAATGGAAAAATTAATATTAAAATGGTTCGGTGGCAGTGAAACTGAATAAAACAGAGAGATGAAAAGCGTTCAGAATGCCTTCTGAACGTTTTTCCGCGCTTTATTGTTAATAAAATGAAGCAGGAGGAAGGCCCTAAGATAACGGCCTTCATAAGAGAGGATGAATGGAGTGAATCTGGAATTTGAAAGGATTATGCCTTCCCTTCCATATATCCTGGAGGGAATACCGACTACATTAAAGGTTGTAGCGGTAGCGGCAGTAATCGGATTTGTTTTGGGAATATTATTATCTATACTTAAAATCAGCAGAATCAAGCCATTGAATTGGATTGCTGACTTTTATACATCCATTTTTCGCGGTACCCCTTTGGTGCTGCAATTAATGCTGATTTATTTTGGTTCACCACAAATATTAGGGATTCAAATCGAAGCGTTCCAAGCAGCATTTTTAGCATTCGGGCTAAATTCAGCGGCCTATATCTCTGAAATTATCAGGGGAGGCATTTTAGCGGTCGATAAAGGCCAACGAGAGGCTGCACTTGCACTTGGGGTTCCCTATTCAGGGATGATGCTTAATATTATCCTTCCGCAGGCCATCAAGAATATCCTGCCATCCCTTGTAAACGAATTGATTTCCTTAACGAAGGAATCAGCCGTTGTCACAATTATTGGATTAGGGGATATCATGCGCCGTGCTTATATTGTCGGCGGTGAGACATATAAATTCTTCGAGCCGATTTTATTTGCCGGTCTCATTTATTATGTGATGGTCATGATTCTCACCATCTTAGGCAAAGTGATTGAAAGGAGAATGAGACGCAGTGATTAAAATTGATGGACTCAAAAAAAATTATGGTAAGCTCGAGGTTTTAAAAGGAATCAGCACCGAGATAGGACAGGGTGAAGTGTTAGCGATCATCGGTCCATCAGGTTCGGGAAAATCAACTTTCTTGCGCTGCATCAATATGCTGGAAACTCCAACTGATGGTCAAATCAGGTTCAAAGATCAAATCATCACTGAAAAAAAGACCAATATCATGAAAGTGCGTGAAAATGTCGGAATGGTATTTCAACATTTTCATTTATTTCCACATAAAACCGTACTGGAGAATCTGATATATGCACCTATGAAGGTGAAAAAATTATCAAAGGCCGAGGCTGTAAAACAAGCTCGTGAGCTCTTGACTAAAGTCGGTTTGGCCGATAAAGAATCGACTTATCCGAATCGTCTGTCAGGCGGACAAAAACAAAGGGTCGCGATTGCACGGGCATTGGCAATGAACCCGGAAGTAATGCTTTTCGATGAGCCGACTTCAGCGCTTGATCCCGAGATGGTAAAAGAAGTGCTCGAGGTTATGAAGTCACTGGCACATACGGGGATGACCATGCTGATCGTAACGCATGAAATGGGATTCGCCAAAGAAGTGGCCGATCGAGTACTATTCCTGGACGGGGGTCTGCTCGTTGAGGAAAGTGCTCCGGAAGAATTCTTTTCCAATCCGAAAAGCCAGCGTGCAAAAGACTTCTTGGAAAAAGTTTTATAAGCTAAAGCAAATAGTATATAATTGTGAAAAAAGGTAACGTTTAGTTACCTTTTTTATTTTTTTCCTATAATGTATTTTTGTGTGCATGTATTTAGAAAAATTGGAAAATTAACGCACAAAGGACTGTGAAAATATCTGATTTCCTGATAGTATTATAATAGATAGAGAAAGAGCCAGGTGATACATAACAATGTTTAAAATCGGATACAGGACGATTAAAACTGCTTTGGGGGCCATCCTGGCAATTATTATTGCACAAATGCTTAATCTCGAATATTTCTCTGCCGCGGGAATCATTGCGATCTTATGCATCCAAGTTACAAAAAAGAAGTCGGTGTATGCCTCCTGGCACCGGTTTTTAGCTTGTTTGATCGCAATGGCCTATGCATCCCTATTATTTCAGTTCATCGCATTTCATCCGCTGATAATAGGTTTGATCCTCTTGATTTTCATTCCAACGACAGTTGCCTTGAAGATTAATGAGGGGATCGTGAC
This sequence comes from Peribacillus phoenicis, assembly GCF_047238085.1. Lineage (NCBI taxonomy): Bacteria > Bacillati > Bacillota > Bacilli > Caryophanales > Bacillaceae > Peribacillus > Peribacillus phoenicis. Next base: position 3,226,323 of record NZ_JBDFMF010000001.1, on the reverse strand, counting down.
GAGCAGCGTCATCATCATGCACCTATATGGGTCCGGTGACATCACTTTTTCCCTGCTGATCAATGAAACGATATTAATTGCAGTTGGAGTTGGAGTGGCACTTGTCATGAACCTGTACATGCCCAGTGTCGATGACAAACTGCTGGCCTATCAGGAAAGTATCGAAACGAACTTCAGTGCAATCTTGATGGGAATTGTCCGCTATTTGAGGGATAATGATCACACATGGGATGGTAAGGAAATCACCGAAACAGCCAATCTTCTTAATCAAGCCAAGAGCCTTGCCTTCAGGGACGTGGAAAATCATTTTTTAAGGGAAGAAGACCTGTATTACCATTATTTCAAAATGCGTGAAAAGCAATTTGAAATAATTGAACGAATTCTTCCCCTGGTCACGAATATTCCGTTGGTCGTCAAGCAAAGCGGGATAGTGGCTGATTTTATAGAAGATTTGGCAGAAAACGTCCACCCACAAAATACGGCCATCCTTTATCTGAAGAAGCTTGAGGAAATGGAGATTCATTTTAGGGGAATGGCACTGCCGCAGACACGTGAAGAGTTCGAATCCAGGGCTGCATTACTGCAGCTCATGAAGGAAATGGAGCGCTATTTATTGTTGAAGCATTCCTTCAAGGGATTACCCAAGCTGACCGGCAACCGAATGAAAAAGAGGCACTTGGCTTAAACTAAGCAAAAAAGTAAAGGGATGATACAAATGAAATGGATCCTTTCTTTGTTGCTTATGCTATCTTTGTGGCCGTTACAGGTACAGGCCCAGCCTCAATCGGTCAAACCTGGCGATCCGTTTATCATCATCAATAAAGCCAACAATAAATTGGCTTTCATAGATGATAACGAGGTCAAGGAGATTCTGCCGGTCGGTACGGGAAAGAGTCAGGAACTGACACCTGAAGGGATTTTCACGGTCAAAGTAAAAGCGGTCAATCCATATTACCGGAAAAAGAATATTCCTGGCGGCGATCCCAGGAACCCTTTGGGGTCGCGGTGGATTGGATTCGATGCGCGAAATACCGATGGGAGGATATACGGCATACATGGTACGAATCAGCCATCATCGATTGGTAAATATATTTCAAATGGCTGTGTCCGGATGCTTAAATCCGATGTGGAGCGTTTGTACGAAAAAGTCCCCATCGGCACTAAGGTGTTGATCACCCTATCGAACGAGGATTTCAAAACGCTGGCAAAGAAAAACGGAGCGATAAAATAAAGAGAGGGAAGCTTTTTGCTCCCCTCCCCGATACGGTGTCTATTACAAAAGAAATGCGATACCTGATAATAAGCTCGTTAATAACATTGAGATAAGCATCAAATACACGACGATCTTTCTGATTTTCTTGTTTCCCATATGCTCTCTCCCTTAATACAGTTTGATTGATTTTATTTTAACTTGAACATTTAGTAGAAACAAGTAAAAGTATAATGTTCATATTATTCCGAATCTTAAAAGGCTTTAATGCAAGATTAGTAGTATTTTAATGGAGTCATCCAATAATACATAGCATGGGGGTTTTTATGATGATTAAAAATATCGATCATATCGGTATTGCCGTCAAGTCACTTGATGAAGCCTTGCCGCTTTATACGGAAACGCTGAAATTGAAACTTGAAGGAATCGAGACAGTGGAGAGCCAAGGAGTGAAAGTGGCCTTCATCCTGGCAGGCAATACCCGTTTGGAATTGTTGGAAGCGTTGTCACCTGCAAGCCCAATCGCCAAATTCATCGAAAAACGCGGTGAAGGGATTCATCATGTGGCACTTGGCGTCGATGACATCGAAGATAGAATAAAAGAAATCAAAGAAGCTGGATTGCGCATGATTGATGATTCATCAAGAAAGGGAGCGCACAATGCGGATGTTGCTTTCGTTCATCCGAAGTCTACCGCGGGAGTATTATATGAGCTATGTGAACAAGCATTATCAAAGGAGGAGCAGAAATGACAGACATTTATGATACGATCAATGACCTATATGACAGACGCCGCAAAGTGGAAATGGGCGGCGGTGAAGAAAGAATCAATAAGCAGCATGAAAAGGGCAAACTTACTGCAAGGGAAAGAATTGAACTTCTAGTTGATCCAGGTACTTTCATCGAGCTTAATCCTTTCATCAAACACCGTAATACCAATTTCGGCATGGAAAAGGAAGAAGGGCCGGGAGAAGGGGTTGTCACCGGTTACGGAAAGGTCAACGGCCGCGACATTTATCTGTTTTCACAGGATTTTACTGTTTTTGGCGGTGCACTCGGTGAAATGCATGCTCTGAAAATTGCCAATGTTATGGATTTGGCAGCGGAAAATGGAGCCCCTTTCATAGGTTTGAACGATTCTGGCGGGGCGCGTATTCAAGAAGGCGTAGTTTCGCTTGACGGATATGGCCAAATATTTTACCGGAATTCCATTTATTCAGGGGTCATTCCACAGATTTCGGTTATTATGGGACCTTGTGCTGGCGGAGCCGTATATTCCCCAGCCATAACCGACTTTGTCTTCATGGTTGAAAAAACGAGCCAAATGTTCATAACAGGTCCTAAAGTCATTGAAACGGTTACAGGTGAAAAGATTTCATCCGAAGGATTGGGCGGAGCGACTGTACATAATACCATAAGCGGTAATGCTCATTTCAAAGGAGCATCTGAGGAGCAAGTTTTGGCGGACGTTAGACGTCTCCTGAGCTATCTTCCACAAAATAATGAAGAGAAGCCGCCAGTTTTGGAAGCGGATGATGGAGATGACTACCGGCCGGACTTAACGGATGTAGTCCCTTATGAAGGGATCCGTCCATATGATGTTCGGAAAGTGTTGGAGCAGGTTGTCGATGAGGATTCCTTTATGGAAGTTCAAGAGGGCTTTGCGAAAAACATAGTGGTCGGCTTGGCGCGGATCAAAGGGAAATCAGTGGGGCTTGTCTGTAACCAGCCAAAGGTGTTGGCAGGGGGACTTGATATAGATTCATCAGATAAGGCTGCCCGTTTTATTCGTTTCTGTGACTCGTTTAACATTCCGCTGATTACGTTTGAAGACGTTTCAGGGTTTTTCCCCGGCGTTAAACAAGAACATGGTGGGATCATTCGCCACGGTGCAAAGCTGCTATATGCTTATTCGGAAGCAACAGTACCAAAATTGACGATCATTCTGCGTAAAGCTTACGGAGGAGCTTACGTTGCTCTTAATAGTAAATCCATCGGTGCGGATCTTACGTTTGCATGGCCGAATGCTGAAATCGCGGTAATGGGTTCTGCTGGAGCGGCAAATATCATTTTTGCCCGTGAAATACAAAATAGCGAAGATCCGGAGGTGACACGTGCAGCTAAAATTGAAGAATACCGTGAGAAGTTCGCCAATCCTTATGTTGCCGCAAGTCTTGGAATGGTGGATGATGTTATTGATCCCCGTGAAACCAGGATTAAGATCATTCAATCTTTAGAAATGCTACGCAACAAAAAAGAAACTCGACCATGGAAAAAACACGGAAATATCCCGTTGTGATCAACATTGGAAGGAGCCCAAACTATTTGTTTTGGGCTCTTTTCCATACTGGCAAGATATCATTTTAAAGAAAACCATAATAAGTCATTATTCACCTTTTTAACAAGGCCTTCTGGCAGGGAAATGACCAGCATGCTTTTTCAGGCTGGGTTCTTCCTTTCACATTATTTGCCGGGGCGCGGCTTTTAGAAGTATAATTGAAGAGGAAAACTTTTTTGGAGGTTTTATTTTATGATTAATGAAGAACGTTTAGTTAATGAATTTATGGAATTGGTGCAGATTGATTCCGAAACGAAAAATGAAGCAGCCATCGCCAAAGTGCTGAAAGAAAAATTCGGGGCACTGGGTGTAGAAGTTTTTGAAGATGATACAACAGCAGTTACCGGTCATGGTGCAGGGAATTTAGTATGTACTTTAAAAGGAATGAAAGAAGGCGTAGATACCATTTATTTCACCTCCCATATGGATACGGTTGTTCCAGGGAACGGAATCAAGCCTTCCATCAAAGATGGATACATAGTGTCAGACGGAACGACCATTTTAGGGGCGGATGACAAAGCTGGATTAGCGGTCATGTTAGAAACGCTTAAAGTGTTGAAAGAACAGAATATCGAACATGGAACAATCGAATTCATCATAACAGTCGGTGAAGAATCTGGCTTGGTTGGTGCAAAGGCATTGGATCGCTCCCTTGTAACGGCTAAATTCGGTTTTGCACTTGATAGTGATGGAAAAGTGGGCAACGTGGTTGTTGCAGCACCTACTCAGGCGAAAGTGTCTGCAACCATTTTAGGCAAGACTGCTCACGCTGGTGTCGCGCCTGAGAAAGGCGTTTCAGCCATTACGATCGCTGCCAAAGCAATCTCTAGAATGCCATTAGGCAGAATCGACGAGGAAACGACAGCCAATATCGGACGTTTCCAGGGGGGACAGCAAACCAATATTGTTTGTGACCATGTGGAAATCCTTGCAGAAGCAAGATCCTTGATTCCTGAAAAAATGGAAATACAGGTAGCGAAAATGAAAGAGGCATTCGAGACTGCAGCCATTGAAATGGGCGGACGTGCTGAAGTTGAAGTTAACGTCATGTATCCTGGTTTTAAATATGGTGCTGGTGATCATGTAGTCGAAATCGCAAGAAAGGCAGCAGAGAAAATCGGCCGTCCATGCGAGCTGGTTAAAAGCGGCGGAGGAAGCGATGCGAATGTCATTGCAGGCTTTGGCATCCCTACTGTCAATCTAGCAGTGGGCTATGAAGATATCCATACTACGAATGAAAGAATTCCAGTTGAGGAATTAACGAAGCTAGCTGAAATGGTCGTCGCTATCATCAAAGAAGTATCAGGGGAATAACCACCTGTAATATGACGGGGGAATGTAGGAGTTTTCTGAGTATCGATAAAGGTGGTTGCATTTCTTGAGAAGGATAAGGAAGATGCCTTGTCGATTGAACCCGTGAAATCCTTGAGTTATACCCTTTGAACGGTGCCTTATTAAGCAATCGGTGTTGCCGTTTGATTACGACATTGATCAGCAAGAACTCGTATATATTTGGAAGGCGTTCAAAGTATTGAAGGAATACAGTCATCAATGACATGATGGCTGTTTTTCTTGGAGTGGAGCATCTTTCACCGAGGTTACCAAAGATAAATAGGGGTACCTTAATAGAAATGGTTTTTTATTGCCCCTATTATCCGGTGTTTTTTATTTTTACAAGGATGTGACGGTCAAACATGAAGGACATGTATCCCAAAAATGGCAGGGTCATTCTCCATGTAGACATGAATAGTTTCTATGCCTCAGTGGAAATGTCATATGATGTTTCATTGAAAGGCAAACCGCTGGCCATTGCGGGCAATGTTGAAGAGAGAAGGGGGATAATCGTCACCTGCAGCTATGAGGCGAGGAAGTTCGGGGTTAAAACGACCATGCCGATTTGGCAGGCAAAAAAACTATGTCCTCAATTAGTCATTCAGAAACCGAATTTCGAGCGCTATCGAAAGGCATCACTGGCTATTTTCGATGTATTGAGGCAATATACAGAGATGGTTGAACCGGTTTCGATAGATGAGGGGTATCTGGATATTAGTGAATGCGCCGAATTGGGTTCGCCTTTAGATATAGCCAATAGCATTCAGGAAAGAATTTTTAATACGATGGATCTCCCTTGCAGCATCGGGATTGCCCCTAATAAATTTTTGGCCAAAACTGCTTCTGATATGAAGAAGCCAATGGGAATCACCGTGTTAAGGAAACGGGACATTCCGGAAAAGCTCTGGCTTTTACAAGTTGGCGAAATGCACGGCATCGGGGATAAGACCTCGGAAAAGCTTCAAACTATCGGGATAAAGACGATCAGGGACCTTGCACACGCCAATGATAGTCAACTTAAACAGCTACTTGGGATTAATGGCATCCGTTTGAAGGATAGGGCTAATGGAATCGACCCAAGGGTAGTGGATCCTGAAGCGATTTTTGAGCATAAGAGCATTGGGAACTCGACAACTCTTCCGCATGACTCTGCCAATCAAAAAGAACTGATTGGTGTATTGGAAAAGCTTTCCGGTAAGGTAGCCGTCCGTTTGAGAAATAAACGCCTGCTTGGTCAAAAAATAGGTGTGACGATCCGTTACAAAGACCGCCGCACTATAACGAGAAGCAGAACGGTTCCTAATCCAGTTTTTGAAAAAAAGGATATTTTGGATGGAGCTATCGATCTATTCATGAAAAATTGGAATGGGGAAGGAATCAGGCTTCTTGGTGTCACTGCCTATGATGTCATCGAAAAAGAGTCGGCCTTCAAGCAACTGGATATTTTCTCCTTTCAAGAGGATGCAGAAAAAGAACCTCTGTATGAAGCGATGGAACACTTGCAAAATAAGTACGGAGAAAATATTATTAAAAAGGGATTACCCTTGAAAAATCGTTCAATTGGAACAGACACTAGCTTCAGTAAAGATTTCTTTGAGCCATCCAGGAGGAATGATCCTTCTTTTGACAAAGATTAGCGTACAAGCTGTGTAAAGATATAGAGAAGGGAAAGATGAATTATGACAAAACAGCAGATTGGCGTTATCGGACTAGCCGTAATGGGCAAGAACCTTGCTTTTAATATTGAAAGCAGGGGATATTCAATTTCCGTGTATAATCGCTCAGGATCAAAAACGGACGAAATGATGAAGGAAGCGGAAGGCAAAAACGTAACCGCCGCTTATACGCTTGAAGAATTCGTTAATTCTTTGGAAACCCCCCGCAAAATTTTATTGATGGTTAAAGCCGGAGCGGCAACGGATGCAACAATCGAGCAATTAAAACCGTTACTTGAAAAAGGTGATATCGTTATTGATGGAGGGAATACCTTCTTCAAGGACACTCAGCGCCGCAATGAGGAGTTAAGCAAGCTTGGCATCCATTTCATCGGTACAGGCGTGTCAGGAGGGGAAGAAGGAGCTCTGACAGGTCCATCCATCATGCCTGGAGGTCAAAAAGAAGCATATGAACTGGTTGCACCGATCTTGAAGGACATTTCAGCTAAGGTCGACGGGGATGCTTGCTGCACGTATATCGGACCGGATGGGGCAGGTCATTATGTTAAAATGGTACATAATGGTATTGAATACGGAGACATGCAATTGATTTCCGAATCTTATTTCCTTCTAAAAAATCTTCTTGGATTATCTGCAGAAGAATTCCATGAAGTCTTCTCTGAATGGAATGAAGGGGAACTTGATAGCTATTTAATTGAAATTACTGCAGATATTTTCAAAAAATATGATGAAGAAACCGGCAAGCCTATGGTCGATGTCATTTTAGATAAAGCTGGCCAAAAAGGTACTGGGAAGTGGACAAGTCAAAGTGCGCTTGATCTTGGTGTTCCGCTTCCAATCATTACGGAATCCGTATTCGCGCGGTTTATTTCAGCAATTAAGGACGAGCGTGTTGAAGCGAGTAAAATCCTTCGTGGGCCAAAAGCCGAATCATTTACAGGCGACAAAAAAGCTTTGATCGAAAGTATCCGTAAAGCACTTTATATGAGCAAAATCTGTTCTTATGCACAAGGATTTGCACAAATGAAAGCAGCATCAGAAGAAAATGACTGGAACTTGCAATATGGGGAAATCGCGATGATTTTCCGTGGCGGCTGTATCATCCGTGCACAATTCCTCCAAAAAATCAAGGAAGCGTACGATCGTGAAGCGAACTTGAACAACCTTCTTCTAGATCCTTACTTCCAAGGAATCGTCGAAAGCTATCAAGGAGCTTTGCGTGAGGTGGTATCAACGGCAGTGATGAATGGAATCCCGGTTCCTTGCTTGTCATCGGCACTTGCCTATTTCGACAGCTATCGTACAGAAACGCTGCCAGCTAACCTGATTCAAGCTCAGCGTGACTATTTTGGAGCTCATACTTACCAACGCATTGATAAAGAAGGAACGTTTCATACCGAATGGATGGAAAAATAAAAAGTTCAAGCCGGTTTAAAAGGGGAATCCCTTTTAAACCGGCTTTTTTGTTTCATCATGTAAAAAAGAGGGCGCTTGGCGCCCCTTTTTTTACTATCTCCGATGCTCTACAAGGTCAATGACCCCTAATACAACATGTGCCAAACCGAAACCAAAAACCGTATTAGCTACCATTTTGTTTGAGCCCCGGGTCTGCTTCATTGCATAACCCGCAGCTGTCACGGCTGTGCCCAACGCAGTTGGAATTAATCCTTCACGAATGTCCATCGTTTAATCCCTCCACATCGAAGTTAGTGGTGCCGTCACTGGCGCCTTTTCTAGTGTAACCTTAGCAAGGACTTACCATTCTATTTCTACAAAGAGGTTGGAAGGGTAAAAATGGTAATGATGAACTAGTTTTAAATAGTTCCAATTAATTTACCTTTTTTAGGGAAAACATAGTATGATGTATGTCATTCATCCTTGCTTTTTAGGTTTAAACACCTGCGGAAAAAGGAATATAAACATTGAAAGAGATGGACGGACCGTAGGATACAGTAGGCAGATAGAAGAGAGAAGGAGCGGGTGACTTTATGTTCATCATCTGGTGGGCTGTAGCCATATTTTTATTTTTCATCGCCTTAGAATTCGGTGTTTCATTTTGGCTCAATTCGGAAGTGAAGGAAGAAATGTCTAAGCCCAAGGAAATGTATCATATTATCCGTGATAAATTACTGAGGAAGAGTGTTTCATGAATGAAAAAAGGGATGCAGATTCAAAACTGCGTCCCTTTTTCATTTCAATCATTATTATTTTTCGTTTTTCTTGACTTGCCACCAAATATGTCCATCTTCTTCCAGGAGTTCATCGGATGCAAGTGGACCTGTGGATCCAGCTTCATAGTTAGGGAAAGACTCGTCTTTATTGTTTTCCCATGCATTGGAAATGGTATCGACGAACTTCCATGAGAGGGCAACCTCGTCCCAGTGCGTAAAGTTTGTAGCATCCCCGCGCATGCTGTCAAACAATAGCTTTTCATATGCCTCGGGAGAATTGATGTGTTCGATCCCTTTGTTCGAGACGGTCAGCTTCATTGGCTTTGTATTGGATGTCGTCCCGGATTTCTTCACATTTAGGTACAATGTGATACCTTCGTCAGGCTGGATATTGATAACGAGAAGATTCGGGTTCAGTGTTTCTTCCGTTTTATAATACAGGTTCATTGGGATATCTTTGAATTGAACAACGATATTCGTTGATTTGACATCCATTCTCTTACCGGTGCGGATATAAAAAGGAACACCGGCCCATCGGAAGTTATCAATCATCAATTTACCCGCAACATAGGTCTCTGTGTTGGATTCCGGATTTACGTTATGTTCATTGCGGTAGGCCGGAAGTGTTTGACCGTCTATCGTTCCTTCACCATACTGGCCACGGACGAAGTATTGATTGACTTCGTCCACTTTCATTGGTCGAAGTGAACGCAATGCCCGCACTTTTTCGCTTCGAATCTCTTCTGTCGTCAAAGCGATCGGGGGTTCCATGGCAAGCAAGGCCACCATTTGCAGCAGATGGTTTTGGACCATATCCCTTAGGGCACCGCTGGTTTCATAATAACGCCCGCGTTCTTCAACGCCAAGTGTTTCGCTTGAAGTAACCTGAATGTTGGATATATATCTGTTATTCCAAAGCGGCTCGAATAGGGCATTGGAAAAACGGATGACCTCAATATTTTGTACCATTTCCTTACCTAAATAATGATCGATACGGTAGATTTCATCTTCAGCGAATGCAGTTCGAATCTGCTCATTCAATTTTTGTGCTGTTTCGAAACTGTGTCCAAATGGCTTTTCTATGACCAGACGCTTATATCCATCCGTGTCACTCAGGCCTTGTGCTTTAATCTGTTCGGCAATCGTTCCGAAAAACTCAGGCGCCATCGCCAAATAGAAGATCCGGTTTCCTTCTAATTGATATTGTCCGTTTAATTGTTCGGCAATGTCTTTTAACTGCAGGTATGATTCCGAGCTGGAAACGTCGTGGGAGTGATAATGGAAATGGGAAATGAATTCGTCGACCTTTTCTTCCGCATGTCCGAACGTAAGTATCGAGTCCTTGACACTTGTTTGAAACTCCTCGTTCGTCAATGGTCTCCTTGCCACTCCAACAACGGCGAACTTATTGATTTTCTCTTTTTGAAATAGTCGATATATGGAAGGGAACAATTTTCTTTTCGCTAAATCTCCGGTAGCACCAAAAATCATGATCAATGCTGTGGGTTTATTGTTTTCTGTCATGTTTAAAACCTCAACTTTCCGTTAAATCTGTCTATAAAGTTGGAATTCCCGTATGTGTACCAATTTCTAATTTTACGTTTAGCTTTCCCTCAAAGCAATCAATTTGCGCATTTTTTCTCTATATTTCATTAAAAGTTTAATTTGGTTTCGGTTTTAATGGGTCATAAATGAAAGAGCACCTTGGTTATGCTATAGTTAAGTCATAAAGTATTTGCAACGGAGGTAGTATGAGTGGATTTCGTTTTATTGGGTACAGGCGCTGGCGTTCCGGCTAAAGCGCGTAATGTGACATCAATCGCCCTTCAATTATTGGAAGAACGTGGGACGGTTTGGTTATTCGATTGTGGGGAAGCAACACAGCATCAAATATTAAAAACGGCGGTCAAACCGCGAAAGGTTGAAAAGATCTTCATCACCCATTTACATGGTGACCACATCTTCGGACTACCTGGATTTTTAAGCAGCAGATCTTTTCAGGGCGGAGTGGATAAATTGACCGTATATGGTCCACAAGGCATAGATGCATTTATTATGACGAGCTTACAGGTGAGTGGAACTCATTTAAAATATCCCTTGGAAATCATCGAAATAGAAGAAGGCGAAGTGTTTGAGGACGAACAATTCACAGTGACGGCAATGTCGCTTGATCATGGCATTTACAGCATCGGTTACCGGATTGTGGAAAAAGATCGTCCGGGAAGCTTACTGGTCGACCGGCTGCGGTCTGAAGGTGTGAAGCCGGGGCCTCTTTTTAAAGCATTGAAAAATGGACAAACGGTCTGTCTCGATGATGGCCGTGTCTTAAATGGGAAGGACTATATCAGTGCTCCGCAAAAAGGCCGGATCATCACGATTCTTGGTGATACAAGAATGTGCAGCAATGCGCTCATTCTTGCTGAATCGGCGGATTACCTTGTTCATGAAGCTACATTTTCAGCGGAAGAAGCGGAAATGGCATCAGCCTATTATCATTCGACCACCGTTCAGGCTGCAGAAACGGCTTTGAAAGCGGGAGCTAAGCATCTAATCCTTACGCATATCAGCTCACGGTATACTCCGGAGGATGCTGAGAGGCTAAAAGAGGAAAGCAAAGCGATCTTTGCAAACACGATTATGGGTGAAGATCTTATGGCCATTAAAATTCCTTTGTATTCAGAGGAATCAGGCAGCTGAAATCAAAACCAATGTTTGATATAATTAATCAATTGTTCATTGGATATTTAAAGGAGTGTAAATATGACTGACAAAAGTGCCCTACATACTAAAGCAATGGATTTTCTCCTAAAAACAAGCCGGACTTTTTTCATTCCGATCAGCTATCTTCCAAAGGGATTACAAGAGGCCATTGGAGCTGCATACCTTTGCATGCGCGCAATCGATGAGATCGAGGACCACCCAGGTCTTCCAGCAGATAGTAAGGTTTCCCTGTTACAGGCTCTTAGTGAGCTTGATGCGGATTTCAGGGAAGAAGATCTTCAATCATTATTTGAACCATATAAGGATGATCTGCCCGAGGTGACCCTGTTTCTTTCGGACTGGATTGAATTTTGTCCTCCCGGTGCAAAATCCAAAGTCTTGGAGTCGACAAAGGAAATGGCCGAAGGCATGGCAAAATGGGTTACTAAGGACTGGCAAATCCATAATGAAGAGGAACTCGATGATTACACATATTATGTTGCAGGTTTAGTGGGGGTCATGCTGTCCGATATGTGGAACTGGTACGATGGAACCAAAACCGACCGTGAACTTGCCATCGCATTTGGCCGTGGACTCCAAACGGTCAATATCCTGCGTAACCGCGAGGAAGATGCAGAACGTGGTGTGAACTTTTATCCGGATGGCTGGGGTTTCGATGAGATGCTTGCGCATACGGAGCGTAATCTTGCATTAGCCGATGCGTACATTGGAGAGATTGAAACGAAAGAGATCATCCAATTCTGTAAAATACCCTTGGAATTGGCAAAAGCCACATTGAAAGCCCTAAAAGAAGGCAAAGAAAAAATTGATCGTGCTACAGTTACCGAAATTGTCAGCCAGGTCGTCGAACACTGATTTTTCAAAAAGCTGCTGTGAAAGTTACCATACCTTTCCCAGCAGCTTTTTTCATGTTTTATATTTAGAACTCAAAAAATTCTAAAAAGTTAAAAAATATATTGGAATAATTGGGACTAAACGATTATAATTTAGGACATAAAAGCGAAAAAAGCTGGCGTCGTTAGAAAAACATTATTTTAAATAAGGAAAAAGCGGGGGGAAAATATGAAAAAGAAATTATATTCAACTGCAGCCATGACATTGGTCGCAGGTTTATTATTGGCTGGGTGTGGAAATGACAAGGAAAAAGATGCGGCAAAGGATGAAAGCGGAAAGGATACCTTCAACATTGGGGTAACACAATTCGTTCAGCATGATTCCCTGGATCAAGCATATGAAGGCTTCCAGGCGGCATTGAAGGATAGTGACATCAATGTGAAATATGATCTTCAAAATGCACAGGGTGACCAAAACAACAGTCAAACGATTGCCAATAACTTAGTTGGGGATAAAGTGGATCTGATATTTGCGAATTCGACTCCTAGTGCTCTAAGTGCTTTAAATGCGACCAAGGATATTCCAATCGTCTTTACATCGGTTACCGATCCTGTAGCGGGGGAGCTAGTCACTTCTTTGGAAAAACCAGGCGGAAATGTGACGGGTACGACGGATTCCCATCCTGAAGCCATTGCCAAGTCAATGAAATTCCTAGCGGAAGAGCTTGGCGCCAAAACGATTGGAACGGTTTATAACACAGGGGAGCAAAATTCAGTCGTCCAAATAAAAAATGTGAAGGCGGAAGCGAAAAAAGCTGGATTGAAAGTCGTGGAAGCATCCGTCTCGACTTCAGCGGATGTTAAACAGGCAACGGAATCATTAATCGGAAAAGCGGATGCTTTCTATATCATTACTGATAATACAGTTGTCTCGGCACTGGAATCGGTCATTTCCGTGGCAAATGATCAAGATATCCCATTGTTTGTCGGCGAGCTTGATTCCGTGAATGCTGGCGGTTTTGCAGCATATGGCTTCAGTTACTATGATATTGGTTATGAAGCGGGGCAAAAAGCGGTTGAAATCCTGAAGGATGGTAAAAAACCAGGAGATATCCCGGTTCAATATCCACAAAAACTGAAATTGGCCATCAATGAAAAAGCAGCAAAAGATATGGGTGTTGAAATAAAAGAAGAATGGAAAGCAGATGCTGAGTTTGTAAAATAAACTCTGCTTTTGTTCGGGGAAGGAAGAAAAAAATGTTCTCAGCCTTATTCAACTCTTTTGAGTCGGGAATGATTTATGCAATCATGGCACTTGGTGTCTATTTAACATTCAGGATTCTCGACTTCCCGGATATGACTGTGGAAGGCAGTTTTGTGACAGGGGCCTCTGTTGCCGCGATTATGATCGTTAACGGTTACTCGCCGATCGTTGCCACGTTGAGTGCCATGGTGGCAGGGTTCATCGCTGGGACGATAACGGGGTTCCTGCATACGAAAGGGAAAATCAATCCTCTCTTGGCAGGTATCTTAATGATGATTGCGCTTTACTCGATCAATTTGCGGATCATGGGTGCATCCAACATTCCGTTGCTTTCCCAAACAACCATTATCACGAATATCCAGGATGCCTGGGCTGGCACCGGGCTGGACAATTTGTTGAATGGTCTTTTATCATTCGTGGGTCTCGGTGACAGTCTGCCAAAAACGTGGGCCATATTAATCGTTATGCTGATTGTGGCTGTAGTCATCCAGGCGGCAATGTCAGCTTTTTTAAAAACGGAAATTGGTCTTGCCTTACGGGCGACTGGTGATAATGAAGCCATGGTCAAGAGTTTTTCCGCCCATACCGGCAACATGAAGATCCTTGGACTTGCAATCGGAAATGCATTTGTGGCTTTTTCGGGCTCCTTGGTTGCCCAATATAACGGTTTTAGCGATATAGGCATGGGGATTGGAATCATTGTCATCGGATTGGCATCCGTCATAATCGGTGAGGCTCTATTTGGTGCAAAAACGATTGCACGTGCTACGCTGGCGGTCATTGGAGGGGCGATCATTTACCGAATCGTCGTAACTTTGGCACTTCGCGTTGAATTCCTTGAAACGGGAGATGTTAAATTAATTACGGCACTTATTGTGGTCGGGGCACTTGTCATTCCAAAAATTTCCGATAAACAAAAGGAAAAAACCCGGAAGAAAAGGCGGCTTAAAGAAATACAGATGCGTCATGATGGCACTTTACCGAAAGGGAGGGAAGAATATGCTTCGGTTAAATCAGATTTATAAAGTGTTCAATGAGGGAACACCAGATGAAAAGCTAGCCCTTGGAAATCTGGAACTGCAGATGACAAAAGGTGAATTTGTAACAGTCATCGGAAGTAATGGAGCAGGTAAATCGACGTTGATGAATATGATTTCCGGTAAGATTCTCCCTGATGCCGGTGAAGTCATCATTGATGGTGAAAACGTATCGGCCATTGAAGAACATGCCCGTGCAAAAATGATTGGCCGCGTTTTTCAGGATCCCATGCTGGGTACGGCACCGCATATGACGATTGAAGAAAATATGGCAATTGCCTATGGCAGAACCAATAAAAGAGGTTTAGGCTTTGGGGTGACAAAAAAACGGAAAGAACTTTTTAAAGAGTGTTTGTGCACCCTTCATTTAGGCTTGGAAAATCGGATGACTGCAAAAGTGGGATTATTGTCAGGAGGGGAGCGCCAGGCACTATCATTGCTGATGGCGACCTTCACCGATCCTAAAATCCTGCTTCTTGATGAACATACAGCAGCACTTGATCCTTCACGGGCAGAGCTCGTTACAAACCTTACGAAGGAAATCGTCGAAAAGAACCAGTTAACGACGTTGATGGTGACTCATAATATGCAGCAGGCAATCGATCTTGGAAATTCCTTGATTATGATGGATAAGGGACAAATCATTTTTGAAGCCAGAGGCGCTGAAAAGCAGAAGCTAACCGTCGAAAAACTGCTTAACGAATTCCAGCGCATCAAAGGCGAAAAAATGCTCAATGACCGTGCAGTATTGATTTAAGATGATGAAAAGGCCCGACCCGGGTAGAGTAATCTTGGGTCAGGGCCTTTTTATTTTGGGGTAATTAATAAGGTCAGGTCCTATTACTGAAGAAATGTTTTGCTTAAGAAAAATGGCTATCGTGGGTGCTCATGAGCATCTTGAAAATCGATGTCAATCGCTGTCGGCTGTGCTCCATGATGAACTATCGTTCTTTCTGTTTCCAAAAATCATTTTTATGAATGGCCTTTTCTTCGTCTTTTTAGTGGCAGCAGCTTCTTCAGCCGCGAGGAAATAATCAAAGTTTTGACCTATTGGTTTTTCTAACGCTTCGATACGGGCTTCGAGCCTCTTAACGAGTTTATGCATTTCTTCCATTTCACTTCTGTGCTGTAAAAGCTGATAGGATACAACATCGTCCGCTTTTGTTTTCAGTCCATTTTCAAGCCGGATGATGCGTTCTAGCAGTTGATCATGTTCTTTATTCGGTTCGGAGTGTTTCTGGATGGTTGCTTTTCTAAGCTTCTTCTCTGAGATGCTGACCTTTTGGAGAATGATGCCCTCGTTCAGCTGATCTTGGATTTTTCTCAATAATGCAATGTCTTCATCCGAAAACTGGTAGTGGCCAAGCTGATTCCGTTCTACTTCCATGTTCAATTGGGTGACCCAGCGTTGAATCGTACTATGGGAAACATTCAGTAACCGGGCAACTGCACTTGTATTCATCGAGATTCCCCCTTTTGGTTGTTGAATTCGATAAGTATGGGGAAATTCCTTTACTGTTGACAAAACATGTATTCATTCGGCAAAGAAAGTGGAATTCCTACGTAATTTGCATGAGGGGCAATCCAAGGTGGAATTAATTCCCCGTGGACAGTTTTTTGCAAATGGTAGCGTTGTTAGGAACTTTTAGAAGCACTTGTGATGGTGTGGCTGATGGTAATCAAGCTAAAAAGGGAAAAGTGATGCAGATGTCGAATTTATCTTTAAAACATGGAAAAAGGAGGACTAGTATGAACAGGATCAACATTATAACTTTAGGTGTCAGGGATATTGCTGAATCATTAAGGTTTTACCGGGACGGGTTGGGATTTCATACAACGGTTAAAGAGGACGAACCCGCAATCGTTTTTTTTAATAATGCCGGAACGAAACTTGCTTTGTATCCTTTAGAGGAGCTAGCAAAAGACATCAATGAGAAAGAACCGCCTAAGAAAAATGGTTTCCCGGGTCTTACGCTTGCTTATAATGCTAAATCAATTGAAGAAGTGGATGATATGATCAACAAAGTTGAAAAGGCAGGGGGAACAATCGAGAAATCACCTCAGGATGTTTTTTGGGGAGGGTACAGCGGATATTTTTCAGACCCCGATGGTTACTATTGGGAGGTTGCCTATTCGAAGGATTGGAGTTTTGATGAAAATGATATGCTGATTATAAAGTAACGGACACTTCGGAAGGACTACCCCTTAGAAAAAAAGGGCTGTTGCCTGGCAACAGCCGATCATCATCATGCACCTTACTGCGAAACTACATATTTGGCTAGTTCTTTACTTATTTGATTGCCCATTCGCTTCGATTGCTCAGTCGCTTCTTGTACACAGGCAATGAATGCTTCTTCCACTTGATGAGCCTGAAGTGCTTTCAGACCTGCTTCTGTCGTTCCGCCTGGTGAAGTTACTTCCTTTCTTAGTACAGCAGGCGTTTTAGGTGATTTCTGTAACATATCGGCTGCACCCATCAGTGTCTGGAGAATCAATTGCTTAGCGGTTTCGGAATCGAGACCTATTTTTTCTGCTGATTTTTCCAATGCCTCGACCAAGTAATAAATATAAGCCGGACCGCTGCCTGATAAGCCTGTTACCGCATCTAGCTGGGTTTCGTCGACAACTGCCACTGTACCTACCGTTTCAAAAAGGGTAATCGCCGTTTGTAATTGTGCTTCTTTCGTATGACAGTTAGCCGCAAGGGCCGTTGCTGATTTTCCTACAGCTGCCGATGTATTAGGCATTGCACGGACGATCGAGAACCGCTTGTTGGCGATACCTTCCAAGCTTGTTGTATGAACCCCGGCAACAACGGAAATGAACAGCATTTCTTCACGAATATATTCTTTTATTGATTGCATCGTTTCTAAAATATCTTTCGGTTTCACCGCCAGTACGACAAGGTTTGCATCCTGTACTAATAGCTGCAGCGATCTTGTGGCAGTTACACCATATTGGTTCTTTAAATAATCGAACCGATCATCATTTGATTTATTTGTTACAAAAATATTTGCTGGCTCAATTACCTGTTGGGTCACCAGCCCCGAAATGATTGCTTCTGCCATCGATCCAGCTCCGATAAACGCGATTTTTTTCATAGTTCCCGCTCCTTTTTCTTTTGAAGTTTTCGGCCTGTATTTGAAAAACAAAAAGACCCCTCATCCAATAAAGGACGAAAGGTCTAGCTTCCGTGGTACCACCTTTGTTCAACCTTCCCATAATAAATAAACAGAAAAGCTGCACTTGAATCCTCTAACGCGGGAATTACGTCAGGTTTTCCTGAAGGCTCATAAGGTAGGTTCAATAATGAGGGGGCGATGAAGCCTTTCAGCACATTCCGAGCTTCACTCTCTTTACGCCATCAATAATTTACTTGGCCTTAATCAAAGCCATGCCGTCTTTAATTACTTGTGATTATGAAGGATATATTGGCACTCTGTCAATGATAATATATGCATGGACGATAAAAAATAGACATGAATTATGTGAAAATAATGACAGTAATTAAAAATACATGTAAAATGGTAATTATACATGATAAGTATACTAAGAATCCTGTTTAGCGTATAAAAAGATTTATATAAATATAATTTTCTAAGGTGGAAAAGATTATGGCGAATTGGAATGGAGATATTGCAAAAATTTCTTTGCCCACGCCGTTTGCAGTGGGTGATGTGAATGTTTATGTAGTTAAAGGGGATGCTTTAACGCTAATCGATACTGGAGTGAAAACAAAACGATCAAAGGAAGCCCTGACTAATGGGCTTGGGGATTTGGGTCTGAAACTGACTGATATCGAACAAATCATTTTAACCCATCATCATCCTGATCATGCTGGTGCACTCGATTTTTTTGAAAAAGAGATCCCGGTTTATGGACACAAAAACAATCAGCGCTGGCTGACTATCAGTGATGAATTCCTTGAAACCCATAATCGTTTTTTCCTTGATTATGCCACTAAGTTCGGAGTGGCAGAAGAGCTGAAAAATAAACTGATCCATAACCGTGACGAAATCAGTTTCCTTAGTGAACGGAAGCTGCATGGATATTTGGCTGAGGGAGATGAGCTCCCTGGTCTTCCAGGCTGGAAAGTGATCGAGACTCCAGGGCATGCGCAAAGCCATTTATCCTTTTACCGGGAAAGTGACGGGGTCATGATCGTTGGCGATCATTTGCTTGCCAAGATTTCACCTAATCCATTAATGGAACCACCTTTACTTCCCGGAGGCATGAGGCCTCGTCCGTTACTGCAGTATAATGCATCACTTCAAAAATTATTGGATTTTTCCATATCCACCGTTTACTCCGGACATGGATCTGAAGTGGATGGAGATGCGGTTGCCGACTTGATTCACTATAGATTTGAGCGGCAGCATAACCGTGCCATGCAGGTGAAAAGCATGCTTCAAGATAAGCCTTTATCGGTCTTTGAAGTATGTCAGCAGCTGTTTCCGAAAGTATACCTTCAGGAAGTGGGCCTGACACTTTCGGAAACGGTCGGTCAGCTGGACTATTTAGAAGACTTGGGTGAAGTCGAAACAGAAATCCAATCTGGGGTCATTCTGTATTCAATCGCTTAATGTTCGCAAGGAGGCTCACTTTTTTGAATAAGTTGCAAGGCAAAGTTATTGTTATTACCGGAGCTTCCGGAGGGATTGGCAAGGAAGTTGCCATTCAAAGTGCAAAGCAGGAGGGCCGTCTCGTCCTCTTGGCCAGAAGCATGGATAAATTACTACAGCTAAGGAATGAACTGATCACCCAATATGGGATTGATGTATATGCCTATAAGCTTGATGTGGCAGACACTGATCAGGTGACAAATGTTTTTAATGACATCCATGCGCAAATAGGTGAAGTGGATGTGTTGGTCAACAATGCCGGTTTCGGCACGTTTAAAGAAGCGCAGGATACGGAATTAAATGAAACGAAAGCAATGTTTGCTGTCAACGTCATTGGATTGATGGCCTGCACAAAGCTGGTTCTTCCGTATATGAAGCAGAGAAAATCGGGACATATCATCAATATCGCTTCACAGGCCGGTAAAATCGCCACTCCTAAATCAACATTGTACTCTTCGACCAAGTTCGCGGTTCTTGGCTATTCAAACGCACTTCGGCTCGAGCTGATGGAAGATCATGTTTTTGTGACCACCGTCAATCCTGGCCCCATAGAAACGAATTTCTTTAACATTGCGGATGAATCAGGTACATACTTAAAGAATGTTGAAAAATTCATGCTTAAGCCTGAAGATGTCGCTGCTAAAATCGTAGCGGCGATGCTGACCAATAAGAGGGAAATCAATCTCCCTGGCTGGATGAATTTAGCTGGGAAATGGTATAACATGTTTCCAAAGATCACCGAAACATTAGGAAAAAAAGCATTTTTTAAAAAGTAAGCTAGACTTTTGCTGCCGGACAAGGCGAAAGATGGTCTAAAGGGGAATGTCGATGACATTCCCCTTTTTTTGAAAAATAACGAAGTTTTCATATGAATTGGTAACTATTTCATGGGGAATCCGTCTATTTCTAGTAGGAGGGATTTGTATGAAGAGGATTGTAAACCTTTATATATCCATTTTCGTTGCCTTTATTCTGGGTAGCTGTCAATCCCCTGATTGGAACATGGATGAAGCCATCGATAAGGGGGAAGAAGGTTTCATTACGGATCTTGACGATAAAAGGATTTTGATTAAAGAGACGTATTATAAGGTGACCACTGATACATCCATTCAAGATCAACATGGTAACGCTCTCGATTATTCCGACCTGGAAATCGGGATGAAAGTGAAACCATGGCACCGGGGCGGGGTGAAGAAATCATTTCCTGGGAAAGCGGAAGCGGAACTGATTCTTGTTTTGACGGATGAAAAAAGCTTGGCCGAACAAAGGGCGGTCACTGCTGCCCTCGATCATGTCAGCAAAGCGGAAAGTCAGCGATTCATGGTTCTCGAAGTCGTCCATTTACCCTCAGAGCATGTTTATAATATCGAAATGATGAACCGTTCCAACTTGGACTCTTCATTCATGGTGACAGTAGAGGATTTAACGGATGAAATATTATATATAAAATAAAACAACCGGACTGAATCACTATGAATTCTGTCCGGTTGTTTTATGGGATTTTATAAAGTTTTCGCACCTAAATATTTTGGTTTCCAATAAGAATTATCCATATCCGTGATGGTTATTCCTTTAGAAGACGTAGCACTGATGAATTGACCATTTCCGATATAGATCCCAACATGGGATACTCCTGTTCTTCCAGAAGAAGTATCAAAGAATACAAGATCACCTTTAGCTGGTGAAGATACTTTTAAACCCGTATTGGAATATAGCAAGGATGTTGTACGCGGTAAGGTAATTCCTTGTGATTTTTGGAATACGTAATAGACGAAGCCTGAGCAGTCGAATCCAGTCGGTGTTGTTCCGCCCCATTTGTAGGGTTTGCCTATTAAGGTTTTTGCATAGCTGATCAAGCTTGTATTATTGACATTATAAACACCAAGCGCATTAAATGTGCCACGGCCGGCAATACCATCGGCAGTTAACCCTTTGGCTTTTTGGAATTTTTTCACTGCTGATACAGAATAGGTGCCGTAATATGTAGTCAGTGAACCTGAATATGTGAAATAACCTTTGGTTTTTAAAAGTTGTTGTAGTTGTTTGACATCGCTATGTGTCATTCCGGGTCTGAGGGTTTGGTCTCCAATATTTGCAAAGGCTTGCAGTGGGGTTAGCATCATGGCAGATGCAACAGCAGCTGAAGCGATCCATTTCTTCATAATTTTCATTTCCTCTCTATCTATCTCTCTAGTATTGTTAACAATATTATCCTACAATACCATTATGACAATTAGACATAATTTTGGTTACATTTACATTACAAAAAATGAGTAATAAGACTTAAGTTTAAATAGACTAAAGTCTGTTGATAAGGGTGAAAAAATTAAAAAATCTAAGCATAAGGATCCATTAAAAATTATTCAAGCTACTAAATGATTCTTTTTAAAAAAACTATTTGGATATGCAGTTTAAATTTGTCATTTTACCCATTTTTAGTATCTATTATATTTTTCGAGGAAATTACAATAAAAAGTAGAAATTTGTATGAAAACTTCCATTGAATAAGAACGTATATTCGGTTAAAGTTATGAATATAATAAAAGCGAACGTATATTCTTGTTAGGGTGAAGAAACGATGGATTATGGGACGATGCCGAAACAATCAATTATGTGTATCGATATGAAAAGTTTTTATGCAAGTTGTTCAGCGGTCATGCTTGGTCTGGACCCGCTTGATTGTTATCTGGCGGTGGTTGGTGATTTGAAGAGGACAGGGAGCATTGTGCTTGCGGCTTCTCCAAAGATGAAGAAGGAATTTGGCATCAAGACAGGTTCGCGGATGTTTGAGATCCCGAATGATCCAAGGATTGTGGTCGTTGAACCTAAAATGGCGACCTATTTAAGGGTCTCGACGGAAATAACCCGCTTGTTCAACCGTTATGTGCCCAAAGAAGCGATTCACGTATATAGTGTGGACGAAAGTTTTGTGAAAGTCGATGGTGCCGCTTCTTTATGGGGAGATGCCCGGATGATAGCTGAAAAGATAAAAGATGAAATCGAACGGGAATTACAGCTCCCCTGTGCCATTGGAATTGGACCGAACATGCTTATGGCAAAACTTTGCCTTGATTTGGAAGCCAAACATAAAGGGATTGCAGAATGGAAGTATGAGGATGTGCCAAGCAAACTTTGGCCGATTTCACCGCTTCGTGAAATGTGGGGGATCGGCAGGCGTGTAGAAGAAACCCTTCATGGAATGGGAATATTTACGGTTGGGCAGCTTGCCAATTATGATCTTGAATTACTTGAAGCAAAGTTTGGAATTATGGGCAATCAGCTTTACCACCATGCGTGGGGAATAGATTTATCTGATATGGGGGCAGCGATCATCGAAGGGCAGGTCAGCTTCGGCAAAAGTCAAATCCTGCTGCGGGATTATAAGGAGGAGCATGAGGTAAAGCAGGTCATGCTGGAAATTTGCGAAGAAGTTGGAAGAAGGGCACGCACCCATCGCAAGGCAGGAAGGACGGTGAGCCTCAGCATTGGTTACAGCAAGGATGAGTTCGGCGGAGGTTTCCATCGTTCGCGTTCAATTAGCGAACCGACCAACATTACGATGGAGTTATATAAAGTGTGCCTGGAGCTTTTTTATGAAAACTATAAGCAAAAAACGGTTCGGAGCATAGAGGTCAGGCTCTCGAATATTGTGGATGACAACGAAATGCAGCTGACTTTATTTGATGCTTCGCGCTGGAAGAAGCGGGAATTGAGTTACACGGTTGATCGAATCCGCCATAAATATGGAGCCAAATCGTTATTGCGTGCCGTTTCGTATACAGAAGCGGGTACAGCCGTTTACCGAAGCAAGCTGCTTGGTGGGCATAAGGCGTAAGGGTGGCTTTGAAGGGAGGGAAAAGAATGATACGTGATCGCGGCCGTATCAAATGGACATCGATGATGTTGCCGGAGCATGTGAAGATGCTTCGGGATTGGGTGGTGGAGGATGGCTATGAAACGAAGCGCATCCTGGATGAGCAGCAACTGGAAGAAATGAATGCGGTAATGGGGGAAGCGATGGAGGAAAGAAAGGATGTCACGATTGCTCATTATGAAGGAAACCGGTATCAGCTGTTAATCGGCAGGATCCATTATTATAATGAGCTCACCCAAAAGCTTCATATCGTCGATCGGTTTCAGCAGGCTCACTATATCAGGCTTTCCGATATAGCGGATGTAAGAATAATGGAATGATGAGCGGAAGGGCTGTTCCCAAGGGACAGCCTTTCAAAACGGCATCGTGATGAAAGGGATCACGGGAGCGTAAGAGAATCGGCATTTGTTAGCACGGTCAATGAAGAAAGTGACTTTCGTGTCGGCTGACGCTTGCAAAGGAAGGCAGTTTCTTTAACAGAAGCGTTTTTATCGTTTATAATGGGGGAAAGGAAAGACATCGGGAGGCGTGCAATCATGTATATTGAATGGACGGAAACAGCGGCTGAGAAAATGGCCGATAAGGTACAGGGACAAGAAGGATATTTACAGTTGAAATATGATACTGATGGCTGTGGCTGCGTGGTAAGCGGTGTGACCGCGCTATGGTGGGTCAACGAACCTGAAGAAGGTACCGAAAAAGTGGAAACAAACGGGATTCCGCTATATGTGGAGAAATCAAAAATGATTTTTCTTGATGAAGTCATGAAAATAGACTTTGTTCCGGAAGCGAACAGCTTTCAATTAAAAAGTCCGAATCAAATCTTGAATCCGAGGATGAGCTTTTTTAATAAAATCTGATTAAAAGCAAAGAGGGGATCTTGGATACCCTCTTTTTTCTTCTCAGACAAGTTTTAGAAACTGATCGATTTGATCTTCATATTCTTTTGGATTTTCATTATAAGATTGAGCGTGGGCCCCTTTTTTAGCGATGTAAAGCTGCTTTGGGCCCTCTTTTGCTGCATATAATTCCGCTGTCATGGAAGCGGGAATGAAACTGTCATTTTCACTATGGATGAAGAGCACCGGGTTTCGGATATTTTTTATATAATCGATTGGGGACACTTCATTGGTCCAATATCCGTCACGGAGTTTGATGAACGTACGCCCAAGCGGAAACACGGTCCAGGAAGGAAATGGGACTTCATGCTTGAGCTGGTGTTTGATTTGATCCTCGAAATTTGAAAATGGACAGTCGGCAATGTAAAAATCAGCACCATCTTCAAGCATTCCGGCATATAAAAGCAGGGTTACGGCCCCCATGGATTCACCATGAATGCCAATATGAAGGTCGGGACCTTTACGTCTTTTCAATTCATCGATTACGGCCTTCAGGTCGAATTTTTCATAATGTCCGTAACTGCTCGTCTTGCCACCGGAATCCCCATGCCGGCGGTGGTCATAAATGATCGCATTGAAGCCCCGCTTAAGAAAAATATTCATGTACTTGATCGAATTGACTTTGTTTTCCGTCACACCATGAGAAATGATCACCCACTTATTGGTGTCATGCGGTTCGATAAACAAGCATTTCAAGGAATATCCGGATGGTGACGATACCCAAATTTCCGTTTTAGGCAGATTATCAAAATCCTCCGTGATCAGGCGTTTAGCCATGATTTCACGATTCTGGATAAAATCATCTTCCTTCTTTTTCATGTACATGATCCGATTGGAAAAATAAATGCCGACGCCGATGATATACGATAGGATTCCGGCGAGTGTAAACCACCATTTTTTCATGAAAGGTCCTCCTCGATTAATTTTCTTTATTTTACCATGTGGGAAATGGGAAAACACTGTTTGAAAACCATGACGAGGAAAACGGCAGTCGTGATATAATAATTTCATAAATGGCCAGGAGGTTTTAAGGATGAAAAAGAAACAGCCGCGACATCAAAATCAAAGCAAAAACCAAGATAAAGATTCATCTTCATTGAAACTTGGTGATATGATCAATCAAGATATCATGTCCCAGCTTCGTCAAAAGCAAAAGGAACTTAATGAGGCTGAACAAGAAAAAAGGGCAGCGGAAGAAGAAAAGAAACGCGAAGAAAGAAAGCGGCGGGAGAAGAATAAATCATTTGAAGAACTATTGGGTGAAAGCAATCTGAACTGGAAGAACTATAAATGAAGGACAGGGAGCAGTTTAAGTTTTAAGTGGGCTGGCTCCCTTTTTCTGTTCAGGAAAACCATTCCTTGATGATACTTCTTTATTTTATAAAGTATAACGATTATATTAAAGATAAGTTCGATATGATTTCATATCGGATGGACTACTATTAGCTGGTGATATGATGCAAAGTAAAATAGAAAAAGTGCTGGAAGACCAATTATGTTTCCTGCTTTATGCAAGTTCAAGGGAAATGACGAAGAAATATAAACCGCTGCTTGATAAACTCGAAGTGACATATCCTCAATATCTGGTCCTTCTTCTATTATGGGAACAGGATACACTTACAGTAAAAAAACTAGGGGAGCTCCTTGCCCTCGACTCAGGAACGCTTACCCCCATGTTGAAACGAATGGAGCAGA
Organism: Peribacillus phoenicis; assembly: GCF_047238085.1. Taxonomy (NCBI): domain Bacteria; kingdom Bacillati; phylum Bacillota; class Bacilli; order Caryophanales; family Bacillaceae; genus Peribacillus; species Peribacillus phoenicis. Next base: position 3,200,651 of record NZ_JBDFMF010000001.1, on the reverse strand, counting down.
ATGGCTTGATTGTCCGTGAACGTTCGACTGAAGATGAACGGTCTGTCATGATTAAGTTGACGGAAAAGGGACTTGGTTTACAGGAAGAGGCCTGCTTCATTCCCGATCGCATTTCGGCTATGTCGGGTGATGATAAGAAGGTGGTTGAGGATTTAAAAGTTTCCCTGATCCAACTACTGAAAACTTTACAGCAATTTTAGCAAAGAAAAACGCTTGGGGTTCCCCAAGCGTCTTTTTGTCGGATTTAATCTACATCTATTTCAAAGGCGACGTCCACATTGCCGTTGATTGCTTTTGAATAAGGACACATTTGATGTGCTTTATGAACAAGGGTTTTGAATGTCTCCTTATCGACCCCGGATCCCTTCACAGCCAAAGTTACAGCCAAGCTGTACTGATGCATCTCACCCATCAATAGGCTGACGCTTGCGGTGACTTTGGAATCGAAGGAAACGCGCTCAATTTTACCAACTGATTGCAAAGCACTATCAAAACATGCAGCATATCCAGCTGCAAAAAGCTGTTCCGGATTAGATGCTTCAGGCATCTGTTTAGCCCTTGGTGTTCCAGGCATCGCAATATCAACCGTGAAGTTGCCGTCAGCAGAAATAGCCGTTCCTTCTCTTCCGCCATCAACTGTTACAGACGTTGTAAATAATGTTTTTGTCATCATTTTTTCTCCCTTACCTTCTTATTTTAATTGCGCACAATTGAATTGTATAACACTTAGTTTGTGTTGTCCAATGAAAAATTTCAATTGGTATGAAATAAAATTGGTTTGGAAAGGGATTAAAATGATGGGAAACTTGAAGGTCGTACAGAAGCAGTATGGCGAAAAAAACGTTGGAACGGAAAAAGGCTGCCTATCCCGTTGGTTAAACGGAAATAGTGCAGCTAATTTATTTGAAACATTTAGTTTAGTTCTATTCTTTTTAATCCCGGTGACTTTCATATTTGTTCGCTTTGGTCAACTGCTTTAAGATATCCAACTCGGTTTTGGACAGTGAAGGACTGTTAGCGGCCTGGCAGTTCTCACGAAGCTGCTGTACTGAGCTTGCTCCTGGAATAACGGTAGCGACGCTTGGATGGGACAATACATATTGAAGTGCCGTTTCATTCAAATTCCTATCGGAAAGTTTGTCCTTTATTTGCGGAAGCAAATTTTTAAGTTCGTGATAGCCATAGTCAAGGTATCCATCCTCATTTGCCTTTTCAAGCATTTTTTCACTGAGCAGCCCTTTGGCAAGCGGGCCACGGGCGATAATGCTGATCTGTTTGTTGGCCAAAAGGGACATCCACTCTTCTGGGCAACGGTCGAGTAGATTAAACTGCATCATCACGGAATCAAGCTCAGACTTTTCAGTGAATTCCTTGATTACATTCGGACGAATCGAGGAAATTCCATAATATCGGATATAGCCTTCTTTTTTCAAATCTTCAAATGCTTCTACCGTTTCTTCGATATTGTCTGAAATGGTGCCGCCATGTAACTGATAAAGATCAATATAATCAGTCCCCAATCGCTTTAAGCTATCTTTTACTGCCGTTTTAATATGAGCGCGAGATGGATCCCAGCTCCAGGAATCTTTATTTTCATTCCAGCGGTTTCCGACCTTGGTGGCTATGTATACCTTATCGCGGACCGATTTTAAATTCTTTCCGACGATTTCTTCATTCATGCCGAAATCATATAAGTCAGCAGTATCAAAATAATTGATTCCTTCATCTAAAGCGGCCTGTATGATTTCGGATGCCTGATTTTCAACAGTCCCCAATGACATGCACCCGAGCCCGATTTCAGAAACTAGCAAGTCTGAATTTCCTAGTCTGCGTTTTTTCATGTTATCCACTCCCTTTACATTCATTGTAAAGGAGAAATCCATTTCACTCAAAGAATTCACTTGATCCGTTTTAAAGGAGTGGACGGCACCTGATCGTGTATGTCGGCTATCCAATCATTGATATAGACATATTGATTTTGCAATTGTTTTAGTTTTTGAAGGATTTCCCAACTCTTTCCGGATAAAGTAACGCTTTTTTCCAGTACGTAAACTTTCATTAAATCGCCCTCCATCTCTATTATGGTAAAATGTATGAGAAATCATGCTGCAATTAGAACAGAGGAGTGGTCAGGATGAAAAAATTTGAAGAAAAAACGCTGTCTTCGGAAAAAATCTTCACAGGAAAGGTAATCAGCCTGCAAGTGGATGATGTAGAGCTTCCAGATGGGAAAACGGGTAAACGTGAAATAATCAAGCATCCGGGAGCGGTTGCCATCATAGCTCTCACGGCAGAAAATAAAATCATCATGGTTGAACAGTACCGTAAAGCGCTGGAGAGAAGCTTGGTGGAAATTCCTGCAGGAAAGCTGGAAAAAGGCGAAGAACCGGTTCTTTCGGCTAAACGGGAGCTGGAAGAGGAGACAGGTTATGAATGTGAAAAAATGGAGCACATCATATCCTTCTATACATCCCCAGGTTTCGCCGATGAATTGGTCCACCTGTATGTGGCCCACAATTTGAAAAAGAAAGAAAATGCGGCCTCGCTGGATGAAGATGAATTCGTCGAGATGATTGAACTCACGCTGGAGGAAGCTCAAACTTATATGGATGAAGGGAAGATCAAAGATGCCAAAACGGCATATGCAGTTCAGTATCTGCAGTTGAAAAAGGCGATGAAATCGTAAATGAAAGAGTTTTACGCTGACCTGCATATCCATATAGGCAGAACGAGAAGCGGAAGGGCCGTGAAAATAACAGGTGCTAAAACGTTAACCTTCAGCAATGTGCTGCAAGTGGCAAGTGAAAGGAAGGGCCTTGATCTAATCGGGATAATCGATTGCCATTCTCCTGAAATTATCGAAGAAATCGAAGCGGGGATGCTGGACGGCGAAATCACGGAGAAGATTGAAGGCGGACTTCAATACAAGAATACAACCATCATTCCAGGCTCGGAGATTGAAATTTATGATCAGAATTGTAATGGACCGATCCATGTCCTCGCTTATTTTCCCACTATAAAAGCGATGAAGGAATTCTCCTCATGGATGAGCGGACATGTTAAAAATATTACCTTGAGCTCCCAAAGGATTTATTGTGATGGAAGAACGCTGCAAAAGATCGTGAAATCACTGGGCGGCCTGTTTATCCCGGCACATGTTTTCACCCCATTTAAAAGCTTATATGGAAAAGGGGTGCGATCCAGTCTGACAGAAGTATTCGATCCGAAGCTAATTGATGCCATCGAACTTGGTTTAAGTTCTGATACAGATATGGTCAAGGATATCGAGGAGTTGGACTCCTATGTATTCGTAACAAATTCCGATGCGCATTCGGTTGGGAAAATCGCTCGTGAATATCAAAAAGTCCTGCTCAAAGAACCAAGTTTCAATGAGTTGGCAAAAGCTCTTAAAGAAAAAGGGAATCGTAAGGTGACCGTTAATTATGGATTGAACCCCTTATTGGGAAAGTATCACCAAACTGTATGTTCGGGGTGTTTACACCAGGTATTAAGGGATAGTGAACAATGTCCCGAATGCGGTAATAAATCCATTATAAAAGGGGTATCGTCCAGGATTGAAGAGCTCTCCATTTCCGGGATGGACGGAAGAAATGGTAGGGAAAGGCCGCCGTATATCCATCAAGTCCCACTTGATTTCATCCCGGGACTCGGTCCTAAATCCATGGAAAAACTGCTGGTGGCATTTGGAACAGAGATGAATATCCTACATGAAGTTACGCTTGGCCAGCTCAGGGAAATCGTCCCTGAAAAATTGGCGGGCTACATCGATTCTGCCAGAAAAGGGACGCTATCTTTTGAAGTGGGGGGCGGAGGAAAGTACGGAAAGGTCAAAAAGGAATTAACCTGAAAAAAATCCCTGACAGATGGAGATCTGTCAGGGATTTTTTAGTTTGTTGTTTTTGCATAAATGGAGGTGTCCCGCACTTCCTTGCCATCTGCACTAAGGCAGTCATTACGCAAAATTCCTTCAAGGGTATACCCCAGCTTTTCGGGAATCCGTTTGCTGGCGATATTATTAGGATCACAGCGGATCTCGACCCGCTTTGCGCCATAATGGTAAAAGGCGAATTTGGTTAACTTTTCTACCGCCTCCGTTATGTAGCCTTGTTTACTGTATCTCGTATCAATCCAATAGCCAATTTCGAATTTAGGGATATCCCAGTTAATTCGGTGCAGACCGGTGGAGCCGATGAATTGATCGTCTTCTTTCCTATAAACATGGAGTCTGATATCCTCTTTTAAAATGAAATCGGAAAAGGACTTAAGGACATTCTGTTCAGAAGTTTCCAAAGAAACATCTTGATGGGCAAACGGCAGCCATTGTTTCAATTCAGGTTTGGAATGGACAATGGCCTCGTGAACGTCCAGGCCATCGCCAGGCTGACAGGGCCTTAGATATAATCGTGGGGTTTCAATTTTTTCGGGAAAATCCATTAATATAGCTTTCATATCCTGCCTCCATATCGTTAATATGGAAAATTATAACACGGATTGAGCTCATGGTGTTCGGTGATGGAGAAAGTTTTCTTAGCATAAATGAGAGAGTGTAAACATAGATTCTAGTAAGCGGAGTTGGGAGGATGAAAGATGAAAAAAAAATCTGTCGTACAAAATGCCGTAATGAAACATATTAACGAACATTCCTCATTATATGTCTTTATCACTGTGCTTTTTTTGATGGGTGTCATTTTCGGGGCAATATTGGTGAATAGTTTGAGCTTTACCCAAAAGGAAGACTTGTTCTATTATTTATCGCAATTTTTCGGACAAGTATCCAAAGGTGAATTTGCCTCTTCGCATGATATGTTCAGCCAAAGTATTATGCATAATATAAAATATATCGGGGTCATCTGGATTCTCGGAATATCGGTCATCGGTTTGCCAGTCATCCTGGTTTTGTTATTTATAAAAGGGATGGTTGTTGGATTCACAGTCGGCTTTTTAGTCAATCAAATGGGATGGAGCGGTTTTTTATTATCGTTTGTCGCTATTTTGCCCCAAAATATATTCATCGTCCCGATATTCATCGTGATAACCGTTCTTGCCGTCTCGCTATCAATGAAGATGATCAGCCGGATTTTCCTAAAGCAGGTTCGTGAACCGCTGAAGCCGATAATTTCACGGTATATTTTCTCATTGATTTTGTCGGGATTATTTTTGATTACAGCTGCTGCATTTGAAGCGTACCTATCCCCTTCTTTAATGAAAAATGTCGTAAGTTTATTGGGTCATTGATTGAAATTTGCCGTTCCCGCAAATTTTTTTATCATTAACAAGAAATCTATTTTGACAGTTTTCCCTCTTTTGATATAATGGATAGGATAGCGGCGCGGGAGGGAATATTAGGTATGGAAATAGAAAACAGAATTGATAGGATAAAAAAGCAGTTACACTCGTCCAGCTACAAATTAACGCCTCAGCGAGAAGCGACCGTCCGCGTTTTACTTGAGCATGAAGAGGATCATTTAAGCGCAGAAGACGTTTACCTCCTTGTCAAAGAAAAGTCGCCGGAAATTGGATTGGCAACAGTTTACCGTACGCTAGAGTTGCTGACTGAATTGAAGATAGTAGATAAAATTAACTTTGGAGACGGGGTTTCCCGTTATGATTTAAGACAAGAAGGAGCTGCGCATTTCCATCATCATCTTGTTTGTGTGGAATGTGGTGCGGTAGATGAGATTCAGGAAGACCTACTTGAAGACGTAGAAGACATTGTGGAACGCGACTGGAACTTCAAGATAAAAAACCATAGATTAACCTTTCATGGCATTTGTCATCGATGTCATGACAAAGAAGAAAATAAAGGTGAATGAAGTCGGACCTTTTCCATTTATTGGAGAAGGTTTTCTGCATTTTTAAAAGCCTATTTTCTCAGTTTTTGTTTTTTCTCCATTCCGAAACACGTATAAAACTTGTCCTGTTGGGCATAGATTGATACAAAGGATCGAATGGGAGGGGAAAGATGATGAAAACATCATTATCGCTTGTTTTGCATACGGCTAAAGTGATGATTCTCTTTGTTAGCTTCACTGTTCTTTTTTATATAGGAATGGTATGGTTAAATCAGGAATATCAAGATTATCATCGTTATGATGAACCGAAAGGCATGGCTGTAAAAGTATCGAAGGCAGTGGATACGGGTGATGATGCATGGCTTGAACGCTTAATGTTGTTTTATTTAAACGGGGAGTAATGAATATGGAGAATCAAATTAGGGATTTCATTCATTTTTTAACCATTGAAAAAGGGCTTGCCAAGAATACGCTCGTTTCCTATGAGCGTGACTTAAGATCATATTGGAGCTTTCTGAAAGAGGCTGAAGCCATCAAAGATTGGAATGATTCACGGCGGGTCAACATCCTGCACTTTCTCGTGCATTTGAAGGATCAAGGGAAATCATCGAAGACGGTGGCGCGTCATATAGCCTCCATTCGGTCTTTTCATCAATTTCTTCTAAGGGAAAAAGTAACCGATCAGGATCCGTCCATACATATAGAAACGCCAAAACCGGAACGAAGTCTTCCGAAGGTATTAAGCATGGAAGAGGTTGAAGCACTATTGGAAGCCCCAAAGAAAATGGATGAATTCGGTTTACGCGATAAGGCGATGCTAGAATTGATGTATGCGACGGGTATGCGTGTCAGTGAGTTGATATCCATGGATGTGAGTGATGTCCATGCATCGATGGGCTTTGTCCGTTGTGTAGGGAAAGGAAATAAAGAGAGGATCATTCCGATTGGCCAAACTGCATTGGGTGCGATTGAGCATTATATGGAAAGTTCCCGGGGGAAAATGGCCAGCCCCAAGCACAGGACAGATTCACTTTTTCTGAATCATCATGGAAACAGGCTGACAAGGCAGGGATTTTGGAAGATTCTAAAAAAACTTGTAAAATCGGCACAAATTGAAAAAGAAATTACACCGCATACACTAAGACATTCTTTCGCGACACATCTATTGATGAACGGGGCTGATTTACGTGCCGTCCAAGAAATGCTTGGTCATGCGGATATTTCGACAACTCAAATTTATACACATATTACGAACGTACGGATCAAGGATGTATATTCAAAATTCCATCCGCGAGCTTAAAAGAATAGTAGAATGATAGAAAGGTTGTGAATTTAACTGCGAAGCGGTTGAAGGAGCAGCCTTTTTATTTCAGTGTGGACTTGACTGGTAAAGGGCTGCTGATGATTCTAAAACACGCTCTAGTGGAACTTTGTTTTATTCCGAAATATATTATTTGTCTCCATCATGGTAATCGTTTACAATGTAGAGAGGTCAGACTTCTGACGTTCTCGCGGTTTCATTTAAAATGAAGAGTAACTGAGCAGAATAAGGGTATTATAGAGAGTATAAAAAGTGATTTACTATTTTAGGAGGAATGACTCATGAAAGGGAATTCAGCATTTAATCGAATATTTGTAATAGTTATGGATTCAGTTGGAATTGGCGAAGCACCTGATGCAGATTTATTCGGTGATAAAGGGGCGGATACACTCGGCCATATCGCAGAAAGAATGAATGGATTGAACATGCCGACTCTCGCAAAATTGGGTTTAGGCAATATCCGTGAAATCAAGGGGATTGAAAAAGCTCAGCAACCTCTCGCATATTATACGAAAATGAAGGAAGCCTCTACAGGAAAAGATACGATGACTGGACATTGGGAAATAATGGGGTTGAATATATCGACTCCATTCCGTGTATTTCCAGATGGTTTCCCGGAATTATTAGTCAATGAACTCGAGGCGAAGATGGGTCGGGGAATTATTGGGAACGTCCCGGCAAGCGGCACGGAAATCATTGAGAGGCTTGGCGAGGAACATATGAAAACGGGTGCCCTGATTGTATATACATCGGCTGATTCCGTATTACAGATTGCTGCACATGAAGATATCGTCCCGATAGACGAATTGTACAAGATTTGTGAAATTGCCCGTGAAGTGACAATGGCTGATGAGTTCAAGGTTGGACGCGTTATTGCCAGACCGTTCACAGGTGAACCGGGCAACTTCAAAAGAACGCCTAACCGTCATGATTATGCGTTGAAGCCGTTTGACCGGACAGTAATGGATGAATTGAAAGATTCTGGATATGATGTGCTTGCAATCGGGAAGATCTCGGATATCTTTGATGGGGAAGGTGTCACTGAATCATTAAGGACCGTATCCAATATGGATGGAATGGATAAATTAATCCAAACGGTAGAACAGGATTTCAAAGGGTTAAGTTTCCTTAATCTAGTCGACTTCGATGCTTTATACGGTCACCGCCGCGATCCAGAGGGATACGGAAAGGCATTGGAAGAATTCGATGCTCGGATGCCTGAAGTCCTTGATAAACTGAAAGAGGATGATTTATTGATCATCACTGCCGATCACGGGAATGATCCGGTCCATGAAGGAACCGATCACACACGTGAATATGTACCATTATTAGTCTATTCCAAACGATTTACAGAAGGTGCCGGACTCCCGATAAGAGATACATTTGCTGATATTGGGGCGACGGTCGCTGCTAATTTTGATGTGAAAATGCCTGCCTTCGGAAAAAATATATTGGGCGATCTAAATTTAGGGGAGAATAAATAGATGTTTAATAAAATAGAGACTGCTGCGTCATTCATAAAAAGTAAAATTGAAGGCACTCCGGAAATAGGACTGATTCTTGGTTCCGGACTTGGAGTATTGGCGGATGAAATTGAAAATCCGATAACGATTCCTTACCACGAAATCCCGGAATTCCCGGTATCGACTGTTGAAGGACACGCTGGACAGCTTGTCATAGGACATTTAAGTGGCAAAAAAGTTGTAGCGATGCAAGGACGTTTCCACTTTTATGAGGGTTACTCCATGGAGAAGGTCACTTTTCCTGTACGTGTAATGAAACTTCTTGGTGTTGAGCAGTTAATCGTAACGAATGCTGCCGGAAGCGTTAATGAAAGCTATGAACCAGGTGACTTGATGCTCATTACGGATCATATTAATTTAATGGGGGCAAACCCATTGATTGGTCCTAATGAAGAGCGTTTCGGCCCTAGATTCCCTGATATGTCGGAAGCTTATAATAAAGACCTTCGGACACAAGCGAAAAAAATAGCAGCTTCACTAGGATTGGATATTAAAGAAGGTGTCTATATCGGGAATACAGGACCGACCTATGAGACACCGGCAGAAGTGAAAATGGCAAGGATCCTTGGCGGGGATGCAGTTGGTATGTCGACAGTTCCGGAAGTTATCGTAGCAAGGCATAGCGGAATGAGGGTGCTCGGAATCTCATGCCTTACCAATATGGCCGCGGGCATTCTGGATCAGCCTTTGTCGCATGAAGAGGTAATCGAAACGACTGAAAAAGTGAAAAGCAGTTTTCTTGAATTTGTTAAGCAAATTGTTAAAGACATATAAAACGGACCAAAAAAAATACAAGTACACCTAAAGAGAAGCGGTGTCCTTGAAAAAGTGGGGATTCTAATATGAGAATGGTAGATTTAATCGAGAAAAAGCGCGATGGAAAGGCTCTTACTACAGAAGAAATACAGTTCATCATCAAAGGGTTTACCGATGGATCGATTCCGGATTACCAAATGAGCGCTTGGTCAATGGCTGTTTATTTTAAAGGCATGAATGAGCAGGAACGTGCTGATCTAACCATGGCAATGGTCGAATCAGGAGATCAAATTGATTTATCGATGATTGAAGGAATTAAGGTCGATAAACATTCAACAGGCGGTGTTGGTGATACCACAACTCTAGTGCTTGGACCATTGGTTGCTGCTGTAGGTGTTCCAGTGGCAAAGATGTCAGGACGGGGTCTTGGCCATACAGGCGGAACGATCGATAAGTTGGAGTCTGTAAAAGGATTTCATGTCGAAATAGAAAATGACGAGTTCATCCGACTTGTCAATAAAAATAAGATAGCTGTCATTGGGCAAAGTGGTAACCTGACTCCCGCCGACAAAAAGCTATATGCATTGCGCGATGTTACGGGTACCGTTAACAGTATCGGTTTGATTGCTGGATCGATCATGAGTAAGAAAATCGCCGCTGGTGCTGATGCAATCGTACTTGATGTTAAAACGGGAGCGGGCGCTTTCATGAAAACTCTCGAAGATTCCGAAGAGTTGGCGCATGCAATGGTAAGCATTGGAAACAATGTGGGACGAAACACGATGGCTGTCATTTCCGATATGAGCCAACCGTTGGGTTACGCAATCGGAAATGCTCTAGAAGTGAAGGAAGCCATCGATACGCTTAAAGGAGAGGGACCGGAAGATTTAACGGAACTTTCTTTAACACTAGGAAGCCATATGGTATACCTTGCCAAAAAGGCAAGTTCGCTGGAAGAAGCAAGAACCTTGCTGGAAAATGCGATAAAGGATGGTTCTGCACTTAACTCATTCAAGATTTTCTTGGAAGCGCAGGGAGGCGACGGTTCGGTTGTAGATCAGCCGGAAAAACTGCCGCAGGCTGCTCATACTTTCGAGCTGGAAGCGAAAGAGGACGGATATGTATCGGAAATCATCGCTGATGAAGTAGGAACGGCAGCCATGCTGTTAGGTGCCGGGCGGGCGACTAAGGAATCAGAGATTGATTTGGCAGTCGGACTGGTACTTCGTAAAAAAATCGGGGAACCCGTGGCAAAAGGTGAATCCCTTGTGACGATTTACAGCAACTTCGAAGATGTTTCAAAGGTAAAAGAAAAATTGTATGAAAGCATTGCGATTTCAAAAGAGAAAGTAGAAAAACCTACTTTGATCTATAAAGAGATCATGGAATAAATATTTTCCAAAAAGGGCCGCGCTTTTGAGCGGCCTTTTTACGTTTATTTCATTGAATGTTTAAAAGAGGATGCCCATGCGCATCCTCTTTTAATTTGGTTCACTTTGTTACCCTATATCCAGTATATGTTCAAAATTCATCTTTATTTGTATAAAAATGGGTTTAATGGAAAAAATAAATTCTATAAAGATTGGAGGGTATGGAGATGAAGCGGATTCTTTCTCTATTTTTAACCGTATTGGTAGCAATGGGTTTTAGCATCCCACATACAAAAGCAGCTGAGGAAAAAGGAGTCGAATTGGCGGCAAATGCTAAATCGGCTATTTTGATTGAACGGGATACAGGTACTGTTCTCTATGATAAAAATGCAGACGTTCGTCTTTCGCCGGCAAGCATGACGAAAATCATGACAATGCTGCTGATCATGGAAGCGATTGATAAAGGCGAACTTAGCATGAAGGAGAAAATAAGGACTAGTGAGTATGCAGCATCGATGGGCGGTTCCCAGATCTTCCTCGAGCCAGGTGAAGAAATGACCACAGAACAAATGCTCAAGGGCATCTCGATTGGTTCGGCGAATGATGCATCGGTGGCGATGGCTGAACGTCTAGCTGGATCGGAAGAAGAGTTTGTCAGGAAAATGAACAAAAGGGCGAAAGACCTCGGGTTGAAAAATACAAAGTTCCAAAACGCAACAGGCCTTCCTGTTAAAGATCATTACAGTTCGGCAAATGATATGTCGATCATGGCGAAGGAATTATTGAAATACGATACGATTACAAGGTTCACGGGTACATATGAAGATTATCTCCGTGAAAATACCGAAAAGAAATTCTGGCTTGTCAACACGAACAGATTGGTGAAATTTTACCCTGGGGTCGATGGACTGAAGACAGGATTTACAAATGAAGCGAAGTATTGTTTGACAGCGACCGCCAAAAAAGGGAATATGCGTGTCATTGCGGTCGTTTTCGGAGCCGTTTCCCCTAAGGAACGAAACGCTCAGGTCACCAAGATGTTAGATTATGCATTTTCACAATATATCACATACCCTATTTATAAACGAGGCGAGGTGTTAGGTGAAGCAAAGGTAAGTAAAGGAGACAAGAAATCGGTCGTGGGTGTGACAAGTGAACCTATTTCAGTTTTGACAGCCAAAAACGGAACGGCAAAGGACTTTACAAAAAAAATCACGCTTGATAAAGATTTGGATGCCCCGATTAAAAAAGGTGATGAAATTGGTACGCTTGAATTGAAGAAAAACGGCAAGGTGTATGTCGAATCTCCGATTGTTGCGAAGGAAACTGTTGAAAATGCCAGCTGGTGGCAATTGTATAAACGGGCTTTCGGCATGTTTACCCAAGCGAAATAGAATAAATTGTCGCAATGCCTGTTAATCGTACTAATTTAGGCGAATCTCCACTAGTTTTGCTAGTAAGGAGGAATAGGCAGGTGAAAAAGAGAATTTGACTCTTTATAAGACAGTGAAGGAGGCTGTATATAATGAGTCTTACGATTAATATGGAGGCGAAAAATCGTGTATTGTGCATTCGTCTCAAAGGTGATTTAGATCATCATACAGCAGAAAAATTGAAAAACCAGGCAGAGGCAGCCATTCAAAAGCATAATATCAAACATATCATCCTCAACATGGAAGAATTGGATTTTATGGACAGTTCAGGGCTCGGAGTTATTTTAGGGCGCTATAAGCAGGTGAATAAAAAGCAAGGTGAAATGGTGGTCTGTGCAATTTCTCCAGCAGTAAAGCGGTTATTTGAGATGTCAGGGTTGTTTAAAATTGTTAAAATGGAACTATCCGAAAAAAACGCTTTGCAAAGACTGGGGGTTGCCTAAAATGAAAAATAAAATGGAAACGAAATTTTCTGCACTTAGCCAAAATGAATCTTTTGCCAGGGTAACTGTTGCGGCTTTCATTGCCCAATTGGACCCGACGATGGATGAATTGACAGAGATCAAGACTGTCGTGTCAGAAGCCGTTACGAATTCGATTATCCATGGGTATGAGAGTGACCCGGAAGGTTGGGTATACATTTCAGTGATCATAGAAGGCGATACTGTGGAATTGACCATCCGGGATGAAGGACTGGGCATTGAAGACGTCGAGGAGGCTAAACAGCCGTTATTTACGACAAAACCCGAACTTGAACGTTCCGGTATGGGATTCACCATCATGGAAAACTTCATGGATGAAATCAATATTATTTCCCATAAGGGCGAAGGCACGATCATTCGATTAAAAAAGCACTTAACTACAAGCAGAGCTTTGTGCAATTAAGGGAGACTTGCATATGGATGTGGAGGTTAAAAACGAGAAGAGCAAGAAAGGCCAGCCCCATTTAAAAGATGAGGAATTGCGGAATTTAATCCAACGCAGCCAGAGCGGTGACCAAGATGCGAGAAATCTGATTGTCAACAGCAATCTGAGGCTTGTATGGTCAGTAGTGCAAAGATTCCTCAATCGAGGTTACGAACCGGATGACCTTTATCAAATAGGCTGTATTGGTCTGTTAAAGTCCGTGGATAAATTTGACTTATCGTTTGAAGTGAAATTCTCAACGTATGCTGTGCCTATGATCATTGGTGAAATCCAACGTTTTATCCGTGATGACGGAACGGTTAAAGTAAGCCGGTCATTAAAGGAAATGGCGAATAAAATTCGCCGGGCCAAAGAGGAGCTTTCAAAGACGTACGGCCGTGTTCCGACTGTCAATGAATTGGCGGAACATCTAGAGCTGTCGCCAGAGGAAATCATCATGGCCCAAGAAGCTAGCAGGAGCCCTTCATCCATCCATGAAACGGTTTACGAAAATGATGGAGATCCGATTACTCTTCTTGACCAGATTGCCGACAATAATGAAACCTCCTGGTTCGATCAAATCGCTTTGAAAGAAGCCATACAAGAATTGAATGAACGTGAAAGGCTGATTGTTTTCCTGAGGTATTATAAAGATCAGACGCAATCGGAAGTGGCGGCAAGGCTTGGTATCTCCCAAGTCCAGGTGTCAAGGCTGGAAAAGAAGATTCTTCAGCAAATGAAAAACCACATGAATCAATGATTCATGTGGTTTTTCATTGAGCTTGAAAATAAATGATTGATTTTAGGAAAAAGTAAAAGTGGTTCTTATCAAGTGGAATGAAAATATGAGCGGGGTCGAATTTTTTAGTTGAATTTAGGATTAAAAACGAATATTATAGTAAAGGTCGCGTTTTTCATTCGTTTTTTTAGCTTTCTTTTAATCAATAATGATTAGGGAAAACGTTGATGCAGTACAATATTAGGACACCTTGTCTTTTCGTGCAAACGGTTGTCGGTGTTTCCTTTAGATCTGGAGGTCTAAAATATGTTTATGGAAAAGTTTTTCTCCCTGAAAGAAAATGGGACGGATGTCCGTACAGAAGTCATGGCGGGTGTTACGACATTTTTGACTATGGTTTATATCCTAATCGTGAATCCGGCTTTATTGTCTTCAATCGGAATACCATTTGAACAAGTTTTCATGGCAACGGTCATATCAGCGGTGATTGGTACCCTTATCATGGGACTCGTTGCAAAATACCCGATTGCGATAGCACCAGGGATGGGTTTGAATGCGTATTTTGCCAGCGTAGTGGGGGCACAGGGCCTTTCATACCAGACCGTATTCGGTACGGTTTTCATTGCTGGTTTGCTATTTCTGCTAATTAGCGTGACAAGCTTGCGTAAAATGATAATTGATGCGATTCCTAACTCATTAAAGTATGGCATTACATCAGGAATTGGTTTATTCATTGCGTTTATCGGATTAAAAAATGCTGGAATCGTAGTTCCTAATGAATCAACGATGGTGACACTTGGCGATTTGCATCAGCCTGGAACCGTTTTAGCATTAGCAGGCTTATTCATTACCTTGATTTTTATGGCCCGTAATATTAAAGGGGCAATTTTCATTGGTATGATCGTTACGGCAATCATCGGCTACTTTATCGGTTTGCTCAACTTCGATGGGGTCTTATCTGTACCTCCAACACCGGTATTTTTCGATATCGATATTGCCGGGGTCTTCACGAATTCTTTATATTCAATTGTTTTCGCCTTTTTACTTGTGACGATTTTTGATACGACAGGAACCTTGATTGGCGTGACGGAACAGGCAGGACTAACGAAGGATGGGAAAATCCCCCGTGCCAAGAAAGCCTTTTTAGGTGATGCGATTGCGACGACAGTCGGCTCGATGTTTGGTACAAGCCCTTCGACTGCCTATGTTGAATCAAGTACGGGAGTGGCCGCTGGCGGACGTACGGGATTAACCGCTACAGTCGTGGCAATCTTGTTTGCTGCATCGATTTTCTTTTCTCCATTGATATCGGCAATTTCTTCAGTTCAAGCAATCACAGCTCCTGTTTTGATCATCGTGGGATGTTTCATGATGGAAGGGCTAGCTAAAGTCAATTGGAAAATTTTCGATGAGGCATTTCCGGCATTTGCCATCATTTTAACGATGCCGCTTACTTCAAGTATATCTACAGGGATTGC
Organism: Peribacillus phoenicis; assembly: GCF_047238085.1. Classification (NCBI taxonomy): domain Bacteria; kingdom Bacillati; phylum Bacillota; class Bacilli; order Caryophanales; family Bacillaceae; genus Peribacillus; species Peribacillus phoenicis. Next base: position 3,185,312 of record NZ_JBDFMF010000001.1, on the reverse strand, counting down.
AATCGGGTTCATTACGTATCCCCTTATGAAGGTATTCAGTGGAAAAGGAAAATCCGTACATCCGCTCATTTATATTTTTGGATTGATATTTTTGGTTCAGCTGATTTTCTTCCCCACTCATTAAAGTATGAATCTAAATCAAAAAGACATGCTGTCATTGCAGCGTGTCTTTTTTTGTTTTCAAATTAGTAATATTTGGACATGGTTCACTTCCTGCATTTTCAAACTGTTTCCAATCCATACTACTAGCATAAGGAAATAAAAGGTCGGGATGTGATGATAGTGGCAGTTGTATATATCAGGATGAGGAACCGTGTACAAGTAAAGGGAAATCAAACGGTGAGGATAAAAGATATTGCAAGGATAATCGGACCTGAAGAAGTGATTGCCTTAATTGAAGAAATCATATTATTAACGGTCAAGAAGGAAGATAGGAATATTATTGTCATTGATTTGGCTCAAGTTATTATGGCCATCCGCAAGGTGGATCCGACTATTGAAGTGGAGACATTCGGGCCCTCCCAAACGATCATCGAAATCATCCTCTCGAAAAAGAAAATGTCATACCTGACATTCGCCTTAGTTTGGTTTTTGTTATTTGTCGGCGGTGGAATGACGATCATGAATTTTCATGTGGATGTCAGCATGGGGGAAGTGCATCAAAAAATCTTTACTATAATAACGGGAAAAGTGGAAGATAAGCCGTTATTGATCCAAATCCCATATAGCTTCGGCCTTGGTATGGGCATGATTTTATTTTTTAATCACTTCTTTAAAAAACGCTTCAATGAGGAACCTAGTCCGCTCGAGGTTGAAATGTTCAACTATCAGCAGGATTTGGACCGTTATGTAATCATGAATGAAAATAAGGAGAACGTGCGCCACCTTGATGACCGGTAAAATCATCTTCGGAATCTTTGTCGGTTTAGCCGGGGGTTTTGCGACAGGTGCCGGTTTTGTAGCGTTTTTAACTGTACTTGGGGTGATTCCGAGGCTGACTCAGCTGACAAAAACAATGAAAATGATACATTACTACGAAGGAGCCATCATAGCCGGGGTTGTCGCAGGAACATGGTTAGGATTACAGGAAACGGAACTTTCCCTCCCGCATTTTTTATTAATTCCGATCGGTTTGGCTGACGGGATATTTAATGGGATGCTCGCTGCTGCCTTAACTGAAGTCCTGAATGTATTTCCGGTTCTTTCAAAACGAATCGGAATTCAAGAGAAGATCATTTATCTGTTGATGGCACTCGTATTGGGAAAAATAGCCGGATCATTATTCCAATGGATTTATTTTGTTGATTTATAAGTTTATGAGGTAACTATTCCTGATGATGAAAGGTAGGCCCAAGATGGTGACCAAACGAAAAGTGATATTGATTACGGATGGAGATGAGTATGCGAAACGGGCTGTCGAGCATGTAGCCAAGGAAATTGGGGGAAGATGTATCTCCATGTCCCAAGGTAATCCATCACGATATACGGGCTTGGAGTTAGTTGAATTAATAAAAAAGGCGAAGTATGATCCTGTATTGGTCATGTTTGATGATAGCGGTTTTATAGGAGAAGGATCAGGCGAACAGGCAATGAAGGTAGTTGCCGGACACCCTGATATTAATGTCCTTGGCGTAATAGCGGTCGCTTCAAGGACTAGAAGGGAAGAATGGACCAAGGTGGATATCTGTATTGACCGTGATGGTAATTTGACACCGAACGGGGTTGATAAATACGGCGCCGAGGAATTTGAACTGGGCAAGATAACAGGAGATACGGTGTATTGCATCGATCAATTACATGTTCCCATCGTAGTGGGGATAGGAGATATAGGGAAAATGTCCCATCAGGACGATTTTAAAAGAGGAGCACCGATAACGAAGCTAGCGGTGGAAATCATATTGGAAAGGAGTGGTCATAATGACTTCAGAAAAACCTCAAAACATGATGCCGATTCCGAGTAGGGTAGCGGAAGTTGACGCGTACATGGAAGAGAAAGTAGGTCTAGGCGTCAGCTTCGACTTAGGAGTAAGAAAGATAAAGGTCTATAGAAAAGATGTGCATATTTACTATATAAACGGGCTGACGGATACAGAGTACATCATTGATATCCTCGATTCTCTTATTCATAACAAAAATGCCGATATCGTGTCTACTAAAGTTTTTGATGTAGTCAAAGACTTGCTCGTACACCAATCCGTTCAGGAAATAAAGACGATGGATGAGCTTGTTGATCAGGTATTATCCGGTTTAATAGTCGTTGTTGTTGATGGTAAACCAATAGGATTGGTTGTGGATGTCAGGAGTTATCCCGGGAGACAGCCAGTAGAACCCGATACGGAAAAAGTCGTCCGTGGATCAAGGGATGGTTTTGTCGAGAATATCATCATTAACACAGCGATAACCAGACGGAGAATCCGGGATGAAAGATTACGTTTCGAAATGCTGCATGTAGGGGAACGATCGAAATCGGATATATCCATCGGCTACATTAAAGATATTGCCGATCCCGATTTAATAGAAATCGTTCGTAAGGAATTGAATAGTATTGAGGTTGATGGCATAACGATGTCTGATAAAACGATCGAAGAGTTCATCGTCAATCAAAAGTATAATCCATACCCGCTTGTCAGATACACGGAACGGGCTGATGTGGCGGCAACGCATTTGCTTGAGGGGCATGTCCTTATTTATGTGGATACTTCACCGAGTGTCATCATTACCCCGTCCACTCTTTTCCATCATATGCAACACGCTGAGGAGTATCGACAGGCACCTGCCGTGGGAACCTTGGTGCGCTGGGGCCGGTTTCTCGGGATTTTCGTTTCGTTATTCTTGCTGCCGATTTGGTTATTGTTTTGTTTAGAGCCTTCCCTCCTGCCGGAAAAGTTCGAGTATATCGGACCGAATGAAAAAACGCATATACCCATTGTAGTCCAAATCTTCATATCCGATATTGGGATAGAATTTCTAAGGATGGCAGCCGTTCATACTCCGACCCCGCTTTCTACGGCGATGGGCTTGGTTGCGGCAGTTTTGATAGGGCAGATAGCGATAGATGTTGGCCTCTTTGTTCCTGAAGTGGTTCTCTACGCTTCGGTTGCTACAATCGGTACATTTGTCACTCCAAGTTTAGAACTAGGGGTTGCGAATAAAATTTCCCGTTTGGCCCTGCTAGTTTTGGTCGCTTTATTTAAAGTGCCTGGCCTAGTCATAGGCATCACGCTATACATTATCATGCTTACTAGCATAAAAACGTTAAATACACCTTATTTATGGCCGCTTCTACCGTTTCAGCCGAAAGCCTTGTCACATATAATATTTAGAAGACCTTATCCAGGTTCTATAGAACGTCCGAGTATTGTACATCCCCAGGATTTATACAGGCAGCCGAGAAAATCTAAAGGTTGATGTTGTCGAAAAGTTGTGGTAATTTAATTTTATTCGGATAAAGCGGTAAAGTTAAGCTTCACAAAGAGATAAAGCTACTATGACTCTTTGGAGTTTAAACCAATCTGTCTTTCCCTTCGAACTACTAAGCAGTCATAGAGAACATTATTTACATGGGATAATCGATTCGGATGAGGCTTGTTCATATAGAGAACCTTTTACAGCAGGGTTTCTTTATTTGAGGCTGCCTCATTTCTTATTAATCTTTAGTTTTAAGTCAGGAAGGTGAGGCTATCATGCATTTGTACGGAACCGGTGGTGTCAATGAACGTGGACATCTGGAGATTGGCGGAGTGGACACGATCGAATTGATCGAACAATTTGGCACACCATTATATGTTTATGATGTAGAGCTAATTCGCGAACGGGCAAGAGGGTTTAAGAGAACTTTTGAGGAATTGGGAATTTCAGCTCAAGTTGCTTACGCAAGTAAGGCTTTTTCTTCGATTGCCATGATCCAGTTGGCTGAGCAAGAAGGACTTTCTCTCGATGTTGTCTCAGCGGGGGAATTGTATACGGCAATTAAGGCAAATTTCCCAACAGAACGGATTCACTTTCATGGAAATAACAAAAGTGAAGAAGAGCTACATATGGCTTTGGATTATGACATTGGCTGTATAGTAGTCGATAATTTTTCAGAGTTGACACTGTTGGAAGAAATTTGTACAAACCGTGAACAAAAGGTGAAAATCCTTCTTCGTGTAACGCCAGGTATTGAAGCCCATACGCATGATTATATTTTGACAGGGCAAGAAGATTCGAAATTTGGTTTTGATCTTATTAACGGCCAGGCCGAAGCAGCCCTTAGGCAAGCGTTGAAAAGTGGATTCCTGGAAGTTCTGGGGCTGCACTGCCATATAGGTTCGCAGATCTTTCAAACGACAGGTTTCCTTCTCGCGGCCCAAAAAATTATTGGCAAGCTGAATGATTGGCACGATTCTGTAGGGTTTCAACCAAAGGTATTGAATCTCGGAGGGGGATTCGGGATTCGATATACACAAGAGGACGACCCGCTACCGGCGTCTCAATACGTTGAGGAAATCGTTAGGGAAGTGCAGGACCTGATTGCTGATTCCGATTTAGTGATGCCTGAAATCTGGATCGAACCTGGCCGTTCTTTAGTCGGAGACGCCGGTGTGACGTTATACAAGGTCGGTTCTGAAAAGGAAGTTCCTAATGTCCGTAAATATATTGCCGTTGATGGGGGCATGAGTGATAATATACGTCCAGCTCTTTATGAGGCGAAGTATGATGCAATTCTGGCAAACCGGCCGCTTGACCCTGTCGAAGAGACAGTGTCCATTGCCGGGAAATGCTGTGAAAGCGGAGATATGCTGATTTGGGATTTACCATTGCCAAAAGCCGGCCGCGGTGATGTTTTGGCGGTATTTTGTACAGGGGCATATGGATATTCCATGTCGAATAATTACAATCGGATTCCGAGACCGGCAGTCGTCTTTGCCGAAAATGGAGAAGCCCGGTTGGTCATCAAACGCGAGACGTACGAAGATCTTATCCATTTGGATTTGGCCCTTCATGAAGCGGCAGTCGTCAATAAAGAATAGAAAAAAGGATGGCATTGGCCATCCTTTCAGTTTGTAAATAAAAGGGCTTGGAAAACGTAACTTTGCTAAATGTTGTTCCCGAACCAAATAAGCCAAAGCAATACCTTCAAGACCTCAGGAATTGTTTCTATCTAAATTTTATATCAAAGTTGATTGGAACGGAAGGGACGAGACTCCTGCGGGGAAAGCGCGTCAAAGGGAGACCCCGCAGGCGCAATAGCGCCGAGGAGGCTCCCGGACCGCCCGCGGAAAGCGAGTGCCTGTAGTGGAAATCAACGGTCAAATTGTACTGTTATAAAAAAACTGTGGGCAAACTCGATTTTCATCGAGTTTACCTACATTCTGAAAGGGATGGCATTGGCCATCCCTTTTTATTGGATTCAGCTGAAAAGTGACTTGATCGCGTCTATTAAACTACTGAAGACTTCTTTCAATTTATCCAGAAATGATTGACCCTCTTCGGATTCAAGAAAATTGGAAAGCTTATCTTTAGCTGCAGTAAGCTGATCACCGACAGCGTTCCAATCAATATCCAATTCTTTTAGCTTATTGAATAAATCAATTAAACTTTGGACTTGAGCATCATTTAAGGTGATTCCAAGGTCTTTTGCTGAAGACTCGACCACCTCGCGGACCTCCTCAGTATTGGCTGGTGGATTTGCAGCCATTTCCTCTTTGATTTTCGTAACGAGTGCAGAGGCTTCTTCTGTACCGATTTCGTCACCCAATTTTGCTGTTTTCACCATTTCTTCATTCGCTGCCTGTTTCACATCTTCAGGAATCTTCTTGTCGGCAGAAATTTCATAGGCTTTAATGACCCCTGTCAAAGCCGCTGTACCGGAGACTGGTATTGGCGCGGTGACATAAACTGTAGCATCCTTTACTCCAGCAGTTGCCAGTGCATTGATATACATTTCATCGGAAACCCAATTAATGTTTTTCGACTCCAATTTAAGTCCGGTCCCTTTTTCCTCCAAAGTAATCGCAGAAGATGAAATCGCTTTTGTACCGATCAGACGGCTAGCAATATAGTCACCTAAGTATTCATGTTCCTCCGCATTTGTAACCGTCAGCACCTCAACATCATTAGGTGCTTTCATTTCTGATAAAATCATATTTTTTTGTTCATTCGTCAAATTCTCACCAAGTGTGACGATCATTTCACCAACAGCTGCATCTGCAAAAGCCTTATATGGCAATAATAGGCATAATAAAATGGTTACAATGACCCATTTATTCATTTTTTTCATGATAATCCTCCTTAACTTTTCCTGCTGAATTGGGAATCTTTCAATAAAAGGGCGGCACTTTAAATCAGATTCATAGTATTTGACGAAACAAAGGATAAAAAAGATACATATTTTCCTGAAAAAAATTTATATAGCCTAAGATAGCTACGTTTTTTAAACGAAAAAGTTTGGTGTATCTTTGTCTTTTATACCTAAGAGGGCATTCTATGAACCTAGATCACTTTACCAATGTAGTAAAATCGAAGCAAGATTGCAAGGATATTTGTCAGATTGTGTTAAGTTATAGTAGAATGAATTCGTTATTTAAATATTTGGACCATTCATAAAGGGAGTATGGGATGAGGAAAAGTAATAAGACTCTTTTACTTATGATGCTTATTATCGCTTTGATGTGGGGAATCGTATACTGGCTGTTTATCGCTTAGCACATAGCACATCGATAAATCAAGTGCTGAAAGTGATGTTGAAACGAACGAGGTTTTTATGTATGATGTAAATGTTATATGTGAGGATTATTATTCAAAGCAAATTAATTGGAAACAGGAAGATAATAAAAACGTTATTTAGTAACGAGGGATATTATGTTGATTAAGTATAAGAAAAGTTATGAGAAGTTTGCCATGGGATTATTATCTTTCATGCCAAATGAAAAAGAGATAAAAACGCTTCGGAATACGATGAAGAATTATGAAACGGATGAAAATCTACAGCTGTTCTTATGGAAAGATGAAGAGATTACGGGCTTGATCGGGATAGAAGTCTCTCCAAACCACATTGAGATACAACATATATCTGTAAATCCATCCTTCCGGAAGCAAGGTATCGGTAAAACGATGGTCAGGGCCATCAAGGAGCAATATCCTGACAAAGAATTAAAAGCAAATGAGTTTACCGAAAGCTTTCTTGACAGATGTGAAGAATTCTGAATATGAAAGCTGGAAAGGAGGACCACCTTTAAGGGCGGTCCTCCTTTCTTGTTTTTCGAAGGGATAGTTGCCGAGCCCTTTCAGAAATGACATCCGAACGGTCACGCATTAGATGCTTATCGACTATGGAAGAATTAGCCATGTCGCTGTCTGCACCCCATTTGTACCCTTCTTGCAAACACATCGTCTGGCATATTTCGATCAAGCCTTGATCCGCAATCGGCAGATTAATGCTTTCATATGGCTTTTGAGATAACATTCGCTCATGGGTGTCCTCGAGCAATTTGAACAGTCGTTCTGGATCGAGTCCCAACTCCAGGAGCTCGGCCTTTTTATGGTGGAGATTTGACAGGGCTTTAGACAGGGTCCTTGCAGCCCCTTTTTTGTTTCCCCTGCGATCATGATACAGGGCAACCGCAATTTGAATGAGCCCGACCCAATGAGAGTCACGCTCTTTTGGTGCGGTTTCTTTCCAATATTCTTCAAGAATTTCATGACATTCGAAGTAATCCCTAGTCCCATGGAAATGGACAAGGAAAGAAAGGTAGTCTTCCGCGTAATTCAATAGGAGCACCCCTTTTGTTTTATGGAATTATCTAAGGTAAGGCAAAAAACATTTTCTTATAGCCTAACACCCGCTATGTATACTCACCAAGTTTAGCATAGAATTTTTTCTTGGAAAATAAAGAAAGCCGATTGCAAGGCAATCAGCTTGATTCGTCAGTCTTCAATTAACACCAAGAAGCACCGACGATAACTAATAAAATGAACAATACTACAATAAACGCGAATCCGCCGCCGTTTCCAAAACCACCTGAACCCATAATGAGTACCTCCTTTGTTCTGCTATTCTTACATTTCTAGGTTATGTTGGATTTCGTAATGTGATTGGGCAACGACCCATTTGTCGGAAATCCCTAATAAAAACTTTTCTAGGGACAGTAAATTATTATTTGGATAAAGGGCGGCAATCCACTATACTTGATTAGTAAAAGAAATAGGCCTTTTTTGGCCAATTAGATTTAAATGAGGTAATTTAATGGGTTATAATATAAAAATTGACGCTTTCGAAGGTCCGATGGATTTACTCCTGCATTTGATTAATCGCCTGGAAATAGACATCTACGATATTCCGATGGCTGATATTACAGATCAATACCTAGGGTACATCCATACAATGCAGCATCTGGAATTGGATGTGGCCAGCGAATATCTGGTGATGGCTGCAACACTGCTTGCCATCAAGAGTAAAATGTTGCTTCCAAAGCATGAAGATGAACAATTGATTGATGAAGATGGGGAAATATTTGAGGAAGATCCACGGGACGAGCTTGTGGAAAAACTATTAGAATATAAAAAGTATAAATATGCAGCCGAAGAATTTAAAGGGATGGAAGAAGAACGCAGCTTGCTGTTCACTAAACCCCCAAGTGATTTATCTGTTTATGTTAAAGAAGCGGAAAGTGATAAACAAGAGTTGAATATAAGTCTATATGATATGTTGGGTGCTCTGCAAAAACTGCTGCGAAGGCAAAAAATTCAAAAGCCGCTATACACGAAAGTAACGAAACAAGAGATATCGATAGAGAAACGAATGGATGAAATCATGATTGAGTTACAATCAATAAAAGGGAAGAAAAGTTTTTTTGAACTGTTTTCGCTCCCGGTTAAGGAGCATATCGTCATCACTTTCATGGCGGTGCTGGAACTGATGAAACTAAATGAAATCATCGTTGAACAGGAAGATAATTTTTCGGAAATCATGATTGCTGCTAAGGAAGGTGTAGAACCAGTTGGAAGTTATTAATTGGAAAGGGATTCTTGAGGCATTATTGTTTGCTGCCGGAGATGAAGGGCTCTCCGTCAAACAAATTGCCTCTGTCCTGGAAATTACGGAATATCAAGCAACTGACATCGTTGAAAGTTTGAAGGAAGAATATATATCGGATGTACGTGGGATTCAGGTGATCGAAATAGCGGGTGTTTATCAAATGACGACAAAGAAAGAGCACTCGGATTACTTGAAAAGGCTAGTGGAAACATCAAGCACTCAAGGCTTGTCCCAGGCGGCCTTGGAAACACTCGCAATCATTGCCTATAAGCAGCCGATTACCAGAGCGGAAATTGATGAAATTCGCGGAGTGAAAACGGAACGCCCCATTCATACACTTGTCACTAAAGTCTTAATAAAAGAGGTCGGACGTGCTGAAGGCTCCGGCCGGGCTTATTTATATGGGACAACAAAAGAGTTTTTGGATTACTTCGGCCTGAATTCCATAGATGAATTACCGCCTCTCGCCGATAATTCGGATGATAGCTTTGAAAATGGTGAAGCCGATCTGTTTTTTGAAAAATTTCAGCAAACAATCGAATAACATTTTTCTTTAAATTGTGATAATATAGAAAAAAATGAATGCGGGGGGATTGCGGGTGCAAATTGTAGCATGCAATGGATTTGGGCTTGAAAAGTCAAAGTCAAATTCACCTGAGGACTTCTTTAATCGATCCGTTATACAATACATAAAGGATGGAGAAGAAAAGACGCTGAATGTACTGTATCTTCGCTATTTTGATGAGATGGTCACTCGTTGGACCCCATATCCCGCCAATCCCATATTCAAAAGCCCTAACAGGGATATTTATATGGCTGATATCATTGCCATGGTTTGTCTACTCAAGGACCCGAGCCTGGTTAACCGAAAACGTATATATATAAATGCAGAAAAAGAGCTGGCTGGTTATTTCGAAAATATGGATTTTGAAAAATTGGAGAAAGTGTTTATATCTATTGACCAAGCTAAACCATATGATATAGAATCACATGTTGACTATTATTTTCAATCTTAATCATTTTGAGGAGGGTTCACGGTTGGGGAATACATTGGTAAAATCTCAGCTTGAGGATGTAAAAGGCTTTTTAGAAACGACAGTGGCTCAGCTAGAGGAATTTATAAATGAGACGACCTATTCTAAGCTGCAAGAAGAAAAAAGCGGGGATGAAACCTATTATAAAGGGATCCTTTCCAGTTTAAGAAGAATGCTTGTAAGTTGTGAAGAGGGCTTGGAGGCTTGCCAAATCGTTCTGAAAAATGATGTTTTCAATAAAGCCGCAGCTGAAAAGACGCTTTATAGAATATATCATCAATGTATCGAAGAATACTTTTCCCCAAAATCAGATCGGTGGTTTGAGGACAGCAGATCTGCCTATACAGGGAAAAACTCGATTAAATTTCACCAAAGTGTACCTGACAGCATAATATCCATTCTGAAGGCCGTGGAAAGTGGATTCCAGACCATGCGTGAAGAATTGGAGTTTTATGAAACGGATTACCGGACGAAAATGTTACAGTCAAGATAATGAAACAGCTAGGCTTAATAGGCCTTGCTGTTTTTTTTATCTATAAATGGAATCTCCGCTTATTCGAAACATAAAATACTTTGATGATTTATGTGCATAAAGGCTAAGAGGAGGTTGCAAGATGTCTGATGAAAGAGATTATGCTAAAGAGGTAAGTGATTGGGTTGATGAAGTGATGGAATACCTTGAGAAGATCGATATCACCGATTCGCCAGTGCTGTCAAATATTGAACGGCTTTCCGAGATGACAAAAGATATGGATGAGGAAGAAATGGATTATGAGGATATGGTCCTGATTGAAGAAGAGATGGCTCGGGTCTACGAGGAAATTGAAGAGCTCGCTAGGGAATTCAATATACAGGAAAGGCAATCGGTACCGATTGGGAAGCATACGCTACCGCCGTTACCTTATGCCTATGATGCGTTGGAGCCGACGATTTCGAGGGAAATCATGTATCTGCACCATGATAAGCATCATCAAGCATATGTCGATGGTCTGAATAAAGCGGAATTGATGATGAAAAAAGCGAGGGAAACGAAAGATTTTTCCTTGTTGAAACATTGGGAAAAGGAAGCAGCCTTTCATGGGTCAGGCCATTATCTCCATACGCTGTTCTGGGAAGAGATGATTCCGGGAGGGGGCGGACAGCCAAGGGGGGATTTACTTAACCAGATTGAGAAGGATTTTGGAAGCTTTGCCGCTTTTAAAAGTCATTTTAGTGAAGCTGCCAAACAAGTAGAAGGTGTTGGCTGGGCAATTTTAGTCTGGGTTCCGCGTGCGCGGCGACTAGAAATACTTCAATCGGAATTGCATATGGTTTTGACCCAGTGGGATACAATCCCAATCCTTGTTCTTGATGTATGGGAACATGCTTATTACCTGCAATATAAAAATAATCGGGCAGCCTATGTGGACAAATGGTGGGACGTTGTAAACTGGCCGAAAACAGCCGTAAGGTTCACCGAAGCGAAAAAGCTAATTTGGAAAAAGCAATAACAGATAAAATATAGTAAAGTTTTTGGAGAAACAAATACAAATACATGAGCTGTAAAGGTACGTTCCAGACTGTAGACAAACTCGATGAATACTCAGTTTGCCTGCAGTTTTTTATTTGAAAAGTTCAGTAGATTTCAGAAATCAGCTCCCTTTCCGCCGACTGTCTGCCAAGCCAAATCAAAGTAAGCACCTTTGGTGTCTCGGGTAGCCGGATTTTCGGCAGTAGTGTCGCAAGTTTCTCAATTCAATGAAGGTTACAGTAAAAAAAGGCTCTTTTCGTAAAGATCGTTGTTTTTAAAACGAAACTATTTAAGGTTGATTGGAGCGGAAGTGCGAGACTCCTGCGGGAGCAGCGGGACAGGTGAGACCCCACAGGCGTTTACGCCGAGGAGGCTCACCGCCCGCCCCGCGGAAAGCGAGCATCTGGAGGGGAAATCAACCACACCGCACTACTTAGTAAATAGCAACAAAGTATGCGAAAACAGCTTTAAAAAAACATAAAGACCAGAGCGCTTTATTCGACCCGCAGCACTGTCTTGGGATGTTAACGCAGTTTATCGACCTAAACCACACTTTATTCAACCTACCCAGCACAGTATTCGACCGTTGAGGCACTATATTCGACCGTTCACAAATTTTTTTCGACCTTCACCTTACTATTCGGAATCCGAACAACATTTTGCCGTCAAACTGACACGAGCCGTAAAGGTTCGTTTTTTTTTGCCTGAAATTTTGTATCAAGAATTTTTTAGGGAAATTATGGCAAGGATATGAAGGAGAACCTGCTAATTTAATTTTAAAGCGACTTATGATTCTCATTTGGAAAATATAATTAGATTGAAAGGGAGATGATATCATCTCACGAAATAATGAGCATATGTCTTATTTAAATCCTTGAAATAACATTGGAAATGTGTTAATAATGCTAATTTGAAGTACTATGGGTTTTTAAAAATAATTAATTTATATCAATATAAAAACTGTGACCAATTTGTGAACTTAAAAATTATTAAGGTATATTTATTGACTAGTTTCTATTTAATAATTATTATAAATAGGAGCAGATAAAAAAATAGCTATTGGAGGAATTTATTATGTCATTGATCAATAAACAAGTTGAAGATTTTAAAGTACAAGCTTACCATGCAGGAGAGTTCAAAGAAGTAACACTTGAAGATGTTAAAGGAAAATGGGCAGTATTCTTTTTCTACCCAGCTGACTTCTCTTTCGTATGTCCAACTGAATTAGCTGATCTTCAAGATAACTATGAAACATTCAAGGAAATCGGTTGTGAAGTTTACTCAGTTTCAACAGATACTCATTTCAGCCACAAAGGATGGGCTGATGCTACTGATACAATCGGTAAAATCCAATATCCAATGCTAGCTGACCCAGCAAACGTTTTATCCCGTCAATTCGGTGTATTGATTGAAGAAGATGGTTTGGCTCTTCGTGGAACTTTCATCGTAAATCCAGAAGGACAAATTAAAGCATACGAAGTCAATGATTTAGGAATTGGCCGTAATGCAGAAGAACTTGTAAGAAAAGTTCAAGCTGCACAATTCGTAGCGGAACATGGAGATAAAGTTTGCCCTGCAAAATGGACTCCAGGTGAAGATACTCTTGAACCAAGCCTAGACCTTGTAGGTAAACTTTAATTTTTAATATGGGAGGGTCCATTTCTACAGGTAATGGACATACCCAGCATTGATTACGATTACTGGACAAATCGTCCGACATGATCTAATGACAAAAGGCACTTACCTAAAATAAGTGCCTTTTGTTTTTCAAAATAATCAGTTTAGCACGTATAATCATTCAGCAAGGAGCACAAAAGATGAAAAAAATATATGATTTATTAATTATTGGTGGCGGTCCTGCAGGCCTCTCAGCCGGTGTTTATGCAGGAAGAGCTAAGTTAAAAACAATAATCCTAGAAAAAGGAACTGGCGGCGGACAAGCTGCAACTACGTCGGAAATAGCCAATTATCCTGGTATCCGTCATATATCGGGCCCTAGGTTAGTTGAAGAAATGAAGCTTCAAAACGAAGATTTCGGCGTTGAGTTCGCCAAAGCCGATGTAACGGGCGTGGATTTCTCCGGTGAGGTGAAAGTCGTAAAAACACTTGGCGGGGACTACCATGCACGCGCCGTCATCATTGCAACGGGTGCTTCTCCAAGGACACTAGGATTTCCAGGTGAAGAGGAATTTACCGGCCGCGGTGTAGCTTATTGTTCAACATGTGATGGTGAATTCTTTGAAGGATTGGAAGTTTTCGTTATCGGGGCAGGATATGCAGCTGCTGAAGAAGCTATTTTCCTGACACGCTTTGCAACAAAAGTTACAATCATCGCCCGGGAATCAAGCTTCTCGTGTGCCCCGTCCATTGTTGATAAAGTAATGGCAAATGATAAGATTGAAGTGAAATTCAATACTGAAATCCTTGGGGTATATGGAGACGGGATGATTCAAAGTGCCCGTTTCATCAATAATGCGACTAAAGAAGAATTTGAATATAAGGCGAAGGAAGAAGACAGTACGTTTGGCGTATTCGTTTTCATAGGTTACGAGCCGAAAACAGAGGTTTTCAATGGCCATATCGAAATGGATGATGCTGGTTACATTTTAACCGATGATGATATGAAGACTAATGTGAAGGGTGTTTATGCCGCGGGCGATCTAAGGCCAAAATCCTTGCGCCAGATTATCACAGCTGTATCCGACGGAGCGATTGCAGCAACGGATGCCGGTAAATATATTGCAGAAGAAAAAGATCGCCTGGGAATCAAAGATGAACCTGAAGTTGAGAAACCGGCGAAAAAAGAACAGGCAGCAGTCCCGGCAGGCAAAAGCGCTTTATTGAGTGATGCGTTACGTGGCCAATTAAAGGGAATCTTCGGCAAGATGGAGAGTGACGTTACATTAGTGTCCATCGTCGATGAAAGTTTGCCAAAATCAGTTGAATTGCGAGACTTCTTGTTGGATGTTGCGGAATTAGGAGATAAGCTTCATCTTGAGTTATACAACAAAGGGGAAAATGTGGAAATTGAAGAAAAAATCAATGCAGATAAGTTCCCTGTCGTTTCCCTCTTAAATTCGAATGGTGAATACAGTGGCGTCAAATACCACGGTGTACCTGGCGGCCATGAGTTGAATTCCTTCATTTTGGCTATCTATAACCTGGCCGGACCTGGTCAAGCATTGGATTCAGCCGTATTGAATTCAATCAAGGGTATCAGTAAAAAAGCGAACATTAAGGTTATGGTTTCATTGGCATGTCACTACTGTCCTGACGTTGTAGTGGGCGCTCAGCGCATAGCGATTGAAAACCCTAACGTTGAAGCTGAAATGGTCGATATAAGCAATTTCCAGGAAATCAAGAAGAAATATAAAGTCATGAGCGTGCCGGCCATGATTATCAATGATGAAGAAGTGGTATTCGGAGCTAAGAAAATTGATGAAATCGCTGCATTATTAGTATGATAGAACACTAAATCGATAGGGGCCCCCTATCGATTTTTTTTATGGGAAATCACTGAGAAAATCGGTAGATAACATGAAGGGTTACATTCTTTTATTCATAACCCTTGTCCCTTTGCATAAACTTGTACAAAAACAAGTAAAGAGACGAGGGGGCACTCATGCGTTTTCCATATAAAGGGTTATCAAGTTTGTGTATCGTCATTCTCCTGTTGTCTTTTATGGCTCCTGTACAAAGCGCCAAAGCAAATGTATCCGTAAGTGCCCATAGTGCGATTTTAATGGATGAGGATAGCGGAAGGGTCATTTATGAAGTGAATGCCCATGAAAAGAACCGTATTGCAAGCATTACGAAAATAATGACGGCTATCTTGGCTATTGAATCGGGACAAATGGATGAAACGGTGAAGGTAAGCAGCAATGCCTTCGGGACGGAGGGCTCTTCACTTTATTTAAAAGTAGGAGAAAAAATTAAGCTCGAAGATTTGGTTTATGGTTTGATGCTTCGTTCAGGTAATGATGCAGCAGTCGCAATCAGCGAAAAGGTTGGCGGAAGCCTGGATGGATTCGTCTGGATGATGAATCAAAAAGCTGAAGAAATCGGTATGAAAAATACCCATTTTTCAAACCCACATGGTTTGGATAATACGAAGAACCATTATTCAACCGCATATGATATGGCCATACTCACTCGTTATGCCATGCAAAATAAAACGTATGCAAAGATTGCCGGCACAAAGGAACACAGAGCACCTAATTCCACTGAACAATGGGATTATGTATGGAAGAACAAAAACCGTTTGCTTACACAACTATATGAGTATTGCACAGGAGGGAAAACAGGGTATACCAAACTAGCAAAACGTACTTTGGTCACGACGGCAACAAAAAACGAACATGACCTGATTGCTGTGACATTGAATGGTCCGGATGATTGGAATGATCATATTCAAATGTACGAATCCGCCTTTAAGGATTATAAGCCGACAGAAATTTTACCCGAAGGCATGGTAAAAAATATGGAAAATGAAATATATAAAGGGCATGTCTACATTAAAAATGATTTTTCGTACCCACTGACAAAAGAAGAGAGAGAATTGGTCAATGTGAAAATGAAATTGCTGAAGCCTCAGAAGGCTTGGAAAGATAAAAGGAAAATCCCGGAAGTGGTCGGCAGAGCATCCATCTATCTCGATGGAAAGAAAATAGGCACTCGTTCGATTTTTTATGGGGAAGCAAAAGAAAGCTTCAAGCAACAATCATTCCAATCTTCTTGGGCTGAGGTATTTGAAGCGGTATTGGGAATCGGACGAAATGGTTAATTACATTTGGTTCGGGATGTTTGTGATCGGTATTGTCTTTGGTATGGTTAATGGGACGATGGAACAGGTGAATGAAGCTCTTTTTGTCAGCGCAAAGGAAGCGGTCACCCTTTGTCTGGGATTGATGAGCATACTTGTTTTTTGGCTCGGTCTGATGAAAATAGCAGAGGAATCGGGGCTGTTAGATAAACTATCCAACTTGTTCAAGCCATTCATGAGATGGCTGTTCCCTGAAGTTCCTCCTAATCATCCCGCTATGGGGTATATACTTTCCAATATGATGGCAAACACATTCGGATTGGGGAATGCAGCTACGCCTCTTGGTATAAAAGCCATGGAACAGCTAAAGAAACTAAATGGAGGAAAAGCAACGGTCAGCCGCTCGATGGTCACTTTTTTAGCAATCAATACCTCAAGCGTAACGTTGATTCCAACTACTGTCATTGCGATCCGCATGAATTACGATGCCCACTCCCCGACGGACATCGTTTTTCCGACCATAATAGCAACGGCCATTTCTGCCGTTGGAGGAATCGCGATAGATCGATATTTTTATTACAGGAGAAAGAGGAACGGGAGGGAATAAGATGTTGCACTGGATGACCACCATTTCAATTTGGATGATACCGATTTTGATTCTCTGTATATTACTCTACGGCACATTGAAAAGAGTTCCCACCTATGAGACCTTCGTTGAGGGGGGGAAAGAAGGAATCAGCATGTCCTTTTCCCTCATCCCTTTCCTGGTAGGGATGCTTGTGGCGATTTCAGTATTTAGGGCATCAGGGGCCTTGGATTTCATTGTACAATCACTGCACCCATTGCTTTCCTTTCTTCATTTTCCGTCTGAGGTTTTACCTCTTGCGATAATTAGACCAATATCCGGAACAGCCGCTTTAGGAATCACCAGCGACCTGATATCGGTTTATGGACCGGATTCCTTTGTTGGGCGCTTGGCTGCCACGATTCAGGGAAGTACAGATACCACCTTCTATGTATTGACCGTTTATTTTGGAGCCGTCGGAATCAAAAAAATGGGTGATGCCCTTAAGGTCGGCCTTTTGGCAGACTTGATCGGAATCATAGCTGCCGTTATTGTCGTCACACTGGTTTTCGGTATGAATTAAAGGTAGGGAAATGGGCGATTCCATTTCTTTTTTTTGTCTTTTTTCTTAAAATTAGCCCTCCATTAATAAGGTGCATTCAAACTTTCATCAAAAGAAACATTTTTTTGTATGGAAAAATAAGCTATGTTACACTCATTATGGAAACCAACCCATTTAACCGTCCCATTATTGGTGTAATAATAAAAGAAAAGCTCTTAATCGCGAAAAACCTTTTGTTTTTGCCTTTCAATATGTAATAATTGTATGATTGTGTATGTATAGACAATAACAAACGAATGATTATACTATGGGGTGAAGATAGATGGAACGATTACAAAAGGTGATAGCACATGCTGGACTGGCTTCCCGCCGTAAAGCAGAAGAGTTGATTTTAGAAGGTAAGGTAAAAGTGAACGGCAAAGTAGTGAAGGAATTAGGTGTGAAGGTGGGGCCTAATGATAAGGTTGAGGTTAATGAAGTCCCGCTTGAAAAAGAAGCCCCGGTTTATTTCCTATTCTATAAACCGCGCGGCGTCATTTCGGCAGTTTCTGATGATAAGAACAGAAAAGTAGTAACGGACTTTTTCCCTTACATCAATGAACGGATTTATCCAGTTGGCCGCTTGGATTACGATACTTCGGGCTTATTGATTTTAACGAATGACGGAGAATTTGCAAACACATTAATGCATCCGAAGCATGAAGTGGACAAAGTGTATGTGGCAAAAGTGAAAGGTATGCCTTTGCGTGAAAGCTTGAAAAAGCTGGATAAAGGTATCAAGTTGGAGGACGGCAAGACTGCTCCAGCCAAGACAAGGGTATTGTCTACCGACAAGAAAAAGGAAACGGCCATCGTTGAAATCACAATACATGAAGGCAGGAACAGGCAAGTCCGCCGGATGTTCGAAGCAATTGGCCATCCCGTCATTAAATTGAAGAGGGAACAATATGGTTTCTTGACCTTGGACGGTTTAACAGCAGGAGATTCCCGGGAGCTGACTCCACATGAAGTTAAATTAATGCGGACATTAGCAACGACCGAGCCTAAACAGCGGAGAATGTAGATAAGGATTTTTCCTGTATTGATAGGTTGAAACCACTACCTCATTCTTCTCCTGGAAGAATGGGTGGTGGAAAACAACCTGTAAATACCTTTTCCTTCATGAATCGGGAAAGAATGTCACAAAACCTTCAGAAATGTAAATAAAAAGGACATGGCGTTAAATGGTATAATGGTATGGTTAAATTTAGTGTGGCCTTAGGAGGATCTCTATGGATAAAAAGAAGCGACGCCTAATTAGCAGAACCATCATTCTCCTGCTTTTAGGTGCAGCTTTAGTGTTTGCCCTTTATACGAACTTCACTAAAGATAAGAATGAGAGTCTGAGAAAAGGATCCGATGCACCCAATTTCGTCTTGACTGATATGGAAGGCAAAGAGCATAAACTTTCCGATTACAAGGGAAAAGGCGTCTTCCTGAACTTTTGGGGTACATATTGCAAGCCGTGTGAATATGAAATGCCTTATATGGAAAATCAATATAAAAACTTTAAAGACCAGGGCGTTGAGATATTGGCGGTTAATGTCGGGGAATCTGACTATGCTGTCAATAATTTCATTACAAAGCATGATCTTACCTTTCCTGTCATGATCGATAAAGGTAGGGAAGTGGAAAATGCTTATCGCGTGGATATATTGCCTGTCACCTTTTTGGTTGATAAAGAGGGGAAAGTGATAGATATCATCACCGGAGCTTTGACAGAAGAGAGCATCCAAAAGCATATGGAGAGAATTAAACCATAATATTGGGGAGTTTTTGACATGAAAGAAGTAAAGTGCGATTGTGGTCATGTAAATCCGTTTGGCACAAACATTTGTGGGAAATGCGGTATGGTGCTTGATAACGAAAAAGAAAACAAGCTTATTGATATGAGATATGAAGGAAGTGCCAGGCGTTCACAAACATATAAAAAAACGATCATCGATAAAATATGGAACTTCTTTTCTTCCGTTAAGGTCGGGGTGACGCTCATTGTCATTGCCTTGATCGCTTCAGCTATCGGGACGATTTTACCCCAGGAAATGTACATCCCTTCAACAGCTACGCCTGCAGAGCATTATGAACTGGAATACGGCTGGTTCGGAATGGTGTATTATGAACTCGGGTTTCATAACTTGTATAGTTCATGGTGGTATTTGATTATCATAGGCATGCTGGGCATATCACTATTGATTGCCAGTATCGACCGGTTCTTTCCGTTATATCGATCGTTAAAAAAACAAGGGGTCACACGCCATGACGGGTTCATGAAACGTCAGCGGATTTATGGGGTGACAAAGCTGGAAGACCAAGATATAAACCTTGAAGAAGTAAAGGATAGACTAAAAAGGCAGCGTTATCATATACGTGAGGAAAACGGTCATATACTTGCCGAAAAGGGTCGTTTTTCACGTTGGGGACCCTATGTAAATCATATTGGACTTATCATTTTTTTAATTGGAGCATTATTGCGTTCCGTCCCTGGGATGTATATCGACAAAGTACTTTGGCTGCGTGAAGGCGAGAGAAAAGAAATCCCGGGTACAAATGGTGAATACTACCTCCAGAATAATGAATTTACCTTAGAGGTGTATGACAAAGAGAATGAAGAAGATGAGCAGTACAGTGCTGCAATTGATAAAACCGGTACGATCGCAAAAACCTATCAATCCGATGTTACGCTCTATGAGCGCAAGGGAGAAACCTTACCAGGGGAAAAAGTGGACCTTGAAAAGCTTAAAGATTATAAAATCAAAGTCAACGAACCTTTGAAACATGATCATTATGCTCTCTACCAAGTAGACTATAAACTGGATGAGCTCAGCACGATGGCTTTTAATTTGATAAATAAAAAAACTGAAGAGAAATATGGCAGCTTAAAGGTTGATTTGAACAACCCTCAAAAGAAATACGAGTTGAAAGAAGGATATTCCGTTGACTTGATCAGTTACTTCCCCGATTTCGAGTTCGATGAAAAAGGCGAGCCTAGAACGATATCGAAGATTCCGAATAATCCAGCATTTATCTTTAAAATGCATACTCCGGATAAGCCAGAGGGTGAAGTCAGTTTCGTGGCAATTAAGGAGACTGTGGAGCCTTTAGGGGAAAACACTTATAAAATGGCTTTTAATGGTGTGGAAACCCAAGATGTCACGGCTTTGACCGTCAGGAAGGATTTAACGCTTTGGATCCTATTCACGGGTGGAATCATCTTCATGATCGGCGTTATCCAAGGGTCTTATTGGAATCACCGGCGTATATGGATTAAGAGGAAAGATGATGAGATACTTTTGGCCGGCCATACAAACAAAAACTGGCACGGCATTAAAAGAGATATAAAACAAGCGATAGAATCAACATCACTTTCCGAACCAATGGATCAACTTGAAGAGGAGAAATCTTCTAGTAAGGGGGAAGTTTTAAATGGCTGAACTAAGCAGTAACCTTTTATATGCGGCTTTCATTTTATATCTGATCGCTACCTTTTTATTTGGGGGATCGATCAAGGATAAACGGGGAGCGGAGGAAAAGAAACAAAACAAATGGGCTAAGCTGGGCATTTTCATCACCATTATCGGATTTGCAGCGCAAATCGGGTATTTCATCACAAGATGGATTGCTGCCGGCCATGCCCCGGTAAGTAACCTGTTTGAATTTACGACCTTTTTCGGAATGATGCTGGTCGGTGCTTTCATACTAATTTATTTTCTTTATAAAACACCTGCCCTTGGGCTATTCGCTTTGCCGATTGCGTTATTGATAATCGCATATGCAAGTATGTTCCCTACAGAGATTTCGCCACTCATCCCTGCCCTGCAGAGTGATTGGCTTCATATTCATGTAACGACTGCAGCGGCAGGACAGTCAATCCTTGCCATAAGTTTCATTACTGCCATCATTTATTTAATCAAATTCGTCGATCAGACACAATCAAGCAAAAGAACGTTCTGGCTTGAAACCATCATGTTTACATTAGTCTGCACCCTCGGTTTCGTCATCATCACTTCTTCTTTTGCTGCCATGGATTATAAGGCGAATTTTGATTGGGTCGATAAACATGGTGCCGAGGTCAAACAGGAATTCAACCTGCCGGCATTGGTAGGTCCAAATGAAGGGAAACTCATCGAGACGGATCGGTTTGAACCACTGGTGGACATGCCTGCACTGATCAATGCCAAGAAACTGAATACTGTAATTTGGTCAATCGGTGCGGGACTCGTCCTGTATGGTTTAATAAGGTTGATTGCTCGCAAAAGAGTGGCAGCATTGATTAAACCGATCGTTAAAAATGTGAATTTGAATTTATTGGACGAGATTAGTTATCGTTCGGTCCTTATCGGTTTTCCGATCTTTACACTCGGTGCCCTCATTTTTGCAATGATCTGGGCTCAAGTGGCCTGGACACGATTCTGGGGCTGGGATCCGAAAGAGGTCTGGGCACTGGTTACTTGGTTGTTTTATGCGGCTTTCTTGCATCTGCGCATGTCAAAGGGGTGGCAAGGGGAAAAATCAGCTTGGCTTGCCGTAATCGGTTTTGCCATCATAATGTTTAACCTGATATTCGTAAATCTAGTTATTGCTGGTTTGCATTCATATGCTTGATTCTGTATTGTAATATTTAGATGAAGGGGGTCTTTTGATAGAAACGTCGATGAGTTGGTTTATCGGTTTTTCTGGAAAATGATCCCTTTTTTTCGTCACTCCCTTTAATAAAACAATATTTCGTTGAAATAGCATTTATGAACTCTTAGTAGCGGTCGAAGTCTTTTTTTGTGACAAAATGGTGAAAGGTTCATGGAAGCCATGCGAAATACGCTTTTTATCGTACTTTGTGAGGAAAAAGTATTAGTCATGGAAGTTTTCATTTTGTAGAATATATGAATAGGAGGCTGATACATAATGTATAATGCTATTAAAATTCTCGTGGTGGATGATGAGGAAAGAATCCGTCGGCTGCTAAAGATGTATTTGGAAAGAGAAGAATACATGATCGATGAAGCTGAAAATGGAGATGTTGCTTTAACAAAAGCCCTTGAAAATGATTATGATTTAATTTTATTGGATATTATGATGCCTGGTAAAGATGGAATCGAAGTTTGCCGTGAGTTAAGGGAAAAGAAAACGACACCGATTATCATGCTGACTGCTAAAGGTGAAGAAGTGAACCGCGTTCAAGGGTTCGAAGTGGGGACCGATGATTATATCGTAAAGCCTTTCAGTCCCCGTGAAGTCGTGTTAAGGGTTAAGGCTTTATTACGTCGCTCATCAAGCACAAGTTACATGCAGACGGAAACGACGGCAAAAGATGTGATCGTCTTCCCGCATCTAACCATTGATAATGATGCCCACCGTGTACTTGCGGATAACAAAGAGGTTTCATTAACACCAAAAGAATATGAATTATTATATTTCTTGGCGAAATCCCCAGATAAGGTTTTCGATCGGGAGCAATTGTTAAAAGAAGTGTGGCACTATGAATTCTTTGGAGATCTTCGAACTGTAGACACGCATGTTAAACGCTTACGTGAAAAATTAAACCGCATATCCGAAAACGCAGCCAAGATGATTGTCACCGTTTGGGGTGTAGGTTACAAGTTCGAAGTCGTAAATGACTGATGCTATGGGGCAGTGTTGTAGGGAAGCTATGGGCAACGATCCTATTGCTCGTTTCGTTTGTATTAATAGTTTTAACCGTTCTGCTGGTCGAATTCTTTGAGAATTTCCAAATTGAAAATATTGAAAATGATTTAACCAAAACCGCTGAACAAATCATTAAGGTTACCAATGAACATCAGGGATCCAGCAATGAGGTTTTACAAATAGCTTCGGAACTAATAGGCAACGAAGCGAAAATGATCATTCTTAATGATGACAAAATGATATTCTCATCCACCGGAGGAGATAATGAGTTCGAAATCACACCGGAACTCATAAAAAAAGATTCTGAATTACTCAAGGTTTTTACGGAAAGAAAGACTGTGAAAAAGGAGATGGCGCTTTCCGATGATGCGGGTAACGAGGGATTGTCAGCAATCGTAGTAGGCATTCCACTTGAATTGAATGGGGAACAGGATGAAGTTTTTCTATTTCAATCGTTGGAGTCCATGGAAGAAACCACAAAATCCACTACACAGTTCATTTTATTGGCAGCGGGCATCGCCATTATTTTGACAACGATTTTTGCTTTCTTTTTATCCACAAGAATCAATGCCCCATTGGTGAAGATGAGGGAAGCCGCCCTAGCGATTGCCCGAGGGAAATTTGATACAAAGGTTCCAATTCTGACTCAAGATGAAATCGGTGAGCTGGCCATAGCGTTTAATCAGATGAGGAAGCAGCTGAAATTCAATATGAATGCACTTAGTCAGGAAAAGGAACATCTCTCAAGCATTCTTAGCAGTATGGCAGATGGGGTCATTACCTTCAATAAAGATGGAACAATTCTTGAAACGAATCCGCCCGCGGAAAGGTTTCTGCAATCCTGGTACTTTGAAAAGGGCTATAATCGGGAAGATAATGTGAATGTCCCCTTGGTTTTAATGAATCTTTTTGATGAATCAGAATCCTTCGATAAGGAGAAGGTCGGTGAAATCACCTTGCAGGGCCGTGATTGGGGATTGATCGTCAGTCCGCTATATACAAATGCCGACAATATTCGGGGAGCGGTGGCCATCATACGGGATATGAGTGATGAAAGACGTATGGACAAACTTAGGACTGATTTCATAGCGAATGTCTCCCATGAGTTAAGAACGCCGATTTCAATGTTGCAGGGGTATAGTGAAGCGATTGTAGATGACATTGCGAGCAGTGAAGAGGAAAAGGTGGAAATGGCCCGCATCATCTATGATGAGTCTTTGAGAATGGGACGTTTAGTCAATGATCTGCTCGATCTTGCTAAATTGGAATCGGGTAAAATGAACCTTAGCTATGAATGTGTACCTATTTCTCCTTATTTAAAGAGGATTACAAGTAAGTTTTCCGGGCTGGCTAAAGAAAAAGGGATCACAATATCAGCCAGTCTTGAAGATGATCAAATTCAATGGCATTTCGATCCGGACCGTATTGAACAGGTTTTGACCAATTTAATTGATAATGCGATTCGTCATACTCCTCCAGGAGGTAACATTGATGTCATTCAGAGGACAAGTGATCGAAGGGGTCTGATCATTGATGTGAGGGACTCTGGATCTGGAATTCCCGAAGAAGATCTGCCTTTTGTTTTCGAGAGGTTTTATAAAGCGGATAAAGCAAGGACCCGCGGGCGTTCGGGCACCGGATTGGGTTTGGCAATCGTAAAAAATATAATCAATGCCCATGATGGCTTCATATCGGTAAACAGTTTACCTAATAAAGGGACAACGTTCAGTTTTATCCTGCCTCGAATTATGGAGAATGCTGAATGAATGACGGGTGGCTTGCCAAAAAATCTTGTTTCATAAGGAACTGAGAAGACAAAGGCAATTGGATTTCTTTCCAACTTGTCTTTGTTTTTTTTTAGGAAACAGATAAGTCCCGAATCTGTGGAAATTAACGGAATTTTATAATAAGATAAAAGCCGAAGTATGTAACTTTTGTTTAG
Source organism: Peribacillus phoenicis (assembly GCF_047238085.1). Taxonomy (NCBI): domain Bacteria; kingdom Bacillati; phylum Bacillota; class Bacilli; order Caryophanales; family Bacillaceae; genus Peribacillus; species Peribacillus phoenicis. The sequence goes on along the minus strand of NZ_JBDFMF010000001.1, from coordinate 3,160,239 downwards.
GTTTGACGACTATATTTATGAACGGATGTGGGGAAATGATGGATTCCGTTTTCCACGATCTTTATGAGAAATATCATCAGGAAATTTATCAATTCATTTTTTATATGACAAAGAATCGAGAAACGGCTGAGGACCTTGTTCAGGAGGTCTATATCCGGGTGATGAAGGCGTATGAACGCTTCGAAGGAAAGAGCAGTGAAAAAACGTGGATGTATTCGATTGCTAGAAATGTGACGATTGATTACTTTCGGAAACAAAAAGGGTGGAAAGACAAAATCTTTCCTAACTTTGATTGGGATAGGCAATTGATAAAAGATAAAGAACCCATTCCCGAAGAAGTGGCTATCATGAACGATGAAATCCAAGATATTTATCAATGCTTAAACCGGTGTACCACGAATCAAAGATCCGTCATCATTTTACGATATATTCAGGGATTGTCCATTACGGAAACTGCTGAAGTATTGAATTGGAGTGAAAGTAAGGTAAAAACAACCCAGCACCGTGCTTTGAAGGCTATTAAAAAGTTGATGGAGGATTTATCAGGAAAGGAGGGCCACCGCATTGAGAAGATCCCGTTGGAAAGAAAGCGAAATTGAAGACTTGCTCCGAGAGCTTCCGAAATTTAAAGATGACCGAACCAAGTCAGAGGTGTTTGCGAGAATACATGATAAAAAGAGAAAGAAACACTGGATACCTCTAATTGCGGGTGTTGCCTCCTTATGCTTAATGGTTGTTTTGGCATCATCGTTAATTATTGAAAAAAAAGGAACGACAAGTCAAGAAGGCAGCGGCAGTAGTGGGAAATTATCTCTATCTGAAAATAAGGAAACGGCAGATCATGAACGGCAGGATGCAAGCAACAAAGAAAATCCTCCAGAAGATAAACAGGATTATCAAGAGTTTTCGAGTAAGCAAGCAAAAATCGAATCCAAAGACGAGGTTTCAGAAATGGAACCCGGAAAAGGGAAAAAGGAAAAAAACTTTGCACAAGCGATCTATCAAGATGACCTAAACAATGCATCGATCATTACGATGGGTATCCCAGATGATCAAATGAATTTCATCGTTCCCGTTTCAATGAAACTCAAACATTATGATCAAAATGATACATTGAAACAGTTAGTTAATCAAATGTCCGATATTAATGAAGAGCGATATGGGCTATCTGACTATTTTCCACTTGATATAAAGATAAGCCAAGGAAACGATACGGCAACTGCTCATATTGATTTTCAAGAAAAAAGCCAACTATTGGATGAAGATACACTTTTTCTCCATTCGATGGAGGTAACGCTTTCCTATAATAATATAGAGAAAATGACATTTTCTACAGATGGTAAGCAAGGTGCGATGTTTGCGCATGCGGGATATTTAAAGGAGGTGGATATACCTCATCAAAAAAATCGCACATACCTGCTTTACCAAAAGGATGAGTCCTCCCCAAGGTTTCTTGTTCCAAGCAATATGGGATATCAGGACTTTGAGGAGGCGCTGCAAGCTGGAAAAGGGGAGGCAGACATCGAGGGAATTTCACCTGCAATCCCGCCTGACCTGAACTGGGAAAGGATAAGCTCTAATGGAAATCTTGTGATCATTCAATTATCAGATCAAGCTGCTATTGAAAATAGTGAGGAATCCCTTCAAGCTTTAGAAGCCATACTCTTCATAGCTAAGGATTTTGGCTTTGAAAAAGTGAAATTTGAAAATGCTCCTATTGAAGAGGTGGGCCAGCTGAATTTAACTGAAGACATATTGGTGCCCGAAGCACCGAACCAGGTGAATTGATGCAGGAAGCCAAGACTAAATGATGGTACGTTATCAACACCCTGACTATTTGGCAAAAGCCCCTTGCATTAAGAAAAAAGTGCCCGCGCTGACGGGCACTTTTTTTCTTATAATGAAATACGGGCCATAAACGTAATTTCTTCTGTTTCCATTAAAAATTGTTTCATGTTATCTTCCAATGGTAAATCGAAGCTCAAAACCATGATGGCTTCCCCGCCAGCTTCTTTTCGGCCAACCTGCATGGTGGCGATATTCACTCCGTGATCACCCAGGACCTTACCTACGTTACCGATTACACCAGGTTTATCGGTATGCTGGATATAAAGTAAATTCGGTTCTGGATGAAAGTCGATTTTGAAACCATTCAAACTTACAATTCGAGAACCGTAATTTTCGATATACGTCCCACTGATTGTTAATTCACGGTGGTCACCTTTTACTTTAAGGCTGATCAAATTCGAGTAACCTAAAGAGTCTGTAGAGATTTTTTCACCAACGGTTATGCCACGCTCTTTTGCGATCAACAAGGCATTCACTTCATTGACTGATGCATCGACTCTTGATCTGAAAAATCCAGAGATTAGACTTTTTGTAAGAATCGCTGTATCGAAATCCAATGATTCACCTGCATACGTAACGGAGATTTCCTGAATTCCTTCATTCATGCACTGAGAAGCAATGGATCCCATTTGCTGAACAAGTTGATAGAATGGCTGTACCTTTTCAAACACTTCTTTAGATATGGCTGGAAGGTTGATCGAACTTGAGACTGGATTTCCTTCGAAAAAGGTCAATACTTCTTGGGCAACCTGTACGGCAACATTTAATTGGGCTTCTTTAGTGGAAGCACCCAGATGCGGTGTAGCAATGACGCTATCCAATTCAAGCAGTTTATGGCCAAGTGGAGGTTCTTCGACGAAAACGTCCAGTGCAGCCCCTCCAACATGTCCTTGAACTAACATTTCATATAAATCATCTTCGTCCAGAATACCGCCCCGGGCGCAGTTCAGTACATAAACCCCTTTTTTACAGGTAAGCAGTTTTTCTTTATTGATTAATCCTCTTGTTTCATTCGTAAGTGGTGTATGAACAGTAATGATGTCTGCTTTAGGAAGCAATTCATCTAACGGCAGGGCCGTTACGGACATTTTCTTTGCACGATCGACAGTAAGGAACGGATCATAGACAATGACATCCATGCCGAATACCTTAGCGCGTTTGGCAATTTCCCCTCCGATACGTCCAAAGCCAACTATTCCTAATGTTTTACCACGCAGTTCAGTACCCGTATATGAAGAACGTTTCCACTCCCCATTCTTCAGTGAAGCATAAGCTTGCGGAATGTGGCGCATTAATGAAGCCATCATGGCGAATGTATGTTCCGCTGTTGAAATGGTGTTGCCGTCAGGTGCATTAACCACGACAATCCCGCGTTTTGTCGCCGAGGGGATATCTATGTTATCAACACCGACACCAGCGCGTGCTATAATTTTTAGCTGCGGCATACGGTTCATTAAATCCTCCGAAACCTTCGTAGCACTTCTTACAAGAATTGCATCAATCTGATCAAGTTCGTTTGCAGCTTCCTCTACGGTCTTTTGAATGAGATGAATATTGGATGCCTCAGATAGCGGTCCGAGTCCTTCTGGTTTAATGGCGTCTGCTACTAAAATCCGATACACGTCTAAACACCTTCCTAGGAAAAAATTATCTTAAATTTCAGTTAATTTTACAATTGAAATGCTGAATATGTCAATTTGGCTTAACTGGATGTAAGCGCTTAATAGGATGGTTATCTTCTGATCATCTGTTTAATGTCGCGATATAAATGGCTTCATCAAGGATTGAATAATATAAAAAATAATTTTCAATATTATGAATTTTAATTTTGTGCCTCCACTATTTGTTTTAAGCCATTCACTGTGACGATCGATATTCATCCTGAATGAATCAACTGAGAAAAAAAGTGCTATCAAAAAACAGGTAATTCAGATATAATGGGAAGTATAAAAAATTTTATAGATCTATCTTCGGGGCGGGGCGAAATTCCCCACCGGCGGTGATGAAGGAAATTCCTCTTCTAAGCCCGCGAGCCTTACAAGGCAGGATTTGGTGCGATTCCAAAGCCGACAGTATAGTCTGGATGGGAGAAGATGGAGGTTCCTGAGTGCGTTTCAACAGTTATTTGCTGAACGTTTGTTTGATGTAACCTTTAATTTATCCCTTTAATTCTATTGGAATTAAAGGTTTTTTTATTGAGCATCAACATATTTTGGAACCCTAACCTCTTTTTCAGGTAGATCGGAAAAGAAGGAGAGAGACCTATGAAAAAGAACAAAGTGAAAAAAACGGTCACACTTGCCATGATGGGAAGCATTTCTTATTTATTGATGCTTTTAAATTTCCCGTTTCCGGGATTCCCGCCTTTTCTCAATGTTGATTTTAGCGACATACCAGCACTGATGGCGGCATTAATTTTCGGACCGATGGCTGGAATTCTAGTCGAGTTCATTAAGAACCTATTGGATTTAGTCATGACAGGGACCTTGACTGCTGTACCTGTGGGGCATATCGCTAACTTTATAGCCGGAATACTGTTTGTCTTGCCGACTTATTATGTATTTCAGAAAATCAATTCAAAAAAAGGGATGACATTCGCTTTACTTGCGGGGACAGTTTCCATGGCAGTATTCATGAGTGTTTTAAACTATTATGTCTTTTTACCGGCTTATACTTTCTTTATGGGATGGGATGCAATGTCGGCACCAGAGTCAAGAAAGCTCGTTACGACGGCAATCTTGCCTTTCAATGTGATAAAAGGCGTACTCATCACATCTGTATTCATGTTGCTGTTCATTAAATTACAGACATGGATCAATAAGCAAACATTATATAAAAATGCTTAATGGCATTGACGATAGAAATAAAAAAACAACCGATATTCGTATTCGGTTGTTTTTTTATGCCTGATTAATTTTGGTATGGGGAGATGGCAAAAGAAAAGCCATTTTCGATTGAAAATGGCTTGTACGTTATTCGAATTTAAGTGCATCTCCGTCAAATGCCTCATCAGCAACTTTAATAGAATCCGTTGGGCATCCTTCAAATGCATCCATCATGTCATCTATAAGTACATCAGGAATTTCAACGATTCCCTCGTTATCGTCAAGGGTAACAAATGCAATCCCTTCGTCATCGTAATCATATATATCTGGTGCCGCTGCTCCGCAAGCCCCACAAGCTATGCATGTTTCTTTATCCACAATAGTAAATTTAGCCATGAATATAACCCCTCCTAAGTTGATTGACAACTGATAATCTTTTTATTTCAGATTATTATCTCTTTCTTATTGTAAGACCCAATGCCAAACTTTTCAATAGAAATTGTATTGATAATAACTATCATGTAGCACAATGTCAACGGAAAACATCGATACAATTAACTTGGTTCTTTCCATGATTCGTCATTTAGTCACATAATTTCCCTTGTATTCATTAATAATAACGGCGATTTTTGCAGTTATTTGTTACAATGGGTTTATTGGTTAAATGAAACAAGGATGTGAGTCCCATGAATAATTATCTACAGGCCATCATTCTATATGCGATAAAAAAATTTCAAGGCGAACGCTCCATTTATGCTATATACCATATGCTGCAGGGGAAGAAATCGTCACAAACAATCCAGGATGCCCATTTATTCGGGCTAACGGATATTTTTGGGACAATACCTCGATTTACCCGTCAGCAATTAAATCAAAACATTGAACATTTACTTAAGCATGACTTGATTAATTTAACAGATAAACCAGATGCATATGAAATTAGTATGCAAGGAGAGGGAATATTAGTCGATTACTTTAAAAATAATCCTTTTCCGGCGTATATAAATGGTTGGAAGTATCACAATATCACCCCGGTTTTCTGGGGAAGGTTAAACTTACTCATTCAAACCATATCCCATATTGTCCACAATGAAAGACGTTTTTATCCGATACAAAGAAATCCTAAAATCCAATTCTTCGTAAAGGAATTTTTACATGCCAATCGTCAGGATCGAGCGTTGATTGCCCAACACCTATATGATGAATTGATAGCCCTTTTAGAAAGTCAAAGTGATATGAAACGAGACATTTTCATTTTGAAAATAACCGGGATTAACAGGATTGGACTTACCTTTGAACAGATTGCAAAAAGGAAAGACGTAGAAGAAGAGTATGTTCGCTTTACTTTCCTTGACTCATTGCATCAAATGCTTGCTGAAATGGAAACGGGAAAGGATTACCCTCTCTTGTCCACATTAACAAATGATTGGAAAAGTAGTGGGAATCCTCATTTGACACAATCTACAAAGACTACTTTACGATACATCCAGGAAGGGAAAAGTCTGGGTGAAATAGCTGAAATCCGCAGATTGAAAGTCAACACCATCGAAGATCACCTCGTAGAAATTGTCTTATCGGACAAGAGTTTTCCGATTTCAGATTATGTGACTATCGAGGATGAGCGGAAAATTGCTGAAGCAATTAAGGAACTTGGAACGAAAAAGCTTAAAGCAATCAAGCAGATGGTCGATAATAAACAGATAAGCTTTTTCCAAATAAGACTTGTACTTGCGAAAATAGGTGAGTGATGATGAATATAGAACGAGTCCTCAAAGAAAAATTCGGTTTTGATGAATTCCGTCCTGGACAAAAGGAAGTGGTTGAATCATTGATGTCCGGCAATCATACCTTAGCGATGCTACCGACCGGATCAGGTAAATCATTATGTTACCAGCTGCCGGCTTATCTTTTTAATAAGACTGTCCTAATTGTCTCCCCGTTATTATCATTAATGCAGGATCAGGCAGATCAACTGAAGATGAGTGGCGAAAAAAGTGTATTGACCCTCAACTCTTTTTTGACATTAAATCAAAAAAGGAAAGCTTTCGACCGGTTGCATAGTTATCGTTTTATCTTTTTATCTCCTGAAATGCTAAGCTTGGATGGTGTGATAAAATCCTTGAAATCCATAGATATAGGCTTGTTCGTCATAGATGAAGCACACTGCATCTCACAATGGGGGTATGATTTCCGTCCGGATTATTTGAATTTAGGAGAAGTGAGGCGTGAATTGAGCAATCCGTTGACTCTTGCCCTGACAGCAACTGCAACCGATGAGGTCCGGAGGGACATCGTTGGTAAACTCAATATTGAGCCGGTCAATGAAACGGTCTCTTCTGTTGATCGGGAAAATATTTCAATTATTGTCGAGCGAATGTTCAGCTACGATGAGAAGCTAGCACGTGTGCTGGAGCTTGTCAGGAAATTTACCGGAAGCGGGATTATTTATTTTTCCTCTAAAAAGGTGGCAGAATATGTCACAGGGTTTTTACAGGAAAACGGGATCGATAGTGTCAATTATTATCACGGTGGAATGGAACAGGAACAAAGGTTGCTCATTCAGCAGCAATTCATTTCCGGCCAGTTAAAGATTATATGTGCAACAAGTGCTTTTGGAATGGGTGTGAATAAATCCGATGTCAGATATGTTATCCATTTTCATATCCCATCGACGATGGAATCATATCTTCAAGAGATAGGCAGGGCGGGACGGGATCGGAAGCAAAGTGTGGCTGTCTTATTATATAGCGAAGGGGATGAAGGGCTTCCGCTGCATTTGATGGAGCAACAGTTGCCTTCGGATTCGCAAATCGATGGTGTATGTTCATTCCTTAATGCATCACAAAAGATGCCGGGGAATTTGACCCTCTCAGAAAAAGAACAGCTATCTCAATCCTTTTCGTTAAACGAAGTCCAGCTGCGTTTTTTTACCCAGTTTATTACGGGCAATAACCAGAATCAAGTGGCTGAGATGAAAGAGTATTGTCAAAAGAGGAAATCCAGGAATCAAGAAAAACTGCATAAATTCCTGCACTGGATCTATGCACCGGAATGTCGACGTTTAGGAATACTGGACTACTTTGGAGAAGAGCATCGGGAAGTGAATCCTATCTGCTGTGATATTTGTGGGATGGATACCGAAAAAATGGTTGATGTATGGCCGGAAGTCAAGGTGGATCCGGTTAATTCCTTTTCCTCGTGGAAAAAGGAATTGGCTTATATCTTATTAAAGAAGGAAAATGGCAATGAAAAATAAGCAAGCTGAAATGATTAAACAACTTACAGATAAACAGTTGCTATATAATTTGTTTCTTACACAAATTATTCTCTTAACGTTAGCCATCTTTTTAGGTATTATTTTATTTAAAGACCGTTCTGCCTTTTTCGACTTATTTATCTATGATGACCTGAACATTTTGCTGATTGGAATTCCCGCAGGAGTCATTGTCGTGCTATTAGACTTATTGCTTATGAAAGTGACACCCTCTTCCTATCAGGATGATGGTGGTATTAACGAACGCATTTTCAGTAATTTGTCATACCCGATGATTTTTGTCGTAGCTTTAGTGGTAGCGATATGCGAAGAATTATTATTCCGTGGAGTGCTGCAAACACATTTTGGTTTGCTTCTTACGAGCCTCATTTTTGCAGCCGTTCATTATCGTTACCTTTTTAATTGGTTTTTATTTTTAAATGTTTTGGTTTTGAGCTTCTTTATCGGTTTTCTATTTGAAATGACTAATAATATCATCGTGACGATTACGGCCCACTTTTTGATTGACTTTATCCTTGGTATTTTAATCAGGAACAAAAAGCAAAGAGGGTTGAGCAAGAAAGGGGGTGACTTGAATGAGCCGGGTACAAAAGAATGAAAAAGAAAATGATCAGGCTGGTGAACTTCGTTCGCGAATTGAACGTCAGAAGGCTAAATCATCATTGCCCAAGCGCAGCAAAGTCCACCAGAATAAAAAGAAAAAAAGTAAAGCGAAGATTAAGTTCCCAATGATACAATTATTAGCGTTATTTTTTATTTTGCTTCCAATTGGATTTTATACCCTTTATACATATCTGCAGGATAGGCCTGTACCTGTTACGAAAAATGACCAAGTCGTCTTAAAAGAGGAAGATAAAGAATCGATTCCTACTACAGCAACGGCAGAAGATTTAAAGGGAAAAGAGTCGGCAAAGGCTGACGAGGAGAAGGAAAAAGAAGAAGCAGAGGCTAAAGCCAAAGCGAAGCAAGAAGCTGAAGAAAAGGCCAAAGCGGAGCAAGAAGCTGAGGAAAAGGCCAAAGCGGAGCAAGAGGCTAAAGCCAAAGCGAAGCAAGAAGCTGAGGAAAAGGCCAAAGGGGAGCAAGAGGCTGAAGAAAAAGCCAAAGCACAGCAAATAGCTGACGAAAAAGCAAAGAAGGAAGCAGCAGATAAGAAAAAATCTGCCGAAAATGTTCAAGCCGCGAAAACGGATAAAGAGGGATACAAAGTTGTCTTACATACTGTTCAAGGTCAAGAAACATTATTTCGCATTTCCATGAACTACTACAAATCCCAGGAAGGGATTGCTCTGATCAAGGAGTGGAATGGGCTGAATGGCAATGAAATTTCCAAAGGGCAAGTATTGAAAATTCCGATCAAGAAATAACGATGGCACTCTGTCTTTATAGGCAGGGTGTTTTTAAAATTGCTTGACTTGGCCCGGTATGAAGCCAAACGTGACAGGTACTTAATCATTTTTTCCTCTATTCTTTCATATCATGATTTGAAAAGAGTAGAGGGGGAAATGCGATGGAATCGACAATCATTTTATTGGATGAGAAAACGGATCAAGCAACAAAACAAATGCTGCAGAATGTCGTGGATCGAAAGAAAAAATTCGAGGCACTTAAAAAGAAGCACCTGCAAAGCTTATGGGCAACCATGATTGTTGCTGCCCTTTTTATGATTTATCTTTATTTATATATCGTTGTACCTTATTCCTATTCCTTTTTCAGTATGTTTAGTGTTTTCGTCGATCATTTTAGCCATTTCCTTTTTTTGGCGGCAGCAATTGGCCTATACGGATATATGGTTTTAATTAAAAAAAAGCTTGATAAAGCTGAGAAGGAGTTTCAACTGCTACGCTGTGAAATCATTAATAAAAGTAAGCAATTATGGGAAAAAGAGGAAGAATGGAAAAATCGCCATAAGGTTTTTGAAATGATGAAGAAGAATTATGATATTAACTTATATCATGAAAATAAATGATGGGCGCGTTAAATCATATTTAATTGCGGGTAATTTGGTTTTATGGTTATATGAAAGTACGTTTGGGATAAGGATGGAAAGAAGGTTTAACTAAGATGTATTGGTTATCTGGATTATTTTTAGTCATCATTCTGCTGTCATTTGCCACGGTCATTTACATGTGGCGTACGGCTATGCAAGATAGGGTGATTTTTCAAGACTTATATTTCAAAGACTTTCCAGAAGGCTTTGGCGATGTTCGGATTTTTTTCATTTCCGATCTTCATCGACGGATTGTTGCGGATAAATTAATTGAGGAAGTTCGTGACAAGGCAGACTTGGTGATAATCGGCGGTGACATTAGGGAAAGCGGGGTTCCCTTAGAACGTGTGGAAAAAAATATATTGAAACTAAAAGAACTTGGCCCCCTTTATTTTGTTTGGGGAAATAATGATTATGAAGGAGACTTCCATGAACTGGATGCGACTCTTCTGAAACATGGTGTGAAAATCCTTGATAATACAGCTGTTTCCTTTGAGTCTCAAAATGGCAGTAAAATAGCTCTTTTGGGCATTGATGATATATCGGAAGAACGTGATAGGCTTGACCTTGCACTGTCGGATTGCGGGAATGAAGGTTTTCGGATTTTGGTGAGCCATAATCCATTGGTCAAAAATCAGTTGACTCCGGAACACCATATTCGTTTTGTCCTGTCAGGTCACACCCATGGCGGGCAGATTCGCATATTCGGATTCGGGCCCTATCAGATCGGCAGCATTAAAAAAGAGGGGGATTGCTTATATATGACGAGTAATGGCTATGGGACAAGCGCAGTGCCTTTAAGGCTTGAGGCTAAGCCGGAAACGCACCTGTTCACCCTGAAAAGGGGGACGGACACTGAAATAGGCGAAGCGGTGGAAAAAACCTATTAGGCTGCTTTTAGACGAGCATATCGGGATTTTACAGACTTTGAAAAATCCACTATAATTTCAACAAATGATCGTACAGTTATTGGAGGCCTTGTAAAACCATGCAAGAAGGTAAATATAATATAAAGGCAGTTTCAAAACTGCTGGACATTCAGCCGGGAACCCTAAGGGCATGGGAAAGGCGCTATAAATTTATCGAGCCTGTCAGGAATGAATCAGGGCACCGGCTTTATACAGAAAAACATCTGCAAATCCTTAAGTGGCTCATCAATAAAACAGAGCAAGGTTTTACAATAAGCCAAGCCGTTTCACTTCTCGAAAGTACTGGCACTAAAGCGATTGGAGTTCCTGAAACGAACCGTAAGGATGAACAAACGGTTAAGTTATCGGATGAATTGATCGAAGCTCTATTAAATTTCAATGAAAATAAAGCCCATATGCTGATAAGCCAAGCATTCAGTATGTATACAATCGAACAAACCATAGTTGAAATACTCGGTTCAATATTGGTTCAGATAGGGGATAAGTGGGAAAGGGGAGAAATTACTTCCGCTCATGAACACTTTGCGTCGAACATCCTAAAATCCAGGATCAGTTCAGTCATGCATGCGATTCCGACTAATGGTTTCCTTCCGAAAGCCCTTACCGTTTGTGCTCCCGGTGAAAAACATGAATTTGGACTGTTGGTCTTCACCATTTTTTTGAAGCGGAAAGGGTATGAAACCATTTATTTAGGTGAATCCATTGCTGATAAGGACCTTTTCACCGTTTTAAACATCATAAAGCCCTCATACCTATTCATGTCATGTTCACTGAAAGAGAATCTTGATGGAACATTCATGCTGGTTGAAGCGTTAATAAAGGATTTCCCGGAGTTGAAGGTGGGTCTTGGCGGCGCGGCGCTGAGCCTTATTTCCGAAGAAAACCGTACGGCCTTCAGCGAAGTTTTAATGGGGGACACGCAATCTAAATGGGAGGAATGGCTGGTGAAATAATGGATATGCACCCTGCGACCAAGGCTTCATATGATGTATGAAGATGGTAACCAGGGGGCATTTTTTTATGAAGCTGGAGCGATTAACTAATAATAAAATCAAGATTTTTTTGACCCTTGATGATTTAATTGATAGAGGCATTACCAAAGAAGATATTTTAGGGAATTCCTTAAAGGTCCACAAGCTATTTCAGGATATGGTCGAAGAAGCATGCGAAGAACTCAGCTTTAAAATGAGTGGCTCCATTGCAATTGAAATTTTCTCCTTGCCTGCTCAAGGATTGATAATCATTGTGACAAAGGACGAAGAGGAATTATTGACAGATGAAGAGGAGTACTTGGATTTACAAGTGAAAATTGATGACTTCCCCCATATTCTGTATGTTTTCAATGACTTTGAAGATATCGTCCAATTATCTCATAGATTATCTTTTCAAGGTTTGCTTAAAAGTACTCTTTATCATTTTGAGGGAAGATACTATTTACTTATCGAAAATGTTAAAGACACCACCTATGACACGGTCATATCTTTAGCGGCTGAGTATGGCCATGCATCTACATTGACACTCTGCCGCATCAATGAATACGGAACATGTATAATCGAAAATGAAGCGATACATGTTTTGCTCACACACTTCAGTTGATGTAAAACGAATGAGACAAGGCGGCCACATTAGGAAAAAACAATGCGGTTTGCCTTATTTGTCTCAACTCTCGGCCGAAGAAGATATACGGTTAAAGTGTATGAAAACAGTTGATATGATAACGTTTTCATTTTTAGAATATTTCTAACTTTTAAATTCCCATTTTTACTCTTGCATATCTGTAACGAAGGTGTATACTAGCACATGAAGAGGACTATTTGTACATTATAGATTTTATATATGGATGAGATTTTCTAGGAGGTACTTTAATGGAATCGGCAAAAGGCAATAGCCATGTAAATGAAGAAGAAAAACACGACGTACTGAGGTCTACCCAAACTGTAATACATAAAGCTTTGGATAAGCTGGGTTACCCGGAAGAAGTTTTTGAGCTGTTGAAGGAACCATTGCGCTTATTAACGGTGAAGATACCAGTCCGCATGGATGATGGCTCGGTTAAGATTTTCACGGGTTACCGTGCACAGCATAACGATGCTGTTGGGCCTACAAAAGGTGGTATCCGTTTTCACCCTAATGTAACGGAACGTGAAGTGAAGGCATTATCCATTTGGATGAGTTTGAAATGCGGCATCGTTGATTTGCCATACGGCGGGGGTAAAGGCGGTATCGTATGTGATCCTCGTAATATGTCATTCCGTGAGCTTGAAAGGCTGAGCCGGGGCTATGTTCGCGCAATTAGCCAAATCGTTGGGCCGACTAAAGATATCCCGGCACCTGATGTGTTCACAAACTCTCAAATCATGGCTTGGATGATGGACGAATACAGCCGTATGGATGAATTCAACTCGCCAGGATTCATTACGGGTAAACCGCTAGTGCTTGGTGGTTCCCATGGTCGTGAATCAGCCACTGCCAAGGGTGTAACGATTTGTATCAATGAAGCTGCCAAGAAACGCGGCATCGATATTAAAGGGGCACGGGTCGTCATTCAAGGTTTTGGTAACGCCGGTAGTTTCTTAGCTAAATTCATGCATGATGCAGGTGCTAAAGTTATTGGGATTTCGGATGCATATGGTGCTCTTCATGATCCTGAAGGCTTGGATATCGATTATCTTCTCGATCGGAGAGATAGTTTCGGAACCGTAACGAAATTGTTTAAAAGCACAATTTCAAATAAAGAACTGCTTGAATTGGAATGTGATATTCTAGTTCCGGCCGCAATTGAAAACCAAATCACTGAAGAAAATGCTGCTGATATCAAAGCTTCGATCGTTGTCGAGGCAGCTAACGGACCAACAACAATAGAAGCGACACAAATCCTGACGGATCGCGGAATCCTTCTTGTTCCTGATGTCCTTGCTTCTGCTGGTGGTGTAACGGTTTCTTACTTCGAATGGGTACAAAATAACCAAGGATATTACTGGTCTGAAGAAGAAGTGGACGAAAAGCTGGAAAAAATCCTTGTGAAATCCTTTAATAACATTTATGAACTTGCACAATCAAGACGTGTAGATATGCGCCTTGCTGCCTATATGATTGGCGTAAGAAAAATGGCTGAAGCTTCTCGCTTCCGTGGTTGGATCTAAAAGATTCAATTCATGTATTAATTTATAGTTAAAATCATGTTCATTGCTTTATCATTGAAATGATTTGTAAAAACTCCTATCATGTATTGATAGGAGTTTTTATTATTTAGACGAACGAATTACATAGTGCATGGAAAGGCAGTGGAATAAAGATGAATGTTGAAGAAGTCATTATCATAGGTGGGGGCCCTTGTGGATTGGCTGCTGCAATCGCTCTTAAAGAAGTGGGAATACAGTCCCTGATCATTGAAAAAGGCAATGTGGTAGATTCCATATACCGTTATCCGACACATCAAACATTTTTCAGTTCGAGTGAAAAACTGGAGATTGGTGATATCGCTTTTATAATCGAAAACCGTAAACCGGTCCGCAACCAGGCGCTAGCCTATTATAGGGAGGTAGTCAGAAGGAAAGAATTGCGGGTTAATAAATTCGAAAAAGTGGAAAAAGTGGAAAAGCGTGAAGATGGGAAGTTTTTAGTCAAGACATCGAAGAGTGACTATACAGCTCTGCATGTCATCGTATCGACCGGATACTATGATCATCCGAACTATATGTGCATACCGGGTGAACAGCTTCCTAAAGTGTTTCATTACTTCAAGGAGGGCCACCCCTACTTTAATTGTGATGTAGCCGTCATCGGTGGCAAAAACTCAAGTGTGGATGCAGCTCTGGAATTGGTCAAATCAGGAGCAAGGGTTTCAGTCCTTTATAGAGGATCGGATTACTCTTCAAGTATCAAACCTTGGATCCTTCCCGAATTCGAATCATTGGTCCGCAATGGAACGATCAAGATGGAGTTTAATGCGAATGTTGACAGTATAACGGAAGACAGCGTCATCTATCATGTAGGTGATGAGGAAAAAGTCATTAAAAATGATTTTGTATTTGCTATGACTGGATACCATCCTGACCACTCATTTTTAGCTTCAATGGGCATTACTATTGATAAGGAAACTGGAAGGCCCGCATATAACGAAGAAACGATGGAGACGAACGTTAAAGGTCTTTATATTGCAGGAGTTCTGGCGGCCGGAAATAATGCGAACGAAATCTTCATCGAGAACGGCAGGTTCCATGGTGGATTGATTGCTTATCACTTGGCTGTTAAAGAAAAGTGAATTATATAAATAAGGAGCTGGGACCGTATGGAAAAAATATCATTAATAACGACTGGTGGGACTATTGCCAGTAAAGCAACTGCAAATGGTATGTTGGCCTCTGGTGCATTGACTGGCCATGAGTTGGCATCACTTTGCGAATTGCCCAACGATATCGAGGTTAAAGTGGTTGATCTTTTCCAGATTTCAAGCATGTCCATGTCCTTCGAGAAAATGCAGCAGCTTAAATCAGCCATTCAAAAGGAATTGGAGGATCCTGATGTTACGGGAATCGTCGTGACCCACGGTACGGATACACTTGAGGAAACGGCTTATTTCCTTGATGTCACGACTAAGGATCAACGTCCGATCGTAATAACCGGCTCACAACGTTCTCCTCAAGAGGTGGGCACCGATGTGTATTCCAATCTAAGGAATTCGATATTATGCGCTGCGAGTGATCTTATAAGGGACGTCGGCGTAGTAGTCGTTTTTAATGAGCGGATCTATTCAGCCAAGTATGTCAAAAAAGTTCATGCTTCCAATTTGCAGGGTTTCGTATCTTTTGGCTATGGATATTTGGGGATAATTGATAATGATGTCGTCAGCATCTATCAAAAACCATTACATAGGGAGTGTTATGATATTCGGGATCGCATTCCAAGGGTGGATATCATCAAGTGCCATACAGGCTCTGATGGCCTCTTTATTGATGCTGCGGTTACAAAAGGTGCGAAAGGCATCGTGCTCGAGGGTGTAGGAAGGGGACAGGTTACCCCTGTAATGGTGACTTCCATACAGGCTGCAATCGATAAAGGCATAACGATCATCATGACTACAAGTTCGGAAGAAGGAAAAGTTTACCCAGCTTATGATTATGAAGGCAGCGCATTTGATCTAAAACAACGCGGTGTGATATTAGGCGCTGACTATGACAGCAAGAAGGCCCGGATTAAGTTAGCTGTCATGCTGGCAAGCGAAAACACTATAGATGAGACCTTCTTTAAGTACTGAAGGATTAAATAAAATTTGGAAGACTTGATTCTTGGATTCAGTTTTTCTTCATTCCATGGTACGATTAAGGAAACGAAGATGAAAAGAGGGTCAGCTAATGCTGGTCATGTTGTCAGCGGCCATTGCGCCAGGATTGGCGCTACTGAGCTATTTCTATTTGAAAGATCAATATGAAACCGAACCGATATCGGTTGTGGTCAAAACATTTTTATTCGGTGTCTTTCTTGTATTGCCGATTATGTTCATACAGTATGTGCTCGAAACGGAACATATCTTGAATACCGATTTAGCAAATGCTTTTTTATGGGCTGCACTGCTTGAGGAATTCTTCAAGTGGTTCATACTCATTTATGTCATTTATCAGCATGTAGCATTCGATGAGCCGTATGATGGGATAGTTTACGGAGCTGCAGTCTCCCTTGGATTCGCAACAATGGAGAATATTTTGTACTTGTTGGCCAACGGGGTGGAACATGCTTTTCTCAGGGCCGTTCTCCCTGTATCCAGTCACGCTTTGTTCGGTGTGATCATGGGATATTATTTGGGCAAGGCTAAATTTTCAGCATCGAATAATAGGGTCTATTTATCATTGGCATTGATCATACCAATTTCGTTACATGGGGTTTACGATTATATTTTAGTTTCCCAAAAATTTTGGGTGTACTTTATCATGCCATTCATGATTTATTTATGGTGGCTAGGCATGAAAAAAGTAAAAAAAGCACGTTTGTTGTCTGACTTTCATGCAGAAAAACTTTCTCAAAATCAATACCTTAGTAAATGAAGAATACTATCAAAAACGGAGTGCTGGCATATTTTGCCCGCTCCGTTTTTTTGATGTTTGGAATAAAAAAGCCAGTAAAGAAGAAAATAGAATTACATTAATTCAAGAAAAAGAGGAGTGTTTTTGATGAAAGGAATTTCGTCAAAATGGAAATGGCTTTTGCTGTTTTCGTGTATTACTATTTGTTTCGGAATTTACCCGGAAACAAGAACAAATGCCTTTTCGAGCCAAATCATTCAAAAAGGTGCGGTTGGAGACGATGTAATTGAACTGCAGGCACGCCTACAAAACATCGGTTACTATAATGGAAAGATTGATGGAGCCTATGGATGGGGCACTTATTGGGCACTTCGAAATTTTCAACAAGATTTCGGGCTTCCAATAGATGGTTTGGCAGGGACTACAACAAAACAGAAGTTGACGAATGCCTCTAATTTCAATAAAGAATTTGTTCACGAACAGATCAATAAAGGGAACGAGTTCACCTATTATGGGGGAGTCCCCATTGAAAAACAGGTAAAAGCGAAAGGAAAAGGCACTACGTCTGGAGGGGCCGCTTCCGGAAAAGCTCCTTCCAAAACAACGACATCAGCCAATCTTCCAGGAGGATATTCTCAAAACGATATACAGCTGATGGCCAATGCCGTTTATGGAGAAGCACGAGGGGAGCCATATACAGGTCAGGTTGCCGTTGCGGCAGTAATACTGAATAGAGTGGAAAGTGCTGCTTTTCCTAATACCATTTCAGGAGTGATTTTTGAACCTGGGGCCTTTACGGCTGTTGCGGATGGACAGATTTGGCTGACACCGAACGAAAGGGCGAAAGAAGCCGTGGTGGATGCTATCAATGGATGGGATCCAAGCGGTAATGCAGAATATTATTTTAACCCTGATACGGCAACAAGCAAATGGATCTGGTCAAGGGAACAAATTAAAAGAATCGGAAAACATATCTTTTGTAAGTAAAGAGGTGAAGGAAAATGATCAGGAATATAGTGATTGCCCTGCTTGTTGTAGTTGTTGCGGGAACTGCATTCTGGGGCTATCAAGAACATAAGGAAAAAAATGCTGTATTAATCAACGCGGAAAATACGTATCAGCGAGCCTTTCATGATTTAAGCTATCAAGTGGATTTATTGCATGATAAGGTCGGCAGTACTTTGGCCATGAATTCACGTTATTCATTAAGTCCGGCTTTAACGGATGTTTGGCGTATCACTTCCGAAGCCCAAAGTGATGTCGGGCAGTTGCCATTGACCTTGCTTCCTTTTAATAAGACAGAGGAATTTTTATCGAAAATTGCAGACTTCAGTTATAAAACAGCGGTACGTGACCTTGAAAAAGAACCATTGAATGATAAGGAATATGCGACTCTACAATCCTTGTACACACAGGCTGGGGACATCCAGGGCGAGTTAAGAAAAGTGCAGTATCTAGTCCTGAAAAACAATTTAAGATGGATGGATGTCGAAATGGCTCTTGCATCAGGGAAAGAAAATTCGGATAACACGATCATCGACGGATTAAAGACGGTGGAGAAAAAAGTATCTGGGTACGGCGAAACGAATGAGATGAATCCGACTTTTACATCTGCACAACAGAGGGATGAAAACTTTAAAAATTTGCAAGGTGAAACCATAACAAAAAAAGAAGCCATTGCGACAGCAAAAAACTATGCACACTCAAAAAGCGGAAATATGCAGGTGAATGTGGAGGAAAACGGAAAAGGTTCCGATTTTGGATTTTATAGTGTGAGCATTCTCGATAAAGATTCCGATACCGAATTGAATATGGATTTGACAAAAAAAGGCGGTTACCCTATTTGGTATATCAATAATAGGGACGTGAACAAAACAAATATTGATTTGAATCAAGCCTATACAAAAGCCGAAGAATTTTTAAAGGAACATGATTTCAGTTCACTTGAATTATTTGAAAGTGCTCAGTACGATAATATCGCATTATTGAATTTCGTGACATCAGAAAATGGCGTCAAGATTTATCCGGATTCAGTCAAGGTCAAAGTCGCATTGGATGATGGTTCCATTATAGGATTTTCAGCGGACGAGTATTTAAAATCACATAAAACCAGGGAATTAGCGAATCCGAACATATCCGAGAAAGAAGCTAAGGACAAAATCAACAGTAATGTAAAAATAATGGAAGAAGGAAAGGCGTTAATCACCAATGATATTGGTGAAGAAGTTCTATGTTATGAATTTCTCGGTACGATTAAAGATGATACCTACCGTATTTTCATTAATGCAGATACCGGTCAAGAAGAAAAGGTGGAAAAATTAAAGAATTCCGAACCGATATACGAGAATTTAATTTAATGTTAACTGTTATCGTGAATCATTAGTTGTAGGGAAATGTGCTTAGTCACTTTCCCTTTTTCTTATTTCATGACATAATAACGTAAATGATTATTGGATAATATGGGGAAATTAATGGGTAATATTATGTAGTTTCCTTTCTGTCAAAAGGACGTGGATAACGATGTTTAAAATTGGTGATATATTAATGCTCGAACCGAAATACTCATCACAGAAGGAAAAGTTCAAATGTATGGTTGTCGAAATGGGACAGGGTTGTGTCTATACCGACTTTCCCATCAATTTAGAGACTGGTAAAACTGCATTCCTTATGGATGGGACACAGTTGAACGTCACATTTTCCAATGAAGAGCAGGCTGTTTATGTATTTGATTCTGAAGTACTTGGAAAAGTGAAAGGCAGGATACCAATGATGCAAATATTGCTGCCCGAAGCAGAAACGTTTGTGAAAATCCAACGGAGGCAATACGTGCGCCTGGATGTAACCCTGGATACAGCCATTCATCCAGAACATTCCGAGTTTCCCCCTTTTTGCGCATTAACAGAGGATATAAGTGCAGGCGGAGCTTCCATAAGGCTTTTAAATGGCACTGATATACAATCGGTTCCCCACTTATACCTGTGGATGGCGCTCACGCTTAAATCAGGTGAGATTCATTATTTGAGGTTAAAAAGCAAAGTCATTCGCGTAACGGAGAAAGAGCATGGAAATATGCTGCTGCACGTTCAATTTCTTGAACCTACAAAAAATGATGTACAGACATTATTGAGATTTATATTTGAAAAGCAGGTCGAATTAAAGAAAAAAGGTTTGCATGTTTAACATGATTGAATGAAAAACAGCGATTCCATCCATACTGCTAATATAAACAGATGGAGGGTGCGGCTTATGAAAACATTTGAAAGACTATTAATTAAAGTAATCATCATTCAATTGGCCTGCTTATTTTTTTTCCAGTTCCTTTTGAGCAGGGAGGATCAAATCTTTGATTTGACCAAGCTCTCGAGGTATGAAGGTGTCACCAGCAATAATTATACGAAAATCATTGAAACATTCAATGGGACCGATAAGTAAAAGCGGTGATTAATTTCATTTTGTCGACAAAATGAAATTAGGAATGCTCCTCCGAACCGTGATTTAAATGTAAAATATATTTTCCTTTTTATATGGAAAAAACCCTACCTAGATTGAAGAATTTAATGAAAATACTGCAGGCAAACTCGTTTTTCTATGAATTGTCTACAGTCTGAAGCGGTGATCCGCTTTTTTGTATGAAGATTTTCAAAAAGGGATAACTATTGATAGCTGTAATGATAAAAAAGAACAAAGGTGATTTTGAACCTCACATCCCTTTTATTAATGATTTTCCCGCTAGTTGTGATAAAATGAAAGGGTACTAAATAATCAGCATGATTGTATGATTCTTGGGAGGATTTATGGAAAAAAAATTATCAGTCGCAATCGATGGACCAGCTGCTGCTGGAAAAAGCACGGTTGCTAAAATTGTTGCAGAAAAGTTCAATTACATATATGTGGATACAGGTGCAATGTATAGGGCCCTTACCTATAAGGCCCTTAACCAAAAGATTCTTCTTGATGATGAACCAGCATTATCAGAAGTTCTCATCAATACGGAAATCGAATTAAGACCAAGTGAAAATGGACAGTTGGTGTTCTTGGATAATGAGGACGTGACAGCCCAAATCAGGAATAATGAAGTGACTGGTTCCGTTTCGGAAGTGGCAAAGCACCGAAGCATCCGGGAAGAATTGGTTCGCAGGCAGCAAATCTTTGCTGAAAATGGCGGTGTCGTCATGGATGGCAGGGATATTGGTACGCATGTTTTACCCAACGCCGAAGTAAAGGTATTTCTAATCGCATCTGTGGATGAAAGGGCACAGCGGAGGCATCAGGAAAATATATTGAAAGGTTTTCCTTCAGATATCGAAAAGTTAAGGGAGGAAATTGCAACAAGGGACAAGCTGGACTCGGAACGCGAGGTATCGCCACTGAAAAAGGCTGCGGATGCTATCGAAATCGATACGACTTCATTATCGATTCAGGAAGTTGCAGAAAGTATCATGTCTTTAATAGAAGAGAGGAAAAGATGACATTGGATTTTTACACATTTGCCAAGAACATCGTAAAAGGCGTTTTAACGCCTTCGTTTAGGGTTAAAGCGCTCGGAAAGGAACATATCCCTAAAGAGGGCGGAGTATTGATCTGTGCCAATCACATTGATAATTTGGATCCGCCCATAGTTGGAATGACATCTCCAAGGGATATTCATTTCATGGCGAAAGAAGAGTTGTTTCAAGCACCTGTTTTAAAGGGTATATTACCCAGAGTAAATGCATTTCCCGTGAAGCGGGGCAATAGCGATCGGGAATCCCTGAGAAAAGGTTTAAAGCTTTTGAAGGAGGGCAAGGCGATCGGTCTGTTTCCCGAAGGAACAAGAAGCAAGACTGGTGAATTGGGAGAAGGTTTGGCGGGTGCTGGATTTTTCGCTTTGCGGTCTGATGCCGTTATCATACCGTGTGCAATCATCGGCCCATATAAATTTTTGCGCCCGTTGAAGGTCGTTTACGGTCCTCCAATAAATTTTACTCAATATCGCGAACAGAAAATATCAGCCGATGAGGCTACCAAAATCATCATGGACCAAATTGGTAAATTGATTTCCGAGCATAAATAGTCCTTCATACTTGACAATTTTCTGATTTTGTTAGAATTTATAAAATAAGGGTATTATTCCTTATTGCCGATAAAAAGGAATATAACCCTATTACTCTAAAAAAACTGTTTTTATCTTTATTGGGAAAGTGTTTTTATTGAACCACTTTAAATAAAATATGTGGCCGATGAAGAGGAAATTTGCTGATCAGTCATGGGTTAAGGAGGAGTTAGTAATGACAGAAGATATGAACCAGGTAGAAGTGAACAATTACAAAGTTGGGGATCAAGTTAAAGCAACCGTTTCAAAGGTAGAAGAAAAACAGGTCATTGTCGATGTGGAAAACAGCAAGACTGATGGAATCATACCAATAAGTGAGCTTTCAAGCCTTCATGTCGAAAAGGCGTCAGATGCCGTTTCGGAAGGTGATGCATTGGAGCTGGAAGTCATTAAGGTCGAAGAAGAAGCTCTCATTCTATCAAAACGTAAAATTGACGCTCTTAAAGCATGGGATGACCTGGAATTGAAATTTGAAAATGGAGACGTGTTTGAGGCTGAAGTTAAAGATGTCGTCAAAGGCGGGCTTGTTGTAGATCTAGGCGTACGTGGTTTTGTTCCGGCTTCTCTAGTAGAAGACTATTTCGTTGAAGATTTTTCTGATTACAAAAACAAAACTTTAACATTCAAGATCGTTGAGCTTGAGAAAGACAAGAATCGCTTAATCCTCTCACATCGGGCAGTCGTCCAAGAACAAAAGGAAAAGCAAAAAGCAAACGTTTTGGATATGATTGAAAGCGGGCAAGTGCTTGAGGGCGTGGTCCAAAGGATTACCGATTTTGGTGCATTCGTGGATATTGGGGGCGTAGACGGTCTTGTCCACATTTCCCAGCTTTCCCATCAGCATGTCGAAAAGGCATCCGATGTCGTTTCCGAAGGGGATAAAGTGCAAGTTAAAGTACTATCCATCGATCGTGATAATGAAAGGATCTCTCTTTCCATTAAAGATACCCTTCCGGGACCGTGGGCAGGCATTGCAGAAAAAGCGGCCAAAGGCTCTACACTGGAAGGTATCGTCAAACGACTTGTTTCTTTCGGTGCATTTGTGGAGATTTTTCCAGGGGTGGAAGGGCTTGTTCATATTTCCCAGATTTCCCACAAGCATATTGCCACACCGCAAGAAGTGCTTAAAGAAGGTCAGTCTGTCGAAGTGAAGGTGCTGGAAGTCAATGAAACGGATCAACGTCTATCATTGAGCATTAAGGAACTTGAAGAACCTCAAGCCAATTACAATACATCGGATTATGAGATCCCTGAAGAATCGAAGGGCTTTCAGCTAGGTGAAATGATCGGTGATCAATTGAAAAAACTAAAATAAGATAATAATGGTGATGGCCTTGGAGAGAAAACAACGAAAATTAGATCATATAGAATTTGCGCTAAAGACAGGGCAGCAGCATAAAACCGGACTAGAAGATATTTCGTTTATTCACCAAAGCTTACCAGGTATTTCCTTGAATAATGTGAACCTCACAGCAGAAGTTGGCGGACTTGAATTAAGTTCGCCAATTTTCATAAATGCCATGACCGGAGGCGGAGGCCCTGAAACCGAAAAAATGAATGGTGACCTAGCCATTGCTGCTCGGGAAACAGGAATCGCCATGGCGGTCGGATCTCAAATGGCAGCCATCAAGGATTCTAGCCAGCAGGCTTCTTTTAAAGTTGTAAGGCAGGAAAATCCTAATGGTGTGTTGATTGGTAATCTCGGTGGCGAAGCAACAGTCGAACAGGCTAAGCGGGCCAGCGATATGATCGGGGCAAATGCCCTTCAGATTCATATCAATGTAATTCAAGAATTGACGATGCCTGAAGGGGACAAGGATTTTGCCGGTACCCTTTCGAGAATTGAAAAAATCAATAGAACGATCGGAATCCCTATCATCGTAAAAGAGGTTGGATTTGGGATGAGTATGGAAACGGTGCAGCAATTACATTCTATTGGTATTTCGATCATTGATGTAGGCGGGTTTGGCGGAACGAATTTTGCTAAAATCGAGAATGAGAGACGCGCAAAAATACTCGGTTATTTCAACGAATGGGGCATACCGACAGCCGCTTCGATTGTCGAAGCAGTTAATGTTTCACCACAGCTATCAGTCATTGGATCAGGCGGCATTCAAAGTCCTCTGGAAATTTCAAAAAGCCTGGCATTAGGAGCGAAAGGTGTCGGATTGGCCGGACATTTCCTCAAGCTCTATAAAGAGTTGGGCTTGGAACAACTGATTAAAGAAATAAATTACATACATGAAGATTTAAAGATCATCATGACTGCACTAGGGTGCGGTAATATTTCAGAGCTAAGGAAATCGAAATTAGTCATCAAGGGCAATACCTATCATTGGTTATCTCAAAGAGGCATTGATTGTTCGGCATATGCTAAATGAATGACCAGTAAAAGAAGCATCTCAATTGAAACGGATTGAGATGCTTCTTTTTGTTCAGGGGTAGACTTAACTATTCCTTTTTCGGGCCTCTTCAGGGCTTTCCATTCTAGTTGCCCCTTTATGCTCCAGTGATTGGTCCCTGTCGGACTCCACCCGTTTACTTTCTTTCAATTTCTTCTCTTGCCGATCTTTTCCCATGTTTACACCTCCTTTTCTAATGATAGGAGGAAGGTTTCCTCATTAAATGCCGTGCTATACGTTTATACTTTGAATAAACAAGCCATAATGTTCCTAAAAGGGGGGGCGCTGCATGGATGGAATAATATTTTATTGGATTTCATGGATAGTTTGGGTCATTGTCATGTATTTTATTCCGAAAACGGTTCCCTTTCGTTTTGATTTTTTATTTCATCTATTGGCCGTTATGGTTTTAGCTGGCTATAAACTGGATGCTCCCTTGGTTTCCGTGCATTTGAGCGGGCCGTATCTTTTCTTTATACTGTGTGTGTATATTAGGAAGAAATCCATCATCAAGATGATGGAACTGATCAGCGGAAGTCTTATTATCACTCTCGGTTATGCCAGTTTTCAACTTTTTTCTTTGCTTGATCCGATATGGCTCATCATGAAACCGACTTATCTTTTGTGTATTTTCCTGAATTATCTTATCCTATTACTTTTTAAAAATTGGAAACATCGATTGTTCGTCCTTTTAATTGGGATGATGATGGGAGATATCATATATTCTGGATTGCTTGCTTACCACTCTTTACCTTATGTGGCCCTTGCTTACGCATGGCATGATAATGCAGTGCTGGTTTTGGGCGCAAACATACTGTGGAGAATGTTGGAACTGGCTGGCCAATACATTTATTCAATATCTCAATCGAGATTTTTATCAAAACAAGGAAAAGAGAATTTTAATCAATGAAGAGTATGGTGAAAAAGATATCAAAATGGTGCAAACTGGAATTAGAAGGCTTTTATTCATACAATCATTGTTGATTGGCGAGAAATTTGTTACTATAGGATAGTTAGGGGTCTGTAGATAATCGTAAAATGCTCTAAACAATTAAAAAGGAAGCCGTATGCCGAAGCTTTCTTCATTTTTTTGGGCTGTTTATAATCAAGTTTGAGCATGCAGAGGGGTCAGCTTCACGTCACCTCAGGAACTGGGGCGTTAAGTGGACAAACTGCCCGTGAATACTTGATACATTTAACTGAACATCAGTTGCGAGTTCTCTTACTGATGAAAGATTCCTTTAAATGATGATGGATACAGCTCTTTCCTTTAAAAGGAAATAATGAAAATCAATAATGCAAAGCAACCGTATAAATGCATTCATGAATTTCGTGACTTTGACAGAGATATAGTAGCAGAAAGGGTGAATAGCAATGCCAAAACCGGTAATTGCGATAGTCGGTCGTCCGAACGTGGGAAAATCGACAATCTTTAATAGAATAGTTGGAGAACGGGTTTCGATTGTCGAAGACGTTCCTGGAGTGACCCGGGACAGGATTTATAGTTCTGGTGAATGGTTGACACATGATTTTAACATTATTGATACAGGTGGAATTGATATCGGTGACGAGCCGTTCCTGGAACAAATTCGCCAGCAGGCTGAAATTGCCATCGACGAAGCCGATGTGATAATTTTTATGACGAATGGTCGTGAAGGGGTAACGGCTGCTGATGAAGAAGTCGCTAAGATTCTCTATAAATCGAGAAAGCCGGTTGTCCTTGCAGTAAATAAAGTAGATAACCCAGAAATGAAGGATCAAATTTATGATTTCTATGCGTTAGGTTTTGGCGATCCATTCCCGATCTCCGGGTCTCATGGGCTTGGTCTTGGTGACCTTCTGGATGAAGCGGCCAAACATTTCCCTAAATTCACTGGCCAGGATTATGATGATGATGTCATTAAATTCAGTTTGATTGGGAGACCGAACGTAGGTAAATCATCTCTGGTCAATGCATTGTTAGGTGAAGAACGTGTCATTGTAAGCGATATTGAAGGTACGACTCGCGACGCGATTGACTCTCCGTATAAGTACAATGGCAAAGAATATGTCATTATTGATACTGCAGGGATGAGGAAAAAAGGTAAAGTGTATGAAAGCACGGAAAAATATAGCGTACTTCGTGCATTAAGGGCAATCGAACGTTCTGACGTTGTTCTTGTGGTCCTGAACGCTGAAGAAGGTATTCGTGAGCAGGATAAAAAAATTGCCGGATATGCCCATGAAGCGGGTAGGGCGGTCATCATCGTCGTCAATAAGTGGGATGCCATTGAAAAAGATGAAAAAACGATGAAGGATTTTGAAGAAAAAATCCGTGCCCATTTCCTATTCTTGGATTATGCGCCAATCATTTATCTTTCTGCCTTAACGAAAAAACGTACACATACCTTAATACCGGTCATTGATCAGGCTAGTGAGAATCATGCTATCCGGGTTCAGACAAATGTATTGAATGAAGTGGTCATGGACGCCGTGGCGATGAATCCGACACCGACACATAATGGCAACCGTTTGAAAATTTATTATACGACTCAGGTAGCGATCAAGCCGCCAACTTTCGTTGTATTCGTTAACGATCCGGAGTTATTGCATTTCTCATATGAGAGATTTTTAGAAAATAGAATTAGGGATGCCTTTGGTTTTGAAGGTACACCAATACGAATTTTTGGACGCCAGAGAAAATAGTAAAGGTGGTTATACCATGGTGAAAGATAAAGAAAGTATCGCAGTTATCGGAGCAGGGAGCTGGGGAACTGCTTTAGCGCTCGTGATCGCTGATAACCAGCATGAAGTGAGATTGTGGGGACATAATCAGAATCAAATCAATGAAATAAATCAAAATCATACGAATGACAAATACTTGCCTGGGATTGAATTGCCTTTGGGGATTAAAGGTTATTCTTCGATTAAGGAAGCATTGGCCGGGATTGAAATAATAATTTTGGCTGTGCCGACCAAAGCTTACCGGGAAGTGCTTGGTCAGATTGAAGAGGCTCATGATAAGCCATTGACAATCGTTCATGTGAGTAAGGGGATTGAACCTGATTCCCTGCTTCGTATATCGGAAATGATTGAGGAAGTCTCTTCGGCGGATTGGCTTAAAGATATAGTGGTTCTTTCAGGACCGAGTCATGCTGAAGAAGTCAGTCTACGTCACCCGACAACAGTTGCCGTTTCTTCAAAGAATATGAAGGCTGCCGAAAGGGTTCAGGACATCTTCATCAATAATAATTTCCGTGTGTATACAAATCCGGACTTGATTGGTGTTGAAATCGGAGGGGCATTAAAGAACATCATTGCATTGGCTGCCGGAATTACGGATGGTTTAGGCTATGGGGATAATGCCAAGGCAGCATTAATGACACGAGGATTGGCTGAAATATCCCGTCTAGGGGTGGCCATGGGGGCTAACCCGCTTACGTTTTCAGGTTTAGCTGGGATTGGCGACTTGATCGTCACTTGTACGAGCGTACATTCCCGTAATTGGAGAGCTGGAAATATGCTTGGAAAAGGGCAAAAGCTTGAAGAAGTTTTGGAAAACATGGGTATGGTCGTTGAAGGTGTCAGAACCACTAAAGCCGCCTATCAACTAGCTCAAAAGTACGAAGTGAACATGCCGATCACTGAAGCCCTGTACGATGTTTTATTCAATGGGGAAGAAGTGAAAAAGGCAGTTGACCTCTTGATGAATCGTTCAAAAACGAATGAGATGGAAGAACTTTATAACATTTTGGATAGCAGACAGCAGGATTGAAATCCGAAACTGTTGATTTTCATAAAAGAATTTCATTAAATTAGGCATTTGATGATGCGCCTTGCCGTGTATCAGCATACAATGCAACGAAAGTAAACTAGTAATTTGACCTCGGCACGGGGGATTTAGTCAAATGAGCAGAAGATATCTAATATCTTCTGCTTTTTTTTATGGGCAAAAAATCACCTGTTCTCTTATGAATAATTGAATAAGTTATTCAAATTTGCATAAAGCATTCTACATATTTCCTTGTTTTTTGTTATAAATCGACTATTTTTTTTGGTATGAAAATTGCGAGGTGTAATATGACCAAAGAATTATAAGGGAGGCCAGAAAAGTTGGTTAACTTTTCTCGCTAAAAAAGGAAGGGGAATGATACATGCAAACAGGTAATCTGAAAAGGTCTTTAAACTTGTGGCATATCGTATTGCTTGGTGTTGGATATATGACGCCGATGGTTGTTTTTGATACATTTGGGATAGTTTCCGAAAAAACGGGGGGACATGTGCCAACCGCTTATGTCATTGCTCTTTTAGCGATGTTGTTTACTGCCGCCAGTTATGGGAAAATGGTAAAAATTTATCCGCAGGCAGGTTCATCCTATACTTACACACAAAAAACGATCAATCCACATTTAGGCTTCCTTGTCGGGTGGTCTTCGTTACTTGATTATTTATTTTTACCGATGGTGAATGGCATATTAACAAAAATATACTTAACAGCTCTTTTTCCGGAGGTGTACCCGTGGATATGGGTGGTGGCATTTGTCCTTTTAATGACAGGCATTAACTTATTCAATGTTAATTTTGCCGCCAACTTTAATAGCTTCCTTGTTTTTTTTCAAATGTTGGTGATTCTTATATTTGTGGCGCTTGTCGTTAAAGGGGTCATGGGTGGAGAAGGGACTGGAGAGGTCTTATCGGTTCAGCCATTCTTCGGGCATCATATGGAAATGTCGACGCTCATAACTGGTGCTACAATCCTTTGTTTTTCTTTCTTGGGGTTTGACGCTGTCACTACTTTATCGGAAGAAACACCGAATCCAGCTAAAACGGTTCCCCGGGCCATCTTTTTGACCGCCCTTATCGGAGGGGTTTTATTTGTGACGGCATCATTCTTTACACAGTTATTTTTCCCGGATGTTTCCCGTTTTGACGATCCAGAAGCAGCTTCTCCGGAAATTGCCCTTTTTGTGGGCGGGAAGTTATTTCAAGCCTTCTTTCTTGCAGGAACTTTATGCGGTACACTTGCCTCCGGGCTTGCATCCCATGCTAGTGTTTCTAGGTTGCTATATGTCATGGGACGTGACCAAATGATCCCGAAAAAACTATTTGGGTTCGTCCACCCAAAATACAACACGCCATTTTTTAATGTCATATTTGTTGGGTCCATATCATTGGTTGCCTTATTCCTTGATTTGGTTACCGCCACTTCCCTCATAAACTTTGGAGCATTAATTGCTTTTACTTTCGTGAATATTTGTGTAATCGTCCATTCAATAAGAAACAAAAGCTTCAGAACGATTAAAGGATTTCTTTCAACTATTCTGTCCCCGGTTTTAGGTGCTGCATCGGTCTTCATCCTTTGGCTTAATCTCGAGACGAGTTCATTGATCCTAGGAATTGTATGGGCGGTAATTGGGATTGGTTATCTTCTGTATCGGACAAAATGGTTTACGGAATCCCCCCCGCTATTCCGTTTTGAAGAGGCACAGTGAATTTACTCACTTCATGAACGAAGGAGTCTGTTATATGGCTGATGAGAAAATGAAAAGGTCTTTAACGCTCTTTCTATTCGGTTTTTTGTCCATGGAATTAGCAACAGTGATTTAGCGCTTATGGAATTGCTGCAGAGATGTCACGTGGAATGGTTCCGGAGGCCTGCTTGTTCGCTTTAATGATGATGCTTTTCACAGCATATATTATGGACAGATGGCAAAGGTCATTCCTTCGGCAGGTTCGGTATATGCGTACGCGCAAAGTTCTATCAATACATATGCCGGTTTTCTTAGATCGATTTTTTATCCATTTAAATGGTCAATTACTTGTTTTCGGCATTTTTTCTTCTCTGCAGCTTTTCCTTTTGTACCGGCTTTTGCATGGGTACTGAATTTACTGATTATTGTGACGGTTATCGATATCATGGGGGTGAAACCGGCTGCGTTCTGTACTAAGGCTGCTTTTTCATAGCCATATTCATCGTTTTATCTATCCTGTTCAGGAATAATAAGAAAAGGTGAACGGTCCTTATAAAATAAGTCTAGGGTGCATAGCAGGTTTTTAGGTCAAAAGGGTCCGTTAAAGGACCCTTTTGTTGTGGAATGGATAAAGGTAAATGCTGGATATGAGTAATCGTACATGTAATTTTTTATCTAGCAATTCAGAATTGTGATAAAATATAGGTTAGGTTACAAAAGGAGAGTGAAACTGTGTTATCTATTCCGGATGATAAAATAAGACCATTCATAACTATAACAATTGATCAGCCTACATTATCAGACCAAAAAATTCATGAGATACAGGAACCTTTCTTCTTTCTTATGAAGGAAAATCAAGTGTTTGCGTATATCCGCATGGATGACCTCCCGTTAAATGAAAAAATAACGACAGTCGATCAGCTTTTACAGTATGCTTTTTCGATTGATAATGTCTGTAAATTAACCCCTAACATATCCTTGCCGCTTCTGTTTCAAATTATCGGTGAACCTATCGTGCTGATAAAAACGGATGATGGCCTGCTTACCGGTTATGTAAAAAGGGAAGATGTGTTAGCAGAATTATTCAAGCAGGACAGCAAACAAAATTTAGACCTGCTAAATGTTATTTTAACCTCCATTCCTATGGGGATTTTTGTAGCTGATAAAGAAAAAAATATCGTGAACTTCAATGAATCAGGCTTGAAGATGATAAAAAAGCCTTCTGAACAAGTCCTAAATGAACCTGCTGCGGACATCTTCAATAAGCAGCATATACATAGCGTGTTTGCCAGCGGGAGCAGTATTCTGAATCAGTTGGAGATTACTGATGTCATGAGTGTGCTTGTCGACTATAGCCCGATTCTGAACCATGAAAAAGAAGTCGAAGGCCTGATCATCATCGTTCAGGATTTACCGATGGTTGAGGAAATGGCCATGGAAATAGAATTGATTAAAAGCTCGAATAAAGACTTGAATGCCATTTTAGCGAATATCTATGATGAAATACTTGTAGTCAATCAAAAAGGAGAGCTGCTGCGTTATAGTGACAGCATCATCTCAGGATTCTGGGGGAAGAATTTAAAAGATTATATCGGGAAGAATCTTTTGCAATTAGAAGATGAAGGGATTTTTAATCCTTCGGTCACCCGGTTAGTCCTTGAACAAAAAAAGAAAGTATCGATTGTCCAAGATACTAAAATGAATAAAAAAGTCCTTTCCGTCGGCACCCCTGTATTCAATGAAAAAGGGGATATAGATCGAATCGTCATTGCATCAAGGGATATAACGGAAACGACACAATTGAAATCGGAATTAAATGAAATGAGGAAAGAACTGGATTCATTCAAAAAACAGGATCAATTTTATAAAGAGTTGGTTTTTGCAAGTCCTAAAATGGAGCAGATCATCAGCCAAGTTAAGAAAATCGCTCATTTCTCATCAACTGTATTGATCAACGGGGAGTCGGGAGTAGGTAAAGAAGTGATAGCCGAAGCCATTCATAAAATGGGCAGGCGGTCCAAGCAGCCTTTCCTTAAGATAAATTGCGGGGCGATTCCGGAAAACCTCCTCGAAAGTGAATTGTTTGGTTATACGAAGGGATCCTTTACAGGAGCGGATAAAAATGGGAAGGTAGGATACTTTCAACAGGCCAATAAAGGTGTTTTATTCCTTGATGAAGTGGGTGACATGCCCATACACCTGCAAGTTAAGCTGCTGCGGGTCCTCCAGGAACAGGAAGTGATTCCGATTGGCAGCACTACACCCATTTCCATTGATGTTCAAATTGTTGCGGCCACGAATAAGAGTCTGGAAAAAATGGTTGAGATGGGGACGTTCAGAGAAGATTTATTCTATAGATTAAACGTCATTCCCATACATGTGCCCCCTTTAAGGGAAAGGCCGGAGGATATACCGCCGCTAGCCTTTCATTTCCTGCAAAAACTGAATGAAAGGTATCAGCGGAATTACCACTTTTCCCCCGATGCATTAAATATACTGGAAGTCTATACATGGCCGGGGAACATCCGTGAATTGCAGAACATGATTGAAAGATTGGTTGTTTCTGCAGATGAAGAGATGATCGATGCTGATTTCATTCAAAGGTTCATACCTGTGGGCAGTGACTTTAAACAATCGAAACCCATCATTACGAGAATCCTTCCGCTGCAGGAAGCAATGGATCATGTCGAAGAGCAATTGATCATGCTTGCCATGAAACAGTATAAAACCACGACCAAAGCGGCAAAAGCGCTCGGGATAAGTCAATCGTCAGTGAGCAGGAAGTATCAAAAAGTGTTAGCTGAACAGAGTAAGAAAATCGAAAAAAATGCATATTGAATAAAAGCCGTTGCCGAGTGATGAAAAATCACTTGTCAACGGCTTTTATTTTTATAAGAGCATTTTCGAAGCTTTCTAATGATTTCGCAAGGTTGATTATGCAAAGTGAAATATCGATATGCAAATTTGCATAATTTTAGCGTAATTTATCAAAAAGAATGCGGTTTTATTGGGTTATTAACTTGGCATGGTTCTTGCTTGATTAGTAAGTATAAGAAAAAAGGGAGGTAAGCATCAAAGTTTTATAAAATAAGCAATCTCAGTTAACCATCCACTAAAGTTATAAAAAAAAGGAGCTTATAAAATGTCAATTAACGTAGAAAGTAAAAACACTCAAGCTAACCAATCAGCAACCCAAGATTATATTAAAAAAGTGCTTCAATTAATCGAGCAAAAAGAAATTTCAAAAGAAGATGCGCAGTGGGTAACAAAAGAAACGGTCGAGAATTTCCGTAACCATGTAAACCCTGGATTTTTGGAATATCGGAAGACGGTCACTAAAGATACGCAATTTGCTTCGGTGGAGTGGTCTGATCAAGATTCCTGTTTTACGGATGTAAATGGAAAAAAATATATTGATTGTTTAGGCGGGTTTGGTATTTATAATGTTGGCCATCGTAACCCTAAAGTAGTAAAGGCAGTAACCGATCAGTTACAAAGACAAGCCCTTCATAGCCAGGACTTACTTGACCCATTACGTGCAATGCTTGCCAAGATCCTTGCCGAAATCACGCCGGGAGATCTAAAATACTCGTTCTTTACGAACAGCGGTACCGAGAGCGTGGAGGCTGCACTTAAGCTGGCTAAAATGTACAGTGACAAATACACGATCATTTCCACGACAAAATCATTTCATGGGAAAAGCCTTGGTTCCCTATCGGCAACGGCAAAGGGCATGTTCAGAAAACCGTTCATCCCGTTGGTACCAGGTGTGCGTCATGTACCATTCGGTGATGTGGATATGATGAGAAAAACGTTTGAAAGTTGTGCATTGGTCGGTGAAGATGTTGCTGCTGTGCTGTTAGAGCCTATTCAAGGTGAAGGAGGGGTCATTCTTCCTCCGCAAGATTATTTAAAGCAGGTTCGGGCATTGTGTGACGAATATGATGCGTTATTGATCTTGGATGAAGTGCAAACAGGAATGGGACGGACAGGTAAAATGTTCGCTTCTGAGCTATATGATGTTGTTCCGGACATTATTTGTTTAGCGAAAGCATTTGGCGGCGGAGTAATGCCTGCAGGGGCTGTCGTAGCCAATGAGAAAGTGTTTAAAAGCTGGTTCGACAATCCGTTCATGCACACTACGACATTTGGTGGAAATCCACTAGCTTGTGCTGCGGCCATTGCTACGATCGACGTACTTTTGGAAGAAAACTTACCGCAGCGTGCTGCAGAAGTTGGTGAATACTTCTTAAATGGGTTAAGGGAAGTGGCTGCTGAGCACAAAGATAAGGTTTTGGAAATCCGCGGCCAAGGATTGATGATTGGCATTGAGTTCCATAAAGATGAAGTGGGTTATGAATTCTCAAAAGCCCTCTTTGATAAAGGCATCTTGGTGGCAGGTACGCTTATCAATTCCAAAACAATCAGGATTGAGCCGTCATTGACTATTCAGTTGGATGAAGTCGATACAGTCATTAAAGCGTTTAAAGAGGTCTTGCCGACGCTTCAATCTTAATTTAAAAAAGCAGAAAAACAGCCTTTGGGCTGTTTTTTTGTTGCTTGGAGGTAGGCGGTATGTTAATAACTTACAATACTTAATTCTCGTTTTATATTTTTTCATGAAAATGAGTCATGAAAACGGGAATTATACAGATTGGACAAGGATTTAATTCCTTTAACGTAATTTGGTATGTTATAATAATTTCTGGAAAAAGGAGTGATGAAGATATGACACCAGCTCTGCAAAAAATGTGGATATCCTTTATAGCAATGGGCTTTATGATTATCTCTATATTTCTAATCTACTTAAGCCGCTATAAATTAAAAGGCTTTTGGAGAGTCTTGACAGCAATTATCGCATACATACTTATGATTCTGGCCGGCTTGATCATCCTTATCGTTGTTCTTAGCGGGCCAACCACTTGATAGGTGAGGAGAAATGATGAGAAATTTTTTCAAAATATTATGTTTATTTTGCATCTCTGTATCATTATCTGGCTGCTTATATCCGGAGAAGCAAAAAATGCAAAACCAATTGCCTTATAAAGAGCAAATACAATCCGTCCAAAGTGCAGTGGATCAATTTCAGAAAGATGAAGGGGGCATACTGCCCATCGTTACAAAAGATGCAGGTACACCGATTTATCAAAAATATGTCATAAAATTTTCAAAGATTTCACCGAGGTATATGGCTGAACCTCCGGACAATGCATTTGAATCCGGAGGCGTCTTTCAATACATCCTCGTTAATGTTGAAAATGATCCGACCGTAAAGCTGTTGGATGTCAGGATGGCGCAGAGGATTCAGGATGTTTCCTTGAGATTGACTGCCTATCAGCAAAGCAACGGATACCCGCCATTTAAGGAAAGGTTATCCGATAATGTCTTCACGCTTGATTATGAAAAAATGGGCCTGAAGGAAGCTCCGACGGTCACGAGTCCATTTTCACAAAAAGACTTATATCTCGTAGTTGATGGTCAAGGCAGTATTTTTGTTGATTATACCCCGGATTTAATTGAGGCATTGAAGAAGCATGAGGGGGAAATGAAGCCAGGTGAAGATATCCGGGAACTGCTGGTGCAGAGTTCGGAGTTCGTCCCTGCCTATTCCTTGCCATATACAATTGATGAAAAAACAAAAAAACCAATATTCCTTACAAAATAGGCATAACCCTTCTTCTGCAAAATATATTGTAGGGGAAGGGTTATTTCTTTTATCTTTATTTCATCTTACTTTTAAAATAACAACCCTTATATAAAATTTCTGGTGGAGGAAGGGATTGAACCAGGGAAATAATTGGAATAAATTTTTAGGACAACATCATAGATATATAATGTCCTAAATAAATGCAAATGGATAAACGAAATCCCAAAACTCTAATTCGGGAGGGGATACCTTGGAAAAGGTAGATATTTTTAAAGATATAGCTGAACGGACCGGTGGCGACATATATTTGGGGGTGGTCGGTGCCGTCAGGACGGGAAAATCCACATTTATTAAAAAATTCATGGAGCTAGTCGTCATTCCGAATATTCCGTCAGAGGCGGACCGCGCAAGGGCACAGGATGAATTGCCTCAAAGTGCTGCTGGAAAGACGATCATGACGACGGAACCCAAATTCGTACCGAACCAGGCAGCATCGATTCAAGTGGCTGAAGGTCTCGACGTGAATATTCGTTTAGTTGATTGTGTCGGTTATACAATACCTGGGGCTAAAGGGTATGAAGATGAAAATGGTCCCCGCATGATTCACACGCCTTGGTATGAAGAGCCGATTCCGTTCAATGAAGCGGCTGAGATCGGTACTCGCAAAGTAATTCAGGATCATTCCACATTAGGCGTGGTCGTTACGACGGATGGGTCGATAGGAGAAATTCCGCGAAGTGATTATTTAGAGGCCGAGGAAAGGGTTGTCGAAGAATTGAAGGAGGTGGGCAAGCCATTTATCATGATTGTCAATTCCGTTCAGCCTCACCACCCGAATACGATAGCCCTGAAGGAATCCCTGCAGGAAAAGTATGATATCCCTGTATTGGCGATGAGTGTCGAAGGAATGCGGGAATCGGATGTTTACAGCGTACTCCGCGAGGCCCTGTACGAATTCCCAGTTCTCGAGGTCAATGTAAATCTTCCGAGCTGGGTAATGGTTCTGCGCGAGGATCATTGGTTAAGGGAAAGTTACCAGGAAGCGGTTAAAGAGACCGTCAAGGACATTAAACGCCTGAGGGATGTAGATCGTGTAGTCGGTCATTTCAATGAATTCGAGTTCATTGACCGTGCAGCGCTTGCAGGCATTGAGATGGGGCAGGGTGTTGCAGAGATCGACCTATACGCCCCTGATGAACTCTATGATGATATTCTGAAGGAAATTGTCGGTGTGGAGATTCGGGGCAAGGATCATCTATTATCTTTAATGCAGGACTTTGCGTATGCCAAAGCAGAGTATGATCAGGTGGCCGATGCATTGAGAATGGTCAAACAAACAGGATATGGTGTCGCAGCCCCTTCCCTTAACGATATGAGTCTTGATGAACCGGAAATCATCCGTCAGGGAGCCAGGTTCGGTGTCAGGCTAAAAGCCGTAGCTCCTTCCATCCATATGATCAAGGTCGATGTCGAATCAGAATTCTCGCCAATCATCGGTACTGAAAAACAAAGTGAAGAATTAGTCCGGTATCTGATGCAGGATTTCGAAGACAATCCACTTTCCATTTGGAACTCAGATATTTTTGGCAGAAGCCTAAGTTCCTATGTAAGGGAAGGCATACAGGTGAAATTAGCGATGATGCCTGACAATGCCCGTTACAAATTGAAAGAAACACTGGAAAGGATTATTAATGAGGGCAGTGGGGGATTGATTGCCATCATCTTATAAAAACGTTTAAAAGCTGGACCAACTCCATTTATGGATTGGTTTTTTTGCATGCGAAATACTCAGGATCACAATAAAATTTTCATTTTGAACGCTAAAATTTGAAATAATCTGCTGTTTTTTAGTATAATCTTGAAAAAACCCTGTGGTTAAGCGATTTTCAGCAATATAATAAGTTTAATTTCTATAAAAAAGGGAAATGATGAATAGCGAAAGACAAAATTTATAATATATACAATTATTAATGAAAAGATTCCCATTATTTTTTGAATTCCCTTGCTAAGCTAATAGGATTTGTGATAATCTACATACAGAAAACGCGTTATAACAGCGATTTCAACCTATTTATAAATTTCCGGATGAATTATTTGGAAATTAATTCGGCTTGGTAATCCTTGATTGCCAGGGAATGAAAATTTTTGGACCGAAGCTAATATCAAATCACTATTATAGTGTTGTAATAATGATTTTTTATAAAGATTCCTTTTTGGGAGGAGGTGAATGGCATGAACAAAACAGAATTAATTAATGAAGTTGTTACAGCAACTGAAATTTCTAAGAAAGACGCTACAAAAGCTGTTGATGCTGTTTTTGATACAATCTTAGAAGCTCTAAAAAACGGTGATAAAGTCCAATTGATTGGTTTTGGTAACTTTGAAGTTCGTGAACGTGCGGCTCGTAAAGGCCGTAACCCACAAACTGGTGACGAAATCGAAATTGCAGCTAGCAAAGTGCCAGCTTTCAAACCCGGTAAAGCGCTGAAAGATGCAGTGAAGTAATTCTACCATTACATACGGGTGCTTAACCGAAAAGGGCCGCGTGAAAACGCGGCCCTTTTTTTGCTTCTTAATTTCCATCTGTGATAATATAAAAGACAGTGAATATTTTAGAAACGCTGCAGATGGTTAATCCGTCACAGGGAAATGCCCATCCAAAAACAGCTTCCGGCGAAACTGCCGTTCAAGGGCTCAATGTATGGGTCTTCTTTAATAATTGCAATTATGGATATCCGGGTGCAACGCGCTTTGGATTTTTTATCTGAATACATAATATTATTGATTTTTTAGGAGGTACAAAAATGGCTAATGTTGATCATGCCAAATTGGAAGAAGCGGTTAAAATGCTTCTTGAGGCTGTAGGGGAAGACCCAACGAGGGAAGGACTGCTGGATACTCCTGGCCGTGTAGCCAGAATGTATGAAGAAATTTTCTCTGGACTTAATCAGGATCCAAAGGAATATTTCGATACTGTTTTTGGGGAGGACCATG
The DNA here is from genome assembly GCF_047238085.1 of Peribacillus phoenicis. NCBI lineage: Bacteria > Bacillati > Bacillota > Bacilli > Caryophanales > Bacillaceae > Peribacillus > Peribacillus phoenicis. Next base: position 3,121,771 of record NZ_JBDFMF010000001.1, on the reverse strand, counting down.
AAGAACTCGTACTTGTAAAGGATATTCCATTTTACTCAGTATGTGAACATCATTTAGTCCCTTTTTATGGGAAAGCCCATGTAGCATATATTCCGAAAAACGGAAAAGTGACTGGCTTAAGTAAATTGGCACGGGCAGTAGAGGCTGTATCGAAGCGTCCGCAACTTCAAGAGCGCATCACTTCCACAGTTGCTGACTCGATAATGGAAAAGCTCGAGCCTCATGGTGTAATGGTTGTAGTAGAGGCTGAACATATGTGCATGACCATGCGAGGTGTAAAAAAACCTGGATCTAAAACAGTGACTTCAGCTGTAAGGGGAACGTTTGCGAAGGATCATCGTACTAGAGCTGAAGTGCTGGCATTCATTAAAGACTAAGGACATGGGGGCAGGAAAAAATGAATGAAAAAAAGATCTTGAATGATTTTGTCGTAATCAAAGCCATTGAGGATAGTGTGAACGTCATCGGGTTGACAAGGGGAACGGACACCAAGTTTCATCACTCCGAAAAACTAGACTCAGGAGAGGTGATGATCGCACAATTCACGGAACATACCTCGGCAATTAAAATCAGGGGCCATGCAAAAGTCTATACTCCATTCGGAGAGATAGAAAGTGATTCCAAAAAGAATTCACCTGAGAAATGATAGCTTCTCAATACTTGGTTAATTAGTAAATCAATCATCTGATATCACGTTTAACAAGCTGTAAATTTCCCGCATCCATTTTTTGAAGAGCAAAAGTCGATGGTTTCCTTACCTTTGGAAGTTTCATTTTATAAACGTTGACCATTTCATCTGATTGTTTTTATGGTATAATAATGTGTATTTTACACAGACAGAAACCAATATGTATGAAAAAAATTATCTTTCGGGGATGCAAGGGTGATCTCAATTGTTAAACATAACGGACGACATAAGGCAATTAAAGCGATTAATAGAAACGAAAGCTCAACATCCATATTTATTGAAGTATATACAAAAGCCAAGCTTGGACGAAGATAAACTGATATTGCTTTGGGGATTGTTTAACGATTTGGACGTTTTAAGCGAAAAACGAAATCAATACATCATTTCAACCATGTTAGTGCAAATAGCTCTGGATACCCATGAAATCGTCTCGAATTCAGGAGAAGGAACCGAGTTGCCCGAGGTATTGAAAAATCGTCAATTACAAGTGCTTGCCGGTGATTACTATAGTGGCTTATATTATCAAGTGCTTGCCAGTGTAGGTAATGTTGATATGATCCGTATACTTTCGAGCGCGATAAAAAAAATAAATGACAATAAAATCATTCTTTACCAACAAGGGTCCATTAATGATGTCCCAACGCTTTTAATGACGATCAAAGCGATCGAGGCTTCGCTGATTCATAAACTGGCGGATTACTATAATGAGCCTGCCTGGATAGAAATAGCGGAAGATCTGCTGCTTTTAAAACGGTTGCATGCCGAGAAGAACAGTTATATGGAGTCGGGGCAATCGATAGTTTTTGATGTCCTAAGGGAAATGCCTCTCGATGACTCGATTGGCGGGGAAGTTACCATTTCGGAAAAAGAAGAACAGGTACGCACCCAATTCGACAAGTGCCTGAGGGATACCAGGCAATCCGTACAGTGCTCGATGCGGAAGCTGGCAAAGTTGGATGATGAACTTCTGGAAAGAGTGAAGGCCATCTTGGAACAAACAGAGAGTATAGCAAATTCATATGTGAAAGAAGGGTGAATCATGGAGCAGTCTAAAGAGCAAAAAGTTCATCATGTCTTTGAAAAGATCTACGGAAATTATGACAAGATGAATTCCCTCATCAGCTTTAAACAGCATCTTAAATGGCGGAAGGCTACAATGGCCATCATGAATGTCCCAAAAGGCGCCCATGCACTGGATGTATGCTGTGGAACAGCGGACTGGACCATTGCCCTTGCTAATGAAGTAGGACCAGAAGGAAAGGTTGTTGGTCTGGATTTTAGTAAGAACATGCTGAAAATCGGCGAACAAAAGGTAAATGAACTCAATCTGGAGCAAGTGTCCCTGATGCATGGGAATGCAATGGAGCTTCCTTTTGAGGACGATAGCTTTGACTATGTCACGATCGGTTTCGGGCTGCGGAATGTCCCCGATTACATGAAAGTGCTTAAAGAGTTAAACCGGGTAGCCAAGCCGGGTGGAATGATCGTTTGCCTGGATACTTCACAGCCTACGATGCTTGGCTTTAAACAGGGCTATTATTTTTATTTCCGTTTCATCATGCCCATGTTTGGCAAATTATTCGCAAAAAGCTATAGCGAATACTCATGGCTGCAGGAATCGGCTCGGGATTTCCCTGGCATGAAAAAGCTTGAAAACATGTTCAAGCAGGCGGGAATGGAAAATGTCAGTTATAAGGCCCATTTCGGTGGGGTAGCAGCAACACATTTCGGGTACAAGCCTTCAAAATAAGCATAATAGCAATGGACAAAGCTGGGTGGAATGTATGAAATTTAAAATGATGTATTCATTTTTGAATGCAGATTTGCAATTAATAGAAAAAGAACTGGAAGCCGCAATCGAAGCGGATTCCACGGTTTTAAGGGAAGCTTCCCTGCATTTGCTGCAATCCGGTGGAAAACGGATCCGTCCGGTATTCGTCCTATTGGGTGCGAAGTTTGGCAACTATGATATTCATGTCGTAAAGCATGTCGCAGCGACTTTGGAACTGATTCATACAGCTTCCCTTGTGCATGATGATGTTGTGGATGATGCGGATTTACGCAGGGGATCTGCTACCATTAAATCAAAATGGGATAATCGTGTCGCCATGTACACAGGCGACTTCATTTTTGCTCGTGCACTGGAAATGATGGCGGTTATCGAGTCTCCGCTGGCGCATCAAATTCTCGCTGATACTATGGTTGAACTATGTCTTGGGGAGATTGAACAAATAAAAGATAAATACAATTTCGAACAGAATTGGCGGATATACTTTAGAAGGATCAAACGGAAAACGGCACTGCTCATTGCATCCAGCTGCCAGTTGGGAGCCATTTCAGCGGGTGTTGAAGAGAGAATTCACCAAAAGCTATTTAAATTCGGATATTATGTCGGTATGTCTTATCAAATCACTGATGATATATTGGATTTTACTGCTTCGGAAGAAGAGCTTGGGAAACCGGCCGGCAGTGATTTGATTCAAGGTAATATCACTTTACCCGTATTGATTGCTATGGAAGATCCAAAGTTAAAAAAGCTTATCGAAACAGTTCGGGAAGATACGCCAAAAGAGGAAATGTCCCATATAATTCATGCGATAAAAACTTCCGGTGCCATTGAAAAGGCAGCGAGGATCAGTGATATGTATTTAGAAAAGGCATTTACCGAGTTGAAAGGTCTTCCTGCCATTAAAGCTAGAAAAACTTTATCCGATATCGCGAAAAATATCGGAAAAAGAAAGTTTTGATAATGGGAGTTGCGAAACTCATCAAACAATGGTAATATTCTAAAAGTATTGCCTTATATAGGCAAATAACAATGATACATATTAGGAGTGACATTCATGGAAAGAACATTTTTAATGGTTAAGCCTGACGGCGTTCAACGCAATTTAATCGGTGAAATCGTTTCCCGTTTTGAAAAGAAAGGCTTCCTTCTTGCAGGAGCAAAATTAATGGTCATTTCTCAAGAATTGGCTGAGCAGCATTATGGCGAGCACAAAGAACGTCCTTTCTTTGGCGAACTAGTGGACTTCATTACTTCAGGTCCTGTCTTCGCAATGGTTTGGGAAGGTGAAAACGTAATCGCTACTGCACGTCAAATGATGGGTGCCACTAACCCTAAAGATGCAGCAGCAGCAACAATTCGTGGCGATTTTGCCGTAACTGTCGGCAAAAACATCATTCACGGATCTGATTCGGCTGAAAGCGCTGTACGCGAAATCGGTTTATTCTTCAAAGAAGAAGAACTTGTTGAGTACTCTAAACTTGTTAACGAGTGGGTTTATTAATTAATACGATCTCTTTAAAAAAAAGCGGGTTCCATCGTCATTATGCGATGGAACCCGCTTTTTTTAATTGCTTTTTTAGTTTCAAGCAGCAACGTAAGGGATTATTTTAGTTTAAAGAAAATATGGCACTCTCCGATATATATAAAGGGAAGAACCGCTTAAAATAATTATGTGCAGGGGAGTCGTGGGAATGCCTCAAGAATATGAAGAGTTTATTCGTAATATCAAAATGCTGACAGGCATTGATTTGGCATTATATAAGGAAGGGCAAATGAAAAGGCGACTAACATCTCTATATGAAAAAAGAGGATATCATTCATTTCGTGAATACTACAAAGACATTCAAACCAATCCCGGTGTTTTAAATGAGTTTTTGGATAGAATGACAATCAACGTTTCCGAATTTTATAGAAATGCGAAAAGATGGGAAGTGTTGGAACGGAAAATCCTGCCTGGGTTATTAGAAAGCAAAAAAAAGTTGAAAATTTGGAGTGCTGCCTGCTCAACTGGCGAGGAACCATATACGATTGCCATGATATTATCCAATCTGGTCCCACTCAGCCAAATAGAGATATTGGCGACGGATCTCGATGAAAATGTATTGGCGCGAGCGAGATTGGGGATGTATCCTGAACGTTCCTTAAATGAAGTGCCTGAGGAAATTAAAAGGAAATACTTTGAAAAAAAAGCGGATTTTTATCGTGTCGATGATGAAATCAAGAGAAGGGTGACATTTAAAAAGCAAAACCTTCTTGCTGACCGATTCGACCAAGGGTTCGATTTAATCGTTTGCCGCAATGTTTTAATTTATTTCACTGAAGAAGCCAAGAATTTATTATATGAAAAATTCAGTGCATCGCTAAAAAGCGACGGGGTATTTTTTGTAGGGAGTACAGAACAAATATTCACCCCAGGGAAATATCAATTTGAAACGATCGACACATTTTTTTATAAGAAAAAGTAAATACTTTAGAAAAAAGGGACTGATCCTGCACGTGCGCATTCAGTCCCTTTTCGTTTGCCGTGTAATAGCAATTCCAGTAGAACTCTAATTTGAAAGAATAAACTATATCGAAAATGTTTAAGTACTTGTAAAATAGAAAGAAAAGTGATTAAATTCAAACAATATGGTTTTTACGTTTTACATATACCCACATTTCATAAAATTGTGGTATATTGATACATATACACTTTAAAGTGCTAAAAGGGGGCTGGAAGATGAGATATTTAACAGCGGGAGAATCACATGGTCCGCAACTGACTACTATCATTGAAGGATTACCGGCAGGAATGCCGATTTCGAAAGAGGATATCAATCAAGAATTAGGGCGCCGGCAAAAAGGGCATGGACGTGGAAGAAGGATGCAGATCGAGAAAGATCAGGCTTTTATTTCTTCTGGAATCAGACATGGCTACACACTCGGTTCACCGGTTGCTTTGGTGGTTGAGAACGATGACTGGAAGCATTGGACAAAGATTATGGGAAGCGAAGGGCTTTCAGAAGAGGAAGCTGAAGAAATTAAACGTAAAATCACCCGGCCACGTCCTGGTCATGCCGACTTGAACGGCGGGATTAAATATGGGCACCGCGATTTGCGAAATGTTCTGGAACGCTCTTCAGCCCGTGAAACGACAGTAAGGGTGGCAGCAGGAGCTGTCGCTAAAAAGCTATTGTCTTTATTGGGGATAGAAGTGGCATCTCATGTTTTGGAAATTGGCGGAGTCAAGGCAGAACCGCCAAAATACGAAAGTATTCAGCAATTGCAACAAGTAACAGAAGAATCTTCTGTTAGATGTTTTGACAAAAACGTAGAACAGCAGATGAAGGATGCAATTGATGAAGCGAAACAAAAAGGAGATTCCATCGGCGGCATCGTTGAAGTCATTGTAGAAGGAATGCCGGTGGGTGTAGGAAGTTATGTGCATTATGACCGTAAGCTTGATGCAAAACTAGCCGCAGCGATAATGAGCATCAATGCATTTAAAGGGGTGGAAATAGGTCTTGGTTTTGAAGCTGCCCATCTATTTGGCAGTGATGTCCATGATGAAATCGCATGGGACGAAGAACAGGGCTATTACCGGAAAACCAATCGCCTTGGCGGTTTTGAAGGCGGTATGACAACTGGAATGCCGATAGTTGTACGCGGTGTGATGAAGCCGATCCCCACTTTATATAAACCTTTGAAAAGCGTTGATATTGATACGAAGGAAGTGTTTGAAGCAAGTGTCGAACGTTCCGATAGTTGTGCGGTTCCTGCTGCAGCAGTGGTTGCTGAGGCGGTAGTAGCATGGGAACTGGCGGCTGCCATCGTTGATCAATTCCCTTCAGATCGTTATGAGCAATTAGCGGAATACGTAAGATCATATCGGGAAGAAGTAAAGGGGTTTTAAATCATGGAATCCATCCAAATAAAAACGGCTTCCAAGCAATATCCGGTTTTAATTGGCAAGAAGGCAATAAATGAATTGCCCGAATTAATATCACATGAATTAAATCATCTAAACAAGATTCTGATCATAACTGATGAGAAAGTGGCGGCACTTCATTTGCAGACCGTGAAAAACGCCCTGATCAAGACGGGGAAACCTGTCCTGCATCATGTAGTGCCAGAAGGGGAGCATGCTAAAACATTCGATGTGTTTTATGAATGCCAAAGCTTCTGCTTAACTCAACAGATTAATCGCAAATCATTGATTATCGCCCTTGGCGGTGGTGCAGTAGGTGATTTGGCTGGATTCGTTGCGGCTACTTTTATGAGAGGGATTCCATTTATACAGGTTCCGACGACTTTACTCGCCCACGATAGTGCAGTGGGCGGCAAGGTTGCCATCAATCACCCGTTAGGGAAAAATATGATTGGAGCCTTTCATCAGCCTGAAGCGGTCATTTATGATCTTGAATTTTTAAAAACTCTGCCTCTTAAAGAATTAAGGTCAGGTTTTGCAGAAGTCATTAAACATTCATTGATAGCCGATAATGAGTTTTATCTATGGTTAAAGTCGAATATTGTTGATTTGAATGATATAACGGATGAGCAATTCCTGACAATGATTACAAAAGGGATTGGAATTAAAGCTAAAATTGTCGAAGAGGATGAGAAGGAAAACGGCATTCGTGCCTTTTTGAATTTTGGTCATACGCTCGGACATGCAGTGGAAGGTTCAATGGGGTACGGAAACTTTACGCATGGGGAATCCATTTTAATCGGGATGGTTTATGCCCTTAAATTAAGCAGAAAGAAAGTAGATCTCGATTTTAAACTGGATGAGTTTATTAGCTGGGTATCTTCTTTAGGTTATCAAATAACGATCCCAACCAGGCTTGAACATGCAATGCTGCTTGAATTAATGAAAACAGACAAAAAATCGGTCAATGATTCAGCTACTTTTGTCCTGCTAAACGAAGTGGGGTCACCGCTATTAATGGATATAGCCGACTCTGAGCTGATGGAGGAAATGGCGGATATGATATAGAGTTCAGGAGAAGGGGGGACTATGTGTGATAAGAGGAATAAGGGGTGCCACTACTGTAGAAAGAGACACGGAAATGGAAGTGATTTCCGCTGCCGAAAAGTTGATGGCAGAGATCATTCAGGTCAACGAGATTGATCCCGAAATGGTAGCTTCTGTGTTTTTTTCTGCTACGGAAGAGATTCGTTCTGTCTTCCCTGCCAAAGCCTTGAGGAAATTCGAAGGCTGGACTTATGTACCGGTTACATGCATGAAAGAAATACCGGTCAGCAATTCCTTGCCATTTTGCATTCGGGTCATGATCCATGTAAATACGACGAAATCTCAAAAAGAGATACAGCATGTATACCAGGCAGGGGCTACGGTATTACGGCCAGATTTGACAAAGCAGATATAAGATGATTTTAAATCTATGAATATGATATACTATTCTCACACTTTCTTACTTTAAAGTGATAAAAATATAGAGGTGATTGACATGAAATGGAATGAAGCGGTCCTTTCCTTGAAGTCTTATCAACCGGGAAAATCCACTGATGAAGTGAAAAAATTATACGGGTTGGAAAAAATCACGAAATTAGCTTCAAATGAAAATCCTTTCGGCTGTTCGGAAAAAGTAAAGGAGTCCGTTAGGAATTCAACCCATTCGTTTGCCATCTACCCAGATGGGTATGCAACGATGCTAAGGGAAGCTGTTGCAAAACATACAGGTGTGAAAGAAACTCAGCTTATTTTTGGAAATGGATCTGATGAGAACATTCAAATCATCTCCCGAAGCCTATTGGGAGCTGGAAAGAATACGGTCATGGCAACAGGCACTTTTTCACAGTATCGCCATAATGCCACGCTAGAAGGTGCGGAAATCAGGGAAGTTCCTCATATTGATGGTGCTCATGATCTAGAAGGAATGCTTAAAGTTATAGATGAAAAAACAGCAGTTGTCTGGCTTTGTACACCAAATAATCCAACAGGTAAATACATTTCGGAACAGGACTTATTATCATTCATTGAAAGAGTGCCGGAAGATGTACTTATCGTTTTGGATGAAGCGTACTGTGAATATGCAACGGCTGAGGATTACCCGAGAACGAATCAATGGGTCAATAAATATAAAAATTTGATCATACTCCGGACATTCTCAAAAATCTATGGACTTGCCAGTTTTAGGGTAGGGTACGGATTGGCGGATGATGATATCATCCAGAAACTAGATCCATCCCGGGAACCATTCAATGTCAACACATTCGCACAGAATATTGCTATCGTCGCTTTGGAAGATCAAGCCTTCATTGAAAAATGCAAGGATGAAAATCAAAAAGGGCTCAAGCAGTACTATGAATTTTGCAATAAGGAAAATTTAGCTTATTACCCGTCACAAGGTAATTTCATCTTTATCCATTTTAAACAGGATGCCGATGTGGTGTTTCAATATTTGCTTGAGCGCGGATACATTGCAAGGTCGGGGAAATCCTTCGGTTTTCCTAACAGCCTAAGGGTCACGGTTGGTTCTACGGAAGAAAATGAAGGAATGATTAACGCTATTAAAGCTTTTTTGAATGAAGTTGAGGCACCTTCTGATTCGCTGCTTTAACGTTTCATCAAACCTAGAGGAGCATAAAAGATGCGGGGGAGAGAAGAGTGAAGGGTAAGGTTTTTGTAATAGGTCTAGGTCTAATTGGCGGATCACTGGCCATGGCTGTACGCCATGCACATCCTGAAGCCGTGATTGTTGGTACGGACCTAAGTGAAAAGAATATTCAACTATCGATGCTATTGGGGATCATTGATGATTCTGTATCATCATTGGAAGCGGGAGCATGTGATGCTGATTTGATTCTACTTGCTGTGCCTGTCAATGAAACCGTGAAAATTTTAGCTCAATTGGCTGAGATGGATTTGAAGAGTGATGTCCTCATATCGGATGCAGGAAGTACGAAGGATACAGTCGTTAAGGCAGCAAAACCATTGATAGATAAAGGGGTGGCCTTCATCGGGGGACACCCTATGGCTGGTTCCCATAAAAGCGGTGCTGCGGCAGCCAAATTGCATTTATTCGAACATGCATTTTATTTGCTTACTCCAGGAGATTCCATTGAAGAAGAAAAAGTCGAGCAGCTGAAAGGGTGGCTGCAAGGAACAAGAGCGAACTTTCTGGTTGTGAGTCCTGCCACACATGATAAGCTGACTGGGGTCATTAGTCATTTCCCGCATATTGTCGCATCGGGGCTCGTTAAGCAGGCAGAAAATTACAGTAAGGAAAATAAATTGATTTCAAGGCTTGCAGCAGGTGGATTTCGAGATATTACAAGAATTGCTTCAAGCAGTCCGGAAATGTGGCGTGACATTTTGTTACATAACCGGGATGTGTTACTTGAATTAATGAATGATTGGCTGAATGAAATGGAGCATATAAAAGGCTTGGTTGCGAATGAAGATAGTGAAGAAATCCTTCGATTCTTTACCGATGCCAAGATTTTCAGGGATGATTTGCCAACGCATGCGAAAGGCGCCATACCAGCGTTTTATGATTTATATATCGATATACCGGATTATGCCGGAATAATTTCTGAGATTACCGGATATTTGGCACAAGAAGGTATCAGCATTACAAACATAAGGATCATTGAAACCAGGGAAGAGATATACGGTGTGCTGGTCATCAGCTTCCAAACAGATGTTGACCGCATAAAAGCTGCAGAGTGTATTTCAAGACATACAGATTATGAAACGATCCTGGCATAACATTTATAGGGAAGGATGGTTTTATGAATACAAAAAAATTACAAACGAACATCCAATCATTACGTGGTTCGATTGCCATACCTGGAGATAAGTCGATCTCCCATCGTTCGATAATGTTCGGAGCCCTTGCCGAGGGGGAAACGACAGTCACTAATTTTCTTCCAGGAGCAGATTGTTTAAGTACGATTTCCTGTTTTAAGCAGCTTGGAGTTCATATTGAACAAGATGGCCAGCATGTCAAAATTGCAGGCAATGGTTTTAATGGATTAAAGGAACCAGAATCAGTACTGGATGTCGGAAACTCTGGTACCACGATCAGGTTAATGATGGGCATTTTGGCAGGACAGGAATTTTCGGCCGTTTTGGCAGGTGACGAATCGATAGCTAAACGTCCAATGACCAGGGTAGTCAACCCTCTTCGTCAAATGGGAGCGGTCATTGATGGCCGAAAAGGAGCCGAATACACCCCCCTCGCCATAAGAGGAGGAAAGTTACAAGGGTTTCGCTATGAATTGCCTGTGGCAAGTGCGCAGGTGAAATCAGCGATAATCTTGGCCGGTTTACAGGCAGAAGGTGAAACGATCATTATCGAACCGGAAGAGACCCGGGATCATACAGAACGAATGATCCAAGAGTTTGGCGGAAAAATCGAAAAAGACGGACAAACGATTAAAGTAAGCGGAAATCAAGTCTTCAAAGGGACTACCATCCATGTGCCGGGTGATATTTCTTCAGCAGCTTTCTTCATGGTGGCTGCAGCGATTACGGAAAATAGTGAAGTGGTATTAAAGAATGTCGGCCTTAATTCGACAAGGACTGGAATTATCGAAGTCATGAAATCGATGGGGGCGGATATTACGATAGAGAAGAAGACGAGCGAGGGTGAACCTGCAGGAGACATCACTGTCAGAAGCTCCCGGCTAAAGGGAACGACCATCAGCGGTGATTTAATTCCCCGTCTCATCGATGAAATACCGGTAATTGCACTTTTGGCGACACAGGCTGAAGGGATAACGACAATCAAGGATGCAGCAGAACTTAAAGTGAAAGAGACGAATCGAATTGATACCGTTGCAAATGAGCTTTCCGTCCTGGGCGCAGATATAACCCCGACAGCAGACGGATTGATCATCAAAGGGCGTAGAGCCTTGAATGGTGGTAAGGTTACAAGCCATGGGGACCATCGTATCGGGATGATGCTTGCTGTAGCGGCTTTGATAACGGATGGGGAAGTGGAACTCGCTGACCCTGATGCCATAGATGTATCATATCCACAATTTTTTGGGCATTTGACGCAATTGATAAAGTGAATATAAAAAAAGTTTACATACCTTATTTGGTCTGTAAACTTTTTTTAAATGCTGAAAAGTGTTGAAAGCGCTAACATTCGGGCTTTTTTGTACCTGTATTGATCATGAAAATAATGAAAATGGGGTTCATGATCAAAAAGGAGATTTACCATAGCGTGGAGAATTAACTAGTAACCTTTTTTTAATGAGAATGGGAGGGGACTTCATCAATGGAATACAGGGCTACAGTATGGTAAACTAATGAATACTGTTTACTATGCATTTCGCGATTATATGGTATTTTTTCTTAATGGCAGATTATGCTACATTATGGCGTGAGTGTGTATGACTAGGGACCAAGTCTATCATGCAAAAGGAAGGATTCAACAATGAACACAGTGGAACAAGTTATAAAGCATTTAAAAAAAGGGGAATTAACAGAAGCTCTTAAACATATAAATCGAATTAAATCATCAGAGTCAGCAGAGGACATATTGTTGCTGGCCGAAGAAATGCTCCAGCTTGGTTTTGCGGAGGAGGCAAAGGATCTTTATGAACATCTGCTGCAACTCTATCCCGATGAAGGAGAATTAATTGTTTCGTTGGCGGAAATCCTGATTGACATGGACCAGGAAGATGAAGCGATGCTAATGCTTGAAAAAGTAAGTGCAGATGATGAAGTATATCCAAGTGCTTTGCTTTTGGAAGCGGACCTCTATCAATTACAGGGGATGGACGAGGTCAGCGAAAGGAAATTACTGCAGGCCAAGGAAATGCTTCCAGATGAGATCATCATTGATTTTGCACTAGCTGAACTGTTCTTTCATCAAGGAAGGGATCAGGAAGCCATTGCAAATTACATAAAGGTTTTGGAACAGGAACAAGAAATCGCTGGTGTTAATGTCAATCAGAGGCTTGCTGAAGCATTAAGCAGTTCGGGGAAGTTCGAGGAGGCCCTTCCGCACTTTGAAAAGGCCTTAAAGGATGGAATTGAAATCAATACCCTATTTGAATATGCATTTACAGCTTTTCAGGCAGGTCTTTATGACACAGCCGTACGAAAGTTCATTGAACTGAAAGAATTAGATCATGAATACCATTCATTATATTTGTACCTGGCAAAGAGTTATGAACATCTTGAAGATCTGGAAAATGCCTTGAAAACAGTCAAAGAAGGAATCAAGGCTGATGAATTCAATAAGGAACTTTACTTCTTCGGTGGAAAAATTGCCTTGAAAAGCGGGCTTGATGAAGAGGCGGAAAATCTATTTAAAGAAGCACTGGCCATTGATCCGGGATACCTGGAAGCTGCACTCACCCTCTTGAAATTGTATATGCACCACGAAAGGTATGAAGATGTATTGGAGTGTATTGGTGAAGTAAGGCGATATGGTGAGGATGATCCGCAGTTTGAATGGATAGCTGCTGTATCATATCAGAATACTGAACAATTTAAAGAGTCATTAACCAGCTATCATAAAGCATATAATTCATTCAAGAACAATCAAGATTTCCTTGAAGATTATGGTTTCTTTTTAATTGAAGAAGGAGACAGAGCCACATCTAGAGAAGTATTTAATAAGCTCCTTGAGATGAACCCGGCGAATGATGAGTATGCGATGATATTGGAGCGGCTAGGTGAAAGCACAGATGAAATGTAGATAAGTGAAACGAAACTAAATCTAGACAGAGGAGGGAATTCATGGTGGCTGCCCCTGTTTCTGTGAATGAGAAGAAGGATTTTATTCGGTGGTTTTTAAATCATTATCAACTGAAACGAAGAGAATGTGTGTGGATTTTGAATTACTTAATGAGTCATGATCAACTAATGAAAAAGGTTCATTTTGTAGAAAATGCACAATATTGCCCACGTGGACTGATTATGTCGACACATTGTGTGGATGAGGTCCCTTTCAGGTTCTATAAGTCCAACATCATGACGACCGATGCAGAGAAATCTTTTCATGATATCCGTTTAAATCGGGATGAAGACATTTATATTCAGCTTAATTTTAAATCGTCTTATTCTTCCTATCAATATGCAGCGGTACTCGAGAACAACCCCTTCATGCCGAAATCAACGGCGTCGAATGAAAAAGACCAGCTGCTGGCTGAACAATTTTTGGAAAGAAGCATGTTGTATTTCCAAAGGGACCGTTTGCTTAAGGAAATCGATGAAGCCCTTGATAAGCATGATGAACTAGCATTTAAGAACTTGACCGAACAATTGAATCAATTAAAAGTACTTGGATGAAATAAATTGACCTTTCCGTAATCAGGAAAGGTTTTTATTTTTTATAAAACATTGATAAAATCCACATTTTTGTAAAGACTATGGGTATATGGTAAAGATGTTATAAAAATAATGGTAAAATGATAAGGAGTTGATTTAAAAAATCGGGAGTGAAGAAAAAACATGAAGTGGACAGCAAAAGATCTTGACATGTATATGCAGTCAAAAGAGTATGTGGATACCGTTTTGATTCCTTTGGTTCCCCTATCTTTTCGAGGACAAATGAAGCAAACGGGCTCAATGAATGAATTTCTTACCATTTTAAGCTTGGAAATTGAAAAGCAGATGAAAGGAAGAATTCTTTTATTGCCAACATTTCATTATTTAAGTGATGAATTGGATAAGGTTGAGCGGTTAAAACGTTGGGCCAATGAAGTGAAAGAAAATAATTTCAAGCATGTTTTTTTTCTTACATCGGATTTTGAGTGGAAAAAGGAGGAGCGGGAATTAGAAAATAATTTAGTATGGATTCCTGCCATCCCGCTGGAAGCGCTTGAAATCGAACAAGCAAGGGAAATGATTCACCAGCAAGTTATCCAAATCCTTGATATTTTCTCTTATAATTGGAAAAATGAAAAAAAGTAGGATTTTTCGCATTATTTGACACATAGTTGCCACCTTTTGGGTTTTACAAATATTGACCTTGGTAAATTATTGAGATATCATGGAAATGTCCTAGTTTTATAGTGTCGCTATTTATTGGTCCTTTGGGCTCTCAGTATAGTAATAGAGGGGGGGAAAACGCATGAGCAAGCATAATGTTTCACGACGTCAATTCCTTAATTACACACTTACTGGCGTTGGTGGATTTATGGCGGCCGGTATGTTGATGCCTATGGTTAGGTTTGCAATTGATCCTGTATTATCAGCAGATAAAGGCGGGGATTACGTTGCAACTAAGCAGAAGGTAGGTGAACTGACTACCGAACCAACCCGTGTCGACTTTAGTTTTAAACAGGTCGATGGGTGGTATGAATCTGAAGAAACAAATACGGCTTGGGTTTACAAAACGGATGATGGTAAGATCGTTGCTTTATCTCCAATCTGTAAACATTTAGGCTGTACGGTAGGCTGGAATACGGATAAGACTAATCCGAATCAATTTTTCTGTCCTTGCCATTATGGCAGGTATACGAAAGATGGGATGAATGTGAAAGGGACACCGCCGGTTTCACCATTGGATGTCTTTGACACGAAAGAAAAAGATGGAATACTTTATTTGGGTCAACTAAAACCGCATGGGGAGGCGTAAACATTGCTAACAAAGTTATATGACTGGGTGGACGAGCGTTTAGATATTACGCCGTTATGGCGGGATATTGCTGACCATGAGGTTCCTGAACATGTTAACCCCGCACATCATTTTTCTGCATTCGTATATTGTTTTGGTGGGTTAACTTTCTTTATTACGGTCATCCAAATCTTGTCAGGCATGTTCTTGACGATGTACTATGTCCCAGACATTAAAAACGCTTGGGAATCTGTTTATTATTTACAAAATGAAGTTGCCTTCGGTCAAATTGTCCGTGGTATGCATCACTGGGGAGCAAGTCTAGTTATAGTTATGATGTTTTTACATACTCTTCGTGTCTTCTTCCAGGGAGCTTACAAAAAACCGCGTGAATTGAACTGGATGGTCGGCGTATTGATTTTCTTCATCATGCTGGCATTAGGCTTGACTGGTTATTTATTGCCATGGGATATGAAAGCGCTATTCGCAACGAAAGTTACTTTGACAATTGTCGAATCGGTACCGTTAATGGGACCGGCACTCAAGACATTGATAGCAGGAGATCCAACGATCGTTGGAGCACAGACATTGACACGATTCTTTGCAATTCATGTATTCTTCCTGCCTGCAGCATTATTTGCTTTACTAGCGGCTCATTTCCTGATGATCCGAAAACAAGGTATTTCAGGTCCACTTTAAAAGAATGGTGAACCAAGAACCAAATAAACCTTTTCATAAAGGAGGGGAATTGTTCAATGCATCGTGGGAAAGGTATGAAATTCGTAGGTGACTCGCGTATCTCCGCGGACCGTAAACCGAATATTCCGAAAGATTATTCAGAATATCCTGGGAAAACTGAAGCATTTTGGCCTAATTTCCTTTTAAAAGAATGGATGGTAGGAGCTGTATTTCTTGTAGGTTATCTATGCCTGACAATCGCACATCCATCACCATTGGAAAGGATAGCAGATCCTACAGATACAGCGTATATTCCGCTGCCAGACTGGTATTTCCTATTCCTTTACCAATTACTTAAGTATACCTATGCTTCAGGCCCTTATAATGCAATCGGGGCTTTAGTAATACCTGGTTTGGCTTTTGGAGCTTTGCTCTTGGCGCCTTTTTTAGATCGTGGTCCAGAGCGGAGCCCGGCAAAACGTCCTTTTGCTGTAGGTTTCATGCTCTTGGCAATTGCTGGCGTTTTCTATTTAACATGGGAGTCAGCAGCCCACCACGATTGGGAAGCTTCCAAGAAACAAGGAGCGATCGTGGAAGGTGCAGACATTGATAAAGAGAGTGATGGGTACAAACTGATGGATTCCAGTGGCTGTATTAGCTGTCACGGAGCAGAGTTAACTGGTGGAGCAGGAGCGCCAAGCTTAATTGACACTGGCTTGAGCCCAGAAGAAATCTCTAAAATCGCAGTCAAAGGCCAGGGCGCAATGCCAGCTGGCATGTTCAAAGGTACAGATGAAGAATTGGCAACATTAGCTGAATTTGTATCTGGTTTATCGGCAAAATAAAATAGCCATCCACAGCATTTTCTTTCATATGCTGCAAATGAAGCTGACGACTACGGTTGTCGGCTTTTTTATTGGTAAATTGAAGCGTAAATGAGAAGAAATTGAAATGAATGCTTGGTTTTCTGGTTGATGGCCTGTAAAATGAGTATACATGAGAATGTAAGTGAGGGTAAAAGAATGAATGTTATCTACAGTTGGCTTGCAAATCGGCAAATGCTCGTTTTGTTATTAATGATAAATATATTCGGAACTGCCTATGGATATTATTGGTATGGAAGTCAATTGGAAAACACTCCTACTATTTTTTTGGCATTTGTACCGGACAGCCCGACAGCTAGCCTGTTTTTTGTTTTTGTTTTATTGGGGTTCCTGTTAAGAAGGAATTTCGGACTTATGGAAGCGTTGGCGATAATGACACTATTCAAATATGGCATATGGGCAGTTGTAATGAATTTGATGACCTTCGTGACTACAGGCTCACTGCCTTGGGAAGGTTATATGTTAATGGCTTCTCATTTGGGGATGGCGATTCAAGGAATATTATATGCACCATTTTATCGAATAAAACCTTGGCACTTGATAGCGGCAGGGATTTGGACCATACATAATGACATAATCGACTATGTTTTTGAAATGATGCCAATATACCGTGATTTATTGGTGTATATGGACTCGATAGGTTATTTCACTTTTTGGCTCAGCATACTTTCCATTTTTGTCGGCTGGTACTTTGGATATAGAAAAAAGCGGTTCACTCTGTCCTTCATTTCTTAAAAAGTTAACTCTAAATACAGCTTTGTAAAAGCATGGTTAACTTTTTTATGTTGAACGAGGTCTACTCATGTTTTTTCTTTCATATCGTTTTAGTAGAGATATGAGGAGGGACGAGTAGCATGTTGAAAAAATTCATATTAACCATTGCTGTTTTATTTGTCGTCTTACATTTCCCTGTCTATGCAGAATCCTCTTCAAGTTTGGAGCAATTAGATGACATTTCCGATAGAGCCTTGGAAATGACCAAGTTGAAGCGATATGGAGATTCGGAAAAGATGCTGACGTTTTTTTCTGACCGGTTTTTAAAAGATACAGCGAAAGAGCAGATCCTTGACATGGACGAACTTCGAATTATCACTGTAGCTCATAATGAAGCGTTAATGACAATAAAGGATATGAACAAGGGAGATTCCGAAAAGGTTAATTCTGTTACAAAGTTCCGGCTTGTTGTTGATGCGGTCAAGTCTACTCATCAGCCACTTTGGACAGAGATGGAGGATCAAATGATGAATTCTTTCCAGCAGACAAAGAATGCCGCCATCAAACAAGACACCATTACATTCAATAGCCAATTGAACTTATTCCTATCACAATATGAAATGATATATCCAAGCTTGAAAGTCGACCTTTCCAAAGAAACGATGCAGCAACTGGACACGAGGATTCAATACATCAACCAATACCGCCCGGAGGTAATCAGTGATGGAGATAATCAAGAGGAACTGGATGCGTTGCAAAACGAACTAACCTCGATTTTTGATGATATGGGTGAAGATGATGCAGATCCTTCCCTTTGGTGGGTCATCATTTCGACAGGCTCAATCATAATCATGACGCTTTCTTATGTAGGCTGGAGAAAATATAAAGGTGATAGGGAAAAACCAAGGAAAGAGCATAATGATTAAAAAGACACGGGTAGAGAACACTATATTTGACAGGGGTGCCTTCAATCCATAGAATTAAGGGTAATAAGAGTTATAGGAGGATACCATGTATTTCATTTATTTGGCGATTATTATTATAATCCCGATTTTTGCACAAATGAAAGTGAAAAGCACGTATAAAAAATATTCAAAGGTATCGGCCTCTTCCGGAATGAATGGTGCTGAGACGGCTCGTGCCATTTTGGATCAAAATGGACTGTTCAATGTCAGGGTCGAAGAGACACCTGGAATGCTTTCGGACCATTATGACCCAAGGGATAAAACGGTGCGTTTATCAACGGATAACTATCACGGCCATTCAGTTGCCGGCGTAGCTGTTGCAGCCCATGAAGTTGGACATGCGATTCAAGATAAAGAAGCATATGCATTCTTGCGTTTCCGCCATGCATTAGTACCGGTAGCTAATTTTGGCTCTAACATATCTTGGATTTTGATTTTAATCGGGATGCTAGCTTCACTTCCTAATTTGCTTTTGGCGGGTATCGTATTTATGGCAGCCGCTGTATTGTTCCAAGTGATAACACTGCCGGTTGAATTCAATGCTTCTTCTAGGGCTATGGATCAACTCATTTCCGCTGGGGTCATCCGGAATGATGAAGAACGGGAAACGAAAAAAGTATTAAGTGCTGCTGCAATGACTTATGTTGCTGCCGCTCTTGTAGCCGTACTGGAATTAGCTCGTCTTCTGCTTATGTATACAGGAATGAGGGAAGAAGATTAATTTGAAAAAAGGACTCCATCTTGGGATGGGGTCCTTTTCATTTTAAAGAGTTTTTGCTGCACATTGCTAATAAAATGCAGTTAGACGGGGCAACATTAATCAATGGATTACCTTTCAATGGGATTCTTGTTCTCATCAAGGGTAAAGCCCTCACCCAATACATCATGAACTTCACTTACTGATACAAATGCATGAGGGTCCACCAATGTTATGGCATTTTTTAAGCGGACTAACTCATTTTTCCCGACAACACAATAGAGTACTTCCCGGTCATTGCGTGTAAAGGATCCATATCCCCTTAATACAGTTACGCCCCGCTCCATATCATTCATGATTTTTTCTGCAATTTCCATGTTTTTATCACTAATGATCATTGCACCTCTAGCAGCATAGGCTCCTTCTTGCATAAAGTCGATTACTCTGGCACCTATAAATACGGCAACGAGGGTATACATCGCTTCACGGTAATCCAGGTAGGTAAGGATGGACAGGCCAATGACGACGGCATCAAAGATGAACATCGTCCGTCCCATGCCCACTCCTAAGTAACGATGGGCAAAACGGGCAATGATATCCACTCCGCCTGTTGTCCCGCCGTAACGAAAGATGATGCCCAGCCCGACACCAACAGAGACCCCGGCAAACAATGCCACCAGCATCAAATCGTTTCCGAGATCGATTTCGATTTCGTATCTCTCGAAAACCCATAGCCAAACGGAGAGGCCAACCGTTCCGATAATGGTATATAAGAAAGATGTGCGCCCTAAATATTTCCACCCTATTAAAAATAAGGGAATATTCAAAATCAAATTAGAATAAGAAGGATTTATCCCGATAAGTTGATATATAATCAAGGTGAGACCGGTGAATCCGCCTTCGGCCAAGTTGTTCTGCATGTTAAAATGCACGAGGCCAAAGGCGAATATTCCAGCCCCAAAAAGGATGAAGATGATATTTTTCAATTTTAAGCCCAAAAGCATGTCCCATACCTCCAAAGGTTTGCATAGCATTAATTTACTTATTATAACTAATTAACCAACTATGGGCAATTTTGATTCGCAAACGTATCTGTTGTCATCTGTTTCACTTTTAGCTAACATGGAGAAGGTATGATGTTGAAAACGAAAATCAAGAATGGGTGACTATATGGAAAAGCATAAGACGATCCAACAAATGCAAGCGGAAGTCGACCAATACATAGGACAATTTAAAGAAGGATATTTCAGCCCTCTGGCCATGCTGGCCCGTTTGTCTGAAGAACTTGGGGAGTTGGCTAGGGAAGTCAATCATTACCATGGTGAAAAACCAAAGAAGGCAACAGAAGAAGAGAATACGATTGAAGCGGAATTGGGGGACATGCTTTTTGTGTTGATTTGTTTTGCCAATTCTTTAGGGATTGACCTTCAAAACTCGCATGATTTGGTCATGGAAAAGTTCACAACCCGTGATAAAGATAGATGGACAAGAATAGAAGAAAAAATGGAGGAGGAAGGTAAAGATGAGTAAAGTCAAAGTGATTGTAGCAGGTCCACGAGGCAGAATGGGAAATGAAGCGGTGAAGCTTGTACATAGGACAGAAGGGTTTGAATTGGCAGCTGTCATAGATCGTAAGCATAACGGGGAAAGCCTCTCCGCAATAGAAGGTTTTCACGGGATTGAAGCACCGGTTTTTTCGGATATAAATGAATGCTTTTCTTCCGTAAAAGCGGACGTATTGATCGATTTGACCACACCGGAAGTAGGGATGCTACATACCGAAACGGCACTTAATCATGGCATCCGCCCTGTAGTGGGAACGACTGGTTTTACTAAGGAAGATTTAGCAAAGCTGGATTCATTAACAAAAGAAAAGGGCATTGGTTGCATCATCGCGCCAAACTTTGCAATTGGAGCCATTTTGATGATGAAGTTTTCCCAAATGGCCGCAAAGTACTTCCCGGATGTGGAAATCATAGAAATGCACCATGATCAAAAACTGGATGCACCTTCTGGAACTGCTTCCAAAACGGCAGACATGATTGCAGCAGTCCGTGAAACGAAACAACAGGGGCACCCTAATGAAAAAGAAACCATCCAGGGGGCAAGAGGCGCAAATGTAGATGGCATGCATATCCACAGTGTCCGGCTACCTGGATTGGTTGCCCATCAACAGGTGCTTTTCGGAAGTGATGGAGAGTTATTGACGGTTCGGCATGATTCCTTTAATCGAGCTTCCTTCATGTCAGGAGTCAAACTTGCTGTCGATACCGTCATGAAATTGGATGTTCTTGTATACGGCCTGGAAAATATTATTGAATAGGGATCAGGAGGATTTACGATGAAAATTGCCTTAATTGCCCATGATATGAAAAAAGAAGATATCATTCAATTTGTAACAGCCTATAAAGATGTATTTGAGCAGCATGAATTATATGCTACAGGAACGACCGGGAAAAGAATCATGGAAGAAGTATCGCTGCCTGTCCATCGTTTTCATTCAGGACCTCTTGGCGGGGATCAGGAAATAGGTGCAATGATCGCGCGCGGAGAAATGGACATGGTCCTATTTTTCCGCGATCCATTGACATCACAGCCACATGAACCTGATGTATCGGCGCTTATACGCCTATCAGATGTTTATGAAATTCCCTTGGCGACAAATATGGGCACGGCAGAAGTGCTGATACAAGGTTTGAAACATGGGTATATGGACTGGCTAAAACTACGGCAAAAACAAGGTGAGATAAATGATAAACAAAAGTAACATAGATATTCTGGCTTTCGGCGCACATGCGGATGATGTTGAAATCGGTATGGGTGGCACGATCGCCAAATATGCGCAACAAGGCAGGAAAATTGTCATTTGTGATTTGACAAAAGCTGAAATGTCTTCCAATGGAACCGTTCCATTGCGGCAAGAGGAAGCGCATAAGGCTGCTGAAATCCTTGGGGTGAAGAGGATTTCCCTTGATTTACCCGACCGGGGCCTATACATGAAAGCGGAATACATAAATCAAATCATTACGGTCATTCGCCAATATAAGCCTGCACTTGTATTTGCACCATTTTTGGAAGATCGCCATCCCGATCATGGTAACTGTGCAAAATTAGTGGAGGAAGCAGTTTTTTCGGCAGGAGTAAGAAAGTATATGGAAGAAGCAGGCATGGATTATCATCGTGTCCAAAATATGTACTATTATATGATCAATGGGTTTCACAAACCGGACTTCGTCGTGGACATCAGTTCCACAATATCGAAAAAGTTGGATAGCCTTAGGGCATATCGCAGCCAATTCGAAGAAAGTCAAGTATCTGTAGAAACACCGCTGGTTAATGGCTATATCGAGACTGTCGAGGCACGGGAGCGGATGTTCGGTAAAGAAGTGGGTGTCGCCTATGCGGAGGGATTCATGACTAAAAAACCGTTACTGATCGATGCCGACTTGTTAGGAGAAAAATAATCTTATGAAATTAAAAATTGGAATTACCTGTTACCCTACAGTTGGGGGTTCTGGTGTCGTAGCAACTGAATTAGGAAAGATGCTTGCAGAAAAAGGACATGAAATACATTTCATTTCTTCAAGCCTCCCTTTTCGCTTGAATAAGATGTACTGTAATATTTTTTATCACCAAGTTGAAGTGAACTCGTATTCAGTCTTTCAATATCCACCATATGACCTGGCGCTTGCGAGCAAGATAGCGGATGTCGTAAAACGGGAGAAATTAGATATTCTCCACGTTCATTATGCAATTCCCCATGCTGTTTGTGCAATCCTTGCAAAGCAGATGTCAGGTAATGAAGTAAAGATCGTTACTACACTGCATGGTACGGACATAACCGTATTAGGCCATGATCCCTCATTGACCAATTTGATAAAATTCGGGATAGAGCAATCGGATGTCGTTACAGGAGTATCTAATTCCCTTGTTCAGCAGACGCATGAATTAATCGCACCGGATAAGGAAATCAAAACCGTTTATAATTTCATTGATGAAAGAGATTACCATAAATCCAATTCCGATTACCTTAAGGATGAATACGGAATCAGTGAAGATGAAAAAGTGATCATACATGTTTCGAATTTCCGTTCGGTCAAGCGAGTGAAAGACGTCATCCAAGCGTTTTATCTAACTCAAAAGAAAATGCCTGCAAAGCTTCTCCTCGTAGGGGACGGGCCGGAAGTGACAACCGTTTTGAAATTGGCTAATGATCTTGGAATCGATGATTCGGTCTTGTTTCTTGGTAAGCAGGATAACCTTGCCGAATTATATTCAATCAGTGATTTGATATTCCTTTTATCGGAAAAAGAGAGTTTCGGACTTGTGCTGCTCGAGGCGATGGCATGTGGAGTTCCTTGTATAGGGACAAATATCGGGGGAATTCCTGAAGTCATCGTTGACGGGGAGACTGGTTATATTTGTGAATTGGGAGATGTCAAAATGGTTGCTGAAAAAGCGATTGGACTTTTAAGCGACCCGGTTTTACATAAACGTTTTTCTGAAGCTGCGCTGGAAAGGGCCAATACTGAATTTCACAGTGATACGATTATGGCTGAGTATGAAGCAATCTACATTCAAGCACTTGAAGGTAAATCCATGGAATAGGGAGGGTATGCTGATGGATCGGTTATTCTTAAAATCAATACCCATTCTGGAATTGATTGAAGAAGCAGGATACGAGGCTTATTTCGTTGGCGGCTCTGTAAGGGATTATATCCTTGGCAGGCCCATTAACGATGTGGACATCGCCACTTCCGCAACACCCCAGGAAATCAAAAGGATTTTCCCTAATACGGCTGATATCGGGATTGACCACGGAACAGTGCTCGTCATTACGGATACGGGAACATACGAAATTACGACGTTTAGAACGGAAAGCGGGTATTCGGACTTTCGCAGACCCGATGCTGTACAATTTGTCCGTTCTTTGACTGAAGATTTGCAAAGAAGAGATTTTACGATGAATGCAATGGCAATGGATAAGACCGGTAAGATCATCGATCCATTTAATGGTAAGCGAGATTTGGCTGAAAAAAGGATCATTACGGTTGGCAACCCACATGAAAGATTTCATGAGGATGCATTGAGAATGATGCGTGCCTTAAGATTCGTCAGTCAACTTGATTTTGAACTGGATCAGAAAACCTTTGATTCCCTTAAAGAGAACGCCCAGATCATCAGTGAAATTGCTGTCGAAAGAATCCTGGTTGAATTTGAGAAGCTATTGGCAGGCTCCAATAAGATAAGGGCTTTTTCACTCTTGCTGGAAAGCGGATTATATCAATACCTGCCTCTATTCTCCAGTAAAAAAGATCATCTAATTGACTTACTGAACCTGCCACTTCATCAACTGAATGCGGCAGAAATATGGTCTATCATCATGATTCACACAAAGGATCAAGAAATCGAAGAGGCTTTGAGGGCATGGAAGCTGCCATTGAAAACTATAAGAAACGTTCAACGTACGATAAAGCTGGTGAAGAGTAAGGAACCAGCAACCATCGATGTATTTCAGGCAGGTCATGGCATAACGGTACAAGCTGCTAAAGTCAGAGCTGCACTGAATGCCGGGAACGTATCGGATGCTGAAGAGAATGCACACCAACGCTACAATGAACTTATTATAAAACAAATGTCGGATCTTGCCGTCACGGGTACGGATTTATTGAATTGGCAACAAGAAAAGCCAGGTCCATGGGTCAAGGAATACTTGGAAAAAATATTGAAAGCTGTCTTGAATGAAGAATTAAAAAATGATAAAGAAGAAATAAAGAGGTGGCTGGTGAAATGCAATCTGAGTTAAGAACAAAGCTGATGGAAGCCCTCTCAAAAGCGGATGGTGCGTTTATATCCGGTCAGGAAATTGCTGAATACATTGGCTGTTCGCGCACAGCGGTCTGGAAGCATATAGAAGACTTGCGCAGTGAAGGGTATAATGTTGAAGCCGTAAGGAAAAAAGGCTACCGGATCATATCAGCGCCGGAAAAAGTGTCCGAGAGCGAAATACAGCTTGGCTTGGAAACAAAAACGATCGGCAAGATGATCCACTATCAGGAAACTGTAGAATCCACGCAAAAAATTGCGCATCAACTCGCAAATGAAGGCGTTCAGGAGGGGACCCTCGTCGTTGCCGAGGAGCAGATATCCGGAAAAGGAAGGCTAATGAGATCTTGGCATTCCCCAAAATTCAGCGGCATATGGATGAGTCTCATCCTAAGGCCGAAAATCCCGATTCATGAGGCTCCACAACTTACATTATTGGCCGCGGTCGCTGTAGCTCAGGCTATAGAGGATACCACTGATTTGAAGCCGCAGATAAAGTGGCCGAATGATATTTTGGTGAATCGAAAGAAAGTGGTGGGCATCCTGACGGAGATGCAGGCGGAGTCAGATAGAATCCATTCTGTCATTATCGGAATTGGAATGAATATCAATCAGCAATTGGAGGATTTTCCTGAAGAACTGCAGGAAAAAGCGTCTTCCCTTCTCATAGAAAGTGGAGGGACGGTTTCAAGGTCCAAGGTCATTCAACGAGCATTATTTCGTCTGGAAAATTTGTACGAACTCTATTTAAATCAAGGGTTCATGCCAATAAAGGATTTATGGGAGAGTTATGCGATCAGTCTTGGACAGGTAATCAAAGCCAGTACCGTTAATGACACGATTGTCGGAAAAGCATTGGGCATAACGGATTCAGGCGTCTTACTTCTTGAAGACGGCAAAGGAACCGTACATTCGATATATTCTGCAGATATTGAAATTCAGTAGATTTTTGTCAAATTCGTGAAAATTAAATAGAAATATTCAATTTGGCTTGATATAATGCAAGTGGGCAGTATCTCATGTGAACTGCACCCCCATAAATACCAAATTATTTGAAAATCTGCCTTGATCCAGAGAACTGGACTGGGACGGAGGGATGAAACTTCTGATGAAACAAAGGGATTGACTAAAAAGCTAAGTGCTGTTTATTGATCGAATTGTGGCTTTTTCAGCCATTTTTCGTAGCGAAACAGATACTTTTTTAGTCAGTCCTTTTTTTGCGCATGAATGTATAGACACCAGTTTTCGCTGATGTTTTCATCTCCTCCATTAAAAGGAGGAAACGTAATGAAATTGTCCGGAGATTTTTTGAAAATGAAACAAAATCAAGAGAAAATTGTCATGCTGACGGCTTATGATTACCCGTCAGCAAAGTTAGCCGAACAATCAGGTGTAGACATGATTTTAGTCGGAGATTCTTTAGGAATGGTCGTATTGGGATATGAGTCAACGATTCCAGTTACGGTGAATGACATGATCCATCATACAAAGGCAGTAAAACGCGGGGCACCAAATACATTTGTCGTGACGGATATGCCATTTATGAGCTATCACCTTTCTATGGATGAAACACTCAAGAATGCAGCCCGGATCATGCAGGAAGGTCATGCGGATGCCGTGAAGCTTGAGGGAGCGGATGATGTTGTTGAAAAAATATCAGCATTGACCAAGGCGGGCATCCCGGTTGTAGCCCATCTTGGCTTGACTCCTCAATCAGTCGGCGTTCTGGGCGGATATAAAGTGCAAGGAAAAGATGCCGAAAGTGCAGCACAGCTCTTGGAAGATGCGAAAAAGTGTGAAGCTGCGGGGGCGATGCTAGTAGTCTTAGAATGTGTTCCATATCAAGTGGGAGAACTCGTCACACGGAACCTTGACATTCCAACCATTGGAATTGGGGCAGGTGCTGAAACGGATGGTCAAGTCCTCGTTTACCATGATGTCATCAAGTATGGCGTAGACCGGCTGGCGAAATTCGTAAAAGTTTATGGAGATGCAAATGAACTGATTGGCCAATCGATTACAAGCTTCGTGAATGAAGTGAAATCTAAAGTTTTTCCGTCGGAGAAACATACATTCACGATGAAGGAAGAGCAGCTTTCTGAACTTTACGGAGGGAAAAGATGAAAACATTTACATCAGCAGCTGAATTGCAATTGGCACTTAGAGAGGAAAAAAACAATAACAAAAGCATTGGCTATGTAGCGACAATGGGGTTTTTACATGAGGGGCATGCAACCCTTTTGGAAAAGGCGCGCAAAGAAAATGACATTGTGGTATTGAGTATTTTTGTCAATCCGACGCAATTTGGACCCAATGAGGATTTTGAAACATATCCGCGGGATTTGGAACGGGATGAAAAAGTCGCAGCCAATGGCGGAGTTGATTATCTCTTCTATCCAACAGTCCACGAAATGTACGGTGAAGAACCATCTGTAAAAGTTGCTGTCCAAAGCAGGACGGATGTTTTATGCGGCAGACAAAGGCCTGGACACTTTGATGGTGTTGCGACAGTCTTAACGAAATTCTTCAATATCATTCTTCCTGATAGAGCTTACTTTGGTAAGAAGGATGCCCAGCAAGTCGCCGTGATAGATGGACTGATCAAAGACTTTAATTTCCCTATCCAGCTTATCGCTGTAGATACCGTACGTGAAGAAGATGGGTTAGCGAAGAGCTCGCGAAATGTGAACCTATCAGATCAGGAGCGCTTGGAGGCTAAAGAGCTGTATCAAAGTTTATTGAAGGCCAAAAAGGCGGTTGAATCAGGTGAAAGAAATGCAGCAACCGTCACGGCTCTAGTAAGTGAACATATTGGTGCCCACACAAGTGGCGTGATCGACTATATTGAAGTCTATCAATACCCGGAACTTAAACCGCTTGAATCGCTGGCTGGAAACATCATCATTGCAATGGCTGTAAAGTTCAAGCATGCAAGACTAATTGATAATATCACTTTATATGTAGAATAATTCATGAAGATCAGGGGGAATTGAGATGTTTCGAACGATGATGAATGGAAAAATCCACCGTGCAAGGGTAACTGAGGCTAATTTGAACTATGTAGGCAGCATTACGATTGATGAAGACATAATTGATGCGGTTGGTATTCTGCCTAATGAAAAAGTCGCCATCGTGAATAATAATAATGGTGCACGACTTGAAACGTATGTGATTGCGGGTGAACGGGGCAGCGGTGTCGTGTGTTTGAACGGAGCGGCAGCAAGACTGGTGCAGCCGGATGATATCGTGATAATCATTTCTTATGTGATGGTTTCAGAGGAAAAACTGGGGGATCATAAACCAAAAGTTGCGATCATGGATGAAAATAATAAAATCATTGAACTGATTTCAAACGAACCTGCAGCTACAATCATGTAAGCGGAGGGCCGGCACAATATGCAGGATCATGCATACAGGTGCCGGCCCTTTTCGTCCGTCGATGAACCGCTTGTTTCCTTTATTACGATTATTATGGTATAAAAAAGATAAGAGAATTCCATCAGGAAGTGGAGAAAGTGAAGTTTGAGGTGTACAATTCATGATGCAACGATATGTAGTGGTCGATTTGGAAACAACAGGGAATTCTCCGAAAAAAGGGGATAGGATTATTCAATTTGCTGGCGTGGTCATCGAAAATGACCAAATTGTGGATGAATACTCCACATATATCCACCCTGGACAGGAAATTTCCTTGTTTATTGAAGAATTGACCGGAATAAGCAACGAGACGGTAAAAAATGCACCTGACTTTGAAGATGTTGCAGAAAATATTGCCCGGCTTATAGAGGGGGCTTGTTTTGTTGCCCATAATGTTTTATTTGATTTATCTTTTCTACAGGAAGAACTAGTACGATGCGGGTTTGAGCCGTTTTATGGTTCCACCCTTGATACAGTGGAATTAGCGAAAATATTAAAACCAACATCCGATGGATATAAGCTGCACCAGCTGGCTAAAGAAGAAAACCTGGATCATTCCAGGCCCCATCAAGCGGATAGTGATGCATATGCGACCGCTTTATTATTGTTGGAATTGAAAAAAAAGCTGATGAATCTTCCAGTGATGACACTTAAACAGTTATATCGATTATCATATTCCTTACAAAGTGAGATTTCCGAATTGCTAGATGCTTGCATTGCAAGCAAACTTGCTAAAACAGAAGTCCATTCCCCTGATCTTATCACTTATAGGGGCCTTGCATTTAAAAAGGCCGAAGACGAAAGTGATCAAAAAGATATGGGGGCGGAATTTCCGCTCGATGATGAGAAAAAAATAGCCATGCTTCAAAGTGCATACCCTGCCTTTGAAGCAAGAAGCGGACAACTTGATATGATGAACATGATTCACCACTCCTTCGAATCGAGCCAGGATGCAATCATTGAAGCTGGGACTGGGATTGGGAAATCCATAGGCTATCTGCTTCCGGCCGTCTATTTTTCAAAAAAACATCATAAACCTGTCGTCGTTTCGACATACACGCTTCAGCTACAGGATCAACTACTTCAAAACGAGGTTCCCAAGCTTAAAAAAATACTTCCCTTTACCTTTCAAGCTGTTTTGCTAAAGGGGAGAAGTAATTATTTGAGCTTGGCAAAGTTCGAAAGGGCATTGCGTGAGAAGGAAGATAATTATGAAACGGCATTAACGAAAATGCAGATATTGGTTTGGCTTACTGAAACCGTAACAGGCGATAAAGATGAATTGAATCTTACAAGCGGCGGTCAGCTATTTTGGAATAGGCTTCAAAGTGATGGTCTTACATACGCCGGATTAAAACAGCCCTGGCTTGAATTGGATTTTTTTGAACGGGCAAAAAGAACAGCTGCCAAGGCGGATATCATCATTACTAACCATTCATTTTTAATGACGGATTTGCTTACAGAAGATGCCTTGATTCCAAAAAAAGGGTATTTGATACTCGATGAAGCACATCATTTGGAACAGGCTGCATCCAAACAGCTTGGGAGCAGGCTTAATTACATTTCGGTGAAGACGATTTTGAACAGACTAGGGACATCAGATCAAAAGCAATTATTATATAAATTGGACAGGATGCTCTTAAATAACCGACTGACGGATGGAAAGTCTTCACATGAATTAGATCAAAAGCTTAGTGATTTTTCCTATGAATTCGAACAGCTTTTTTATTACATTTCCAATCAGGCGGAAAAACTTTCACGTTCCATGAGTCCGAAACGGCTTTCATTCAAAATAGATGATGGAAGATGGGGTAAAGCGATTCTGGTCGCTGAGCGATTGGTGGATTTATTAGGATACATCATCACGGAGTTAGAGAAAAGATTGGCTCTTTTATTGAATAATGAGTCCCCTTTAGGAAAAAATTCATTATTTCATTTGAATGATATCGAGGTGCTGCTTGGACATTTACAAGATACCAGGGACTCCTTGCATGAATTCTTCATCAAGCCGCACGAAGAAAATATTTATTGGCTTGATTATACGAATGCAGCACCCCAGCATGGGGTGACATTGACGGTTCAGCCGATTGCAGGAAGCAAACGGCTATGGGATTCCTATTTCGGGCGCCAAAAAAGTGTGGTCATGACATCGGCAACCCTCGTGGTGAAGGATTCTTTCAAGTATTTTAAAGAACAACTCGGTTTGGAGAATGAGCCAATGCAGACAGCAAGTTTTCCTTCACCCTTTCCTTATAAGGAACTCGTAAAGGTACTGGTTCCAAATGATCTACCAGATATCAATTGCTTATCGGTGGAGGAATTCTCCGAAACAGCGGCAAACCATATTATTGCTGCCGCTCAAGCAGCGAAAGGGAGGATGATGGTATTATTCACCTCGCATGAAATGCTGCGGGCGACCTATCATTCCATCAAAGATAGTGGGGTCCTGGATGAGTTCACCCTGTTTGCACAAGGGATTTCTGGCGGAAGCCGGATGAGGCTGCTCAGGAATTTCCAAAACTTCGAGAAAGCGGTCCTGTTTGGGACAACCAGCCTATGGGAGGGCGTCGATATCCCTGGCGAGGATTTATCTTGTTTAATCATTGTCAGGCTGCCTTTTTCGCCGCCGGATGAACCAGTGACAGCTGCAAAATGCCAACTTCTCGAGAAGCAGGGGCGCAATCCATTCTCTGAGTATTCATTACCTGAAGCCCTATTAAGGTTCCGACAAGGTTTCGGCAGGCTTATACGCACTCCAGAAGATAAAGGGATTTTGGTTATACTTGATCGCCGCATCATCACTGCTAAATACGGCCCTGAATTTCAAAAGGCCATTCCGGAAGTGGACTGGCACCAAGGCACTATTTCAGAAATGGCTGAAATGATAGAGAAGTGGATTTAAAGGATCTTGATAATTCATTAATCCAGGAATTTTTATGAATTTATAAAGAAAAATAACCTTTGAACTGGTATAATGTGATAGGTGGTAAAGCCTTCAAATCCTATTCATACCAGTGGTTGTTGACAATTTATTAAAATGGAGGGGCATTTTCATGGAAAGTAAAATCGAAGTAATTTCAACAGTCAGGTTGCAACATTCTCCTGATCTGTATAAAATTGTGGATTCCTTGAACCGAACATTGAAAAAAGATGACTTGATGTTCGGTCTCGCATTGGATTCCGAAGATCAAGAAAAAGCGATATTTACAATTTATCGTACATAGAAAGAGGGAAAAGCAGCTTTGAAAAAATGGTTGATTATTGCTTCTATCCTACTCCTTTGTTTTATCGGATTTGTCAGCGGGGCATATATTAAAGCGTTGCAGCCTAAAAAAGAGGCTGGTAATGAGGCTTTTAAAAAGGCAAAGGAAGAGGGCGGCCTTGTGACCATGGAAGAATTCTACCTTTATAATGGGCAGGATTCATACTCCGTCATCATTGGTGAAGGTGAAAAGGGGACTAAGAAAATAGTCTGGCTTCCTGAGGACAAGAAGAAAGAAATAGTAGTGGAAAACTATAAAGATGGTAAATCAAAAAAAGAGATCATGAACATTGTCAAAGAAAAGCTTAATCCCCAAAAAATCATTTCGGTTAAGCTAGGCATGGAAAAGAACGTTCCGCTTTGGGAAGTAACGTATCTTGATGAATCCGAGCGTTTTAACTATGACTATTATGATTTTAAAACTGGGGAATGGCTAAAGTATTATCGAAGCATTTAGAATGGAGGATTAATTTAAAATGAAATTAGCGAACCGCGTTCAGTCATTAACGCCATCAACAACATTGGCCATTACGGCAAAAGCAAAGGAGCTTAAGGCACAAGGTCTGGATATAATTGGTTTGGGTGCTGGTGAACCAGACTATAATACACCCCAACATATCATAGATGCAGCACTTCTATCCATGAATGAAGGTCAAACTAAATACACGCCATCCGCTGGTCTGCCGAAGCTAAAAGAAGCAATTGCGGCTAAATTGAAGCGTGATCAAGGCTTGGAATACAAACCGTCTGAAATTGTAGTTGGCTCAGGTGCAAAGCACGCGCTTTATACATTGTTTCAAGCTATCCTGGATGAAGAAGATGAAGTCATTGTTCCGATACCATATTGGGTAAGCTATCCTGAGCAAATCAAACTTGCTGACGGAAAGCCAGTTTATGTAGTCGGTACGGAAGAAAATCAATATAAAATCACTAAAGAACAATTAGAACAAGCAATTACCGAAAAAACGAAAGCGGTTATCATAAACTCGCCAAGCAATCCAACGGGCATGCTTTATTCCAGGGAAGAATTGGCTGCTATCGGGGAAGTTTGCCTGGCTCATGATATCTTGATCGTTTCCGACGAAATTTACGAAAAATTGGTTTATGGAAATGCTAAACATACATCCATTGCAGAGATTTCACCTGAATTGAAAAAGCAAACGATCATCATCAATGGTGTATCTAAATCGCATTCGATGACTGGCTGGAGAATTGGTTATGCAGTCGGTGAAGAGTCCATCATTAAAGCAATGACGAACCTTGCCAGCCATAGCACATCAAATCCTACCACAACTGCTCAATATGGTGCGATTGCCGCTTATGAAGGTACACAAGAACCTGTTGAAGAAATGCGTCAGGCATTTGAAGGCCGTTTGAATAAGATATATGATAAATTGGTTGAAATTCCAGGCATTAGCTGCATTAAACCACAAGGGGCATTTTATTTATTCCCGAACGTTAAACGTGCAGTTGAATTAACAGGGTACAGCAATGTCGAAGATTTTACGACTGCGTTGCTGGAAGAAGCTCAAGTGGCTGTTATTCCAGGTTCAGGGTTCGGTGCACCTGATAACATCAGACTCTCTTATGCAACTTCACTGGAGCTGTTGGAAGCAGCAGTTGAAAGAATACATTCATTCGTTAAATCAAAAATGGCATAATTTTTTAATAACCTGCAGACTACCTGGCTACAACAGGGTCTGCAGGTTATTTTAGTTGAATTTTATTTTGATATGATACATTCGGGAAGTAGACATGATAAGCATTTGGCTCACTTCTCTATGGCATAGGAAAAGGTGGATTACTGATCTCCCTTTTTAACAATGGAGTTTTTTGTCCCATTAAGTCCTGCAGAGAAACAGTATATAAAGAAATAAGAAAATCATATATGATTTTTAATTAAAACCGATTGCAATCATATATGATTTCATATATGATGAAAATATGGAAGAGAAAAACAAAACACCCAGCAAAAAACAAATAGCATATGAGCACCTTCGTAAATTAATTTTGGATGGAACATATGGTTCTGGACAGCGGATCATTATCGATCAAACGGCAAAAGAACTTAGTCTAAGTCCGATTCCTGTCAGGGAAGCGATCAGACAACTGGAATCCGACGGCCTTATTCAATATAAGCCTTATAGTGGAGCAGTGGTTACAAGCATTAATGAGAGCGAATACATTGAAACTCTTTCTGTTCTATCTTTGCTTGAAGGATATGCAGCTGCCCTTAGTTCTTTGACGATGAAAGATGATGATTTTGAAAATCTGATTAATTTAAACAAAGAAATGGAAAAAGCCCTCCATAACTTTGAATTAGAGCTGTTTGGTAAGTTAAACGAATGTTTCCATGAGGAAATTTATGAAAAGTGCGGAAATTCCTTTTTAAAGGAGGAAATTAAACAGGCGCAACAAAGAATGAATAGAGTCAGAAAGTCCATGTTCACCATGGTACCGCAACGCGCAGTCCAATCGATTCGCGAACATGAAAGCATCATAAAGCTTTTAAAGGAAAAAGCATCTTTTGAAGAAATTGAATCTCTGGTGAGAAAGCATAAACTGAATGCCATCAGTACATTCAAGCAGAGGGCGGAAACTAATCACGATCAGGCACTTTGATGACCCAGGCTTTATTTTATAATAGTCGAACGATTATTCATAAAATCAAAGCCGATTTTTTCACTTGAATTATTCGGAATATTCAAATAATGAAAAGGTGGTAGAAATAATGTACGAGGAAATCAAAAGTCGTTTAAGAGGATCCATCGCTCCCATTATCACTCCGTTTGATGACAAGATGGAAGTGGATGTAAAGGCAATTGAAAATCTAGTAAACTGGCATATTGAAAGCGGTTCCCATGGTGTCTCGGTATGCGGGACTACCGGCGAGCCGAGTTCACTAACGATTGAGGAACGGGAATTAGTGATGGAGACGGCAATTAAAGCAGCAAAAGCCCGTGTTCCGGTTGCACCAGGTACTGGATCTGCCAATCAGAAAGAAACGTTGCATTTGACAAAAAGGGCACAGGAAATGGGCGCGGATGCTGCATTAGTCATCGTTCCTTATTACAATAAACCGAATCAACAGGCACTTTACAATCATTTTAAGACGGTGGCCGATTCCGTTGATATCCCGCTTATCGTTTATAACATTCCCGGAAGAACGGCGACGAATTTGGAAGTGAAGACATTGGCACGTCTTGCTGAAGACTGTGAAAATATTATTGGTGTGAAGGAATCAAATAAGGATTTTGAACATGTGAACCGTGTCTTATTGAATTGTGGAAGGGATTTTCTCTTATATTCGGGCATCGAATTATTATGCTATCCGATGTTGGCTATTGGAGGGGCAGGACATATAAGTGCTACAGCCAATATCACTCCTAAAGAAGTGGCAGAAATTTATAACCATTGGGTGGAGGGTGATGTGGATAAGGCACTTGACCTCCATTACAAATTAATGCCATTGAATGATGTTTTGTTTAAAGAAACCAATCCAGGACCATTAAAAGCTGCGATGGGGATGATGGGGAAAATCAATCCTGCATTACGGCCGCCAATGGGGCCGCCTTCGGAGCCGTTGGAAAAAGAACTGCGTGAAACCCTTCAATCATACGGGTTGATTGACCAAAAAATCCAGTCATAATTGCTAAATTGGGAAGATTGCACAAATCCAAACGGTTATTGTCATCTTCCCGAATTAATTTTTAAAGGAGGATTTATCATGCAAACTTTTCCCGTGCAAGATGTGAAGCATTACATCAATGGTCAATTTGTCGATGGTATCTCAGGAAAAACATTTGAAAATCTAAGCCCTTTTAATAATCAAGCAATCAATAATGTGGCAGAAGGGTTTAAAGAGGATATTGATCAAGCGGTCGCTGCCGCAAGAGATGCATTCAGTAATGGTCCATGGAGAACGATGAAAGTGGAAGAAAGATTGAAGTACATTAATAGGATTGCTGATTTAATTGAAGAGAATGCCGAAGAAATTTCCTTTTTGGAATCCCTTGATACAGGGTTGCCGATTAGCCAGACAAAAAAACAAGCGGCAAGGGGAGCGGAGAATTTCCGTTTTTATTCTGAAATGGTGAAAAGCAGGCTAATAGGGGAGTCATATCAAGTGGATGACACTTTCATCAATTATACGATTCATAAACCGATAGGAGTGGCAGGATTAATCACTCCTTGGAATGCGCCTTTCATGTTAGAAACCTGGAAGATCGCCCCGGCCCTGGCTACAGGTAATACATGTGTCCTTAAACCGGCGGAGTGGTCTCCATTGACTGCCAATAAATTAGCACAAATCATTGATCAATCAGGTCTGCCAAAAGGCGTATTCAATATCGTTCACGGTTTTGGGGAGACAGCGGGGGCGTCCTTGGTTGCCCATCCTGAAGTCCAATTGATATCCTTTACCGGAGAAACGACAACCGGTGCTGAAATCATTAAAAATGGTGCGGATACGATGAAACGTTTTTCCATGGAACTTGGAGGTAAATCACCAGCCGTCATTTTTGAAGATGCCGATCTAGAGAAGGCCCTGGATTCAGTGGTATGGGGAATTTATTCATTCAATGGGGAGCGCTGCACAGCTAATTCCAGATTATTTGTCCATGAATCGATAATAGACCAGTTCGTTGCAGAATTGAAGGAACGTGTTCATAATATCAAAATTGGAAACCCAATGGATCCAGACACGGAAATCGGACCGCTGATCCATCGTAGCCATTTTAATAATGTCTCCCGTTATCTGGATATAGCAAAAGATGAAGGGGCGGAAATTGTAAGCGGTGCCATACCTAGTGGGTTCAAGGAAGGGAATTATATTGCCCCGACGCTTCTTTTGAACTGTACAAATGATATGACGGTGGCACAAGAAGAGATTTTTGGACCAGTCATGGCAGTCATTCCTTTCAAGACTGAAGAGGAAGTACTGAGAATGGCTAATGATGTAAAGTATGGGCTTGCTGCTTATGTATGGACAAATGATATGAAACGGGGACATAGGTTTGCTCAAGCTGTCGATAGTGGGATGGTATGGGTGAATTCCCAAAACGTAAGGGATTTGCGGATACCGTTTGGAGGATCGAAATATAGTGGGGTAGGACGTGAAGGTGGCCATTATAGCTTTGAATTCTATACGGAAACACAAGTTATCCACGTAGCAATTGGAGAACATCACATTCCGAAATTTGGGGACGTAAAACAAAATGCCGTTTCTTCTGCTGAAAAATAATCCGGGTGTCAAAAGAAAGGGAGAATACTATGAATTTTTCTATTATTCGTGTTGCGAGAACGATACTTAATGTAACAGATTTAGATAAATCAAGAGCCTTTTATGTGGATGCTTTAGGTTTTATTGAAACGGAAAGAACGAATGATCACATATATTTACGTGGTTTAGAGGAAGCGCATCATCACTCGCTTGTCTTGCAAAAGGCAGAAAAGCCAAGTGTTGAAGCGATAGGATACAAGGTTGAAAAAGAGGAAGACCTTGAAGAATTGGAATCTTTCTTGCTGTCCAAGGGAATGAAAATGAAGTGGATGAAGGAAGGAACACAGCATGCACTAGGCAAATCGCTCCGAGTTCAGGATATTTCCGGATTGCCAATCGAATTTTTCAGCAAAATGGATAAAGCAGAGAGATTGCTGCAACGATTCGATATGCATAGGGGTTCAAGGGTCCAAAGGATCGATCATGTGAATTGTAATGTAACAAATGTGCAAAAAGCCTATGATTTTTATGTGAAGGAATTGGGTTTTGCCTGCTCAGAAGATACAGTGGATGAGTCGGGCCAATTATGGGCAACGTGGCTACATAGAAAGCAAACGGTCCATGACCAGGCATTCATGAACGGAATCGGCCCAAGACTTCATCATGTAGGCTTCTTTCTGCCTGACCCCCTTGCAATTATCCATGCCTGTGATGTACTGGCATCACTTGGATATGCACAGTCCATCGAACGCGGACCCGGAAGGCATGGCCTATCCAATGCATTCTTCCTATATTTAAGAGACCCGGACGGTCACAGAATCGAATTATACAATGGGGATTACTTAACATCTGACCCGGATATCGAACCGATTCATTGGGATTTGAATGATCCAAGACGCCAGACATTCTGGGGAGCCAAAGCCCCGGATTCATGGTTTGATGAGGCATCTTCTGTACTTGATATAATATCAGGAGAAGAAGTTCCTCTTAAAGAACCGATCCTGGCAAAAAGCAAGCCTGAATTCATCATCTGAAAAAAGCGGGATTCAGGATGAATGATCGAGTGTTTCGGCAAAACATACATTGACTCTCTTGGTCTTTTCGAAAGGGTGCTAGTGCAATTGGTGAATAGTTGATGGAAAACTGGTAGATGGATATGGATATCATTTGAAACGTGAAAGTATAAATAAGCCGAAACGGATGAGGGATATGCGAGCCAAGTCTATTGCGAAAGTGCAAGCCTTCTAAAAGATATGGTCTGGGACAGGGCAGCAGTGGGAACTAACTGCTGCCCTGTCTGTAAGTGTCACCGGGTAGATAAAATGCGTACGGAAAGCTTAGGGATGGGCTTAGACCTTCTTGTGCAGATGAGTTGTTTGGATTTTTTTTGGATTTCTGACAATGGAGAGGCTCAATACTACCGTCCTTTGAAAAATAAATATCAGTAGAGGTGTGAAGAGATGGTTCGGTTGGAAAAAAACCTTCAAGATCCGGAACAAACTAATCTAGTGGATTATGAAAAGATTGTTGCTTCCAAAGAGTTTCAGAATATGCTTTCCGATAAAAAGAAATTCGTCATCCCTTATACGATATTCTTTATGGGATATTCCCTGCTTTTGCCCTTCTTAGTTTTTTACACTGATATCCTGGATCACCCTTTCATTGGAGACATAACATGGGCGTGGGTGTACGGTGTTTCCATCACGGTTATGTCTGTATGGGTTTGCAGCGTATATGTAAGGAAATCCGAAAGAATCGATGAACAAATAAAAGAAATCATCGAGAAAGAAGGGCTTTGATTCATGAATTGGACAGTTATTATTCTCTTTGCACTAATGTCGATAGGTACGCTTTTCATCACGTATTTCGCTTCCAAAAAAACTAAAACGGCAGGCTCTTTTTATACGGCTGGGGGCGGTTTGACCGCTAGGCAAAATGGACTTGCATTGGCCGGGGATTTTATGTCGGCTTCCACATTTTTAGGGTTGATTGGAGCATTTTCCTTAACGGGGTATGATGGATTTTTCCTGATGTACGGAGCACTTGTTTCATTCCTGGTCGTGTTATTCCTGGTGGCTGAACCTTTAAGGAACTTAGGGAAATACACATTGGCTGATATGGTGACTACAAGGTTTAAATATAAACAGGTCCGGGGAGTGACCGCTTTTAATACCTTGGTGATATCAGTCATGTACATGCTGGGTCAACTTGTTGCGGCAGGTGCTTTGTTTAAATTGCTTTTAGACATCCCGTATAATATCTCTGTCATCATCGTAGGTATTGTAATGTTGGTATTTGTACTATTTGGGGGGATGACGGCGACGAGCTGGGTGCAGATCATTAAAGCCATCCTGCTGATTGGCGGCGTGTTTATATTATTCATGATCGTCATGTGGAAGTTGAATTTTAGTTTCATTGGAATTTTCACGGAAATGAAAACAGCGACACCTATGGGTGCAGATTACCTGAAGGCAGGTATTAAATATGCCAGTGGGTGGGATGCAGCTTCCTTGTCCCTGGGCTTAATTCTGGGAACGGCAGGTCTACCGCACATTTTAATACGTTTTTTGACTGTCCCGAATGCACAAGTGGCAAGGAAGTCTGTGGTTTGGGTGATGTGGATTATGGGTGCTTTTCATATCATGGTCATTTTTCTCGGATTCGGTGCTGCGAAGTTGGTCGGAACATCGAATATCATGAACGCTAATCCAGCGGGTAACATGGCTGCACCTTTATTGGCCCAACTTGTGGGCGGGGACATCTTATTCGCCTTTATTGCGGCCGTTTCCTTTGCTACTATACTCGCAGTTGTTGCGGGAATCGTTTTAACAGGTGCTACGGCATTTTCACATGATTTTTATAATGAAATATTAAAAGATGGAAAAGCGACGGAAAAACAGCAAATGACGATGGCTAGATGGGCTTCCATTGGTGTGACTGCACTTGCGATTGTTTTATCATTAGGTCTGCAGGAATTCAATGTAGCGTTTCTGGCATCGATTGCCTTTACATTGGCCGCCAGTTCGAATTTGCCAGTAATCCTTCTTACTGTTTATTGGAAAAAATTTAATAAAACCGGAGCAATAGTCGGTATGATGACAGGTCTTTTTGGTACACTTTTGCTCGTGGCCCTCAGTCCAAATGTCTGGAACCCGGTCCCCGGAGCAACCATTATGAGAGGTGACCCGATTTTCCCTTTGAATTCACCAGGAATCGTTTCCATTCCGCTTGGATTCCTCGCATGCTATTTAGGTGCCCTGATCGGTAATCGCAGGACTGGTTTTAAAACGGTTACAAAAGACAATTATAATGAAATCCTCGTAAAGTCCAATACCGGTCATGATGTTAAGGGTGTTTTGCGACATTGAATGATATGCCTATAAATAAAGGGCAGGTCATCGAACTTGTGAATCGATTTTAAAAAGCAGCCATCCAGGTTGCTTTTTATCTTTTCATTGAAATAGAAATTCAAACCAACACCATAGATTATTAGAAAAGGTGCAAATGAAATGAAGATTTAAGGATAACTGGCCATTCATTCAGAAAAAGTTTCTAGAAATTTGACGGCGCCTTTGGAAAGATAGCGTTCTTCTAGCCAAATAAGGGCGGCTTCCGATTGTACTTCACAATCTATCAATTCGACTATTTTTATCCCTTGGGTTGAAAACGATTTGGATGTGGTACGTGGC
Source organism: Peribacillus phoenicis (assembly GCF_047238085.1). Lineage (NCBI taxonomy): Bacteria > Bacillati > Bacillota > Bacilli > Caryophanales > Bacillaceae > Peribacillus > Peribacillus phoenicis. The sequence goes on along the minus strand of NZ_JBDFMF010000001.1, from coordinate 3,081,414 downwards.
ATGATGGTAGCGCCTATTCCTTCCTTCACTAAAGATAATATCATTGCAGCATCAGGACATTCACATACAATCGTAGGATCAAATCCATGTCTGAAGCATTCATTCACTATAAGTTCGTAAGTACCTTGACCGCTTACCCTATGCAGCAATAAGAGGGGATATTCTTTGATTTGTTTGAATTCGATGGAGTCTGGTATATCCCAATCTTTTGGGGTGACAAGCACAAAATCTTCCGGCGGAAGGTTAATTGATGAGAATTGCTTACCGTTAATAGGAAGCCGTACAATGGCCAACTCGATTTCCCTGTTTAATAAGCCTTCTGTCAAACGGAACGTATCACCTTCCATTAACTTGAAACGTATGTCAGGGTATTTAACTCTAAAGGTTCTCATCCTTTGCGGAATGTAAGAAAAGCAAGTTTTTACAGAGCCTATGGAAAGAGTGCCCTTTACCCCTTTACTGACTTCCTTCACTTCCAGAAGTGTTTCTTCAAACTGATTCAATAGAGCTTCAGCTTTTTTATAAAGGACCTTGCCAGTTTCTGTGAGTTCAAGTTTCTTTCCATTCCGATCGAAAAGTTTTTCACCGATTTCCATTTCCATTAATTTAAGTTGCTGGCTAAGAGGCGGTTGAGCCATATGTAATTTTTTTGCGGCTTTGGTTACTTGTTCTTCCTGAACGATTGTCACAAAATATTTTAACTGCCGGATGTCCATTATATACACCTCATACATATGATTTACATATACATTTTGAATTTTTAAAGTATTTTATATATATCATAACACATGGTATATTTTGTTATAGGAATTAATTCAATATTTGGAATTTATTTAATTGTAAGCGCTTCATTTATATCGATTTTTAAGGGGGATGCAAGCATGCCGGCTAAAACAGGTAAAGAATATATCGATAGGGTAGACAAAGCAAAGGCGAATGTATGGATCAATGGAGAGCAAGTAAAAGATAAGATCAGTCAACACCCAGCTTTTAAAGGGGTCATGAAAACACAGGCTGAATTATATGATTTGCAGCATGATTCCGCGAAAAATGACATCATGACTTATATTTCACCAACTTCAAACGAAAGAGTAGGGACCTCATTCATGCAGCCGCGGACTAAGGAAGACCTTGAAAAAAGGAGGATGATGATTCAAGAATGGGCAAGGCATAATAATGGAATGATGGGACGTTCCCCTGATTATATCAACAGTGGGATGATGGCGTACGGTACTGCAGCGGATATGTTCGGCACTCAGGATTCGGCATTTGCAAAAAATATGAAGGATTATTATGAGCTCTGCCGGGAAAAGGATTTGTCGTTGACACATACCTTGATTCAACCACAGGTTAATAGGGGAGTTAGTGCCGCAAAGCTTCCGGACCCTTACATCGCTGCACGGATTGCTGGCAAGAATTCAGAAGGGCTTATTATAAAGGGAGCCAGATTATTAGCTACACAAGGAGGAATAACGGATGAAATCATGGTTTTCCCTTCGACATTGCTAAAACAATCAGAAGAAGAAAACCCTTATGCATTCGCATTCTCCATACCAAATAATACACCGGGGTTGAAATTCATCTGTCGTGAATCATTCGACTATGGCAAATCACATTTTGATCATCCACTTGGTTCACGATTTGAGGAGATGGATACGATTATCGTTTTTGATGATGTAGTCGTTCCTTGGAATCGGGTATTTGCATATGGGGATGTCGGAATTTGCAACCAGGCTTATAATGAAAGCAATGCAGTTGTTCATATGACCCATCAGGTGGTATCGAAGAATATCGCCAAAACCGAGTTCATTCTGGGGATTTTGCAACTTATGGCGGAAACCATCAATATCGGGCAATACCAGCATGTTCAGGAGAAAATCTCGGAAGTCATCATGGCGCTTGAAACGCTAAAGGCTTTCATAACAGCTTCGGAGGCAAACGCGAAATTGGATAAATGGGGAATGATGACACCTGATTTTACACCATTAAACATTGCCCGTAATTATTATCCGAAGATTTACCCTAGATTCAGTGAAATAATGCAGCTTCTTGGAGCTAGCGGCTTAATGGCGATTCCAAATGAAGCCGATTTCAATTCGGAGCTTCGACCGGATTTGGATAAATATCTTCAAGCTGCGAATGGTGGAGCATATGACAGGGTCAAATTGTATCGTCTCGCATGGGATGTATGCATGAGTTCATTTGGATCCAGGCAAACGCTGTACGAAAGATTCTTTTTTGGAGATCCGGTCCGTATGGCGAGTGCTTTATATAACGGCTATGATAAACAGGAATATGTGGATCGTGTCAAGGAGTTCTTGAACCGTACTGAAAACCTTGCAGAAATCAACTGAGCGCGGCAGCAGTGGCAAAACATTATAATTTAAAGGCCTCCCCAATGATGTGGAAGGCCTTTAAATATGGAATCTTGTTCATTTATTGTATCGATCATGGATATTATTCTTTTTATATGTGCCAAAATCACTGAATTCCGTAAGTTCCATGGAGAGTGCAAGATATCTTTTTGAAAAGAGGGATGCCAAATGGGATTCCATCGTTTTGAATAGTTGGTCACATACTTTGGTTTTATCACTGTCCTGGCGTCCAGCACCAATTTTTAGGATGGCATGAACAAAGGCATCATCCTCTGTACCATCGGCAACACGATAATGCTTCAATTCAATGGCCCGGGATCGAATGCCGCCAATTGGAAAGATGGAAGGATAAGATATCAGTACATCATTCACCTTCCTTAATAAGCCATCAATCTGGATTTCATCTTTGATATTATCCGTATATTCAATAATAATATGAGGCATGTGATTAGTCCCTTCTGTTAATTATGGATTTTTAGATGCGGCCGATCCCCGCCTTCAGTAAATGCATCGTCACCGACTATTGTGCTGACGAGTTTCCCGATTCCTTCAATTTCAGTGATGATTTCATCGCCTACAGCAGTATCCGCCAATCCTTCAGGTGTGCCTGTCAAAATGATATCACCTGGACTCAATGTCATGAAGCTGCTGAAATATTCAATTAAATCAGCAATGCCGAAAATCATGTCTTTCGTGTTGCCTTGCTGAGTCAATTTTCCGTTGACGTAAGTTTTGATGGCAAGATTCGAAGGATCTGGAATATCTTCGGCATCGACTAGCCAAGGTCCAATGGGCGTGCAGGTATCGCGATTTTTGACCTTTAAGTTTGGCCGGTAGTAATTCTCCAAATAATCCCGTATTGCATAATCATTTGCAACCGTATATCCACTTACATACATAAAGGCTTCTTCCTTTTTTATGTTCTTCGCCTTTTTCCCGATGACGACTGCCAGTTCACATTCATAATGCATAAAAGCTGCATCAGCAGGCCGCTTTGTCTGTCCCCGGTGGCCGATAAAGGTATTGGGGCCTTTTAAGAACGCAAGGGGTTCTTCCGGGGCTTTAAAAGCAAGCTCCTTCGCATGGTCTGCATAATTCAAGCCAAGCGCGAAGACAGTTCGTGGTTCCACTGGGGGAAGCCAGACAACATCCTGCTCATTGACAATCCGGCCATCCGCCAATTGGAGCTGGCCATGATATTCAATTGCTGGATGTATGGCACCTGCATAGGCTACACGTGCTCTCTTCATAAAATCCCCTCCAGTGATAGTTTTTCCTCGGAAATGATTGTATTTTCCAAATATCCGATTTCATCAATTTCTATTCTGACATGATCATTGGCTTTTGCCAGCGGTGCATTCTCTGGAACTCCAACTAGAAGGACGTCACCTGTACTCAAAGTCATGAAGTCTGTTACATCCTCAATAAGGCGGGATATGGAGCGAATTAAATTTGAAGTTGAATTTTCTTGCTTTAGCTCTCCATTTATATATACACGGATTCCTAAAGAATCGGGGTTGGATATCGATTCCTTGGATACGACCCAGGGACCGATCGGGCAAAATCCATCACGCGCTTTATGGCGGATCGCTGGGCGGAAAAAGCTTTCATGAGGAATGCTGATATCATTGGCAATCGTAAATCCTTCTATATAATCCAATGCATGTTCTTTCTTGACTCTTGTGGCCGTTTTACCAATTACAATTCCAAGTGCTGCCCCGATTTCCAATTCAGGTATGCTGTTTGGAAGGGGAACTGGATTTGAAAAAGAAGAAAATGTGTTTCTAGGTTTAATATAAAGGATCGGCCCTTTAGGAGGTTCATTATAGGGAGGATGGTCGATCTTTCCCTTCAATGCTTCCAATGATCCTTTATAGTTTAATAATGTTCCATATACCGTTCCTGAAATAGGGTTATCCAACTTGATTTGTGATACCTCATACTTATCACCATTCATTAATATGTAGCGGTTCGACAGTATTTCGATTTCTTCTGAATAATCTGACTCAATGAGCTTCACTCTTGCTTTTGTCATGGACACTCACCCCTTGATTTTTTATTAATCATATATGATATCGTATATGATTTTTTGCTTAAGTTCAACATATTTAGATTATTCAGTATAATTAGACAAAAAATGTTAGAAAAAAGAGGTGTTTCAATTGAAAAATGCCTTGAACATATAGTTAGTATGAAGCTAGGATTTCATGATTACCATTCGTTAATTTGTTTAGGAAATGGAAAAGTCAATCGATAACATATACGATGATTTTACTGTAAGAGCACATGGGCGTTCGTGAATAGTAAACCACCATGCAATCTAGCGAATACACTAAAAAACATAATAAGAATGATATAAAAGGCATGGAACCTCCGCTTCAATTGATTTATTTGCTTGTAAGCAGGGCTATAGGTATAATAAGTAGAGTAAATTCATTAGTAAGTTAAGTTATTTTTGGAGGTAAATTCCGTGAAAATTACAATAAAAGATGCTAGCAAATTCGTCGATCAAGAAGTAACCATTGGAGGCTGGCTTGCCAGTAAACGTTCCAGTGGGAAAATTGCTTTCCTTCAAATCCGTGATGGCTCTGGTTTCATTCAAGGTGTGGTCGTGAAAGCTGATGTGGGTGAAGAAATTTTCGCTCGCGCGAAATCGGTTTCGCAAGAGTCATCCTTGTATGTAACAGGTGTCATTCAAAAGGATGAACGCTCGCCGTTCGGTTTTGAGCTACAGGTGAAAGATATTGAAATCATTCATGAATCATTGGATTATCCCATTACACCAAAAGCGCATGGTCCTGAATTCTTAATGGATAACCGCCATTTGTGGCTGCGTTCAAAACGGCAGCATGCAGTCATGAAGATCCGGAATGAAATAATCCGAGCTACATATGAATTCTTTAATGAAGAAGGTTTCGTTAAAGTGGATCCCCCGATTTTAACTGGAAGCGCGCCAGAGGGAACGAGTGAATTGTTCGCGACCAAGTACTTTGATGAGGATGCATACCTTTCACAAAGTGGTCAGCTCTATATGGAAGCGGCTGCCATGGCACTTGGTAAGGTATTTTCATTTGGCCCTACCTTCAGGGCAGAAAAATCCAAAACAAGACGACATTTAATCGAGTTCTGGATGATTGAACCAGAAATGGCTTTTATCGAATTTAAAGAAAACCTGGAGGTTCAGGAGCAATTCGTTTCTTCGATCGTCCAATCCGTATTGAAAAACTGTCAGCTTGAGTTGAATACACTGGGCCGTGACATAGCGAAGCTTGAACAAATTCAAGCTCCTTTCCCGCGTATTACATATGATGAAGCCATTAAGTTCCTTCATGAACAAGGATTTGATGATATCCAATGGGGTGATGATTTTGGGGCTCCGCACGAAACTGCGATAGCGGAAAGTTATGATAAGCCCGTTTTCATAACCCATTACCCAACCAAAATCAAACCTTTTTATATGCAGCCAGACCCTGACAGGGAAGAAGTCGTTCTTTGTGCCGATTTGATCGCTCCAGAAGGATATGGAGAAATAATTGGCGGTTCAGAGCGGATTCATGATCAGGAATTGCTTGAGCAGAGAATCAATGAGCATGGCTTGAGCGAGGATGCTTACAAATGGTATATGGAATTAAGAAAATATGGCTCTGTACCGCATTCAGGCTTCGGTTTGGGATTAGAACGCACCGTTGCATGGATCAGTGGAGTCGAGCATGTCCGTGAAACCATCCCGTTCCCACGCCTATTAAATCGATTATATCCTTGATTCCGTAATGAAGCGGTTATCTTGCCAAATTTGGCAGATAACCGTTTTTTGTTAAAATTATAAACTTATTCGGGGAGCCGTATTCATGTTATACTTAACCAGAGGTGTCCAAAAACATGAATAAAGAACATTTATATGCGTGGTTTAAGGAAGGAACGATAACGATTCCATCCTTTTTGTTGACTAACTATAGAACAATGGGACTAAATGAACAAGAAATGGTCCTTTTATTACAATTGCAAAGCTTCATAGATAAAGGTAACCATTTCCCTGCACCATCCCAACTTTCTGACCGAATGACATTGCAGGAAACGGAATGTCTATTCTTGATCCAGCGTTTGGTCCAAAGGGGATTTATTGAAATGATGGTTGAGGAGAGCCAAGAAATCGGACAGGAAAAATACTCGTTGTCTCCACTTTATGAAAAAATGATGGACTGTTTCTTGAAAACTTTGAAACAGACAGAGTCTGCTGAAATCCAAAAAGCGGGGGAGAGCCTTTATACGATTTTTGAACAGGAGTTCGGCCGCCCTTTATCTCCATATGAATGTGAGACATTGGCAATGTGGATGGAGGATGACCATCAACCCGAAATCATTAAGTCAGCTCTGAGGGAGTCTGTCATTTCCGGAAAATTGAATTTCCGATATATTGATCGAATTTTATTCGAGTGGAAAAAGAATGGAATTAAAACCTTGGAACAGGCAAGGGAGCAAGGACAAAAATTTAGAGTTCACCAAAAGAGGGACCGAAAGACGGAAAATGCACGACCATTGAAAGATGTGCCTTTCTATAACTGGCTCGAGCAGTAATGTAAATTGAAGGAGAACCAATATGTTGAATAAAGCTCAGATTCGATATTGTCTGGATACGATGGGTGAAATGTTTCCGGATGCCCATTGTGAGCTGAATCACTCCAATCCATTTGAATTGGTGATTGCTGTTGCCCTGTCAGCTCAGTGTACGGATGTATTAGTCAATAAAGTAACGAAGGATTTATTTCAAAAATATAAAACGCCTGAGGATTACATAAGCGTTCCGATAGAAGAGCTGGAAAATGATATTCGCTCAATCGGTTTGTTTCGTAACAAGGCTAAGAATATACAAAAGTTGTCGCGCATGCTGATCGAAGAATTCGGTAAGGAAGTTCCCAGAGATCGTGATGAGCTTGTTAAATTGCCTGGCGTTGGCAGAAAGACGGCGAATGTAGTCGTTTCCGTTGCTTTTGATGTGCCTGCAATTGCTGTGGATACCCATGTAGAGCGTGTTTCCAAGCGACTGGGATTATGCCGTTGGAAGGATAGTGTCCTCGATGTTGAGAAAACGTTGATGGCTAAGATACCAGAGGATGAATGGTCCGTTACGCATCACCGCCTGATATTCTTTGGACGCTATCATTGCAAGGCCCAGTCACCAAGATGTGAAACCTGCCCGCTTCTTGAATTATGCCGTGAAGGAAAAAAAAGAATGAAAAGGAAAGAAGCCAATTGACGCAGTCCATATCATTGAAAGTCCCTGAAGAATTGGACCACCCTTTGTTTTTTCCTGAAAAGGAAACCATCTTGGAAAAAGAGCGTTTTGCAGGTTGGAGTGGAACGATCCCATTCGAAGCTTTCCCGTATGAGTTACTTTATTACAATAACGTTGAGACGTATGCTCCTTGGACTAAGGAGGCATTGCATATAAAGGAACTTCTGGAAAAATGGAAGGGAATTGATTCAGAATGCAGTTTGCTATTTTCCGAGCGAAAAGTGGGACAGACTTTGGGACTCATGAAGCAGGGGATCGGTTTATTTTTAACCGCAGTCTTCTGGATGCATGGAAAGCCAGTGGTATTGAGAGATTTCCGGGCAAAAATAGAATCCTTTCCCAATATTCCGGTGAACCTTGCTGAAAGGCTTTCTTTCATCCTTGCTAGACCCGCTTTTTTTCATTCATATAGACAGCTTAGTGAGTTGTTCCGAGAATTTGAAAAGCAATATGTGAAGTTCATGATCAAAAATAAGAACAGCCCAAAAAACGTCTAAGCTTTTAGCTTAGACGTTTTTTAAGTCAATCTTTATAGATATTTATTCCGTATCTTTGTTTGGATCTGGGTCAGGGTTAGGGTCAGGGGTCTCGACTGGTTTTTCCTCTTCTCCCGTTCCAGGGTCAGTGGCATCATCCCCGCCTTCGACGTCCTCATCACCACCATTATTGCCATCATCAGTGTTGTTGCCATTGCCATTACCATTATTACCATTGTTGCCATTACCATTATTACCGTTATTGCCGTTATTTTCGCCATTGCCATTATTGCCGTTTTCGCCATTGTTATTTTTGTCTTCATCTTGCTGATCTTCTTCGCCTTCTGCAGGCGTTTCTTGTTCCGGATCTTCACCTTCGGCCGGATCTTCAATCTCCTCGTCCTCAGTATCCTCAGGAGCTTCCGCTTCAGCAGGTATTTTGACTGATGTACTCGCAGGATCACTTTGTTGGTTATCCACTAAAGCTACCACTGAGAAAGTATATTTACTACCAGGGGTAGGATTCGGGATCGTTAAACTAGTATCCTTCGATTTTTTCAATACGCTCTTTGCTCCGCCATCAACGGACATCTTAACCTCGAATTGGGTATCCCCATTTCCTTTAGGATATGACCAGGATAGATTGATTTCATTGCTTTCCTGATTGTAAGAAGCGTTAATGCCAGGTGAGTCGATTTTTTCATATTCTGTCGTCACTTGTGTTGGTTCGTGACCTTTAACATAATATTCATAAGTGATTTTACTGCTTGGTGTGTATTCATTGGCTTTAACAGCTGGATTCGAACCTTTGATGACTCCAACCTTCACAACACTGTCAGGTTGATCAAAGTCTTTCGTTTCTTTTGATTGAGCCATATGTTCCATTAAATTCTTAAAGATGTATTTAGGGATCCTTTGAGATGATTCACCCAGATATTCCATTTTCTCACCAGATGCATTATCATAACCAGCCCAAACCGCGACTGTATAATTGGTTGTATAACCTGCCATCCAGCTATCTTTTACACCGGAAGATGGGATGTTGTTCGCTGCTCGCTGTTCAGGCGTGAAATTGGTTGAACCCGTTTTACCGGCTACAGGGAGACTAGGTATATTGGCTAACCTTCCTGTTCCATAAGGTTCTTTCATGACGCTTTTCAACATATCCGTCACGATGAAAGCTGTGGAATCTTTCATGACCGGTTTTGATTCCGTCTTGTTTTTAATGGTTGTTTTATCACGTAATACAATCTTTTTCACACTATGGGGTTCATTATAAATACCGTTGTTTCCGAATGAGCTGTAGGCTCCGGCAAGTTCGAGTGTGGAAACATCCTGACCACTCCCAAGTGAAGCAGATTCATTTATCTTCTCTTTAAAAGGTATGCCAAGGTCAACGGCAAAATCACGTGCCCGCTCCAAGCCGACTGCTTGTAGTGTTTTTAAGGCAGGGATATTTAATGACCGAGCAAGTGCTTCACGAGTGGTTACAGTACCATAATGTCGTCCGGAAGCATTTTTAAGCGGTGTTCCATCACTGTAAGTGTATTCCTCATCCTTGATTTGATGGTAGGTGGACCAATTTAAATATTCTACGGCAGGACCATAATCCAGAATAGGCTTAATGGTCGAACCAGGTGATCGCTTGGCATCCGTTGCATAATTCCAGCCGCGTTTAACCGTCGTGTTCCTGCCGCCGCCCACTGCTTTGATTTCACCAGTTTCTGTATCGAGTAATGTGACTCCTGCTTGGAGATCTTTACTTGGATAATTAATGATTTCATCACTATTCAACATGTTATAGACATATTCTTGGGCATCTTTATCAATTGTCGTTTGGATTTCCAAACCATCGGTAAAGACGTTATAGTCACCCATATCCCCGACTTCCTCAATTACCAAATCGATGAAGGCATCGTATGCCGTCGTATCGATTTGACTCTTATCGATTTCTTGAAGCCCCTCTGTTATATCTATGCTTTGCGCATTTTTCATTTCCGTTTCGGTGATATATCCATGTTTATTCATTAAGTGCAGGACAATATCACGGCGTTCTTTCGCACGTTCAGGGTATTTATACGGGTCATACCTGCTTGGACTTTGCGGTAATCCTACAAGCATGGCCGCTTCGTTCAATTTTAATTCGTTTAGATCTTTTCCATAATAAGTTTGCGATGCAGTTAAGATCCCGTTTGCACGGTTTGCAAAGAAAATCTTATTCACATACATTTCAAAAATTTCTTCTTTTGTATACTTCCTTTCAAGCTGTATGGATAGCCACATTTCCTGGACTTTCCTTTTGATGGTCTTATCAGGTGTTAAATAAGAACGCTTGATAACCTGCTGGGTCAATGTACTTGCACCCTCTGAGCCGAATCCGTTTTTGAAGTTGGCTATGACGGCACTGCCCAGACGTAAGAAATCGACACCGTGGTGTTCATAAAATCGTGAATCTTCCGTTGCCAGGAAAGCCTCTTCGACAAGGTCGGGTATGTCTTCATAATTTACATAATCCCGGTTTTCCTTTCCGATTTCAGCTAGCAATTTACCATTTTCATCGAGAATCTTGGATGTGACCGGATCTTTCAAAAGCTTTTGGTCAAGCTTTGGAGCGTCGCTGATAAAGTAAGCCATTGCAGCTCCTCCGGCAACAAGGCCTATTATTCCGATTGTAACAAGTATAAGGAAAATTCGCTTAAGCATATTTGTTGGCTTTTTAGGACCTGTTTTCTGTCCCTTTTTTTGAGTCTGCCCCTGCTTTCGGCGTTCTTCTCTAGTATTATATTTTTCAGCCATTACAGCTAACCTGCCTTTCTAAAAAAACTAAAAATTTTCTGCGATGAGCGAATCTACTACTTTAATATAGTCAATTCTCGGTTGAAAGCCAAGAGTAATCTTTCGTGAACTGCTTTCAACCTCTTGAAGAGTTATAGATTTGCGCCCGCCTTCTTTCATTCTCTTCCAATAAAAACTCAGTTGTTCAGAACTCATTACATATATATCATCCATTGCGGAAAACCGAATGATCACAAATGCAATTCCGTCATGCTGAACGATTTGTTTCATATGTTCAATTTGATGGTCATGAAAATTCTTCAGAGGGAACGAACTGCTGCTTTTCGTTTCCTTCGCCTCAAAATCAATGTACTTTCCTTTATAAACACCATTGTAATCGGTGGTCGATGCTTGTTTAAAATAAGCTTCTTTAATGACTGCAGCACTTCTTTTCGGATAGTGGACATCGACAATTTGAATGGGTGTCGGTTTTTTATGGATGACGGCAATGCCGTGTGCTAAATAATACTGATTGGTTTCGTTCAAATCGTCTTCCAATGTTTTTCCCCGGTTGCTGTAACTGATTTTTTTAAGTGGGCTTTTCTTTTCTTCCATAGCCTGCGGTACAAATCTTCGTCCGTTGGGATAATGAAATGCCACTTTTACCCCTCCTTTTTTTCACTTATCTATATTAGCAAAAAAAGAATCCAAAATGTGAATAAAAAGAATTGTTTCTTAGAACGATAGGATTTATGTACAACTATATGTCACAATTCATCGCTATAGAAAGGCGGACACATAGATGCGATTATTAAAGACGGAAAAGCAATTGCTACATTCCATAAAAGCCCAAACCGCTAAAGGGAATAGAGATAATATATCAAGGACAAAGGCATATGAACGATTTTTCAAAATGCATCCCGAAATACAATGGTCTTTTTTAGCGGGGATGGTTTCCAGAAATGCAGGCTGGAATATGTGTGATCTTGAAGGGATTTGGTTTTCCCGTTTGCTTGGCCAAAAATACAGGCATCTCTTATTCCTGACGTATGAAGAAGCCAACTGGAGAATATTCCAAGATGCTTATCCGCAATTACTTCTCTATCATTATTCGACGAAGTTTGGACGTCCTTTGTTTCACTTATGTCATTATTTTTTTATTACCAAATTCATGACGAACGAATGGTATTCCTTTTGGAAACATGGAAATCGGGAAAAATTAGTCACTGCGCTTATCATAAATGAACAAAACATCATAGAAGAACCGGTTATTAAAAAACAATCTTTCGTATTTCATTCTCTATTATTTTTCCTGCAGGACTGGATGCATTTTAGCACCGTTTTATTTCCTACTTGCAATGGAGAACTGTATGGCTCGTCCGTTTCTCATTTTAGAAATATCGATAAAAGGATTGAATTGGGGAAAAGGTTGGCCGGCCTTTTATTTTCTGAAGATTTGTTTCCGCTATTCTATGAATTTTCCTGCAGGACAGAACCAACGGGGGCCAGATATGATTATGAACAATATCGAAAAAATCCTAGGTACCATGAAACCCCGATGCTGAGGGGAGTATATCCATTGATTCATCATCAAGCAAGGATGACAGAGCAATGGGATATGAAAAAAAAGGTTAAAAAAAAATGGTTCATTGAATCCAAATGGGAAGAAGACCCGCATTTGACTGATTGGTATGACCATAAACAAAAGCAGCTGCATACAGCAGCAATGCTCAAAAATTGGATATTTTAAAAGCAAACAGGGAAGGCGTCGTGTAAGCCTTCCCAGTTTTTCGGTCAGTATTTATGTCTTACGTAGAGGGGCGGTTTTCTCCGCTAAGCTTCGGGTTTCCCGTTCCTGCCTTTTTAGTGGGCGGCTTTTGTCGTTTTTCGTTTTTTTGCTGTCTGCTTTCATTCGACTGCATAAAATCACCTCCTGTCTGTATTCTTGTTTAAAACTTCATTCTTCATTCTGCCATTGTTGTCGAAGGGCATAATAAATTAAGTGAATTGCACTTTCTTTGCCGATTCCCTTCTAGTTTTGTCAGTCATGAAGGGCTTTCTGATAAAAAAAAGAATAGTACAGGTAAAGAATGGGAGGGATCAGCATGGTCAATAAAAGTGTCGCAACAGAGGAGATATTAAGGATGATAGCTGAGATCAGTACCAGCCTGGATCGTTTGGAAATTTCATATGGGGAAACTGTAAATACAGTGCGGTGTAAACTATGGGCGGAGCAATATACATTAGTTAACGAAGCCCAGGAAGCCATTGAGAAAGCCGAGGATTATTGGGTAAATGCTGAAGGTGTAAACCATTCCTTTTCCATTGTCCCGAAAAAATCAATAATAAAGAACAATGTTCTCACTGAATTGCACGTATAAGCCAGAAGAATATCATTTTATAATGAACTGGATTATAATAAGGGAAACAATTGTGCGGAGGAATATATTGTGCAAAAAGAAAAACTGCAGCTATTAACAGAACAATTAATAAAATTCACGGACCAAGCGGATGATATCTATGAGGGTGTACGGAAGGAAGGAAAGGAAAAGGATTTTTTTTCGGATGTCAAGCCGTTTGCAGACCAGGTAAGGACCGCATGCATCGAATGGGAAACCGGAATGAAGGAGTGGATGAAAGAATCCGAATTTAGGCATCTTTTCCCCGAGCAAATCGAACAAACCGCCCATAACCTTTCTGATGTGGCCGTACAGGCATTTTTCCCTAAAACAAGTTATAAGCGATTTAAAAGCCATGTTCAATCGGTGGAATTCATCCTTAATAATGTAAGAACGGAAATCAATCGGATTTTATCATAAAAATACCTACACTATATTACCCCTTTTTTCATATATTATCAGAACCATGTAATGAAAAAAGAGGAGGGCTCATTGACATGATGAGATCCGGTTTTAACCAAATCTCCCCAAATCAAGGACAGTTTCCTCAATCAATGACGGAATATTGGGGAGGGTACCAGCAGCCAATGCCGTATCCTCCGCCCAATAATCATAATCATGAACAACCATTTATGTATCCATATCATCTCCAGGATACAGGGGGCTATATGACACCATATCATGATCCTTATCAGCAAGCGGCCTATCATCCATTCCAATCAGTCCAGCAGCAGGCGATGCCTGTGGGAGCTTATCCGGCCAGCAGTGTAATGCAGCCAATGGCACAAATGCAGCCAATGGCACAAATGCAGCCAATCCAGTCCAATCAGCAGCCGCAAGCTTTTAGCCCGTTCGCCAATCCGTTACAGCCAGCTAAAAGACCTCCGCAAGGTCAGCAGCAGGCTCATAATCCATATCCTAAGCAGCAGTTCATGCAAAAACCCCAGCCATCGGGTTTCAAATCGGTCATGAATCAATTCAAAACACAAGATGGCTCGATGGATATAACGAAGATGATGAATACAGCTGGACAAATGATGAATACAGTTTCTCAAGTATCTTCAATGGTCAAAGGAGTAGGGGGCTTCTTCAAAGCTTAGATGGTGAATAAAGGAAAAGCAGACTTACAAGTGACCCAGCCACTTTTTTAAGTCTGCTTTTATTCATGTCTAATGGATTTCAATCCGATTCCCCCTGATTTTGGGTAGATGAAGCGTGAGGATGCCATCGCGATGTCGAGCGGTGACTTTTGCTTCATCAATGGGTTTTGGAAAGGAAATGGTTCTTGAAAGAGTACCTGCTGAAACTTCTTTTTGAAACATTCCTTGATTTTTATGTCTTCTATCTACTTGCTTTGCAGTTATGGTTACGGCATGGGCCAGTACATCAATTGATATTTGGCTGCGTGCAATTCCAGGCAAAGTGGCGGTAAGGGTATATTCTGAATGCGTTTCGTGAACATCAACCGGAAAGCTGCGTTCTTTCGCCGGACCGAAGAAATCGTCAAGAGATTGCAGCATGCCTTTAGGAGGCCTTTCGGAAAACAGCCGATCCATTTTGTTAATGAAATGGGTAAAGGGTTCTATTCTCCGATTATTATTTTTTTCAGAAGAGGTCATCGCGGTGCTCCTTTCTAAAAAATTCCTTTGCCTATAGGCTATGTGAGGAATTAAGAAATGTGAATGCACTGTTGGGTTTCAGATAAAGGACTATAGGGAATACCGTTACTGAATGATTAGAAAAGGAAATGAGGGATTTATATGACAGATAATGGCAAGCTTTCCTACATAGATACCGGGAAAGGAAATGAAACATTGTTGTTTATTCATGGATTTTGCGGAAGCCATGAATATTGGAGTGACATCATTGCTGAATTAAAGGATGAATACCGGGTTATTGCCGTTGATTTACGGGGGCATGGTGCAAGTGAGGTAATAGGGGAATCGTTCTCGATTGAAGATATGGCTGCTGATATTGCGTCATTACTGGACGAACTGGAAATCGGAAAGGTATATATGTTTGGTCATTCGCTTGGGGGATATATCACCTTGGCGTTCGCAGAAAGGTTTCCTGGGAAATTGTCTGGTTTTTCATTGGTACATTCTACGGCTTTGCCGGACGATGAAACTGGAAAGGCTGGGCGCTTAAAATCTGTCGAGAAAATCAAAAGTGATGGAATTCCAGCTTTCATTGACGGACTTATACCAAAGCTTTTCGCTAATCCCGAAGATTCCAATATTGAACAAACTAAGGAAATCGGATATAAAACCAGTGAAAGCGGTGCGATAGGGTCTTTACATGCCATGAGGAACAGAATAGACAGAAATCATGTACTCAAAGATACAAAGTTGCCTGTTTTATTGGTTGCAGGTGAAGAGGATAAGCTAATTCCCGTTGAAAAAACCTTTTCTGTAAAAGGGAGCCATATCCATGAAGTTATACTTAAGGGCAGCGGCCATATGGGAATGCTGGAAGCTCCAAGCAGACTACTCGAAGAAATCATTCGCTTTGTTGAAGAGAATTAATTAAATGATAAAAGACCGAGCTGGAGACGGGATGTTGCCGTTTCCAGCTTTTTTTTTGAATAGGAAATAGTTTCCCTTTTGCATAGAACGTTCATTCGGTAGAATAGGAGTATGAGGTGGTTATATGAAACTGCGAAAAAATTTACAGGAAGTTATTAAGGATTTAAAAACAAATGAGGATTTTAAAGATAACATCGTACATTGGCAAGTAATTGAAGCGAAAGAGGCGAAACATGTCCCTTTTCCCGCTGCAATGAATGATAAGATCAAGCATGCTCTTGAAATACGGGGGATAAATGGGTTGTACACCCATCAGGCAACTGCATTTGATACTGCTGTCAGTGGCAATAGCCTTGTGGCGGTCACACCAACAGCTTCTGGTAAAACATTATGCTATAATTTGCCGGTCCTTCAAAAAATACTGGAAAATGAAAAAACCAGGGCGCTTTATATATTTCCGACAAAAGCGCTGAGCTATGATCAAAAAAGCGAATTGAATGAAATGATTGATGAAATGGATGCTAAGATAAATAGTTATACATACGACGGGGACACACCTTCAAACATCAGGCAAAAAATCCGCCAGGCCGGGCATATCGTGATCACAAATCCTGATATGCTCCATTCCGGAATCCTGCCCCATCACACGAAATGGGTCTCTTTGTTTGAAAACTTGAAGTATGTGGTCATCGATGAACTTCATATTTACCGAGGCGTTTTCGGAAGTCATACAGCAAACGTCATAAGAAGGTTAAAAAGGATCTGCAAGTTTTATGGAAGCGACCCTGTATTCATCTGTACTTCCGCTACGATTAATAACCCAAAAGAGTTAGCAGAAGAGCTTACGGAAAAACAAATGGTCCTTATCGATAATAACGGAGCACCCAGTGGGAAAAAGCATTTTGTATTTTATAATCCCCCAATAGTCAATAAACCGCTCAACATACGAAGGAGTGCGGTTTTGGAAGTCAGGAAGCTGGCAAATGAATTTTTGAAAAATAAAATACAAACGATCGTTTTTGCGCGAAGCAGGGTTCGAGTGGAAATTCTATTGACTTATTTACAGGAACTTGTGTCAAAGCAATTGGGGCCAAAATCGATCAGGGGCTATCGCGGCGGATATCTGCCAACACAGCGTAGGGAAATTGAACAAGGCCTTAGGGATGGTTCCATTTATGGGGTAGTTTCCACAAATGCACTTGAGTTGGGTGTCGATATCGGCCAGCTCCAGGTTTGCATAATGACCGGTTACCCTGGATCCATATCGAGTGCCTGGCAACAGGCTGGGCGAGCAGGCAGAAGGCATGGTGAAGCTTTGATCATCATGGTCGGCAGTTCCAGTGCCCTTGATCAATATATCGTACAGCATCCCGATTATTTCTTTACCAGAAATCCAGAAACTGCAAGAATCAATCCGGATAATCTTTTGATCTTGGTTGATCATGTAAAATGTGCAGCATATGAGCTGCCTTTTAAAAAAGGCGATACTTTTGGGAAAACAGAGATAATGGACGTTCTTGAATTCCTTACGGAAGAAAGGGTCTTACACCTGAATGGGGACAAATGGCATTGGATGAATGATGCTTTTCCCGCAAGCAATATCAGCCTGCGCTCAGCGGCACAGGAAAATGTCGTGATCATCGACCAAACGAATGCACCGGTTAATCGGGTCATAGGGGAAATGGATACGTTCAGTGCAATGACCCTTCTTCACGATGAAGCCATTTATTTACACCAGGGAATTCAATTTCAGGTGGAAGAACTTGATTGGGATGAAAAGAAGGCTTATGTACGTGAAGTCAATGTGGACTATTATACGGATGCTAACCTTGCTGTCCAATTGTCTGTATTGGAAGTCGATAAACAGCGAACTTTCGCTTCCACAACAGCTGCTTTTGGTGATGTCGCAATCAGGGCGATGCCCACGATCTTCAAAAAAATCAAATTCGAAACTCATGAAAATATTGGTTCAGGTCCAATCAGTCTCCCTGAGATGGAACTGCACACTAGTTCGGCCATGCTTTCCATGGATCCTGATATATTCAAGTGGGACGAAAATCGAATAGAACAAGGAATGATAGGTGCGTCGCATGCGCTGAATTACATGATTCCGCTATACGTTATGTGCGATCCGCATGATATTCATGTTTATCCGCAGGTTAAGGCAGCACATAATGAAAAACCGACCATTTTTATCTATGATAGTTATCCGGGAGGCATAGGGTTAAGTGATAAAGTATATGAAAACTCTGAAGTCATTCTGCTGGAAACAATATCAATGATCGAAAATTGCACGTGTGAAAGCGGCTGTCCTTCTTGTATCGGTACGGAATCCGCAACGAAAACAGCCAAGAGTGATGCCAAACAATTATTAGGTCAATTTTGTAAGCAAAAACATTAATAGATTGCAGTGATAGGTGAAAAGAGGTGTAATTTCATGTCTTTAAAAAATAAATTGAACCGTATGAAAACGCATATGAACCTAGGAAAACATCCTTCTCCTGTAGAAGAATATGACCAGACATTGAATGAAGAAATTCCTTACTTTGAAAAGTGGCTGGAGAACGATACCGTTTCCTTTCATTTCGACGATGACTATTGTTTCATTAGGGAAGTCCGTTACCCTATAAATCACAAACACGGGTTATATGAATTTTCCGAGCTGAAAAAGGTCGTAAAAGAGTGGAATCAAACTTCATTGGAGCATCCACTTTCCGCCAGGGGCGTTAAAAGTGAAGATCTGTTTTTCTTCGATACGGAAACGACAGGGCTAGGAGGCGGAGCCGGCAATACCATTTTTTTACTAGGGTATGCCTATTTAGAAGGTGAAGAAGTAGTCGTGAAGCAACATATCCTTCCGCAGCCTGGAAGTGAAATACCGCTTTATCAAAGCTTTCTGGAAAACATCAATTACGAAACGCTTGTCACATATAATGGTAAATCCTTTGATTGGCCCCAGCTAAAAACGAGACATACCTTGGTAAAGGAACATGTACCGAAACTACCGGAATTCGGACATTTCGATTTGTATCATGCTTCAAGACGCCTATGGAGAAACAAATTGGAACGAGTGAAATTATCAGCTGTCGAAACAGATATTCTAGGTGTACATAGGGAGGATGATATTCCTGGATATTTGGCACCGATGATTTATTTTGATTTTGTTGAGAGGAAGAATCCAGAAATACTGTTTGGAATCATGAAGCATAATGAATTGGATATCTTATCATTGATCACTTTGTATATTCATTTGTCCCGAAAAATCCTCCAAATCGATGGATATACGGAAGAGTCAATGGAAATTGCACGATGGCTTGCTTATTTGGGGAAAAAAGAGGAGTCAGTTGAGACATATCAAAAAATATTGGAATCGGGTAATGAGGAAGATCGGATATTAGCTGGCCATGCATTGGCCTTCCAGAAAAAGAAGCAAAAACAATTCGCTGAAGCTTTGGAAATTTGGAAGGAAGTCGCCTTAAAAGGGAATGTGCAAATAAGGATACAGGCACAGATTGAATGTGCAAAATTATACGAACATCAATTTAAGGACGTCGGTCATGCTCTAAAATGTTCAATAATCGCACATCAAGAGATGGTTAGGGAAGGGACCGCACTGGGGAAAAAACAGTTGGAATTGGAAAAGAGGATCCGGCGGCTCGAAAAGAAAGAGGAATCAAAGGATATTTCTGTATAAGATAAGGACCGAGAATCTTCTTTTAGTGCAAAAGGCCGAAAATAAAAAATATGTATACAATTATTGTAGCCTTCAACTATTGTGTGTAAAATGGAAAGAGTTGAGGGTGAAATTCCGAAGCGTTCATTTCATGCCTTTACATCATATAAAATTAAGGTGAAAGCGGAGCGGAGAAATGTATAAAACGACTTTATTTCTATTTTTTGTAGTCCTTTGTTTAACGATAGTTTTGTTTACTTCATTAAAAGACAGTCTCTATTCCTTTTTATAGAATATTCCTCATTTCATTTGAAGGTTAGCCAGATATAATAATGATAGTGTACTTATTGACAGCCATACATCGTTTTATACTTATTCTGTATAAATAGGTCATTTCATCAGTACACGTATCCCCTTTTTTTCATAGTCTGTAATGGTAAGACTAAACTTATCATGATGAAAGGGGACGTATTATAAATGTATTTTCGTAATTGTGGAGGAAATAACCCCAATGTAATGGGAGCATCCAACAATGTAATGGGTGCATCCAACAATGTAATGGGAGCATCCAACAATGTAATGGGAGCATCCAACAACGTAATGGGAGCATCCAACAACGTAATGGGAGCATCCAATGTAATGGGAGCATACGGGAACGCACCTGGAGTAATGGGCGCATCAACCGGTAAACACTCCAACGTAATGGGAGCGTCAGCTGGTAAAAACTCTAACGTAATGGGAGCCTATAGTCCATCTGCTGTATCTCCAGCGCAATATGGTCCAACACAAACATCTCCATCTCAAGTTGCCCCAGCGCAAGTCTCTCCAACACAGCAATATGTCAATACGAATGTATCGAACACAGTGATCCCTGTCGTTCATCCATCACATACTACAAATGTCAATAAACATGTGAACACGTTTAAGCATTATTTCCCGCATACTCAATCCGTGGTGAACGAGTGCTATAATCAACACTTGATTTGTGGAAGGCCGCCGCAAAACCCATGCTGTCCACCTAAGCATTTCGGATACTAAAAAATAAGGGCTTATTAAGCCCTTGTTTTCATACATAATCATGTTAAAAGGAGATTAGTCTAGCGATGAAGGTTTTGTATATGACGGGCTACAAAGCTTTTGAATTCGGGATATTCAAAAATGACCATGAAGCCGTAAAATATATAAAGAAAGCGATGAAGGAGCGTCTCCTGCCATTGGTGGAAGACGGGCTGGAATGGGTGATCATCTCAGGGCAGTTGGGTACGGAACTATGGGGTGCCGAAGTGGTGTTCGAATTACAGGAAGAATATCATCAGCTTAAATTAGGGGTGCTTACTCCTTTCCTGAAACAGGAAGAGTCATGGAACGAGACGAATCAAGATTACTACCGATCCATATTGGCCCGTGCCGATTTTGTTGAGTCCATTTTCAACAAACCATATGAAGGGCCACAACAGTTGAAAACCAAAAATAGGTATATGGTCCATAAAAGCGATGCCATGCTCATCATTTTCGAAGCTGAAAAAGAAGGATCAGCCCGATATCCTTATTTCGAAGCAATGAAAAAGGCGGAAACACAGCCATACCCCATCTTTCAGATAAACTTTGATGATCTGCAACTGGCTGCGGAAGAAGCCAGCTGGTCCGAAGAATGATGGAGTGAAAATAATTATGGATTAAAAGTTGTTTCTAAAGCATAATCATATTATGATGAAATTTAGATACAGATTTAATGGGATTACATATCGTTCTCTGAAACAGTAAGCTTACAAAATGGTGTTTCGTTGACAAACCCAAGCAGATTTGAAAAAATAATAAAAAGTCGATTGTATTGGCGAAAGTATTGAGGTGAAGTCTTATGCTATCCGATAAGATAAAATTAACGGCTAAAGATATTCTTGAAAAAGATTTTAAAACAGCCATGCGCGGTTATAAACCTGAAGATGTGGATCAATTCCTGGATCTTATCATTAAAGATTATGAAGTGTTCCATCAGGAAATTGAAGATCTAAAACAAGAAAATCTTAAATTGAAAAAACAAGCCGAAGAGAGTACAAAACGTCCAAATCAACCTGCTCCAAGTGCCACTCCGGGAACCACTAACTTTGATATCCTTAAACGGTTATCCAACTTGGAAAAGCACGTTTTTGGTAACAAGCTTTTTGACTGAGATTTTGCATTGTAAAAGTGAAAATGATTTTGGTATTGTGTTTTCGTGAATAATGGAGTATAATCAATTATGTTATGTTAACGTTTGGGTAATTGCTGCTGCATTTATGCAGTAGAGGAAAGTCCATGCTCGCACGGACTGCGATGTCCGTAGTGTTCGTGCCTGGCGAAAAAATAAGCTTGGGCAGCAATCTTGGATTGCTGACGGCTGGGAAAATGCCTAAGTCCTTTTGGATATGGCATGAATACCTATAAAAGTGCCACAGTGACGGAGCCTTTACAGAAATGTAAAGGGTGGAACGAGGTAAACCCCACGAGCGAGAAACCCAAATTAATGGTAGGGGCGCTTTCTTCCTTGGAATTGAACGAGGAGAAGGACAGAAGCACTTGCTTCTGTAGATAGATGATTACCGCCGAAGTACGAGACGCGAGTCGCTTGCAGTACTGAGGAACAAAACATGGCTTACAGAACGTTATCATATAACACCAAAAGCACAACTCTCCTTTTAAAAGGGGAGTTTTTGTTTATGGAGAATGCACTATTATAAAAAGATTGGGCATTTCCATTTATTTTTCGTTTTCTGAAACACGGCTGTGTTAAACTTAAAACTTGGCAAGTTTTTCATTGCGTTCGAATGATTAGGGAAATGGCTTAAATGAAGTCTGTCGGTAACGTTTTTAAAAATAGTGTTGGAATGTTAAGCATTTCTTTGATTCTGGGTATCCTATTTATAAAGGTTCCTTAACTCTTCTGTTAGCCCTAATATGAAGGTATCAAGATAGAACATCAAACTTCAGGACAATGGATGGGAAGCATACATAATTGGTTGGATGGCAGCGTGTATCCTAAGGTATTGAGTAAAGCTTTACTTCACGGTGATTAATACGCTACATGATCATGATATAAGCTAGGCAAACATTGGCTTACTGAAATATAAAAACGCGGTGGACCATAAGGTTTACATGTAAAAAATCAATGCCTGATTCTAAATACATAAATGAAAGAAATTCGGGAAAAGGTGCCATTGATTTGGATTAATGGAAAGAAGGTGCAGGATTAATGAAACAATTCGATATAATTGCAACATCAGCAATGGGATTGGAATCAATTGTTGCCAAGGAGGTGCGGGATCTTGGTTACGATTGTCAAGTCGAAAATGGTAAAATCACCTATAAAGGGGATCAATCCGCCATTGCCCGCTCTAATTTATGGCTGCGCAGTGCCGATAGGGTGAAAATTAAAGTCGCGGAATTCAAAGCATATTCATTTGATGAGTTGTTTGAAAAAACAAAGGCCTTGAATTGGGAAGATTTCTTATCAGCCGATGTCGAGTTCCCCGTGAGTGGAAAATCCGTTAAGTCAAAGCTATACAGTGTCCCTGATTGTCAGGCTATTGTAAAAAAGGCGATTGTTGATAGATTGAAAAGTAAATATAAGCAAGTATCTTGGTTTGCAGAGACAGGTCCTTTGTTTAAAATTGAAGTGTCTATTTTAAAAGATGTAGTGACACTTACCATAGACACTTCAGGTGCTGGTTTGCATAAACGGGGTTATCGCACAGGGCAGGGAGAGGCGCCCCTAAAAGAAACATTGGCGGCTGCGTTAATCATGCTGACCAATTGGAAACCGGATAAACCTTTCATAGATCCATTTTGTGGATCTGGAACGATTCCCATCGAGGCGGCCTTAATTGGGCAGAATATAGCACCTGGGTTTAACAGGGAATTCGTTTCTGAAACCTGGTCATGGATGGACAGCAAGGTTTGGGATGAAGCGCGGATTGAGGCTGAAGATTTAGCCGACTATGATCAATACTTGGACATAACCGGTTGTGATATTGACCATCGAATGGTCGATATAGCTAAAGCGAATAGTTTTGAAGCCGGTCTGGGTGATTTGATTGAATTCAAACAAATGCAGGTAAGGGATATCTCGACCAGGAAAGAGTATGGTGTCATTGTCGGGAACCCGCCTTATGGAGAACGTCTAGGTGAGAAAAAAGCGGTAGAGCAGATGTATAGGGAAATGGGCCAAGCCTTCAAGAAGCTTGATACATGGTCGGTATACATGATTACCTCCAATCCTGACTTCGAACAGCATTACGGTAAGCCTGCAACGAAAAAAAGGAAATTGTTCAATGGTTTCATCCGTGCCGACCTTTATCAATATTGGGGGAAAAGGCCGCCAAGGCAGCCTCAAGGTGAATGAGTAGGTAGAATATAATGGAGGATTTTTGCTAGTCAGGACGATTTATTCATAATAGGTTCCAGTCTTGCTTATCATTTCCTTTTCTGTTATTCTAATAATGAATTATTTTTGTTCAGATTTAAGGAATACCTTAATATTCTTTTGAGCAAGGATAGTAATATAATGTGTGGAGAACACACTAGGAGGCA
Organism: Peribacillus phoenicis; assembly: GCF_047238085.1. Classification (NCBI taxonomy): domain Bacteria; kingdom Bacillati; phylum Bacillota; class Bacilli; order Caryophanales; family Bacillaceae; genus Peribacillus; species Peribacillus phoenicis. The sequence goes on along the minus strand of NZ_JBDFMF010000001.1, from coordinate 3,057,332 downwards.
ACAAAAATGGAACAAGGTAAAGTAAAATGGTTTAACGCAGAAAAAGGTTTTGGATTCATCGAACGTGAAGGTGGAGACGATGTATTCGTACATTTCTCAGCTATCCAAGGCGAAGGTTTCAAAACACTTGAAGAAGGCCAAGACGTTACATTTGATGTAGAACAAGGTCAACGTGGACCACAAGCATCAAACGTAAACAAAGCTTAATTCAACCCTATATTACTTACAGACAGGCTCTTTTGGAGCCTGTCTTTTATTTTACGAATCGGGCAACCAGACAGCATGCATACATACATATTACCTTTCATTCTGATAATAGGTAAATATCTTGACTACTAATGTGAAATAAAGGATAATATACTTTTGCCTAAGATAATAATGATTCGGATTCTATATAATGATGATAGATAAAAGGGGAGACCATGATGCTTAAAACACTGCCTTTTTCGGTAACAAAGGAAGATTCTTTTTACGATAAGCTTTCAGAATGGATCGGTGATGTTTTTTACGATATTCTTCCCGAAAAAGGATTTGAGCTGCGTGACGAACAAATCTTCATGGCTTTTCAGTTAGAAAAAGCTTTTAAAGAAAAAAATGTAAGTTTTGCTGAAGCAGGGGTAGGGACCGGTAAGACTTTGGTCTATTTACTATATGCGATTTGTTATGCGAGATATACGAATAAACCGGCAATTATTTCATGTGCAGATGAAACGTTGATTGAACAGCTTGTCAAAGAGGAAGGCGACATCCAGAAAATCAAGAATGCTTTAGGTATTGAAGTGGATGTTCGGCTTGCCAAATATCACGATCAATATGTATGTCTTAAGAAATTGGATTATGCTGTGAATCATGAGGATTCAGAAGGGATAGATCAGCTCTATGATGAACTTCCCAAGTTTGTTCATGATAACTCATCCATGAACGCCTATACAGCATATGGAGACCGTAAACAGTATCCATATTTAAATGATGAAGACTGGTCTAAAGTTGGCTGGGATCAGCTTCAAAACTGTTTTACTTGTGATAAACGCCATCGTTGTGGGCAAACCCTATCACGGGACCACTATCGAAAATCAAGTGATTTGATCATTTGTTCACATGACTTCTTCATGGAACATGTATGGACTAAGGAAAAGCGTAAGCGTGAAGGACAGTTACCATTACTGCCTGATCATAGCTGCGTTGTCTTTGATGAAGGTCATCTTTTGGAATTTGCTGCTCAAAAGGCTTTAACTTATAAAGTTGGGGAACAAACCCTTGCTTCGGTTCTGGAATTGCTTACAGCCAATCAGGTTCGTGAAGAAACCTTATACATCATCGAGGACTTAATCGATATCAATGAAGAATTTTTTGATTTGTTGGATGAAAAAGCGATACATGTCAGCGGATCTAATCGTTATGAAATCCCGATGTCAAAAGAAATAACAAACTTTGCCCAAAAGCTTCATAAAAAGGTTGAAGAGTTAGAGGAGAATCTTGTTTTTGAAGCGGAAATGTACACGATCAATGATTATGATTTAAAAGTGACGGAAGAGTATTTAGAGCAGCTGGGCTACTCACTTTCTCTATTTGTGAAGGATGAACAGGCTGTTTCCTGGTTTGAAGAAAATGAAATGACCAAAACATTGGTCATCATGCCAAGGCTTGTGCAGGATATCTTGTCTGAACAGGTATTCTCGAAAAAAATCCCTTACATTTTTTCATCGGCAACATTATCGGACAATAAATCCTTCCAATATATTGCAGATAGTTTAGGGATAGAAAAGTATGACAGCTTTTCCGTTGAATCACCATTTGATTACGATGAAGTCATGAAAATGAACATGCCGGTCTTCGAAAATGGAGATCAATTGGCAAAACTTCAATATACAATGAAGACAATTGAGGAAAATGAAGGTCGAACACTAGTGTTATTCCATTCAAAAGAAGAATTGCAATGGTTCAAGGAAAACTGCCCAATATCATCTTATCCATTATATTTTGAAGGGGAAGCGGAAATCAGCGAGCTTGTTAAGAAGTTCCAAGAGGATGAGCAATCTGTCCTTTTCTCCTATCATTTATGGGAAGGTCTTGATGTACCAGGACCTTCATTACAAAATGTAGTGATACACTCGCTTCCATTCCCGCCTCGCGATCCGGTTTTCGAAGCCAAACGTAACTCGGTTACCGATGCATTCGAAGAAGTGGATCTTCCATACATGCTCCTTCGATTGCGCCAGGGAATAGGGCGTTTGATCAGGACGAGCAATGATTCGGGAACCGTCCAGATTTTGATTGAAAAGGATCTTTCGGAACATGTGAAAGAGAAGATTGTATCCATTCTTCCTGTAACGATTTAAATAAAACCCAATTCATAATGAGAGCCAAGGGAACCCCTTGGCTCTTTTTATTTGAATTTATTAATCGGAGTGGTTCTGATATGAAAGTCTTTTGTATAATATGGTAAAGTGTAGTTGGAAGGAGCAGTGAATATGAAAAAAAAGGGTATAGAACTGATAGAAAAAGAGTTTAAAGAATATGTAAAGAAAATCTCGGCTTATAATGAAGCTCTCTCGTTAATTTTTTGGGATTTGCGTACAGGTGCACCTAAAAAGGGAGTTGAGCAGCGTTCCGAAGTTATCGGTATGCTTTCATCCGAAGTGTTTAATATGAGCACAAGTAAGGAAATGGAATCCTTCATTGCAGAACTTTCGATGGATGAAGCCATTCTTAGTGAATCGATGAATAAAATGGTACAAGAGTGTAAAAAAGAGTTTGAAAGGAATAAGAAAATTCCTGCGAACGAATATAAGGAATTCGTCATTTTACAATCGCGTTCTGAAAGTGCATGGGAAGAGGCAAGGGAAAAAGCTGATTTTTCTTTATTTCAACCTTATCTGGAGCAAATTGTAGCATATACCCGCAGGTTCGTAGAGTACTGGGGATATGAAGGGACGAAATATAATACCCTTTTAGACATATATGAACCAGGCATGACTGTAGATATACTTGATGGCGTATTCAGTGAGCTTCGGTCGAGGATTGTACCTTTGGTAAAACAGATAGCAAAAAGCGAACATAGACCGGAAACAGCGTTCCTATATAAAGAATTTCCAAAAGAAAAACAGCATCAACTCAACTTGGAAATTTTAAATCAGCTAGGATACGATTTCAAGGCTGGCAGGCTTGATGAAACAGTTCACCCTTTTGAAATTAGAATAAATAGGGGCGATGTCCGGGTGACGACCCGATACGATGAAAATGATTTTAGGGGGGCAATCTTTGGTACCATTCATGAATGTGGACATGCCATTTATGAGCAGAATATCGCCGAAGAGTTAACCGGAACACTTCTCGATAGCGGGACATCAATGGGGATCCATGAATCACAATCTTTGTTTTTCGAAAACTTCATTGGACGGAACCATAGCTTTTGGAAAAATAAATTTTCCTTATTAAAAGAATATGCTCCCGAACAATTCCAAGATGTGACGCTGGATGAATTTTACCGGGGCATTAACGAATCAAAACCATCGTTCATCCGTATTGACGCAGATGAACTGACGTATCCTCTACATATTATGATTCGGTATGAACTGGAAAAGGCCCTCTTTAATGGGGAACTTGAAGTGAAGGATTTACCGGAAGTCTGGAATGAAAAATACAAGGATTATTTGGGAATTGTGCCTGAAAATGATGCAATGGGCGTGTTGCAAGATGTACACTGGGCAGATGGCAGCTTTGGTTATTTCCCTTCTTATGCATTGGGATATATGTATGCAGCCCAAATCAAGCAATCGATGCTTAAAGATTTGCCTGATTTCGATGAACTGTTGGAAGCGGGTGATATTGAACCAATCAGGAAATGGCTTAATGAAAAAATACATAAATACGGAAAAACAAAAAAGCCTCTGGAGATTTTGAAAGAAACGACAGGGGAAGGCCTGAATGTTCAGTATTTGATAAAGTATCTTGAAAATAAATATAAAGAAGTTTATAAAATCAAATGAATCAAAGAAGAAGGACTTGGATTAATCTCAAGCCCTTCTTCTTTTTTATGGGTTGCTACAAAAACGCATGGTATAATACCAGTAAAATGGAATATGATGTTTTTTTGATAGGAAATCCAAATTATTTAGGTTTGGTGATTTCGCAATTTTCTAATAATACGAATAATGATTTATTTTTTTAATTTAAAGTTCGGTTTTTTATTAAAAATTACTTTTCAAATAGGGTCAGCGTTGGTATAATTCATATAAATAAAATATAATGTTTCACTCGTATAATAGCAGGGATATGGCCTGCAAGTTTCTACCGGATTACCGTAAATAATTCGACTATGGGTGAGTAATAGATCTTGTTGCGTAAATGAAGGCTTTTGCTGATTCATTTTTCATTCGTGCCCAAGAAGTATTGCTTCACTCCAAAAAAGTGCCGCAATGTTTCTTGGGCTTTTTTATATGCCGGGAAATAATTGTATGGTTTTTGGGTCAATAAACATCCGAGATTGGGAGGAACCTTCATGCAACTTTTAAAGGAAAAAATCTTGTCCGAGGGTCAAGCTTTATCAGAAGATATTTTAAAAGTAGATTCATTCTTAAATCATCAAATGGATCCTTTGCTAATGAAAGAAATTGGTAAAGAATTCGTTAAACGTTTCGAACACAAGGAAATCACGAAAGTGCTGACAATTGAATCATCAGGCATTGGTCCTGGTTTGATGGCTGCTTTGGATTTGGAAGTTCCGCTCATTTTTGCCCGTAAACGTAAATCACTTACTTTAACAAATGATTTAGTGACGGCATCCGTTCATTCCTTTACAAAAAAAGAAACCAATACCATTACGGTTTCCAATAAATATATTGAAGCTGGAGATAAGGTCTTGATCATCGATGACTTCCTTGCGGTCGGACAGGCAGCCAGGGGCTTGGTGGAAATCTGTAAGCAGGTTGGAGCAGAAGTGGCCGGAATCGGCATCGTGATTGAAAAAGCATTTCAAAGTGGTGGTAAGGATCTTAGGGAACAAGGTTTCCAAGTGGAATCACTTGCACGAATTGCTGAGTTGAAATTCGGTGAGATAACGTTCGCTGAGGAAAAGGAAGGAGCAGCCGTCAATGTCTAATCAATCACCATTAAAAGTTGCTTCCTTAGGATTACAACATGTTCTCGCCATGTATGCCGGTGCAGTCGTCATTCCATTGATTGTCGGTGGGGCGCTGGGATTGACTGCAGCGCAGTTAACTTATTTAGTTTCGATAGACATTTTGATGTGCGGGATAGCAACTTTATTGCAAGTGTGGAAAAATAAATTCTTTGGAATAGGGCTTCCGGTCGTCCTAGGCTGCACATTTACAGCAGTTAGCCCGATGATTGCAATTGGTACGCAATATGGAATCAACTCCATTTATGGATCTATTTTGGCGTCGGGATTGATTGTCATTATCATTAGTAAGTTCTTCGGAAAACTGGCAAGGTTCTTCCCGCCCATTGTCACTGGATCGGTCGTTTTGATTATTGGCATTACGCTCATTCCTGTTGCCATCAACAACCTTGGTGGAGGCCAGGGAGCTGCTGATTTCGGAGACTTGAACAATGTAGCTCTTGGTTTTGGAACTTTGTTATTCATCATATTCATGTATAAATTCTCGACGGGATTCCTACGCTCCATTTCTATTTTATTGGGGCTGTTAGTCGGAACCTTTGCGGCCTTCTTCCTTGGAAAAGTGGATTTTAGCTCAGTGGTCAGTGCCAATTGGCTGCATATGCCACATTTTTTCTACTTTGGAACTCCGACATTTAACGTCACGGCAATCATTACAATGACATTGGTGGCGATCGTAAGCTTGGTGGAATCGACTGGTGTTTATTATGCCCTTGGTGAAATCACGGACAAAGAGATTTCAGAAGACGACCTAGCTCGCGGATATCGTTCTGAAGGACTTGCCATCATGATTGGCGGTTTGTTCAATGCGTTTCCGTATACAGCTTTTTCACAAAATGTCGGCTTGATTCAATTGTCAGGCATTAAAACAAGAAATGTCATATACACAACAGCCGGCATTCTTATTTTCATAGGTTTTGTTCCGAAAATTGGTGCATTCACGACAATTATCCCTTCATCCGTGCTTGGCGGTGCAATGGTTGCGATGTTCGGGATGGTAATTGCCGCTGGAATTAAGATGTTGAGCAAAGTGGATTTTGCTTCTCAAGAAAATTTATTGATCATCGCTTGTTCAGTAGGTATGGGACTTGGAGTGACGGTCGTTCCTGAGCTATTTGCGCAAATTCCGGAAAGCTTTCAAATCTTAACGGAAAACGGTATTGTAGCCGGAAGTTTGACAGCCATTTTCTTGAATATTGTCTTTAACATCGTCCCTACAAAAGGCAAAATGAAGGAAACGCGTATTGAAGGGCAAAATGTAGCCTGATTAAAAATAGTTTCGGTAAACTTGATAGATTCACCCATTAAATGCCCAAATTTCTCAGGTGATGAGGATTTTGGGCATTTTTTCATTTAGGATATCTTTGATAATGAAATTGGCGTTTTGTCAGATAAAAGGAAACTCTCTTCACTTTTTGAATATATTGATAGTATATGTTCAGGAAAGTAGTGATAGGGATGGAGAAAAAATATTGTATTCATTGTCGGACCATTCTAAGCCAGGAATATAGGTGCAGTGTGTGTGGAAAAGAGGAGTTTCAAAATATCATTATACAAGTGCAAAATCAATCTTCAGTAAAGAAGGAAGAATGAAAGTGCCCCCTTACCGATTATAGGTAAGGGGGTTTTATTGTTTCGTGATTACATTTCGATCATAAAGATGATCTGAAGAGTACCAACGCCTTCCAATGAAATGGGTAAATGGATTGCTTCATGAAACCCATACATTTTGGTATCGCCCACAATGACGGTGGGCGGTGTAATATCAATCAATGCATTCTCTCCTGCTAAAGAGGTGGCAATATTACCGGCAAGCATGTTACCGAATTCTGCTGCAAAAGATTCAAGCATTTCACCTTCTAATGGCATGCCAAACATACTTTCACCTATTTTACTCATGCATCCGTTAGTCCCCTCAATCATTATTCTCCCACGGATATCTCCTGTCATGCCAATAAGGACGCTAATGGATTCCTGTTCGAAAGGCTGTCTTATGAGGTAAGGCTTTTGAATGTCCAAAGTGAAAGGAATAACGGACTTAACGGCCTGGATGGTTCCATTTAACAATTTTGTGATTATAGTGTTGATTTCCAATTTCGTTCCTCCGCTTGTATGGGTATGTTCTCTATTTTATCAAATTTATAGTCTTTTTTACCTATTAATTAAGAAAAAAAGAAAAAATATTTTAAAACCCCAATAAATATAACCATATAGCTATAAAGCATAAATGACAGTTTGTAATGGTTTTCACGATCTTGATTTATTTCATCTTGAAGAAGTCCTTGATAATCTCGTGTTTCTTTGTGAACGATTTTCTTTTCTAATTTCCACTTATTCGCACTGGCTTTCACATGTGTGGAATCGACCAATACATGCTCTGCACTTATTAACTTTCTATCAGCAGCTTGTCATTAAGGTACGATAGCAAATCTGTTCAAACAGGTCTGTATCTTTAAAGCGTCGTTCAAAAATTTTCCCGAACGTTGAGAAATGAGGGACTTTTATCATGGAAACCATAGCCTAGGAACCAACGGTAGCCATATTTGTTTCAGCTTCTTCAATTGTTTTACGCATGGAACGACTTCCGTAGGTATATTGAATAAAAGTCAGTTTAACTAATATAACTGGATCAATACCTGGGCGTCCTACCTCTAAATACAATGAAATAGAAGTCAATGGCATATTCAATTTTACTCACCAAATGGTTTGCTGGCACCAGTTGATCTAAAGTAATCATTTAAAGTTGATCTTGCTGAATAAAATCATGTTTAGAAAGCATCCTCATCACCTCAAGTTTTAATCATTCTATTTTAAAACAAAAAAGACTGTAGGCAAAAAGAGTTCTATCTAAATTTTTTAAACATAGTTGATTGGAGTGGGTGTGCGAGACTCCTGCGGGAAAAGCGCGTCCAAGGGAGACCCCACAGGCGCAAGGGATCCGAGGAGGCTCCCGGACCGCCCGCGGAAAGCGAGTGCCTGGAGTGGAAATCAACAAATTTGTAAAAGCCATAAAAAAACTGTAGACAAACTCGATTTTGATCGAGTTTGTCTACAGTCTGCCATATAGCTATAAAGCATAATTGATATCCTGGTGGGTATATTAACCATATCATGAATAATCAGGGGTGGAATCATGCCATATTTATTATCTGCATCACATATAAAGCTGCCACATTTACTCTCACAGGAAAAGATCATGGAATTTTCGAGAGAAATATTTGGGGCATCATTTAAAAATATAGAACGGTTACTAAAAGCTTTTAAGAATGGGCAAGTGGAAAATCGGTATTTTTCAAATGATCTTGATTGGTTTAAAGAGGATCATTCTTTTGCCGAGCGGAATGATTTATATATTGAGCAGGCAGTCAAGTTTGGGAAAGAAGCTATAGAAAAATGCTTAGCCAACAGAGAATTTTTAAAAGAAGAACTGCAGGCAAACGAGCTAGATGCTTTCTTCTTTATCTCAAGCACGGGGATTGCTACCCCGACCATTGATGCCAGGATAATGAATGAACTTCCATTTAACCCGCATACTAAAAGGATTCCGATTTGGGGGCTTGGCTGTGCAGGGGGAGCGAGTGGCCTATCACGTGCTTTTGAATATTGCCAAGCATACCCGACGGCAAAGGTCATTGTTTTAAGCGTGGAGTTATGCAGTCTGACATTTCAAAGGAACGATATCTCCAAAAGTAATTTAATTGGAACTTCCTTATTTTCTGATGGAGTAAGCTGTATTTTGGTTTGCGGTGATGAAGTGCCGAATGAACAGTTTTCAAAAAAAGTAAGACATTTGCAATTTTTGGATTCTCAATCTACGCTTATGCCGAATTCATTGGATGTAATGGGGTGGGATGTTAAAGATCAAGGATTATACGTGATTTTTTCGAAAGATATCCCTACAATCATCAAGGATTGGCTTAAACCGAATGTTCAAGAGTTCTTAATGGAGAATGGATTCGATCTAAGTGACATAAAAGATTTCATCGCTCATCCTGGAGGCAAAAAAGTAATCGATGCTTATCACGAAGCCCTCGGATTCGATGAAAGCATGACGGCAGAGTCAATGAGCGTATTGAGGGAATTTGGAAATATGTCCTCGGCAACTATTTTGTACGTCCTTGAGAGGTTCATGCAGCGGGGCGGGAATAAAGGTGAGGTGGGCTTGGCTGCTGCATTAGGGCCTGGGTTTTCATCTGAACTTGTGTTAATGAGGTGGAAGTGATGATCTTTGCCATTTTCATTATCTTGATTGCAATACAACGCCTGGTTGAATTATATATCGCCAAACAAAACGAAAAACAGCTGAAAGCTGCAGGAGCATTGGAATACGGTGAGTCCCATTACAGATGGATGGTTCTAATGCATCTTAGTTTTTTTATTGTTCTCATTATTGAAGTGATCGTACTTGAAAGGAATATGTCTGGACTTTGGCCAATTTGGCTGACCCTTTTTCTAATTGCGCAGTCGGGCAGGATTTGGGCAATCCGTTCATTGGGAAAACATTGGAATACAAAAATCATAGTGGTTCCTGATGCCGATGTAGTCATTAAAGGTCCTTATAAATATTTCAAACATCCGAACTATATCATAGTCGCAACTGAGATTTTAGTTATTTCCTTATTATTCAATGCATATTATACTGCTTTCATCTTTAGTTTATTGAATGTTTGGATGATGACGGTAAGAATCCCGCTGGAAGAGAAGGCATTAAAGAAACATACGGAATATTCTACGGTTTTTAAGGGAAAATAATAAAAAAATTTAATTTCTTATTGAAAATGATTATCGTTCGTGATAAGATTCTAAATGAAGATGAAAATTATTCTCATTCGGATCTCGATAATTTAATTTTAAATAACTAATAACTAATAACTAATAACTAAAAGCTAAACAATATATAAGAGGATGGTGTTGGTAATGGTTTGGGTATTCATTTTATTGACAGTCGCTACATATGGTTTTGTGATGAAACATGTATTGAATAATATTCAAAAATCGGCAAAGGCAGTAAAACCTTATACCGAGTCACCAATTGAAAACCGAGCTGCTTTTAACCCCACCCCTACAACCAGGTAAACATCCTGGTTTTTTTTTGCATTCCAAGTCAATATGAATCAAACAGCATGAATCCACCAATCGGTGGTTTTTTTTTTGAACATGGACTGTAATGAATCATATAGTAAAAATAAAGCTGATGGTATGAATAACAAACGAAATCGTTTACAATAAGAATATCAAAATGACGATAGATTAAGGGGTATGGATTCATGATTCAAGAAACATTAAAGCAACAGTCCAAATTGGGGATTTTGACTGCCATGTATGAAAAATTTCAATCGGCAGGTGATACAGGCAATGCCGATAAACTGAAACAGTTAATCATGAAAGTGAATAATGAGGAGTTCATCATTGCTTTTTGCGGGCATTTTTCAGCGGGGAAATCCAGTATGATCAATTTTTTCCTTGGTGATCAAGTACTGCCTTCAAGTCCGATTCCAACGAGTGCAAATACGGTAAAAGTCCAAAAAGGGGAAGACTATGCCAAGGTCTTTTACCATCATCAGCCACCAGTATTATTTCCTGCACCTTATGATTTTAAAGAGGTCAAGAAATTTGCCAAGGATGGAGACTCAGTATCGGCAATAACGATAAGCTCCAATGATTTTTCACTGCCGGATTCATGTGCGATCATGGATACGCCAGGAATTGATTCAACCGATGATGCACATAGAGTTTCTACGGAATCTGCCTTGCATCTAGCTGATGTTGTCTTCTATGTCATGGACTACAATCACGTCCAATCAGAGGTGAACTTCCTATTCACGAAAGAATTGTTAGAGGCTGAAAAACCGACATACTTAATTATCAATATGATTGATAAGCATGATGAGAACGAGCTTAGCTTTCAAGACTTCAAGCTTTCCGTTTCTGAAGCATTTGCGAACTGGAATGTATATCCTGATGGGATTTTTTATACTTCCGTAAGAGACTTGAACAATAGTGAAAATGAAATAGAAGTGGTCAAGCAATTCATATATGAAATGGCTGGAAAAGGTCTAAATGATGGCAAAGATGCCATCATGCAATCGGCTAATGCCCTTGTCGAAAGGCATCTTAATTGGCTGAAGGAGCAGTATGAAGAGGAACATGCCGATGATTTTGAAGTATTGTCAGAACTTCCTCATGAAGAACGAGTACACCTGACGAATCAAGTGGACAGCCTATTGAAAGAAAAAAAATCATTAACGGGACGCATAGAGGACATCAAGGTCCAATATGCTGATGCATTAGAAACGATTTTGAAAGGTGCGTACATCATGCCCGCGGCAACACGGGACCTAGGTAAATCTTTCTTGGAATCCGCTCAGCCCGACTTTAAAATGGGATTATTATTTGCCAAGAAAAAAACGGATGCCGAACGTGAGGCACGTATCAAGGCGTTCTTGAACGATCTACAAGAAAAGGTGAAAACCCAGCTTGAATGGCATCTTAAAGAATTAGCCGTTAAAATGCTTAATCAGGCGGAGATCCATGATTCAACACTTGAAGGTAAGGCTCAGGCACTTCAGATCGAGGTAACGGAATCTTACATAAAAAACTCTTTGAGGCCTCAAGTCGATATTACGGGTGAATACGTTTTAAACTATACGAATGATTTGGCATCAGCCATCAAAAAGAAAGCACGTGATGTATCTGAAGGATTTTTGAATGAAATGGTTACCGTTATGGAAGGAATAGTGGAAAAGCAGTCTATATCCATCGATAAGGAGCTTGAAGGTTATTCTGAATTTGCGGAAGCACTTAAAGTTACTGCTGCGATGAACGCGGAAATCGTTTACCAAACGGAGCGTTTAGAGGCCATTGCAAATCAAACTGAATCATTAGTCGATGAGTGCGAGATTGATATGCTTTTAACTCAATGGAATGAAGAGGAAAAAAATATTACGGTCAAAATCATGAAAACCGATAAAGGAAGTAATTCAAGGTCCGTCAACGAACAACCTGAAAGTGATCATGATAAAGAAAACAAGGAAGCTGTACCTTCCGTGACAGTTTCTTCATCTGATGCTGCTGATTTACGCGGAAAAGAAAAGCTGATGGAGACTGCAGCGAGTTTGAATCAGGCGGCCAAGCTGATCCAACCTTTGAGAGGATTTCAATCACTTTATAAGGAATTGAAAGAGAAGGCAAATCGCTTGGAACAGCAGACGTTCACGGTTGCCCTCTTCGGTGCATTCAGTGCGGGCAAATCTTCCTTCGCCAATGCGTTGATGGGAGAAAGCGTCCTTCCTGTTTCACCAAATCCGACAACTGCGGCAATCAACAAAATCATGTCTTCGGACGCTGAGCATCCACATGGAACGGCAACCGTCAAATTAAAGACCGAAGCGATGCTGTTGGAAGATGTAAGCCTGGCCTTGGCAGCTTTTGATAAATCGGCAAAGACTCTAGATGAAGCCCTCCAACTAGCAGGGCAAATCATTGCGAAGGCGGGGGAAGTTGATAAGGGGAAGACTCATTTATCCTTTCTAAGGGCGTTTCATCAAGGACTGCCTGAGTACCAAAATGATTTAGGAAATGTGGTTACGGTAGATCTTGAAGGATTTAAACGTTTTGCTGCAGAAGAGTCCAAGTCATGTCTTGTTGATCTGATTGAATTGCGTTATGACTGTGAAATGACTAAGCAGGGGATGGTCCTTGTTGACACGCCTGGGGCGGATTCGATAAATGCACGACATACAGGAGCAGCTTTCGAATATATTAAGAATTCGGATGCCATCCTTTTTGTGACCTATTATAATCACCCATTCTCACGGGCAGACAGGGAGTTCTTGATACAACTTGGACGTGTGAAAGATTCATTCGCTATGGATAAGATGTTTTTCATTGTCAATGCCGTCGATCTGGCACAAACCACTGACGAATTGGACGAAGTGATGGATTATGTCACAGATCAATTGAATGGATTCGGAATCCGTTTTCCAAAACTGTTCCCGCTTACGAGTAAGGGAGCGTTGATGGAAAAACAAACGCCTGGTTCATTTAAGCATTCGTTCCTTCCTAATAGCGGAATCTCGGAATTCCAAGGCCAATTCGATTCTTTCATAGAAAACGATTTAACTGGACTTGCAATTGAATCGGCTCAAGCGGCTGTAAAAAGAACGGAAGAACTGCTACGAGATGTAATTACAGCTTCCAGGCAAGATGAGAAAGCGAAACAAAAAGCCCTGGAGACCCTTTCTCAAGAGGCACAGTCCATTTCGGAACTCCTCTCAGTCATTAAAGGGGATGCAGAAAAGCAACGTTTGAAAAAAGAAGTCGACGAATTGACTTTCTATAGTAAACAACGAGTCTTCTTCCGGTTTAATGATTTCTTTAAAGAATCGTTCAATCCGGCTGTTTTAAAAGATGATGGAGGCGATCTGAAAATTGTCCTCAAGCAATCGATGAAGAACTTATTGGATGCGCTAGGCTTTGACCTTGCCCAGGAAATGCGGGCAACGGCATTAAGGACGGAAATGTTCGTAAATAAATTACTGAATGAGAAACAAAGCAGTTTGCTTCAGCAAATGCAAAAAGTAAGAAGAACCCTTTCATTGCAGCCATATGAACCTAATGAGAGGGAGTCCATTGAATTTACAGGAGCTTTTGCCCAATTGGATACGGGGGAATTCAAAAAGGAATTGGCATTATTTAAAAATCCAAAATCTTTCTTTGAAAAAAATGAGAAAGCGAAAATGAGCGAAGGACTTCAGAAGCGTTTGGATGAACCTGCCCTTATTTATGTTAAAGAACAGGGTGAGCGGATTTTCGAAATGTATAATGAAGTCCTCGATCAAGAGTTACTCGCGATTCAAAAAGAGTTTAAGACGGAAATATCGGATATCTTTGCAGGCTTACGTGCAGCATTGGAGGAAACGGTCGATTTACCGTATTATGAAAATGCTGTTGCTGAATTGGCAAAAATGCATTCGAAATAGAAACGAGGTTCATTCATGAAAGAAAACCTTATTTCAGAATTGAGATACCTGGAAAAGAATGAGGATATGACCATTTTGATGGCTGCTGTTACTGGCAGCCATTCTTTTGGTTTATCATCAGGCCAATCTGATTATGATGTTCGATTTATATATGTTCATAATGATAAGCGATCATACCTAAGCTTAAGTCAGCCAGTTGAAGTCATTCAAATGAAAGAAGGCCAATTTGACATGGAAGGCTGGGATCTATTTAAATCATCACGTCTTACCTTAAAGAGTAATCCTGCTTTATTTGAATTATTTCAGTCGCAAATCAAGTTGATTATGCATCCGGATTATTATAGGAAGATGAATGGTTTGATAGCGGATTGCTATTCCAAAAAGGCACTGGGGCATCACTATTATCGGATGATGAGCGACAATCTTCAACAATTGACAAAAACAATGGAATCCAAAAGAAAAGAACTAAAAATATGGGTACAAGTATGCCGTTCATATTTAATCTTGGAATATATCATCCAACGGGGTTCGCTGCCACCTTTATCGGTGTGGGAATTACTTGATTTGGTTTCAATTGATCAAGAATTGAAAACCGGGATGACCCGGATATTCAAGGCAAAACAAATGGAAGAATGTATAAGCGACAATGAAAGTGAAAAGAATCTTTCGCTAATAGAAGGGAAATCAATTTCCTTAAAGAATGAGATAACTAAGCTACATCAAGGGAAGAGCATGGAAACGGAGCTTAATGATTTAATTTGGGCCATTTTGAAGTAGGGGGTTATACAGATGAGTTTATTAATCGAAAAAGAAGAGCTGTTGCCGTTGTTGAATTCCAATGATATCAGAATTTGTGACTGCCGCTTTCAGCTAGGCACTCCTGATGCAGGGTATAAGGCATACAAAAAAGACCATATTTCCGGCGCTGTTTATTTCGATCTAGAAAAGGACTTATCGGGTCAGGTTAAAGAACATGGCGGAAGACATCCTCTTCCTGACCTGGAAACCATTAAAGGTAAACTGGAATCAAATGGAATCACCAACGATACGGTACTTATTGCTTATGATGGCGGCGAAGGTTCTTTTGCTTCCAGGTTTGCTTGGCTGCTGAGCTACCTTGGGCATCGGAAAGTTTTTGTTCTTAACGGGGGATATCGCGCCTGGAGTGATGCAGGCTATCCCATTGACTCGAATCAAACGAATTATGTGCCAGCAGAATATCATATCGATTTAAATGAGTCCGTTTTTGCTTCTTTTCAAACAGTAAAGAATTACACAATAAATAGGCCAGACGATGTCATTTTAATCGATTCAAGGGAATCTAAACGCTACGAGGGAATTGAAGAGCCGATAGATAAAAAAGCCGGCCATATACCTGGTGCCGTAAATAAGGTGTGGACGAACGTTCTGGAAAATGGCTATTTTAAAAAGAAGGAAGATCTTCAGTCAAATTTCACAGGCATCGGTAATGATAAGGAAATCATTGTGTACTGCGGTTCAGGCGTAACGGCATCACCAAATTATATCGCTCTGAAAGAAGCGGGCTTTAAAGATGTGAAGATTTATATTGGCAGTTTCAGTGACTGGATCTCCTACGATGATAATCCAATTGAATAATATTTTTTCCAATTAAACGATCCTTAAAAAAGGGGACGGTTATGTTAAAATGGAAGTACATCATGATAGAGGTGATAATGTGTTAATGAAAGAAAACGAGCAGCATACTTCCTTTATGCTTGTCGATGGGATGGCGCTTTTATTTAGAGCTTTTTATGCAACGGCTGTTACTGGTCAATTTATGATTAACTCGAAAGGCATACCAACCAATGCCGTTCAAGGTTTTTTGAAGCATATGCTGACGGCGGTGAATCACTTTTCACCCAGTCATGTAGCGGTGTGTTGGGATATGGGCAGCAAGACTTTCAGAAATGAATTATTTGATGGATACAAGGCTAATCGATCAGAAGCTCCAGTCGAAATGATACCTCAATTCGACCTGGCGAAAAAAGCGGTTGAAGCATTTGATATCCCTAACATAGGGCTCTCTGGATATGAGGCTGATGACTGTATCGGGACAATTGCCAAGGCATCTGCCCAACATAGCCGGGTGGGTATATTGACTGGCGATCAAGATATGCTTCAGTTAATAGATGAAAACATTTCCGTGCTTTTGTTAAAAAAAGGGTATGGTAACTATGAGGTGCATAATCCCGATAGCTTTTTTGAATGGAAAGGGATCACACCAAGACAAATGATCGATTTAAAAGCTTTAATGGGTGATACAGCTGATAACTATCCCGGAGTTAAAGGAATTGGGGAAAAGACAGCGTTGAAATTATTGATCCAGTATCAAAGTATCGAAGGAATTCTTGAAAATGTTGCTTCATTGACGAATGGGCAGAGGGCTAAAATTGAATCCGCCGTCGATATGCTTCATTTATCCAGAAAGCTAGCAGAAATAAAATGTGATGTACCAATTTCATGTTCTTTGGACGATGCGGTCTATCAGTATGATCGCGAGAAGGTCAAAAATCTGGCTAGGGATCATGAATTCAGGGCTTTACTGCGAATGATCTAATCAAAAAAGGGGAGCTCCTAAATGGGAGCTCCCCTTTTGAAATTCCCTTTAAATTTTCGCCTGAATTTAAGAGATTGGGGCTCTACTAGCCCATTATGTTAGGCCATTTTGGACCTTGCCATTAAACAATTGGCCACCTTCTTTAAATTAATGCCAGCGAAAGTTAGCATCGCCTGAATAGACAATTTTTTAAGAATCCCCTTAAAGCAGTCCAACGCATATCATGCTTTTCTTTTGCATATGCGAATACACGCTCAATCTTTTCTTTGCTTTTCGCATATATAGGTTTTACAGCTTGATGTTGACTAGATGATCTGCTTCTTCCACATCACCTTAAGTTTTATTAAATCTATTTTAAAACAATGAAGACTTTAGGCAAAAGGGTTCTATCTAAAAGGTGAAACAAAGTTGATTGGAACGGAAGGTACGAGACTCCTGCGGGAAAAGCGCGTCGAAGGGAGACCCCGCAGGCGCTTGCGCCGAGGAGGCTCCCGGACCGCCCGCGGAAAGCGAGTGCCCTACGTTATAATCAACGTTCAAATTGTACAGTCTGGGACCTCCCTAATGGGAGCTCCTTTATTTTGTACGATGAATTTTTTGTCGAAAAATGGATAGTCAAAATCTTTGATATACGGTAAGATGAAAATAAGGCATGAAGTATGGAGTGGATGCAGAAGTGGCGAAATCAACTGAAGAGTATGTTAGTTTTTTAGAAGGTAAGGGTTTCACTTTTGGTAATGACGCTATTGGTTTTATTTATTTTGGTAAGCGCTACACGGATGCAAGTGATATTTTAGTCAATGCAGCAATAGAATTGACATTGAAGGTACAAAAGAATTTTGATGGCAGCTTCTATATTTCCTTTTTGGAAAACTTAAAACAAAATGGCATTGAAACGCGTAGTGCAGCGGTATCGTTTGCAAAAGAACAGGGGCTGCTAAAATAAATCGGACTTCATAACTTAGAAGTCCGATTTGTTTTATTGGGCTATTTTAAGAAAGCTCCTGTGTCACCGGTTTCTTTTTCTTAACAGGCAGTTCAGCGAATATCATTCCCAAGAAAATGAATGCGCAGCCGATGATGGAGGCGGTAGTCAATTTTTCCCCTATCAATATGTATGAGGATAACGCAGCAAAAACCGGTTCCATTGAAAAGATCAGCGCCACTCTTGTAGGTGTCGTATAGGCTTGGAAGAAGGTTTGAGCGAAAAAGGCGAACGCCGTGGCAAGGGCTGCAGTAACCAATAAAGCAGTCCATACATCCTTCTTTAACATGACCTCTGGGCTGAAGATGACGGAATGATTCTCGTTGAAAATGAAGGCTGAAACAAATGATAATAAAGATACGGTCGAAACCTGAATCAGCGTCAACGGTAAGGCGGGTAGGGTCTTGGCATATCTAGCGGTAGTAATGATCTGCATGGCAAAACTGATTGCGCATAAAAATACCAGTAAATCACCGATATTCAAATTGGAGCGGTCAGCGAAAGTCATTAGATAAAGCCCAATGGTTGCCGCTGCGACACCGATCATTGTATTGCGGGAAAGCCGATGTTTTAAAAGCAGCAAGGAAAAAACAGGTACCATGACGACACTTAATCCTGTTATGAAGCCTGTCTTGGCAGGAGTCGTATAATTCAATCCGATCGTTTGAAGCCCATATCCCAGAAAAAGCCAAACCCCAATATGAAACCCGGCTATGATGAGGCCCTTATTCCAAGTTTTCCCCTTTTTGTGTAAAGTCGATATGTAAGGAATGAGCAAGAAAACGAAGGCCATGAAGAAACGGACGGCATTAAACGTGAATGGGTCAAGAAATGATAGGGCATTTTGAACCATGACAAAAGTGACACCCCAGATGAATACAACGAATAATAACGAAAAATCAGCTGTCTTGTTCATGAATTTCCTCAGCCTTATTCATGCGAATGGCCCGTTTCGCCAATTCATCCGCGGACTTGTTTTCGAGGTTTGGAATCCATTTCATGAAAAATAATTCAAGCTCGTCGGAAAGCTTTAGCGCCCGTTCCAGCAATATCGCATACTTATTTTTTGCAAATCTTTTTTCAATGGCCTGGTTGATGGCTTGGGAGTCAGTACGGAAAGAAACGATTTGATACTTATTGGCTACACAAATTTCCAATGCTTTGATTAAAGCATGGTACTCCGCTTCATGGTTTTCCATATTTCCAAGCGGAAATGAATGCCTCTCGACCACACCGTTATTATTTATGAAAACACCTGCGCCGCTCGGCCCGGGATTGCCCGCACTGGCACCATCAATATACACTTCGATCAATATATGCTCCTCCTCGAGTTTAACTGTCAATATGCCTTAATAAAAAACGTTTCATATAAAATAAGATTGAAACATGAGAATTTCAGGCTGATATGGGAACTATAATTAAAAAGAGTGATTCAAATGCTTACAATATATTATAAAGGGTATGACGAAAAAAAGGTATGAAAATTGTAAGCTGTTCTGCATGAATGGTGAATGGATAAGGAGCTGGAAATCTTTGAAGGTAATTATGCAATGGACATATCATGCTTCAAAAAAACCATCTGCCGATTTCGTTTCGGATTGGCTTGATGCCGGGACTGCACTGGTCATTACGGAAGACCTTGAAAAGGCAGGAAGGCTGAAAGAAGTGGAATTCAAGGATGAATTCGATACAACATGGACGAAGAAAGAGCTAAAGAAACTCCTGACGGAAGTTGAGGAAGAGCCGCAGGATGTGACGGTTTTTTTTGATGGCGGTTTTCAAAAAGGTGAAAAGGTGGCAGGACTCGGTGTAGCGATTTATTTTCGTCAAGGTAAGAAGTTCTGGCGGTTACGTACCAACGTGAAATTGGACCAATTCGAATCCAATAATGAAGCTGAATATGCAGCCTTTCATGAAGCAGTCAAACAGATGGAAGAACTTGGGGTCCACCATCAAAGCTGTGTCTTTAAAGGGGATTCTCTAGTTGTCTTAAATCAACTTTCCGGTGAATGGCCCTGTATGGAAGAAAACTTAAATAAATGGCTGGACCGCATTGAAGCGAAACTGGATAAATTAAAGATCATTCCGGTCTGTAAGCCAATTTCTCGGAAGGAAAATCAGGAAGCTGATCGCCTGGCAACACTTGCACTGCAGGGAAAAGCCATTTTCAGCAAAATAGAGATTGCTGAGCCAAAGGAGCCATAACAACAATGAACAGGAAAAAAATATATGAAGAAGTGGAAGATGTTCTCGCTTCATTTTGTCAGGATTGTTTTTTACGAAAGCATTTTCGAAAAGAGAAGGGGCGTACATATGCCCATCAGTTTTGTATTTCAGAATGTACGGTTGGTGAAAAATTAAAACGGCTGGGCAATGAACTTAGTGACCGAACTTAAGTGCCAAAAGTTGTTTACATTAAGACACAATGTCATGAAGGATATGGTATTATAGGTAAAAAATAGAGAAAAGTGTGAGAGCAATGAAAAATAGAAGAGGGAAGCTGATTAATAAAGCGAATCCGCCTCTTACCATACCTGAAATTGATTTCATAATGGAAGAATTGAAAAAAGGTGAATCTACTTTAACTGAAGATCATGTACAACCTTTAGTAAAGATTCATGAAAGAATCAACAAAGCTTCTATTCAAATCAAAAACATCTTTCAAGATATACGTAAAGAAGGAAAAATACAGCTTGAAAAGGTTGAAGTGATTAAAGCTGAGGTAGCACCTGTCATTGCACAAGCTGCAAAGAACCCTGATGTTTATTACCTTTTCAAAGAGATGCAAGCAAACAACGACTATACGTATAAGCACAATATCGGTGTCGGAATCATTGCCACTTATCTAGGGATGAAGCTTGGATTATCGAAAGAAAACCTTTCAGCACTGACACTGGCAGCCACGCTGCATGACGTTGGTAAAACTAGGATTCCGGATAGTATATTGGAAAAGCCGGGTAGACTGACTGCGGCAGAATATGAAGAAATGAAACGACATGCCATCTATGGTTATGAATTACTTAAAAATATCCCTGGAATCCCATCATCGATTGCATTAACAGCCCTTCAGCACCATGAACGGGAAGATGGGAAAGGCTATCCACTTGGTCTGATGGGGAATGATATCCATCATCATTCGAAAATCGTCGCAATAGCCGATGTATTCCATGCGATGTCTTCAAATCGTGTATATCATCAGGCCATGCCGTTTTATAAGGTGATTGAGCAAATGAACAGCGATATGTTCGGTAAATTCAATCCAGAAATACTGCTGGAGTTTGTAAACCGATTAATGTCCACTTTAGTCGGAAAAGAAGTCGCGCTTACCAATGGACGCATCGGGACGATCATCATGATCAATCCATACGATCCCCTTAAAGTCCTATTGAAAACCAGTTCAGGGATCATGGATTTGCGAATGGAAAAAGAATGGCAGATTGAACGAATCATCGGATAAAAAGGAGCCCGATTATAAAAAATCGGGCTTTTCGTCATTCTGCTTTACTGAATCGAAATAAGTTTTGAGCATCACTTTATTTTCGCTGAAGTCTGCAATCGTATATTGATCAAGGACCTTTAAAAAAGCATCCAAGGCATTATTAAGGACAAATTTTAATGAACAAACGGGAGAAATCACACAGTTATCGTGATCTTTAAAACATTCCACTAAATAAAAATCTTCTTCGGTTCTCCGTACCAGTTCCCCTACATTTATTTCGGCGGGTGATTTTGCAAGCCGGAAACCGCCATTTCTTCCACGTATCGTCTCAATATAGCCTAATTTACCTAGATTATGAACAATCTTCATCAAGTGATTTTTAGACAGTTGATAAACTTCAGATATCTCTTTAATATTTGACAATTTGCTTTGGTCGTGGGAAGCCAGGTAAATCAACACTCTAAGTGAGTAATCGGAATAACTCGTCAACCTCATGTTTATCGCCTCACATTCTATCCCCATTAGACTATATCATAAATGTGAACATTTTATAAACATGAAAACTTATTATTTAAAAAGATGTATAGAATATATTGCTTTTAATGCATTTAAGTTCTAATATAAACATGTATTTAAAATACTTGTTTATGAAGAGGGGTTTACCTATGCTATCCCAGAAAACTATCGATGTTATCAAATCAACCGTACCCGTATTAGAAGTGCATGGTGCAACTATCACAACTGTATTCTATAAAAATCTTTTTGAAGCACATCCTGAATTGTTAAATGTCTTTAATCACGCCAATCAAAAAAAGGGGCGCCAGCAAACTGCACTTGCCAACACGGTTTTGGCAGCGGCTAAACATATAGATCAACTTGAAACGATCTTACCTGCCGTGAAGCAAATAGCACAAAAACACAGAAGTCTTGCAGTTAAAGCTGAACATTATCCCATTGTTGGAGAATATCTATTAGGTGCAATCAAGGAAGTGTTACAAGATTCGGCTACAGAAGAGATCCTCCAAGCTTGGGGAGAGGCCTATGGAGTCATTGCCGATGTCTTCATTAGCATCGAAAAGGAAATGTACGACGAAGCTTCCAATCAGGTCGGCGGATGGTCTGATTTCAAACGATTCACAGTGGTGGAAAAAGTACGGGAAAGTGACGTAATCACTTCCTTTTATTTAAAGCCAGCAAATGGAGACAAGGTTCCTGCATTTCTTCCAGGACAATATATTACGGTTCGCATCGAGATACCGGGTGAACGTTATTTATTCAACCGTCAGTATAGTTTGTCTGATGTTCCGGGAAAAGATTACTTCCGGATTTCCGTTAAAAAAGAAAAGCCTGGAACCTCTCCTGATGGAAGGGTCTCTAACTACTTGCATGAATCCATTCAGATGGGTGACAGTATTGACGTAACGGCTCCTGCAGGTGATTTCACCATTGATTTGGGAAAACGGACTCCGGCAGTATTCTTGAGCGGAGGCGTTGGCATAACGCCTTTCATGAGTATGGTTCATGCAGTAGCTGAACAAACACCTGAGCGTGATGTCCAATTCATTCACGCATCCGATAAAGGCACTTTACAGCCGTTCAGAACGGAACTGACAGATCTAACGCACAAGCTTGCCAGTTATCATTTATCCTTTGTCTTTAAAAATCCGAGTGAGGATGATAAGAACCTGCCGAATTTTGCAAAGGAAGGGTATGTTGATAAGGAATTATTGAGCAGTATTGTTAAACCTGAAGCTGATTATTATGTGTGCGGCCCTGTGCCTTTCATGAAGTCCATCATCACTTACCTTAAAGAGCTTGGGGTAGAAATGGATAAAATTCACTATGAGTTCTTCGGCCCATCCATGGCGATATAAGGTTCATTCATAGAAGGAATGTTATTGACATCAAGTAGATAATTTTGCATACTATATTAAAACAATGAACGTTGAGAGAAGATTAGTATGCGAGAATCACTGTGACAGAGAGCGGCGTCAATTGCTGGAAGACCCGCGACAGGAAAGCGCAGAACCTGCTTCTTGAGTCCTATGCAAAACATAGGCGCAAATCCTGGCGTTATCAGGCAAAGTGGAATGCATGAACTTGCATTCAATGAAGGTGGTACCACGGAGAGCAGCCCTTTTCGTCCTTATTTCGAGGATGAAAAGGGCTTTTTTTCATGTCTTAGATATTTATTGGAGGAAGTAATCGATGGAAAAGAAACGCATCGTTGTAAAGATAGGAAGTAGTTCTTTGACCAACACACAAGGTGAAATCGACCAGAATAAATTTTCCGATCATATCCAGGCAGTGGCAGCATTAAGGAAAGCCGGACATGAAGTTGTCCTTGTTTCATCAGGTGCTGTAGCGACAGGTTTTCGCAAGCTTGGCTATCCGACGAGACCTGTCACTCTCAAAGGAAAACAAGCTGCTGCAGCTGTAGGTCAAAGCCTATTGATTCAATCGTATATGGAACAATTAGGGCATTTTGGAATCGTTCCGGCGCAGATTTTATTAACAAGGAAAGATTTCTCGAAAAAAGATAGATATAAAAATGCATATGCCACATTGATGGAATTGCTTGAACGCGGCATCCTTCCGATTATAAATGAAAATGATACAGTATCGGTCGAGGAGTTGACTTTTGGTGATAATGATATGCTATCCGCCTTAGTAAGCGGGCTTGTCCACGCGACCAACTTGATCATATTAACGGACATTAATGGGCTTTATGATTCCAATCCACAGACAAATCCAGGGGCTAAACGATTTGAAAAGCTATCCGAAATAACGGAGGATTTATTGCAAATGGCAGAAGGTGCAGGATCCAATGTCGGAACCGGTGGGATGAAATCGAAGCTGATTGCAGCGCAAACTGCATTGTCTCTAGGGGTGAAAGTATTCATCGGTTCTGGATTGGGAAGTGATAAACTTCTAAAAATCCTTGAAGGCAATGGTGATGGCACGTATATTGGGAATGATGTCTTGACGACGGTAACGAAAAACAAACAATGGATATCCCTTCATTCACAAGTATCCGGGAAAATTTTCATTGATGAAGGTGCCGAAAGGGCCTTGGTTTCAAATGGCAGCAGTCTGCTGCCAGCTGGAATTTATGAAATTAAAGGAGTCTTCAATAAGGGTGATGTTGTCGAAGTCTTTGGTGCAAATGGGTTATTAGGGCGGGGTGAGGTCCTTTATTCCGACGAAGAATTAAAACAGGCGATGGGAAAGAGGACATCCGAGCTTATAATCACCTCCATAGAAGTTATCCATCGCGATAAATGGGTGAAAGCATAAAAACTCAATTTCAAGAAAAAAGGGGGAATTTAGAAATGAGTGAAGTGACGGCGAAAGGAAAGGCAGCCAAAAAAGCCAGCTATCAGCTAATCGGTTTGAGTACGGAAAAGAAGAATGAGGCACTTGGAAAAATTGCTAAACAACTGATTATTGATAAAGAGTTTTTGATAAAGGAAAACCAAAAGGATCTGGAAGATGGCAGGAAAAAAGGCTTAAGCGAGTCTATATTAGATCGAATTATGCTGAATGTTAACCGTATTGAGGACATGGCAGCGGCCATTATGCTTTTAATCGGTTTAAATGATCCGATTGGGGAACAATTGGAGACGATCGAAAAAGAGAATGGTTTATTGATTAAAAAGCAACGGGTGCCGATCGGGGTAATCGGGATGATTTATGAAGCAAGGCCTAACGTGACCATCGATGCAGCTACATTATCCTTGAAAACGGGGAATGCTGTCCTATTAAGAGGCAGCTCGTCAGCCAAATACTCCAACATGGCACTAGTTTCTTCCATTCATAAAGCATTAGAGAATACGGAAATCCCTGTAGAAGCTGTTCAGTTGATCGAGGATACGAGTCGAGAAACCGCTAAGGAACTTTTTCATCTTAATGAGTATTTAGATGTTTTGATTCCTCGCGGCGGAAAGAATTTAATTGAAACGGTCATTAAGGAGTCAACTGTTCCCGTCCTTGAAACAGGAGCAGGCAATTGCCATATCTTCATCGATCAGACCGCAGATATCACGATGGTTCAGAAAATTGTCTTAAACGGTAAAACTCAGCGCCCATCCGTATGCAATGCTATTGAGGGGCTTCTAATCCATGAAGAATGGTTTAACGAAAATGGAGTGCGTATTCTGGAACTCCTGGATGAAAAGGGTATTGAATTATATGGAGATGAAGCGGTTTGCAGCGCCTTTCCGAGAGCGAAAACGGCTACAGAGGAAGATTGGTCAACTGAGTACCTGGCTTTAAAACTCAGCGTGAAAACTGTAAAAGGTGTATCCGATGCCATTGATCACATAAACCAATATGGTTCCAAGCATTCTGAAGCAATCCTAACAAGGGATGAACAAAACGCTTACGCATTTTTGAATAAAGTAGATGCCGCAGCAGTTTATCACAATGCTTCCACCCGTTTTACCGACGGCTTTGAATTCGGTTATGGCGCAGAAATCGGCATTTCCACGCAAAAGCTGCATGCACGTGGACCAATGGGGTTACCGGCCTTAACATCAAGCAAGTACTTCATATACGGCCAGGGGCAAATCCGGGAATGAAATTCATTTCTTTCATGGAAGGTTATTAAAGCTCAATTAAGGGTATTGTACAATACATTACTTTTAAAGGAGCAGATACCATGGACAAGAGGTTTATAGCAATATATGAAAATGAAAATGAAGCGACTTCAGCAGTCAAAAATTTAAAGCAACAAGGATATACATCCGATCAAATATCAGTAGTGGCAAAAAACATCGATAAATTACCAACTGAAGCAGAGGAAGTCAGCCCGGCAAAAACTGATGGATTAGTAGCTGGGGCAGCAGCCGGCGGAGCTGTCGGATTGACAGGCCTGCTTATTGGAATGAGTGCATTGGCCGTACCAGGAATTGGTCCGATATTGGCAGCAGGACCGATTTTCACCACTTTTGGCGGGGCCGCAGCCGGGGCCGCATCGGGTGCAGGCGGATTGAGGAAGCCATTATTGGATCTTGGACTGGAGGAAGCCGAAGTCGATCAATATATGGAGGATATTAAAGCAGGGAAAATCCTTGTGATAGCCGATCCTTTTTAAGTTCGCAAGTAAAACCACCTAGAATGAACAGACTTACGATGTTTGATTTCAACTAAACTCAATAAAAACTCAAAATTAAACAGGTCTTATTTATTGAAAAACCCCGTTCAGGATTTCTTGGACGGGGTAATCTGTTTGTAGGCTAATTTTATTGTCACTCACGATAAAAACAAAAGGAATTCCACATTGGTATGAAGAATAAAAGGAATATAGTCCTATTAGCGTGAAAGGAAGGGGAATTATGGTAAAAAAGTAGAAGCCGATGCCACTTTAAGAAATTATAGATGATTTTATTCATGATGATTTTCCCATTGAGAATCATTATACTGATGATAATGTTAAAAAGCGTTTTCCAGTGATTAAAAGCAAGTTTTATTGAGAAGATTTGAATGACCATTTCTGTTGTGATATTTAATACCAATCGAAATCCTTGTGATGAAAAAACCCACGATAACAGGGTTTTTTATTTTTCAAAGTGAAAGATGGAATATCTTAATAAAACGGGGAATTAATCTCAAGCGTACTTAAGGCATTTACTTTTCATATTCCTGCTTTGAATGAAATGCTTTGGGGCATTCTTAGCTAACTCGAACTTATCAAGACCTTGTATAACCAGGGCCTTGAGCTTATATCCAATAAACTGAAATGATTCTTGCTGGAGGTGGGTGTTTTGATAAAAATAAAACTCGTTGTTCCTCGAAAAGGGTATATTACGGACGCTTTTGAAAGATTTGAGGAATTCAACAAGTTGGAAGCATCGGAAAACAATGATAACGGGTCGGTTAAGTTTGTATTAGAGGAGGTAGTTGAGGATGCCGATAAGATAGGGAAGCTGAAGCTTGATGCTGATGTAATCATCTCAAGGGGATTAATTACGAAACTTTTAAAAGAAAGCAATGAATTCATTCCAATCGTTGATATACCAGTACAGGGTATTGATCTCATTCGTTCCCTGTATGATTGCAAGGCTCGTTTTGGCAATAAAAAAGTGGCCGTCATAGGTGCGTTAAATATGATTTATGGCGTGGAAAACCTTTCGGATATCGTTGATTTGCCAATTCAGTCCTATATATTAAATGATATCGAGTCCTCAGTCAGTTTAGTGGATTTAGCAGCCAGAGATGGCTGTGAGGTTGTGTTAAGTGGTTTAAGTACCTGTAAATATGCCGAAGAAATAGGGTTGGGAGCCATTCTGGTTGATACTGGAAAGGAATCATTTCGGCAGGCGTTGATTGAGGCGAAACGAGTAGCTCTTGTCAGCAGAAGGGAACAGGAGAAGACCAAGCGTTACCAAACGATTCTTAATTATGCCTATGAAGGGGTTATTGCTATAGATTTAAAGGGACAAATATCCGTATTTAATACGGCGGCTCAGGAGATTTTGTCCATTGCCAAGGGGAGCTTAATTGGAAATTCTATATACGATATAATAAAGCCCGGGAAATTTCGTAATATGCTTTTAAGCAAGGATGAATACGAAAAAGATACGGTTGCTTACCAATCCATTCAATTATCTGTAAAAAAAGTTGGGATATTTTTAAAAGGTAAAAAAGTGGGGGATATGGTCGCCTTTCAAGATGTTACACGCATTCAGGAGATGGAAGGGAAGTTCTTTAGAAAGCTTCATTCACGCGGACATGTGGCGAAGTACACATTTGATGATATATTGTATCGGAGTTCGGAAATCAAGAGGACGATTGAAACGGCTCAACGTTATAGTGAAGTAGATTCAAACATTCTTATAATTGGAGAAACTGGAACGGGCAAGGAAATATTCGCCCAAAGCATACATAATCATAGCAACCGAAAAAATAACCCGTTTGTAGCCATTAATTGCGCAGCCCTTCCCGAAAATCTATTGGAAAGTGAGCTTTTCGGATATGCAGAAGGAGCTTTCACGGGAGCCATGAAAGGCGGAAAGCAAGGATTTTTTGAACTGGCCCATAGAGGTACGATTTTTTTAGATGAAATAGGAGAAATCTCCCCAAAAATGCAAAGCCGGCTGCTACGTGTCCTGCAGGAGCGGGAAATCATGCGCATCGGTGATGATAAAGTAATTCCGGTTGATGTGAGAATTGTGTCGGCAACGAACAAAGACCTCATGCAAATGGTAAAAAGTAATGACTTTCGGGAGGATCTGTATTATCGCTTGAGTGTGCTCGACCTTGTATTGCCTCCGCTTCGGGAACGAAGAGAAGATATTCCGTTATTGGTGAATGCTTTTATTCGAAAAGGTCATTCGGATCAAAAACAAATCAAGATTACGGATAGTGCCATGAAAAAGCTGAGTGAAGGGAATTGGGAAGGGAATATTCGCCAATTGCAAAATTTTTGTGAGCGATTATGTGCTCTTTATAAGAACAAGTTAATTGATGTGTACGATATCGAAATGTATTTTCCGAATAGAAGTAAAAAGAAAATACCGCTGTCGCAACAAGACGGAGAGAGCGATATGTCACCTGGAATACATTTATCCGAACGTGAAAGAATTGTTCAAACATTAATAAAGGAGAATTTTAATAAAGGAAAAGCTGCCCTTGAGTTAGGCATGAGTCGCACGACTTTATGGAGAAAGATGAAAAACTTGAATATTGAAACAAATTGAAACGTAATGAAACAAATTAATTCGTTATGAAACAATTTGTTTACTGTATCTATTTCTTAATTTGAGAACTAATTGGCTTATTTCTTGAATAAACGGATGTTTTTTATGTTGGCACAATAATTGTATATAAACAATGGAGTAGGAAAGATTTTTCCTTCAAGGTTAACATGAAAGGTTGGTGGGAATGTGAGTCATTTAGTGTATATTCCTCAAGATATTGAGAAAGAGGGGAAAAGTTATTTAGTAGAAAGAGGCTTTAAGATTAAAGTAGGGTCTGATCTGTCGCAAGAAATCCTTATGGAAGAAATCAAGGGTTGTGATGCAGTACTAACGAGATCAACGGCTGTAATAAATAGAGAAGTTATTACAGCAGCTGAAAACCTCAAAGTAATAGCTAAGTATGGAGTGGGCTTGGACAATATCGATATCGAAGCCGCTACAGAGCGTGGCATTTATGTAACAAATACCCCAGAGGCGAATGCGAATTCTGTAGCTGAACATGTAATGGCATTAATTTTATCATTGTCCAAAAACTTAAGCTTGGCTGATAAAGAGCTGCGAAGCGGGAATTTTGCTATCCGTAATCAACTTTTTGGCATGGACTTGGAAGGCAAGACTTTGGGCATTATTGGACTAGGGAGAATCGGTAGAATATTGGCAAAAAAGGCTTCCGAAGGCTTCGATATGAAAGTGATTGGCTACGACCCCTATGTTACAGCCAGCCCGAATTCTGAGCTGGAGATAGCAACAGATTTAGAATGGGTATTCAGAAACTCTGATGTTATTAGTCTACATCTGCCGTTAACGAAAACAACAAAAGGAATAATAGGAAGCCGTGAGTTTTCCTGGATGAAACCTTCCTCCTTTTTTGTAAACGCTTCCAGGGGCGGTGTGGTGAAGGAAATTGATTTAGTAAACGCTTTGAAAGCGGGCGAGATTGCCGGCGCTGGAATAGACGTATTTGAAGTTGAACCTCCTGATAAATGGAATCCCCTTTTTAAATTGGATAATGTGATTGTCAGTCCTCATAATGCGGCATTGACGAAGGAAGGTTCGATACGCATGGCTGTACATGCAGCAATGCAAGTGGAACAAGTTCTTACTGGCGTGAAACCGAACTGGGCTGTAAATGTGCCCTTAACTAAAAGGGTGTCAATGTAATAATACCGTAATAATTATCTGTTTTTTCTGATAAATAGGGTTTGGAAGATTCGAGTTTGGCATTTGTTGATAAGGATGGTGAACAAATGAAGAAAATAATCTATGTGATAAGTGCAATACCGGCACTTGGCTCGCTTGTGGTTATCAATCGAATTGAACCTTATGTGTTAGGGATGCCATTCGTTCTTTTTTGGGCCATATTATGGGTCTGTCTTACATCAGTTTTTTTGATAATTGCTAATAAACTTGATCCTGCAACCGAGGAGGAAGAAGACTGATGAATGAAGCCCTGCTTGTTATCCTTTTCTTTCTGGTTCTGTGTATTTGGTTAGGGCTTCAAGCTCGAAAAGGTAAAAATATGAGTTTGGAACAATGGGCTATAGGCGGAAGAGGCTTCGGCAGCTTTTTGCTCTTCTTCTTGATAGCAGGTGAAATGTTTACGACATATACGTTTTTGGGGGCGAGCGGCGGAGCTTATAGATCTGGTATGCCTCCTGCCTTATACGCTTTCAATTGCTTCTATTTTGTAATCGCATATTGGCTGTTGCCGCCTATTTGGAGGTATGCCAAAAAAAATAATGTCATTTCTCAATCTGATTTCTATGACAAAAAGTACAACAGTCCGGCTCTAGGTGTTCTTGTAGCGGTAATTAGCGTCATTTCAATTATTCCATATCTGATCATGCAGTTGAAAGGGTTAGGTATTATCGTATCGGAAACCTCCTATGGGTCCATCTCTCCAAATGTGGCTATAGTTGTTGGTGTAATTGCGATCACAATTTATGTAACTGCTTCTGGGATGCATGGAGTAGCCTGGACCGCGGTCATTAAAGATATCATGATTCTGGCTGTTGTCGTCTTTATGGGGATTTATTTTCCACTTCATTATTACGGTGGTTTACAGCCGATGTTTGAAGCAATCAATACAGCAAAACAAGGTTTATTGATATTCCCGGAACAAGGTTTGAGTATCTCTTGGTTTATTTCAGCTACGATCATGACAGCACTGGCATTCTATATGTTTCCTCATATGTTAGCGGGAGTGTTCTCTGCAAAAAGTCCAAAATCACTCCGTTGGAATGCTGGAATTATGCCAATTTATCAAGTAATCATCATTTTTTCGTTATTTATTGGATTTTCTGCGATTCTCCAAGTTCCGAATTTACAGGGAGCAGAAGCAGACTTAGCTTTATTTAAAATGGCGAAGATGTCATTTGATCCCTGGTTTGTCGGAGTTATTGGAGCATCAGGGGCGATGGCCGCCCTTATACCCAGTTCACTCGTGTTGACGGCTACGGCCACGATCCTTTCAAAAAATGTATATAAGGTGTGGAAGCCGAATACATCAGATGAACAGCTTCAAAGATTGAGCAGGATGTTAGTACCTGTCATTTCTATAGTGACTCTATATTTTACGTTCAATGGCGGGGAGTCGATTTTCACGTTATATCTTATGGCATATAGCTTCATGGCACAGTTGTTTCCAGCATTATTTTTCAGTCTGTGGAAAAAGAATCCTGTTACCGTTCAAGGAGCTTTTGCCGGAATGATCGTTGGAATCCTAATTGTCATATACTCGACTACTTCAGGTACGACGCTTGCTACTTTATTTCCATCTCTACCGCAAGGAATACAAGATCTTGATGTAGGGTTAGCTGTATTATTCATCAACATTGCAGTAACTTTGGGAGTGAGTGCCGTTACTAGAAAAACTTCAATTCGGATGGAAGAGAAAAAGCAGATTTCCGGAATGGAAAAACTTATTAAATGATAGTGGGAATGAGTTCAATATTAATATAATCATAAATTACTAGAACAAAAACACGTACTTGAAAGCGGGAGGCTTGATTATGAAAGTCAGTGGAGGAAGAGCAGTCGTAGAAGTAATGGCTATAGAAGGGGTAAAAAAAGCTTTTTGTGTACCAGGTGAAAGTTATCTTAGTGTAATGGATGCATTATATCAACATCCTGAAATAGAACTTATTTCCGCCAGGCATGAAGGAGGTGCCTCTTTTATGGCGGAAGGGTATGCCAAGGCTTCAGGGGAGGTAGGAGTTTGTATGGCAACGCGTGGAGTGGGGGCTACAAACTTAGCTATCGGCATTCATACTGCTGCTCAAGATTCAACCCCTTTGGTTGCGCTTATTGGCCAAGTCGAACGCCCTTTTAAAGAGAAGGAAGCCTTTCAGGAAGTGAATTTGACGGGTTTTTTCAGTCATTTATGTAAATGGACGGTAGAGATCGATCGTGTGGAAAGAATCCCGGAATTATTGCAACGGGCTTTCCATATTGCGCGATCGGGTCGTCCGGGCCCTGTATTAGTGGCTTTGCCGCATGACATGTTGGAAGATGAGGCAGAGTTGAACATTAATCCTTCTTATCGCCCGCTTCCTCCTCAACCACATATGGAAGATGTGAAGCAGGCGATGGATACAATACGAAACGCGGAGCGCCCCGTATTGATTGCAGGAGGAGGTGTGATTCATGCTAAGGCCAACAGGCTGCTTGTACAATTTGTGGAGACAATGAAACTTCCTGTCGTTACAGCTTTCCGTCGATTTGACGCGTTTCCGAACACACACCCTAGCTATGCAGGATGGCTTGGGTTTGGGACACCTCAATATTTACTTGATGCAATCCGTGATGCAGATGTAGTTTTGGCATTAGGGACACGATTCTCTCAAGTAGGAACCCAAGATTACACCTTGCTTTCTAAAAATACAAAACTGATCCATGTGGATATTTGTCCAGAAATTTTTGGTAAAGTGTATGCTCCTTCCCTTGCCATTGAAGCAGATGCCAAGAGCTTCTTGGAACAAGCACTACAAGCACCAGAATCAGGATCTTTTATTTCATGCGAGGATCATTTGAAGGGATTGCACGATAAATATATGGAATTTTCTGAACCAAAGGCCGACTATACAGAAGATTTCGTGGATATGGACGGATTGATGCATGATCTGGCCGTCGGTCTGCCGAAGGATACCATCATTACAAATGATGCAGGAAACTTTTTTGGGTGGCTATCCAGATATTATCGTTTTGAACAAGAAAACACATACGTGGGGCCAACGTCGGGTGCGATGGGATATGGACTGCCTGCTGCTATTGGGGCAAAGCTGGCGCAGCCTCACAAACATGTTGTTTCTATTTCAGGAGACGGCGGCTTTATGATGACTCTCCAAGAGATTGAAACCGCTGTACGGTATAAAATTCCGACTATATCAATTGTTGTGAACAACAATATTTACGGAACAATTCGTGTACATCAAGAAAGGCATTTTCCAAATCGGGTCGTTGGAACTGAACTGTCTAATCCTGATTTTGCGGAATTGGCGCGCTTATTTGGAGCACATGGTGAAAAGGTTGAAAAAAATAGTGATTTTGCTCCAGCGCTGCAAAGGGCGATTGCTTCAGGGCTTCCTGCTGTAATCGAAGTTGCAGTCAATCCAAAGATTCTATCTGTAGGCCAAGACAAGAAGGAAGTCCACGAAAAGCTAGTGTCGAACAATTAACATTGGAAGTTAGCAGGAACCAATAAAAAGAAGGTATTTAAGGGAGGTTTCATAGTTGTTAAAACCATATTTAGTTGTGGAATGGAATGATACGGAAACAGATGCTAAAGGCTGGCTGGTCGTCCATAACTTTGTCAAAGGTTACACAGGCGGCGGTACTAGAATGCACCCAACGGTTACAAAAGAAGAGGTCGAGAGGTTGGCCGAGGCTATGGCTTATAAGTATGTAGCCTGTGAGTCTGGGACTACTGGCGGTTGTAAAGCGGGCATTGCCTATGATTATAAAGCGCCAGACGCATATGCAGTGTTAAGAAGATTTCTGATTGCGATGATGCCTTATATAGATATAGGGGTATCGTTAGGCAGTGATTTAGGTACCAAATATGAAGATGTGCTCAAAATATTTAATGAATTTGGCATTGATATCCCCCTAACGAAATCAATGAAGCAGAATCCGAATGTTCTGCAAGGGATAAAAGACTTCGATGAACTGTTGACGACAAAAATCGACGGGTTGTTTTTAAACGATGTCGTAACAGGCTATGGTGTGGCTTTTTCCGCAGATGAGGCATGGAAATTTAAAAGCGGAAAAGGTGGAGCGAAAGTTGTCATTCAAGGATTCGGCTGTGTAGGGGCAAGCTGCGCATTGAAAATGTCCCAGTTAGGTTATAAAGTTGTGGGAATTTCCGATGCAGCCCTTTTGGTTACATGTGAAGAAGGATTAGATGTCCAAAAGCTTATTGATCATAAGAATATGTACGGGGAAATGGATAAAGCCTTTTTTGAACCGCATTATGATGTAAGGCCAAACACGGAATGGCTCGACATAGATTGCGACATTTTAATTCCGTCCGCATTGGAGGATGTCATCCACATATCCAATGCCAAAAGCGTAAAAGCGAGCTTGATCGTTGAGGCGGCGAACATTCCCCTTTCTCCCGAGGGAGACGAAATCATAAAACAGAGAGGAATAGATGTTGTCAATGATTTCGTTGCCAACCTTGGGGCGATAAGATTTTATGATGTGGTTATTTTCGGATTAGTTAAACCAAATCCACAAGCTGTCGTTGATGATATAGAAAAACTATGCAGGAAAAATACGTTTCATTTGTTTACACAAGCAAAAAAACAAAAAAAATATCAAAGAGAAGTAGCTTATGAAATATTTAAACCGACAATCAGCGACCTTCCAGAATATACAGTGCCTTCCGAAGCGTTATCGTGAAACTCTCGTTAACTTGTGTTAATCGTAAAAGTGTTCAGGCAGTTTATCGATCAGGAACGGGGGGGAATTCATGCAAACAGAACATGAAAATCAGCCAAAAGAATTACAGCGTTCAATGAAGAGTAGACATTTATTCATGCTCTCCTTAGGTGGGGTAATTGGAACAGGTCTTTTCCTGGGCTCAGGATATGCAATCGGTGAAGCTGGACCCTTAGGAGCGATCGTTGCCTATTTGGTCGGTGGTTTATTAATGTACTTGGCGATGATTTGTCTCGGTGAATTATCGGTAGTGATGCCGGTATCCGGATCCTTTCAGGTCCATGCAACGAAATTTATCGGTCCCGCCACTGGATTTGTCATTGGCTGGATTTACTGGCTGAGCTGGGCACTTTACGTAGGCCTGGAATTTGTAGCAGCCGGTTTGCTCATGACTAGATGGTTTCCCGATATACCAGTATGGATATGGTGTGTGATATTTACAATACTTTTATTCACTATAAATGCATTAACGACGAGAAGTTTCGCTGAGACAGAGTATTGGTTCTCCGGGATTAAAGTACTTGCCGTCATTCTATTTATAATTATCGGTGCTGCAGCGATGTTTGGATTGATTCATATGGAGGATGCACAACCTGCCCCATTCTTTTCCAATTTTATAGGAGATGGACTATTCCCTACAGGATTCACGGGTGTGTTTATATCGATGATGACAGTCGTATATGCTTTCCAGGGATCGGAAATCATGGGTGTTGCAGCAGGAGAGACGGAAAACCCGCAAAAAAGCATTCCGAGAGCGATTCGAAATATCGTAATACGTGTGCTGCTTTTCTATGTACTGGCAATCTTTGTTCTGTCGGCCATCGTCCCGTGGCAAGAAGTTGGGGTATTGGAAAGCCCATTTGTTACCGTGTTTGAAATGGTAGGCATTCCTTATGCAGCTGACATTATGAATTTCGTAATTTTGACGGCGGTCCTCTCTGTAGGAAACACGGGTCTGTTTGCTTGTACAAGGATCCTTTTCTCCCTTTCTCAAAACGGTATGGCGCATTCTGCATTTGGAAAGCTCAATCGGCGCGGTGTACCTATGAACGCCTTACTCGTCACCATGGTCTTTGCCTTGCTGTCTTTACTTACTAGTGTAGTAGCGGAAGAAACGTTATTCGTTGTGCTACTTTCCATAAGCGGGGTTGGAGGGGTGCTTACTTGGATGGCGATTGCGTTCGCACAGTACAGATTCCGTAAGCAGTATATCAGAGCAGGCGGAAAGGTTGAAAATCTGAAGTTTAGAGTACCTTTTTTCCCGTTTGCTCCGATTCTCTGCATCATTATGTGTCTTGGTATTTTCGTGTTCACCGCTTATGATCCGACACAGCGCACTTCGTTGTATTGGGGGTTAGGTTTCGTCGTTGCTTGCTATATATTTTACTATTTCAGATATGCGAGAAGGAAAGTGGAGGTGCCAGCCTTAACAAATGATCAGCCCAATGATTTTGTTCAATAGTGATTATTCTTAATGTGCCCGACAAAAGAAAACGTTTGGGTATGCAGGAATCGCTGAAGTATCCATTTAGAAGTTTCCGGTTATAAGCAAACCTATTATTTAAAATTAGAAAAATAGAATACGGAGGAAATCGTATGCGTTACTTAAATTATATTAATGGAAAATGGAAAGAACCCACTACAGGGGAGTATAAGGAAAATCTTAGTCCCCATAATGGAGAAAATTTAGGAGAATTTCCATCAAGTGCTGTGGTTGATTTACATGATGCAGTGGCAGCCGCAAAAAACTCATTTCCTGACTGGAAAAAGCTGTCGTTTCAGCAACGGGCTTCATACTTGCAGAAAGCAGCTGATATTTTAAAAAAGAATATTCAGGAAGTAGGTCAAGATTTGATAAAGGAAGAAGGGAAAACATTCTTGGAAGGGATGGGGGAAGCCAATCGTGCCGCCAGCATACTTGAATATTATGCTGCTGAAGCCCGGCAGCCAATCGGGGAAGTAATTCCTTCATCAAATGCGAATACATTTTTATACACTATCCGCACCCCGCTAGGTCCGGTGGGGTTGATTACACCATGGAACTTTCCTATCGCCATCCCTGTATGGAAATTGGCGCCGGCCCTGATTTACGGGAATACAGTCGTGATTAAGCCGGCTGATTTTACACCTAAGTCGGTCTATCATGTGATGAAAGCATTTGATGAGGCGGGTCTTCCGCCTGGTGTCATCAATTGTGTATTCGGAAGGGGTTCCGTCATTGGTGCTGCATTAGTGGAACATCCGGATGTGAAGGCCATATCTTTTACAGGCTCGAATCAAGTAGGTCAACAAATTCAAAAACAAGCCATTGAACATGGAAAGAAAGTGCAAGCGGAAATGGGAGGGAAAAACCCGCTCGTCGTCCTCGCCGATGCTGATCTTGAAAAAGCAGTGGAAATAGCTATAGGCGGAGCTTTTAAATCCACAGGGCAAAAATGCACAGCCACTAGCAGGGTGATTGTCGAAGAAGGAATTTATGAAGTATTCCGGGAACGGCTTGTCGCGCGTACGAAAGAATTAAAAGTGGGCGACCCGCTCAAAGAAGAATCATATATCGGTCCCGCTGTTTCTAGATCACAACGCGATGGCGTGCTTGAAATGATCGATGTTGGGAAATCAGAAGCTACGCTGTTGTGTGGAGGGGAGATTCCGGCAGAAGAGGAATTGGCGAACGGTTTTTATGTCCGGCCGGCTATCTTTGAAAATGTTCCACAACATGCCCGCATTGCACGTGAAGAAATCTTCGGACCAGTCATCGCCCTTTTTAAGGCAGAAAATTATGAGGAAGCAGTTAAGATGGCAAATGATACAGAGTATGGATTGAGCGCATCAATTTGTACAAACAATTTAACGTTGGCTCAACGGTTTATTGAAGATGTGGAGGTGGGTCTTGTACATGTCAATTCGGAAACAGCAGGAACCGAACCGCAAATGCCATTTGGCGGATGTAAAAATTCAAGTGCAGGCAGCCGTGAACAAGGGAAGAGTGCCGTTGAATTCTATACTGAGGTCAAGACAGTCTATATGGATCGGGTATAACTAAAATGGTACCAAGCATTTTTTGAACTTTTAAATTAGATGATAATCAGGAGGGATTTTCAATATGTCTATTAAAGAAAATGTACAGTTCAGCCCTACACTCCCTTATTCACGGTATGTCGAACCAGAGGTATTCAATGAAGAAAGAAAAAAAATCTTTAGAAAGAGTTGGATATTAGCTGGGCATGCAAGCCAAGTTGAAAAAGTAGGGGATTTCATGACAATAGACATCGCCGGAGAGCCTATTATCGTTTCTCACGGTACTGATGGTGAACTTCGTGCTTTCTACAATATATGCCCTCATCGCGGAATGAAAGTAGAAAACTCCGATAAAGGAAATAAGAAAATTTTACAATGCGGATACCATGGCTGGACGTTCAAATTAGATGGAAGTGTGCATAGAGCTCCTAATTTTAAAACGAATGAACTGGGAATACACAGCTGTATGAAATCCATTCGTTTAGAAGTTCAGAATGCTATGATTTTTGTCAATCTAGATAAAAATGCACCTTCTATGGCAGAAGCATATCAGGAATTTTTAGAGGAAATGAAAGAGTATCCCTTCTTTGATTCACTGAAACTAGTTAGGGAAACCAGGCGTGTAGTAAAAGCTAATTGGAAAGCCGTTGTTGACAATTACCTTGAATGTGATCATTGTTCCATTGCTCATCCTGGCTTTGCAAAATCCTTTGATTTATCAAACTTTTGCACAACGACACACGACAAATTCACC
The DNA here is from genome assembly GCF_047238085.1 of Peribacillus phoenicis. Lineage (NCBI taxonomy): Bacteria > Bacillati > Bacillota > Bacilli > Caryophanales > Bacillaceae > Peribacillus > Peribacillus phoenicis. The sequence goes on along the minus strand of NZ_JBDFMF010000001.1, from coordinate 3,018,797 downwards.
TATCAATATATGACAGCAAGTAAGAATGGCGAAGGTGATCAAGCGCGTTTTTATTGGGTTTGGCCAAATATGATGATTAACGTTTATCCTGGAGACGGGAATGTGAATACTATCCAAGTAATTCCTGTTGATGCCGTGACGTCGTTAGGTATTTATCGTGATTACTCCCTCGATGAAAAAACAACCATAGAAAAAGAAGAATATTTTAAATTTGTTGACCAAGTACGGCAGGAAGATTTTGAACTGGTGGAAAAACTGCAAAAAGGATTAAGTTCCGAGGCATTTACAAATGGTATCTTTTCTCCAACTGAACATGCTGCAGTCTATTTTCATGAACTTATTCATAAAAAGCTCCAGAACTAACAACTGAGCTGCCAATTGGAATGCACTTAACAAAGAAACGTGATACAGAGAATTTTTGAATTTAATAGCTAAGCAACCAACCAGTGTGATTCGGCAGTTTACTGGATCACACTGGTTGAGTTGTTTTTTAGTGCTGAGTTTTTTGCTTATTTCAACGACTGAAATTATTCAGGGTGAGAGGATTTGTTCTTCCATTGTTGTTCTTCAGCAAGAAACTCAAAAAAAACATTCATGGCAGTAAGCGGATGCTCATTTACTCTTTTAAAGTAATTACTTTTTCTGGCATCTGTTATATAGCTGCTTTTTTTAATTCTATCCAACATATATTGTTGACTCATTTTCACTATTTCTTTTTGGTTGTGTTTGTTTTCTTTTAATAAGGCAAATCCAACAGCTCCCACCAATGCATAGATTCCAAGTGCAATTTTCGAGATGGGTAAAGATTCGTTCTTAAATAAAAGGAAAAAAAGATTAATGACGGAGAAGCCTATCATCACAGTCGAAAAAAAACCGTATTTCATATTTTTCTTCAACAAGGGGGACAATTTTGATTGAAGTTGTTCGATTTCGGCTTGCATGAAACTAGGTATATTATTTATTTTAATATTCATTGTATCCTCCTTAATATTGTTCGAAAATGGCACTGGGAAATCGTACCTATTCACTGAAACAGGAAAAGAAACCTAATAATATATATCTTATCGTTTGGAAACGTGTTTGTCATTTAATATAACCCTTGGATTTTTAAAGGGAGAAGTACAAGCGGTGATGTGAATAAGAATGCCATTTATACGTTTGATAACCCAGTTAGACAGCTTTCTTGCAGTATGTTGCCTTAATATACTAACAATGGTATTAATGATGAATGGATTATGGTAAAATGGTCCTCAAATGGAAGCTGTTTTTTTCGTTTTTTGATTATTAATAGTTATGGATGGCCTTGCCGCGCCTTTTTTTGTCATAAATACGTGACTATTGTGGTATTTTGTTCTTTTAAATCGAGTTTTGGAACAAATCAATATATAATTAGAAAGCGAGATAATAGATTCAAAGATTAAGGAGGGACATAGAATGATGGAATGGGCTCTGATCATTTTGTTTGCTGCAGCAGTATTACTGTTCATTTTATCGTTTATTAAAAAGGATTCTGTAAAAGTGGACAGTCAATTGGAACAGGTTGCTATCACTTTTGGAGATGAAATGAATGTATTACAGGAAAAAATCAGAAACATCGAGATAGATGCTGAAATTACGGTGCAAGAGGCAGGCATTCTAGCAATGTCTTCCGAAAAGCGGGTCTTGTTGCGTGAAGTACTCGACCTACATAAGCGAGGCTATTCATTTGAAAGCATCGCACTGAAGACAAAACAGCCGGAAGATGAAATAGAACGCATGCTTACTCCTTACATAATAACGAAGAATGAAAGGAGAAATGTGGCCAATGACATCTAAATCAATGCGCAGCTTTGCCGGAGGCATTGTTGTTGCAGCAGGCTTATGCGGTGCAGTGTACTTCTTTGGTCCAGGTGAAGCGACCGGCACATCGGAGAAACTATCAGAAGATGAAATGAAAGAGTCTCTGGCTTCAGAAGGGTATGTCATACATTCCGAAAAAGAATGGGAAGAACAGATTGCTGAAGCACAGTCGGTTAAAGATAAAGCGGAAGCGGAAAAAGAAACGGTAAAAGAACCAACAGAAAAAATCATATACCGTACAGTTCTTTCTGTGTCTAAAGGCTCGACAAGCATCGATGTGGGGAAAACCCTGCAAAAGGCAAAAGTCATTAAAAATGCAAATGAGTTTTCCGACGCGGTTGAAAAGAAAGGCAAGGCCAACGGATTACGACCTGGAACATATGTGGTGGATAGTGCGATGACGACGGAAAAAATAATTTCCATCATATTTAAATGAACTAAAAACGACCATCGATAAGAGGGTCGTTTCAGACTGTAGACAAACTCGATTAAAGTCGAGTTTGTCTACAGTTTTTTTAAGGTTTGTACAATGAACGCTGCCTCCAGGCACTCGCTTTTCCCGCAGGAGTCTCGAACACCCGCTCCAATCACTTTGTTTTAAAATTTAGATAGAACCCCGGTAAAGGTTCGAAATGCTTTCACTCCGAACCATGATTTTAAAATAAAAATTGGTTATCTATACGGATGAAATTCTCTTTAAATTGAAGAATTTGCGACATACCTGCCGAATAACTGGCTAGCCGAGACCCCGGAGACGTTTGCGTTGAGGAGGCCCGGCAGACAGTCGGCGGAAAAGGAGTGGACTTCTGAAATCAACTGGAACGTTTTTTAATGCAGTCAACCCTCAAATTTCATATGGTTTGCTGTTATTTTACAATAAGATAAAAGAAAAGGGTTTTTTCATGTTTTCTTTAACTTAATCTTTGTCCGCACTCCGGCCCACACTGCAATGATAAGACCTCCAACAGTATCTGCAATTAAATCTATCATTGTATCCTTATTTCCCCCGCCTTGAAGTGTCATTCCGAATAATTGATCAGAACTAAATTCGTAAATCTCCCATATGACACCACCAAGTGCTGAGAAGGAGAGAGTAAACAAAAAGACAAACCAAGGGGATATTTCTTTGCCTGCATTTCTGTATATCAATCGTTCATATAAAGCGATTCCCGTAAAAGCGAGAAGGGAACCGCTTAGTAAATGTAAGAATGTGTCCCACCATCCCAGTCCATACCAACCTAAAATAGATCCTAAATATTGTGAACCGAATAAGAAGATTAAATAGGAAATGATTATTGGCAGATTGAATTGAAGCTTGGTAAATAGGGCCAATAAAAGGGGAATTGCTCCACATACCACACCGCCTATCGAAACGAGTGATTTAAAAATTTCATCGGATGTATAGTAAAAAATAGATAAAGCTGCCATGAAAAGTACATACACTGAACTTAATGAAATAACTAGCTTCCGATTCATATGATTACCTCTATAAATTATAATTTTGATTTTTGTACAATAGAATAAATGGAGATAAGCAGGCCGCCCGTAAGACCGTAAATTATATCGTACATGGTGTCTTTATTACCGCCTCGCTGCATGGTATGAGTAAAAGTGATATCTCCTACGAACTCATATATTTCCCAAAGAACAGTGGCAATGACTGAAAGTGAGAGAACAAATAGAAAGATGACCCACCTTGAAACATCTTTTCTCGCTTTTGGAGGAATGAATTGTTTATAAAGAGCAATTCCAACAAAAGCCACGAAAATACCTTTGTAGAAGTGAAGGCCAGAGTCCCACCATTTAAAATCCACATAAAAATTTGCGATGGACCCTAAAAATGTCGTACAGAAAACAAAAACATAGTAACCGATTATGATTGGAATATTAAAAGGATTATTTTTTACAAACAGTAATAAAATGGGCAAGGCACTTACCAATATTCCCCCAAGGGCTACCATCCATCGGGAAGAATCATCTTTTATGAGGTAAAAGATGAGTAAGCCAGTCATGAATGCTATAAAAACCAGACTGAAAATGATGATTATTTTATGTTTCAATATACTCACCTCATTCGTAAATATTCATTAACCCCGACAATTTCGGACTTCTGGAATATTTTTATGATGTTCTTTTAATCGTTTTGGTCATTATCATTGTTGGCTGCCATGGTGCTTATTAATGGCGTTTTTAAATTTAGCCGTGATAAACAATAATAAAGGCATGACCAGACCATAAGTCCGTGCATAGAATAACCATATATTTCTATTAAATTCCCCGGATGATGGTACCGTCGGAAAAACAATCAAAACCATTATCATCCCTAAAGCCGTAGTAAATGGACGATAATCTTTTATATTGAATATGTTTGAAAAAACAACAACCGATACATAAAAATACATCACCGATAGGTTGTAAAAATCCAAATCGTGCCCATTATTGCTTCGATCCGCATTAGGAAATTCCCTATATTTATTTTTTTGCCATCGTATATATAACTTGGAGCGATATTTCTTGCTGTGGTATCGGGTCCAAGAACCAAAATATCCAGCATGATAACCAGAATTAAAATGATTCCTCCGATCAATGTGCCGATAAAAAAAGCTTTACCCCCTTTTTTACTTTCATTGACTTTTGAAGGGAAAATCATTAAAAACATAACAGGAGATAGCGTGAACACGCTGATGAAAAAAAGTGTCGCACGTATGACAGGTTTGGCTCCATTTTCAAATACTGGCTGAATGTTTTGGATATTGGCTTGAGGAATGATGGATACCAAAAAAATAGTCAGTAATATTAATATGGGTATGAAGAATATTTCCAACGTACTGTAAAAGTTTCAATACCAAGGCGAACTGTAAAGATCACAACTGCAGCTAACATTATATTTAATGCTGCAAGTGGAGTATCCGGCATCCAAAAAGTTTCAATGAAATTCCCCATATAATAAATTGTCTCGGCAGCAGTTGAAAAAGACCAGATAAAAAATGTGAAATTGATCATCATTCCGACTAACTTACCGAAAACCTTTTCATTTATTTGATCTAAAGGGAGTTCAGGATATAAATTTCCAACCCTGATGTGGAACCATACAAAAATTAATGCGATTCCTGTTCTAAATAATGCAGCAAGCCACGCATCCTGCTTTGCAAAACCAGCTAAAGGAGAAGGAGTATGTAAAATAACCGTTCCTACCGAGTACAAAAGTATAAAAAATCATCATTTGATGTGATGAAATTTTGAAACTACCAGGCATTTTTTTCTCCTTTATGTTTGTTCCTTCCTTCTTTACTCCATAGTTTTGGTTATTCATATTCAAGTTATTCACACGGAAATTAATTTGAATCGTCATGGCTTTTCTTCGAAAGTCGATTCCCATTTCATTATTCGGGCTCGATTTTGCTGCTTTTTATATTATTCTTATTTCTTATTTCGGAAATCATACGCCATGTTTTGTCGTGCGAATTTACCCATCACTCGTTTATAAATTATCTTCCTATATGTTTGACAATTGAATATTTTGTCTCGGATTTGAGAAACGGCCATACATACTTTAGATAATAGAAGAATAATTTTACTTGTCCCACTTCCATTATGTAGCTTCTCCTAATGGTCCAAGAGAAAGTATTTAAATTCCCCCACATCATAATGTTTTAGGAACTGAATATTTGATTTAACTGATACCTAATTTTTCATCAAATTTCATTTGGTGAGATTTTCTGATTAACCTGCTTCGTTACGTCAATTAAGGTAAAGATGCAACAATATTTTTATTTGCTAGATTTGAGTTGGCGCGATTCTTGCATATTATTTATGTGTATATCTATGTGTGTATATCTAATAAATATGGAGAAAGGAGAAGAATGGGAAACTGTTAGACACACAATTATTGAAAACATTTATTTGATGTTTAATTTGCCCTTGGTTATATGTCAGAAATTTAATCCGGATTCATAAAGGGAAGGCGAAGCCTAAAACTTAAAAAAGGTAGGGGAATATTAGAATGAAAATACCAGTGGAAAATATAGTAGAGTTAACTGTAGAACATCAATTCTTACAGGCTTATCCAATATTAAGTCAGTTGCGAACTGATTTGACTTTTAAGGAATATCTAGAATTATTAAATGAAATGCGTAAGGAGGGTAAAAAGTTATTTGCTTTATATCATGATACGAGCATCGTAGCGTTAGCAGGTATTAGCTGGCGTGAAAATTCATACAATGAACGCTATGTTTATGTGCAAGATTTGGTTACTGATGTAAATCATCGTCCTAGTGGCCTTGGTTATAATCTGCTAAGTTATATACATAATTGGGCAAAAGACCAGGGAGCTGAATATATTACATTGGAATCTTGAATTCGGCGCCTTGTTACCATATATTTTTCGTCGTTTCATGTACAATTTTTTTAGCTGTTGATAGTACCTTTTTTCACTTCTAGAGTGAGGAAAAAGTGGGTAAAAAACATTATTTAATGAAGAAGTTAAGGTGGGAAAAACCAGGTTATAAACCTGGGATCAAACAAACGAAAAAAAACGATTCGCATATTCAAAGGCAAGGTGCCCTGCACCCAAAAAATTAGTTGAAAGCTTATAGAAACTCTGTGGAGAGAAATCTCTGCAGGGTTTTTCTTCATTTATCTTTTTTCGTGCCCTTAAACCGACCAACTTCACTCCACTTTATCAAACAAGAAAACATTAAAGTCGTTGCTCTCGAAAATGATAATAGATTATGCGAATATTGGCAATCTATGCAGTTACTCATAGGATACTTTTAAACATAACTTCCAATAAATTTGATTAGTTGTGCTTCAGGTGCCTAGTAAATCCATTTTTAATATTATACCTATTGAACTGACTCCAAAAGAGAGGTTGCTTCCGAGTTTACAGTGATTGAAGGAAGTGGTTAATTGCAATTCAATTTTGTGGAAAAAACAGGTCCAAAAATGTTAATATCCGACCCATCTTCAGCAACTTTTAATTGAATTTTGCTCTTGAAAATTAATTGCAATTTATTTTACTTAGATGGATATAATTGCAGCCAAGGTGAAAACATAATTTTAACGGGCTATTGGTTATGAGGGGGTTAGCATTGAAATCTCGAGTTCCTATTCCATTGAGGAAGTTAATTGAAGATAAACAATCAGTGAAAAGTAAAAAACAAGAAGTAGACCTAAAGCAAAGCGAACATCCAAACTCCAGCAAAACTAAAAATCAAAACCAAAATCCGGTTCAAGCCCAAAACCGAAGTAAAGACTCAAAGAATCATCAAACAAAACTTATATCCTCTGATCTTCAATATAATTTAGACCATATTAAGAAAACGTTAGGAAATAGTTCAGACATAGTTATAAGGGATTTTCAAGCAGGTAAAAATGGGGAAATTAAGTTAGGTATCGTTTACACAGATGGATTAACGGATTCAGCTTCCATCCAAGATTTAATCCTCGACACTTTGATGGTTGAAATTCGGAACTCTGACTTGGACGTAGCGGTCCCTGATTGTTTTGAAATAATAAAATCAAATACTCTTCCTGTAGGGGGAATAGTGGAAATAACTGATTTTCAAAAGCTTTTTAACCATGTTTTATCGGGAGACACGATGTTATTGATGGACGGCTCCCCAAAAGGAATGGCGATCGGCTCAAGAGATTGGGCCGATCGCGGAGTTCAAGAACCTTCCTCCCAAACAGTAGTAAGAGGACCAAAGGATGGGTTTACTGAAACGCTGCGAACAAATACTGCTTTAATACGACGGAGAATAAAAGATCCAAACCTTTGGCTTGAAACAAAGCAGATTGGAGAAAAAACGCAAACAGACGTTGCGATTATGTATTTAAAAGGTGTTGCCAATGATAAAACGGTTTCAGAATTGCAAAGCCGGTTAAATCGAATCAATATAGATGCGATTCTTGAGAGTGGTTACATTGAAGAGCTTATTCAGGATGAAGTATACACTCCTTTTCCAACCGTTTATAATACGGAACGTCCTGATGCTGTAGCCGCTGCCATTTTAGAAGGAAGGATTGCGATACTAATTGACGGAACTCCGTTTGTCCTTATCGTTCCAGCATTGATGGTGCATTTTTTCCAGTCCAGTGAAGACTATTATCAACGGGCAGACATTGCAACATTAATTCGAGTATTACGGTATTTATCCTTTTTCCTTGCTTTGCTTACACCGTCACTTTATATCGCTGTCTCAACCTTTCATCAAGAAATGCTTCCTACTCCTTTACTCATAAGTCTAGCCTCACAGCGAGAGGGTGTTCCTTTTCCAGCTTTTGTAGAGGCGATGCTGATGGAGGTAGTATTTGAAATCTTGCGTGAGGCAGGTGTGAGGATGCCTAGGGCAATCGGTTCATCCATTTCCATCGTGGGTGCATTAGTTATTGGACAGGCTGCTGTCGAAGCAGGGTTCGTTTCAGCAACAATGGTTATCATCGTGTCCTTAACAGCCATCTGCAGCTTTGTGTTCCCAGCCAATAGTATGGCCATGGCTTTTCGGATGCTTCGATTCTTGTTTATGATCCTTGCCGCTTCATTTGGGTTATACGGGATCATTTTGGGGCTAATCGTGATGGTCCTGCATTTAAATAGCATACGATCTTTTGGTATACCATATTTAGCTCCAAATGCACCATTCATTTTACAAGATCAAAAAGACAACATCATTCGTATGCCGCATTGGTCATTATTAAAGCGGCCTCGTTTGATCAGTAAAAATGATACAGACAGAGGAGAGGTAAGTTCTCCTAAACCACCTAGATAAAATAATGAGATTATGAGGGTTCACTATGAAAAAAATGCTAAAGGTATTTTTAATGTTACCTATAATTTGTTTATCCGGCTGTTGGAGCAGCATTGAGTTGAACGAACTTGCCATCGTTACTGCCATGGGAATTGATAAAAAAGAAGATGGGTATCTTGTAACTGTCCAAGTTCTAAATTCTAGTGAGCTGGCAGGTGATGCCCGGTCTGGCCGCACGGAAGTTGTAACCTTCAGGAAAAGCGGTGCAACCATTGCTGAAGCAATTAGAAGCCTATCAACTGATGTACCAAGGAGGTTATATGTCGCACATCTTCGTGAAATCGTCTTTGGTGAGGAAATGGCCAGGGCAGGAATTGCAAAACCTCTGGATGTCCTTTCCCGGCAAAAGGAGTTGCGTTCGGATTTCTATATGACCGTTGCAAAGGGGGCAACTGCTTATGAAACGCTTAATGTGCAAACGGCCCTTGAAAAAATACCGGCTAATAAAGTTTTTGATGCCTTGGAAAATTCAGAGAGAAGGTGGGCACCGACAAGGACGGTCACTTTGGATGAGCTGGTCAGCAGTATCGTCAGCAAAGGGAGACAGGCCATGCTAACGGGGATTCTCGTTTATGGTGATCCCGAATCAGGAAGCAATGTTACGAATGCACAAAATATCTCCCCGAAATCCGGCTTGCGTTTGGATTATCTTGGAGTATTCAAGAAGGATAAACTTGTCGGCTGGTTAAACAGGAACGACAGTAAAGGTGTTAGTTACATTACAGATCATGTTAAGTCCACTGCGGTAAATATTCCATGTGAAGGTGAGCAAATTACGGTCAACACGACTAGTACAAAAACGAAAATCAAGGGGAAAATGGAAAAAGGAAATCCGAGAATTGATATAAATGTCACCTCAGAAGGGAGTATAGGTGAAGTAGAATGCACAATCGATTTAACTAAACCTGAAAAAATCGAAGAATTGAATAAAAGATACGCAAAAGACATTAAGGATAAAATAGAAGGATCGATAAAAACGCTTCAAGAGAAGTATCAAAGTGACATTTTCGGTTTTGGTGAAGAAATTCATAGAACCGATCCTAAAGCATGGAAACGTTTAGAAGGAAATTGGGATCAGGAATTCGCAAATTTGGACGTGAATGTAACCATTAAAGCAAAGATTCGCAATTTAGGCACCATATCAGAATCCTTTCAAAAAGAAATCGAGGAGTAAAGGTCAATGTGGGCAATTATTGGAACAGTGTGTACTGGAGCTATTATTTCATTTTTCGAAATACCACCCCTTATTAAAAAGAAATGCTGGAAGGAAATTGTCATTTTCATTTTATTGCTTTTAGTTGGCATGACGTTGAGTATTTTAATTATCAAGGATATTACCATTCCCACTCCTATAGACTGGATAACGAAAATATATAGTCCACTCGCTCATTTCATGGATCGTATTTTATCCTAGGGAGGTATCGAATATGCTCGAAAAAGGAAAAATCAGCTCTGGTGATTTTCTTATAATGGTTATCATATTCACCATAGGAGGAGCGATACTTACTTTACCTTCCGTACTTGTCTCTTTAGCAAAGCAGGATGGCTGGATTGCCTATATCTTAGCTACTCTCATCGGTTTATGTTTCGTTTTCCTATTTACCCGGCTCGCATCACTTTACCCATCCATGACTTATATAGAAGTTAATGAAAAAATATTTGGAAAATGGATCGGGAAGATCTCGGCACTGCTATTCTTATTTTATTTATATTACCTTTCTTCAGCGTTACTTAGTGAAATTGGGAATTTTTTTTCATCACAGGTTCTGGTTGAGACACCTATGGAAATGATTATGATCTTGTTTATAGTAACAAGCTTATTTGGTGCACGGCTAGGATTGGAAGTTATCTGCCGGACTGCATTAATCTTTTTTCCTTGGCTTGTTCTGCTGCTTTTCATATTATTCGTATTTCTTATCCCGGATATCAAAATCGAAAATTTGCAACCTATATTTGAAGAAGGCATGAAACCGATAATGAGGGGATCATATCACTCTTTAGCTCTGCCTTATGTTCAGCTCGTTTTCTTTTTGATGATCACTCCATATGTAAACGAAAAGGCTAAAGTGAAGAAAAACTTTTATTTAGGGACTTTGTTAGGTGGCGGCGCTCTTTTCTTGGTGATCCTTTTCAGTATCCTCGTATTGGGTGCTGATAATACAGCGAGATTGACCTATCCTTCTTATAAATTGGGGATGAGGATAAGCATCGGTAATTTTTTTGAAAGGGTCGAGGTCATTGTGGCCTTCATTTGGGTTTTTACAGAGTATTTTAAGTTGACCATATGCTTTTATGGACTCGCTTTAGGGATAGCTCAATTGCTAGGATTAAAAAATTACAAAATTCTTCTATTCCCATTAGCTTTTCTAATTCTCACTTTTACCATCTTTTCGCATCCCGATATCGTGCATTATCAAAACTTTATGGCTACAGCTTGGACACCATTATCCTTAACGATTTGTTTTATTCTGCCATTGTTATTATTACTGGTTGGGAAAATCAGAAAAAAATAAGAAGTGTATCACATTAGATGTTCAAGTGGACGTTTATTACGTCTGTAAATCATGAAAATTTAGAAGGGAAAAAGATCTGAGATATAGTACCTAACTGATTCAAGGGAAATAAATAAGTGAAATATTCTGACAAATACATTGACTAAAGAAGGTTCATGTTTTAATATAACAATATATAACATTACATAATGTTGTATATCAAATATTAAAGGAGTGGGAAAATGAGTAAATCGGTTATTAATGTAAAAAGTGATGTAAAAACAGTATTGGATCAATTAAAGGGTAGGAAAATTAACAATATTTATTTGGTAGCATGCGGGGGATCTTCTGCCATCATGTATTCAGCTAAATATATACTGGATCGTGAAGCTGAAAATATAACTTCCGATCTATATAGTTCAAATGAGTTTATACATCGTAATCCACAACAACTAGGGAAGGAATCCTTAGTAATTTTATGCTCTATGTCCGGAACAACTCCCGAAACGGCAGAAGCGGCTAAGTTTGCAAAAAGTAAAGGTGCGTTTACTGTGGCATTAACGAACGAACCAGGATCACCATTAGCCCAAAATGCGGACCTTTTCATTAAATATGAATGGGGTAACGGTGTAAACGCCTTTGATACAAACCTGAGTGTTTTATATCAACTAGTTTTTGGTGTACTTCATTTAGCGGAAAACAATGAGAAGTTTGGAAAACTAGTATCAAGTTTAGAGAATTTACAGCCAGTGTATGAAAAAGCCCTGGAGAAAGAAGCTTCTAATGCAAGAGTATTCGCCCAATCTCATGCAAAAGAACCTGTTATCTATACAATGGCAAGCGGTTCCAACTATGGGACAGCCTATTCTTTTAGTATTTGTATCTTAATGGAAATGCAATGGATACACTCACATGCCATTCATGCTGGCGAGTACTTTCATGGACCATTCGAAATTATTGATGAAAATGTACCGTTTATCATTCTATTGGGATTGGATGAAACAAGACCATTAGAAGAAAGAGCGTTATCTTTTTCTCAGCGTTATGGCAAAAAACTAACGGTGCTAGATGCAAAACAGTATGATTTTGATGGTATCGATGAAGAAGTAAAAGGATATATTGCACCGCTTATCTTAAATCGTGTATTGCGTCAATATGCAGAAGAATTAGCGGAAGCACGTAATCATCCTTTAAGCAAAAGGCGTTATATGTGGAAAGTAGAATACTAATAGTTAGAGAAAACTTAATATTCTGTATATTTTTTACGAATTATACTATAATGTTTTATAACATTATAGTATAATTTCCTGATGATAAAAGCATTTATAATAAGGAGGGTATTCATGAGAAAAACAAAACTTATATTCGCATCATTTTTAAGTTTATCTTTAATGCTTGGGGGATGTTCTGGTGAAAAAACATCTTCAGAATCAGATGTTGGAAAAACAACCATAACATTTTTCCATAGGTGGCCAAAGGAACCGGAAAAAACGTACTTTAATGAAGTTGTAAAAGACTTTGAAAAACAAAACCCCAATATCAATATTAAAACCGAAGCAGTGCTAAACGATTCGTATAAAGACAAAATTAAAGTAATGACAGGTACAAATAATCCGCCGGATGTTTATTTCTCATGGAGTGATGAATTTGCCAGTCAGTTTGTGCGAGGCAATAAAGCTTTGGATTTAACTTCTTATTATGAAAACGATCCGGAATGGTCTTCTCAACTCGTTCCATCCCAAGTCAAACCGTATACATTTAATAATAAGGTGTATGGTGTCCCCGTAACAATGGATGGGAAAATGTTTTTCTATAACAAGGATGTCTTCGAAAAATTGAACATAAACCCGCCTAAAACCTGGAATGAATTAATCGACGTGTTAAAAGTGTTAAAAAAGAATAACTACACAGCCCTTCAATTCGGCAGTCAAGACACTTGGACAATTTCACATTATTTGGGCACATTGAATCAACGCCTTGTTAGACCGGAAGTGCTGACGATGGATTATAATCGAAAAACCGGAAAATTCAAGGATGACGACTACATAAAAGCGCTTGAAAAATTCCAAGAGTTGTTACCTTATTTTAATGAGAATACGAATTCAATAGATCACGAATATGCTAGGCAGCAATTTTCAAATGGTAAGGCACCTATGATTTATGCAGAAACGGCAGAAATCAAGCTATTTGGACCCACTAAGTTTGAACTTGGAATGTTTAACTTTCCCGAAGTAGAAGGCGGAAAAGGCAATCAAACAAATCTAACGGGTTCGCCTGAGGGCTTTATGATTTCTTCCAAGACAAAGCATCCTAAAGAGGCGATGGAGTTTTTAAAGTTTTTAACCACTAAACAGATGGGAGAGAAACTAGTCACTGATGTGGGCAAGTATAGTGCAGTTGAAGGTACAGTGAATGAAAATAATTCTTCCCCGGAACAGCTGGAAGCGGTTCAAAGCATATTAAACGCCAAGGAAATGGCCCCATGGTTTGACATGAGCATTGATGCGCGTATTGCAGATGCCTATTTAACAGGAGCACAAATGATGTTAAATGGAGATAAAACACCTAAACAAATCATGCGTGATGTTCAAAAAGCTGCCGATACTGTTAGAATCGAAGCGGGGAAATAAGGGGAATCATTTTTCCGTTTTATTAAGGGAGTGATCTTTTAATGATAAAACTCGATAAATTTGTACCTTATCTATATCTTCTTCCAGCCTTAGTTTTTTTACTGCTAGTTTATATCCCCATTTTCCAGAATATTGGCGACAGTCTGTATAATTGGAGTACTTTTTCACCAAATAAAGCATTTGTAGGGTTGGACAACTACTTTACTTTGTTTAATGATCCCGTATTTTATGAAGCTTTAAAAAATAATATTCTTTATGCAGTCATTTCAATTGTTTTCCAGGTATTTGGAGGGTTAATTGTTGCAGCTGTTTTAGAAGATAAATTAATCCGTAAATTTTCACCCATCTTTCGTACAGTCTATTTTTTACCAGTCGTCGTTTCAATGACAGTCATAGCATTGCTGTTTTCATTTTTTTACAACCCGGAAGTGGGGTTGTTAAATCAGTTTCTTAAAATGATTGGATTGAATAATTTAGCACTGCCATGGTTGGGCGATAGTGATACGGCAATCTATGCGGTCATTGCTGTCTCACAGTGGCAATCGATTGGTTATATTGCCATGTTATATATCGTATCCATTCAAAAAATTTCACCTGAGCTATATGAAGCAGCTGAAATGGATGGTGCGAATAAAATAAAAACGTTTTTTCACATTACGGTTCCAGAAACGAAGGAAATGACATTCGTAGCCGTAATCTTAACACTGACAGGTGCTTTTACAGTGTTTAATGAGCCATATATCTTAACCGGAGGGGGGCCGGGGACTTCTTCGGAAGTCCTAAGTACCTATTTATATAAAACGGCTTTTTCAAAAGATATGATGGGATATGCTTCAGCCATCGCAACGGTTATCTTAATTATTACGTTACTTATTTCTCTTGTTCAAATGAAAATATTTAAAACAGGAAAGGAGGACTAATAATGGAGATGCCTAAATCAACGATCAGAGTACCGGAATTAGTTGTGAAAAATCTAAAATATGCAAGGAAAAGAAAAGACTATAATATGAGAGTAGCACTAGTCTATGCAGGTTTGATCGCATACTTTCTTGTTGTTGCCTATCCCTTATTATGGATGGTCATCAGTTCTTTTAAAAGCACAGAGGAAATTTTTAACCATAGTTGGTCCCTTCCTCATACATGGTTGTTTGAAAATTATGTAACAGCCTGGAATAGTGGGATTTCTTCCTACTTTTTAAATAGTGTCATGGTTACTGGTTTGACCTGTATTCTAACGGTATTAGTAAGTGCGTTAGGTGCTTACGGATTATCTCGCTTTGATTTTCGTGGAAAGGCTTTCATTTTGGTCATATGCTTAGGGGGGTTGATGCTATCTCCCCAAGTAAGCCTGATCCCTTTGTATAATATAATTCAGAAGCTAGGTATATATAACACCCATTGGGCGTTAATTTTACCTTATGTAGCATACAGAATTCCGCTAACCATCTTGTTGATTCGGGCCTACTTCCTGTCCATTCCGAAAGAACTGGAAGAGGCTGCCCGGTTGGATGGATGCACAAACCTTGGAATCCTTTTTAGAATTTTCATTCCCATGAGTAAGCCTATTTTATTAACGACGACAATTTTAACAGCTTACTATACATGGAATGAATTCATGTTCGCGATCATCTTTATAGACGATGATAGTTTACGTACGATACCTGCCGGTTTAATGCAATTTCGAGATGCACTGCAAACCGATTGGGGAGTGTTACTTTCTGGATTAACGATTTCAGCGGCACCTATCGTCATTTTATTTTTATTCATGCAGAAGTACTTTATCCGTGGAATTGCTAGTGGAAGTGTAAAATGATAACAGGGGGAACAGGTATGAAATTAATTGGAATTGGCGATAACGTAGTAGATTTTTATAAAGATCAAGGAAAGATATATCCTGGCGGCAATTCATTAAACGTGGCAGTATTGTGCAATCGTTTAAATGATGAGCAATCTTCATATATTGGCATTGTAGGAAATGACGGGGCAGCAGACCATGTGTTAGAGGCATTGCAAAAGGAAAAGATAGAGATTAGTAGAGTAAGACAAGCAGTAGGAGAGAATGGTATGGCAGTCGTCGCGTTGGATAAGGACGGGGACCGAATTTTTATTGGTTCGAATAAAGGGGGAATTCAATCCAGATTGGGGATCGTACTGAATGACAAGGATTTGGATTATATTCGGCAACACGACCTTCTTCATACAAGTGTATATAGCCGTATAGAGCATAACCTTCCAATATTAAGCCAATTCATTGAAATTTCTTTTGATTTTTCGACAAATCAAGAGGATCACTATTTACAAAAGGTTTGTCCATTTGTGAATTATGCATTTTTTTCCGGAAGCAATTTAAACGAGGCAGAGTGCAATGCACTGATTCAAAAGGTTCATTCGTTCGGCACAAAGGTGATATGTGTTACTCGTGGGGAAAAGGGATCACTTTTATCAACTGAAAATCAAATATATGAACAAGCTATTATCCAAACTAAAGTTGTAGATACGTTGGGGGCGGGAGATTCCTTTATTGCTGGTTTTCTCTCATCGTACGTCCAAGGACAAGATGTATATAAAGCTTTACAAAAAGGAGCATTAGTCGCCTCCCAAACCTGTCAGGATTATGGTGCTTTTGGGTATGGCAAAGTATATAATCCTGATCATATGATGGTTTAAAATGATGCATGGATGAATAAAGGTAACGAGATCCCGGATTAAGAGGGGGATTCGTTACCTTTTTCTTGCGATATTGAACTATCAATCGTAAAGGTCACGCGATTGGCAGGATAATATAGGAAGGATGAATGGATAGGCTGCTTCTTAGCGTCATATGCCACTTTCTCCACTTTGAAAAGGGGATCTCCCACTTCGCATTCTAAATATTTTGCTTCATCTGCATTTGCCAATACCATATTTAAAAGTTTCGTGTTATGAACAGGTGTTATATTATATTTATGCTTTATGATGTCATACATGGAAACAGAGTTATGGACATGTTGATTTAAATTTGGCAGAATCTTTAAGGAATAATGAGAAATTTCTAAGGTGAGAGGTTGATTATCATAGTATAAGATTCGTTGTAATTCAAGAACATCACTTTCAGGAGTAATCTCCAAGGATTTGGAAATATTAGCCGGTGCAGGCAGTATCCCAAATGAAAGGATTTTAGTTTGAGGTATCTTCCCTAATTCTGACATATATTCAGCATGACCATTAACAGCAAATAATTCTCTTTTTACTTTAGGATATTGGACAAATGTTCCCTTTCCCTGTTGGCGTATTAGCAGCCCGTCTTCCACCAAGTCCAAAACCGCTTTTCTAACAGTAATGCGACTTACTCCATATATGTCACATAATTCTGTTTCGGTTGGTAATCTTTCGCCAGAAGAGTAAATCCCTTTGTTTATATCTTCGATGATAGATTGCTTTAATTGCATGTATAATGGCGTAGAACTATTAGTGTTGAGTTTCATATTTTCCCCTTTCTCGTATTTTTCCTTTAATTATAACGTAATGTGATGTTATAGTACAAATCATCAACTCGACAGACCGCGAGCGACTACAATCCTCGATAAAAATGTCACGGATCTTTTTGTATGGAACTTAAAGTTGATGCCCGAATCATAAAATAGCCATAATACGACATCAAATTCCAACATATTTCCACTTTTCCATTTTGTATAATGAGATAGAAAAATATTTTAAGGGAGTGATTGTTGTATTATGAAAAACAGGAAAATTATTGAGTTGCCGTTTTATCGGCGAGCATTGCTGCACCAACATTTGCAGCTAATGAAACATCACCGGGAACACCCATTCAACAAACTTATTCGGTTTCAGGTTTTACAGATCATGCTGAACTAGGGAAAAAGCTAGAACAAATTGCGAGTGATAGCCAAGGTAAAGTAAAAGTGGATGTAGCCGGATATTCAAATAGAAATAGAGAAATCTATAAAGCAACCGTGGGAACAGGCGACAAAGTCGTTTTCATTCAAAGTGAGATCCATGGAAATGAGAAAACCGGTACGGATGCCATCTTGAATATCTTGAAGTTTTTGGGGACCAACTCTCCTGAAGCGGAGAAAATTCGTAAGGAAATTACCCTTGTCGCTTTGCCTAAAATGAATCCGGATGCTGCTGAATTGAACCGTCGGGGAAATGATATGACCTGGGCAGAGGTCGTGAAACAGTTTCCACAGTTAGGAGGAGCGAGTCCATCTTGGAACTATTATACATACAAAAATGAATCATTCGATTATGAGTCCAAACCTGGTTTCGATGTGAATCGTGACTTTAATCCTGATTTAAATTATATTCCCCAAGCTAAAGACTTCCCTGGAAAATCATCCACCCCTGGCTGGTTCATAACACCCGAATCACAAACAACACGTGATGTTTACAAGTCTCTATTGAAGCAATACGGAAAGGTGGAGATTTTTGTGGACTTGCATCACCAAGCTCCCTATTATGAAGTTGATGGAACGGATGATTTAGTCACATACTCGCTTTCCGCTCAATTTGTTCCAGATCCAAGCTCGCCTTCAGGACAAGATTATGCCAAATATGCAAAAAACTATAATTATGATTTTTCCAGACAATTGAATGTAGCGGTATATAATGCAATGAAAGAACAAGGTAATTCTCCATATGGAAATATATCCTTATATCCGCAAAACCAAAACCTTCCCGGAACGGCTTTAGGAGCCTTTGCTTTGAACGGAAGCGGGACAGTGCTCTTTGAAGTTAGAGGCCAAACACAGTCCTTTGGCCAAAAGAAAAAAGGCATGCTCATTAAAGCAGTTGAAAGAGGATTATATGGAATAATTGATGGAGTTACTGATGGCTCTGTATATAAAATCAATCCGGAACAATACGAGTCAATTCCATTGACGGAGGGCAGGCAATAATAAATATTTGGTGAGTGTATCAACTTCCTGCCTAGATTGAAGTAACCAGACGGGTGTCCGCCTGGTTTTTCTTCATCGGGAACATTTGAATATCGCCTTTGTAGAAGTAATTCCTTTCAAGTTATATTGTGTAGAAGAAAACTATTTGGAAACATAGTTATTTTTCACTATTAACATAAAGTAGTAAAAATGTCAGAATATTATTAATAGTTATTTTTCTGATTATTATATTTGATAAGGAGGGTTTTTATTGAATTTTAAAAAGAAAGTTCTATCAGTTTCATTATCTAGTTTAATGACCTTAAGCGCAGTAACAGCTGTTGCGCTACCAGTCGGAGCGGTTGGAAATGGCCCCAGTGCTGGAAATGGACAAGTGACAACTTCAAATCTTCATACATATGAAAGCCTGGTAAGCTATCTTGAAACGCAGGATGCAAAACAAGAAAGGCTGGCATTGGAAGTAATCGGGGAAACGGTAAAAGGGAGGGATATTTACCTAGCGAAGTACATCTCAGATCCTAAGAATCCTACTATACTATTTTTAACTCAACAGCATGGAAATGAACAACTGACTACTGAGGGTGCACTCGAATTCATTAAACATCTAGGCACGAACAAGACTAAAGGTATTTTGGAAAATGTTAATATACTGATCATTCCCATGTTAAACGCAGATGGGGCCATGGGAGATGTTAATTTCCCTCTTGATGACTATTTAGCAAAAGGTGATCGGCATCTAACACGGGCAAATGCAAATGGGATCGACTTAAACCGTGAGCATGATAAAAAAACTGATTCCATGCAAGTAGAGGTAAAGGCTTTACATGAAAATGTATTTGCGAAATACGATATAGACTACATGATAGATTTACATCATCAAGGGACGCTAAGCGAAACGGACGGTGAACTTGTTTCAGGTTCAATTCTTTATCCTACAAACGCAAACGTAAAGCCTGAAGTGTTAGAAGCCTCAAAAAAACTGGGTGCTGTTGTATATAACTCCATTGAACCAACTGGTTGGGGGCATATTGGTAGGTATGATGGCGGTTCTGGAGAAAATATAGGCCGTAATGGTGCAGCCGTTCGCTATGATATTGCTACACTTCTTTTTGAGATGCGAGGTATGTCGGACCACAATGTCGAGTCAGTAGCGCTTGGACAAAAAAGTAATGGCTATCTAATAAAGCAAACGGTAACCACTTTGGATGCAGCTGTCAGAGCTATTGCCGATGATTCAATTGAAACGGTTGATGCAAGCTTTTGGGACACCCTGCCAACACAATCCAATCGTCCCGGGATAGAATCGGACGAATAAAATGAAGACACATTCCATTTTTTCAGATGGGATGTGTTTTTTTGATTCCTTATGCCATCGGAAACAGGATGAGGAGACAATTTTTCCAACCCGATATGACATTATTTACAGTGAAAATAGCAGTACTATAGTAAAAGATGACATAGGAAAAAAACATCTGCTTTCACCTAAGAAGATGCTCAGTTTGTCGACAAAAGTGGGTTCGGAATGCAGACAGTCGGCGGAAAGGGAGTGGATTTTTGAAATCAGCTGAAACATTTTTTGAAGAAAAAAACTGTAGGCAGAGGGGGGCGGAATGATTTCACATCGAACCATGATTTTAAAGGAAGATTAGATGACCTTAATGTTTTTTTCTGTTTTATGAAACCCTCAATGTATTGAAGAAATTTGCGACACTCCTGCCGAATAGCTGGCTAGCCGAGACCCCACAGACGCTTGCGTCGAGGAGGCTTGGCAGACAGTCGGCGGAAAGGGAGCGGATTTCTGAAATCAGCTGGAACATTTTTAAAGAAAAAAACTGTAGGCAAATTCGCTTTCTTCGAATTTGTCTACAGTCTGAGCATCTGTTTTCATAAACAGGTGCTTTTTGATTTTCAGGACTTTTTTATTTTGTACTTAGACATTTATATCTTTAGCTTGGATCTTTCTGACTGCCTAACAGTATCGGCCTGTATGGCCAGTGTTTGTCCTATAAGCTTTTTTCGGTTGAGTCCTCCTTTTTTTGTTCTTCTTTTAGTTGTAAGGCTACTAAACTGGCAAAGTCATGAATGATGGTGGCTGCCAATAGTGATGTAATTTGTGTTGGATCATACGGCGGGAGGACTTCCACCAGGTCGAACCCAATAAAGTTGAATCCTTGTAGAGAGCGTATCATCTCTAGGGTTTCAAAGCTATTTAGACCGCCGACCTCCAATGTGCCAGTTCCAGGAGCGCAGGATGGATCAACAAAATCAATATCAAAGGTCAAGAAACATGGTGTATCCCCAATGGTTTTCTTGACTTCCTTCACGACATCTTTGATTCCTCTCTTCTTCAACTCGGGCGTTGTTATCACATTGTAGCCTAGATCTGTACTGGAATCTAAATCTCCTGGATGATTGAGCGTACCTCTGATGCCAATCTGGAAAACTTTATCCGTTTGGAGCAAACCTTCCTCATATGCACGGATAAACGGCGAACCATGCCAGTATTTTTCTTCATAATAAGTATCCCAGGTATCTGTATGTGAATCAAAATGAAGAAGTGCAACAGGACCGTGTATTTTTGCGGCTGCCCTTAGATTGGCCAATGTTACTGAATGATCTCCTCCGATGCCTATTGGAATGATCCCGTTTTTCATCAAGTCTGACATAGCCTTTTCAATTAACTCATAGCTTCGATGTATATTATGGGGAATCACCGAAACATCCCCAATATCAATTGCATTACATTCGTCAAACGGAAATACCTTGTGAATGGGATGATAAGGAAACAACGTCATGGATGCTTGGCGGACTGCCTGTGGAGCAAACCGGGCTCCTACCCTGAATGAAGCAGCTGTATCAAAAGGCATACCTACCACTGCCAATTTGGCATTTTCTCTTGTAGAAGGTAAGCGCATAAATGACCCTGTGGTACAAAACTCTGGTTTAACATCAGGTGATAAAGGATATTTCATTTTTCTATTCCTCCATTTTCTTATAACTATAATAGTTGTGAAACTCATTTTGAAACTCATATAAATGAATTCCTATATATGATTAATCATGCAATTATCATGCCAAGTCACGGTAAGTGATTTAATGAGGGGTTTTACCAGATAACATTGGCTTTGTGTATGCAAAGGCGAATAATTTATGGGAAATTGAATCGCCGATGGAAGAGATGCTGAAAGATTCATTTCTATAAATCAATCATTTGCCGGTAAGAATACAGGAATTAAGTAGCATTTTTGGCGTTTTTCGTTTGTCAAAGTAAACCGAAATCATGTGGCACATAAATTGCATTAAGGTATACAGGTAAAACTTTTATAAAAGAGGGAGGCATGAGATTAATCTAGTAAAGAAATTGAACCAACAAGTTTGAAAGCGGTTTCAAGGAGGAATGATAGGTGGAAAATGAGGTTACATTGAAAAGATCACTGAAATTATGGCAAATCGTTATGATGGGGTTAGCATATATGACCCCCATGGTCGTATTTGATACATTCGGCATTGTATCTGGGATTACGGGAGGCCATGTGCCGACTGCCTATATCGTTGCATTGGTGGGGATGCTTTTTACAGCTGCCAGCTATGGAAAACTTGTAAAGGTTTTTCCTGCTGCAGGTTCTGCCTACACTTATACGCAAAAGGCCATAAACCCGCATTTAGGATTCCTGGTAGGATGGTCTTCGTTGTTAGACTATTTGTTTTTACCTATGGTCAATGCATTGTTAACCAAAATTTATCTGACAGCATTATTTCCAGGAGTTCCTACATGGATTTGGGTAGTAGTGTTCGTGGCAATCGTCACCATTCTCAATCTCAGGAGCGTCAATGTACTTGCTAACTTTAATGCGCTTTTTGTTTTAATTCAGATTGCCATCATGGCAGTGTTCATCATTCTTGTTGTCAAAGGTTTGAATAATGGAGAAGGTACAGGAGAAGTGTTTACATTAATGCCTTTCGTAAAAGAAGGAATGGACTTTTCGGCAATAATAACCGGGGCTACGATCCTTTGTTTTTCCTTTTTGGGATTTGATGCGGTAACGACACTATCTGAGGAAACGCCGGATCCGAAAAAAACAATACCAAAAGCGATATTTTTAACTGCACTTTGGGGTGGAATCATCTTCATTACCGCATCATTCTTTATTCAGCTCTTTTTTCCGGATATATCCCGTTTTAAGGAACCGGATGCTGCATTACCGGAAATCGCCCTTTATGTAGGCGGGAAGCTATTTCAATCCATTTTTCTTTGTACTACTTTCGTCAATACGCTAGCCTCGGGACTAGCATCGCATGCCAGTGTTTCCCGTCTTTTGTATGTTATGGGACGTGATAAAGTATTTCCGGAAAAATGGATTGGATTTATTCACCCTAAGTGGAAAACACCAGCCATTAATGTACTCATAGTCGGAGTCATTTCATTGTCGGCTTTATTCTTTGATTTAGTGACAGCAACGTCACTGATCAACTTTGGTGCATTAATGGCATTTACCTTTGTAAATCTGTCAGTGATCAGCCATTTTATCATTCGGGAAAAGAAGCATCGAACGATAAAGGGGTGTATTAAATACTTAATTATGCCTTTAATTGGAGCTATCGCAATTGGAATTCTTTGGGTCAACCTTGAGACAAGTTCCCTAATAATGGGGACAAGCTGGTTCATTATTGGTTTTTGTTATCTATTATATATCACAAAGGCATTCAGGAAGGCACCGCCCCAATACCAAGTTGAAGAAATTCAGCTATGAGTTTTTACTTGTACAAATTTGGACGTTGATTGGAACGGAGGGCACTCGCTTTCCGCGGGCGGTCCGGGAGCCTCCTCGGCGCATTTGCGCCTGTGGGGTCTCCCTTGGACTCGCTATTCCCGCAGGAGTCTCGCACACCCGCTCCAATCAAATATGTTTAAAAATTTGGATAGAACTCCTTTTGTTACAAACTAATAGCAAATGGATTTTTACCGCATTTTTAAAACAAAATCATTGGTTATCCTTTATGTATTTTTACTGTTTTATATGATGAAAACTCGCTGGATTGAATAAATTTGCGAGACTCCTGCCGAATTACTGGCTAGCCGAGACCCCGGAGACACTTGTTTTGATGCGGATTGGCAGACAGTCGGCAAAGGAGGTTACTCTCACCCCGGACAACGAGGGACTTAAAATATTGTTGAATGTGCGATGAACTTAGTGCAACCCCTTAAATGACTGTAGACAAACTCTATTTTCATCTAGTTTGTCACCGACTGACGCATCCGATTAGGATGCGTTTTTTTATGTATTTAATCATCACTGTTATATATGCAAATCTGAATTGCTTATGAATTAATACATATTTCCTGATGATTGCATGATGATGTTGATGATTGGGAAATGGCGGTATATTGCCATCCACATAATATCCTCAAAGCTGGCACGAAAGTTGCTTAATAAGTTATAAGAATATAAGTGAGGTGCTAAAATGCCAGAGAAAATTAAGGTAATAGAAAAACGTCAATTGGATAATCCACTGCAAGAATTCCAGGATATCTTAAAAGAAGCGATTCATGTTTTGAACTATCCAGATCAGGTTTTTGATTTTCTGAAAGCGCCAATGCGTTTTCTGGAAGTCTGTATTCCTGTTCAAATGGATAATGGGGAGACAAGGATGTTTCAAGGGTATCGGGCTCAACATAATGATGCAGCTGGTCCAACTAAAGGGGGGATTCGGTTTCACCCGGATGTCACTCCCGAAGAAGTTAAAGCATTGGCCGGGTGGATGAGCTTGAAATGCGGAATAACCGATCTTCCATATGGAGGGGCGAAAGGCGGCATTGTGTGTGATCCCAGACAGATGAGTTCATTTGAGCTTGAACGATTAAGCAGAGGGTATGTCAGGGCAGTAAGTCAAATAGTGGGACCTACAAAAGATATCCCGGCACCTGATATGTATACGAATTCACAAATCATGGCCTGGATGCTGGATGAATACGATCATATCAGGGAATTCGATTCACCCGGCTTCATTACAGGAAAGCCTCTGAGATTAGGGGGATCGAAGGGCAGGGAAAAGGCCACTTCCAAAGGAGTATTATATACACTTCAAATGATATGTGATTTAAAGGGGATTCCTATTGAAGGCATGCGTGTGATCATTCAGGGATTCGGGAATGTAGGCAGTCATTTGGCCATGTATTTACATGAAATGGGCGCTAAGGTTGTCGGAATAGCGGATGAGCTTGGAGGTTTATATGATCCGAATGGCTTGGACATTCCTTACCTATTGGAGAACAGGGACTCGTTTGGGGTCGTTTCGAACTTATACAAAGATTCGTTATCCAATCAAGAATTATTGGAAAAAGAGTGTGATGTGCTGATTCCCGCAGCCATCAGCGGAGTGGTGAATAAAGATAATGCAACACGATTAAAATGTGAAATCCTGATTGAAGCAGCAAATGGTCCGACCACAAAGGAAGCAATCAAGATTCTTGATGATAAAGGTATAGTGCTAGTCCCGGATATTTTGGCGAATTCAGGAGGGGTGATAGTCTCGTATTTTGAATGGTGCCAGAACAACCAAGGCTATTACTGGACGGAAGAGCTTGTGGATGAACGATTGAAGGAAAAGATAACGGCCAGCTTTTTGAATGTCTACCATACTTCACAAAAATATTCCGTGAACATGAAAGTGGCGGCTTATATTGAAGGGATTCGCAAAATAGCTGAAGCATCCCAGCTTCGAGGTTGGGTCAGGTTCTGAACGAATTAGGGATTACAAGAAAGGAGGCAATCCGTTGAATTTTGATATTCTTTCCGAAAATAAAGAAAACCAGGCTATTCATCATTATTGCTTATTGTCACAAGATTATAGATATGATGTGACCATTGTATATTCGGGCCAGTTTTTCGGTAAAGCAATGGTGACTTCCATGCAAAGCGGAAGAATGATCCTGCTTTGTGCCAATGATATTAATTTAGATCAATACTGGGCTCCGACCCTGGGCATTGAACAAGAGGATATACCTGAGTTTCAAAACTTTCTCAAGCTAGTGTTACAATCCCCATTTCATTTTGAAGAATACTGAAGGAAGGAATGATGTAAATGTACGTAGATGTGATTCTAAGCCCTTGTGATGGCAGGATTGAAAAAATTTCAATATCCAAAGATTCCAGATTTTACGAATGGGAACAATTATTTCAGATTAAGAAGGCAGATGGATGTGTGGAAATCATTGATATTGGTGTCAGCGGAAAGATAGAATCATTGGAGGTATTGGAGGGCGAACCTGTGGTGGCCGGCGAGGTCCTCGCCTATTTCAGGGAAGATTTATTCGTGACCGGCAGCGATTAATATAAAAACGAAAAGAAGATGAAATGATTCATCTTCTTTTTCGGCTTATCCGATAATCCACCACTGCTCGCTTATTCATGATCCCCTATACCCTAATTTTGCAGAAACCCGATTGCCAGTTTCCATCACATTCTTAATGAGGAAATCAAGTCTTTCTTCTGTCAGGTTAAAGCTGACAAAACCTATGCTCACCGCACCGTGAACTTCCCCAAAATGGTTCAATATCGGCACGGCAACAGAACATGTTCCTTCTGTTCGTTCACTGTGACTGATTCCATGTCCCTTCATTTTAGTCTCTTGCAATATATCCCAAAAAGCTGCTCTTTCTTGAGTTGGCAGAAGAGCATCTACAATTTTTTTCGCTAGTTTATATGGCATATAGGCTAGCATCGCTTTATTGGCGGCTCCAATATGCATAGGAACTCGTGAGCCAAGCTGGTCATAAACCCGGATTTGGCTTTTTTCACTGTCGATTCGTTCGATAACGAGTGATTCCATTCCGATTGGCTGGCTAAGATAGACGCTTTCCTCCACTTTGTTCATCAGTCTTTCCAGTTCAGGCCTTATTTGGCTGATGTAATCCATTTTGTCATACATACGTAAACCGTATTCGAGCCAAATATTCCCCAAACCATATTGTTTGGATTGCCCGTCCTGTTGGATTAATCCATGCGAGGACATCGCTTTTAACAAACGATGCATGGAGCTGACAGGAAGATCACACTCTTGAGAAAGTTCCGTAATTGACAGCCAGTTTTCCGATGAATTGGAAACCAGCACCTTTATAACGTTCATGGCACGGTCGATCGATTGCATAAACAAACCACCTATCTTTCATTCCAAGTTGTATATAACGCTGATTTATTTGAATATTTAAAACATATTGACATTATACCAAAACTAATTTTATAATAAAAGAAAAATTCCTATTGGCGGAAACGTTTTCCGTTATGCGGAAAAGGAGGGGGAGGCAGTGACATATTGTTCGTCCATGTACAAACCATTGGAACGTGTCATTGTAAAACATCCGAAAGAAGCTTTTATTAGTCAAGAGCATTTAAGCCAAGCATGGCGGAACTTCAACTTTGCGGAAGAGCCAGATTTCAACGAAGCGCTAACAGAGTATGGTGACTTTATTTCCATTTTGGAGAAATATGTTCCAAACATCGATTATTTGCCAGCATCTTCGGTAGTCGGGATTGACTCCTTATATGCGCATGACCCGGTCAAATTCACAAGCCAAGGGGCAATTATTTTAAAGTCAGGGAAAGAATTGAGGCAGCCTGAAGCTAATGTATACAAGGAATTTTGTAAGGAAAAGAACATCCCGATTATAGGGTATTTAACGGGTGATGCGGTCGCGGATGGCGGTGATATCATTTGGCTTGATGATAAAACCCTGGTTGTCGGACATGGTTATCGTACAAACGCAGAAGCCATTCGGCAATTAAAGGAAATGACCGCACATCTTGTGGATGATTTCATCGTAGTTCAGCTGCCGCATGATCAAGGAGAGGCAGAGTGTCTCCATCTTATGTCTTTCATCAGCCTAGTCGACCATGATTTAGCCGTAGTTCATTCCCGCCTTATGCCTGTCTTTTTCAGAAAACTGCTTATTGAACGAGGCATTCAGCTTATCGAAGTGCCGGTTGATGAGTACTTGAACTTGGGCTGTAATGTGCTTGCCATCGCTCCGCGGGTTTGCGTTATATCTTCTGGTAACGCTTACACGAAGCAACAGCTTCTTGATGCCGGGGCAACGGTTTATGAATACAAAGGAACTGAAATCAGTTACAAAGGCACTGGCGGTCCAACTTGTTTAACCTGCCCGGTGGTGCGTACAAAGGGGGATTGATAATTGTAAAAACACCAGGAAAAAGCTATGTAAATGGATTAACGGCATCCGACCTTTGCACGCCTGATTATGGAAAAGTAATGAAATAGATGCGTCTACGTGAAAGCTTTGGAAATATGACTTTGTGATCGTTCCGAAGGGATATGAAGAGACGGCCCGTCAATTGAATGAAGCTGGATAAAAAAACGATTGAGCTGAAAATGCCGTATTTACAAAATCAGGACGGTGGATTGAGCTGTTTGTCACTGCGGTTTTATATATCGGGAATTTCCGTTAAGTGTTTCTTCCTGCTATTACTCTAATATTTGATGAAAATCGGAAAGGGGATTTCAATGAGTCAATTACTATGGGGTACTCCAGAAACGCTCCGTGCTTTGTTATGTGAACTTGTTAGCTGGGAAAGCCGTACTCTTACATTGGGGGAACGCACGTTTCCTTATAAGGTTCAAGAGAAATTGAGGGAGCTTGAATATTTTAAAAGGAATCCGGCGTACTTATCGCTTCACGAGGCTGATTTAGGGAGGAATTTTGTCAATGCCTTTTATAAACATCCCGATAGCAAGGAGACCGTTGTATTAATCAGCCATTTTGATACGGTTCATACTGAAGAATACGGTGATCTTGAGACTCTTGCATTTCAGCCGGAGGAGCTCACAAAAAAACTTCATGACCGAAAAGATGATCTGCCGGAGGAAGCGCGCATTGATCTTGAATCAGGAAAGTACTTGTTTGGTAGAGGAACAATGGATATGAAAATGGGGCTTGCCCTTCATATGGCTATCATCGAAAAGGCAAGCATTGAAAAATGGCCGATCAATCTCCTGCTGTTAACCGTTCCTGATGAGGAAGTGAATTCTGCGGGAATGAGGGCTGCAGTTAAAGAACTTGTGTCTTTACGTGATAAATATGACCTTTCCTATAAAATGTTTTTTAATAGTGAACCTTCCTTTTCACAGAAGCCGGGCGATAATAGCCATTATATTTATTCCGGAACCTTGGGGAAAATCATGCCCGCTGCCCTTTTTTATGGGAAAGAAACTCATGTGGGTGAGCCATTAAAGGGCATAACGGCTAACTATATAGCCTCGTTTCTCACGCAGCTCATGGAGTGGAACACTCTTTTTCTGGAAAGTGACCTTGGCGAGGAAACACCTTTACCAGTATCGCTACAGCAAAAAGATCTGAAACTACAATATTCAACACAGACACCTTATCGTGCAGCAGCGCTTTATAATGTGTTCATTATGAAAAGGACAGCTGCAGAAATAATGGATTTATTCGAGCAGGTTGCAAACGAAGCAGCGATGAAATGCAATGAATCTTATAAAGCTCTTTGTCTGCGTGAACATATTGAAGGTGTAGGTGACGTACAAGTATTGCGCTACGAAAAGTTACTTTCATATGCGGAGGGCAAATTTGGCGGCAGTTTTGTTGAGCAAATAAAGAGTGAAGTTAAAGGAAACATGGATTTGGATGAGCGGGAAAAATCATTTAGGATTGCTGAAAAATTGATGATACAATGTCAGGAGCTTTCACCCGCCATTGTATTGCTGTTCGCACCGCCATATTATCCAGCCGTCAATACGTCCGATGATCCGCTTATCATCGAATCTGTGAATTTAATGAAGGAAACTGCCAACATGCTTGATGAAGAAGTCAGCCAAATTCATTATTTTAATGGCCTTTGCGATTTAAGCTATGTTCAATATACTGATGAATCTGATGGCTGGACGGCTTTTGAAAAAAATACACCGGTCTGGGGCGATACTTACAGCATTCCTTTTGCTGATATGCAAAAACTTCAGGCACCCGTGCTTAATGTGGGTCCATTCGGCAAGGATGCCCACCAGCGTACTGAGCGCCTTCACATCGATAGTGCCTTCGTCCATACGCCCGTTATGCTGGAGAAGTTAGTAAAGAGTATGTTTAAGTGTTTGGTTGAGAAGTGATGGTCCGACAGGGAAACTGGATAAATATAAAACTTTAACTGGGGGTATTTATATGAATGACCTGCCTAATGGTCAAATCACTTCCGAGCCGCTTAATCAGAATAATAAGCCACTTAACCAACTAACGGAGTTACCGGAAAAAGGGATTAATCCTTTTGTCTTAATGTTTATCGTAATTGTAATAGTGACGGTTTTAACCTATATCTTACCTGCAGGACAATATGAAAGAATTGAAAAGGATGGCCGAAGTGTAGTCGATCCAACTTCCTTTGAATTCGTTGAATCAACACCAGTGGGATTATTGGAAATGTTCAGCAGTATTCACGCAGGGATGATTGAAGGAGCATCAATTATCTTGTTCGTCTTTTTGTTTGGCGGAGCATTGGGAATCATGCAGGCAACAGGAGCACTGGATGCTTTCATTAAGTTTGTGGCTGTCCGATTCGGAACAAAAGAGAAATTGCTTATTCCGTTGATGGTATTGATCTTCGCTTCATTAGGGACACTGATCGGATCTGCTGAAGATGCATTAGTTTATATCGCAATCATTGTTCCGATGACGATTGCATTAGGCTTTGATGCACTTACGGGTTTTGCGATCGTCATGCTTGGGACATTGGCGACTGGATTCATTTCGGGCATTACGAACCCTTTTAATGTAGGAGTTGCCCAAAGCATTGCAGAACTGCCCATGTATTCGGGAATGGGGTTGCGAATCGCTCTTCTTGCAGTGTTTTATGTCGTTACAGTATTGTACATCTATTTCCATGCAATGAAGGTTAAAAGAAACCCTGAACTGGGGGAGTATGGGAAATTCAGGCGTGAAGATCATGCACATTTTGATAAAAACTTTAGGATAAGTAAAAGACATAGCGCCGCTTTAATTATTTTATTGGTGAATTTCATCCTATTAGTATATGGAGTTATTAAATTAGGATGGTATATAAGTGAAATTGGAGGCTTGTTTTTATTAAGCGGGATCATTATGGGCATAATTGGAGGCTTAACTCCATCCAAGATGGCTAATGGTTTTATTTCAGGAGCAGGCGATATGGTTTCCGGGGCATTGATAATAGGAGTTGCACAGACAATCCTAGTCATCATTACAAGTGGCGGATTGCTGGATACCATTTTATATTATGCTGCAGGATTGGTTGAACAACTTCCTCCTGCCATAAATGCAATCGGAATGTTCACTGTCCAATTATTTCTTAACTTCATTGTTCCATCCGGAAGTGGGCAAGCTGCATTGACGATGCCGATCATGGCTCCATTAGCGGATTTAATGGGTGTGACAAGACAAACAGCAGTATTAGCTTTCCAATTAGGGGATGGGATTTCGAATATGATATTTCCGACTTCTGGAGTGCTATTGGCTGGATTGGCAGTGGCAGGCATATCATTTACGAAATGGGTAAAATGGGTGTTTCCATATCTTCTGATTCAGTTTGCGATAGCGATTATCTTTTTGATCATTGCTCAAAGCATACAGTATGGCCCTTTTTAAGGATCTGAAAAATCTGAATATTGGCACTACAGGGAGGCGTTTATGATGAAGACAATACAGGAGACGGTTGTAGATGAAGTGATTTCATGGAGACGTCATTTTCACGAAAATCCGGAGCTTTCATATCAGGAGCACCAGACTTCTGAATTTATCTACAGGAAATTAAAAACCTTTTCAGGATTGGAAGTGACGAGACCAACCGAAACGAGTGTTTTAGCGGTTCTTAAAGGAACAAAAAAATCTGCCCGAAAATCGAATACCATATCTTTTCGTGCAGATATTGATGCTCTCCCGATTGAAGAGGAAGCAGAAATTGAATTCAAATCAAAAAATCCTGGGGTTATGCATGCATGCGGACATGATGCACATGCTGCGATGTTATTAGGTGCTGCTAGAGTCCTCTCCGGGAAAAAAGATGCAATTGATGGAGAAATCAGGTTTATTTTCCAACACGCAGAAGAGGTACTTCCTGGGGGAGCTCAGGAATTGGTGAAAAAAGGGGTCATGGAAGGAGTGGATTATGCATTTGCACTGCATGTTACCCCTTATGAACGAACAGGAACAATATGTGTAAGGGAAGGGGTATTCTGTGCTGCCGCCGATGATTTTGAAATTAAAATTATTGGTCAGGGCGGTCATGCGTCGACTCCTGAATTAACGGTAGATCCGCTGATCATTGGTGCAGAAATAACGACGAATATTCAACATATCGTTTCCAGAAAAATTTCAGCACTTAGGACACCAGTCATTTCAGTCACTCAGTTCCATTCCGGAAGTGCGCTCAATGTCATACCAGAATATGCGGAAATCGGTGGTACCATTCGTTCCTTGGACTCTGATAGCCGAGTGAAAGCAAGGGAGCATCTTGAGCAAATCGTTAAGGGAATTTCGGAAGCGCATGGGGCAAAATGTGAAATTACTTGGTATTTAGGGTATCCAGCAGTGGTAAATGATAAAGCTGCTGTTGATATTTCAAGAACGGTCATGGAAGGTATTTTTGAAGAGAATAACATCATCAAGGTTGATGATCCCATGTTTGGAACAGAAGATTTTTCGGCTTTTTCCGAAATCGTTCCCTCTTCCATGCAATTTCTAGGCGTCCATAATAATGAGTTTGGAAAAGCTTATCCTCTACACCATCCTAAATTTAAAATCGATGAGAGGGCTTTAGGGTATGGAGTAAGATATTTTGTAGGAATAGCGGATAAATTGTGCAGTCATTCAAATAATTGAGAAAGCATGGGCTAAGAAGAGGCACCCGTTATAGTTTAAGAGAGGAATTCGGTTGTCTCTTCTCTCTATCATGCCTATATATCTATAATTTCCGCTTCTGGAATACAAGAAACTTCATTTAAAGTACGGCAGGAGCAAAAAAGTTAATTTTCCACATTTTAAAAAGATAAACTACCTATTTAGGAGGAATATATATGTTTAATCACGCGATTGTAAGAAAGATCGGAAAGAGTTTTGTAAATGGCTTAACAACATCGGATTTAGGAAACCCGGATTATGAAAAAGCGCTTGTACAACACGAAGCTTATGTAGAAGCATTAAAACGCTGCGGTGTGAAAGTGACCGTTCTCGAATCGGATGAAAGATACCCTGATTCTACGTTTGTAGAAGATACTGCAGTGTTGACCCCAAAATGTGCACTTGTAACCAATCCTGGTGCAGAAAGCCGTAATGGTGAAATTATTGAAATGAAAGAAGTTTTAAAGGACTTTTATGAAACAATCGAATATATTCAATCACCGGGTATGTTGGATGGCGGAGATGTAATGCAAGTTGAAGATCACTTCTATGTTGGCCTTTCAACCAGAACGAATGAAGCAGGTGCTCTGCAGTTCAAAGATATCATGGGTAAGTATGGTTATGATACGACCATCATTCCCCTTAAGAAATTCTTTCATTTAAAAACGGGTGTCAATTACCTGGGAGACAATAATTTATTAGTGGCCGGGGAATTCATTAATCACGAAGCTTTTTCTAGCTTTAATCAAATCACCGTAAAAGAGGAAGAAGAATATTCGGGTAACTGCGTCAGAATGAACGACTGCGTTATTGTCCCAAAAGGGTTTGATGGTACAAAGAAAAAAATTGAAGATTTGGGATACACAGTAATTGAAGTGGAAATGTCGGAATTTCAAAAACAAGATGGCGGCCTTAGTTGTCTCTCATTGAGGTTCTAAGATGGTTTGGGAGAAGGCATAGGCTAATAGATAAAATAAGGACGTGATTATATGGGGTATGGACTGGAGAATAATGATCAGCTGCAACGCTCAATGAAAAGACGCCATTTATTTATGCTTTCACTTGGCGGCGTAATTGGTACAGGCCTTTTTTTAAATGCAGGCTATACAATTAACCAAGCGGGGGCAGGAGGAGCCCTGATCGGTTATCTAGCCGGCGGTCTTATTTTGTATATGGTCATGGTCTGCCTTGGCGAGCTAGCCGTTCATATGCCGGTTACTGGATCATTCCAAAAATATGCTGCCGAATATATTGGGCCTTCCGCTGGTTTCTCTCTAGGATGGATGTATTTCGTAGGTTCAGCCGCAACTGCAGGAGTTGAGTTTACGGCAGCAGGAATATTGATGAAACAATGGTTCCCCCATAGTCCTACCTGGATTTGGTGTGCTTTGTTCATAGTGCTTTTATTTACATTGAATGCATTAACGACAAGAGGTTTTGCAGAGGCGGAATATTGGTTTGCTGGAATAAAAATCGTTGCAGTGATTTTGTTTATATTGATTGGAATCGCTGGCATCTTTGGTTTTGTCTCTTTATCTGATCGTCCAACCCCATTCTTTGAGAATTTGGCTCCTTCTGGTCTTTTTCCAGCAGGCGGGATTACAATTATCTTTGTGACAATGATGAATGTAATATTTTCTTACCAAGGCTCAGAACTAATAGGAATTGCGGCAGGGGAAAGTGAAAAACCTGAAGAGAACATCCCTAAAGCCATTCGAAACGTACTATTTAGAATCATTGTTTTTTACATTTCGTCCATTATCATCCTTTCCGCCATATTCCCTGCTTCGGAATTAGGCTTATTGGAAAGTCCTTTTGTAACTTTAATGAAGATAGCGGGGATACCTTATGCAGCAAGTATCATGAATTTCATTATTTTGACAGCCATTCTTTCTGTAGGGAATTCATGTCTGTATGCTTCCACGCGTTTGCTTTGGTCGATGGCCCATGATGGAATGGCACCTAAGGTGTTTGGTCTATTGTCCAAAAGGAAAGTGCCATTGAATGCCCTTCTTTTTACGATATGCTTTTCGCTTCTATCGTTATTGACCAGCTTCATTGCGGCGGATACTGTGTTCGTGATACTTATGTCCATAGCGGGTATCTCCGTCACGATCTCTTGGATGGGAATTGCTTTATCGCAATATATGTTTAGAAGGAAGTTTTTAAAAGCGGGTGGTAAAACGGAAGATTTACAATACATAGTACCATTTTACCCATTTGTCCCGTTATTCTGTTTAGGGTTTTGTTTGCTGATTCTAGTATTCCTTGCCTTTGACCCTACTCAACGAGTTGGACTGTTTTATGGAATAGGATTTTTGGTAGCCTGTATATTATTCTATAAATTTAAATTGGCGAAGAAAGTGGAGTCAAACACTAGCTTTGAAAATGAAAAAATATTGTAATTGAGTTGCACCGAAGGCTAGCCAGTTTTTACTGGTTGGCCTTTTTAAATCTTGTAATTGCGGTAACTAGGATGATTATTTACTGAATCGGAAAGATGATACTGTCATTTTCACTAAAAAGAAGGAATACCTTACAAAATAGGGAGGGAGAAATAACAAGTCCGATTACAAAGTGACTAACAACATCACAACGAGCCTGTGGAAAATTAACTTTTTTACCGAGAGAAAACAATAATACCAAAATTGGGGGAAGTAATGAAGATCAATCACATAAATTTAACTGTTAATGATGTTACAGCCTCACGTGAGTTTTTAGAAACATACTTTGGTTTATCATGTGCAGGAAGTCGAGGAGATGGGTTCGCCGCAATGAAAGATGATGATGGTTCCATATTGACACTAATGAAAGGAAGCGATGTACATTACCCCAAGACTTTTCATGTTGGATTCATACAAGAAAATGAAGAACAAGTTAACAGGATCAATCAGAAGTTGAAGGATGATGGTTTCATGGTAAAACCTCCAAAACATTTACACAGATATACTTTCTACGTAGAAGCGCCCGGAGGATTTAATGTTGAAGTACTGTGTTAAATTGGAGTGAAAAACGCAGTTCAGTGAGGTACGGTGAACCGTATCACAAGTTAAGCATTTAACAACTTATATATTTCCAAGTTTTTCAGTATCAGGCGCTTTATAAGAAGCCCAATTCCTCATTTATTTGGTGGGAAATTGGGCTTTTTAAATTGGGCTTTTTCTTAACGGCCCTGAAGCTATCCCTAATAGTATTTAGATATAGACCTCGCTAGAATATTTTAATTCAATTATACTCAAAGTGGTGGTATTTAAATATGTACGGAGTGCTAAGTCTAGACAACAGAAGAGTTAAGACAAAACATCTGGTAAAATTCTATGTCCATTTATGCGTGAATGAGTATTGGGTCAGCGGATTGTTACTGGTAAGATTGTCTTCATTATCTGCATTGTAATCTCTGCTTGTTTTTCCTCAGATGTCACCTCAATCTCTTTTCCCGTTTTACCGGGGGAGACGTAAAGGAGGTAAATCGGACTTTGTTTTCGCAAACTAAATCCATTCATGATAAGATAAATCAATCAATCAAATACTAGTAAGGCGGGGTGGAGTCAGTCAATTCTGGCTCCTCCCTGCCTTTTTTGCCCACCCGATATTTGGAGGTTTTATTTTGAATGTTATCGTAAATAAATTTAAAAAAATGGGTTACAAGCATGTTTCTTTGTACGCCGTTATAGCACTTTGTTTTTTCGCTTCTGTTTTCTTTGTTCATCACAATTATTCATTCTATGAACTTCCAATAGCCAAAGTCATTAAAACAAATCTTGAAAATACAACTGAATTGGATGATATGTATCAAAATGAAGATCGACTATTTACCCAGAGTATAATAGCCGAATTACAGAATGGAGAAGAAAAAGGAAAACTTATTCATTTAAAGAATGAATATTCCTCATCCCGAGCTTTTGATCAAGAATATCGAGTTGGAAATGATTTATTTGTTTCGATTGATACGAAGACAGAAGGAAATTCAGAGTTGACTGGAACCATAAAAGACGTAAAACGGGATAAATTTGTGTTGATTGTAGCATGGGTTTTTATCTTGACATTACTTATCGTTGGAAAAAAGCAAGGCCTGTTTTCAATTATAAGTTTGGCAGTCAATGCCATATTATTGTCATATGCATTAGATTTTTATTTGAATACATCAGACATTGGTTTGGTATTGATATGCAGTATAAGTATCATACTATTTACGGTCCTTTCCCTTTTACTCGTTAACGGTTTTAATGAAAAAACCTATGCAGCGGTCATTGCGACACTGTTAGGGACTTTTTTATCGCTGTTCATTACTTATCTTGTTATGTGGTTGACTTCCGAAAATGGCCTTCGATATGAAGAGATGCAATTTATCACTCGTCCTTATAAAATGGTGTTTATGGCAGGGTTATTTATCGGTTCTTTAGGAGCCGTAATGGATATAGCCATTACCATGTCTTCTTCGATTTTTGGGTTGTATGAAAAGAATAACCAAATATCAGTAAAAGCACTTAAAACTTCAGGATTAGAGATTGGAAAAGACATAATGGGAACCATGACAAATATTTTGTTTTTTGCCTATATAAGTGGCTCCATACCTATGATTATTTTGTATTTGAATAATGATTCTGCATTGGGATTTACCCTTTCCATGAACCTCACATTGGAATTGGCCCGTGCCCTAGCTGGTGGTATTGGAATCGTGTTAACTATTCCAATAGGTCTATATGTCTCCATTTTTTTCATTAATCGAAAGAGGGAAAGATAATGAATGTATTAGTGTTGCTAGCGTTTATACTATTAATATTGATGATCTTGATTGGCGGAAAAAAAGGGGCACGTTCATTTTTTGCTTTATTCCTAAACTTTGGGGTGTTACTTTTCACCATCATTTTTATGACAAATCCAAATAATGATCCGTATATCGTAACATTGATTGCATGTACGGTGATTAGTTATATTAATTTATTTTTTATTAACGAGGTGAACAGTACAACAAAAACGGCCTTCATTTCTACTATTATCACGATTGTTATTGTACTCTTTTTTATTGTCATTGTGACGGAAAATGCGATGATACAAGGTTTTGGTGAAGAAGAAATAGAAGAGCTTAGCGTTTTTTCCCTTTATATTGGAGTAGATTTTGTTAAAATTGGAGCTTCAGTGATTATTATGAGTACTATTGGCGCGATTATCGATACAGCCATGGCCATTGCATCTCCCATGCGAGAAATGTATCATCACCATCCATCCATTAGCAAGAAAGAATTATTCACATTTGGATTAAGTATTGGGAGGGATATCTTAGGAACATCTACGAATACATTATTTTTTGCCTTCTTTGGAGGCTATTTGGCATTGCTTATATGGTTTAAGGATTTATCCTATTCTGTTGGAGAAATTGTAAACTCAAAAATATTTAGTGCTGAAATGATCACTATATTTTGTGCTGGAACAGGAGTAGCCCTGATAATTCCTATTACAGCCTTGATTACTGCTTATTTTTTGGTGAAAAAAAGAGAAAATAAAGAGAAAGTTATATAGGTTTCATGGCAAAAAGGCTTATGTGCACTCATTTGTATAATAGGAATGTGTCTTCGGGTTGTTACCTAAAATCATTGCAACGAGTATCCATATGGTCTGCTAAATCCTCTTAAACATTTTCATATTTGAGGCAGGTTAGTGGAGGAACAAGATATAATATTGCCTATATAAGTGTGGTCATATGAAAAAATAGTTAGATCAAAAAATGGTGGCGTTAATGTCATTTTAATTTCTTCATAACGTTCATGATGTATATGGTAAAGATAATAACGAAAAAGCTGAATGCAAAAGACCGTTCAAGACGGCTCTTGTAATCAGCTTTTCTTTATTTACTCTAGTATTCAGTCGGTTTAATAGACTCACTGCATGACTGCATTCCGAAATCAAACATGTATATTGAGTTGCTTACGGAGACGTTGCATTTCCGAATTGAAATAGGCTTTGCTGTAATCACATCCGACAATAGCAACAATATTGCCGTCATCATCAATGATTGGCGCAAAACTTGTTTTCCACTCACCGTACCTGTCTTCGTATATGGGAGTAACACCCGCTTTACCATTAAACGCCTGGTAAGCGACATTAACCATTTCCGGGGGGCCCATATATTCTTCCCCCGGTTCAATTACAAAGCCCTTGTCTGCAACGAGGTGAATCAGGCGTCCATCATCCGTCATGATAAATATAAAGACCCATTCAATTACGCCTTCCTTTTCTTGAATCATGGTAAGTTTTTGTTTTAATTTCTGGGAATAGGAAGTTTGCCGGTTCATATTTTTTTGTAGACTGATAACCTCCTCAGCTGGAATGATAGCTGCGGTTACAACGGCAATGGATCGTAGCCGTTGGTTTATTTGTTCTTCTAAAATGGCCCGTTTATCCACTGGTGAAAAGCTTGCCTCTTCAAATTTATTTCGTAATTTTTTATATTTCCTGCTCATCGTCGGCTGGCTGACTTCCAATACCTTTGCCGCTAGTTTTAATGATTTGTATTGTTCCATCGCCATGTTGATCAGCTGTTCCTCCACAAGGTCGACTGCTTCCTGCAAAGGCATTAGGAAATCGATGACAGGTAGTGAAGGGGGTTTGTTGGGCCCTTTAAAAGGAAGCACCTCTCTAACCAATGCAACACCCACTTCCGGTATTCCACTAGTAATCACAAGCCTTTCAACTGTGTTTTCAAGTTCGCGCACGTTGCCGGGCCATTGATAGATACAAAGCAAGTCGATTGCATCCGGTGTGAAAGCGACCTTTCGATTGTATAGTGTATTGTACTTTTGTAAAAAAAACTGAACCAGGTAGGGGATCTCATCTACACGATTCCTAAGCGGCGGAAGATGGATAGGCACGACATGAAGACGATAATATAAGTCTTCTCGGAATTCACCTTTTTTCACCATTTTCTCGAGCGATTTATTTGTTGCGGCAATCACTTGAATATCAACAGGGTGTGAGGCCGTGCTGCCAATTGGTGTGACAATGCGCTCTTGAAGGACGCGAAGCAGTTTTACCTGAACGTTAAGCGGTAACTCGCCCACTTCATCCAAGAATAAGATTCCTTTATGGGCCAGTGTGAATTTTCCCTTGGCGCCATCTTTCCGTGCGCTGGTAAAAGCCCCTTCTACATAGCCAAATAGTTCGCTTTCAATCAGGTTTTCCGGGATGGCGCCGCAATTGACAGGTATAAATGGACCGTCGCTTCTATTACCCATATTATGTATGGCCCTGGCGGCTATTTCCTTTCCTACCCCGGATTCCCCCAATAACAGGACGGTTGCACTGACATCACAAACCATTTGCATTTTATGCAGAACATCAAGCATCGGTTTACTGCGGATCACAAATGGAAAAGATGGCTTCTTCGATTCCAATAAAGGCCCCGATTGCCCCCTTGATGTATCTGGATAAGAGTCTTTAATTTCTTTGTAAGCCCAGACCCATGCCCCGGATTCAATCGGGTATGCCGTCACCAGCAGCTCATGCCCCTGCCATGAGGACTGCATGAAAGATCTTTTCTCATTTTTGCCCATTATCTCTTCTGCCAAGCTTGTAGAAAATAAATCTTGTTCAACATCCTTGATGGAACCACCGACATTGGCGGATTTGACTGTATGGAATAAGGAATTCCCTGTTCCGGTCGAATTCAGGATGGTGCCATTTTTATCTGTCACAATAAGCTGATCGTAAATAGACAAGAGTGCAGAGGTGAAGTGATCCATTTATGTCTACCTGCCTTTCATTTAACTTCCTAGTTTTCATATTACAGAAATTTCACAATTGTTCAATAGTTTCAAAAATGAATATTCTTCCTATTGAAAACCCTTTTAGCATAGTGTTTTCTGATTGGCATGGTTTTTGC
Source organism: Peribacillus phoenicis (assembly GCF_047238085.1). Taxonomy (NCBI): domain Bacteria; kingdom Bacillati; phylum Bacillota; class Bacilli; order Caryophanales; family Bacillaceae; genus Peribacillus; species Peribacillus phoenicis. The sequence continues at coordinate 2,978,356 of NZ_JBDFMF010000001.1, read as the reverse complement.
AATAAGTAAAGAGAAGGGACTAGAAAGCATGATTGCAAAGGAGGGAGAAGCGATTTTGAATAAAGAGAATCAGTTTCAACAGAATATCAATTCAGAAGACCCCTTTATTAAAAATCTATATTCAGATTTGAATGAGCGGATTAATGCGTATGAGCAGGAAGAAGCCGTGAAAATCGACAAAATGAAATGGAGTGATGCGACAGGTTCTATTCTTTTCATGATTTTAATCATCGCCTACCTAATCTATTCACTTGTCTAATTTAGTTGTTTCGATCACCCAGAACTATATCAGCCTTATACCAAGCAATACAATCATTATTCTATAGTTGGGAGAGAAGCGTGTGAGCAAAGAGAATTCCTCCATTTCAAAGGATGTGGCCTTTGGGTTTTTACCGGCAAGTAAAAATGACCGGATTTTTAACCTTCGGGATTTAATTTTAGTTCAAGTTGTTATTGGCCTCTCATCTTTTGGGCTGTTAACTGGTGGATACACAGGTACAATGCTTGACGCGAAGCAGTCACTTGCAGCGATTTTATTCGGTAACGCCTTCCCGATGCTGCTGATAGTTCCCATTACCCTTTATTTTGCGCGTTATGGCATAGACACCTTTGTAGGGTTTCGAAGTTCACTTGGGTATTTAGGATCGAATATCTTTTTCTTTGTTTTTCTTATTTTAACTCTCGGCTATATTTCCATTGCGCTATTTATGTCCGGCCAGGCGTTAGCAGAGGCGGCTAATTGGATGGGGATGCCCGCGATTTTCTCAAGCCAAGCAACGGGAGCGCCGTTTTTCTCGATTTTGCTCTTCATCTGTGCATTTCTTGTAACGGTGAGGGGACCGGTAGCGATTCAAAAATATACCGCAGTAGCCGTTCCGGTTTTTATGGTTCTCATGTTTGGCCTGCTCGCAATAGTCTTGTTTGGACAGGGGTTCAAGGAAGTTGCTCATATACTTCCTTCTGAGCCATTTGAAACGAGTTCTCGTTCATTCGCGACAGCCCTGGAGTTAAACATCGGTCTCGGCTTTTCATGGCTTCCGTACCTTGGCCAATACAGCCGTTTATCTAAAACAGAAGGAGGAGCATTTAAAGCAGGCTTCTACAGCTATGGAATCATCGTCTGTATCGCCGCGTTAGTTGGGGCCCTTGCTGCATTAGTAACTGGATCTCTTAATCCTTCTGACTGGATGTTTTCCATCGCAGGAAGTTGGGGCGGCTTCATTGGCTTGATTTTACTTTCGGTAGGGAATGTCGGTGCAGCCATATTCCTTATGTACTCACAAGCTGTCAGCTTTAAAACTGTATTCCCGAAAAAGTCATGGATGATTGCGATGGGAACAACCGTACCGACTATATTCTTACTTCTAAGCTCAACGTTCTACGATGCCTTTGGTTCATTCATTGCTGTCATTTCTTTTATTATGGCTGTTCTTGGCGGGATTGTCGTTGCAGATTACTTTTTTGTAAAGCGCCAACGCATTTCAATAAGGGATTTGTATGACACGCAAGGCTCTTATACCTATTGGAAAGGCATTAACCCGTCGGCCGTTCTCACGGTGGTTATCGGAACTATCGTTTACTGGGCACTCTATAATCCATTGACTTTTGAAGCAAGTGACTTTTTCCTTTATACAGCTGCCGGAATTCCAACATACTTTGTCGCTTTAGTCACCTACTATGTTTCATCTAAATACATTTTCCGTTTTGAAGTTGACAAGGAGCGTCCATCCGTTGAATTAAAGGAAGCTAAATAGAAAAAAACTCACTTTAAAGAATCTAGGGAACGAGAGGAGATTGTTCAATGTTTACACAAAGTTTAGATTTCAAAACAACAGATTTAGATACATTCCCATTTCCATTCACTTCAGGTAACTATCGTTATTCAAACGACTTGAAAAAACTCTCAAACGTTAACTGTATTGAAGTTACACCAGAATACAGACTCCAAGTGGAAACGAAGCGTCGTCTCCTTCAAGAACAGCCGCATATAAGGTTTCAATCTTTTTCACACACAATGGAAATGCAATGGGAAGTGTTGGAAATGCTCATCGACATGGCTGCTGATCGCTATCCGGAGCATTTCGAGGTCATTAAAGATGGTGACAACTGGACTTTCAAGAACCACATATTCGGGGAATCCGATTCATTCGTGTATGGCGATGCCAGCACGCTTCCAAATGAGCCGCTTGATTATATAGGCCGCCATTTCCATAATGATTTTGTTTTAATGGTTCATCGCGATAGTAATTTCTATTTGGAAGTGGGGCAAGTTTCATACGCCGCACTCTTCTCGGCTAACTGGAATAAAGGCATGTCCTTTGATGAAATCCATGCACCTGTTCCATTCGTATCACGGAAAGGTGATGAACTGGCAGATCGCGTTCGTAAGTTTTTATTATCCATCGAGCCAGGAAAGCCATGGACACGCATTAACTGGAACCTGATGGCGGACCGTTGGGATGTCAACTATGAAACGATGGATGTCTGGGGACCGCAGCGTTCTGAAATAACACCGGAAAATGCAGGTAAACTTGTTCGTTTGCGTGTTGAAGAACAAAAATTTTATCGCATGCCACGAAGCAACGCCATTCTATTCGTATTAAATACTCAGTTCCTGCCGCTGGAGGATTTGACATTGCGCCAGGAGTGGTTTGATCTGACATATAGTGTACTGCAGGATATTCCGGAACCTATGGCTGAATACAAAGGAATTGCCCCGTTTCTTTCGCAATCGGTCGAATATTTGAGGAGCATTGATGAAAAACAAAAAAGCGAAGATAAACAATAAGTAGGAGGATAGGGCCTTGTACAATAGTCCAGTATTGTTTGATAAATCCATTACGATCGTAAATAAATTTACTCCTCGGAATGAACGAAGAAAGTTCGTCGTCATTTCTGATCTAGCCGGATATGAAAAGGCGAAAAGTTTCACTTCTGAAATCGCAGGAACAGTGCCTGTTGAATGTCTTTCCATTAATGGAATGGAAGATAAAGAGGAGATTAAGAGAGTCATCTTGTCACAAAAGATGGGCACCCAATTTTATATTGCGGCTGCTTGGAACAATGCCGTAATGATCTTCTCGCTCGGGGTGGAAGCCGGTCTATCAGAAGCTGAGATCCAGACGGTGATTATCGGCCCTAAACGGCGGTACGTATATTGCATGAAATGTTTCGAAGTGTCGGAAATCCCAGAAGAAGCCGATATTGCAGAATGTGACCATTGCAGGGCCAGTCTTGAAATAGGACCTTTTTATTCAATCGTACGGGAAGGTTATATTGGTTACCCATTCATCCCAATCGGAAAAGAAGAAGTAGGGAGCTGATCATCATGCGGGTAGTAGGAAATATTCAAATGAAAGTAAACAAGATCATTCAAGAAACTCCATTCGTAAAACAGTTCGAATTGATTCCAGTTGATGGAAAACCATTGCCTGCTTTTACTGGCGGTTCTCATTTGACTACTTTCATGCCGGCCGGGGATACGATAATCGAGAGAGAATACTCCCTTATCAGCAACCCAAGGGACCGTAAAAAATATGCAATTTCCATTCGGCGTGATGAAGCGTCACGCGGAGGTTCCGCTTTCTGGCATGATCATGTAACGGTAGATTCCAGATTGGAAGTCAGCTTCCCTAAAAACAACTTCCCTCTCAGCTTTCGAGCTAAGCATCATGCATTTTATGCAGCTGGAATAGGCATCACCCCATTTCTGGCAATGATGGAAGACATGGCTGCCGAAGGCCAAACCTTCGAACTTCATTATGCAGCACGAACACCGGAATTATGTGCTTTTTATGATCTGTTGAAAGCCAAATACCCTGATCAATGCACCTTTTATTTTTCGCAGGCAGAAGACAAACGCAGAATGATGCCTGAGACGATGATGGATCATCGCATTGGCACGCATGTATATTTTTGCGGACCAATCGAGATGGTACAAGAGTACCGAAAAGCCGCCAGTTCATATGGTTATCCGGAACATGCGATTCACTTTGAATTATTTGCGACAAAACATGGCGGGCCGCAAGAACCTTTTATTGTCAACCTTACAGACAGCGATCTGTCCATCCACGTTCATGAAGGTGAAACACTGCTTGATGCGCTATTAAGGGAAGGCATTGATGCACCTTATTCTTGTAAAGTGGGCGGGTGCGGAAGTTGTGAGGTAGATGTTGCAGAAGGCGAAGTGGATCACCGTGATTTCTTCCTTAGCGAAGAAAACCGTCAAACACGCAAGTCAATCCTGACATGCTGCTCACGTGCGAAGGACGACAGACTTGTTATAAAACTTTAACGATTTCGTAAGGTGAAATTATAAAAATAATGAAAACCGGAGGAATGAAACATGACAATTTTAGAAACGGCAGTTTTGGAACTTAAAAATTACATCGACGGTAAGTGGCAGACCTCATCTTCAAATGAAGTAATCCCGGTAATCAATCCTGCAACACAGGAAGTCATTGCAAGGGCTCCGCGTGCCACCAAGGAAGATACAGAAAGGGCAATCTCAGTTGCGAAGGCAGCTTTTGAAAGTGGAATCTGGTCAGGCCTGACAGCACAGGAGCGTGCTTCCTACCTATATAAAATCGCTGATAAAATTGATGAACGTGCTGAAGAGTTAACGATTCTTGAAACAATGGACAATGGGAAACTTAAAGCAGAGGCAGGTTTCGATATTGCCGATGCCGCCGCGTGTTTCCGTTACTACGCTGGTTTGGTCCTTCATCCAGACGGGGAAACTTATCAAGTTCCCGCTCCCGTACAAGCGATGGTTGTTCGTGAGCCAGTAGGTGTAGCCGGTTTGATTGTACCTTGGAATTTCCCTCTTCTAATGAGTGTCTGGAAAATCGCACCGGCCCTTGCGGCAGGTAACACAATAGTATATAAACCGGCTGAAGTGACACCTGTTACAGCAATGAAATTATTTGAAATCCTGGAGGAAGTAGGCATCCCTAAAGGTGTGGCTAATATGGTGATGGGCCGCGGCACTGTTGTCGGTCAAACCATTGCAGAAAGCAAGGATGTTGACATTGTTTCATTTACAGGAAGTACGGATGTTGGTCGAACAATCATGAAGGCAGCCGCGGGCAACTTAAAGAAAATTTCCCTTGAGCTTGGCGGTAAATCACCTAACATCGTTTTTGCAGATGCAGATTTGGAGACGGCCGTGGATTACGGATTATTCGGCATCTTTTTCGGTGCCGGCCAAGTATGTTCATCAGGCAGCCGCATCCTGGTTGAGGAAAGTATTTATGATGAATATGTAAAACGCTTTGTGGAACGCGCAAATAAAATCAAAGTAGGACCTGGCCTTGCGGAAGACAGCAACATGGGGGCGATTGTCAGCGAAGCGCAAATGAATAGCATTTTGAACTATATTGAAATCGGCAAACAGGAAGGCGCGACACTTGCAGCTGGCGGTTACCGTCTTGTAGATGAAGACCTTGACAAAGGATACTTCATTGCACCGACTGTATTCACCGATGTAACACCTGACATGCGCATCGTACAAGAGGAAATTTTCGGACCGGTCGTTGTCATTCAAAAGTTTAAAGATGAAGAAGAAGCTATTAAACTTGCAAATGATACAGACTACGGCCTTGCAGGCGGCGTCTTTACTAACGATGGGGCGAAAGGATTGCGAGTGATCAAGAAGGTACGGGCAGGCATCACATGGGTAAATGATTATCATCCAACATATGTCGAAGCTCCATGGGGCGGTTACAAACAGAGCGGGATTGGACGCAGTTTAGGAAAATACGGCTTGGATGAATACCAGGAAATTAAACAAATCAACATTAATCTCGATGTAAAACCGGTCGGCTGGTTTCCAAAATAATCATATGATTAGAGAGGAGACAAACTACTTACCATAATTAAACCAAAGGGGTGCGGAAGTGGAAAATTTCGCACCCTTATGAAATTTCCTTTGAAATTTTGTCCAAGGTTAATCAATGGCAGGTTCGCTGGCTAAAGTAATCATTTTAAGTTGATCTCGGAATAGAATCATGTTTAAAAAGCATACTCATCACCTTAAGCTTTAATCCTACTAAAAGAGTTCTATCAAAGTTGTTTGGAGAGGAAATGTACGAGTCTCCTGCGGGAAAAGCGTGTCCAAGAGAGACAATGCAGGCGCAAAGAGCGCCGAAGAGGCTCCCGGACCGCCCGCGGAAAGCGAGTGCCTGGAGCGGAAATCAGATCAGATTTTACAAACCCTCAAAAAAGTTCCAGATGATTTCAGAAATCCAGTAAGGTTTCATTACTTATAAAAAAGTAAAAAATCATGTAGTATAACCAAATTTTCTTTTAAAACCATGGGTCAGAGTGAGAGCATTCGGCCCTGCCAGACAATAAACTAATTCGAAGAAAAGTCAGTTCACTTAGATTTTTCCTAAAAAACATTCCAGTTGATTGGAACGGAAGGTACGAGACTCCTGCGGGAAAAGCGCGTCCAAGGGAGACCCCGCAGGCGCAAAGGCGCCGAGGAGGCTCCCGGACCGCCCGCGGAAAGCGAGTGCCTGGAGAGGAAATCAACGTTCAATTTGTCTACAGTCTGAAACCTAATCCAAATACGGATTAGGTTTTTTCAAACTGACGAGAAACTTTTTAAAGCACTTAACAAATTGTTATTAAGCTTAAAGTAACTGAGAATTAAAAAATCTCAAGGAATGAGCCATTTCGCAGGGTTTATTATACAACAAAAGGACAAGATTTCCTGTGATGAGTGAAAATGGATTTGAGCATAAAAAACACCATTGATATGATAAAAGTAACATACCAATGCTATTTATCGTTTTAAACAGAAATAGGATATTGAGATTGAAACGTTTTTACCGGTGTAGCATTTATTCTTGGTGTCGTTGATTGTCGTACATAGTATCATTAAAAAGAAATGGACATTACATAATGCTCACACAATATAAGTTAATAAGTTTATTGCCTTCTTTAATTTGAAAAGACTAGGAAGCCGCCAGAACTTTCAAAAAGTCTTCAATCAAGGAGGAAGTGCTCTATCAAATATTAAAGACCAGTCAGGGAGTGGATATTGATGACTAAGTTTTATTCGGATATGACAGTGGAGGAAGCGATATCATGTTTCCCGATAGGAAGCACTGAAGTGGAAGTTTTGGATGATTCAGAGGATTTCATCGGATTTTTGACTATAGAGGCGTTATCTGCAGCAGTGCAGCAGAGTGATTTGACGAAGCCAATTTCTCATTTCATTACCGTTAATGCACCGCTGCAAAATTTACGGAATTACTCAATACCTTATGAACAATTTCAAGCATTCTTCGAGAGTGATTTATGCAGGGTTGTATTTAATGCCCTGTATGATGGCGTGTATATCACGGATGGTGATGGAACGACATTATTTATCAATCAAGCTTATCAGCGTATTACTGGAATAAGAGAAGAGGAAATCATCGGAAAACCGATGAGTTATTTAATTGAGCAAGGCATGATATCCGTTTCAGCTTCATTGGATTCCATTCGAACGAAGAATCAAGTTACCCTGACACAGAGAATTCGAAATGGAAGAAAGATTATCGTATCGGCCACACCTATTCTATCGCCACAGAATGAAGTCATATTTGTCATTAATAGTGTTAGGGATATTACTGAATTAATCCGGATGAAGTATACGATTGACAGCCAAAAGTTATCTTTCCAGCCTATTTCTCAATTATTGCCGGGCTCGGAACAGGTGAATTTACAGGAAATAATCATTGGTCCCTCTACAACTCCTTTATTCAAATTGGCTGATAAAGTAGCTAAAACGGATGCGAAGATCTTGTTACAGGGGGAAACGGGAGTAGGGAAAAGTTTAATCGCCAAGTACATACATGCCAAAAGCTCCAGGAAGGAAAAAATTTTCCTTGAATTAAATTGCGGAGCCATCCCAGCGAACTTGGTGGAATCTGAACTTTTTGGATATGAACCCGGGGCATTTACCGGATCCCTTAAGAATGGGAAAATGGGGATTTTTGAGAAAGTGAATGGTGGCACGTTATTTTTGGATGAAATTGGGGATTTACCTTTAGAGCTACAGGTAAAACTTTTGAAAGTGGTAGAAGAAAACAAGTTTATGAGAGTTGGTTCTACCGAAATGAAAGAAGTGGATGTCAGGTTAATTACAGCCACCCATCGCGATCTGGCCTCCCTCGTGCAAGAAGGATCTTTCCGTGAAGATCTTTATTACCGGCTTAATATCGTTTCCTTTGAAGTCCCGCCTTTACGCCAGCGAAAGGAAGAAACGATCCCGCTTTTAGAAATGTATTTGAAAAAATTCAATGAAAAATATGATGAAAAGAAAAAGATGACACCGGAATGCTATGAATGGCTGACGAACTATTCGTGGCCTGGCAATATACGTGAGCTTGCGAGTCTTGCAGAGCGGCTGGTCGTTACGACATATGATGATACGATTGATTTGCCTAATTTACCATCTTTCATCCAGCCGGTCTTATCCAAAAAAACGACAACACATTCTTTGAAGGAAGCCGTTTCCGAGCTGGAGCGTTCCCTGATCCTGAATGCGATGAAAAAATATGGGACTACAAGGGCCGCTGCCATCTCTTTGGATATCAGTCAAAGCGCTCTGGTGCAAAAAATGAAAAAATTTCACATGCGATTAGAAAACGAATCGAATTAGTTTTTTTGATTTGATTTCTACTCATTATTTATACTGTTACACATGAAAAAAAGGTTATCCCCCTTATGAATTAAGCGTTTTCACACTTTGGCATGATTCCTGCATTATTAAATACATGAAAGGGGAGATAACCATGAATATTTCTATTTTTTCTATGGCTAACAAATTGGTGACAGGAGCAGATTCTTTACAGCAGCTGACTGATGAGGTTACGCGATTAGGGATGAAGAATCCGTTGATAGTTACAGATAAAGTTTTAGTGGGTGCTGGGGTTGTGCAAATGGTTGAGGATTTACTTTCATCAGCATACGGTATTTTTTCGGATGTGAATCCAGAGCCGGAAATTGAAATCGTTGAGCAATGTGTACGGTCAATCAATGATGGAAAACATGATGGACTGATTGCGGTAGGCGGAGGAAGTGCGATGGATATTGCGAAAGCCTCTTCCGTCATGGCTACGAATTCGGGCAGCATCGAGACCTATTTCGGTACGAACTTGATTGAAGTTCCTGGTCTACCTTTAATAGCCATACCGACGACGGCAGGGACCGGGTCAGAAGTGACGAATATTTCGATTTTATCGGACAAAAAAGAACAGGTTAAGAAGGGAATTGTAAGTCCGTATCTTTTACCGGATGTAGCGATAGTATCGCCCGTCATGACGCTGACTTGCCCGCCAAGTGTGACTGCTGCGAGTGGAGTGGATGCACTTGTTCATGCGGTCGAGGCTTATATTTCCAAATTTGCTTCGCCAGTTACGGATGCTTTGGCAATTGGGGCCATTAAGTTAATCGCAAAAAATTTACCAAAGGCTTATGCTGCGCCAGATAATCTGGAAGCACGGGAAGCGATGATCACTGGAAGCCTAATGGCAGGGTTAGCCTTTGGCAATGCTGGTGTTGGAGCTGTTCATGCCTTAGCTTATCCTCTTGGAGGCCGCTTCCATTTATCACATGGAGTCAGCAATTCATTATTACTGCCATTTGTCATGAAGTGGAATAAAATTGCATGTTTGGAAAGGTTCCGCGAGATTGCTGAAGCACTTGGAGAGAAAGTCAATCATTTAAATGATGATGCGGCAGCGGAAAAGGCTATAGAAGCGATGACCAGAATATGCCGTTATGTTGATATACCACAGTCACTAAGTGAATTTGACATTCCTGAATCGGCTATAAGTGAAATGGCTGCCGAGGCCATCAAACAAGTCCGTTTACTTCGCAATAATCCCCGTGCATTAAGCGTCCGGGATATCGAAAAAATTTACCGTTCAGCCTATGGCTTTTAAGTGGAGGAAACAATATGAAATGGAAAAACCGTCGCTATGGAGAAGAGACATCGTATATACCTGCGGGACCTTTTAAAATTAGACTGCCATTTGTCCATTATCGTTTTGAGTGGCCTGACTATGTTCAAGGCTTATTGATGTGTGCAGTTGATCTTGGAGCGATTACACTGCTTGCAGACCATCTCGGTATGCCTTTTGATGTGGCTCTAGCCGTCGTTATCTTGAATGGATTATTATACTTGGCACATCATTTACTCGGGGACCCGGTTATACCAGGTTGGATTACACCTGCGGTTCCATTGCTTGTATTGTTCGTAGGGCAATTTCCCGAAGGACCTGATCGGGTCTATGCACTCGTTGCATTTCAACTAACCTTAGGTATTTTATCGATATTGCTAGGAATGACCGGACTTGCCAGTAAGGTCGTGCGATTAGTGCCGAACGCAATCAAATCAGGCATTATTTTAGGGGCGGGTATTGGTGCTGTCGTTTCCATTTTTGAAGTGGGTGGAAAGTTTGATTTATTTCCTTATACAATAAGCATTTGTATCGGCTTTGCCTTTTATCTACTTTTTTCGAAAAGTTTCGGAAAATTGAAAATGCGAAATAAAGTTTGGATATTCATAGGCAATTTAGGGATATTGCCAGCAATCTTGCTTGCGGTCTTAGTAGCCCCAATTTTTGGAGAAGCAAAATGGCCTGATATCCAATGGGGATTCAGCAGTCCTGATTTTGCTACGCTTTGGTCAGACTATACTGTTTTCGGTTTAGGTTTTCCTGCCTTGACCTTCTTTTTAAGTGCGATCCCAGCTGTTTTTGCTACTTATTTAGTCGTATTCGGGGATGTGCTCAAAACGAAAGCGCTGCTTTCTGAATCCGATAAGGTCAGGGAAGATGAAAAAGTGGACTATAATCCAAACAGAGCTCATTTAATTTTTGGTGGCCGAAATGTGATCATGAGTTTTATCGGACCCGATATAACAATGTGCGGTCCGTTGTGGGCAGCCATGCAGGTCGTGGTTGTGGAACGGTTCAAGAATGGCAAGAAAGCCATGAATTCTTTCTTCGGCGGTGCCGGCTCGTTCCGTTGGGGTACGAATACAGGATTATTCTTATTGCCGGTAGTCAGCCTGGTGGAACCAATTCTCGGTGTCGCCTTGGCCTTGACGCTTTTGGTTCAAGGATATGTCAGCGTACGCGTAGGCGTGATGCAGGCGAAGAGCCAACGCGACCTGGGAATTGCAGGGGTCGTGGCTGCCATCCTTGTTATAAAAGGTGCTGGAATGGCGTTTGCAGCAGGAATTTTATTATGTGCCCTTTTATATGGCAAGGACTTTTTCAAAGGAGAGAATGATAAGACATTTACAGATCATGAAGAAGAAGAGGAGATTAAAGCAGGATGAAAAAAGTAGTGGAAAAATGGCCAATTTATATAAACGGCGCACCTATTCATACAGAAAGTCATTTTGTAGTGGAAAATCCAGCAACATTGGAGCCTGTGGGCTATGTTCCGGACGCTAACGAAAAAGAGGCAAAGGCTGCAGTGGATGCAGCTCAAGCTGCTTTTCTGACTTGGTCGAAAACAAGTGCATACCAGAGGGCGGAATTACTTGAGAAGTGGTACACGATCATTGAGGACAGGCTGGATGAAATCGCAACGATCATGACACTGGAACAAGGAAAGCCATTGGCAGAGGCAAAAGGTGAAATGAAATATGCTTCAAGTTTCGTGAAATGGTACGCTGAAGAAGCAAAGCGCAACTACGGGGAAATCATACCAGCCTCCGTTGCATCAAAGCGTATTTTAGTGCAAAAGCAGGCAGTCGGTGTCGTTGCTGCCATTACCCCGTGGAATTTTCCTGCTGCCATGATCACGAGGAAAGTGGCGCCAGCCCTTGCCGCAGGATGTACCGTGGTCATCAAACCCGCGGAACAAACGCCTTTGACCGCTTTGCTATTGGTTGAAAGTGCCCATGAAGCAGGCATTCCGGCAGGTGTGATAAATATTGTAACTACACAGAAACCGGGAGATGTATCCGACGTGTGGATGAATGATTCACGTGTTAAAAAGATCACATTTACCGGCTCCACTCCTGTAGGGAAACATCTAATGAAAAAAGCCGCAGAAACAGTAAAAAAAGTCTCGCTTGAACTCGGTGGATTGGCTCCGTTCATCATTGCTGAGGATGCGAATATCGAAGAAGCTGTAAATGGTGTAATTCAATCGAAATTTAGGAATGCTGGACAAACATGTATTTGTGCGAATCGAATATTCGTCCATGAGACAATCGAACAGCCATTTTTACAAGCATTTGAAGAAGCCGTTTTAACTTTGAAGGTTGGAAATGGAATGGAAGGAAATGATCTTGGTCCATTGATAGATGGAGCCGCAGTTAAAAAGGTTCAGCTTCAATTGGAGGATGCTGCAAGTAAAGGGGCCATCATCCATAACACCTCAAAAGTCGATGGAAAACAAGGCCATTTTATCGCACCAGCCATACTTTCCAATGTAACGGATGATATGCTGTGCATGCAGGAAGAAACGTTTGGGCCAATTGCGCCAGTCAGTACATTCAAAACCGATCAAGAAGCGATAGATCGAGCCAATAACACGAATTTTGGCTTGGCAGCTTATGTGTATACCGAGTCACTAAATAAGGCAGTTGCCTATTCGGATGCTCTTGAATATGGGATTGTCGGTATTAATGACAGTGCCCCATCCACTGCCCAAGCACCATTTGGAGGCATGAAGGAAAGCGGTTTAGGCAGGGAAGGGGGACACTATGGCATGGATGAATATTTAGAAGTGAAGTATGTATCCATGCAGCTTGGCCAGTAAAAAAACAGAAGAGTCGGCCATGATTCTTTAGGTAAAAAAAGAGTGGAAGGCACATCTAATATAAACTGTACCCTTTACACGAGTTATCAGTTTTACGGAGGTCAAGGCAAATCATGGATCTTGCTGCAAAGCTTGAGGTTGAAGCAGGAGCTCCTATTTTCGAGCTGAAACGCGTTAGGCTTGCTGATCGGTTGCCGATGGCATATGAAAGGCTATTTATCTCTAAAGATCTTGCCCTGGATTTAACGGAAGAAATAGCCGTAAATTCCATTCATGACTATGTAGAAAAAACGTTTGGCTTAAAAATTCAGCATGACCAGGTAATTGAAGCCGCCATTGCTCAAAAAAAGAGGCGGAAATGCTCGAAGTAGTCGAAGGTGCCCCTGTCTTGCTGATTGAACGAAGAAGTACCCTGGATACCAATCAACCACTTTGGCTTGTCAGATCTGTCTACCGGGCAGATCGATATAAATTCAAAATCAATTTGGAGCGGTTATCCTGAGCAAAAAAAGTAGTAGTAAGAATCCCGTTCTTAAAAGATTAATAAAAGCAAATCTAATTTATCTGGAAAATTTAACCCCCTTGCTCAATATGGGCAAGGGGGTTTTTGAGTAGAATATCATTTTTCAAGTTTGGGAGTTTTTCAGCTCGAAAAGGAAAGATACAAATAACAATCCGGGACTTTAATTATTTCGCTAAGCTTTCTGTCAATCGATTTTCTTTCCAAATGACTGTAATGCCAAGGCCAATGACGATAATGACAGCCGCGAAAAGATAAGGGTAGTGGATGTTTACATCAAAAAGCAATCCTCCCATAGATGGCCCGGCGATATTCCCTAAGCTCGTATAGGTGGAGTTCATTCCAGCAACGAATCCTTGTTCTTTCCCGGCAGCTTTTGATAAAAATGTCGTCAATGCCGGACGAAGCAGGTCAAATGCAAGGAATATGAAGCAAGTTACCACTAGTACTGCCAAAAAGCTAGAAATCATAGTGGACGCTACCGCAAAAATGGCACCGACGATTAAACATAATTGGATAAGCTTCTTTTCGCCGAGAATATCTACCAGTTTTCCAAACATGAATACTTGCACAACAACTCCGAAAATAGAGCTTATTGTAATGATAATTGCAATATCCTTCGGCGTGAAGCCGAATTTATGATCAGAAAATAGGCTAAAAACAGTTTCATAGGCTGATAAACCAAAAGCGAGTACAAATACAATGATGAACGCAATAAAGTAAAGCGGATTTAGTGATTTTTTTAAATCGCCAATAAAGTTTGTTTGTTTTGTATTGGCAGAAACCTTTTCAAGCTGTTCCTTAGTCATCGGCTCTTTTAAAATGAATATTGATGAAAGGCATGCTATAAAAGCAATGGCCGCCGCAAGGAAGAAGGGCAAGCGTATACCATATTCTGCAACAAAGCCACCGATCCCGGGTCCTATTATAAAGCCCAAGCTAATTGCGGCTGAAATATAGCCCATTGCTTTTGGCCTTTCTTGAACGGATGTAATGTCCGCAACATATGCAGTTACACCTGGCATGATGAAGGCAGCACTGATTCCTCCTAGGATCCTTGATAAATAAAACACCGACACGTTTGTCCCTACACCGAAGATAAGTTCTGAAACACCAAAAAGGAATAAGCCGATGATGATGATTTTCTTTCTGCCGTAACGGTCAACCCAACGACCTGCGAATGGAGACATAACAAGCTGTGAAACCGCAAATACGGCAACCAGATAGCCCATCGTACTTCCTGATAAATGCATGATATTCATAAATGACGGCATAACGGGGATGATGAGCCCAATTCCCAGAAAAGCAATGAATATATTGCTTAGAAGAATAATTAATACCGCCTTTTGTTCTTTAATTGGTTTATTCATGTTTTAACACCACTTTCTTTGTGAATCATTCTTGTGAAATACCTCTCCAAAACACTTTCCAAGAGGCTGCTAATTTATCCTTCAGCCGTTTCTCATCATTACCGTATACAAGCTCAAGCAAAATGGAATCCACAACTCCCAAAAAAGCATAGGTCGGTGTTATGGCTTCATCTTCGACGATTAATTTGGCATTGATCCAATCAAGGAATTTACATTCAAGGATCGCCTGCACTTTTTCCTCGATATCTATCACTTCCTGCCCGATTTCTTTCTCAAGATGCGCTGGCGGAAAGAAGGACATACGCAGCCAAAACTTTATATGCTCATTTTCTTGGAAAAGATCGATGACCAATTGTAGGAATCCATATAAATCTTTTTCAGGATTTTTTGAATCAACTTTACTGAAATATTGGAGTTTCGAAGATAGCTCCGTCTCTTTCGCATCAAGTAAAACTTGCAGAAAAAGATCATCCTTGCCTATAAAATGAGCGTAAATGGATTGCTTTTTCATGCCGACTTCTTCAGCTATTTGAGAAAGCGACGCTCCTTCATAACCATGAATCGTGAAATATTTTAGAGCGGCGTCCTTAATTTCATTACTTTTCAATAATATCACCTCATAATTTAACGAACGTTCGTCAGTTATAATAGCAAATTAAATAAATATATGCAAGCGAGTATGTTCATAAAAAGGTATTATGCCCGAAATCATTCATAATTATGAAGCTATATTTGAAAAGGACAATAGATACGCACTCAAGGCTATTCACAAAATTCCCGCATATAATTCCATATGGATAATAAAGAGACAGGTGGGATGAAGTTGGAACCATATGACATCAGAAATGCGATTCATTACTATTACACAAAAATACAAGAAACGAATCATCCTTTTTATTGGTACTGTTTGGCTGAGACCCAAAGTAGGGCCGGATTAACAAATGAAGCACTGCAAACGATTGATAACGCCTTGTCGTTTCCGAATCCTTATCCTTCAAAGCAGGAACTGCTAGACATGCAATTGAACCTCGAAACCGTACTTTCAAGACAAATGAACTCCAACAGATCAGTCATAGTGACCTCAAAGCAAGGCGATATTGATGGGGACGGGATAAAGGACAATGTTTTTCTTACCGCAAACAAAACCCCTGATAGTCCCTTTTGGAGGAATATAACTTTGGTTATCCAAAATGGGAGGACTAATCAATATCAACAAGTTCCGATGAAGAATAACGCAGGATATAATCCGACCCTTTTTCTTGGTGATTTTACAGGTAATAAGGGGGATGACATTTTAGTGGTCATTGATACTGGAGGAAGCGGCGG
The DNA here is from genome assembly GCF_047238085.1 of Peribacillus phoenicis. Classification (NCBI taxonomy): domain Bacteria; kingdom Bacillati; phylum Bacillota; class Bacilli; order Caryophanales; family Bacillaceae; genus Peribacillus; species Peribacillus phoenicis. The sequence goes on along the minus strand of NZ_JBDFMF010000001.1, from coordinate 2,962,363 downwards.
TTCCATTTATGCGTATGTTCTTTCCTACCTTAACGGTCAACTCATGACCATTTTTAATTCAGATACATTCAATGAAACCTTTAAATACGATGTGAATTTTGAAAACAATTACAAAGCAAAGGTGAACAGTACTTACTTAAAAGAAAGGTACATTCTTGACCTTACTTATAAGGATAAGGACTATTTAGCTGAAATATATAACAAGGATGGTGTATTGAAGGCGCCAATAGAAGGATGGGTCAATCCTTTATCCGGTTTATATCCGGTTGATTACAATAGGGATGGCATATATGAGCTCGAAGCGTATCAGAGGATCGCAGGGAGATACAATGCCGACTCACTGGGATTTGTACAGACCGTTTTAAAATGGAAAGGGCTGGCTTTTGCTCCTGAGCGGCAGAATGTGGCTATTTTTGGAGGGGAAATAAAGCATAATGGAATAATAGAAGGTTCATGAACAAGGTACGGGCGAAATCTTCGCCCTAATGAAACCGGAAAATATTCTTGGCAATGGTTTAGCTGACCGTGTGCATTTACGGACGTGATGGTTTCTTTACTTCATCTAAGATTAAACAAATTTTTGCAAAGGGGATTATCTCTAATTGGAATTATTAGTAGGCAATGCCTACACGCGATTTTAAATAATCGCTACTTTTTATTTGGCTGAATGCAAATTCTGCTGTATCCGGCACGGATATTTCAACCCCATCCTCAGGCAAAAAGTCACCTTCTACACGATATGTACCAACACTTTCTCCATCGGGCAGATACGTAGGACAGACAATCGTCCATTGAAGTGTTGATTGTTTGAGCATATCGTAAACCTTATGATGTTCTTTCGCTGCGCGGGTAGACTTTTGCTTTGATTCACTAGACTGATAACGCAGTGAATTGGGGGTTCTCCTGCTTTGCAGGATTCCTGCTGTTCCAATGGTTATAATTCGTTGTATTCCTTCGTTTTCCATTGCTTCGATAATCAGGGGCATACTTGCTGATAAAGTGGTTGTCCCATCAGTATTAAGCGCACTAATAACAACATCAATCCCATGCATGGCACGAACGATATCAGTTTTATTTAAAACATTACCTTGAATAATGGTTATATTGGCATTGTTTATTCCAATCTTCTCTGGAGTGCGAACTAAAACTGTAACTTGATGCTTATCATGCAGACTATAAGTAACTAATTGACCCCCAACCCGTCCAGTTGCACCCAAAATTAAAATATTCATAGAAACGAACCTCCTTTTTGCGAATACAATCATTCCTCTAACATTATATAGTCATTTTCAACTAATGAAAGCTTTAATGCATTAAGATATCATAATTCAGAGTCTTGCCGTTAAGGAAAATATTCGTTGATGAAAATACAAAATGGGCCGCTCAAAAGCTTAATGGGGGCCCATTTGTATTAAAATAACAACATTTCTTAAACAAGACATTAACGACCACAATTCCTCCTCTAATATTCCTGTTCTTTTTTCGATTTTAGAAAAGAATCAACTGAGTCATCTAATAATTTCTCCCGATTAGGATCTTCATTGACATCTGTATCCACTTCCATCACTTCGTTTAATCGACTAACCTCACTTTTTTGTTGAGCTGGATTATTTTTTTCGTTTAGCATATAAACTCCTTCTTGAACAGTTATTTTTTATTTAGTATGAACAATTGATCGAATATGAATCAGATTCAATCGCCAATATACTACATCTTCACACTACACCGGAGGAAGCAGATAAAGTCTTTAGCCAAATCCAACCAAAACTTGCTGTGTACTCACAAGAAAAAGCTAATTTGGTCGAAGAACTAAAAAAACATATGGAGGAACTGTTTTAGTAGGTGAGGATTTGTTGTCCATTTAAATAAGGAACAAGGTACAAGTACAGCAGCCAGGAAACGAGGCGTACCCGAGGAACTAAAACAGACCAGCTTCAGCTATTTCATGAAAGAGAGGGCTTATTTCAAAGGGAGGTTGCTGATGCAACCTTTTTTCTTATGTTACTAAGGGGCGGGCAGTTTAAAATAGTGCCGATAGTTGTTTCAATTGATTAAATTGGATAAGTGTTAATTCCAGGTGAAGAACCAGGTGAGATAGACTAACCTGAAGAGCCAAAGGAATTATTATTAACGATAAGGGCGATTTATTTTAATAAAAGGAGAGCACATATTATACGTGACTAATATGTGCTCTTCTTTATAGGAATTTATAATGTTGTAGGTCTTAAAATCTAATGCTCTAATACCATTCACATGTTCTGAAGGTATATTGAATAAGGAAGTATAAATTAAAGATAGCCATTTAATACTGTGCCAAAAAGATCGAATTCAGGATCTTTTGACGGAGTTATTGGAGGTGCTTCGGAACGCCCTATTGAAGAGTTGAAAACAGGATTACCTTCACCTGACACTACAGAGTTTTCGTCATTCTTTTTATACAATGGGTTATCAATCATACCCAAATCAACTCCTTTTAATAAGATTAACGAATGGTAAGTTATTAATTCCCTAAATATTTTGATTTTATGCTAAAAAATATGGCGATGACTGGGATTCATTGAAATGAACGGGTAAAAACTTGAAACCAATCGTGCTAAAATTTTTATTACAGCTTGCATAATGATTATTTTATGTTCATAAAAAAGATTGGTACCGATTCTTCGATCAGATGATGGGTGTAATGAAATTCCTAGCAGGATCATTATCGATACCTGTACACGAATTTTTTTGTGCATCGCCCTTCTTAGTAGCAAAAGGGGTGAAAAACATCATTCCATCCCTCCGATACACATTGTTACTGGACGCTTAAGCGATTGGACAAGTTCTTAAGAAGATCAAAGTGGAGTGAGAATCCTTTGCTTGTTAACAAAGTAAGCCCACTCAGAAAAGCCGATTTCCTTTAGTCTTTTTTTAACAAGTTCAAATTCATCGCCAATACGTTCAGGTGTATGCGAATCTGATCCGAATGTTACCTTCACATTATAGAAAAGAGCTCGTTCTAAAATGTCATCTGCTGGATACCATCCACCACAATCTTTTGTTTTACCAGAGGTATTGATCTCAATGGCGATATCTTCTGAACTAATGATTTTTAACGTTTTTTCAATACTGTCTGTCTCAATGGAAGAAAAGGCTGGATAAAACCCTTTCATTGCATCAATATGGCCTAAGATTTGAAACACTCCGCTTTTTGCAGATTTCTGTATTAATTCATAGTATTCATCCTTTATTCTTGACTGTTCTTTAGAGGTTAAACCATTCCAACGACCTCTTTTAAAAATGCTAATATCTTGAACATAATGAACAGATCCAATTATGTAGTCAAAAGGGTGTAAAAGATATTGATTACGGTAGACCTCAATGTGATCAGGGAAGAAATCACTTTCCATTCCTAATAACACGTGAATTTTGCCTTCATATTTTTCTTTTAAGCGAAGTACTTCTTCAATATAAGGGACAAGTTCACTTTTTGCCATTGCAATCGTCGGATAGAGATGATCGTCCTCGCTGTGAAAATATGGAGAATGATCGGAAATCCCAATATATTGCAAGCCGTATTCAATGGCCTTCTTTACATAATCCTCAATTGTACCGATAGCATGTCCACAGCGTTGATGGTGAGTGTGCAGATCAAATTTTATTGAATTCGTCATTTCCTTAAGCCTCCTAAAATGAACCAGATTGTTTTGTTTTATCATATCCAAAAATCACACTCTTTCCCACGAATTGAATTTCAATTGCCTAGGAAATATGAAAAAAGTTTTGTAAGACCCCTCCAAACAAATTTCTTTTTAACAATTTAATCTTATACATACCAATTAAAAATATTTTAGTTCGAGTGATTGTATAAATGTTGAATTTCCTAGGCAAACTTAAATGATCAAATATGTAAAAGGAAAGGAAGGATACAAAATGACAAAGGTATTGTACATCACGGCTCATCCTCATGATGACAAGCAATCTTACAGTATGGCCGTCGGAAAAGCATTTATTGACACTTATAAAGAAGTAAATCCTAACCATGAAATTGTGAATATTGACCTTTATAAAGAAAATATTCCTGAAATTGATGTAGATGTTTTCAGTGGTTGGGGGAAACTTCAATCTGGCAAGGGTTTTGAAGAACTCTCGACGGAAGAGAAAGCGAAAGTAAGTCGGCTCTCAGAGTTATGTGAGCAATTCATAGCTGCCGATAAATATATATTTGTAACGCCTTTATGGAATTTTTCATTCCCGCCAGTATTGAAAGCATATATTGATTCCGTTGCAGTTGCAGGTAAATCATTTAAATACACCGAACAAGGTCCAGTTGGACTTTTAACGGATAAAAAAGCCTTGCATATTCAAGCTCGTGGTGGTATTTATTCAGAAGGACCGGCAGCTGAAATGGAAATGGGTCACCGATATCTAAATATCATAATGCAATTCTTCGGAGTGCCTTCCTTTGAAGGTGTATTCGTTGAAGGACATGCAGCAATGCCTGATAAAGCACAAGAAATTAAAGAAAATGCTATAGCACGTTCAAAAGATTTAGCTTCTACTTTTTAAATCAAAGAGTCAACAATTTGTTGGCTCTTTTTTTGTCATAATTAAATATAATTATGTGGATTTATTCTACTTCACCAATCATGGCGCATTTCTCTAAAAAAGGAGTATCTTGCATTAACTATCCAAAAATTTCGAATCACGATGAAAGAATTGGGGGAGAAAGTCCATTTGACTGGTCAAGCAGTGCATCTGGAGTTGCCAAATTAGAGGATAATGCAGTGATTGAGGGGTATACCATTTCAATTTGGATTTCTTTATAATAAGTATAACGGTTGTATAAAAAATCAGTGAAATATAAAATGTATTTAAATAAGAGTTTTTTTTCATTTACTGAAACAATCATAAAATTGTAATTTTGGAGACTATAAAACAACTACCTTTCGAATCATTAAATTATTAAGAAAAGAGTGAGTTTTATGATGAAAGACATTAAAAATATCTATTGTGTAGGTCGAAACTATGCCTTACATGCAAAAGAATTGAATAATGAAATACCAACTTCCCCTTTTTTATTTTCAAAACCGACTCATTCGCTCGTGGAAGCAAACGGTCAGTCTATTACGTTGCCGGGTAATCAGGGTTCCGTTCATTTTGAAACTGAACTTGTCATACATATCGCAAAACAGTTCGACTCAGGAATGAAAGTAGATGAAATAGTAGATTCCATGGCCATTGGGTTGGATTTAACACTTAGAGATGTTCAATCACAGTTAAAACAAAAACAGCATCCTTGGCTTTTGGCTAAAGGATTCAAAAATTCGGCAGTTGTTAGTGATTTTATTCCGTTTCCAGGTGTCGAAGCTTGTGAACAATCCGACTTTTCCCTTTTAAAAAATGGAGAGCGTGTACAAGTCGGAAATATTAAAGAATTACTTTTTGATTTGCAAACCATCATAGAATTTACAGCAGAGCATTTTGGGCTCGGGAAGGGAGATATAATTTTTACCGGTACTCCAAGTGGCGTCGGTCCTCTTTCAGATCAAGACAAGCTTTCACTTAACTGGGGTGGAAATGAAATAGGATCCTGTTCAGTTACAATGCGTTAATGAAAAAAAGCAGTCATTTTGTCTACAGTCTTTTTTGGCTTGTACAAATTTGGACGTTGATTTCCACTTCAGGCACTCGCTTTCCGCGGGCGGTCCGGGAGCCTCCTCGGCGCACTTGCGCCTGTGGGGTCTCCCTTGGACTCGCTATTCCCGCAGGAGTCTCGCACCTTCCGTTCCAATCAACTTTGTCTTACCTTTTAGATAGAACACTTTTGCCTAGAGTCATTTTTGTTTTAAAATAGAAGTATTAAAACTTGAGGTGATGAGGATGCTTTCTAAACATGATTCTATTCAGCGAGATCAACTTGAATTGATTACTTTAGTCAACTGGTTCCACCGAACCATTTGGTTCGTAAAATGGAGGCTGCCATTGACTTCACTTTCATTTATGACTTGGTGAAAGATATGTATTCAGAGGTAGGACGCCCAAGTATTGATCCAGTTATTTTAGTTAAACTGACATTCATTCAATATACCTTCGGTATTCGTTCCATGCGTAAAACGATTGAAGAAGCTGAAACAAATATGGCTTACCGTTGGTTCTTAGGCTATGGTTTCCATGATAAAGTACCTCATTTCTCAACGTTCGGGAAAAATTATGAGCGACGCTTTAAAGATACAGACCTGTTTGAACAGATTTTCTATTGCATCTTAATGACAGCTGCTATAGAAAGTTAATAAGTGCTGAACACGTATTCGTCGATTCCACACATGTGAAAGCCAATGCTAATAAGCGCAAATTTGAAAAGAAAATCGTACGCAAAGAAACACGAGCATATCAAGAACGTCTTCAAGATGAAATAAATCAAGATCGTGAAAACCATGGTAAGAAGCCTTTTCCACCAGATAAATTTGATAAGGAACAAACCAAAGCAATTAAAGAAAGTACTACGGATCCTGAGAGTGGCTACTATGTGAAAGATGAACGAACAAAACAGTTTACCTATTCATTCCACGCGGCCGCAGACCGCAACGGTTTTGTATTGGGAACGATTGTAACACCTGGTAATACACATGACAGTCATATTTTGGAGCCACTGGTTGAGCAAGTGATTGAGAAAGTTGGAAAACCAGAAGCAGTTGCTGCAGATGCAGCTTATAAAACACCAGCGATTACAAGCTACCTATTTAACAAAGAAATCACACCTGCTTTACCCTATACACGTCCTCGTACAAAAGAAAGGTTCTTTCGCAAACATGACTATGTTTACGATGAACACTTTGATTGTTACCTTTGCCCTTCGGGCGAAACTTTAAAGTACTCAACAACAAATAAAGAGGGCTATTTCAAAAGGGGTTCGGAATTTTTTATTCCGAACCCCTTTTGTCTACAAACTGAAGCAGTCATTTTGACTGCTTTTTTTTATGGAATAACTCAATCTTAGACAAAAAGAAGAAACTCGTCTAAAATGAGAAGAACCATATAACATACATGGAAACGGCCAATATGGCACGCACTTTTTCAAATAAGTTTGACCATTAAATTCTGGCTTTGGAGTATTTTAGAACTATTTATATGCCTTATGAAAATCAATTAAAGTGCCATATTTTAATTATATAGGATAGAACAGGGTGGAATGTGCATGAAAAACAACCAAGAAAAGAAGTATTTAGATAATTGGCTATCTCTTACTAGTATTCAAATGAGCATTACGAATGAGCTGGAAAGTGCTTTGCAAAAAAAGCATAACCTGTCGTTAAAAGAGTTTTACGTTCTTTACTTTTTATCGAAAACAAGCGATAAACAATTGAGGCTACAACAATTACAGGAGATGGTAGGATTAAGTCAAAGTGCTATATCCAGGCTGGTAGTCAGGCTAGAAGCAAAAAGCTGCGGCGTATTACAAAGGCAAATATGCGAAGATGATCGACGAGGCATCTACACACGTTTAACCACATTAGGTGAAGAAAAACTACAAATTTCCTTAAATACTGTTCATGAAATTCTGCACTCTGCTCTTTCAAAAGGAAATCTTCAAGATGAATTACAATCCTTAATCCAGAAATTATAATATGGTTCTTATAATTTTAAGTGATAAGTGAAGGCGGTTATTTCTATATATCTTAGATAGGAATATACCTTTAGCCCAGTAAGGTAAATAAGATCTGATCGGTTGAGAAGTTGTTTAAGCTTATTTAAATGCACTCGCATGCATTTTGGTGGTTAAATGTAAGCGCATGCATATAAAGGGTGAATTTGTTTAAGAGTTAGGACATTTAAGAGTAGTTAAACAGTTGCTATGTATATGTATCCCATTTGTACATGAAAGCATGATAGAGGAAAGGTACTGCAGCATAATAGCCAGCTAGAAACAGTCACAATCTGTTCCTCTAGCTGGCACTTGCTGTTGTTTTTTAAAAATGCGTCATTCCTTTAAACTTTCTTTCCGGTATTGCTTGCATCACTAAGTGTAAGGGATTTAGTTTCGGGAGCCCAAGCTATTGATACAACTGCTCCAATAATAAGTACAGCTGTGAGACAAAACATTGTAAATTGGATTCCGAAATTTGCTATCCCCATTGGCAGTAGGAATGTACCGATTGCTGATCCTAATCTACTTATTGATGTTGCAAGTCCAACACCAGTAGATCTGATTTCTGTTGGAAAGCTCTCGGCTGGAAATACCCCAACCAAGTTGCTGACAGCAGACATAATCAAGGTAAAGACGGCAAAAGAAATTATCATCAGTACTGTTGCACTGCTAGGTAAAACACTTAATAGAGAAAGAGTGACGATCAAAACAATAAAAGAGGAAATTAAGAATCCTCTACGGGAAAATTTAACCGTTAACCAAATACCTAAAATTGCACCTACTATAAGTAGACCATTTAATAGGAAATCTGTGCCATAGCCTTCACTCAGTCCGATTGCATCGAGAATACTTGGTAAAAATGTGTAAATGGCGAAGTATGGGATAACGAGACAAACGAAAAATATACAATTGAAAGCAGTGCGTTTTCTTATATCTTTTCGGAATAAAGTTGCAATACTGCTATTCGTTTGTACTGGTCTTTCATCATCAAGTACAATATTGGGGCCGACATGCTTCTTGACAATTTCTCGGGCTTCATCAATCCGTCCTTTACTAATAAGCCACCTTGGTGACTCAGGCGTACCCATTCGCAAAATCAAAATGATTACAGCTGGAATCGCAGACGAAGCAAGCATCCATCGCCAAGCATCTGGTGCGGAGTCTACAGCGAGTATGCCAATCAAGTTTGCCGCTACGTATCCAAATGTCCAGACTACACTAAAAGATCCTAATAACACACCTCGATGTTTACGCGGTGAAAATTCAGCTAACATCGTGTGTCCTACGCTATAATCGCCTCCAAGTCCGATTCCAAGCAAAATTCTATAAAATACAAGTTCCATCGGGCTGTCTGCGAAAAACTGTAAAATGGATGCAGCGGTAATGACGATAAAACTAAAAACAAATATTTTCTGTCTTCCTACATAATCAGATATCCATCCTAAAACCAAACTTCCTAGAAAAAGCCCTATTAAAGCAGAACTTCCGATTAACCCGATCCAAAATGGCGTTAAATTCATTTGAGGTGTCAGCAAAGATAGAGCAAATGCAATAATCCCTAAAATATATCCATCAGTGAAATGAGCCCCGAACGTAAGACCTGCAATTTTAATATGAAATTTGTTTAATGGTGCATCATCTAATTTAATTACACCGACATTATCATTGAGTGCTGCATTATTGTTTCCCATTGAATCTCCTCCTGATTAAAAATTGTGCTAGACCGTGACGGTTACTTGAGAATTAAAAGTGGTATATGAAGCGGCTTATAGAGGGAAGCGTTTTCATTATAGGGGATTGTAATTTGTTCATAATATGAACTTTAGGTGCGTTATATGAATATAACTGAATTATAATTGTATATTTAAGTTTTTGTCAAACTCTTTTAAAATATTTAAAATTTTCCGTTTAAATAAGGTGGTTGTAGAGAACCCACACACAAAAAGACGATGCCATCATTTACAATCCGTAAAATGACAGCATCGTTTTTTTATTTCAAATGCAATTTTATAAGATATTATAGCTCATTCTAACTGGTCTTCGATTTTTTTAGCTGCGTCTAGCATCCGGTCCTTTAATTGTAATAAAGCTTCCTCTGTTAAGCGAAAACTCGGTCCACCTAGTGTGATGAAAGCAACTAGATTCTTTTTTTTGTCGAAGATAGGAGCTGAAATTGCATTTTCATTTTCATCAAATTCTCCAATTGATGTTCCAACTTTTTGAATATGAATTTTTTCAAGTTCTTTTCGCAGTTCTTCTGGATCCGTAATTGTATATTTGGAAAATGGTTTAAGAGTCTGCTCTAATAAAATGTTCAACTCCTCTTTAGGTAGCAAACTTAATAAAATCTTTCCGTTGGATGTGCAGTGTAAAGGTGATGTGGTATTTGAATAGTCAACCAGCCTAACACTATGATCGGTATCAATTTGATCAATAGTTAGAGTTCCATCATGCTTAGGAACACTAAGTAGTACAGTTTCACCGACTTCTTCTTTTAATTCTACTAGCGTTCTTCGAGCTCTTCGTATGAGAGCTCCATATTGATCATGTTGAGAAGTTAATTGATAAAGGGCATATCCGAGCTGATAGCCTTTTGATACAGGATCCTTTTCCACAAAGCCTTGATATTCAAGTGTTCCGATCAAACGCCAGGCCGTGGTACGGTTCAGCTCTGCCTTTTTGGCCAAATCACCGACTGAAATGGGTGATGGACTTTCTCCGATAAACTTCAAAAGCAATAGAGCGCGTTCAACGGCCTGTACAGAAGAACTTTCTTTATTACTGGTTTGTTTTGTTGTGTTCTGATTATTATTTTCCATTTATTTATTATAGCGCAACGGAATAATGGAATGTCAATCATTTCTGGTTGTTGTAATAAAAAAATCAGTGATTTCACCATAATCAAATAAATCTAAAAATTTACTAATTATCATTGACTGATAATGTACTTGGTTCTATAATAGCGATATGTTCTTTATGTGAACTTAATGTTCGTTATGTGAACAAATATGCATCCGTCTTTGTAGAATAGAGGCTACATGGATAAAAGCTATTAAAATAGTAGGAGGGATTTCAATAAGTCAGAATGATAAGTTTGACAAACGTATAGAAAGAGATTGCTTTGGCAAGTTAGATATCCCCAAAAATGCTTTATACGGTATCCAAACATTGAGAACAGTAAAAAATCTATCTTTCTCGGGTCAATTATTAAAGAATTTTCCGGAATATATCGTGTCATTAGCCATGGTCAAGAAAGCGGCTGCATCAGCTAATCTGGAGGCTGGTATTTTAGCCCCTTCTATTGGGACTGCAATAGTAAATGCTTGTGATCAATTAATTCAAGGGGACTATCAAGACCACTTTATTGTAGATATTTTGCATGGAGGCGGTGGGATAGGTACGAATATGAATGTAAATGAGGTGTTAGCCAATTTAGCAAATGAATCTTTAGAAGTAGCTTTAGGTTCATATACGCCTGTTCATCCCATTGAACATGTAAACGCTTCACAGTCCACATCGGATGTATGTCATACATCTATTCGTCTGGCAATCGTACGCTGTTTTGAAAGATTGGATCATGAATTAACAAAGATGCACGATACGATGGAAAAAAAATCACAAGAGTTTATTGAAATCACGACAATCTCACGAACTTGTTTACAGGATGCAATGCGCGTTCAACTAGGTGAGGTTTTCAGTGGTTATGCATCGGTACTTAAAAGACGTCACCATTCTTTAAAAGTATCCATCAAGTCATTGCTTACTGTTAACCTTGGAGCAACTGTCATTGGAAATGGCGTGGGTGCACCGGAAAAATATAAAAAAGTGGTCATTGGGAAATTACGTGAAGTAACCAATATGAATGTAGAATTACGTGATAATTTATTTGATGCAGCTCAAAACATCGATGACTTGGCCAATATGTCAAAGCAATTAAGTTTATTAGCAACATCTCTAATTAAAGTTGCTAAAGATTTAAGATTACTTTCATCTGGTCCAGAAGCAGGGTTTTCAGAAATAAACCTGCCATCTGTTCAGGCCGGCTCTTCCTTTTTTCCAGGAAAAGTGAATCCAGTCGTTCCTGAAACGATGATTCAAAGTTGTTTTCAAGTCCTAGGTTGTGACCGGGTTGTTCAAGCTGCATTGGAACATGGTGAACTAGACTTAAATGTTTTTGAAGGAATGGCTGGAGCCAATATATTGAATGGGCTAACTATGCTAACAAACTCTGCTCATTCTTTTACGGAGCGATGTCTAAAGGACATTAAATCCAATGAAGAAAGATGTAGAGAACTTTCAAATACCTTTATTCCAGTGATCACGGAACTGAAGGAACGATTGGGTTATTCGGCAGTTTCCAAATTAATGATTGAACATGATCGGGAATCTATAAAAAAATTACTAGAATAATGGAGGTATAGACTCATGTCACTAGAAAACAAACCGTTTGAAGGAATTGAACAGCCAAAGCTGGAGTGGGCCCATGAATGGCTTAAAACAACGAAAAAACTATATATAAATGGAAAATGGGTAGATAGCACAGGCAATAAAGTGATCGAATCAATCAACCCAGCTAATGGAGAGATTTTAGGTGACTTTCAACAAGCAGAAGTGCAGGACGTCGATACAGCGATACAAGCAGCCAAAACTGCTTTAAAACAGGGATCATGGAAAGAAATGAGCCGAAAGGAAAGAGGAAAGGCATTACGGAAAATCAGCGAACTTATTCAGGATCATCATGCAGAGCTTGCAACATTGGAAGCGCTTGATAACGGAAAATTATATACAGAAGCCTATAACGATGATGTACAGGAAGCAGCAGATTTATTTGAATATTACGCTGGGTGGACAGATAAATATTATGGTGAAAACAATCCGGTTGAAGGTAATTTCTTAAGTGTCACCACAAGAGATCCAATCGGTGTATGCGGACAAATTGTACCTTTCAACTTTCCGATTCAAATGGCTGTTTTAAAACTGTCACCTGCCTTATCGATGGGAAACACGGTTATTTTAAAACCAGCGGATAAAACCTCATATTCTGCTATTCGGTTGTTTGAAATTATTGATGAAGCAGGAGTGTTGCCGAAGGGTGTAATTAATTTAGTTCTCGGAGATGGTGAGGTTGGTTCTTATATTAGTCGTCACATGGATATAGATAAATTATCGTTCACAGGCAGTACGAATATCGGAAAAAAATTAATCCACGACTCAGCTGATAGCAATTTAAAACCTGTAACGTTAGAACTTGGCGGTAAGTCACCTAACATCATCTTTAGTGATTTCCCGGATTTGGATGCAGCAATCGAACGTTCATTTTATGGGTTATTTACACATAAAGGTGAGAAATGTTCTGCACCAACCCGTTTATTTGCCCAACGTGAAATTTATGATGAAGTTGTCACGAAAATTGCCGAGTACGCTAAAAATTATAAATGTGGTGACCCATTCGATCCTAGGAGCGATCAAGGTGCACAAGTGTCCAAGGAGCATATGGAGTCTATCTTAAATTACATTGAGAGTGGTAAAAATCAAGGCGCCCGAATCGTAGCTGGAGGGGAACGAGATACAACGGGAACAAATGGGAAAGGCTATTTTGTTCAACCGACTATTTTTGCTGATGTTGATAATAAAATGAAAATTGCACAGGAAGAGATTTTCGGACCCGTACTCTGCATCATCCCATTCGAAACTGAAGAAGAAGTTGTCATGAAGGCAAACGATACTATTTATGGACTTGGGGCAGGACTTTGGACAGGTGATGCATCCCGAGCTCATCGCGTAGCAAACCAGCTCGAGGCGGGTATGGTTTTCGTTAATAAATATGGTTGCTATGACTTTGCTAGCCCATTTGGAGGTCTGAAGCAAAGCGGATGGGGCAAAGAATATGCTATTCATTCATTACAGGCTTTCACAAAAACAAAAGCTATTTGGTTCGCGTATTGAAAATTCACATAAAAGAGGGAATCGTACAATGAAAATAAATGCAGCTATAATGACTGAAGTAGGTAAACCATTATCCATTCAACAAGTAAATCTTAGTGAACCAAAATCGAATGAAGTACTTGTGAAAATCAAAGCAACAGGTGTATGTCATAGCGATTTAAATGCTTTGAATGATAAATCGACGCCAATACCTACTATTCTTGGTCATGAAGGATCAGGAATTGTCGAGGCAGTAGGTTCTAATGTTACAAGTGTCAAAGCGGGTGATAGAGTAGCTTTAAGCTGGGTTCCATATTGCGGGAAATGTGAATTTTGTGTAACAGGAGATGTGCATTTATGTGAGGCTGCATTTGGACCAATGTTTGATGGAACGCTGCTTGATGGCACTTCAAGGCTTAGTCAAGATGGTAAGCAAGTTTACCACAACTCTTTATTATCCACTTTTGCAGAATTTGCGGTTGTTCCCGAAATGGCATGTGTAAAGTTGCCAGCTGAAATGCCTTTTGCACAAGCTTCGTTAATCGGATGCGGAGTGGCAACTGGTTATGGAGCCGCCGTGAATGCAGCAGGTGTCACACCTGGTTCCACTGTTGCAATATTTGGTATTGGTGGCGTGGGTGTAAATGCAATTCAAGGAGCGCATATAGCAGGTGCATCTAAAATTATTGCCTGTGATGTGAAATCTGCTAATTTGGAAATTGCCAAACAGTTTGGTGCAACCCATACGATTAATTCAGCTGAAGTGGATGTCGAAGCTGCGCTGAAAGAACTGACAAGAGGTTTAGGTGTTCATTTTGCTATAGATTGCTCGGGTCATACTGTTGCGACCGAAAGTGCATGGAAGAGCACTAGAAAAGGTGGAACCGTGGTTGTCGTTGGCGCATTTAATCCAGAAAAAACATTGAACCTTCCAGCTGGAGGATTCCACAGAGTCGGTAAGGTATTAAAAGGAAGTTTTTATGGAGATACCCAGCCATTCCGCGATTTCCCAATGATTGCTCAAATGTATTTAGATGGAAAATTTAAATTAGATGAGCTAGTGTTAGATCGAATTGAATTAGAAAATATTAACCAAGCGTTTAACTCTTTCCAAGACTGCAATTGTGTCAACGTGGGAAGAGCGGTGATTGAGTTTAACGATTAATTTTCATACTTAATTCCATATAAGTGAAAGGTGTTTAAATTGCTATTATTAATCTATTTAAACACCTTTCTTTTTGTTCTGACAGTTAATGAAGGGAGTATTATAAAATGCGAGTTGAAAAAGATCTAATCGGAGTATTGGAAATTGATGAAGACGTTTATTATGGAATACAAACGGCGCGGGCCTGTCAGAACTTCTCAATTTCCGGATTGACGATAGAATTATACCCCCACTTAATAAAAAGCATGGCCTATATAAAAAAAGCAGCTGCATTGTCTAACCATAGTGTAGGAGCTCTGGATCCTGAGAAGAAAGATGTAATATGCCAAGCGATAGACGAAATAGTGAATGGAGAAATGGAAAATCAATTTCCTGTTGACATTTATCACGCTGGCGGAGGAATTTCAATAAATATGAACGTAAACGAAGTAATAGCCAACCGGGCAAATGAATTACTCACTGGTTATAAAGGATATGATTGTATACATCCAAATGAACATGTTAACATGTCTCAATCTACGAATGACGTGCTTGCAAGTGCAATGAAGATGGCTTGCTTTTTCTATATAGATGATTTATTAATCAGTTTGAATAAAATCGAACGAACATTGGCGAATAAAACGGATGAATTTTCAGGTGTTGTAAAAATAGCAAGAACTTGTCTCCAAGATGCCGTACCAATTACTCTAGGACAGCAATTTAGCGGGTATCATTCTTTTATCAAGAGACAAATAATTGAAATGAAAAAACGGCAAAAAGATTGTTTGTCTATTGTAATAGGTGCAACTGCAGTGGGGACAGGTATCGGAGTAGCGCCTGGCTATACTGAAAAGATTTACGAGTATTTACCAGAGATATCACAGGTAGCTGTTATCAAAATGGATAATTTTTTCGATGGACTGCAAAATGCAGACATTTATATAAAGATATCTTCTTGTTTAAAAGGATTATCGAGTGGATTATCAAAAATGGCTAGCGATTTAAGGTTACTTTCATCAGGACCAAGGGCGGGATTCGCTGAAATCATATTGCCGGCGGTACAGCCCGGTTCTTCCATTATGCCTGGGAAAATCAATCCATGTATACCTGAAATGATGATGCAAGTTTGTTTTGATGTCTATGGAAATGATCAAGCAATTACCTTCGCTGTAGATCGTGGCGAACTGGATTTGAACATCTGGGAACCGATTATTTTAAAAAATATATTTGATTCATTTTCTATTTTGACCAAATGCATTACCCTGTTTACTGAAAAGTGCCTAAATGGTATTGAAGCAAATAAAATGGTTTGTTTGAATAATGCGGAAAGTTCGTTATCTTTGTCCGTGGTTATTTCTTCTCTTTTCGGGTATCAAGCAGCAAACGAAGTAGCTTTAGCAGCTTACGAAAGAAAACTAACAGTAAGAGAAGTAGCAGTTGAAAAAGGACTTTTAAGTGAAGCGGAAGCGGCTGAGTTACTAAATCCTGCAAACTTAATTGATTCTGTAAAGATGCAACATTTGTTAAACTCCAGATTACATAAATAGCTGAAACTAGGGGTAAAAAACGACGCCTTTTAAGTATTATTATCTGAATAATGAAGAAGTGTGAGGGAGAGAAAATAAGAATGCTCAACTATACCTACTTAACTCCCTTATAGATAACCACAAAGATAATGATGGTATCGACTTTTTGATTTATGAATTGGTTTAGCGTGAAAAAAATGAATAAACAATCATATAAAGCCAATTCTATATACAAGAATGATAAAAAGGAGATTACATCGTGAGGCCATATGAAATAAAAAATATGATTATTGATGACGAGTTTGATGGTGAAGAATCGGTTACAGCTGATTTTACTCACAAATATAAAGATTATAGCATTACTTTTAAAAAAGAAGATCTTGAAGTAATTAATACATGGGTTTTTGAGGATAATTCATCTCTTCCAGCAAATTTATCAGGTACTATCATTGAATCAATAAGGGAAGAAATTAAAAAGAGAATCTAGTCATTTGTACTAGATCTTTTTTTTGTCATTTTCTTAATCGAAGAAAAATTTAGCCTTGTTTATATTAATAAAAGATAATGAAGTGGGAAAAAATGATAAAAACAAAGAAGATTTTAATGGTCTGAAGGGGATTGCAAAATTATTGCCTACATTAGAGATAAATTGGTACAAAAAAATAAGAGAAAGCAGGTGTGATATCGGTAAGCAAATATCGATGATATTTATTGATAAAGTAAAAATCAATTAGTCGATGAGGTAATCTCTAAAAACCCATCATTAGGTCCTTCAGGTCCAATAGTTGCTAACCACAGGATAGACTCAGCTGCTTGCTTGGGTGTTCTTGGAGCAGATGATCCACCCATATCCGTACTTACCCATCCCGGATCGACCGCATTTATTTTGATATCACCTTGATTTCTGCAGCTACCAATCGTGTTAATCCGTTCATGGCAAATTTAGATATTTTATAAGCTCCTACTCCTGGATATGACATTTCGCTCATCGCCCCGTATTCTGATGAAAAATTAATGATTCTCCCATAGCCTTGCTTTTCCATGAGGGGAATAAAGGAACGGATCACATGGTAAACTCCAAAGAAATTGGTTGCCATTGTTTTCTCCAGAATGGGATTGTCCATAGTCACTAAATTTTTATTCTCATCCAAATACACGCCAGCATTATTAATCAATACGTCTAATCTTCCATTTTGCTCATTTACAGTAATCGCAGCTTGATGGATGCTTTCTTGATTGTTTACATCCATTACCATAAACGACATGTCAAGATTTGACTCCTTAGGTTTTTGCGTACCTTCATGACCCATTTCTGGATCCCGACTTGCCAAAATGACCTTAAAACTATTCAAAGCCAATTGTTTGACCAGTTCATATCCAATTCCTCGGTTATTCCTTATCTAGATAGTTGTTGTGTAGGAGTAAACATGTAGTTTCTAAGTAAGATAGTTACCAAACTTAGTATCAATGATAGGATTCCTACTAAGACGACGTACTGTGTACCCAGTTCAGATATTAATAACCCGCCTGCAGCTGCACCAATTGTTGTTCCTACGTTACAGGATGATATAAATAAGCCATTGGCGAAATCAGGCGCTTCGGGAGCTGATGACGCAATCAAATATTGATTAATATTTGCCATTATTCCTCCAGCTAATATTCCCCAAATTAAAGTGATAATTTCCATAGGTACAGTAAACTGTCCTGTGAAGAATAAAATGATGTAAACAGCACCCAATAACAAAGGAAAAGATACCACAGACTTAATGGCACTATGAGTAAGTAAATTTCCTGCGACAATGTTTCCGATAATACTGGCCCCGCCGAAGACGAATAACGTTAAACTTATGGTATTCGGGGACATATTCGTTACTGTTTTCAGATATTCAGCAAAATAACTATAAACCCCAAATATAGCTGAGTTTAATAAAATGACAGTCACGATGGAAAGCCATATAATAGGTATTTTTAATACGGAAAGTTGTGTACCATAAGAAAGTCTTTCTTCAACAGGCATAGATGGTACAAAAATCAATGTAGCAATGAATACAATAGCATTAACAATAGCAAAGAATGCCATCGCCATTTCATACGAAACGGCACTATCAATAAAACTTGCGATCGGTACGCCGGCTACCATACCAGCAGATACTCCTATAAATACTTTAGAAACAGCTTTTGGAGCTTCTTGTTTACTTACTGAGGAAGCAGCTACTGTAAATGCCAAAGAACAATAAATTGGATGGAAAAAGGCTGGAATTATACGAGCAATTAATAGAATGGTAAAATTAGATGTAAATATGGATACAATGTTTCCTATAACGAAAACTCCTAATACAAGTAACATGACCTTCTTACGATTTATTCTGGAAAACAATAACGGCATCGTTGGTCCTGATACAGCAATAGTAAGAGCAAAAAGACTCACCAGCAATCCTGCTTTTGATATACTGACATTGAAGTGATCAGCAATGGAAGGCATTAACCCAATAACCCCCATTTCGGTATTTATGATGCCGAAAACTCCTATGGTCAATATGAAAATCAGCAAGTTATTTCGTTTAGTCATAAAATGGATCTCCTTCTTTCAGTACAGTGTCATTTTGTAGTTGCGTAAAAGGGGAGTTATTTAAGGCCTTTACCTATCATTTAGATAACTTTTTCAATAAGTGATTACAGTTTTCATTTGGCTGTTTTCTCCATTAATATCCAGACCTTTTAAACGATATCAGTTTTTTTGAACTCCTCTTTGTTCCTGCCTCTGAATAAATTTCAAAGTATAAAGCTTAGGCTGTCGAGTAGACCTCGATAGCCTAAGCTTTAGAAAATGAATAGCTCTTAGTTTTATCTCATCTTGTAATTTTTACCAAGGTTGACTTGTTGGTCCAATTGTAAACTCATTAATGTTCGTATCTTCTGGCTGATCAATCGCGAATGCCACGATATTTGCAACTCGATCAGGTGCGATACCATATTTTTCGTACAAATCAGTCATACCTTCTGAAATATTCTTATCAGTAATCGTATCCAACAATTCCGTGTTGATCGCTGCTGGATAAATAGTAGCTGTGCGGATGTTAGTACCTTCTTGGGCAGATTCCATACGCAAAACTTCCATTAAATCACGAACAGCCCACTTTGTTGCGCCATAAACCGCACCGCCTGGGTAAGCTTTAAGCCCAGCTACTGATGAAGTAGTGATGATATGTCCAGACTTTTGCGATGTAAATGTTGGCAATACTGCGGCGATACCATTCAATACACCTTTAATATTAACGTCAACCATACTGTTCCATTCGTTGGTTTTTAAGTCGGAAAGTGGTGAATTAGGCATTATTCCAGCGTTCAAGAAGATTACATCGACACCACCAAAAGTCTCTTTAGCTTGTTGAACAAGCTGCTGACTATCATCTGGATTAACAACATCTGTGACGCGATAGGCAGCTTGTCCACCAGCTTTTTGAATTTCCTCAGTCAATGCTTTTAATTTGTCTTCGCGACGAGCGCCCAAAACAACTTTAGCACCTTTACTGGCCAATAATTTTGCAGTTGCTTCACCAATTCCAGATGAGGCTCCAGTGATTATAATTACTTTGTTTTCAATTGTCATTTCGAGTTTTCATCCTTTCAAATTAAAATAAAACTACAATTGATGTTTTCTCGACATCTGTCTATAATTTAAAATATAAATATAAACAAAACAAGGCATATAAATCGTTAATTTAATCAGTTTTGATGTTTAAACAACAAATCAATAAAAATTGTCGACCATCTCAGGGAAAGTATGGTGTTAATAACATGGCAAAAGTGGATAGAAGAATTGTTAGAACTCAAAATGCAATTAAAAAAGCATTTCTTGAATTGATGTCAGAAAAAAACTTCGATAGCATTACCATTCAGGATATATCTGACAGGGCAAATATTAACCGTGCGACTGTTTATCTTCATTACTTGGATAAATTTGATCTGTTGGATAAGATCATAGAAGAACATATCAATAACATGGTTAACCTTTGTGAGTCGGAAGCTGAAATGGATTGGATTGAATCGACTGTACACTGCATGGAATATCTTGAAAGCAATTATTTATTTTTTTCGACGATGTTGGTGAGTGAAGGAGCTCCGTACTTTCGCAGCCGGTTTGTTCAGCATAATATCGAAGAGTTCAAAAAAGACGTGGATATAACAAAAGGCAAAAATTTTGGTCAAAACGAAGATGTAGTTGTCGAATTTGTTGCAAATGCTTATGTAGGTGTAGTGGAATGGTGGCTAAAAAATGGCATGCCTTATCCACCAGAGGAAATGGCAGAAAAAGTGGGGGATTTATTAGAGAGGATTTTATAGATTTATCCGCATGAAAAATCTCTCTTATTTATTAAGGAAGAAGGAGGATGATCTCTTCAATAAAAATTGTTGTATGTTAATGGTTGCACTTAAACTAACGGGTTCGTTAGCTTTAGATCAGAGCTGTCTTTAAGGCAGCTTTTTCTTATGGAACTAAAGGGGCAGTTATTACATGGTACAATTTGTTTAATAGCTTATTTGAAAGGAGTTCTACTAAATGACTGAACAGCTAATTGTAAGAGATGAGATACTCATTGAGGCGAATTCTCAGAGAGTTTGGGAAGTGCTTACTAAACCAAAATACGTTGCAGAATGGGATGAACTCCCAGAAAATTATCCTAATGAGGATATGACCGAGGGAAGTAAGGTGATTTGGGATCTTCCTAATGGTGGTCAGTCAATCACTAAAATCATTAGAGCAGTTGTAAAGAAAGAATTAAAAATCGCTTTGCAAGTTTCAAATTGGGTAGTAAAACCGGATGAAGGTGATGTAGCATATAATTATCAATTAATAGACAAAGGCGACAGTACTCTGCTAAGAATCGAGATTGGTGATTTCTCACTGATTAAAGACGGAAAAATGTATTATGATGCATCTGTAGAATTTGCTTCTAATTCTAAAAAAATAATTAAGGATTTATCCGAAAATCTTGGCTGATTATCTATTATAATGATTTACACATACCTTGGATTTCCTTAATGAACTAACGGGCAGGTTAGTTGATAAGGAAAAAGTGATTTAATGTTGGTTTATACATAAATGACTCTTTAACACAGAAAAAGTATTACTCTCTTTTATGTTATAATTTCGATTGAAGAATATCGAATTATACTATGACTATTAGATTGGTTGTTGAAGATGAAAAAGAAGAAAAACGAATCAAATATAATTAAAATGACATTTGGAAAGAATTCTTATGTTAAGGACGATGAAACAGGTTATATATTTGCGTGGTTACATCCTATTATTTCGTGTAGGTTATGTATCAAGTATTTTATAAAATGGATAACGTCTGTGGATTCTTCTTTAGCACCTAATGTTCAGCGTTACTACATTTTATTCTTTACATTGATATTGAGATCATTTTTGTGGATTTATATTGGAATGGGGATCGGGGTAATCTCAAATGATGAGTCAGATGGTATGAGGTTAGTGACAGAGATTCCAATGACTATCGGGATGTCGTTTTTATGTATATTTGGACTGTTGTTGGTTATACGGATTGTAATTTCTTTCTTTGAACTGATCAGACTAGTTAAAAAAGATAACTTAGTTTTGTATGGTTTGGGAGTTACAGTTGTATATGGATTTATTGGACTTATTATGCTGGGAAGTGCAATGTGATAGTTTTATACAATGTATTTCTTCAGGTAACGGGTGCGTTAGCTGAAGAACGGAGCTGTCTTTAAGGCAGCCTTTTTCTTATGGAAAATGTTTTTTTACTTGGACTAGAAATTGTAATTAAGATAAAACAAAAAAATCCCAACAATTAAGTTGGGAATGAATTTTAACTGGTGAGTTGTGTTAATTAGAATATGGCTTCACGCATTTTATGTGTTTCTGCTTTTCGGGCATATAGTTTCTTTGTTGAGCAAAGAAGCCTTTTTCTGTTATGGATATATTTTCCCTAATTACTGTTCGTGTTACAGATTCTGATCAAGAATCTTTCCTTGTACTTTTAATATTTCATCTTATTTAGAAACATAAGCTACTTCTTTATATTTTCTAATGCTCTATAAGCATTTGCTTCTCCTGAACCAAAAAAAGCATCTTGTCCATTCTTTCCATAATCAATAGCTGTTTGCTTAATACGTGCGGTTACTTGGGCAGGTTTATACTCCGGATGAGCTGACTTAATAACTCCTGCAATTCCAGCTACTTGAGGAGTGGCCATAGAAGTGCCAGCATTAAACTCATATGGAGTACCTAAATAGGTAGGCCAAGTACTTAGGATTAAGTTACTAGGATCAGCCGTCGCAG
The DNA here is from genome assembly GCF_047238085.1 of Peribacillus phoenicis. Taxonomy (NCBI): domain Bacteria; kingdom Bacillati; phylum Bacillota; class Bacilli; order Caryophanales; family Bacillaceae; genus Peribacillus; species Peribacillus phoenicis. The sequence continues at coordinate 2,939,816 of NZ_JBDFMF010000001.1, read as the reverse complement.
GATCATTGGTTTCTGCATATTTAGGCCCGTAATCTCCTCCAGGAGCTGCCACGTCAATAGCACTGTTTCCATAATTAGAGTAGAAAGCAAGCTGTTGAGTGGACCATTTTGTGGAGGCAGACACATTAATAACTCCTGGCATTTGTGCTGGTACCACAGTTGCAGGCCCTTTCACGCTCATTCCATATGGTTCATACATTTTATTTAAAAATTCGTTTACTTCCTTCTTGTCATCTAAATTTAAACTTTCATTACCACTACCGGCTACTACAGTTACTCCATTCTTTACTGCATATTGAATTGCTCTCTTCCAAAGTAACGTTTCAGCGACTGATTTATAACTTTCTCCCTCAATTGTCATTTTGGTATTATTATAGAAACGAAGAGACATATTAATAACATCTACCTTGTCATTTGTTGCTGCAATAATACCATCTATAATCCAAGTTGGTAATCCAAGGGCTTGCTCTGAGTATAATACGCGATAGGATCGGATTCCTAAATCTGGTCCTACACCGTTTACTTTACCATTTGCTCCAATGATTCCGGCAACGTGAGTACCGTGCCCATTGCGATCTTTTATATCAGTGGGATCACCTGTTTCAGATTCATCCATTCCAGCAGGAACAAGATTACGTCCACCTATTATATTATTCTTTAAGTCAGGATGAGACTCATCAATTCCAGTATCAATCACTCCCACCACTGCTTTATGAGTAATGCTACCATCTTTATTTTTATATCCGCCTGTTTCTAAATCATATGATTTCCCGTCATTGGTCACCCTTTGAATATCCCATTGGGAGTCCCAATAACTCTCTGAATTTTGCTGGCTGATGATACTAGACTCATAGTTATAAGGGCTGACTGCCGTTTTGTTTAAGGTTAGGGGAATTTCTCTGTTAGCAGCTTCTATTGAAGAATTACTTTTTAGGTTTTTAAGAAAAGAAGGCTCGTCAGATTGAGCTTCTATTCCTCCAACTTCGGGAAGAACTTTGGTTACTTTACCACCAGCTTTCCGTATTACCTCTTGATAATTCTCTGGTAATCCACTTTTAAAAGCTATTGCGTATGTGTCATTCATCTCCTGATTTTGACTCTTAGCTTGGGCAGGAACACCACCAACGGATAGTATCCCTGCTCCTACTGCAATCGAAAGTACCGTATGAAGAATTTTCTTTTTCATATGTCTCCTCCTATATATGGAAAATATTCATCATATACTATCTTAATATACAACAACTTAAATTCCAAGTTTTCCTAATAAATCTCATATTCTTGAAATTGGCAGCTCATTTTCTTATGGAATATCGGGTCAGGATAGCTGAATAAGGTTTTTGAAGAAAAATCAAGAAGTTTTATGTAAAAGAATTTGAAGGGATGGTACGTATTAAATGAATGATGTAATCGATTTGATTGACACAAGAAAACCTGGTGTTACGGATGTAGATATAAAATCAGCAGAAGAACAATTAAGAGTTGTATTTCCCAAACAATTCAAAGAACTTTTTAAACTATCTAACAATGCTCAGATTGATGTATGGACTCTGTTTCCTATTAAAGACTCCAAAAACTTAAAGAGAACCTGGGATGATATTGTAAGACAAAATCAAGATGTGAGAGATGAAAGAATGGCTGATGACCTAATATCTATTGGTGAAGATGGTACAGGGGACATATTATGTTTTCGGATTGTTGATACGGTAATGGATGGTAAAATTTATATTTGGTATCACGAAACCGAAGAATTAGAAGAATTAGCTTCTAGCTTAAAAGAATTTATTGTATCGAATTCTGAATTTGAAGATGAGATTGATGAGGGTGAATAAATAATAAGCTAATCTTGTTGAACTAATAGGTGCTTTACTTGAATAAGGGAGTTGCTTTTGCATATGGAATTATCGGGTCAGGATAGTTCCATAAGAATATCGATAAAACGAATTTACAATAGAATTATTGATTTACTTGAAAAGGATGAGAAAAATTAATCTTTTTCTCTTTTGGCATTATCCTTACTGCACTATTTATATCAACTCTACAATAAATCTTAATGAACTAAGGGGTGCGTTAGCTGAAGATGGAGCTGTCTTTAAGGCAGCTTTTTCTTATGGAACTTAAGCGGCAGGATAGTTCAACAAGCAAATTGTATTCAAACTGTGCAATAAATACTGAACAATGAGAATAGAAAAATGATATTTAAATCTAATTATTGGATTTTTATGGTAAAATAGGTTTTTAAACTGTTGTTATGAACGAGGTGATTTAATGGATATTTTATTCTCTCCTTATGCAAGCTACGGGATTACCTTTATACTTCTAGTTACTTTTGTAATAGCTCTTAGAAAGAACAAAAAAGGAATAGCAATTGTTTGTCCACTTATTTTCATCTTTTTAGGCATTATTAGTATCGTATCTGGCCCTTTAGTTGTAGGAGGTTTTGAAGGAATGGCTGTTTCCATATCAGGTTTTGTTTATTTAGGGTTAGGAGCCATTACACAACTTATAAACAGTCTAATTATTTACAGGACAAAAAATAATTCCTAAATCCTAAAATAGCTACAGGTAATGAAACCAAAAAAATCTTATACAATTCATTAGACGGTAAATCAGTTTTTTTTTATGTAGTTTGTGTCATATCTACAATAAGCGATTTTGTAGAATAAAGTGTAAACTCACAACACCTTTGAGTCGCATAATACACTCAACAAATTCAAAAGCTATCAAAAAAAAGCAACAGTTTAAAAAAGCAGAAATCGCAAAGCGGTTTCTGTTTATTTTTTTTTCTTAGTTTTTTATTTGCATGTTATGCTTTTTCTTAAAATACTTTAACTTTTTGAAACTTTTTTGAGTATAGATTCCACTAATTAGTAAAGGGGGTCAAATAAGATGGAAATAGAAAGCCACCGGCTAGTTAAAAAAGCAATCAAAGGTAATAAAAGCGCCTTTGAAAAGTTAGTTCAACAACATTATGAAAGAATCTACCGTACTGCCTATCTTTATGTACATAACGAAGAAGATGCGTTGGATGTTGTCCAAGAAGCAACTTATCAGGCCTTTACATCTATCCATTCGTTAAAAAATCCGGAGTATTTTATGACCTGGCTCACCAGGATTGTCATACGATGTTCGGGGCATGTCCTAAAGAGAAAAAGCAATGTTGTTCCTTTGAGTGATGAGATATTGTCAAACCTGCCGGGTCAGGTAAATCCAAACATTGAAGAATCATTATTGCTGATTGATGCAATTCAACAGCTGAGAGAGAATTTAAAAATGGGGTAACTGTAAAACTGACCAGCGCTTACTTTGATGGCAATGTAGTATCAATTACAGGATTTGTAGATGAAGATGTTGAAGAGGTGTATAACGAAAAAGGAGAAGTAAGCTTTGATGTAAACTTTGAACACAATAAAGGAGATCATGACCCCTTGGCTAAATGGAAAGTCAAATGACATTAAGAAAGTGGAAAATGGATATAACTTTCAATGGAAAATGGTATATCCTTATAAATCATTTAAGGAGAATTCTACTCTTCCCATAACGATTCATAATATCAACGGGATAAAAGGTGAATGGAATTTTGATATTCCAATTCAACAAGAAAAAATATTAAATCTTTCACCTTAAAAAGCACACGGTTCAATTTAGGCCTGCAGGCAAATGATGTTACTCAAAAAGGTGGGAAATTGGTAATAGATTATCAACTTACAGGGCTTCCGAAAAATTTGAGTAAAGGTAAACTTGAAATAATTAACCAAAATTTGAAATACCTTTTCTGGTTGGTTGATAAGGAATATTTAACTAAGATCGACCCGGAAAATCCATGGCCTCCTAAAAACCACGGTATTCCCTTTAATAAAGTAAAAATGATTGATAAGGCAACAGTACACTACCAATCTACCTTTAACTTAAACGGAGAAGAAAGGAATGAGAATTTTAAGCTGGAAAATACAATGTTGCTATTTGATTTTTCAAGCTTGGTCCCAGCTAAGGAATTAAAACCATTTACTGTTGTACTTCCAGTGGGGAATGAATAAACAATTAAAGTAGCTTATTTCAAGGAAAGTCACCATTGATGATCAATGGGAGATAGAATCAAATATGGGAGAAATCATAATAGAATTATGCTTTTGAGGCACAATAAATTGTAAAGATATAAAAAGGATGCAAAGCGAGGAATTTTATGAAAAAGGTTGTAATGTTTTTCCTATGTCTTCTTATCTTAATTCTTCCATCACAAGTTTTTGCTCAACGAAAAGTACCTATTTTAATTTATCATTCGATTGACGAGTTTACTGGGCAGGGTTCTAAGGAGCTATATGTAACTCCTGATAATTTCCAGAAACAAATGATTTATTTAAAAGACCATGGCTACACATTATTAACTTTTGATCGTTGGCAAGATATTGATAAAGAAAATAAACCCATTTTCATTACTTTTGATGACGGATACAAAAACAATCTGAATGCATTTGCTATCTTTCAAAAACTTGAAAACGAACGTTTTAAACCAAGTGGTACCATTTTTGTTATTTCTGACTTTATCGGTCGTTCAAACCGATTATCGAAATCGGATTTAAAAATGATGGCTGATTCGGGTATAATCTCAATCCAGTCTCATACTGCTACACATCCTGATTTGACGGAAATAAAAAATTATGAATATGAACTGAAAGGGTCCAAAGATAAAATTCAAAAAATAACAGGCAAACCAGTAAATGCTCTTGCGTATCCATACGGAAATTTCAATGGCAAGGTCGTAGAAGAAACGAAGAAATATTATTTGTTTGGACTTACGACAACTCCTGAACTATTTTCTGAGAAGGGCATTAAAGACGAACTTTATCTTTTACCACGAATTTATATCAAGTATTCAACTACTCTTGATGACTTTGCAAAGATAGTTGAAGGCGGTTCCTAGAGCTTTTTCTTTTGAACCAAGGGAAAAGTACTTAATATTGTTTATAAGCAAAGGGTAATTTAACTGCAAAAAGTATGCGAAGTTTTGTACTTAAACTAACGGGTGCTTTACTTCAATAAGGGAGGTTGCTGAAGCAACCTTTTTGTTATGCAACTAAAGGGGAAAGGGTAGTTTAAGTAGCGTAGTTTATTCGAATTATGAGGCAAATTGAATTATCCATTATGTTACAATTAAATAAAGGGTGTTTTAATGAAAAAAATAATTGGGGGATTATATGGTTAGAATTATCTTAGCAATAGTTGTTATTGTTCTATCAAGTTATAGACTAATAACTGAATCTAAAACCGATTTAATGCCGTATTGTATGTTTTTCTTAGGGACACTTATATTGGTAATAGGTTTAGCAGAACTTCAAAAAGACAGAAAAGGCTTTGTGGGATATATGAGCATTGTTAGCTCTTTAATTGTTTTATTTGTTTCCATACAGGATTTCTTAATGCACTTAAAGGGCAGGTTTGTTACAATTGTGATGTATTCGTACTGTATAGCTACATCGAATAACAATACTTTTAATCATTAGTATGTTATAGTTAATTAGAGTTAAAATTAGAATTATATGGGGCACCTCCAGACTTCTCTTAGTCATCTTCCCTCTGTAATAGAAGGGAGACTAAGACGATATGTCCTTAGACCACATTAAAACAATGTTAGAAACCTTAAACCAGTATAATAACTGTGAAATAACATTAACTTTCAAAAACAAAAATGGTATACCGTTAATGTCTGTATGCTATGACAATAATTGTTATGAATTAACACATTTGGATACAAAAATTATCGAAACCTGTGACGATATAGAATCTGCTATCTCAGCTATTGATAAAGTTATGCAAGATAGTTCTAAAAAAACCTCTAATTAATAGAGGTTTTTTTTGTTTCACGGTTTGTTTTGTCAGCTCCTATCTTCAACTAACGGGTGCGTTAGCTGAAGATAGGAGCTGTCTTTAAGGCAGCTTTTTTTAATGGGGGTACCGCCAAAAAGGTCGGGCAACTACTGCCCGACCTTTCGACTATACCCCACTACATAGTTAATGGGATATTTATAATTCGAAACTATAAAAATATCATTCCTCAATATGTATGATATTAGTTTTACTTTGCAAATAAGTGGTTGCCTATTCTAATGACTGTTTCCCTAGTGAAAATCCATTCATCTGTTGCCGAGAACGGATTATAATAATAAACAGAACCATGAGTAGGATCCCAACCTTGTAATGCATCAATAACAGCTCGATAAGAATAGCTATTTGGGGTCAAATAATATTGCCCATCATGTACAGCTGTAAAAGCATTTGTCTGGAAAATAACATCGTAAGTATTTTTAGGAAAACCTGGCGTTGACATTCGGTTCAAAATTACTGCAGCGACAGCTACTTTTCCTTTATAAGTTTCTCCTCGAGCTTCTCCATGAACAACCCTGGCCATCATTTCAATACTATTTAATTTTTGTTGTGTTTGGAATCCAAAAACTCCATCTGGTAATAGTCCAGAATCTAGTTGAAGTTGTTTCACTGCATGATCAGTAATTGAACCATAATACCCTGTTGGTTGACTGTTAAAGTAACCCATTTTCTTTAAATTTTCTTGTAAGTCATAAACTGCTTGTCCTTGACTTCCATTGTGTAAAATTTCTTGAGCAAAGATTGAATTTGGTATAAAAAACATGAAACAAATAAAAACAACAAACGACATTTTTTTTACATTTAACATAAAATAATACCACATCCTTCGATTCATTTTCCTACTATTCTACTTTATCATACAAGAAAAATAGATTTATCTTACATTATTCCTATTTTAAACCAAAAAACGAAGAAGTTTTCAGATAAATTTGTCTGTTTATTTGGGTACCGCCTATCGCCATCAAGCTAAGAAAAAGGATTATACCCAAAACGAAAAAATAAGCTATTCTTTCTGTAAATGCTGCTGAAGATAGCTTTTTTCGTTTTGGGTTATAAAGAAATTTTAACTTGATGGGCATGTGGCAAGACCCCTTATGGAACTAACGGGGCGGTTTAGTTTAAGATGAACTTCAATCTCTTCCGACAACGAAAAGTTTTAAATGATATGATTAAATATGAATCAATATAGAATTTTAATGGGAAAGAGAAAAATCGTTCGATTCAAAGAGAGCGGGTGTCAGACACCGATTGATAGTTGGAATTTAAAGACTAATGACTCATTTACAAACTATTCAGTTAAATACATAATTAGGAATATTATGAATAAGGAGGGAATATATGTATAGAAAATCACTAACTGTACTATTAGCTGCGGGTATGGTTCTATCAACTGGTACAGTATTTGCACAAACAAACGGGGCAACAAATGCCCAGTCTGACACAGCTTTTGATAACAAAGTTATCAAAAAAATTAGTGCGGACAAAATGTATAATACGATTGCCTATCTATCAGAGCAACCGAGGGCTGCTGGTACAGAAGGGGAGCTCCGTGCAGTCAAATACATAGAAAGTCAGTTTAAGAGTCTTGGTTTTGAAACAAAGATTCAGCCTTTTCCCATCTATGATACGGTGCAAAATGTAAAAGTGAAAATTGGTGACAGTGATTTAGGGGGAACACCGCGTGCCATTAGCGGCAGTATCAGCGGGAAGGTAACGGCCGAACTTGTTAATGTTGGAAAAGCAAAGCCAGAGGAAGTTGGAGAAAATGTATCTGGGAAAATTGCACTAGTTGAACGTGGGGACATTACCTTTGTTGAAAAGGTTCAGAATGTCCTAAATAAAGGAGCGGTTGGCGTTTTAATGTACAACAACTCACCATCAGGAAATAATTTCGGACAAGTATCAGCGGGGCAAAATATACCTGCTGTAGCCATTACCCAAGCCCAAGGGTTAGAGTTGGTCGAACAGCTTAAAACTAAACAAATCACGTCCACTCTGGAAGTGGGAAAAGCTGAAAGAATCGAAAAGACATCCTACAATGTCATCGCTTCCCTAAAACCAAAAGCCAATAAGGATAATGGTCAAATCGTGACTGTTGGAGCCCATCATGACTCTGTCCCGGGCGGCCCTGGTGCAAACGATGATGCTTCGGGTGTATCAGCTGTCCTGGAACTGGCAAGGATCCTGGCCAAAACGCCAATTGACACTGAAATTCGCTTCCTCACGTTCGGATCTGAGGAAAGAGGGCTCGTTGGATCATCCTTCTATGCAGATTCCCTTCCCAAAGAGGATGTAGACCGCATGGTGGCTCACTTCCAAATGGATATGATAGGCGGACGTGATGCTGGCGAGGATAATCCTGCAGGTGGTTTGATTATGTATACCATTGATGGAATGAAAAACCTTGTGACGGACTTGGGTTCCTCAGCAGGGGCCAGAACGATGGATGTTGCGATTCCTTATGGACAGCTGGGCAGGAGTGACCATCAACCATTCCATGAGCTTGGCATTCCATCCGCCTTGTTTATCCATTCCCCTGTAGAGCCTTGGTATCACCAGCCTACAGATACACTGGATAAGATATCGAAAGAAAAATTGCAGCAAGCAGCTGAAATTGTCGGTGCCAGTGTGTATCAAATTGCCCGTCCGGAAACTCCGGCATTAACAAATGCACGTGTAGCTCCTGGCCCGGTAGACTATGATTTTGATGACCGTCCGGTAGATTAAATATTTCATTGTACAGAATTACGAGATTAATAATGGATCTTGGAGAAAATCAGGAGGGCAGCTGTGTAGTTTACAGATGCTCTCTTCTTTTTATCGGCCAGCGCCTCGTGCTTAATTTTTTCACTATTTCTAAGCTCTAAGTCTAGTGAAAATCCTATATGAAATATGTAATAAAACATACATGCTTATCCAACTCCAATACCATTCCCATTCCCACTATAAATACTCAATATTATCAGTGTACCTCTCCAATACTACTTCACAGAAATAATTTCAACAATCAATAGATAGAAATCCAAAAACAGCTCAAACTTTAAAGGATGAGCTGTTTTTTGAAATTTTAGGTTACAAACTAAATTCATATCGCTTTCTAAGTCGCAAGTAATAGAGAAGTGGAGAAAGCTTTCTTAGTGCATAAAAAAATAATTAAAGAACTTCTGGCAGAAGCTGATATCCAGCACATAAGAAGTACAGCTATACCTAATTGCCTTACAAAGGGTGATTTAGATATACAAGTGCGTGTAATTCCTGAACACTTCTCTAAAGCCGTACAAGCACTTTCACAATTATATGAACTTAATGATGGCAGTGTAAAAACTTCATTCTTCAGGTCATTTAAAGACGATACAAAAATTCCTCCTTTAGGAGTACAATTAAGTGTCATTGATTCTGAATATGATTATATTTGGAAGTTCAGAGATGTTTTATTACGAAGTGATGCTTACAGGATGGAATATGATGAGCTAAAGAGGAAGTATGAAGGCAAAAAGATGGATGAATACAGGGAAGCCAAAAACGAATTTTTCCAAAGATTAATGAAGTCTCCTGAATTTAATAATCTGTGATAAATTGCTTTTTTCATCTTCAACTAACGGGTGCGTTAGCTGAAGATCGGAGCTGTCTTTAAGGCAGCTTTTTCTTTATGGAACTAAAGGGGCAGGATAGTTCAAGAGTAAATAAGGAGTTGTTCAACAATTGGGCCAGATTGCGAAGGAAGAATTGCTGACTTTACAAAAGGTAAATTAGTTAAGGATAAGTAGCGGTGAACCGAAAAGAACGCGCTTTTGAGTGAGCTATTATTTGGAATTTAATGCATAAGATTGGAATCAATGCCCATTTCAAACGTAAGTAAATAAAAGACTTAAGGTTGGGAGGCATAAGTATGAGACAGCTTTATATAAAGCAGAAGGTATTCAGTCTTAGCGGGAAATTTACAGTAAAGGATCAGCAGGAGAAGGATATATATTACGTGGAGGGAAGTTTTATGCAAGTTCCAAAGACTTTCTCCATTATGAATACAGCAAGAGATGAAGTAGCACTCATTACGAAAAAGGTGTTCAGCTTTTTACCAAAGTTTTTGGTTGAGGTGAATGGTCGAGAGGTATTAACAATAAAGAAGGAATTTTCCTTCTTTAAAGCACGATATACAATTGATGCGGCAGGCATTGAAGTACATGGTAATTGGTGGGATATGGATTTTCAAGTTTTACAGCATGGTAAAATCGTAGGTAAAGTGGGCAAGGAGTGGTTCACTTGGGGCGATAGCTACAAGGTTCAAATAATAGATGAAGAGATGGAAACCATTATTATTGCACTCGTTGTTGCAATTGATTGTGTGAAGGCTGATCAAGCAGCTGCTTCCTCGGCAGCGTCGATTTAAAATAGAAGTGTAAATTTAAAAGGCTGACAGTTTTTAAAAAATCACTGCTTGAATAGGTGCGGTGAACCGTATCATAAATAAATGACAAGGCCATTTGATACCAAGGTTCTATATTCGCTCTTCAGTAATCGAGCGCGATTCTTGAATAAGGTTCGCTTTCTTATAGAACTAATAGGCTGAAGATCGGAGCTGTCTTTATGGCAGCTTTTTCTTATGCAACTAAAGGGGCAGGTTTGTTCAATAAAGCAGTGTATTGAAGCAAAGTGTTAAAATATATATTAGAAAATTAAGAGGTGGTATGGTGTGAAGAGAGTAGATGTTGTATATGCGTTAATTTATGACGAAATAACAGAAAAAGTATTAATGGTTAATAATCAGCATTCAACTTGGTCACTGCCAGGTGGGGCAGTTGAAATAGGAGAAACCTTAGAACAAGCTGTTATTCGGGAAACAAGAGAAGAAACAGGTTTAGTAATTGAAGTAGGAAGTATTATTGCGGTTAATGAGGCATTTTTTTCAAAGCAAGGACATCACGGTTTAATGATTACATTTGGAACAAAAGTTATTGGCGGAGAAATTACAATTAAAGACAAGAATGAAATTGCTGAGATTAAATGGGTGGACATAAATACTGCTAATAACTTAATGCCTTACCATAGAGATGGAGTAGAAAGATTACTAAAGTCCTCGTCACCTTACAATTTTCAGGGTGAATGTTAATAAACAAATTTATAATATAGAATCTTAATCCTTAACGGGTGCTTTACTTCAAAAAGGGAGTTGCTTTGGCAGCTCCCTTTTTGAAGTAAAGATAAAGGCAGGTTAGTTCAACAGTGCTGTTTGATCTTTTTGTTCAACAATTGGGCCTGATAATTAAATAAGCTTTAAGTTATTATATAGTAAAATGTAGGGATATATAGAAGGGGTACATATGAGTATTAGAAACTCAGCAAAAGCTATTATAATTAGTGGAGATAAGATTTTATTAACAAAAAATCAAGATGTTGAGGGATATTTTTATCTTTTCCCTGGCGGTGGACAAGAACACGGTGAAACCATTCATAACGCATTATTAAGAGAGTGTATTGAAGAGGTTGGAAAAGAAGTAGAAATCGGAGAGCTGCTTCATATTCGTGAGTATATAGGAAAAAACCACGAGCATTCTTCATTCGATTTTAATGTTCACGAAGTCGAATATTATTTTGTTTGCAGCCTAGTAAATGAGAAAAATTATAAAACACCTACCAATCCAGATAGCTGCCAAGTAGGGATAGAATGGATACATATTAATGATTTACTTCAATATAGGATATATCCCAAAGAATTAAGAAAATATATAATAAATCATTTTAATAATCAAAAGTCTCCAGTTTATTTAGGGGATATTAATTGAAACCTTGTTCAACAAACGGGGCGCAATTCTTTAATAAGAATCGCTTTTCTTAATGAACTAACAGGTGTGTTAGCTTAAGATCAGAGCTGTCTTTAAGGCAGCTTTTTCTTTATGCATCTTTGGCTTATTAAGTTTAACTATAGCATTGAACGCGACTTTAATTAACACGTATCAAATGTTTCCCTACCTTTATCCCCAGAAATATGATCTAGGAACAGCACATAGAATAGTATAGAAATAATGCGGCTAATGCCGGACATGGAGGGGATGTATTTATATGAGTACCAGATTAATCCGGCAGCTGATAAGGTCAAGGCAACAGGAATTAGTCGAACTTGCTGCTTCATTTATTCGAATTCCATCTGAAAATCCATCGCCCGAGTTTAAGAAGCGGTCAGCAGAAATGGGACGCCATATTAGCCGATACCTAGCAGCAAAAGGGTTCTTGATTACCGAGCACCGCCGTAGCGAAAATGCGCTGGTTACCGTGGTCTGTGATGCTCACTTAACCAGGGTACCTGGTCCACGGCTCCTATTTTGTGGACATACAGATGTCGTACCTGCAGGCGATTGTTCACATTGGACCTTCGATCCTTTCTCAGGAGAAGTCAGAGCAGGTATGCTTTTGGGTAGGGGAGCCTCCGATATGAAAGGAGGCTTGGCATCACTGATTTTTGTGGCTGGACTACTTCAGGAGTTCGCCCCTACTCTTAATTTGAAAGGTAGCTTAGGAGTTATTGCCTCTCCGGATGAAGAGACTGGCGGAATTGAGGTGGCCTCGCTCCTGGATCAAGGATTGATTAAGGGTGATGCTTGTCTGATTGGTGAACCGTCGGACCCCCACCATCCGAATGCCGGTGAAAAGGGCAAGGCATGGATGCAGGTGATCATACCAGGTCAGACAGATCATGGCAGCCTACAACCGCTTTATGGAATCTCCGCCATACGAAGAGGGGCAGCCGCGGTCGAAGCACTAACCAAGCTATGGGAACTTAAGGCAACGCCTCCGGCAGAGCCTTGTCAACTTTTGTACAATACTGAGTGGCTCCTATCTCAGAGTCTAGGAAATCCCTTACTGTCACAGTTACTTTATCGTCCCTCTTACAATCCAGGTGTAATCCAGGGCGGAACAAATGTGAACGTCGTCGCAGACAAGTGTATCATTAAAGTGGATACCCGGGTTCCATTCGGTATGAAGCCCGAGTTTGTACTTGATGTCGCTAGGAATCTTGTTAGTGCTGTAGCGCCAGGTGCGGTTGTAGAGCCAATGGTACCCTGTACTAACCCGAACTGGACCTTAGAGAATCGTCCAATTGTGAGGGCCATAGAACTGGGAATCCAGCGTGTCCTAGGAATGGAGGAACCCGTATTCAGCGTACTTTTGCTTGGTTCAAGTGATGCCAGTCACTTCCGGCGCCATGGCATTGATACCGTCCTTTACGGTCCTGGGCTGGAACACACTATCCATGGGTACGATGAGCGGGTTTCAGTGGAGAACTTAGTAGAATCTGCCGAGATATATGCTGAGACGGCAGTCAAGTATCTTAGGTCATTTTAAATCTATTTTCACTAAACTTTATGTAGGGGTCACGTTAGGATTTTGACAATTTATAACGTTAAGATAGAACCCCTTGTATCAATAGGGTCTAGCCTATTGATATGGAGTCAATATTACGTGAAACAAGGCTTACTAGTGTCTCGTACAACTTGTCTTAACACATTTATCGTTGCTACACCAACGATATCCACTTCCTAGAACAGCTTAACCCCCTGATGCTACCCCATAGCCATCAAGGTAAGAAATCCCTTGTTCCCCAAAACGAAATAAATGAGCTGAATTCTCATAAATAACTGTAGAGATATAAAATTTTCATTTTGGGTGTACTTCAAAATATTAGCTTGATGAGTATGAGGTGCAGCCAACATAGTTTAAAAACAGGTCACTTGATGGTGATAAATACCACTAAGTGACCTGTTTACTTTTTTCCTATTCATATTCCTCCAAGGGTTAAATGAGTACCCTCGATACTCTCCAATCCTAGGCATCTTACTAGCTGAAGCCCACTTTTCAGTAGATTTTGATTCACTGGTGTTGCTCTGTAATAAAGTTTGATAATTATATTTATATATAAAAGATTGATAATTTGTAAAAAAGTTTGATTAAAATCACATTACCTCTTTAGTTTTTCATAGATGGTTTTTTGATATTTATGTTAAAAAATTATAGAGATTGTGAAAGAATGTACTTAAACTAACGGGGCAGGTTAGTGTAACTGTAGTGTTACAAAAAGGATTGATCATTTAGAATAAAGTTCGGATAATTTATATTAAAGTTTGATAAAAATAACCTCTTTGGATTCTCAACCGTAAGAGGTTATTTTTTAGTTATGCTATTTATTGAGTTTGTGGTTTCTGTTGATAGTTTTTAAATTTCAATCGTGTATATGAAATAATGCCGGACAATAAGAAGAAGCTGATAATCGTTCCTTCACGAATATTGATTGGTAAATTGTATAGTAGTGATATTGTTATTGATAGAATAATGGAGAATAAATCGACACAATATCTGTATTGAGAGAAAGGGCGTTTTGTTAATTCAGCTATTCGTAAACATAAACTTTCAATAGGAAAAGGAATAATATCTAATGATAAAATAATGCCTGTTGTTCCACCGGCTAGTATCGCACCGAAAATAAATAGTCCGATTCTTACTAAATAATTCTCTACGTAAATCGTACCGAAAATAGTATAGAGGAAAAAATTAATAACCATTCCAAAGAACAAGCTGGAAATGAACATCAAAGTAAATTTTCTAAAATCCTTTTTTTCGCATAGGCAGATATAACCGAATAGAAAAATGAGATTTGCAATGAATGTAATTGTGCCAACTTTGATGGAAGTCCATTCAGATATTGATAAATTCATCGCATTAAAACTGCTGACACCAACATCAGCTTTTAATGTAAGACTAATGCCAATAGCACTTACTATATAGAGTAGAATCGATTGAATTACTTTTTTCATGATTATTCCTTTAATAAGTCCATTATTTCCATTAAATTTGGTATCGTATAAGTGCTCTTAGGTGAACATGATTTAGGCATGCTTCTCTTAGGGTTAAACCATACACAATCAATTCCGACATTGATAGCTCCTTGAATATCGGATGTTAAACGATCACCTATCATTAAAAATTCTTCTTTACTGCTTGTATGCAGGGCATCAAAAATATAGTAAAAGAAATGGGGATTCGGTTTTTCATAACCAATTTCTTCGGAGATAAAAAGTTGTTCAAAATATCCTTGTAGCTTGGCACCTCCTAATCTTTTTCTTTGAGTCTTTCCTACACCGTTTGTTCCAATATATAATTTATAATCTTGCTTACTTAAAGCATTTAATAATTCATGTGCATGGGTGATGGCCTTATGTCCTTGGTTTAAATGCTCACGGTACATAGCTTCAACTTTTGCTCCGTTTTCATCTATTTGAAATTCCTTCAAAAAAAGTGAAAAACGCGTTGTCAGCACTTCTTCACGAGAAATCAAGCCTTCCTCTAATTGATGCCATAATCCATCATTAATGCGCTTATAACATGCAATTGTTTGTTTGTTATAGGGCAACTCGTACAGGGTAATAATTTGTTTTAAAGCCTTTTCTTCTGAATCTTGAAAATCAAGTATCGTATCATCTAAGTCAAAAATAATATGTTTGTATTTGTTCATTCCTATCCACCTCTTGGTAGTAATATATCGAAAGGAACAATATAATAATAGGAGATATCTCATATTGAGGTGATAAAATGGAAAAAATCAATTTGAAGGATTACGCTGAAAATTTTGTGGATATATATAATGATATTCAAGAAACTTTTCCGAAAGCAGTTTTACATCAGGCTTTTATTTGTAAGTTTTCTTCTAATGAATATATAGTGCGCTTTGATGAAGATATTCAGTACTTATTTTTATTATTGGATGGGCGGGCAAAAATATATATAGTACACGAAAATGGAAAACGTGCGCTGATTCAGTTTCTAAAGAAAGATGATTTTATTGGTGAATTATCCTTGATTGAGGTGGAAAAGAATTTAAAAGATGTTGTGGCTATAAATGACTGCACTTGCTTAGCGGTTCCATTGGCTTCATCGAAAGAGCATCTGTTAAATGACAATCGTTTCCTCCATAATTTATCAAAATATTTAGGTGATAAATTACTTAAAAGAACGGATCATTACACAGATATGCAGGATTATGAATTCAAAAATCGATTGGCCAAATATATTCTTCAAATAGAAAACGATGGATGCTTTCAAGAGAAGCATACCGAAACAGCAGAATACGTGGGGGTAAGCTATCGACATTTATTATACACACTTAACCAATTCCATGAAGAAGGATTATTAGAAAAAAAAGGAAGGAAATATTATATCATTAATAAAAAAAAGTTAGAAAGATTAAGTTCAAAAAAGGATTAATTTTGTATGATTTGATAACTTGAAATATAAACAAGTTGTTACACTTTTTTCTTATCACAGAAACGAATTCTGCTTTGCTAATATACGTTTTCAAATTTAAAAATAGCTAATAGAATATTTACTACCACCATTAAAATTTAAAATTAACCAAATCTTTTGCGTTTTTTCATTCAACCAAAGTTTTTAACATAGCCTAATAAAATAAAATATTGTTAAGATGAATTAATATTCTGTTTGTGATGTCACTCACTTTAACTAACTAGTGCGATAGCTGAAGATCGGATCTGTCTTTAAGGCAGCTTTTTCTTATGCAACTAACGGGGCAGGTTAGTTGCATAAGGATTCAGTATAGAGGTTTTTCAAAATAGAAAAAGAATAGATAAGGATATAAGTTTTTTAGTCTGGGGGATTCATATGTCATTTGAGCAATGTCATAGCATTACTTCTTTAATGTCAGGGTTTAATAAAACGTGGTTCTTTGCCGGTGGTTGGGCAATTGATCTTTTTATCGGCAGAGAAACAAGACAACATCACGATATAGAGATTGCACTATTTCGAGAAGACCAATTATATCTGAAGGAATATCTTAAAGAATGGGATTTTAAAAAGGTTATTAAAGGTAAATTTTACACTTGGGAAAATGAATTTTTAGAGTTACCTATTCACGAAATACACGCTGTGAATGATTCAAATGGAGATAAATTAGAAGTTCTTCTAAATGAAACAAAGAAAAATGATTGGAAATTCAGAAGGGATTTAACGATTTCTCACCCACTTAAGTCAGTTTGGAGTTATTCTGATACAGGCATTCCTTATCTAAATCCAGAAATTGTACTTTTATATAAAGTAAAAAACACAAGAGAAAAAGACCATCAAGACTTTATGGCGACAATAGACAATCTAAATAATCAGAGGAAAAAATGGCTTTATTATGCTATACAATTGCACGAACCAGAACACAAATGGCTTCAATTCTTAACATAATGTTATAAAGAACTAAAGGGGCAGGATAGATTGCTCAACAAGGGTTTGTTTATTTTTATCTTTTTAAGAGAGATAATTTTATGATTGGAGGGAATTATGAGGGAAATTACTTTGTCTAATGGAAAAACAGTTGAAGTCGAATGTTTAAGTTGTGCTTTAACAAGCGGGGAAATAGAGCCGGATGGTGGTGTAATAGTCGAAACTGAATATTTTCATGCTCACCAAGACGTTGCATATCCCATTAAAGGTTTAGTAATCTTAGCATCTAAACGCCATATTAAGTGCTTTGACGAGTTAAATGACTTAGAAAAGGTTGATTACATAAACTTGCTATCTAAGATTAGAAAAGCTCAAAGGGAAGTATTAGGGATTGAACATGTTTATTACTTTTATAATGAAGATACTACCTACCATTTTCATACTTGGATGGTTCCTCGATATGAATGGATGTACGATTTTGGACGTTCGGTTGAATCTGTTAGACCAGTTTTGCTCCATGCAAGAAACAAATTGAATAATGATGAAAATGTAAAAAGTGTAATTGATGGAATTAAGGCTTTAAAAAAAGAACTATACACTTAATCCTTCCTTGTCCCACTAACAGTTGCTTTCGATAAGAGAGTTGCTTTGGTAGCTCTTTTTCTTATGGCACTAAAGGGGCAGGTTAGCTAGATTGTGAAGGTTTGTACTTAAACTAACGGGTGCGTTCGTATTATAAGGTTAGCCAGTTTTTACTGGTTGACCTTTTTTTAATAGAATCTATTATATCAGTAGCCAGGGTAGGACGTACGGGTGCGTGGGACTTGATCCCGTGAACTAAACATTCCACCCCCTACTTGTAGAAACATGTTTGAGGCTGGTTGGGACGTAGATCTCGTATAACAAGCGAAGCTATGACACTACATGGAGCACTAGGGGTACTGGTAAGTATGTAGAGGAGGAAAAAACAATGAATCCAGTTGTTGGTCTGGATGTGGCAAAAGGAGAGAGTCAAGTTCAGGCATTTTTAGATCAATCTAAACCGTATGGGAAGAGCTTTTCAATGAAGCATATCAAAGAGGAGTTAGATCATTTTTTAGAATTTCTAAAAGAAATTGAAGAGGTGACAGGGCAAATGCCTATGGTTATTTTAGAATCTACAGGGCATTACCATTCTCCTGTTATTCAATAGCTGGAGGAACAAGGGATTCCATATATCTTACTAAATCCGATTATTTCTTATCAGGCAAAGAAGTCCAGCTTACGGAAGGTGAAAACGGACGCTATCGATGCGTACCAGTTGTGTGTGCTGTATTACAAAGAGGATTTAGAACCTCATAAAATTAGAGGAATTCAGCTATTAGACCTTCGGAATTTGTCCAGACAACAGGAAATCGTAACGAATATGTATGTGGAAGCTAAACTTCAGTTTTACACCATTTTAGATCAAGTGTTTCCTGAATGCCGAAAGGTTTTTGGGGATCTATATTCAAGGGTTTCTTTATTGATGTTAAAGGAATATCCTACTTCAGAGGCGGTATTAGCAGCCGGGGAAAGTAAACTAGCAGAGAGTGTTATAGAGTTCTGTCCTAGCCGATCGGGTCAATGGGCATGGGGAAAAGCAAAAAAAATAATGGATTCCGCATCTAGAAATCCATTTCAAAAAAGCGTGTATCAAAGTCACGTAATCAATCTTCGTATGTATATTGAGTTGCTTTTTCATTACCAGGGACACCTCTCTGATTTGGAAGATCGTATAGTGGCCCTGGCAAATGAACTGGAAGAATATAAGATCATCCAATCGATTCCCGGTATCGGAGAAAAAATCGCAGCCACGATTATCTCTGAAATTGGTGAAATCGATCGGTTTAATCACCCGAAAAAACTAGTTGCCTTCGCTGGAGTAGATCCAAGTGTTCACTCATCAGGTAAGTTTACGGCAACCATTAATCGTATGACTAAAAGAGGTTCGAGCAGACTACGTCATTCTCTGTATCTTGCCCTACTATGTGGCATAAGAAGTTCAAGGAACAAAAAGCTTAAAGCCTTCTATGATAAGAAAAAATCAGAAGGAAAACCGGCCAAAGTGTCAATCGTTGCCTGTATGAATAAGTTGCTTCATTGGATTTACGCTTTATTAAAGAGAAAAGAAGCATTCCTAGATTTAGCCTGATTAACGATTTTGTGAAACAGAGAAAAATCCTTCCAAAAGGGTTTTGGAGGGTTATTTGTCATGAACAAAAATAGTATATCATAAGGGAAATGAAAATTTTAGAGAAAGATATTGACATCCTATTAGCTGGTTTAGCTGAAGATCGGAGCTGTCTTTAAGGCAGCTTTTTCTTTATGCAACTAAAGAGGCAGTTTATTTGTATAAAAAATTTCTATAAGTCCTAAATTATCTATTTTTCCTGTTTATTTTGGCAAGTCATTCACTTCATATGCAACCCGTATTCCAGATTCAATCGCCCCTTGCATCCAAGCGTGGGTAAGCGAAGTATGTTCACCGGCAAAGTGCACTCTTCCTTCAGGTATAGGGATATAAGGATGCAAATCTGTTTCCTGACCTGGTTCAAAAGCAGTGAAAGCACCAGAAGAATATTCATTATCGACCCAACTAAAGGAAGTTCCTGACACAAACTCAGAATAGACTTGGTCTCCGTAAATTTCAGCTAAGTTCTTTAAAGCATATTGAATGCGATTTTCGTTGGATAGACCGTTCCATGTTAAAGCCTCATCCGCCCATGTATAGCTTGCCAAAACCACAGCAGGTCCTTTTGTACCAATCCCCTGACTTGGATAATAAGTGAATCGAATCGGAAGGTCAGTTATGGATTTACCACCATATTGATGGTGTCTTTCCCAAAACCTGCTTTTAAACTCGATTCCGATTTTTGTTGCGCTCATATAGTTCAGTTCACGAATCGCTCTCCGTTTATAATAGGAAAAAGAATGGTACGGTACAACTTTCACAAATCGTAACACTGAAAAGGGGATGGTTATGATGGCAAGATCACCAGTTATGGTTGAATCCTCTAAGGTGTGCTGATGGGTGGAATGGATGGTTACTCTGTTGTTATGTTGGACAATTTTCGTCATCCTTTGATTGAACATAATAACATCTTTTATTTGCGGGAGAAATGCCTTTGGCAGCAGATCCATACCACCGGTTATCTCATAAAAACGATTTGCTCTGAAGGACGCTTCTTCTCGCAAAACTTCAATAAATGACATCCCCATATATGCTTCTAAGTCAAGGAGTACACCGATCATATCAACCGCGCCATCTGAAAAAGTCGTTCCATATTGATAATGGTAAGAGTTTAAGAAAGTACCTAGTGAGTAGTTTTTAAATTCTTTTTCTACGAGATGCCAATTTCTCGTTGGGTCTTGTTTAATAAAATCGAGAATTGGCTGTGTAGCTAATTTCACCAGCTTCTCTGCGCTTTTACCTCTTTCATTTGGGGCAACGGGGAAGTTTAGAATACCAGGAGAACGTTCAAAAATGTTAAGACGTGTTTTGATTCCATTGAGATAAAGAATATCCATTGGAGTTCGGTTAATAAACAGGTTTAGGGTTAGCCCGAATTTTTTAATATACTCTAAGGTCAAAAAATGAACATCAGGAATACGCATTGGGCCTGGGTTAAAATAAAGCCCATTACTAAAGGGGGAGCGTATGGTATAGGCACGTCCGCCTACCCTGTTGTTTGCTTCAAGGATTGTGACGTTGTGCCCGGCCTCCTGTAAAAGAGAAGCTGCAACCAGTCCTGCTAGTCCTGCGCCAACAATAGTAATATGTTTGGGAACTTGCGACTTTTTAAGACCATTTCTAATAATGCTAATCATTTGTTGAGTCGTTAATTGATAATTTATGTTATTAGGCAAACCTTCTCCCCCATTGAATAGATTTTTACATCTTATTCACTTGTAAAGATGAATATGTGTTCCTTCTATTTACGGATAAATAAAGTAAAGATAAATTCAACTTTTGTAGCTGGGGCACAAATAAAATTATTAAAATAAAGCAAAGGAGACCCCACTGAGGGAGTTGAAAATGAATGTTACAATAAAAGAAAAATGAAGCAAGGTGATATTATGGTTGTAACGTTTTTTAGTTTTTTTGTTATCTTTTTTATCATTGCAAGACATGTTAGCCATAAAATTAGAGGAATTCATCTATTAGACCTTCGGAATTTTTCCAGACAACAGGAAATCGTAACGAATATGTATGTGGAAGCTAAACTTCAGTTTCACACCATTTTAGATCAAGTGTTTCCTGAATACCGGAAGGTTTTTGGGGATCTATATTCGAAGGTTTCGTTTATTGATGTTAAAGGAATATCCCACTTCAGAGGCGGTATTAACAGCCGGAGAAAGTAGACTAGCAGAGAGTGTTATAGAGTTCTGTTCAAGCCGATCGGGTGAATGGGCAAGGTAAAAAGCAAAAAAAATAATGGATTCCGCATCTCGAAATCCATTTCAAAAAAGCGTGTATGAAAGTCACGTAATCAATCTTCGTATGTATATTGAGTTGCTTTTTCAATACCAGGGACACCTTTCTGATTTGGAAGATCGTATAGTGGCCCTGGCAAATGAACTGGAAGAATATAAGATCATCCAATCGATTCCCGGTATCGGAGAAAAAATCGCAGCCACGATTATCTCTGAAATTGGTGAAATCGATCGGTTTAATTACCCGAAAAAACTGGTTGCTTCGCTGGAGTAGATCCAAGTGTTCACTCATCGGGTAAGTTTACGGCAACCATTAATCGTATGACTAAAAGAGGTTCGAGCAGACTACGTCATTCTCTGTATCTTGCCGTGCTATGCGGCATAAGGAGTTCAAGGAACAAAAAGCTTAAAGCTTTCTTTGGATAAGAAAAAATCGGAAGGAAAGCCAGCCAAAGTGGCGATCGTTGCATGTATGAATAAGTTGCTTCATTGGATTTACGCTTTATTAAAGAGAAAAGAAGCATGCCTAGATTTAGCCTGATTAACGATTTTGTGAAACAGAGAAAAATCCTTCCAAAAGGGTTTTGGAGGGTTATTTGGCATGGCGATATCACAAGGGAAATGAAAATTTTAGAGAAAGATATTGACATCCTATTAGCTGGTTTAGTTCATAAAGGATCACTAAAAATAATCAAACTATTTTATAAAAACTGTATACTAAATCACAAGAAAAGAACCCTTTTTGATTAATCTCTTTTCAAAATGGATTGTATTTATTTACGCTAGTATGAGGAGTCAGGAGGACCTTTTGATCAATCTTTATTTCAAAGTACAGTTGATTCTTTTTTTAACAGATGCTTTAGCGCAATACATACATAAACTGAGCGGGAAAGTTCCCTCCAAAGAGATTATTCGACCATTTTAATATTTGAAAATGGGGAATTCAAGAATTATTTTTCTACAGATGCAATGATATCTTTTAGCTAACAGTTTAGAACCACTAGCACCTTTAGATATTTCAATGTTCCTTCACTAGACCAATCAAATATCTTTATACTGCTCATTCCTTTATTTACTTCTTTAATGTTTAACTGGTTAGAAACAAAATTATAATTTGAAGGAATAATTTTATTGCCGGCTATAGCAAAAGCATTTAAATAAACTATATGGTTGGTCTATATTGCTTATAATCACTCCATTCAACAGGTAACAACTCCTTTATACAATTAAAATAAGTAAGAATTTATTAAGTATTTTTTCCTTAGGTAATTCGGCAATCTTTGTATTTTTAATTAATAACAAAAGAAAGTTATATACATTTTGTAAAGTAATATGATTTTCTTTAGTTCTTTTGACAATTAACGTTCCTTTATTATATAAGGGGCTGTTAGGGGCAATAATTAGCTGTGATGCAATCGAACTAATTTCTTCATCTAAACAGTGAAAAGCTTGGAAGGGCACATTTAACATCGCACTTCTTTTGTATATACTCCGATTCACCCAAATCCGAAGTTTTTGCCTATTAACCTCCTAATATTTGGGCGGATTTTTTCATCTCCCTGAAATCTCCACTAGTTCACCGAAGATAATCAATCATTTCATGCTTTCTACTATCAGTTCAGTAAAAACGAAGTCATATCTAGCCGATTGTGATAATTAAGGTATAATGATAGGGGAAAGATATTTTGTAACGGATTAGGTGAAGATGATCATGAAGCTAATCATTGCGGAGAAACCAGATCAAGGTTCAACGCTAGCGGCTCAATTTAAAACGAAGAAACAGCAAGGCTATATAGAAATCATGCCGAATGAACTTTTTCCTGATGGAGCTTATGTAACATGGGCTGTCGGGCATTTATGTCAACTTGTTTCACCGGAAACCTATCATTCAAAATGGAAAAAATGGTCGATGGAAACGTTGCCGATGATTCCTGAGAAATTTCAATATGAAGTGACCCGACAAAAGGCAAAGCAATTCAATGTTGTGAAGATCTTGCTTAGGAAACCGGAAGTCGATGAAATCATTCATGCAGGTGATGCCGGGCGTGAAGGAGAATTGATTGTACGCAATATCGTCAATCTATGCAATGTCAATAAACCGATGAAACGTTTATGGATTTCCTCTTTGACCCCAAAAGCGATTTATGAGGGATTCCAAAATTTGAAGAGCGAGGAAAAAACCAGGCCGCTCTATTATGAAGCGTATACGAGAGCTTGTGCGGACTGGGTTGTGGGAATGAATGCGTCGAGAGCGTATAGCATTTTATTGAAACAAAGGGGCGTTTCGGATGTGTTTTCAGCTGGTAGGGTTCAGACACCGACTCTTGCTTTGATAGTGAAGCGGGAAATGGAAATTGAGCAATTCAAGTCTGAACCGTTCTGGGAAGTGTTCGCTGACTTCAAGATGGATGGAAAGAAATATCAGGGGAAATGGCAGCAGAACAATGATCCGAGAATAAAGACAAAAGAAATGGCTGATAAAATTGCCGCCTTTTGCAAGGGTAAGGAAGCTGAAATAGCTGAAATGGATACTGAAAGGAAAGAATTTCAGCCGCCTTTGTTATTTAATCTATCGTCATTGCAAGCGACAGTAAACAAGATTTATAAATATTCACCGAAACAGACGCTTGATATAGTACAAAGTTTATATCAAAAAGGGATCGTTTCTTATCCACGTTCAGACTCCAATTATGTGACGGAGGGGGAAGCCGAAACATTTCCTGATATTTTGCAAAAACTAAGCGGATTTTCAGAATATGAATCCCTGTTTCCTTTGCCACAACCGAACATCATGAATAATAAACGGTTTGTAAATGAAAAAAAAGTGACTGATCACTATGCAATTATCCCGACGGAGCAGGTAACCGACCCGAAGCGGCTTTCCGCCGAAGAACGGAATATTTATGACTTGGTGGTGCGCCGGTTGATTGCGGCCCATTATGAGAAAGCCATTTTCGATTACACCACCATTAAAACGCTTGTCGATAAGCGGGCCGAATTCATTTCTAAAGGCAAGCAGCAGATCCAAGAGGGATGGCGCAAAGTGATATTCCAAAATGACAAGGATGATGATGATATCATTTTGCCTTCCGTTACCAAAGGAGATACTGGAAAGGTCGCCAATATAAAGGTGAAAGAAGGAAAAACCCAGCCTCCTAAGCGCTATACAGAAGGTCAGCTAATCACTTTGATGAAAACAGCCGGAAAGCATCTGGATAATGAAGAGTTAGAAAAAGTGCTGATGAAAACCGAGGGTCTCGGAACCGAAGCAACTCGGGCTGGCATCATTACCATGCTCAAAGACCGTAAATACATCAATGTCAAAAAAAATCAGGTTTTTGCGACAGATAAAGGGAAAGTGCTGATTACTGCCATCGGGGAGAAGATCCTGGCTTCACCTGAAATGACAGCCAAATGGGAACAGCGTTTGAGGGAAATCGGTGAAGGAAAGGCTTCAGCTGGCGGCTTTATGGAAGCTGTTAAAAAGATGTCAGCAAAAATCATCAGTGATGCCGTGGAATCATCGGAAAGCTGGGATTTTCAAGGGCTGGACACCGAGTCGATTCAAAGGAGCGGCCCTAAAAAGAGAAGCTCGGCATCTGTGGGCAGCTGTAAACTATGCGGTTCTAAGATTGTCGATAAAGGGGAATTCTATGGATGTGTAAGTTATCAAAAAACAAAGTGTAACTTCACTATCTCCAAAAAAATCCTTAATAAGAAAATCAGTCAAGCTAATATAAAAAAGCTGTTGGCGAGCGGTGAAACGGATTTGATAAGCGGTTTTAAAAAAGGGGAAAAGACCTTTGATGCCATTTTATCGTGGTCCGATTCTGAAAAGAAGATCAGTTTTACATTCCCAACAGAACAAAACGTCAAGCAATCTTGAAGAAACATCATTAAAGGCGCCCTGAGACTTATATCTTCTTGTTTCGGGGCCGTTTATATAGTAAAATTTTTAGATATGCGTTTGAATGGGAGGATTCCGAATGCCTACACCGAGCATGGAGGATTACATAGAACAAATTTATTTACTTATTGAAGAAAAAGGATATGCAAGAGTTTCCGATATTGCCGAAAATCTTTCCGTCCACCCATCTTCTGTTACAAAAATGGTTCAAAAACTGGATCAGGAAAAATATTTGATATATGAAAAGTACCGGGGTCTCGTTTTAACTGCAAATGGGAAAAAGGTTGGTAAAAGGCTCGTATACCGTCATGAACTTTTAGAACAGATGTTAAGGTTGATTGGGGTCAAGGAAGAAAATATTTATCATGATGTAGAGGGGATTGAACACCACCTTAGTTGGAATGCCATCGATAGGATTGGAGACCTGGTTGAATTCTTTGAAGAATCTCCTGACCGTGTCGAGGATTTACGAAAGATACAAAAAAGAAATGAAGAAAATTCAAAATAAGCTGCCGCTGGCAGTTTTTTTTATGTATTTGAAAATCACTAGGGGGAGACGTTTTAAAAGAGGATTTTTGAATTAAGAGCAGAATAGCTATAGGAAGCCCCGGTATTTTGATTCGGGAAAATTTTTTTCAGGAACTTATTTAGTTAGAGGTTAAATGGGAGGATGAATGTTGAGATGAATTTACATACATGGCATGAAGAGTCGAAAAAGGAATGGGATGTTTTTGCACCTATGTGGGTGAAGAATTCGCAAGAAATGTGGGAATCGGGGAGCCGGAAAAACATTATTCCTTTCTTTTCTGAATTTGTACCTTCGGGAGTGAAGGTGGCTGACATAGGCTGTGGAGATGGAGTTGGTTCCTTAAAATTGGCCGAAGCGGGATATGAAGTAACCGGAGTTGATTTATCCAATGTGATGATTGAATATGCAAAGGGAAAAACCGCTCAACAAACAGGACTTTCTTTCCTGCAAGGAGATTTTTATAACCTTCCATTCAAAGATGAAGAAATGGATGCGGCAATGGTCATTAATTCTTTGGAATATACGGGTGAACCATTAACGGTGATGAAGGAAATCCAACGGGTATTAAAGCCTGGAGGTTATGTCTGTTTTGGAATACTTGGTCCAACAGCTGAACCACGAAAAAAATTCAGTTTTCAACGGTTATTAGGAGACCAAGTCATCATGAATACAATGCAGCCTTGGGAATTTGAAAAAATGGCTTTAGAAACGGGGTGGAAGGCAGTAGCTGATACCGGGGTTGCAAAGAGAGGGGTGGACTTTACAAAGCTGGGACATTTTTCAAAGGAATTAAAGCAAGCTGTATCGTTCATGTGGCTGTTCCTCCTGCAAAAAGAGGTGGGGCAGTGATGGAGAAGTATCAAATCGATCAATTCGTTGAAAAGACGAAGCAGCAGGATAAAGGGCAAGGATTATTCGAACTTGAAACGGAACGAATCCTGGAGATTAATTTGGAAAAGCAGATCTGGGCAAAAATGGGGACGATGGTTTCTTATCGCGGCCATATTAAATTCGAGCGGGAAGGCATCTTGGAGCATGGTCTTGGTAAACTCTTTAAAAAAGCCTTAACTGGTGAGGGTGCATCATTGATGAAAGCGACCGGAAGCGGCAAGCTATACGTCGCGGATCAAGGGAAGAAGATTTCTATTTTACAGTTAAATGGTGAATCGATCTGTGTTAACGGAAATGACTTACTTGCATTTGAGCCGGGAATTTCATGGGATATAAAAATGATGCGGCGCATTGCCGGGTTATTGGCAGGGGGATTGTTCAACGTAAGGCTCGAGGGGAGAGGCATGGTCGCATTCACTTCTCATTATGAGCCGCTTACTTTAATGGTGGAACCTGGGAATCCGGTCTATACGGACCCGAATGCCACAGTAGCTTGGTCAGGGGAATTGCAGCCTGAATTCGTAACGGATGTCTCATTGAAGTCGTTCTTTGGAAGGGGAAGCGGCGAATCCGTTCAAATGAAATTCGAAGGTCAAGGATTTGTGGTCGTCCAACCTTTTGAAGAGGTGTACTTCGGTAATAAAGAATCATGAAACAAACAACCTGAGTCAGTAACTCAGGTTGTTTCCAATGATAATCCGAAGTGGCTTCTCAAGAAAACGATTCACTTAAGAGTGAAAGCTTCTTTTTTCTTACCCTTTCAATCCCACTCATAAGGGGTTGATTGGTAGACATAATAGTTCAGCCAATTCGAGAACATCAAGCTGCAATGGCTCTTCCAGCGGTGAAGAGGCACCTTGGTCGGATCGTTATCAGGAAAGTAATTTTCAGGGAGCTGCGTATTGATTCCACGCTCCCTATCGCGCTTGTATTCTTCACCGAGGGTATCGGCATCATACTCAAAATGGCCGGTTACCATAATTCTTTTTCCATCTACTGAAGCAGCGATCAATACACCAGCTTGATCGGACTGTGCGAGAACCTTCAGTTCGGGATGGTTAACTAGCTTTTGATAGTCAATATCCGTATGGCGAGAATGAGGGGCCATAAAATAATCATCGAATCCGCGGACTAGATTTTCATTCGGTTCAAGGACCTCATGGGTGTATATCCCGAAGCATTTCTCTGGAAGTTCATATTTGCCTATTCCATAATGATGGTACAGGGCAGCTTGTGCCCCCCAACAGATATGTAGGGTGGATGTGACATTTTCGCTTGACCAGTTCATGATATTCTGCAGCTCTTCCCAATAATTGACGTCTGAAAATTCCAGCTTTTCTACTGGAGCGCCTGTAATGATCAAGCCGTCATATTTCTTCGTGCGAATTTCATTAAATGATTTGTAAAATTGATCTAAATGAAATTTACTTGTGTTTTTTGATTCATGTGTGCTCAAGCGCAGGAATGATATATTTACTTGAATGGGAGTATTGCCAAGAAAGCGCAGTAACTGGGCCTCCGTTTTTTCTTTCTCTGGCATTAGGTTTAAAATTAATATATTCAATGGACGGATTTCCTGATTGGTAGCTCTTTCCTCATCCATAACGAAGATATTTTCCTGTTCTAAAATTTCCCTTGCTGGCAGTTGTTCCGGAATTCTGATTGGCATGATTAGCCTCCTTCTTCAAAAATCATAATATTTTAATTATATAGAAAATTATTGAATAGAAAAGCTATTTTAATAATTTCTTGTAAATCCCGAAGGAAATGGCCCGGGAATGGTAAAATGGGAAGATCATGAATACATAAACTTATAAGTTGGAGAGGTGTTTGGAGATTGTTTGATCCTACAGCATTTGAGAACATGAAGGTGGTATTGGAAGGAGCGGTTTACGATCGTGACTTCATTGGAGATATATTGGTCATAAACCGTGATGATATAGTGAATCTCTCAACCATGTCCAGATCATATAAGATTGAGATGGAATTGAAAAAAACAATCGCGCCTATTTCGATTAGCGGTGCCATCGAGTTACACGCTTCACTCAAGAACCTAAGTTCGGAATTACTCGATGCCGATATTGATGATGCGCATACGGGCTGCACGGTCAATATTTACATTTCTTTTCCAAAAAAGCTTGATGGAGTGAATGCAGAACAATTGTTGAACGACCTGGAAAAAATTTGGGGAGATCAAAGAATCATTACCGTGACGACCAACGATACGGTCAGTAAAAAAATGCAGCCAGTTACTTCATCTATATGTAAAGTATCATTTGGAAGGCTTGTAAAAGAAGAGCAAATGGATGATTTGGAAGACATGGTAGAGTATTTGATTCAATCCATCCAAGCAGTGAAGATTCCTGGATGATAGGCAAAGGATAAAAGTTGGTAAACGTACCTTTAAATACGGTAAAATGAATCATCATACTAAAGGGAGAGATCATATATGTCCATTTACGAATTTGAAGTCAATAAAATTAATGGCGAAACCATCTCGCTTGAGGAATATAGAGGGAAAGTGATGATCATAGTGAATACCGCAAGCAAATGCGGTTTTTCGCCACAGTATGATGATTTGCAAAGCCTGTATGTGCAATATAAAGAGGATGGGGTTGTCGTACTTGGTTTTCCGTGTAATCAGTTTTTGAATCAGGAGCCTGGTGATGATCTGGAAATCGATTCATACTGCAAATTGAATCATGGAGTAACATTCCCGATGTTTGCCAAAGTGAATGTTAATGGAAAGGAAGCCCATCCCTTATTCAGCTATTTGACTGAAAATGCTCCTGGAGTGATGGGGTCCAAATCAATAAAATGGAATTTTACAAAGTTCTTGATTGACCGAGATGGAAATATCGTCAGCCGGTATGCGCCTAAAACAAAACCTCTGGAAATGGAAGAGGATATAAAAAAATTATTATGAGAAATGATATCGAGTCCAACGGAAGCTTCTGTTGGGCTCTTTTTTAAGGTAAGAAATTTAATGCATGCATCCGTTTTTTTGAGGGGACAGATGGTTGGGATGTTGAATATAATAAAAGACACAAATGAGGGGGGAAAACATGGAACGAATTGCATGGGTAACAGACAGTACGGGAACTTTAGACGAAGAATTATCATTGAATGAACATGTATACGTCGTTCCGATGGTCGTCATCATCGATGGGAAGGAATACGAAGATGGCATCGACCTATTACCTGAGGAATTATACCGGCGGATGAGTGAGGAAAAAATCACCGCCACTACGTCACAGCCGTCGGTCGGCAAATTCCAAGAGTTATATAAGGAGCTTGAAAAACGCTATGATCGAATCATAGCCGTACACCTTTCAAGCGAATTGAGCGGCACCGTTTCCGCGAGCAGGCAAGCGGCACAAATGGTTACGATTCCCGTTGACGTTTTTGATACTTTACTTATTTCCTTTCCGATGCTATTAATCTTGAAACGGCTCATGCATCATATGGATAATGGCGATTCCGTCAATGAGGCTTTCGTCAAAACGAGAATGTATGCGGATAACCATGAAACCTATGTATTAATAGGTTCTTTAGATCAGCTGCACCGCAGCGGCAGATTAACAAACGCCCAGTATATTCTAGGTAGCCTATTGAGCTTTAAACCTATCATTTCAATCGAAAACGGTTTGCTTCATACTAAATCCAAACCCCGGAACCTTAAAAAAGCGGAAAAACAGATCTTCACTGATTTTCGAAGATCAGTCGAAGCGGGCAAAGTAAAAGAATGCACCATATTATATGGTGCAGTGTCGGAGCAGACACATAGATGGAAAAAGATGATTTCCGAAGAATTTCCTCATGTGTTGACCCATGTATCCCCACTGGGCAGTGCCATCGGGGTGCATACCGGCGAACAGACGATTGGACTCAGTTGGTTCAATGAAGATTAAAGCACACCATAATTGAGAACCATGGTAAAATAGAAAGGACATGGAGTGGTGAAATGAAACAAACGATGATTGACTTAACGGAGAAGTATGTATATGACCAATTGAATTCTGATGCCAGCGGCCATGATTGGTTTCATATCGATCGGGTTCGTAAGCTGGCTTTACATATTGCAAAAGAAGAACTAAAAGGAAATGAGTTCATTATTGAAATGGCAGCTCTGCTTCATGATATCCCGGATGATAAACTAAACCAGGAAGCCGATGCAGGCTGGAAAAAGCTTGATGCTTGGTTTGATGAAATAAATTTGGATATTGATAGTGTGGATGCCATCAAACAGATCATCAATACAATTTCATATAGTGCAGGGCAGTCGAAGCTTCCCTCGATCGAGGCTGAAATTGTTCAGGATGCGGACCGCTTGGATGCAATTGGTGCCATTGGTATAGCCAGGACATTTGCATTTGGCGGAAAAAAGGGACAACTTATGTATGATCCTTCATTGCCCATAAGGGAAAACATGACCAAGAAGGAATACAGGGATGGCAAAAGCTCTTCCATTCATCACTTTCATGAAAAGTTATTGCGTTTGCAAGATATGCTCAATACTTGTACAGCCAAGAAGATTGCAAGTGAAAGGCATGAATATATGATTGGATTTTTAGAGGAATTTAATAAGGAATGGGATGTACGATTATGAAAGTTTTTAGCATGGAACATGTAATGAAAACCCAAGGGGAAAAGCTGCTTTTTAAAGATGTCTCTTTTTCCATTACCGAAGGGGAGAAAATCGGGATCGTTGGAATAAACGGCACCGGTAAATCGACATTATTGAATATTATCGCAGGGTTGGAAGACAGTGATTTAGGAACGAAGGATCACCCGAATGATTACACGATTTCCTATCTATCCCAAGACCCGCATTTTGATGAGAAATTGACGATCATGGAATATATGTATGAAAGTTCAACTCCTGTATTTTCGTTGATTAAAGAATATGAAAAGACGCTCGTTCAACTCCAGGTAGATCCGCAGAATGGCGCAGTACAGGACCGTTTGTTAAAACAACAGCAGGATATGGACACGCTTGGCGCCTGGGATACAAGTGCCAATGCCAGAACGATTTTGACCAAGCTTGGTCTTCCTGATCACTCAAGGAAATTGGGTGAACTGTCAGGCGGCCAAAAAAAACGTGCGGCCCTGGCAAAAACCTTGATTGAGACCCCTGATTTACTGATTTTGGATGAGCCTACAAACCATCTCGATTTCGAAAGCATCACTTGGCTTGAAGAATATTTGGGGAAATATCAAAAGTCCGTTTTATTTGTAACCCATGATCGATATTTCCTTGATCGTGTGTCCAATAAGATTTGGGAAATTGCCCAAACTCAGCTTTTCGAATACAAAGGAAACTATGCGGATTATTTAGAATCAAAGGCCATTCGTGAAGAGAACGAGTCAGCTGAAAGAACGAAAAAGGAAAGTCTATTCAAAAAAGAACTGGCTTGGATCCGTAAAGGAGCCAAGGCCCGTACAACGAAACAAAAGGCCAGGATCCAACGCTTCGAAACATTGGAATCAGGTGTAAAGGATAAGCAGAAAACCGAGAACCTGGAAATGGAATTAAGCGGTGCCCGTCTAGGGAAAAAGGTGCTTGAGATGCAGGATGTTTCTAAATCCTTCGGTGATCGAACCATCATCAACCATTTCTCCTTCCTCTTCAAACCTGGTGATCGGATTGGGATCGTCGGTAATAATGGCAGTGGAAAGTCAACCTTGTTAAATATCCTGGCCGGACGGGAATCCATAGATGAAGGTAACCTGGAAAAAGGTCAAACCGTGAAAATAGGCTACTATACGCAAGAAAGCGTCGATATGGATGAGAATTTGCGCATGATAGAGTATATTCGTGAAACGGCGGATTCCATCGCCCTTAAAGATGGCAGTTTCATATCGGCTGCGCAGATGCTTGAAAGGTTCTTGTTTCCTATGGGATCGCATGGAACGCCAATCCGCAAGCTGTCCGGTGGGGAGAAAAGGCGATTATATCTCCTTAACATATTGATGTCGGCACCTAATGTCCTGCTTTTGGATGAACCGACGAATGATTTGGACACGCAAACCTTGACCGTTCTGGAGGATTATTTAGAAACGTTTTCAGGTGTGGTCATTACCGTATCACATGATAGGTATTTCCTGGATAAGACGTGCCATCAGCTTCTTGTTTTCAAGAATAAAGGTGAAATTGATTTCTATTACGGCAATTATTCAGAGTTCTTGGAAGAAAAGACGGAAGAGGCCGTGCCGGTAAAAGCACCGGAACCTCAGATGAACCGGACCGAAAAGAAAAAGAAAAAACTGACCTATGCGGAAAGTAAGGAATGGGAAGGAATCGAAGGGAACATGGAAAGGGCCGAGCTGCGCCTGAAAGACATAACATCAGAAATGTCAGCGGCGGGAAGCGATTTTGAAAAAGTCCGCCTGCTGCTCGAAGAAGAAAAGGAACTAACGGATAAATTAGAGCATTTGATGGAAAGATGGACGTATTTAGCGGAAAAATTGGAAGAGGAATGAGTGTGGAGACTGGTCCAAGGGAGCAAACTTGGATCGGTCTTTTTTTTGCCAATCTCAATTGCATGAGAATCTGTTGCCGATGTGATAATATCTAGTACATGGAAACGTCTTGTAAAAGGAGAGAAATGCATTGAAAATTAAGTCGATAGAACCTACACCAAGTCCGAATACAATGAAAATCAATTTAACTGAAGAGCTATTAGCTGGTAAAAGCAATAATTATAAGAAAGATCAAGCTGATCAGGCACCCCAGCTGATCAAAGATTTATTTACGATCGAGGGAGTGAAAGGGGTATATCATGTTGCGGATTTCTTAGCCGTTGAGCGGAATGCGAAATATGATTGGAAAGATATCTTGGTCCAAATCCGTCAGGTTTTCGGGGAAAAAACCGAAGAACAAAATCAACAAACAACATTAAATGAACATTACGGAGAAGTAACTGTTGCCATTCAACAATTCAAGGGCATTCCGATGCAAATTAAAGCTAGTGATAGCTTACACGAAAAACGTTTTGCCTTACCGGAATATTTCATAAAGGGCATTGCAGCTGCCCAAAAAGAAGATGACAATGTAGTCCTGCTTCGAAAATGGAAGGATTATGGCGTAAGATATGGTGATATGGAAGATATCGTGAAGGAAGTATCGGACGAGCTGATTGCAGCTTATCCGGAAGAACGAATTAATCGGCTAGTAGCCGCTGCAAATGAAATGGTGGATACGAAGGAAGCATTTCTGAAACGGCCAAAAATTAAACTTACTGCAGAAATGCTGAATGACGAAAGCTGGGAAAAGCGTTATCAGGCTTTAGAACAAATGGAAGATCCAACGGTTGATGATATACCCGTATTGGACATGGCACTCTCCGACAGTAAGGTCTCCATTCGAAGGCTCGCGGTCGTATACTTGGGTATGATCGAGGATAGAAAAGTGCTCCCGAGCTTGTATAAAGCAATGAAAGATAAAAGTGCGGCCGTAAGACGAACGGCTGGTGATTGTTTATCAGATCTTGGCTTTGAAGAAGCGATGGGAGAAATGGCTCAATCACTTTCGGATAAAAATAAATTGGTTAGATGGCGGGCGGCGATGTTTTTATACGAAGTGGGAAATGAAACGACCCTCCCTTATCTTAAACAAGCGGAACAGGATCCTGAATTCGAAGTGGCCCTTCAGGTCAAGATGGCCATTGACCGTATAGAAAATGGGGAAGAAGCTAAAGGTTCGGTTTGGAAGCAAATGACAGAATCAAGGCAAGCGAATGACAAGTGATTTGGAATAACCCAGGCAAAAGGCATGCGGATGATTTAATCCGCATGCCTTTTTATTTTTGCGGGACATTTCCAGTCGTTTGACATAAGTTCCCCTCAGGGCGAATCCCAAAATATTAGTTTCTAATGATATAAAATTGATCTCTATTATTTTAGTAAAATGATTTTTGTAGATATTTAGTGTTGAATGGTTGCATTTGTATATAAATATGTTAGAATTTTTAGAGTATACTAAAAATTATATTATTCTGAATCATTAAACATTTAGTGGAAATTGGGGGTACAACAAATGTCTACATCAAATATGAGAAGTGACATGATTACAAAAGGGGTCGATCGAGCTCCACATAGAAGTCTGCTGCGGGCAGCAGGGGTTAAAGAAGAAGATTTCGGTAAACCGTTCATCGCGGTTTGTAATTCATACATCGATATCGTTCCAGGTCATGTCCACCTTCAGGAATTCGGAAAAATAGTGAAGGAAGCGATTCGCGAAGCGGGCGGTGTTCCTTTCGAATTTAATACGATCGGGGTAGACGATGGAATTGCAATGGGTCATATTGGTATGCGCTATTCCTTACCAAGCCGTGAAATCATCGCAGATTCCGTGGAAACTGTTGTATCGGCACATTGGTTTGACGGTATGGTGTGCATTCCAAACTGTGACAAGATAACGCCGGGAATGATGATGGGAGCACTTCGTGTCAATATTCCTACAATATTCGTAAGCGGCGGACCCATGAAAGCAGGTAAAGATAAAAATGGTAAATCTCTTTCATTAACATCCGTTTTTGAAGGGGTGGGTGCTTATCAAGCAGGTAATATCAATGAAGAGGATTTGCAGGAAATCGAGCAGGTTGCATGCCCTACTTGCGGTTCTTGTTCAGGAATGTTCACTGCAAACTCCATGAACTGCCTGGCTGAAGGATTGGGACTTGCGCTTCCGGGAAATGGAACGATTCTGGCGGTAGCCGAAGAACGTAAGGAATTCGTTAAGAAATCCGCTAAACAGTTGATGGAGATAATCAAACAGGATATCAAGCCTCGTGATATCGTAACGATTGATGCAATTGATAACGCATTTGCATTGGATATGGCGATGGGCGGTTCGACCAACACCGTTCTTCATACACTTGCATTGGCACATGAAGCAGGTTTTGAATATCCGATGGAACGCATAAATGAAATAGCTAACCGCGTACCGCATCTAGCGAAAATCGCACCGGCATCCGATTATCATATCGAAGATGTACATAATGCCGGTGGTGTAAGTGCCGTCATTAATGAGTTACTCAAAAAACCAGGTGCCTTTAATGGAGATTGCCTTTCTGTATCAGGTAAAACGCTCCGCGAAAATGTTGCAGGTTGTGAAATATTGGACAAGGATGTAATCCATCCATTGGATAATCCGCATTCTGAGCGTGGCGGGCTTGCGGTATTGTTCGGTAACCTTGCTCCCCAAGGCTCCATCGTAAAAGTGGGCGCCGTTGACGCATCAGTTGGTGGCTACCACAGGGGTCCTGCCATTTGTTTCGATTCCCAGGAAGATGCACTTTCCGGGATCATTACCGGAAAGGTTAAGGAAGGGGATGTAGTGGTCATTCGTTACGAAGGGCCTAAAGGTGGGCCGGGTATGCCGGAAATGTTGGCACCAACTTCCCAAATCGTCGGGAGGGGACTTGGAGCGAAAGTCGGTTTGATCACTGATGGCCGCTTTTCAGGCGCATCTCGAGGCATCAGCATTGGTCATATATCCCCTGAAGCAGCTGAGGGAGGCCCGATTGCCTTTGTTGAAGATGGTGATATCATCGAATTGGATTTGAATAATCGCAAAATCCAATTGGAAATTTCCGATGAAGAATTCGAAAAACGCAAAGCGAATTGGAAGGGCTTCGAGTCAAAAGTCAGGACAGGCTATTTAGCACGTTATTCCAAACTTGTAACGAATGCCAGCTCAGGCGGAGTGATGAAAGTTTAAGTTAAAAGGAAGACTAAAACATGGTGGCAGAATGAAAGTGGATTCTGTCACCATGTTTCTTTGTGAGGAACAATGATTTCACAACTCTTTAAGCGTCTTTTTTGCATATGCACTTAACAATATAGTATGATTACTCTAATTGAAGAAATGTAACCAAGGGGGTTTTTTTTATGTCGATGGCATATGATGAATATATGAAACAAATGGTGAAACCAATGCGTGCGGAACTGGTGCAAGCAGGTTTTGATGAGTTGGAATCCGCTGAAGCGGTTGAAAGTTTTATGGAATCGGTAGAAGGTACGACACTAGTGGTCGTGAATTCCGTTTGCGGCTGTGCTGCCGGGTTAGCCCGTCCAGCTGCTACTCAAGCCGTACTGCAAGCAGACAATAAGCCAGATCATTTAGTAACTGTATTTGCCGGCCAAGATAAGGAAGCGACTGCTAAAATGCGGGAATACTTCGATGGAATAGAACCTTCTTCACCATCAATGGCTCTTTTAAAGGGCAACGAGGTCGTACATTTCATTCCACGCCATGATATAGAAGGACAGCCAATGGAAGCTATCATGGAAAATTTATTGGCAGCGTTCAATCAAGTAAAATAAGTGATAAAGCGGAATGTCCTGGAAACAGGGCATTCTTTTCAAATTTAAGAGAGTATGAAGGGGTAGGATTCATGTTTGTCACTACAGTAGGAAGAGCCGATAAAGAAACGATGATATTAGCAAAAGGGTTAGCTGAAGAATTACATATCCCCTTTATAGCCCGAAGAAAACGATCGGTGAGAGATATCCAAGCGGAACAGGGTGAAGATGATTGCCTTGTTTTTGGTAAAAAGCGGATGGAGTTATATCGATACCAGGAAAAAGAACCATTCTTTTTCCACCCGAACCTAGCGATGATCCGTATAAAAAGAATAATGCGCGGAGAGAGTGATCCATTTCTCATTGCCGGAGATATAAATGAAGGGAACTCTGTGCTTGATTGTACCTTGGGTTTGGGCTCTGATGCGATTGTCGCAAGTTTCAAAGTGGGTGAACATGGACAGGTTGTCGCACTGGAAGGAAATCAATATTTGGCCTTGCTCGTGGACCATGGGATGAAGACATGGGAGGATGCAGAAGAAACGATGATTTCTGCGATGAGAAGAATAGAGGTCATGCAAGGTGATCATTACGAAATTTTGAAAACATTGCCTGATAATCATTTTGATGTCGTATATTTCGATCCCATGTTTGAAGAAACGATTCAAGAATCGAATGGGATCAGGGGACTGACTCATTTTGCGGAAGGTAAGGATTTATCTGTGGAAATAATGAAAGAAGCCAAGCGGGTTGCGCGAAAGAGAGTCGTGTTGAAAGACCATTTTCGCAGCTCCCGCTTTGAGGAATTTGGATTTGACGTAATAAAGAGAAAAACATCCAAATTTCATTTTGGCTTCATTTCCATTCAGTGATCAGGATTTATAATCTGTTTCGTCCAGGCCCATGGCACAGCCTTCTCGGCTTGAATCGGCAGCACCATAGTTAGAGCCATCAGGGTTGATTTGAATCGCTTGGACATTCCCTATGGAGTGGGGAACTTCATTAAAGGCGAAGCCCATTGATTCCAAGTGGCCTTTGCTGGTCATATCAATTCCTGGTTCCCATTCAATATGAGGGCCCATTGGAGTGAAAATTCTAGGTTCTTCGATGGCTGCTTTCAAATCCATTTTCATATCGAGTACATTGATGATCGTTTGCACGACTGAACTGATGATGGTTGGTCCTCCAGGTGAACCCAGCGTCAAGATCGGCTCGCCGTCTTTAAAGATGATGGTCGGGCTTTTACAGCTGACTGGGCGTTTATTGGGCTGCACTTCATTCATGCCGCCTGGAATGGAATCAAAATCAGTCAGTTCGTTATTCAGCATGAAACCATAGTCGGAAACCATGATGCCTGAACCGAATGGATGTTCCACTGTAGACGTGCATGCTGCGATATTCCCCCATCTGTCACGGACGGTGAAGTGTGTGGTTTCACTGATATCCTCTTCATTAGGCTGAGAAATGACTTCCCTTTGCTTCACGGAATCATAAATCCAAGGGTTTCCGAAGTCAATGGCATTATTTCTTGTTTTGAAATTAATGAATGAACGGCGTTTAGCTATATACTCATCATGCATGAGACCCGCCAATGGCAATTCGGCAAATTCGGGATCAGCGAGAAATGCCTTTTTGTCTGTAAATGCCAGACGCATCGCTTCTGCAATTAAATAATATTTTTCCCAAGAACGGACGTCATATTGTTCTATATGGAAGCTCTCCAATATTTTCAGGATTTGGATGACCGTGAATCCGCCAGCACTTGGGGCATTTGATGACGCAATTAGATAATCCTTATAAGTCCCATACATTGGTTCATCGATTGTAGCTTTATAGTCCTTTAAATCAGAAAGCTCCATGAACCCTCCAAGCTCCTGAATACAGGAAATGATGCCTTCTCCGATTTCACCTTCATAAAAAGCGGAAATTCCTTCACGTTGTAAGATCCGATAGGTATTCGCCAGTTTTTCTTTTATTAGCAAATCGCCATCCTGATAGGGTTTTCCGTTTGGCATGAAGAACTTACGCGCTTCATCGCCCAATCGATATTCAAAATTTTTAAGAGCGTCGCAAAGAACCCAATTGACGGGAACTCCTTTTTCTGCAAATTCAATGGATGGCTCGATGAGGTCCGCTAATGGCTTACTGCCATTTTCAGCGAGTGCTTCATCCATAGCTTTCAGTATTCCGGGTATGCCTACCGCTGTGGCTTTGATTGATCTTTCTTTAAATGGGATGACTTCCCCTTTTTCATCAAGAAACATGTCTCGATGTGCGGCTTTAGGTGCTCTTACATGGCCATCGTATATTTTCGTTTCTTTATCTTTAGCGTTATATACCATTAGGAAACCACTTCCGCCGATACCGGTCATCATGGGTTCCACAATATTCAGGGCAAATTGGATGGCGACCGCCGCATCGACAGCATTTCCACCTTCACGTAATATTTTTTCCCCTATGGAGGTGGCTACCGGATGAGCTGTAACGACCATTCCGGCGTCACCTTTAGCTGTTTCCCTTTTGTAATCCTTATCTTTAATGATCTCATTGTTGTTTTCCAAAATAATTCCTCCATTATTCAGTCCTTTTATCTGCCAAAAGGTAAGGCTTATGTTTGAATGAAAAGAAAACCTTGTCATTGTAGGAGAATGACAAGGAGATTTTTCGTAGGTATTCATTTATTCTTAATCAGCAAATGATAAATATACGAAAAATGCTAATGTTACAAGACATAAAGCCACCATGGCAGTCGAAGCCATATAAGACCCCTCCTTAAAAAGACTTGAATCTAATTAAGTTCTCCAAAAATCGTCAAAATCCTTCATTTAAATGTAAATTTATTGATATTTAATAAAAAAGTACGGGTTCATTTCGAGTTCATAAACTTTATATAGGTATTTATCCTTTTTTTTGATTTTTAAAACATGGGTAACTATATATTCGTAATTACCAAAAAATAAAAGTATACTAAATATAAAGACAATACAAAAAAGGAGGGGGAGTGTGATTTGAAAGCGGCGGTTTGGTTCAGGAAAAGTCTCGTCATTTTAGTATCCGTTTTGACGTTTGGTCTTGTCACTCCTTCAGATCTGGCGTGGCTTGCGGAAGCCGATTCGTTAAAGGATACTAAAAAAGGGTTAGTGGAAGAAGAGGGATTATCCTATCTTCCTTCGCAAAATTCAACTGAACTGGAAGAGGAATTCAACCGGGAAGAATTTTTATCGGGCATAATGAATAAGGCAGAGGAAAACGCATTTGTGAAATTTGGCGATAAGATCAATCCTAAAATTGGTGATGAGTTCAAAATGGCCATATTACCAAAAATCGAAGAAGCCATTACCGAAATGGCAGCCCAATTTCCAGATGAAAAATTACAGCAATTAACCATCACTGAGCAGCCGAGTGCGGGCAGGGCCGAAAAAATCTTTCATATTTATGATTCAAACAGCGGCAAGGATATCATCAGATTCCATGTCAGGCAGGAAAATCCTCCACTGGAAGGGTATTGGTTCGATTTTCATTATCATACCCATCATGATTCATTTGCCACCCATTATAATATAGGGAAAATATATTGGGATAAAAATACGCCGCCAGAGTGGACGAGTAAACAAAGGATCTCATAGCGGTTGGTTTCGTTGATTTTATGTAAGTGTAAGAGTATGATGAAAATGAAATGAATTTCTAATAGCATCGAAATGATACGTTGTCATGCAACGTATTTATTTTGTGTTGAAATATAAGTAGAGTTTTTATAATAACGGGGAACAATGTTATTTTAAAAGGTTTTCTAATTTTGCTGTTATAGTAGCAGAGGAGTCTTTATCATGTCAGAGTTGTTAAATAATATCACGCAAACGTATGCGCAGTTTTTTGACTGGCATATGTGGGTGGAGGTTTTATCCGACCCGGTGAGCTGGGGGTTGATTGGAACGCTCGTATTAATGGAAGGGTTGCTATCAGCGGACAACGCTTTGGTATTAGCTGTAATGGTCAGGCACCTTCCGGAA
Organism: Peribacillus phoenicis; assembly: GCF_047238085.1. Classification (NCBI taxonomy): domain Bacteria; kingdom Bacillati; phylum Bacillota; class Bacilli; order Caryophanales; family Bacillaceae; genus Peribacillus; species Peribacillus phoenicis. The sequence continues at coordinate 2,898,622 of NZ_JBDFMF010000001.1, read as the reverse complement.
AAACAACGGAAAAAAGCACTTTTTTACGGTTTATTAGGTGCTTACGCTTTTAGATTTATAGCGATTGGAATCGGTGTTTTCCTCATTAAGCTTTGGTGGGTGAAGGTGATTGGAGCCGCCTATCTTGGTTGGCTCTCATTTAAATACTTTAGGGATAAAAGGAAAAAACAAGCTGATGAAGATATTCAGGGAATGAGTAAAAACAGCATACTGATCCGTATGTTTGGTACCTTATGGGGAACGGTTGCGGCAGTGGAATTGATGGATATAGCATTTTCCGTCGATAGTGTCTTGGCCGCATTCGGGGTGAGTGAAAAAGTCTGGGTGCTTTTGACAGGCGGAATGATCGGTGTCTTGATGATGCGGGGAGTGGCGGGATTATTTCTAAAATTGATAGATAAGGTTCCTGAATTGGAAACTGCCGCATATGTCCTCATCGGATTCATTGCTATAAAAATGTTATTGGCCGTTGCAAGGATAGAAATTCCGCCGGCGATCTTTTTTGCCTTTATTTTGCTGATTTTCGGCACCACGATCATATTCCATTTGAAGAAAGGGAAAAAGCTCAAGGAACATGGTTGAGCACTAATTAAAAAAGCTGTCATCTAAAATGATGGCAGCTTTTTGTCGCAAAAGTTTCAGATGGTATCATCCCGAAGCTCTTTTAAGATTTTTTGTTCTTAATTAGACTTCCCCAATTACGAATATTACCATTTCTTGATCTCTCCATAAAAAAGCTCATATTTAAATCAAAGTTGATTGGTGCGGGTGTGCGAGACTCCTGCGGGAAAAGCGAGTCCAGGGGAGACCCCGCAGGCGCAAAGGCGCCGAGGAGGCTCCCGGACCGCCCGCGGAAAGCGAGTGCTTGGAGCGGAAATCAACGTCTAAATTGTACACCTATAAAAAAACTGTAGGTAGACTCGATTTTCATCGAGGTTGCCTACCCGTTTGAAGCTGACATCAAATACGATGTCAGCTTTTATTTTGGAAAATATCAAGTATTTGAAGAAGGGCTGTAAATGTTGTGAAAAAAAGAAATGGCAATAAAAAGTTAAGCCAAAGTGAAGACAGTAGCGGATGCAGCAGTATGCCAAATAAGATGGAGAACAGAAAAAGGTCGAGAATGATGAACACTCTTAAACTGTAAATATCAAGCACTTCTTCAGCAAGTTCACGGTGCTCATTCAAGATGGCTTTTTTATTATTGGTTTCCATGCGATCACCTTAAACCTTTTACGATTATATACTGTTGATATATGAAAAGTGCGGATCAATGGTTCTTCTAATGATGAATGTGCAACCCAAATTACCAAAAAAACATAGAGTTTTTACATTAGGGCAATATGTTATACTAATATAATAGTATCAAAGGTTTAGAGAATATAAATAACATATATTTACTTAACATAAATGAGGAATGGATGAAGAAGGGGGAGAAGCGTGTGAAAAGGAAGAAATGGTTATCCATACTTGCATTATTTGTCTTTTCATTCTCAATGCTCTCCTATTCATTAGCGAAGGATGAAGGGGTGAAATGGCGGAATTTACCCAAAGATAATCTTTTAAGACAAGCTGAACTTTTTAAGGGCAATAAAGAATTGCAACGAATATTTTTATTTCCAGAAGAGGAGTACGATGAAAGGGAAGCACTTAAAATTGCTGGTACCATAAATAAACTGCCTCATTCCCTTTTGGTGAAAACAGCTGAAAGTGGTGTGAGGATCAAACTATTCGATGGTGATTTAACAGAAAATCAATCCGCGGCAAAATTAAAGGGGAAAAGCCCGCGTGGTTATTTGAATAAAGAAACAACTTGGGATGATGTGCCTGGTATGGGCGGATCACATACGGTACTGGTTAAAATCGGGGCAAGTGACAAGGGCAACGGGCATGGCTCCGTTAATTTGGAACTGCATGAGCTGGGGCATTCAATTGATAATATAGTGTTTGATGGAATCCGTGAAGACATGGATTATTTGAAGATTTGGGGTAAGGAAGTGGATGGGCTGTTTCCAGGTATTACGTATTTTTCCAATTACCCTGAGGAATACTTTGCAGAAACGTTTGCCATGTTTTATGTGAACGATGAACAAAATCAATTGCTTAGACAAAAAGCACCCAAGACTTATAATTTTATTAAACAATTAGATTAAACATTGGGCAATAATACGTTAAAATAAGGAGAATGAAAGTAGAAAAGGTGGTTTATCATGAAGCAATATTTAGATTTATGTAAGCATGTACTCGAAAATGGAACGCAAAAGGGTGATCGTACGGGAACAGGAACGATCAGTACCTTTGGATATCAAATGAGATTCAATTTAAAAGATGGATTCCCTGTACTAACAACGAAAAAGGTTAGTTTAAAAGCGATTATCCATGAACTATTGTGGTTTTTGAAGGGTGATACGAACGTTGGCTACCTTCAGGAAAATAGCGTGCGCATCTGGAATGAATGGGCTGATGAAAAGGGAGAATTAGGTCCGATTTATGGTCATCAATGGCGTTCTTGGGGAACGGCTGATGGAAGGCAAATCGATCAAATCAGTGAATTGATTGAACAAATCAAAACGAATCCAAATTCAAGAAGGCTGATAGTCAGTGCTTGGAATGTTGGTGAACTGGACGAAATGGCCTTGCCGCCTTGCCATGCTTTCTTTCAATTCTATGTCGCTGATGGCAAGCTTTCATGCCAGCTATACCAACGTTCAGCGGACGTCTTTTTAGGTGTTCCTTTTAATATAGCTTCATATGCGCTCTTAACGATGATGATCGCCCAAGTGTGTGATTTGGAAGTTGGCGAATTTGTACATACTTTCGGGGATGTCCACATCTACTCTAACCACCTTGAACAAGTGGAACTGCAGTTGACTCGTGATCCCAAACCATTGCCAATCATGAAAATCAATCCGGATGTGAAAAATATCTTTGATTTTAGATTCGAGGACTTCGTTTTGGAAAATTACGAAGCCCATCCCCATATAAAAGGTGAGGTTAGCATATGATATCATTGATAGTGGCTATGGATCAAAATCGTGTGATAGGTAATAACAATAAACTGCCGTGGCATTTACCGGCAGATTTGCAGTATTTTAAAAAAGTGACGATGGGCCATCCGATCGTCATGGGCCGAAAAACATTTGAATCGATTGGCAGGGTCCTGCCTGGCCGCGAAAATGTCATCGTTACCCGCAATCAGGATTTTAAAGCGGAAGGCTGCGTAGTTTTACATGATATAGCAGAAATCAAAATGTTTGCAGATACCCGAGATGAGGAAGTCTTCGTGATTGGCGGAGCTGAAATCTTCAAGGAAATCCTTCCTTTTACCGACCGCTTGTATATAACGGAAATCCATGAAACCTTTGAAGGTGATACTTTCTTTCCTGTGAATGATGAAAATGAATGGGATAAAATCTCTTCAAACCCAGGCAGCATCGATGAAAAAAATCGATATGCACATGATTTTATTATTCTACAAAAAAAATAAAGTGCTAATCCGATTATGGGAAATGACCATAATCGGTTTTTTTTTGGTATGAAACAAACAAAAGAAAGAATTTTTAGAAAAATCAATTACATTAATAACAGTAAAGTGCTATAATGATTGAATTCATTAGGAAGGAATGAGGGATTGTTATGAATCAGACTGCATCTAAGAATAGGGGGATTCAATTGGAAGATATTCTAATTGCCTATAGAGAACTGAAAGAAATCGTTTTGCATACTCCTTTACAAAAAAATCAGAGACTCTCTGAAAAATATGATTGTAATGTTTATTTAAAACGTGAGGACTTACAACACGTACGTTCCTTTAAATTAAGAGGGGCTTACTATAAAATGAAAAGCCTGACCGCTGAAGAGACGAAGAATGGAGTGGTTTGTGCCAGTGCAGGAAACCATGCACAGGGAGTGGCGTTTTCCTGCAGCCAATTGGGTATCCACGGGAAAATTTATATGCCTGCTACAACTCCAAGGCAAAAAGTCGATCAAGTTCAGCTATTCGGCAGGGATAATGTGGAAATCATCCTTATCGGGGATACATTCGATGATGCATTTGCCATGGCGATGGAATGCTGTGAAAAAGAAGGCCGTTCCTTTATCCATCCATTTGACGATGAAAAGGTAATCGCCGGGCAGGGTACAACGGCTGTAGAAATCCTGAATGATTGTGAAGATGGAATCGATTATGTATTTGCTGCTATGGGCGGTGGCGGTTTAATGGCTGGAGTATCAAGTTATTTCAAATCGGTTTCCCCAAATACGAAATGCATTGGAGTGGAGCCGCAAGGTGCTGCTTCGATGGAATACTCCTTCAAGGAAGGAAAAGTTTCTGAACTTGAAAACATAGATACATTCGTTGACGGAGCAGCTGTCAAGTGTGTGGGACAGTTGACATATCAGCTTTGTAAGGAAAACCTGGAAGATATCATTGTCGTCCCTCCAGGCCAAATCTGTACGACGATTCTCGATTTATATAATCAGCATGCGATCGTAGCTGAACCGGCAGGAGCTATATCTGTAGCCGCGTTGGATTTATATAAAGAACAAATCAAAGGCAAAACGGTTGTTTGCATGGTCAGTGGAGGAAATAACGACATTGGGCGTATGCAGGAAATTAAGGAGAAATCCTTATTATATGAAGGGCTGCTTTATTACTTCATCGTGAATTTTCCGCAACGTGCTGGAGCTTTAAGGGAATTCCTTGATGAGGTGTTAGGACCGAATGACGATATAAGCCGTTTTGAATATACGAAGAAAAATAATAAAGAAAGCGGGCCGGCACTGGTTGGTATTGAGCTAAAAGATAAAAATGATTATGAAGGGCTCATTCAAAGGATGAACAAGAAAGGATTCTCTTTTGTAGAGGTCAATAAAGACAGTAATTTATTTCACTTATTGATTTAATCATGGACAAAATGTTAAATTAGGATAGAATAATACCTATGTTTTTACATTTTATTCTGCCGGCCCAGTCGTATATGGGCATACTGTCGATAATTGTTACCATTCTATGACGAATTGCCAGTTCCCTTTCAATTGGTTGGAAATGGTATTATAATCGGAGTAGGTCTAATTACAACACCAAAGGGGATGTATCCATGTCGAACATTGGAGTACCTGGTCTAATTCTCATCTTAATATTGGCATTAATTATCTTTGGTCCTAAGAAACTTCCAGAAATTGGCCGTGCTTTTGGACAAACGCTTCGTGAGTTTAAAAAATCCACTAGTGATTTAACAAAAGGTGATTATGAAGAAGATAAGAAGCTGCAACAAAAAAATCATGAATGATTGAATGCTGGGCGTAAGATGGAATCGTCTTGCGCCTTTATGCTGGAACAAGATACGGATTTTCAGATGAAGGCGTGATCAACTTTGGAAGATAAAGAATTAAATATCATCGATCATCTCGATGAATTGAGAAAACGGCTCATCATTACAGCTGTTGCTTTTGTCATCTTTTTTATCGCCAGTTTTATTTATGTTGAGGAGATTTATAATTGGTTCGTGAAGGATCTCGATTTTGAACTGATGGTATTGGGACCGAGCGATATAATCTGGATTTACTTTATGCTTGCAGGTGTCGTAGCCATTGCGGCAACGATACCGGTAATTGCCCTGCAAATCTGGTTATTCGTTAAACCCGCTTTGATGCCAAATGAAGTAAGGGCGACCCTTGCCTATATTCCGGCACTTTTCCTGCTTTTTATCGGAGGGCTTGCTTTCGGTTATTTTGTCATCTTCCCGACCATTCTTCAATTTTTGATTGAATTGGGCGATGGGATGTTCATAACCAGTTTTACAGCGGATAAGTACTTTTCATTCGTATTTAATATGACGATACCTTTTGCTGTTTTATTCGAGCTTCCCGTCGTTACCATGTTTTTGACCTCCCTTGGCATAATTAATCCTTATGTGCTTCAAAAGTTAAGGAAGTATGCATACTTTGTACTGGTTGTCATAGCGATATCGATTACGCCGCCTGACTTTATGTCAGACTTTATGGTGATGGTTCCGCTGCTGTTATTATATGAAATCAGTATTTCTTTATCTAAAGTCGTCTATAAACGAAGGGTGAAACGTGAAAGCTTGCGGGAAGGCACCTACGAGGAAGGTTTATAAAAAGAGGTCCATAAAGGCATTTTGCCCTTTATGGGTCTTTTTTTTTGTGAAAGTCAATCTGATTTGTCTGTTTTTTTACACATTTGAATATTTATACTTTTGGATTTATTGTGTATAATGTAAGCAATCGGTGAAAAATGAGGATTGATATTTTGATGTTCAAATGCTTGGAATTCAAAGATTGTTTTGGACATAAGGTCACAATTTCAGAAATACCTGTCTTATTGCCTAGTGATCCGAATTTTTTTATGTTGACCGTGCGTTTGGAAGTATTTGTAAAGAAGGTTTTTGCCAATAAAGATCATAAAGAAAATTACTCATTTAAGCATTATTTAGCATCCGTACTCAAATGGCCCGTTTATAACAAGCTTTTTTTTGGAAGTTTACTAAATAATGCTTAATGCGGATTGTTCCATAGCTAACTTCTCCGTTAAAAGAGATGACACGAATGCCATGTAATATCGAATAAATCGGCATGTGTTCAAGTTAGCTCATGGGACGGTTCTTTTTTTTGCGATCATTTCAAAAGAATAGTATCACTTCACTTGAAAAAAAAGAAAACCTTTGGTTTGAATGCGTACCTTGAATAGGTATAATACAATAGATATGTTAATTTAGGGATGTGTAATGATGAATAAAGTAAAGATAGTAACAGACTCGACAGTAGATATGACACCTGAGGAACTGGGATTTTATGATATTACAATGGTCCCTTTATCGATTTTTATAGATGGGGAGACTTTTTTGGATAAGGTTGAAATCGAACAAGAAGAATTCCTGAAAAGAATGAACCAGTCAAAAGAACTGCCAAAAAGCTCACAACCAGCCGTAGGTACCTTTGTGGAGGTATATGATGAACTAGGAAAAGACGGCAGCGAGATTATATCCATACATATGACAGGTGGCATGAGCGGCACAGTTCGCTCAGCGGAAAGCGCAGCAACCATGTCCGAAACGAAGGTTACCGTTCTTGATTCGAAATTCATTTCAAAAGCGATGTCATTCCAGGTGATCGAGGCAGCGAAGATGGCGAAGGAAGGGAAATCCGTAGCTGAAATAATTGATCGACTGGAACATATTAAAAAGCAGTCAAGTTTAATCATTGTCATAGAAACACTTGATAACCTCGTTAAGGGTGGAAGGATTGGCAAAGTTTCTGCTTTTATCGGTTCATTGCTGCACATAAAGCCGATTGCACTTCTTGATGATGGTGTACTGAATCCTGTATCCAAAGCTAGGAGCCAGTCACAGGTCGTGAAGTTCATCATCAAGAAATTCAAAGAAGATACTCAGGGCAAAAAGATTAGAGGCATTGGTTTTGTACATGCGAATGGCCTTGAAATAGCGGATAAAGTCCGCCACGCCATTGCAGACTTAACAGGATATCAAGACATAAAGATAGAAGCAACGACTGCCGTTGTCAGTACCCATACAGGTGAAGGCGCCATGGCGATCATGTATTATTGGGACTGATAAGGATATACCATATGAAACTGCGGTTTTGTCACTTTTACAATTGTCTTTAATTCGTAGAAATAGTTGCTGTTCTCATTTCGAATGGTCTGTTAGAATAAATGAAGTAACAGAATATTTTATACATAAAGGACGGGGTAGAGATGAGAAAGCTGCAATTGCTTATGGCAGCTATGGGAGCATCGATTTTATTGCTGTTGACAGCATGCGGTTCCAATGGAGTACCTGATGCCAAAAATTGGGACCTTGAAGATTTCAGTTATATCGATCAGGAGGGGAAACCTTTCTCAAAAAGCGATCTAAAAGGAAAGGTTTGGGTAGCTGATTTTATATTCACAAGCTGTGAGACGGTCTGTCTCCCAATGACTTCGAATATGACGAAGCTGCAGCAGCAATTGAAAGATGAAGGTATTAAAGATGTAGAGTTCGTTTCATTTTCAGTGGACCCGGAAATTGACAAACCTGATGTTTTAAAAAAGTTTGGTGACCAATTTAATGTGGATTACGGCAACTGGCACTTTCTGACCGGTTATGGACAGGAAGAAATCGAGAAGTTTGCATTGGATAACTTTAAAACAATCGTCAAAAAACCAGAAGCAGAAGATCAGGTGATTCATGGGACCAGTTTTTTTCTGATTGATCAAGAAGGAAAGATCATCATGGATTATACAGGTCTGCAGGATATTCCGTTTGATGAAATCATTAAGCATATTAAAATTTTACAGAATTATTGAACAGGTTAAATGACCTGTTCTTTCTGTTTTCATCCATCCTTTATTATAGAGCTTTAACGTTAATGAAAATGAGCAATAAGTTTTTGAAGAAACAGCGGTAGTGAAGAATGATTTTACATGCTCAGTACATGCTAATTTTTATAGGACTAGCTTTAATTCACTGCATTTTTCATATTGTATAGTAAGGAATGCTCAATTCTGGAAGTACAATGAAGGTATATTGTTTGCAATCTTTCGTTTTCTGCATGATATAATATATGGGTAGGAAGGTGAGGGTCATGAGGTACAAAATCACCTGTCTTTTCATATGCCTAGTTTGGATTTCAGGCTGCAGCCAAAGTGAAACAGCCTCAAATCAGCCATCTGTTCAGCAGAAAAGCATAGTTGAGCTGAGTAAAAAGGAAACCATTCCTGCCAGCTTTTTTCCGGACCCAGTGAAAATCGTATCGATTGGCGACTCCTTGACTCAAGGTGTCGGTGATAGTAAAGATAATGGCGGGTATCTGCCTTATTTACAAAATAAGCTGGAAAAAGAACCATCGATTACTTCAGTTGAGATGATTAATCATGGCATACGTGGAAATAGGACCGACCAACTATTGAAAAGACTGGATAAGACTAGGATTAAAGAAGACATAAAGCAAGCTGACTCGATTGTCGTCACAATCGGTGGAAATGATATCATGAAGGTCTTTAAACAGAATTTCTCCAACTTGGAGCTGAATCAGTTTGAATCGGCAAAAATAGGGTATGAAAAAAGATTAAGGCAGATACTTGATAAGGTTCGTTCCGAAAATGATTCTGCGCAAATTTACCTTGTAGGCGTCTATAATCCATTTTCCAAATGGTTCGGAGATTTTTATGAACTTGATATGATCATGAATGATTGGAATGAAAGTGGAAAAGAGATCATTGAAGAATATGATTCAGCCTATTTTATTGAAATAGCAGACATTTTCGAGAATTCCGAAGAAGATTTGCTGTATGCCGAGGATTATTTTCACCCAAATGACCGCGGATATGAATTAATCGCGACAAGAATCTATAATGATATGGATATTACCACTATCGGAAAGGACACATTGGAAGCGAGTGCCAAAGGAGATGGTGACCAAGAATGACAAATGTCAAATGGAAGACTTTGTTTATTTCCCTATTAGCCCTAAACATCCTGGTCATCTTGTTTGTAACGATTTTAGTTAATCTGCCGACTAAAGATAAAGATCTGATACCCAAAGTAAGCCATGAAGAAGATATCCAATTTCAAATTCACACGAATCGGGAAGATTTGACAAGATTAATCAACCAGTATCTGGATAAAGAGGGGTTGACGGGATCCATTCACTACGAAGTGTATTTAACGGATGAGGTGGAGCTATACGGAACAATGCCATTTTTCAACCGTGAAGTGGAAATGAAATTGACTTTTGAACCAATTGCCCAAAAGAATGGGGATTTGATTCTTAAGCAAAAATCAATTGAAGTCGGTAAAATGAACCTTCCTGTTTCATATGTAATGAATTTAATTAATGAGCGTTATAATATGCCGGATTGGGTTAGCATCAGTCCCAATGACGAAAGTATTTATGTGTCATTACAGGATATGGAACTGAAAAGCGATATTAGGGTTAAGGCGAATGAATTCGATCTAAAAAATGATGATATTTCATTTTTATTGACCATCCCATCATCATTACAGTGATAGTGAATAGATGGATAAAAAACCAGGATCGATGCATCCTGGTTTTTTATCCCTTTATGGAGATAGCGTTAAGGTTTCTAGTGAGGATGACTGCCGATTCGAACCAATTAAATAAATGGTTGTGGGAGTATTTACTTGGAAGGCTTTGTTTGGCAAAGGGAGTGCGATCTCTTTTGTCCCAGCTATCCTCACTTCGAAGTCTACTATCATGGGATGTATATTAAGATATTCGCTTGCTTTCCTGAAATGGAGTTGATCAAAAACGACATCTCCATCTTTGACGGCAATATCCACCGAGAGTAAATCATGTGACAGCTGGATGAATCGTACCTTTGCTTCATTTGGAGGAACAAATGGATCATCTTTGAAAGATAACATGTTCAATGATTCATTAGCCAGGGCAGATGCAAGAGCAATGGTATAGAAAGTCCCGCTTTCGAGTGTCACTTTACAGCTTAAAAGGGGTAAGGCGCTTTGTCCGCTGTGGTATATTTCCAATGGGTACTTGCCAGGCGGGAGTGGTAAATAACCATTGTTCTCTTTATATGAGAAATTTTTAAGAATACGCATTTCATTTACATAAACATCAAATGAGGGAGCTGTTGGAGCTGCATGTAAAAAGCGTACTTGTGCAGGCAGCAGGACATTCATTTGTTCATATTCCAATTGTTGTGTTGATTTTTCGAGACTTTTCAAATGTTTATGGTAATAATAATCATGCATTTGCGGATCGCTGTTTTTGTAATAAGACGATAGTAAATCATATCTTAGAGATTTTTGTGAATATGATTGTTTATCGCTCATTTCCGACACCTCTCATTTTTCCAGTATGTTCTTATTATATGTTGTCATGCTTGGGCGTGTGTCTCCCAAAAGAGGTGAGACGATTTTTCGTAAAAAGGGTCGATCGGCATATTATTTTACAGGGTCATATAAAAGCGTTAAAATTCATTCAATGGATTGTTTGTAAAAAAGGAGGATTTTCATTTGACAAAGCAGTTAGAGAAGGCAACATTCGCAGGCGGATGTTTCTGGTGCATGGTGAAACCGTTCGATGAACAGCCTGGCATCGAATCCGTTATCTCCGGCTATACGGGCGGGACTACGGAAAACCCTACGTACAAAGAAGTTTGCTCCGAAACCACGGGCCATTATGAAGCAGTTCAAATAACCTTTGATCCAAGCGTATATCCATATGAGGAGATAATCGAGTTATTCTGGCAGCAAATTGACCCGACAGATGCTGGCGGGCAATTTTATGACCGGGGAAGTTCTTATCAAACGGCCATTTTTTATCATGACGAAAACCAACGTGAAATTGCAGAAGCATCCAAAGCTAAGCTGCAGGCAAGCGGGAAATTTTCAAGACCGATCGTAACGCCGATTATACCGGCCAAAACGTTTTATCCAGCCGAGACATACCACCAGCATTATTATAAAAAGCAACCTGAGCATTATGAAAGATATTCGATTGGTTCAGGAAGGAAAGCATTTATACAACATCACTGGGGGGAAAAAAATGAAAAGTAAAGAAGAATTAAAACAGAAACTCACTCCGATTCAATATGAAGTCACACAAAATAATGGAACGGAACCAGCCTTTAACAATGAATATTGGAACTTGAAGGAGGAAGGATTATATGTGGATATCGTTTCAGGAAATCCTCTTTTCACTTCAAAGGAAAAGTTCGATTCAGGCTGCGGTTGGCCAAGCTTCACTAAACCGCTTAAAGAAGAGGAAGTAGTGGAAAACCTCGATACGAGTTATGGTATGAGAAGGATAGAGGTTCGCTCAAAAACTGCCGATTCTCATCTGGGTCATGTTTTTAATGATGGGCCGGGACCGTCGGGATTACGCTATTGCATCAATTCTGCATCATTAAGGTTCATCCCGCTCCAAGATCTTGAAAAAGAAGGATACGGAGAATACAAAAAGCTGTTTGATTGAATGCAAAACCCCCTATCAGCTAATGATAGGGGGTTATTTATTGGGTAATATTCAATCTGTGATGATGGACGCGATCCGGACATATGGAATGGTGGTAAGTTCCATTGCTTTAGTCCTGCCAGTCACCTCAAAACGGACAGTATGTGAACCGGGACGGAGCCCATTTGTGATAAATAAATATCTTTCACGGGCAAATGGCCACCACGTATTCAAAGTCGTGATTTCATTTCCGTCAATCCATACATTCACTTCCCCGCCATCAGGACTTCTAAGCAGTTTCACACCAAGCATACTTCCTTTGAAGGTATATTCAATCACACTGCCCTTTTCACTGCTAGTGAAATAGCCACCCCTTGGACGGAAACCGCTCATTTTTCCATAGTGGTCAATTTCAGATAATTCAAATCCAGAACGGGCATGCAGCTTAGATGGAAGGCCGGCTACAGTCTTTTCCCGTTTGATGTTATCCAGGAACCGTTCATAAATTGCATCAGCATATAATTTATAACCCAGCCCATTTGGATGAATCAAATCTCTTGTCAGCTGTTTTTCCGTATATCCTGAATCCTTGAATATAGGTCGCATATCCACATTGGTTGCACCGTAATGTTTGGATAAAAGTCCGATGGCTGACGCAAATTCATCATATTTCAAGGAACTCTCTGTTATTGTGAATAATTCAGCATTAGGGTGGAGCCGTTTCGCCTTTCTCATTAATGCTTCATATGTCATGGTAAAATCATCGACATTCATATATTTGCGATCATTCTCACCAAAAACGAAGAAAATCAGATCTTTGTGATCATGCTCCCTTTTTTGGGAAAGCTTGAATAGGCCTTCAAAAGCAGTGGCTCCGCTTTGGACCACGTAGTCACCGTGTAAAGAAATATCATTGGCTTCATTCATCTTATTTTCTAACTGGTTGAACCATGTTAGATCAGGCTTTTCAGCTCCCGACCCTCTTCCGATACTGTCACCAATGACGAGATATTGAATGGGCTGGCCTGATTGGAATTTTTGATAAACATTTATCGAATCATCTGATCCATATGTTTTAGGGACTTTTTGAAGGATATAGCTGATTAGAAGGATCGTGGCGATTGCAGCGAAAGGGATGAAGGATTTTGCGTTCGTTTTCAATTATGTTCCCCCGTATTGCCTTTTATGTATCCATGTAGGTATGAGATAGCTTAAAGAGGCTAAGAATTGTTTTTCCTTATTATATCCCAATTTTAACGTAACACAATAAATATGAAACGTTTTTTTTGACATTTTTCATGGTTACTTGCGGTATTACAGCCATTGAATGAATAACGGTGAAGATGGTGTTGCTTGAAGTTTTTTCTTAAATTCAGAAAAATAGGCAAATGCACAGACCAAGGCGGGCGTATTGACATATGGTAAGGTGTAAAGAGAAATAAGAATTCTAAAAGGAGTGAAACTTAATGTACGGATATGGTGGAAATGTTGCAGGACCAGGATTCGGTTATGGTGGCGGTGGATACGGCGGCGGCGGTTGCTGCGGATTTGGATCAGGCTTCGCATTAATCGTTGTCTTGTTCATTCTTTTGATTATCATCGGCGCTTCATTCTGCTGCTAATACAATAACCTAAAGACCAGCTGATAAAGCTGGTTTTTTCTTTATGTAAGGAATGTGGGTGGACCTTTTTAGATTCCATGGTTGTCGACTGAAAAGGCAGGTTAAATCCAAGTTGGACAGGCGATACATAACCAATCTTATTTCCAATCCTGATACCGGCATGGCCAATTTGCAAGAAAATAACTTGTGTGAAGGACATACCATAAAGGTTCTGGGTTTTTCTTTGTTCACCATTTCTGCTAAAATAACGACAGAATGTAATTAATTTAGGGGGATAAAGATATGAAACCTTCCCGTTTACAAGCAGGGGATGAAATTCGCGTAATTGCTCCTTCAAGAAGCTTGGCGATTGTCAAAGGGGAACAACGCAGATTGGCAGAAGAAAGGTTGACTGACCTTGGTTTTAAAGTGACATATGGTGAAACGGCTTTGTTCCATGATGACTTTTTCTCGAATTCGATCGAAGACCGGATCGAGGATTTGCATGAGGCGTTCAGGGATCCAAATGTGAAGGGGATTTTTACAGCCATCGGGGGGTATAACGCTAACCAATTGTTACGGTATATCGACTATGATTTGATTAAGGAAAATCCAAAAGTGTTGATGGGTTATAGTGATATAACCGCAATTTTATTGGCCATTTATAATAAAACAGGTTTAACTACATATTCAGGTCCTCATTTCTCGACGTTCGGGATGAAGGCTGGTCTGGAATATACGATGGAATATTTTAAAAAGGCTGTAATTGAAAGTGCAGGCTTTTATCTTGAGCCAAGTGAAACGTGGAGTGATGATTCCTGGCATTTAGAACAGGATGACCGAACTTTCCACCCGAATGGTGGATATATGGTCATTCAGGAAGGTGAAGCGGCTGGGACAATCATTGGAGGTAATCTTTGTACACTCAATCTATTACAAGGGACAGAGTTCATGCCATCTTTAAAGGACAGTATCCTTTTCATAGAAGATGACGAAGAAAGCCACCCATTCAGTTTTGACCGGGATTTACAATCCTTGCTCCATCAGCCAGGTGCAAGTGGGATTAAAGGAATCGTCATCGGCCGTTTCCAAAAGGATTCAGGAATGACTGAATATGCCTTGCAGGAAATCATCACCTCCAAAAAGGAGATAAATGGCATACCTGTGATCGCAAATGCCAACTTCGGTCATGTCCATCCATTTGTAACGGTGCCGGTTGGTTCAAAAGCAGTAATGAAGGTGAAGAACGGAAAAGCGACGATCCAGATCCTTTCATGACATATTATGAAGACGCCGTTCAAAAAGTGGACGGTGTCTTAATCTGTTCGGATATGTATGAATATATTTTGCATTCTGGTGTATTTTAGGAATCTTTCCTCTTGTAAGCCCTGGAAATTGTCCTATTTTACAAGCATTATTAGGGAATATGAGTCTAATAGTTCAAATTCTTTATTTTTCTGATATAATACTAAGAGATTTAAAATAGAAAAGGTGATTATGTGTTATTAACAATTCCAGCATCCATTCGTTTAGAAGGGGCTTTGGCCGAGTATAATAAAAAAGGCCGAGTGAGCCATACATGTTTCGTATGTAACGAAGACACTTCTAATGGGGATGCAAGTAACTTGAACTACTATAAGTTAGGAACTAAAAAAGTTTGTCATTCCTGCATGAAAAATGTTTTGCGTCATCCGTCTTTAAAAGAGTATGAATATGTACATACTTCAGTTATCGATAAAACTGCTTTTTATAAAAATGTGCTGGCTGTTTTAAAGGATGAAAGTTTTTTGGAGTCAATTCGTGAAGAAAAACTAAATACCGTATTGTAAGAAAAAAGTGTATCTCTTGCGGATACACTTTTTTTGTCGCCATTTTTTTGACAATCTCTCATGAAACCAAGAAACTTATCCGATTACATGCCTAGGCCAATTTCCTTAGCAAGATTGCCTTCACCTGGACATACACTTTATTATATTGCTTTGTTTTTAAAGAGAAGGAGTGTGCAGGCTTATGGAGCAGTCTTCATTGATCAAACCGGTCCTGGGAGGAGCCTACCCGACTATCAGTCATGGTCAGGGAGTTTTTTTGTACGATAAAGATGGAAAGGATTACCTAGATGCTTCTTCCGGTGCTGTTACAGCCAATATTGGCCATGGAGTCCAGGAAGTCATTGAGGCGATGGTCAAACAGGCTAAACAGGTTTCATTCGTGTATCGTTCCCAATTTACCAGCGATGCTGCAGAGAAACTTGCCGGAAAAATTGCAGAATTGACCAAAGGGGAACTGACCTACAGCTTTTTTGTAAACAGCGGCTCCGAAGCGACTGAAACGGCATTGAAAATTGCCATTCAGCATTGGCAGGAAAAAGGGAAGCCAAAGAAACAGAAAATCATATCGAGATGGATGAGCTACCATGGCATCACGATGGGAGCACTTTCAATGTCCGGACATCCGATTCGTCGGGAACGATTTACTCCTATGCTTGAATCATATCCTTCTGTATCTCCTCCATATTGTTACCGATGTCCACTTCAACTTGATTCACATTCGTGCGGAATGGCCTGCGCTTTGGAATTGGAAGCATCAATTCGTCGTATTGGCAGTGAAAATATAGCTGCATTCATTGCTGAACCTGTTATCGGCGCTGCAGGAGGGGCCATCGTTCCTCCTGATGGTTATTTTCGAAAACTCAAGAAAATATGCGAAGAGAATGATATTTTATTCATTGCGGATGAAGTAATGACCGGATTTGGACGTACCGGAAAGATGCTTGCTTCCGAATATTGGGATGTGGAACCTGATATTGTAACATTTGGTAAAGGCATGAGTGGAGGGTATACCCCGATAGCAGCCGCAGTAATGACCAAAAACGTGATGGAGCCCATAATGAAAGGCTCGAAATCAATTATAGGAGGTCATACGCTTAGTGCTAATCCGTTATCGTGTGCGGTATCTTTGGCCGTTTTGGAATATGTCGAAAGGAATGAACTTGTCGAAAAATCAGCCGACAGAGGGAATTACCTGATTAGGGGCCTGAAAAATTTGGCAGGGAAGTATTCCTTTATCGGTGATATACGCGGGAAAGGTTTATTGATTGGCATCGAGTTTGTCCAAGATAAAGCAACATCGGCCCCATTTCCGAAGGAGGCAGACGTGACCAATGAAATCATTGAATTGGGAATGAGAAATGGAATACTTCTTTATCCCGCAGCCGCAGGCCTTGACGGTGTAACCGGGGCAGCCATCATCATCTCCCCGCCGTTAACGATATCGGAAGAGGAGTGTGCTGAATTGTTAATGAGGGTCGATATAACTTTTAGGCAATTCAATGAATCGATAGGTAAACGTTCATCACAACAAGGAAGTGAGTCATAGTGGTGGAAAATACATTTCGGAAGATTTGTCGTTTGGAGGATGTGCGCCATCACTTTAAAGATCATCAGTCCATCATGTATGGGGGATTCGGTGGCATAGGGACGCCACCGGGATTGATCAATCTGATTTTGGAATCAGGCATTAAGGATTTAACCTTGATTGGGAACGATACAGGTTTCCCCGAAATCGGAATCGGAAAACTGGTCACGCAACGCCGGGCGAAAAAGATCATCGTTTCCCATATCGGTTCCAATCCTAATGCAGGACTATTAATGAACAATGGAGAACTCGAAGTGGAGTTCTCTCCGCAAGGGACACTTGTCGAACGCATCCGGGCCGGAGGAATGGGGCTAGGCGGTATATTGACTGATATTGGAATTGAGGCCGATATCGTCCGGGACGGCAAGCAAACCGTAAAGCTAGGGAAGAAAAATTATCTGGTGGAACCGGCTTTAACTGCAGATATCGCCATTGTTTACGCAGAAATGGCAGATCCTTATGGAAATCTTATATTTGATAAAAGCGCCCGGAACACGAATCCAATCGTTGCTGCCGCTGGACAAATCACTATAGTCGAAGCCATGCAAATCGTTCCGCTTGGCTCTTTGGATCCAGAGGACATCATTGTTCCGGGTGCCTTTGTGGATTATATCATTCCATCAAAAGGAGTCGATTGGAAATGGGTTTGGGAACAGAAGATAGAAATAGAATAGCGAAACGGGCAGCAGCAGAAATAAGTGATGGGATGCTGGTCAATTTGGGAATCGGCATTCCATCACTTGTACCGAATCATCTTTTGAATGACCATAAAGTTATGTTTCATGCGGAAAATGGCCTTGTGGGAATTGGCAGTACTCCTGAAACGGGGAAGGAAGATGCGCATCTTTGCAATGCAGGCGGACTGCCGATCACCATTAGAGCCGGGGCTTCCTACTGCGACAGTACTGTTGCATTTGGGATGATACGGCGTGGCAGGGTGGATATCACGATTCTGGGAGCCCTTCAAGTAAGTCAAGCGGGGGATCTCGCTAATTGGATTGTCCCGGGAAAGCGGGTGCCAGGCATGGGCGGTGCCATGGAGCTGGCGGCAAAAGCTAAAAAGGTCATTGTCTTGATGGAACATAATGATAAAGCGGGCATGTCTAAATTAGTCAAAAAATGTACGTTGCCGTTAACTGCCAAGAAATGCGTACATATGATCATCACTGAATTAGGCGTGTTTTCCGTAACTTCGGAGGGCCTCCTATTAACTGATGTATTTGATACGTCCAGCATTCAGGAAATCAGGAATCGGACCGAAGCCTCGTTTACCGTCTCTGAAAACATCCATATTTTAAAAGAATGAGAGAGGAGAATGGATATGTATGAGGAAAAAATAAAAACATGGTTGAATGAACATCGGATGAATGGGGTTCAGCTTTTGCAAAAACTGGTTCAGGAACCGAGCAAAAGGGGGCAAGAAGGAAGTGCACAAGCCATAGTGGTCGAGAAGTGCAGACAACTTGGTCTAGAAATAGATCTTTGGGAAATCGGGGATGAACAATTAAGAAAACATCCCCATTTTTATTGTGACCGCCGGGATTTTAAAGGAAATCCGAATCTTGTGGCTATTAAAAGAGGAACGGGGCAGGGGAAATCCCTTATTTTAAATGGACATATTGATGTAGTTCCTGAAGGAGATCTTGCAGCATGGCACGATGAACCGTATAGCGGCAAGCTAATGGACGGGAAAGTTTTCGGGCGGGGAACGACGGACATGAAGGGCGGCAATGTATCTTTATTGCTGGCCATTCAAGCGATCGTCGAATCCGGAATCAAATTGAAGGGGGATGTGATATTCCAGAGTGTGATTGAAGAGGAAAGCGGTGGTGCCGGCACACTTGCGGCAGTCATACGGGGGTACAAAGCTGATGGTGCAATCATTCCGGAGCCTACAAATATGAAACTATTCCCTTTACAGCAAGGTTCGATGTGGTTTCGACTGAAAATAAAAGGCAAGTCTGCACATGGGGGCACGAGGTATGAAGGGGTCAGTGCAATAGATAAAGCGGTTAGTGTAATGAAAGAAATCAAGTTGCTCGAACAAGAACGGAATGAGTCACTCCGTCATTCACTCTATAAAAATGTCCCTATCCCCATTCCAATCAACATAGGTAGCATTCAAAGCGGGAATTGGCCTTCCTCCGTGCCGGATACAGCCGTTCTGGAAGGTAGATTCGGCATCGCCCCGACAGAAACCATGGAAGAAGCACAAAAATCGCTGATGGAGCGAATAGATGCTTTAAATAAGAGTGATGCATGGTTTAAAGAAAAACCGATTGAATTAGAATGGTTTGGGGCCAGATGGATGCCTGGCAATCTCGAAATAGATCATCCGCTCATGAAGACAATTGGCACATATTATGAAAAAGTGGTAGGGGAGGAACCGCTTGTCGAAGCGTCACCTTGGGCGACGGACGGAGGGTATCTTTCATCGGTGGGCTCTACCCCCGTAGTTGTGTTTGGACCAGGGGAAACGAAGATGGCCCATGATTCGAACGAATATATAGAGGTGGATAAAATGATGGAGGCTGCGGAAATCATTGCATTGACCATGATAGAATGGTGTGGGGTGGACCAGGAATAATCATTTTTCCGGAGGTCTGATTCCAGGAAGGGTCAGGCCTTTCGCAACAATTTCAAAGTTTTGAAGGGAGCGGGACAAATGGAGGCTGGAATCATTGGAAAAAGGATTCAAAAGCCAAGGTGCACCATACATATTACGATTGACCATTTTAATAAGCGAATCAGGATTGATGATTATTTAGGTCATTTTCAAGAATGCGTGGAGGAATCTTTAAAGGTGGCTAAAGACATTTCAGCAGAAAAAATCATCTTCAAGTCACGCAAGGAAAACGTTCTGGCATTGCTTGCTCAGGGTTTTCTATATGAAGGAAGCATCGATAAATTCTTTTTGGGAAGCGATTGTTTCTTCCTTGTTAAATATAACCGGAATGCAAGGCGCAACAGTGCAGAATGGGAAACTGAAGATCAAATCCTTACCGATGTACAGAGGCTGCCGATAAAATCCGGATTAGATAATCCGCCTTCAGCCTATCAAGGCCGTAAAGCGGAAGTTACCGATGCACCTCAGCTGGCCCAATTGTATGGGGAGGTTTTCGAAGTGTATCCCACACCGATGAATGATCCGGTATATGTGAAAAAGTGCATGGAAAAGGGAACGGTTTTTTATATTTATGTCCATGAAGACAGGATTGTCAGTGCTGCTTCAGCAGAAATTGATTCCTTTTACCATAACGCAGAAATCACCGATTGTGCGACATTGCCGGAACATCGGCAGTACGGCTTGATGAAACACTTGATTTCCGCGCTTGAAGAATATCTTATTTCACATGGAATTTATTGTATTTATTCGATTGCCAGGTCGCTCTCATTCGGCATGAATGCTGCATTGCATCAGCATGGATACTCGTACCGCGGACGTTTGGCCAATAACTGTTACATTTTCGATAAACTGGAAGACATGAACCTTTGGGTGAAAAATTTCACTTGAATGCTCAATTTTAGGCGGTACATGACAAGTTTTTGGCATTTCCTCATATACATCTAGCAAGAAGGTCTTGAGGAGGGATATCTTGCCAAGTGAATTTTTTAATACAAGTGAAGTATTGGAAGCAATATTACAAACCATTGATGAAGGCATTCATGTGATAGATCCAAAAGGACAGACCATCTTTTATAACGAAGTGGCGGCCAATCATGATGGGATGAAAAGAAGTGAGGTGCTTGGGAAACCGTTGCTTGAAGCCTTCCCTTCTTTGAATCACAAATCATCGACATTGCTGCGGGTCATTAAATCTGAAAAACCAATCTACAACTATAGCCAATCGTATGTAAATGCACATGGGCGAATCATTGAGACGTTAAACACGACGCTCCCCATATATGTAGATGGGTTTATGATAGGCGCTATAGAGATTGCCAAGGATTATTCAAGCTTGAAGCAATTATCTGAAAGGTTAGCAGACCTGGAAAGCTCGCTCAAGACGATCAAAAGTCCTGAAAGGAAAACGCCCGGAACCGATGGATTATATTCTTTCACTGAAATCCTGACTATTGATGCTGGATTTAAAGGTCTGATCTCACAAGGGAAAAAGGCTGCCCGCTCCTCCTCATCGGTGTTGGTTTATGGGGAAAGCGGTGTAGGAAAAGAGCTTTTTGTTCAAAGCATACACCAGGGTTCGAGCCGCAGTAAAGAACCATTCATCGCGCAAAATTGTGCGGCCTTACCGGAAAATTTATTGGAATCGCTTCTATTCGGTACGGCTAAAGGAAGCTACACTGGTGCTGTGGAACGCCAGGGACTGTTTGAATTGGCCAATGGCGGAACCTTGTTTTTGGATGAATTGCAATCGATGCCGATTGACTTGCAGGCAAAGCTTCTGCGTGTGCTCGAAGATGGGTTCATAAGGAGGATAGGAGGTACAAAGAGTGTACAGGTGGATGTGAGGATCATGGCAGCGATGAATATAGATCCGGAAAAGGCGGTATCGGATAACAGGCTAAGGCCCGATTTATTTTACCGATTGAACGTATTGAGCTACGAGCTGCCTCCGCTAAGGGAGCGGATTGATGATATAGAGCTTCTTACTGAACATTTCATATCAATATTTAACAGTAAATTAGGATTGTCCATTAAAGGCATGGATGAGCAGACAAAGGTTTTTTTTCGGGAATATCATTGGCCTGGAAATGTAAGGCAGCTTAAACATACCGTAGAATTCATGATGAACCATACGGAGAATGATGTTTTAAACCTTGCAGATTTGCCCCAGTCTTTAAAAAAGCGCACCCCATCTGAAAAAATACTTCCGCTTCGTGAGGCCATGATTGAAATGGAAACAAAATTGATTACCGAGGCCCTTCTTCAAACGAACGGTAACGTTTTCCAGGCATCGAAGCTATTGCAGATTCCAAGGCAGACCTTGCAATATAAAATTAAAAAGCATATTTGAATGGAAAAAATCCGGATGCAGCCTGCAGTCCGGTTTTTTTTATGGGCCTTCGAATTATTGGGTCATTTTGGCACCCTTCTTGCATTTAATACTACTATCATAATTCAGGAGGTATAACCATGTTATTTGACTTATATAAGCCAGATCGCAATTGGAAAGATATAGAGCTATGGAAAGATGTAACCGAAGAACAATGGAACAACTGGCTGTGGCAGCTTACGAATACGATCCGAACTGTCGATGATTTGAAGAAAGTGATAAACCTGACTCCGGATGAAGAGGAAGGTGTGAGGATTTCCACAAAAACCATTCCATTGAATATCACCCCATACTATGCTTCGTTAATGAATAAAGATGACCCAAGGTGTCCAATCAGAATGCAATCGGTCCCAATCTCGGAAGAAATGCATAAAACCAAATATGACATGGAAGACCCTCTTCATGAGGATGAGGACTCCCCAGTGCCGGGACTGACCCATAGATATCCGGATCGCGTTCTTTTTTTGGTGACGAATCAGTGCTCCATGTACTGCCGTTATTGTACGAGAAGACGCTTTTCAGGACAAATTGGCATGGGCGTGCCCAAAAAACAATTGGACGCTGCAATCGGTTATATACGTGACACACCGGCAGTTCGGGATGTCCTTATTTCAGGTGGGGACGGATTATTGATCAATGATACGATCCTTGAATATATCCTCAAGAACTTAAGGGAAATTCCTCATGTTGAGATAATCAGGATAGGAACGCGGGCTCCGGTTGTTTTTCCTCAAAGAATCACTGAAAATTTATGCACCATTTTAAAAAAATATCATCCGGTTTGGCTGAATACTCATTTCAATACCTCGATAGAAATTACCGAGGAATCAAAGAAAGCATGTGAGATGCTTGCCGATGCAGGTGTACCTGTGGGCAACCAGGCAGTTATTTTAGCAGGGATCAATGACAGTGTCGCAATCATGAAAAAGCTGATGCATGACCTTGTTAAGATTCGTGTCCGCCCTTACTATATTTATCAGTGCGATCTGTCGGAAGGCATCGGTCACTTCAGGGCTCCCATTTCAAAAGGCATTGAAATCATTGAGGGGCTCCGAGGCCATACATCCGGGTATGCTGTACCTACCTTTGTCGTCGATGCTCCTGGAGGGGGAGGGAAAATCACGCTGCAGCCGAATTATATCCTTTCACAATCTCCAACAAAAACGGTGCTGCGCAATTTTGAAGGTGTGATAACCACATATCCGGAACCTGAGCAATATACACCAGGACTTGCAGATGATTACTTCAAAGGGGTATATCCTGATATGGAAGAAAGACAATCAGATATAGGTGTATCTGGTTTAATGAACGACAAGCAATTCAATTTAGTGCCTGAAGGACTGAAGCGAATGAATCGACGGGAAAATTACGTGACCAACCCAGAGCATGCTTCATTGAAAAACCAACGTGAAAAGCGGGATTTGTTAAAAGAAAAGAAATTCCAGGCACAGCAAAAAAAGAGCACACCTAAGGGAGATGAATAGCATGGAGACGTGTCCATGGTGTGAGAAAGGGAAGCTTGCATCAGTAAATGGGACTGTGTATTGGGAACTGCCGGATGGTACGAGGGCAGTTGAAATTACGGAGACCCCTTCATCTCGATGTGAGAGCTGCGATGCTCTTTTTCAAAGTGATGAAATAGTGAAGGAAATCGAAAATCAACTGTTTTTAATTGATACGAAACAGCTTGAAAAACAAACGACGTACAGTGAGCTAATGAACATGAAAAGGCTGTTGAAACGTAATTACTTTGACTTTTAGCTGCATGATGCATTTACATTTCCATATATGAATGAATAAATCCCCCCATTTGGACAGAATTAGTGCAAACCACTATTTCCATCTTAGATGTAGGGGATTTTCCTTTTCAGATAATGAAAATAATAAGGTTTTTGAAGTGCATTTGATTGAAAGATTGGGCTAAGCAAGAATGAAGCACTTCATTCCTTTATCGATTCATGAACCAAGTCGTATAAAAAAAGTTTTTCCGTCTTAAAAGGATGGGAGTACGATATTTAAGTGTAATTCCGTAAGAAAATGAAAGCATTTTTTGATGAAAAATCGTGGAAATCTATAAAGTGAGGAAGAATAGACCAAATTCATCTTTAAAAAAGTGGACGGAAGCGAAAGTTTCCGATATATTAAAGCAGAAATCATAGTTATTTTAGGGGGGGCTCAACATCATGAGACCATTTTATTTATATTTAATGAAATTTCGACAACCAAAGGAAATTGATGCAATCACTAAATTTGCCAATCATGCCTATGAGGATCATGGCTTCCCAAAACAATCGACTGATTATAATGAACTGAGCAGTTATTTGGAATTGAATGCAGACTATCTCGATAGTATGTCACTATTCGATCAAGCATGGGAGCAGTATGTCCAAATAGAAGAAGGGCTCTTATTAGGAGATCAGGAATAGGGAGGATCGGAAGGATGCTTAAAAGCCTTCAAACCCGAATTTTGCTTTATTCATTACTTATTGCAAGTGTTCCTCTTCTGATATTGGGGATCATATCCTATGGATCACAACGGTCCCTGCTTGAGAAGGAAGCAAAAAATGCCCTGAATGCAGGTTCACTGAATATTGTAAATGAAACATATAGCTATTTGAACGAACGGATCAGTGATGTGAGGTTAATGAGTGCAAATTCGGTAATCATCAATCCTGGCCATTCAAAAGAAGAGAAGTCAGAGGAACTAAAAAAGTTTATCGATGCAAAAGGATATTATTACGGTGTCTTGCATTTGGATATGGAAGGCAATGTCATTGCAGATACATCCAATAAAATGATCGGGGACAACCTCGCGCAGAGAATATGGTTCAAAGAGGCCATAGAAGGTCGTGAATTCCTTTCTGACGTTTATAAAACCCGTGCTTTCCCAGAACCCATAATTGCTCTGAGTGCGCCGGTTTATGATAATGCAGGGAAAATGATCGGTGTCGTATCTCCAGCTTTCCGATTGGAAGGACTTTGGGAGCTGATGGAGAAAAAGGCTAATGAAATTAGCGATAAATACCCAGTGAACTTTTTCATGATCAATCAAGAAGGCATCATGATTTCGAAAAAAGACCCGCATGGAGTCATGCAGGAATCTGCATTGAAAGAAATGGGATTAACGAAAGGTAAGCTGATGGAAGCTTCGTTATCGGATGAATTGTACAGCGCAGAGAACGGGGAAAAAATATATTCCATCCAGCCTGTTCATACGATTGCAAAAACGGAGAATAAATGGTTTGTTGTTGTGGGTGCAGATAAGAAACAAGTGTTTCAGCCTTTGAATGACCTTTTAACACGGTATTTGACAATCTACAGCATCGTTTTTGTTTCTATCATTCTGGCTGTCTATTTACTAACAAAGACCCTTGTGCGGCCAGTTCAAGAACTTGTCGAAGCGACAGAGGATTTCATTGGAGGAAAGGAATTCATCATTTCCGATAAAAGAAGCTTCGAGGAAATGGAAAAATTGAACCTAGCCTTTCTAAGAATGATGGAAACGATAGAAGATCGTGAGAAGGAAATCGTCCGTACGGAAAAATTGAAATATGTCGGCCAGCTTGCTGCCGGTGTCGCACATGAAATCAGGAACCCGCTGACGACAATAAAGGGCTTTTTCCAATTATTGAAGAGCCAGGATCATGATAAAACATTAATAGAAAAATATAGTGATGTCATGCTTCATGAAGTGGATCGGGTTAATGTATTCGTGACACAACTTCTTGATTTGGCAAAACCGCATCAACTGGAATGGGAGAAAATCGATTTAAAGGATTTCCTTGAAGAAATAATAGATACCTATATCCCTTCAATTCCGAGTTCTCATGTAAGACTAATAAATGAAGTGACACACTCTGTCGTTGTTTATTCAGACAGGAACCGGTTAAGGCAGGTTCTCTTGAATGTCTTGAATAATTCTTGTGAAGCCATCGAAGCAAGGGGGCAGATTGAATTGCATCATACTTCCGAGTCCCATTATGTAAGATTAGTGATCAGCGATGATGGGAAAGGCATCAGTCCCGAGAATTTAAAAAATATCGGCATGCCCTTTTATACCACCAAACCGGATGGAAACGGATTAGGTGTGGCGACGTGCATTCAGATAATGGAGGAATTAAAAGGGAAATTCCAAATTGAAAGCGTCCGCGACGAAGGAACGAAAGTGACGCTCATCATTCCCACTACGAACCGTCTCATTAAATGAGGCGGTTTTTGGTTGTAGTGCCGTAAATGGGCCGGTTACTTAGCTAAATGAGCAAAATGCCCTCTCTTTTCCATTAACCTCCATGTTTGTTTGTGCATATAATTTACTAATCAAACGATAAGGACCATATTGGGGGATGTCTCTTATGGGCAAAAAAAAACAGCCGAAATTTAAATTAGGCGATACAGTCGTAATAACAATGTATGGGACAGTCGGGAATATAACCGATGTAAAATTTCTCGATGGTGCTTATGTGTATGAAGTGAACTATAGTGAAGGTCTTTATATCGAAAAAACATTGCAATCGATAAATGAATATGAAGGTGAAATCCTTTATCAAAAAGAACAAATCGATATTGAATATAAATATTTATTAGGTGACTTGGTCCAGGTGGATGGGTATGAACAGGATTATTTCAAGATTATCGGCTATCGAACGGAAATTTGGCGCTATAAGGAAAATGCCTGGGAGGATGTAATCTATGAGTTATCCAGAATCTCTGATGGTGAATGGCTTGAAGCGCATGAGGAAGAACTGACTTTGATAGCCGATGCTAAACGTGCAGATGGAATCATTAAAAAGTTGGGTCTGCTACTTCCTAAAAAGAAAAATGAGCTTGCTATCATTGCTAAACAAAACAACCCTGGTAAAGGTGAGCGAGAAATGACAATG
Source organism: Peribacillus phoenicis (assembly GCF_047238085.1). NCBI lineage: Bacteria > Bacillati > Bacillota > Bacilli > Caryophanales > Bacillaceae > Peribacillus > Peribacillus phoenicis. The sequence continues at coordinate 2,871,754 of NZ_JBDFMF010000001.1, read as the reverse complement.
ACAAAAAATGAAAAAAAGGAAATGATTGATGGACTGTTGGATTTATATAATGATTATTGTAAGCTCTACGAACATTTTGGCGATGATGAATATCGTCACATCATGAAGATCGCCCTTGCTAAAATTGAAAAGGCGGCAGAGGAAATTTATCCAGATCATAAAAAGAAGCAAACGAAGTGAAAGGTATCCTGAATTTTTAAAAGGGGCAATTTCAAAATTCCCTATAGAAGCTTCCATTCAAATTGAACATGGATGGATCATGATAAATATAAGCCCTTCAAATGATTTTCCATAATGGGATGCCTTACTGGTATATTTGTCTCTACACATTCATAGACCTTTAAATAAGGGGGCGATGATTTGCGAGAAATTGAGGTTTTTATTGATACAGAAGAGATAGCGGAATTCTTTTTTCAAGAATTGATAAGACGGGGCTATCTTCCAACAGAAGCTGAAGTTGAAGATCTTGCTGACATCACATTCGAATATCTTCTTGAAAAGTGCATAATTGATGAAGAAGTCGATGAGTAACCTGTCATAAGACGGTTAACAGCTTCCTATCCCTTAATTTTATTAACCTTAAAAAAAGACGGCGGACCTCCGCCGTTTTGTTGCGGTTTAAAGGAAGGGTGTCAAAGTCTTTTCATGACTTCCAGTTTCCTTATCTTTTTCAAGTTCTAGGATAAGGTTCGATTTTCCTAACTTGTGGTTGATATGGTATAGTAGTTTTTGAATATCATTTCAATCACAAGTTAAGGAGGACATAGTCGTATGAGCGTACATATTGGTGCAAAAGAAAATGAAATTGCGGAAACGGTCTTACTTCCTGGGGACCCGTTGCGTGCAAAATATATTGCTGAAACATTTTTAGAGGATGCTAAACTTTATAATGAAGTTCGTAACATGTTTGGATATACAGGGACATATAAAGGGAAACGAATTTCTGTACAAGGTACAGGCATGGGTGTCCCATCCATTTCGATTTACGTGAATGAATTGATGAATAGCTATAATGTCCAGAAGCTGATTCGTGTGGGAACTGCAGGAGCGATTCAGAAGGATGTAAAAGTCAGGGATGTGATCCTTGCAATGAGTGCTTCCACCGATTCCCAAATGAACCGCATGACTTTCGGCGGGGTGGACTTTGCCCCAACGGCGGATTTCGAATTACTAAGAAAAGCTTATGACGCTGGCACAGCTAAGGGCTTGCAATTGAAGGTCGGTAATGTTTTTACGGCCGATCAGTTTTATAACGATAATAGTGATTTGGAAAAATGGGCAAAATACCAAATCCTTGCAATCGAAATGGAATCAGCAGCGCTATACACGCTTGCTGCTAAATTTGGCCGCCAAGCATTATCTGTATTAACCATTTCCGATCACATTTTAACCGGTGAGGAAACGTCGGCGGATGAGCGCCAGTCAACCTTTAACGAAATGGTTGAAGTGGCATTGGAAGCAGCGATCCAGGACTGATAATTGGATGTAAATGACAGGCGGGTGACCAGGAATAAGTGAAGCTGTATAATGACAGTTGGATACAGGCTCAGTTATTCCTTGGTAGCCCCATTTTTGTAATGTCAATAGATGCCTGTAGTCCAGGGAGTTTTCTCTATGCTTTAACGTTTGCGAAGCGTAAAAAAATACATATGGTCATAAGTTGTTATTTTTGATAACAATTATTTTTCGATTGTCATGAAAGCTGTTAAAATAGAAAGAAATCGTTTATATCGTCATGAAGAATGAAAGTGGTGAGGCTTCAGTGGAAGAAGAAAATCAAGAACAGCCAAAAGAGGCAGGGAAATTCATTAAAATAAAGAAGTTTACGTTCATTATGGGGATTTTCTTAGTCATATTTCTAACTGCAGGGATTACTACAATAGCCTTGACCTTTGGAGATGAAAAAGTAGAGTCATTAGCACCGGATAAGCATGCGGAATTTGAAAAGCTGTATACTACATACGATAAGATAAAAGATAACTATTATGAAGAGGTTGATGAAGAAAAGCTGGTTGACGGCGCAATTAATGGAATGATCAAATCATTGGATGATCCCTACTCTGCTTATATGGATAAAAAGGAAGCATCTAGTTTCCATGAAAGCATCTCTTCATCTTTTGAAGGAATCGGTGCCGAGATTCAGGAGCAGGATGGACAAATCATGGTCGTCTCACCTATAAAAGGGTCCCCAGCAGAAAAAGCGGGGGTAAAGCCGAATGATATCATTTTAAGTGTGGACGGTAAAAGCGTTGAAGGGCTAAGCTCTTCTGAAGCTGTCCTGAAAATCAGGGGCGAGAAGGGTACGAAAGTGGATCTATCCATCTCAAGAGCTGGTGAGTCGGAACCGATTGAGCTCACCATTAAACGGGACACAATTCCGATTGAGACGGTTTATGCGGAAATGCTTGATGATGGAGTTGCCAAGATTCAAGTCACCAGTTTTTCCGAACATACAGTCCAAGAGCTGAAAACGGCGCTTGAAGAAATGTCCAAGAAGGATATGAAGGGTCTCGTATTGGATTTGCGGGGAAACCCGGGGGGACTGCTTGATCAAGCAATAGAAATGGCAAGCCTGTTCATACCTAATGGGGAAGTGGTCCTTCAAGTTGAGGAGCGCAGCGGGAAAAAACAAGTCTATAAATCGGAGAATGATGGAGAACTGAAAATCCCGGTAGTCGTGTTGATTGATGACGGAAGTGCCAGTGCTTCTGAAATCGTTGCAGCGGCTGTCAGTGAATCTGCGGACATTCCATTGATTGGTGTCAAGTCATTTGGGAAAGGGACAGTGCAGACTGCCGAAGACTTTGAAGATGGATCTAACTTCAAATATACGGCAGCTAAATGGTTGACTCCTGAAGGCAATTGGATTCATAAAAAAGGGATCAAGCCGGATATTACTGTGAAGCTTCCTGGTTATGCCAGCCTTCCGTACATTTCGCCCGATAAGGAATTGAAAGCATCTGATTCTTCGAGTGAAGTGAAAGCTGCTGAAGAGATGCTGAAGGAAGCGGGACATGATCCGGGTAAGGTAGATGGATTCTTTGATGAAGCAACAACGAATGCGGTCACAGCATTCCAAAGGGAACAAAAAATTAAAGAAACTGGCACCATTAAAGATGATACTACCATGAAATTGATGCAGGTCATCCAGGAGAAAATCCTTAAGAATGACACACAAGTGAAAAAGGCGGTAGAAGTATTAAAGAAAGAAATCAATAAATGATTTTGCCCGAATAGCCTGTCAGCGATTATCGTTGGCAGGCTATTTTTGTCGTTTAATGCATAGGATTCCAATATTAGGCAGAGAATAGGGGTAATTTTCCGATGAGGTGAGGTAATGAAAGAAAAGGTATTGTTCATATATCTATTGATCTTGATTCTGGCAGGCTGCACTTATGCCCCTTTACCCAAACAAAATGGAAATGCAGGTACGGAAAAAAAACTAACCAAAGAAGAGAACCAGGAAAGCGTGAAAACATTTCTGTTAATTGGTGTTGATACAAGGGGAGAGGAAAATTCTCGATCAGATGCGATTATACTGGCAAAATATTTTCCTGAGCAGGAAAAACTGAAGCTGGCTTCGATTATGCGTGATAGTTATGTGAAAATCCCCGGGAATAAATCAGGATATAACAAAATAAATGCAGCTTATTATTATGGTGGAAGGGAACTTCTCAAGAAAACCATACAGGAAAACTTTGGTGTCAAGGTCGATCATGTAGCGGTAATTGACTTTCAGGGATTCGTGAAGATGGTCGATTTACTTGCACCTGAGGGGGTAGCGGTGAATGTGGACCAGGAAATCATTGATGATATGAGCATTCAAGCAAGCGTCGGTAAAAATGTTTTACATGGGGAGGAAATATTGAAATATGTCCGTTTTAGACATGACGATGAAAGTGATTTTGGAAGGGTTGAGCGTCAACAAGAAGTAATGGTTCAATTAAAAACAGCGTTTATAAATCAAATCTCGTCCTTCGAAGGGATGGCAGCCCTTCCTAGTATAATCGAACAAGGACTCTCGTACTTGGATACAGATATTGGACTGAAAACAATAATGGAAATGGGTCCAAAAGCCGTCTTCCATACACCGGACACCGTCGAAACCTTAAGGGTTCCAGTGGAAGGAAGCTTTAAAGATGAAATATATCCCCAGTCCGGAGCCGTTTTGGAGATGGACTACACTAAAAATAAGAAGGCACTTCAGGAGTTCTTTTCCAAAAAATAAAAATTGTATTGTGGACCTCGCAAGAATAATCACAAAAACGAGAGGGATACGAAATCCTTCTCGTTTTTTATCATCAATAAAGCAACCTGGATCATTTAACAAAAAGCGGGATGTTTTTAATGAAATCCGGTGTTATGATGCCATTTTCGGTAATGATGCTTGTAATTAGATGATTCGGTGTAACGTCAAAGGCAGGATTGAAAGTCTTCACGTTTTCGGGAGCGATCCTAACACCTTGAATGAAGGTGATTTCCGCTTCATTCCGTTCTTCGATCGGGATGGAAGTGCCGGACTCGAGAGTAAGGTCGAATGTGGTTGATGGAGCGGCCACGTAAAAAGGGATACCAAAGTGCTTGGCTAATATGGCCAATCCCAATGTCCCGATTTTATTGGCTGTATCTCCATTAGCCGCAATTCTGTCGGCACCGACGATAATGCCATTTATTGCTTTCTGGTGAATCGTATGGGCAGCCATATTATCAGAAATTAATGTGACATCCACCCCCGCTTGCATCAATTCCCAAGCAGTCAAACGCGCCCCTTGCAGGACAGGCCTTGTTTCACATGCATACACTTTTAGCGGAAAGTCCTTTTCTTTAGCCAGGTGGAAGGGAGCCAAGGCTGTGCCATACCGAGCCGTGGCAATTCCCCCAGCATTACAATGCGTTAGAATGGAATCTCCTCTAGTGAATAAGGATAAACCATGTTCCCCGATTTTCCTGCACATTTCTTCATCTTCAGCAAAGATGGCTTTAGCCTCCGATACAAGTGCTTCCTTGGCAGTTGAAATGCTTTGCGCAGCTTGCAGGGTAATTTCCATCCTCCTTAACGCCCAAAAAAGGTTGACAGCAGTTGGCCGTGACGAGGCGAGTTTTTCAATATGCCTTGCTACATTTTTCTTGAATTCGGCTAATTCAGTGGTTGTTTCCTGTTTGGCACCAAGTGCAACACCAAATGCTGCTGTCAGTCCAATTGCTGGGGCACCGCGAACTTTTAATGTCAAAATGCTGTCATATACATCATCAACAGAATGAAGTTCAATAAATTCAGTTATGGAAGGCAGGGCTTGTTGATTTAATAATGTAATATGGGAATCAGCCCATTGTACCGAATAAGGTAATGGTGCTAGTTTTGTCATGTGCAGGTCTCCTTTTAAATGGTTGAATAAGATGGCAGTGTACGTTGCTTCAACGCTTCAATTACAGCTGGAACATCCAATTCTTCTCGTTTTTTAATTAAAAAAGCACCAATTTCCAATGTAGCCGTTTTGGCAGCGATCCTTGTTTCTTTATCTTCAATGACATTTAAATCGGCAACATGGGAAAGTCCGATGGTTCGCCGAATCATTTCACAGCCGGCAAAGCCGAATGCATCTTTTTTAAATTTTGTCAGTAAATAAGGCAGATAACCTTTCACATGGCGAAATGGGCTTTTATTTTGGCCTTCCCATAATTCGGAATAAGTTTCTTCAAAGGCATTCCAAAATTCATTAAGGTGTGTGAAAATCTCTTCCTTTCCAGCGCTATTACGTGTGACTGCCTGAAAGAGAAGGTTGGCGGTGTATTGACCAAGGTCAAAACCAACTGGACCATAAAAAGCGAATTCCGGATCGATAACCTTTGTTTCAGTTTTACTTGCAAATATACTTCCAGTATGTAAATCACCATGAAGCAAGGCTTCCTGCTCGGTTTCAAAGCTTTGTTTCAGCTTAGCGACCTCAAGGATCACTTCTTTATCATTCCATATATTTTTGGCGGCATCTGTCAATTCCACCTCGAAATCTCCCGGGAGTTCCTCAAAAAATGGATCCGTGAAAATAAAGACCTCAGTGATTTTGCAGAGTTCGGGATTCGTGAAATGTCGGGCCACTTCCTTTTTCGCAGAGGGTTCTAAATGATAATCGGATGTATAAAATGCCGTTTTCGCAACATATTCACCAATATGCTGAGAAAGCAATGGATATGAATCTCCTTCGATCAATCCTGTTCTAACGATTTTCAAGTGCGATAAATCCTCCATGACCGTGATGGCAAGCTGTTCATCAGAATAATAGACTTGCGGTACGAATTCTGGGCAATAACTTCTGAAATGAATCAACGCATTCGCCTCAATCGCAGCTCTTTTCAATGTCAGCGGCCAGCTTTCGCCAAGTACCTTGGCATAAGGGACCGCTTGTTTAATTATAATTCCTTTATTTGTGACTGTGTCTGTAATATGAAAAACATAATTTAAGTTTCCATCGCCGATTTCTTTACATGTTAAACTTGCATCCGCATTGACCAACCCAAGTTTTTTTGCAAGGGTTATAGCTGTTTCGTTTGTCAATCTCTTAAAATTTGAATGGTTTTGAGTCATTCTTTTCCCCTCCGGATTCAAAATAAGAATAAAAAAGCCTCTTTCATATAGAAAGAGGCAGAAGTTTTGGCTTCGGACCTCTTATCTTCCAGAATATGAATTCTGGTGGAATTAGCACCGTGCTCTGTGGATTTTATAATCCGGCGGTGAATCCGCCCCATTTCACAATGGTATTACAGTCGGTTGCTGGGCTTCATAGGGCCTTTATCCCTCAGCCTGCTCTTGATAAGAGTAAATGTTTTCTGAAATTTTAATCTTCGGGAAAATAATATCAACTTTTTAAATAGTTTGTCAATGGGTAAATTAATAAAAATCAGGACGTCGATCTTCGAATACAGGTATTTTGTTACGTGCATCCGAAACTTTATTGAAGTCCAAGGTGCCTGTCAGGAGTTCGTTTCCTTCTCCGGCTTCACTTATGATATTTCCCCAAGGATCAATAATCAAGGAATGACCGGCAAATATATTATTGACATCAGAGCCTGAGCGATTAACGGCTACAACATAGGCTTGGTTCTCGATGGCACGGCTAATCAATAAGGCTCTCCAGTGATCGAGTCTCGGCTTTGGCCATTCAGCCGTAACGAATAGAACTTCGGCGCCTTTAGCGGTATGGGCTCGCTGCCATTCAGGGAAACGGATGTCATAACAAATGAAACCAGCACATATTTTTTCATCAAGAGTAAATAAACCATCCTTTTCTCCTGGCTTCAGGAAATGATGTTCATCCATTAACTGAAATAAGTGAAGCTTATCATATTCTTTTATGAGATTTCCCTGTTTATCGATGATGATCATGGTGTTATAGATTCCCTTGCTCGTTTTTTTCGCAATGGAACCGCCTACGATGTGAATCTCGTGTTTCCTTGCCTGTGTTTTAAGAAATTCAATCGTTTTTTCGGCCTCTTGATCTGCAATCTCATTTAACCTGCTTAAGTCGTATCCGGTTGTCCAAAGCTCTGGTAAAATGACGATATCGGGTTCCGACCGTGCTGCTTTTTCCAACCATTGTTCCGCAACCTGAAAATTGATATCCGGTTGCCCGAATGCTATATCCATTTGAATACAAGCTATTTTCCACTTCATCGTTTAAAACCCCCATATGTAAAAAATGCTTTACAAGACTATGATAAACATATATCATTTGTGACTAGAATTTCAAGAAATTTCAGAGAAGGTGTATAAATGGTGCAATTCGAAAAATCCAGACAGCTTCAGGACCTGCCTAAGCAGTTTTTTGCCTCACTAGTCGCAAAAGTCAATGCCATCACGGAGCAAGGACATGATGTCATAAATTTAGGTCAGGGAAACCCTGATCAGCCAACACCAGACCATATCGTGAAAAGCTTGCAGTCTGCCGCTGAAAAAACGATTAATCATAAATATTCGCCATTCCGGGGGCATCAATATTTAAAAGATGCTGCTGCCGTCTTTTATGAACGTGAATACGGTGTCAAGCTGGATCCGAAAAGTGAAGTGGCGATTCTCTTCGGGGGAAAGGCAGGTCTTGTCGAACTGCCGCAGTGTTTATTGAATCCGGGTGATACGATTCTTGTTCCGGATCCCGGCTATCCGGATTATCTTTCCGGTGTTGTTTTAGCCCAGGCAAAGACCGAGTTCATGCCCTTGACAGAAGAAAATGATTTTCTTCCAAAATACAGTGACATACATAAAGAAGTACTTGATAAAGCGAAAATGATGTTCTTGAACTATCCGAACAATCCCACAGGTGCTTCTGCAACTGAAAGTTTCTTTGATGAGACCGTCTCTTTTGCAAAAGAGCATTCAATTTGTGTGGTCCACGACTTCGCTTATGGAGCGATAGGATTCGACGGTAAAAAACCGGTAAGCTTTCTCCAGTCAGAGGGAGCGAAGGAAATAGGAATAGAAATATACACACTATCGAAAACATACAATATGGCAGGGTGGAGAGTCGGCTTCGCAGTGGGGAATAAGAGTGTCATAGAAGCTCTTGAACTATTACAAGACCATCTTTATGTGAGTCTATTCCCGGCGATACAAGAAGCTGCGGCAAGCGCTTTGCTTGACTCGCAGAGCTGTGTAGAGCAGTTAGTGCAGATGTACGAGGGCCGAAGGAATGTTTTCATTGAGGGATTGAGGGCAATCGGCTGGGATGTCAAAGCTCCTGCGGCATCATTTTTTGCCTGGCTCAAAGTACCTAAAGGTTTTACGTCCGAGCGTTTTGCAGACTATTTATTAACGCATGCCCACGTTGCTGTTGCCGCAGGAAATGGATTCGGTGAATTTGGCGAAGGATACGTCAGGGTAGGGCTGCTGACTTCGGAAGATCGGCTGAAAGAGGCTGTGGAACGGATAAGTAGATTAAAATTATTTTAACCACAATGATATATCCGATTAATTCACCCTTAAATAGTTAAAACTTATTGACAAAGTAGGGATTACCTGTCAGAATACAAAATAAATTCTTAATCTTTCGATACTTGGATGCAAATTTATATATCAGCGTTTTCTTATTTTGAGCAGGTGGAGGGACTAGCCCTATGAAGCCCAGCAACCGACCGTAATTCCATTGTAAAATGGGGCGGAATTCTTCGCCGGATTTTTCTTGAAATCCACAAGGCACGGTGCTAATTCTTGCAGCCAATGGCTGGGAGATAAGAAGATGGCTTTTTAAAGCCTCTTCTTTATGAAGGGGCTTTTGCCATTTTGAGACCAGTTCAGGTTAATGACATCCAGAGTTTACTAACGTGATATAGGAGTGATCAAATGAGCGAGTTAGTCGCTACTTATTTAATTCATGATTCTAAGGGGAATCATGAGAAAAAAGCAGAGAGCATTGCCTTGGGATTGACTGTCGGAACATGGACGGACCTGCCCCATTTGGTCCAGAAACAACTGGAAAAACATAAGGGACGCGTCGTATCGGTGACACCACTTTCTGAAGAAGAGAGGGCAAACAGCTACTTTAATCGTAAAGTATACCGTTCGCTTATTAAAATTGCCTATCCGGCAAGGAATTTCACCAATGATTTACCTGCAATCCTCACGACGGTCTTCGGCAAACTTTCATTGGATGGAGAAATAAAACTTATCGACTTGGATTTTGTCGGTGATATTCAAAAAGCCTTTCCAGGGCCGGAATTTGGCATTGAAGGCATTAGGGAAAAGGTTGGCGTTTATAACCGGCCCCTGGTGATGAGCATCTTTAAAGGTGTATTAGGAAGAGACCTAACATTCCATAATGAGCAACTGAGGCAACAAGCATTAGGAGGTGTCGATCTAGTTAAAGATGATGAGATCCTCTTCGACCAGGACCTGACTCCATTTTTCGATAGAATAAAAACGGGAAAAAGAATATTGAATGAAGTTTATGAAACCACTGGCCACCGAACTTTATATGCTGTCAATCTATCAGGGAAAACATTTGAATTATTGGATAAAGCAGAGCAAGCGGCTGATGCAGGGGCAGATGCCTTGTTGTTCAACGTTCATACATATGGTTTGGATGTATTGCAGGCCTTGAGTGAACATGATCGTATCAAGCTGCCGATCATGGCGCACCCCGCATATAGCGGGGCATTGGCAGCTTCATCATTTTATGGGGTCGGCTATCCATTATTGCTTGGTAAATTAGTAAGGTTATCAGGTGCGGATTTATCCTTGTTCCCATCCCCTTATGGAAGTGTCGCACTTGAAAAAAAGGAAACCTTGGCGATTGCTGAAGCTCTGACAAAAGATGAACTTTCATGGAAAAAAGCTTTCCCTGTTCCTTCTGCTGGCATTCATCCGGGCATGGTTCCGGACCTAATCAAGGATTTTGGAATCGATAGTGTGATTAATGCCGGAGGTGGAATTCACGGGCATCCTGATGGAGCAGAGGGCGGGGCAAAGGCTTTCCGTTCTGCTGTAGAAGCCGTACTGGCAGGAAAGGACCTATCTGAATCGGCGCTTGAGAATGAAACACTAAAAAAAGCTCTTGTGTTATGGGGAGGCCTATAAGAAATAATGAAACCGATCATCTTTTGTGATTTTGACGGAACGATCACCAACACGGATAATATCATTTCCATCATGAAGAAATTTGCGCCTCCGGAATGGGAAGCGTTGAAAGACGGTGTCCTTCAGCAAAAAATCAGTATATCTTCAGGAGTAGGGGATATGTTTTCCCTGCTTGATAGCGGCTTGAAGGATGACATCATCCAATATGTAAGAAAGACGGCCGGCATTCGTCCAGGGTTTTATGAATTCGTTGAGTATACGAAACAAGCCAACATCCCTTTATATATCGTAAGCGGGGGCATGGATTTTTTCATTGCACCGCTTTTAAATGATATCTTGCCAACAGGGTCCGTTTATTGCAACCATGCATTTTTTGATAAGGAAAAGATTTATATTGAGTGGCCACATGCTTGTGATGATCAATGTAATAATGATTGCGGTTGCTGCAAGCCATCCATTATGAGGGAAATTACGGGTGCGGAAGATTTTAAATTCGTTATTGGAGATTCGGTAACGGATTTTGAAGCTGCAAAACAGGCCGATTTTGTCATAGCCCGTGACATATTGCTTGAAAAATGCGATAGGGAAGGGATTCCACATCAAGGATTTGAAACGTTTTTTGATGTAATTGATATTTTAAAGCAGCAGAAGGTGGTTAAAGCGTGAACAATCATTCTAAAGAATGGCAGGAGCTGGCAGACATTAAAGCTGAACTGGCCGAAAGGGATTGGTTTATGGGAACTAGCGGGAACTTGTCTATTCGGGAGCCCAAAAGCCCTTTCTTTTATATTACGGCAAGCGGTAAGGATAAAAGGAAGCAATCGGATTCGGACTTTTTACTGGTGGATTTAAATGGAAAGCCAGTTGAAGAAACGAACCTAAGACCATCGGCCGAAACTTTACTTCATACAGTCATTTACCGGAAAACGAATGCGAACTGTGTACTCCATGTCCATACAGTTGAAAATAATGTGATATCCGAATTGTACGGAGATGAAGGCCAAGTTTCTTTTCGTAATCATGAAATCATTAAAGCAACCGGTCGGTGGGATGAAGATTCGGAACTTCGGATTCCAATCATATATAATCATGCTGACATTCCGCTGTTATCAGATAAGTTCGAGCCACATGTCGAAGAAGACTCTGGCGCCGTGCTGATCCGCAATCATGGTATTACGGTTTGGGGTAAAAGCGGACTCGAAGCAAAGAGAATACTTGAAGCTTGCGAATTTTTATTTCAATATCAACTGTTGCTTAATCAACAAAAGGCGTTTGCGGGTTCTTTAAGATAAACACTCATAGAGGAGGAATGAATGATGGCGACGATCAGATTCCATGAAACAAACGAGGTTATTGAAAACGGTGAACAGGTAAAAGGATTTTTAGAAACACAAGGGGTTATTTATGAGCAGTGGGACATTTCTAAATTACCGGCCCATCTCGTGGAAAAATACGATCTAACAGATGCTGACAAGGAGGAAATCCTAGTAGCATTCCAATCAGAGATAGCGGAAATCTCCGAAAGAAGAGGCTATAAAGCGCATGATATCATCACATTATCCGATGCGAATCCGAACTTGGATCAAATGCTTGAAAACTTTAAGCAGGAACATCACCATGAAGATGATGAAGTGCGTTTCATAGCAGGCGGAACGAGTATCTTTGCCATCGAAGGCAAGGATAAACAGTGGTTTGATGTGCGCCTTAATCCAGGTGATCTTATTAGTGTTCCAGAATCAACAAGACATTATTTTACGCTTGCAGAAGATAGGAAAACTGTTGCTGTCCGCATTTTCGTTACAGCGGCAGGATGGGTGCCGATTTACGAAAAAGACGAAGTTCAAGCATGAATCAATGTTGAAAAACCAGCTTAAGGGCTTGGTTCAATTTGTCGACAAAAGGGAAGTCGGAATGGTCTCATCCCTAACCAGGATTTTAAAAAACAAGACCAGATTATCCTTAATAGTTTTATACTCTAATCCTCATTGGATTGAAGAAATTTGCGACACTCCTGCCGAATAACTGGCTAGCCGAGACACCACAGGCGCTTGCGCCGAAGAGGCTTGGCAGACAGTCGGCGGAAAGGGAGCGGATTTCTGAAATCGACTGGACATTATTAAATAAAAAACTGCAGTCGAACTCGCTTTTCTTCGAGTTTATCTTCATTCTGAAACAAGCCATCCGGCTTGTTTCATTTTGCAGTCAAAAGCGTTCGGAATGGTCTCATCTCGAACCATGATTTTAAAACAAGACCAGATTATCCTTAATGGTTTTTTCCTCTAATCTTCATTGGATTGAAGAAATTTGCGACACTCCTGCCGAATAACTGGCTAGCCGAGACACCATAGGAGCTTGCGCCGATGAGGCGTGTCAGACAGTCGGCGGAAAGAGAGCAGATTTCTGAAATCAACTGAACTTTTTAAATAAAACACTGTAGGCAAACTGAGTTTTCATAGAGTTTGCCTACAGTCTGTAACCACGAAGATGGACTCCGTGATTTCAGTTTGGCAACAAAATGGTGTTCGGAGTCCGAATAGTGAGATGAAGGTCAAAAAATCTCGCGAACGCTCGAATATAGTACTCCGGTCTTAATAGTTTTATACTCTAATCCTCATTGGATTGAAGAAATTTGCGACACTCCTGCCGAATAACTGGCTAGCCGAGACCCCACAGACGCTTGCGTCGAGGAGGCTCGGCAGACAGTCGGCGGAAAGGGAGCTGATTTCTGAAATCGACTGGACGTTTTTAAATAAAAAACCCCAGTCGAACTCGCTTTTCTTCGACTTTGTCTATGTCTGAAACCAGCTTACGGGCTGTTTTTTTTTGTGAATCCGGCAAGTGCTTTAGTAAGATAAGTATGATAAAATTTAACCGAATCGAATTTAACCGGATCATAGGAGCAGATAAGAATGAAAACAACCGAAGTGTACATATTGGGCGGCTTTCTCGGCAGCGGGAAAACGACGCTTCTTCGAAATATATTAAAGCAGGAAAGTGACGCGGGCAGAAAAGTGGCCGTGCTTTTAAATGAGCTCGGCAGTGTATCGGTTGACAGCGGACTCATTGGTGATGGGGTGCCTCTGAAGGAGTTGTTTGACGGGTGCATCTGCTGCACAATTCAAGATAAACTGGAGGTTCAGCTTCATGAATTGCTAACCGAAAATGACCTGGATGCGGTTTATATTGAAACGACGGGCGCTGCTCATCCAGTTGAAGTATTGGACGGCATCATGTCACCGATTTTCGCCAAAAGGCTGGAGTATAAAGGGATTATCACTGTGGTCGATTTATTAAGGTGGCGCGATCGCGAGGAACTGTCTCCGCAGCTTCGACAGCTGCTTGCCGAGCAAATCCACCATGCCGATTTCATATTATTGAATAAAGCGGATTTAGTAAGTGAGATGGAGGCCGCACAGCTGATATATACGATACAGGCGCTGAATAGGGATGCTGTATGTTTATTGACGGAGTATGCGGACGTTTCCTTGAAATCATTGCAAGGGATGCAAAGAAATCGGCAAAATGGCCATCAAAAGCTTGATGTACATGACCATTTGCATTTAACTGCAATCGTTCATACATTTGAAGGTGCCGTGGCACAAACCGACTTTGAAGAGTGGCTTAGGTCCCTGCCGGAAACGGTATATAGAATGAAAGGATACATTTCCTTTACACATTCACAATACCCCCATTTATTTCAATACTCCTACGGAATGCCGATGTATATGAATGAAATGATGAAAATGCCATTGAATATCGTCATAATCGGGGAAAAGTTGGATAAGGAAATGTTGATCGGTCAGTTGCAAGCTTTGGAAGCGAGAGCGGCCCGATAAACGTTTACCGCCCATAAAAGAAGGGAAACATATAAGAAGACTTTCTTATCAAGGAGGCGGTATTAATGCCATGGAATAAGAACGATTACCCAAATTCGATGAAGAATCTAGATAAAGATGTAAGGGAAAAGGCTATAGAAATCGCGAATGCATTATTGGATGAAGGATATGAGGATGGAAAAGCCATTCCAATTGCCATAGACCGGGCTAAGATGTCGGTGGGAAAAGATTGAAAAAATGGTCAGACCCATATGTGGGTCTGACCATTTTTATTCTTGCATTCCAAAGGCGGCAAATGTCTTTTCGTCTTCTATTAATCCGCACGCAGCACATTGCACCCGAACTTCAGGACCATTATATGCTAGATGGAACGGCTGAAGGGAATCGTTCGAATATTGTTCAACAATCTCACCGGATTGCGGATCCTTTTTAACGGGGGTTGCTACTTGCTGAATGAGATTGAAGCGAGATTTATTTGTCCGGCAATTCGGACAGCGGTATACTTGAGACACTGTACTCACTCCTTTTTTTGAATTTTAAAAAGCGTGATCGTATTATTAAGATAGTCTTTACGAACTTGATCAATAATATGTATGAATTAGTAATGGATGGAAGGGATACTATGAAAGAAAATATCAGGCAAGAAGAATTACTGGTGGCTTATTTAAGCATATGGAACAATCGTAAGGTGACCGATGGAGGTGGAAGGGAAGTTTTGTCGGAACTCATCCGCCGTGAGCTTTTGGATGAAAATGCCCATCCCCGTGCCCGAAAACCAGTATTGGAGAAATTTTACCTCTGCATTAAACGCGTGATGGAATCTACGCTTGCAGAAGATAGGAAAAATGCGATCGTCATGCTCTATATCACTGAATTGGAAAGATTATGATTTCCGAGTGTGATACGGATGCTTGTAAGCAAATATTCTTATCCGCTTCATACTTTTTTCACAAATCATTGTTAAAATTTTTAAAAAATAGATATTTAATGAATAAGGAGCTTAAAATATGAAGTGGGGCATTGGGCTTTTTCTTGCCATCGTACTGCTTACTGGGTGTAATAGCGGTAATGCATTTACTAAAATCAATAAAAGTGAACCTTTCCTGGCAACTGTCAATATCAAGGATACTTCTCTGACTTTTATAGATGAAAACTATCATCCATTTGCAAAATGGGATATTTCAGAACCATTTACCGGAGCCCTGCTCCTGGCAGACAAAGATACTATCCTGCTTTATGGAAAAGAGATGAAAAAAGTCCAAGTTTACTCATTATCAGCAGGAAAACTGATAAACAGTTGGGAAATTGGGAAAGGAATCGTCAATATGCAGTTGTTACGTGATGGAAAAAGCATCGTGGCGGTCAATCAAGCGAATCATTCCATTTATTTTTTAAATGCTGATGGGGAGGAACAGGATATTGTCAAGGTTGGTAAAAGCCCCTTGACCGTTCTTCAAGGAGAGCAAGCGAATCGTTTGTATGTTATTAATTTTGGTGATACCAAATGTTCAGTTATAAATCTTGAAACGAAAAAGGTCGATTTCGAATTTCCCGTACATAGTTCCAGCACTGGCACATTATTAAGGGAAGAAAAGGATGAAATATGGATCGGAGGACACGGTGATGGGGACCAAGTGGAAGAAGATCTATATATTTATTCGGCAAAAACAGGAGAGTTGAAGAAGAAGCTGAAGGCCCCCACCATGCCGATAAAGTTCCTGGAGAATGCTGAAGGCATATTTGTCCTTAGTCATGGTACAAGCTCCTTATATAAATTGAATGATCAATATGAGGAAGTGAAAAGCAAAGTGGTCGGCGTCAACCCCTTTGAAATGGCGAACTTCAATGAAGATGTGGTCGTGGCGGGATATGATAGTGATGAAGTGTATGTAATGGATGCTGAAACAGTCGATGTTAAAAAAACGATAAAAGTCGGCGAAGGTCCGTTCCAATTGATGTTGAGGGAGTAGATGACATGCATGCTTACACCATTTTAGTCGTGGATGATGAAGAAGATATGCGAAATCTAGTTGAAATGTATTTGCTGAACTCAGGTTATCGATGCCTTCAAGCTGCGAATGGAAGAGAAGCTATAAGGATGGTTGAAACAGAGGAAGTGGATTTAATCCTATTGGATATCATGATGCCAGGTATGGACGGTTTCTCCGTTTGTGAAGAAATTCGTGAAAATTGGGAGATCCCTGTGATCTTTGTCAGTGCGAAAGGTGAAGAATGGGATAAGGTGAAAGGGCTGAAGCTTGGCGGCGACGATTATATCGTCAAGCCGTTCAATCCAGGAGAATTGGTCGCAAGAGTGGAAGCTGTATTGCGAAGGACAGGGAAATTATCATTGAATGAAGAGAATCAAAACCATGTCCGATTCGGTAAAATTAGCTTGAACTTACAATCCAGAACGGTTTTGGTTGAAGGGAAGGCAATCAATTTAACCTTGAAAGAATTCGAATTGCTGTTATTTCTCATGCGGCATAAAAGCCAGGCACTCAGCCGTGAACAACTGCTTGAAAATGTATGGAGCGGGGAATATGGAGGATCTTTACGTACCGTGGATACCCATATCAAAACGTTACGAATGAAATTAAGAGCGGCCGATTACATTCAAACCGTCTGGGGAATCGGTTATAAGATAGAGGAAAAGAAATGATCAATAAATGGCGAACCCTCTCATTTAAATTATGGCTCACCATCATCACCGCCATCATCCTTTCCGTACTGTTCGCTTACTCACTTTCTCAATATTATTATAAAAATCTATATGTGGAGAAGCTAAAAACAGATTTAGTCAATGAAGCGTCATTGCTAGGGGCGGATTATACCGGCGGTGAAATCAGTGATGACTTTAAGGAAAAAGTTGAATGGTTTAACAGTAAGAATGACAGCGAGGTCTTTGTCGTCAACAATCCCAGGGAATTGAGTGCCTGTCTGCCTTTTGAAATCAATTATGATACCCTTATTTCTGAAGAAGAACGGCAAATGCTTTTAGATGGGAAAGCCGTTGAAAAAGAGGGATATGAGAAAAGGTTTGAAAAGAACATTGTAGCGGCGATCATACCCCTGATTGACGAAGATCGCCTCGAAGGTATCATCTATACATATATTCCAGTAGATTCCATTACGGTCTTACTTAAGGAATTTGCTGCAAAATGGTTGGCAGCGGTCCTATTATTCTTGATAGTCGCGATATTTTTTACTACAAAATGGTTGAAAAGGCTAATCAGTCCGATTAAGGAAATAGAGACTGCAGCCCATCGTGTTTCAGAGGGGAATTATGACATACAGGTCCATGTAAGGAGCCATGATGAAATAGGTAAATTGGCAATAGCCTTTAATGATATGGCCAATTCCATCCATTTGGAAGAAGAAAGAAAAAAAGAATTTCTAGAAAATGTAGCACACGAGCTCAGAACCCCGCTTAGTTACGTAAAGGGATACACACAGGCCATATTGGATGGTGTCGTGAAAAATGATGAAGAACAACGGAAACACCTTCATCTCATTTCAAGGGAGGCACTTAGGCTGCAGCGGCTTGTGGGAGATCTGATGGACTTAACAAAAATGGATAGTGATCCATTCTTGTTAAATAAAATCCCGATTGCCTTTGCCCAATTCATTGAAGACGTACTTGTGAAATATGAACCGATAATAAAAGAAAAGCAATTGGACTTGCAGCTGGATCTGGATCCAGATCCGATTATTTTTGGGGATGAAGGAAGGATGGAACAGATCCTGCATAACATTTTTGATAATGCCATTCAGTACACTGATCCTGGAGGGTCGATCCATATTACCCTAATTCAGCATAAAGATGATTGCGAACTGCTGATTACTGACACGGGTAACGGGATCCCGGAAGCGGATCTGCCACATATCATGAATCGTTTTTACCGAGTGAACAAAGCACGAAGCCGTTTTGATGGCGGTTCAGGGCTTGGACTGTCCATTGTCAAAAAATTGGTGGAATTGCAAAATGGTAAAATCGAAATAGAAAGCAAGGAAAAAAGGGGAACAAAAGTCAGGGTCATCCTACCGGTTATAAAAGAAGAATGGAATTCATAAAAAGGGGATACGTTCAAAAATGAAAAAAATCGTGTTATTTTGCATGACGTTAATTTTTTTGGCCGGATGCGGCAAGGAAGAGGAAATTCCGAAAATGTTAAATGTCGATTTAGCTGTCGATCCAATTCAGGGTAAAGTGAATGAGCCTGTGAAATTTCAGGCAAAAGTGACTTATGGGGACGAAGTTGTGACAGATGCAGATGATGTCAGTTTTGAAATTTGGCTTGCGAATAGCGATGACCATGACAAAATTGCAGTAAAACATAAAAGAAACGGCATATATGAATTGGAAAAGACTTTTGATGAAGAAGGAACCTATTATGTATACGCCCATGTAACGGCAAGGGATATGCACAACATGCCAAAGAAAGAATTCGTCATAGGGAAACCAAGCACTCCTGAACAAAATGGTGGGAAAAAGGAAATGGACGAAATGGATGATGAAGAAATAAAATGATGAAGAAATGAAATGATGAATGACTATCAAAACCAAAACAATTCGGGAGTGAATCCGGATTGTTTTTTTATTTGAAAAATGGTCAAGGCAATAGGGTAGAAATAATCAGGACAAAAGACGGCGTGTTGAAGTTGAATCGAAAAATTTGTAACATAAAAGTAAAGAAAGTCATATTATGTTGGTTAAATACGATATGTCAACAAAAAGTTATTAGTATTCAATGGAAATGGTTCTATGTAACTACCATTGACAAGTAAGGGCTGGAAAAATATGAGTATATATACCACTAAAAGAAACATAGATAGGTAAAGGATTCTTGCAAGCTTTCTCTGAAACTAGGATAATAATATTTTCTCTTTCGTATCCTGTTAAATTCGATGGAAATTGATGGTGCATTTATTACAAAAAGTGCATGTTATGATAATTCCAGAAGCAAAGCACAACACAAAACGAACATCACAGGAGGAAATACGAATGAAAAAGAAAATGTTTATGTCAGCAGCAGCGGCTGCAGCTATTATATTCACAGGAGTAGGAGCTAACCAAGCTGAAGCAGCCAACTGTGATACTGTTAAACAAGTAACTTACAAATCTATGAATAAAGAGGATATGCAAAAAGTCCTTGACCAATACCTAGCTAAATACAATATCACTTTACCTGCAGCGCAGGCACAACAAAAACCGGTTCAAAAACCAGTTCAAACACCAGGTCAAGAAGCTGGAGCAGCGAACCAAGCAAAACCTGAAGCAAAACCTGAAGCTGAAGCAAAACCTGAAGCACCGGAAGTGACACCTGATAAATCAACTGATGAAAAACAAGAGACAAGCTCTGAATTAAGTGCTTTTGAACAAGAAGTTGTTAAATTAACTAATGCAGAACGTGAAAAACAAGGTTTGTCAGCTCTTAAAATCGACACTGAGTTGAGCAAAGTTGCACGTATCAAGTCTCAGGACATGAAAGATAAAAACTACTTTGATCACAATAGCCCAACTTACGGCTCACCATTCGATATGATGAAACAATTCGGAATCAGCTATAAAACAGCTGGCGAAAACATCGCACAAGGTCAACAAACACCTGAAGAAGTGGTACAAGCTTGGATGAATAGCCAAGGACACCGTGAAAACATCATGAATTCTAGCTTTACTCATATTGGAGTAGGTTACGTAGAATCTGGTAACTACTGGACTCAACAATTCATCGGAAAATAATAGATTAATAGAAAAGTGCATCCCATTTACATGGGGTGCGCTTTTTTTTGCGAGAATAGATCATTCCATTCCATGGAAAAAATCAATGGTGACATCGATTGGTTCTCTATAATGTACCCAAATCTAAAAAGAATTGAACCAAGAAATAAATGGAACCGCACCTTAACATCAGTGAGGTCCCGGTGAAACCGCTTAAATCTCGGATACATCGATTTCTGAATACTGTGTATTGAAACTTTTTTGAAGACGTATTTCCAATGTTGATTCTTTATATTGGGCCGATGCCCCTTTTTTCTTTACAGGTGCGGGGAGTGTTATGACATGCCGATCTGACTCTTCAGGAATCCCCTCGATGATGGATTGGTTAGATGTATGGTAAAGTTTCATTTTCTTTAGCCAAGATTCATCGTCTATTGGAATTCTTACGAAGACATATAAGTGGGTTTCAAATACTTCAGCATGTAATGGATGTTCAGATCTGGCATTTTCTTTTTGTGAGCCGCCATCATTTTGGTTCATCATACCTTGCATATTGTCAGGGATCACTTGTGAAAATACCTTTTCAATGAACGATTGAACGTCACTTTGCTGCATATTTTTCATGAATTCCTTTTGGTTCGGGTTATTCTTAAAAGAAAAAAGTGAATTCCAGGGAAACATATTGAATTCCTCTCTCCTGCTTTTGGTCTGACAGGTTTATTTGTTATATTTTATGCAGCTAAAGCCCAGAGGTTCTTTTTTATAATTACTAAATTATAGAAAATGGAATAAACTTATGTATAATTAAGTAAAATCCATTAGATAAAGAGGGTAAGCCTGTGGATGAAAAAGTAGCTTTTATTACTGGTGGAGCAACGGGTATCGGCAAAAGGATGGCATTTTCACTCGCGGATAATGGAATGTCCATTATCATTACTTATCGAAAAAGTAAAAAGGCAGCTTTAGCATTAGTGGATGAATTACAGGAAATGTATCATGTTAAGGCAATTGCGATTCAAGGTGACTCGTCAAGTGAGGAAGATTGCCGGAATATTTTGCAAAAGATTTTGGAGGCATTTGGCCATGTTGATATATTCATTCATAACGCAGGGCCATATATGCATGATCGTAAACCCATGACTGAATATGGCAGCGATGAATGGAAGTACATCATGGACGGGAATTTAAATGGTTTTTTCTTTTTTGCGAAGGAACTTATTCCACAAATGCGCAGTAGAAACTGGGGTAGAGTCATTACATTAGGGTTTGAACGGTGTGAAACTGCACCAGGTTGGATCTATCGTTCTGCTTTTGCCGCTGCAAAGAGCGGCTTGACTTCCTTGACAAGAACTTTAGCTGCTGAAGAAGCTACACATGGAATCACCGTGAATATGGTTTGTCCTGGTGATATCATAGGGGATTGGAAAGAGGAGGAAATTAGGGTCGCGAGAGCAGAAAAGGATGATACGGTTCCAGTTGGCAGACCGGGTACGGGGGAAGATATAGCGAGGGTCATCACGTTCCTTTGTGATGAAAAATCAGATTTCATTACCGGGAGCATCATACCGGTAACAGGCGGTAAGGATGTTCTTGGGAAAATATATAAAGCCTAGTGGTTTAGAATTTGAATTCAGAATGAAAAAAAGTGAGGCCGGTGTAATCCAGCCCCACTTTTTTTACGCCATTTTTTTATATTTCACTTGCTGTATGAACCGTAAGCGAGCCGCCAAGCCTATAGCTCCGAGAGCCAAGCCGGTTATTAAGCCGATCCAATACCCAAAGGCTCCCATATCGGTATACTTTGCAAAAAAATAGCCAATGGGAAGCCCGAGAATCCAGTAGGAGACCAGTGACATCGCAAATGTGACATTAACATCTTTATATCCACGCAATATACCCTGAATGGGTGCCTGGAGGGCATCCGATATCTGAAAGAAGATGGCATATATTAAAAAATGTGATGTCAGCATCATTACCTCATGATCTTTAGTGTATAAAGAAGCCACAGGTTCACGGAAGAGGAATAGGATGGTCGACAAAACGAGCGACATCGTCAAGGCCATCGATATGCCAATCCAGCTATACATTTTTGCATCTTTATAACGGGTTGCCCCAATTTCAAATCCAATGACGATCGTCAAAGCCATGGATATACTTAGCGGTATCATATAAAGCAGGGACGCAAAATTCATGGCAATCTGATGCGATGCAATTGTCACGGTATCATACTTACTCATCAAAAGGGTGACGGCCGAGAAAATGCTTGTTTCAAAAAAGATAGCCAGCCCGATGGGTACCCCAATCAATAATAAAGCCCGCCATTCTTTCCAGGAAACCCGGAAAAATTCATTGAAAACCTTATATGTCGAAAACGGGTTGATTTTTATTACAACAAGGATGGCCACCAGGGCAATTAACCAATAAGTAATGGCAGTGGCGTACCCGGAACCGACACCGCCAAGTTCGGGGAATCCAAACTTCCCGTAGATTAACAGGTAATTAAAAAGGACATTTACCGGAAGTGCACATAAGGTGATGATCATGGAGATTCTGGTCTGCCCCAGAGCATCAATGAAGGCCCTTAACGCATTATAAACGAATAAAGGAATGATACCGAGTGAAAGTGCAATCAAATAATCATGAGCAACCATGTGGACACTATCTTCAAGGTCCATGGCATTCAATACGGGGTTCAAAGAAAACGCCCCAATGATTAATATGAACAAGGCTAAAGTGATAGCTAAATAAATGGCCTGCATCACGGAATAGGAAACGGATTTAGACTGCCTGGAACCGACCAGCTGTGAAACCACCGGCGTTAAGGCAATCAATATCCCGCTCAGCCCCGTGTACACGGGTGTCCATAGCGAACTGCCGATGGAGACGCCAGCAACGTCCTGGGTGCTGTATTGTCCCGACATCATCACATCAAAAAAGGTCATGGCATACATGCTGATTTGGGTTATCAGGATAGGTATCAATATATAAAATAACAGGCGGATCTTTTGTGATTTAGTATAAGTCTGATTCATTAAAGTACCTCAATATCAATATTTGGAATTTTCAACACAATGAAAGCATTATATCACATAAGCATGTGATGTTTTAAGAGTTTTTATTTGAAGCTAAAAAAGACTTGCCGTTTAGGGCAAGTCCTTTTGTCAGTCGCGCATGGATTCAAAATCATTCATGGCTTCCATATTTGAGTCTTTTTGAAGAATGAAGGCTTGGGACGGAATGGCAATTTGTACATCTTCCTGTTCCAATATCTCCATTATTTTAAAGTTCACATCTTCTTTGATTGATAAATATCCTCCAAAGTCCGTCGCTTTCGTGAAGAAATAAAGGTAAAGATTGAAACCGGAATGACTGAACTCATCAAATTTAACCAAAATTGTTTCCGGATGGACTTCAGGATGATCAATCAGCATTCTTTCTATGTCTTTAATGACATTTTCCAATTTTTCTTTTGGTGTCGTGACATTCACACCTAGATGGAAGGCAATCTGTCTTTTTCCCATCTTGGACCAGTTGATGATCGGTTCATTCGAAAGGGTCGCATTTGGGACTGTAACTAAAGCTTGGGCAAAAGTCCGAACTTTGGTGCTTCTGAATGTGATGTCTTCAATGGTTCCCTCCACGCTTGGAGTTTTGATCCAATCTCCTATGGTAAAAGGTTTTTCGGTAACGATGACGATTCCTCCAAAGAAATTGCTGACTGTATCTTTAGCGGCAAGAGCGAAAGCCAACCCACCCAAACCAAGCCCTGCAACGAATCCATCGACATTAAATCCCCATTCTTCCGCAATGATGGAGGCACCAAAAGCAATGATGATTATGTTTATGATTTTCGTAAAGAACGGCATGACGATTTGATCGACTTCAAGCCCGAATTTACCTACTAATTTCGGAAATAAAATGGTTAAGATTGAACTGATATTGAAAATCGTCCAAAAGAATAAGAAGACAAAAAACGATCTGTATATTTTCGATCTTAATTCAACCAAAGGTGAGTCGATCGGAAAATAGTGCAGTGAAATGATAACACCAATTAAAACGATAAGCCATCTTACCGGCTGTTCTATTGCGAGCATTAAGTTGGCTGCAAATTCTACTTTGCGTTTTTCTGCAATTCGTAGAAAGAACTTGAATATATATGTAGTAAATACTTTCCGAAGCAAAAGGAAGATTAGAAAAATGCCAATGGAAATTCCTAATTTGGTCCAGGCTTCGATCCCATCAAATTGATTGAGTGATTCAGAAACTTCTTGCAATGTATTACTCCTCCAATGTATCTTGTAGTATTGTAGAATACTAAGATTATAATATATTCATGCTGAAAAAGGAAAAATAATCGATGATTACTTTCCTCACGGGGATTTTGCGGTTCACTGAATACTTTTTCAAGTTATTAATGGCAAGGATATATGGTAATATGGATGCAAAGTGATTTTTTAAGTTTGGAAGGTGGAAATATTGACTAAGAAAATAGTATTTACCGGAGGCGGTTCTGCCGGTCATGTATCTGTTAATGCAGCAATCATCCCGGAATTTTTAAAGCATGATTGGGATGTTACTTATATTGGTTCAAAAAAAGGCATTGAAAAAAATATCATCGAAACGGAATTTCCCGAGGTCCGTTATGAAACGATTTCCGTTGGTAAATTCCGACGTTATCTATCTGTTGAAAATATGAAAGACCCTTTCCGGGTCATAAAAGGGATTTTTGATGCACGAAAAATATTAAAAAAGACCAAGCCGGATTTCATTTTTTCTAAAGGTGGATTCGTTTCGGTTCCAGTCGTTTTGGCAGGCAGGATGCTGAGAATACCAATTGCAATACATGAATCGGATTATACGCCTGGTCTGGCTAATAAGATTGCCATGCCACTTGCATCGAAAATTTTCACTACTTTCCAGGAAACGGAAAAAGATCTTCCGAAAGAAAAGGCCATGTATCTAGGCGCTGTATTGCGCGATGGGATTTTTAAGGGAAACGCTTCTGCTGGTAAGGCATTCTGTGGATTCACGAATAACAAACCGGTGTTACTCGTTATGGGCGGGAGCCTTGGGGCCGTTAAAATCAATAATATGATTACAGATAACCTAGATGCTTTATTAAAGGATTACCAGATTATACACATTTGCGGGAAGGGAAATGTGAAACTGGAATTGAAACAAAGGGGATATGCTCCTTTTGAATTCGTACATGAAGAATTATTCGATCTTTTGGCGGCTGCTGATGTCGTTGTGTCAAGGGCAGGTTCAAATTCAATCTTTGAATTCCTTGGTTTGCAAAAGCCGATGCTGCTTATCCCTCTAAGTGCCAATGCATCTCGCGGAGATCAAATCCTGAATGCGTCAAGCTTTGAAAAACAGGGCTTTTGTAAAGTCATTCAGGAAGAAGAGTTAAATGACCGGATTTTTAATGCTACATTAGCGGATTTATTGGAACAATCGAATGAATATCAGGAAAAAATGCGTCAAAAACGCCCATTTAAAACGGCAGCTGAAATGTATGAATTATTACTTCAAGTAATGGCTGCAAAAAAATAAGTATCAATCCCCTCTATGCAGCATATCTTTTTCGAACAGAGGAGGGGGTAGAATGGCTTATGAATATTCCAAAGGATGGTTCATTCAGCAGTTAAAAGCTGCTGGGATAAGCTATCATCCAATTGAGAAAAAAAAGTTGGAGCTGTATAAAACCTATATTCTTAGGCGTTTATACGACGATCTGCAAAAAAGATAAATCATAAAAAAGAAACCGCAACGTCGTTGACGTTGCGGTTCTTTTTATAGGAAATTACTTATAAAAGGAAAAAAACAGGAAATTAGGATACCTGCGATAGCCATAGCCGCACCTGCGACAGCCCCGGTGAACTCACTTTCCTGGGCAGCTTGAGCAGTTCCGAGACCATGAGCGATCGTACCATAAGCGATACCGCGAGCGAAGGGCATCGTGATGTTTAGTTTATCCATCATTTTTGGAGCGATCATCGTACCCAGCACTCCAGTCAAAATGACGAAGGCTGCTGATATATTGGAATTTCCGCCATAAAGTTCCGTGATTTCAACAGCGATGGGCACTGTAATGGATTTAACCGCCAATCCTTGGAATATGAATTGCGGAAGAGAAAATGCTTTAGCGATGGCGAAGGCAATGATCAATGTGACCATAAGACCAAATATCATGCCGCTAATTGCCGGCATTGCATATTTAACGATTATCTTTCTATTTTTATAAAGTGGTACGGCCAAGGCAACGGTAGCCGGTCCCAGGAAATAGGTGATGATGTCTTTTCCCGGTGAATAATCTTCGAAGTCCAAACCGCTGATCAGCAGTACGAGAATTATTGTAACCGTACTGAAAAATACGGGCGTCGTAAAAGGTGATGGATGTTTAGCATATATTTTCCTTCCAATGAAATAGGCAAGGATGGTTATCAAGATGCTATATGTTGTGATGAGCGCTGTCATGCTGCTTAACCTCTCCTCTATGGGATAGTTTCTGAACGGTCCAAGCTGATACGATGAATCCAAATATCAGGCTGACTCCCAATGTAAGTGCCAATGGCAAACCGAATTTAATGAAAAGCCATCCCATTGTCATTAAACTGATTGAAATGGGGATGAAGAAAAAGGCTAGGTGCTTTACCAAAAATCCTGAAGTAAGTTCAATCCATTCGACTTTTATGACCTTCGTCTGTAATAAACCGAATAACAGGATCATGCCGATGACGTTGCCTGGTATGGGTAATTGAAGTAAATTGGCTAAATAATAGCCGAGCTTGCAAATGATGAGCAGGAAGATAAGCTGCACGATAAAAGCAAATGTTTTTTTCATGATTAAGTCCTTTCAATGACGCTTTGAATATATTGATGAATTGGTCAATTATATTCATTATAAAAAAATATCCCTAAAAAGAATAGGGATTTGCAGCAATCTATCTTAAACATCCTATGTAAATGGAAAAAAGAGCTTTCCAGGTTTGGAAGCTCCGGCCATTATATGAAAAGATAAACAAAGCCATGTTGAAATGTTCTTCGCTTTATGCTTCAAGTAACTGCTGTTCGTCATCATCATGCTGTCTAAGGATATGAAACGTGTATAAATCTTTAGGAATTTCATACAAATCGTAGATATCTCCTTCATGATTGATCTGATCATAAAGGGATTTTCTTGTTTCGTTGGCATTGACGGCATAAGGAAGCTTTTCTGCGGCTTTTATAGAGCGGATATTTTTTTTGCGAATACGCATGAAGACCGTTTCCAAACCGAGCTCGAAAAAAAGCTCTTTGAAGAAAGCGTCTTTTGCAATGGCATTATACCCTTTTCCATGATAAGGCTTGCCAAGCCATGTGCCTAAGAAACCTGCACCATTTTCAATATCATATAAAGAAATACAACCGATGGGATTTTCCCATTCATCCAAGATTGTTCGTGAAATGAGTTGCCCAGCATCTTCGGCTTCGATCGTTTGCTTAGTGATGAAAACATATTCTTCATATGAATCTACCTTATGGCGCACGAAAGGGAAGACATCTGGATGCGTCATTTGTTCATAAAGAGAAAAACAATCTGTGAAATCTCTCTTTTTTAACATTTCCGTCCCTCCGTTTGAGGGCAGTTCTTATGCGTAGTCGCTGCCCACCCTCGAAATTTTTTAAGTCGTTCATCAAAAAATTTCGGGGTGGGAATCGAACCCACTAGAACCGGAAACCGGTGGCGCACCATTTGCCTTCCCTATTTTTATTGTCAGAAAATATGCAAATCTAAAGAACCTTACGAAGGTATAATACTAAAAAAAAAACGGTTTGGGAATAGGTTTTTTGCCTTTTTTTTTCGTCAAATTTCAACTTTTTTTCGAAGGGTGAAATCGTAATGCAAACGCCTGCATTTTTCCTTGAAAAACTGGTTTTTCCGCCCGCTTTTTTCTTTAAAATTTACCTGTGAATTGCATGAATAAAATGATTGCGCCGAGGGCCCACACATAAATGGAGAATATTTTCAGTGAACGCTTTTTTAAGAAATCGATCATCCATACTACGGCTATATAACCAAAGATTGCTGCGGCCAGGGTTCCGACGAAAAGCGCAGTGAGTGGAAGCCGTTCAACATCTCCAGTAAAAATCGGTTTCATCTGAAATACGATCCCCCCCGTAATGGCAGGAATTGAAAGCAAAAAGGAAAAATAGGCTGCAGTGGCCCTATCCAATCTGCAGAAGAGGCCGGCGGCTATCGTTAAGCCGGAGCGCGAAAGAGCAGGCATGATGGCAGCAGCTTGGAAGGTACCGATAATCAGGGCATCTTTAATGGAAATTTCATTAAGTGATTTGGCCCCTTTTTTCACTCCGTCCGCTACCCATAAAATCAGTCCGGTCGCTAAAAATTCCCAGCCTATGGTGACACCTGTTTTTGAAAGGCCATCAAACCAATCTCCGAGTAAAATGCCGGCAATCACTGCAGGAATCGTCCCAGCAATGAGAAGCAGAGTCATTTTGGAGAAAGGATTTTTCAAAATGGCGATGATGTCATTCTTATAGACGACCAATAACGCAAGCAATGTTCCGATGTGGAGCATGGTATCCAGAAAAATGCCGGCCTCGTCAAGATGGAAAATATGCCGTCCTAAATATAAATGTCCAGTACTTGAAATAGGTAAAAACTCAGTCAAGCCTTGAATGATCCCAAGGATGAAGGCTTGAAATTCATTCAGCAAAAAAACATCACTCCATTCTAGAAGGTATAGGACAATCCATTTTTTAAACTGTATGCACAAGACGGATGAACATGTCCGGATTTTATTGTCTTTATCAAGAAAAAGCAGTCCAATTTTACCTGGTTTCGAATAAAATGAAAGGAAAAATGAAACTATTTTTCATTTGATTCGTAATTATTCATATGAGAAAGGAGGAGAAGACACTATGCCTACTAAAGATGAAAGAGTGTTTGCTGCCCTTATTTATGTGATCAGCTTTTTTACAGCATTTATCGGTCCTTTGGTGATTTGGTTATTGAAGAAGGACTCGTCACAATTTGTGGATTATCACGGAAGGGAATACTTGAATTTTTTCATTTCCTACACCGTATATTCAATAGTCGCAGGGATACTCACTATAGTATTGGTTGGATTCTTGCTATTGCCGGTTATCGGGATAGCTTTAGTCGTATTCACCATCATTGCTGCTGTTAGGGCTTATGAAGGAACGGATTACAGGTTCCCGTTGATCTTCAGGATATTATAGAATGATGTAAAAGGATTCCGTTCAATTCGGAGTCCTTTGAGACTGTAGACAAACTCGAAGAAAAGCGAGTTTGACTGCAGTTTTTTTATTTAGAAGACGTATTTCAGAAATCCGCTCCCTTTCCACCGACTGCCTGCCAAGCCTCCTCGCCTAGCGGCTGCGGTGTCTCGGCTAGCCAGTAATTCGGCAGGAGTGTCGCAAATTTCTTCAATCCAATAAGGAATACAGTGAAAAACATTAAGAATAATCTAGTCTTGTTCTAAAATTGGGTAGGAACCCATTTTGTCTACAATAAGATTCCGTTCAATTCGGAGGCCTTTTTTATTTGGACCGTGTTGGGAATTGCCTTTCATTAAAAAGGGAATAGATCACATTAAAGCGAATAAAGTATTATGATAACTACTTCCATGCACTTTTAGGAAGCGGATGCCGGGCGGATTGTGGTACTGCTAATCAATGGCCGCCCTTAAGGCGGTAATCTTTCTTGTAAGGAGTGAGGAGCAGAGCGGGATATGAATATACGTGAATATTATCAGAAAACGAGCAATTCAAATTTTCATGCATCTTGGATATCTCTTCTTTTGGCCGTCGTCTTTTTCATTTGCCATATTTTTGCGATGATACCGGGCAATATATTATTGATAACGTCTCCTTTTATTTTCTTTAGCATTGCCCAATTTGTCAGTCATCGTATATATGAAAATAGAATGAAGGAATTGCCTGATGAACACATCGGGACGAATGCCGGGTTATTAAAAAATGAACATGTTTTATTGACTTTTATGCCAGCACCGACATTGCGCTTGCTTCTCTTTGCGCCGGATGGGTCACAAATGGGCGAGATACGGGATTTGAATATGAAGTGGTTCATGTGGATGATTCCCAATTTCTTGTCGATACTCATGACCAAGCGATATGAACTGGTGGACCATGAGGGGCGTTTGCTGGCTAAGTACCATATCAAAAGGGGCCTTTTCAATAAAATGACGATCATGGATGATCAGGGCGGCATTATTGGATCGTATCAAGAAAATCGGTCATTCGTGAAGATCAATGGAATGATCTATAAGGAAGACGGTACGGAATGGATGCCAATTGAAACGACGGGAAGTGTGAAATCTTTCGAGATTGCCACAAAAGACGGGGAAAAGATCGCTTCATACCAAGAAGGCTGGATGCCTTTGGAGTGGGGTAAACGATTCAAGACAAATACACCCATACTTTCTTTTTCATCAAATGTTGCTGAAATTCCTAAAATCATTGTCTTTGGGTTCTGTGCAGCCACACTGAATCATCGTTCAAATTGACTATGGTTACCCTTTAGCAAATCTTTTAAATATTTGATATAATAATAGGGAATACATAGATTAAATACATAATAAAAAGGTGGTAAATTATGAGTTTACTTAATGAGATTCTGGATTATAATGAACAGTTTGTAGAAAAAGGTGAATATGTTAAGTATAGAACGGATAAGTTTCCTGAGAAACGTATGGTCATCATAAGCTGTATGGACACTCGGCTCGTTGAACTATTGCCAAAATCCTTGAATGTCAAAAATGGCGATGTCAAAATCCTGAAGACTGCCGGGGCAATCGTCTCCCATCCATTCGGAAGTGTCATGCGGAGTATCCTTGTTGCTATTTATGAGCTAAAGGCAGATGAAGTATTGGTCATACCTCACCATGACTGCGGGATGGCATCAGTCGATGCCGAGTCTGTAATGGACAAGATGATCGAACGTGATATACCAAAGAGCACCATCGATACACTGGGAGCTGCAGGAATCGATATCCGCAGTTGGCTTCGCGGATTTGATGATGTTTATGAAAGTTGTAAGAACAGCGTCGAAGTGATTAAAGGACATCCTTTGATCCCTAAAAATATTCCTGTACATGGTCTAATCATTTCGCCTGATACAGGAAAGCTGGAATTGGTAGTCGATGGGTATTCACAAGAACAAAAATAATATATTCATCGAGGCTGTCGGGATCATTTCCGACAGTTTTTTTCAAATTTTTATCATTACTATTTATTTTTATCCTTTTATTTGTTAAAATCGCCAAGTGTAGTTTGTCACTAATACAAACGGGTGGGCGAGGGATAAATTTAATAAGGATACAACATGAAGAAATTAAACTTGGAAACGTTTTTTCATTTTTCCGATTATGGAACGAATGGAAAACGTGAAATCCTTGCTGGAGTGGTCGGCTATTTTACGATAGTCTATATTCTCATCGTGAATTCCCTGATATTATCGGAAGCGGGCATACCGATTAATGGTGCAGTGATTGCCACGATTCTTTTATCTGCTTTAAGCTGTGTCATGATTGGACTTTGGGCGAATGTCCCAATCCTCCTCGTTCCAGGAATGGGCGTAAATGCCCTATTTGCTTATACCATGGTTCAAGGAATGGGTCTATCTTGGCAATCGGCTCTTGGTGCTGTGTTTATCTCAGGGGTAATTTTTGTAATCATCGCTTTTACAAAATACTCTAAGTTAATCAGTGATTCGATTCCAAGTTCGATAAAAGAAGCCATATCTGTCGGTCTTGGCTTATTCTTGATGCTAATCGGTCTTGAAAAGGGCGGGATAATCACAGGAGGTTCATCATCAATCGTCGCACTCGGAGATTTAAGCGATCCAGCGGTGTGTGCAACGGTGTTGACCTTTTTACTGGCAATCACGCTGTTCATCAAGAATGTCCCCGGTAATTTCATGATTACCATCCTGGCAGGCAGCCTCATTGCCTATTGCTTCGGGACGGTTCAACTATCGGATATCCATTTTTCAGGCATAGACACAGCTTCCTACGGCGATCTTTTCTTTTCATTATCGTTCCTGGAAGCAAACCGGATTGAATTCTGGATAAGTGTATTTGCGATGACGATGGTTCTTGTTTTTGAGAATATTGGTCTTGTACACGGGCATGTAGACAGTATCAACCGCCAGGATGCCTATAAAAAGTCGCTCCAGGCGACAAGTGTGTCCGTTCTATTATCAGGCTTATTCGGTTCGAGTCCTACCGTTGCAACAGTAGAAACGGCAGCTGGAATCGCATCAGGAGGCAGGACTGGTTTTACTTCAGTGGTGACAGGCGTGCTATTCATTTTATCACTGTTATTTATACCGGTGATTAAAGTAATCCCTGATAGCGCCATTGCCCCCATCTTGATTATCATTGGCATTTTGATGCTCGGAAATATAAAAAAGCTGGATTTCAGCGATTTAACCGAGAGCATACCTGCAATCATGATCATCACGATCATTCCTTTCACTTACAGTATTGCCGATGGAATGGCATTCGGTTTCATCCTGTACCCGTTCTTGAAGCTTGTAACCGGAAAAGCGAGAGAAGTGTCAGCCCCGATGTATGTGAGTGCCGGAATGTTTATCGTCTATTTCATCATCGGTATGATCGGTTAATAATTCAAAAGAGCGGTTGGAGTATGAGTTAATTCTTATTCCAACCGCTTTTCTTATTGGGTTTTTCGTCGAAAAAAGGATTTATTGTGATTTACGCGATGACACATCCATCTTTAAAATGCTATGATATAGAATATTAAAAAAATGATAAATGACAAGCAGCATATTAGAGGATGTGACAGGATGATTATTGAAGGTTTAAAAAGCCATGGTTCAGGAAATGATTTCTTGATCATTGATGAATTGACTACAACCCTGACGTTTACTGAAGAACAGCGGAAAAATTTCGCGAAGGCCCTATGCAATAGGGAGAAGCTTGGAGCGGATGGTATTTTGTTTGTAATGAAAAGTGAACATGCTGATTGCCGGATGCGTGTCTTTAATGCGGATGGTTCGGAAGCCTCGATGTGCGGCAATGGACTTCGTTGTGTTGCACGTTACGCGAACGACGTTTTAGGGCTAGATAAAATGATCGTGGAAACCATGAAGGCGGATCTACTCGTGGAAAAAACGGAAGATATTTATGAGGGCATTCCGACTTTCAAGGTGGAAATTTCACCAGTAAGTTTTAATGTGAAGGATCTACCTCTTGTATTGGCTAAAGAACAGCTGCAAAACGAACCAATGCCGGAACTTCATGATACCCTGCTATTTTCGGCATTGGCGGTTCCTAATCCACATTTGATCACTCTCGTCGATAGTGACGTTTTACAAAGTGATTTGCAGGAAGAACTTTCAACAAAGGTCAATCAACCGAATGAACTTTTCCCTGATGGTGTCAATGTCAGCTTTGTGAAAGAGCTGGAACCAGGGAGCATTTATGTGCGGACATTCGAACGGGGAGTAGGCTTCACGAATGCATGTGGAACGGCGATGTCTGCTTCAAGCCTTGTAACATGCTCTGTTGGTTTAAACGCATTGGAAAGTGAAATATCTGTCTACAATAACGGCGGAAAAGTTAAATGCGTTGTCCATCATGATGAAGAAAGCCAAAAGTATTCAATTGATTTAATCGGGAATGCAACCTATGAATTCAAGGTATCGATTGAAATAGACTTAGATCAGCCTGAAAAATTTGAAATGCTTGAAAAAGAGGATTTTGAATTGGAAACAAGCTTATATGCCAAGCTTCAGGATGAAGTGCAAAGTTATTTGAATACAAAATTATAATGAAATTTTTAAACTGCAGGCGAACTTGAAAAAAAGCGAGTTTGCCTGCAGTTTTCTTATTAAATAAGTTGCAGTTGATTTCAGCCGGAGCACTTTTTTCGTCCTTCGCCGTACCTTTCCGGAGCTTTTTCTCGATAATCCACCCAGTTATTTTTACCTTCACCGCAAATAATCAGGCCGTTGACGATTTTATCCGACCTTCGCCGCATTTTATTAGGCCGTTGACGATTTTATTCGACCTTCACCGCCATTTATCAGGCCGTTGACGATTTCATTCGACCTTCACCGCCATTTATCAGGCCGATGACGATTTTATCCGACCTTCACCGCAAATTATCAGGACCTTCACTGCACTTTATCAGGCCGTTGACGATTTTATTCGACCTTCACCGCAAATTATTCGACCGTTCGTGATTTCATTCGACCTACACCGCACTTTATTCGACCGTTCACAAATTTATTCGATTTATGGGTTTACTTCAGTTGTTGGTCTTTTTTGTTTTAGGAACGATAAAACTTCCAAAAAGGCTGGTCCATTATCGACAAGTCTGTAATCCATAAAAGCACATCCATCCCTTTTTATTCTGTTTGGGATGGTTTCAATCGTATAGTTCTTTAACTGGAGATTTTCGTCGACTTCCTCCCAAAACAAAGGTGTAGCCACACCCGCGAAAGAATTTCCCCGTGGGGAATAAGGCTGGATGATGGTTTTTCCTTCACTATGCTGCACAAAGTCCAAGTAAAGTCGATTGTGCCGATTTATTTTCATTCTTTCCGTTGTAAAATCATTTGGGTTGGAACTTGTTAAGTAGTCACCAAGAAAGTCGGTGAATATGCGTGTCTCCTGATAAGTAAATCTGTCTTCAGGCAATGGAATGTGAATTTGCAGTCCTTTGTTACCTGAAGTTTTTACAAAAGCTTTAATCCTTAATGATTCCATCACTTTTTTAATTTCCTGTGCGGCCTTTATCGCAAAGGAGAAAAATTCGATGGAAGGGGGATCTAAGTCCAGGACGATTTCGTCGGGTCTTGTTTTACCCGCTTTCTGAAAGGGGGCATGGAATTCCAATGCAAGCTGATTACCAAACCAAAGAAGCGTTTCAATATCGTTACACAGCATGTATTCGATATCCTCATCCATGAACGTTTTAATAAAGGCCGGCGCATAATCAGGTTTGTTTTTCTGGAAAAATCTTTCTTTATCCAAAGTGCCATGTGGATAGCGGATCGTCGTAAGCAGTTTATCCTTCAAGAATGGTAAGAAGAAAGCTGAAACCTCCCGTAAATAATGAAGGTATTCAACTTTCACCACCTGTTTACCTTCTGTTATCCAAAGCGGTTTATCTCTGGAAGTTATTTGTACCGTATCTGGAAATGTGTATTGGCCTAGCACAAATTTCTCCCAGGTACATTCATCGGGAGTCGTTTGCAAAAGCCATTGCGAAAACTGAGGTTCACGCAGTTCATTTTCCTCATATACGTGTAAGAATTGAACTTCGATGCAAATGGATGGATGGATATAAAAAAATTGTGCATCTTCATCTGATGCATTTTGCTTGATCAATTGATGCAATATACTTTTATCTCGAGCACTCAGTCCATTTTTGACACTTCCGATTTTCGTTACGGCACCTTCTTTGAAAACTGCGAGGGAAACGTAACCATTTTCTTTGTGCAATGCTGTAATGAAACAAGAAACGGTCTTCCAATTTTTCACCTTAATCCAAGCTGTTGTACGTCTTCCTTCTTGCCAAGCACCCCGAATTTCCTTGGCGACAACCCCTTCGCCATCTAACAGGGTGACCTTATTCAAGGCATTATCCAAAACGTCAAAACTCTCTATTAATTGTATCAAAGCCTTATCGTTGGGATTAGGAGGCATGGGAAGACCGAGTTTTCCCCCCATATTCAACATCAATTCCCTTCGTTCCACCATAGGTTTAGCTGCTACGTCTTTTCCGCTGATGCGAAGCAGGTCAAACGCTATAAACCGACATGGGGAAAAGCGGGCATTTTCTGAAATTAAGGATTGTTTCCCAAGGCGTCCTCGCCACTGTATTTGAAAAAAGTCTGCTTTCGCCTGATTGGTAAGCCAGACCAATTCTCCATCTAACTGAAGCGGGAGATAATCTTCCAGGCCCAGGTCTTTGATGTAAGCAATGATTTCTGGAAATTGTGGTGATAATTCCTTCTCATTCCGACTCGAAATGCTTATGGTATCGGAGTCTATCGTTAATATAGCCCTAAAGCCGTCATATTTGACTTCATAACGCCAATCCTTGGAGTTGGGGGCTTCAGGGTAATAGGTAGGCAGCATCGGTTTCATTTTTGTATTTACCTCCGCAAATAATTGATACCATTATTTTGCCAAAAAAACGAAGTGTTAGAGTTGGCAATTGTTTTTTCGGTTTTTTTTGAACAAAGGGGAATAATAAAATTGTTCTTCTCATTAAAAATAAGTTATGAGGTGACGAATATGCATACGATGTGGAAGGGGAGCATATCATTCGGTTTGGTGAACATTCCGATTAAACTTCATGCTGCAACGGAGGATAAGGATATATCTTTAAGGACGTTGCATAAGGAATGTCATTCACCGATTAAATACGAAAAGGTTTGTCCGGTATGCGAGAAAGAAGTGGGGAAGGATGATATAGTCCGCGCTTTTGAGTATACAAAGGGAAAGTTTGTTGTATTGGAAGACAATGAACTGGAGCAACTGAAAAAACAAAACGAAGAAAAAGCCGTGGAAATCGTGGATTTCGTTAAAATTGAAGAAATAGATCCCATTTATTTTAACCGGAGTTATTACATGTCCCCTAATGACGGGGGGATAAAAGCTTATTCCCTTTTGAGGCAGGCCCTCAAGGAATCGAATAAGGTGGGGTTGGCAAAAATCATCATTCGCTCTAAAGAACAAATGGCGGTTATCCGAGTCGTTGATAATACCTTGGTGATGGAAACGATTCATTATCCGGATGAAGTCCGCTCCACAGCGGATGTTCCGAATATCCCTGCCAATGATACCATTGTAAAAAAAGAAATCGATACTGCCGTATTATTGATAGATCAATTAACGACTACTTTCGATCCGACAAAATACACCGATGACTATCGAACCGCGTTACTAGAATTAATTGAATCAAAGAAAACGGGACAGACGACGATTACAGCGAAAACAAAAGAACCAGTTTCCAACAATGTAACCGATTTAATGGAGGCATTACAGGCATCCATAGACCGTACAAAACATGATGAACCGGAAAAGAAAAAGACGACCCGAAAGAAAGCGGCACCGAAAAAAAAGAAACAAGCGTAAACAGGAAGCTGAGCGGAAGACGCATGATGTCGCTCGGCTTTCTGCTTGTTTTTGCAAGGAATCAGGCTTCTAATAAGGAAATGAAAGGGACTTGATAAGGAGGGAAGGAAAGTACAAATAGGTAAGTCGATCACGATGCAAGAAAATGAATGGAATTACAGGGAATTAGTGGATATTAATGAAAGCAAAAAAAATTCGCTCCCTAAAGAGCGACAATGAGGAATTCAATCGTGAAAATCAACATATAGGCGAACGGTTGTAGTTTTCGACTATATATTGTGTTCATATTCTACCATATTTAATTCTGAAATAGCAACAAAATTACTGAAACTATCCTATGAATTTTTCTGGAAATCAATGATATTTCGCCCATTTAACGGCTCATGTGGCTTTTTCACTTCATATACTTATAAAAAGCTACAGAATAAATGGATTTTTAGTATAATTTATACATATAGGATGATATAAATTAAATATGAATGGAAGATGCAAAATGGAAAATGGAAAAATCAAATCACTTCATGCCGGAAAGCCGAAACAGGAAATTTTTTCGAATGTCGATATCTTTTCTGCCATGGATAAACAAGCACATGATAATGTGACAGTGACTAAATCAGGCATAATTGGTGATGGGGTAGGTAATGTAAAGTTCCATGGAGGTCCTGATCGGGCTTTGTGCTTTTACCCCTTTGAGCATTATTCATTATGGAATGAAAAATTCTCTAAAAAGCTGGATATCCCAGCATTCGGTGAAAATTTAACTGTAGCGGGGATGAGGGAAGAAGCCACGTATATCGGCGATATTTATCAAATAGGCGAAGTGATTGTTCAAATTAACCAGGGAAGGATACCTTGTTCGACCATTTCCCACTTCAATCAAGAACCTAAGTTTTTGGAACTCGTGCTGAAAACGAGTTTCACTGGATATTTTGCAAGAGTACTTCAAGAAGGAACGATAAATAAGCAAAACGAAATCGTGCTAATAGATCGTTTGCAAGAAAAAATTTCAGTTCATTATGCAGCAGAGGTAATCCTTCATAAACGAGATGGCCTGGAAGGCGCTAAGGCTTTACTTACTCTAGACTCGTTAGCGGAAGACTGGAAACAAAGAATATTGAAGAGGGTTAAAGCCGCAAAAGATTGAATCATTTTTGCAAAAGTGAAAAAAATGTCGATCAGGTATTGAAATTGACAGATTATTAATGTAAATTAAATATAATCTAATTTTGAAATCTTGTGAAAATTATATAAATGGATCTTATCGAGAGAGGTGGAGGGACTGGCCCGAAGAAACCTCAGCAACCAGCTTAGGCAAAGGTGCTAAATCCAGCAAGCAGAGCTTGATAGATGAGGAGAATGTTTCAAAAAACCTTCTTCTTTGAGAAGGTTTTTTTCCTTTTCTCTCATACTCATAAAATACGACAAAAACAGGACTGTTTTTGAGAGAGGGTGTAATGATGAATTTTCGTAAAGAAGTGAAAGAAAGAATGTTGGTTGGGGAAGGGGCAATGGGGACCTTATTGTACTCATATGGCATCGATCAATGTTATGAGGAATTAAACTGCACGAATCCAAATCAAATAGAGTCCATCCACCGTGCCTATCTCGAAGCTGGTGCAGATATCCTTCAATCAAATACATACGGAGCCAATTTCAACAAATTGAAACGGTATGGACTTGAAGATGAAGTTAGCAGAATCAACCGCCAGGGAGTCATTCTTGCTAAAAAAGCGGCAAAAGGAAATGCGTATGTCTTCGGTACCATAGGGGCACAGCGGAGTATCAGGAAATCGGATTTAAGCATGGAAGAGATTAAACGGGGGTTTCGTGAACAGCTATACAGTCTGTTGATGGAAAACCCTGATGGGATTCTCTTGGAAACATTTTATGACCTGGAAGAGCTGGAAACCGTCCTGCAAATCGTAAAAAATGAAACCGGATTGCCGATCATCGCAAATGTTTCGATGCATGAACTGGGTAATCTTCAAAATGGAATCCATTTAAATGAAGCCTTTCAAAAACTCGAGCAATTGGGTGCCGATGTTGTTGGGGTGAATTGCCGTCTCGGTCCACATCATATGATCCGGGCCTTGGAAGAAGTGAGCTTGCCGAAGGATGCATCGATTGCCATATACCCTAATGCCAGCCTCCCGGATTATGTGGATGGAAGGCTCGTCTATAAAGCTGTGCCGGAATATTTCGGTTCAAGTGCCCTGGAACTTCGTGAGCAAGGTGCCGCTATCATAGGCGGGTGCTGTGGAACGACTCCACTGCATATTCAAGCTGTAAAGAATGCAATTGGAAGTTTTGCTCCTGTAAAAGAGAAAATTACGAAACCCCGTGAAATAGAAATAATTGAAGTGAACGAAAGAGAATTGGAACTTCCACTGTACGAAAAGGCCAAGACGGAAAGGACGATCCTAGTTGAACTTGATCCACCGAAAAAGCTGGGAATAGAGAGCTTCATGACCGGTGCTGAGGTTTTGAAAAAAGCAGGGGTCGATTCCATTACATTAGCGGATAATTCACTTGCCTCACCAAGGATATCGAATGATGCACTGGCTAACTTACTAAAGAACCAATTGAATATTAATCCGATGGTGCATATAACATGCCGTGATCGAAATTTGATTGGCCTGCAGTCACATTTAATGGGTCTGCAGACGGTGGGGCTGAATGAATTATTGATCATCACCGGAGATCCTTCAAAAATAGGGGACTTCCCTGGTGCCACTTCGGTTTATGATTTATCTTCCTTTGACCTTATAAGCATGGTCAAACAATTTAATGAAGGTCTTTCCTATTCCGGTCAAAGTTTGGGTCAACGGGCGAATTTTAAAATTGCGGCAGCGTTTAATCCCAATGTGAAATATCTGGATAAAGCCGTACTGAGAATGGAAAAGAAGATTTCCTGCGGTGCTCAATCCTTTTTGACACAGCCAATTTATTCGGTGGAGCAAATCGAAGAAGTACATGAAGCTACAAAACATTTAGAAACCCCGATTTTCATCGGTATCATGCCTTTGACAAGCACCCGGAACGCAGAATTCATCCATAATGAGATCCCAGGCATTAAATTGCCCGATAACGTAAGAAGGGCCATGGCTTTAGCGGGGGATGACCCTGTAAAGTCTAGGATGGAAGGGGTTAATATCGCGCGGGAACTGGTGGACGCGGCAAGGGAAAAATTCAAGGGCATATATTTAATCACTCCGTTCCTTCGCTATGAAATGACGGCGGAACTTACGAAATATATTAGAAAAGTCGATAGTAAACAGACATCAGAGGTGGCAGTACATGAATAAAAAAGCGATTCAAGATCAGTTAAATTCTAAGATTCTCCTACTTGATGGGGCGATGGGAACCATGCTTCAAGCGGAGAATTTGACAGCAGACGATTTTGGCGGGGAACAATTCGAGGGCTGTAATGAATATTTATCACTGACGCAACCGGAAATCATCCAAACCATTCATGAAAAATATTTAGCAGCGGGCGCAGATATCATTGAAACAAATACCTTTGGAGCGACCAGCATCGTTCTTGAGGAATACCAAATAAGCACGATTGCCTACAAGCTAAATAAAATTTCAGCTGAGCTTGCCGTTAAAGCTTGTGAAAAGTATTCCAATGAGGAGTGGCCAAGGTATGTAGCTGGCTCGATGGGCCCCACTACAAAAACGCTATCCGTAACGGGCGGAACGACTTTTGACATTTTAACCGATTCTTATGAAGAACAGGCACTGGGTCTCTTGGATGGCGGTGTAGATTTGCTGTTGGTGGAAACCTGTCAGGATATGCTTAATGTCAAGGCTGCCTTTTCTGGAATCAAAGCAGCATTCGCAAAAAC
Organism: Peribacillus phoenicis; assembly: GCF_047238085.1. NCBI lineage: Bacteria > Bacillati > Bacillota > Bacilli > Caryophanales > Bacillaceae > Peribacillus > Peribacillus phoenicis. The sequence continues at coordinate 2,830,619 of NZ_JBDFMF010000001.1, read as the reverse complement.
GGGAAAAGATGTGCCTGTCATCATATCAGGAACAATCGAACCGATGGGCACGACACTTGCCGGCCAGTCCATAGAAGCTTTTTATTTATCTGTTGAACATATGAAGCCCGTAGCTGTCGGCCTTAATTGTGCAACAGGACCGGAATTCATGATAGACCATATCAGGACACTTGCAGATATATCGAATAGTGCCATCAGTTGTTATCCGAATGCCGGGCTCCCTGATGAAGAAGGCCACTATCATGAGTCACCTACTTCCCTGGCAGAGAAAATGAAGCAATTTGCCGAAAAGGGATGGATCAATATCATTGGCGGATGTTGTGGTACGACACCAGAGCATATTAAAGAACTTTCCAGGGTCCTCGAAGGCATGAAGCCCCGTACAATTACGGAAACTGCCCATGGTCATGCCGTATCAGGCATAGAACCGCTCATTTATGATGATTCAATGCGTCCTTTATTCGTAGGTGAAAGGACGAATGTTATCGGTTCCCGAAAATTCAAGGAGCTGATACGCAGCAAGCATTACGAGCCAGCAGCCGAAATTGCACGTAACCAGGTGAAAAAAGGCGCCCATGTCATTGATATTTGTCTTGCTGATCCTGATGGGGATGAGCTTGGCGATATGAAGGAATTCGTAGAAGAGGTCGTCAAAAAAGTGAAGGTCCCATTGGTCATCGATACTACAGATGAAGTTGTACTTGAACAAGCATTAAAACATTCACAAGGAAAATCGATCATTAATTCCATAAACCTTGAAGATGGTGAAGAGCGCTTTGAAAAAATAGTACCCTTAGTCCATCAATATGGTGCTGCCGTTGTCGTAGGAACCATTGATGAAATCGGGATGGCCGTCGATGCTGAACGGAAATTGGAAGTGGCAACACGGTCTGTGGATCTGCTTGTCAATAAATACGGTCTAAACAAAAGTGACATCATCTTTGATCCGCTTGTATTTCCTGTAGGCACAGGTGATGAACAATATATCGGATCTGCTTTAGAGACGGTGAATGGAATAAAGGCTATTAAAGAAAAGTTTCCAGAATGCCTGACGATACTTGGCATTTCTAACGTTTCTTTCGGTCTGCCAGCGAGGGGAAGGGAAATATTAAATGCAGTTTTCCTTTACCATTGTACAAAAGCGGGACTCGATTATGCCATCGTGAATACAGAAAAACTTGAACGTTTCGCTCTGATTCCGGAAGAGGAAGTGAAACTGGCTGAGGCACTCCTGTTTGAGACTTCAACGGAAACCTTAGCGATTTTTACCGAATTTTATCGTGGAAAAAAAGCGGAGAAGAAGGATAATGGTGTGATCCTGCCATTGGACGAACGTCTAGGTAACTATATTATCGAAGGAACGAAAGAAGGATTGGTTGATGATTTAAATGAAGCGATTGAGCGCGGTGATACCCCATTGGAAATCATCAATGGACCGTTGATGGATGGCATGAGTGAGGTGGGTCGGTTGTTTAATGACAACCAACTTATTGTCGCAGAGGTGCTTCAGAGTGCTGAAGCGATGAAGGCGGCTGTATCTCACCTTGAACCACTTATGGAAAACTCTGAAGATAGCGCTAAAAAAGGGAAAATCCTGTTGGCGACTGTCAAGGGAGATGTGCATGATATCGGGAAAAACCTAGTGGATATCATCCTATCCAATAATGGCTATGAAGTCATTGATTTAGGGATCAAGGTTGCACCGCAACAAATCATTGAAGAGGTTCGAAAACATGAGCCAACCATCATTGGCCTATCTGGGTTACTTGTCAAATCTGCACAGCAAATGGTTTTAACCGCACAGGATTTAAGGCAAGCGGGAATAAATACCCCAATATTAGTGGGAGGGGCAGCATTATCGCGTAAATTCACCGATTTTAAAATATCACCTGAATATGAAGGACCGGTTTTATATTCCAAAGATGCGATGGATGGTTTGGCTGTAACGAATATTTTACATGACTCTGACAAAAAAGTGGTGTACTTGGAAGAGTTAGTCGAGAAACGAGAAAGGTCGAAAGCGAATGCCGCCATTGCCGCCACGCTGGAAAAACCTGTTCGTAAGCAGTCAACAGCTGCCCCTTTAAGCGATGTTCCCGTTCAAAAACCGCGGGACATCAAACGTCACGTCCTGAAGAACTATCCATTGGATGTCGTCCAGCCATATATAAATAGGCAAATGCTGATTGGTCATCATTTGGGGTTAAAAGGGAAAGTTTCCGAATTGCTTAAGCAAGGGAATGAAAAAGCAGTGCAGCTCAATGATCTCGTTGATGAATTGATCGAATTCCTAAAGACGGAACCGGATTATGGCTTGCATGCAGTTTATCAATTTTTCCCTGCTCAGAGCGAAGGAGATAAGCTATTGGTTTACAACCCGGACAATCATCAAGAGGTTTTGGAAACTTTCGAATTCCCAAGGCAAGATACGAATCCGCATCTTTGTTTAGCGGACTTCGCAAAACCGGTCTCCTCCGGGCAAATGGATTATGTAGGATTCTTCCTGGTCACTGCCGGAAAAGGAATCAGAAAATGGGCAGAAAAACTTAAGCTTGAAGGTGATTTCTTGAAAAATCACGCCCTTCAATCACTTGCTCTCGAAACAGCTGAAGGGTTCGCGGAAAGAATTCATCAATTAATGCGGGATGATTTAGGTATAAGCGATCCGATTGAAATGTCCATGAAAGAGCGATTTGCCGCTAAGTACACCGGACAAAGGTTTTCTTTTGGTTATCCTGCCTGTCCTAATCTGGAAGACCAGGAGAAGCTATTCCGCCTGTTACAACCTCAAGATATTGGCGTGGAATTGACTGAAGGATGCATGATGGAACCAGAGGCTTCCGTTTCGGCCATTGTTTTTGCACATCCTGAAGCTCGTTACTTTAATGTCGATCGATAATTCATATTATAAGGCAGCGGTATTTTTTACCGCTGCCTTATTGCGCATTAAACCGCTATATTGGTACATCTTAATGGTCAAAAGGAAGGGGATGCAACACCTATGAAGAATAAGCTTAAATTATTTCTTTCCATGGCGGGTTCTTTCATTATTATTTTGTTTCTTGTGGCTGTGCAAAACATTCAAGCTCATGCAATGGTTCCTGAAGAGATGACACCGCTCCTAAAAAGTAAGGAAAATCAGAAAATCGCCTATTTGACATTCGATGACGGTCCATCTTTGAATACCATGGATATATTGGATATTTTGGACCGCTATCAGGTTAAAGCCACATTTTTCGTTAAAGGCAACGAAGAGCCATACGCAAAGGAATGCTATCAGCAAATGATTTCCCGCGGTCATTCGATTGCCCTTCATTCATATACACATGATTATTCCATCGTTTATCGATCGACTGAGAGTTTCTTTCAAGATTTGAATAGGCTTGAAACCATGCTGCAAGAGGAGTATAGGATAAAAAGCCGTATTGTGCGCCTTCCTGGCGGCTCGAATAATCGTCTGCGGCATCAGGCGTCAACGAAACCAATCATCAATGGAATCCTTCAACAACTAAAGGAAAAAGGGTATATTTATTTTGATTGGTCCATTGACTCGACAGATGGCTTCAGTCCGTCAATAAGTGAACGACAAATCATTTCTGCTGTACAAAAAGGGACGAAAAATCAAAAGCATGTTAATATCTTATTGCATGATATCAATAGTATGAAAAATACAGTGAAAGCATTGCCTGATATAATTGAATTCCTAAAAAAAGAGGGGTATACCTTTGATACTATTGATGAGACAACCCCCAAAATGCAATTTAATTGATGAACACATTGTTTATCTATAGTAAATTAAGGTATAGGTATAGAGATTACATTGTGAAAGGATTTATCGTTTCTATGATGCCATCATTGTTTTTATCACATGGAACACCGCTATTAGCTTTGGAAAAGAATAGTTACACTTCTTTTTTGAAGGATTATATGCAAGCTATGAAGAAACCTGCTGCCATCGTTATTTTGTCAGCACATTGGGAAAATGAAGATCAAATGATTTCTGCAGTAGGGAAGCATGAAGTCATTTATGATTTTGTAGGATATCCTGAAGAAATATTTCAGATAACTTATCCTGCAAGGGGTTGCCTTGAGCTGTCAGATCGAATTTTAACCTTATTGTCCAGGATAGGTGTATTGGGAGAACTTGATGAAAGGCGCCCCCTGGATCATGGAGCATGGGGGCTTTTGCATATCATGTATCCCGAAGCTGACATCCCGACCGTATCCATGTCCATCAGTCCTGCGCTGCCATTGGACAAGCAGTATGAAATTGGGAAGGCATTGAGGAAATTAAAGGAAAGTAATGTCCTGATCATAGGAAGCGGTGGAATTGTCCATAATTTCACCCAAATTCAGAAAGATATGCATGTTGCAGAAGGATGGGCAATCGAGTTTGAGAATTGGGTCGAAGAGAAAATCATGAAATGGGATTTGCAATCTTTGTTCAATTATGAAAAAATCGCCCCTTATAGTACAGAGGCTGTGCCATCCAAAGAGCATTTCATTCCATTGGTCATCGCAATGGGCACAGGGGATGACAATAAAAAAGCGGCTCTCCTGCACAGAAGCTTTCAATATGGCAATCTGAGTTTAACAGCTTGGAAGTTTGATTGAGGTGAAAGGGTTTTCAAACTAGTTAAATTTACCTGAAAAATAATCATTATACAAAAATACAAAAATCTTTTTTTAGCGAAAAAAAGACTTAAATGAGCAAAAAAGACAGTTAAAAGCGATTTTTGACGAATTAAGCAGAAATATAGTTGAAAAAAGGTTGTATAAAGTGGTTTATCCTTTGGATATTTCGACAAAAACATGTTAATATAACATCTGAAAACGTTTTATCCTTTAAAATTTTATTATTCAATAACCAAAGTTATTTATTATATATCTTATATATATCATATATTTGGGGAAAATTTAGAAGAAAGAAATTTGGGGATGGATAAAACGTAATGAAAAAAATTATGAGAAAAATTTGGGGGTTTACAAAATGACCATCAATGATTCTAAGGTATTAGACCACTGGAAAGCTTTTTCGGGTCCAAACCTTGGGTATGTCATGGAGCAATACGATTTATTTCTAGCCAACCCGGAAGAAGTGGATCCGGAACTGAAAAACTTTTTTGAAGTAGCAGGTCCTCCTTCATTCGATGTATCGGCAGAAACAACGACTGTAAGTGCATCAACTGTACAAACTGGAGAAGTTCTTCCAATGAAGAAAATTATGTCTGCAGTGAAGTTAGCTGAAAATATCCGTGCATACGGGCATCTTGCTGCAAATATTTATCCTTTAAAAGAAGAAGCTCTGGACACTGAACAAATTCACTTTGAAAAATATGGCTTGACTGCAGATGATTTAAGGAAAATACCGGCTGACTTTATTTGTCCGGAATCACCTGAAGACGTGAAAGACGGATACGAAGCCGTACAATACCTAAAACAACTCTATACAAAAACGATAGCCTTTGAATTTCATCATGTTAATGACTTGGATGAAAAGCAATGGCTTACTGATATGGTCGAATCTGGAAACATGTTCCCGGAAGTGGGAAAAGAGAAAAGAGAACTATTACTTAAACGATTGAATGAAGTAGAAGGTTTCGAGAAATTCCTTCACCGCACATATGTAGGGCAAAAACGTTTCTCAATTGAAGGACTGGATGCTATGGTTCCGATTTTAGATGAAATGATTTCACAAACTGTCCAAAACGGAACGGGTAATGTGAATATTGCCATGGCTCACCGTGGACGTTTGAATGTGCTTGCACATGTATTAGGAAAGCCTTATGAGGTCATTTTCTCTGAATTCCAACATTCACCGAATAAAGATTTGGTTCCTTCCGAAGGTTCGACAGGAATTAACAATGGATGGACGGGTGATGTTAAATATCATTTAGGTCTGGACAAACAGATTACTAAAGCTAATATACAAAAAGCAAGGATTACACTTGCCAATAACCCAAGTCACTTGGAAGTAGTCGGTCCAATCGTGGAAGGGTATTCTCGTGCGGCTCAAGAAGACCGTACAGAAAAAGGATTCCCTGTTCAGGACATTTCCAAATCCCTTGCAATCCTCATTCATGGTGATGCTGCATTCCCAGGTGAAGGAATTGTACCTGAAACGTTTAACTTAAGCCGTTTACGCGGTTATCAAGTTGGCGGCGCAATCCATATCATCGCCAATAACATGATCGGTTTTACAACGGAAAGTGAAGATTCACGTTCAACCTTATATGCTAGTGATTTGGCAAAAGGCTTTGAAGTGCCGATCGTGCATGTAAATGCAGATGATCCAGAAGCATGTATGGCTGCTGTGAACCTTGCAAACCTATATCGTGAAAAATACAACAAGGATTTCTTGATTGACCTGATCGGTTACAGACGTTTCGGCCATAACGAAATGGATGAGCCATTGGTGACTCAACCTGAAATGTATGCATTAATCCATAAGCATCCAACCGTAAAAGAGCTTTATGGGAAACAACTTATTGAATCCGGCGAGTTCACTGAAGCTGAAGTTAAAGCGATTGCTGAGCAAGTGGATACAAGGCTTGCAGATGCATATGCGAAAATTTCCGGAAATAAACCGGAAGCTTCCAAAGAGTGTAATCCTCCTGGGATTATTGAAAAAGGACTTCCAGCCATTGAAACGGCAGTTCCGAAACAAGAACTTGTTACAATTAACGAAGAGCTTGTTAAGTGGCCGGAAGGATTCACCCCTAATAAAAAATTAGGAAAGATTTTATCACGTCGCTTGGATTCCTTTGGTCCTGACGGAAAAATCGATTGGGCACATGCCGAGACATTGGCTTTTGCATCGATTTTAAGTGACGGCACGCCAATCCGTTTAACAGGACAAGATTCAGAGCGTGGAACATTCGCACAACGTAATATCATGTTACATGATAGTGTTAATGGAAAAACATATTCACCACTTCACACACTTGAAACTGCCAAAGCTTCATTCGCTGTTCATAACAGCCCGCTTACGGAAACGGCAGTTCTGGCTTATGAATATGGTTATAATGTTTTTGCACCTGAGACACTTGTATTATGGGAAGGCCAATTCGGTGACTTCGCTAATACAGCACAAGTGATCTTTGACCAATTCATCGCGGCTGGCCGTGCAAAATGGGGTCAAAAATCAGGTCTTGTCATGCTGCTTCCACACGGTTATGAAGGACAAGGGCCAGAGCACTCAAGTGCACGACTGGAACGCTTCCTTCAATTAGCAGCTGAAAACAACTGGACAGTTGCTAACTTAAGTTCGGCAGCTCAATACTTCCATATCCTTAGAAGACAAGCTAAGATTTTGGATCAAGAACAAGTACGTCCGCTTGTCATCATGACACCGAAGAGTATGCTTCGTAATCAAGTGATGGCTTCTACAACAGAAGAATTCAGTGAAGGCGCATTTGAATCATTCGTAGAAACCAAAGCTTTGGGCAAAAAACCTAAATCGGTTGAACGCATTGTTTTTGCAACAGGTAAATTGGCGGTTGAACTTCGTGAAAAAGCGGCAACTGAAAAAAATACGGATTGGTTGCAAATCATCAGTATCGAAGAAATTTATCCATTCCCATTCACTGGAGTTCAGGAAGCCCTTAAAAAATATACAAATCTTAAAGAAATCTTCTGGGCTCAAGAAGAACCTAAAAACATGGGTGCTTGGACATTTGTTGAACCTCGCTTAAATGCAGCGGCTCCTGGCAATCTTTCAGTAACATATATAGGAAGGAAGCGCAGATCAAGCCCGGCTGAGGGAGATCCACTTGTCCATAAAAATGAACAACAACGGATTATGACTCAAGCAATTACACGCAATAATGAGGGGGAGAAATAAAATGGCTGAAGTAAAAGTACCTGAATTAGCAGAATCAATTTCTGAAGGATCTATTGCGCAATGGTTAAAACAACCTGGTGATCACGTTGAAAAAGGAGAATATGTCCTTGAACTTGAAACGGATAAAGTGAACGTGGAAATCATTTCAGATTATACTGGTACACTTTCGGAACATTTAGCGGAAGAAGGCGATACTGTCCAAGTTGGACAGGCTATCGCCATCGTTGATGAAAATGGATCAGCTGCAGCAGCTCCAAAAGCGGAAGCTCCTAAGGTTGAAGAAGCTAAAGCAGAACCAGTTAAGGCTGAACAAGCGGCTCCTGCTAAAGAGGCTCCTAAAGCAGAAGCGAAAGAAGCATCATCCACTCAACAAGTTATTGCTTCACCAGCTGCAAGGAAATTGGCTCGTGAAAAAGGAATTGACTTGACTCAAGTGCCTGTAGCCGACCCACTTGGTCGTGTACGTGTACAAGATGTAGAAGCAGCAAGTAATGCTCCTGCAGCACCTGCAGCACCTGCGGCAGCTCCAAAACAAGCTCCTGCAGCTAAACAAGCAGCCGCTCCTGTTGAAGTGAATGATGACCGCATTGAAGTGGTTAAGATGACACGCCGTCGTCAAACCATTGCCAAACGTCTAGTTCAAGTACAATCCGAAGCAGCCATGCTTACTACTTTTAACGAAGTCGATCTTTCTGCAGTCATGGAATTGCGTAACCGCCATAAGGATTCTTTCGTGAAAACAAATGACGTTAAACTTGGTTTCATGTCATTCTTCACTAAAGCGGTCATTGGCGCATTGAAAAAATATCCGTTATTGAATGCTGAAATCCAAGGCGACCATATCCTGAAAAAGAACTTTTATGATATCGGTGTAGCTGTATCCACTGATGAAGGTCTTGTTGTTCCGGTAGTAAGGGATGCTGACCGCAAAAGCTTTGCTGAAATCGAGAAGAACATTTCGGATTTAGCTGTTAAAGCGCGTAACAACAAATTGGGACTTTCAGATTTATCAGGTGGTACTTTTACCATAACAAATGGAGGGACTTTCGGTTCCCTATTATCAACACCAATCTTGAATGCCCCTCAAGTTGGGATCTTGGGCATGCATACAATCAAGACTCGTCCAATCGCTGTTGGAGATCAAATCGAAAACAGACCAATGATGTACCTGGCATTATCTTATGATCACCGTATCGTAGACGGAAAAGAAGCTGTTGGTTTCTTAGTTGCTATCAAAGATATGCTGGAAGATCCAGAACAACTTTTACTTCAAGGCTAATAAAATAATAACACCCCCCCTGTCATCATGACATGGGGGTTTTTTGTGTGAAGAACTGAAAGGATATTTTCATAGAAAAAGAGATAATGGTGTTCAAGAAAGGTTATCTCAATTAAAATTGAATGTTTTTGAAGGTGTTTTTGAATGAATTTGAGTATTTTTAAACGTTTGTGATTGATTATTCCTTCATTTTCATATATGATGATGATATTAAAGTGAGGTGGGCGAATTGTTGACAACTGAAAGGCACCAGTTCATTTTATCGATCCTTAAAGAACAAGGTACGGTAAAGCTGCAGGAGCTTGTAGATCAGCTACAAGCCTCGGAGTCGACCATTCGGAGAGATTTGGTGCAACTCGAAGAAATGAAGCTCTTGAAACGTGTGCATGGAGGGGCCTCTTTACTTCAAAGAAAAGGCCTTGAACCAACAACTATGGAAAAGCAAAACAAAGCAAGAGCTGAAAAGCAACTTATAGCAAAGCTGGCGGCTTCATTCATAGAGAAAAATGATTGTATATATCTTGATGCAGGCACGACAACTGCGGAAATGATTCCTTATTTAAAGGATAAAAATATAACGGTGCTGACAAATGGTCTTATGCATATTCCAAAACTCATCGAATTGGAAATTAAAACAGTGTTAGTTGGCGGAACGATTAAATTTTCGACAAATGCTGTTATAGGAAGTAATGCTGTACAGTTTTTGAATGAATACCGTTTTGATAAATGTTTTTTGGGAATGAACGGCATCCATCAAGATCTGGGCTTCACAACACCCGACCCGGAAGAAGCTCTACTGAAGAAGATGGCATTACGCCTCTCTAACGAAACTTATGTGCTTGCTGACAGTTCAAAACTGAATGAAGCTACTTTCGCTAAGGTGGCAGATGTAAGCGATGCCATAATTCTTACTGACAGCAATGATGAAGAGGCTGTTGCACAACTCGATAAAAATCCAAAGGTAAAGGTCGTGACCATTTAATGATTTATACAGTGACACTCAACCCATCCATCGATTACCTTGTCGAGGTGGAAAGTTTTCAAATGGGCAAGGTGAATCGAACCAGTTATGATGCAAAATTCCCTGGAGGGAAAGGGATCAATGTTTCCCGAGTGCTTAAAAGGCTGGGAAATAATACGACAGCTTTAGGATTCATCGGTGGACAAACAGGTGAATTTGTAAAAAGGTTTTTAAGACAGGAAGAGATTTTCACGGACTTTACAGAGATAGCTGGAGATACAAGAATAAACATCAAATTGAAGACAGGGCTGGAGACCGAAATTAATAGCCAAGGGCCAGTCATTTCAAAAGGGAATTATCAACAATTATTTAGTCAGATTGAACAGTTGAATAATAATGATATCCTCATTTTGTCAGGAAGCATCCCTCCAAGCGTTCCATCGGATGTATACGAAGCCATGGCAAGGTCATGTTCCGATAACGGCATTAAAGTGGTGGTGGATACAAGTGGCAAGGGATTACTGAATGTCCTTCCACACCGGCCATTTTTAATAAAGCCCAATCACCATGAACTGGGTGAGCTTTTTTCCACCGAAATAAGAACGGTTGATGATGCTAGAGAATATGGCACTAAATTGGTAGAAGAAGGAGCACAAAACGTTATTGTTTCAATGGCTGGACAGGGGGCCGTGCTTTGCACCAGTGGAAATTCATATTCCGCAAATGTTCCAAAAGGGAACGTCATCAACTCAGTGGGTGCCGGTGATTCCATGGTCGCAGGTTTCATCGGGACATATGAAAGGACAGGGGATATTTTATCGGCTTTCCGCTTCAGTCTTGCCGCTGGAAGTGCCACAGCCTTTTCAGCCGATCTAGGTACACTGGATAAAATTGAAGAGTTATTACCGCAAATTGCCATCAATCAACTAACAGGAGGCTGACTCTATGAAAATTACAGACTTGTTAAAATTGGATACAATCATAATAGATTTGCAAAGTGTTACAAAGCAAGCAGTCATTGATGAACTATCAGGAAAGTTAGCAGAGGCAGACAGGTTAAACGATGTGGAGGGTTTCAAAGCTGCCATCTTAAAACGTGAAGAGCAAAGCACAACAGGGATTGGTGAAGGGATAGCCATACCGCACGCAAAAACAGATGCTGTAAGGATACCAGCCATCTGTTTCGGCAAATCGGTCAGTGGTGTGGATTATGAATCGCTTGATGGGCAGCCAGCTCATTTGTTCTTTATGATTGCAGCAAGTGAGGGAGCGAATGCAGATCACTTGGAAACCCTTTCCCGGCTTTCTTCGTTACTGATGGATGATAAATTCAGAGCCCGCTTGATTTCTGCTTCTTCTGGTGAGGAAGTGTTGGAGATAATCAATCAAAAAGAAATGGAGGCTTATGAAGAAGAGGAGCAATCAAGTAATGGAGACAGTGGTAACAATAAAGGAGGTAAAATCCTTGCCGTTACAGCTTGTCCAACAGGAATTGCCCATACTTATATGGCTGCCGATGCGTTAAAGGCCAAAGCGAAGGAAATGGGAATCGATTTCAAAGTGGAAACAAATGGTTCCACGGGAATCAAAAATGGTTTAACCGCCGCAGAGATTGATGAAGCGGATGCAATAATCGTCGCAGCGGATAAGCAGGTGGAAATGGATCGTTTTAATGGAAAACATGTCATTATTGTCCCTGTTGCCCATGGAATCCGGAAGACCGAGGAGCTGTTAACCAGAGCCGTGAATCAGGATGCACCTGTTTACAAAGGAACTGGAAATGATAAAAGTGATGAAGGTGATTCAGCTAAAGGAGGATTGGGGATTTACAAGCACTTAATGAATGGCGTAAGTAATATGCTTCCATTTGTCGTCGGGGGCGGAATCCTGATTGCGCTTTCTTTCTTTTTCGGGATCGAGGCAGCAGATCCGGCAAATCCGGAGTATAATCCCATTGCCAAAGCATTAAGTGATATTGGAGGGGGAAATGGTGCCTTCTTCTTACTTATCCCTGTCCTGGCTGGATTCATTGCTTCAAGTATTGCCGACCGTCCAGGTTTTGCTCCTGGTATGGTAGGGGGATTATTGGCAGCACAGGCTAATGCCGGTTTTCTTGGCGGACTGATCGCCGGTTTCCTTGCAGGTTATGTAGTCTTACTTTTAAGAAAATTGTTTTCCAAGTTACCGCAAACACTCGATGGCATTAAACCGGTTTTACTCTATCCTGTATTCGGAATGTTAATTACAGGGTTTATCATGATATTTCTTATAAATGAACCAGTAACAGCAATTAACACGGGATTGACCAATTGGCTGCAGGGCTTATCCGGAACGAACGCAATATTCCTAGGCTTGATTCTTGGGGGTATGATGGCTGTGGATATGGGCGGACCTTTAAATAAAGCAGCATTCACTTTTGGGATTGCAGCCATTGAGGCATCAAGTTTCGGACCGCATGCTGCAGTAATGGCTGGCGGAATGGTTCCCCCCCTGGGAATCGCATTTGCAACTACATTCTTTAAAAGTAAATTCAGTGAAATGGAAAGGAAGTCCGGATTCACTAATTACTTCATGGGTGCTTCATTCATCACAGAGGGTGCCATTCCTTTTGCGGCGGCCGATCCATTGCGCGTTATCGTCAGCAGTGTTGTTGGTGCAGCGACGGCAGGAGCCCTGTCAATGGCTTTTAGTGTAACTTTGCCAGCGCCACATGGGGGAATATTTGTCATCCCTCTAGTCAACCATCCTTTCCGCTATTTGCTGGCGATTTTAATAGGAGCCCTCATTACCGCTTTAATATTGGGATTCTGGAAAAAGAAACAAAAATAAATTTACTACAAAAGCGGGTCCGAGATAAATGGACCCGCTTTTTATTATATCCATTCCAAAATTTCGATCCGGTTGCCGAAGGGATCGGCTAAATATATGCGGTTCGCCCCGGGCAACCTCTCATCTACTGTAAAAGAAATATGCTTAGTAATTAGATGTTGTTTAAAGTCATTAAGATTTTCAACTTCAAGTGCTGGATGGGCTTTTCTCGCGGGGATGAAATTATCCTCCGTTCCGATATGAATTTTGATCGATCCCGATTCAAACCATAACCCGCCATTGGACCTTAATGATCGAGGCTTATTCACTTCCTTAAACATTAATATCTCAGTGAAAAACTTCCTTGATTGGTCCTCGGTATTTTTGGGAGGTGCTAATTGGTAATGGTCGATTGACTTAAAAATGAAACTCATCTTACCACTCCTCCTAATTCCTTATATATCCAATTTTAAAATAAAAAGAGCAATAAGAATAGGTTATTTTTTTAATTGCTATTGATAAGATTTTCTTATGTTTTAATTTTGAATTGTTTAAAAAGCAAAGCATGAATGTAATGTTTATGGGTAAAGGAGTATTAAAATGACAAAGGAGTGAACTTACATGCTGAAGAAAAACACCTTAAAAACGACGAAAAGGGATGATATGATTGATGTTACGACAGAAGTGCAGACCTTCATTAATGAAAATGGGATTCAAGAGGGGATAGCTCTTATATATTGTCCACATACGACTGCAGGAATCACGATTAATGAAAATGCAGATCCCGATGTCAAAAAGGATATGCTAAGAAGACTGGATGAGCAATACCCATGGAACCATACATTGGATTTACATATGGAGGGAAACACGGCAGCCCATTTGAAATCTAGTACGGTTGGTTCTTCACAACAGGTGATCATCCATAAAGGGAGCTTAATCCTTGGTACATGGCAGGGTATATATTTTTGTGAATTCGATGGTCCCAGAGAAAGGCAATATTTTATAAAATTATGTGTCGACCGGTAAAATGGAAGGTAAAGCAAGGATGAAGTGGGAGGAAGCGGATTGGACGATGTTTGGATTGAAGGAAGCAAAGTAATATTGAGGAATGTTAAACAAGCCGATTTAAAACGTTTATGGAGCCTGAAATATGGAGAAGCCGATCCAGAATGGAAAAAATGGGATGCACCTTATTATCCTCTAGAACTCATTGATTTCCATACGTATATCGATAAAGAACTGAAGCATAAAACCTATGATGAGAAAATGGGGGCTTACTCCGAGTTATTAATGGAAAAAAACGATCAAATAATAGGCTCTGTTGTATATTACTGGGAACATGAACCTTCACGCTGGCTTGAAATCGGAATTACGATTTTTGAGCCCAAGTATTGGAACGGCGGTTACGGAACAGAAGCGTTAATGTTGTTCATAGGCTATTTATTCGAAAAAATGGAGATTGAGCGCGTTGGGCTGACGACATGGTCAGGTAATGAACGTATGATCGCAGTTGGAGAAAAGGTAGGCATGCAAGTGGAGGGAAGGATGAGAAAATGCCGTTATCATGAAGGTTATTATTATGATTCAATCAGAATGGGAATGCTACGGGAAGAATGGGAATCATTAAAATTTCGAAGTTAATAGACCCGTGAAAAATTTTCCTTCATTTCCTTGGAAAAAATTTAGCACTGTTTTCTCCCATATGGTCTGTTATCCTAGGAAGATGCTTAACGAGGAGGTTACAAGATGAAATTATCAGTTATAATAACCGTGATAATGACTCTAAGTGTCATCATACTTGGGATAGCTTTTCCTAAGGGAACGACCAGTAAAGCTTCGGATGGAGCAACCAAACATGTCATTAAACAAGGTGAATCGATATGGGATATTGCGAAGCAGCACGGTGTTCCAATCGGTAAGTTGAAAGAAGTCAATCATAATGTAAATAATGTTGCCGAGCCTGGTAAAACATTGATTATTCCACATGCAATGAATGAAAAAGATAAAGAATTATTAGCAAGGCTTGTGCATGCAGAAGCTAAAGGGGAGCCATACAGAGGAAAGGTCGAGGTGGCAGGAGTTGTTTTGAATCGCCTTGATAGCGATGAATTTCCTGATACTGTACGGGAAGTCATCTATCAAAAAAACCAATTCTCGCCTGTTGGTGATGGCAGTATAAATAAACCAGCAGGAGATGATGCCAAGAAAGCTGTCAATGAAGCATTGGCGATTCATGGCTACACAAATGATGCATTGTATTTTTGGAATCCTAGCATTTCGGACAGCGAATGGATGAAACAATTAGAGGTAATCAAAATCATCGGCGGTCACCATTTTGCCATATAAACTGCATCTCAAGAACCGGCTTTCCAAATGGGAGGCCGGTTTTTTATTTTTAGAATCCTTCCGTTAAACGATGTCAGCCCACATCTCGCGGGGATTCAGTTCATAAATGCTGTTTTCACGGTACATGATGCTTCCGATAATGAGTTCACGCCTTATCGTTGCATAATCATCATGGAATGACTGGATGAATTCATTCAGTTCTTTTTCTGGATATTTACGTCCCTTTTCCAGAAGGCTGCCAATATGATGAAGGATGATCATTTTCTTTTTCCTTTGTGCTGGTATTGTTTTTAGTCGGCCATCTGGCGTATAGAAGTTTTCAAGGATCTTTTTGTGTTCTAAATTCAGCTTTTGATTATCCATTTTATTAGAGTCCCCCTTAGTTGAAATCATTTTAGGTAATGCTGACGAATAATGCTTCAGTACATCTTCATTCAAAAAATAATATACCGTATTTTTTTCCCTGCGATCCTTCACTAAATTAATGTCCTTCAATTTCGTTAAATGGTGTGAAATGGTCGGGGCCGTCAATTTTAATATTCCCGCAAGTGCCTGTCCGTGTTTTGGGCCATTTGCCAGGATGGATATAATCCTAATCCTGGTTACATCACCAATCGTTTTATGGAAAGCGACCAATTTTTCTAATTGCACTTTTATCCCCCATTCTTTAATTAGATTATCATCTAATTAGATGATAATCTAATTAGTGGGTATGAATCAAGTTAATATTCACTTTTCTATATTGCTTGGAAGATCTGGTGTATACTTTAGGTGAATACAAAAAAATTAAGCCGGAATTAAGGAGCTGTAACATGGCTAATACACATGTTTATACAAAAAAAGAAGAAGTGGTCAATGCGATAACCCATGGTATCGGCGTTTTGTTAAGTATTGCCGCCCTTGTGTTTTTAATCATATTCTCAGCCCAAACAGGATCGCCTTGGCATGTAGTCATTTCAGTCATTTATGGTGTTTCCATGCTACTTTTATATGTTTCTTCCACTTTAGTGCATAGTTTTCCAGAGGGCAAAACGAAGGATATATTTGAAATCTTTGATCATTCAGCCATATATATATTCATAGCAGGGACATACACGCCCATCATGCTTCTTGTGATCCAAGGGTCACTCGGCTGGACACTGCTAGGGATAATTTGGGGAGTTGCAATCATTGGCGTCGTCTTCAAAGCTTTCTATGTGAAAAGATTCCTCTTCCTTTCGACGATTCTCTATATTGCAATGGGGTGGATGATCGTTATCGTTTGGGGACCGCTTACAGCAACGATGCCTTCAGCCGGTATCCAGTTATTGATTGCAGGGGGGTTGCTTTATACGTTTGGAGCCATCTTTTATGTTTGGCGCGGTTTTCCGTTTCATCACGCGGTTTGGCATGTATTCGTGCTTGGGGGGTCTGTCACACACTTTTTTGCGGTATTGTTTTATATCCTTCCACTATGATCACTTGGTTGATATGATATATCTGAGAGATTCTTGAGGTTTTAAATGTCCCCTATTAGGAAATAAATAACGTATACAAACTAAAGGAGGAAAAAACTAATGAGAAGATTAATCAAAATATTATCGGTTCCGTTTGCGGCTATGCTTGTTTTGGCTGGATGCGGCGAAGAAAACGATGAAGTGAAAAACCCGCCGGTTCAGGAAAATGAAAATCAAGCGGAAAATAATCCTCAAACAGGAACGGATAATAATGAAAAACTGCCTTTCACTTATAAGGATTTTCAATTAGAAGTGGATTATACAGGCAATGATAACGAATACGAAGCTGAATATGATACCATGGGAGCTCAAACAGAAGCTTCGATCGAGGACAAACTTAACAAACATGAAGTTCACGGTGATGAGGCAATGAAAGAATTGACCCCGATTTTAGAAAAATTGACATTCACCAAAGATTCGTCAGATGAGGAAGTCATTCAAGAAGTGACAAAAGCTTTTAATTTGAAAGATGACTATCAAGAATTCGATCTAGAGGTCGTTTTCGATGATGGTACGAAAAAAGAATATCAAGTGAATAATAAGTAACCAAATCCGTTACTATATTCTTCCTTATGTAATAAAATGGTAGCATGTTCATTGTGTCCTCAATAGTTGTCAAATTACTGTTACTATAGTAAAATGATTACGGTTAGCAAAGGGGATAATATACATTTGCTATTCATATTCGGACTTATGGGGATAGGACCGCAATAAATACTTGTAAAAAAGATTCTTTTTAAGAGTCTTTTTTTTATGCAGTGTTCCGGAATTTGAATATATATGAAAGAGAGGGTACCACAAGCGGTACCCTCTCTTTCATATACCCATCATTGGGAAAGTGGTGCATTTTTTTTTGGCAGCATATTAGCCGACGCTAACCTTGAACGGATTGTAATGCCAAGCCAAGATGCAAGGAATGCCTTTAAAACGCCTACGATTATAAATGGAGCAAAACCGCTGGCAAATGCCACTGGCCAAGATAATGAACTCATATATTTTAACCAAACCGTACCGATGACCAAAGTAATTATCATCCCGATTGTATTTGCAAGGAAAGCCATCGCAACTGAGAAACGCGTTTTTTCCAATATCAAACCCGTTATATACACTGTCGGGATATAGGATAATAAATAACCGCCAGTCGGACCGAATATCTTAGCTAGCCCTCCTGACATTTCAGCGAATACTGGTACTCCCGCTGCTCCTATGAACAAGTATAATAAAACGGAAGAGGTTCCATAACGTGAACCCAGTATCGTAGCTGCCAATCCAACAGCTAGAGTCTGTCCTGTAATCGGTACTATGGGCAGTGGAATTGTAATTTGGGCAAGTATTCCTATAAGTGCTGCAAATAAAGCTGTAACCATCATCATTCTTAACTTCTCATGACGTTCCTTCATCGTGCTTCCCCCTAATGTAAACCTAGTTATGTAAAGAGTTAACATATAAAGAATTTTAATATGTTAAGTAAACACTGTCAATGATAATATGAATTTTATTTCAATAATGTACTTTTAGAAGACAGGGGTTGTCCGAGGAGAAAATTTAAAACTTGGAAAATAAATGAAACTTTTTGAATGCGTCATTCGTATGAATGGTAAGCAAAGTAAATGGAGGGGATTATAACCATAGATTACCAATGTTGGAGAAACGCTTATCCCAGGTCCTTAAAGTAGTAAGCGGCTTGGAAAAATCGAATTTAAAGGATGAAAGAGATGGAGTTATTTGGGGTTCCGTTAGAAACAGTCTATTTATATGGATTAATTATATTCGGGGGGCTAACATTCTTATTTATCTTGTTTAATGATATATTTTCCGGCCTTGAATTACCGGATATATTTAATCCAACTCTCATTTTTAGCTTTTTCACCGTGTTTTTTGCTAGTGGGTTTTTGCTTGAATCGCTATCAGGACTTAATTCTGGATTGAGTGCCGGCATTTCCCTGATCATTTCATTTATTATCGTCACTTTACTGAATGTATTTGTTTTGATTCCCATCTCATCAGCGGAAGAAAGTTTGACATTTCATGATAATGACCTGAGAGGGAGGGTCGGCAGGGTTCTGACATCAATCCCGGTTGACGGGTTTGGGGAAGTCCTGATTGAAAGCATCAGCGGAAGCATCGCGAAAACTGCGACAGGTTATAAGAATGAAGGTATTGTTTCGGATACAAAGGTCTTGATCATCGAAGTTAAAAATGGGGTTGTCTATGTTATACCCCACCAGGATTTAAAAAAAGGGTAGGAGGTAAGTTATGTTTGATTTGATTTGGATTGTTGTCGCCATTGTTGCATTTTTACTAATCGCACTTATTGCTGTCTTTATTACGAAATACCGCACGGCTGGGCCTGATGAGGCATTGATCGTGACCGGAAGCTACTTAGGAAGCAAAAATGTTCACATCGACGAATCAGGAAATAAAATTAAAATCGTCCGCGGCGGTGGTGCATTCGTTCTCCCGGTGTTCCAGCAAGCGGAACCGCTAAGCTTGTTATCAAGCAAGCTTGAGGTCTCAACTCCTGAAGTATATACGGAACAGGGAGTTCCTGTCATGGCAGATGGTGTATCGATAATCAAGATCGGCAGTTCAATCACCGATATCGCCACAGCGGCAGAGCAATTCCTTGGTAAATCAAAAGATGACCGTGAACAGGAAGCGCGGGAAGTCTTGGAAGGACATCTTCGTTCCATCCTTGGTTCGATGACAGTCGAGGAAATTTATAAAAACCGTGAAAAGTTTTCCCAGGAAGTACAGAGGGTAGCCTCGCAGGATCTAGCTAAAATGGGACTCATTATCGTATCGTTCACCATTAAAGATGTTCGTGATAAAAATGGATATCTTGAATCGCTCGGAAAGCCGAGGATTGCCCAGGTGAAAAGGGATGCCGATATAGCTACCGCCGATGCAGAGAAAGAAACGCGAATCAAGCGAGCCGAAGCTTCGAAGGAAGCCCAGCGTGCCGAACTTGAAAGGGCAACCGAAATAGCAGAAGCCGAAAAAATCAACAAACTAAAGGTTGCGGAATTCCGTCGTGAGCAGGATATTGCCAAAGCACGAGCTGACCAAGCTTACGATCTTGAAACGGCCAGATCCAAACAGGATGTAACAGAACAGGAAATGCAAATCAGGATCATTGAACGTCAGAAGCAAATTGAGCTGGAGGAAAAAGAAATCCTTCGCCGTGAAAAGCAATATGATTCAGAAGTGAAGAAAAAGGCCGATGCCGACCGTTATGCGGTTGAACAGGCAGCCTCCGCAAACAAAATGAAACAGATTACAGAAGCGGATGCCGATAAGTATAAAATTGAAGCCATGGCGAAAGCGGAAGCGGAACGTGTTCGTATGGACGGTCTTGCTAAAGCGGACGCACAAAGGGCACAAGGTACGACTGAAGCGGAAATCATTCGGTTAAAAGGGGTAGCGGAGGCAGAAGCCAAGCAGAAGATCGCTGAAGCTTTTGAACAGTTCGGTCAGGCAGCCGTCATGGATATGATCTTGAAAATGCTGCCGGAGTATGCCAAACAAGTGGCAAGTCCGCTTAGTAATATAGACAAGATCACTGTAGTGGATACAGGCGGTAGCGGTGCGAATGGCGGGGCCAATAAAGTGACCGGGTATGCTACGGATTTAATGGCATCCTTGCAGGAGTCATTAAAGGCATCTTCGGGAATTGATGTCAAAGACTTACTTGAGAATTTCTCAGGAAAACGAAATTTACCATTCACCACCATCAGCCAGGAGAATATTGAAGCGAACATGAATATGGCAGCAGGCAAGGAAGAGTAACGATTAAGAAAATACATGGTAAATCATACTGTTCAACACGAAATTAAAGCTGATGTATTACCAATACAGATAGGTTATTTGACTTACTTATAGAGAATAAAATAACAAGGAGCCATTTTCATTCAGTAATACTGAAATGACAAGTTGAAATAGAACCAAAGATTTGAAAGTATAGTTATTAAATAAATTTGGAATAACAATACGGCTCTTTAATTGATGGGTTTATTAGCGAATAGAGTAGTGCTGGAGAGTTAAGTAGAGAATGTTAGAGTATCAAAAACCATAGGATTCTTTGTTAGCATAAATAAAAATAAACAACCAAGGATGATTGGTTGTTTATTTTTTGCTTTTTAATAAAGCATAAATTGGTTTTTAGTTTCGCTATTACTAAATGTTTGAAACCTATATTTGGATGCACTTAAAACTTTATCTATTTGATCACCTGAACTTAATTGCATTGAGTTATAAATTTTAAAAGAAAAAAGCTTTTACTTAAATTTTGACAATGTCACCTTATTTGTTACAATCAAAGTCTTTATCATTTGAAAAAACAAATAATTGTTGGTGTGTACTGTATCCAATCATATTTAAAAGTCAATAAAACCTATTTTCATTCTTATCCTTAGAAAATATTGAATACTCAACATAATCATCATTTGTTAAGTTGTTAATACATATAATTTGAGCTTGATTATCTACACCTACAAATTTAAATAGATAGTAAATATTATTAAGAGGGAATTGTTGTTTTAAGCTATCGTTAAATTATTTGAGTAACTAAATGATAATTCTATAGTTAAATTGATATATTTTTTAATTAATTGATCCGCAGAAATAGAAGTGATAGATTTAAAATAACTTATAAGCGCACCATAGAAACCTTGTTTTAAGTATCGATATCGATAGGGGGTTTATTATTAAATTTAATCAAAATTATAGGTAAAATAAAAAATGTAATTACTATAGTTATTAGAGATAACAAAATAACATTAAATCACCTGAACTAAGTTTATCTTATAATAAAATGTAACCAATTACTGACAATAGACATGTTAAACCAGATAAATAAGATATTATAAAAAGAACTTAATGTCATTTTATAAAAATTTTGATTTGAAAGGACGTAAATCAGTTGGTTAACCAACTCTTGAATAGCTAGTTCTGATGTGGTAACTTCTTTTATTGCTTCTTTAATTTGTCTTGATATATCATTTGATTTAATAATTTGTCTTTCATTATATTGGCTAAATATAATAGTAGTTAAACCCTAAAAGGGCTACAACTACAGCACTAGTCAATTGACGTTAACGTAATTCCATCTATAAATGATAAATATTATCATATAAAAAATAAATCATTTTTTAATAAGTTTAAAAAAGAATTTATTACTTATTTTGTAAAGGGAATGTAATTAATCCATTATTATAAATTTTTTTTAGATTTGAAACATCATTGAACTTTAACATACCAACAATTCCATAAATTTCATCAGCCTATATTATGTTTAGATTATTTCCTATATTTGTTTGTATTAAAATTTTTTTAATAGAAATTTTTAAGATTTCCAAAGTGACCTCTAATCTAATGGCAAGTTTATTGTTTTTTTAAAGAACTTTGAATGTTGTACACTTGAGGTAAATAAAAAGCAAATTTGATCTTCGTATAAAATTTATGACATTAATATTTCCATATTTAATTCAGCTTAGATAGGATGATCAAGAAACTGATATTAAGATTATACTGAAATAGTAGATAATGAGGGCATAAATCAATGAAGTTTAAAAAAGGTTTGAAAGAAAATGATGATACACTAATAAGCAAACTGTTTGAACAAAATGAGGGTTGGTTAATGTATGGACCGGTTTAAATGAGTATCCTGAATTAGGTATAAAATTGAGGGGAGCATTAGAGTTTAAACTCCATTCGATGATTAAAGAGAGCCTTTTGGCTCTTTTTATTTTGAAAAAGTTTTAACTTTGTAAATTTGTGTTTTGCTGTCCTACCCTACCCCTACAGGGATTATTTCTATTAGGATCATAGTCCTTTGCTTACTCTAAGCAATATTTATATTATGAGTTTTCGCTTATTATAAAACGGATTTACATAAATATGGGGATGCCTTTACATAATATAGAAGGATATGAATTCTTTTGTAATAGGGAGGTGATTAGATGTTCTTCAAAAAACGAAAGATTAGAAATAATAAAGACAAACAGGCCGTGACTGAGAATTCACAAGATATTGGCCAGCTGTTTGCTAAGGTTAAAAAATCCAGTGATTTTAAACAATTTCCACTTACGGATGAATCGGGACATTTAATCATTTCTTACTACAATACACTGGTCGATCAACAACAACTGCAACTGAAAATTTTAATGATTTTCCGAGAGACCCCTTTTGAACTAGACAGGCTAGAGAAAATTGATGACATAAAGAAAATCATCGCAATAGAAGATATTGTAATAACGGATAATCGGAACGAAGCTGAATCAAAGTTACTTAAAGGGTATGCAATACTTCAAATGAAGGAAAATGATCAAAGGGTTGCTTTAATTCTCTTATCTAATGATAAAGCTGGATTGCGTGAACAAAATAACGTTGAAAATGAGTTTAGTGTGGTGGGGCCACAAATTGGGTTTCTTGAGAATATTGATGTAAATATACATTTATTAAGACAACAAATAAATACAACTGATCTAATTACGAAGGAAGTAAACATTGGTTCTACTTCAAATACTCGAGTTATTATTGCTCATATTGATGGGATTACGAGTGAGCAGCATGTTAATACTATGACCCAACGGCTTCAAGATATTGATTTTGATGTCATTTTTGATACTTCTCAGCTGCATCAATTTATAGAAGATAATTCCCTTACACCGTTTCCTTTGCTTCTGCCAACTGAACGTGTGGATAGGGCGGTTCAAGCTCTTATTAACGGACAAGTAGCTGTTTTAAGTAGTGGGTCGCCATATGTCATTACAGGTCCTTCTACGATCATTGATTATTTTATGTCACCTGAAGATTACTTTCTCCCATGGATTCTTGGATCTTTTTTTCGTTTAATACGGGTATGCAGTGTCCTTTTCTCCATTTTTGGAACATCTATTTATATAGCTGTTATCACTTACCATTACGAGATGATTCCAAACGATTTATTCGGTTCACTTAGTATTTCTCGTTATAATGTCCCGTTTCCGCCGGTATTAGAGGTGATTTTTCTGGAATTCACGATTGAACTATTACGTGAAGCGGGAGTCCGGTTACCTACAAAGGTAGGACAAACATTGGGAATAGTGGGCGGTATTGTTATCGGCCAAGCGTCAGTTGAGGCGTCCCTTACAAGTAATGTCTTACTCATTATAGTCGCCTTATCTGCCTTAGCTTCCTTTACTACCCCAATTTATAAAATGTCGAACACTATACGTTTTTTACGTTTTCCTTTAATTCTCTTCGCATCTATTTGGGGGGGACTAGGCATCGTTATCGGGATTGCCTTTTTAATCATTCACCTTACACGGTTAGAATCTTTAGGAACGCCCTATACCGTTCCATTTTATCCTTTTAGGCCTGAGGATTTAACGGACAGCCTGATCCGTTCCTCTTATAGTAAAACATCCAAAAGGCCAAATTATTTACGTCCTAAATCAATTTGGAGATACCACCCACATAATCACAAAAAAAAGAAAAGTGATTTTGATGAATAATCAGGAAAGGATAATAAAGGTGAATTAAATGAAATTATGTTTTCTGTTAACTTTTAGCTTAACTTTCTTTTTATCAGGGTGTGGTAAACATGAGAGGATCATTGATGAAGTTCAGATAATTGAAGCTCTAGGATATGATCGGGAAGAAGGAAAAGTTAAAGGAATTGCTATTTATCCTACTTTCGCAGAGCAGGGAAATGTCAAATTGAAGATTTATAAAACGGTGTCAAATTCATATGAAGACATACTCCCGAGAATGAATGCAAAATCAGCCTATCCTATTGAGACAGGAAAATTAGATTTTTTATTGTTCGGCAAGGAATACGCCACACAAGGGATAGAAGATGTTATCACTAATTTTGCCCGAAATCCAAGAACGGCGAGTCGAATGCAGTTGGGCATTGCTGAAAACACAGCCGAAGACATACTTCAATCCAGTAAACATGTGAATCTTTCATTCCATTTAAGTGAAAAAATCAATCAAAACATTGAAAGTGGTAATTTGCCAAAAATGAATCTGCACATGTTTTTGAATAATTTTCATCAAGAAGGGAGGGATCAAATTTTACCTTACCTTATCCTAGAGGATAATCAAATTAAAATTGACGGGTTAGCTTTATTAAAAAACGGGAAGTACATAAATCATATTAATTTAAGACAGTCCTTAATTCTAAAAACATTAATTGATGGGTCTCAAAATGGACAATATAAAACCAAAATCACGCAAAATAAAAAGGAAGGTTTTATTCTCTTGAAAAACCTGGATGCAAAAACTACATATACGGTTGAGAAAAGTGAAGGCATTCCGAGTATATTCATCGATTTAACCATCCATGCAGAGATTGAAAAAGCATCATCCTGGTTTGATTTGAAAAAAGAAAAAGATATTGTAAAATTGGAACGAAATTTAAATGAACACTTTAAGGAAGAGGTCCAACATTTAATTTCACTGGCACAAGGATACAATGTAGATCCCATTGGGTTGGGAGAAAAGGTTAGGGCCAACACAAGAAATTGGGACTATCAACGGTTTATGGACATATACCCAGAAGTAAAAACCACTGTACACACAAATATTGACATCCTAAATACAGGTATTGAAGAGTAAGTCTGCATGATAAGAGGAGGAGCCACGTGAAATCATTACTAGACGAACGACATTTAGTATCTTCCTTTTACGTTTTCTTTCTGATCTACACGAATATTATTGGCATAGGAATCATGAGTTTTCAACGAGATATAACGAAGGACGCAGGTTATGATGCATGGATATCCATCATTTTATCAAGTATAAGCATTCATGTACTAGTTTGGATGATCTATCGTATTCTTGGAATTGCTAAAAATGATGTCATACATGTTCACAAATTTTGCTTTGGAAAATGGATTGGCGGACTGTTCAACATTTTCTTGATTTTCTACTTTCTTATATTAGCGCTAATTGTTTTCCGTGTTTATATTGAAGTTGTTCAAGTTTGGCTGTTTCCCTTAATGAAGACCTGGCAAATAAGCCTCATTCTTCTAGTCCTCATTTATTACGTTGTATCCGGTGGATTCCGCGTGATTACTGGAATGTGTTTCTGGGGAACTATCATACCTTTTTTTATCCTGTTTCCCCTTAATTTTTTTTCGTTGGAATTTGCCAATTTTCACAATTTATTACCCGTCTTTAACCACTCTCTGAAGGAAATCGTATCATCCTCTAAAGCTATGTTGTTTCAGTATGTTGGCTTTGAGACCTTATTCATGTTCTACCCATTCATAAAAAATCCAAACAGATCACAAAAATGGGCCCATTTTGGACTTTTGTTCTCAAGCTTACTTTATCTAATAGTAGCACTCATCACATTTGTTTTCTTTAGTGAAGGACAATTAAACCATACAATATGGCCAACATTATCTCAAATGAAAATTGCGAAATTCCCTCTAATAGAAAGAGTCGAATTTATCGTTGTTTCGATTTGGTTACTTCTCATATTACCCAATATCAGTGTGAAAATATGGGCAGGTTGTCGTGCTATTAAGAAAGTAATAAATGTGAAACAACGTATAAGTCTGTTCATTGTACTGGTCCTATTCTTTATTTTAGCTAATGTGCTCAAAGAGAAGAGTCAAATAGAGCGATTGAATGAAATGTATTCAAACATTGCTTTTTACTTTGTGTATCTATATATCCCTTTTCTCTTTTTGTACATTCATATTAAGCATAAAATAACTAAGTAGGATAGAAAGCTTCTAGAAACTTATAATACAATCTGGGCAGATCGTTTTGTAAGGATTCAACAGAAAGGGTATGCAGTTACATTTGGCAAGGTGAACCATTCCAAATCACAGAAATTACAATGGATGATCCTAAACTAAGTGAGGTTTTTAGTTCGCCTTATTGCGTCAGGGATTTGTCACACTGATGTTCTAACACAAATCAAGCTTACCATTATATATATTTCTCCATTGGTTCTTGTAAATTTAGGTATCATAACGCATTTTGTTGGTTTGAAGTTAATTAGGGGGTTTGTAGGAATGGGAGTAAGTAGGGTAGGTGCAATTATACTTGGAATAAGCCTAAGAATCTTAGTTTTAATATTAATTACAGATTAAAATAAGAAAAGAAAATTGAAGTTAACCATTTGATTGATTAATGATGTACTTCTTAAACTAACGAGTGCGATACTTCAATAAGAGGTATCGTTTTTCTTATTGAGCTCCCATGAAAATTAAAAAAGCTCAAAATCCAGAAAAAACCACAACAAAATAGACCCAGTAAAACGCTTTTTAAAAAAAGGCTGAGCCTTATGAGTGATCTGATTGAGTTTGGTAAATCGTTAAACAAAACCTCCAATCATTGGAAATTAAGTAAAGGCTAGCGCGACGATCAAAAAAGGATTAATCTCCCAAAAGTATTACCCATAAAGGGCGCGAAAGTCGATGGTACACCGTGGTCGTCGGAGTCAGACTAACTTATGGGATCAAAGGCACCATAGTTCAACGACCTTCTTCGCCAGCCATTAAAACATTATCGACATAGAGACCAATTTTCATTCTCTGTGGTGAAACGCTGATTTTTGCGCTTCATAGATGGTAACGGGTCGTTAGCTGAAAACAGGAGCTGTTTTTAAGGCAGCACATTCTTTGTATACCGGGCATTTTGGTTGAAGAAAAAAATGATTTGATTAGTGTTGAATTAATTACTAAATACCCTAATTATAGCTTATACCAAGGCGTAACTGCCGGGCAGGAACAAATATTTAGCCAGTTGGTCAGAATATATTGAATAAGAAAAAAGAGTCGGCAAAGCGACTCTCCTCTAAAATTCTCCGTGTTTAACTTAATAAGAATTTATTCAATGCTTGTTGTAAAGTTCCTAATGTTTGTGCTTTTTCATTTAATCTTATTCCTAAGTTTATCATACTTCTAACCACTTCAGCTCTTAACCCGGTAATCACAGTGGTACATCCCATTAATGAAGTGCCGTCTATAATCTTCATTAAATGATCAATTACTTCGGCTTCGATTTCCATAATTCCAGATAAGTCCATAATCAATGTTTGAATACGTAATTTTCCAATCTCCATTAAAACTTTTTCCTCGAGAATATTCGTTCGGTAAAGATCAACCGCACCAATAAGAGGTAAAATACATATAGTGGGTGTTATTGGGATTATAGGCACCGAAAGATTTTCAACCAATTCTTTTTGAGCCATTATCAACGAATCTTTGTATTGAGAATATGTGATAAAAAAAACATTTAAAAATCTGTCTACCTGATTATTAAATTGTTTTTCTACCGAAAAAAATTCTTCAGTAATAACCTTATTATTTACCTTGTTATATTCTTGTAGGAACCTCCACAAGGTCCTTCGAATTGCTTGCACCCACTCTAATTTGAAAGTTAATGGAATTGCGTGTGTCGCCCAAGCTATACCTTCTTGGGTAGCAAATGATTGAAGCTCCTGTTCTTTAGCCTCAATAATGTATTGAATCAGCCTATGGGCATTATTTATCAGGTCAATATTACCAACCGTTAAAATTTCTTCAATTTTTTCTTTCACATTAGATGCTTCGTTTAATAATGAATTTTCAAAATCCGTTTTATTTTCTTGGATGAATTCCAGTAATTTATATGTATCTAGTGACTCCTTCATAATATAATCCCCCTATTTTTTATATACCAAAACTTTAATTACCCTGTAATTATAATTACTAAACCCGTTTACACTATAATAAGCTTCTACTTTAAAGGAAAAATGGATGTATTTATGTTAATTAATCTTGTTAAGCTTTTTACTTAAACTAACGGTCGTTAGCTGTAGATCAGAGGTGTCTTTAAGGCAGCTTTTTCTTTATGCAACTAAAGAGGCAGGATATTTGCAGAAGCGAATTTCCTTCTTTGAATTGTTCCATTAGATTGAGCAAATGTTAACGGATAATCAATTCCTAAAATTCGGTAACCCTGAGTATTAGAACATATCCTTAACATAGTGAATAGGATAGTTTAAAAAATCTTTGAAGGCGTTGAGAAAAATGTACGATGCTCCTTTTTCGTATCCCCACCAATATCCAAATCCTTATTATTATAACGTACCAATAAATAACAATATAATACAGCCCCAATACTGGACTACACATGATGTTGCTAACCGATTGGATCTTTTTCAATCATCAATTGGAAGGAATGAAATCGGACTAAAAGATTATGGACGTAAACCATTTGTAATCAATATTAATGAAGCTACGAAACAAAACAATAACTACCGTACCGCATTATGGACAGGAAATCATTTTCAAGTTACATTGATGAGTCTTAAAGCTGGAGAAGATATCGGGTTAGAAATTCACCCTAACGTTGACCAATTTTTACGCATTGAACAAGGTCAAGGGATTGTTCAAATGGGCAAGAGAAAAGATAATTTAAACTTTGTACGGAATGTTTATAATGATTCTGCCATTATGATACCTGCTGGAACATGGCATAATGTAACCAATACAGGTAATATCCCGTTGAAAATTTATTCTATATACGCACCTCCACAACATCCATTTGGCACGGTTCATATAACTAAAGCAGATGCTTTGGCTGCAGAACACCGTTCTGACTGCGATATGCGCCATTCTTTAACAAAGCATCCAAATAAGATTCAAACAAATAATTTTAACAACGTAAAAACAAGCTTTTCTAAAGAGGAAGCAGCAGCTATAGCTTTACTTTTAGGCATTGATTTTAATAAAAGTAAGTTTGATTTAGATGAGTTTTGGATAGGTGTAAATACTGAGCTGGAACATGGGAAAATATCCAGCCAAACAAATGTAACTGATGATGATCCTATTATAACGGGGAAAATTGCCCTAGCTCATCTTCACGAGTTTCCTGATTACTACAAAAGACTAAAGGTGCTTGAGAAAGAAGCAAGAGCCTATTGGAACATATGAATTAATAGAATGTCTAAATGATTAAGAACAACTCATATTTTTAGCGAGTTTGTGAAATATTTTACTTAAACTAACGGGTGCGTTAGCTGAAGATCAGAGCTGTCTTTAGGGCAGCTTTTTCTTATGGCACTAACGGGGCAGGTTAGTGCAATAAGACGGGTTGAAAATCTAGCTCTCTTTTAAGGCGCTCTTGGGACATATTATTCAGCTAGAAAAGTAAAAAAAAAATCCATCCCTGAAAAGCTTCAAGGATGGATTCAGACAAACACCAAGATCCTTAGGGTGTCTCTTGGATAATTCTTATTATGGTATATAGATAGGTAAGTTATCCGGGTTATTACGTAAAAACATAATATATAGAAAAAGAGTATGTGCTTATAAACGGGAACAAAATCCAGCTGCCGTTTTTGGCAGCTTTTTTATTGAATAAAGTTCAGATTTGGTCTTTATATAGAGGGGGGAATCGAGGATTAAATATTTTTGCCCCCTTAATACTAAGGTTCCTTTCGAATTAATATAAATGGTCTGTGTAATGGACTGAAAAAAATGAAATTTTCTATACACGCTTTGATCTTTTTAGGCTGTATCTATGGTATTCATGAAATATTTATAGATGATACACAACGGTATTTTTTAAAAATAGTAGGAATGCCATCCATCATTTTATCAACATGGGTATTTGCTTCATGTATAACGTCTTTGAAAGACAAAGCTGGTCGATAATTGCATTCTTATTCAGGATATAAATTTTACTATTCGCTTCAAATAAGTAGACGTGTTTCCCTACTTAAGACAAATCAGAAGTTGTTCTCGAACGGGGGATTTAATTTGAAGAAATTTATTGTTTGTTATACCTGGGATAATGATATTAAACGAGAAAAAATAGTAACCCATGTACTTCCAATTGACCAAGCAAAGCATGGGTATGAAGTATTTGATACAAGGACAGATGGATGTATTAAAGTGGTCCTTAAGCCATAAAGATGGTTGTTGTTGTTTTCATTTGGAAAAATAGATTTTTACAACTTCAATGAGTGTTGAAATTTTGGAAAACTTATCTAACTATTAAGAAATTAGGATTTCACTAATTTTTCAATGTTTTTGGGTTGATAAAAGAAGCAGATTGTGAAGGTTTGTACTTAAACTAACGGGTGCGTTCGTATTATAAGGTTAGCCAGTTTTTACTGGTTGACCTTTTTTTAATAGAATCTATTATATCAGTAGACAGGGTAGGACGTACGGGTGCGTGGGACTTGATCCCGTGAACTAAACTGTCCGCCCCCTACTTGTAGAAACATGTTTGAGGCTGGTTGGGACGCAGATCTCGAATAACAAGCGAAGCTATGACACTACATGGAGGACTAGGGGTACTGGTTAGTAAGTAGAGGAGGAAAAAACAATGAATCCAGTTGTTGGTCTGGATGTGGCAAAAGGAGAGAGCCAAGTTCAGGCATTTTTAGATCAATCTAAACCGTATGGGAAGAGCTTTTCAATGAAGCATATCAAAGAGGAGTTAGATCATTTTTTAGAATTTCTAAAAGAAATTGAAGAGGTGACAGGGAAAATGCCTATGGTCATTTTAGAATCTACAGGGCATTACCATTCTCCTGTTATTCAATACCTGGAGGAACAAGGGATTCCATATATCTTACTAAATCCGATTATTTCTTATCAGGCAAAGAAGTCCAGCTTACGGAAGGTGAAAACGGACGCTATCGATGCGTACCAGTTGTGTGTGCTGTATTACAAAGAGGATTTAGAACCTCATAAAATTAGAGGAATTCAGCTATTAGACCTTCGGAATTTGTCCAGACAACAGGAAATCGTAACGAATATGTATGTGGAAGCTAAACTTCAGTTTCACACCATTTTAGATCAAGTGTTTCCTGAATACCGAAAGGTTTTTGGGGATCTATATTCAAGGGTTTCTTTATTGATATTAAAGGAATATCCCACTTCAGAGGCGGTATTAGCAGCCGGGGAAAGTAAACTAGCAGAGAGTGTTATAGAGTTCTGTCCTAGCCGATCGGGTCAATGGGCATGGGAAAAAGCAAAAAAAATAATGGACTCCGCGTCTCGAAATCCATTTCAAATAAACGTGTATCAAAGTCACGTAATCAATCTTCGTATGTATATTGAGTTGCTTTTTCATTACCAGGGACACCTCTCTGAGTTGGAAGATCGTATAGTGGCCCTGGCAAATGAACTGGAAGAATATAAGATCATCCAATCGATTCCCGGTATCGGAG
The DNA here is from genome assembly GCF_047238085.1 of Peribacillus phoenicis. Classification (NCBI taxonomy): domain Bacteria; kingdom Bacillati; phylum Bacillota; class Bacilli; order Caryophanales; family Bacillaceae; genus Peribacillus; species Peribacillus phoenicis. Next base: position 2,798,714 of record NZ_JBDFMF010000001.1, on the reverse strand, counting down.
AAAAAATCGCAGCCACGATTATCTCTGAAATTGGTGAAATCGATCGGTTTAATCACCCGAAAAAACTAGTTGCCTTCGCTGGAGTAGATCCAAGTGTTCACTCATCAGGTAAGTTTACGGCAACCATTAATCGTATTACTAAAAGAGGTTCGAGCAGACTACGTCATTCTCTGTATCTTGCCGTACTATGTGGCATAAGAAGTTCAAGGAACAAAAAGCTTAAAGCCTTCTATGATAAGAAAAAATCAGAAGGAAAACCGGCCAAAGTGTCAATCGTTGCCTGTATGAATAAGTTGCTTCATTGGATTTACGCTTTATTAAAGAGAAAAGAAGCATTCCTAGATTTAGCCTGATTAACGATTTTGTGAAACAGAGAAAAATCCTTCCAAAAGGGTTTTGGAGGGTTATTTGTCATGAACAAAAATAGTATATCATAAGGGAAATGAAAATTTTAGAGAAAGATATTGACATCCTATTAGCTGATTTAGTTGATTAAGGATCACAAAAATAATCTATCTTTTTTATAAAATAATCAAGAAGATTAAAAATATATGTTGTTCGAAAAAGGGGAGGGTATAGATATTGCCTTCCCCTTTGTGTATACAGATAAATTTGTATGACTGTATTGTTTATAATGTACTCGATTTTGTATCTCAAAACAGTTTAGAGATTGAATTGGTGCGGTTTTGAGTGGATTAATAACTCTATGTACTCAAATTCATGTCCCCAATGTAATTATCTTTGTGTCTTCGTACAATTGGAAAAGCCCTTCTCTGGAACAGGCATTGTTTTCTGCCTTCCATAAGAACGTTAGTTCGTATATGATAAATAAAAAGGAGGGATCTTTCTGATGAGTACAATTCGTGATAGAGGGCTCGTTAAATGGCAAGCAGCGCTGATTATGCCAGAACATAAAGCTTTAAATAAAAAAATGGGTGAGGTTGATTACTTCCTAAATAAAAAACCTGTCCTAGATGAATACCAGGTTGAAGAATTTGAAAACAACATTCATTATGCGATGGAATATCATTTACCGATAAGTTTTAGATTGCATAACGATGGAAATCCAATTGAACTGCATGGATACTGTGTGTATATTGATCCTGTCACGAAAGAGTTAAGTATTCAGAAGAAAGATAGTTTCTTTGAGAGAATTAAATTTAATGAAATTATTAATGTAATTGTTGAGGATTAGAACATTATTTGTACATATTCTGTAGTGCGTCATGAACACAAAAAAACTTCACACAATTAAGTGTGAAGCTTGATGTAATAGCGATTCTTCGCTATTGGTGATACCGGTGGCCGGGGTCGAACCGGCAATCCAGAGGAACACGATTTTGAGTCGGGCTAAAAAATGTTAAATTCCCCATTTGCGGAAACCGATATCCCTTAAAAACCATCATATTTCTCCATCTTTTTGAACCGCGCAATGGGGAAACAAGCAAAAATTAGTCTCAGAACTATGAAAAACCACCAAAAAAACAGTAAATTCCTAATCAATATGCAACCCCAAAGAGAACCACAAGCATAGAATTTCCAGATTCAGTGCCACTATGGTTTGATACTTATATCTTTCCGCTAAACTCCCACAGCCCAAGCTGCCCTTTTGCAGGAATATATTCATCGAGCATCCGCATGTCCTCAATTTCCCAGGCATAGCCGCCAACTCTGTAATCCCCTAAAAACAAGTCGTTCCCTGAAATAACCCGACTATCTTCTAAGACCGCCCAGTTTCCATTGTTTTCTTCTATTTTCAAACAGTTTTTCAGCTTGCAGACTCCAATTATCATTCCGGTCGGCAGATTATCTTCTGTATACCCATGCTTAGCCAGCAGCTCGGCAACTCCATCCAGTCTACAGGCGGGCTTATCTACTTTTTTGCTCGTATGAATAGCAAGAGGACCCCGATAATGCGTTCTCCAAGTCCTTGTTTCATATTCTGCTTCCCTAAGGACAAATAAGCTTGCCCAAGGCTGAATCATCGACAGTACTTTCATTATTAATCCCCCTGCTCCTGACATCATTAAGTTAATTGGTTATATAGTTCCCTTGAATAAGGATAATATAGACTGTATCTAGAATTAATGTTCTCTTTTGCCATAAAAAAGACAGCTAACCAAAATGTACGCTGTCCTCGTGGTCCTAACTATATTTTGTTGCAACACTAAGTGCATGTGGACATAATAGATGCTAGTGCATTATTTTGGCAGTTCTACAGTAAACGGTTCTAACTTTTCACTGTCGATAAAGCTAGAAAAATCGAATTGTAGAACAGTTTTCTCCTGCTTAAAATCAGCTATTTTTTCCTTTGTTTTGTCTATTAACTTGTGCTTAACGGCAGCTCACAAGGGAATACCCTAAAAAAGGCAATACTAAAGACACCTTGCAACATCGAATTTTTTTCCATACTATAAGGGTAAGGAAATTCGATATTTAGTTTTATAGGATTATTGATTTAAAATGTTTGGAGGCAGGGTATTGCGAGTACCTTGTCTCTTTTTTTCATTCGACTTAATTTCGTACCCTTTTTTTATTTATATTTTCAATCGGTGAAAACTCTTTGTGCTTTCTGATAACGTCATCAGAAAACAAATTTACATAGTGCTTTACCATTTCCATTGATGTATGTCCTAAAATTGCTTGAAGTTCAAAGATACCAGCAGATGCTTCTACAGATAATCGAGCAAAAGTATGTCTGAATTTATGACAAGTAGCTTGGATATTTATCGCTTTACCGTATCTGGATATTTGCGATTGCATCTGTCTTTTAGTTAATGGATCATTGTCGATATTTACAAATAGAAAATCATGTTCTAATACTCTCTAATCGAGAGGTATCGTTGGAGTTGTTCTTTCATCCTGTCTTGAATCGGTACGAAGCGTTGTTTGTAACCCTTTGTGTTTTGAATCAGTATTCTTGAGCGCGAGTAATCAATGTCTTTTATATTGATTCCTATACATTCAGATGCCCTTATACCTGTTTCAAGCAGCATCATAATTGTTAAGTCTCTGATGCCTGTAAATTTCCTGTGATTAGGTTGTTTAAAGAGAAGGTCAAGTTCATCATTTGTATATGTTGGAACAGCGCACTTCCTATCTTTTAACAGCTTTATTTCACTCATTGGATTTTGTTTCTTCGTTATTAGCCGTTCTCTAACGAGGAAATTAAAGAAAGCTCTTATCTCCCTTAAACGCGTGTTAATAGTTACGGTCTTACAATTCTTGCTTTTCATATAACGAATGTCGCTTCGATTCAATGGTTCGAGAATTAGATAAGAAAAAAAGGATATACTGGAATAAAAGGGATTTAATTTGAATTTTTTACCATTACACCTTCTATGAGACAGGTAATTTTGTAGTAAGTGTAGAATTAACTGAGGAAGAAATTAAAGAACTCGGGTTCAATGAGAAGGAGGAAGAAGAGTAACGAATAAAGACAACCTATTTATATATATTCATCCTGCATCTACAAAGACTGATGTTGATTTCTTTGGATATGATCATGAGGACACCAAATTTGAAGCACCTACACTGGCTAAATTAGAAAAATTTGAAGATCTTTCTAGTTGGCTTCATAAAATGCCTGAGGGCTCAAAAGTTCATTTAGCTGATATAACTTTAACTGTTTCAAATAACATTATTGAACTTAAGGATGAAGAATACACAAAAAAAGGCACAGAGATTTAGGAGTAACAAATGAAGATTCAAATTGAGGTTCAATTGTTTGCGGACGGTGCTAATTTCTTACAGTCTGGTAGTTGTTCAGTAATAACAACTGACTTTAGAAAAGAACCGGAATGGACTGCTGCTGTATCAGCATATGAGTGGATACAAAAGATAAAAAACACCACTGTTCGCTATCCAGACGACTTTCAACTTGTTAGAGTTGTTTACAACGGAGAAAATGACATTACAGATTTAGTAAGAAAAGTACGCCCTATAATAAAAGATGATTTACCTTTTTTAAAAAAATCAACTAATATTTTGGATTGGACAACCCTTAAACCAAAGAATTTAGAGGGCTTTTTTTTATTCAGTTTTTATGGTTCATTAATCGGTTCATTTATATCAGGTTCGGTAGCAGTAGGCATATTGATTTACAACAACTGGCAAAAGAACAAGGAATTTAATTTTCGTTGCTATGGCACAATGAAAGTTATTAATGATCATTTGGTTTATCTATCTCAATGGGAACAATTGACATTGAAAGTATTAAGAGAAATGATAGATAAAGAAGGTTATAGAAACGAAGGACTTTTAAAAATTCTTAAAAACAGCAAAGGTTTTTTCGAAGAACAACATACATTATTAGAAAAAGAGCGAGCAAATATTCCTTATGACCTTACAACCAGATACTTCACAATCGTAAGTGCCATCCATTCGGTCACTGTTGCATATGATCAGCTCATCGAGGAACCCGGCGATCCTGATAGATATGAAACTCTTGTTAATCAGATGAGTTATTGTAACAAGATTATAAAAGTATTTAATAAGAATACCACTCAATACCTGAAAAACGTGGAAAAGAAATATAAAATAAAGGATTTTTATTAATACACTAACCGGGAGGATGTAAATGAAAAATTTACTTAAATTATCTTTGATTCTTGCCTGTGCCTATTTTTTGATTCCGGCATCCGAAGATTGGATGACTTGGAAACCATCCCTTTACCTTTTCGATGAAAATGGAATATTAGTGGATAAATTAGAAGATATACCTAAACATCCTCCAATTAATTTGGCAGATTTTTTTCCTTAATTCAAATAGATAAATTAGTAGATACACCTTAATGAATCTCTTTAGAGGTTCTTTTTTTATTCACCTTTCAATTGTGTAATTGTGGTTTTGTGTTATGAAAGCATTAAATGACTCTAGTGTGCATTTTTACATGTTCAACTAACGGGGCAGTTTAGTTCATAAGACCATTTGATAAAATTAGCATAAAAGTTTGTATTAGGAGTGCTGTTATGGAGATGTTTTTCGTTATGGATGGAAATAACTTTTCCGATTTTAAAGGTTTTTGTAAGGCATTTTCAAATCAAGTGCTTTCAGGGAAATACCAATGGAATGGGAACCTTGATGGGGGATTCGGAGATATAGATAGTCAAGAAGAATTTGCAATTATTTGGAAAAACACTGCTAAATCAAGAAAAGACTTAGGAATATTGCAGTTGGTGGATCAGATTCTACGTAGATTCTATGGTTATTGAGTTTTCTATGAGGTTTAGAGAAAAGGAGAGATTTTAAAATGGATCCAAAGAAAATCGTTTATTGGTGGACAGGTAAAGAAGAGTATGAATTTAAAGACGATCATAAAGGTGAATGTGAAGCCTGTGGTGATGAAGCAACTTTAAACGAGGATAATGTTTGTGAAGATTGTTATATTATTTTTATGAACGAAGATGAAGATTTTTAAGAAGAATACTAGATAAGATACCTCCCATAATTGGAGGGTTTTTTAAAAAATAAGCGTACAATCGTTAATATATTGGTAGCTTATTCACTGGATGTTGTCCTGCCTACCACTTATCTGAATGATGTCCGTTTTGATTTTCGTGTTGGAAAAGAAGGTTATGCCTATATAACGGATTCTTCTTCAAGAGGACCAGGAGCTATTATCGTCGTGCTACTTCTAGCCTTATTCATGGATAGATTGCGGCTTCCCTGAAAGATCATAAACCCAGGTTTAACTCTCTTTCTTAAATGAGTTTTTATTCTTTACAAATAGCATGAATGACACTGGTCGTCTCCGCATTGACAGAGGCGGCTTTTCGATGTGGAAATGGATAAGAAAAGGCGGAATGAGCATAATAATCCTGGAAAGAACGGGAGTTTTTACAGAACTTATTAAGGATTTCAGGTGAGAAAATATATGTTTGGGAAAAAGAAAAGCAAACAAATCCGTCATGAAAATAAGGACGGCAACCAGCTTTTTCAAAAGAATAATGATTTATCTATAGCTGCTGTCAAGGACCTGATTTCAAATATGGATGATGGAGAATTGATAGAACACAGGATTAATAAAGACCGGAATATAACTCTTATTTTCATCCGAACATTGATTGACGTTGAGAGGTTAAATGAATCCATCATTCAGCCGTTAAAAAATTGTTCTGAAGATATGATACATACCTGCATTGCCTCAGTAAAAGCGGCTGCTCTGACCAGCCTTGATGAAGCACAGCAGCTGATGATGTTGGGACATGTGCTCCTTGATGACGGCAAGGGACGCTTGTGGGCTGTTCCATTTGAAAATCCATTAGGTAGAAGCATTGAACCATCGGAAACAGAAACCATTTTATACGGTCCTAAGGACAGCTTTACCGAACAGATTGACCAAAATATCACTTTGCTTCGAAGAAGGCTTCCGGTGACTGAACTTAAAACGGAGAAGTTTTCTGCCGGGTACCTGACTAAAGCGAAGGTTGTATTACTGTATTTAGAGGGAATTGCCAATCCAGATATTGTAGATATCGCCCGCAAAAAAATTTCCAAAGTAAATTTTGATATGGTGATTGAACAGTCGAATCTGGCAGCGTTTATGGAGGATCACATCCATTCGGTCTTTCCACAGTTTCAGCAGACAGATCGTCCCGATCAATGCGCCTATTCACTTGGACTTGGAAAAATCGTCATTCTAGTGGCAAATACACCGTTTGCGTTAATTGCTCCTATCACCTTTTTTCATCTCTTTCAATCATCAGAGGACTATATCCACAAATGGATGGTTGCCAGTTTCCTGAGATGTCTTCGGTATGTAAGCTACTTGGCGTCTATTACATTAATCCCTTTTTACGTTGCGTTAACCACCCATCACTATCAGGTCATTCCGCTGCAGATTATGTTTGTTTTATTAGAATCCAGGAGTAAACTGCCATTTAGCCCCTTCTGGGAAGCGCTATTCATGCTTTTGATTCTGGAAATTATTAAAGAAGCCAGTTTGAGGATGCCATCAAAAACAAGCACAACTCTGGGTACAATCGGTGGTATTGTTATTGGCCAGGCAGCAGTGGAAGCAGGGTTTGTAAGCAAGGTGCTAATTGTTTTAGTGGGTGTAGCCGCAATTGCGTCTTTTTTAGTTCCGAATTATCTGTTAAGTAAGACTAACACACTCATTCAATTTGTATTTTTAATTTTAGCATCGTTACTGGGCATTCCGGGAATTGTGTTTGGAATGATCTATATGCTCGCACACCTTAATGGACTTACAAGCTTGAAGCAGCCATATTTTGCCCCGGTTGCGCCCTTCTATTGGAGAGATTGGATGGATTTCTTCATTCGGGCTCCTATTCCATGGATGAAAAAGCGTCCAGCACATTTACATCCTCTCTTTAAATGGAGATATAACCGAGGAGATGATCACTAGATGGGGGATTTTATATTATTTGATAAGACTGCTCAACTTGGAAAAGGATATATTATTGCATTCGCAAACCGTTCACAAATGCTTTATTTTATATTATTTTTGCCAAAGTTTTTAGAGATGCCGGATTTATTATTAGGGATACTGGCAGTAGGAATCCTATCTCAGATTAACCTGTTTATTTTATCAAAGTGCCTGTCTTCTAAATATACGCAGCAGGGGTATCATGGATTCGTTGATCTTTTAGGCCGGAGGACGCTTCGTATAATAGCCTTTGCCGGGATTGCGTTCATTTTTATAAAGATGAGTAAAATTATTCTGGGGTATGCTGAAATCGTCCATCAATTTATTTTTCCTGCTATGCAGCGACCGTGGATTATCCTGTTTATTTTGCTGATAAGCACCTATATTGCCAGTCAGGGGATGGAAAAAACACTGCGCTTTGGCATTATTGCTTTTCTATGTACCTTTTGGATCATCCTGCTTTATATTCCGTATTTCTTTCCTCCTGCAGCTGAGCTGCATGATCTATATCCTTTGATCCCAACAGATTGGTCACATAAACCCTGGAAAGGCATATTAATGGTCTGGTCCTCTTTATCAGGACCCGAATACTTAATTCTGGTGCTGCCTTGGATAAATTCCAAGCAAAAGATGCTGAGATATTTATCGTTGCAAATGCGATTTCTATTTTAGAGTATTTGCTGCTTTTCATGGCATGTCTGTTCTTTTTCGGAACCACTTACCTGGGGAAAATAGGTTTTCCGGCAGTAAATATGATCAGGTACCTTCAGTCTCCTGTTTTTGAGAGAGTGGAAATTATCATGATTTCCCTGCAAATGTTTCACTATGTTTTCTTTATATCCGTTTTGCTGCTTTGTTTATATGGTGCCATACGCATTTCTGCAGGAACTCAGTATAAAGAAACTACACGTAAAGGTTTTTATGCTGTGTGCTTACTTGTCCTGGCAGGTGCGTTTTTAATTCAGCAGTTCTATTGGAGAGAAGGAAAAGAACTAAGCCGCTGGGCAAACGTGCAATTATGGTCTGGTGCCTTTACTTATTTACTAATTCCATCTCTCCTCCTGGCTGCCACTAAAATAAAGGGGAGGCGTTCCAGTCTATGAGGGCACTCACTTCATATATGCTTATATTAAGCAGTATAGGTCTTTTAACTGGCTGTTCTCCTTTTACAAATGACAATACAGTTGAAGAAATTGCGCCTGTTACCTTTTTGTCCGTTGAAGCGGGAGGAGAAAAAGGTAAATTAAAAGTCTCTACATTGGTTCCTCCTGTCATGCAGGAAGATAAACAATTTTTTCCACCAATGTCACATTATTAGATCAGGGAAGGAGGAGCTTTAATCTGAAATATTACCGGGAAATTAAGCTCGGGCAGCTCCGTATGCTGTTTATTGATGAAAAGGTTGCCAGAAATGGAATTGTATCATTGATTAACACGCTATTAACCGATCCAGATGTATCTCCGCGGCTTTATCTCGTTGTATTGAAAGGTGATTTCGAAACATTTATCAAGAATCGTATGGAGCAGCAAAAAGATATTGATTACTATCTATACAGGATGTTTAAGCATTACGAAAAGGGGAAACAGGGAGAAATTACAGTTACAAATATTCATGAGTTTATGGAAAAAGTGTATTCTCCTTATTCAGATCCGTTCATTCCGGTATTTAAGGTGGATAAAGACAATTTTAGCTATGAGGGCACTGGATTTTTTGGGAATGGAAAGTTAAAAGGTGGTTCTGATAAGAATCAAGACCAATTTTTTCAGCTTCTTAACAAATATCATTTTCTTAATAACATGAGCATTACACCATTGGACGTCTCTCTGGGGGAAGTCCGTTCACGTGTTACGACACATGTAAATTTACATGACCATACCGTTTCATTTAAGATTCATTATAGAGGCAGAATCGATGAATATCGAGGCAACAAAGACCTGGACAGGCAGGCCAGCATTTACGAATTAGTCGACGAGCTCGAGGGATATATGGAAGAGGGCACCGTTTCACTGCTAAAAAAATTTCAGGAATTGAAAGTGGATCCCCTTGAAATTGGCGGACAGACGATGGGACCCGCTTCAAAACCCATGTCAGAAGAAGACTGGATAAAGTTCTGGCAAAGTGCAAAAATAAAAGTTGACTGTTATTTCGAACTTGAACCTTTATCCATTTAATATAGAGTACAAGTAGCTGTGATACATTTCGCAGCCTGTTTTTTTATACCTTGACAATCATTCTGCTGTCGGTGAAGGTAGTAACAAGCTATTGCGGATACCTACGGTATTATAAATTCCTCACAAGTAAAAGCTTGGGTCAAAAAATGGTATGAAGCAGGAAGTACTGAGGCCTTTAAACGATTGACATCACCGGGTTCAGGGGCTAAGGGGGTAGCAAATCCTTTAAAGGGGAAACGTATTTACTTTAGGACAAAATATTGTAAATTAATTCCGCTATATATAATCATCTTATGTTATACATATCAACTTACAATAAAAGGGCTGGCGTTTATGTAGTTATTGTTTTTGCACCACTCAGTAGTAAAAAATATCTCGAGGGGAGGAATCATTATGAGGAATGACTGTAAATGGTTGACGAAGAAAAAGATTTTCTGGTTTATATGAAATATGAATACAAAGAAGGAATGTATTGCCAAGATTGTAGAGGAAAAATCGCTAATGGTGCTTTGGACGTAAATTACGAGTGTTTAGAAAATGATGATTATTTTCTAGATCAAGATTTACCAGGAGAACTTTGGGAAAGCAGGGTTCGAAGGCAATCTAAAGATGGTTATGAGTTTGTGAAAAATGCGGAAAAAGCAGGGAATATGGGAATTGTTCCTCCGTCTTGAATTTAGTGGCAGCAGATTTTTATAAAGAGGAGACTATGGCATTTACCAACGAAGATTCTAGACTTAGCAAACATACCTATGAATATATATAATGTATTATTGCATATTTTTGGTCTTTTTTACATTCATAAAAGTAATTTTCGGTTGCCAAATCCACCTAAATAATCACAGGGACAGCTCTACTTCTTCAAAGAGGAAAGAATCCGTCCTTGTGATTAAAAACTTATTTTCTTTTGAGAAGCCAGTCTTGAAAATCGGTGGCAACTATTCTTTCACCTGTGATTCCCTCTGCAGCAGCCGAGGCTAAAAAAACGATCGGCTCGGCCATAACCCTTGGATCTAATAGCTGAAATTTTGATTCAATCTCTTCTCGAATTTCGTCCGGAATCATTCCGGTAGTAGTGGCACCACCCGGTAAAAGCATATTCATCATAATTCCATATTCCTTTAAATCTTCTGCCATTATATATGAGAGTGATTCAGTGGCTGCCCTCGATGGTCCATAAGGTACAAAACCCTTTCTTTTCATAGTCTCATGATTCATAGAAATATTAATGATTCGCCCATGACCTTGTTCGATCATTAAAGGAGCAAACCCTCGAGCTACTAAAAAATATCCTGTGAGATTGGTATCAATTAAATCTCGAAACCCCTCTGGTGTTACTTTGAAAAATGGCTGAGGCTCGACAAAAAAACGGGGGTTTACTGTCCTCATCCCAATTCCCGCATTATTGACGAAAACATCCAGCTTCCCCCATTCTCTTTTCACCCATTCGACCGCCTGATTGACGGATTGTTCTGATCGAACATCCAAAGGAATTCCAACAGCAGGATAACCCTCGCTCTTTAACTTCTCTACTGCTTGATCCAATTTAATTCCGCCTCTAGAAGCTAACGCCACCGTGGCTCCAGCGTGAAGCAACGCCTCCGCCATGGAAAATCCTAGGCCGCTTGAAGCACCTGTTACGAGGGCATGGATATTTCTTAACTCTTTTGTATTCATTGCATTTTTCCTCCGAAATGTTATTAGACCACTGACTAATACAGTATTCTGTCTAATCATCATTTTTATACTTTGCCAAAAAAGTAAGCTAGGGGGTTTTCGGACGCAGAAACAAAGGGGCAGAGTAGGAAAAAATCCATTTTTAAGCGAGGCGGATCACGATTTCGAGCAACCACTGAACAATTAACTATCTGGTGGCGCCTAAAGGTCAGTTCAATAAAGAAAAAAGGTGTCTCTTTTGAAGAAGAATACGCTTCTGTGTTGAAAGTAAACAAATTTTTTCACACTTTTTTACTTTATTTGTAGTGAACTACATATACATTCTTAAGAAGAAAATTATTTCTATAGGAGGTTTCCATGGATCAAAAGGATCAAAGTCGTCAATTAGACCAAATAAAGCAAATGCAACAAATGTTTAAAGCGAACATGAAAACTCAACCTTATCCCATGTACCCTAACTATGGGAAAATCACACGTTACCAAGAAATTCCGATAAGTTTACCTGAACAGCGCCAGCTGCGCCATCCCGGAGTGGAAAAATTAATGGTACCCCTTCCAATTATCGAAAATCCGAACTATAAAGGGAGTGGAAAGTTATCAGGAAAAGTTGCACTTATTACAGGGGGTGACAGTGGTATTGGTGCAGCAGTAGCAATTGCGTTTGCTAAAGAAGGCGCAGATGTTGCTATTTCATACTTAGATGAACATGAGGATGCAAATAGAACAAAAACGAGGATTGAACAACTCGGACAACGTTGTTTTCTAATGCCTGGTGACTTGCGGGACAAACAACAGTGTGTCTCCATTGTAGAACAAACAGTAAATACGTTTGGACGTCTCGATATTCTTTGTAACCACGTTGGTATCCAATTCCAACAACTAAGTCTGCTTGACATTACAGATGAGCAATTCGATGACACCTTCAAAGTTAATATTTACTCTCATTTTTACACAACAAGAGCAGCGCTTCCTCATTTAAAACCGGGCAGCTCAATCATTGGCACATCTTCAGTGGTGACGTATGTAGGTGAACAGCAAATGATTGATTATACGGCCACAAAAGGCGCCATAGTTGGTTGGACACGTGCCTTGGCTAAAAATGTCGTGAAACAAGGGATCCGTGTCAATGCCGTCGCCCCCGGCCGAATTTGGACCCCGCTTATTTCAGCAAGTTTCTCGTCAGATCAAGTCGCAGTATATGGAGCATTTAATCCAATGGAACGAGTTGCCCATCCATTTGAACTCGCACCAACCTTTGTCTATCTTGCTTCTGATGATTCTCGTTTTGTTACTGGTCAAGTTCTTCATGTTGATGGGGGAGAATCCACACATTCCTAATGGAAGGGGGTTACCATTTTGAGATATGAATTTAATCCAGAAGTAAAGCTATTGCTAGTAAACCAATCAAATGAAAAAGTAAAGATGGTCTATATGGAGGATTCCTGGCCAATGTCTAAAATTGCACTTAGACCACCATACTATTGCTACCCAAGTTACGAGCTGAATTATCCAATAATCTAAATAATAACACTTGACACTTGCATTTTTTTAGAGGTGATATTAAAAAATGTAAGTGTCAAGTGTATATAAATATTTTTTTTGTATATTGATAAGTAGAGTATAGTTTTTAGGAAACGAATTGGTATTAAGTTTATGGGTTGGAAAGTTAATTGGATACATTGTAATGAGGAGCACCAGAGATATAGTCCAAGAGGGGAGAACTATATGGAAGTTGAATTTAGTGAATTGAATCCCCAAGGAAGACTTTATAAGATTACATTAAACAACAGGATGGAATGCTAAAGGCTGTATTCATATGACCAGCTATATACCGCAATTTGTAACAGCTGGTATTCCATTTCTATTTATCATAATAAAAATTTAATAGGATTTGGCAGGATTATATCAGATGGGATTTATCAAACTTTAATTTGTGATGTGATGGTCGATGCCGAATACCAAAAAACAAGGCATTGGAAAAAAAGTAATGAAATCATTACAAAAAATATGAGGAAGAAGATATTAAGTGGGTTCAATTATTTAGCGCAAAAGGAAAACAAGATTTTTATAAGAAATTAGGTTTTGAAGCCTCAGAATCTGAAGCCCCTGGTATGTCCTTATTTTTATAATTTATTAAGGCACAGATTGGGTTGCTGCTTATGAGGTTTTATCAATGTGTATCAAGTCCTTTACTAATTTAAGCCTAACTAAAAAAGTTAAGAGAAAAAATTAAAAGCTTACATAACTGAAGCGGATAAGAGATTAAAAAGGGTATATTTTTTACACGATGCTGGGAGGGACATAAACTCCACTGCCACCAACTTTTAAAAGAAAGACAAACTACTCATTATTAAGGGGGATGAAAATGGAGCATATTGTAATTACTGCTGTATTAAAACCAAAAGAAGGCCTGCAGGGGCAACTATTATCAGAACTCAAAAAGGTACAAGCGGCATCAAGGGAAGAGGCGGGTTGTATAAAGTATGACTTGCACCAATCTGAAGATCAAACTTTTGTTTTATATGAAATGTGGAAGGATGAGGAAGCGCTGGAACACCATATTCAGTCGGCTCATTATCAGGAATACAGGAACTATATTGCAGACCTTGTATCAACTAGAGAAGTGTATAAGCTGAAAATAATGGAATAAGTTCACAAAGATGGAGTGGCGGAAACGTCGGAAAAACCTGTTATATGCAGGTTTTTTAGTCGTCTTTTTTAAGATGGGAGCTTTTCGCCGTATCTCCTTCGAAACAAATCTTTTGATTTGGACGGACCAGATGGCTATTATATTAATATCGCTAATTACCGATTTGGCGTGATGCTTTCAGATCATCTATCCAGCTTCCATTGGGATAGTGATAATCGATATAGAAAGAGGCAAATGACATTGAAGCAGGAATTGGAACGCTTAAATGATGAACAAGCCGTTGAAATTTTTAAGGCATTGTCGAACCAGACGAGGGTGAGCATTCTTCAAATGTTAAAAGATCCCGACAGTCATTTTTCACCGCAAGCCCATATTATTACTGATGAAGGATTTAAAGGCGGGGTTTGCGTAGGGGATATCCGAAGCAAGGCCGGGATTTCGCAATCCACTACTTCACAGTATTTATCGATTCTGCTGCAAAGCGGACTGGTTGAAATGAAGCGAATCGGACAATGGACGTATTATCGCCGTAATGAGGAGACGATTAAAAAGTTCGAAAAATACATTGGTACAAAAATTTAAGGAGAATTGAAGTGAGTTTATTACAGCATCGAGCATTTAACAGGTTGTACCAAAAGGATAAAATGACGCTTGGTTTCACGATTCCGACGGCAAGGATGTCCAAATATCCGATTATGGAAAATCAGCTGTCGCTTGCCCGCAAAATTGAAGACCATGGTTTCGCGGCATTGTGGCTTCGGGACGTTATGATTCAGAATTTGAATATTGATGATAATGGTCAAATGTATGATGTATGGATTTATTTGACCTATCTTGCGGCCCATACCAAGGATATTGCACTTGGGACGGCGAGTGTGGTCCTCCCGCTGCGCCATCCTGTCCGAGTGGCAAAGGAAGCATCATCTATTGACCGGTTGTTTCCCGAACGCCTGATCATGGGAGTGGCTTCAGGAGACCGGGATAAAGATTTCACAGCTTTGGGAATATCCAAGCTCGAAAGTGGAAGGCTGTTTAAAAAGAATTATGCATTCCTTGAAATGCTGTTAAAGGAGGACAATCCGACAATCAACAGCGATTTAGGCATCATCGATGGAACGGATATGAGAATGATCCCCAAACCTTATTCTTCGATTCCAACCATGATGACAGGATTCAGCAATCAATCGATTGAATGGATCGCCCAGAATGGGGACGGCTGGATCCAGTACCCGAGGATTATCCCACAACAAACTCAATTGATTAACGAGTATCGCGAGTTGTCGGAAATTCACGCACCAGGAGTGTTTAAACCTTTCACTCAGACTTTATTTATCGATTTATCGGAAAATCCCGATTCGTTTCCTGTTCCGATTCCGTTAGGATTTCGTGTAGGGCGCAAACAGTTATTAGAAATTCTATATCAATTTCAATCCATTGGTGTCAATCACCTGGCATTTGTATTGTATTTTTCAAAGCGCCCTCCCGAGGAAGTCATCCAGGAGCTTGGAGAGTTTGTGTTGCCTTACTTTCCGACTCATGAAATTCCAGTATTAGATTAGTTTTTAAAAAAATTAGATAAGGGAAGAAGATGAATTTATGTCTAAACATGCAAATAAACTAAACGAAATTCCATTCTCGGTGCTTGATCTTTCACCGATAACAGCCGGAAGTACTCCTGCTGACTCTTTCCGCCATACATTGGAACTCGCACAGCTTGCTGAAAAACTTGGTTACAACCGTTTTTGGCTCGCTGAACATCATAATATGCCGTTTATCGCCAGTTCCGCCACTTCTGTGGTGATGTCCCATGTGGCAGCCGGTACATCAAAAATCAGGATTGGTTCAGGAGGAATCATGCTGCCGAACCACGCACCGCTCGTCATCGCTGAGCAGTTTGGCACTCTTGAATCATTATATCCTGGGCGAATTGACCTTGGTCTGGGGCGGGCACCCGGTACAGATCAGGGGACCGCTCGTGCATTGAGACGCGACTTGGGAAGTACCGGAGATGACTTTCCTGAGCAATTAGCGGAACTCCGCGGTTACTTTGATCCATCCCTGGCACAAGGGAACCCTATAAAAGCCATTCCAGGTGAAGGTTTGAATATTCCAATCTGGCTGCTGGGTTCAAGCGGCTTCAGTGCAAAGCTGGCCGGAGAACTGGGTTTGCCATTCGCGTTTGCCGCCCATTTCTCGCCACTTAACACTCTGGGTGCTCTACAGATCTATCGCAAGGCGTTTAAGCCTTCGAATGTTCTCGATAAGCCGTATGCGATGTTGGCATTGAATATCATTACAGCAGAAACGGATAAAGAGGCAAAGCGCCTTTTTACAACAATACAGCAGCAATTTTTGAATCTGATGAGTGGCAACCTTAAACCGCTTCAACCACCGGTAGATGACATATCCGAAGTGGCCAGCAGCTACCAATTAAAGGCTCTCGAGCAGCAATTAGGCTCATCAATCGTTGGCAGCCAGCAGACGGTAAAGGACAAGCTGCATATATTTTTGGAGGAGAGCCAGGCTGATGAAATCATGGCCATTGCCCAAGTTTACGACCACAAAGCTCGCCTGCATTCATACGAGCTTCTGGCAGAAATCACAAAAAGTGAAAGGTAAAAAGGAGGACATCAGCAAGGAATCCTTTTTGATTTTTCCTAAGGCATTGAATATGGATGAAACCGTGAGATCATGTTATGAGCTTGTTTAGGATTCCTTAATTAAAAAGTTAAAAGTTGTTAGAATAGGAGACAATGATATGAACTGCAAAATTAACCGAAATGCTGCTAAAGTGCTGAAACAAATGTTGGAAATTGAAGAGGCTGAAGGGAAAATGGTTCGTGTCTACGTTACATTGGACCATGGGGACCATGCCCATTATGAAGTAAAACTTGATACGCCCACGGACCATGATGAAATTGTGAAAACAGACAAAGGCATTGATGTTTTGCTTGATAAAAGGGAACCGTTTTTAGATGGGGTTTGGATCAGGTATTTCTATGTGCCTCAAGCACAAGCAGGATTTGACATCACGAATTCTTCTAAAGGGCATCCCCATCATTAAACACGTGACAGAGCGATACTAAATGTTTTTATACCCTCATATATCTAGCAGTATACTAAGCACGGTAGATTACTTGTATTTATTGTGTTAAATGAGAATAATACCAACGATGCTTATACAATTTTAAGGAGGCTTATCATAATGAGCAAAAAAATCGCTTCACTAATAACAGACTTATTTGAAGATCTAGAATTCACAGAACCAGCACAAGCATTTAAAGATGCGGTCATCAAGGATCATAATCGACATACAGGCTGGAAAAGATATTACTGGTAAAAAAGGTGAAGCAGTAAAAATAGATAAAGGAATTGGGGAAGTTAATCCTCAAGACTTTGATGCTTTACTCATCCCTGGCGGCTTCTCTCCTGATTTATTACGTGAAGACGACAGGTTTTGGTGAATTCGCAAAAGCATTTATACAAGAAGGTAAACCTGTTTTTTCCATTTGCCATGGCCCTCAAGTATTTATTGATACAGACCTATTAAAAGGCGTGGACATAACAGGTTTTAAATCAATAAGGAACGATCTCAAAAATGCAGGTGCTAACTACAAAGATGAAGAAGTTGTGGTAAGCAAAAATATTGTAACAAGCCGTTTTCCGAATGACATTCCTGCCTTTAATCGTGAATCCTTAAAATTATTAGCTGAATAATAGCGTAAGTACTCAATAGTATCGTTTTAGGAATTAATATTTCACAATGAATTTCAATACAAAAAAGTTTTAAGAAGGAAGGGTTTTTACTATGTCATTAAATGGTAAACGAGTAGTTGTTTTAGGGGGTACTTCTGGTATTGGTTTAGCAACTGCCAAAGCGTTTCTCGATCAATCAGCTCAAGTGATCATTGCCAGCCGTTCTGTTTCCAAATTAAATGAAGCAAAACAAGTTCTTGGTGGCTATGTAGAAGGAAATGAAATCGATTTTCGAAGCGAAGAAAAAGTAGCAGAATTTTTCAGCAAGGTTGGAAAATTTGACCACCTTGTGGTAACAGCAGGAGAAGGAGCAATGGGGCACTTTAGTGAATTGCCTGTGGCAAGTGCTAAAGAGGCGTTTGATAGTAAGTTCTGGGGGCAATATATTACAGTCCGTTCAGCACTTCCATATTTAAACAATGAGAGCTCAATCACCTTAACCTCTGGTGTATATGGCGTTCGTCCTCCTCAAGGCGCTACTACGTTAGCGGCAATCAATTCAGCCATTGAAGGATTGGTTCGAGGACTTTCCGTAGACTTAGCCCCTATTAGGGTAAACGTGGTTTCACCTGGAATTGTAGACACTCCAATCTATGCTGGAATGCCAGATGATCAGAGGCAAGCACTGTTCAACGGTATTGCACAACAGCTCCCTGTTGGACGGATTGCAAAGCCGGAAGACATAGCTGAAACCTATGTATACCTTGCTAAAAATGGTTTTACTACTGGTACGGCTGTTCTTATTGATGGTGGAGCCCACTTAGTATAATGGCCTTGTGGAACGGAAGCTTATCACCCTACCAAGCAGCGGGTTCTAACTAAAATAGAAATAAGTTAAGAATTAAACTAACGGGTGCGTTAGCTGAAGATCGGAGCTGTCTTTAAGGCAGCTTTTTCCTATGGAACTAACGGGGCAGGTTAGTTGCATAAGAAATGCTATAATATCACTAATTTTATCTTTGGATTCTCTAGTGAGAGGGGATAAAATGTTCATAAACAAATATAAGCAAATAATGGTAGATTTTTTAGAGGGGAATATGTCGGCAGATGAATTTCAAACCCGTTATATGGAAAAGTTTTTAAAAGCGAATGATAAGTTGGATGAGGCGCATTTTGAAATACTGAATGGGGTGTTTGAGTCGGCAGATTGTTACTGGCACGAATGTCTTCCTGGACAAGAAACTTCATCTGAAATTTCTGAACAACAACTAAGAAATGAAATAAATGAAGCATTAATTAAATTAAATATATTGTTAGATAGTCGTTAGCTCTTCTTCAACTAACGGGTGCTTTGGCAGCTCTTTTTGTTATGCAACTAAAGGGGCAGGTTAATCCAATAAGAATTGCTATACTAAATTGGGGGGATTAATGAAGATAGACATTGGGATTTTACCACATAAGTATGTTTCTAAAAAAGACTGTACTTGCAAAGCTATGGAGTATGTAAAGAAGAAATTTCAGGACTAAAAAAAGTCTATTATACCTATGAAGAGTCAAGTAATTCTTCATGTTAGTGGATTGCTTTACTCTTCATTTTCGTTCACCTGCAAGTTTCTTTTCGGAAAAGCAAAGAAATCACGAGTTTGTACTTATTTGGCATTGCGCGGGGGCTTATTAGTTGGATAAATTGCTTTTTCCAAGTCTTCTGCTGCGATCACTGGATCTACTGTATTGCTATTAGCTTTTCCCTTCTGACTATAGTCTTTATCACGCTTTTGGCTCATGTTTAGAACCTCCCTCCATGTAGCTTCATTTGTTAAGATGGACTAATAGATGGCGACTTATTCACCAAACGAGAAGGGCCTTTTTTGATGTGAATACATCCATATAGGGTTTAATATGTAAATGATGTCAGCTAATGTTGATATACAATTCAATGTATAAACTTTCCCCTCTTTAAATTGTATTGATATTGTGAAATGTTGTACTTAAACTAACGGGTGCTTTACTTCATTACCAAGCGAATCAGTAGCTCCTTTTGTTATGCAACAAACGGTGCAGGGCAGGTTAAAGAAGGGATTTGGACTACGAATAAAAGACATTCTGTTTTCAAGAATGTCTTTTATTAATTTATTATTGTATTTTAAGTTTTTCTTTTTCAACAATATCCTTAGCAATATCTTCAATGGTTACATTTCCCAGTACCTTTTCCATAGCAAATTGAGCTGCTGACAACACAGGAGTGATCGAATCTTGAATGTTCCTGCCCACAAGGCAATCAGGGTGCGGATTTTCATGCACACTAAACAATTCTTTTTCCTGCACAACATCGACCGCCTTATAAACGTTAAGTAATGTTATATAAGAAGGTTCCTTGGCTAGTTTTGCCCCTGCAATACCAGGTTGTACTTCAATTAACCCTGCCTTTTTTAACATACCCATAATTTTTCTTATCAAGGTTGGGTTCGTGTTTACGCTCCCCGCTAAGAACTCTGATGAGCTTATTCCCTCTTTATTTAATTCAATAAGAGCTAATATATGAACACCAACGGTAAATCGGCTGCTGATGGACATATCATTCACCTACCTTTTACTTCATCGCAAAGTTTATTACACAGATTAATCATGTATTTAATTTGATTACAACGTATTATACCTTAAAATTTGAAGAAAATATAAAAGGTTTATAAATTGGTTGACAAGACAACTGCATGTATCTATTATAAATACATGTATTAGATATAGATACAGGTTAATGGATGTTTAATTTGAATATAAAAAATTATTGGAGGAATACCAAATGAAAATATTAGTAACAGGAGCAACAGGAAAGTTGGGAACGAAAGTTGTAGAAACCTTATTGAAAACTGTACCAGCTAATCAACTGGCTGTAAGTGTGCGAAATCCAGAGAAAGCTGAAGAATTAAGAACTCGCGGAGTAGACGTACGTCAAGGAGATTTTGATCGTCCAGAAACATTGGATACAGCTTTTGCAGGAATTGATCGCTTGTTAATTATTTCTGCGGATGGAGACAATGAAACAAGGATACGTCAGCATTCAAATGCGGTAGTTGCGGCAGAGCGTGCTGGAGTTAAATTTATTGCTTATACTAGCTTGGCCAATGCAAAGGAAAGTAAAAATTTTCTTGCTCCAACGCATCAGGCAACAGAAGAATCCATTCTGAAAACAGGCATTCCATACTCCTTCTTACGCAACAACTGGTATTTGGAGAATGAAATTTCAAGTATTCAAGGTGTTCAAGCAGGAGCTCCTTGGGTGACATCAGCAGGAAATGGCAAGGTAGGATGGGCACTACAACAAGATTATGCAGAAGCTGCGGCATCGGTACTATCTGGTAACGGACACGAAAATACAATCTATGAGCTTTCTGGCAAGTTATTGACTCAGGAAGAACTTGCATCTGCAGTTGGTAATGTATTGGGTAAAGAAGTACCTGTTCAACAGGTTGATGATGCTACTTATGCTGATATTATGAAAAATGTTGGCTTACCTGATTTCCTTATTCCTATGCTCATTGATATCCAAAAAGGCGTTCGAGAAGGCACCCTTGAAGTAGAAAGCAATGATTTCGAAAAACTTCTTGGACGGTCAGCTACACCAATTAGTGAGGGCTTAACTCAAATCATTAAAGGTATCTCTTAAACAGCATAATTGAACTTAATTTAAACTAGAAAGGTCGGTCGGTCGGTTTTAAATATAAGAATCATGCAACGCCAATAAGAGATTACTTGTATTCAATATGTAAAATGTTCATGGGGAAGGTTGCTAAGGCAGCCTTTTTCTTATAGAGCTAAAGGGGCAGGATAGTTTGAATAAGATACAAATAATATTGTGGTAAATTATAGATAAAGTGGTTAAAAGGGGATATTTAATTCGAATTCTTAGTGTTCATTATGTTCTTTATCATTATTATTCTTCTTTCGCTCTTTATAAATAAATTTCTAACGAAATGGCTTGGTGTAGAAAAGAAAGAAAAGATATCAGAAACTTCTGGTAAGAATAATGACCGATGGGGAAGAGGTCTAATCCTATTAACTTTATGTATTCTTCCCTATGCAATAGAAGAGGACATAAATGTTGTAAAGTGGTATATGTGCTTTTTTATTGTATCATTTGGTTTTCAGTCGTTTATGGAGTGGAAGTACCTGAAAACCTCAAAACAATATGTCATTACACTTACTTACCTATTGTTAGCTTTAGTTATCATGTATAATGTAGATTATTTTTTTTACCGAATCTTACTCTTGTGAATGATAATAAATTTACTGAAAACCAATATGTTACATTAAGAAACTTGCTTAGTCATCAATCTGGAATTATAGATCCTGAAGATAGTTTTATGGAACTTAATTCGAATGTCGGTATTCCCTCTATTGTTGACCTATTAAAGGGACACACACCCTATTGTAAAGTACCTATTCAAGTGAACTATGAACCTAAGAGTGACTTTCAATATTCAGATGCGGGCTATTGTATAATACAACTACTGATAGAAGATGCGACTGGTAAACCTTTCGAAGATATAATAGACGAACTAATATTTCAACCATTACAAATGCACAACAGTTCATTAGCAATGACCATTTCAGAAGAGAAAAACGATAACTTTTCTTGTGGTCATAAAAAATGTGGAGAATTAGCTGATGGAAAATATGCTATATACCCTTATCAAGCTGCGTCAGGGCTATGGACAACACCTTCAGATTTATCCATTTTGGTTATTGAATTAATTAATTCTTTAAAAGGTAAAAGTAAGATTGGACTTTCTGTAAGTAAAGCAAAAGAAATAATAACCTCCCAAGGTTGTAAAGAGTGGACTGGATTAGGGGGGGTTTAGATGATTCAAAAGGAGAACTAGAAATTTCATCGCTTGGTTGGGGAGTGGGCTTTCAATGTATGATGGTTGCATATCCCTATTTAGAAATAGGATTAGTCATAATGACAAATACAGATTTAGGTGTCCATCAATTGAAAGGGATCATTGGTGAAATATATGATTCCTACGCTTCTGGATTGTGAAGAAATGTACTTAAACTAACGGGTGCGTTAGTTCTATAACAGGGGTTGCTTCGGCAGCCTTTTTCTTATTGAACTAAAGGGGCAGTTCATTAAGAAATGAAACGTGATTTGACGCTATTCTTTTTATAGCTGATTTTCACTTTTACTGGCATACAAACGCTTCTCTATTCCTCCTTAATAATGCTTAGTTAAATAATTTTATTGACCCTTCGATTGGTCATTTATGGTAAAGTGACAAATAAAGGGGGAGTTGAATTGAGAAAGTATCTAGGCATTATATCTATTCTAATACTAATAGGAACCTACTGCATTTTCTATATACCTGGAATTGATAAATTACCATTACCTCACTGGTTTTTGTATGTGTTTTTTTTGACTGGCTATATCGCTGCTGCCTTTGCTTCATGGTACAGTCATAGTGGGTTTTGGAGAAGAGCGTCAGCAACGATTTTAATTATTCTTCCAATTGGTTTCATTATTCTCGTTGTAGGAATTTCTATATCAGGATTGTAACGGTTAAAAAATAATTACTAAAAGTATCACCGTGTTGTTTAGAAGCTGTCTTTAAGGTAGCTTTTTCTTATGGCACTAACGGGGCAGGATAGTTCATTAGTTAGTATGGTAAACAAAAATTTGTGATAGGGTTGATTGGAAGGAGGAATTATTAATGCAGAATACAATTCGTGTATTGTCAGAAAAAGATTTAGAAGAAGAATCAAAGATTTTCACCAATATTTTTAGCTCTAATCCTTGGAACGAACCTTGGAGTTTACAAACATCTTACAAACGATTGTTAGATATAAGTAAGACTCCTGGCTATATTGGAATAGGTTATTTTAATTCTAATAATCAAATGATTGGCTTTTTAGTTGGAAATGAAGAGCAATGGGCTGATAGCAAGCACTTTTACATAAATGAAATCTGTGTTCTAAATAATATTCAACAAAACGGCGTTGGTACGAGCTTACTAAAATATTTAGGGAATATCCTTACACAGAGAAAAGTCGATGTCGCATATTTATCAACCGAGAGAGGCAAAGGTAAACCGGAGTTGTTTTTCAGAAAGAACGGCTTTGTGACAAACGAGTCTCGAATATTAATGACGATGAGCGTTTCTTGAATTAAATACCTAAAAACTTTAATTCTTCTTCAACTAACGGGTGCTTTACTTCAATAAGGGAGGTTGCTGAGGCAGCCTTTTTCTTATGGAACTAGGGAGGTAGTTTAGTTGAAAAAGCTTAGTTTGAACACACAGTGAATGACCTTTGCTTTCATAATATGACTGTATGGATATGTGTAGTACAGTATCTCAGTTTCTTTGGACTGTGTTTTAAAATAATGCAAGTTGCTCATAGTTTTCTTTTAAAACTATTTGACGAAGGACAATTATTAATAAAGGTCGGTAATGTTCCTGGTTGGAATCTTATATGACACTCCTCACAAGTAATCTTAACAAGAGTGCACTCTGCAGAATTACTTGCCATAAATGTTTCTCCTTCTACAAAAAGATCAACTGTAAATGAAATAGCTCCAAAGGCTATCTTCAAAAGATCACTCATTTCTTTTTCAAACTATGATGAACCTCTAAAGGAATTTTTTGAAATTTGTTGAATTTCTTTAGATAAGATTCAATGAAAGGTGGAAAAAAATGAAGATAGCCAGTTCTCCTATTAATAGTAAAATAAACAATGTTTTTATCCATGTTAAAGATTTAAAAAAATCAGTTGAATGGTATTGCAGTCTCCTTGGTATCCCTCAGAAAATGACTTTGTAGAATCACCTGTTTACAATATCCCTGTAACAAGTGAAACTGGATTAACCTTAGATGACCATACGTTTGATCCGAATTTTATATTTAAGCCATCCAATAACGTCTTATTTAACTTCTACGCAGCGAAGTTAACCAATTCATCAAGAGTAATAACATATCCATTGTCAAAGAAATAGAGCGAATTGGAGATTTTGCTTATTTTAACTTTCAAGATCCAAATGGTAATGTACTTATGATTTGTAATGGTTAATTTTCTTTGGGAGTAGTCGGCTATACTACTCCTTTTAACTTTTTTTGCAGTTTGCGTCAACGCTACAACAAGTCTTAAGAAACTAATGGGTGCGTTAGCGTAATTTGTAAGGTTCAATGGATGTATGGAAATGGTCCGGCTTATTTTGAGTTAGTAAAACAACAAGGGCTAGAAGGAATTGTAAAAAAAGGAAATTGAAAATATCAGATTGGTAAACGATTGCAGGGCTCAAGGTTATCTATTATCAATATACCGATGCAGTAATAACTGGATTGTGAAAAGATGAATTTGGTTTGCTTCTATGGATTGAAGAAAATAACCGAATAAAGCCAGCTGGTATAATAGAGTTTGTCACTCCTGCAGCGAGGAAAAAATATTCTATAGTCAGTATCAGATTTAATTGTAGATGAAAACAAGAAAATGAAAATTATTTATTTAGATTCGAAGATTAAGTGCAAGGTAAAGTTTAGAAATTATACAAAGGGCGGCTTGCTCCGCATTGCTGTCTTATATAATCAAATAAAATAGTGAAGGTGATTTTACTTTGTGTATAGAAAATCCAGAAGGTAATTATTTATGACCACGAAGATTATCCTGACGTTAGTGGTCGCTATGACAATTGCGGTAAAGCTTAGTTTGAAAGTTCGGTTAAATATATTCGTAAATGCAGAGAGTATGGCATGAAGAAATCGATTTAACCCTAGTAAGAAAGAAGTGAAAATCGTTTAGATTGGATCATCTACATTACCATTATTACCTTGTTTTGCTAAGCACTTCCTATAATATACCCCTAAAAAAAGCAATGTTTCTCAAGTTCGAGAAATTCATTGCTTTTTTCGACTTGCCCGAACCTCTGTGTAATCTTTCTGTTTTCACATCCATGAGGTGACTTTATTGTTGAGGAAGGTTTAGGGCTGTATTTGCTGTATTTAAATCAACTTGTAATTGTTCACTTAAATCATGTGGATGATAGTAACCTTTTGAAATCATATAGTTACTTATCTCTCCGTGTCTTTCTACAGCGACACGAAGCTGTTCTCTTAAGGCTGCTTTCAATTCAGGTGTTTTTGTTTCTGTAATGGCAAAAGCAAGATTTCTAATTCCAGATTTTGCGGATATTAAGAAGTCAGTTGCAATCACCTGATCACTCATGCCACCCATCCCCGCCATATTTTGCAAAAAATTTGTCATTACTGTTCCCCTCGATTCGTCAGAATTTCCTGGAGTGTTTGAATATCTTGTGTCCCAGTGCTCATGTCTTTTAATAGAATATTTTGTAGTTCTGTATCCTGCACTAAACTGCTCATTGTAGAGGACTTTGTTAGACAAAGACTCTTGAAATTTAAAATTTCGTGCGCCTCTAAAGTCTCATGCAGTCCTAAATTTTTCGTCATGATTTTTCACTCCATTTCTTTGAGAATTCACTTACATATCTTTCGTAATACAAAAGTTTTTATACATCATCATTTGCAAAGGAAACGTTTATTTTAAACTACCTATCGGTCAATATTCCGTATAACAAACAGATGAACTGGGAAAAGTATTTTTGTTATATAGATTAGGGAGGTGAACGTATGGAAAATGAAAGCTTGGCATTTCATGAAACCATGGAAACACATGAAATTTTAAATTTTAAAACAATAGGTTTGATGAGATCTAAATTAATGCAAGGAATTTGCTTTGACAATGACTTAAAAGCATTAATGGAAAAAGACGTACAACAATCTATAGCTGCTATAAACGAGCTAAAGGGATTTTATACACAAGCCCGAACAAACTATGAAAAATGAGGTGAAATTTAAATGGAAATGGATTTTTTAGATCCTCAAGGCGCTGAACATATGCCGGAAATGGCTGATTCCTCTTTCGCGTTAGATTTTCTACTCTCTATCAAAAGTGGGATTCATACTTATGGTATTGCATTATCTGAAACAGCGAATCCCGCATTGAGAAAAGCATTGTACCAGCAAATGGAGCAATCTATTGACTTACATGGTGAGTTATCCGATTTAATGATCAGGAAGGGCTGGCTTTATCCGAACGATGTAGGTAAACAGGTGGAATTAGATTTGAAATCAGCCGATATGGCGGTTAGTATCGCTGGAATGAATCTTTTCCCGAATGATACTGACAGACTCGGCATGTTCGCAACGCCGAATAAATAAAGGAGGAAAAGCATATGAAAGCCGTAACTTACCAGGGCAATAAAAATGTACAGGTTAAAGAAGTTAAAGACCCTAACATCAAAAATTCGGATGATATTATTGTAAAAGTCACTACTTCAGCGATTTGCGGCTCCGATTTGCACTTAATTCATCAATTAATTCCCAATATGCCTACAGATTATGTCATTGGTCATGAGCCGATGGGGGTTGTTGAGGAAGTTGGACCAGGGGTAACTAAGGTAAAGAAGGGAGACCGGGTCATTATCCCCTTTAACGTTAGCTGCGGGAGCTGCTGGTATTGCGACCACGACCTTACAAGTCAGTGCGATAATTCAAATCCTCATGGGGAAATGGGTGGTTTTTTTGGATACTCAGAAACAACTGGTGGGTATGCGGGCGGGCAAGCTGAATATATGCGTGTTCCTTATGGAAACTTTACCCCTTTCAAAATCCCAGAAGACTGCGAGGTAGAAGATGAAAAATTGGTGTTGCTCGCTGATGCAGCATCCACAGCATTCTGGAGTGTAGATCACGCAGGTGTCAAATCAGGCGATACGGTTATCGTTTTAGGCTGTGGTCCTGTAGGTCTACTCACTCAAAAATTCGCTTGGTTTAAAGGGGCGAAAAGAGTGATTGCAGTCGACCATCTAGATTATCGTTTAGAGCATGCAAAAAGGACGAATAAAGTCGAAACCGTAAATTTTGCACAATATGAAAACACTGGTGAATACCTTAAAGAAATCACTAAAGGTGGTGCAGATATCGTTATTGACTGTTCCGGGATGAGTGGCAAAATGACTCCGATGGAATATCTTGCATCGGGTCTTAAATTACATGGGGGAGCCATGGGAGGGATTGTAATTGCGTCCCAAGCAGTGCGTAAGGCGGGAACCATACAGATAACAGGCGTTTATGGCGGCCGTTATAATGGATTCCCCCTAGGAGATATTTTCCAAAGAAACGTGGATATTAAAACCGGACAGGCTCCTGTTATTCCCTATATGCCCTACCTTTATAAACTAATATCAGAAGGAAAAGTAGATCCTGGCGATGTTGTAACCCATGTACTTCCAATTGACCAAGCAAAGCATGGGTATGAAGTATTTGATACAAGGACAGATGGATGTATTAAAGTGGTCCTTAAGCCATAAAGATGGTTGTTTTTGTTTTCATTTGGAAAAATAGATTTTACAACTTCAATGAGTATTGAAATTTTGGAAAACTTATCTAATTATTAAGCAATAAATAGAAATAGGATTTCACTAATTTTTCAATGTTTTTGGGTTGATAAAAGAAGCAGATTGTGAAGGTTTGTACTTAAATTAACGAGTGCTTTACTTCAATAAGGAAGGTTGCTGAGGCAGCCTTTTTCTTATGCACTAACGGGGCAGGTTTAGCAGTTGAAAGAGAAAAATGCCATGATGCTAGGTACTCTGGTCAAAAAGGGATTAATAAAGGATGAAGGCTCAATGGTTTTTTAAGAATATCAACGGGGTAAATTAAGTATGTCCTTTCAATGGAAAATAACTATATAATATATTAGGGAATATTTTAATATTTAATTCAATTCCTTTTTTTGTCCAAATGAAAGGAGATCACTATTGAGTGCTATAAACAATACTAAGGATATTTTGGAGCGAGTATCCGATGCATTTTATTCGTTAAATAATGAATTAAAATTTGAATATATAAATAATGTTACAGAAAAACTTCTACAAATTAAACGAGAAAATGTGATTGGCCAATATATTTATGATGTATTACCACACAGTGACTTGCGTAAATTTGTATCACGATATAAAAGGGCATTGTCGGAACAAGTACCTGCAGAATTTGAAGAGTTTTTTAATAATAGATGGTATGAAATAAGGGCATTTCCTTCTGAGGAAGGCTTGTCTGTATTTTTTAGAGATATTACAGAACAAAAGAAAGAGTATCAACAAATTAATTTTCTAGCTAATTACGATGTATTAACAGAAATACCGAACCGTTTTTACTTTAATAAATACTTAAAACGCAAGTTACAATTACAATCTATTGGTGTTTCATTTGCTGTTTTATTTATAGATATTAATAATTTTAAAAATGTTAATGATACATATGGTCATGAAGTAGGTGATTTGGTATTAAAACAAATTTCAAGACAAATTGAGAAAAAAATAATTCAATTTGGTTTCATAGCTCGATACTCTGGAGATGAATTTCTTCTAACGCTGGAAAACCTTGATGATAATGAAATTTCATCTGTAATTGAACGGATAATTGAATCATTTTCAAGTCCATTTTGTATAAATGGATTTGACATAAAAATTTCAATTTGTGTTGGAGTTAGCCAGTTTCCTAAGGATGGACAAAGTGAAGAGTTATTAATAAAACATTCGGAAAATGCAATGTATCAGGCAAAAAAAGAGGGTAGAAATAAATATAAGTTCTACGCCTTTGATGAAAATGAAGAAAGAGTGGATGCTTTAAAATTAGAGATGGAGCTCCATAAGGCGGTAGAAAATAATCAGTTATTACTTCACTATCAACCTAAAATCAATTTAAATACGGGGAAAATTGAGGGTGTTGAAGCATTACTTCGTTGGGACCATCCAGAATGGGGAATGGTATCACCAGGAACATTTATACCTATTGCTGAAGAGACAGGATTAATTTTACCTATTGGAGAATGGGCTTTGAAAGCTGCCTGTAAACAAAATAAAACTTGGCATCAACAAGGTTTTTCAACAGTTGTTTCCGTCAATTTATCAGCTATTCAATTTAATCAGACTAATATAATTGATACCATTGAATCCATTCTTCAAAAAACAGGATTAGAACCCCACTTTTTAGAAATTGAGATCACTGAAACTATGACAGCCGATATTGACCGTACAATTTTAATGTTACAACAGCTTAAAAAGATTGGTGTCCGTGTAAGTATTGATGATTTTGGTACAGGTTTCAGTTCATTAAGTTATTTGAAAAACTTCCCAGTTGATACCCTGAAGATTGACCAGAGTTTTGTGAGAGAACTTCATAACAACCCAAATGATGAAACCATGATTAAAACCATTGTCTCAATGGCACATAATTTGAATTTGATTGTAGTGGCAGAAGGAATAGAAACAAAGGAACAACTGGTTTTTCTACAACAACATTTATGTGATGAAGGGCAAGGGTATTTTTTAAGTAAGCCATTAACAGCATCTCAATTACAAGAAAAACGGTTTGAAATCGAAAAAATAGTTGAAGAACATGGAATCTCTAAAGATGAAAATCACCAATTATTTTTGAAAGAATTTTTGGAATCAGCCCAAAGAGAGTTACAAGATACGATTCGTTTGCAGCAAGGGATGATATTTAAGTATAAAAAAATTAATGAACGATTTATTCATACACAATGTGATGGGGAATTATTATACCGTTTTGGAATAATTCCTTCTCAAGTGATAGGAAAAGAATTAGATGATTTTCTACCATATAAAAATGCCATTGATAAAACTGCCTACTATAAGATGGCTTGGGAAGGAGAAGAATTTGTTACTTATGAGGACGAGCTAAATGGAATTAATTATCTTGCAACTTTACGTCCTATAAAAAAAGCGGGTGAAGTAGTACAAGTAATAGGTTCATGTATAGATATTACGAAACGCAAAAGAGCGGAGAAAGCTTTACAAGAAAGCGAAGCTAAATATCGATTGATTGCTGAAAACATGACGGACATAATAATGTTATTGGATACTAATGGAACGATACGGTATGCATCACCTTCCCTTGGAAAATTAATGGGTGCCCCATTAAATTCATATGAAGGTAAAGAGTCGTTCGATTTAATACATCCTGATGACAAACAAAGCGTAATGATAGGATTTGGACAAGTACTAAATACTATGAATCCGTTAAAAATGGAAGCTCGGTTTTTGAAAGTTGATGGGAAATCGGTATTATTTGAAGGACTGGGTACCCCAGTACTTGGAGAAAATGGGGAGCCAGAACATTTTATATTACTAGGGAGAGACATTACAGAAAAAAGGGAAATGGAACAACAGCTGTCAAAATCAGAGAAATTATCAGTTGTGGGTCAACTTGCTGCAGGTGTTGCACATGAAATTAGAAACCCTCTTACTTCAATAAAAGGATTCATTCAACTTTTAGAAGAAGGAATTATTAAGAAAGAATATTTCGAAATAATTTGCAGAGAATTTAAGTGTATTGAGGAGATTCTGGAAGAGTTTATTAATCTTGCAAAACCAAAAGAAATTCAATTAAAAAAAATTAATATTGACAATATACTTATTGAAGTTGAGACGTTATTAAAATCTAAGACAAATTTGAAAAACGTACAAATTCTCCATGAGTATAAACAAAATCTTCCTCAGATTATGTGTGATACAAACCAAATAAAGCAGGTTTTCATTAATATAATTAAGAACAGCATTGAAGCAATTCCTAATAGTGGATTTGTGAAAATCCAAGGAAATATAGAAGGGAAAAATGTTCTTATAAAAATAATCGATAATGGAATTGGGTTAAGTGAGGATCGAATTCATCGATTAGGTGAGCCCTTCTATAGTAATAAAGAAAAAGGAACTGGTTTAGGTTTAATGTTTTGTTTTAGAATTATTCGAGAACATAATGGAAAAATAACAGTGAAAAGTAAAAAAAATCATGGTACTACGGTTGAAGTTAGGTTACCTATAAATACTGTCCATAGAAAGAATTCTAATAGATTAAACCAATGTAATTAGTTTGGCAAGGGGTATTCTGGAAGATGACGAATGCCATCAAACGCAACAGATAAACCCACAATGGTTTATCCGATTGTTATGAAAATGAATAAAGTTTGATTGTGAAGGATTATACTTAAACTAACGGGTGCATTATCTAAGATCGGAGCTGTCTATAAGGCAGCTTTTTTGTATGAAAACACAAAAGTAAAAAATCCATGCTAAAATAAGCCCTCTATATTCTAATTTTTGAATTAGGGATGGAAACGTTGCCATCCCTTTATGATTGAGGAGAACTTGCTGTTTGTCACCCGCCTATGAATGACATTTCGATTTTATCCTGTTTTTTCACTGTTCCCGCTGACCGCTCATCCGAATAGCGGTCGTCCCTCTGGTTCCAAAGTGAAATGATGAAGCAAGTCAATTCTTCATCTGACATCTTGGAACGGAGCAATGACTTTAAGTCATGCCCCTTTCCATTAAACAGGCATGTATATAAACTTCCGTTAGCAGAAAGACGAGCACGAGTGCAACTGGAACAAAAAGACTCAGACATGGATGTTATAAACCCCAATTCGGTTGTAGTTCCCTTATACCGGAAGCGTTTTGCCACTTCTCCAAAATAATCTTCTTCAACTGGTTCAAGATCGAATTTTGCTTGGAGAATCTCGAGTAACTCTTTTTTTGTAAGTACATTCTTCATCTGCCAGCCATTTGTATGTCCGACGTCCATGAATTCTATATAGCGTAATTGAATACCTTCTTCTTTACAAAAATGTGCCATTGGAAGTATTTGGGATTGATTAATTTCTTTTTTCACTACCATATTCACTTTAACTCCAAGGCCTGCTTCTTTGGCAGCAGCTATACCTTCTATGACAGGCTTTATCCCGATACCCCTGCCGTTCATTTGCTTAAAAAGTTCATCATCCAGGCTATCTAAACTGATATTCACCCTCTTTAATCCCGCTGATTTCAAATTCCCGGCTTGTTTTTTCAGAAAAACACCATTTGTAGTCAAACCGATATCTTCTATACCTTCAATTTTGACGAGCTTTGAAATAAGAGTTGTAAGGTCTTTCCGCAGTAAAGGTTCCCCGCCTGTCAATCTTAGTTTTATAACTCCCAAGCTTGCAAATATTTTAGAAAGCCTTACGATTTCCTTAAATGACAAGAGCTCACTTTTAGGCAAAAATTGGAAATTATCATGAAAAATTTCAGCAGGCATACAATACTGGCAGCGAAAGTTACACCGATCAATGACGGAAATCCTTAAATCCCTTAGTGGTCTGTCCAATGAATCTTTTATATGCCGGTTCACTTAACCACTCCCATCCCCAAGTATTTGAAAAAACAGATCATAAAAAGTGGCGCCACGGTCTAAAGCTTTTTGGCGTTCACTTTCAGTTAAAGAGCTGATGAATAGTTTTCTACTTCCCAAAAGGTTATTAATGTATATGCATCTAACATCAAATAATTAAGAGTATCAGTAAAACTTCTTACAAACTCCTCAAACTCTTTGCTTATTCTTAACCCTTTCAAAATCCTGATTACCTTCAATTTGTAGATTGGTTTAGGTTTTCTGAAAGACGACTTGAAAGTTAACCGGACTACCTTAAGGTAATCCGGTTATTGTTAAAGATACAAGAAGGACCCCATCAAGATGGGGCCATTTTAATGTAAAAGGGCGAAAAAAAACTTTACTATGGGAAATAATTCGGGAAGTGGGGACGGTCCCTTATTATGGCAGCATGTAAATGGTGTTGTGCGGTGGCTGTTCCAGTTTTGATTGTCGGAGGCGTCCTTCTTGTACAAGTTCCTGCAATCCCTTTTCGATATGGGAGATGGAGGTTTCTAGGAGGTCTGCAACTTTCACCGTAGAGATGCTCATGTATTTTGGTTTCTTTGATGAGGACATGATCATTGATTGAACTAGCTGTAAAAGAATTTCTTTTTCCATAGCTTCGGTTAGCCTGCCTTCAGTTAAATTTCTTTATATATGTAGACTCGATTCGCTATCAACAAATCATCTCCTATAAACTTGCCAAAAAAGAAAGGATTAATACACAGAGGCTTTAGAATAATTTTTAAGGGATGTAAAAATATATTTTATTTTATTCATATCCTTTTTGGGAATACTAGGATAAATCAACAGCATTTGCTGGTGTATGGCTTAATTTATAAAATAATTCAGCTTAACGGCAGCAAGATAGGAGGAATCACATGTCTGACCATTCTTTTTCCATCCGAATCAACGAAAAGGAATTAACAGCACAGCCAGGTCAAACGATATTGCAAGTCGCCCAAAGTCATGAATTGTACATTCCAAGCATTTGTTATCATCCCGATCTGGGGACAATCCAAACCTGTGATACATGTTTTGTGCAGGTGGGTGGGGAATTAGTCCGTGCTTGCTCGACAAAGGCTGTTCCAGGTTTGACGGTTGATACAATGTCAAAGTCTGTTAAGGATGCCCAGTATGAAGCGATGTCACGGATCCTAGAAAATCATGAACTGTATTGTACTGTTTGTGATAATAATAACGGCAATTGTACCGTCCATAATACTGCTGAATACCTAGAGATTGAGCATCAGAAATATGAATTTAGAGAAAAACCCTACCCTCCGGATAATTCCCATCCATTCTATAGGTATGAACCGGATCAATGTATTTTGTGCGGCCGGTGTGTTGAAGCCTGTCAGGATTTACAGGTCAATGAAACCTTGGCGATTGATTGGGGAAGAGAAAGACCAAGGGTTATCTGGGATAATGATGTTCCAATCGATGAGTCTTCTTGTGTATCCTGTGGACACTGTGTGAACGTGTGTCCTTGTAACGCTTTAATGGAGAAATCCATGCTCGGTGAAGCAGGCTTCTTAACAAAGCTGCCGGCTCCAATTTTAGAGCCTATGGTTGATTTAATTAAAGAAGTGGAGCCTGGATATAAAGAAATTTTTGCGATATCAGAAGTGGAAGCCGCCATGAGGAAAGCACGGATTAAGAGGACTAAGACGGTTTGTACATATTGCGGTGTTGGCTGCAGTTTTGAAGTATGGACAAAGGACAGGCAGATTTTAAAAATCGAGCCTACCCATGAAGCTCCCGTTAACGGCATTTCAACCTGTGTTAAAGGAAAATGGGGCTGGGATTTTGTTAACAGTGACCAGCGCTTAACCAAGCCTTTAATTCGTAAAAACGGAGAGTTTGAAGAAGCAACCTGGGATGAAGCGTTAAATCTGATTTCAAGTAAGCTTACGGAAATAAAGGAAGAGCATGGCTCGGAGTCCATTGGAGTGATCGCTTCTTCCAAGTGCTCCAATGAAGAAAACTTCTTGGCGCAAAAATTTGCACGTGCGGTTATCGGAACAAACAATATCGACAACTGCTCTAGATACTGCCAATCTCCGGCTACTGCAGGGCTCTTAAGGACAGTAGGGTTGGGAGGCGATTCTGGAACTATCCAGGATATTGAAACTACAGACTTGGTTATTGTAATTGGAGCAAATCCAGCAGAATCACATCCAGTCCTCGCTACACGTGTAAAACGGGCTCATAAGCTATTTGGACAAAAATTAATAGTAGCTGATATAAGAGAGCATGAGCTAGCACAGCGTGCGGATTTCCTCATGCATCCTAAGCCTAGTTCTGATTTAATCTGGATTTCTGCCGTAACGAAATACATCATCGATCAAGGTTGGCATGATAAAGAGTTCCTGGCAAATCGTGTATCAGGCGTAGAAGGGTATATTAAAACACTGGATAAATTCACCTTAAGCTACGCAGAAGAGATGACAGGACTTTCGCAGGAGGAATTAATCAAGGCAGCTACAATGATTCATGAAGCTAATTCAGCCTGTATCCTCTGGGCTATGGGAATTACCCAGCATTCCGGAGCTACAGACGCAAGCACAGCCATTTCGAATTTATTGTTGATTACGGGAAATTATGGCCGTCCAGGTACAGGTGCCTATCCGTTAAGAGGCCATAATAACGTACAGGGAGCCTGTGATTTCGGTACAATGCCATCATGGTTTCCAGGTTATGAGCCAGTCGGAAATGCCGAGGTTAGAGAAAAGTATGAAAAAGCATGGGGTGTTGAAATTCCAAAAGATCCTGGAATGGACAACCACCACATGGTAGAGGCCATCCACAAAGGAAAATTAAAATCCCTGTATCTATTTGGAGAAGAAATGGGGCTTGTGGATGCAAACTCGAACCATGTTCAGAGTGCATTTGAAAAATTAGATTTCTTTGTCGTACAGGACATTTTCTTCTCGAAAACGGCTCAATTTGCCGATGTTGTATTACCGGCATCGCCTTCACTAGAAAAAGATGGGACATTTGTAAATACGGAACGTCGCATTCAAAGGTTCTATAAAGTGTTTGATCCTCTGGGCGAATCGAAACCGGACTGGCAGATTTTCCAGGAAGTGGCCAACCGGATGGGTGCCAATTGGAATTATTCGCATCCCAGTGAAATTATGGATGAAGCAGCTAGTCTTGCTGTCCTATTTGCCGGTGTGAGCTATGACCGTCTTGAAGGCTTTAACAGCCAGGTTTGGCCGGTTCATAAAGATGGAACGGACACACCTCTATTATATGAAGACAAATTTGCCTTTGCGGATGGAAAGGCAAGGCTGTTCGCTGTTGACTGGACTCCTCCATATATGGCAGGAGAAGAATATGATCTCCATTTAAACAATGGGCGTTTGCTTGAGCACTTCCATGAAGGAAATATGACGTACCGGACAGAAGGACTTATCCATAAGGTACCTGGCACATGGCTCGAAGTATCGCACGAATTGGCGGAGGAACGCAATCTCAGTGACGGTACATTAGTTAGATTAAGTTCACCATATGGACAGGTTAAAGTAAGGACGCTTGTTACGGACCGGGTGAAAGGCAAGGAAATTTACCTCACGATGAACAGCTTTGAGGACGATGAAGCAGTCAATTACCTGACAAGCAGCTATCATGATCTAGTTACACATACTCCTGCATATAAGGAAATTGGTGTTAAAATGGAGATTTTAGAAGCAACGGGTGAACCGCCATTGCCTAAGCATAACCACCGATTCGGTAACAGGAATCCGCAGATCAGCGTTCGGGTAGAGGAAAAATGGCAGCGTGACGATTTTCAAGCGATAGAAGAGTTATTTGGAAATGGGGGGGAAGCAAATGGCGAAAGCAATCAGGCAAATTAATAAACATGTGCCAAATACGATGGAAGAACAAGCTCAGTCAATCGGGGAAATATTAAAAGCCCTTGCTGATAACAAAGAAGGGATTCTTTCCGCACTCGCTATTTTAAAGAATCTGCAGGAAATCGGGATTCTCGATGCGCTTCATGCCATTTTGGAAAATCGTACAGACGTCGGGGTTATTGCCATGCAGCAAGTTAACCAGCCTGGTATGCATAACACGATCAAAAATGCCATTTACCTTTTCAATTTCATGGGCACCTTAAAACCGGACCAGCTGCAATCTATGCTGGGCGGTGTTACAAAAGGCCTTGACCATATGGGCGAAAGCATCAAAAACCATGAAAAACACAGCTTATGGAAATTAGGTAAAAGCTTGAGAGATCCAGAAATCAAAGCGGCGATGACAACCATGGTTGAATTCCTTCATGGCATGGGTGAATCATTTACACAGCATCCTTCACAGGAACTTCATCCAGAAGGAGGACAAGGGTAATGGAAGAACAAGGTGTTATCAAGATTCATGGACCGCTATCGGAAAAAGATTCCGACGAAATCATTCGGTCATTAAACGATGTATGGGGCATTCTCCGGGCGGATGTAAATAAAGAAAGCGGAGAAGCAAGAATTGGCTATGATAAAAATGCCGCTTCATTCCAGGATTTTCAACAGGCCATCAGAGACTCAGGCTACGATATAAAAACGGAAAACCAAAATTCACCTCATCAAGAGGAGGAAGATTATGCAGATTTGTGAATTATGCGGCAGTGAGCAGAAAATGGAAACAGAAGAAACAGAATCAGAAAGAACCAGAATTCTTTATGTCTGTGAAAACTGTCAGAACGACCGAGCGTTCAACTATTTTGACAATTAAAAAAAGACGTGAGAAAAGGGAATCCGATTATGGAATTCCCTTTTTTTATAGCTTGCAAGGCGGAGCCAGCAATTAGAAACACAACGATTTACGACTTTCTTTTACTTTCTGATAAGCACTTACAGCGCTCCAATTTTTTCTCGCAGTACAAAAGAAGGTGTCTTTCAGCTATGGATTCCGTTGGGTTTTATATTAGGTTTCTTTTACTTGTTTCGCAGTAAAAGACATCCATCTAAAATGAAAGCGTGTATTTTAGGACCTTGCATAGCCTTATATCAGTTAATTCTTCAATATGTTAGGTAGTTTTGGTATTCCACTAACGGGTGCTTTTGCTGAAGATCTGAGCTGTCTTTAAGGAAGCTAGTAGAATGAAAAAATAATTCCCCAAATACACCGAGTGGTGCAAACCGTTGATACGTCAATGTTTATAGAGGGAGGTTAGTTTAACTAGGAAACAGTTCATTTAAAGTTATAATCATAAAAAATTAGGGGGGGTAGGTTGGATTGTCTTCCAAAGAAAAGCGAAGTATTACTTGATGAAGAAATTGAAAAGCAGGAATTTGTTAAAATAATAAATTCAATTTACAAACAGGAATGTTATATCTATGCCGTTATTCCTGAATGGGAAGAAGAACTATTTAACGACGAACTTTCAAATGATTTTATTATAATTAATAAAATCCGGTTCACTCTAACACGCATTTTTCCAAGAACAATAGGGTTTTTAGGGTATATAAAAGGATAGAAAAAAAACAATATATATACGAATTTTACTTACGGTCTACAACAATGAATTTTTTAGTGTTTTCAGAGACGGATGTATCTCAACATTTAAATATATTAAATGGAGAAGAACTTAGATATTTACAACATATTTGAATCAAATAATATCCCTCACATAACAATTGGTCCTAATGGTCAATGGCTAAATATAGTTGAATATTGAATCATTTCTTAATGAACTACCATGAAAATAGATTTCTGGAATTTAGGGGAAAAGGCAATACTTAAGAAGACGCGAAGGGGCTTGGTAAGGGCAGACCAAGAACAGCTCCGAAGGATCCAGAAGAAAAAATCAGACGTTTAGAGGCGGAGAACGAAATGCTAAAAAAGCTCTTAAAGATGTAAAAGGGGGAATGAAGGCAGTAACGACAAGGAAAAAGTATGAGTTAATTAGGGAAATGTCCTAGGAACGCTATCCTATTCAGTGAAATTGCACATGTATCAAGAAGCGAATACTACAAATGGTTAAAACGTAAAATATCCCCTTCTGAAAAGCAACTGGATGATGAAGAGATTAAGAAAAAAATTATAGGATGCTACAATAAACTCAAAGGAATCTATGGGTATCGAAGAGGAAAATGTATGGCTGGATTAAACCTACGGTTTAAACCTGAACCACAAGCGTGTCCAGCGTCTTATGCGGGAGCTAGGGTTAAAGTCTCTTTTCGGAAAAGGAAACCTTATTACGGGAAGAAAGAAGCATATGTCATTTCTAAAAACCTTCTTAATTGGGATTTTCATGCATCCAGATCTAATGATAAATGGGTAACTGACATTACATATTTGATTTTTAATAGACAGAGACTTTTCCTATCCGCCATAAAAGACCTCTATAACAATGAAATCATTTCTTATCAAGTCAGCCGGAGAAACGACTTAAAACTTGTAATAGTAACAATAAAAAAAGCAAAGAAAAAACGGAATGTTAAAGGAATTCTTCTGCATTGCGACCAGGGGTACCAATACACTTCCCACCAATACAATAACCTATTTGAAAAAATATAAAATGCAATCCAGTATGTCAAGAAAGGGATACTGCTGGGATAACGCTTGTATGGAGAATTTCTTCAGCCACTTTAAATCGGAGTGTTTCCATATGAACTCCTTCGGTACCTCTGAAGAGGTTCGAGGTGCTGTAAGTATGTATATTCGATTCTATAACCATCATCGCTTCCAGAAAAAATTAAACAACCTGAGTCCATATCAATATATAGAACTCAGGTTGCTTAATTGGTCTTTTTTATTTCTGTCTATTTAACTGGGGTCACTCCACAATACAGAGCTCATCTTCTTTAGGCTGCCTAATCCCTTTTTTAAAAATGTCCTTTACAAAGGGTACACTTTACAACTAGCCTACTTCTTAACCAATATAGACAAGAAGAGACGATCGCTTCTCAAATTAAGGATTAGTTGACCATAATCCTGAAGTCTTTACTACGACTCTTGGATGAAGCTTTAACCCTGCTACAAGCAGTTCTGCTAAATCCTCTGATTGCATAACATTTTCAGGATTTCCACTAATAAGATTGGTTTCAATGGCCAAATCAGTTGCAACTGTACTTGGTGTTAAAGCCGTTACACGGATATTATGCTTTCTTACCTCTAGCATGAGTGATTCCGTTAGTCCTAAAACAGCAAATTTAGAAGCGCTATAAGCACTTGTAACAGGTGCTCCTTTTTGGCCCGCAGTTGAGGAGATATTCACAATATCTCCTGATTTTCTTTCAATCATATCAGGTAAAACGGCTCTTGTTACATTATATACACCCATCAAGTTTACACGGATGATCTTTTCCCATTCTTCAGGAGTTAAATCAAGAAAACCGCCAAATTTAGCTATACCTGCATTGTTGATTAAAATATCAATAGAACCTAGGTCTGATTTGATGTGTTCAACAGCATGATGAAC
Organism: Peribacillus phoenicis; assembly: GCF_047238085.1. Taxonomy (NCBI): domain Bacteria; kingdom Bacillati; phylum Bacillota; class Bacilli; order Caryophanales; family Bacillaceae; genus Peribacillus; species Peribacillus phoenicis. Next base: position 2,758,421 of record NZ_JBDFMF010000001.1, on the reverse strand, counting down.
TGCTTCAAGATCGGCTACATCTGCTGTTGCTGCTGAAACGTTCACATCATATTGCTCTAGTTCCGCGGTTACCTTTTCAAGATTTGACATCGTTAATCCAATCAATCCTATATGAACTCCTTCTTTTGCTAAAGCAATCGCAGTAGCACGCCCGATTCCTCTGCCTGCCCCAGTAATTAAAGCAGTTTTTCCTTTTAATGAAATCATGCTATCATTCCTTTTTAAAAAATTTTAGAATAATTGTTAATAATAACAAAATAATGTTTTAAAGACTAACCAAAAGACCGCAAAGTTTCTTTAGTATGTCTGCGGTCTTTTGGTTATTACATTCTTAGGACTATGTTTTATTCAAGATTGGCATGTCTGCCATACATATTATTGGTATCTAATCCCTTTTTCTCCATGAATTTCAAGATGACGGCATCATAAAAAAGTAAAAGGGTCTGCTCAAATAGTGAGCCCATTGGTTGGATGGTTTTATAATCGCCCTCTGATTGGTCTTTCGGGGATCCAGGCAATTTAATGGTGATATCTGCTAACTGTCCAATAGTGGAATCAGGGAATATCGTGACAGTTGCAATTTTACCACCAATGCTTTTTGCTTTTTCAGCCATGGAGACTAAGCTTTTCGTTTCCCCGGATCCGGATCCGATGATTAAGATATCCTCTTTTTCAAAGTTGGGAGTTACAGTTTCACCGATTACATAAGAATCAATTCCCATATGCATCATCCGCATGGCGAAGGATTTGGCCATGAATCCTGATCTGCCTGCACCGGCTACAAAAACTTTCTTTGATTCAAGAATCCCATTAACCAGTTTTTCAGCTTCTTCGTTAGCTATTAAGTCTACTGAACGATTTAGCTCTTTTATGATTTCAGCTAAATATTGAGAAGTCTGCATGATGGATATTAGCCTTGTTTTACTAATTTTTGTATTTGGGCAGCTGTCCCTTTAATATCAGCTTGTCCAGTGATACCTCCACCAACAATGACAAGGTCAGGTTGTGCTTTAATGACTTCCGGAAGTGTATCTAATTTTATGCCGCCTGCTACAGCAGTTTTTGCATTTTTTACAACACGTTTAATGGTTTGAAGGTCCTCAAAAGAATTTTTTCCAACAGCTTGAAGATCGTAGCCAGTGTGCACACAGATGTAGTCGACGCCAAATGCATCCACTTCTTTAGCACGAGTTTCAAGATCTTTCACAGCGATCATATCAACAAGGATTTTTTTGCCTTGTTTTCTAGCTTCTTCAACAGCCCCTTTAATGGACATATCTTCAGCTGCACCAAGAATCGTGATGATATCAGCGCCAGCTTCAGATGCTTTCATCACTTCATAACCGGCTGCATCCATAATTTTTAGGTCGGCTAATACTTTCAAAGAAGGGAAAGCTTCTTTCATTTCTTTAACAGCCCTAAGCCCTTCATTAATAACCACAGGTGTACCGATTTCTACGATATCAACATATTCCTCCACTTGTTTAACCAATTCAATACCTTCTTGAATGTTTACTAAATCCAGTGCCAATTGTAATTCCATTTATCCTTCACTCCTAATAGTATGTTTTAGTTTGTTGCACAGTAAGTATGTCCCTCTGGCACTCAATCATTGCACCGCAAGAAATTCATATCGACTGTACAATGTATCGTATACTAAGTATAATATTTTTGTAAGTACGCACTTTAATTTTACATAGTGTTAAAAAGTATACTATGTGATTTAGGATTTATATTTGGAGGTGGTTTGAATGACAAGGCTACAGAATAAAACATTCAATTGTGAGAAGGAATTGACCCTTTCTGTTATTGGGGGGAAATGGAAGATGCTTGTTTTATGGCACCTAGGCAAGCAGGGGACCAAGCGTTTTGGTGAACTGAAGGCTCTTATGCCGGGCATCACTCAAAGAATGCTCGTTAACCAGCTTCGAGAGCTGGAAGAAGATCTTATTGTTCATCGCGAAGTCTATCCAATTGTACCTCCCAAAGTGGAATACTCTCTGACAGAACAAGGAGAAAGCCTGATGCCGATTCTTGATTCGATGTATAATTGGGGTAAAAATTATATGGAGAATAATGTTGGGGACCAAGTAAAAAGAAAAGAGGATATCAAGTAGAAAAACTATCCCTTCTTCCTTATTCAAAGATGTTTTCTCCTTTTTCTTTACCTTGATATGGTCACGTATCAAATTAAGGTAGAGAAAAGCACAACATTTAATAATCAGTTATTAAAAGCCAAGGTTAGCGATTTTTGTATAGTCGCTGACCTTGGCTTTTTCACATGCACCCGGCATGGGTGCAAATCTCTTGCCAGGGTAGTGTACGGTTAGCTTAATGAAGGAGTGTCTACTCAGAGGGGAAAACCTTTTCGTTTCTAGGAATATTATACAAAGACCCAGTAATTGGTATACTTTATTACACTATGTAATTTTACTGATACTATTTAATTATAAAGTGCGTACTTACAGGGGTACCACCAGCAAAACGCGAATTTACAACGTTAAGGAAATACCAATATTAAAAAGCCCAATTTCTCAGCATTAAATTGAGAAATTTGGTCTCGTTTCATCGGGGTTTGGTGCAACGATCTTACCGCTCTCGTTATTATCCCTCCATTCATTGGGAGGATTGAGAGTCATTCAGCTAAAGGATCAGACCTTAATATCTGAACCCAAAGTAATTTGGAGGAAGAATAGTTATTTATCAAAAGCAGCAAATGAATATTTAAAACTTTTTTAGACACCAAAATTATTTACTCAAAAGTAAAAGACTACAACGTTGGAAAATGGCAAAAAAAATGAAACAGGTATTAGTTTTGACTGTGGTAAAGTAGATCTTTAAATGAAAAATAAAATATATCATGGTTTTATAACCTCATTTAGATTCGTTAGAGGAACCGTATCATAAGTAAATGAGGTTCTTAAATAATCTATATTAAATGAATAACCGCCCACTTTATAGGCTTCTAAAAATTCTTACTTATGCTCAGGATGAAAAAGTTACACTAAACTTAAAAATACTCCCCTTTAAAGGAGACAGATTTATTTTCTAACCAGGCTGCTGGACGGGAGCAAATCAGAATAGTTTTTATGTTAGTTCTAAAATTGACTGCAAACGTAAATTCAGATGCTCTCATTTCCCGTCTTTGAAGAGCCAGTGGAAGTTTGAATCACTTTATCGAAACTCCCATGTTTCTCCTGGACTAATAAACCCACAGCATCCATCACGATAGAAAAATTTATCAAGAACCAGGCACTACAAAAAATTTTCATCATATATAGGTGATATCCGTTCGGATTTGATGAGGAGGATATCATGCAACCTATGTTACCTATGGAAAAATATTTTGGGCAGTTTGAACTGGTGCATGCTTTTTATGGGGCTATGCCTACAGGTGTCAGCGTTTCCGAAACCGGTCGTATTTTTGTATGCTTTCCGAAATGGGGAGACGACGTTCAATTTACTGTGGCGGAAATTGTTGAGGGTGAATTGCAGCCTTATCCCAGTGTAGAAACCAATTTAGTTAATACTGGGAATATTACGATGTCTTTCGTCAGTGTCCAAAGTATCGTTGCTGATGGAAGTGGAACACTTTGGGTACTAGATACAGGGGCACCAAATTTTTCTGAACCTATTCAAGGGGGAGCAAAATTAGTTGCTGTTGATTTAAGCACGAATACAATAAGGAGAGTATATACCTTTACAGAAGATGTTGTCTTGCCAACAACTTATCTGAATGATGTCCGTTTGGATTTTCGGGTTGGAAGAGCTGGCTATGCATATATAACGGATTCTTCTTCCAGAGGGCCAGGGGCTATTATCGTCGTAGATTTAGAAAATGGGAACGCGTTTAGACGGTTAAATGGGGCAATATCAACTTCACCTGATCCCTATTTTTTACCGAAAGTAGAAGGTGAAATTTTGATGAATCGAAACCCGGACGGCTCGACTTTCCCATTTAGATTGGCTTCCGATAGTTTAGCGATTTCTCCTGATGGAAAGGTTTTATTTTATGCTCCGCTAACCAGCCGTCAGCTGTTCTCGATTTCAACAGAAGCTCTAAGAAACAGAAGGATACAGGACCTGAATTTATCCCAATATGTGCTGTATTGGGGGGAAAAAGGTGCGTCTGATGGAATGATCACCGGCTCAAAAGGAACCGTTTATGCGGGAGACTATGAAAACAATAGTATCCGGAAGATATTGCCGAATGGCGCAATGGAAACCATCGCACATGACCCGAGAATTTTATGGCCGGATACTTTTTCGATTGGCCCCGATCAATACTTATATGTCATTGTGAATCAATTACATCGGCAGGCGAGATTTCATTATGGAAGAGACCTGCGGGAAAAACCATATAGTTTACTTCGTATGAGAATTGATGAATTCCCTGCTCCTACCTTTTCATAGTAATCGTAAACGAAGGTAGCTATCCCCCATCAGGGAGCTGCCTTTTTTGTCAGATATTCCCGCAACTGTCCTATGATAAAGAAGTGACTTAACTCAAATTGAAAAGCCTGCTTCATCTTAGACTTAAAAAAATAAATAAACACCATAGGCATGAAGCTACATAAGTATCAACTTACGGAAAGAGGAAAAATTTTGAACAAAACTAGGAGGTAATCAAGGGAAGATTAGTTCACCTCGAAATTCATGTGGATGACATGGAACGGGCAAAGAATTTTAAGGTGAGGTATTTGGATGGTCATTTCAAGATTGGAGTGATTTCGCAGGAATGCCTTACTTGGGAGCATGACTGGCGATGAGAATGAACCTGGGAAATGGTGCTTTGATGCAGCGTCAAAGTCCTCCGCCGGAAGCTGGCCATGCTCTCAATGGGGATGCTTATACAATGGGTGTCGATAATTATTACGAAGCGGAAGCCAAAATTCTTGAGAATGGCGGCAAGGTCGCATTGCCCAAATATGCACTGCCTGGAATGGCGTGGCAAGGATACTATATTGATACCGAAGGGAATATATTCGGAATTCATCAAGCTGATGAGAATGCAAAATAGGATCCATGTTTGGTGAATAAAGATTGATCGGGAACCACCCTTTTGTTTCCTACGCGGGGTGGTTTTCTTTGCTGAGAAAGAGATATGAGATTGCCTGGAAACAATCCCTTTCAACACTTCTTTTAGAAATTCCACGATAATCACCCAAATTTCCAGAATGGAGACAAGAGAAACTTCTAACCACCATATGGAGATGAAACTTTCTTTATTAATAAAAAGTGACAGTGCATTGCGTCCATAGAAGTAGACATGTATTAATTTGGGAAAACCTGCCCACCAAGTTTTTATATTCGTTCTCGGGCGCGATTCTTGAATAAGGTTCGCTTTTCTTATAGAACTAACAGGCTAAAATCGGAGCTGTCTTTAAGGCAGCTCTTTCTTTATGCAGAATAGCATTCCTGTAATGATTTAAATTAGCAGCAAGGTTTGTGGAGAATTCTACGGGAGCGTTTTTCGGACTCAGATTAGACGTAATTAATTATTAGTATATGCAAAAAATTACAGTAAATAGAATTAGACGTTTTAATTCCGCATAATTACTTTTTTAAAATTAAACAACTAAAAATATAATTTAGGATCTCTTTAGTGGTTCTTTTTTGTATCTTACATAATGTTCAAATTGTTTCCGGATAGTTTATGGTAAAATATAGAAAAATATTAAAAAGGGGGATGTAAATGAAAATTTTACTAAGGTTATCTATAGTTTTAATATTTTCATTGTTTTTGATTCCTGCAAGTGAAGATTGGACAACTGGGAAACCCTTTCTTGTGATTTATGATGAAAATGGAAATGTAGTGGATAAATTAGTAGATACACCTTAATGAATCTCTTATGAGGTTCTTTTTTTATTGTAGTAGCCGTTAAATATCAAAGGACATTTTCAAAGTTTGGGAAATTGTCTTTTTTTATTTACATTTTTGATTTTGTTATTGAGTAATTGTGGTTTTGTGTTATGAAAGCATTTAATGACTCTAGTGTGTATTTTTACTTGTTCAACTAACGGGGCTGTAGTTGAAAACGGTAAAACTTATTGATAAAACATAGACTGAACGGTAAAAAACGATCATCCCATAAATAATTATATTACTCTAGAAAAGCACCCGATTATATTGTTTTGTATTTATTTAAATACATAATCTTTCTGTACTAGTGGGCCTGCTCCTTTTACATATGGTTGAATCCATATGAGTTTTCTATCTTTTAATCTCTCACCATACGCCTGATCCTCCAATGCTCTCTTACAATCCATTGATGAGATGGCTTATTATGCTTTCTGTTCACGCCTTATAACAAAGTGTTCGCTTCTTTATAAGCCTTCCGTTGAGCAGAAGTAATGGTAATTTTCTCTCCAACACGTCTATAAGGAGAGGAAAACTCTGATTTTGATTTCATTGTACGATTCTTTTTCTTTGATACAGGTGGGGAAATATGCCGAGTTATAGCTTTATCAGACCTGATATAAAGTAAGGTATTAACAAAAAGTAACAGGAATCTTTCTAATATGGCACGGCTAGTTTTATTATAGTAATACTGGCTAGAATCATACATAAAGAAGATACAACTTTAGGTTTTATTTCTCCCAGAAACACTTGGGTTTAATGAGTACTCCATACACCATATAAAGATTCTTTTATTTCTCCCATAATATAACCCTGTTACAAGGAAGGACATCTTCGTTCCATCCTTGGTTCGATGACAGTCGAGGAAATTTATAAAAACCGTGAAAAGTTTTCCCAGGAAGTACAGAGGGTAGCCTCGCAGGATTTAGCTAAAATGGGACTCATTATCGTATCGTTCACGATTAAAGATGTTAGGGATAAAAATGGATATCTTGAATCGCTCGGAAAGCCAAGAATTGCCCAGGTGAAGAGGGATGCCGATATAGCAACCGCCGATGCAGAGAAAGAAACGCGAATCAAGCGAGCCGAAGCTTCGAAGGAAGCCCAGCGTGCCGAACTTGAAAGGGCAACCGAAATAGCAGAAGCCGAAAAAATCAACAAGCTAAAGGTTGCGGAATTCCGGCGTGAGCAGGATATTGCCAAAGCACGAGCTGACCAAGCTTATGATCTTGAAACGGCCAGATCCAAACAGGATGTAACAGAACAGGAAATGCAAATCAGGATCATTGAACGTCAGAAGCAAATTGAGCTGGAGGAAAAAGAAATCCTTCGCCGTGAAAAGCAATATGATTCAGAAGTGAAGAAAAAGGCCGATGCCGACCGTTATGCGGTAGAGCAGGCAGCCTCCGCTAACAAAATGAAACAGATTACAGAAGCGGATGCAGATAAGTATAAAATTGAAGCCATGGCGAAAGCAGAATGTGTTCGTATGGACGGTCTCGCTAAAGCGGACGCACAAAGGGCACAAGGTACGACTGAAGCGGAAATCATCAGGTTAAAAGGGGTAGCAGAGGCAGAAGCGAAGCAGAAGATCGCTGAAGCTTTTGAACAGTTCGGGCAAGCGGTCGTAATGGACATGATTTTGAAAATGCTGCCGGAATGCTTTTTAACTCAGAAGAATAAGTTTTTACTGTTGTTAGGTAATTTACGCGCAGATAGAACATCAATAGCCTCTAATCCTAAATTTAGCCGCGTGTTTAAAGCCGTGGTTTTTTAGGTAGAACCTGCTTAGCTAACGTGTTAAGATCCAGATATTCGGAGAAATCTCGTTTTATTTTTGCTAGATAGGATGCTTTGTTGAGTTCAAAATCATACATTTTATCAACAAAATAAGATTCATCATCGTAAAATACAAGCTGCTAATGATTGCTTGAGATAATTGTGCCATCAACTTAATTATTCAGGCCAAAATCAGAAAAAATTTGCTTTATTCTCTTTTATTTTATCTTTGCACTAGAACCATATAATGATAATACATTATTTATCGATTATAATAATATAGATGCATATTTATTATTTCAGTAATTGCGGAAGAAAGGATGAAAATGTATGTCTATAGAAGTCAAGGAAAGTTATGTTCTAGTAGCAGGATTTGCTCAATTGCCGAAGGGTACGCCAGTTTTTGAGTTGCAAAAAACAATAGGGTGTATCCTTATGGTTGATACGGAGACTGATACGATCATAAAAGCAACATTTACCTTTTTACAAGAATTAACAAATGAGTTTGTAAGTGAATTACTTCGAGGAAAATCCTTATTTAATACGGATGAAATTATTGTAGATATAGAAAAAAGGTTTATTGTTCCGCCACAGAAGGCTGTTATTCAAGCATTGCTTACAGCTAAGAAAAGTTATCAAGAAAGAAAAAATAATTTCGAGATTAAAGAAAACGCTTGCAAATAACTGAAAATTTATAATATAATAACACTAACAACATAAAGCTAGTGTTTAACTGGATTATCTATTGAGCAAGGACAAGGGCCGAACCTCAATAAGTAGATAAAGAGCCAGTAGTAATAAGAATTTTAAATGAAGTAACACTTCGTTTAATTTCTATTGCTGCTGGTTTTTTGTTTGTTTAAAAAATTATTGGAGGTTTTTTAGATGGAATTTGGTTTATTTACGGTATTTGACAATTATAAAAATTATAAAGCAACATTTGAACGTACACCAGAGCAACTATTGCATGAAGTATTAGAACAAACGGTTGTAGCGGATGGTTTTGGATATAACGCTGCTTGGTTTGCTGAACATCATTTTAGTGAGTATGGAATTTTAACTACACCTCAAACGTTTCTTGCTATAGCAGCAGAACGGACAAAGAACATCCGACTAGGTACCGCCATTGTGACATTACCTTTTAAGAATCCGATTCAAGTAGCAGAAGATTACGCTTTACTAGATGTATTAAGCAACGGTCGACTAAATTTAGGTTTAGGAAGCGGTTATCTTCCACATGAATTTACCGGATTTAATGTTGAGGGGAAAGATAAAGCATTAAGATTCAATGATTCTCTTGCTGTAATTGAAAAAGCATGGAAAGGTGAGAAATTCTCACATCATGGAGATTATTATCAATATACAGATATTAAACTTGAAGTTGTCCCTAAACAGAAGGAAGTGCCAATTTGGATTGGTACTTTAAGTCATAATGGTGCTAATTTTGTTGGAAAAATGGGCTATAACATTAGTGGAGTTCCTTACGTGGCCTGCAATTCAATCGCTGAATTGAAAGATATCATCGATAGTTACAAAGATACGTATCGCAAAGCAGGTCATAATGAGAAGAAAGTGAAAGTTCCGCTCGCTCTTCATACTTACGTAGCAGAAACAACAGAAGAAGCTATCGCAACTGCTAAACCTCATCTAGATTTATATCTTGACACACGTATGTATGGCAAAAGCGCGAAATATCAGGATTTAAGAGATAGAGAGCAAGTACTAATTGGTTCGCCTGAGGATGTTATTGCCATGCTGAAAAGATATCAGGATGCTGGTTGTGATCATATCATGATGCTTATGAATTTTGGCGGATTACCACATGAAAAAGTCTTAAAATCAATGGAATTGATCGCAAAAGAAGTGATGCCGGCATTTAAGAAATCCGCGGAAAAAGAATTGTTAGTTTAAGTCGATCAAGGTGTCTAATAAGAAAGACTTTGTAAAACGTTTTGAGTTATTAACCTCAAGAAAGGAAGGCAGGAACTTATGAAACTCCTTGGGATATCAGGGACAATTTTAGGTATAAAAACCTCAGTCTTAGTGCAAAGGATACTGGATGAAATAAAACAAAAACATCCTGAAATAGAAGTGGGAATGTTAGATTTAAGGGATTATGAACTACAATTTTGCGATGGCAGAAAACTAGATGATTATAACGAAGATACACGAAAAGTAATAGAGAAAGTGACTCAAGCAGATTTTTATTTGATTGGGTCACCTATTTTCAATAGTTCAATCCCTGCGCCTTTGAAGAATCTAATTGACTTAATTCCCCCGGACGTATTCCGTCACAAAGTAATGGGCTTTGCGGCTAATGGTGGAACATACCAGCATTACTTAATGGTTGAAAATCAATTAAAACCGATAGCGGGCTATTTGCGTGCTTATATTGCACCAAGTTACGTGTACGCTCATACAAGTCATTATAATGATAAAAATGAGATTCATGATGAGGAAATTGTGATGCGTATCCGTAATTTGGCTGATGAACTGGTTCATATGCAACATGGCTTAGGTCAAATGTTAATTAGAGAATAAGATATATATTTAAATCCGTTCCCAGTAAGTGTTTTCGAATATCACTTACTGGGAACGGATTACATCAACTTTGCCAAGAGAGAAGGAAATTCGAATATAAAGAGTGTGTTATAAGAAAGGGTAAGAAATGAAAAATAATCCAAATCTCAACGTTTTGTTAGAAAATTTAATTGATTATGCAGGATTATTTCCGCCAGCTAATCTACCTTTGGATGCTGCAATTGAAAATTATGCAAATTATATCAATAGTGAAGATGCTTGGATGTTAGGGCCGTTCATTATACCAGTCAAGAAGATTAATGAACTTCAAGCTTATGCTGATTTATTTTTAAAGAAAAAACCTTTAAATCTCTCAGTTGTCGGTAGAAAAAGCGAGTCTGAGAACGAATGTGTCGTTCAGCTTAAAGAAGACTTAGAGCAAATTCACGCTTATTCTAATAAATATAATGTTTGGTCCAACGTAGAAGCGTTTGAAATGCCTTTGCCATCTATTGTGCCAACTCAGGATCTGTTAGAAGAAGTTTCATCGGGGGCAAAAAAATTAGGAATGAAAGCATTCTGTGAAATGTCCCTAGTTAACGACGACCATTGGAAAAAGAATTTATGCAGCACGTTGGATGCAATAGTAGCATTCAATTCACTACATAAAGATAGATTAGGAGTGAAGCTGCGAACCGGTGGAATAAAAGCTGAGATGTTTCCAAGCCCTGAAAAAGTTGCTTTTGTAATCGCTTCATGTCGTGACCGAGATTTACCTATAAAGTTCACAGCTGGACTACATCACCCGATTCGAATGTATCGGGAAGAAGTTAACACAAAGATGCATGGTTTTCTTAACATCTTCCTGGCAGGTATGCTTGCTTATCATCTAAATCTAGATGAAGAAAGGATTGAAAAAATCATTTCCGATGAAAATACAAGTCATTTTACGATCGCTGATGATCGTTTGGTTTGGAAAAGTTTAAGTATTACATCTCAAGAGATGAAAGAGCTTCGAAAAAATTCATTATGTTCATTTGGGAGTTGCAGTTTTGATGAACCAAGAGATGAATTATTGGAATTAAGTAATCGACAGGAGGCCAGCAAGTGAAATCATTTATCGAAGTAAATGCAGATTCTCATTTCCCTATTCAAAATCTGCCATATGGAGTATTTAGTACAAACAATCAACCAAACCCTCGAGTTGGGGTTGCAATTGGAGACTATGTATTAGATTTATCGCTTTTGGAAGAGAAAGGTTTTTTTGTGAACATTATCGACAAAGGAAATACGGTTTTTAACAAGTCCTCACTCAACCATTTTATGGAATTAGGAAGGGGGATTTGGAGTGGAGTACGAAAAAAGCTCCAACTCCTATTGTCAAAGGATGAACCGCAACTAAGAGATAATCATGATTTTCGTAAACAAGTACTTCTTCCTAGAGAAGATGTGAAACTTCATCTACCTGTCAAAATTGGCGATTACACAGATTTTTATGCTTCCAAAGAGCATGCGACGAATGTTGGAATAATGTTTCGCGGTAAAGAGAATGCTTTAATGCCTAACTGGACTCATTTGCCTGTAGGTTACCATGGAAGAGCTAGTTCTGTTGTCTTGAGTGGGACGAATGTTCGACGTCCTTTAGGTCAAATAAAGTTACCTGATCGTGCTCCGATTTTTGAGCCATGTAGACAACTAGATTTTGAACTGGAAATGGGATGCTTTATCGGTATTGGGAATGATCGTGGAGAACCGATTCCGATTGAAGAGGCAGAAAAGCATGTTTTTGGAATGGTTTTAGTAAATGATTGGAGTGCTCGTGATATCCAGTCATGGGAATATCAACCTTTAGGTCCATTCCTAGCTAAGAATTTCGCAACTTCCATTTCACCGTGGGTAGTTCCATTAGAAGCGCTAGAGCCTTTTCGTGTAAAAGGACCGATCCAGGATCCGAAACCGCTAGAATATCTCGAACAGCCAGAGCCAGGTTTATTTAATATTCAACTTGAAGTGCATTTACGAAGCAAAGGGATGAGTACACCAAAACGAATCTGCTCAGGTAATTATCAATCTTTATATTGGAGTATAGCTCAGCAAGTCGCCCATCATACCATTGGAGGATGCGACCTGAACTCAGGTGATTTACTTGCTTCCGGTACGATTAGCGGCTCTGAAAAAGACTCCCGCGGTAGTTTGCTAGAGCTGACATGGAGAGGTACAGAACCAATTCGTTTAAACGAAGAGGATCAGAGAGAGTGGCTGGAAGACGGGGATGAGCTGACGATGACAGGCTGGTGCCAAGGTGAAGGATTTCGAATCGGCTTTGGAGAAGTTGTCGGAGTAATCGAGCCGGCGCTTGACCGCGAACAGGTATTGCGAAAGAAAGATCCAACGTATATTGGTAACTGATTCCAATATGGTAATTTAAATATAAAGGAGGCTTATTAGCATGACGTGGTATCAACAAATGGGGAAAATACCTCCTAAGAGGCACATCATGTTTCGTAAGGAGGATGACTCTTTATTTAGAGAGCAAGTTATGGGAACAAAAGGATTTTCAGGGATTCAGTCAATTTTATACCATCATAACCCTCCTACCCAGTTTTATAAAACAGATTTAATCGGAAATCGTCATGTGGTATACGAGGAGCAAGGTGCGCTTCGTCCCCGTCATTTTTACACCGACAATGTAAATAATGAACCAAGTGATGCTGTAATGGGAAGGGAATATGTTCTTGGAAATGAAGACTTGTTAATAGGTGTAGTGAATCCCATCGAAAATATGGATTACTTCTATCGTAATGGAGATGGAGATGAGCTGTTATTTGTCCATCATGGTACGGGGGAAATTAAAACCACTTTTGGAACTCTCCAGTATAAGCCAGGTGATTATATTGTTATTCCGGTAGGGACGATTTATAGAGTTGCGCCAGATAAAGGAGAATCCAAGCTGCTTGTTGTCGAAACAAATAGCTGGATCACGACTCCTAAGCGTTATCGAAATGAATTTGGTCAACTTCTTGAACATAGTCCTTTTTGTGAAAGAGATATAAAAGGACCTGAAAAACTGGAGACCTACACTGAAAAAGGGGAATTCGAAGTGCGAACAAAGTCCAGAGGCTACTTGCATTCCCATTATTTTGCGAATCACCCGCTTGATGTTGTTGGCTGGGATGGTTATTTATATCCTTGGATATTTAATATAAGTGATTTTGAGCCGATAACTGGGCGCATTCACCAGCCACCGCCAGTCCATCAAACGTTTGAAGGACATAACTTTGTTATTTGCTCTTTTGTGCCTCGCTTATATGATTACCATCCAGAAGCTATTCCGGCTCCTTACTTCCATAGTAACGTGGACAGTGACGAAGTCTTGTATTATGTGGAAGGGAATTTCATGAGCCGTAAAGGAGTAAAGCAAGAATCTATTACACTCCATCCATCGGGCATTCCGCATGGTCCACATCCTGGAAAAGTTGAAGCAAGTATCGGTAAAAAAGAGACACTGGAATTGGCGGTTATGATTGATACATTTCGTCCTTTAAAAGTCGTTAAGAAGGCGCAGCAGATGGAAGATGTCAACTATCAATATAGCTGGGTTGAGAAAAAATAAGTGCGATAGTTTTTCTAGAAAAGAGATAAAGCATTATTAAAATAAGAACATAGTGAAAAGAGTTAGGCTGTTAGCCCGCAAGCTCAATACTTTTAAGATTGTGTGGAGAACAGCCTAAACATGAGTCGAGAAAATCCTTACTAAATAAAAATTTCATACTAACTTATCACTTTTTTTCTTAATTAATAAGTATTAGAGGTTCCTTCTAAGGAAATTAGAAGGAGAGCTTAATAGTGATTGACCCATTAAAAAATTTTATGTGCCTAATTTAAGGAGTGAAATGAGAATGAGTCAAGTTGTTAAAGAAACACCTCAAAATATAAATATAGAAACTTCTTCAAAAGCAAAAGGTGGGGTTCCACGTTCTTTAATGTATCTCATATTGAGCATCTGTTTTTTTTGTATATTTGCAGATGGCTATGATTTGGGCATTTATGGAGCAGTTCTGCCTAGTTTATTAGACTACAAACCTTGGGGATTATCCCCTGCTCAAGCAGGTACGATAGGAAGCTATGCCCTATTTGGAATGCTAATTGGAGCTATTTTGATTGGTACAATTACTGATTTTTTCGGAAGAAAATGGACATTAGTGATTGCTGTTACTTTATTTTCACTGACAATGATAGCTTGTGCATTGGCTACTTCACCAGAAATGTTTGGTTTGTTTCGTTTTATTGGTGGGATTGGGCTAGGTGGGGTTATTCCAACTGCATCTGCTCTTGTCATTGAATATTCACCTTCTCATCGTCGATCACTAAATTATTTACTTATGTTTTCGGGGTATTCCTTTGGTACAGTTTTAGGAGCTGTTTTAGCCATTTTCCTTTTAGATTCATTTGGTTGGAGATTGATGTTTTGGATCGGATCGATTCCTTTATTAGTAGTACCGATCATGATTAAGTTTTTACCGGAATCAGTAAGCTTCCTGCTTTCTCGGAATCGAAAAGAAGAAGCAGAAATGATTTGTAAGCGTTATCAAATGGATATTTCCATTTTTATGGACCAAGAAGTAAAAATTGAAAAAGGGGCAGAGAAAGAAAAAAAATCAATTAAAGGTCTTTTCTCGAAGCAGTATCTTAGAGCCACATTGTTTATCTGGTTAACGTATATCATGGGCTTCTTTTTAGTCTATGGACTAAACACGTGGTTGCCTCAAATCATGAGAGAATTGGGCTATTCACTTAATTCCAGCTTGTCATTTTTACTAGTCATGAATCTTACAGCTGGAATAGGAGCTATTTTTGCTAGTACAATTGCCGACCGCTGGGGTTCAAAAAGGGTAATCGGAGTTTCCTATTTCTTTGCCGCGTTAAGTGCTTTCTTTTTAACGATTGGTGCACCACCGATTGCAATTACTTATTTATTAGTAGGGATAGCTGGTTTTGGTGCGGTAGGTGGTACACAAATCATGAATGCTTTCGTAACAAAGTATTATCCTGCTCAATCTAGGGCTACTGCATTAGGCTGGGGCCTTGGGATCGGAAGGATCGGAGCCATTTCAGGACCAGTACTTGTTGGATTCTTGTTAAGTATGAATGTGGACTTAATTTGGAGTTTCTATACATTCGTTATTGCAGGATTAGTTGCGGTAATTGGAATAATATTAATACCGAGTAAGAAAGGTGAAATTGTTTAATTAATCATAATGGCTCATATCCTTTCGGTGATGTGAAAGGATATGAGCTATTCTCAACAGAGGAATGTTACAAAGCCAAAAATAAGATGGAAAGCCGGAAGGAGCTGGTTATTTTGAAAACCACTTTTCTTAATCAAATTTCGGAATGTGTGCTAACCGAATCAAAACCATGTGTCATGGCTCTTGGCTTTTTCGATGGAATTCATTTAGGGCATAGACAACTGATAGAAAAGGCTAAGCGGATCTCAAGACAAAAGAGATTAAAATTGGCTGTTTTGACATTTTTTCCACATCCACAAGAAGTACTAAATCAAGTGAAGTTTAATTATTTAATATCATTGGAAAGAAAAATAGAAATATTTGAGCATCTGGGTGTCGAGCAACTTTATGTGGTCCGTTTTGATAAAGATTTTGCAAGACTAGAACCAGAATTATTTGTCCAAAAATATCTTATTTCCTTACAAGTAAAAGATGTCGTCGCCGGGTTTGACTTTACATATGGCAGTAAAGGATTAGGTAACATGCTAACTCTTGAAACACATGGAAAAGGAGCATTTCGTGTAAATATGGTGTCAAAGGTAGAGTTATACGGAAAAAAAATCAGCTCTACTCTGATTAGGAACTTTTTGAACTCCGGACAGGTCAATCAAATTGCTGATTATCTGGGAGATCATTATCAAACGAAAGGATGTATAACTCAATTATATCCGCTTCTTCGCTTAAACCCTGTGTCTAAAGTAAGAATGAAAGTATCCTCCTTTAATACGCTACCAATTCATGGTTTTTATGAAGTAGATGTGTTAATGAAGGAACAAAGATTTCAGAGTGTTTGCTCTATTTATGCAAGAAAAGATGGAGAAGTTGCCGTCGAAATAGAGATTCCTAAACATATTAAAATAGCCAATCGTGAAGAGGTAACGATAAAATGGCTTAATGAATGGTCTGCAGAAAATTCCAAAATATTGCAAGGGCCAAAGGTTGAAAAATTATCGTTTTGGAAGGGGACCTAATATTTTAAAATTTCCAAAAACAAGGATGAAGAATATTAGTGACCCTCATCTATGGGTTCTTGTGCATAAAATGAAAGACAAAAGAAATGGATCGTTTACTTTCTCTTGACCGTCTATTAAGGAGTCCCGTTCACAAATAGGAAAATGTACACTAAAAGTTTTTTACATTTATCCCAATAGGGTAAACTTATTGGGCCTTGCATTGTTCGAAAAAGTACACTTTTACGAACTTTTTTTTTGATTGTACTTCTTTAAAATAGAAACTGTAAACAATGCTTTGATTTTTCTTCTTCAACTAACGGGGCAGGTTAGTTGAATTAAAGGGAAAAAAGAATGCAATAGTTTTCATTTTACTTAAAAGCTGTAAGTAATTATAACTAAGCATTTATATTACATAAATAATGACATGACTGTAGGCTATTTTTCATACAATATTTTTGGGGTGGAAAAATGACAAGAGCAAAATACACAAGTTCAGACGTTGACTTAATGGCAAGGATGATGAGAGCAGAAGCCGAAGGTGAAGGAAAACAAGGAATGTTATATGTTGGAAATGTAATTGTGAATCGTCTTGTAGCTAATTGTTTAGACTTTAAAGGTTTAAGAACAATTCCACAAGTCATTTATCAAGTACAAGGAGGAAATTATTCTTTTGAAGCTGTTCAAAAAGGGAATGTATTTTATCAAAGAGCGAGAGGTATTGAAAGAAGATTAGCAGAACAGAATTTGAAGCACTGGAGACAGCATCCGGCTAGATATGCTCTTTGGTATTTTAATCCATATGCTCCATGCCCTCCAACATGGTATGATCAACCTCATACTGGTCAATTTAAAGACCATTGTTTTTATGAACCAAAACCAGGAACATGTGATAGTGTTTATAGAGGTTAAGCTTACTCTTTGAGTAAGCTTTATTACATATTTAAAATATTTATACAATATAAAACTTTTAGTAATATTTTTTATCTAAAAAAGTAAGATTGTGAATTATTGTACTTAAGCTAACGGGTGCGTTAGCTTAAGATCGGAGCTGTCTTTAAGGCAGCTTTTTCTTATGCAACTATCGGGGCAGGTTAGTGAAAGAAGGAATTTCCATTTTCCATACAAATGAAAAGGTGCTAAATGGTATGATTGTAAAAGAAAAGTTCAGAACTTAATTTTTTAGGGGGGAATATATTCTTAAAAATGGTTAGAATTATCTTAGTTTTTATTATAGTCGAAATAGTAAAAACTAGATTTGTTCTTCAACGCGTCGCATTAGGTTAAAGAACGTAGATTGATTGGGGCAGTTTACAGCTTTTTTTAATGGAGCTAAAGGGTCAGGTTAGTTTAATAAGGAATGCTATAATAGCCTTAATTTTAAAACGATTTTAAGGAGTTAACTCTTATGATTATAAAAATTGACTTTAGTGACGATTTTATTCAATACATTTCTTGTTCAACAAAAGTAGGCAGGAAGATGAACAGTATTCAGGAGGACTTTTTAAATTGGATTTTTGACGAGGAAAAGAATACAGAATATTGGGCTTTAGAAAATGGGGAAAGAATTCACCCTAATTATGATGCAAAAGCAATTGTTGAATGGTTAAACAATGTAAGATTTAAGCGAGGAATAGCGAAAGCTAAATTAATCACTAATCCTCAATTATGTGTTAAAAAGAAATTATATTTTTAAAGTGTTTCTTAAATGTTTAATGTTCAAACCATAAGATTGTGAAAAAATGCACTTAAACTACCATGAAAATAGCCTTCTGGAATTTAGGGGAAAAGGCAATACACAAGGCTGCCTAAGTAAATAAAGTGTCTAACTTTTTGGGTTCACTTCATGAACAGCTCTTTTTTTATACAACTAAAGGGGGAAGATAATCCAATAATAAAAAATTCATATTTACTACAATTTGGTAAAATGATTTAGAGGAGAAGGGTGGTTAATTATGAAAAAATATTTAGGGGTTATTTCGTTTGCTTTAATTATCTTGATTATTTGTTTCTTTGCTGGAACTATAATACAAGTAATTGATCCTGGAGTAACAATTTTTCGTGTAGTGATGATATGTGGAATCATTATCTCTTTCTCTTTCTCTTTTCTCAGTGAGAAAGGACTTTGGAGAAAATTAGCTTTAGGTCTTAGTATATTTGTTGGTTTAGTTTACTTTATGGCCGTAGAATTAATGAGAATAATATTCCAGGGTAATGGATTTTAAATTGTTTATTCAACAAACAGGTGCGTTACTTCATTACCAGGTGCTGATCAACAGCTCCTTTTTCTTATGGGGGTACCCCTAATAGTTCTCACATGTCACTGCAAAATTCTATATACTAAAATTAATTAAACTAGAATACACGAAGAACCTTTAAATAGAATTGAAACACGAGGAGGAGATATCATGCTTATTACGGAACGGCATCAATTAATTTTAAAGCTATTAAAAGAAAAGGAGAATGTTAAGATTCATGAGCTAGTAGTATTAACAAATACTTCAGAATCTACTTTGCGTCGTGATCTAGATCAATTAGAAAAGCAGAACTACTTAAAACGTGTACATGGTGGAGCTTCACTTTTACATAGTAAACGAGACGAACCAAGTGTGTTTGAGAAAATAACGCAGAACCTTGAGGAAAAAGCTAAGATAGCAAAATATGCGGCAGAACTAATTTTGGACGGCGAATGTGTTTATCTTGATGCTGGAACAACAACGTATCAGATGATCAAACATTTAAGACAAAAAGATATCGTTGTCATTACAAACGGAATTGATCATTTAGATGCATTACTTGAAAATGATATATGTACATATTTTATTGGTGGATTTGTTAAAAAGATTACCAAAGCAACAGTTGGACGTTATGCATACGAAAGTATAAAAAAATACAGATTTGATAAGTGTTTCATGGGTGCGAACGCTATTCATTATAATTTTGGATTGACTACCCCAGATCCAGAAGAGGCGCAAATAAAAGAAAGAGCCATTTTTTTGTCACGTGAGGCATTTGTATTAGCAGATCATACAAAATTTGGAGAAGTATCATTTTCTAAGTTTGCAGATTTAAACCAGACAAAAGTTATTACGAATGAAGAAGGTACAATAACGTTAGGAAAATATAAGGAGAAAACGGAGATAATTATTGTGAGGGACTAAAAACTAAATTTGCTATCGTTGGAGGAAAGCTGGTATTCAAACTGTCTGATTCAGACATTTAGAATACGAGCTTTTTTTGAATATTCTGAAATTATTTTATTAAAAATTTTCCCCTTTATTGTATCAATATAATAAAGAATGCTTGATTTATTGTAATGTGGCCAATTAACAATGAGGGAAAATCTGCTCCATGTATTAAACATTCCATTTGATACGTTTAATATTTTATGTTATCAATATACTTTTTTGTAATAATTGGAACCATTGACAATTACAAGCAGCTTTAATATAATCAAAATCAATCAAAACCAACCAAATTCATTCAATTATAATTCTAATGTGAAAGGGGTAATTATATTGTTTTACAAAGGATGAAAGCGTTATCAATAAATTAGATGTCAATGTGAAAAACTATCAAAATCAACCATATCTCCATTATTTCAACCAAAAATATTCATTTAAGGAGGTGATCTAGTTTAAGAGATTGAGAGCGGTAACAATTTCTCGTTCTGTAGCTGATTATTTTCATCTTCAAAAACTAGGGGGATTAATATGGTGAAAAATGTAAAAATACTAGGAGTACTAGTTTTGGCGTTTGTAATTGCCGCGATGACGGCATGTAGTGGGGCTAGTGAATCATCAAATGGATTAGCAGACGGTAACGAAGGGCAAGAAGGTAACAAACAATTAACGATCGGTGTAGCGGTGGGTAGTTTAGCAAACCCTTTCTTCGTCTCCATGGGTAAAGGTGCTGAAGAAGCAGGAAAAGAATTAGGTGCTGAAGTTCTAGTTGAAAGCGCTGAATATGATTTAGCAAAACAAGCAGCTCAAATTGAGAACTTTATTACAAAAAAGGTAGATATTATTCTTTTAAATGCTGTTGATACAAAAGGAATTGCGGCAGCTGTTCAACAGGCCAAAGCTGCTGATATTCCAGTAGTTGCTGTAGATACTAATGCTGAAGGTGGTGTCGATGCCACTGTTACTTCAGACAACTATCAGGCTGGTAAACTGGCCGGAGAATATGTGATTGAACAATTAGGTGGAAAAGGAAAAATAGTTATTATTGATGGACCTCCTGTTTCGGCTGTATCTGATCGTATTCAAGGATTTGAAGATGCAATAAAGGATTCCGAAATTAAAGTAATTGCGAAGCAAAATGGAGAAGGGAATCGCGAAAAGGCATTAACGGTGATGGAAAGTATTTTACAAGCTAATTCATCAGGCTCTATTGACGCTGTATTTGCGATTAATGATCCAGAAGCAATTGGTGTTGAAATTGCTCAAGAGCAAGCGAATCGTAAAGATGAATTTTTCATTGTCGGAGTAGACGGTGCTCCTGAAGCCACAGAAGCAATGGCAAAGGAAGGAAGTACAATTGCTGCAACTTCAGCTCAGTCACCTGGTAATATGATCAAAAAAGCTGTTGAAATCGGAATGAAAGTGAAAAATGGTGAAGAAGTTGAGGAGCTTATTAAAGTTCCAGTTGAGATTGTGACTCAAGATACATTAGATTCTTACCAAGGTTGGTAAGAATCTTTCAATAAATAGGCTGATAAGGATTCCTCCTTTAATCAGCCTATTCAAATCAATATAAGGGGTGAGATAAAGGTATGGCTGTCAATGAAATGTCCCTTAAAGGCCAACAAAGTCTAAAAAAGCCAGTGTTAAATATGGAAGGGATTAGTAAAACGTTCTCAAGTGTAACCGTATTGAACAATGTGAGAATTGAACTTTATCCAGGTGAAGTACATGCATTAATGGGAGAGAATGGCGCTGGAAAGTCAACATTCATGAAAATCCTTGCAGGCATTCATACACCTGATGACAATGGTGGGAAAATCTACTTAAAAGGTCAACCAATTTTATGGAAGGACCCTACTGATGCAAGGAACAAAGGAATTAGTGTTATTCATCAGGAGTTAAACCTTTCTCCTAATTTAACAATAAGCGAAAATATCTTAATGGGTTCGAACTTTCCTAGAAATGGTTTAGGAATGGTGAAATGGGATGAGGTTCATGAACGTGCCCAAGAGGTGTTAGATTCAATGGGGTCGAATCTAAATCCACGCCAATTGGTTTCGACCTTAAGTGTTGCTCAACAACAAATGGTCGAGATCGCTCGAGCATTATCCTTTAATGCAGAGGTACTCATAATGGATGAACCAACCGCCTCTTTAACAGATAAAGAAATAAAAAAGCTGTTTGAAATTATTGATGATTTGAAAAAGCAGGGAGTTGCTATTGTATATATCTCTCACAGAATGGAAGAAATCTTTAAAATTTCTAATAGGTTCACTGTATTACGTGACGGTGAATGGATTGCAAGTGGGCCGATTGAAGAGACAAATCCTGATCATCTCGTAAAGCTGATGGTAGGACGGGATTTAAAAGACTTGTTTAATCGGTCAAAAGCTTTTGGTGCAAAAAATCCAAAGGAAGTTTCACCTGTACTTGAATTGAAAAATGTTTCTGATAACACAATTGTAAAGAATGTATCTTTAAAAATTTACCCAGGTGAAATTGTTGGTTTGGCGGGGCTTGTTGGTGCTGGTAGAACAGAATTGGTTAGGGCCATTTTCGGTTTGTCCGAGTTGAAAAGTGGCGAAATATTGGTTGATGGTCAATCTGTTAGAATCAAATCCTCAATAGATGCTATTGCGAATAGGATTGCACATGTACCTGAAAGCAGGAAAGAACAAGGGTTATTTTTATCAATGTCCGTAAAAGAGAACATCATAATGGCTGAATTGAAAAAACACGCTAAAGCAGGAATTGTTAATTGGAAGCAAGCAAATGAAAGCGCTAACCAATATATTGAAGACTTAAATATAAAAATAGCTTCCCCAGAACAGCAAGTATCAAACTTAAGCGGTGGGAATCAACAAAAGGTAGTGATTGCTAGGTGGCTATCAATTGCACCAAAGGTATTACTACTCGATGAGCCAACACGAGGGGTTGATATAGGTGCCAAGACTGAAATCCACAAGATTGTTTCAAAGCTTGCAGATGAAGGATTGGCCGTTTTAATGATATCATCTGAACTTCCTGAAGTATTGGGGGTAAGTGATCGAATACTTGTCATGAGTGAAGGAAGGTTAACAGGCGAGCTTTCCAAGGAAGAAGCTACACAGGAAACAATTATGCGTTTAGCTACCAAAGGGGGGAGAGAGAAATGAGAGGGAATACGCAAACTATTACACATTCACAACGCCTAAATATAGGAAATGTCCTTTATTCTTTATGGAATAGGCTTGGCATGATCATGATTTTATTATTATTGTGTGTAGTACTTTCATTTACAGCACCAAATTTTTTAGATACAGCCAATTTATTGAATGTATTAAAACAAGTTTCCATTATTGCTATTTTAGCTGCTGGGATGACAATCGTTATTTTAACTGGTGGTATTGATTTATCAGTTGGTGCAACAGTTGCTCTATCTGGCGTTATCTCAGTCATGGTCTCTTCTGCAGGAGTTAATCCTATTATTGCGATGTTATCAGGCGTACTAGTAGGGTATGCAGTAGGACTGATTAATGGTTTTCTTACAGCCAAAGCAAAGTTACCAGCATTTATTGTTACACTAGGCAGCTTCACATATGTTCGTGGACTCGCTTATGTCATTAGTGGCGGTTATCCAATTGTTTTACAAAACGAAACATTTAAATTCATCGGTGGTGGAAGTATTTTTGGAATCCCCACTCCCATTTATATCATGTCTTTAGTATATGTTGTGATGTTTTTTGTTCTTAAATATACGATGTTTGGTCGTCATATTTATGCGATTGGTGGCAATGAAGAGGCAGCTCGGTTAACTGGAATTAAGGTTGAAAAGTCTTTAATCAATGTGTATTCGATTAGTGGTTTACTAGCTGGTTTAGGAGGAGTCGTTTTAGCGGGAAGGTTGTTTTCTGGACAGCCAACTGCTGGTCAAATGTATGAATTAGACGCAATTGCTGCTGTTATTCTAGGAGGAACAAGTTTAACAGGTGGAAAAGGGAAAATAATAGGAACAATTATTGGGGTTTTGATTATGGGGGTAATCAGTAATGGGTTAACTCTAATGGATGTCAACTATTATTGGCAGTTAGTTGTAAAAGGTGGAGTTATTGTAGCAGCCGTTTTATTAGATCGATTGCGCGGAAATAGTCCAGCATAACGATCACATGTCATTTTAAATTTTAAAAAAGGGATGTGAAATAAAAGTGAAGAGGATTATTAGTATTCTCCTAATATGTTCAACTGTCACTTGTTTACCATTTAATAGTGCATATGCAGAAGACCCTGGGTATTATAATGAACCATACCGTAATCAATTTCATTTTTCTCCTGAAGCTAACTGGATGAATGATCCGAATGGTATGGTTTTTTATAAAGGTGAATATCATTTGTTTTATCAATATCATCCGTATGGAACGACATGGGGACCGATGCATTGGGGGCATGCTGTCAGTAAAGATCTTGTTAATTGGGAGCATTTGCCGATTGCTTTATCGCCGGATGAAAACGGTCAGATTTTCTCGGGGAGTGCTGTTATTGATTGGAACAATACAGCTGGCTTTGGAAAAGAAGCAATGGTTGCCATCTTTACGCATGCAGGGGATAAGCAAGTCCAAAGTATAGCGTATAGCCTAGACAAAGGAAGAACATGGGAAAAGTATAAAGGGAATCCCGTAATGCCAGACCCTCCTTTACAAGATTGGCGCGATCCTAAAGTATTTTGGCATGAAGAATCAAACCAATGGGTTATGTCGTTAGCGGCTAAGGATAAGATCATGTTTTATACCTCACCTAATTTAAAAGAGTGGGAGTATGCAAGTGAATTCGGCGAAGATGGTGGAATACAAGCAAATAGCTTAGACAGAACTTCTTATACCATGTCATCCCAGACAGGTGAATCATTTAGCTATGAGGGAGATATTACCCTTAATGAGAAGAATGGGAGAGAAGGGGCAGGCGGTTTAGTTTTTCGGTCAGATAGGAGTGCAAAGAACGGCTATGTTGCGAGCTTAGATGCCAAAAACGATGTCATAACATTAAGTAAGAATGTAGATGGAACAAACGAGGAAATTGCGAGAAAACCTTTTACCCTCAAAACTTCAACTACCTACCATGTGAAGGTGGAAACAGATGGGGATCAAATTCAAGTCTCTGTAAACGATCAATCTGTTATAAAAAAAACAGATATAGAATTCGATTATGGATACTATGGATTGTCAGCGTGGAATTCAACGGCTGCCTTTCGAAATGTGGAGTTCAAGAATACATCTAACTTTGAAACCAATTTATCAAAATGGACAGATGTAAACGGAAGCTGGGAGAACACGATGGATGGAAAAAGTGGAACATCTACGGAGGATGCTTTTGTAATGAGTGGTCAAACAGGGGATAACTTTTTTTATGAAGCAAACATAGAGATATCTGGGGAAAAAGGTGGCAATGGAGCGGGCTCGCTCGTTTTTCGTGCAGATCCTAATGCAACAAACGGTTATATGGCGAATATCGATGCTTTAAACGATACAATAAAATTCATGAAAATCGAAAATGGAGACATATCTATTCTAGCTGAAAAAACAATAAATCTAGATACAGATAAAAGGTACCATTTAAAAGCAAGCACTCATGGGAAAATTATTAAAATTTCTTTAGATGGTAATCTCATTCATGATGTAAATGATTCAACTTTTTCATCAGGGCATTTTGGCTTAAATGTTTGGAAGTCATCCACGTTATTCCAGAATGTTCAAGTTGGTAAGAACATCATGACAAATGAGAAGGAAATTACTAATCATGATTTTGAGACAGGTGATCTAACTGGGTGGAGTACAATCGAAGGTAATGCTTTCACAAACGATCATGTGACAAATGTAGCATCATACTGGGGAGGGGATTTCGGCCACCAAGGAAACTACCACTTATGGGGGTTTACTGATCTTCAAAAGGGAGATGACGCAACAGGTGAACTGCACTCCTCATATTTTAAACTAGATGGCTCTGGAGAAATCAACTTTCTGTTGGGCGGTGGTAATGATATCAACAACCGCTATGTTTCGTTAGTGAGAGCCTCTGATGATCAAGAATTAATTCGACAAGCCAATACCAAATTTAAAGAAGAAAAATATCAAAAATACGTCTGGGATGCTTCTAAATACATTGGAGAAGTGTTATATATTAAAGCTGTAGACCAAGCTACAGGTGGTTGGGGTCATTTAAACATGGATGATGTTAATGTTTATAATGAAGGGGCCATGCCAAATGAAGTTGACCAAGTTGCCAAAGAGGCTGAGAAAGACGATTCGAAAGAAAGCGGCATCCTTACAGACTGGTCTGCTGTTTCTGGAGAGTGGATACCTTCTACTCATGGTAGTAACGGAGGGATTTGGGAATGTCCTACTCTAATCGAATTACCAATTGATGGTGATCCTTCAAAAACAAAATGGGTACTACAGGTAAGCATTAATGATGGCGCTCCTGCAGGCGGGTCAGGTATGCAATATTTTGTAGGTACCTTTGACGGAAAAACGTTTGAAAATGAAAATCCTTCCGATCAAGTGTTATGGACTGACTACGGGGCAGATTATTATGCCGCAGTAGATTGGAGCGGAATTGAAGGTAAGAATGGCGAAAAATATTGGATTGGCTGGATGAGTAATTGGCAATATGCAAATAATACACCAACCTCGACTTGGAGAAGTTCAACGACATTGCCAAGAAAGATGGAGCTAACTCAGACAGATGAAGGTTTACGTTTAAAACAAACACCAGTTTCTTTAAAAACCATTCGAGATAAGAGTGAAAAAATTTCATATAAAAATAAAGTCATATCTGGTGAAAGTAATCTCCTATCTAAACTATCAGAAGATACATTTGAAATGATAGCTGAGTTTGATGTAGATGATATAAAAGCAACTGAATTCGGCTTTCAAGTTCGTAAAGGAGCAACTGAATATACGACTATTGGCTATGATGTTGCCACCAAACAGTTATTCGTAGACCGTTCAAGTTCAGGAAGCTTTGATTATGGGAACAATGTAGTCGGTAAGCATGACGGACCGTTAAATGCATTAAATGGGACTGTGAAAATGCATATTTTCATTGACCGATCTGCTGTAGAAGTGTTTGGAAACAAAGGTGAAACTGTTATTTCTGATCAAATTTTCCCGGATCCATCAAGTAAAGGATTACAAATTTATAGTAAGGGTGGAGAAGTTACATTAAAGTCTTTGAAAATATACCCTTTAAAGAGTATATGGAAAAGATAAAGACTAAATTTCAATCCTATTAAAGAGGGGTTGATAGTAAGAGTTTATGAAGGCTGTCGAAAATGATCGATAGCCTTTCATTTTACCTAAATCACAAGAATGGAGAGTGTAATGTAAATGAATAAAACAAACCGCGCAGTCATATGCGTTGGGGAGCTTTTGATCGATTTTTATTGTACAGATATTGATGTTAATTTAATAGAAGGTAATCATTTTCTAAAGAAAGCCGGGGGTGCACCAGCGAATGTCGCAGCTACTATTTCAAAGCTAGGTGGGGAAGCGAGTCTTATTGGAAAAGTAGGAAATGACCCATTTGGATTATTTTTAATAGAAACGATAAAAGAGGTAGGGGTTGATACATCGATGATTGTTACTGACGATTTAGCACCAACTACTTTAGCGTTTGTTTCTTTACAAGCAAATGGTGAAAGGGATTTTGTATTCAATAGAGGAGCGGATCGAAATTTAACAGAGGATAACTTATACCTAGATAGATTAAGTGGTGCAAAGATCATTCACTTTGGATCTGCAACTGCATTTCTGGAAAACCCTTTTAAAACAACTTATTTAAAGGCAATGGAATTTGCAAAAAATAGGGGGATATTTCTATCGTTTGACCCTAACTTCCGACATGATTTATGGAAAAATAGAGTGGCTGAATTTATTAGTTTAGCTAGAAAGGGAATATCAATGGCTGACTTTGTAAAAGTAAGTGAAGTAGAGCTTGAACTAATCACGGGAAAAATGGATAAATATGATGGAATAGCAATGCTCCATCAATTAGGGGTAAAAATTGTGGCTGTTACCCTTGGATGGGAAGGCACTCTTCTTTCAAATGGAAGTGGAATGAGTGTAATAAACAGTGTCGAAGTAAAGTCAATTGACTCAACTGGTGCTGGTGATGCATTTGTCGGTGCTGCTTTATTTCAATTTGCAAATCTTGAGTCCTATGACACAATTTTTAGTGATTTTAGTAAACTTAAAGAGATCATTCTTTTTGCAAATAAAGTAGGTGCCGTAGTGTGTACGAAGGTAGGAGCGATTTCTTCTCTACCAAACGAAGAGGATATATATAAGATTTAGTCTTCATCATATCGTTTCGGATTGTGAAAAAATCGCGGTACACCTGGCTTAGGAGGTCTGGGTGCATCGCGATTTTTTTGGGATCTACATTCGAAGGTTTCTTTATTGATGTTAAAGGAATATCCTACTTCAGAGGCGGTATTAACAGCCGGGAAAAGTAGACTAGCAGAGAGTGTTATAGAGTTCTGTTCTAGCCGATCGGTTGAAGGGGCATGGGAAAGCAAATAACAATGGACTCCGCATCTCGAAATCCACTTCAAATAAACGTGTATGAAAGTCACGTAATCGATCTTCGAAAGTGATCCTGGAGTAACAACGTTTCGTGTAGTGATGATATGTGGAATCATTATATCTTTCTCTTTTCTCAGTGAGAAAGGACTTCTGAGAAAATTAGCTTTAGGTCTTAGTATATTTGTTGGTTTAGTTTAATTTATGGCCGTAGAATTAATGAGAATAATATTCCAGGGTAATGGATTTTAAATTGATTATTCTACAAACAGGTGCTTACTTCATTACCAGGAGCTGATCAACAGCTCCTTTTTCTTATGCAACTAAAGGGGCAGGTTAGCTCGATAGCCAGTATATAATTGTACACCGTTTGCTTGGTACATCCTATCATATCGGCGATTTCCGTATAGTTTCGACCCTTTAAATTACATCAAGATACATTGGTAGCGCTAAAACATCCGTAAATCTTTTAAACCGTGCAAGCATTTTTTTATTTCTAGGATTTCTGGGTTAAGGGTTTCCTTTTGAATGGTTTTCATCATTTGACTACCTCCACATAGGTATGATTGGTTACCTAATAAGAATTAGACAAACATTCCCAAAAACCTCTAATTCCATTTATATAGTGATTGATCACACACTAAGATTATTGTATTTCTAACTCTTTGACAGTTTCACCTTCAATTAACACTGGTTGATAATAGGTTTCGTTTGGTAAATCCTTCTTTCCTTGTAATTTCTTAATGACCCAATCAGCTGCATCATGTCCCATTTGTTCTTGTGGGTGTGTCAATGTCGTTAGTTTGATATTAGCATTTTTCGCAATATAAGAATTGTCCTGGCCAATAATCGATAATTGTTCGGGAATAGAAATATCAAGTTGTCTGCATACATTTGCTACCTCCAACCCTACTTCGTCGTTATAGCAAACAATGGCAGTCAACACGTCTCTATTTTCATTTAGGAACCCTTTCAAGTTCGTGTATAGGTCTAGCTTCGTTTCTGTAGTATACGAAAGCAATTGCTCTGGTTGAAAGCGTAATTTGGCTTCTCCAAGTGCTTTTATATATCCCTTCATTCGATACTTTCCTTGTAAATCATCCATCTTCGAAATGATTCCAATTTGGGTGTGTCCTTTCGAAATCAATTCTTTTGTTGCGAGATAGCTTGACTGCACATCATCTAGGCAAAAGAAAGGAACCTCTAACTCTTCATAATAAGCGTTGATCATGATGAATGGAACCTCTTGTTCCTTAAACAATAGGTAGTAAGCGATGTTGGGATTGTATAGATTGCTTTTTGTAGGTTCAATGATCAAACCATCCACGCCAAATGACAACATCATTTCCAAGGCTTTTTTTTCTTGTTCGACATCATTATTTGTACTGGCTAATAATAACGAATAATTATCTTCATTCAATCTTCTTTCAATTCCGCGGATAATAGAAGGGAAAATGTAATCAGAAATGTAGGTCGTGATTACACCGATGGTTTTATTTTTGGAATTGCCACCAGATTTTGATTGATATTGGTTACTAACATATGTACCAGATCCTTTTTCACTTCTTAAGAATCCCTCGTTTGATAATTCTAAAATGGACTTTCGTACAGTGTGTCGGCTAACGTTGTACATTTCTTGCATGACAGTTTCAGTAGGGATTTGTTCCCCTACACTATATTCACCTGTAAGGATTTTATTTTTTAAATCATCAATGATTACCTGATACTTTGGTTTCATTAAATCTCACTTCTTTCATAGTTGTTTGCATTCTAATTATTTGCTTGAAATATTTGTGCGGACATATTCTAACATAGTTTTGAATAAATTAAAACAACTCACCTTAGTTTTTTGTATAAATTATCGAAAAGTTATAAATTCCTCCTATTTACCACTTAGTCATATAAATTCCTTTATTACTAATTTTAAAGTGAGGGTGGAGGATTTTTCTTAAAAGTTGTAAGTATAAATAATATTTAATGTTGACAAATGTACGTACAAAAAATATAATATGGTTGTTACTAAATTTAAGCGCCTCCTTTTATTGAAAGCGCTGCCAGAAGGGGGATTAACGTGCAAACGAATATATTAAAAATTAAACAAGCGATTACCGAGGGAGAAACTTCACTTGGAATCGAATTTGGATCCACACGTATTAAAGCGGTGTTGATTAATAATCGTTATGAAACAATCGCATCTGGAAGTTATGAGTGGGAGAACCTCTTGGAAGATGGAATTTGGACGTACAACTTAGTGGATATTATCACTGGTTTGCAAACAGCTTATAGTGAAATGAAGCAAGAAGTTGAACGGAATTACGGAATTACAATTCGAAAAATAGGTTCTATTGGATTTTCTGCAATGATGCATGGCTATATGGCTTTTGACAGTACAGGGGAGCTACTTGTTCCGTTTCGAACTTGGCGTAACTCAACAACTGGAGTTGCAGCAAATGAATTAACTAATCAATTTCAATTTAATATCCCTGAACGATGGAGTATTGCTCATCTTTATCAAGCAATATTGAATGAAGAGAAACATTTGCCTCGCATTGATTATATTACGACTTTGGCTGGATACATTCACTGGTTATTGACTGGTAATAAAGCAATTGGCATTGGAGATGCTTCAGGCATGTTCCCAATTGATGAATCAACGCAAGATTACAATGAACCAATGGTCAAGCAGTTTGACGCATTAATTGCGAAAAAAGGTTATCCATGGAAGCTAAAAGAGATTCTTCCTAAAGTCTACATTTCAGGCGAGCAAGCGGGTGAATTAACCGAAATTGGAGCGAAAATCCTGGATAGATCAAGTAATTTACAACCAGGCACTCCAATTTGCCCACCAGAAGGCGATGCTGGAACTGGAATGGTTGCTACGAATAGTGTGAGGAAACGTACTGGCAACGTCTCAGTGGGAACTTCCGTTTTTGCCATGATTGTACTAGAGAAAGAACTTTCAAAAGTATATCCAGAAATTGATTTGGTAACTACACCAAACGGAAGTCCAGTTGGAATGGTTCACGCGAATAACTGTTCAAGTGATCTCAATGCTTGGCTGGGATTGTTCCGTGAATTTTCTGAGGCAATGGGACAAAAAATTGATACAAATAAATTATTTGAAGTAATGTTGAATAAGGCTTTGGAAGCGGATCCAGATGGTGGCGGTTTGCTTAGCTACGGTTATTTCTCAGGTGAAAATATCACAGGATTAGAAAAAGGGCGACCATTATTTGTCCGCTCGCCTGAGAGTCAATTCAATTTAGCAAACTTTATGCGGACTCACCTTTTTACTGCTTTCGGTGCATTGAAAATCGGAATGGGTATTTTGACAAAAGAAGAAAATGTTGCAATTGATCGTATTTTGGCTCACGGTGGTTTATTTAAAACCCCTCTTGTTGGACAAAAAATTGTTGCGGCTGCAATGAATACTCCAGTATCAGTTATGTCAACAGCAGGAGAAGGCGGCGCGTGGGGAATGGCGATTCTTGCATCTTACATGATGAATAAAGATCAAAAAGAAAGTTTAGAAGACTTCCTCGACAAAAAAGTATTCGAAGAGGTTTATGGACAAGAAATTTATCCTGATCAAGTAGATGTTAAAGGATTTGAAGCATTTATTGAAAGATACAGGAAGGGTTTAGTGATTGAGCAGGCTGCTGTAGACAATTTGATGTTATGAGTGGAAAACTGGAGGGATTGACGTGTTAGAACAACTGAAAGAAGAGGTATTTCAAGCAAATTTGGACTTGCCTAAATATGGTCTCGTGAAATATACATGGGGAAATGCAAGTGCCATTGATCGTGAAAGCGGTTTATTTGTTATCAAACCTAGTGGTGTTGATTACGAAACGATGAAAGCCAGTGATATGGTCGTTGTTGATTTAGATGGCAATGTTGTTGAAGGAGAGTTGAGGCCTTCATCAGATACAGCGACTCACGCAGTACTTTATAAGTATTACCAAGAAATCGGCGGCATTGTACATACTCATTCAACTTGGGCGACAATCTGGGCTCAAGCAGGCCTTGATGTTCCAGCGATGGGGACCACTCATGCAGACACATTTTACGGATCCGTCCCATGTGCCCGCTATCTAACACAAGAGGAGATTGATCGTGGGTACGAAGTGGAGACTGGGAAGTTAATCATCGAAACATTTGAAGAGCGTGGGTTAGACATTTTAGCCGTTCCTGGTGTCTTACTTCATGGTCATGGTCCGTTTACTTGGGGCAAAGATGCAAAATCCGCCGTAATGAATAGTGTGGTGTTGGATGAAGTTTCGAAAATGAATTTATTTACACGGGATTTAAATCATTTTGCAAAAGAATTACCACAAAATATTTTGGATAAACACTATTTACGAAAACATGGAAAATATGCTTATTACGGTCAAAAGTAATTTCAACTCTATTAAATTATCAAACCATTAGAATTAAGAAAAGAGGATTATTATGTTAACAACAGAAAAAAAGGAATTTTGGTTCGTCGTAGGATCACAACATCTATATGGGGAAGAAGCGTTAGCAGAGGTCAAGGCGCATGCACAAACGATAACCGATTCATTAAATGAAAGCGGTATTTTACCTTATCCACTTGTATTGCAAGATTTAGCTGTTAGTGCAGATAGAATCACAAGCATCATGAAAGAAGTCAACTATCGTGACGAAGTTGCCGGTGTCATCACTTGGATGCATACTTTCTCACCTGCAAAAATGTGGATTCGTGGAACAAAACTATTACAAAAACCATTCCTTCATTTAGCTACACAATTCAATGAAAGCATTCCTTGGGCAACGATTGATATGGACTTTATGAACCTGAACCAATCCGCTCATGGTGACCGTGAATATGGTTTTATCAATGCCCGTTTGAAAAAACAAAATAAAGTTGTTGTAGGTTATTGGGAGCGCCCTGAAGTGCAAAAGCAAATTGCACAATGGATGGACGTAGCGGTTGCTTATAACGAAAGCTTCAACATTAAGGTCGCTCGCTTTGGAGACAACATGCGTAACGTTGGAGTAACCGAAGGGGATAAGGTTGAAGCGCAAATCCAATTTGGGTGGACAGTTGATTATTTTGGAATCGGAGACCTTGTTCAATATGTAAATGCGGTTACTGATGAAGAAATTGATACTTTATTTGCAGAATACGAAGGCCTTTATGAATTTGATTATGGTACCTACAGTAGGGAGGATTGGGAGAAAAGCGTAAAGGTACAGGTAAGCTATGAAATTGCGATTAAACGTTTCCTTGAAGATGGTGGTTACACGGCCTTTACAACGAACTTCGAAGATTTATATGGGATGAAACAACTTCCTGGTTCTTGCCGTCCAACGTTTGATGGCACAAGGATATGGCTTTGCGGGTGAAGGAGATTGGAAGACGGCAGCACTTGATCGCTTACTGAAAGTGATGAGCCATAATCAATCAACTGGCTTTATGGAAGATTACACATATGAATTAGCTGCTGGACAAGAATCAATCCTTCAATCACATATGCTTGAAGTCGACCCATCTTTAGCAAGTAACAAACCAAAAATTGTCGTATCTCCATTAGGTATAGGTGATCGTGAAGATCCAGCACGTTTAGTATTCGACGGCAAAGCAGGAGACGGTGTCGTTGTTTCCATGGCTGACTTTGGTACAAACTATACACTTTTGATTAATGAAGTTTCTGCATTCGAGCCAACAGTTCCAGCACCAAACCTGCCAGTGGCCCGTGTACTTTGGGAAGTGAAGCCAAACTTCCAAGATGGAGTGAAAGCTTGGCTTGAGAATGGTGGCGGTCACCATACAGTTGTGTCATTGAATTTAACAACAGACCAAATCATAACCTATGCAAAACTTGTTGGCTTGGAATACGTAGTTATTAAGTAATGTCTCTCCCTCCAAGGAGGCTCTGCTTCCTTGGAGGGAAAAAATAGGTAATCCAGAAGTTGAAGAATGGAAATAGTGACCATTAGTATGATCCCTTTATTTTCGTAAGCGTTTTCGTGGTTTTTAGGGAAAAGATGAAAGCGTTTTAATAGACAATGAAGACACGGAATTCATCCTAATAAATAATTTTTACTATGGAAACTGGAATGTATTCGTAGTTTGAAAACACTATTATTATTTCTCAAAAAGCAATCAATATTTTTAGTGGTGGGATTAAATATAATTTTAAAACCTTTAGGGGGGAACTTAAATGGTTAATGAAAAGAAAATCTCAAGTGGATTCATTTATTTTTTTGGGGCTTTTGGAGGCATTCTCTTCGGATATGATATCGGCGTTATGACGGGTGCTTTGCCTTTTCTGCAACATGATTGGAACCTTCAAAACAACCCTGGTGCTATTGGCTGGATTACCTCTTCGTTGATGTTTGGAGCTATTTTTGGAGGTGCCATGGCAGGACAACTTTCTGATCGTTTAGGACGGCGCAAAATGATTTTAATATCTTCTATCATTTTTGCTGTTGGATCCATTTTGGCAGGAATATCCCCACATAATGGGCTCCTTTTTATGATTGTTGCCCGGATTTTATTAGGGTTGGCTGTTGGTGCTGCTTCTGCGTTGGTCCCAGCCTATATGTCGGAAATGGCGCCTGCACGTTTACGTGGACGTCTGTCAGGAATTAATCAAACAATGATTGTCTCTGGAATGTTGCTTTCGTACATTGTCGCTTATTTATTGAAAGACTTAACAGGAACAATGGCTTGGCGGTTGATGCTTAGTTTGGCTGCCGTACCTGCTTTGATCTTATTTATTGGAGTGTCAAGATTACCCGAATCACCACGTTTTTTAATTAAGAACAATAAAATGGATGAAGCTCGTAAGGTGTTGGGCTATATTCGCTCTAACAAAGAACAAATTGATTCTGAAATAACGCAAATTCAAGAAACTGTTAAAGAGGAAGCAAAGGTAAATCAAAAAGCATCATGGGGTACACTTTTAAGTAACAAATACCGTTATTTAGTAATGGCTGGTGTGGGTGTTGCTGCGTTTCAACAATTCCAGGGAGCGAACGCAATTTTTTATTACATTCCTATGATTGTGGAAAAAGCAACAGGGCATGAAGCCAGCTCAGTATTGATGTGGCCGATTATTCAAGGGGTTATTCTCGTACTAGGTTCATTAATATTCCTAATGATTGCTGATAAATTTAATCGCCGTACTTTATTAACAATCGGCGGAACTATCATGGGGCTATCCTTTATTTTGCCGGCAATATTGAATTTATTAATCCCTAATGCAAATCCGATGATGATGGTCGTTTTTTTAAGTATCTATGTAGCACTTTATTCATTCACGTGGGCTCCTTTAACTTGGGTCATAGTTGGAGAAATTTTCCCGTTGGTAATTCGCGGGCGTGCGTCAGGATTAGCTTCATCATTTAACTGGATTGGTTCTTTCTTGGTTGGATTGCTATTTCCAATCATGACTGCTTCGATGTCTCAAGAAGCTGTTTTTGCAATCTTCGGTGCTATTTGTTTACTTGGTGTTTTATTTATCCGGACATGCGTTCCTGAAACTAGAGGTCATACTTTGGAGGAAATTGAAAAAATTGGGGAAAGTAGACAAGCTAAGGGGAAAAGTGCTTAAATTAGACCTATTAAGGTTTGGAGCGGAATTAAAAGAAGCTATACGCGAATAGAAGAGATTTTAAATCAGGGGGGCATAAGGAAAATACTTCATCAAGAATATGTTGATTTACTAATATGATTCCCTTTCTTAAGGCCGAAGTTGCTACTTCGGCTTTTCAACTATTAAAATGTTTGCTGAACTTTTAGTGCAATTCATGGTGTTTTAGCTTGTATTTATATGAAGGCAACTTAATAGGGAAAGGAGCCGAAAGAAGTGAAAGTATCACAAAGCTCGTTTGGAAATGATGTTTTGCTGTTTACTATAGAAAATGATCATGGAGTAAGAATAGAAGTAACAAACTTTGGTGCAAGAATCGTCAATCTTTTCGTCTTAACGGAATCGGGTCGTAAAAATATCGTATTAGGATTTGACTCAATTGAGGATTACAAAAAAGAAACTTATTATGGAGCAACAATAGGAAGAGTCGCTGGCAGAATAAAAAATGGCGAATTTTCAATTGGCGAATCACGTTACCAAACATCTGTAAATCAATTGGGGAATACATTACACGGTGGCAGCCCTGGATTCGATGAAAAAATCTGGGATTATGAAGTGAAGGAGACGGATGAAAGTGCATCGATCATCTTTTCAACCCACTCACCTGATGGCGAGAATGGTTTTCCGGGGAATTTGAAAGTAAGTGTGATTTATACATTAGACAACTTAAATATTTGGTCAGTGAGCTATCAAGCAATAAGTGATAAAGACACAGTTTTTAATCCAACCAATCACGTCTATTTTAACTTAACAGGGCATCCAAGCAATCCAATCGATGATCATTTCTTACAAATCTTTTCTGGAGAATTTGCACCAGTAAATGACGATACCACGGTAACTGGGGAAAAGCGAAGCACAATTGGCACGCCTTATGATTTTCGAACCCCGAAAAAATTAAAATCAACCTTTGAAGCCATTGACGCAGAAGTTAAAAAGGTTCAAGGAATCGACCATCCATTCTTCCTTACGTGCTCAGGACTTCATCAAACTGCAGCCAAATTAATTAGTCCTGACCAGAAAATAACAGTCGAGGTATACACAGAAGAGCCTGCGGTTGTCATTTACACTGCAAACTTTGTGAAAGGTGTGCCACTTATGCACGGAGAAAAATTAATTCAACACGGCGGAATAACATTTGAAACCCAAGCTGCTCCAGGAGCGATTGAGTTTGAAGATTTTGGAGATATTCTTTTATTAGCAGGCGAAAATTATACTTCCCAAACAAAATACAAAATTGAGGTAAGGACGCCACTCAGCTGAAGTTTCCAGTCAGTGTGTTAAAGCGTCGAACAGGTGGATTTGGTTTCGATAATTTCACATCGATTCGGCTGCTAGTTAGGATCAGCATCCGGTGCCTGTCAGAGCGATCGAGCATAGGCCGTTACATATATCGGGTGGGATTCCCGCCGAATAAGAGTTAGCCACTCACTCGAACTGAGTTTTGAAGGATAGAGGATAAAGGATAACTTATATCTTTAAGCGTAAACAGTTAGATAGTGGGTCGCAAACTACGGTTAAAGGAAAGCCCCCATTTAAACAGCGCATATTAAATACGCAGCACCTCCTGGTACGATACTTGTATCAATCAAAGGAGGTGCTTTTCCTATGCCGCAACAAAAATTAACGATTGTCCCCGTTACATTACATGCCGAAAATAAAAAATCTATACGATCTACTCTTCAGAAGATCCCATTTGCAAAATCAAAACGGCAAACGCTGAAATATCCTTCTATGGCGGTGTAGATGACGTGCTATTCAAAACATTATGAAGGAATTTAATAACCCGATCATGGCAGCTTCAGCTAAAAGTTCAATTAGATGAAGGGCACGCATTGATTGTGTGAGTCCTTCACGTTCAATACCAAGTTTCATCTGTAATAGGCAACCAGGATTTGTTGTCATAATAACTACGCCTATGTGACTTCCGTGTGCTTCATTTTTTAATCAATGTATGCATGGTTTCATCCAAATTAATCAATCTTTTTAAGGCAACACCACCACTCATACTCATGCAATGACCATCTTTAATAAAGTGGTAGCTTCCTTAGTCGATATTTCCTTTTGGTTCTTAACTTTCTACCACGATTCGCTGTTACGTTGTCATTTTTGTACCCTATTCTGTCCAAGGTGAATGCAAAATACAATCACAGAAATTTTTATTTTTATATTCCGGTCTAAAATATTCAATAATATCTTCCTTCATATTGCCAAAAGTAGTTTCTGGCTTATGCTTAAAGCCCTCATAAAACGCTGGAATAATGTCCTTTTTGAAATTGTTACGTGGGAATGCTTTTATAATTTCTTCTCGCAAGTCGTCAGGGAATTGTTCAAAGCCATCTCCCATCACTTCTAAACCAACACCCGAAAAGAGTAGTGCCACTTCAGCTTCTTTATGTTCTGCAACGCCAGGTGTCGTATGTAATGCAATAGCATCCCATACAAGACGAATCGACTCATCTGGAATTTGATACTGTTGTAAAAAGCTCCTCGCTGCATTTGCACCGTCTACTTCAAATCGTAAATCTGGGCTGCTGAACTTTTTTGTTAAACCTAAATCATGGAATAATGCACTAACATAAAGCAACTCTAAATCATGATTCTGCTTCGTTTTTTTTCCGTTAACTGCGCCAAATAAAAATACACGATTGGAATGATTCCACAACAAGTCGTCCCCATGCTCGCGTAAAAGATCTGCTGCTTCTTTAGCCAATCGAGAATCTGGAATTTTAATACCTGCTACTTCTTGAAACATAATTGAAAATCCCCTTTACAATTTGATAGTTCTTATCCCCATGAACTTGTATTCATTGTAAAGAGGAATTTATCATTTATCTATCCATTCATTTCTATGATAATAATAGATAAAAACTATAATATAGAACTTTTTAAAGAAGCTATCTCATCTTTTTCTGTATGAAAACGTAGCCTTTCGATTTCACATAATAATAACTCAATATACTTACGTGCTGCATAATTGATAAAACGATTCTTTTTCATCACGAGATAAACAGATCTAGTCAAAGTGGGTTTTTCAATACGTTGGAAAAATAAATCCTCTGTATCATAAAATTCATATAATGTCCGCGAAACAAAACTGCGGCCAACCCCATTTCGAACGAGCTTCAAGATAGATTCAATGCTAGACGTTTCGACAATAGGTTCTAACTGCCTGCCAACCTCAAGACTCGTTTTATCAAGTATTTTTCTGCATTGATGGATATTTGGAAATAAAATAAGAGAACTATCTAAAACATCGGAAAATGAAACCTTCTGATCTCCATTACTTTGATTACTAATCAGGTAAAATTCTTCATCATACAACTTCGTCACCGTCAACATATCATCACGATTGAATTCAAAACCAATACCAAAATCAGCTTGATTCTCTAAAACAGCCTTTTCCACTTGATCCGTACTTTGAACAAGCACTTTTATGTTTGGATATAATTGGTTGAATTTAATACACAAAGTGGATACCAAATCAGTTATTTCTCCTGGTAACACGGCAATTTTCAATTCCCCGATTTCTACTTTTGTAAGGGCTTTAATTTGAGAAGATATACTTTGTAAGGAATTTTGAATATTCAATGCTTCTTTTTGTACGATTTCACCCACCTTAGTAAGTTCAATCTTCTTGCCAATACGGTTAAATAGTGCATAGCCTACATCTTGTTCAAGCATTTTAATTTGATGGCTTAAAGTTGGTTGCGAAATTCCTAATTTTTCAGCTGCTTTTGTAAAATGTAGTTCTTTACTGACCATTAAAAAATATTCTAAATGTCTTAATTCGATACTATTTCAATCCTTTCTAATGAAAATAATTATTGGCTATCTGTATGTATGCTCCAATAAAATAATCTAGTTATTAAGTTACTTTATTTGAAGGAATTATTCCATAATTTGGCGTGATTGCTGGGTAAAATTAAAAAACACCATTAGCTATCAGTTATTTTGGTTCATAAATAACTCACTATGATGTTGGATAACGGGCCGGGTTAAACAGAAATCATATCTAATTACTGCTTAAAATTGAAGTATTGCTCCTCATAAATACCTTATTTTATACGGGTGGAAGTTATTTAATTTTAAATGTAATTAATTCACTAAATGTAAGTTTATATACGTCAAAAATAAAAGGTGAAATCAATGAACTTTCATTTCTATATCGGGGGAGAGGGTTTAAAAGGATCCTTAAATGCAAAATTAAACTTTGAAAAATTATAATCACCGTTGACATGTTCAATTATTAATAATTGTACCTTTTTAGAAGTCAGTTTACATAATAAAATATCTCATATAATACTTAGTTTTTAAAATTGGGGATAGCCGAAAAGACAAAGGCTTTTTCAGGAGGAGCCAAATCATGTATATACCTAAACATTTTCAACTCAAGGATGAAGAAATAATTTATGATTTTATCGAAAAGTACAGCTTTGCCACTTTATTTTCTCAACACAATGGAGAACCATACGCTACCCATCTTCCACTCACATTAAATAAAGGTGAAAGTGCTTTATATGGTCATTTTGCCCGCCCAAACGAACAATGGAAGGATATAGAATACCAACAAGTTCTTGCGGTTTTCCAAGGTCCTCACTCTTATATATCTCCGTCTTGGTATGAAACAACGATGGCAGTTCCTACTTGGAATTATGTCTCTATCCATTT
The DNA here is from genome assembly GCF_047238085.1 of Peribacillus phoenicis. NCBI lineage: Bacteria > Bacillati > Bacillota > Bacilli > Caryophanales > Bacillaceae > Peribacillus > Peribacillus phoenicis. The sequence goes on along the minus strand of NZ_JBDFMF010000001.1, from coordinate 2,717,997 downwards.
ATATGGAAAGATGGAGATTGTCAAAGATCAAAAAGTCATATTCGATTCTCTGAATGATATGGTGAACAAATATGAAAATCCAGATAGCCCATACAATTTAAATGATGTGGATTCCAGTTTTATCGAAGGAATGAGTAAAGGGATTGTAGCATTTAAAATAAAAATCACAAAAATTGAAGCGAAAGCTAAATTAAGTCAAAATCACCCTGTGGAACGTCAAGAATTAATTATTAAGCATCTAGAAAATACTTCTCAACAAGATAATATACAAATAGCATCTCTTATGAAGAAAAATCTACAAAAATAAAAGTTATTCGACTTTGTCTTGTTCAACTAATGTGGTAGATTTGTTAAAAAATTAAGCCTAATTTCAGATGGAAATTAGGCTTAAAATTATCCTCTAATTAATTTATAAAAAAGCAAGTTTTAGATCTATAGCTGCACTTAATGTCATCGCAATAAAAACTAGTTCTTCCAATCTTCGGATTATCCCATATCACATATTCCATAAGCTGTCCCCCCATAGGAAGGGTGGAAAGAAACGCCAATCCCGCTCCAAATCCAATAACTAATAAGGGGGATATTTCCATTTAAGGGCCCTATGAAGATTATTTATCATTGCAACACCAAACATTCAAATAAAACAGCTACAATTCGTTAGTTAAAAGAATTGTGGAGTCATTCTTTTAACCATGCCTTCTTTAAGAGTTTCACACCCACATCAATTTCATTTGAAGAAAGATTACTGAAACCTAGTTTAACCATTGGTCCGTCGGTGTTATTTTTAATGAAGTAGAGGGACGTAGGATACACCGTAACGCCATGAAAGGAAGCTTGTTGAATTAACCATTCTTCTGAATGCTTCAGATGTACTTTGACTAATACATACAAACCGGATTGTTCACCAATAATGGATATATTTTGAGCGAATTGCTCTTTTAATGCGGATACTAAGTGCTGCATTTTTCTTTTATAAACAAGGCGCATTCTTTTAATATGTCGACTCCATTCTCCCTCTTCCATAAGTTTAGCCATTGTAAGCTGGCTAAGCAGGGAGGTAGTAGCTTCAAAATGAAGAAACTGATTTTTAAAACGATTTATTAATGGCTGTGGCAAGACCATATAACTTAAACGAATTCCTGGAAGAAAGGACTTCGAGAAATTCCCTAAATAAATGACTCTTGCTGAATCAATGGAGGCAAGAGCAGGAAATGGTTTTTGTGTATAGCGAAATTCACTATCATAATCGTCTTCAATAATATATCCACGAATCTTGTTAACCCAATGAATAAGCATTTGCCGTTGTTGAATAGACATGCTTACTCCAATTGGACTTTGATGGGAAGGGGTTACATAGATTAATCGTGATTTCATTTGTTCTAATTGTGAAAGTTCAGCACCTGTTTCATAAACCGGCAAAGTTTCAAACATAAAACGATGGAATTGAAAAGCTTCCCTAGCACCGTCGTAACCTGGGTCTTCAACTACAATACTCTGGAATTCATCCTTCAGTATATGTCCAAGGTATACAAGCATTTGTTGGGTACTGCTTCCGATAATAATTGCATTTGCATTTGTTTTCACTCCGCGTGATTGGAATAAATATGTGGAGATTTGTCTGCGCAGGCATTCTTCCCCAAATGGTTCCCCGTATCGAAAGCTATCCTGTAAAGTTAATACTTGATTAGCAATTCTCCTCCAAATTTTCAGCGGGAAATGTTTTTGATCAACGGCATCTGCCCTGAAATTAACTACCGGAGGTTTCTTGGACTCAGTCTGCTTTTTATTATAAGAGATTAATGGCTCCTGAAATATTAGCGGTTCTAACTCATTTGCAAAATAACCTTTTCTGCCTTCTCCACGAATATACCCTTCAGCAACAAGTTGTTCATATGCCAGTAAAGTTGTATTTCGGCTTACATGTAAGGAATCTGCAAGTTGACGAATGGAGGGCAATTGCTCATTTGCCAAAATGTCTCCTTGTTCAATATATGATTTAAATTTCTCATAGATTTGTTTGTATTTTGGGGTGTTATCATTGAAAGTAAAAATGGTATTATTCATTTGCATTCCCTCTGACATGTATATTTATTTAGTATTGTACCTTTTTTCATGTCAACTTGTATAATAATATTTTTTTATCGGATATTTATTTTTAATGCTTATATTTTTAAAAACTCTAATACAAATTTGAAAGGATGATTATTGTGTACATTCCTAAGCAATATCGTATGAAAAATGAAGAGGCAGTTCAAATTATGAAGTCAAACCCGTTTGCCTTATTGATTACTGTTAATGAACATCGTCCCTTGGCTACGCATATTCCATTGGAAATACGGGAAGATGAAGGGAAAATCTATGCGACTGGGCACATTGCATACGGAAACAAGCAGAAAAAAACTTTAGACAATAATAGTGATGTGTTACTGATTTTTCAAGGGCAGCACGCTTACATTTCATCAAGTTGGTATCAGTGCGAAGAGGTTCCTACTTGGGACTATCTAGCTGTACATGCGTATGGATCAGCACGTTTAATCACTGAAGACGAGCTGATTTCCTCCTTGGATACCATGCTTAATCACTATGAGTCTCACCGAGAAAATGGTCGGACCTGGGAAACGTTTGATCCAGAGTTGCTTAAGAGAGAAATGAAAGGAATAGTGGGCTTTGAAATTGAAATCACATCTATTCAAGCTGCAGCCAAAATGAGTCAAAATCGTAATGACACTGATTACAAAGCGATTGTTACAGAGCTTGAGAAATCAAATGAACAAGGGGAAATTCAGGTTGCTCAATGGATGCGTGAGCAAAGGAATGGGTTAATTAAATGATTTTTGGGTGGCACCCCTAAAAGCAAAAATGGTGTTTATCACTTTTAAGGGAAAGCAAAGGTAAGTCAAAACCATTCCTTACACAGACAAGAGCTCATAATAAAACTGTTGGAACAGATTCCTTTTCTAAATGAGCAACAAATCGCCTCCTTGATGAAAGCGAACCTTAAAAAAGTGGTAACCTTGCTTTCACCATCGAGGAGGAGCCCAATAAAACATATGCAAAAATACAACAAGGAGTTGCTTTTTATGGAGTTTTCAAATATTTGGCTATTTGTAATTACTGCTGCTACATTGTTAATAATACCTGGACCGGCTGTGTTGTATATTATGGCAAGAAGTATTGATCAAGGGAAGAAAGCGGGCATAGTATCAGTTCTTGGTGTATCTCTTGGTGGTTCTGTTCACGTTTTAGCTGGAGCAATTGGAGTTTCAGCAATCCTTATGACATCAGCAACGGCCTTTAATATCGTTAAATACTTAGGTGCTGCTTATCTTATCTATCTGGGTTGTAGGACTTTATTTTCTACATCTGATCGAACGGCTTCAGAAATTCCAAAAGCCCCTCGCAAAAAGTTATTAAAGATATTTTACGAATCTGCGCTCGTAGAAGTAATGAATCCTAAGACAGCACTCTTTTTTTTAGCCTTCTTTCCGCAATTCATATCACCTTCGGCCGGATCAGTCACAATACAATTTTTACTTTTAGGAATTATTTTTATTATCCTAGCTTTTATTAGTGATGGTCTGTATGCAGTTCTTGCAGCAAGTATTAGAAAGCGGATTCTGGGTAGTGAAGTAAATTCTAAGTTGCAGAATCGGATAACTGGTTATTTATATATTGTTCTAGGGGTATTCTCCGCCTTTGCGAGTCCCTCCAAAACATAAGAGTGTTTGATGAAATTTATCGAGTTGTTACACAACAAATAGCGATTCCACTAAGACAATAAGTAAAATGAAATGGAGAGAGAATTTATGCCTGGATTTATCATTGAAGATGATTTTTGGTCGTTATTCCCTCATGCAAAAATAGGCACCCTTATTTGCCAGGGGATTGACATTTCAATAAAGGACGTTGAATTCTACGAGAAGCTGCTGCAGGAGGCAGAGAAAGAAGCACATAAATTTCTCAGTCTGGAGGAATTGAGTAGTAATCCAGTCATATTCGTTTGGCGAGAAGCTTTTCAGAAATTCAAGACAAAGAAAGGGGCAAGGTGTTCCATTGAAGCTTTATTAAAAAGAGTGAAAAATGGCAATCATATCGGAACAATAAACCCGCTTGTTGACATCTATAATTCAATTTCATTGCGTTATGGGCTTCCATGCGGCGGAGAAGATATCGACACTTTCGTAGGCGATATTCGGCTAACGCAGGCAAATGGAAACGAACCGTTTATCCCATTGGGAGAAGATGAAAATGCTTCACCATATGAAGGTGAAATTGTTTATAAAGATGATGACGGAGCAATATGCAAATGCTGGAATTGGCGTGAAACTCTGAGGACGATGCTAACAGAAAATACAAAAAATGCATTCCTCTGCATTGAATTATTAGATGAAACAAGAAGTAATGAATTTCATATGGCGCTAAAAGAATTGTCTGATTTAGTGTCACATAAACTTGGTGGTATTGTGAAGATTGAAGTATTAGATATTAATAATAGGGAAATTACAATCTTTGATTAGTCAAATAGCATACTCTGTCTGCAAATGTTATGGAATTCATAGTACCATGTATCAAATGTTTTCAACGCGGACCATACTTAAGATAAGTGTGAATCCAACTATGAAACCAGTAAATTTATGAATCGCGTTTCTACATAATATCAAGAGTAGATAACTACTTTCTAGGTTATAACCCTTATTCAACAAGAGGGAGTAGCTTATAAATTATTAAATCCCAATTTCTGATTTATATACTGAGAGATTGGGATTTTAACCCAGAAGTATCCTGAACATTGTTAATCAGCGTTTTCTGGTGGTATCACACTCTTCAATTGGGAAGGATGTTAGCGGATAAATAAAGAGTAATTGATAAAGAACAGGATTAGCGTATACCTTTTACAGTGATTTCTTCTACATGATATTTAAAAGCAACATTTACATTAAAGCACGCTTTTTTTCATCAGCAGTTTGGTCAATTGTTAACTAAAGCAAGATACTAGGGTTTAGTTCTCATGAAAATTCTATAGTCTTCGCAGATGCAACAAATTGAAAAATGACCGCTTGAAACTTCGCCTGATCGCCTTATGTGTAAAGAATCCCCAGTGAAGCAATCGCCTCCTTGTGCATAAAGTTAATTTGAATAATAACAATTCAATATTTTACGACAATCTTAACGCTCATAGATTTTCAGCATTACTTGGATAAAGAGAGAAGCAATTCTAGATAACGCTCCTTATAAACATATCTTGAAAAAATAAGTGGAGAAGAATTATGGATAGAATTATTGAAGAGATTAAAGTTATTGCAAGATGCTTAGATACACTCAACAATATAGTATATAAAGATCTTAACCTTTCTAGGGGACAGTACTTGTATTTCATTCAAATCTGTGAACACCCGGGAATGATTCAAGAAAAGATAGCTGAAGTGATTAAAGTAGACAGAACTACAGCAGCTCGCGCTATAAAAAAGTTAGAAATAAATGGATTTATAAAAAGAGTGGGTGATTAGGAGAACAGAAAAATAAAAAAACTATTCCCTACAGTAAAAGGAAAAGAAATATATAAACTGATAGAAAAAAAGAGAAATACTTTAATGCAACAGCTCTTCAGAGTATTAATATTGAGGAACAGAAATTAGTTTTTAATTCTTATTCAAAGAATAAGAGGAAATATTGAAATTGATTGGCGGCATATAAAAAAGGGTTCTGGTGCAAAAACTCCAAGATAATTACAATTAATCTCCAAATCATGGAAATATTGATACTATTAACGAGTAGCGTTAGTTCAACAAGTTAAAGACATCAATCATAATCATTATCTTCCACAATTGGGCGCTTTAATGTAGTAATAAATATGAACCCAATTTATCTAATTTAATACAGAGAAATTGGGCTTTTTAGTATTGAAGTTTCCTAAACAATGTAAAACCGTATTTTCCTGACGCTACCCCTTATTGAGTAGAGCGTACTAAATTAATAAACTTCCTAAGTCCTTCAGAGATTTGCTCTTCACTGGCATAGGAATAGCTTAACCGGAGCCATGAGGAAGGCTCCTTTAAAGGGTCACATATTTGGCCGGGAACAAAGGAAATTGATTGCTCCAGACTATTGACCAATAAGTCTTCTGTTGACAGGGAGCCTGGGAGCTGTACCCATAAATTCAAGCCACCATTTGGGCTGGTCCATCGCCAATCGGTTACGGACAGTTCTTCCTCCATGATTTCCTTTCGTATTTGGAGCGCAATTCGCAGTTTCTCAACATGTTGCTGCAGCCTTGGAGATGATAAGTAATGCAGGAAAATCTTTTGATTTAAAAGCGGTGATCCATTATCGGCCAATGATTTTACTGCTAGCAATGATTTCACCACGGAAGACTGACAGTTCATCATGACGGCTATTCGCAACCCCGGTGATACATATTTGCAAAAGCTTTTGATATATATCACCATGCCGGAGGTATCATAGGTATACATGGGCGGCGGAGGCTTCTGATCAAAAAAGATGTCATTGTAAACATCGTCTTCTATTAACAGACAACGGTGGTCCTCGGCTAACTGGACTAATTGTTTTCTTTGAGCCGATGGGACCGTGTATCCTGTTGGATTATGGAAGGTTGGATTTAAATAAAACAGACGAGGTTTGTGTTTTTTCATGATGAATTCAATCTGCTCTAAATCATATCCGTACGGATGAATATCGACGGTTACAATATTGGCTCCTTGTGCTCGAAAAATATCAATGGCAGAACTATAGGTTGGTCTCTCCAAAAGGATAGTGTCTCTTGATTTTACATAGGCCTGGGCAATCAGATGAATGGCTTGCTGCGAACCGGTCGTAATTAATAGCTGATCTGGATGTGTAATCGTTTTATATTGCTGATTAAAATAGTCAGAAAGTGATTGACGCAGTTCATGATCGCCTTGTACGGTGGAGTAGGTGGAGAGAACCTTTGGATAGAGATCAAAAACTTTTTTTACATAGTCCGATATGAAGCGATTTGGCAAAAGATTAGGGTCAATTAATGCCTGTGAAAATTGGTAGGAAACAGGTGTCTCATGGATTTCCGATAAATGATTTTTTTGTACATATGCAGAAACGATCGGATTTTCCATGTTTTCTAATTTATTAATTTCACGGGATTGGACATAATAGCCGGATTTATCTTTGACATAGACTCTATTTTCCTGTTTAAGAAGCTGATAGGCCTTTAATACGGTTAAGCGATGAACCTTCATCTTAGCAGCTAAATTTCTAATTGAAGGGAGCTTTTCATTCTCATTCCATTCATTAAGTTCGATTCGGTGTAATACATAATCGTATACTTGTTTAAATAAGTAATCTCCATTCATTTCTTTCCCTCCCAACCCCTTTGATTTTAGCATATTTCTCCTTGATCTGGTCTAATGATTTTCATCTGTTCTATTCCCCTTCACCTATAATGGAGCAAAAAGGAGGAATTGATATGGATTTTTATATCGTAGATGTCTTTGCTGAAGAAAAATATCAGGGAAATCAGCTTGCTGTTCTAGTGCCAGAGAGTAATCTCACAAGGAAGGAGATGCAGCAGATTGCCAAAGAAATTCATTTTTCGGAAACGAGCTTCATCATGTCCAATAAACAGGAAAATGGCGGGTATGATGTTCGAATCTTCACCCCAGATGAGGAGGTGCCCTTCGCGGGACACCCTACCTTGGGCACTGCGTATATCATCAATCGGATTATGGAAAACGGAAAGGCTTCCAAAGTCGTCTTGAACCTGCCTGTCGGACAGATTCCAGTTGTTTTCAACGGCGACACTCTCACCATGAGCCAAAACGAACCTTCCTTCGACATGAAGATAGACCAGCTCGAATTTGTCGCAAGGGTGCTTAATATCCAAGTGGAGGACATACGGACAGATTTTCCAATCCAGCTGGTCTCCACAGGACTGCCCTGCATCATTGTCCCACTGAAATCGGTTGACGGGGTACAACGATGCAGCATCGACCCCCTACAGTTCAAACGCTTTCTGGAAACTTATTATAAATGTAACCTGCTTGTTTTTTCTGAGGAGGAAAGCAGGGACCCAAACTGCCTTCGTGTGCGGGTATTCATGAGCGACACAGGCTTTTATGAGGATCCTGCGACAGGTAGCGCAAATGGCAATTTGGCGGGCTACCTTCTGAAATATCGGTTCTTTGATAAGGAGAAGATCGATGTTCGTGTCAATCAGGGCTACGAGATGGGACGTCCCTCAAATGTGAATATGGCCGCCAAATTAAAAAATGGAACATATGATATCCAGATTGGCGGGAAGGTGCAACTGGTCGCAAAGGGAGACTGGTTATCGAGCGACTGAGAGGGATACTGGGACAGGTCTCTGTTCTACCGTATATTTAAATTTGACAGATTTGTTTTTGCCTGTTGTGAGGGATTTCTGCAGGGAATTTGATATATAATGGAGAACTACCTAAGGAAAATATGGAGATACATTCGGATTATTTAGATAAGGTATTAAATAATCAAAATAACAAAGTCTTGATAATTACAATTCAAAAACTTGTTATAAAAAAGAAAAATCCTGAGCACTTTGAAAAATTAAAGAATCAGATTAATTTCATTATGTTTGATGAGGGACATAGAGAGCCGGCCTTAGAATCTTGCTAAAGCGGACGCACAAAGGTCACAAGGTACGAAGAAGCGGAAATTATCCGGTTAAACAGCGGTCGCAGAGGCAGAAGCCAAGCAGAAGATCGCTGAAGCTTTTGAACAGTTTGGACAAGCGGATGTAATGGACATGATTTTGAAAATGCTACCGTAGTATGCAAAACAAGTGTCAAGCCCACTCAGTAATATCGACAAGATTACTGTAGTGGATACAGGTGGAACCGGTGTGAATAGGGGTGCTAATAAAGTGACTGGATATGCAACGGGTTTAATGGCAACATTGCCGAAGTCATTATAGGCATCTTCGGGAATTGATCAAAGACTTGCTTAAGAATTTCTCAGGAAAGCAGAATTTACCATTTTCCACCATAAAACGGAAGCATGCCGAGGCGATCATGAATATGGCAGCAGGCAAGGAAGAGTAAAATAAAATGAAGAAAGGTAAGAGCACTAATATGCTCTTACCTTTTTTTAAATAGTTTTCGCTTATAAAAGGCATGATCAGTTTATCTGGCCTTTTATACTTAACAAATATGTTCGTCATACTCGGTTTTCAAGTAATTCATCATCCTTTGTTTTTGGTGGGAATAATGAAAGCAATTAAAGTAAAAGGAAAAGTCGTCAAAAAAGAGAGGGTTTTTATCATCGAAGCTATAAGAATTTAAAAAATCCGAGATTACTTTTTCTTGTTCCACTACATCGAACAATCCGGATATATAAAAATGATAACTGAATTTATCATATAAAAAAAGGTTCCCTGTATCATCAAAAATATTTTTCACAGTATGACTATCCAATTCTAACTCACTCCTTCCTTACCAATATACCTTTTTATCGATGAAATTATTCAGTGCTCATCTTTCAGGGAATATTATTATATTTATTGCAGCGTGTTTTTTATACCTTCAATGCATTCAAGGTATGAAATAAATGCAGGCAGCAAGAATCAGGAACGAAAAAAGCACATCCAATAAGGATGTGCTTTCATAAAATTATTATTTGTACATTTCAGCCACTTGTTTTTGCAATTCGCCATTTTCAAGGTACTCATCATAACTCATTTGCTTATCGACTGTACCTTTTGGAGTAAGTTCAATGATACGGTTCGCTATAGTTTGGATGAACTGATGATCATGTGAAGAGAAGATCATAGATCCTTTAAAGCTGATCAAACCGTTGTTCAATGCCGTAATCGACTCTAAGTCCAGATGGTTAGTAGGTTCATCAAGCATCAGGACGTTCGAACCGCTTAACATCATTTTGGAAAGCATACAGCGGACTTTTTCGCCCCCTGAAAGTACACTTGCCTTTTTCGTGACTTCATCGCCAGAGAATAACATTCTGCCCAAGAAACCGCGCAGGAAGCTTTCGCTCTGGTCATTTGGTGAATATTGACGGAGCCAATCGACAAGATTTAAATCGACACCTTCAAAGAATTCAGCATTATCCTTAGGGAAGTATGCCTGAGAGGTGGTAACTCCCCATTTGAATGAGCCGCTATCAGGTTCAATTTCACCTGCCAAGATTTTGAACATTGTTGTTTTAGCAATCTCATCTTTACCGACAAATGCAATTTTGTCGCCTTTATTCATCGTGAAGCTGACGTTATCCAATATTTTTACGCCATCGATCGTTTTCGAGATTCCGTCTACACGAAGCAGGTCGTTCCCGATTTCACGTTCAGGAGTAAAGCCGACGTATGGATAGCGGCGTGAAGAAGGCTCGATGTCATCCAAGCTGATTTTGTCCAATAATTTCTTACGGGATGTAGCCTGGCTCGATTTGGATGCATTGGCACTGAAACGCGCGATGAAATTTTGAAGCTCTTTGATTTTTTCTTCTTTTTTCTTATTGGCATCTTGAGTCAGTTTAAGGGCAAGCTGGCTTGATTCATACCAGAAGTCATAGTTACCGATATAAACTTTGATTTTACCGAAATCAAGATCCGCAATATGTGTACAAACTTTGTTAAGGAAGTAACGGTCATGGGAAACTACGATAACGGTGTTTTCAAAGTTGATTAGGAATTCTTCCAGCCATTTGATCGCTTTTAAGTCCAAGTGGTTGGTAGGCTCATCCAGTAAAAGAACATCCGGTTTACCGAATAATGCCTGGGCAAGCAATACTTTAACTTTGTCGCCACCGTTCAATTCAGCCATTTTCTTTGTATGCAGGTCTTCCGCGATGCCAAGGCCTTTTAAGAGGATTGAAGCTTCAGGTTCAGCTTCCCAGCCGTTTAATTCGGCAAATTCTCCTTCAAGTTCGGCCGCTTTCATTCCGTCTTCGTCGGTGAAGTTTTCCTTCATATAGATGGCATCTTTTTCTTGCATGACTTCATATAATCTTTCATGTCCCATAATGACTACTTTAAGGACTTCTTCCTCTTCATAAGCGAAGTGATCTTGCTTTAGAACGGCAAGGCGTTCGCCAGGACCCATATGGACATCACCGGATTGCGCTTCAATTTCACCGGAAAGGATTTTTAAGAAAGTGGATTTACCCGCACCATTCGCACCAATCAGCCCATAGCAGTTACCAGGAGTGAATTTTATATTAACATCTTCAAACAGTTTACGATCGCCATAACGTAAACCAACATTATTTACTGTAATCATTTATTTACATTCCTCCAAAATACTTTTGTTTCAACGTGTCCAACACTTTGTTTCATTAGTTTTACGCTGATTCATACAAACAGCAGTTTACGATCTTGTATGTTTTAAACTGTGCATCATTTAAATTGTATCTCATTTTTGCAAAAAGTTAAAGGAGGATTAGTAAAAACAGGTGAACACAGTGACATTTCTAACGTTTTCCTTTCGATACTAAATATTAACATGCTAAAGAGAACAATATTAAGGTGGACATTATGAAGTTCCTGAATTGAACAGAAGAGATAAAGTCTATAGGGATTTTAGTTGTGCATGAAATAACCAAAATTTATATAGTAAGTTATTCCTATTTATGATATTTTTATATGATGTGTTTAAGGATATATAATCATAATAATTATTAAGATTATCTTAAATTTCATCTAGAGTTTTCACAACAAGGAGAAGGTAAATGATTAAGTCGAAAAAGGATTATAGATTTTATTTAAATGAAGATTTAAAGGCACATAAGATAGCAAAGTGGAATTGGTATTTACGATATCGTTTTCCTATTGTTCATTACCAAAGAACTCTAAGGAAAGTTGAATATTATAAGAATTGTAAAAAGAGTCCCTTTAGTAGAATCTATTTAAAGTTCCTTGAAGGTACTCTAATAAATCAAGGAATAAGGCTTGGGTTTTCAATCGGAAGAAATGTTTTTGGCCCAGGATTATGTATGGCTCATTGGGGAAGTATAGTAGTTCATAAATCAACAAAGGTAGGGAAGAATTGTAAAATTCACTCTGCTGTAAATATAGGAATTAAAAAAGGGAAATGTCCTGTAATTGGAAATAATGTTTATATAGGACCTGGAGCTAAATTATTTGGTGGAATAACAATTGGCGATAATGTTAAGATTGGTGCCAATGCTGTAGTAAATAAAGATGTCCCAAGTGATGTAACAGTTGTAGGAATACCGGCAAGAGTGGTTTCTTAAATCAGTAAAAGAGTATGTATAAAACGAAAGCATCCATTCATCGGGTGATTTTTATTGGCAGGATATCCTTCTGACATTATCGAATTGATAATCGAAAGGGGAGCATTCTGCAATGATGGAAAAATTTCATGAGATTATTATCGATGGAAGAGTGTATGAGGATATAGGTCATTTTACACTTTTCAATAAGGTAATTATTATTGAAATTACAAATTAACTCATTTCTGTATCTAGAGGAATTAAAAATGGCGGAGTTGCAATTAGTGAAGTTAAGTTTATTAACAATGGCAAACCTCTTGTGACTTATGAAGGAGGATATATTGTTGATACCATTATTAAAAATGAGGTTCAACTATATCCAGTTTAAAGGAAGCCCTCATTTTTTGAGGGCTTTTTATATTTTGTCTAAAAATAAATATTTTTCGATGAAATTAATGAATGAATAAGTGGTAAAAAGCTCCTGCATTAGAAAACTATTGTAGATAATATGATACTTTGGTATTATTTTTGATTGTTAGTATTAAATAATTTATTACTTAGAGGAAGTGCAGCAATGAAAAACTCAATAGTGGCATCATTAGTTATTTTTATCATTCTACTTGTAGGTGGATGTGGTCAAGAAAAGAAAGAGGAAAGTAAAGAGCAAGGTTCTGTTGAACAAGTAAATGAATCAGGGGAACCTTTGGAAGAAGAGGTTAAACAATTTGAGGTTAAAGAAAAGATTGATCAACTTGGGAACGAATCTCTGAGTGGTCTTCCAACAGATCATTTAAATACAATCGTTACTGAACAAGATGGATATACCTATGTTATTGAACCGGTTTTTGACAATAACGTAAGGGACTCAAGTGCTTTATCGTTCATGTTCAAAGTATCAGTTATTAAAGATGGCAAATGGGTAGTTAAGGGGAAAACAACAGATTTAACTAATGAGATATATAACACAAAGGATTTGAATGCTAAATATTGGTTTTCAAATACCCACCTGGGTGGGTCAAACTTTTTTGTCCAAACTAATACAACATTTGAAAGTAATTCAAACGTTGACCCGATAAATCAAATTCACCGGATCTCATTTTCTCAAGACGGTGTAGCTCACTATAAGAAAATTTTTGATGAGACGAACAATGAAAGCTATGAAACTTCTAAAAGTATAGGTTATGATTTTATAGATGGGCTTGAACAAACTTATATTATTGAGTCAATCTCTATAGATGAAGAAACAAAATCAAGAGTAATGGATAAAGACGGAAAACTTTTATATTCAATTGACAATTACGCTGTAGATCTTGGAGAGTACTCTGGGATACCTATTATAACAACTTTACATAATGATGTTTTATTCTTTGGAAGATCAAGTGAAGCAGAGGCTTACGATTTCAAAGCTAAGGATCTGATTTGGAATGAAGATGGTACTGAGAAGAGTTATAATTTGGCTGAGGGTTCAGTTGAAGCCTTTACTAATGTTGAAAATGGAATTTATACAATTTCTTTCGAAAATGGTGAATACTTAGTAGGTTATACTATATTAAATAAAAAACAAGCTTCAATAGTGAGTAGTATTGCATTACCTTCTGAACTAAATATTGAAAAAACCTTTATATCATTGAATGATGAAAATGTTAACGTGTATACATTGGTTGATTATAAAGGAAAAGCTACTTTGCAGAAGTATATTATTCCACGTATAGACATGTAATGAATTTATGAGGCATCCAATCCTTTGGATGCTTTTTAATTTTGGAGAAGGAAGTTAATAAAAAACCATCACGAAAGTATGATGGTTTTACATTTTGAACAGGTTATATCTTGAAGTGGCCTAAATTTTATCTTTTTTAAATCGTACTTAGTTAATACAAAAAAGCCCTTGTATTTCAACCCACACTCACTATTATTTTGGTCTTTAATTGCATGGATAGATTCATCATAAATTATAGTTGGAAAATGCATTTTTGCGCCTCTTATTTTAAATTTAGGCTAATTGAAATAAACAACTCGGCTACCTGATCAAATCATAAAACGTGTTTAAGAATTTGCTTTACCTCATTAAAATCCGCCTAGGAATTTATAGTATCATAAGTAAGTAAAAGAAAAAGCTGGTAAATTTTTCTTTTGATTTGTTAGCTAAATGATGTAAAGCCCATCAAGTTAAAAACCGTGAATTGTCTATGTTATTAGCCAGTATTATTGCTTATGTAATTACATTATTAATGAATTAGGAATGTTTATAGAATGGATTTTCCATCTGTTAAGGAAGCAAGACAATATCTAATGGACAAATATGATATGAAATTAAGCGACTTTGATAATATGTATGTTGAAGAATTTATGCGCTTAATGGGATCGAATAGGATTATTTCCGAGAGACATTAATTATTATGATGTCTTTTTTTTATTGTTGTGATGGGAAAAGTGGGACATGAATTATCCATTGTAGATTAACGTGTAAAGGGGGGATGAAGTGAGGTGGATAAGGATAGTGTAAGTAATTTAGGTATAGCACAACAGACTGCTGCTGAGTTGTTAGCTACTGGTAACATTGAGAAAAAAGAGATAGCTTAGACAGTCGGAGTGAGTAGAATAACCTTATATAATTGTCAGGGCGGCTTTTTATTATTTAATCCACTAATTGGTAAAGAACATTAAAACGTATACGAGTATGAATTTTCTAAAGTTAATTGTACCTTCTTGTTTATTATGGAAAAGTAGGTATTTTTACCTTTTTTTATGTTAAAATATTAAAGTCTTTTTAAAATCAGGAGGAATTTCATCATGAAAAAAATCGTATTAGGCTTTGCATTATCGTTGTCTATATTAGTTTTGGCTGCTTGTGGATTAGGGGAGGAAGCTGGTTCTACTAAACAACCAACTGCTCAAAGTGCGCCTGCTAAAGTGGATAAGAAGGACCAAGTGAGTCAATTAAAAGATAGTGAAGTGGTGTTCAATTATGAAGGTAAAGATGTTAACGGAAAACAATTGAAAGAATTTGCTGATGAATATATGTCTAGTCTTGGCGAATCCAAAAAATTCGATAAAGAGTCTGTATTCTTAGGAATGAACTTATGAAATACTCAGGGGTATCTCAAGAGACAATTGATGAATCTCATAAATCATTCGTTGAACGAAATGAAGGAAACGAAGATTTAATAGATATGAGTAAAGGTGCGACATTATTTATAGAACTAGAAAAAGCGCTTTTCTTTAAGGATTATTCGTTCAATGAAGAATTAATGAATAAATACTACAATAATCTGTCTGATGGGGCGAAAGCTAATGTTTCACGAAAAGACTTCGCTACTAACTATGGTCTTATTTACAAAAACATTACTGAAGATAAAGAAGAATACCAAAAATTAAAAGATTTCCAACAAAAAAATTACTTAACGACTCTGGCGCTAAAGGTATCGACCTTAAAGTTCAAGATGAAAAAACTGAATTTATACTATAATTATCTGAACCTATGAAAAAATCATTAATTTTAATCACACTTTTATTAACTGGATGTACCACTCAAGTATCAGAAACTAATGAGTTGTTAATCATTGCCCACCGAGGAGATTCTTCTGAAGCACCAGAACATACTATGCCGTCATATGAGAAAGCAATTAACTCGGGAGCCGACTTTATTGAAATTGATTTAAGGATAACAAAGGACAATCAGTTAATTGCCATGCATGACGAAGCTGTAGATCGCACAACTAACGGTATAGGCAAAGTATCAGGATACACTTTAGATGAACTAAAGAAATTGGATGCTGGTAGTTGGTTTAATGAGGATTATAAAGGAGAAAAAGTTGTTACCTTAGAAGAAATATTTGATAGATTTAAAACTGATGCAAACTATTATATTGAAACCAGAACAGTCGATAATCAAACCGTTATGGAGAAGAAATTACTTAAAATACTTTCAGAACGACAACTCTTGGATAAGGTAGTAATACAGTCCTTTTCATCAGAGAGTTTGAAATTAGTTCATAAATTGAATAAGGATATTCCTCTTATTCTGCTTTGTAAAGATGCAGAAGTGCCTTATCTAAAGTTAAATGAAATTAACCAATACGCTATAGGAATTGGTTTAAATGGCAAACTGGTTGATGAGGCGTTTGTAGGAAGGATGCATGAAGCTAATTTAGTGGTGCATACTTTTTTCGATAAAAAAAATGAGAAAAAACAAATTGAAGAAGTGGTTTCTTACGGTGTTGACGGAGTCTTTACCGATTACTTAGACAATGCTAATAAGCACCAATAAAAATCAAGTCGTTCCATAAGGGCGGCTTTTTATTATGCAATGAAAGGGGGAGGAAAGTTTGGAACCAGATATATTAAGCATGTTATTAAAAGAAGGTGGATTCGCAGCCATTGTATCCCTGACATGGAAAATGGTGACCAAGAAAAGATTAAGCAAGTTAAACAAAACTTTGACTATTAAAAGAGTATTTTAATCAGCAAAATACTTTGTTTCAACGTGTTCAACACTTTGTTTCATTAGTTTTACGCTGATTCATACAAACAGCAGTTTACGATCTTGTATGTTTTAAACTGTGCATCATTTAAATTGTATCTTACTTTCTAATGAAAATTAAAGGCAGATTAGCAAAAACAAACGTTTATAAGCAAAAATTACACAGAGATTTAATTTTGTTTATAAATTGTCACCTATAATGTAAGTACTATTTTTTTGCTGAATAAAATTACGGGTACAAAGACTCATTATGCACCATCCTTATTATTGGTAATATAGGTAACTGTAACTAACACAACGGTAGGATCATATATGAGTGATTCATTAGGTTTTTGAAAACGTCTTTTCGCAGGAGTATTGGGTGGCATAATTGTATCAGCACCATTAGCGATAATATTTGGGGTGATTACCGGTGATTGGGAAAATGAAAATTTTTCAACGTTTTTTAACTTTCTCTACATGGTGATTGTCCCGATACTATGGTATGGCTATACAGTGATAGGCACAATGCTATTGCTGCTTTGGTTTATGCCATTACATTAGGGATAGGGTTTATTGTTAGTGCATTCATGGTTGGTATAAGGAAAGACCATAGAGCGATACATGATTTCATAGCAGGTACATACGTGACATCAAATAAACCATGAATAATGGATCAGCAGTTTAATAGCTGCTTTTTTTTATGCAAATCTACAATTTAAAATCCGATACGATTTTTTTTGCGGGTAAATTACAATTTAAGGTATAAATATTACATTCGAAACCACGATAGAATTATCTATTCCATTAATACACTGGCAATTAGGAAGCGAAAAGCACTTAACCTTAAGGGTCAAGTGCTTTTGTTATTCAAAACCTCTTTATTTTGATTAATGATGATTTTATTTCTTAAAATCATTTCTTTATTATTAAGTCCAACATTGAGTTCTTTTGTATTATTCACTTTTTCCAGTAGTGACACAACAGATATTTCCAGTAATTCAGAAATAGGCATATTTGTTTTGGATGATAAATTTTCAAGTTCATGGATTAATTTAGGGGATAGCATTGGTTGTCTTTCATTTATTTCCATGACAGAACCCACTTTCTTAAAAAAGTTATGTAATTGTAATTTAAGTATATAATGAGAGTTTCCAATAAAACATTAAATTAGCGTTATTTATGTTAAGAATTGATGACAATAGCAGTTCAAAAGTCAACATATTATAGCTAAAATCAATCTGGAATATATAGTGTATTCTTCGAATTATATGAAATATCAGGGATTGTAAATTTCAACTATATAATTCTATGTCTCCAGATTTGTCAACCATTGGCTTTTCTGGTAGTATAAATGTCCATTTCGTCTTAGCATCGGCATTTTAATAAGTTTGATAAATACACAAGGAAGGGGAAGTGATTTTATTGGGTAATCACCCTGATTTTGAACAGGAACGACAGCGGCTGGATTTTACGAAACGTTATATCGATGTAGTCATCAAAACATCAGAAACAAGCAAAGATCAATTTCAGAGGAATATGCAAGAAGCTTTTGGCGATGCCGATTGGTCTGAATCAGCCTTATATTCACAGCTGCTGACGACGGCCAACTTTTTTGAGATGTCCAAAACCGAACTTGAAAGTTTACGCAAAGCAAGTAAAAAACCTTACTTTGCAAGAGTGGATTTTGAAAGGAATGACGGTGATAGAGGCGAAGTCCTTTATTTCGGAAAAACATCGCTTTATCAGAGGGAAAGCCAGGAACAGATCATCGTCGATTGGCGTTCACCGATTGCAAACCTGTATTATGAGGGACGGATTGGTGAAATAGAATATGAAGCGGAAGGGGAGACATTCAGCGGGAATATCACTTTAAAAAGACAGCTAATGATAGAAGAAGGTGTCCTGGAGGAGATAAGGGACATTGATTTGACAACAACGGATGAATTGTTGCAGGAATCGCTTTCCAAAAGTTCCAGCAATCGATTGACAGATATCATTACCACGATCCAGGAAGAACAAAATAAAATCATTCGGGCAGATTTGAATAAACCTATCATTGTTCAGGGCGCAGCGGGCAGTGGTAAAACCACAATTGCTTTACATAGGATCTCTTATTTCATTTATCACTATAAAGACTTGTTCGATCCGCGTCAATTAATGATTCTTGCTCCGAGCCGGGTTTTCATTGATTACATATCTGAAGCTTTACCTGAATTGGGTGTCGAAAAGGTAAAACAATTCACATTTTCGGAATATGTTCAGGCAGCGATAGGAAAGCAAGTGAAGCTTATCGCGGATGATAAATTAACTCGATTGCTGGAAAAGGATGATGAAGAAATTAATTCAGCCGTCTGGATATCAGGTCTGAAGGGTTCCCCTGCCTTTAAATATATATTGGACGAATATGTAAAGGATATTTTCAGTGGTTTTCATCCAGATGCTGATTTTTATTGTGATAAATATCGCCTCTATTCCGCTAAGAAGTTCATTAGATTATTGGAAGAGGATTATTGGTATTTACCGTTATACAGCAGGCTGGACAAACTGAAGGCCATACTACAAAATGAAGTCAAATTGAAAAAGAAAACAATGCTTGAACGTGTTGTTGATTTTTATGATGCCAAAATTGAGAAAGCTCTTTATAAGAATATCGATCCAGTCATTCGCAAGGACTTTGTTACAAAATGCCTCGATAAGAAAGAGGAAAGGATGGGGCAGGTCCAAAAGGCGATCCGTACTTCGGTAAAAGGGTATTTTAAGCAATTCAAAAGTAAAGATCTCCTGGATTACTATCAGGAATTATACCAAGATCCGGGGCGTCTCGCCTCGTACAGCAACGGTAAACTTACTGTTGAAGATGCCAGTGTTTTATGTGAGTATAATCATAAATTATTCTCTGCTAAAAGTTATGAGATGGAGGACTTAGGAGCATTATTATATCTTCATGAGCGGCTTTTTGGTGTCGATAAAGAAAACAAAGCAAAAAATGTCGTCATTGATGAGGCACAGGATTATAGCTTCATGCAGTTACAGGCACTAAAGACGGCAGTGGATACCGATATGTTCACACTTGTAGGCGATCTTGCACAAGGCATCCATTCATATCGCGGAATTCAAACGTGGGACGAGGTTCACAGTCGTATTTTCCCTCGGGCGACTTATACTGAATTACAAAAAAGCTACAGAACAACTGTTGAAATAATGAAACAAGCTAATGAAATACTTCAGATGTTAACGTACGATTTCCCGGAAGTTGAACCTGTAGTTCGACATGGCAAGGATCCAGAATTCATTTCCATTGAAAAGGAAGGTTGGGAAGAAGAACTGATCGATCTTATCGAAAGCCTTAAAGGAGAAGGTTTTAAAACGTTTGCCGTTATTGCCAAAACGATGAAAGATTGCAAACTGGCAAACGAGAAACTAAGTGGATTCCATCAAGGCTTTCATTTAATAGACGAAGCGGGAAACATCCCTAAAGATAAAACATTGATTGTTCCTTCCTATCAAGCCAAAGGTCTCGAATTCGATGTCGTATTTGCAATATCCCTCGAAGAAGCGTATTGCCATGGAAATGAACTTGATATCAAATTGCTGTACGTAACAATGACAAGGCCATTGCACCGGCTTTATTTTTTAGGTAATGAGAAAAAGGCCTTCCTTATCGAGACATGAGAGGGGGAGGGTGGAGAGTAACCACCCTCCTCGGGAATGCTTACAAATGCAAAAGGATATCCTGAATGTCTTCCCACCCGAAACCGACTTCGATAAGCTCGATGCCTGCCATTTTAACGGTTTTTTCAGCTATCACTTGACCGCCAAGGGCTCTGTAAAAACCGCATGAAGGATTATCCTTTAATGCCCATATTATTAAATTCTGATGTTCCATTTTCATAAGCTCATGTATGACCGCTTTTATCATTTTTCGGCCGAGTCCCTGTCGTTGATATTCTTGTAAAAAATAAATGGCATATACTTCACCTTGAATAAGCGGATCATTCGTTTGTTCAGGGCCGCCGGCAGCGAAACCGATGATTTCCCCATTGGCGTTTTCCGCTACAAGGGTGGCATTATGCAGCATCTTTAAATTTCTTAGCCAGTTTTTCTTTTTGGCTTCCAGATTCATGGAAGACAAATATTGATCCGGGAGGATTCCTTTATAAGTCGTTTTCCAACTGTTTATATGTACATTTGCTATTCCATTTACATCTTGTTCCATGGCTTTCCTTATCTTCATAAAAACACCTTCTGAATTTCGTATTTTCCCCTAGAATATCATGGAAAAAGTGAATAAGCATTTTATTTATGTTTATAACTGCATGAGAAAGGATATGAAATAAAAGAGTGATTCAACCAGACGAAGGGAAGGATGAGAAAGATGAAATTGAAAGTTGGTTTTTATTTTCCGGGCGGCAAAGAACTAGAGCATGAGGTAGAAGGCGACGACTCAACTCAAATGATTTCAAATATTCAAAAGCACCGTTATTATAATCTAGTTAAAGGCGATTGCCATTATGTAGTAGATACGGAAAAAGCAGCTTATTTTTCTGTAACGGAAATATCGGATTGAGATAAACCGTATTGGACTTTTGTTTCAATGCGGTTTATTCTTTTTGTTGTAAGGAAACAGGAAAAGGAGTATCGACAATGAAAATCAATTTTACCAAGAAACAGTATGAAACATTATTCAAAATGGTTCAGTACGGATATTGGGTTGCTTCCGATACTGAAGATAATAAAGAAGAATTTAGTGATATGGAACAGTATCTCAATTCCTTTGCCAAAGATTTCGGCATGGAAGGAGTACAGTTTGTGAAGGAATATGAAATTTATGATTTGAGCCGGGAATTGGAGGATCAACTTCAAACAGTCATAAATGAGTATGAAGATGGAGTGTTCAGGGATAAGCTTGCCTATCATTTGGCTAGAAAAGAGTTTGCCGAGGAGTCTGAAAACCATGAATATAATCAGGAGGAAGCGTTTATACGCATCATGGAGCTCGAGGAAAAATATCATCTACATATTGAAGAACGCGGGTTAGGGAAATTGAAAATGGAAGAATAAAAAGAGAGAGGACTTAATTTGTCCTCTCTTCAGTTTTTAGACAAAGGGGTTCGGAATTAAAAAATTCCGAACCCCTTTTGACCAAAGGTTAAGAGATTTGGGTTCTTCGAGCCACTATGTTAAGCCATTTTAGGACCTTGCAATGTCCACGTGGCCATCTTCTTTAAATTAATGGCAGCGTAAGTAAGCATCGATTACATCGACAATTTTTTAAGTCCCCTTAAAGTAGTCCAACGCATACCATGCTTTTCTTCTGCATCTGCGAATACACGCTCAATCGTTTCTTTACGTTTCGCATATATAGGTTTTACATCTTGTTGATGACGCAGATGATCTGCTTCTTCCACATATGCTTGCCAGATATGCCGTGTCACTACTTTTTGATGGTCTTTGCTTTCTGTACACCGTGATAAAAATGAGCACGTTGCACAAATATGTTTTGGCGATTTGTACTCGCGATAGCCCTCTTTATTTGTTGTTGAGTACTTTAAAGTTTCACCCGAAGGGCAAAGATAACAATCAAAGTGTTCATCATAAACATAGTCATGTTTGCGAAAGAATCCTTCTTTTGTACGGTGATGTGTATAGGGTAAAGCAGGTGTGATTTCTTTGTTAAATAGGTAGCTTGTAATCGCTGGTGTTTTATAAGCTGCATATGCGGCAACTGCTTCTGGTTTTCCAACTTTCTCAATCAATTGCTCAACAAGTGGCTCCAAAATATGACTGTCATGTGTATTACCAAGTGTTACATTCTTCCCAATACAAAACCGTTTCGGTCTGCGGCCGCGTAGAATGAATAGGCAAACTGTTTTATTCGTCAATCTTTACATAGTAGCCACTCTCGGATCCGTAGTACTTTCTTTAATTGCTCTGGTTTCTTCCTTATCAAATTTATCTGGTGGAAAAGGCTTCTTTCCATGATTTTCACGATCTTGATTTATTTCATCTTGAAGACGTCCTTGTTATGCTCGAGTTTCTTTGCGTACGATTTCCTTTTCAAATTTGGGCTTATTCGCATTGGCTTTACATGAGTGGAATCGACGAATATGTGTTCAAACAGGTCTGTATCTTTAAAGCTTCGCTCATAATTTTTCCCGAACGTTGAGAAATGAGGTGCTTTATCATGGAAACCAGAGCCTAAGAACCAATGGTAAGCCATATTTGTTTCAGCTTCTTCAATCATTTTACGCATAGAACGAATACCTTAGGTATATTGAATGAATGTCAGTTTAACTAAAAACTGGATCAATACTTGGGCGTCCTACCTCTGAATACATATCTTTCGCCAAGTCGTAAATGAAAGTGAAGTCCCAATGGAAGCCTCAATTTTACGAACCAAATGGTTCGCAGGCACCAGTTGATCTAAAGTAATCATTCCAAGTTGATCTCTCTGAATAGAATAATGTTTCGAAAGCATCCTCATCACCTCAAGTTTTATAGATCTATTTTAAAACAAAAAAGACTGTAGGCAAAAGGAGTTCTATCTAAATTTTTAAACATAGTTGATTGCAACGGAAGGTGCGAGACTCCTGCGGGAATAGCGAGTCCAAGGGAGACCCCACAGGCGCAAGAGCGCCGAGGAGGCTCCCGGACCGCCCGCGGAAAGCGAGTGCCTGAAGTGGAAATCAACGTCCAAATTTGTACAAGCGAAAAAAAACTGTAGACAAGCTCGATTTTCATCGAGTTTGTCTACAGTCTGGAGAGAGGACTTAATTTGTCCTCTCTTTTCTAATTCCGAGAAGTCATGATTTCCATGTTCATCACGTATGCCCTCATTACGGATCGATTTTATACACCAGGATTATGGCCTAATTTTTCAACTGTGTATTCGTAAAAAGCAATTAAGTCATTTTGTGACGCAAAACCTGCTTGTGCAGTCTGTTCGTTCCCTCCGCCTTTTCCGTTATACGAGCCCAGTTCCGCTTTAAAATATTGTCCGCAATGAAAGGGGGTATCCCCACTGTGTGAAAGGATGACCTTTTGCTCCTTACGTGATGCTAATAATACGGTAACCTTTTCTTTTTTTACAATCGTACCTGCAAGGTAAAGCAGTTCTTTCATTGAGCTATCTTCGAAAATACGAGAGATGAATCCCCCTCCATTTTCTGCAAGCAGGGAGTCGGCAAGAAAATTTGCATTTTCAAGTTTTAAGTTTTCATTTGCCGATAGCAGCTGCTTATAGTCATTTTCAAGTTTCTCCACCCTATTCAGGATCTCTGTACGTCCGGTATTGAATTTATTCGATAATGCAGCAAGAATTCCTAGACTTTCGGTATAATCATTCAATGCCCTGAAGCCGCACTTAAAGTAGAGACGGGTAAGTTCTTTCTGCTTCTCCGTTTTGAAAATTTTTATTAAGCCAATCTCACCGGTACGCCCTACATGAGTTCCACCGCAAGGGTTATATTCAATTCCTTCTATCTCAACAATACGGATATTTTCAGACACTTTAGGCATTTTGACGACAGGAAGTGTCTGTAATTGCTCGTTTGTCACGTAATAGATAAGTATTTCGCGATTCTCGATGATATATTGATTAACTAGCTTTTCAGCAGCAGCAGTATGTACTTCAGTCCATTGAAATCCTGCCATTATATCGATCGTTAAATATTCCTTTCCAAGGTGAAAGCTGACCGTATTAGAGTCAAACAGTTCCCTGCAGACAGCAGATAGTAAATGCTGGCCGCTATGCTGTTGCATATGATCGAAGCGGCGGGACCAATCAAGTTCACAGTGAACGATCTCTGAATCTGGCCGTCTCTCCATCTTATGAAGGATCTTTCCATCATTGTCTTTTATAACGTCAAGAACGGTGATTCCTTCTATTTTACCAGTATCTGCAGGCTGACCGCCCCCTTCGGGATAATAAGCGGTTTCTTCAAGAGTGATATAGTAAAAGCCATTTTCTTCAATGGTCTCCCGAATTTTGGTATCCCATTGGGAAGTCTTGGTGGACGTGTAATACAATTTTTTTGTCATGAATGATTTCTTTTTCCTTTCAATTGATCATTAAATTATATCACCGAAATACCAGAGTTTGAAATCGTGGGTTTAGAAGATTAGTCAGGTAAATAAGTAAACTTTATGACAAATCCTAAATAAATTGTGCAAGATGGCAATAATCTATTTATAGACTACCCCTTATGATGTAAAATATTCCTGAAAGTATATACTTTAGACCTAATGAAAATCTAATTAAATAGATTTGTATAGTTAAAAGGTCACTGTTAAGATTGTTAGGAATAGGATGACCATGGGATCATTTGAGTGGGAAGGGTTAAGTGATATGAAGTGAATCTTTTAAATATGGAAAAATACAAAAATAGCTTATTTGGGAATATAAAAAACAAACTTTCTGATTGGCTGGGGCTGGATGTAGGGCAAACCATTCCGGCTAAAGAGATATTCCGTTTTCTGCATTCAGTCAAAGGGACGGCTGGAACGCTGCAATTATGTGGACTTACGGCCATCACAGAACAGTTATTGGCTGGAATTGATGAAGACAGTGAGCGGGTCTGGAATCGGACGGAACTTAGGAATTTCCTTTTTGAGCTCATTGAACATACATATGAATATGAGCATTTCGATGAAGTTGAAATAAAAGCTAAGCCTGTCCGCGATTCACAAGCCCCGCTTATCCAGATCATTGACGATGATATTTCCATGCTGATTTTATTGAAAGATCTATTGGAGGATAAGGGGTGGATGGTCATAACGAATGCCGACCCCGTCAAAGCGACAAATCAATATTTTGAAATGCAGCCGGATTGCCTGATTCTTGATATTCAGTTACCTGCAAAGGATGGTTTTCAAATTCTTCAGGAGATTCATCTGCATAACGAAAAATATTTCATACCGAAAATCATGATCAGCATTCAGAACGATAAACATACCCGGATAAAAGCATTCAAGATGGGTGCTGATGATTTTATTGGTAAGCCGATTGATATCGATGAGTTTATTGTAAAGATGGAAAGGCATATACAGCGGAAGAAAATCTTTGATCAATCGGTTCTTATTGATGAGTTGACACAGGTATATAATAGAAGATTCCTTGAAGATACACTGCCACGATATTTTAATGATTATAAGCGGTCAGGGCGTCATTTTACGATAAGCATCATTGATCTAGATCACTTTAAAAGGGTGAATGATCAATACGGACACTCGGTGGGCGACCTTGTACTGGTTGAGTTTGCACAATTCATCAAAAGCAATATCAGGAGTTCGGATTTAATCTGCCGGTATGGTGGGGAAGAATTCGTCATTATTTTCCCGGATACTTCGAATGATGAAGCTAAACACAAGTTAACAGAATTAATCAAGGACTTTTCTGCAAAGAAATTCATCCAAAATGGTTACACATTTTCGGTTACATTTTCTGCGGGTGTTTTTACGATTGATCATGAAAATGTTACGCCCAAGGAGGCTTTGGAGGAAGCTGACACTTCTTTATATGTGGCGAAACGCTCAGGCCGTGGAAGAGTTGAAAGCATGCAAGAAGTGGGAAATAACAAGAAATCGCTCAATGTGTCCGTTATCGATGATGATATCATTATCCGCACCATCTTAACTAAAGCCTTGCATTCGCTTCAGATTCCACATTTTGATTTGAATATCGCGGTGTATGAAGATGGTCCATCTTTTTTGAAATCCAATCGAGCCAAAGAAGATGTAGTGCATTTTTTAATCCTGGATGGAGTGATGCCTATCATGGATGGAATAGAAGTGCTTCAGAAAGTGAAACAAAGCAGTAATGCGGAGTTTTTCACCGTTTTAATGCTAACTGGAAGAAAAAGTATGGATGATATTGCAAATGCATTGAAACTTGGTGCGGATGATTATGTAACGAAACCATTTAGCATTAGGGAACTTGAGGCTAGAATAGAGCGTCTATTGACGAAGTTAATTTAAATTGCAAACGGATTTTCAGTTATGCATTGATGGATTTCTATTTGCAAAATGGTGTCTAAATACTTCAGGAGGTAAGGCACCATTCGAGTGAAGGTTAATTAGGAGGATGAATGATGAAGCGTATTTTATTAGCGGAGGATGAGGAAGTGTTACGAATGCTCGTGGTTGACACATTAGAGGATGAAGATTATGAGGTTGACGAAGCAGCGGATGGAATGGAGGCCGTACAGCTTCTCGAAAGCAATGCGTATGATCTTATCATTCTAGATTATATGATGCCTGGATATACCGGATTGGAAATCATTGAAAAAATCAAGTCCTCTGAAATCAAAAACCAAGGGAAAATCTTGATGTTATCTGCAAAAAGCCAACAATTTGAACAAGAAAGGATATTGGAAGCTGGTGCGGATTATTTCATGGCCAAACCATTTAGTCCGTTAAAATTAATAGAAAAAATAGAGGTCATTTTGCATGAAACTGAATCCTTACTTTACTAAAAGCCTATCTAGGCAGGTAGTCTCTTTAATGACGGGTTGCATCATTTTATTTATAGTCGGAACAGGGATTTTGTTTTATATTTTGCAGTCTTTGAATGCAGAATATATCCAACAGAGGCAAAGCATTGTGGATAAACAATTGTTGATGGATGAAATATTCGATCAATATAATACGGTCTTTTTAGATATTAAGGGATATATAGCATTCGATAATGATGCATTGAAGGAAAAGGCATTAAATGAGGAAACCTCAATTTCGGAGAATATTGAAGCGTTTAAGGAGATTGCTAATACAAAGGGGGATAAGAATATCTCCAATGAGCTTGAGGCATTTACTGAATATTATTTTAGTGGAGTTCTACCATCCTTCTTTGATTCCGAAAAAAGGGGGGAGTTAGAGGTTGAAAAAATGGATAGTACTGAAATTACGGCACAAATTACGAATCTTCGCAGTACTATTAAATCTTACTCTGGCACTTTAACGGAAAGGCTCGATAAAAATGTGAATGATCTCACGAAAGAGCAGTCCATTATTCAAGGAGCCTTTGTCGGATTCGTCCTTATTTTTTTATTCATCTTCTTATTCATTGTCAGATCGATCATCAGGAACATAGGAAGACCTCTTTCGGATTTTTCAATAGCGGCGAATGAAATTGCAGCTGGACGGGAGGCTGTTATTTCCGTCAAGGAAAACCGTAGGGATGAGCTTGGGGTTTTGTCAATTGCATTCAAAAAAATGTTTACAAGCGTTCAGGAAAAAGAGCAGGAACTGATGGCGCATAATGAAGAACTCCTTGCACAGCAGGATGAACTTCAAGCCCAGCAAAATGAACTTCAAGCAACACTTGGAATCATCACTGATAATGAGCAGAAGCTCACGAGGAGGAATGAACTGATCAATGGTATATCATCTACTTTAGATAAAAAGGAAGTGTTAAAAAGCATTGTCCTTAATATGAGCAGATTGATTTCTGCCGATCGGGGAATGATTGCTTTAGTTCATGAAGATGCCTTCTCGTCATTCGGAATATCTGAAAATGGCGTACGGCAATTCCGGAATAATATCCACAGCGGTTTGAATCATCGTCTTCTTGAAGAGAAGAAACCCTTCACAATAAAGAGAGAACAAGATGTGGCTGAGAAAGGGTATCACGAAAATAAGAATTACAGTTATGATTTATATCTTCCGGTTTTATCCACGTTTAAAGAAGTGGATGCCATCATGGTTTTCAGCAGGTATGGGACCCCGTTTACCGATCAGGAAGTGGAAGAATGCGAAACGTTGGCTAAGCAAATTTCAACGTCGCTTGACAAGATCAAGCTTTACGAACAGACGGAAGAGAATAGGAGGCTGAATCAGGACATCCTGAACACGATTCAGGAAGGTATCCAATTGATTGATCAGGAAAGAAAGGTCATTCAGGTCAATCAGCCATTTTGCGATATTTTTAAAACAGGTTCTTTTCCTGAGCAAATAATTGACCTGCCATGGGAAACGTGGAGTGCTGAAATGGCTGGTCAAATGGAGGGGGAGAGGTTTTTACATGCAATGGATGAAGCTATTGATAATCTGGAGGGGGTAAATTATGAAGAACGAAGTTTTACATTCAAAAAGGAAGAGAGTAATCAGGTAATAAAAGTATATCTTGAGACACTGCATTATCGCGAAGAAGGTTATGGTACAATTTTGGTTTATCGTGATATTACAAAAGAATATGAAGTGGATCAAATGAAGTCCGAATTTGTCAGTACAGTAAGTCATGAATTAAGGACACCGCTTGCAAGCGTCCTTGGTTTTACCGAACTGATGCTGAACAAAACATTGAAACCCGAAAGGCAGACAAAATATTTACAGACAATCTATAATGAAGCAAAAAGGCTTACCGCACTTATCAATGATTTCTTGGATGTTCAAAAAATGGAGTCCGGTAAACAGATATATGATAAAAAATATGTGGAAATCATTCCATTAATTCAAAAGGTAATTGAACATTTAGAAATTAATACAGCACAGCATGATATTCGGCTCAATATTGAAACCACGGATTTAATGATTCTAGGAGATCGCTTAAAAATTGAACAAGCCTTTTCCAACCTCTTAAGCAATGCAATCAAATATTCTCCGGATGGGGGAAGGATCTCTGTCCTTGTATATAGCAGGGACGATATGCTTTCCATCGATATCCAGGATGAGGGGTTAGGCATCCCAAAAGAATCACTGCCACATTTATTCCAGAAATTTTATAGGGTAGATAATTCAGATCGCAGGCGGATTGGAGGAACCGGCCTTGGATTAGCCATCGTTGATGAAATCATAAAGTCACACGGCGGAAATGTTACGGTGGTTTCCAATTATGGACATGGAAGTACATTCACCATATCCTTACCCAGAGTAACTCTGAAAGAAGTTGGACTGAACAATGATGGACAGTCAAGAAAACTGAGCCATGAAATTATGGTCATTGAAGATGATATTAACTTAGCGGAACTGTTAAAATATGAATTGATGGACAGTGGCTTCCACGTCAGCTATTTCAAAAGTGGTAGAAAGGCATTTCAAAAGCTAAAAAGCTCACCTCCTGATGCCATTGTACTGGATATCCTTCTTGAAGAGGGTGAGATGGACGGCTGGACGATCTTGAGGGAATTAAAAGGTTCCGCTGACTTGAATGAGATTCCCGTTTTTGTATCGACCGCTCTTGACGAAAGGGAGAAGGGAATTTCCTTGGGAGCAAAGGATTATTTAGTTAAACCGTATAAACCGAGCCAATTATCCAAAGTGATCATGCATACTTTATTAAGTAACGGTAAACAAGGGCATATTCTGGTTCCGCAGGCATTCCATGAAGAAAACAAGGGTTAAAAAATAAAAAACCGTAATAGGTATACAGAACAACAAAAAAATGATAAATTCAAATATGTTGGAAAAATAAATAATTGGGTACAATTGTAGGTAAAGGTAAGTTACAGGAGGATTTTTATACATGCAAAAAATTCAGGCCGGCATGGCTGTAGAGTTAGAAGTGGAACGTAAGGCTGATTTCGGATGGTTTTTAACGGATGGTTCAGAAGATGTCTTACTTCATCATAATGAAATGAATGAAGGAACGGAACTTGAGATTGGCGATGAAGTAACTGTGTTCATCTACCATGACAAACAAGCAAGGCTAACAGCGACAATGAAGATACCCGAAATCCAGATTGATCAGTATGGCTGGGCGGAAGTTGTCAATGTGAAAAGGAAACTGGGTGTTTTTGTTGACATCGGTCTTTCCAAAGATATTCTTGTATCTCTGGACGACCTTCCGAATATAGATCGATTATGGCCCGAGGTTGGTGATCGTCTATATGTATCCCTGAAGACAGATCGTCATGATCGCCTGTTTGGTAAACTTGCAACCGAAGATGTCATTCAGGAGATTGCAGTAAAAGCCCCTTTAAAAGGAATTCGTAACACCAGTATTAAGGGAAATGTCTATCGTTTGCTTATGGTTGGATCTTTCTTTATTTCACAAGAAGGGTACCGCTGTTTCATTCACGAAAGTGAACGCAAGGAGGAGCCCCGTCTTGGTGAATTAGTTGAAGGGCGCGTCATTGATAGTAAAGAAGATGGAACGCTTAACGTTTCTTTAATCCCCTTTAAACAAGATTTAATGGGGGAAGATGCCGATGTCATTTTCACTTATTTAATGAATCGCGGCGGTGCAATGCCTTATGGTGACAAAACGCCAGCTGATGATATCAAATTTCACTTCGGTTTGAGCAAGGGAGCGTTCAAGCGTGCTCTCGGCAAACTGATGAAAGAAGAAAAGATTTACCAGGAAGATGGATGGACATATTCTTCAGACCGTAAATGAAAAAGGCAGCGGATTTTCTCCGCTGTCTTTTTTCTTGTGAATTTCATTAAAAAAACTTCTTTTTACCTTTTTCTTCTTTTAAAATCTCCACAGCTTCCCTAAACCTCATCGAATGGATAATTTCCCTCTCACGCAAAAACCTGAGGGAATCATTGATATCAGGATCATCCGAGATGTCAATCAACCATTGGTAGGTTGCTCTGGCTTTCTCCTCAGCGGCGATATCTTCATATAAATCTGCAATCGGATCTCCTTTGGCTTGGATATAAGTGGCGGTCCAAGGATTCCCCGCTGCGTCATGATAATAAAGGGCACTATCATGATTGACATAATGGTCCCCTAGTCCGGCGGCAGCCATCTGCTGAGGTGTGGCATCTTTTGTAAGCTTATAAATCATCGTGGCGATCATTTCGAGATGGGCAAATTCTTCCGTTCCGATATCCGTCAGCAGACCAATCACTTTATCCGGAATTGTATATCGTTGATTTAAGTAACGGAGTGCTGCAGCCAACTCACCATCAGCACCCCCGTATTGTTCTATTAAATATTTAGCCAATCGAGGATTACAGTCTCTTACTTTAACTGGATATTGCAGCTTCTTTTCATAAACCCACATAGCTCATCTCTCCTTATACCTGCCATGGCCAAGGGCCTTGGCCCCATTCCCATTTATTTTCACCGCCTGGACTGTTTCCAAATCCCAATAATGGACCATATTTAGGCTCAAAAACCGATTTCAGTTGTTTTGAGTATTCATGAAATTGATTGAATTGCTGTAATGCTTGCTGGTCGTTAGGATGTGTATCCAAATAAAGAGTCAACTCGACAAGTACGAAATCGGCAGCCTGTATTTGTTCAAGCAACTGATAATATTCATCATCCAGTTTCTTATTCATTTACGTCTCCCTTTCCCGATATGGATTATCATAAAAATCATAAAAGAATTTCCAAAGTGTACCGTATTTCAAAGCTTCCTCAGGTGTGAACTGCTCCATATTAGGCGGTTGAAAATTAATATACAAATTAGGAGGTGTCCTGTAATACTTTCTCCCAATAGGCGGACACGGATCGAATTTACTATGGAAAGGTTTATATGACTTAACTAAGGTAAAAGTCTTTTCGCGAGTCACAAAAAATACCTCCTTTGTAAAGATATAGCCTCTAATTTTTATGCCCGGTTAATGCATAATATGACTCCTCTGGTCTGGAAAGGAAATTATCTGGGAAATGATGTTTTTTCAGAATATTATAAAACCTTGTTATAGTCCCGTTATCTTACTGTGATGTTTGTCATCTATTCTTTATCTGTTTGTTCTTTGTATAGAAAAAAACTATGTTAAGATTTAACTCGTAGCTTATAAAGCAGCTCACAAGGAGGTAACAACATATGAAAAAATCAATCTTATCGTTAGCGGCAGCGGCTGCTATATCCGGTGCATTCACAATTCCGGTACAAGCAGAAGATGTCAAAGTGAAAGATGGAGACACATTATGGGGGATATCTCAAACATATAAAGTATCAGTAGAAGATATTAAGTCTTGGAACGATTTGTCTTCAGACGCGATTTATGCCGGAGAAACCATACATATTTCTCAAGAAGAGCATTATAAAGTAAAGTCAGGGGACACATTATCGGGAATTGCACACAAATATGATGTAGCGGTAAATGATATTAAATCTTGGAACGGTTTAAATTCAGATACAATCCATCCTGGTCAAGAACTGGTCATTAAACCGGCAGCTAACAAAGTCGAAGCTGCTAGTGTAGAGCCTGCACAGAAAGCAGAGCAATCCGAACCAGCAGAACAATCCAAGCCAGCAGAACAAACAAAGCCGGTTGAACAATCGGAACCAGTTGAACAATCAGAACCAGTTGAACAATCGGTACCAGCAGACACAAATAATGAATCCCAAGATAAAGCAGAATCTGGAAAAGAGATTACTGTAAGTGCAACCGCATATACGGCTGATTGTCAAGGCTGCAGCGGAACAACAGCCACAGGAGTGGACTTGAAAGCTAATCCTGATGCAAAGGTGATTGCCGTGGACCCTTCAGTCATTCCACTAGGATCAAAGGTTTATGTTGAAGGTTATGGATACGCAACGGCAGCCGATACAGGCAGTGCCATCAAAGGGAACAGAGTGGACATTTTTGTTCCAAACGAACAGGATGCCGTGAATTGGGGCGTTAAAAACGTTAAAGTGCAAATCCTGAATTAATTTAACCATGCAAAACATGTTTATATATTTATAAAGCAGACACAGACATAATGTGTCTGCTTTTTTTGTCCTTTAGGTTGTCGGGAAAAGCAGGTACAATGGAAGAAATAGATCCTTATAAATCCTTAGAAGATAAATAGGAGGAATAGTAAATTGATGGAAAAAGCACGTGAATATTTACAAGAATACTTTGGTTATGAGTCATTCCGAAAAGGTCAGGAACAGATTATCGAACAGGTGTTGGGAGGAATAAACACGGCGGGAATCATGCCTACCGGCGGAGGTAAATCAATATGTTACCAAATTCCAGCACTTCTGTTACCAGGTGTAACACTCGTTATATCCCCACTAATTTCCTTGATGAAGGACCAAGTAGATGCCCTCGAACAAACTGGGATTGATGCCACGTTTCTTAATAGCTCCATTTCTGGGTTGGAATCATCCAAAAGAATGAACGATATTAAACACGGAAGATATAAGTTGGTTTATTTGGCGCCGGAACGATTGGAAAATCCTGCATTTCAACAGGATTTATTTAATGTGGATATTTCATTGGTAGCCATCGATGAGGCCCACTGTATATCTCAATGGGGTCATGACTTCAGACCAAGCTATTTAAAAATCAAAACCTTATTGAAAAACATGCCATCAGCTCCGACAGTACTGGCATTAACCGCAACAGCCACACCGCATGTGACGGACGATATATGTCAGTCGCTCGGAATATCAGAGCAGCATACAATATCAACGGGGTTTTCCAGAGATAACCTGTTCTTTTCCGTAGTGAAAGAAGAAAATCGCGGCCGGTTTTTAATGCGCTATCTAGAGAAAAACAAAAATGAATCGGGTATCATCTATGCAGCCACTAGGAAAGAAGTCGATTCTTTGTATGCGAAGCTTATAAAAGCGGGATTCAAAACAGGTCGATACCATGCTGGCATGAATGAACAAGACCGTTCGGAACAGCAAGATCAATTCATTCGTGATGACATACCCTTGATGGTAGCGACATCAGCCTTTGGTATGGGAATCGATAAATCGAATGTTAGATACGTCATCCATTACCAAACTCCAAAGAACATGGAGAGTTATTACCAGGAAGCGGGCCGTGCAGGGAGGGATGGTTTGGATAGTGAATGTATCCTTTTATATTCCCCTCAGGATATGCAGATACAGCGTTTCTTGATTGATCAATCAAATCCCTCGCAGGAGTGGCAAGCCCAGGAATTGAAGAAACTGAACAGAATGAAGGATTATTGTTTTACCGAAGGGTGCTTGCAAGCCTTTATTCTGCAATACTTTGGAGAAGAAAACCCCGAGGATTGCGGTCATTGCGAAAATTGTACAGATAAACGTGACTCTGTTGAAGTAACTACACAGGCACAGATGGTTCTTTCATGCATGTTGAGAATGGGTGAGCGATTCGGTAAAACGATGATTTCCCAAGTGCTTACGGGATCACGCAATAAGAAAATTGAAGAGTTCGGATTCCAGAAGCTCTCAACCTATGGAATCATCAATGATCAATCAGCGAAGGATGTAGGTGATTTCATTGATTTCCTGACAGCAAAACAGTATATCGAAATGACGGGCGGCCAGTTTCCGGTACTTAAAGTTACCAATGCTGGCAGGGAAGTTCTATTGGGACAGAAAAAAGTACTGCGTAAGGAAATAAAAAAAGTAAGGAGCATCAGTGCGGATCATGGGTTGTTTGAAGAGTTGAGACAGTTAAGAAAAGAATTGGCTGTTAAGGAAAATGTACCTCCATTCATTATTTTTTCCGATGCATCCTTGAAAGATATGGCCGTCAAACTGCCGAGGACGGAAGAGGAATTCCTGGAAGTTAGAGGGGTGGGGATGCAGAAATTCGAACGCTTCGGAGCCGTGTTTTTACAAGGGATTTCCCAGTATGTACAGGCACATCCAGAATTAGAAACGAATACTATGGTTACAAAGGAAACGGTAAAGCGAGCTACTAAACCATCTCACTTAGAAAGCTATCGCTTATATCAGGAAGGCAAATCCATCAAGGAAATAGGGACATTGAGAGGACTGTCTTCCATTTCAATTGAAAATCATTTATTAAAGTGTGCAGAAGAACACTTGGATATCAATTGGGATGAGATTTTCTTGGAGAAAGATTTCGATCTTGTTTTGGAAACTGCGAAACAAGTGGATTCTGAAAAATTGAAACCATTAAAAGAAGCCCTGCCTGAGCATATTTCCTACTTTATGATTAAAGCGATCTTGGTTAAAGCAGGACTGGAAAACGAAAGGTGCTAAGGATTTTTGGATAATTTCTTCATTGAATAAATAAGAATATGGTTTAATGCGTATACTAGGAATGATAAAAAGGTGAAATTTCGCGCCTTTAATCAGAGTCTTTATATAAAAAAGAGGAGGTTGCTCATGTATTTTGGTAAAAAGAATTCAGAGGAACCAGAAATCGTTATGGAAGATACGATAGTATATGCGTGCGGATCAGCAGATTGTAATGGTTGGATGAGAAAAGACTTTGCCTCGGAAAACTATGATTGCCCAATGTGTGGAAGTCAATTAGTTGAGGAAGTCAG
This sequence comes from Peribacillus phoenicis, assembly GCF_047238085.1. Lineage (NCBI taxonomy): Bacteria > Bacillati > Bacillota > Bacilli > Caryophanales > Bacillaceae > Peribacillus > Peribacillus phoenicis. The sequence goes on along the minus strand of NZ_JBDFMF010000001.1, from coordinate 2,682,199 downwards.
GGAACTTCCTAAAATTGAAAATGAGTATAATGCGTTTAAATAAAAGAGGTGAATCTTAGCCTCTTTATTTTTTATTTTAAAATGAAGTAGGGCGGAGTGGTTTTATTCTGGATTAATGCTTTACATATAAAAATATGTGTGGTATTATTAAATTTCAGTGTTATGAAAAGAAAGCACTGGAGGGTAATTTAAAGTAACATTTTTATTAATAAAATAATTTTTCATCATTTTCATGATGAAGTAGAATCAAGTTAAACATATCTAGAAAAAAGAAATACATGTAATCACCAAGTATTTTCCTCGATCCATTTCTGTTCTTCATTAACTTACTTCTATGTACCATTTGTCTTTTGGAATTTAATCTACCCAATTGGAATTACGGACGGTTTTAATTAATAAACATGTACTTACAAGCTTTTATCTGATTCTCGCAGGCACGGTCTAGGAACCGTATGGATGGGAGAGAGGCAGGGCTTTCATTGTTTTAGGTTTTGGCATTAAAAATTACTCTCATGCTCGATGTTCCATCAAACGAGCAGGAAGAACCATATGGAATGGATTCTTAAACAGCGCAGTCTCGATTATCTTGAAGGGTAAGTCAGGGACTGTGTTTCATTTGGGGACTACTTTCTTTTTTAGAATCTTTCCTCAAATATATAAAGCATATATATGATATAATGGTTACTGAGATATGAAAAATTCATGTCGTAATCTCAAGTTCTTACCATTCAAAAAGTTTGGTTGAAAGAACAATGATCATACTTAGATTTGCGAATGGGTATTTACTCACAATTTAGATTAAACGCCATCTATTCTTCTTTTATCTTTATGGCTTGTGATCTGTTATGCAGGACGGAGTCAATTCAATTCTAAGGAGTGAGATACATGTATAGAAGAAATAATACGGAAGAAATCATTCCTGAAGAAACAAAGGTGTGGGAATGTACATCAGAAGATTGCAAAGGTTGGATTCGCGATAACTTTACAAGTAATGATGAACACGTTTGTCCGTTATGTAGCAGCGAGATGAAACCCGGCACCAGAATGCTTCAAGCAATCAACAATCCAAGAAACTATTAAGGTCATAAAAAAAGCTGAAGGGGATTCTCCCTTCAGCTTTTTTTATCTTTTTGCCAAATGGATCAAGCAAAAAGCAGGTGAATGATTAGTGGATATCTTTTTTCTTGAATCGACCGCCTCGAACTTCCGCGATATCCCCAACGGCAAGAAATGCAGATGGATCGAAACTTTTGACTATCTCTTTAAGTTTAGCTTCCTCAAGTCTGTTTATTACACAAAAGATGACTTTTTTATCATCACCAGAATAAGCACCTTCACCAGCTAAAAAGGTTACGCCCCGTCCAAGGCGATTCATTATGGCATCACCGATATCATTAAATTCATCACTGATAATCCAAACAAATTTGGATTCGTCCAAACCTGCGATGACGATATCCATCGTTTTATATGCTACGAAGTAAGCTATGATCGAATACATGGCACGATCCCACGAGAATACGAAGCCCGCACTGCCAAGGATGAATAAATTAAAAAACATGACGATCTCCCCAACGGAAAAAGGGAGCTTCTTGCTCGCGAGTATGGCAAGTATTTCTGTACCATCCAATGAGCCGCCATATCGAATGACCATTCCAACACCAATGCCAAGAATCATTCCGCCGAAAGCGGACGCTAGGAGGATATCTTGAGTGAAAGCTGGTACATGATGAAGCAATGTAGTGGTAATGGAAAGGACTAAAATTCCATAAAGGGTAGATAATGCGAAGGTTTTCCCGATTTGTTTATAACCGATAAAAAAGAAAGGAAGATTCAAAATGAAAAGAAAGATTCCAAGCTTCCATCCAGTAATGTAAGATAACATAATCGATATACCCGTTATGCCCCCGTCGATTACGTTATTCGGCACTAAAAAAATCTCGAGGCCGACAGCCATCAAAACCGCACCGATTGTAATTAGTAGACCTCTCTGTAAAATTTGTCTCAGTGTTAATTTTTTATGCTGGGTCTTCTTTTGCATAATTTCTGTTGTACTTGCACCTGCCAGGTCTGACATAATCATGCCCCCCACTCCTTCTCTCTATATAGGTTCTATTTAATTATAAACCTATAGGTATAATTAAATAAAGAAATTAACATTCTTGATTAATATATTCCCGAATAATTATTTTTGTTATTGATAATGTCCTGCAATGATGAAGCAGGGTTGAAAATGCTTGTCAATACCATGTATTCCTATTCTACTCCTTACAAAACAATAGTATTTCTAATTTTATTGATTTTATGAAAGAAACCTGCATTTTATTGAGATGTGGGGTGCACCGAAAGAATCAATGTGTAAATATATAGGGGTAAGGGAATAAAAAACCTTTGTGGTACTATGAATTTCCATTACAATATAGGAGAATAGAACGTTTGAGGTGATCAAGTAAAAAAATGGAACAATCAATTGTAGCATCAAATCCTTTTCTCTTTATGATTGCAGTACTTTTGATAATAATGGCTTGTTATACGGCGTTGGATTTATTGACAACATTACTGACGATAAAGCGATATAAACGCCTTGTGTATATAGGGAGCAGCTGCTCTATGGGTGTGGCTATTTGGACGCTTAATTTTGTGGTCATATTCACCCTCGATAATTCAGGAATGGCAGCATACAACTTTTTTACAATAATTTTTTCTTTAGCATTAGCGATTGCTCTCGCAGGGGCTGGGTTATTAGCCATTTCGTATAAAACACAAGTCCTGCAAATCGTTTTTTGCGGCTTCATGTTTACGATGGCCATATTATCTAATTATATAATGGGAACATCCTCATTAAACCAATCTTTGCACTTTAGTCCATTGTCGGTCTTCAGTACGCTTTTCAGTATCTTTATTTTATTTGTAGCAGCACTTGCAATATTATTTTATTTTAATAAATTAAGTCAATCCTCGCTAAAACCAGTCAGTACTCTCATGATGAGCGGGGCAATCATTGAAGGCTATTATCTTTTTGTAAGAGTGTTACCGATGAACGCGAAAAATGAAACGGGTGAATTTGTTCCACTCACCCCATTTATGCTTTATCTTACATGCTTCGTTTCATTATTCATCCTTGCCAGCTTGATCGCTTCAAGTACGATCGTAGGCCGGCGGTTGGCAAAAAGCGACAATACTGTGAGCGATATCCGTTATGCTTTAGATCAATCGGCGATCGTTGCCATCACGGATGCAAAAGGAATCATTACATATGTTAACGAAAAATTCCTGGAAATATCACAATATGAAAAACATGAACTAATAGGGAAAAATCATTCCATCATCAATTCTGGTTATCATCCAAAAGAATTTTTCACTGACTTATGGCTAACGATCAGCCAAGGGAAAACATGGCATGGTGAAATATGCAATCGGGCTAAAGATGGTAATGTTTATTGGGTGGATACAACTATCGTTCCATTTATGAAAAAGGGTAAACCATATCAATATATTTCCATCCGTTCGGATATTTCCAGTCGTAAAAAAGCAGAAAATGCTTTAAAGGAGTCAATTAAGGAACTTGAAGATATGCATTATGCAATCAACCAATCCTTGATTGTGGCGATTACTGATGATAAAGGAGTCATTATCGAAGTGAATGAAAAGTTCTCGGAGGTTTCTGGTTATGGGAGAGGTGAATTAATAGGCCAGACCCATAAGATAGTTAATTCTGGATACCACTCAAATGAATTCTTTGAAAATATGTGGAAGACCGTCGGTGAACGCAAAGTTTGGAAAGGTGAAATTAGAAACAAGGCGAAAGACGGCAGTTTTTATTGGGTCGATACAACAATTGTTCCATTTTTCAGCGAAGAAGGAAAGCCATTTCAGTATTTAACAATTAGATATGACATAACTGAGCGTAAACAATCGGAAGAGATGCTCAATCGGCAGGATAAATTAGCCGCTGTCGGTCAGCTTGCTGCTGGAGTGGCACATGAAATACGGAATCCACTGACCTCCATGAAAGGGTATACGGAATTTTTGCAATTAGATGAAACGGACGAAAATAAACAAGAATATCTGGAAATAATCATGGACGAAATCAATCGTGTGAATGAGATAGTTGAAGAGTTCTTGCAATTGGCCAAACCACAGGCCTTGATATTGGAATCGAAGAATCTTGTGCCGATCATTCAAAACGTCGTATCTTTGACGGATTTTGAAGCCAGGAAGAAGAACATCACGATAATTTCGGATTGCAATGAAGAAGAGATCCTCGTTCGTTGTGATGAGAATCGATTAAAACAAGTCATATTGAACTTCATTAAAAATGCTATGGAAGCTATGCCTGACGGTGGGTTCATAAAAGTCATGACTGAACTTAAAGATGATAAAGTGCATATATCCATTACCGACACAGGAATTGGGATGCCGCCAGAGCAGCTTAAGAGACTGGGAGAACCATTTTTCACAACGAAAAAAACTGGTAATGGGTTAGGTCTCATGATCAGCTTTAAAATCATAGAAAGCCATTTGGGAAATGTCTTTGTCGAGAGCGAGGTCAATAAAGGTACAGTCTTTAATATCGTGCTCCCTATTTAATATCCATACTAGGAAGCAATGAATTAAATCAACAACTTTTTAGAAGCTGTCTGCGTGGGGGAACTGGATTTGGATAAACAAAAGCATGTCAATATTATTAGCTTGAAGGTATTTTACTTATTTTCTTTTTTTGCAGTAGGAAGTTTAACACCGCTATTAAGCGTTTATTTGGCCAATGAGGCTGGTTTGTCCGGTATTGAAATAGGTACGATCATGTCTGTTGGACCGATAGTGATGATCGTTTTTCAACCTTTTTGGGGAATTGTCTGTGATTGGAGCGGGAGACCAGCAAAAATACTGGCAATGACATCGTTGCTTGCTGGTGTATTCGGTTTAGGCTACTTACTGTTCGAGCACTATTTACTTATAGTATCCGTCGCAATCGCTTTAGCTATCTTTCAAAGTGCGATAATACCGGTTTCAGATAGCATCACCCTTCAATATACAACAAAAATCAAAACGAATTATGGGAAAATCCGTTTATTCGGATCACTTGGTTACGGTGTGGCTGTTTTTGTAATGGGAAGGTTATCTGAATCCTTCATGGGTCCATCAGTGATATTTTATGCCTTTTTCTTCGGTCTTTTGATTGCGGCTAGTCTTGCTCTTCGTTTGCCTGAAGAGCCACCTGGGGAAAAGGTGAAGCTTTTCGGTGGAATGAAAGAATTGATCACCATGAAACGATTTCTTATCTTTCTTGCCATAACGTTCCTGCTATTTGGTCCTAATCTTGCAAATAATGTATACTATGGTTTATTTGTAGAGGCAAGGGGTGGGACATATACAGGAATTGGCATTGCGTTCCTTTTAGCTGTATTATCGGAAATCCCCTTTATGAGAATCGCAGGTACCTGGATCCATAAAATAGGCCTGCTGCCAATTACCTTATTGGCTGGAACGGCCTCATTGGTCCGCTGGGTTTTGTACTTCACCGAACCAAGTTTGGCTACCGTATATGTGACTTCGATCATTCAAGGGTTTTCACTTGGCTTATTCATTCCAGCAGCTTTACAATATATCAGGGAAGTTGTCCCTGCACGAATAACAGTAACAGCAATAACGCTTTATTCCGCCATTGGCAATGGATTGGGTAACTGGTTCAGTACCTTCAGCGGCGGGATAATCTTGGATAAATCAGGAATATATGCTGTCTATTTATTTTATGGTTTACTCACGCTGATCGGGATGCTGCTTACAATATGGCTCATGAGGTTAGATATTAAATTAAAAGTAATGGGAAAACCCATACGCACAATAGGTAAATGATGGAAAATATAACGAGAGACCTCTTACCCTTTCATGGTGAAGAGGTCTTTTTTACTTGTCTCTCTACAAGTTTGAGAGGCCTGCTAAATGATCAAGCAGCTTGAACATTCTATAAAAGCCGAATGGTATTCATTGAATCCCTCAGACTGTATACAAACTCGATTAAAAGTTTTTTAGGGTATGATAGAACCCCTTTTGTAATCCCTTTCCGCCTTTTTTTATTGGTAATTTTAAAAAGGAGATGCTTTTAAAAATTGGGATTTATAACCAGAACAATCAGTTTTTTGTTTTTGGAAATAATATGATTTAATGGAAGGTAGAGAATGAATGGAAGGGTGATTGTTTTGAGCAAACCAAAAGTGTTGGCTGCTACCATCGTATCGGCTCTTACCGGCCTGTTTTTTTTATTTTGCCTTGGATGGGCGATTACTGACCATTACGGAAAAGGAACTTCCGATAGAGAAGTAATTGAAGAAACCCCCATTAAAAATGATCTTCCTGATGATTTTACGGTAGTGGCATTAGGCGATTCATTGACACGTGGCACAGGTGATGAAACAGGGAAAGGCTACGTTGGACTTGTTGTTGAAGATTTGAAGAGTGAGTACAATAGAAAACCAATCATTCATAACCTCGGAATTAATGGACAAGTGTCTAAAGAATTGGTGCAGCAAGTGAAACAACCGGAAGTGAAGCGCCAAATCCAGGCAGCTGATGTTATTTTAGTTACAATCGGGGGTAACGATTTATTTCAAAAAGGCCAGACCCTGCTTGAATATGATCGTGAAGCTATATCTGTATCACAAAAGAATTTCTTGGGAAATTTACATGAAATTTTTAAAGATATCAATAAAGTCAATGATACAGCTACCATTTTATTGCTTGGGCTGTATAATCCGTTTATAGATTTGGATGAAGACTTTGATACGAACCGCATCGTACGGGACTGGAATAATGAAACGGCGGAAGTCGTGGCTCTTTATCAAAATGCAATTTTCGTTCCAACTTTTGATTTATTTCAATTGTCGGTAAATGAGTATTTGTATTCGGATAAATTTCACCCTAATAAGAAGGGATATCGTTTAATTGCTGATAGAGTTGCTCCTTTAATAAAATGGGAGGATGTGGAACGATGAAACAGGTGACATTGTCTGTCAGGGACTTGAGAAAAAGGATTGGCAAAAGGGAAATTATTAAAGGAATTGATTTTGAACTGAATGAAGGGGAGGTTTTCGGCTTTTTAGGACCGAATGGAGCAGGAAAGACGACGACGATCCGCATGTTGGTCGGTTTGATTAAGCCAACTTCGGGTTCCATCCATATATGCGGGTATGATGTTCGTCAGGAATTTACGAAGGCTATGAAGCAAATGGGCTGCATCGTTGAAAATCCAGAGTTGTATCCTTTTTTAAGCGGATGGGATAATTTGCTCCACTTTGCAAGAATGTTACCTGAAGTTGATGAAACAAGAATGAACGAGGTTGTTGAACTCGTCGGTCTGCAAGCTAGAATTCACGATAAAGTGAAGACCTATTCGTTAGGTATGAGGCAGCGCTTAGGAATCGCGCAGGCAATGCTGAACAGTCCCAAGCTCTTGATTTTGGATGAACCGACCAATGGTCTAGATCCTGCCGGAATCCGTGAAATGCGGCAATTCATCAGAAAGTTGGCTGAAGAAGAAGGTATGAGCGTTCTGGTTTCTTCACACTTACTAGGTGAAATACAGCAACTTTGTGACCGGGTCGCAATTATTAAAGGGGGGGAAATTATCAAAACGGATACGGTGGAAAGCTTATTATCCACTCAGGAGCGGATATTTTGGCGGGTGGAACCTATACAAAAGGGAGCGGAAATTCTTAGCGGCTTCACCGAAATTACCATAGATCAAAAATATATCATTACAGCCTATGATGAACTAAAAACACCCGAATGGAATGCTGCACTTAACCAAGCAGGGGTGAGGGTCCATGAAATGAATCGTAAGCTCCCGGGATTGGAAGAATTGTTTTTGCAAGTTACCAGTGTCGGAGGTGCAGGCATTGAATAACTTGATTCAAAATGAAATGATGAAGTTGTTGGCAAAGAAACGGTTAATCATAATCGGTATCATCGTGGGAATTTTAGTGCTGATGTTTACATATGCCCAATACAAACAAGTGGAAGAGCAGCGGGAGAAGTTGGGAACTGATGATTGGCGTGCAGCTCTTCAGCAGCAAATCATTGATACTCAAAATCGATTGGGCTCGAATAGGATGCTCGATGAGTGGCGTGAACAGCTGCAAGTAAGTCTGAAGCAGCAGCAATATTATCTAGATCATGATATCAATCCCTCAGAACCAGGCGCAGCCACCTTTACACGCATGTTTTTGGAAAATGCAATCGATTTGTTCATTCCGCTGTTGATCATGATTGTGGCTAGTGATATGGTTTCCTCCGAAAGCAGTCAAGGGACGATCAAGCTTTTGTTGACCAGGCCAGTGGAGCGCTGGAAAATCTTATTGAGCAAATATGTAACATTATTATTATCGGTTTCGATTATCGTGGCGATGACAGCCTTATTATCTTACCTATTATCAGGTGTCGTTTTCGGATATCAAGGATGGGGGGCCCCTGTAATAACCGGATTCGAATTGAATGGGTCAGACGTGGATGTCAGTCAAGTAAGGTTAGTGGAACAATGGAAATTCCTATTGATGGATTTGGGACTTGTCTGGCTGGTGGCGGTTGTTGTAGGTACCCTTTCTTTCATGCTTTCGGTTTTAGTGAGAAGCACCCCTGCAGGCATGGGCATCATGCTGGCTGCATTGATTTCCGGGGCTATATTGAACAATATGGTTTCATCATGGGAATCAGCGAAATATTTCTTTATGGTGAATTTGAAATTGACCGCTTACATTAGCGGGACGGCTCCACCGATTGAAGGGATGACTTTATTATCCTCCGTCATTACTCTGCTCGTTTGGTGGGCGCTTGCTTTAATCGTATCTTTTACAGTATTTACCCGGCGGGATGTATACTGAGAAACAGCCTAATAAATTATAGGTAGTTTCAGTTTGTTGACATAAATGGTTCGGGAGTGTTGCACCCCGAACATGATTATAAAAGATGGCTCAGTTTGGCGACAAAATGGGGTTCGGAGCCCGAATAATGAAGTGAAGGTCGAAAAAATTCGTGGACGGTCGAATAAAGTGCAGGGAAGGTCGAATAACTTGCGTGGACGGTCGAATAAAGTGCGATGAAGGTCGAATACCTGCGTGGACGGTCGAAAAAAGTGCCGTGACTGACGAAAAAAGTCCGGCTGGAATCAACTGCAACTTTTTTAAAGAACTGTAGGCAAACTCGCTTTCGAATCTTTCTTACCATCTGAAACAGCCTATATAAATTATAGGTTGTTTTTTATTTTCTCGTACAGGGTATCCTTTAAAAAACAGTATGTTCAAATTAGGAGGATTATAAATGGATGATAATCATTTGAATGAAAAATTCATGCCAATGACTTCAGTTTCCAGTGGAGATGTACAGATTATAAATGAGGATATATATTGTCTGTCCGTCCAAATCGTTAATGTAATTTTTATAGGGTCACCCAAAGATGATAAATGGGTATTGATAGATGCTGGGATGCCGCGTTCAGCAGAGGTAATAAAGAAAACTGCTGAAGAAATATACGGACCGCAAAATCCACCTGCCGCGATTATTTTGACACATGGACATTTCGATCATGTTGGTGCACTGATTGAGTTAATGGAGTATTGGGATGCTCCTGTCTATGCCCACATTAAAGAAATGCCTTATTTAACGGGACAGGAAAATTACCCCGAACCTGATCCTACCGTTGAAGGGGGAATGGTCGCTAAAATTTCATGGGTATTTCCGAATGAGGGAATCAACCTTGATGAAAAAGTTCAGCCATTGCCTGATGATCATAGTGTTCCCGGGCTTCACGATTGGAAATGGGTTCACACCCCTGGCCATTCGAAAGGACATATTTCACTTTTCCGTGAAGGTGACCGAAGTTTGATTGCTGGAGATGCTTTTGTGAATGTCAGGCAAGATTCCCTATACAAGGTTATCACTCAGGAGAAAGAAATAGCAGGCCCACCGCGGTATTTGACAACCGATTGGGAGGCTGCCAAAGAATCGGTAAGGTTATTGGAAAGTCTAAAGCCGACTGTTGCCATAACGGGACATGGTTATCCTGTTGAAGGGAAAGAACTGGAAATGGGTTTAGCGAAGCTTGCAAAGGAATTCGATTCATTAGCTAAACCGGATCACGGGAAATATGTGGAATGAAGCGTGAACGAGTTTCATGAATAATTTCTCTTCAGAAGTCAAAAATAAACAAGCAACTTATGAAAAATGGAGGGATTTCCGTGACTAAATTAAGAGATATCATGACAACAGACGTGGACTGTTGCACTGCGGAAGATAATATATATGAAGCAGCAGTCAAAATGAAGAATGATGATGTTGGTGTCATTCCTGTATTGGAGAATAACCATTTAATTGGTGTTATTACAGACAGGGATATCGTCATTCGCTGTGTTGCCGAGAAAAAGCCGAATTCGACTAGAATTACCGATGTCATTTCCACCAATCTTGTAACAGGCACGCCTGATATGTCAGTGGAAGAAGCTGAGGAGTTAATGGCTACCGAACAAATCAGAAGGCTCCCTATCATTGAGAATGACAAGCTGGTCGGAGTCGTGGCATTAGGTGATCTTGCTGTACACCAACAGACAAATTCAATGGCGGGAAATGCATTAAGTTCAATTTCCGAAGACAGAGACCAAATTCAACACTAAAAATAAAAACTCTGTTAGCTTTTGCTAACAGAGTTTTTATTTTTAAAGATATTTATTAAACCATTCTTTGATTTCCTCAACATGTTGCAAGCGCATTTTTGGAGATCCGCTTCGGGATACTTCATGAGTTTCATCTGGGAAGGAAACAAGTACCGCTTCTTTATTTTGACGTTTTAAGGCGACAAAAAATTGTTCGCTCTGTTCAATGGGACAGCGGAAGTCCTTATCACCGTGAAGTAAAAGTAAAGGGGTATTCACATCGGAAACATATTTTAATGGAGAGTGCTGCCATAATTTTTCAGCAGAGTTAACGATATCGCCGCCAACTTCCCACTCTGTAAAATAATAGCCGATGTCGCTGACCCCATAAAAACTTAGCCAGTTACTAATGCAACGCTGAGTGACAGCGGCCTTGAAGCGGTTGGTATGTCCGATGATCCAATTTGTCATGAACCCTCCATAACTTCCTCCGGATACCCCTAAATCTTCATGGTCTATAAAATCATACGTAGCTAAAACGTGATCAACTCCAGCCATTAAGTCTTTATAATCCATGCCTCCATAATCGCCCCGGCAGGCATTTACGAAGTCTTGGCCATACCCTACACTCCCGCGCGGGTTAGTGAACAATACAGTATAGCCTTCATTAGCCAAGGTCTGGAATTCATGAACATAGGTATTGGCATACATCATATGCGGACCGCCGTGGATTTCTAAAATGAGCGGATATTTTTGATTGCCATCAAAATCGGTCGGTCTCATGATCCAGCCGTGGATGGTAAGTCCATCAACGGACTGGAATGTAATTGGTTCAGCCGTGGACAAATGTTTATCCTTCAAAAAATCCTCATTAACAAAACTGATTTGTTCCTTATCGCCATTGGTAAGGTTATAAGCAAAGAGATCGCCGGGATGAACAGGTGTACTGATGGCCACGACAGCACGGTGGCTTTCGGGATCTATAGTCAGGCCGTATATATGCTGCGGGTCAAGGATTGATGGATACATGGCTCCTTCAATCGAACCATAATATACTCCAGTATTTCCGTAATCACTTATTAAAAAGTAAAAACCTTGGCTATCGTTTGTCCACAAAATACCTGGGTCTACGGCTCCGATTTGGAAATCTCCAATTGCGGAATCGCCTATTTGGACGTCCCATCCATCGGTCAAACACTGAGTCGTTTGATCGAAAATGGAATATAACCAGATATTTGAAAAGGTGGCACCGGCAAATTCTTTATTATGGCCAATGAAAGATAGATATTCGCCATTTGGAGACCATTTCGGATCTCTAAAGAAACCTGTACTATCCGTTATCTTCTCTAAAGATTTCGTTTCAAGGTCCATTATGAAAATATCGGAAAAAAGTTCATCATCACTTCTTTCTGCATCCTCGCTTATGAATGCAATATGCTGTCCGTCTGGTGACCATGCATTCGGTTGATGATCCACATTGTTTTCCGTTAGCAATGTGGATTCTCCCTTAAAAATGTCCACTATAACCAGCTGCTGATATAACTGATCAAAATAGCCTCTTCCATCCCATTTATACTTAATCCGGTCATACCTATTAACTTCTTTGGTCAAATCATTTTCCTTAACCGTATTAAGGTTTTCGTCCTCCTTTAACCCGGTAGAAAGCAGCAACTTGGTGGAACAAGGAGACCAAATAGGTTTTGAAGCGCCGTTAACGAAATGGGTCAACTGGCGAGCTTCCCCACCAATGCTCCCAATGATGTGGACTTGTTTTTTCCCTGATCTGTCTGATATAAAGGCAATATGCTTGCCGTCGGGGGACCATGATGGTGATGTATCACGATTATTCCCAAACGTCCATTGCTTTGTTTCATTCGTAATCAGGCTGAACATAAACAGATTGGAAATGTATTTTTCCGTTTTTTCATCGATTCTGGTTTGGACATAAACCGCCATACTGCCATCCGGTGATAGCTTTGGATCGGTCACTGATTTTAAGTGAAATAAGTCTCTTGCTGTTATACCTATTTTGTTCATCCTTTTCACCCTTTCATTTCTCATAGTTATGTATTTCGCTAAAGAGAAATATAATTCCTTTAGTAAATGGTAAACGCGTAAGGTTTATTTATCAAGGACGAAAGAAATGAAAAAAATCCGGCCTTTTCATCAGGTCGGATCATCAGGTTATATAGGAAAAAACTCACAACTACTTATGCATGTGTCGTGTATGTGGGCGGTGCGGCGGTATTTGGAAATTATGTTCTTCCATCATTTTATAATGTTTTTCAAAATTTGAAACCATTTTATCGGCTTCTTCTTTTGAAAGCGCTCCATACTCGACATATTTTTGGATCAATATCTTTTTGTCAGCGAGTATCTGCTTTTGGATCTTGGCGATTTCAGATTTTTGAGCATCAGTGAATTGTACACGTTCCGTTTTTGCTTTATTTTCCTCTGCAGCTGGGTGGTTGAGGTTGAATAAGAATAGGGAACAGGCTGTTAAACAGATGACTAAAAACTTTTTCATGAATGAACGACTCCTTCTTTTGTTTTTTTGCCTTATGAAGAATTGTAGAACATTTAAAACCTTAAAGTCTCTTCCTTGTAAAATGTTTTTCTTTATGGAAGATTCCTTATTTCTTTATTATCATTTACAGCATTTACAGTTTTATGTAAAAAAATAGGTAAGGGTTTGTTAAAGAAAGATATGGGTAATTTAAATGTAAGCAAATATTTTGATGTAACTTCTTATTAATAAAAATCCTTAAAGAATGGGGGAGTATCATGATTTGGACGATTATTGGTGTAATAATATTATTATGGGTTCTTGGTTTAGTCTTTAAAGTGGCTGCAGGCTTTATACATATCTTGCTTATCATCGCGGTCATTCTCATTTTGGTTAAAGTTTTTAAGGGAAGGAATCGAATGTAGATGTGTATTGAATGGCTGACGTGGAAAAGCTTATAAATACCAATGTAAAAGGCGGCCTGGTGAACAGGCCGCCTTTTACATTTCCATTAAGTTGTCAATCGTAAGGAAGTGGCTGGCCTAACAACCTCTTATGAATCCATATCGCTGCTTGGGTGCCATCCCCCATCGAAATGGTGACTTGTTCGGAATGGGCAACGAGGTCACCGCCTGCCCAGACTCCTTTAATATTCGTTTCTTTAGTCCGGGGATGAATCACGACATGATTGTTTTCATTGACTTGCACACCTAATTGTAGGGCTAGGTCATTATTTAGTTTGTTCCCTTTAAACGCCGTGAATGCTTTTTCAGCCTCGATTATTTTACCTGAGACTAATTGTATGCCCGTTAGCTGCTGTTTGTCGTCGACATGAACCTCACAAACTTCTTCTTCGATTACGGGTATCTGATTTCCCTTCAATTTTTCCTTATAATCATCATCAATTTTTGATTTCAAATGATTTACGTAAATGATATTTTTTGACCAATATAAAAGTGTAAGGGCCATGCCCGCACCCGTATTTCCGCCTCCAAGAACAACGGTTTGCTTATCCATGATCTCATACCCATCACAGTCAGGGCATATATATGTGGATGTCCCAAGAGTTGGATAGATGTTTTTGATTGGAGGAATGTTATCGGTAATGCCGGTACCGAGAAAAATCATTTTTGCTTGATATTCCCTGTCATTCTTTGTTTGGATAAAAAACTTGTCCTGTTTTTTTTCAAGAGATGTCACAGTATCATCCAAGAATTCGACACCGAATTTTTCAGCGTGCTGTCTGCCAAGCGTCCTTAATTGTTTACCGCTTACCCCATCCGGCCATCCAAGAATGTTATGATAAGCCTTGGCAATGGAAGAGCGGCCTTGAGCAGAATCAATGACGATAATATCATGTTTATACCTTCCGAGCTGTATAGCTGCCTGAATACCGGCTATACCTCCACCAATAATAATGCAATCTGCTTGTTTCATGAATTCACCGCCCATAAATTTGGAATAAACCTAGTGTTATTCTATCTGTAAAAAATATACCACTAGTCGCTGGCGCTTAAACAAAAAAGAGGAAAGTCCGCCAGCTGGCGGACCTTCCTCTTTTTCAGTTAATGCCGGTATCATTGTTCTTGTATTGGTTCGAGCCATTCTTGTGCCCAATTTTGAATTTCGTTCATTACCGGTGCAAGAGCCTTGCCTTTTTCAGTTAAAGAATATTCAATCCTGACCGGTGTCTCTGGATATACGTCCCTTTTAACAATACCTTCAATTTCCAAGTCCTTTAAACGTTCGGAAAGAATCCTGCCGCTTATCGGGAATGCAGATTCAATATTACAAAACCGTTGAGGGCCATTAAGTAATTGATTGACAATCAATCCAGTCCAGCGTTTACTCAAGATTTGCATTCCTTTTTCAAATCGTGGACAAAGTGTCGTATTATTCATCTTATCACCTCATTATTAATATATTATAATGCATTTACCTCATATGTAACAACTTTACCGATAATTATTTAGTTACTAGAGGATATTAAAGTATAAGAAATTTATGTGCTTACTTTAAGTATCATGAAAAGAAATTCGCCTCGTAATTGCCACATTTTTTAAAAAAATGCGCTTTTAAAAAATGTGTTCTTTAGGGATACCGTGAAAAATATGTTATTTTAATATTGAAGTCAAAGTTTTACAAATGGAAGGGTTCGTGGGAAAGATGAGTGATTTACTGCAAGAGGCCGTATCCTTTATCAGGACAAGTTATCTGGAATTATCGAAAACGGAAGAGGACATAGATGGCAGGATTGAACAAATCAAAAAGGAAATAGATGAAACAGGCAGATATGAACATACATATGAAGAATTGGTTTATGGTGCTAAATTAGCTTGGCGTAATAGCAATCGTTGCATAGGGCGCTTTTTTTGGGAGTCGCTGAGGGTGATTGATAAAAGGATGATTCAAAGCGAAGAAGAAATTGTATCGGCTCTCTATGAGCATATCGAATATGCAACGAATAATGGGAGCATCAGGCCTGTGATTACAATTTTCAAACAAAAAGATCATGATCAAAAAGTGGATATTTGGAATCATCAGCTTATTCGATATGCAGGATATGAGACGGAGCATGGCGTAATCGGCGATTCAAGTTCAATAGCATTCACCAAGCAATGTATGGCATTGGGATGGGAAGGGAAATTCGGGCGTTTCGATATTTTACCCCTAGTAGTCCAATTGGACGGAAAAACCCCTAGTTTACATGAAATACCTGAGAGCCTCGTTAAAGAAGTTCAAATCACCCACCCTGAACTGACATGGTTCAAAGATCTTCAAATCAAATGGTATGCAGTTCCGATCATATCTGGCATGAGGCTGGAAATTGGCGGAATCACGTATTCAGCTGCACCATTTAATGGGTGGTACATGGGAACGGAAATCGGTGCCAGGAACCTTGCTGATGAAGAACGCTACAATATGCTGCCGGCAATTGGGGAGAGGATGGGCTTGGATATTAAACGTGATTCAAGTTTATGGAAAGATCGAGCTCTTATCGAACTGAATGAAGCAGTCCTTCATTCGTATAAAAAACACGGAGTCAGCATTGTTGATCACCATACAGCAGCTAAACAATTCAAGAAATTCGAAGAAAAAGAAACCACTTGTAACCGGAAAGTTACTGGGGACTGGACCTGGTTAATTCCGCCGGTATCTCCAGCCACAACCCACGTTTTTCATCAGCCATATAATAATGAAATAATGAAACCTAATTTCTTTTATCAAATTCCTCCATATAAATAAAGGTTTACATTAATTGGCGTTGGGTATATATATATCAAGCCAATAAATAAGGGGGAAGGTAATGATGGCATTAGGAAGAAACGTGGTATTACTAGGAGTCGGAGTTGCCGGAGTCTCATTTTTATCGAATAAAACGAACAGAGGAAAAATGAAGGACATATGGTCAAATGCAAAAGCAAAAACAGTAGGCTTTTGGAATAGGACGACTTCAGAGCTGGATCCTGTAATTGAAAAGGCAGGTCACCCTGATCCATATGATCATGACGACAATAAAATGGTAGATGAAGGCGCCATGTATGGTGTTCACTATTATAATAATGCTAAGCATGGATAACGTTATCAGACGCTTGGGGAAACCCAAGTGTTTTTTTTGTGGTAGTTTTTATTAAATTTTCCAAGCGATAAAAACTGATAATTTCGAATTCAAAACAGGGAACCAAGGTATTAAATTCGTTATTGTGCTTTAAAAGAATAAGGATTAAGATTAAAGAATCGAAAGGAAGTGGATACGAGTGAGCAGCAGTTCTTATGATCCTGAACCCAGAAAGCAAGAGGAAGCCAATATGATGCTAGAAGTCGAGACTGTTATTCTCCCTGAGTATCTGCTCGAAGAAGGTAAATAAGGCTTTCTCTATAGAAGAGGAGGTCAAGAAATGATTGAAATCTACAAGACGGATGAAAACCGACACCTAAACAAGATCGAGGAAATGACAAAAGGTTCCTGGGTGAACATTGTCGCGCCCACAGAAGCTGAAATAGATTATATATGTACGACTTTGAAGTTACCGATAAATTTCATGAAAGATCCGTTGGATGATGAGGAAAGGCCTCGAATCGAAAAAGAGGATGATAATGTTTTAATTATTGTCGACTTCCCATATTTGACCAGGGATGAGGCCGACTTACCGATTTTTGAAACAATACCTATAGGGATGATTTTTACCAAAGACTGTTTCATTACGGTATCTTTGAAAGAAACACCGATATTGGCGAATTTCAAAAACAATAAGATAAAAGGATTTTTCACCAATAAGAAAACAAGGTTTGCCTTACAATTACTATTTGAGATTTCATCCTATTATTTACGTTACCTAAAACAAATCAACAAGATGACTAATGAAGCGGAACGTGAATTGCATCAGTCCATGAAAAATAAAGAATTATACACTTTCCTGGCTTTGGAAAAAAGCTTGGTTTATTTTACGACATCATTAAAATCCAATCGCGTAGTACTTGATAAGATCCTCCGTTTTAATTATTTGAAAATGTATGAAGAAGATAAAGAATTGCTTGAGGATGTAATCATCGAAAATGCTCAGGCAATTGAAATGGCAGAAGTGTATCTATCCATTCTTAGCGGTATGATGGATGCATTCGCTTCGATCATTTCCAATAATGTCAATAATGCCATGAAGTTTCTAACCTCCGTGACCATTATTTTGACGCTGCCGACGATGGTGGCAAGCTTCTACGGAATGAATGTGGAACTGCCATTTGAACATAATCGGTTTGCTTTCATTTTTACATTATTAATAGCCATCACATTGGCGGGGACGACGGCATTCATTTTTTGGAAGAAAAAATATTTTTAAAATTAACCGGCTTATTAAGCCGGTTTCAGTTTGTCTACAGTTTTTATTAGGGGTTTGTTGTAATTTGGACGTTGATTGGAACGTAGGGCACTCGCTTACCGCGGGCGGTCCGGGAGCCTCCTCGGCGGCTTTGCGCCTGCGGGGTCTCCCCTGGACTCGCATTTCCCGTAGGGGTCTCGCACCTTACGTTCCAATCAACTTTGTTTTAACTTTTAGATAGAACCCTTACGCCTAAAGTCTTTATTGCTTAAAAAATAGAATTAATAAAACTTGAGGTGATAAGGATGCTTTCTAAACATGACTCTATTCAGCGTGTTCAACTTGAAATGATTACTATAGATCAACTGGTGCCGAACCATTTGGTTGAGGCTGCCAAGCCGGTTTTGTTTTATTCCTCAAAAAAATCAGCAAATCCTTCACTGTTAATTCGATCGGTATAAGGGTTCTCATCTTTTACATTCTTTGCATCCAAATTTGTTTTAATCACTAAACGGGGACTCTGTGATGCTTCTCTGATGATACGGTCGTTCAACTCTTTAAAATCCGGAATATTCTTATTGCCGGGTCTGTTTGGTTCCAATTAAACCACCTCCATTTGTATCTTGGCAATAAAGGATGGGGTGTATTCATGAATATTATTAGGATTGGGAAGGATAAGGACTGAGGAGGAGATCATGATGACCAAATGGAACGAGCAAGCATCTCGCAATAATAATTTAAGGGCAAGTGATTTAAACCCAGATGGAGCCGATAAAGGAAAAATGGATTCAAAAACAATTGATGGAGATCAATTGAATGATCTAAAGATCCAAGAGGAAATCAGAAAGCAAAATATGTAAGAGAAGTCCCTGACTTCAAAGTTAAGCAAAAAAGGATCATGCAGAGGAAAACGCTTGGCGGATAAACCAAGCGTTTTTTTTTGCGTATCATGAAGACGGAATTCCATGGTTGTTTTAGGATTCTTATCAAGAACGCTTTTGCTTTTTAAGTGAAGAGGGTTGAGTGAAGGACCCGGTTTCTTTCGTAGTGGTACCTTGCCCTTCTACCTGGGAAGACCCTAAACGGGTTTGTGAAGCATCTTTCTTGTTTTTTCCATTCATGTTTATCACCTCGATATTACTTTCCCTTTTTCCTTTGCATCCTATACATATATTGAAGGTGAAAAGGACAGGTTAGAAGGTAGAGGAGGTGTGTGTTGATGTCAAAAATCGGTGTTGAAGAATCATTAACGAATATTCAGGAAGCACTTCGTGAAAAAGGTTTTGATGTTGTGGAGATTAAACAAGAAGCTGACGCAAAAAACGTGGATTGTTGTGTGGTAACAGGTTTGGAAAGTAATGTAATGGGTATAAGCGATACTTCATTAAAAGCGTCTATCATTGAGGCAAGTGGTTTAACGGCTGATGAAGTGTGCCGCGAGGTTGAAAATAAAATGAACGCCATTCAATAGTTCAAAAAGTGCCTAAACCGATATAGGGTTAGGCACTTTTTTTGTTCAAGGTTACTGTGCTATGGAAATTGCTGCATTCAATTCCACCGCTACATTCCCTTTGATCGCCTTGGAAATCATACATGAAGCTTCAGCTTTTTCAGCAAGTTTCCTCGCTTTTTCAACCACTTTTTCTGAAGTCCCCGGTATTAATATAAGTTCAGGGCGATGAATGATTTTCTTGTAGGTGAATACACCATTCGTAACATCCACTAACGCTTCCGATTGCATGGTCAAGCTCACCTTTTCTATATGGGCTCGCTCTAACATGGCAGCAAAGGTAATGATATAGCAGGTCGATGCCGCCCCAAGCAGCATTTCATCGGGATTAGTGCCGATCCCTGGTCCATCCATTTCAGTTGGAATACTTATCTGTGTTAGAAGATTCCCTGAATGAATTGTGCCGATATCATTTCTGCCGCCTGGCCACTCTGCGGTTAAATGAAAGTGATGTATCGTCATTTTTTTTACCTCCTTACCATTTCTATAGTGTAAACGATAAAACAGGCTAAGTATTCGATTTTGCTCACTCGGGTGAGTAATCATACAGCAGTGGGTCAAATTAAGTTTTCAGTATGCCAATTCAGCAAGCCGACCGTAGCGGTCGAGCGGATAGGCATTATTGATATAGAGGATACTGTTGATGAAACAAAAGGCAGAGGCATCAGGCTATTTTAAGCACAATATTGGATAGGCTTATCTATAATGATATAGACGGTTTAATATAAATAATACTTCATTAAGGAAGGGCTGAAAAGTTGACTACATTGAGTAATATGTTCGATTTGACTAATAAAACGGCTATCATTACCGGCGGCGGCAGAGGGCTGGGCAAACAGATCGCCATGGCGTTGGGGGAGGCTGGTGCTAATATAGTCATTGCTTCACGAAATCTTCCTGTATGTAAGGAGGTATGTGAAGACTTGCAATCGATGGGTGTTAATGCCGTTGCCTTTGAATGTGATATCACGGATGAGAGTGCCATTGACCGTGTCGTCCAGGAAACGGTTGCCCAATTTGGCACGATTGATATTCTTGTCAATAATAGCGGTACGTCCTGGTCAGGTCCGCTTTTGGATCTTCCTAAGGATAAGTGGGAAAAAGTATTGAATGTTAATGTTACAGGTACATTCCTGTTTTCACAAGCTGTAGCGAGGGTCATGAAGCGGCAAAATTCAGGGAAAATCATAAATATTGCATCGGTGACAGGTCTTGGCGGGACGTTTCCTGAGCTATTGGATACGATAGCTTATAACACCAGTAAGGGTGCCATCATTACAATGACGAAGGATTTAGGAGTTAAGCTTGCTAGATACGGCATCCAAGTCAATGCGATAGCCCCTGGATTTTTCCCGACTAAAATCACAAAGAAAGTTCTTGAAAAGTCCGACTATGACATATTAGGCAAAATTCCTGCTGGCAGGTTTGGCGATGAAGAAGATTTAAAGGGGGCTGCCGTATTTTTAGCCTCACAGGCTTCTGACTATATGGTTGGTCATGTTTTGATCATAGACGGAGGTATATCGGCATTAGTATAAACGGAGGAGAAAGGAAGATATATATGGCGGAAAAATCAAATTTTTATAAAGGGCTTAAATTGCTAGGCGCACAAAAAGAACAACAGCTTAATGATAAAATTAAGGATTTGCTAAATAATCGTGAGTTAATAGAAGCAGTAAGCGACAATGCCCAAATGCAGGTTCCAAGAATAAATAGAATGCAGGAAGCTTCAGAAAGAATGTCCATCATCATGAATTATCCAACAAAAAAGGATGTGGCGGGAATCGCGAAATTAGTGATCCAGCTCGAAGAAAAAATTGATAGGATAGAAGATTTGCTCTCTACACTTGATGATGATAGGGGCGGGAACGTCAGAGGTAATTCTTCAGATCGCAATAAACGCAATGCTTTTTCATCTCGCAGTAAGAAAAAGAAGTCAAATTGGGATTCCATTGAAATGGAAGGGAGTAAAAAAAGGATATCGAATTTCTTAAATGATTCCCTGTTGATAAGTTCACAGTTGGAGTTCAATTCTTTTAGACAGGGGAATTCTAATGTCTAAACGGAAAGTGCCGAAAAATCAATCCGAAACCATACCAAAGTGGAAACATTTTTTGGATATTCCCAATCAGCCAATGCCTGAAATGGGACTGACGCCTAAAATATCGGTGTGGAAAAAAAACAAATCATCGCTTTGGTATTATCCGTCGGCAAAAAAAAAATATGATGTGCCGGTTTTTCTTATATATTCACTAATCAATACTCCTTTGATTCTTGATCTGTCCCCAGGGAATAGTCTAATAGAATCTTTTGTAAATGAAGGCTTTGATGTATATTTGCTTGATTTTGGAAGTCCGGGTTTTGAAGATGGGGAAATATCGATCGAAGATTATATCGTCGATTATATTCAAAAAGGAGTGCAGCGTGCATTGCGCCACTCTGGGGCATCGGAAATTACAGTAATGGGATTTTGCATCGGCGGTACAATAGCCGCAATATATGCTGCCATTGCTGACGAGCCAATCAAGAACTTGATTCTTTCCGTTACACCGGTAGATTTCAGTGCCTCGGAATCTTTTGATCAGTGGCAGGAAGCATTAAAAGAAGGTACCGTGAATTTCGACGATACGATTGATATTTATCAAACGATTCCAGCCAGTGCTGTTAAATATGGAATCCGTTTAATTACATCTCCTATCTATATATCACCGTATTTATCATTATTGAATCAAGCGGATGATGAGGAATACGTTAAGAATTGGCGCCGCTTCAATGCGTGGATCAATGGGCATGTGCCGTTATCCGGAGCAGCTGCCAAACAAATAACCAAAGACCTTTTGATAAAAAATCGCTTGGTTAATGGGGGCTTTAAGGTAAGGGGGAAAAAAGCGAAGCTATCGAAAATTGATGCTAGTGTTTTGGTCATTGCAAGTAAGTATGATCGATTGGTCCCTCAGGAAATGATTTATCCGGTAATGGAGCATTTAACTTGTAAGGATAAGACATATAGCCTACTGAAAAGCGGCCATGCGGCTAAACAATATTCCGGTGGACTCCCATATTATTTGAAGGAATGGCTACCAGGACGTTCATCACCAATTCAATAGGTTACTGGGGGATGTGAAATATACGTGTTTAACGCCAGTGAGAATTTTAAAATTATGCCGGTTATTGAATATATGGGCTTTGCGGCATTGATATTTTCAAAATATTTTGCAACATTTCCGGATTACTAAGGTGAAATAAATGAAGGGGCTGGCTCATTGTGTAGAGCCAGCCCCTATTGTATCATTGATAATATTTCACTCGTTCTTCAAGTGGTGTGAAGTCTTTATCACCAGGCTCTGCAGTGGGTTTTCCAAAGGGCATCTGAGCGATGAGTTTCCAATCGCGTGATATATCCCATGTTTTTCTCACTTCGTCATCGATTAAAGGATTATAATGCTGAAGGCTTGCACCAAAACCCTCAATTTCCAAGGAAGTCCATACGACAAATTGTAAAATGGCAGACGATTGGTTCGACCAAATCGGAAAGTTTTCGGCATACGTTTTGAATTGTTCTTGAAGCCTTGTTATAATGGCCTGGTCTTCAAAGAATAAAACCGTACCATAACCATTTATAAATGACTTCATTTTTTCTTCCGTTTTTTCAAAATCTTTGTCACCGACAGCTTTTCTTAATGTGTTTTTCGTGATATCCCATAATTGGTCGTGGCTTTGACCAGTTAAAACAATCACTCTTGCACTTTGGGAGTTGAAAGCGGAAGGGGAATATTGAACGGCATGATCGATAACTTCTTTAATCCTTTTATTAGGGACAACACGTTCCTTGCTAAGGGAATAATAAGAGCGTCTATCTTCAATTGCGCTAAAAAAATCTTTAGCCATATATCAAACCTCCATTCATTATACCGACTTATTTTGACCTGATTTTATTATTTTATGAAAAGTGTATACGGGTGAAATTATTTGAATGAAAATGGTTGACAAATTTATCGCTGTCATTTATCTTTAAATCAAGATATTTTTATTAAAAGTATTATATGTTTGGTTAAATACCTCGAATTCGAGATATTATTTACGGATTATTTCATCTCTGTAAGGGGAGATTTATAAAGATAGGAGTGGTAAGGATGGAATTAAAAGGATTACATCATGTTTCGGCGATTACAGCTAAAGCGGGAAAAAACTTTGATTTCTACACAAAAGTCTTAGGGATGCGATTAATCAAAAAAACGGTGAATCAAGATGATGTTCGTGTGTATCACTTATTTTATGGAGATCAAATTGGTTCTCCGGGTACGGAATTGACGTTTTTTGAAATTCCCAATGCTGCCCGCACTCATGAGGGAAACAATAGCATTTCAGAAATTTCTTTAAGGGTTAGAGATGATGAAGCTCTAGGATATTGGAAAAAACGGTTTGTGGAATTCAATGTTGAGCATGATGAAATATCGAGCCGTTTTGAAAGGAAGGTGCTTTCTTTTAAAGATCCTGAAGGGCAGAGGCTACTTCTAGTTTCCGATCAGGATAATAACGGCGTTCAGGGAGGATCACCATGGGTTGGAAGCCCGGTACCGAAAGAGTTTTCCATCCTTGGGTTAGGACCGGTAAGACTTACTGTACCTAATATTGAACAAACAGAAATTGTTCTTTCCGAGGTATTGGGGTTCAGGAAATCAGGCACATATCCTTCTTCAATTAGGGGGCAAAATCCAATTGTCGTTTACGAGACAGGTGAGGGAGGAACAGGAGCGGAACTTCATATTGAAGAAAGGAATGACATTCCTCGGGAAAGGTTGGGGAGGGGTGGAGTACACCATGTTGCCTTTCGGGTGGATAATGAAGAAGAACTGAGAAAATGGATAGAAAAAATTAGTGAATCAAAATTCGTGAACTCTGGATATGTGGACCGCTTTTATTTTCGTTCACTGTATTTTAGGGAGCCGAATGGCATATTATTTGAACTAGCTACTGATGGACCTGGTTTTGCAGTGGATGAAGCAGAGCAGCACCTAGGTGAGAACCTTGCCCTGCCGCCATTTTTAGAATCAAAAAGAAAGGATATTGAATCGAATTTAAAACCACTGAATACAAAATCAACAAATTAATCAACGGGAAAGGAAGTAATCGGCATGCAAAACCAAAATGCAGGAATACATCATATAACCGCAATTGTAGGCAATCCTCAAGAGAATGTGGATTTTTATGCTGGAGTGCTGGGAATGCGTATGGTGAAGAAAACCGTTAATTTTGATGATCCAGGCACCTATCATTTATATTTCGGAGATGAATCAGGTTCACCGGGCACTATCATCACTTTCTTTCCTTGGCCTGGGGCATACCGAGGGACAATTGGCTCCGGACAAGTGGGGATTACAACATATGCCGTTCCGGAAGGTTCAATGGGCTTCTGGGAAACGCGCTTGGGTAAATTTAATATTGACTTTGAAAAGATCTCACGCTTCGGCGAGGATTATCTGGGATTTCAGGATCCACATGGATTGCAACTTGAACTGGTTGAGCGTAAAGAAGGTAAAAATAGCGAGTGGTCATTCGGCGGTGTACCAGCTGACAAGGCGATCAAGGGATTCGGCGGTGCGGTATTATTGACGTCGAAACCGATCAAAACGATGGAACTATTAGAGGAAGTGATGGGTTTGCAAAAGATGGGGGAAGAGGGTGATTTCATCCGCTTCAAATCCACATCGGACATCGGAAATTTGGTAGATGTTAAAAAAACTGTTTTGCCAAATGGGAAAATCGGAGTGGGAACTGTCCATCATCTTGCATGGCGTGCAAGCGATAATGAAGATCATAAAGAATGGAGGGAGCATATCGCAAACCATGGCTATGGCGTGACACCCTTTACAGACCGCCAATACTTCGATGCCATTTATTTCAGGGAAGATGGAGGCATACTCTTTGAAATTGCCACAGATCCACCTGGCTTTGCTCATGATGAAACGAAGGAAACGATGGGTAGTAAATTAATGCTGCCGCCCTGGCTTGAAGAAAAAAGGGAGATCATGGAAAAAACGTTACTGCCGGCAGTGCCGAGAGTACTAGAGGAGGATAAATGATGAAGCATATTTTTCAAAAAGGAAGTAATCCAGATGCACCGTTGCTTTTGCTTTTACATGGCACTGGAGGAACGGAAACGGATCTCTTGCCATTATCTGAAATGGTTTCACCGGGATCATCCGTACTCAGCGTACGGGGAAATGTACTTGAAAACGGAATGCCCCGTTATTTCCGCCGGCTGGCTGAAGGAGTTTTTGATGAAGAAGATTTGATTTTCCGTACGAAGGAGCTTTATGACTTCTTGGAATCAGCGTCCGGACAATATGACTTCGATCGTGACAGAGTGGTGGCATTAGGTTATTCTAATGGTGCAAACATAGCAGCAAGTTTGATGTTCCATTTTGAAGGGGCATTAAAAGGAGCGATTCTTCATCATCCAATGGTGCCTAGACGCGGGATTGCTTTGCCGTCCCTTTCGGATATACCTGTATTCATTGCTGCAGGTAAAAACGATCCGATTTGCCCGGCAGCAGAAACTGATGAACTTAATCAAATTTTACTGCAAGCTGGTGCTGCGGTGGATGTTCACTGGGAAAATTACGGTCATCAGTTAACACGTTCAGAGGTTGATGCAGCAAGTTCATGGTTTCAAAAGAACTTTTTATAAGAATGGGAGGGATGAAGATGATTTCAGTTAATCCTGAAAGTCTTACTGAACGGGAGAATTATAAGTTTTTGACTGGAAGCATCATACCGAGACCAATAGCCCTGGTTACGACACAATCCGAAACCGGTACAATCAATATAGCTCCGTTCAGTTTTTTTAACATAGTCAGTTCCAATCCTCCTATGATTTCTATTTCTGTTCAACGGAAAGAAGGAGTTTCGAAGGACACTGCCCGAAATGCAATTCAAACAGGTGAATTCGTTGTTCATATCACTGATGAAGATAATGTTGCTGATGCAAATCGAACGGCCAAGGAACTCCCGTCTGACGAAAGTGAATTGGGTCTTACCAATTTCACTCAGGCTGTTAGTGAGAAGGTGTCGGTACCAGGATTGCAAGAAGCGAAGGTACGCTTTGAATGCACATTGGAGCATGCGATACCATTGGCAGGTTCCAAGAATAAACCTGGTTGTGATTTATTGATAGGGAAAATAGTCTGCTATCATATAGAGCAGGAGATTTACCATAATGGCCGGATTGACCAGAATGGGCTAAAACCTGTAGCAAGATTAGCGGGTCATACTTATACAAAACTAGGGGAATTATTTGAAATACAACGACCTTAAGGAATAAGAAAGAAAAAATGGCGTCATCTTTTAAGGTGTCGTCATTTTTTTAAAATTATTCCCGGTTAGCATTATCTGCAATTCTAATACTGTAAGCGACTGTTCCAAAAACAAGTTCATATCTATGCCAAAGGTGCGATGATCGTTTGGATTTTAAAGGAAGTCTTTACAAACCGAAACAAAACTTGACAATTTTTGCATAGATTGATAAAGTTATAAAAAAATAATTTCTTATCCAGAGAGGTGGAGGGACTGGCCCTATGAAACCTCAGCAACAGGTCTGCAATGACACTGTGCTAATTCCAGGGGGTGAAACCTTGATAGATAAGACCGTACGTGTTTATTTGTCAGTAACGCACTCTTTTTTAGAGTGCGTTTTCGTTTTTTCTGGATGCAAGATAAAGGAGAGTAAGAATGGAGAACAAAAGGAATCATGATTTTCAAAGGAAAATGCAGGCACGGCATATAATAATGCTATCGCTTGGCGGGGTGATTGGAACAGGTTTATTCTTAAGTTCGGGTTATACGATTCAACAGGCTGGCCCATTTGGCACCATCCTTTCGTATCTGATTGGGGCATTAGTGGTTTATCTAGTCATGCTATGTCTGGGTGAACTGGCAGTACATATGCCCGAGACAGGTGCGTTTCATAGCTACTCAGCTAAATACATAGGTCCTGGGACAGGGTATACAGTAGCCTGGTTGTATTGGCTAACTTGGACTGTTGCACTAGGTTCGGAATTCACGGCTGCAGGATTGTTGATGCAGAGATGGTTTCCATCAATCAATGTCTGGATATGGAGTGCACTATTTACCATATTGGTCTTGGCATTAAACGCGTGGACCGTTAAATTTTTCGCTGAATCCGAATTCTGGTTTGCGTCTATTAAGGTATTTGCCATTGTAATTTTTATTATTTTGGGAGCAGCGGCAATGCTAGGTTTTATTCCAATAATTCATTCACAATCTGCTCCGTTATTCTCCAATTTTACAAGTGAAGGTTTATTTCCGAATGGTGCTTTTGCCATTCTAATGACGATGCTTGCGGTGAATTTCGCATTCTCTGGAACTGAATTAATCGGAATTGCAGCTGGAGAAACTGTGAATCCAGAAAAAACGATACCAAAGGCAATCCGTATGACATTATGGAGATTGATTATCTTTTTTGTAGGAACCATCGTTGTATTGTCCGCATTATTGCCTATTTCGGATGCAAGCGTATTAGAAAGCCCCTTTGTGGCAGTTCTTGAACGGATTGGTGTGCCATATGCAGCGGATATTATGAACTTTGTTATATTAACTGCCATTTTATCTGCTGCAAACTCAGGACTGTATGCATCATCCAGAATGCTTTGGTCACTTGCAGATAAGGAAACTATATCACCAATATTTGCAAAATTGACAAAACGGGGAGTTCCGCTAAATGCAGTCCTTTTCAGTATGTTGGGCGGCTGCTTAGCCCTGTTCTCGAGTATTATTGCACCGGATACTGTTTACATAGTGCTTGTATCGATTTCTGGTCTAGCCGTGGTTATAGTTTGGATGAGTATTAGCGTGTCACAGTTTCGATTTCGCAGACGATATATAAAAGAAGGAAATTCAGTAAATGACTTGGCTTATCGAACGCCATTATATCCACTCGTACCAATCGTTTCTTTTATGCTATGCCTGGCTTCTTGTATAGGAATTGCATTTGATCCTACACAACGAATTGCACTATATTGTGGCATTCCATTTATTTTGTTTTGCTATGGAAGTTATTATGTGACAAAAACATATAAAGAAAAGAGGAGTAGATCATGAACAATAAAACTAACCCAATTGACGCTATTTTACGAGATCATTCAGTCATGATTTTGGACGGAGCTTTAGCTACAGAGCTAGAGAGGCATGGATGTGATTTGGACGACCCGCTCTGGTCTGCACGTGTATTACTTGAAAATCCAGAAGTGATTTATCAAGTGCATTCTGACTACTTTCGTGCTGGAGCGGACTGTGCGATTACGGCTAGCTACCAAGCCACTGTTGAAGGTTTCGCCCTCCGCGGAATACAAGAAAAAGAGGCTTTGGAGCTAATCCGGAAAACGGTTTTACTCGCAAGAAAAGCAAGAGATGAATTTTGGAAGGAAGAAAACCAAACGCTTAGGCCTAAGCCATTGGTTGCTGCATCTGTTGGCCCTTATGGGGCTTATCTTGCAGATGGTTCGGAGTATATAGGAAACTATGGTGTATCGGATGAAACTTTAACGGCATTTCATCGCTCACGGATATCAGCGTTGATTGAAGCAGGAGCTGACCTTTTAGCATTTGAAACGATTCCTTCCCTGCAAGAAGCAAAAGTATTATATTCATTATTGAAGGATTATCCAGAAGTGTATGCTTGGCTATCCTTTTCATTGAAAAATGAAAAAGCGATAAGTGACGGCACTTTACTCGAAGAGTGTACAAGATTGTTTGGGGACAGTGAGCAAATTGCAGCAATCGGCATCAACTGTGCGCCAGTATCATGTATCACGGAAGCCATCCAGGTGTTGCGCGCAAACACGGATAAACCAATCATTGTTTATCCGAATTCAGGTGAAACATATAATCCAGAAACTAAAACATGGCATGGTCAAGAATCATGTAACAGGCTCGACCTGAAATCTGAAGAATGGCACCATGCAGGGGCGCGTTTAATTGGAGGGTGCTGCAGAACGGCTCCACATCATATCGGAGACATTTCAAGAAAGTGGCGACCTTCCGTGGTGTTATCCTCCTAGCCCTTGTTCTGTTATCAAACTGTTATAAGGTATGTAGGTAGTATATAGAGCCTAACTAAAAGGAACAGGAAGCGTCATAATCAGACGGTTCCTGTTCCTTTTTGAGTTCATTATTCAAATTCGAGTTATCTTATCTCCTAGGCTGTAAAAGAACCGCTGCAAAAACAGTAATAGGAGAAATTAAATCATAATATTTGTGTGCTTGGGAAAACTAAACAAACAATGAATAGAAAGGAGAGTAATGAGTATGAGCCGTGGGAAAAATTTTAATCACAAAGAAAAAGGCCATCCAGGAAATTTACCTAATAATAGAATTAGCGAAGAGAAGGAACACAGCCGGCAGTATGAACAAATCGAGGATATTGTCACACATGAAGCTTTTAAAAATCGGGAAAAAGAAGACGAGATGCCTTAATATATTGATATTTCATGTATATACGGGGGGAAAACCATGAGCTTTTGCTATGGTTTTTTCTTTCATTACTAATACATACCTTGTTGGAAAAGGAAGTAAGCTAAATAATATGCCGACTTTCTTCTATATAAATAATAAAACTTAATTTCTCAGCTCGGGGCATCATTAGTCTTAAGTCACTAAGAGGGATTAGTAAGTATAATCTGCATTGTCATCCAGAAATAAATAAGGGTAACGTCTAAAAAAGGTGAACTTAATTAATCAGAACCGGCTTATCCTAATTGGTTAAAACCCTGGAATTTTACAGTTTTAAATAAACATGCCAGGTAAATCGTGAATATTATAAGAACCTGATGAAGTACGGATCGTTCCCCATATACAAGTCTTAAGCCAATTTCTGCTATGTTTCATTTTGTTTATCGCGGTTTATTTCCACTTCTCGTTTTGCTCTAATAAAAGCGATAAATTGAATCGTCTCCTCTTCAGAAAGAGAGATTCCATCAACGGCTAGCTCCATATTTGGTAAATCCGTTAATTCCATGACTTGAGGTGACTCTGTGGTAATATCTTTAGCTGGATGATCTACCCGACCTAGAATGTAATCAGTGGATGTATCATATAGGCCTGCCAATAAATTAATCGTTTCTAATGAAGGGCGGCGGTGGCCCGATTCATAACCTGCATAGGTACTCTTGGCGATTCCGAGCCTGTCAGCCGTATATTGCAAAGACCACCTTTTGGCCTTCCTTAATGTAGTCAATCTATTTAATATCATTTTTATTACTCTCCTTTTATATAAATCCATTATACCATCATATGACAATAAAGTGTACGCGTAATGAATAACTTTAGCTTGATTTCGACCTTGAACAGAACTATAATTACATGTGATGTACGCGTAACATGAACATTTACAATGGATACATCCTTTCTGAGATGCTTAGAATGATTGGGATACAGGGAGGTTTTATAGGGGGTAGTATATTGGAGAAATTGAAGTCAAAAATTAAGAAGTTGATGTTAATTACTACCGGTGGTACAATTGCATCGTTAGAAGGGGAAAATGGACTGGTTCCAGGGATGAAAGCTGACGAAATTTTAGGTCACCTTCCGGGATTAGATTTATGTCAGATTGATAGTAAGCCTTTGATGAATATCGATAGTACAAATATGCAGCCGGAAGATTGGACAGAAATGGCACAATCCATCCATGAGCACTACCATGATTACGATGGCTTTGTGATCACCCATGGGACAGATACGATGGCTTACACTTCAGCTGCGCTCTCATATATGTTACAAGACTTAGGGAAACCAATTATTATTACAGGTTCTCAAATCCCAATTGCCTTTAAAAAGACGGATGCCAAAAGAAATATCTCCGATGCGATTCGGTTTGCTTGTGAAGATATTGGAGGCGTATATGTAGTTTTTGATGGTAGAGTCATCCAGGGTACAAGGGCCATTAAATTGAGAACGAAAAGTTATGATTCGTTTGAAAGTATTAATTATCCTTATATTGCTTCCATATCAAAAGATAAAATTGAGTATCTTAAGCCAGTTCAATCAACAAAGAATAAGGAAGCCAAGTTAGATGCTTCCATTTGTACTGATGTTGCTTTGGTTAAGCTATATCCGGGGATTAAGCCCGAATTCTTTGATTTTCTGAAAAATCAATACCGGGGAATTGTAATTGAAAGTTATGGGAGCGGGGGTATTCCGTTTCAAGGAAGAAATATTTTAGAGAAGTTGAATGAGTTGGTCGAGTGTGGAATATCCATTGTCATTACTACCCAATGTTTAGAGGAAGGGGAGGATATGGATATATACGAAGTGGGACGTAAAGTAAATAAGAATGTCATCATTCGTTCCAGAAATATGAATACAGAAGCCATCGTTCCTAAGTTGATGTGGATATTAGCAAAGACACAGGATCCCAAAAAGGTGAAGGAATTGATGGAAACACCGATTGCAGAGGACATTACATTCTAGAACAAACAAAGGGGCAAGAGGAAATGTTGATAGATGAGAGAACATACCGAATTGAAAAAGACTTTCTTGGGGAAAAGGAAATTCCAGCAGATGTTTATTATGGAATACAAACTTTACGCGCTGTAGAAAATTTTCCGATTACCGGTTATAAAGTCAATGAAGAAATGATTCGTGCACTTGCTATGATAAAAAAAGCAGCCGCTTTAGCAAATATGGATACCAAACGCTTGTATGAAGGTATTGGAAACGCTATCGTTAAAGCTTCAGATGAAGTGATCGATGGAAAGTGGCATGAATATTTCATCGTTGATCCAATACAAGGCGGCGCAGGGACATCGATGAATATGAACATTAATGAAATCGTTGCCAACCGTGCGTTAGAACTTATGGGACACAATAAAGGTGATTATGTACATGTTAGTCCAAATAGCCATGTTAACATGTCGCAATCAACCAATGACGTATTCCCTACTGCCATTCATTTATCAACACTACGACTTTTAGAGCAATTGTTGCAAACAATGACCAAGATGAGTACGGTCTTAAAGAATAAAGCAAAACAATTTGATCATGTTATCAAAATGGGACGCACACATCTTCAGGACGCAGTGCCGATTCGCCTCGGTCAAGAATTTGAGGCTTACAGTCGTGTGTTGGATCGCGATATAAAACGAATCAGTCAATCACGTCAACATTTATATGAAGTGAATATGGGAGCAACAGCAGTGGGAACGGGATTGAACGCAGATCCGCGTTACATTGAAAATGTTGTTACATATTTAGCTGAGATCAGTAACTTGCCGCTTGTAGGAGCAGAACATTTAGTAGATGCAACTCAAAATACGGATGCTTATACTGAAGTGTCAGCTTCATTGAAAGTATGTATGATGAATATGTCTAAAATTGCTAATGATTTACGTTTGATGGCTTCAGGACCAAGAGCGGGATTAGGGGAAATCACACTTCCAGCTCGTCAACCAGGTTCATCCATCATGCCAGGAAAAGTAAATCCAGTAATGCCAGAATTGATTAACCAAGTCGCTTTCCAAGTGATCGGGAACGATAATACGATTTGTTTAGCATCAGAAGCAGGACAACTAGAGTTGAATGTAATGGAGCCAGTGCTTGTATTCAACTTATTGCAATCAATCAGCATTATGAACAATGCTTTCAATGTCTTTACAGATTATTGTTTAGAAGGTATTGAAGCAAATGAGCAACATTTAAAAGATTATGTTGAACAAAGTGTTGGAGTGATTACAGCAGTCAATCCGCACCTTGGATACGAAGTGGTTTCACGTATTGCGCGGGAAGCGATTTTAAAAGGCAAATCAGTTCGCGAACTTTGTTTACAATATGATGTACTGACAGAGGAAGAATTGGATCTGATTCTAAATCCTTATGAGATGACAAAGCCCGGCATAGCGGGAGCTTCTCTTTTTGATCGGCAATAAGCAGTATATTAGTAGAAAGCATTAATCTATCTAAGATTTTTGATGTAATGACTATGCCTTTAGGACCGTTGGTTTTTTAGGCATAGTCATTAATTATATACATATGAAATGTTACCCCCAACAGTTTGTCAACTACTTGCGGGTACTAAAAACTGAATATTCGGTTATTTTTGATTCTCGATCTAATCTTGTAGGTGTTTAACTATTCATAAAAAAACCATCCCCCCTTAGAATATCTAAGGGGGGATGGGGAAGTTTTAGCTCAATAATATGCCTGTATTAGCCCTTTACTACTTCCTGTCCACGAACATTCCATGTAAATGCAAATACCACTACTGCCAGAACACAAGAAATCGTTATTAATGTAAAGCCTGCATTCCAGCCTGCAAAGTCAACTACATATCCCATTATAGCATTAGCGGCTACAGATCCACCTAAATATCCAAATAAGCCAGTCAGTCCTGCTGCAGTGCCTGCAGCTTTTTTAGGAACTAAATCCAGTGCTTGCAGACCTATTAACATTACAGGTCCATAAATTAAGAATCCAATCGCAATTAGGGAAATAATATCGATCATTGGGTTGCCCGCAGGGTTAAACCAGTATACAAGGACTGCGATTAATACTCCTAGCATAAAGACAACCCCCGCCGGTCCACGACGTCCTTTAAAAACCTTATCCGAGATATAACCGCATAATAAAGTTCCCGGAATGCCTGCCCATTCGTATAAGAAATAAGCCGTACTGGACTCGTCCATGTTAAAGCCTTTTTCTTCGCTTAAATAGGTTGGTGCCCAATCAAGTACCCCATAACGGACGAAATAAACAAAGATGTTTGCAATCGCAATCGCCCAGACCCATTTGTTATTCAATACATATTTAAATAATATCTCTTTTGTTGTCAATTCTGTTTCAAACGTTTTTTTCATTTTATTTGGAAAATCATTACGATACTCTTCAATCGGTGGTAATCCAACTGATTGTGGTGTATCACGTATTAAGATAAATGAAATGATTGCTATTAATATGGCAACTAGAGCAGGTAGTATAAAAATCCCTTCATAACCTGCATATGAAGGACCCATTATTGTTGCAAAGATGGAGACACCTGCAATCGCCAATGGTGCCATTAAGCCACCACCCACGTTGTGGGCAACATTCCATATTGCCGTTTTCCCTCCTCTTTCACTCACACTGAACCAGTGAACAAGCACTCTGCCTGATGGTGGCCAGCCCATCCCTTGAAACCATCCATTAATGAATAACATGATAAACATAATCGTAACAGACGATGTGAAAAATGGAACAAGGCCCATAAGTAAGCTGACGATTCCAGCAAGTATCAAACCAACTGGCAAGAAATACCTTGCATTGCTTCGGTCTGACACAGTTCCCATTACAAACTTACTTATCCCATATGAAATCGAAATGGCTGATAATGCAAGACCCAGCTCTCCAGTTGTAAAGCCTTCCTCCTTTAAATATGGCATCGCCATGGAAAAGTTTTTACGAATTAAATAATACGCTGCATAACCAATGAAGATACCGATGAAAACTTGTAATCTGAGTTTCTTATATTCAGAATCTATTTTTCCTTCAGGTAATCTTTCAACCGGTAGAGCTGGCTTAAAAAATTTGAGCATCCAATTCCTCCTTAATATGATATTTTTGAACTATTTAAGTAAAGTATTGATGATGATACATAAAAAAACTCATACCAAAATAGTAACCCTTTATGTTAAAAGGTCCTATTAAAGCATGAGTCTCCAAATCTCCACCATCGTTAACTTGTAATAATTATACTATCTTCATAAGAAAACGCTGTCAACATTTTTTTTTGCCCGTTCGGACGGAAGAAGTCACCATCAAATTAACTGCCTAAGTCATTTTTAGGACCAGTTTTAAAATCAAGATAAATATAGAAATAATTGAATCCGTATTAATATTTCTTTTAAAGATTTTTTTGAACGAATGGTATGTGTCCAAAGTTCCGATGAATATTAATGGTAAAGGTAAAGCCAAATGGAATGACATTCGCAATTTTTTATCTTTATTAAGGTATCTTCTAATATAATTTAATCAGTCATTTCCAGGTGGAGAAGGAGGATAACTTTGAAACAAGTGAATCGTTTTATCCGAAGCGTTACATTTCTAATGCTGGCATTTCTCATGTTTAGTGGGCAGGCTGCAATTGCTTCATCAAATTCAATATCATCGCAATCCACGCCAGACCTTTTGATTAGGCAGATCATGGGTTTAGCCTATGAATCCCAACAATCCGTTAGCAGTGGACCATTTTCTGTAGGTGATTCGTTGAAGAAAGTGGAAAAAGCCTGGGGTGCACCGGAAGATTTAAGTACCGTTGCAGCCAATTATTGGAGCCGTAATGTCCGGTTCCTCTATGACGGTTCAACAGGAAGAAAGACGATTACCGCCATTGATGATTTTGATCCGCAATTGCAAACCATCCATTTATCCATGCTGAAGGAATTGATCGGTGAACCTGTAAGTGAAGTGGAGCAAGAAGGGATGTACTATGTCACTTATACCGATTACGCAAATTACAAAGTGGTTTTCGTGTTTGAAAGCGCCTGGATTAACCCAGATCCAAGATTGAATATGTATACGGTTGAATTTGCGTCAGATTAATAAGTCAAAAAAGGATCGTCCCTTTATTGCAGAGGGGCGATTTTTTACTACCACCGGGAGTATTTTGTTTAAGAATCTAATCTTACCGTTCTATTCAATATTGTTCAGCCATATATTAAAAAGATGTAAGTAGAATGATTAAGGGGGATTTGCTTTGTCAGAAGGTGTGCATAGTATCATTTTACCTGTTTCAATAAAAACAGTATGGGGATTTGTAAGTAGCATAGACCGGTGGGCACCTCTTGTCCCAGGATATATCAATCATGAGATGATTAATGAGGAGACACTTATTTGGGAGTTTAAAAGCGATTTGGGATTAATGAAGAAGAAAATTAAACTTGAAGTGAATATATTGGAATGGATTGAACCTGAAAAGGTAACATTTAGTCTTAAGGGATTAAATGAAAAATTTGATGGGCATGGCTATTTTTTAGCGGAACAGTGCGAAATAGGACAGACTAAAATGACTGGCTGCCTGGTGATTACGGCAAAAGGGGCCAAAGCCCCAATCGTCAATGCTTTGTTAAAAACCTACGTTCCCCAAATGACGATCGAGTTTTCTGAGGCTGTTGCACAAAGTCTCCTTGTACAAAAATAGGGATTACATATTGGAGTTTTATTGGATATTGGCACTTGACAATTATACCTATGTGGTATGTATTATAAATTGTAAGATTTTTATCAAACCTTCATTTCGACTGAATGGGTT
This sequence comes from Peribacillus phoenicis, assembly GCF_047238085.1. Lineage (NCBI taxonomy): Bacteria > Bacillati > Bacillota > Bacilli > Caryophanales > Bacillaceae > Peribacillus > Peribacillus phoenicis. The sequence goes on along the minus strand of NZ_JBDFMF010000001.1, from coordinate 2,645,433 downwards.
TTATGATGGATGTTTGGATCGGATTCATAAGTAATAGGCAGGGTAGGAGGCCTCACATGGAATATGATAAGCAGGTTAAAAATAGAGTGAAGCGAATTGAAGGACAGCTGCGTGGGATTTTGAAAATGATGGAGGATAATAAAGATTGCAGGGATGTAGTAACGCAGTTGTCTGCAACCAGATCTGCAATCGATCGGACAATTGGGGTAATAGTAAGTTCCAATCTTGTTGAATGCGTCCGGGAGGCTAATGAATCCGGAGAAAAGAATCCCGAAGAGCTAGTGAAAGAAGCTGTGAATTTATTAGTGAAAAGCCGGTAAGCAATTAAATTATTGTTAAATAGGAATTTTTAAGACAAAGATTATTAGACAACTTGACCAATCTGAGAAATTTCAGTGTCCGGGGTGGATGGATTTTTTAAAATGGACCTCTACAAGAAGAGGTCCATTTTTGTGAATTCTCTGTTTTCATTTCTGATAGGCAAATCCTTTGATATAAAGAATTTGCATGGTATCCTTAAAGGGATAAAAATTTAGTGAGGGTATGCTATGGAATTTACGCATGTTACATCGGTTTTGCTCGGCCTCGTCATCATTCTAAATATTTTATTTGCCACTATTGTCATATTTTTTGAAAGAAGGGAAGCGAGCACGACCTGGGCTTGGTTATTGGTTTTATATTTTTTGCCTGTAGTCGGTTTTATTTTATATCTGCTTTTTGGAACAAGTTTAAGGCACGCACACTTATTCCAATGGGAGGATAAGAAGAAGATCGGGATCGAAGAAATCATTGATAAACAGATGGAAGAGCTTTCAACGAATCATTTTCCTTTTCGAAATGCTTCTTCGAGTAATTATCGTGATTTGATTTATATGCATCTCCGGAACAATGATGCCGTACTTACTGAAGATAATCAAGTCGATATTTTTACGGAAGGGAAAAATAAGTTTGACCAGCTTTTTAAAGATATTGAAGCGGCCGAAAACCATATACATATACAATATTACATCATTCAAAGGGACGGCCTGGGTAAACGATTCATTGAAGCTTTGACCAAAAAGGCGAATGAAGGCGTCAAAGTTCGGTTGCTTTATGACGAGCTGGGGTCTAGAGGGATGACTAAACGTTTCTTCAGGGAATTTAGGCAGGCTGGAGGACGAGTGGAGGCATTCTTTCCATCCAAATTAAAATTCATAAATTTACGACTGAATTTCCGTAACCATCGAAAGCTCGTCATCATAGATGGAAAAGTAGGGTACGTTGGAGGCTTTAATGTTGGTGATGAATATTTAGGGCTTAATCCAAAATTCGGTTATTGGCGTGATACACACCTTCGAATAAAGGGGGCGGCTGTCAAAGCCATTCAAACCCGTTTCATCCTGGATTGGAATCAGGCATCAAAGCACCATGATATAACTTATCAGCCTCATTATTTCCCTATTGTAAAGCCTCAAGGAAATATAGATTTGCAAATAGTGACAAGTGGGCCGGATTCTGAATGGGAACAAATTAAAAATGGCTATATTAAATTAATTTCTTCAGCAAAAAAATCGATTCTCATTCAAACACCTTACTTCATACCGGATGCAAGTTTATTGGATGCACTCAGGATCGCCAGCTTATCAGGGTTAGATGTGAAAATCATGATTCCGAATAAACCTGATCACCTTTTCGTTTATTGGGCAACAACTTTCAATGCAGGGCAGTTATTAAGAGCGGGAGCTAAGATATACATCTATGATAACGGCTTTATTCATGCGAAGATGATCGTGGTGGACGAAGAGGTCTCCTCGGTGGGGACAGCTAACATTGATGTCCGTAGTTTTAAATTGAACTTTGAAGTCAATGCCTTCATTTATGATGAAGGAATGGCCGAAACACTGACAAGGATTTTTTATAAGGATGTCGAAGTATGCAGGCAGCTTACAATTGAAGAGTTTGAAAAGCGTTCAAAGTGGATTCGTTTTAAAGAGTCCATTGCAAGGCTGGTATCACCGATATTATAATTTTTAAACTAAACGGACCATTACTACATGGTCTGCTCAGGCTGTAGACAAATTCGAGAAATGGAGTTTGCCTGCAGTCTTTTTATTTAAAAAACTACGGAGCTTGATTTCAGAAATCCGCTGCTCCTTTCAGTTGTAGACAAAATTGTTATTAATTGAGTTTGCAAAAATCGTTGATTTCCTCTCCAGGCACTCGCTTTCCGCGGGTCCGCCTCGGCGCTTTTGCGCCTGCGGGGTCTCCTTTGGATGCGCTTTTCCCGCAGGAGTCTTGCACATCCCTCCAATCAACATTGCTTTAATTTAGATGGAACTTCTTTTGTTCACAAACTCAATAATTGAGTTTCCTGCAATTTAAAACAAGTACGGAGCTTGATTCCATAAAACAGTAAAAACCATAAAGTATAACCAAGTCTTATATTAAAATCACGGTTTGTGGTGAGACCATTCCGAACTCGATTTTGGTACAATAGTTTATATCCATAAAAGGGGGAAAAGCCGTGAAAACGTTTATAATCACAGGAGCTTCAAAAGGTTTAGGTGCTGCCATCGCCAAAGGATGTTTGCAGACGAGTGATCATTGCATTTTAGTTTCCCGTACAGCCAATCCTGAAATGCAGCGGCTGGCTGACCGATCAGGGAAGAAACTTACATTTATTTCGATGGACTTGAATGAAACTGAAAAGTTACCTTCCTTAGTCAATGAGATTTTTGCTGCTGTCGATGATACAAGTGACATTTACTTCATTAATAATGCAGGCGTTATTGAACCGATAAAGCCGGTAGGAAAGCTTGGTATGGGAAATTTGGAAACAAGCATGCGGGTGAATTTCATGGCACCCATCGTATTGGCTGATGAATTCATTAAACAGACAAAGGACTGGAACAGAAAGAAGGTAATGGTGAACATATCATCAGGTGCAGCAAAAAATCCTTATCATGGTTGGGCAGCTTATTGCAGTACTAAGGCGGGGCTAGAAATGTTTACACGGGTTGCAGGGGTGGAGCAGGATAAAACGTCTTTCCCTACGTCTCTCATATCTTTTTCACCTGGAGTAATGAATACGGAGATGCAAGGGACAATCCGGTCAGCAGACGAACGGGACTTTTCCGATCGAGACAAATTTCATGAATATAAAGAGAAGGGCATGTTAAGAAGCCCTGGATTTGTGGCAGATAAACTTTTGCAGCTTCTTGATTCGGGAGATTTGGAGAATGGTAAGTTCTACGATATTAAGAATTTACTTTAATGAATGGAAGCATGTGAAACGAAATAGCGTGGGGTTGTCCCTGTGGACAGCCTCTTTTTTAAGTGATCCTTTATTATATAAAAAAACAGGATATCATCAAGGAAATATGATAATTCGTTCTATCCAATTACCTGAATAACATAAACTTTTTTGGAGGGAGTTTGGAGGGTTATGAATGACGATCATTATTGTGAAAAAAGGTGACAGCCTTTGGGAAATTGCCAGAAAAAATAAAGTTGAACCATCAAGGGTAATTGAAGTCAACGGTTTGGAATCAACAGCTTTGGTTCCTGGCCTGGCATTGTATATACCTGATGAAAAAGCGGTGAATCGAAGGTATCTAATTAAAAATCAGGATACCCTTACTAGAATCGGCAGTCGTTTTGGAACGAGTGCAGCGGCAATCATGGAAGCCAATCCTGGAATCGTTGCAAACTCGCTTAAAGCCGGCGCGGAAATTTTGATTCCGTCTCCTTACAAAAATCAATTGATTACACTGGGTTTTGCCTTTCCGACTTCAGGTGGAGCAGTATTTGAAACACTTGAGGAGAATGGTGATAAATTATCCTATTTAGCCATCGTAGCTTATTCGTTTACAAGGGAAGGAAATGCATACGTTGATGGTGATGATCTCCCGCTTATCGCGAAATGCGAGCAAACCGGGGTGACGCCCCTACTGATGATCCGGAACTTTCAAGATGGTGATTTTGATGCTGATTTGGCGGGTGATGTCCTTGCTAGTACAGTATACAGAGCGAATTTAATCAATAGTATGCTGAATTTCGTTAGGGAGAAAGGGTATGGGGGTGTCAGTATGGACATCGAATTCATCCCACCTGCTCGGCGTTCCGATTATGTGCTTTTTTTAAAAGAATTAAAGGAGGGGTTGAAAGAACTGATCCTTCATGTGAACGTACACGCAAAAACAGCGGATAATCCTGATAATCGAATTGTAGGCGGCCATGATTATCGGGGGATCGGAGAGGCAGCCGACCTTGTTGCCGTGATGACCATTGATTATGGGTATCCTACTGGACCGCCTGAACCAATTTCCCCACTTTGGTGGATGGGCGAGGTACTTCGTTATGCTTTGACGAATATACCTGAATATAAATTGCAGTCGGCATTTCCTATGTATGGATACGATTGGATAGTACCAAGCCACGAAACGAAAGCTTTGTCAGCTCAAAATGCCCAAAATCTTGCCATAGCAACTGGCGCTGAAATAACTTTTGACACGTCTGCAGCATCACCTACCTATACTTATCAAAGAGAAAATTCGAATCATGTGGTTTGGTTTGAAGATATTCGATCGATAAGCGCAAAATATGAAATGATTGATGCATATGAACTGATAGGTGCAACTTATTGGCAGATTGGTTTGGAATTCCCTCAGAATTGGGCGTTTATAGAAAAGAATATTTTGATTATTAAATAGATGAATGGGTGCAGGCGGTTAATAGAAGTGTTATATTTTTCCCTTGTTTGGATGTGCAACTTTTATCAGGCCAAGCCAATCACACCTAGAAGAATTTAAAGGGAGCCAATATCGTTCGAATGGCAATTAATCAATAAAAAGGAGCCATGGAAAACCAAGGCTCCTTTACTTTAACGGTTAACCGAATGGAATGCATCATCTCGGAATATTTGATGACTGATTTGGCATCGAATGCTCTTTTTTTTTCCTGTAAGTCTTTCTTTTTAAAAATTGCATAAAGAAAGGCAAGGAATATCAGGGTGGAAGAAAATTGGAACGTTGTTTTCACATTGTATGTTTCCGTTATATAGCCTAATAGTAAGACAGAGACTGCAAATGTAAGATTGATGACTGCTCCCCAAACGGCATGAATTTTTGCAAGAGTTTTTTCCGAAGCATGGTCTTGGAGTAGCTTTGCATAGATCACTTCCCGGATTTGTTCCGGGAGACCGTACAGGCATGCCAGCAGCAAAGCCAAAGCAGGAATACTGGTAGTTCCAAAAAGCAGGGTTAGCATTGAACTGAGAAATAGCCCGAAAGTGATGAAGAATCCTATATATTTTTCTAGTAACTTGGCAAAACGGATGACAATCAATCCACTGAATATCATGCCGACAAAGTAGCTTGTGTTAATATAGCCCCACCACTCCTCACCCAGTTGCAGGTTCTGTTCAACATATACATATATAACGGCAGCCACCCACACGCTTGAAGCCAAAGTAGTTATAAAATCAATGGAAATGAGTGTACGGATAGTTGGGATTTGTCGAATCGAAACCCATCCGGATTTAACCGAACCCCAGATTGACGGAACAACAGAATCTGTCGTTCGTTCTGAGACTTCTATTCTCATTGTATAGATCGTTGAAACGGCAAAAAGTATGACCGTAAGCCAAATAATGAAACTGCTGTTGGTACTTATCAATAAGACGGAACCTAGTGGCCATCCTGTTACAAAGATGGTCTGGGTGATCATATTCAAGAAACCATTCGCTTTCATCCGTTCTTCTTTTGGAACTAATTGAGGAACCAAAGCTGCGCTGACCGGGGCAGCGACTCCATCCAATAATGAAATGGAGGCATTGAAGCAAATGACGGCAACAGCAAAACCATGATTGAAATTTGTTATATAGATTCCTAGACCAACGAGTAAGATGGACTTCCACCATTGAGATTGTACAAGGATTCTTTTTAAAGGAAACCTGTCGATGACAAGGGGGGAGAGTAAACTGCTGATAAACCGAAAAATCGTTGTAGTGAACGGAAGCAAGCTCAAATAAAAGGCAGATCCCGTCAAAGTATATAATAATGAAATCAACCCGACTACATAAAATATATCCCCTAGATTTGCAAACGCCTGACCGATCCAAAGGCATCGAAACGATGAGTTTTTCATATATACCATCCTTTTGCGAAAATAAAGTTACTGGATATTTAGAATGGTTATAATTTTTACACTGGATTCACTCCTTAATTTACTAGATTGCTTGAGCCGGGTTAGGCTGTTTTATAGATGATTTTACCATAATATGAACATGGGGGTTCTGAAATGCTTGCTGAATATTGAATATGGAATTATACTCCTTAATATATGTAAAAAAGGAGAAAAATTTGATGATTCGACGTTTTGCTTCATATTACCTGCCGCATAAGCGGTTATTCATTATTGACTTCTTCAGTGCAGTGGTCGTTGCTGTACTTGAACTTGCATTTCCGCTAGCTGTTCAGTGGTTCATAGATACACTGCTGCCTGGCGACGATTGGTCTGCAATAGTTTCGGTAAGTGCCGGTTTGTTCCTCCTTTATATCATTAGTACCTTCTTACAGTTCATCGTAGGGTATTGGGGTCACAAATTGGGTATCAATATCGAGACTGATATGCGTGAAGAATTATTTGAGCATGTGCAGAAACAATCTTTTCGTTTTTTTGATAACACGAAAACCGGCCATATCATGAGCCGCATAACCAATGATCTTTTCGATATTGGTGAACTTGCTCACCATGGTCCCGAAGATTTATTCATTGCCTTCATGACTTTTATAGGCGCATTTTGGATTATGTTGACAATCAATGTGAAATTGGCACTTGTATCGGTTTGTATTTTACCGTTCCTCGTTTTATTAATTGTCATAAGTAATTTAAAGATGAATAAAGCCTGGAAGAAAATGTATACAGAAGTTGCAGATGTAAATGCCCGTGTGGAAGATAGCGTCTCAGGAGTGAGGGTTGTACAATCCTTTACTAATGAAACATATGAAATGAAAAGATTTGCTACTAATAATCGCAGATTCCGTAAAGCGAAACTTCTTGGATATAAGGTTATGTCCTTTAGCTTATCAGGCATTTATATGATGACGAGGTTTATGACCCTTGCCGTGTTGGTGATTGGAGCTTGGCTAACTTTTCATGGGCAGCTCTCTTATGGTGAACTGGTTGCATTCGTCTTATATGTTAACGTATTGTTTAAGCCAATCGACAAAATCAGTGCGTTGATGGAACTCTATCCAAAAGGGATGGCCGGTTTTAAGCGTTTTACGGAACTTCTGGATGTCGCGCCTGATGTCGTCGATAAAAAGGATGCAATAGAGGTAACCACCCTGTTGGGGGATATTTCCTTTAAAGATGTTTCTTTTAACTATGAAGACAAAAAGCCAGTTTTAAAAGGTATTGATCTTACAATTAAAGCTGGTGAGACCATTGCTTTTGTCGGGCCTTCAGGAGCTGGGAAAACGACAATATGTTCATTGATCCCAAGATTTTATGATGTTAAGACCGGTTCAATATCCATTGATGGAATTGATATTCGTGAGATGACGAAAAAGTCATTGCGCTCACAAATTGGCATAGTCCAGCAAGACGTGTTTCTTTTCACAGGAACAGTAAAAGAGAACATTGCGTACGGAATGCTTGGTGCATCGGATGAACAAATTCAAGATGCTGCAAGGAAAGCCCATTTGGAGACTTTCATTGAAGGACTTCCAGAAGGCTATGAAACTCAAATAGGTGAACGTGGCTTGAAATTATCTGGAGGACAAAAACAACGAATTGCAATAGCCAGGATGTTTTTGAAGAATCCGCCAATATTAATTCTCGATGAGGCAACATCTGCACTCGATACTGAGACGGAAAGAATAATTCAGCAGGCTCTTACCGAACTAGCTGAAAACAGAACTACGTTAATTATCGCACATCGATTGGCAACCATTCGAAACGCTGACAAGATCGTGGTTGTTACGGAAGAAGGAATTGCTGAAGAGGGCGGTCACGATGACTTACTTAAGCAGGGGGGCATTTTTGCCAATCTGCATCAATTACAATTTCAAAAATGATAAAAAGCTATATGTCCCCATAAGGACATATAGCTTTTTTAATAGATTGGAGTAGAATTCAATTCAGAATGATTTCACATAGTTCGAAGGGTAACAAACAAGGTAATTGAAAAATGGATGAAACATTTACCTTTTCCAAAGAATGATAATGCTTCAGCGAACTTTATGGCTATCGAGGCAGATGTTCTACAAAAAAAGACTTGGAGTCCTTCCATGTCTTTTTTTATGAAAAAAAGTCTATAAACGGGTCTAGGCCATGGTCGGAAGTGCAGTCTATAAAGGCGGTTACTTGTGTTAAATAGACCGAAATCTAATAGGTTAGCCTATGTCAATAGGATTAGCTGTGCATACAATAAAGGGTAGACGGAGAGGCCATAAACCAGAAAAGAGTAAGGAGTGTAAATCGTGAAAGTAATGACCATCTTAGGGACTCGACCTGAAATCATCAGATTAAGTCTAATAATAAAGAAATTGGATCAATATGCTGATTCACATATTCTAGTGCACACTGGACAAAATTTCACTACATCCTTAAGTGAAATATTCTTCCAACAGCTACAGGTTAGAACCCCTGATTATGTCTTGTTGAATCAACAGCAAACTCTAGGAGAACAGTTAGCAGCCATTTATAAGAATTTAGAATCTATCATATTAAAGGAAAAGCCTGACAAAGTATTAGTGTTGGGGGATACGAACTCTGGGCTCAGCTCTATCTTAGCAGAGCGGATGGGCATCCCCGTCATTCATATGGAAGCAGGGAACCGTTGTTTTGACCTGGAAGTGCCAGAGGAGAAAAATCGAAAGATCATTGATGCTGTATCAAGCTTGAACTTACCTTACACTCCTCAAAGTAAAGAGAATCTTCTGAAAGAAGGTATCCCCAGCAAAAGGATATATTTATCGGGAAACCCTATTTTCGAGGTTTTGAACCATTATAACAATGAGATCGAGCAAAGTGGAATTTTGGATAAAATGAATTTGAAAAAGGAGGATTATTTCCTCGTAACTGCCCATCGAGCCGAAAATGTTGACTATGAAGACCGTTTGATGGAAATTATGAACGGCATTAATTTGGTTGCCGAAACCTATCAAAAAAGAATCATATGCAGTTTACATCCCCGAACAAAATCCCGTATAGAACTCAGTCCCAAATTAGAAGTGCACCCATTAATTGAATTTCATGAGCCATTTGGTTTCTTTGATTTCGTAAAGCTTGAAAAAAACGCTTTTTGTGTGCTGACCGATAGTGGAACCGTTCAAGAGGAATGTTGTTTGTTCCATGTACCGACCGTTACGATACGAAAAACAACGGAAAGGCCAGAAACAATTGAGTCAGGCAGCAATATGTTATCGGGAATTAATGCTAAACAAATCGTCAATTGTGTAAAGGTTATGGTTAACCAGCAAAAAGACTGGACTTTTCCAGAAGGCTACGACCATAAAAACGTTTCAGATAAAGTGCTTAAAATAATACTGGGAGGCCATAAAATTGATTAAGAATCGAACAATCTTGGTAACAGGCGGTACAGGCTCATGGGGATATGAATTGGTAAGGCAGCTATTGGATTTTGAACCGCGTGAAATACGGATTTTTTCAAGAAATGAGTCCAATCAATTTACCATGAAACAAGAGTTTGATAATAACCCGAAATTGAATTTCATAATCGGGGATGTAAAAGAGAAGGAAGCTTTATTGGAAGCATGCCAAGGCGTTGATTATATCTTCCACTTGGCAGCATTAAAGCATGTTCCTGTATGTGAAGATCAACCCATTGAAGCTTTAAAGACGAACGTAATTGGAACACAGAATGTAATAGAGGCAGCTATAAGCTGTAATGTACACTCGGTTGTAAACATTTCTACGGACAAGGCTTCGAATCCATCCAATTTTTATGGTCTATCAAAGGCAATGGCTGAAAGATTGATCATACACGCTAATACATTAAACACAAAAACAAGATTTGTTTGTATCAGGGGCGGAAACGTGCTGGGCACAAATGGAAGTGTCATTCATGTATTCAAAAAGCAAATAAAAGAAAAGGGAAAAATCGGTATAACGGACTTAAATATGACAAGATTCTTTCTAACCATTGAAGAAGCTATTAAATTGGTATTTAAGGCAACCTTTGAAAGCATTGGCGGAGAAATATTCGTGATGAAAATGCCATCCTGTAAAATTATTGACCTTGCTCAAGTATTGATTGATTCTTCTGATGTGGAAAATGTGGACGTGGATATCCTAGGTATTAGGCCTGGAGAAAAATTGCATGAACTCCTCCTCTCCGAATACGAAAGTAAAACGACGATTACTTTTGATGATGAGTACTTTGTTATTCTCCCTACAAGCCAATCAGAAGAATTAAAGGAACATTATTCAAAATATAAACCTGTAAACTTATTGAACTACAATTCCAGCAAAGAATTGATGAGTAAAGACGAAATCAAAGAGATATTACAAAAAGGCAGGTTCATTTAAATGAAAGTACTAATCCTTGGCGGAAAAGGGATGGCAGGACACGTAATAACAGCTTATTTTCAACAAAATCCACAGTATAAAGTGTTCTATACTTCAAGGGACCCCGAAGATAAGGATAGTATCTACCTAGATATTACTATCCCAACAAAGTTGGAGGAAATCATTGAATCTATAAAGCCGGATATAATTGTTAACTGTATTGGTATATTAAATGATCATGCGAGCAATAATCCAAAGCTGGCCTTCCAGGTAAATAGCTTACTGCCACATGAACTGGTCAAATTAACTGAACGGAACAATGGTAAATTAATCCATGTTAGTACAGATTGCGTGTTTTCAGGAACGAAAGGAAATTATACGGAGGTTGATATTCCTGACGGTACTTCTTTTTATGCTCAATCAAAACAACTGGGAGAAATCATTAGTGATAAACATTTAACTATTCGCACCTCAATTATCGGTCCAGAGCTAAAAGAAGATGGCATAGGGTTGTTTCAATGGTTTATGAAGCAAAGAGATCAAATCATTGGTTATGAGAAAGTGCTGTGGAATGGAGTGACAACACTTGAGTTGGCTAAAGCCATTGAAGCATTGATTGAGAATAACGTAACAGGCTTATATCATTTAGGTTCTGAAAATAAAGTGTCAAAATATAATCTATTGAAATTAATCAAGAGGACCTTTAATAAAACAGATGTTGAGATTTTACCTGACTCACATATCGTACTGGATAGAACAATAAAAAATACAAGGAACGATTTTTATTATCAGATTCCCACTTATGAACATATGCTAAAAGAATTAAAAAATTGGATGGAAAAGTAATGAGCCAGATGCCTAAATTATTAATTACGGGGGCAAGCGGATTCACTGGTCAGCATGCATGTAATCACTTTGTAAACGCAGGTTTTGCTGTTACTGCTGTGTCTAGAAAGAGTTTCGGAAATGGTCAAGTTGAGACAGAGCTTTGTGATCTAACAAACAAGGAAAATGTAGGTAAGTTAATAAAGAAAGTGAAACCCGATTATCTTCTTCATTTAGCAGGGCAAAACCATGTAGGAAAATCATGGATTGATCCTGTTTCTTCTCTGGAAGCAAATTCCATGTCAACGCTTTATTTAATTGAAGCACTAAGGCAAGAAAATTCAGCCTGTAAAGTGGTTATAGTCGGTTCAGCCCTGCAATTTGACCCTCAAAATATTTCAACTCTAACACACCCTTATAGTTTAAGTAAAACGCTTCAGGTACTTATTGCACAATCATGGGGAGTACTTTACAACATGAATGTCGTTATAGCTAAGCCCTCAAACTTGATTGGCCCCGGAATATCAAATGGTGTTTGTTCCATATTTGCAAAAAAGATAGTCGATATGGAAGAAAATAAAGCTGAAAAAGTACTTGAAGTAAGTAATCTGCAAGCAAAACGGGATTTTGTGGATGTAAGAGATGCGGTAAATGCTTATGAAATACTTTTAACCCAGGGGAAATCAGGGGAAATCTATGATATTGCTTCAGGGCAAAGTCGTTCATTAGCAGACATTATTATCCAATTTAAATCTTTCACAAATGTGGAATTTAAAACTAAAACAAGTTCAAACAGTACAACGGAAGACCATACCGAAATTAATGTATATGATATAAAGAAATTGGGATGGCAGCCCATTATTTCTTTTGATACATCTATATTAGATATTCTTAATTTTTACCGTAAGAATAAATGAACAAAAAGATCACTGGACTAGACTTATAGGGCGTCTTTAAATTTCTGTGAAAAACTAAAACTCCAAATCAAAAGATAAGACTAGTATATAGGGGAGATTGATTTGACTCAAAATAAATTGCTTTTGCCTAAGATATTTATAAATTCTGTTCCTAAAAGCGGTACGAACCTATTAACCCAAATCATAAAAGGAATTCCAAATATATACCAAGAGCGTTTCTTTGGGGGAGGACACGAGAACGAAGTTTTAAAACTAAAACAGGGTGAGATGCTGTCCTCTCATATTCCCTATGATTCTATATTTTCTAGTGAACTTCAATCCCAATCCATTAAACAAGTATTCATATACCGTGATTTACGTGATGTAGCTGTTTCAATGGTATACTTTATTAATGAGAAATTACACGAGCATCCACTGTATCCTGTATTTCAAAAAAGATTATTTAACTTTGAAGATCAATTAAATGCGGTGATTTTAGGAATAGACTTAATAGGTGAAGAAAAAAATAATAAATGGGGATTAGAAATTCGTTATCCGGGAATCTATGAAGAGTTTCATATGATATATGAATGGCGAAAAGATCCAACAGTTTGCAGTTTGTGCTATGAGGACCTAATTAATTATGAAACAAAAGATAAGGTAATTCTAAAGATTATTGATTATCTATGGGAAGATTTAATTGGATTAGATATTGAGAAGCGTGATTTATTACATTTAATGAAAAAAAATATCGATCCTAAAAGGTCATGGACGTTTCGTGAAGGAAAAACTGGAAGTTGGCGTGAAGAGTTCACAGAAGAAAATAAACTTAATTTTAAAGAGAAAACCGGTGATTTTTTAATCGAACTTGGATTTGAGGAGAATAATAACTGGTGAAAATATCCAATTAATAAATTGAGGTTATTAATTGGATAGAGCGTATAACTATTGAATTTTTAATTTTAAATTTTAGATTAGATATTAACAGTTAAAAAATAATTATAAATAAGAATGTTCCCTTCATTTCTGATACTAGAAAGTAACGCAGTCCTGCTAGTCGCTCACCTCGATTCTCTAATGAGTAGGACGAGATTTCCAAGTAGGGTGTGTTGGTGTGAAGAATTCCCCTTTTGTAATATCAATATTATTCTAGAAAGGTTAAACCACTTAAGATTTTTGATAATGATAATTGATTTATGTACTAATGTACAAGCATCAACGGAAAAATATCATATATTATTGAATAGCAACAAAGAAAGGATGATGATTTTGGTTAAGTTACTTGATGCGAGAACTTCCCAAAATGCTAGTTATGCAAACTCTATTGGAATTCTTGTATCTACAACACCTCAACTTTTTGCAAGACTAACTCTTAATGCAGCGGGTGCAACAGGACTTGTACGCACTCAAATATCTGGAACAGTAACGGTTCAGCTACCACTTTTACCTGTTACTACGTCTATTACCATGACGATAGTGAGGGGAAATAATCCCACTGATTTCCTTATTTATTCTGCACGGGAAGATCTTGAATTATCAATTTTAGGACCTCAGATACTATCATTTTCAGCTTCTGATTTTAATGTTCCCATTCCCGCTAATAACCAAGTTGTATATACGGCGTTCATAACAGCTAGTGCAATAGGAACTATAAGAGTAGGCCCCGAAAGCTTCAATGCAACAATATATTCAGATTAAATAATTCGATATCAAATAGATTTAAACTATTAATCTTTTAAAATATTGAGAATTGAGAACCGTAATATATAATTGAAGAGGCCATAAATATATGTTAATTCTATAGGGGCAGCTCTAATGGCCCCTGCAAAACAGGATAAATAAAGGAAAATTAACATGTAGAAAAACCGCTTCCTTTTGAATGGAAGCGGTCATTCCTTTTATGGTGTATTCTCACCTCTAAATCCAACTAAAGGCTGGAGAGTGGAATGGGTCTCAATGATTTGCATTTTTGAGTTCTTGGATCATGTTTATAAAATTTTCTGAGTATTTACCAGGTGAGAAGTTTGTTTCGATGTGCTCGACAGCCTTTCGTCTAATTTCTTCTCTTAAAGGAATGTTTGACAATAACTCATTTCCTTCTATTTCTGCCTGATCGATATTTCCCAGATCGAAAAATTTTCCTGTTTGATTATGTTTGATAAAACTGCGTACCCCATCAGAGTCTGTTGATAGGACAGGGCAACGGCAAACCATTGCTTCCAGTACAGCATATCCAAACCCTTCTACTTTTGATGTAGAACATAAAAAGCCACCGGAGTCACCAATGATAGAAAAATATTCAGCCATTTTACTATGTGGCTGATTTACATACATGGTAAGGTGGCTCTTCAAGTTTAATTCGTTAACTTTTTCTTTGAAGGCTAACCTTTCTTCCTGAGTTGACAATGTGTTATCTTCAAACATCCAAAGTTGGATAGAAGGGGTCTTAGTAATTAATTTAGACCCAATTGTTAAGAAATCTCTCCAGTTCTTATTTTCTTCCAACCTTCCTACCCAGGCAATAATTGGATTTTCTCTCCTTGTGTGTATCTCGTATTTAAAATCATCAGTATTGAAGCAATTATGAAAACAAAATTTTTTCTTATTAGGAAAATAAGTCTCAAATGCTTGAATAAGATGAGGTGTTTGAGGGTATAAAATTGCGTCACAATAATCATCTATTATGGTTGTGTGAACTTGTAAATAATTATTTGCATATTCTTTGTTGAAACCTAACCCTTGATTTTCGTAAATTAAAATTCCCTCGTACCCAAAATTCTTTATTGTTTGTAATAGCACAAGATCGGAAGCAACAACAATAGCATCATAATTTCCATTTAGGATAATTGATTTAATTTCATTATCGTTATTTGATACAAAAATAGAAGTATTAATTTTGTTTTGTAGTCCCGTTCCATTTTGTGTATATAAAAAGTGACAGTTTATTTGTTCTTTTGAAAGTGCATAAAAGCGTTGTCTATTTAATGTTTCAATTCCGCCGCTCGGAACAAAAAAAGTAAACAAGACATTCATTTCTCTTTTCGGCTTTTCTGAATTTTCAGGTGGGTACCAGTCTGCTCCTTCAATCGTCCCGTCGTTTTTATTAATGGTTGAATCGTGGGCGATTATACCGGTACCTTCATCCAATTTCCAATAGCCAAAAAGAGCTGGTTCATTCCCGGTAAGTTTTTTACTCATATTTTGTTGGATTTCATGGGGCCTCCTTGCTGTGCTCCAGATTCGTATTTCATTTAGACCACCAACATAAAAGCTTAAACCCTTCATTCCCGCAAAAACTCCCGAAGGAACTACTGTTTTTTTTCTACTGACTTTTCCCGTTTTAGTATATCTTCCATTTATATATAATGTGGGTTTTTTATTAGTATATACAACAGCAATATGCGTCCAATCATTTATTGGCGCTTCGTGAACTAAAGTCGCAGGTAAATGGTCAATTGTATGCTCATATACTGAGATTCCATTTGTTCCAACCGATACTCCAACACCTGCCCGAGTACCATCCCCATCAACGTATGCTCCAAATACCGGTACGATGGCAAATCGCTCGTTAATAATTTTTGAGAAGCCGCTTGTAGCTATTTTTTTGACTTCATGAGGAAGTTCTGGTTTTGCCCAGAATTCTATGGTAAATGTATTTTGAATTTCTGTGAATAGTCTTTTTTTAGTCGTTATGGTGCCATTCTTTTGGAAAGCAGGAAAAGTGTTGTGTTGCATAATTGAAAACCTCCAGCAATTTTTTTAAAAAGAATCAAATGCATGTTTATGTAATGGGGCTAGTTTATGTACATTAATTCAGCACTTAAGTTGTTATAAATGGTGGAAAGCTTTTATCAATATATGTCCTTCTTCCAATTTTTAGAATATATTACAGATAAGAGACTGGATTTATTGGTGATTATTGGAAAGTGTAATCTGTTAATAATCGCTTTATCGGGCTCATATATTACGAGTATAACTATGCATCCTTAAATAGGGTTCACTGTTCTTTGAAGGAGGGGGAATGTGCATAAAGTATCGATTGTTGTTCCATTCTATAATTGTCCATATATCGATAAAGCTTTGGAGAGCTTGTTCAACCAAACCTACAAGAATATTGAGATTATCGTAGTCAATGATGGTTCTACATTATATTCAGAAAAAATCGATCCGTTTCTGGATAAAATAATATATATCAAAAAGGAAAATGGGGGAACTGCCAGTGCATTGAATACCGGCATCAAAAATGCAACAGGTGATTATGTATGCTGGCTTAGTTCAGATGACATCTTTTACCCTGAGAAGACAGAGATCCAGTTGGAAGCAATGGTAAGGGAAGATGCACGATTCAGTTATACCAGTTATTACTGCATTGATGATAATGGCGAAATCATTACTCCGATTATAGGGATATACCCACCTAATCAGCTTGAACTTATTAAAGCAATGATCAGAGGAAATATTATTAATGGCTGCTCGGTCATGATTCACAGGAAGGTATTTGAGCTCATCGGAATATTTGATGAGTCACTTCTATACACACATGATTATGATTTATGGTTGCGGATCTTGCAAAATTTCAAATTTCACTTTGTGCCTCAACCGCTATTACTATATAGGAATCATACAGAAATGGGCTCTAAAAAGCATGAAGGCCTCATTAAAATGGAAAATAGGCTGGTGGTTAATCGACATCATGCCAAAATGAAACAATTATTGGTAAATGAACTTAGGAAACAACAATAGGTGAGCATGATGTAAAGGAGGTCCCTGTTTTTTCAAAACAGGGACCTCCTTTAGTTGTTGGAAGGGCCTGACTTTCATCACGGGACCACGAGGGTGGCCAAATGAAATTTCTAATTTCATATATGAGTCTATAACATACATAAAGCTCTTTGCATATCTTATAGAAATCATTTTTTTTCCTTAATAAAAAGGGACTGTCACCAATTAAAGCTTTTGTCAGGAAGGGCTTCATTGCGTTAATCGACAGTGGACGAGCGTCAGTGCATTGGTTGATAACACGGGACAACAGGTACGTTATAAAAAAAGGAATGCTTTGTAGGAGGAGAAAATGAGAAAACTCATTATATTTGCGTTTATCGGATTTCTGGCGCAGCTGATCGATGGTTCATTAGGCATGGCATATGGGGTTACATCCACATCGATGTTGCTGACATTCGGAATCGCACCGGCAGTGGCCTCTGCATCCGTTCATCTATCAGAAGTCGTGACAACGGCCGCATCAGGCATTTCACATATGAAGTTCGGGAATGTCGACCGCCAGGCTCTTTTCAAATTAATCATACCTGGATCTATTGGGGCATTTGCAGGAGCGTGCTTTTTAAGTAACTTACCTGGTGATCTGATAAAGCCATACATTTCGATATTTCTGCTGATTCTTGGTGTGTATGTACTTTTCCGCTTTTTAAGAACGTCTACGACAAAAAGTGAAAAGAAATCAATTAATCTTACAAGAAAAAAATCGATCACCTTGGGATTGATAGCGGGCTTCGCAGATGCAACGGGTGGGGGCGGTTGGGGTCCTATCACAACTCCAGTCCTATTATCCCAAGAAGGTGTTCCTGCCAGAAAAGTGGTTGGTACAGTTGACACTAGTGAGTTTGCAATTGCTGTTTCCGCAACCCTAGGGTTTCTCATTGCATTAGGTTGGCAGGAAGTGAACTGGTTTTGGGTAACCTCCCTGATGGTAGGAGGAATTATTGCTGCCCCGATTGCTGCATGGATCGTTACGAAATTGCCATCTTATTTATTGGGAGTCCTTGTCGGGGGTTTTATCATTTTGACGAATGCTCGAACGCTGCTTGCTACATGGTCTCTTCAGGATCATTGGGTCACCGTCATATATATGCTGATATTGATCGGGTGGGCAGGTTCTTTGGTATTTGTCATCCGGAACAACAAAAAGGGGTTCCATAAAGATTAAAGGGGAGATAGCGTGAGTAGACAAAAGAATATCCATCAACATCCTTTTTCCATTACGAAAGAGCTAAGGCAAGCTCAGCACGGACATAAAAGCTATATTCTTTGGTTTACTGGTTTATCAGGGTCAGGTAAGTCCACCATCGCCAACATGGTCGAGGCAAGACTGCATGCGATGGGAATATCGACATATATTTTAGATGGAGACAATCTACGGAATGGATTAAATGAAGACCTTGGTTTCAGCTCTGGTGACCGTAAAGAGAATATAAGGCGAATCGGAGAGGTCACCAAACTATTTGTGGATAGTGGAATAGTAGTATTGGCCACTTTCATTTCGCCTTATGCAAGTGACAGGGAGGATGTAAGAAAAAAAGTACAACAGGATGAGTTTATTGAGATTTATGTAAAGTGTCCCATCGAAGCCTGCGAAAAACGGGACCCCAAAGGATTGTACAAGAAAGCTAGAAGTGGGGAAATCACCTCTTTCACAGGCGTTTCGGCTCCATATGAAGAACCGGAAAATCCGGAGATACTAATTGAAACCAGTCAATACACCATTGAAGAATGTGTGCAGCAGGTCATGAACTATTTAAAGGATAATGATCTTTAACATCGACATGGCCGAATTTGAAAAAGAGAATATGAAAAAAACCAAATCAAATGAGTGAGGGGTTATAAATGAAGGTTCAAAGAACCAGTATCGATCCACATGGCGGGAAACTGATTCAACGTGAATTATCAGGAAAAGACCGTGTGGAATACTTGGAAAAGTGTAAATCCTTATCGTCCCTGACCATCTCGAAATGGAATATTTCCGATCTGGAAATGATTTCAAACGGAGCGTTCAGCCCGCTTGTAGGATTCATGGGAAAAGAGGATTACCGAAGTGTCATTAAAGATATGCATCTGGCAAATGGCTTGCCATGGACGATACCGATCACTCTTCCTGTCACGAAGGAAGAGGCAAGTCGGCTGAACATTGGCGATGAGGTCGCTTTATACAGTTATGACGGGGAACTTGCTGGTATCATACAGGTGGAAGAAACGTTTGCATACGATAAACTGGAGGAAGCAAAACTCGTATATAAAACAGACGATCCCAATCACCCTGGGGTTAAAAAGCTGTTTGGACAAGGGGATATCTATGTTGCCGGACCAATTTATTTAATAAATGGATCATCGCATGAGCCATTCGGGGAATTTCATATGACCCCTTCCGAAACGAGAAAGATGTTCACGGATTTAGGTTGGAATACTGTTGTCGGTTTTCAAACGAGGAACCCAGTACACCGTGCACATGAATACTTGCAAAAAACTGCATTGGAAACCGTTGATGGACTATTATTGCATCCTCTTGTCGGTGAAACGAAAAAAGATGATATACCTGCTGATGTTCGGATGGAAAGCTATCAAGCATTACTAAAAGGCTACTATCCAATGGATAGGGTTTTACTTGCCATATACCCAGCAGCAATGCGCTATGCTGGGCCCAGGGAAGCAGTATTTCATGCAATTGTCCGAAAGAATTATGGGTGCACGCATTTTATTGTCGGCCGAGATCATGCGGGTGTAGGCAATTATTATGGCACATATGATGCCCAAGAAATCTTTAGCCAGTTTGATCCGCTGAAAATTGGCATAAAACCTCTATTCTTTGAACATAGCTTTTACTGTAAAAAATGTTTGAATATGGCTTCCTTGAAAACATGTCCCCATAAAGATGAAGATAGGTTTATATTAAGTGGGACCAAAGTCAGGGAAATGCTCCGGAACGGCCTTGTCCCGCCACTTGAGTTTACACGTCCTGAAGTGGCCGAAGTTCTTATTAGAGGCATGAAAATAAATGAAGGCGAGTAAGCTATTGTAAACGCGTTTAGATTTAGTATTTTTTAAACTGGCGGAGCAGTATAGTCCGAGTACAGTTTTTGTAGATTCGTAGATATTAAGTGAAGATAACGAATTGGAGGAGGATTAATGAAAGCGATCGTTTACACCAAGTACGGTTCCCCCGACGTTCTTCAACTGAAAGAGGTAGAAAAACCTTCTCCTAAGGAAAATGAAATACTGGTAAAAGTAAAAGCGACAACGGTAACAATGGGGGATATTCGGTCACGGAGCTTTACAGTTCCACTCTCTGTTTGGCTTCCTGCCCGGATAATAATGGGTTTAAGACGTCCCAAGAAATCCATATTGGGCTTGGAGTTATCCGGGGAAGTTGAGTCAGTAGGTAAAGGTGTTAAGCTGTTTAAAGCAGGTGACCAGGTTTTTGCAGCTTCCCAAGTGGGTTATGGTGCTTACGCCGAGTATAAGTGTCTGCCTGAAGACGGGCCAGTTTCCATTAAACCCAATAATTTATCCTATGAGGAAGCCGCAGCCATTCCAATTGGGGCACGTACAGCATTGTTTTATCTTAGAAAAGCTGACATTCAGAGGGGGCAAAAGGTTCTTGTCTATGGTGCTTCAGGAAGTGTAGGAAGTTATGCAGTGCAAATAGCAAAGTATTTCGGAGCAAAAGTTACAGGGGTTTGCAGTAAAAAGAATATAGAATTGGTAAAATCTCTTGGAGCCGATCAGGTTATCGATTACACTTCAGAAGATTTTTCCAAAAATGGTGAGACCTACGATGTTATTTTTGAAGCGGTAAACAAGAGTCCGTTTTCAGCTTGTATGAAATCGCTGAAGAAGGACGGAACTTATCTAAATGTCGCCAAGCCGTTACCCGGTTTTCGAATGCTATGGACTAAATTGACAACCGGCAAGAAACTGATATTGAGTCAAAATTCCCCTGAAACTCCCGAAGCTCTAAACTTCCTCAAAAAACTTGTAGAAGCGGGGAAGTTAGAAGTGGTCATTGACAGATATTTTGCGTTTGAAGAAATAGTTCAAGCCCATAAATATGTAGATAAAGGACACAAGAAGGGAAATGTCGTCATAACTATGGTACATAACGGAAAATCCTAATAAATGAAATAGGGTAAGTAATCAAGCTTTTATAAAGCTAGGGGATGCGTTAATTATAAGGTTAGCCGGTGTATACTGGTTGACCTTTTTTTGAAAAAAGGAAATCTGATATATGTCACGGTAGTACGTACGGTATTATCGAGGTGTGCCTCTGGAACGATATAAATCTAGTTTTAGCAAAGGGAGTGGAACAATGTTTCCGATATTAGAGACAAAACGGTTGGTCTTGAGAGAATTGGCTGAAGGGGATGCATTGGATGTATTAAAATGTTTTTCCAATCCAGATGTATTACGACATTATGGGCAACCTCCATTAACAAATACAGACCAGGTGAAGCAAATCATTAGGAATTTTTCAAAGAATTTCGATGAAAAACGTGGTATTAAATGGGGAATTGAATTGAAAGGAAAGGATGGCATTATTGGAACGATCGGATTTCAAGAATGGTTCCATGAACATAAGAGAGCAGAACTGAGTTATGCACTTTTACCAAAATATTGGGGCAACGGTTATGCAACAGAAGCTGTCCGTAAGGTGATTTCTTATGGTTTTAAAGAGCTTGACTTAACGCTTATTGGAGCAATTGTTTTTATTGAAAATAAAGCATCCAATAAGTTGCTGACAAATTTAGGCTTCAAAAAAGAAGGGATATTGAGAGATTACATGTACCAAAATGATGTTTCGTTTGATACTAATCTATACTCTTTAATAACGGTAAAGCCTAAATGAATTAACAAAGTACTAGGAACACTCGCGCCATGCACACAGACATAAGGGAAATTGTTAACTGTTTTATGGGAAACAAAAAATGAAAATTCAGATATATATTTTAAAATTCATTGTTTTCCTGTAAGATAACAATATATAAAAACCCTGTCGACTTACTTAGAAAACGCGAGGAAAACATAAACTATGGAATTCGTAAAAAGTCTTGAAAAAAGTTGGAGCGATCAACAGAATTTAGGTTTAACAGCATATTTTAAGAAAATTAAGGGTGAAGCTAGAGAAAAAGACAGAATTGATTATATGGATTCCTTTGTTTCAGCTATAGGTGGGCTCATTGCTATTATCATTATTAGTTTCATAGCTGTCCATTTAGGATATCCTATGGCATTGGCTCCTCTTGGGGCGAGCTGTGTTATTGTTTTTGGTGCGCATAAAAGTCTCTTGTCTCAACCACGTAATGTTATTGGAGGACATATTATCTCTACTACATCAGCTCTTATCATTTGGAGCATCTTTGGTAAAAGCCTGCTCATTATCGGTCTAACATTGGCTATTGTATTGATTATAATGACTTTCACCAAAACTGTTCACCCCCCCGCAGCGGCAAGTGCCCTTGTTTCTATTAATTCCCAAGCTGGTTGGGGATTCCTGATTTCAATTGTAATAGGTACCTTATTATTAGTTTTTATATCGATGATTTATAATAACTTATTTCAAACTAGACAATATCCAAAGCACTGGTTTTGAAAAATTAATATATTAACAAACGCTTAATTTGTGACTGTATTATAGCTCCTCACTAATTTGATAACTGCTTTACTACAAAAAGCGGGGAGGAGCGGCTTTTCCTTACTAATAGAATTAAAAACTTATTTACCATCACATTTACATAAAAAATAGCATATGATAATGATTTGATAAAGCTTGATGGGCAGTGATGAAATCCCAGTAAAAAAGGTGAATGTTATGTCTGATCCAGAAAAAGGAGATTCTTATCAAATCAGTTTGTAAAATATTCGCCATCACTCACAGCGGAAAATTTCAAAAAGAAGGAAGTGCAAAATAATAATTCCATTTATCAGCAACTTCTTGTGCAATATCTGACTCTGATAAAGTTACAGCGTCTACTAAATCGGACAGATAAAAATACGCAGCATCCATCCAACGATCATAATCCGAATAATGCCTTCATAGGACATAGCATCGTAGGTCCCCGAGGAATAAAGCTCTTCAGCTAGACGGTGCTTTTAGGGAATCGACTAGACGATGAATTTTCAGAAAGCAAAATTTCAATATGCTTGACCTTGTGAAAAATAAAATTCACGATTCGCCAGAACGAACGAAATCCGCTATGAATGGGGATTTTATATTTGCCGCTCCATGAAAAGGAAGTCGAGACCGCAAAGGCAATAGGAATAGTCAAATTGGACAAGAAAAAAAGCAGTTTTCTAAATGCTTACAAAAGTATTCAAAAAGAAGTCGATACAGGAAGGATTGGATTTAAACGCAAGCATGTAAGATGTTAAAATAAGCACTTTTTTATTAATTCCTTATCGGGAAAGTTTTTGAACAAATGAGCCTGTATCCACCTTGGATCAGGCTTGTTTGTATATATAGAAAATTAATCACGAGAGATATTACGTTTTTAGACTTTTAAAAAAATCATCCTTGAATCTGCGATTGTCTAGAATTCTTTTTGAAAATCACCTTCGCTTTAAAATAAGAGAACAAATAACAACCTATAATCACGATACCACTACCAATTCCTTGTACCCACGTCATTTTTTCACCTAATAATAGAAAGGCTAAAATTGCAGTAAAAATAGGATTGAAATTCAAGAAAATACCTGATGTTGTTGTACCTAATTTTTGTACACCAATGTTCCAAAGTACCATACATGCTACAGTTGAGATAACGCCTGTATATAAAATAGATTGTATGAAAGAAGTATTTATATTAGAAACTGCAAAATTAGAAAAATTAAACGGAAGAAGAACTATAAGTCCAAATATACCAGAATATAATGTAGACATCATGGGTGTTGTTGTTATCATTGCCCATTTGCTACAAACGGAATATATTCCCCAAACGCATACAGCAGCCATCATATATAAATCACCTGTATTAAATCGTAATGAAAGGAATAGATCCATATTTCCTTTAGAAAGTACAAGTATTACGCCAATAAGCGAAAATAACATAGAAAACATTTGTAGAATATTAATTCTTTCTTTTAAAAAGAAAAATGAAAAAATAGCAATTGAAATCATGTTTAATGTTGATATTAATCCAACATTAGTTGCGGATGTTTTCTCTAATGCTACAAATTGTAATAGGTTAAATAGAACCACACCTGTAATTCCCATCAAAAATAAAGGAAGGATTGCACTTCGAGGGGGAAATATCTTTTTTTCTTTCCACCATACAATTGGCAAAAGACAACTAATAGCAATGATCCACCTTAAACTTGTCAACGTCATCGGAGAAGCATGACCGACAAGCGATTTTCCTACGACAAAGTTTCCACCCCATAATAAACTTGTTAAAAGTAATAACGAAAAATAATAATATTTCATATCTTTTTGCTCCTTTTCATCTTTCACAGTTTAAGTGAAAAAAGATCGAAGCCATTGTGCACAATGACATTTCAATTTTCATAATTAATTACTAATTATTTTAACATTTTAGTTCGTTAGTTAATATGTTATTTTGTATAATAGAAGAAACTTAAAATAATATTAAAAAATATTGCTGATATACAGAATTAAATTAAGTTTTATTATTAAGGTGATACCGTTTTTGGAACAATTGTAAAAGGAGTGACTATAAGTGGAATCTATCGTAAGCAAGGTTCTAGATAATGTTGATATTCAAATTTTAGATTTACTGCAAAAGGATGCACAGTTAAGCAATACTGAGCTTGCAAAGCGTGTCAAATTATCTCCACCAGCTATACATTCAAGGATAAAACGTTTGGAAAATGAAGGGTTTATTAATGCACAAGTAGCAATTTTAAACCAGGTGAAGCTAGGTTTTGATTTATTATGTTTCATTTTTATTAGTACGAATATACATCAAGCTGAAGAACTGGAAGTATTGGAAAAGGCATTAGCTTCTATGTCAGAAGTATTAGAGTGTCATTGTTTAACAGGTGAGTATGATTATCTTCTAAAAGTGGCTAACAAAGATCGGAAGGAATTAGAAATATTTATTAGAAAGTTAAATAAACTAGGTATAACAAAAATTCAAACTAGCCTAGCTCTCAGAGAAATTAAATATTCAACAGTTTTACCCATATAGGAAGAAAAGTCCCGTTCGTAAAAGTACACTTTATCGCACGTTTTTTGATAGAACAAGAGAACGAGAGAAAGGTAGAAGAAGGAATAAAAAAATGAAGTCCTTAAATTTGGAAACATAAAGTTTGCAGCAAGGATCAAAATGAAGAACAGCAACATCAGGCCATGAAATAAAAGGGTTTGGAGAAAAAAATGGCCTTTCTAAAGAGAAACATAGGCTATTTATTCATTATCAATTTATATTAGTAAATATAAATCCATTCTGCTCAACTAGTTTAAGCAATGAGCCTTGCATCGATTAAAAAGCAGTGCACTCTTTATGAGTTGCACTGCTTTTTAAAATTTTATCCCGTTTATTATGGTCTTTAATTAGAAAATCGGTATTAAAGTATAGCTGAAAGAATCATTATCTTTATTTATTTAACAAAACAGCTTCTTCATTACTAGGTTGTAAAGCTATTTGTAGTGCTCTTTTTTCTTCATCGTTTAAAGGGACCATCGGTAAACGGACACCTCCAACATTTAACCCCCGCATATTTAATGCTGATTTTACTGGTGCCGGGCTTGGTGCAGCAAATAATGCTTTCATGATTGGAAGAAGTTTACGATGCGTAGAAGCAGCACCTTGGACATCACCATTTTTAAAGCTATTGATCATTTCTTGCATTTCATTTCCAATTATGTGTGAAGAGACCGAAACAATGCCTGTTCCACCGATGACTAAAACCGGTAATGTTAACCCATCATCGCCGCTGTACAATGTAAAATCACTAGTTGTTTTGCTAATGATTTGTGCCATGGCATCTAAGTCACCACTTGCCTCTTTTACTGCCACGATATTGTTAATTTTTGAGAGGTTAACAATCGTCTCCACTGACATGTTTACAACACTTCGTCCTGGAATATTATAAAGCATTACCGGTAATGATGTTGAATGGGCAATAGCGCTAAAGTGCTGAAATAATCCTTCTTGAGACGGCTTGTTATAGTATGGGGTAACGAGCATGATTCCGTCGACTCCTGCTGCCTCTGCTTGCCTTGTCAAGCTGATAGAAGCTCTCGTGTTATTTGAGCCAGTTCCAGCTATGACTGGAACTCTTCCATCAACAACTTCTACAACAATTTTGAATAAATCCAGTTTCTCTTCTGTTGTTAATGTAGGAGACTCTCCAGTTGTACCAGCTACAACTAATCCATCAGAACCATTAGCAATTAAATAGTTTACTAAAGTTCTCGTAGCATTAAAATCAATCTCATCATTATGATTGAACGGGGTAACCATTGCGGTTAAAACTTGGCCAAAATTCATAACTACACACCCTTTTGTATAATATTTTTTTAAAAATTCAGAGGTGGTTAGGGCCATTCAGGAGTAAACGCAAAAAAGCAACAACGAGGATTCGCTGCTGCAGTAGAAACAATATTTACCAAAAAATGTTTCCGCGCATAAGATAGCCCTCCATATAGTTTCCTATATGACAGTCCTGTATTTATTCAATAGCAGAACCAGCTTCAAGAACATGAGATTCTTTCCACTTCGGCAAATTCCCCTTTCCACAATAGTCATAGGATCTCATTCTCCTCAAAATGTGTACTAATGGTCTTTGCTCCTCTATCCTCACTTCAAAAAGTATGAAGTAAGAAAATATTTAATTGACTGTAATATAACAAGGAATCCTTTCTATTGCAAGGCCAATTTAGAAATAATTTTTAGAATACATGAATTATCAATGGAAATGGATACGGTATAGGGCTGGATTCATCTTTTTTAGTATTATGTAATCTCAATATTTATAGATTTATAAAACAAACTGTGTGAAAAATTTCAACCTTTTATAGTCAGTTTTGACAATAGATATATCTTTTAGAAGGAATCAAGGTGGGGGAAGACAGCAAGATATGAAAATCCGTGACGTGGAAAGCAAGAAAACGATCGCTTCAATTGTCAGTAGGATACCATTGATTCAGGATTGGAACGAGATACATATAAACAGCATACGTATCTCGTTCCAAATCCATGAGATGAAATGAAAAAAACCATTAAGATTCGTGGGGGTGTTAACAAAGAAAATTGATCACGCATTGAACTGCGAAATGGATTGTGCATAGTAGGCAAAATGGGAAAGATGGCAATAATGCAATTCTACCGTCGTTAACAGGAAGTTTTCATTAGTATCTCATTAATAACGACCGGTGTTCGCAGAAATAATGAGAGCCCCGCTTGAAGAATAAATACCTGCTTTGGCCAAAGCATTATACGGATCTAAATTCCATAATTGTGCAGTATAACATGATGTCTGCCCTTTCATTATCCATCCGTTTCCACCGGAACTAGCACAACTTGTAAATGCTCTCTTAGTCGTGCCATTAAAACTGTCAACCCAAACATTTGCATAATAATCGTAAGGAGCAGATGAATAAAACTTTAAGTAACCCCACGCCGTATGACAATACGCACTTCCTTTTAGCTGCACATATCCAATTTTCACACCGTTTTTATAGATATATTCTGTTTCATAGGTGATTGGGCTTTTAGAAGCACACCCTGTCGAATAAGGGTTTGTATTATCGTAGGACAAGGCAAATGCTTTATTCATCGGTGCAATCGCAAAAAAAACTCCAAAGACAAGAGTCATTACCATCACAATATTTAATAATTTTTTTATAATAACCTCTCTCCTTTCCTTCTTCTAGACTTTACCATATGAAAATTGGTATTTCTATGTACTATGGAATCATTTACCATCTGTATAAATATTACCATTTTACGGGTATCTACGGAGTTAAGGGATAGTACCCCATTCCCATTAAGAAAAGGAAAATCAATACCAAAAACGAGACAAAAGTGAATGGAACGAATACTGGACATAGTTTTATTTGATTTATTAATATATAAATTACATTGGTTTTATATTTTATTAATAATGTAAAGTTACTATTTTAATTGGTAAACACCATAAAAATTTATAAACAAGGAGGATATTTGTCGATCTGTTAAAAAAATACATAATTAGCTAAACGATAAATAGGAGGTATTGATTTTGAAAGGGAAATATAAATTTGCAGCGATGCTGACAGTTGTAACGGTAGGATTAACAACTTCTTTATCAAGTGTACAAGCATTCTCGGAATCTTCAAATTCAGATAATAAACGTAAACCAGAGCTCGTTTTTCCAGTAATCAGTGATGTACATATTGATGATGGATCAACAGCTGATATGAACAAGTTCAGAACAGCCATGGATCAATTAAATAAAGCTGCGCCTAGACAGGATGCTTTTGTTGTCGTTGGGGATTTAACGGACTATGGATACGCTTCTGAATACGATAAGTTCTTCTCCATTTATAATGAGAAGAAACAAGGTGATGTCCAATCCATGTTTACAATGGGGAACCATGATTATTGGAATGGACTTTCCGTTGAAAAGGCACAAGATCGTTTTCTCGAGAAAACAGGAATGGATTCTCTTTACTATCATAAAAAAGTAAATGGATATGATTTTATTACGTTAAGTCCGGAAAATGGTAATACGCATGGTTTATATTCTGTTAATCAAATTAACTGGCTAGGTGAAAAATTAGCTGCAGCAGAAAAAGAAAATCCGGACCAACCAATCTTTGTTTTTCTTCATCAACACATTAAAGACACTGTGTATGGAAGTGACTTGTGGGGAACTCAGGAAAATAAAGAACTTTTATATGATACTTTAAAGAAACATCCACAGGTTATTACATTTTCAGGCCATTCTCATTATCCACTTGAAGACCCTAGAACGATTCATCAAAAAGACTTTACGTCAGTTGGCACGTCTTCTGTTAGTTATTTGGAATTGGAGCCAGGCAAACTTCAAGGGTTCCATCCAGAAGGATATCGGGATATTAGTCAGGGAATGATTGTAGAAGTTTATAATAATGAAGTTGTCATTAAAAAACGTGACTTTCATAAAGACGATTGGACTGGAAAACCATGGGTAATAAAAAATCCTTCTAAAAAAAATATATTTAAATATACAGACGATCGAGATCAGTTACCACCGGTTTTTGCAGTTAAAGACAAGGCTTCGATTGTAGAAGAAAAATCGACACTAAGAAGTTTAAATGTAACATTTCCACAGGCAAAAGATAACGCACTCGTACATTCTTATCACATTACCGCCAAAAACAAGGAAACAGGGGAGCTGGACGCAGATTTCACCGCATTTTCTGAATTCTATTATGACCCTGTGCCAAAGAATTTAGAGTTCCCAGTTGCTGGACTTAAGCCAGGTACTGATTATGAAATTAAGGTACAAGCACTAGATTCATTTAACAATAGCAGTAAAAGGGTGTTACTGGCTGATGGTCAGACAAAAGCCCTGGAAATGGTCTCGGCACAAGCTTCTCCTGCTTTAGTAACGGATGGTGAATCGACTGCACTCCAAGTGAAGATGAAAAATTATGGAAGTAAAAGTGTGAAAGGGAAAATTAAAGTTGATGCACCAGAAGGTTGGAGTGTGGAGCACAATGAACTTGAGTATGAGCTATCAGGAACTGAAGAAAAAATGTTGCCAATAAAAGCTACACCTAGCAAGGAGATTTCGGGTTCATCACAATTTAAGATTACTGCTTACGAGGGAGGCCAAATAATTGGCTCCAAGAATATAAATGTATTCGTCAACATGATGCTTGGAGAAAGTTTTGACCAATTAGAGTCTGCATTAAAGCCAGCAGTGAATGAAAACATTCCAAGTTCCATTCTCGGGTGGAGCCATACAGCTCCTAATGGCTGGTCGGTTACAAATAGCTCGAATATGCCAGCTGGTACAGAAGAGTGGCAAGGTTGGAGCTTCACAACAAAGGACTTTTGGACAAAAGCAGAAGACCAGGAGCGTAACAAATTTGAACTTGGTCAAGGTGTTATAGCAGTAGCGGATCCTGATGAATGGGATGATAACGGTTCACCAGCAGCAAAAGGCTTTTTTGATAGTACTTTAACTTCACCTTCTGTAAAAGTTGATGATGCAAAAGATTTATACCTAGGGTTTGCATCCCACTATAAACAAGAAGGAACGCAAACAGCTGAAGTAACTGCTGTCTTTGATAATGGGGAAAAACAACAAGTTCTCGTTTATGACAATAAAGCTGCTTCGGATAATAAAAATGGACATGTTTTGAATAAGTATGAAGTTAAATCGATTAAGGTTCCTGAAGATGCTTCTTCTATGAAATTACAATGGAGAATGCATAATGCGAAAAATAATTGGTTTTGGTCGATTGACGATATTAGATTGGATGACCAAATGATCGTTTCACCAAATTAATGAGAAGAACAGGTGAACTTTTTTTGAAATTTGTAAAAAGCGGACTTTCCTTATGGGGACGTTCGCTTTTTCTCTATGGCTCACAAACTCTGGGCAAATAGAAACTAATGTGTTGATATTTGAAAAATGAGAACTTACGTTCTGTGATAATTGTATAGATGCTTCAATTTTATGGGGTGGTTTCAATGGCTTGATAGATTCGTACTGATATTGAACGCTTAGACCAATTTGGTAAGGAGCGTGTATTTGCGTGGTTAAAAACTACCATTACACCATTATTTAAATCAAAATCCATATTTCATGAAGTGAATGAACGGAAAGCTAATAAAGGATTTCGCTGCATTTACTGTGGAATGGATGAAATTGTTCGCTTTGGTAAAACTGCACAGGATCGTCAACGTTATAAATGCAAATGTTGTGATAAAACATTTACGGAAACTGCTGATACGCCTCTCTATCATTGTCGAAAATCTGAAAAATGGATTGACTTTTTATCATGCTTGATTGATGGTATGAGCTTGCGTGATAGTGCCAAAGAAATTAGCGTTCATTACGTCACTCTATTCTACTGGAGACATAAAATCCTAACAGCCCTTGCACAAATCAATGCAGAGGAACTAAATGAAATCGTAGAAGTTGACGAAACCTATTTTTTAGAATCACAAAAAGGGGCAATCCCAACACACCGATCTTCTCGAAAACGTGGTGGAAGTGCTAAAAAAAGAGGTCTTTCCACTGAACAAATCTGTGTGCTGATTGCTAGTGATCGAGAGAAAAATACATTCTATAAAGTCATTGGACGTGGAAAACCTACAAAAGATATCTTAGAACTCCATTTAGGTAATCGGCTAGGAACAGATTTTGTTCTTTGTTCCGATGCTCTTAGAGGTTATAAACTACTTGCAAAGAAGCATCATATTCAACAGTATGTGTTCAAAACTGGAGAAACGTGTCAAAGGAATCTACCATATCCAAAATTCAATAGCTATCACTCTAACGATGGCTCAATCGCTTCTATGGTATTTCTACGAAATACCTAGAAGGTCATACATTGTTCAACTATCATCAGCTAAGATTTGAGCTTGCAGTGGATGTGCTAATGAATAATGTCTCTGATACCAATAATGATATTCGTTTAAGACAAGTTGAGTACGTTTAATAGCTATTTGACGACATAGATGACTAATAAAGAATGTTATGAAATGATTGTTTAAGTGACTATAATAATAATGGAAGACAAGTTCCGATAAATTCCGTATAAAAAATATCGAGTGAGTAATAAATTTTAACGATAATATGTATTTGTAAAGGAGGGAAATGAATGTTACAAGAATTCAATAATTTAATGGATTACATCGAAACACATTTAACGGAAGAAATCTCTGGAAAAGATATATCAAATATTGTAGGGCTATCTGATTATCATTTTAAAAGAATGTTTTCGTATATGGCTGGAATGTCATTGAATGAGTATATCAAAAATAGGAGATTATCAGTTGCGAATGTTGAATTAATAAACGGAGCAAAAGTGACAGATATTGCTTATAAATATGGCTATCAATCTATAGAAGGATTTTCAAGAGCCTTTCGTGGATGGAGTGGTTTTTTACCTTCAGAAGTAGCTAAAAACAAAATTCAAAAATCATTTCCCAAATTTTCATTCTTTATAGATATAAGAGGAGGAATATCCATGGAATTCAAAATTGAAAAAAAAGAGAAGTTTAATATAGTAGGTGTATCGAAAAGAGTGCCAATTCAATTCGAAGGTGAAAATAATGCTATCTTAGAACTAGCCCAGTCAATTACCGAACAACAAAGAAAAGAAATGCATCAATTAGCTGATTTATATCCTCATCAAGTCTTGAATGTATCTTATGATTTTGATGATGGTTTCTTGGAAGAAAAAGGCTACTTAACTCATATGATTGGTTTTGCAACTACAAAAGAAAATCCATTCGATGATTTAGAGCAAATTTCTATTGAAGAAAGTTTATGGGCAATTTTCCCTAATCAAGGACCATTTCCTGCTACGCTTCAAGAAACTACCGCAAAAATTTATTCTGAATGGTTGCCTTCTTCAGATTATGAAGTAGCAGATATACCTGGAATTTCTTTTACAAAGCACAATGGTACATCGGAAAATGTATATAGCGAAATTTGGATGCCAGTAAAGAAAAAAGTTAGCGATAAACTTGGATGATTATGATATTTACAGAAGTGTTATTCCGTAAAAACTTCATTAACCAGATTAGACCAGTCAGTAGATATTGACAGGTCTTTTTGAATTTGATGAAAAATCAGGATTTTTTCTGTGTATTTTAGAAAATTTTAAGATTTGTGTGATATGTTTCTTTAAATACTAAGAAAAGTTATCGTGGGAAACATTTTTTTATGCAAGAACAGTAGATAAACAACTTTTCTATAAAAGAGTAAACGAAAGATCGATACGGGGTGAAAATATTTGTCAATTAAAATGAGGTTTCTGTTGTCCTACGTTGGCGTAATTCTTATTTCCATCACTTTGTTTTTAGCAGCTGGATTTTTACTTATTTTTGCGATAACAGGTGATGTAAAAGCGATAGAGCATTTATACAAAAAATCTTATCTCCAAAAACCTTTGACTGCAGTAGAGGAAAGTGTGTTCCTCGATTTAAAGCTTTTGGCCAAAAGTAACCCTGAGCAGCTTCTAAACGAAGAACAGCTGAAGAAGATTGAACATGGAGATATAAAGATTGTCGTTAGAAAAGGTAAAAACATTGAGTATGCGTCTCAAACACTAGATAAGCTAGGCTTGTTACAATCACTTCCCAAGTTCGAAGAAACGAACATCAATACGCGGGACACAATCAAAATGAAAGACGCTTTTTTCACTTATGTGAAGTTTGATTATTATTTTTCGGATAAAAGTGAAGGAAGCATTTTTGTATTGAGAAAGGCAAGTTCATATGCCGAGCTGACTCGAGAGCTCTTTCCCATTTTATTCGCTCTATTGTTATTACTGTTTGTAATGATTATTGGACTATTAAATTATTTAGTTTCACGTAGCATCATCAAACCGATCTCAATTCTTAAAGTAGGCGCAGAGCGGATAAAATCAGGAGATTTAAACTTTGAAATCAAAGCGACTTCGAATGATGAAATCGGACAATTGAATAGAGCGTTTGAGGAAATGAGAAAAAAGTTAAAAGAGTCCGTAAACATTCAGCTTCAGTATGAGGAAAATCGCAAAGAGCTTCTCTCTAATATTTCCCATGATTTGAAGACACCGATCACTTCGATTATGGGATATGTTGAGGGGATTAAAGACGGAGTAGCAAACACCCCACAGAAAATGGACAAGTATTTATCGACTGTATACCTAAAAGCAAGAGATATGGATTCATTGATAGATGAATTATTTTTATTTTCCAAGTTGGATTTGAAAAAAGAACCATTTACTTTTGAAACGGTCAGATTAGATAAGTATTTAAAAGACTACGTAGAAGAACTTCAACTGGATTTACTTCAACTAGGAATCCAGATTGAACTTCATCAGGTGAATAAACCGATATACGTGACAGCGGATAGAGAGAAACTGAAACGCGTATTGGCCAACCTGATCAGCAATTGTGTAAAGTATATGAATAAAGATGAAAAACACATTTCCATTTCTCTGCATGAAGGACTATATGATGTTGTTGTACAAGTAACGGATAATGGCTATGGAATAGAATCTTCTGCTCTGCCTTATATATTTAACCGCTTTTATCGTGCTGAGGAATCTAGAAATTCCCGGACAGGTGGAAGTGGTTTAGGACTTGCGATTGCAAAAAAAATTATCGGCGAGCATGGTGGAGATATTTGGGCTACTAGCGAGATAGGAAAAGGTACAAGTGTCTTTTTTTCCATAAAGAAAGGTGAGGAAATGTGAAAAAGATATTACTTATTGAAGACGAAGTCAGTATTGCTGAATTGCAAAGGGACTATTTGGAAATTAATGATTTTAGTGTCGATATTCAACATACTGGTGATGCAGGTCTCCAACAGGCCCTTCAAGGAAATTATCATTTAATCATTTTGGATATCATGCTTCCAGGGTTGAATGGATTTGAGATATGCAAACAAATACGTGCTGTCAAGAATATCCCGATTTTGCTTGTATCCGCCAAAAAGGAAGATATCGATAAAATCCGGGGGCTTGGTCTAGGGGCAGATGATTATATTACAAAGCCATTTAGTCCAAGTGAACTAGTTGCAAGAGTGAAAGCGCATATAGCGCGGTATGAACGTTTATCAGGAAGTCACCCCAAATCTAACTCAATCTATGTTCATGGAATTTCAATAGATAAGTCAGCACGCAGAGTTCACATAAACGGAGAAGTGGTCCCGTTTACAACAAAGGAATTCGATACTTTAGTGTTTTTTGTCATGCATCCGAATCAAGTATTAAGCAAAGAGCAGCTTTATGAAAATATTTGGGGATTGGAATCGGCTGCAGATGTTTCGACTGTCACCGTCCATATCAGGAAGCTACGTGAAAAAATCGAAAGAAATCCTGCACATCCCAAATTTTTGGAAACCGTTTGGGGAGCAGGGTATCGCTTTAATGTTTAAATAGCATGTTAATGACCCGTCACGAAGGTGGCGGTTTTTTTTATAAACATTAAGAAATTTTATTAATAAGTTAATCATTTTTTAAGAAATTGTTTAGAGGGAGTTTAAGGTTAAGCATTAACATTATGAAGACGGAATAAGTAAGCAACTAAAAATAAAAGGGAGAAAAAAACATCATGGAACCTAAAGAACATGTCGATTTGCTACATAAGAAAGACGGGAAATCCTTTTGCAGCTGTGAAGTACATACAGGGAAAGGATGGTGTGTTTCATGTGGAGACGGCTAAAGATTGTCATCGGAAGCCTTTTCATCCTTCAAGGCTGTGTCTTGACTTATGAAGTAGTGCTAAATAAACAAGAAAAGGAGACAGGAAAGGGAATGAATGAACAATTGATTCAAGCTGTAGAACGTAAAGAAACGGAAAGAATAAGAAGCTTGATTGAGCAAGGTGCAGATATAAATGCACAGGACTCAGAAGGGCGAACCGCCACTATGATTGCGACTTATAACAATGATGTAGAGACGGCAAAAATCCTTATTGAAGCGGGTGCAGACGTCAACATACAGGATGACATGAAAAATAGCCCCTTCTTGTATGCCGGTGCTGAAGGTTATATAGAAATACTTAAAGTTGCGATTGAAGCGGGTGCAGACCCCACTATAACCAACCGTTATGGAGGAACGGCTTTAATCCCTGCTTCTGAACATGGTTATGTAGAGGTTATTAAAGAACTTCTTACTAAAACTGATATTGAAGTGAATCATGTGAATGATCTCGGTTGGACCGCTTTGCTAGAAGCTATCATTTTGAATGATGGTGATGGAAAACAGCAGCAAACAGTGCAATTGCTAATAGATTATGGGGCAGATGTCAACATCCCCGATAATAGTAGTATGACCCCTTTACAACATGCCCGCGAGAAAGGGTTTAAGGAAATCGAACAAATTTTACTTACGGCAGGAGCAAAATAACCAGATCGCTATACTTTCAATTTGTAATATCAATTGCACTACAAAAAAAACACAATATGATGAGGAGACGTAAAGAAATGAATAAAAAAGCAAAAATTTCATCAGCTTTACTACTTGGGTTAACATTGGCCATAACAGGATGTAACACAAACGCACAAGACAATAATAGTGCTCAAAAGCAGGAACAAACTGCAAAACAGAGTAAACAAGAAAATAAGTTAACCGCAGGAGAGGAAATGACTAAAATTCTTACTAGCACGAATTGGCAAGGAACAAAAGTTTATGATAAGAATAATAATGACTTAACAAAGGAGAATGCTAACTTTATTGGTCTCGCGAAATATGACGATGAAACATCGAGATATGAATTTTTTGATAAAAATACAAAAGAAAGTCGTGGTGATAAGGGAACTTTCTTTATTACCAATGGGAAGATGCGAGTGTTAATTTCAGAATCGATGGGTTACCAAGCCGTTGTTGAAATAACTGAACTGAATAAGGATATGTTTACTTATAAAAGAATGGGCAAAGATGCAGATGGGAACGACGTAGAAGTGTTTGTCGATCATATTCCTTATACTAAAACAGAACTTTCCTTTACTGATCCAGACAAAAATTTGGAAACTTACACAGGAGATGTAGTTACAGACGTTGATGGAGACAAAATTTTATCAAGCACCACATGGAAAGGTACAGTGGCATTGGATGAAAAGGGAAATGATGTATCAAGCTATAACTCGAATTATTTAGGTCTGGCAAAATATGATGATAAAACAAATAAGTATGAATTTTTTGATGCTAAAACCGGTGAAAGCCGTGGTGATTACGGTTATTACGATGTTGTACATGGAAATAAGATTAGAGCCCATGTTTCACAAGGGGAAAATAAGTATGGTGCAGTTCTTGAACTTACGGAGCTTAATGAAAATAAATTCACTTATAAACGAATCGGTAAAGATAAAGAAGGCAAAGATATAACGATAACAGTTGAACATATACCTTATGAAGGTGATTTGAAGCTAAAATCAACTAAGTAAATAAAAAAGGGATTTTGCATTAATAGCAAAATCCCTTTCTTGATATAGTAATAGAATGTAGTTCAAGCTTATTACGCGTTAAACTGTTCAACAGATGTTTCCAGGTCATTAGCGAGCTTTACCATCGAAGACGTTGAGAAGGAGATGTCCTCCATGGATTTCGCTTGTTGATCGGTTGATTGGGCCACTTGCTTTGAAGCCACTGCCGTTTCCCTTGTTAACCCTGCAAAATCTTCTATCGAAGCATTGATTTCTTGAGAACTTGCTGCCATTTGCTCTGTAATGGCGGATATTTCTTGAATCTGATCACTAACATGCTCAAAAGATTTTATGGTCTGTTTAAATGTTTCTCTTGTATTCAGGACAAATTTTGTCCCTTCCTCCACCTCTTTAGTTCCAGTTTCCATCATTTTCACTGATTCATTTATGATGGATTTAAAATGAAGTAGGGACTCTTGTATATTGATCGCAGATTCCTTCGTACCCACTGCCAATTTCCGTACCTCGTTCGATACCACTGCAAAACCTTTACCCTGTTCACCGGCTCTAGCAGCTTCAATGGCCGCATTTAATGACAGCAGGTTTGTTTGCTCGGCAATTCCCGTAATTAAATGTACAATATTCACAATCTCATTTGCTTGTTCGTCCAATTTCTTAATTTCTGAACTTGTTTGCAGCATAACATCTTTTACTTGCAGAATTTGATTTGAGAGTTCATTTATATCTTTATTTCCAATGGACATTCTAGCTGAAACATGATTTGTCTGTTCGCTGACTTCTGAAGAAGCTTCGGCAATTTTTTGTATTCCTATGGTCATTTCCTCGATGACCCTCGATGATTCTTCACTTCTGTGCAATTGTACTTCCGCAGCTCCTGCAACTTGCTGAATGCCTTTAACGATATATTGTGTGGAAGTATCCATTTCTTTGATTTTGTGTTCGATATCACTTGATGACTCCAATAGCTGGAATGACGAGCTTTTCATGGAGTTGACGATCATAGTTGTATTGGTGATCATTTCTTCAAAGGATTTCACTAAAACCTTGATTTCGTCGTTCCCCTTAACCCTTGTGTTGCTAATCAGTTTATTGGCTGTTAATAAATTTCCATTTGAAATTTCCTTTGCAGCCATGCTGACCTTGAGAAGGGGGCTTAACTTTCTAGTCAAGAACCATATTAATGCACCCACTACGATTGCCATTAAAATTACATTGATTATTATCATCAGGGGAAGGATGCCACCCAGTACTTTGCTGGCCGTAGCATCGACTTTACTGGCATCAATATCCACCCCTAGTATTCCAATGACTTCGTCCCCTTTCTTTATGGGGACAAAAACGGATAAATAGTCACCATATTCAGAATCCTGAACGATGGAAGTGGTAGAAACCTTTCCCCTCATGACGCTTTCTACATCCTGATATGAAGTTGCGGTTGTGGGGGTTAAAATGGGAGATGCTTTTTTATCTTCCTTCCCCATTCCATCTATAAGAATATGTACTTTTTCGCTGCTTTCATCAATCCCCAATGTATATACATATAATGCTCCAGTTTTTTGTTTATAATCGTCTAACTGTTCGCGTATCTCCCAATATGTAGAGGTTTCGGATTGATTACTTAAAAAATCGGCATAAGATGTTGGATTTATTCCTTGGGCGATGTTGCTTGCGATGTCTAAGCTGCTCATAGCGATTGTTTTCTCAACCGTATCATTTGTACTCTTATACATCAATAGTAAACTTCCAATTAATGTAATTACCATGCCTGTTAAAAGAACAAAACCTATTTTCGTACTGAGTTTATTCATCTTTGTTTATTCCTTCCCCGTGTTATATATTAACCATGTTTTATATATCGGTAATAATTGAATATATTTAATGAGACTTTAAAAGCTTCGGGTGGAGTTTTTTAAACTTTTATGTTAAAGCAGAATCTAAAGGAGTATGAAGGAATTGGAGAGGGGGGGAATAATAAGACCCTGTGACAGTGCTAAGCCATTTTTTAAAGATGGTAGTGTCATAGGGCCTTTATTTTTTAAAGAAAGTCAGGTTTTGCTGTAGCCGTTATGAAGATATGCGTTTATTTTTCCGTTGAAGAATCCATATTTCTATTGCACCGGAGCCAAGCAATACTCCTGAAACAATGAAGATAAGTCCAATGAAATGTGCAGGAACAATGGCTTCATTAAGGAAAAATGCTGCACCTAACAAAGAGAATAAGGTGTTTAAGTTAAGAAATATCGATGATTCGGCTGCGCCTACCTTACCAATGGCATAATTATAGCTCATGTGCCCGAGGGCAGTGGCAAAAATCGCTGAGAACAAGAAAGCCCCCCAGATGGATGGCGGTGCCGTTGCCAATGAAGATAAGCCCTCTGGTTCCTTCCATAAGCTGATGGCAAAAAGAATAAATGACCCGATCAGCATCATGTAGCCGGTTAGTAATCGTGGATCCATGGTTTTTGAGGCTTTATTAATGAGTATGAAACTCAATGCCTGTGAAAGAATGGAAAGTAAAATATCCACATCTCCCAGATTAATAGAATGAAGTCCTCCACTTCCTGCCATAACGGTAAAACTCACGCCCAGAGCACCGCATATAAAGCCAAGAAGCCGGATTAAAGTGGGCTTTTTACGAAAGAATATCATGGTCAAGATGACAGTCAATATTGGCCCCATGCCCAAAATCAGTCCAGCATTCGAAGCGGAAGTCTTCGTCAATCCCTCAGCTAAAAAATAATGATGAAAAACGACACTCAAAAGTGCTCCTCCAAAAACGTAAAAAAGTTCACTTTTTTTAGGAAGACGTATTAATCCAAAGAAGAAAAGGATAAGGATGACGACAAGAGAAGCAGTGAAAATTCTCAATGAAGTGATTGTTACGGGCTGCGTATGCGCAACTAAAATTTTAATAACTGAGACATTTAACCCCCAAGTTATCATTATTCCGGTAAGTAAGATGTATATTTTCAAAAAACTCATTCCAAACAACCTTTCAAACTTATTTAACAATTGATATATTATACAACTTTCTCCAAATTAATAGCAAAGAGTAAAATTTGATTGAAAAGCCCTTGGATGAAAAATGAGAAACTATTAATCATAAAAAAAGAGGGAAGAAATAATTCCTTCTGATTTCCCTTAATATTGTAAATTTAGCTGGAATATAATATAAAAATAGCAAATAAAAATAAAATTACAAATTATCAAACTTTTCTATTGTTTTTGGTAGGGTTTTCATTTACAATTTCCTTATGATTTACCAAACCGGTTTAGTAATTAACTAAATCGATTTAGCAAAAAGTGATATGATCAAATGTTTTTCTTTTTATTTGTGATTGTTCGAAAGAAGGAGGTACTGTATTGTCATCAAAATATGGTGTTTTAACGCTGGGCGACGCCATGATTACGCTAAATCCGGAAGAAACAGGACCTTTAAGATTCGTAACCCGTTTTGAGCGAAAAGTAGGAGGCGCTGAACTGAATTTTGCAATTGGCTGTGCAAGGCTAGGCATGCGGGCAAAATGGATAAGCCGTTTAGGCAAGGACGAGTTCGGCAGAGTTATCTATAATTTCGCTCGTGGGGAAGGCGTGGACATGAGTGATGTTGCCTATGTAGATGGATATCCAACATCCCTTAACTTTAAAGAAATCAGGGAGGATGGTTCCGGAAAGACATTTTATTACCGCTATCAATCACCCATTTTAACTTTAAAACCGGAAGATATAACTGAAAAGATGTTTGAAGAGATTGATATAGTCCACCTTACTGGAGTATTTTTGGCTATAGATCCCAAAAATGTGGATATTGCCATGAGGGTAATGGACATTGCGAAACAAAAAAATATACCTGTTTCTTTTGATCCGAATATCCGCTTAAAGCTATGGTCCATCGGGGAAGCAAGATCAGTTTATTATAATATTTTTCCATATGTTGATATTTTGCTTACAGGTTTAGATGAAATAAGATTGATCATCGGAACTGACTCTAAAGAATCATTGGCGGAATTCGCAAAGGTGAATGATATTGATCAGCTTGTCATCAAGGACGGTAAACATGGTTCAAAACTTTATACCAAAAATGAATGGCATGAAAAAGACGCCTTCCCAGTTATACCTGTAGATACTGTTGGTGCGGGAGATGGTTATGATGCCGGTTATATTTACGGATATCTACATGGCTTATCAATTGAAGAAAGAATGACATTCGCAAATGGTGTAGGAGCTCTTGTCACAACTGTTGCAGGGGACAATGAAGGATTACCATATTTGGATGAAGTAATGCCATTCATACAGAAAGAGGCCGTTATAGAAAGATGACTGAAAGAAATGAGGGAAGGAAATGGCAACAGTTACGATTCAAGCCGAGGAAGCAAAAAGATTAGTCATACAACAGCTGACAAACGTGGGTTTAAATGAAGAAAATGCCGGGAAAATCGCGGAAGTATTGGTTCATGCCGATCTCAGAAATGTCAATTCTCATGGTGTTTTGCGAACAGAGCATTATGTGAACCGTTTACAGGCAGGAGGCATAAATCCCGATGCACAGATTTCCTTTCAAAAGACAGGGCCCGTTACCGGTGTGGTTGATGGAGATGATGGTTTTGGGCATGTGATCAGCGACGTGGCCATGGACCATGCAATCGAAATGGCCAGAGATAATGGCGTGGGCATGGTGACTGTTTTTAATAGCAGCCATTGCGGAGCACTAAGCTATTTCGTTCAAAAAGCTGCCGATGCAAAGTTGATTGGCATCGCGATGTCACATACTGATAAAATCGTGGTCCCGTTCGGAGGAAAAACATCATTTCTTGGTACCAACCCAATCGCTTACGGAGTTCCTGCCAAAACGAAGAAACCCTTTATTCTTGATATGGCAACATCCAATGTTGCACTGGGGAAAATCCTCCAGGCACGTGAAGAGGGAAAGGAAATCCCTGAAGGATGGGGAGTGGATGAAAATGGAGCTACGGTCACAGACCCGAATAAAGTCGTTTCCCTTTCCACTTTCGGAGGCCCGAAAGGCTATGGTCTATCCGTAATTGTAGATGTGTTTTCTGGATTATTGGCCGGTGCTGCATTTGGCCCGCACATTGGGAAAATGTATGACGATCTTGATAAGAAACGGAAGCTGGGACATTATTTTTGCGTAATTAATCCTTCGTTCTTTACTGATACTGATATATTTCTAGAGCAAATGGATCGAATGATCGAAGAGCTGCAACAGGTTGAACCTGCTTCAGGGTTCGATCGCGTTTATGTACCGGGTGAGATTGAACAAATCAATGAAGAAAAAAACCTGAAACAAGGTATTACGATAGCATCAAGTGTTTACGAATTTCTTACAAAGCAGGTGGGGAAATGAAAGCGGTTCAAGTACGTAAAGCTCATGAACTTATCATTCAAGAAGTGGAAAAACCCCAGATTTCGAACTCGACGGATGTCCTTGTAAAAGTAAAAAGCGTCGGGATTTGCGGATCGGATATGCATATTTACCATGGTACCAATCCCCTTGCAACTTTGCCTCGGGTCGTTGGGCATGAAGTAGCGGGAGAAGTTGTGGAGATAGGTCTAGGCGTTTCGGGCATAAAAGTTGGTGATCACGTTGTGATTGAGCCCATCAGTTATTGCGGGGAGTGTTACGCCTGCCGCAAAGGTCGCCAAAATGTTTGTGAAAAACTTTCCGTTTTTGGTGTGCATGAAGATGGTGGGTTGAGGGAATGGTTCGTCCTTCCCGAGAAACAATTACATGTTGTGGATTCCGCTTTAGCCTGGGAAGAAATAGTTTTGGCTGAGCCATACACAATTGGCGCACAGGCCGTTTGGAGAGGCGAAGTGGAGGAAGGGGAAACCGTGCTTATCCAGGGAGCTGGGCCTATTGGAATTTGCATATTAAAGATGGCAAAGCTTCAAGGGGCCTCAGTGATGATAACGGATTTAAGTGATGAACGTTTGGAATTCGCTAAAGAAAGCGGCGCTGATATCACTGTCCATGCGGGAAAGGAAGATGTTCAAAAACGAGTGGAAGAATGGACGAATGGAGAAGGTGCCAACGTCGTCATTGATGCAGTATGCTTGCCGATGACATTTGAATTGTCCTTCGATGTCGTGTCAACGGCGGGGCGGATTGTCGTACTCGGTTTTGATGAACGTCCTTCAGCGGTTTCCCAGCTGCCGATCACTAAAAAGGAAGTATCAGTGAAAGGATCTAGATTGCAAACGAACCAGTTTCCAAAAGTGGTTAAACTTTTGAATGAAGGCAAACTCAGACATGAAGGTTTAGTCACCCATACATTTTCGCTCGATGATATCCAGGAAGCATTTAATTTTGTTGAAAATCATCCCGAACAAGTTCGAAAAGCGATCATCGTTTTTAATTAAGGGGGTAGGGATCATGGATAAACACTCAATCATACATCGAATAACGGAAACGAAAGTTGTAGCTGTTATCCGGGGACAGGATGCAAAGGAGGCGGCACAGCTTTCTAAAGCTGCTGTGGAAGGCGGTGTTCGGGCAATCGAATTGACTTATACAACACCGGGAATTGAAGAAGCTTTCAAAGAACTGCAAAATACGGAAGCACTCTTAGGGGCAGGCTCCGTACTTGATTCTGAAACGGCACGACATGCGATTTTAGCTGGCGCCAATTTTATCGTCAGTCCCTATTTTGTCAATGCCGTAGCCGAACTTTGTAATCGATACGGCGTTCCCTATATGCCTGGTTGCATGACAATTAGAGAAATGGCTACATCATTGGAAGCAGGTTGTGATGTTTTAAAGTTATTTCCGGCAAACCATTTCGAACCTTCTTTCATCAAGTCGGTTAATGGTCCACTGCCCAATGTAAGGATCATGCCAACCGGCGGAATTAATTTAGATAACATGAAGGACTGGCTTAATGCAGGCGCGGTAGCAATCGGTATCGGCAGTGACTTGAACAAAGCCTATCAGAATGGCGGCTATGAGGCCGCAGTGGAGTTAAGCAAAAAATACATGCAGAAAATTGCGGAATGATGGAGGTGCATGATGAACATTACATTTAGATGGTACGGGAAAGACAATGATACTGTTACATTGGAGCACATTAAACAGATTCCCGGAGTGAAAGGGATTGTCTGGGCACTACACCAAAAACCTGTTGGTGAGGTATGGGAAAAGGAAGAAATTAAAAAAGAAATCGAGTATATCCAATCATTTGGTTTTCACACGGATGTCGTAGAAAGTGTAAATGTCCATGAATCGATTAAATTGGGTAACGAAGATCGTATGATATATATATAGAAATACAAAGAGACGATCCGGAATCTTTCGGAAGCAGGAGTGAAGGTCATTTGTTATAACTTCATGCCGATCTTTGATTGGACTCGGACTGAAATGTTCCATCCTTTGGAAGATGGTTCAACTGCCCTGTTTTATGAAAAGGCGAAAGTTGATACGTTAGATCCACAAGATTTAATTCGTACGGTAACGGAAGCCTCAGATTTAACTTTACCAGGTTGGGAACCAGAAAAGATGGATCAAATCTCTGAATTATTCGAAGCATACAAAACTGTGGACGAAGAGC
The DNA here is from genome assembly GCF_047238085.1 of Peribacillus phoenicis. Classification (NCBI taxonomy): domain Bacteria; kingdom Bacillati; phylum Bacillota; class Bacilli; order Caryophanales; family Bacillaceae; genus Peribacillus; species Peribacillus phoenicis. The sequence continues at coordinate 2,600,801 of NZ_JBDFMF010000001.1, read as the reverse complement.
AGCTGTGGGCGAATCTTGAAATATTCCTAAAGGAAATATTACCTGTTGCCGAGGCTTGCGGTATAAAAATGGCAATACACCCGGATGATCCGCCATGGTCCATTTTTGGCTTGCCAAGAATCATCACCGGAGAGTCAAGCTATGAAAAACTGATCTCGATTTCGGATTCACCGTCGAATGCGTTCACCATGTGTACAGGCTCGATGGGGGCAAACCCTGAAAATGATATGGTCCAAGTGGCTAAAAAGTATGCAAACCGTTCGCCTTTCTCCCATATAAGAAATGTGAAGATTTATGAAAATGGTGACTTTGTGGAAACATCCCATCATACCCAGGATGGATCCATCAATATACAGGGCGTCGTGGAAGAATTGAATAAGCAAAATTATACTGGTTATGTCAGACCGGATCATGGCCGCCATATATGGGGTGAAGAGTGCCGCCCAGGTTACGGTTTATATGACCGAGCATTGGGAATCATGTATTTGCTCGGATTATGGGATGCATATGAAGCTGGTAAATCAGGTGGGGAATCATGATTCCCATCCATGAAAACTTAACGAACAGGGTGGCAGTGATCACTGGAGGCAGCGGTGTTTTATGTTCCAAAATGGCTGTGGAATTGGCACGTCATGGTGTCAAGATAGCTATATTGAACAGAACGGCAGAAAAAGGGCAAGAAGTGGTCGGCCTGATTGAACAAGCAGGGGGGACTGCGATATCAATCGCGGCAGATGTTTTGAATAGAACCTCATTGGAGGATGCAAGAGGGAGAATAATAGAAACGTTCGGAAGAGTGGATCTATTGATAAATGGAGCGGGAGGCAATCATCCTGATGCCATTACAGCTCCAGAGAAATATGGGGAAGAAGCAGAAGGAAAATCATTTTTTGATCTGGATGAAGATGGTTTCTCCCAAGTTTTTGCCAGTAATTTCACCGGTACATTTTTGGCAAGTCAGGTTTTTGGAAAAGAATTATTGCAAGTGGAAGCACCAGTTATCGTAAATGTATCTTCCATGAGCGCCTACGCTCCAATGACTAAAGTACCAGCATATAGTGCTGCCAAAGCTTCGATAAATAATTTTACCATGTGGATGGCTGTTCATTTTGCCGAAGAAGGTTTACGGGTGAATGCCATTGCTCCAGGATTCTTTTTGACGAAGCAAAATCGGGATCTTTTACTTAATGAAGATGGCAGCCTGACGGCAAGGTCTGATAAAATCATTACTTCAACACCCATGAAGCGTTTCGGGCAGCCGGAAGATTTACTTGGTACCTTGCTTTGGCTCGTTGATGAATCCTATTCGGGCTTTGTCACAGGAATTACGGTACCGGTCGATGGGGGCTTCATGGCATACTCGGGCGTCTGAAGCCAGGTCCAATAAAAAGGCGAACAAGTTAACGTGATTAAATTAGTTCCACGGGTTGGGAAATTGTCTTTTTTCTGCATCAGAAGGTGATTGTAAAGCTTTACTTATTATAATAGAATATTCCTTATATATAAGCCATTTTGGTATTAGGCAGAGAATTGAAATCACACGACAGGAATGAATGAAATGAAAACCATTACAATTACTGATGTCGCCAATCACGCGAAAGTATCAAAAAGTACAGTTTCTCAATACCTGAACAAACGCTATGAATATATGAGTGAAAAAACAAGGAAAAAAATTGAAGAAACAATAGAAGAGTTAAACTATCAGCCTAATATAATAGCGCGCAGTTTAAAGCAAAAATCCACTTTTACCGTTGGGGTAGTGGTTGCCAATATCCTTCACACGTTTTCAACGCAAGTTATTAGAGCTATAGAAAACTACTTTTATGAACAAGGGTTCCACATTATCGTATGCAATGCAGATGACAATCCTGAAAAGGAAAAGAATTATATTGAAATGCTAAGGGCTAAACAAGTGGATGGGATCATCATTTTCCCCACAGGGGACAATCTTGATTTATATCAACGTATGAAGAGTGATCTATTCCCGATTGTTTTCATGGATAGGACGATCGAAGAATTGAATATTGCTACAGTCATGCTCGATAATCACCTTGCTTCCAAGTTAGCGGTCGATCGGTTTATTGAAAAGGGTTTTGAAAACATTGCAATCATAACCACTTCAATAATACGCGATATCAGTCCTCGAATCGAACGGATCCAAGGTTACAAGGATTCACTCGAGTCACATGGGATACCATTCAATTCAGAATACATTAAAACTGTGAATGCAGATGAAATTCCGGTTGCACTTTCAGAATTTTTCGAATTGGAAAAGCCGCCTCAAGCCATATTGGCAGGTAATGATATCGTACTTAATGAAGTATTGCGTTTTATGAAACAGCACGAAATCAATATACCTGATGACATAGCAGTCATAGGAATCGATGATGTTCCGTATGCCAGTTTCTATACACCGACCATCACAACGGTTAATCAGCCGGCCATTGAAATGGCCAACTTGGCAGCAGAGTTACTGCTTAGTCAAATCAATAAAACAGGAAAAGAGGATACAAGCGTCCATCGCTTGAAACCGACTTTGCTTTCAAGGAATTCTTGCTAGAACCGGATGTAAGAATTCCTGTGAAAAAGAAAGCGCTTTTTTTACGGGGATTCTAAACCGATTTAGTTATGGGTCATATAGGCTTTACTCTTGGTTATTAAATGGAAACGTTTCCAAAAATGCTGCTGCTTTTATAGAAACGTATAGGGGGGTACTTTATGTTTTCAAATGGTAGAGGAATGGTTATCGTTTTCTTGTTCTTGGCAGGGGTAATAAATTATCTGGACCGATCTGCACTGTCCATTGCAGCTCCGTTCATCCAAGATGATTTATCCTTAACAGCAACACAGATGGGAATTATCTTTAGTAGCTTTTCAGTTGGTTATGCCGTATTTAACTTCCTTGGAGGCATGGCGTCCGATAAATGGGGTGCAAAGCTTACGCTTTTCGTGGCGATGATCGTTTGGTCTTTATTCAGTGGTGCACTTGTGCTGGCTGTCGGTTTTGCCAGTATGATAGTCATCCGCATCCTGTTTGGGATGGGTGAAGGCCCTCTTTCAGCCACCATCAATAAAATGGTCAATAACTGGTTCCCGGCAAATCAACGGGCATCTGTCGTTGGTTTGACGAATAGCGGGACTCCGCTTGGTGGCGCCATTGCAGGTCCGATAGTTGGATTCATTGCAATCTCATATGGATGGAGAGTTTCTTTCATTGCCATAATGATAATTGGTTCTTATATGGGCGGTTTGCTGGTGGAAGTTCGTTAAAGAAAAACCACAAGAGTCAAAAGAGCAGAAACATACAGGAAAATCTTATGTAGCGGCAACATCGGAAGAAAAGGTGAAATTCACCTTTTATTTAAAACAAAAAACGGTTTTATTTACAGCTCTAGCCTTTTTTTCCTACAACTATATTCTCTTCTTTTTCTTAACTTGGTTCCCAAGCTATTTGGTGGATGCACGCGGCCTAAGTGTGGAAAATATGAGTATCATTACAGTGATTCCTTGGATATTTGGATTCATCGGACTTGCTTTGGGTGGATTCGTATCGGATTTCTTCTTTAAAAAATTCGCTCAAAAAGGTGTTTTATTCTCACGTAAACTCGTGCTTGTAACATGTTTGTTCTTATCGGCAGTATGTATCGGGTTTGCCGGGCTTGTATCGACGACACTCAGTGCGGTAACGCTTGTCGCACTTTCCGTCTTCTTCCTATATTTGACTGGTGCCATTTACTGGGCAATCGTCAACGATGTCGTAGACCCTGGTAATGTTGGATCTGTTGGAGGTTTTATGCATTTCTTGGCAAATACAGCAGGAATCATCGGACCGACTTTAACAGGATACATTGTCGATACCTCAGGCACATACACAGTTGCATTCTTGCTTGCAGGTGGATTGGCCATCGTTGCATCGCTTGCAGTCATCCGTTTTGTACGACCGATAGTAAAGCCTGCGTAATAGATTGTTAGAATGGAAGTGTCTCCCAAAGGGAAGACACTTCCATTTTTCATGTGTATTAGGCACGCCTAGCGAATCCGATTTTCTCTTCGAAATGTAGCTGGTGTCTTTTCATTGTATTTCTTAAAGGTACGATAAAATTGGGGCATGCTTTCAAAACCACACATTTCAGCAATATTGGCAATGGTGTGATTCGTTTCCAGCAAAAGTTCCTTTGCCTTGATGATTCTTTTCGTGTTTAGATACACGATTAAGCCAATTCCAGTCGTTTCCTTAAAAACTCTGCTGAAATGAGCGGGACTGACCAAAGCTTTTTGTGCAAGTGCCGTCAGTGTTAATGGTTCATCAATATGTTCATTAATATAGATTAAAATATCTTTGATCCATTCTGAACTATAGCTGCCCTGGGATAAATCTTCTTTGCCATTTATCCGGGTGCGGTATAAATCAAGTATGATCTGGTGAACGATCAGCAAACAAGCATGTCTCGAGCCTATTGATTGGCTAGTTGTTTCTTGCAGGATGAGCTGTAGCTGTTCCTCCATCTTTACTTGTTTCTTCTGCGGCAATGATATTTTATAATTCTTACTCTTTTTTGTCAGATCAAACAAGTGCAAATATGAAAAAGAATCATCAACCACATCTTTATATATTAATGTGGGACTGAAAAAAATAATGGTGGAGGTGACAGGGTCTTCCTTATTCGGTAATGCCCTATGAATGGTATTATTCGGGATCAGGAATACATCCCCTTGCTGCATATCATAAAACACATCACCGATAAAAAAGGTCCCTTTACCGTTATAAACATAAACAATTTCATAATGGTCATGCATATGATCGGACAATTCATTCTGGGGACTTTTCGTATCTTGATAGACAAAAGAGAATGGGAAGAGTAAATCATGGTTTAATGCATTATGAATTTTTTTCATTTGTTCATCTCCTGAAAGTATAATACAACAAGAATGAGTATATTTATAGCAAAATTCGCAATTTATATTTCATAAATTGATGTTAAAATTAAAATAGATTTAAAAATTAAAAAATTCAAGGAAAAATGAAAGGGCTTTCGGAATGGAGTGACGTTTGGTTCTGAACGTCTTATTCATGATAAGGAGGGACAGAATGAATAAATATGTTCAATTGCATTCAAATGATGATGTTGTTATTTCCTTGGAGTGGATTCATAAAGGACAGAGTCTCCAGATTCAAACAGACAGGGGAATGATTCATATCAAGGCAAATGACGACATTCCTAAAGGGCATAAGATGTTAGTGAAACCGGTTAAACGAGCTGAGGACGTAATCAAATTTGGCTACTCGATCGGAAAAGCTAAAGAAGATATCGCCATTGGCGATTGGGTTCACACCCATAATCTAGCATCCGGTTTGCATGGTATATTGGATTATTCCTATCAACCTAGCATTCAAGATACAAAAGAGCCAAGTGAAAATCATACCTTCCAAGGATATATCCGAGAAAATGGGGAAGTGGGCATCCGGAATGAAATCTGGATCATCAATACGGTAGGTTGCATCAATAAAACATGTGAACTTCTAGCTAAAATGGGCAATGAGCAGTTTGAAAATCGTCAAATCGATGGGGTTCATCACTTTTCCCATCCCTACGGTTGTTCTCAATTGGGAGATGATTTGACCCATACGCAGAAACTATTGGCAGCCTTGGCTCAACACCCAAATGCAGCAGGGGTTTTAGTTGTGGGATTAGGGTGTGAGAACAATCAAATCGAATCATTTAAAGAAGTCATAGGTGACTTTCCTCCTAATCGGATTAAATTTTTAAAAGCCCAGGAGGTTCAAGATGAATTGGAGAGCGGCTTACGTTTAATGGGGGAATTAGTGGAATATGCGGAAGGGTTCGTACGCCAGGAAGTACCGGTTTCAAAGTTGAAAATAGGCTTGAAGTGCGGGGGTTCCGATGGTTTTTCAGGCATTACCGCTAATCCATTGGTTGGTGCGGTTTCCGACTTAATAGTAGAAAATGGCGGGACCACGATATTGACAGAGGTTCCTGAGATGTTTGGAGCGGAAACGATATTGATGAACAGGGCAGGGGATGAAGAAACCTTTAAGAAAATCGTTGGCCTTATTAATGATTTCAAACAGTATTTCATTCGCCATGATCAGGAAATTTATGAAAACCCTTCACCTGGAAACAAGGAGGGCGGCATAAGTACACTGGAGGAAAAATCACTTGGATGCACGCAAAAAGGGGGCCATGCCACTGTAGTGGATGTAAGCCCGTATGGACAACGAGTAGTGAAGCATGGTTTGAATTTAATCAATTCTCCTGGAAATGACCTGATTTCGGTAACGGCTTTGGCAGCAGCCGGCGCACATATCGTTCTATTCACTACGGGAAGAGGAACGCCATTTGGGGGACCGGTGCCAACTGTAAAAATAGCTACGAATTCGGATTTAGCCGATCGTAAGAAGCACTGGATTGATTATAATGCCGGGCGGTTGATAGAAGGTCAAAAGATCGATGAATTAAAGGACGATTTATTCCACTACATTCTTGAGCTTTCATCCGGTAAAAAGAAAACGAATAATGAAAAATTCGGATATAGGGAGATAAGCATCTTTAAAGAAGGAGTCATTCTCTAAGACATACACAATATCTATCAAGTTATTAAAAAGGAGTGTTAATCAGTGAAAAGTATCGTTTGTGAACAACCTTTTGAATTTAAGATGATACAGTCGGAAAAACCCGTACCAAACTTAGGGGAAGCTTTGATTCGTGTGCGGCGCATAGGTATATGCGGTACAGATATTCATGCCTATGGAGGCAATCAACCCTTTTTTAGCTATCCTCGAATACTTGGCCATGAATTATCCGGTTATATTGAGTCCATACCGGAAAATGAATCAGGGCTTAATGTCGGGGATCAAGTATCGATCATCCCCTATATGGAATGTGGAGAATGCCTGGCTTGCAGAAGTGGAAAAACGAACTGCTGTACGGATATGAAAGTGTTGGGTGTACATGCTGAAGGCGGCATGAGTGAGTGGATTACGGTTCCTTATAATCATTTGGTGAAAACCGAGGGTCTCACACTTGACCAATCCGCAATGATAGAGCCTTTAAGTATAGGGGCTCACGCAGTTAGGCGCGCTGCTATTCATAAAGGGGAATTTGCACTTGTAATTGGTGCTGGACCCATTGGCTTGGGAGTCATGGCATTCGCTAAAGAACAAGGTGCGAAGGTGATCGCAATGGATGTAAATGATGAACGCCTTGCATTTGCCGGCAAATGGGCAAATGCCGATTATACTTTGAACGTTTTGGATAATCCAATGGAGAAATTAGCCCAATTGACGAATGGAGATATGCCAAGCGTGGTATTTGATGCGACAGGTAATGCAAAATCAATGATGGATTCATTTAAATATCCTGCTCACGGCGGAAGATTGATTTATGTAGGTTTAGTTAAAGCAGATATTTCCTTTAATGATCCAGAATTCCACAGTAAAGAGCTTACATTAATGGGAAGCCGCAATGCAACAAGGGATGACTTTGATTATGTCGTGAATACGCTGAAAAATGATTTGTTGGATATGAGCCAGTATATTACACACCGCACACATTTGGATGAAATGATCAATCAGTTTGAAGGTTGGTTAACTCCTGAAGCTAAAGTGATCAAGGCAATTGTCGAAATATGAGCATTAGGTATGCTGTCGTAAAGGCAACCACATAAAACGCAATCCGAATTGGATATTTCTATTAGAAAGGAGTTCCTTGATCATGAACATTAATAAAAGTCAACTGCAACGTCTGAGTAAAGATACAAAAGCTGTCCAATATTCACATATGATGGATTTTCCCATAAAAGTATTGCAGATTGGGGAGGGGAATTTTCTTCGTGGCTTCTTTGATTGGATGATTCATGAATGTAATAAACAAGGTCATTTCATGGGAAGTATTGCAGTTACCCAGCCCCGCCCCGCCGGAAAAGGGAAAATAGAGGAAGTAAAGCGGCAAGATGGACTGTATACGTTAATGTTACGTGGTTTTCACCAATGCGAAAAAGTGGAACATACAGAGATCATTTCCGTTTTTTCAAAGGTGATTGATCCATATGAAGAATGGATGGAATTTTTAGCACTATCAGAAAATCCTGAATTGGAATTTGTAGTTTCCAACACGACTGAAGCAGGGCTCAAATACCAGCAGATTCCTTTGGAAGAAGGAAAGCCGATTGAATCTTATCCAGGAAAGCTGACTGCTTTTTTGTATCATCGTTATCTGTATTTCAACGGAGATGCAAAAAAAGGACTGATCATGCTTCCATGTGAGCTTTTAGAGAGAAATGGTGATTCATTGAAGCAATATGTTCTTAAGCATAGCAGGGATTGGGATTTACCAAAGCCATTCATGGAGTGGGTGGACCGGGACAACCTATTCCTAAACTCGCTTGTAGACCGTATCGTTACAGGATTCCCAGCCAATGAGTCGGACAACCTATTTGCGGCATGGGGATATAAGGATACCCTGCTAAATACGGCAGAACCCTACCATTTATGGGCTATTGAAGGTGACCCTTGTATTGATCAACGTCTTCCTTTACAACAATCCGGCTTAAATGTGCATTGGGTAAAAGATTTGACACCTTATCAAATGAGGAAGGTAAGGATACTTAATGGTTCACATACCTTGTTGGCTCCTTTAGGCATTTTATCTGGATTGGAAGAAGTAAAACAGGCAATCGATCATCCGGAATTCAACCAATTTCTGAGCAATGCCATCGAAAAGGAAATAATTCCTTCATTACCTTTTGATCAAAATGAGATGATGCAATATGGGGAAAGTGTTCTTGAGCGATTTAAGAATCCTTTTGTACATCACCTCCTGGCCGATATTTCGCTGAACAGTATTTCGAAGTTCAAGGCTCGTCTCCTGCCTACCTTGGAGGAATATCATAAGGCGAAAGGAAGGCTGCCCGACTGTATCGTAAGAGGTTTTTCGGGCCTGATCCGATTTTATAGAGTTAACGAAACCAAGGGGAGTTATATTGGTAAAAGCTTTGCGGGTAAAGTCTATGTCGTTAAAGATGATATAAAGGCAATTGAATTTTTCAGGGAACAATGGCTTCGTTATGAGAGGGAAGAACTCCCGCTTAGACAATTGGTAGAGGCAACCTTAAGTAATCAATATCTATGGGGGAAGGATTTGAGCGATATCCCGAACCTTGGAAACGAATTATGCCAATATCTAGAAGGGATGATTGACTGAAATTATCCGTTGAAAGGATTTGGACAAGGTTAAGTTCATTTAATATCATTCCTATCTATTATTTTTTTCTTTATTTTATTTGTATTTTTGGTATACTGAATTAGTGATATTTTTTCTTGGTAGTTTCCTAATGGAAAGATATTAAAAGAATTACATATTCTTTATTCCCGTGAAGGGGAGTAGCGTCAGGGATAACCTGAAATAAAGTCGTCATTACGTGGGAATCCCACCGGCTTTATTGGCCTAATTCATTTAGTGCTTAGCGAGACCTTTGCCATTTATGGCAGAGGTCTCTTTATTTTTGTGAAAAGGAGGAAATTATGTTGGATTTTTTAACAGGTGAATTCATTTCAGGACTTTTAGCGATCATTATGATAGATTTGGTTCTAGCCGGTGATAATGCGATCCTTATTGGATTGGCTGCAAGAAAGCTTCCAAAAGAACAGCAAAAAAAGGTGATAATATGGGGAGCGGTCGGGGCAATAGTGATAAGGATCATCGCAACGCTGCTGGTTGTTTGGCTCTTAGAGGTGCCAGGACTGCATTTAATAGGGGGATTACTTCTTGTATGGATTGCTTATAAGCTCCTTATCGATGAAGAAGAACATGATGTGAAGCCTGCAGACTCGATGTGGGCTGCCATAAAAACTATCATTATTGCAGATGCATTGATGGGATTGGACAATGTCCTAGCTGTGGCAGGTGCTTCTCATGGTAACTTCACTTTAGTGGTAATCGGTTTACTTGTATCAATTCCAGTAGTGATGTATGGAAGCACTTTGATCCTTAAACTGATCGAACGCTTCCCATTCATCATAATAATTGGTGCGGGAATACTAGGCTGGACAGCTGCTAAAATGATCGTAGCTGAACCTTTCATGCACGACTACTTTGCAAATCCCTTCATTAAATATGGATTTGAAGCAATAGTGGTGATTGGAATCCTGGTTGCCGGGATTTCAAGACAGAAAAATATCGAAAAAGAAAAAGCAAACAGAGAAAAATTGCAAATCGAACGTAATGGATAATCGATACAAAGAGACCTTTCGAAATGAAAGGTCTCTTCTTTTTGTCTGCTCCATATAAGTACAAAACAAGAAAAAGGATGTACCAAAGTCAGCACATTGGTACATCCTTTTGCGAATTAGGAAACGATAACATGCATTTCAATCACGATATCTGAGCCAAATGATCATATGGTGCATTCATTCTTTTATTTAGTTTAAGTTAATCCATACACTTTTGACTTCCGTATAATTATCCAAAGCATAACTGCCCATTTCCCGACCGATTCCACTTTGTTTATAACCGCCAAATGGGGAAGCCGCGTCAAATGCGTTATAGCAGTTTACCCAAACTGTACCCGCTTTTAATTCATTAGCCACATAATGGGCTTTTTTTACATCCTGTGTCCATAAACCTGCAGCCAATCCATATTCTGAGTTATTTGCACGGTTTATCACATCATCCAAATCGTCAAAAGGCATCGCAGCTACAACAGGACCGAAGATTTCTTCTTTAGCGATTGTCATTTCATCTTCAACGCCTGCAAATATTGTAGGCGTTACAAAATAACCCTCACCTTGTCCGTAATTGCCCCCGGTAACCACTTCAGCTCCTTCAGATTTTCCTTTTTCAATATAACCGCCGACTCTTTCCATTTGTTCACTGGATACCAAAGGCCCTATCTGGGTAGATGGATCAAGACCGGCCCCTTGTTTAATGTTCTTTGCATGGGACACTAGGTCAGCTACCACGTTATCATAGGATTTCTTTTGAATGTACAGGCGGGAACCGGCACAGCAGACTTGTCCTTGATTAAACATGATGCCCATTAAAGCTCCAGGAATGGCTTTACTCATATCTGCATCCGGTAAAATGATATTAGGTGATTTTCCGCCTAATTCCAACGAGATTTTTTTCACGGTTCCCGAAGCTTGGCGCATGATCATTTTCCCTACTGAGGTTGAACCGGTAAAGGCAATTTTATCGACATCAGGATGGTCTACAAGCGGAGACCCAGCTGTTTCACCAAATCCAGGTATGACATTGAGAACGCCAGGAGGAAAACCTGCTTCAAGCGCCAATTGACCTAAATATAATGCTGAAAGCGGCGTTTGCTCCGCTGGTTTTAATACGATCGTACATCCGGTTGCAAGGGCTGCGCCTAATTTCCATGCGGCCATAAGTAAAGGGAAATTCCAAGGGATGATCTGCCCTACCACCCCGACTGCTTCATGACGGGTATAATTGAAGTAATTCCCAGCAACAGGTATTGTTTGTCCCACTATCTTAGTGGTCCATCCAGCATAATAACGGAAGTGATCGATTGCAAGGGGGACATCGGCATTGGTGGTTTCGCCAATCGGCTTGCCATTATCCAGGGTATCCAATTGTGCTAACGCTTCTTTATGTTCCTCCATGAGGTCCGCTAATTTATAAATGAGGCGACTGCGTTCCGATGCACTCATTTTTTTCCATGGACCGTTGTCGAAAGCCTTACGCGCTGCTTTGACTGCTTTATCTACATCTTCCGGACCTGCTTCACTCACAACCGCTAAAACCTTGCCGTTTGAAGGATCGAGGGTCTCAAAGGTTTTTCCTGAAGCAGCTTCCACCAATTCCCCATTAATCAAAAGCTTTTTAGTTCCCTTCAAGAATTCTTGCACTCTTGGATTAAGCTTAATAGTTTGTTCCATGTATAATACCCCTTTTCATTTGGATTTTAAGTTCGATATTTGTTCGGACAATGGCGTTCCTCTAAGTAAAAGGACCAGGCATAATCTTATGTTTTTGATATCTTTCTCTTTGGCTGACTTGCAGCAAGTCTGAATATCTTTAAAAACTGGATTACTTGAATTCTTTCCCCCCTTATCATAAGGAATCAATTTCTCGACATGTAATTATGCAAGACTTATGCCATCACAAAAAACCAATGATACCAGCTAAAGAAGATGCTGGAGGGACATGGGAAGGTAGCAAACTGTTCCATATTGGAACAGGAAGTTGTACCAATATGGAACAAAAAAGTTTAGTAGTTGGCATAATGCGTTTTCATTTTGGTGGATATCTGAATTTTCTGCTATAATTAAACTGAATGAACGAACCCTGAATGCTCTGAAACTTTTGATTACATAGAGTTTTGAAATTGAATAAAAAACAGTGGCCGATTTACTGGATTATACATACGGGGAGGATTATTCAATGTCTGTTAATATAAGCGCGGATAAAGGAACCGTACCGGGATTTATTCAAGAATCATGGCAGCGGTGCATTTCGAAGGGCCTTCAGCCAAGCATGATGGATAAGGAAGATATGCTTGGTGCATTTGAGTTGGCCGAATACCACGATCGATATGCGGAACTCCTGTACCATTCTTCTCCCATTTTAGAAGAGGTTTATCGCTCGATTAATGGTTTGGAGTCCATTTTATTACTTGCTGCTCCTGAAGGATATATCATCGAAACAGTTGGGGATCCAGCTTTCATTCGACATGCAGATAATGTTTCCCTGAGAAAAGGGGCCAATTGGCTAGAGGAATCAAAAGGAACAAATGCAATAGGAACAGCCATAGTAGAGAAAAACCCTGTACTAATTCATGGCAGTCAACACTTTCATCAGGATAACCATTTCCTTACTTGTGCCGCATCGCCCATTTATCACCCTGAGGGGCATCTGCTTGGTGTTCTGAATTTAAGCAGTCATCAACAGAATTATCATCCTTTTTCCATTAGTTTAGTTCAGAGGGTGGCTGATAGCATCAAACAAGCACTCTTATTGTCACATACACAAAAAAGGGAGAAAAACCTTTATTTTATATATGATTCATACCCTGATCCGTTAATTACCCTTGATAAAGAGGGAAAAGTTACAGATCTCAATATAGCGGCGTCACATGTTATCGGCACAATGGAAAAACGAGTATCGAATATAATATCAGGAACAGACCCACTTGTTTTAGAACAGAAGGTTTCAATTAAAGACCAGGAATTCCTGGTTCAAACCCTTGGCAAAAATATAGAACATCAATCCTCCGTGATCGTAAGGTTAAAAAAACAAAAATTGTTTGATGGTTTAAAAACTAATCGTTATCAATTTACCGATATAATAAGTAATGATCCGCAAATGAATCAAACCATATCCATTGCTAAAAGAGCTGCAGCGCTTGATATCAGCCTGCTAATCACTGGGGAGAGCGGAACGGGAAAAGAGCTGTTCGCTCAATCCATTCATGGGGTTAGCTTAAGAAGTGATAAGCCATTCATCGCCATCAATTGCAGCGCAATTCCCGAAAACTTATTGGAAAGTGAGTTATTTGGATATGAAAAGGGTGCCTTTACTGGCGCAAAAAGCGGCGGGCATAAGGGGAAATTCGAAGCTGCAGATGGCGGAACCCTGTTTTTGGATGAAATCGGGGACATGCCGCTTAAAGCTCAAGTGACTCTGCTCCGCGTGCTTCAGGAACGATGTGTGACGCGTGTCGGAGGGCATGCTTCCATTCCAATCGATGTAAGGGTCATTGCCGCCACCAACAAAGACTTACAAAAAGAAATTGAAGCTGGAGAATTCCGAGCTGATCTATTTTTCCGACTTTGTGGATTATCTTTAAAACTTCCAAATCTAAGGAGTCGTAAAGATTTATTGCTGTTAGCAAAATATATTTTAGCGGATTTACCTTATAAGAGCGAACATGCAGAACTAACTGACGAAGCTAAAACATTCATTTTGGAATATTCGTGGCCAGGTAATTTCCGTGAATTGCAAAATGTGCTGGGACAGGCTGCATTCCTAGCTGATAATGGCCCGATTACAAGGGAATTGCTTGCGGCACTTTGTCCTGTTTCTTCCATGACACATGAGGAAGGGGCAAATGCCGATCGAGAACCAAGAAACTTTCAAGAACAAGAAACCCTACTTATCAGGAATGCATTGGAACGAACAAATGGGAATATCAGTAACGCAGCGAAACAGCTCGACATCGGCCGCAATACGCTATATAGAAAAATGAAAAAATATGGAATCAACCCTCAAAAGTAAGAGACTCTCAGTATATAAAAAAATATGAAGAATCTTTTTATGACAATTTCAGATTCCCGACCTGATATGGTCGGTTCTTTGTTATCGCAAGTAACTATATGCGGACCAGCATACCTGTTTCCTTATAAGCTACATTTCACCTTGAAAAACAATAAATAATGAAGTGCAGGATATCAAAATCTCATATAGAATGATGTTATTGATGTAGTAACTAAATTCCGCAAGGGGATGTGTGATCAATAGTATGGAGTTGTCATCTGAACATAAGAAGTATAAACATGTATTGATTCAATATTTGGAAGAAAATGAATCTGTGTTTTTAAATGAATGGAACGAGACTATTAAGATCAATGAAATAGACCCCTACAAAGAAAGAATTAAGGAAAATGGTTATGGGATGTACTCACTGGTCATCCAAACGTTCAAGGAGGTATTGTCTGATGATGTGCTGATAAAATTGGCTTACCGGGTTGCAAAAGAACGTCTTGAAGCAAATATCAACATTGGGGATTTTCTATATAATATCAATTTAGGGAGAAATATCATAATCAGAAATGTTTTTGGCGCCAATATCCCAATTAAATATATGCAGAGATTCATTAATGACATTAACCTGCACTTTGATACGTTCAGCTACCATGCAGTAACTAGATATACGAATCTTACAAATGAAGTGATTGAGGAAAAAAAGTCTTATATTAGTGAAAACCACAAAGATAAATTAGCGGTACTGGGTCAAATATCATCAAGCTTTGTACATGAGTTCCGTAACCCTCTTACAGCAATCATGGGGTTCAATAAATTACTGAAGAGGGAGAATCCCGACTTGAAATATTTGGATATCATTGATTATGAGTTAAATCAGCTGAATTTCAGGATAACCCAATTCCTCCATACCTCTAAATCTGATTTTAATGAGGAACAAAGAGAGGAAATTTCCGTACTAAAGTTAATTAAAGAAATACAAGAATTGACTTATGCAAATATTGTGGATGCCAGCGTTAATGTGGAAATAGATATTTATCCAAACTTCGTCATGACAGCGAGCAAGGATGGGTTAAAACAAGTGTTTTTGAATCTTTTTATAAATTCCATTGATGCCTTAAAGGATAAGGAACATCCTAGAATTTTGAGGATAAACTCTATAATTGAGGCGAATGAAAGAATAATTCGAATTTCAAATAATGGACCGGCCATTGCCAGTGAATTGATCGAATCTATTTTTGAGCCCTTTGTCACAACGAAAGAGTTAGGAACGGGAATTGGATTATACGTGTGTAAAAAGATCATTGAAAGTAATGATGGATATATGAATTGTGTCTCCAATGAAAATTTAACCACATTCAGCATCCATTTCCCTGAAGTTCAGAATTGAATCATATGTGTTTCAACCATATCATAGGATAATTTTCACAGCATTATATACATATCGAATTTTTTCGAAGCTTGTAAACATAGTATTTTAATTATTAGCAGGAGGGCATTCCGGTTCTGCCGGTATTTTACATAAAATCATTCTCAGTGAAAATAAATCTATTTGGAAGATGCCAAGAAATCACAATTAGGATTTTAGCATCTTCTTTTTTATCCCGGTTATTTTTCAGTATATATGTGTCGAAATAGTAAAAGAAAACAAATAAATTGTCATTTTTTGATTCGATTATGAATCAAAAAGGGTCGATAATTAATGTATGAATCGGAAATTGAATTTATAATTCAAAATTGAATCGTTTTAAATACATAAAAGCGTTAAACCCTAATAAAATAACTATCCTTTTTTTGGCATGGATATTGCTTTTATTTTATATATGTACAAAATTTTAGTGAGAGAGGGTGCTTTTATTTATTAAAAAAGAAGTGTAAGGAAAGAGAGGATAGAGCTGGGTAACTATATTTTTACATAAAAGGACTCAACAAAAAGCAAAAAGTGAAAATCAGCAAGGTTCTTTGTACTTTCCGTTGAGATCTGATGTTAGTAAAGAGGGAGTATAAATAGAAAAGCGGTTACGGTTAATAGAGTATACTGTGCAATATACATATTTCGATAGTGAATTTGGCCTCATTACATTGTTATTGAATGAAAGATTTCTACTAAGGTACCCATGAGCAAAGGTTTACTGCTTACAAAACGGTAATTAGACAGTTTTAAAGGATGGTGACAATAGTGGCACTTCAAACAAATGAATTGAAACATGGTCTCAAGACCAGGCATGTCACAATGATTTCCATTGGCGGGGTAATTGGGGCAGGACTATTTATCGGAAGCGGAACAATAATAGATTCAGCTGGGCCTGGTGCTATTTTATCGTATATAATTGCAGGATTGATGATCGTGCTTATAATGCGTATGCTGGGTGAAATGGCTGTGGTAAATCCTGATAGCGGATCCTTTTCAACATATGCGCATCAAGCATTTGGTCCCTGGGCCGGATACACGATCGGCTGGTTATACTGGTTCAACTGGGTTATCATCATTGCTATAGAAACTACGTTATTGGGTACTATGATTCATGATTGGTTTCCTGGTATACCCATGTGGGCTGCTAGTCTATCCTTCCCTATATTAATGACGATTACGAATATCTATTCAGTTAAAGCTTATGGGGAATTTGAATACTGGTTAGCTTTCATGAAAGTGGCTGCCATTGTAATATTCCTCTTCCTGGGTGCCGCCATGATTTTCGGATTAGTTCCGGGTTTTGATTCACCAGGCCTTTCAAACATTACAGGAGATGGAGGATTTTTACCAAAAGGTTTTCTGCCTGTCCTTCTTAGTGTGATATTCATTACTTTCTCTTTATCGGGAAGTGAGGTAGCTGCCATTGCTGCAGGAGAGTCTGAAAACCCTGAAAAAAATATTATTAGAGCCATAAACAGTGTTGTATGGCGTCTCCTTCTTTTCTTTGTTGGTTCAGTGACCGTGTTGGTTCTCGTAATCCCCCAAGGTGCTGAAGATTTACTGAAAACCCCCTATGCCAGCGTATTTGACATGGCAGGCCTGCCGGCAGCGGGGCAAATCATGAATATCGTAATCTTCACTTCATTGCTTTCTGTTTTGAATTCAGGCCTATATACAAGCTCTCGTATGTTATATTCTTTATCAAAAAAAGGTGATGCACCGAAAATCCTTTCCCGAGTGAATAAGCGGGGAATCCCGATTTGGGCGTTAATGGCAAGTGTTTTCTTTGCTTATGTGTTCACGACATTTAAATTTGTTTCTCCTGATAAATTGTTTGCTTTTCTCGCAAACAGCTCTGGAGGAGTCACTATGATCATGTATATCTTTATCGCATTTTCTCATCTATATTTACGGAAAAAGACGGAAAAAGAAAACCCAGGGACACTCAAAGTGAAAATGTGGCTATTCCCTTATTTAACCTACGTGACCATTGCCGTATTATTTATAATATTCGTTGCTCAAGCGTTTATTGATTCCATGAGATTGCAATTTTTTCTTACAACCCTTCTCACGATTCTAGTAATTGGGTCATACTTTCTGTTTTATCATAAGAAAAAGGAAATTACTCCTGAACAAGATGCAAAACTAAAAAAAATTCACGTTAAGGAAGGGTAAAGTAGTTTTTCCAATTACAGAAATAAAAGATTGACTATTCAAATAAAAAGGCTGCTCTTAGTGGGCAGCTTTTTTCTGGTTCCAAAAATGATCGCATTCATTTCATGGAAAGGATTTAAGCGTATTCGGATTTCTGGCTGCAATCAACCCATGACGATACTCATTCATTTGCAACTTTGAAATCCTTTGCTAGAATATAATCTATAGAAAAGATTAGGAGTGGTTACTGTGGCTGAAACTCCAGCTGAAGATTTGATTCATTATATCGCACCAAAAGGAGAATATATCCCTTTTTTAGATGATACGGACTATATCGCTAAAGGACTGGAATGGAAATTATTCACTGCCCGTTCGGTAAAAAGAGAACTAGTATATAAAAGCGGAAGTTTTCAAGCAAAAGTCAAATTGGCAGGTTATGAACAATATGGCAACGGACTGGACACTGTAGTCGTTCAATTTGAAAATGGTAAGCTTAGTTGCATTAACCCTTCCTATTTAAAGGAAATGCAAAGCTCCAGTTTCGGAAAAGAATTGTTGAGTGGACCTGTTTCGGAAACCGCCGCAGTTCCAAGTGAAACTGAGCAGGTAATGGAAGCGCCAATTACGGAAAACGCCGATCAACTAAGTGAAGAACCAAAAAAGGCAAAGGCCAAAACTAAAAAAACGACAGCAAAACCTAAGTTGGACTTACCTGGGGAAAAAGTGCATTTCACCGCGACCGTCAAGGAGTTTACGGCGAAAATGAACCATTTCACTGGTGAAGAAGATGAAGTCATACTATTAGAGAATGTCAAAGTGACAACGGAACCTGAATTGACCATCGGCGATGCTTGGTGTGGATATAGCAAGACATTGAAAAAAGCTGAGCTCGAAGAAGGGGACAAAATCGAATTTGATGGAAAAGTGGTCGACAAAAAATATAATAAAGAAATACGCTATAAAGTAAATAATCCATCTAAGTTAGTGAAAAAGGAAGGATAAACGCTTGAAGTTCTTGGATGATATGGAGTAAGCCGCCGCTTACTCCTTTTTTGTTTCATTAATCAGTCTTCTAAAGAAATGGATGCGTTCATTGTGAACTAATTAGAATAGATGAGTCCGATTCTGGAATATATTCGTTTGTGGGAGATATAACTTAAAAACCAAAGTAATGCAAATTATTCGCCAATCGTATAGTTAAGGGTTTCGCTTTTGTGGTTTCATATATTCCAGTGTTGGGGATAATACATTATGAAAATGGATTTATAAAAAGATTAGGGGGGGTTTTTAAATGAAAGAATTATTTCGGTTATTGAAACAAGGTAATAAATCGGCGTTCATTGCTGCCTGTGTGAATAGTATCATCGCTGTGCTAAAGGGGATTGCTTACTTCATGACAGGGAATGTAGCTATGTTTGCTGAAACTTTACATACTTTGGGCGATGCTGCGAATCAGTTTTTCGTCTTCATTGGTTCCGCACTAAGTAAAAAGGCACCAACTGATCGATTCCCTGATGGTTTTGGACGTTTGGTTAACCTCGTATTATTAGGGGCAGTATTGGTTGTCGGGATCATGTCTTATGAAACGATTAAAGAAGGGTTTCATCACATTTTGCACCCTGCAGAATCAACTGGTATCCTTATTAACTTGTCCGTCCTTTCGTTAGCGGTTGTGTTGGAATCATATGTATTATTTAAAGCGATGAAAGAAGTGGTGCATGAGACTGGAATCGAAGCTAAAGGAGCAGCCGTCATATTTAAGAGCTTCTCTGGTTTAAAAAGAGCAAAACCAGCTACGAAATTGGTATTCATGGAAGATATGGTAGCGACCGGTGGCGGGGTGCTTGCGATAATTGCCATTTTATTAGCAAACTTCACTCCCTTCATCCAAGCGGAAGGAGTTGCTTCCGTCATGATCGGTCTCGGTATGTTTTATGTGGTTGGAAGGGTTTTTCTTGATAATGCTGCAGGTGCTCTTGGGGAAGCCGATATTGAAATGCGACAAAAAATCGGTACGATGGTCATGGATGATCCAGACGTAAGGGATATACAGAAACTGGCCGTATTAAAAGAAGGGGAAGACTTCCATGTTGAACTTGAAGTCGAACTTGATCCCCATATTTCAATCGCCCAAGCGGATGACATTAAAGATCGGCTGTTTAATGAGATATTCAAGGAAAGAGGGGTAACGGATGTCATTATAGAATTTGATGAAAATGATGGTGTCCCAAAATGGGAAGGTCAAATAAAAAAAGAATTGAATGAAATGAAAAAAGACAGGGAGTAGAAAGAATGGCAGAATATAAAGTGTCATGATAGAAATTTGTTGGGTTATAAATATCATGACACTAATGATAATGCCTGTTCAATTCTTCACGTACTTTCCTTACGTATGCATTATAAGCTATCATGGACTTAGTTACATAAAGAAGGATTATGAAAGGGTGAAAAAGATTGGAGAAACAAGATATTAAGCTAGTTGCACTTGATATGGATGGCACGCTTCTCAATAAGGCTGGAGAGATATCTGAAGAAAATCGCAGAGCGATAAAAGAAGCCGAAAATCAAGGGGTTTTTGTGGTATTGAGCACAGGAAGATCCTATGCGACATGCAGTGATTTTGCAAAGTCAATGGAACTTCAATCATACCTCATTACGGTAAACGGAAGCGAAATTTACGATAATCAAGGAAAACTGGTGGAAAGGAATATCGTCGATAGCGATTCCATACAATGGATGTGGGAATTAAGCCAAAAACATGGTACTCATTTCTGGGCAATAAGCTGCGATAATATTTACAGGGCTGAAATGCCTGAGAAAATCCATGATTCGCAATGGCTTAAATTCGGATTTGATACAGATGATGAAAGCATTCGCAAAATCATCATGGATGAACTGGTATCAAAAGGAAACTTTGAAATAAGTAATTCAAGCCCGACGAATATTGAAGTGAATGCCATGGGCGTAAATAAAGCGAAAGCGATAAAGCTCGTATGTTCATTACTCGATATTACTATGGATAATGTTATGGCAGTGGGTGACAGCCTTAATGACCTTGCAATGATTTCTGAAGCAAAAGTGGGTGTGGCAATGGGAAACGCCCAAGAAATTGTGAAAGAAAAAGCAGACTGGGTTACAGCGACAAACGAAGAAGATGGTGTGGCTAAGGCCATTCGCAAATGGGTGCTTTCAAATTGAATCGACACTGTATATGGGAACTACTCCATATACAGTTTTTTTATTAAAATGGCGCTGCCGAATTAATTTCTTGAAAATTGTGTATTTTAGAAGTATGATAATCTTGTAGTGTTATATTTTGGTAATATATTAATAATGGGAGGTTTAATGGATGACTAGAAGTTTGCCTGAACAGTGGTGGAATCAATTATCTTTACCAGTTATCTCAGCACCTATGTTTTTAATATCCGGTCCTGAGTTAGTGAAAGAATGCTGTTTGAATGGGGTGATCGGCTCTTTTCCAGCACCGAATGCGCGTCCGATAGAGGTACTGGATCAATGGATGGGTGACATAAACGACACATTGATTGCAGCAAAGGCTAAAGAACCAGGCTCTAAGATTGCTCCATGGGCAATGAATATGGTTGTCCACCGTACATATAGCCGGCTTGAAGAAGAGTTGGAATTGGTCAAAAAGCATCAGCCTCCCATCGTCATTACATCATTAGGTTCACCCAAACATGTGGTGGATGTCGTACATAGCTATGGCGGCTTGGTCTTTTCGGATGTCAGCTCTGTGGATTTTGCAAAAAAAGCTGCGGAGTCAGGTGTGGACGGATTGATCTTGGTTGCCGCGGGAGCCGGTGGTCATGCGGGTGAGATAAATAGCTTTGCTTTCGTGGACAGCGTAAGGACATTCTGGGACGGAATCATTTTGCTTGCCGGATCCATCAGTACTGGTCACAGTATTTTGGCAGCTCAGGCAGCTGGAGCGGATCTTGCATATATGGGTACTCGTTTTATCGTGGCGAAAGAGAGCAGGGCAAATGATGAATATCGTGAAATGCTTGTCGATTGTGATCATGATGACATCATCTTGACTGATGCATTTTCAGGCGTTAATTGTAATATGCTGAAACCGAGCATCAGAAAGGAAGGCATGGACCCGGAACAATTAGCCAAAAAAGAAAAAGTCGATTTTGACAGCATGTCCAAACCATCGGAATCTAAAGCGTGGCGTGATATTTGGTCAGCGGGTCATGGTGTAGGGGCAATTAAAAAAATAGATACCGCTGCCGGCATCATTAAACAATTGGAAAAAGAGTATCAGGAGTCCTTGGAGAAATTGACCGGGCAGGCGGAAAAATTAAAAGGAATTATATCGAAATGATATGAAAGCGCTTTATTAATTATGCTAATATAGCTAACAAAAAGGGTATCCATTATGGATACCCTTTTTTGCCATGTAATATCAGAGATATTTCATGATAAGTTCGTAATCAGCTAAAAGGGCAATCTAAATAGGATATAAAGAGAAAAGCAGTAAATATACGATATAAGTCTGTGAAAAAATATTGATAAAAAGAAGGATAAATGTTATATTATTTTCGTGATACTGACCAAATGAACAATACGGTCAGTAATTATTGTTTGTTTAAAAATTATATATATTAAGGTGAACAAGAATTTAAATTATATATTGCAGAAGCAAATGACTTAATTATGTATTCTTCAATCAGTTTTCACCTAGATAGATTAATAAACGGCATATTCGCCGTATAGGAGGGCTTGGTAAGCGTGTTAAAATCTTTAAAGGGTGAATTTTTAGCCATAATAAAACATCCTATGATACTCATTTCCATAATAGGGATCATACTGATTCCTTTATTATATAGCGGCACGTTCCTGTGGGCATTTTGGGATCCATATGGTAAGGTCGACCAATTGCCTGTTGCCATTGTCAATATGGATGAGGGTGCGGAGTTCAATGACTCGGAACTTACAATAGGAAAAGATTTAGTCAAGGAATTAAAGGAAAAGAAGGATTTCGATTGGCATTTCGTCAGTCAAAAAGAAGCCAATGAAGGCCTCGAAAATCAAGATTATTACATGAAAATAGAAATCCCGAAAAACTTTTCGAAGAATGCAACGACCTTACAGGAGGACAATCCGGAAAAACTTGATTTAATTTATACGTCCAATGAAGGGTTCAACTATATATCGACTAAAATAGGTGACGCAGCTTCGGAGAGAATTAAAGGTGAGGTATCGTCAGCCGTTACGAAAACCTATGCGGAGTCAATGTTCGATAATTTGAACGAAGTGGCTGACGGACTCAAAAGTGCCAGTGATGGAGCTGGGGAATTGAAAGATGGGACAGATACAGTGAAGAACGGATCCAGTGAACTTGGTGAAGGGATTAACTCAGCTAAAGAAGGTTCCAAAAAAGTGGATGAAGGAATTGATTCCCTTCATTCAGGTTCTGTAGAAATCCACGAAAACTTGGAAAAATTAGCCGAAAAATCATTGACCTTTTCGAATGGGGTCGGTTCGGCGGCTGCGGGATCAAAAGAACTCAATCAAGGGTTACAACAGTTTAGCTCTGGTGTTGGACAAATGAAAGATGGGCAATCCGAGCTTTTGCAAGGAGCCAAGAAATCTGAAGCAGGAACTGGTGAATTGGCCTCTGGACTGCAGCAGTCATTAGAGGGCTTCAATCAAATAGAAGAAAAGCTGCCCGCTTTGACTGAGGGAGCAAATGGTGTAGCGGCTGGTGCTGCCCAGCTTTCAGGTTCATTGTCTGATTGGAGCGCAGCATCGAACGAAGCAAAAGCGGGGGCATCTGAAGTGTCGGCAGGTTTGGATGAGGTTATTTCCGGATTGAAACAACAATCTGAAGCTACAGATGATCCTGCGGAGAAAGCGCGTTTGCAGGAAGTGATTTCTTCTCTAACCCGCATCAGTGAAGGTAGTAAAGGAGTTTCTGAAGGAGTAGGGAAACTATCAGCCAGTGCAACTGAAATTGCTAAAGGCTCAAATAGCCTTAGTGATGGAGCAAATCAGTTAGGTGAAGGCACAAGTGCATTAAGCGGCGGTTTCACTCAATTAAAGCAAGCTCAGGATAAACTCGCCAATGGGGCGAATGAACTGAAAAATGGTCAAGGCCAATTGGTGTCTGGTTTGACAACATTTGGCGATAGTATAGATTCAGCGCAAAGTGGACTTGGACAGTTAACCGAAGGCAGCAATAACTTGGTAAGCGGGCTTGATCAGCTTGAAGATGGCTCCAAGCAATTATCAAGCGGAACCTCACAGCTTTCCGAAGGTTCGAAAGGTCTGGTTACGGGAACGGATAAGTTGAAAGAAGGTTCATCCAGCCTTACTAGCGGTATGGGAGAACTGGCGAATGGAGCCATTAAGTTGCAAGATGGAATCGCCAAACTTTCAGATGGATCTGCAGAATTACATGATGAATTGAATGATGGGGCAAACGAAGCAGGCAAGATAAAATCCAATGAAGAAGTATATGACATGTTTGCAAGCCCTGTTAAAGTGGATAAATTACCAATTAATAATGTACCGAACTATGGCACAAGTTTTGCACCATATTTAATTTCATTAAGTTTATTTATCGGGGCTATCGTTCTGACGATCATTTTCCCGTTAAGAGATCCTGCTGTTAAACCGGCGAGTGGATTTAGCTGGTTTATTAGTAAATACAGCGTCATGGCTCTCATAGGAATCTGTCAAGCCATATTGGTGGACTCGATTTTAATTTTAGGCCTTGGAATCAATGTTACGAGCCTGCCACTATTTTTTGCAGTAAGCATTCTTGCTAGCTGCACATTCATGGCAATCATTCAGTTCCTTGGTTCAGCCTTTGATAATCCTGGCCGGTTCATAGCATTATTGATTTTGATTCTTCAACTGACCAGCAGTGGCGGAACATTCCCAAATGAATTGGTTCCTGGCTTCCTGCAAGGGTTCACACCGTTCTTACCGATGACTTATTCTATTAATGCTTTTCGGGCAGTCATCTCAACAGGAGATTATAGCTTCATGTGGCATAATCTTGGCATATTGGCCATATTCCTCGTTGCTGCATTAATATTATCACTTCTTTACTTTATTTATCGGTATAAGAAATTGAACGGCGCGTTAAAAGAACAACAGGAAGAAGTAACTGTACAATGATAAAAAAAAACAGCGACCCGTCACGGGTCGCTGTTTTTTGATAAATATCAGGTAATAAGTGAAATGCAGGAATATAAAAGTGCCCCTAAAATAACACCAATTGTAAAGATATGTATTCATTTTCTAACGGGATGGGCAACGGTTGATTGTGACAAAACATTGGTGCAGCCTGAACAATGAAGTAAATATTTAAACGGCTATACCCTTGTCTTTTGAGATGCAGGTGCATATTTCTTCATCGGATTTTTTGCAATGACATCCTTTAAATAGGGATGGCCAGAAGGACCTGGTTTTCTCATAAGTTCCATTAGGTAAGAAATATCGTCCATGGCCCTGTGTGTTTGAAAATTGGTGATATTATGTGCCTGCAGTAATGTTAATAGTTTACTATTCTCAAATCCGTATTGCTTCCAAGGTACATTCCGCATCGTACAGAACCACTTTTGATCATTGATTTCCGGATACATTTGGTAGAGAAAACTTCTGTCGAAAGAAGCATTATGTGCGAAAATCGAATCGGTACGGGCAATGAAGGATTTAATTTTTTCATCGTGAAAACTTTTTCCTTCTACAGAGCTGTATGGAATTCCATGAATTCTGTATGCTTGATCATAATTCCTTCTTGCTCCAAAGGAGAGAGGCTCCCTTAAAAATGATTCTTGATCAATAAGATTAATGATTTCCCCTGTTTCACTGCTGTATGTAAAGAGTATAAGGGCAAGCTCAATAATTTCATCTGAAGAGGGACGTAAACCAGTTGTTTCTACGTCGAGTACTAAACCTAATCTATTAGACAATTTTTTTTCCTCCAGTTGGGTTACATTCTTCTATTATAGCTGACATAGAAGAGCTATTGAAGTGTAATGATCGTTTTAAAGGATTTGAAATTGGTTAAAGGCAAGGGTGAACTGACGATACTAAAAAAAGATAGAGATTTTAAGCAATCACTATCTTAGAGGCTACAGTTTTTTTTGCTTGTACAAATTTGGACGTTGATTTCCACTTCAGGCACTCGCTTTCCGCGGGCGGTCCGGGAGCCTCCTCGGCGCATATACGCCTGTGGGGTCTCCCTTGGACACACTATTCCCGCAGGAGTCTCGTACCTTACGTTCCAATCAACTATGTTTAAAAATTTAGATAGAACTCCTTTTGCCTACAAACTGAGATAGAAATTTTAAGCAATCTCTAACTTTTTTTATCCATTGAAGTTCATAAGCATTGCAAAATGCTTTCCAATTCATGTTCGGCAATTTGTACGAATTCTTCATTTTTTTGAAGGCTGAAAATGTTCTTGGATTGCCTTATATAGTGCAGTCCTTCTTCAGGTTGTTTCAGATGAACCAGATTCTTACCAGTTAAAAGATGGAGTTCCGCATATAAATATAACGATTCTATCGAATTACAAATGTTAATCCCTTTAAGAGTATGATTTAATGATTCCTGATAATAATGAAGTTCAGTCAATGTTTGTGCTAATCCATGAATAATCTTCACGATTATGGTACCTTCTTGATTCACATGGGGAATATTCTCGATAAATTCCAGTGCTTCATTGAAGATGGTGATGGCCTCTTCATAATTCTTCGTTTTAAAATGGATGATCCCGATACTATTTAAAACTTCTATCTCCTGTTGATGAAGAATGACCCGTTTACCCATCGTAATCTGAATGGCCTCATTCAATAATTCTATAGCCTTTTGTTTGTCATTGTATAAATAAAAAAAAGAGATACCTTCATGCCATTTTAAGAATTGATAAAATGATATCGATTTTTCCGGTGCAGTTGCCATTTCTTTTTGGACGATTTCATAAATTGCTTCATAATTACGTGTCCGTTTGTATTTGTTTACCAAAAGTTTAATGGTTTCTATGTAATTATAAATCGGTTCATTTTTGGAAGTGAAGAAATACGGCAGGTCAACTTTAAGTTTATCCGCAAAAAGTGCCAATTCATCAATGTTTGGAGAAGTGATGCTTCTTTCATAATCTGACAGGGCATTAGGTTCACATATATCGTTAGCCAGTTCTTCCCTTGTAAGATTTTGTTTTATTCGTAATTCGTTGATAACAGAGCCAACCTCTATTTTCATTACAATTGCTCCTTTGTACCTATGTCTAGAATTCTATTTTAACATAATTTAATTTTTATCAGTAAGATAATTGAAAGATAGTATGATATAACTACTTTGCGTATCCCTACCACAAAAAATTATGAATTACGTTTTTTTTATTGAAGCGAACTAATATGCCGTCTTATCAATAAAAAGTGAGAAAGGTATATAATCACGGATAATAGCAAGCATTAGATTAGGAATATAAGGATAAAAAAAGAGGCGGCAATCTGCCGCCTCTAACGATTTTAATTTCCAATGAATTGCTGGGTCCAATAGTGGGCGTATTTCCCTCCTGTCACATGCCCAATTCCAATATGTGTATAGTTCTTGTTCAGGATATTGGCCTTATGTCCGGGGCTATTCATCCATGATTTCATGACAGCATCCGCACTAGGTTGACCAGCTGCGATATTTTCCCCTGCGTACTCGTAGCTGATCCCAAAGGATTCCATCATATCGAAAGGCGATCCATAACTAGGGCTTGTATGATTGAAATAATTATTATCACGCATATCCTCAGATTTCAGAATTGCTACGTTAGAAACGGCTGTATCCATTTCAAGGGGAGGGAGGCCCGATTTTGAACGTTCTTCGTTAACTAAATTAAGAACCCGCTGTTCAACTGATTGACTTTCTTTTTGATTTACTGTGGTGTTGGATGCCGGAAGATTTATGATTTGTCCGATTCGAATTTGATTTACATCCTTTATAGCAGAGTTCGTTTTGAGTAATTCGTCAAGGCTGACATCATATTCAGAAGCAATTTTCGTTAAGGTGTCTCCTTTTGCCACCTCGTAAGTATTGGCTCCCATTGCAACTTTTGGAGATAGTAGGGATAGGGACAGTGCCGATATAAGGATGATTTTCTTCATTTTGATTCCTCCTAGTAGAATATCTGGATTGGAAGTATAGTATGCTATAAAAATAGTTTTGTGTAAAATTAGCTCATTGAAATTCTTGGTTGCTATGGGGAAAAGGTATCAAATGGGAACAGAATTATAAGGGTCCTTATAGCCCTGTAAGTGTTAATGGTAAACCAAAATCATAGGGCTTTTTGATAGAGCGGAAAAAATATATCATGCAGAAAAAGAATCATTTTACGATTGCTGACTATGTTGTCATGGGTAAATAATAAGGACATCAAAAATGATAAGTGGTTATATAACACTAAGTGAAAAAAATATCATCCTATTAGTACTTTTATTATTGTTTTGGCTGAAACGGATGGCTTAAAGTGCCATAAATCGTCTGGATTTGATTACAAAGGGAGGACATGAGGACTCGGCATTGTACGTTAAGGAAAGGCATTTTTCAAAAAGTATTGTCCATTAAGACAGGTATCTCTTCATCATGAATAGAATTAAGTAGACAGCTGAATATACGGAGGGATTCTTCGATGTGGTTTAAGGAATTGGAAACAGAAAGGCTGCATTTAATTGAAATAGGTCACCATCATGCCGAGAGTCTGTTTGAAATCCTCTCTAAAGATGAAGTGACCAAATATGATGGGATAGAAAGTTTAACTCTAGTAGAAGATGCCCGCCGCTTAATCGACTCGTTTAAAAGTGCTTATATAAACAAACGAGGGATGCGGTGGGGAGTCATTCTAAAGGATTCAGGCAAATTTATCGGTACTGTTGGCCTGCATCAATTGAGCCTAGCCAACAAACGCGCCGAAATAGGATATGAAATCCATCCTGAATATTGGAGGAAACACTTTACGTCTGAAGCTGTCAACGAAGTATTGCGCTATTGCTTTGAAGAATTGAGACTAAAAAGAATCGCCGCTTTAACTTTCAAGGATAATATTGCATCCAGAAACCTATTGAAGAAATTTGGATTTAAAGAGGAAGGCAGCCTCCGAAGTTATCTATTTCTTCGTGAACAGTCGCATGATGCCCTGGTATTTTCCTTGTTAAGCACAGAGTATTGCCAGTTAAGGCAACAAAGTGTTCAGGGATCAAATAGATTTTAGTTTAATATAGAAGATTGCAGCTGGCCCAAGTGCCAGTTTTTTTTTTGCAGATGATTTTATATCAGTAAAGGACAATATACATATTTTTCATGTTAAAATGGAATGCGGATTCATTAATCAGTCCGGCTGGACATAAAAAGGAGCAAAAATCATTGTGAAGATACTATTTCCGTTGCTTGCGGTCCTAGGCGGCATCACCATTGCCATACAAGGACAAATCAATGGTGGATTAGGGAAAAAAGTGGGGGTCATTGAAGCTTCTTTCATTTCATTTGGAATCGGGACACTCGCTTTATTATTTATTGTTTTGTTTGCAGGAAATGGAAATATTTCGGCGGTCGCGTCTGTACCAAAATGGCAATTGATAGGCGGACTGTTAGGGGCTATTTATGTCATTGTTATAATATTGGTTGTCCCTCAGATCGGAGTGGCACCTGCATTGGTCGGGGTTATCGCAGGCCAGATACTGATTGGGGCTGTCATTGACCATTTCGGTTTATTTGGAGGGGAACGCATCCCATTGGACGCAAAAAAGGTGGCAGGCATATGTTTACTTTTCGTGTCATTATATTTATTTAATCATAAATGAAGAAGGGTCATTTTTCATTGAAACGACGGGTACATATAGGGGAATATTTCTATTCCCCTATAGTTAATGCCTATTATTTGGAGATTGATTACAGAGAACTAAATATTTTAATGAAGTAATGCATTATCCTGCTAAAATATATTATTTGAGCGGGGATGGTTTGCTAGGAAAGTTGTCTTAGTAATCAACTTGATATGAATTATTAGAATATTTAGAAATAAATAGACGAGAGAACCTATATGAATACTGATTTAGAGGTGTTTGGAAAAACACCTGGAAGTCGGAAGTCCTTTTAGGTGATCATTTCTATTTACCTAGTATCTAGATCGAATTGATTAGCAATTAATTACTATATTGTGAAAAAGTACTCACCGGTTTATTGATTTTTTGATTTATTCGTAATATACTTAAAATTCAACATCTTTAATTCGAGGTATAGTATCCTTGGCGAGGTGAAAAAAAGGTGATTTTTTACCTAGTAAACTGCATTAATTGCTTTTTTAGGTAGAAATTAAGATTTATGCAAACGGTTCGCTAATTGTTTTGGGTGAATTTCTGCAATGAATGCTTCTACTTTTCCTCGCAATCATTATATGTACTATACGGAAGATTAATAGGTGTTAGAAGGATAATCTCTTAAATGGGAATATTCTAAGAAAGATTAAAGATGAGGGGGAATATTTTTTGAAAAAGTCTAAATTTTCAGTGCTTGCTCTTCTTATGGCCATCATGCTTATGCTTGCGGCGTGCAACGGCGGTTCGAAGGAAACTTCGAATGAAAAAGAAGGAGGCTCGGGTGACTCATCCGGATCAAAAGTATTAAACGTAAACAATTCGAGTGAACCTGGTTCGCTTCACCCTGCAAATGCTCAAGGTACTCATGAATCATGGATTCTTGAACATACGTTCGAGGGGCTGACAAAGAAAACAGAGGAAGGCAAAATCGTCCCTGGTTCTGCAGAATCATGGGAAATCAGTGAAGATGGATTAACTTGGACATTCAAATTGAAAGATGGTTTGAAATGGTCAAATGGAGATCCGCTTACAGCCAATGATTTCGAATACGCTTGGAAATATGCTTTGAAACCGGAAACGGCTGCAGATTATGCTTACCAACTTTATTATCTTAAAGGCGGGGAAGCATACAACAGTAAAAAAGGGAAGGAAGAGGATGTAGGAGTTAAAGCGACAGACGAACATACATTAGTCGTTACTTTGGAACAGCCTACACCATATTTCCTTGACTTGACTTCTTTCTACACTTTCTATCCAATCAATAAAAAGGTACAGGAAGAAAATCCAAAATGGGCTTTGGATGCAAAAACTCACGTTTCAAACGGGCCGTTCAAATTAACGGAATGGAAACATAAAGAAAGCCTGAAAATCGAAAAGAATGAAAATTACTACGATAAAGATAAAATCAAATTGGATGCAGTTAACTTTGCTCTAATTGAAGATGAAAATACAGCATGGCAAATGTATCAGAGTGGCGAATTGGACCTCGCTTATCCACTGCCAGTGGATATTCAAGGTCAAATGGTCAATTCTGATGATAAAGAATTCAAAATGGGCAAAGAACTTGCCGTTTACTATTACAACTTTAATACAGAAGTGAAACCTTTCAATAATGCTAAAGTAAGGAAAGCGCTTTCAATGGCTATCGAGCGTCAAAAAATCACCGAAAATGTTGCTCAAGGCGGACAAAAGCCTGCTTTCGGCGTAGTCCCTCCGGGTATTCCTGATGCATCTGGAGATTTCCAGGAAAATACAGGTAACCTATTTAAGGAAGATGTTACCGAAGCTAAGAAATTGTTAAAAGAAGGACTTGCTGAAGAAGGCATGAAAGAATTACCAGAGTTTTCAATTTTGTATAACACTTTAGATTCACACAAGAAAATTGCTGAAGCGGTTCAAGGAATGTGGCGCGATAACTTGGGTGTTGAAGTGACACTTGAAAATGCAGAATTCCAAGTTAAGCTTGACCGTGAAAAAGCTGGTGACTTTGAAATTTCCCGTGCAGGATGGGTTGGTGACTATGTTGACCCGATGACATTCATGCTTTGGGAAACGGACGGCGCGTATAATGATGCAGGTTGGTCAAACAAAGAATATGATAATTTATTAAAAGAAGCAAAATCTACAATGGATCCAAAAGAACGCATGGATGCTTTGCATAAAGCAGAGAAAGTCATGATTGACGAAATGCCGATCCTTCCGGTTTACTTCTATACAAAACCATATATGGTTAAATCGAATGTTACTGGAGTTTTTGCTCCAATTAACGCTTATCCGAACTTTATTTACGCGGATAAAAAATAATAGAAGGATAATAGTGAAATGGGAGGTATGTCCGATTAAGGACATACTCCATTTTTCAATTGCGAATTTGAATATTTCATGAATTCATTTCCGTTTTCAACTTCTTAGAAAATCGATGATTGGGGTGATTACCATGTTGAGATATACATTAAACCGTTTTAAATGGGCGATTATTACTTTATGGGCTGTTATTACATTAACGTTCATCATAATGCATACGATTCCGGGAAATCCATTTGCAAAAGAAGGAGCCATGCCTCCTGCTGTTTATGAAAACCTTCAAGTCCACTATGGATTGGACAAGCCGTTGTTGACCCAATATGGGAATTATTTATTGGAAGTCGTTCAATTTGATTTTGGTCCTTCATTGAAATCTTCATCCATTTCCGTGAATGATTACATTTTGAAGGGGTTTCCGGTGTCATTGCACTTAGGGGCACAAGCTTTGGTGATTGCCATCTTCTTTGGGCTCATTTTGGGTGTCGTGGCATCACTGAAAAGAAATAAATGGCCCGACTATTTATCAATGATCATTGCCATCGTAGGGATTTCCGTTCCTAACTTTATCCTGGCGACTATTTTAATCAATTATTTTGCAATTAAATGGAATATATTCCCTGTTGCTACATGGGCGACATGGCAGCATACCATTTTACCATCCATTGCCCTTTCCATGATGCCGCTTGCTTTCATCGCGAGACTGATGCGGACAAGCATGCTTGAAGTAATGGGGCAGGATTACATTTTGACAGCAAAAGCCAAAGGATTGAAACGGAGCGGTGTCATAATCAAACATGCGATTCGGAATGCGTTATTGCCGATTATCACGGTTCTGGGCATCCTTACGGCTAATATCGTGACAGGAAGCTTCATCATTGAACGTATTTTTGGTATTCCTGGCATGGGAGATATGTTCGTAAAGGGAATATCCAACAGGGACTACCCGGTGATTCTTGGTTCCACAATTGTGTATAGTGCGGTGCTTATTCTATTGATATTCATCGTTGATATAGCCTATACGTTGATTGATCCTAGAATTAAAGTGACGGGGGAGAAGAAATAATGGCAGATAAAGTGCATTTAACCGAAGATATGTTTCAACCCGCCGAAGGCAACTTTAAGGAAGCTGAAAAAATAGCAAGACCTACAGTTTCATATTGGTCTGACGTCTGGCGTCGATTTAAAGAAAATAAGCTGGCGATGACTGGATTTATTCTTATAATCCTCTTGGTCTTGATGGCGATTTTTGGTCCGTACATTAACGGATATACTTATTATGGACAAGATTTCGAGAAAAAGAATCTTAGCCCAAATAGCGAGCATTGGTTTGGAACGGATTCATCAGGAAGGGATCTATTTACGCGAGCTTGGTATGGTGCGAGGATATCCTTGTTCATTGGATTGATGGCCGCGTTGATTGACTTTTTAATTGGTGTCCTTTATGGCGGGATTTCAGCCATTCGCGGTGGACGCACGGATAATATCATGATGCGTTTCGCTGAGGTGATCTATGCGATTCCCTACCTATTGATGGTTATTTTAATGATGGTCGTATTAAAACCTGGTATTCTGCCAATCATCATTGCAATGTCGATTACAGGGTGGATTCCAATGGCGCGACTGGTACGGGGACAGGTTTTACAACTGAAAGAGAATGAATATATCCATGCTGCAACAATCTCTGGAGCCAATACGAGCTGGACTTTAAGAAAACACATGATTCCAAATACAATGGGACCGATCCTTGTCAATTTAACGTTGACTGTACCTACTGCCATTTTTGCCGAAGCTACACTTAGCTTTTTGGGACTGGGAGTTCCGGCACCTCAGGCAAGCTGGGGAACATTGACAAGTGATGCACTGGGAAGCATTCTGGTAGGGAATTTCTATCAACTTTTAATCCCGGCAATATTGATTTCCTTAACGATGTTCGCGTTCAATGTGGCTGGTGACGGATTGCAGGATGCCTTAGATCCAAAACTACGGAAATAATGAGTCCTAACATAATGATGTGATATTACTAGAATAGGAGGGACGATGATGGAGAACCTATTAGAAGTCAACGATTTACAAATCACCTTCCATACTTATGCAGGAAAAGTGCAAGCGGTTCGCGGTGTGAATTTTGACGTGAAAAAAGGGGAAGCCGTTGCGATTGTTGGGGAGTCCGGATGCGGCAAAAGTGTTACAGCGAAATCTATCATGAGATTATTGGAAACACCCCCAGCAGAGTATGGAAAAGGGTCGATAAACTTTGGCGGTAAAGACCTTCTTAAAATGAGTGAAAAGGAAATGCAGAAGATTCGTGGAAATGAAATCAGCATGATTTTCCAGGATCCGATGACTTCGCTCAATCCAACGACAAAAATCGGCAGCCAGATCATGGAAGGCATTTTAAAGCATAATAAAAACATGTCCCGAAATGATGCATACGAACGGGCGTTGGAAACACTGAAACTGGTAGGTATTCCACAGCCGGAAAAAAGGATGCAGCAATATCCGCATGAGTTTTCAGGTGGTATGCGCCAAAGGGCAATGATAGCGATGGCCCTTGCTTGTGAACCGAAATTACTGATTGCCGATGAACCTACAACTGCATTGGATGTAACGATACAAGCGCAAATTTTGGAACTGATGAAAGATATCCAACGAAGAATGGATACTTCCATCATTTTAATCACTCATGATTTAGGTGTGGTTGCGGAAACTTGTGAACGGGTAGTCGTCATGTATGCAGGCAAGGTTGTTGAGACGGGTACGGTAGAGGCTATATTTTCAAACCCGCAGCATCCATATACAAGAGGTCTGCTTAAAACGGTGCCAAGACTGGATATGGAAAAAACGGCTCCGTTAGTTCCGATTATCGGATCACCACCGGATTTATTGGATCCGCCAAAAGGATGCCCATTTTACCCAAGATGTGAATCAGCAATGAAAGTGTGCAAAGACCATGATCCGGAGCTTGAAGTAGTGGAAGAAGGTCAGACAGCCGCATGCTGGCTGCACCACCCGATGGCCAAGGCAGCACAGGTACAAGCACCGACTAATGTATAAAGGAGGAGAAACAATGGTTTCACTGAAAAATAAGGCCGTAAAAGAAAAGACAGACAACGAAAATTCTCCTCTTGTTGAAATAAAGAATCTGAAGAAGCATTTTCCTATTGGTTCTCAATCGCTGAAAGCGGTAGATGGTTTGGATCTCAAAATCTATCCAGGGGAAACTGTCGGACTTGTTGGGGAAAGCGGTTGCGGTAAGTCGACTGCAGGTCGTACAATCACTCGATTATATGAACCGACAGATGGAGAAGTTCTTTTTCAGGGGAAAAATATTTTCGATTACAAACCCGGGGAAATGTCACATATCCGCCGTGAAATACAAATGATTTTCCAAGATCCTTACGCATCCTTGAACCCAAGGATGAAGGTGGAGGAATTGATTGGGGAACCACTTGCCATTCATGGGATATCAAAAGGTAAAGAGCGAAGAAACCGGGTGGAAGACCTGTTAAAGCTGGTTGGTTTAAGTCCGGAACATATCACTCGTTTTCCGCATGAATTCAGTGGCGGACAACGCCAGCGTATTGGAATTGCAAGGGCATTGGCTTTAAATCCTAAATTCATCGTTTGTGATGAACCAATTTCTGCCTTGGATGTTTCGATACAGGCCCAAGTGGTCAATTTATTAAAAGAGCTACAAAAAGAAATGGGATTGACTTATTTATTCATCGCTCATGATTTATCGATGGTCAAGTATATTTCAGATCGCATTTTAGTCATGTACCTTGGAAGGATGATGGAACTTTCGGATAGTGATTCTTTAACGAAAGATCCACTACACCCATACACACAGGCCTTGCTATCCGCAGTGCCGATACCAGACCCGACTATTAAACGGGAAAGAATCGTCCTTAAAGGCGATGTACCAAGTCCGATCAATCCGCCGAGCGGCTGTGTATTTCGGACTCGCTGCCCTAAGGCGATGGAGATATGCTCCAGTGCTGTACCTGAATGGAAAGAACAAAAACCAGGGCATTTCGTTGCTTGTCATTTATATTGGTAAACAAAAAACCAGTTGCATTTGCGACTGGTCTTTTTTTACACATTTATGTAAAATATTTTTAGAATAGAAACGATTATCAAATTATTTATCAGTATGTCAAAATAAAAAACTAGGAATCTGAAAATAAAACATATAATATGTAATTATATGTAAATATTAAATTCTGTTGAATGTTTCAATTTGTGAGAGAAGGAGGGACTGTTATTGTATTCCACGATAACTAGTGAAATCGTCGATCGTGTCATGATTGTTACTCTGAATCGTCCTGAGAGAATGAACGCTTTCAATGAAAAGATGTGTGAGGAGATGATTCACGCTTTTAATGAAGCGGATGAAAATGATGACGTACGAGCCGTCATTTTAACTGGCGCAGGGGATGCATTTTGTGCTGGAATGGACTTGGAAAAAGGCGCAGAAACCTTTATGGATCACACTCCTCTGGTTGAATATCGCGATGCAGGGGGAATGTTGTCATTGCGGATTTTCGAGATGAAGAAACCTATGATAGCGGCCATTAATGGAGCGGCAGTCGGGATTGGGATAACAATGACTTTGCCCATGGACATTAGAATCGCTTCAACAGATGCAAAAATGGGTTTTGTATTTGCGAGGCGGGGGATAACGATGGAGGCATGCAGCGGCTGGTTCTTACCCAGGCTTGTCGGAATGGGCAAAGCTTCCGAATGGATTTTTACCGGCAGGATGATTTCGGCCAGTGAAGCATATGAGGGAAGGTTGGTAAACAAGATCGTCGAGCCAAACGAATTGATGTCTGCTGCAATGGAAATTGCAACAGATATTGCGGAAAATACATCTTCCGTTTCTGTGACGTTATCCCGGCAATTAATGTGGACCATGCTCGGTGCAAACCATCCTGTTGAATCACACAAAATAGAATCGAAAATGATTCATTGGACCGGAAAACAAGCGGATGCACTAGAAGGGATCGAAGCTTTCCTCGAAAAAAGGAAAGCTGATTTCAAGATGAAAAGCAGTAGTGATATGCCTCCGTTTTATCCTTGGGGAACGGATCGAAC
Source organism: Peribacillus phoenicis (assembly GCF_047238085.1). Lineage (NCBI taxonomy): Bacteria > Bacillati > Bacillota > Bacilli > Caryophanales > Bacillaceae > Peribacillus > Peribacillus phoenicis. The sequence continues at coordinate 2,563,743 of NZ_JBDFMF010000001.1, read as the reverse complement.
ATATGAAGTGGATAAGAAATGATTGAGTGGAATGGGCCAGGGATACCAGGGGAAGTGCGTGATAATTTTTACTTTTCGGATAAATTAGGGTTTCTATTCTTAGTGTGTTATACTGGGTTTACCATTTACTAAACTTGTTTCATGTTCCCTATTCCCCGTGAATAGGGTTTTTTTATGATTGCTTTTTTAATCAAAAAAACAGACCCTACAAGTAGGGTCCGTTATATATTGTATTTAAAATTATGCTTTTTGAACGTTAGTAGCTTGGGGTCCACGTTGACCTTGCTCAACTTCAAAAGTAACTTCTTGACCTTCGTCTAATGATTTGAATCCTTCGCTTTGGATAGCTGAGAAATGTACGAATACATCGTCTCCGTTTTCGCGTTCGATGAAGCCAAATCCTTTTTCTGCGTTAAACCATTTTACTTTACCTTGTTCCATTGTTGTTGCCTCCTAGTGTGAATCCACACATTGTGTTACTACCCTTGATCATTAGACGAAAAGTTTTTCACTTATCAATCTTCCCGAACAAAAATAATTCTTTTTAAATATAACAGATAATGTCGGAATCTGCAAGCTAACATGGGAAGATTATTTATGTACGGATTCAATGAACCATTCTTAGTACCCCTTTTAGTACCCCTTTTTGTAATCAAGTAAATTTGTTGAAGGTGTTTTACCATTTAGATAGTTCTTTAAATTCGGCATGAAAATATCCTGAATGAGCCTTTGGTCGTAAAATTCCGTATTTCCGGATGTGTGCGGCGTGATGATTACATTGTTCAACTCCCATAAAGGGCTATTCTCAGGAAGTGGCTCCGTTTCAAACACATCAAGACCAGCACCTGCAATATCTTTGTCCTTAAGCGCTTGAATCAATTCGTTTTGAATGACGAGGTTTCCCCTTCCAATATTAATGAAAAAAGCGGAGCGCTTCATTAACCTGAATTCCTTTTTCCCGAACATATTCCTTGTTTCTGGGGTCAAAGGTAATGTCACGACAATATAATCACATCTAGGAAGAAGGTCATTCAATTGTTTTTGAGTGAACATCTCATCGACAAATTCTTCTGATTTACCGGAATGGCGCATCCCTAATACGGTCATGCCAAAAGCCTTTGCAATTTTTGCTGTTTCCTTTCCGATTTTTCCGACACCGATGATTCCGATGGTCTTTTCATGAATTTCCTGCTTCATATGTGCGTGATGCCAGGTCTTTGTCTGCTGTTGCTTAATATATGTATCTACTTTTCTTGTTAAGGCAAGCATTAACGCAAAAATAGTCTCTGAAATGGGATACGCATGAACACCGTTTGCAGTTGTAATCTGAACATTCTTTTGTTCTAAATTTTCCAGGGGTAAAGCATTCACTCCGGCGCTCCATGTCTGGATCCACTTTACTTTGCTTGCATCAATCGATACAGACATTTCCGCTTTCCAGCCTGCAATCACTTCAGCATCGGCTATATGATCTCTCCATACTTCCGGAGATCTTCCGGTGATAACCGTCCACTCGGGAACCAATTTTTTAATTTTCTGTAGTAAGATCTCATTCAAATTTTGGCTTATTATGAGTTTCCTTTTTGGCATAACTAACCTCCTGTATCTATTTTTCTGAATTATACGTAAGTTTTGAAAATCTTTCAATTGGGAAAGCGATTGCTTAAAAAAATCTTGCTATAATACTAATAATCAATGGAATGGGGTGTATTCATGAACGTGAAAGACATATATGGACAGCTGCCTATTATAGAATCAAAACGTTTGGTCATGAGGAAAGTCACCATGAATGATGCCGAAGACATGTTCGCTTATGCATCCAACAGTGAAGTTTCCCGTTACGTCACATGGGAAGCTCATCGTTCCCTAAGTGACACAAAAGATTTTATCAAATTTATCCAGCAAAATTATGAGGATAAGAAAATAGCTCCATGGGGCATAGAACACAAGGAAAGTGGTAAGTTGATTGGTACTATTGATTTTGTTTCATGGCAGGTTGATCATCATAGTGCAGAAATCGGGTATGTGCTTGCACCAGAATATTGGGGGAGTGGCTTGATGACGGAGGCAGCCCAAAAGATAATCGCCTTTGGCTTCGAAAATATGAACCTAGTTCGAATACAAGCAAGGTGCTTCGTTGAAAATTTGGGTTCAGAGCGAGTCATGCAAAAGGCTGGTATGTCTTTCGAGGGAATCATAAGAAAAGGAATGTTCGTCAAGGGGAAGCATCAAGACTTAAAGCTATATTCCATTATAAAATGATGGCTTTGAAGTCTGCTGATTAAAGAAGAAATAAGGAAAAATACATCGGTTTTGACAGCGGGAATTTCTGTTCATGAGTATAATGAATATTGGAAAATCAAAAACGAACAATATGTGCAAATATTGAATCAAAAACTATACAAAACGTCTAATGTAAAAAGTCCGTTTGAAAAATATAATGAAACTATAAAATCGTGTTGAAATGGAGGGTTTCTTTAATGGCAGTAATAAATGAAGTAAAAACGTTGAAAAATTATATCGGTGGCAAATGGGTGGATTCCACAACATCGAAACATGAACAAGTGCCTAATCCGGCAACAGGAGAAGCTTTGGCGATCGTTCCCCTTTCAACAAAGGAAGATGTAAACCAAGCGGTGCAGGTTGCTAAAAAGGCGTATAAAGAATGGAAAAAAGTCGCCGTTCCAAAAAGAGCCCGCTTCTTATTCCGTTATCAGCAATTATTGATAGAACACTGGGATGAGCTTGCTAAGCTGGTCACAATCGAAAATGGAAAAAGCTATACAGAAGCATATGGTGAGGTTCAGCGTGGGATTGAATGCGTGGAGTTCGCAGCAGGTGCGCCTACCTTGATGATGGGCAGCCAGCTTCCTGATATTTCCCCAGGTATTGAATCTGGCATGTATCGTTATCCAATGGGTGTCGTTGCAGGGATTACGCCGTTTAATTTCCCGATGATGGTGCCATGTTGGATGTTCCCGCTGGCAATAGCTTGTGGAAATACGTTTATATTAAAACCATCAGAACGGACACCGCTATTAGCCAACCGTCTTGTGGAATTATTGACAGAAGCCGGTGTTCCGGATGGTGTTGTCAATATTGTCCATGGTGCCCATGATGTCGTGAATGGGATATTGGAACATGAAGACATTAAAGCGGTATCATTTGTTGGATCCCAGCCTGTCGCAGAGTATGTATACAAAACGGCAGCTGCCAATAAAAAACGTGTCCAGGCTTTATCAGGAGCGAAAAATCATTCAATCGTCATGCCTGATGCGGATTTGGATAATGCGGTAACGAACATTACGAATGCCGCTTTCGGATCTGCAGGCGAGCGCTGCATGGCTGCGTCAGTGGTTGTTGCGGTGGGAGAAGTGGGAGATTCACTCGTTGAGAGATTAAAGGCTGCAGCGGATGACATCAAGATAGGAAATGGAATGGATAAGGACGTTTTCTTGGGGCCTGTGATTCGTGATACTCATAAAAAGAGAACAGAACAATATATTGAAATCGGGGAGAAAGAAGGAGCTGTCCTCCTTCGTGATGGCAGGAATGAAGGCGATCAGGAAAATGGCTATTATGTTGGACCGACATTATTTGATCATGTAAAAACAAACATGAAAATATGGAGGGATGAAATTTTTGCTCCTGTCTTATCCATAGTACGGGTCAATACCCTTGAAGAAGCAATTGAATTGACCAATCAATCCGAATTTGCCAATGGTGCCTGCCTCTATACGGATAGTGCAAAAGCCATTAGGGAATTTCGCGAAGAAATTGATGCAGGGATGCTTGGCATTAATCTTGGGGTACCCGCGCCAATGGCATTCTTTCCATTTTCCGGCTATAAAAGTTCATTTTATGGAGACCTTCATGCCAACGGGAAAGACGGAGTGGAATTTTACACTAGAAAGAAAATGTTAACGGCAAGATACTGATAGGAAAAAGGGGGTCGGCTCAAATTGTGGTCGGCCTTCCTTTATACATCTTTTTAGGAGGAGTGTAGCTTATGCAGGTTGAAAAACAGGGTCAGGATCTTAAAGCGATGGATGGTAAATATGTGTGGCATCATATGAAAGGGGCTGATCCCACCCCTGGGGCAATGGTGATAAAAAAAGGGCAAGGAGCATGGATTACGGATGTTGATGGGAATCGATTCCTGGATGGGATGTCAGGTTTATGGTGTGTCAACGTTGGCTATGGCCGCACGGAACTGGCTGAAGCAGCTTACGAGCAACTGAAGGAACTTCCTTATGCCCCTTTAACGAATAGCCACATTCCGGCTATTAAGCTAGCAGAGAAATTAAATGAATGGCTTGGTGGGGATTATGTGATTTTCTTCTCTAACAGCGGTTCAGAAGCAAATGAGACTGCCTTTAAAATTGCGCGGCAGTATCATCAGCAAAAAGGTGAACATGGACGTTATAAATTCATTTCGCGTTATCGCGGCTATCATGGCAATTCAATGGGTGCCCTGTCAGCTACCGGGCAGGCGCAGCGAAAATATAAATATGAACCGCTGGCCCCAGGATTTCTTCATGTATCACCGCCAGATTCTTACAGAAATCCTGAGGATGAAAGCGGTGAAAAAAGTGCAGCGGAAATTGAACGTACCATTACATGGGAACTAAGCGAAACGGTGGCTGCGGTCATCATGGAACCAATCATCACTGGGGGTGGAATTTTAATGCCACCTGATGGTTATATGAAACGTGTCAAAGAAATTTGTGAGAAAAAAGGTGTCCTTCTCATTTCGGATGAGGTCATTTGCGGGTTTGGCCGTACTGGTAAGAGATTCGGATTTATGAACTATGATGTAAAACCAGACATTGTAACAATGGCTAAAGGAATCACGAGCGCTTATCTGCCATTATCCGCTACAGCCGTCAAACGTGAAATTTATGAAGCGTATATTGGTTCTGACGTATATGACCGCTTTCGGCATGTAAATACATTTGGAGGCAATCCGGCTGCATGTGCCGTCGCTTTGAAGAATATTGAAATATATGAAAATGAAAAACTTATAGAACGGTCTAAGGAGTTAGGGCTACGCTTTCTGCAAGAGTTTGAAGAAATCAAAACTCATCCCAATGTTGGGGATGTGCGAGGGAAAGGCATGTTGGTAGGGATTGAACTAGTGGAAGATAAACTGACAAAACAACCGATCGAACTTTCCAAAATCAATAAAGTGATTGCATCATGTAAAGAAAAGGGGCTAATCATAGGTAAAAATGGTGATACAGTCGCAGGTTTCAATAATGTCCTGACTCTTGCTCCCCCACTTAGTATAACTGAAGAGGATTTTTCATTCATCATAACGACGGTAAAGCGAACGCTAGCTGAACTATGAAAATAAGGATAAAAACCTGAATATTCAATTAAGTCCGCGCGTGTACCTGTTGATACACATACCTTGCTTTTTAAATGGTACTGATGCGTTTAGTTTTAGCACCGATCAGAACTTTGAACGGTGCTTTTGTCTATGATCAAGGAAGAATAAGAGGAAAAGGAATCTAGTAGAAATTATAGGCGATATTTTGGAATCGTTTTCCTTGCTTAGTTATAGCAGATGTTCGAAAATGGAATGATAAGGAGTGGTAGAAACTCAATATTAACAGGCAGAAGAGGTGAGGGACATGAATAATGAAGATATAACAAAAAAACTAACATTACATATCCCTGAAATTTTAGGGAGTGGGAATTTTTCAAAGTATGCTGTATTGGTACCGCTTATAGAGAAAGAAGATGGAATTCATGTTCTTTTCGAAGAACGTTCACACAAACTGAGGAGGCAGCCGGGGGATATATGTTTTCCGGGCGGGAAAATAGACAAGCTGGACCATGATGAACAGGCGGCGGCCCTAAGGGAAACATATGAGGAACTTAATTTGAGAAAAGAAGATATCGATAATGTCTTTCCTATCGATTATTTGGTATCTCCATTTGGGATGATCGTCTATCCTTATGCAGGGTTTGTTCGTAACCATCAACGGATAATACCCAATCCAGCTGAAGTGGAAACCATTTTTACGGTACCGCTATCCTTCTTCATGGAAAAACCGCCAGAAATTTACCATGTGGAATATAAAGTGGAACCGCATGAAAACTTCCCCCATGATTTAGTCGTTGGCGGGGAGAATTATAAATGGCAGCCGAAACAGATGGAAGAATATTTTTACTTATATAATGGTCGGGTAATCTGGGGAATGACGGCGAAAATCCTTACCCATTTTATTGAAATTCTTCGTTAGACACTTCTAAAGCACCTTTTTTTTTCGGTCTATTTCTATTAAGCTTTAATTATGGTAAAAGTTAGGTTTTTAATAGAAGCGGGGGGATGAGTAGATGAAGTATAGTTTTGAAGTACTTGAAAAAGAACGGGAAATGGCAATGGCTGCACTAGTCAACTTCAATGATAACCGCGAATACTATGATGAAACCAAAGATCAGGAACTTAAGCTAGCATACTACAAAGATGGTTCATTGGACCGGGAAGGATTGAAGGACCTACTTGTGGCAACCCATAAAAACCAGCTGAACTACTCACCGCATCGTCATGTTTACCCATGGGTGGACTTACAGGAAAATGGCCAGCTGAAAAGTCTGTATTCCGGTAAAGGGATGGATCCTGTACAAGTGATTGAGGAAGATATCCGTATACTGGAAGTGTTGTCAAGAGATATTGAATCAACAAATTCGGAGAACACTCTCGTTAATTGTGAACATGTAGTACCTCAATCATGGTTCGATAAAAAAGAACCGATGAGGGGGGATTTGCATCATCTGTTTGCCTGTGAACCAACGTGTAATAGCAGCCGGAGTAACTATCCATATCATGATTTTGAGGATTATATCCCTGAAAGATCGGCTGCCGGTATAAAAGCGGGTTGCGGGAAATCAGACGACAGTAAATTCGAGCCTGAATATGGAAAAGGAATCGTGGCGAGGGCAACTTTGTATTTTTTACTCAGATATGAGGGAATCATCGATAGCGGCAAAATCGACCTGGCGCTGCTTTTGGAATGGCATCGGCTTTTTCCCGTCAGCACTTATGAAAAACATAGAAATCAGGCTATACATGAAATGCAGGGTAATCGTAACCCATATATAGATTTTCCCGAAATGGCGGAGAAATGGAATTAAAGAAAAATCTTAAAAAGAGGATTGAAGCTGTAGTACAAGCTTTAATCCTCTTTTTAAAGATTATAAGAATTTTACGCAAACAGGGAAGGCAACTTGAACATCCTTTTGCAATAATGTTAATTTTCCGTCATGTTCATTCCGTGCATATAGTGTCAGGTTTCCTGATTGTTCATTAGAAGCGATCAGGAATTTTCCGCTAGGATCCAATGAAAAATCACGTGGCCAATGACCTTCGGTAGAAACCAGTTCCACGAATGCCAGTTTGCCTGTTTCTTGATTGATTTGGTAAACGGCAATACTATCATGTCCCCGGTTTGCGGCATATACGAATTGCCCGTCATCAGAAATATGAATGGCGCTTCCTTGGTTATTTTCCTTAAAATCTTCCGGGACGGTCCGAACAGTTTGTAATTCAGAAAAACTTCCAGTTTGACTATCGAAGCTCAAAACAATGACTTCTGGTACCAGTTCTGCCATAACATATGCAAATTTTCCGTTTGGGTGAAAGGTCAGATGCCGTGGTCCGCTGCCGGGAGCAACAGATAAGCTGTTTACTTCTTCCAAAACCCCACTATGTATTTTATAGGTTATTACTTTATCTATCCCGAGGTCGACTGCAGCAATGAACCTTTCATCTGGTGTGAAACCAGCGAAGTGAGTGTGTGCTTTTTCCTGACGTTCTTCATTCGGTCCTTGACCTTCATGTTGAACAGTTGATGATACAGGCAAAGGGGTCGCATCGTCATGAAGCGGATATGATTCAATCACGCCTTCTCCATAACTGGAAGTGACCAAAACCTGTTTCTTGCTGTCGACACTTATATGGCAGGAAGAGCCATTTGGTGTCAGTTGTTTGCCCAAGAAGGTAAGCTCACCTGAATCTTCATTAATCGAATAGGCTGAAACTCCTCCACTGCCCGATTCTTTTAAAATGGCGTAGAGATTCTTTTTGTCCTGGCTGATGGCGACATAAGTAGGATCGGTCAATTCTGCTGCAAGAACCGGTGTGCTGAGTTTTCCTTCTGCTGTATCTAAAGTAAATCGGTAAATACCTTTGCTGTTTCCTTTTGTGTAAGTGCCTATGTATCCAATAATGTTCTGTTGATCATGTTTTACCATATTTATCTCCTCCAAGAAAGATTTGTGTTTATTTTTATTTTAACATAGATGATACCCATATATCCTTTTCCCGTATTCTGTTGAGTTGGAACCTTTTTTTATTTAGAAAATTTTGGGGTGAATAGGAAGGATCGGGTTTGTTTTCTGTTCTGAGTTTACGTCTATTCCTATCTAAGTCGTATTGCCAGTCGATAATATGGAAATAATTTAACCCCCTTTTAGGGGGTTTTTCAGTTTAATTTCGGGGATGACAGGTACGCCAAGAACGCAAGTGTAAAGAAAGGGTTGAAATGGCTGTTTGCACCGAGTTTAAAAAAGTGCTTCATTGACTTGTTTCAAGGAATGAACCACATCTATATAATCCCATTCACTCATCTATACCGTAATAGGAAGGGGGAAGGCAAGCTAGTATTTTCCCATTTTGGATTACGTCCAATCTCCCCTGCATCTTTTGATTTTCTTTTCAGTCATTAGCATTTCTTGGTCAGTCGTCCCGGCAATGATTAAACTAAGTGACAATTGTGCCTGATTTCAAACGAGCCGTTTGACTACTCCAAGACCTATTTGTTTGGTCCATGTGATGCCTTCAATAACAGCAAGCCTGAAGTCGTCAACAAGTTCAGAGAAGTGGAATAGCCCATCATGTTTAAGTGCAATCGGTTCAAGCAAATGCTTTGTAATCAAGCTGTTGGAGTAATCTCAATATTATTAGCGAGATTACTAATGAATCTTTTTCTGTTTATTATTAAGGGTAATTTTTATACATAATTTATTTAACTGTATAAAATTTACCCAATACGAAAGTCCTGCAATTCCTGTAATGACAAGTAAAACATTAATATTATTGAAGTTTAAACAATTATCAATCTTGGCATAATTCTTGCATTGTTAATTAATGAAAAATTTTTTTACAAGGAGGAAGAGAAAGTGAACACAATTGGTGTTTTTAAAAATCCAACTCAAATTTTGTACGGTCTGGGAGTAACGGATCAAATTCGAAAAATTATTGACGAACAAAATTATAAGAACATTTTGATTATTACTGATGCTGGAATTGTAAAGACTGGTCTCATTAATCAAATCACACGTCAATTGGATAATATCAACTATTCAATCTATGATCAAACACAGCCAAACCCAACGGTGAAGAATTGTAATGATGCATTGGATCTGCTTCGTGAAGTTGATGCTGATGCTGTTATCACAATGGGAGGCGGAAGCTCTATTGATGTTGCAAAAGCAGTCTGTCTGCTCGCCACAAACAGCGGATCCATTAAGGAATATGAAGGAATTGATACATGTGTCAATGAACTTTTGCCATTAATCGCCATTCCTACAACTGCAGGAACTGCGAGTGAAGTCACAACGTTTACTGTTATAACTGATGAGGTACGACAATACAAGCTGACAGTAGGTGGCGTAAAGATTGCACCAAAATGGGCATTAGTTGATCCGTTAGTTACCTTATCGTTACCAAAACATATTACCGCTTCAACTGGATTAGATGCCTTAGTCCATGCGATTGAATCGTATACTTCAAAAATGGCTAACCCAATAACGAAAGCGCTTGCAAGAGAAGCGATTCGAAAAATCAGTAACAATTTAAGGCAAGCCGTTTACAATGGGGACAATATAACAGCACGTGACAACATGCTTATGGGAAGCCTATTAGCCGGATTAGCCTTTAATAATACGAGATTAGGAAATTGCCATGCATTAAGTCATCCAATGAGTGCCATTTATGGTGTGGCGCATGGTGTAGCAAACTCCATTTTAATACCACATGTTATGGAATTTAATACATTAGCAGTACCAGAATTGTTTAGCGATATCGCAGAGGATATGGGAGAAAACCTTGAAGGATTAACATTAATGGAAAGAGCGGCTGCTGCAGTAGATGCTGTAAAAAAGCTTTCAAAGGATATAGGAATCCCTACAACCTTTTCAGAGTACAAAGTTGACGAGTCTCAAATTGACCGTATGGCAAAGGATGCTATGCTAAGTGGAAATATTGCAGCAAATCCTAGAATAACTACATACGAAGATGTAATTGAACTATATCGTAGATCAATCGGGGGTGTGTTAGTTGAAGTTATTTGATTTAAGCGGTAAAACTGCGTTAGTAACGGGTGGGGGGCGTGGAATAGGTAAGTCGATTGCATTGGCATTGGCAGAAGCAGGTGCGAACGTAGCAATAACGAGCAGAACAGAAAGTGAGCTTAAAGAAACCGCCGAGACCATTACAGGATTTTCTAGAAAGGTTTATTATGCAGCAGTGGATGCCCGAAATCCAGAAGATATAAAAGGATTTGTACAAGATATCATTAAACAAGAAGAGAAAATCGATATTTTGGTGAATGGTGCGGGTTCAAATAAACGCCTTTCATTTTTAGAAATAACTGAAGAAGATTGGGATTTTGTCATGGGAGTCAATTTAAAAACAGCACTATTTACAACACAAGCTGTAATACCATACATGCAGCAACGAAAATATGGAAAAATTATCAATATTGCTTCACTAACAAGTGAAATAGCTTTTCCTAACATGTCAGCATACGCAGCAAGTAAGGGGGGGGTATCACAATTAACAAAAGGATTAGCAGTTGAGTTTGCAGATGATGGAATCCTGGTCAATGCAATTGGACCGGGCTATTTCAAAACAGAAATGACGAAAGTTCTTTTTGAAGACGAAAAAAAAGTAGCCTGGATGAATTCTCGCATCCCATTAAAGAGAACCGGTGAGGTTGAAGAATTACAAGGAGCAGCAGTATATTTAGCTTCGCGTGCTTCTGATTATGTAACCGGTCAAACAATCTATGTCGATGGCGGTTGGTTAAGCAGTTAATTATAAGATGGGGGTTCGATTTATGAAGAAGTTTTTGTCTTTAATGGTGATAAGTTTTCTCCTGATATTGACTGCTTGCGGCGGATCAGATCAGACCAGTGGAGAAAACAAAGGCTCCGAGACTCTAAAAATTGGTGCGATTTTTCCTTTATCAGGTGGGTTAGCTATGCTTGGTGAAGAAAGCTATCGCGGAGTAGAGCTTGCAATTGAACAAAGAAACAAAAATGGGGGAGTGGCAGACGGTAAAAAAGTTGAACTTATTAAAGGGGACGCTCCAGACCCAGACTCTGCACAATCAGAGGCAAACCGTTTAATTAATCAAGAGAATATTAAGACAATTGTTGGTTCTTATTCTTCTGGCATCGCGCAGGCAGCCAGTGAAGTGACTGAAAGAAATGGTGTCTTGTTTTGGGAGTATGGTGCCGTTGCCGATTCAATTACAGACCGTGGCTATAAATATGTGTTACGTACGAACCCTCCTGCATCTTATCTATCAAAAACTCACATTGATTTTATCAAAGACTATGTGGCAGCAAAGCTTGGAAAAGACTTAAGTGAGATAAGAGTAGCGATTGCGCATGAGGATTCCTCCTATGGATCAACAATTGCTGACGAAGCAGAAAAACTAGCAAAAAAAGAAGGAATCAACGTCGTAACAGTCCAGCCCTATAGTGCTGCAACAAACGATTTAAGCTCTGTAGTTCTTAATCTAAAAAAGGCTAAGCCAGATGTACTCATTGCAGTATCTTATTTGAATGACGGAATTCTATTACACAGACAAAGTCAAGAATTAGGGTTAAAAGTTCCAGTTGTAGTTGGTTCAGGAGGTGGCCATGATATGGCTGATTTCAGAGAAGGTGTTGGTGACATGGGAGATGGAATCTTAGATGTAGCATTCCCACAATATCAAATTAATCATGAATTTACGCCTGGAATGGAAGAGTTTATAAATCTTTATAAGGAAAAATATGGAGAAGAACCTCGTTCTGGGCACTCACTCGTACATTTTATGGGTACGAATGTCCTTCTTGATCTAATCGATGAAGTTGGAGACATTAATCCTGACAAATTACGTGAAGCAGCTTTGAACTACAAAGTAGAAGCGGGTAAAACAGTGACAGGATGGGGTGTTGAATTTGATCCGAAAACGGGTCAAAACAAGCTAAGTGAGCCGTATGTGCATCAGTGGATTGACGGAAAGCTGTTGACTGTGTGGCCAGAAAAAGTGGCTGTACAGGAACCACAGATAAATAATAAGTAGTAATAAAAAGGGGGAAAATACATGAAAAAAATTGTAAGCGCTATTATGGTTAGCTTTCTAATCTTTTTATCCGCTTGTAGCTCTGAAGGTTCAAGTGGTGGAGAAACTGATTCTAAAACATTGAAAATTGGTGCATTATTTCCTTTATCCGGTGGATTAGCACTTCTTGGTGAGGAAAGCTTCCGTGGTGCAGAACTTGCCATTGAATATGCAAATAAAAATGGCGGTGTTGCAGGTGGAAAGCAAATTGAACTGGTTAAGGGGGATGCAGTTGATGCAGATGCTGCTCAAGCAGAAGCAAATCGTTTAATCAACCAAGAAAACATAAAAACCATTGTCGGATCATTTTCAAGCTCTATTGCTTTTGCAGCTAGTGAAGTAGCTGAAAGAAGTGGAGTGTTGTACTGGGAGCTTGGCGCAGTAGCTGATACGGTTACTGACCGTAAATATAAATATGTACTACGTACAAACCCTCCTGCCTCTTATTTTTCAAAAGTGCATTTGGATTTCATTAAAGAGGTTGTTACAAAAAAACTTGGAAAAGAACTAGGTGATATAAAGGTCGCAATTGCTCATGAAGATTCTTCTTATGGTACAACGATTGCAGACGAAGCTAGTAAACTTGCAAAAAAAGAAGGAATCAACATAATAACAAACCAAGGCTACAGTGCTGGAACGAATGATTTAAGTTCAGTAATATTAAATATTAAAAAAGCTGAACCTGACGTTTTGATTGCGGTTTCCTACTTAAATGACTCAGTTCTTCTTGCTAGACAAAGTGAAGAGTTAGGACTGAATGTTCCAGTTTTTATCGGCTCCGGTGGTGGTCATACAATGACTGATTTTAAAGATGCTATGGGGGAAAAAGCGAATGGAATATTGAATGTTGATTTCCCGCAATACCAAATTAATAAAGACTTTACACCTGGAATCGAAGAATTTCTTAAGCTATACAAAGAAAAGTATGGTACAGAACCACGTTCAGGTCATTCTTTAGCAAACTTCATGGGAATGAAAGTAGCCTTGGACGTAATTGATAAAGTCGGCGAAATTGACCCTGACAAGTTAAAAGAAGAAGCTTTGAAATACACAGCTGAAGCAGGTACAACAGTTACTGGATGGGGAGTAGAGTTCGACAAGGAGAGTGGACAAAACCAGTTGAGTAAACCTTATGTCCATCAGTGGATCGATGGAGAGCTTAAGACCGTTTGGCCGGAAGACGTAGCTGTGGTAGAACCTCAAATAGTAAATCAATAAGGAGTTAGTTTTCTAATTTAATAATATATGGGGATAAGGAAACTTAAAAGCATGGCAACATAAGTAGATACACATTGTAAGCTTGAGTATTAGTCTCCTCACTAAAGCGTAACTGCAGATGTATGCCGGGCTTTGTGAGTAATTCCCATAGAAATATCAAATAGTGAGGTGTGAAAATGACATTAGTTCAAACACTTATATCCGGCCTTTTGTTAGGTGGTATCTACTCTTTAATCAGCATGGGCTTGAATCTAATTCTTGGAGTAGTAAGAATCGTCAACTTTGCCCATGGTGAGTTGCTTATGATTGCCATGTATATTAGCTTTTTATTTTATACGACTATGGGGTTAGATCCTTATATATCTGCCATCCTGGTAATAATCTGTTTATTTTTGCTAGGTGTTGTTACTCAGAGATTTATGATACAGCCAATTTTAGATACACCTGCATCAACAAAAATATTTGCAACGTTAGGATTATCAATCGCACTTCAAAACTTAGCTTTAATGACATTAAGTGCCAACCATCTTTCTGTCAAAACAAGTTATCAAACAGAAGTTATTAATATTGGGGAACTTGCTATTAGTGTACCAAGGTTAGTTGCTTTTTGCACGGCAATTGCTGTTGCTGTTATTTTATATCTGTTTTTACAAAAAACAATGACTGGAAAAGCGATACGGGCGGTCGCTATGCAAAGGCACGCAGCATTTCTGATGGGGATAAACGTAAAAAGAATTTATCTCTTAGCCTTTGGAATCGGGTCAGGTTTAGTTGGTCTTGCAGGTGCAATGCTCATGCCAATTTACTCCGTCTATCCAACTATTGGAACATCATTTGTATTAATTTCATTCGTTGTTGTTGTATTAGGCGGAATGGGAAGTATGTTCGGTGCATTCTTCGGCGGGTTAATCATTGGGGTAGTGGAAGCTCTTTCCGGTGTCATTTTTGATCCAGGTCTAAAAGAAGCGGTATACTTTGTGATTTTCATTATGGTTTTATTGGTTCGCCCTTCCGGTATTTTCAGTCTTGGTAAAGGGGCAGAGGAGGTTGGCTTAAAATGATGCACCTATTATCTAAACAAAAATTTCTGCTTCTATTTGGGATATTGCTATTTGTAATTCCATTTGTTATTCAAAATAAATTCTATTTAAATATCTTCATTCTCATCTTGCTATATGCGACTATTGCGGGAGCGTGGAATATCTTAGGGGGTTACGGTGGTCAATTATCACTCGGTCATGCAATCTTCTTTGGATTAGGAGCTTACACCTCGACGATATTATATCTTAACTACGGTGTGAGTCCTTGGTTGGGATTCATCATAGCTGCAGTGATATCCATCATAGTTGGGGCATTAATTGGCTGGCCAGCTTTCAGATTAAGAGGAACATATTTCACTTTAACAACTATTGCATTTGCAGAAGTTATTCGTCACTTAACGTTATATTTCAAAGACCTAACAAATGGTGCTATTGGAGTTAATATTAAATTTGAACCGAGTTTTACGAATTTGGTTTTTAGGGAATACAGCGCTTACTATTTTTTGGCTTTGGTATTATTCTCTATAAGCATATCCATTGCATTTTGGGTTGATAAAACGAAAGTTGGTTATTACTTGAAAGCTATACGTGAAGATGAAGATGGTGCTGAAACGCTTGGAATTAATGTAACGAAGTATAAAATGATTGCCATGGCTATAAGCGCTGGAATGACAGGGATTGCAGGTGTATTTTACGCTCAATACATGTTGTTCTTTGAACCGACGTCCGTTTTTAACATGAATTTATCCATTGAATTTGCTTTGATAGCAATTATTGGTGGGGTAGGTACGGTATTTGGACCTGTTTTAGGTGCATTCATTATCATCCCATTAAATGAGATTTTACGTTCTACTTTTCCATCCTTGAATGGAATGAATTATCTAATATATGGAGTTGTCTTGATCTTAATCGTTTCGTTTTTGCCGAATGGATTGCTTCCACTTATTAAACGGATTCCTGAAAAATTGAAAAGTTTGAATAGAAAGAAAATCGAAGTAAAGGATGGTGAAAAAGTTGATTATTCAGGTTAAAGAAGTTTCCAAACATTTTGGAGGGTTAAAAGCAGTGAATCGTGTTTCTTTTGATGTAAAAGAAAATGAAATAGTTGGAATTATTGGTCCAAATGGTGCTGGTAAAACCACATTGTTTAACCTGATCTCAGGTTCGCTTCCGGTAACAAGCGGACAAGTAGTTTTTAATAATGAGAATATTACAAGTCAAAAGCCTTATATTATTTGTAAAAAAGGAATTGGGAGAACTTATCAAATCGTAAAGCCATTTGGCAATATTTCTGTACTTGAAAATGTTATGGTGGGAGCCTTTAATAAAGCATCCAGTACTAAGGAAGCAAAACAATTTAGCCTGGAAATTTTATTTAAAGTAGGTTTAGAAAAAAAGAAAGACCAAATCGGAAAAAGCTTAACCATAGCTGATAAAAAGCGTTTAGAGGTAGCGAAAGCATTAGCAACTCAACCTACACTACTTCTGTTGGACGAGGTTATGGCTGGATTGAATCCAAGTGAAGTGAAAGAATTATTGCCGATGATAAAAGGATTAAGAGACAGTGGAATTACTATCATCCTTATTGAGCACATCATGGAAGTTGTCATGACTGTATGTGATCGCATCGTCGTTGTTCATCATGGCGAAAAAATAGCCGAGGGTACGCCGAAGGAGATTGCAAACAATCCAGAAGTAATTAAAGCTTATCTTGGGGAGGAATTGAGCTTTGCTTAAACTACACAATGTAAACTTATTCTACGGCGAAATCCAGGCATTATGGGACTTATCATTGGAAATTAAAGAAGGTCAAATTGCAGCATTATTAGGTGCAAATGCTGCAGGGAAATCAAGTACAATTAATGCTATTTCTGGAATTGAAAAAATTATCAGTGGGAAGATAACGTTTTTGGGAAAAGAAATCCATAAAATGAGCCCGAATGAAATTGTTGAAGAAGGGATTATCCAAGTACCAGAAGGAAGGAAGCTTTTTAACTTTATGCCGATTCAAGAAAATCTGGAATTAGGTGCTTATTCAAAACGAGCAAAAAAAGATTACAAAAAAAATCTCCGCTTCGTGTATGATCTGTTTCCGATTTTAGAGGAGAGGAAAAGTCAAATGGCAGGGGACTTGAGTGGCGGACAGCAGCAAATGGTTGCTATTGCTAGAGGATTAATGTCCAATCCAAAACTACTAATTATTGATGAGCTTTCTCTCGGATTAGCACCAATATTGGTTCAACAATTAATAAAGGATTTAGTGAATATACGAAATACTGGAATTACGATTCTATTAGTAGAGCAAAATGTTCAGCAATCATTGGCTATAGCTAATGAAGCCTATGTGCTGGAAAATGGAAGACTTGCATTATCCGGAAATGCAGAAAAATTAATTAAGGATCCACATTTGAAAAAAGCGTACCTTGGAATGTAGGGGTGACATGTATGAGAGCGGCCATTAAGACAGTTAAGTCAGGAGAAATTATCCTTCAAGAAAAAGAACTGCCAAAGCTCAACAGTGATGAAGTGCTTATTCAAGTAGATTATTGTGGTGTTTGCGGAAGTGATCTTCATGCATATAAGCATTCAAAAGGCTATGAGTTTGTTTCTAAACCCATTATTTTAGGTCATGAATTTTCGGGAGTTGTCGTTGATTGTTTGGATGCTTCTTATGAACATTTAAAAGGGAAAAGCGTAATTGTTGAACCAATGAATTATTGTGGTAAATGCGAAAACTGCGTGAATGGCCGCAAATCAATATGTACTCAAAATAAAGTAATGGGCCTCCATTTTGATGGCGGCATGGCGCAATTTGTTAAAACAGAGGCGCGTTATGTAAGGGAAATTCCAAATGGAATTCCTCTCCAATTAGCAGCATTGAGTGAGCCGATGTCGGTTGCCGTTCATGCCGTTCATCAATCAGGAGAAATTTCAAAATCTGATACGATACTCGTTCAAGGACCAGGAATTATTGGATTTTTTGTAAGTGTAATTCTCGCTCAGAAAGGGGCGAAGGTTTATCTTTCTGGACTAGAGAAAGATTATGAAAACAGATTGTCAAAATGCCAGAAATTCGGAGTGATCCCACACATTGTTGAATCTGGGAATTTAGGAGAAAAGGTGGATATTGTGTTTGAATGCTCCGGATCAAACGCAGCAGTAAAATCAGGATTTAGCAGCTTGAAAAAAGGTGGAAAAGCAATTTTTGTTGCATTGTATGAAAAAGAAACAGCCCTCTTTTTAACAGAATTAGTTAGAAATGAGGTATCCATTAATACTAGCTATGGTTCAAACCCAGAAGATTTTAATGAAGCATTTGTAGTGTTGAAATTATTATCTGAACAGTTAATGGACATTATGACGATTTATCCATTAACAGACGTATCTCAAGCCTTTGAAGATGGGCTAAATCAAGTTGTATTAAAACCAGTTATTTCATTATGTTAATAAGTGTGGAGGTAATTGAATGTCTCTTGAGAATCAAATAAATTCAACCCTTAATCTTTTACGAAGTCATACTTCCATAAGGAACTATAAAAAGGAAAGCATTTCGCCTGAAGATCTAAAAAAGATGTTAATTTCTGCACAGTATGCTGCATCTTCAAACTTTGTTCAAGCTTATTCGGTCATTCAGATTACGGATCCTGAGAAAAAAGAAGCAATTGCTACTTTATCAAAAAATAGTAGGCAAATCGACTCTGCACCTGTTTTATTGTTATTCTGTGCTGATATGAAACGCTTGGAGTACGCTTGTAAGGTACAGGGAACGAGTATCGAACACAAAATCCTTGAAAATTTCCTTGTAGCAGTCATTGATACAGCACTATTCGCTCAAAATTTTGCAGTTGCTGCAGAATCTCAAAAATATGGAATTTGCTACATTGGCGGGGTACGAAATAATCCAGAAGACATTAGTAGAGTTATAGGCTTACCTGATAAAGTAATCCCTTTATTCGGTATGACAGTTGGGATTCCGGATGAAAATCAATCGGTTAAACCGAGATTACCAGTACATGCAATCCTTCATGAAAATGTATATAACGAAGAAAAGTACGATGAGCTTTTGAATCAATATGATTCTCAATTAGAAGATTACTACGGAAACCGTGCTACAAATCAGAAAAAGTCAAATTGGACAAAAGAGATGAGTGACTTTCTTTCCGTACCAAGAAGAGAACATATGAAATCCTTCGTGAATTCAAAAGGTTTTTATTTAAAATAACTTATCCGAAATAAGGTGATCAAATGAATAAGAATAAAGTAGCTCTGGTTACTGGTAGCGGTGCAGGTATTGGCAGAGCGATCGCTCTTCGGTTAGCGAGCGATGGTTTTGATGTAATTGTAAATGACATAAGTGAAGCTTCTATAAAAAATGTATCAAACGAGATTGAACAGCTAGGGCAGAGATCATTGGCTATTGTAGCAGATGTCAGCAACAGGGGCCAAGTTTTTTCCATGGTAGATCAGACGGTTGATTATTTTGGCAGACTTGATGTCATGGTTGCAAATGCTGGGATTGTACAGGTAAAGCCACTAATGGAAATAACAGAAGAAGATATGGAAAGAATCTTTCGTATTAATGTATTTGGCGTCCTTAATTGCACACAGGCAGCAGCAAAACAAATGATAAAGCAAAAAAATGGAAAAATCATTAATGCAAGTAGTACATCTGGAAAAAGAGGTGTTGAATTACTAGCGCATTATTGTGCAACTAAGTTCTCGGTCATTGGGTTAACCCAAGCTTCTGCGAAAGAACTTGCACCACACGGCATAACAGTGAATGCATATTGTCCAGGTATTGTTGGTACGGGAATGTGGGAAGAAATTGATCGTCAAATGAGCGAATACCATAATGTCCCACTTGGTGAGTCTTTGAATAATCGTATAAAAGGTATCCCTTTAGGGAGAATTGAGGAGCCGATTGATGTCGCTAACTATGTTTCATTTTTGGCATCCAACGATTCAAATTATATGACAGGGCAAGCAGTCGTAATTGATGGTGGAATGGTATTTTCATAAAAAGTAATGCAAGGGATTTATATTTTAAAAATATTTCCAGGGTTTAATTTGTAAAAAAATGGATCATTCGATTCGTATAATAGTAGGAGGTTTTACAATGTTGCAAGCTACAAAACAATTATCTTTGATTGACTTTGGAAATGTTAAATTATTCATTAATGGTGAATGGACATCTGCTCGCAATGGTTCTACATTTTCAGTGAAAAATCCAAACACTGGTGAAGTCGTTGCTGAAGTTCCAAGAGGAGCAAAAGAAGAAACCAAAGCTGCTATTGAAGCAGCAAATGGAGCATTACCAAACTGGGCTAAGCTTACTGCAAATGATAGAGCGGACTATTTATTAAAAGTACGCGATCTAATGATAGAACATGAGGCAGAACTGGCTACAATTATGAGTATCGAAATGGGGAAGGCATACACGGAAGCTTGTGGTGAAGTAAAATATGCTGCCAGTTTCTTAACTTGGTATGCAGAAGAAGGCCGTCGTGTTTATGGTGAAACAATTCCAGCATCTTCTCCAAACAAAAGATTGTTTGTCGTGAAACAACCTGTTGGTATAATTGCCGCCATTACTCCTTGGAATTTCCCATTGGCAATGATGACTAGAAAACTTGGACCTGCTTTGGCTGCTGGTTGTACAGGTATTGTCAAGCCTGCAAGCCAGTCACCTCTTTCTGCTCTTGCTTTTGCAGCGCTAGTCAAAAAAGCTGGTATACCAAAAGGGGTAGTGAATATTGTGGCAGGTGCTACAGCAGAAATTTCTGATGAAATCTTTGAAAACCCTGTAGTAAAGAAAATTTCTTTTACTGGATCCACAGAAGTTGGAAAGAAGTTAGTAGAAAAATCCGCGAATCAATTGAAAAAGCTTTCTTTAGAGCTTGGCGGACACGCCCCGTTCATCGTATTTGAAGATGCAGATTTAGAAAAAGCAGCTGAAGGAGCTGTAGCTAGTAAATTTAGAAATGCGGGCCAAACATGTGTGTGCGCAAATCGCATTTATGTTCATGAAAATATTAAAGAAAGATTCACAAAGCTTTTTGTTGAAAAAGTTCTAGCATTAAAAGTGGGAAATAGTTTAGATCAAACTGTACAAATTGGACCATTAGTAAGTAAAGAGGGTCTTGGGAAGGTACAAGAGCATGTAGAAGATGCTATATCAAAAGGTGCAGAAGTATTAACTGGAGGTAAAATAACTGGTGATCAGAAAGGTTTTTATTACGAACCGACTGTTCTTGGTAATGTTACAAAAGACATGATTATCATGACAGAGGAAACTTTCGGACCAGTTGCTCCAATCACTACTTTCCAAAATGATGAAGAGGTTATTTACGAAGCTAATAATACTGAATATGGATTAGCAGCTTATCTATATACTTCAAACATTCAACGTGCAGTTACAGTTTCCGAAGCATTAAACTTTGGTGTAATTGGACTAAACGATGCAGTTCCTGGAGTTGCTCAAGCTCCATTTGGTGGTATGAATCATAGTGGATACGGACGTGAAGGCGGACACCAAGGAATTAGAGATTACTTAGAAGAGAAGTATATTTCTCTTGAACTATAAGTGATCAGAAAGTTCCTTCTGGAAGGGCAATCGGTTCTTTTAGGAGGATATTTCCCCTCAATTGTAGGGGTAAATTAAATATTGTGTTAGCACCTATTAGAATGAATGGTACACCAATTTTATATAAGCGAGTGGATTTAGAGATGAAAGCACTTATGAAGACGAAGCCCGGTTTTGGAAATTTACATTTACTTGATATTCCTGAACCGGTTTGTGATGCTACTGGAATAAAAATAAAAGTGCGGTATTCAGGTATCTGCGGGACAGATATGCATATTTATCATGATAGCTATAAGAGCTATCCACCAGTTGTGATAGGACATGAATTTTCAGGAGAAGTCGTTGAATCCGGTAAGAACGTAAAAAATATTAATCCAGGAGATATTGTAATGGTGTTGCCTTCGATTGCCTGGACTTGTAAGAATTGTATGTACTGCAAACAAGGCTATTATATGTTTTGTTCTGAACGCAGAAGTATTGGGAGTGGGGTAAATGGCAGCTTTACAGAATATGTGGTAGTCAATGAAGAGATGGTTTATAAGGTACCATCCGCCATCTCATTACAAGAAGCAGCTCTAGCAGAGCCATTAGCATGTGCAGTACAGGCGATTGAGGAATTGACAGAGTTTCATGCAGGTGATTGGGTCTTGCTTTCAGGACCAGGACCAATTGGCTTACTTTGTTTGAGTTTACTAGTGAGAAAGGGATGCAATGTAATTGTTACAGGGACAAGTCAGGATTTAACAAGGCTGAAAATTGCCAAAGAACTTGGAGCGCATACTATAGTTGATGTTTTTATAGAAGATTTACAGGAAATTGTGGAAGAATTGACTGAAGGTGTAGGTGTTGATATTGCAGTTGAATGCTCTGGAGCTCCTTCAACGGTCAATGCGGTCATAAAAGCAATAAAGAAAATGGGCAAATATATCCAAGTTGGAATCATCGGAAGCGATGTCGAGATGGATATGGACTCCATTTTGTATAAGCAAATTCAACTATTCGGATCATATGCTCACTCTATGAAAACATGGGAAAAAGTTAAAAAGATTCTTTCGACGAATAAGATTGATTTAAAGCCCATTATTACAGATGTTTTTCCGCTTAGCCAATGGGAAAGAGCTTTTGAAATTATTGAATCAAGAGAATGCGGGAAAGTTTTGATGTATTACGACTTTGAATGAAGAGATGGTTTTGATCAAGTATCGTTATAGCAATAAAAATGCAAATGAGATGGGGGTTTCCCTAATGGAGACAAGCATGTTTGGAAGCTTACAAAAGATAGGAAAAGAAAAATCGAAGGATTTATTATATCAAATGATACTTATTCGCGATTTTGAAGAAGCGGTTGAAAAACAATTTATGCAAGGGAAAATTCACGGAACGATGCATCTTTGTATCGGCCAAGAACCAAGCGCTGTTGGTGCATGTGCGGTATTAACCAATCAAGATAAAATTACGAGTACTCACCGTGGACATGGACATTGTATTGCCAAGGGCTCAGAAGTGAAATATATGATGGCTGAGCTATTAGGGAAAGAAACCGGTTATTGTAAAGGAAAGGGCGGTTCCATGCATATTGCCGACTTAGACATAGGAAATATAGGAGCAAATGGTATTGTAGCAGGAGGCCTGCCGATTGGTTGTGGGGCAGCCCTTACTTCTAAGAAGAAGGATTTAGGCTTTGTCGTTGTTTGTTTTTTCGGTGACGGTGCGACGAACGAAGGAGCCTTCCATGAATCTGTTAATATAGCTTCTGCTTGGAAATTACCAGTGATCTTCTTCTGTGAAAATAATCAGTACGGAATGTCTAGTTCCATCAAAGAAATGACGAATATCAAGAATTTAGCAGACCGTGCAAGTTCGTATGGAATTCCAGGCGTTACAATTGACGGCACAGATGTTATTGCAGTAATGGAAGAGACAAAAAAAGCAGTAGATCGTGCTAGACATGGTGAAGGCCCTACCTTAATAGAAGCAAAAACTTATCGGTGGAGAGGACATTCCAAAAGTGATGCTAGAAAATACAGAACCCGTGATGAAGAACAGGATTGGATGACAAATCGAGACGGAATCAAGCAGTTCAAAGAAAAATTATTAAACGAGGGTTTTATCACAAGTGGAGAGATTGTTGAAGTAGAAGAAAAAGTGAAGAAAGTGTTGGCTGAAGCGATTGAGTTTGCGGAAAATAGTCCTGAACCTCCACTTAGCTCGCTTGAAGAAGACATATTTGCATAAGAAAAGGTAAGAAGGGAGGAATATTCATGCGTAATATAACATATGCAGAAGCAATTAATGAGGTTATGTGCCAAGAAATTGAAGCAAATGAAGATGTTTTTATTTTAGGGGAGGATATTGGGATATATGGTGGAGCGTTCGGATTAACTAAAGGAATGATTGAAAAGTTAGGGCCAGAAAAAGTATTAAATACTCCTATTTCAGAACAAGCCATTACAGGAGTTGCCATTGGGGCAGCCTTAATGGGCATGCGTCCCATTTTAGAACTCCAATTTTCTGACTTTGTGACGGTTGCGATGGATCAAATCGTAAACCAAGCAGCTAAATTACGTTATATGTATGGTGGAAAGGGAAAAGTTCCTATGGTTATCCGTACTCCAGGAGGTTCTGGAGCTGGTTTTGCGGCCCAGCATTCACAAAGCTTAGAGGCTTGGATGACACACATTCCAGGTTTAAAAGTAGTACAGCCATCAACAGCCTATGATGCGAAAGGTTTGTTTAAAGCAGCGTTAGATGATGACAATCCGGTTATTTTCTATGAACATAAGCTTTTGTATGGAATGAAGGACGATGTACCGGAAGAATCCTATATGATTCCACTGGGCAAAGCGGATGTTAAACGTGAAGGTAAGGATGTTACAGTTGTTGCTACTTCAATAATGGTTCATAGGGCATTGCAAGCAGCTGAAGAGCTTGAAAAAGACGGAATTAGTGTCGAGATCATTGACCCACGTACGTTAGTACCGCTTGATACGGAAACAATCGTTAAATCAGTGAAAAAAACTGGGCGTGCTGTCGTCGTATATGAAGCAGTTCAACGAGGTGGATATGGAGCAGAAATTGCCAGTATGATTAACGAAAGTGAAGCATTTGATTATCTTGATGCACCAGTAATCAGAGTAGGTGGAAAGGCTGTGCCAATTCCGTATAATCCAACACTTGAAAAGAAAGCTGTTCCACAAGTTGAAGATATTAAGAAAGCTATTAAATCAACGTTAGTAACGTATGCCTGATGGGGGTGGGAAACAATGGCTGAACAAGTTTTGATGCCAAAGCTCGGAGCAACCATGGAGAGTGGAACGATATTGGATTGGATGAAGAGTGAAGGGGATAGAGTTGAAAAGGGTGAAACAATTCTTGAAATCATGACTGACAAAATTAACCTTGAAGTGGAGGCCACGACCTCAGGCATCTTGTTAAAGAGATTGTTTGATGTTGATGATGAAGTCCCTGTTTTGGAGGTAATTGCCTATATTGGCGAGCCTGGTGAAAAAGTTGAGGATATACAAAGCTATCAAAAAAACAGTGTCAAAATTGAGGGAGCATCCGAACCAGTAATAAAAAGTACCAGTTCTTCAACAAGTTTGGAAAAGCAAATGGATATCACGGTTAACAGACCAAGAAGAACACCAGCAGCGAGGAAGTTGGCAAGAGAATATGGCATTAACTTGCATCAAATTACAGGTACGGGTCTAAACAAACGCATCCATGTAAAGGATGTTGAATTATTTATCAATAGTCAACAAAGAGTCAGCCCACTTGCTAGTAAGCTTGCGAATGATCAAAATATTGATTTAGCAACCATCAAAGGTACGGGTTTGAACGGAAAAATTATAACAGAAGATGTAGTGAAAAATCGTCTAATCCCCCAGAGCCATACGATTCAATATACTGGCATGAGAAGGGTGATTGGGGAAAAAATGGTACATAGTGTTACTACTGTGCCTCATGTAACACTTACAACTGAAGTCGAAATGACGGCGGCGACAGAAATAAGAACGAAACTTTTAGACAAAATTAGCAAGGTCACAGGATATCGTTTATCCTATACTGAAATTTTCATTAAAGCGACAGCACAAGCATTAAAAGCACATAAAATGATGAATGCTTCATTAAACGGAAATACAATCGAACTTCATTCCGAAGTCAATGTTGGAGTAGCTGTTGCTATACCCAATGGTTTAGTCGTTCCAGTTATCAGAAACGCAGATATCATGGGGCTTTCAGATCTCACAGAAAAAAACAAGAGGATAGTCAAACTTGCACGGGAAAATAAGCTGGATCCGGAACACTTGGTGGGTGGAACGTTCACCATCAGTAATTTAGGAATGTATGCTGTAGATGTTTTTACGCCAATTATTAATAAGCCACAGTCTGCTATTCTTGGAATCGGGCGAATATTGGAAAAAGTCGTAGCTGACAACGGGTCATTTGTGGCCAAGCAATTCGTAAATTTAAGCCTTTCCTTTGATCATCGAGTGATTGATGGAGCTCCTGCAGCCGAGTTTCTCACTGAACTTAAAAATTTATTAGAAAATCCTTATGAATTAATGATTTGAGGTGATTGATATGAAGAAGTACGATTTAGTAATTGTCGGTGGAGGTCCTGGCGGTTATATTGCAGCTGTGCATGCCGCAAAACAGGGTTTGTCAGTGGCACTCATTGAAAAACAATACCTTGGAGGAACGTGCCTTAATACTGGGTGCATTCCTTCAAAAACGCTTTTACGGCATTCAGAATTTCTCGATATGTTAGAAAAAGCAAAGGAATGGGGCATAGAAACAGAAAATGTCACACTTTCTTTTGAAAAGATGATGCAACGGAAAAACAGTGTTGTTGAGAATTTGCGCAAAGGCGTAGAATCCCTGCTATTAAGCACTAATGTCGATATATACAATGGGATGGCAACCGTTCTTCCTGATTATCGCATTGTAATAGAGGAAAAGAATTCACAATCAGAGTTGTATGGCAAAAAAATTATCATTGCTACTGGTTCAAAACCATTCATTCCTCCGGTTAAGGGTATTGAACATGTAAAAGCGCATACAAGTGATACGATTTTTGAATTGGACTATATTCCAAAGTCGATCGTCATTATTGGTGGAGGTATTATAGGAGTCGAGTTTGCTTGTATTTTTTCAAGCTTAAACGTGGACGTGACCATCATTGAAATGCGAGACAGGCTTTTTGCCACAGAAGATGAAGATGCGTCGAGGTTAATGACCAAAGAACTTAAGAAAAAAGGTGTCGCCATTCTTACATCTGCAAGATTGAAAGAGGCAGGAGAAAATGATTCGGAAAAGACATTAACTGTTGAACTTGCGAATTCCGAGCTGTTGACAGTTTCTGCCGAAGAAGTTCTGTTTGCCTCTGGGCGAAAGCCAAATTTAAACGGTACAATTAAGTTGGGGTTGGCAATGAATGGACCGTTTATCGCAGTGAATAAGCAAATGGAAACAAGCTTTCCGAATGTATATGCTGTTGGAGACGTTATTGGTGGCTGGCAATTGGCGCATGTTGCCAGTGCCGAAGGTATAGTGGCAGCCGCAAACGCATCTGGTATATATCAGGAAATTGATTATAAAGTGGTACCTCGCTGTATCTATACTTTTCCTGAAATTGCTAGTGTTGGATTATCAGAAAAAGAGGCAAAAGAAAGCGGATATTCTTATCGGTGTGAAACAATACAGTTAAGAGCAAACGGCAAAACATTGGCAATGGATGAGCCAAGCGGGTTTATCAAGCTTATTGCAGATGACAGCTACGACGAAATTCTAGGAGCGGTAATGGTTGGTCCTCATGTAACCGAAATGATTTCTGAGGTATCAACAGCTATTTTTCTAGAAGGGACTGTAGATGAACTAGCATCGTTGATCCATCCACATCCTACTGTATCAGAAGGAATCTGGGAAGTCGCAAGAACGTGGCTAGAGAAAAAGAAATGTTTAATTCATCAATAATCTATTTGGTTTCTTTCTAATAGTTCGTTGTATAGAGTAATAATGATAGAGGCAATCAACTAAGTGCCTGACACTTTCAGGTACAAACTACCGAGTGCAGGCTTTTTTGTTTAAGTAATTACTAAAATTATGAAATCCAGGACAAAATTCTTATAAACAGTATTATTAAATAATAAGGGGAATTTCAGTACTTATTAATAGATAATATACTTTTGAAATTGAAGAAAATCTGTTATTATGTGGAAATGTACAAATACATAATTTTTAGTTTAACAAAACCCTATTTAAAAAAAGGGGGGATATCATTGTGACAACTGAGTACTCATACAAAGAGATGTATAATAGATGGGAAATATTTATTAACGGTGGAAACGATACTTCACATTTGAGGAAAGAAGTAGCTGATTCTTGGAAGCGATGCAAAAAATTGAATGTGAATCCCTTTAAAATACCACCTATAATGGATGAATATGAAATTGAAGAGATCATAAGTAAAAACCAATACTTAATTAATGTCGTAGGACCCTTTATTAAGCTAATTAGTGATCTAACTAAAGAAACAAATTTTTTATATGTGTTAACAGATCAAAACGGAAATGTGATAGAGGTTAGAGGTGAAAAACACGTTGTCGAGCAAGCCAAAAAAAGTAATTTTGTAATTGGTGCAAACCGTTTCGAAGGTGCTGGAACAAATGCAATCAGTGTCGCGATTATTACTGGAAAACCTATACACATTGGAGGGCCTGAACATTATAACGTCAACTTTCATCAATGGTTCTTGTGCAGCAGCTCCAATCCACGATAGCAAAGGGGAATTAAGGGGTGTCCTCACTCTTTCCGGGCATTATTCACTCAAGCACACTCATACTCTTGGAATGGTTGTCTCTCTTGCCAAAGTCATCGAAAAAGAACTTCTTTTTAATGAAAAAAATTTAGAGAAAGAAAAGAAGAACAAACTATCACAAAAAATCTATTTTACTTTTGAAGACATTATTGGAAGTGGAGAAGGGATTCAATCTGCAATTAATTTGGCAAGAGTAGTTTCGAAAAAGAGCACAAGAATACTTGTTGAAGGCGAGAGTGGTACGGGAAAAGAATTATTTGTCCAAGCCATACATCATGCAAGCGAGAGAAGTGAATATCCTTTTGTTGCAGTAAACTGCGGAGCCATTCCAGCTCAACTAATTGAAAGCGAACTATTTGGATACCATGACGGTGCTTTTACCGGAGCGAAAAAGGGTGGAATGCCAGGAAAGTTTGAACTGGCAAATAACGGTACGCTATTTTTGGACGAAATTAACAGTATGCCT
Source organism: Peribacillus phoenicis (assembly GCF_047238085.1). Taxonomy (NCBI): domain Bacteria; kingdom Bacillati; phylum Bacillota; class Bacilli; order Caryophanales; family Bacillaceae; genus Peribacillus; species Peribacillus phoenicis. The sequence goes on along the minus strand of NZ_JBDFMF010000001.1, from coordinate 2,535,209 downwards.
GAAGACATGCAAGTTAAGTTACTGAGGGTGTTACAGGAGAATGAAGTGACACGTGTGGGTGGTACAACACCCATTCCAATCAATGTGCGAGTAATAGGAGCATCTAATGAATCGCTTGAAAAATTAGTAGACAAAAAGGATTTTCGAAGAGATTTATATTATAGATTAGGAATTATTGTACTCCAAATCCCACCATTAAGAGAAAGAACGGAAGACATTCCTGAATTATTTATTTACTTATTAAATAAGATTTGTAAGCGACTAAATGAAAAATGTCCTGAATTCGATCGCGATATTTTGGAGTATTTGAAATCATTCCATTGGCCAGGAAATATAAGAGAGCTAGAAAACTATATTGAGAGGGCGGTTGTGCTATCCCAAGGTGAAAAGCTAACATTGGAATATTTTCCATATAAAGTGATTGAACATGTTTTTATGCCTAAAAAAATTGAATTAACCTCTTTGGAAAATATGGAAAAACAATTCATTCAAAAAGCATTAGATGTCTTTGACGGAAATATGTCAAAAACATCTCAGCTCCTCGGGATTACTAGAAAAACATTGTATAACAAAATGAAAACGTTTAATCTACAAAAAAATAGCAGAGAAAGAATTTTATAATTAACTAATACTCCTCCTTGCTTCAATGTTTATGAGGTTGACATAGATCAGCCCAGCTTTCTAAAAAATATCGTTTTCCGTCTGTAGTTGCTTACTGTCTTTTACGTAATCATTAACTCAAGTACCTTAAACATGAAGTATATCCTCTCCCAGCGTAATTTATTTTACTAAGTGTTTGTTTCAGAATTCGGATTAACAAGTTAAATTTTTAATAGAAGTAGTGGCTTCGGGCGATGGTGCAATACATATAAAGTGAATTTTCTTATAATTCTGTGAAAACACCCATCATATTTCCATCGTCCTTTATTGTCTGAGTACGGACGCACGCAGGTGCTGGAATTAAATCATCTACCTTGATTTCAGGAGTTAAAGGCATTAGTAAATTGCGTATTGCAAAAGAGCGGAGGTATTCATCCATCTCTTCTTTCATAAATATACTCGTGCTTTTCCAATCCCCTGTATCTTAACACTTCCATTGAATCTTTTGCATTTAATACTGTTTGTATTAATCGTTCACTTTCACGATTAACTCAGCACTTGGCACAGCATTATTTTCTCCGCGAGTCATGCTGGTAAAACACACACCTAAAAAAATAGGAATTGCGGATTAGATACAGAACAAATTAATGTTTAAAAGTATAATGTTTTTCTATTATCAATTTATAATCCTCAGTTCGGATTGGCACAATTTTCGGTTTTTATACCCAGCAGATGCAGCTATACAATCACTGTGCAGACTGGTACAGTTACCCACGATATCTTTTAACTTACCGCGACTCTACTCAATCATAGTTTAATATTTCACTTTTTCAGTATTGGTTTCCCATGTTCGGAATGGTAAATCATGATCATTAAAAGACAATTGTTTCATTTTAATTCTGCGATTTTCCATTGGCAGGGCAAGTTCTTGGTATATAAAGTGATCATCAAAACCAATAATTGCAGCGTCTTCTTTAGTGCATGCGTAATAAATGGCTTTTGGACGTGCCCAATAAATAGCACCGATGCACATGGGGCAAGGTTCGCAGCTAGTGTATATTTCACAATCTGTAAGCTGGAAGCTGTCGAGGTTCCTGCATGCATCACGAATCGCCTGTACTTCGGCGTGAGCAGTAGGATCGTTGGCCGTTGTCACATTATTACATCCTCTGCCTACGACTTTGCCATCTTTTACGATTATAGCACCGAAAGGACCTCCGTTCTTCGCCAATACATTTTCATTTGCAAGCTGAACAGCCATCTCCATGAATTTTACATCCAATAAAAACACCCCTTCATATATATTTATAACCCAAAGTACTGATGTTACGTTTAATAACGTAAATATAATAAACAATATACCATATGCATGGGAAAATGGAATATTATTTTCTGAAAATAAAGAAAAATCAGTTTGTGTTAGAATATATGACGTGCAAGCAAAATGGTTTAAAAGATTTTTTACAAATAATAATAAAACTGATATTGTTAGAAGAAAATCATTGGGATTATGAAGGTGATGTGCATGGGGTTTTTGGGAGTTCTTTTACCGATATTCGGTATTTTTGTTTTAGGGTTCATCGGTCAGAAAAAGTTCAAACTTGATACAAAATCGATTTCCACGATGGCATTATATTTAATGTCACCTTTTCTTGTGTTCAGGACTTTTTATTCCGCAGAATTTACGATTAATTATTTCTACCTGTTCTTATTCACGATAGTACTTTGTCTTTCTCTTATACTGGTGGTCTACATCATATCTTATTTTCGCAATTATACAGTCACTGAGACGAGCGGCATGATATTGGCATCGGCATTCATGAATAACGGAAATTACGGAACACCCGTCATTTTCCTGTTATTCGGAGCCGCAGGACTCGATTATGCAATCATCCTTATGGTAGGACAGCAGTTAGTGATGTGCACGATCGGCATTTATTTCGCAGCAAAGGGCAGCCCGGAAGGTAACGGAGTTCAAACGGCGATTAAAGCAGTATGTCGAATGCCAATTGTTTATGGAGCTATTGCCGGTACAGTATTTCAGTTCGTTAACATACTTTTAAGCAATTCGGTTATGGAAGCTATTAACCTTGTTGCAAATGCAGCGATCCCCACAATAATGATTACACTGGGAATGCAGCTGGCGAACATTTCGCTGAAAAAAATAGCCTATCGGAAGCTATCAGTTTCGCTGATCCTTAAACTTGCCGTGTCACCGGCCATTGCCTTCCTGTTATCTCTCGCCTTGCCAGTGGGTGAAATGGTCAGGCATATCATGATCATCGTAGCTGCCATGCCAACGGCGGCAAACACTACGATGTATGCGCTCCAATTCAACACGGAGCCTGAATTCGTATCAAGTGCTACGTTCATAAGTACATCATTAAGCCTGATTACGCTTCCAATCATCTTTTTCTTTGTATTATAGGAGATTATCATTCTAATTATGTGGGCAAACTTATTATATACAAGAAGCGGAGGAATCCTGGCTAATTAAAAGTGGGATCCGGAAAGATTATATGAATAACCCTTGACCTCGCGGTTAGTGAACGGACTTGGCAACTGGATTTAGGTGTCCAAAAATTTTCATTTAAATTTAAAGGGCAAGCTTGTTAAACATGGCGTTTACTTTTTTAATGCCTGTATTTGATTGGAGGGGTTTTATGTTCCAGACTAAAATTGAACTTACTAATACTGGAAAGATTGATACCATTTTAAAGGGAATCGTTCTGAAAACCTATGAAGAGTCACTAGAAGAAAAACTCTTGCTATGCATGGAGTGCGGTGATGTCGATTTTTATATCGCGTATTCAAATAATGAGGAACTTCAGGATGCGATAAATGAAAACTTTGAAATTGATGAATGTGGTGAAATCATGAACATAGATGAACATCAGGAACTTATGGATGATTTATACGATTATTTCTTGATCATACATAAGGAAAGTGATTTGTTTGATTTTTTTCCAGCAGGTCCATATACTCACGGCGGGGAAATCCGTGAATCGGATACGGATATGCTGGCGCCGAGGGGTTTATATTCAGCGCCATTTGAAGACGCGATAAAGGAATGATGAAAAAGACAGCGATTGCTGTCTTTTTGTATTTTTAAGAGCTGATTAAGCCCTCGGGAAATAAATATTTTTTTACAAAAAGAGGGAATTTTTTAATAGGATATCAGTTTAAATTTATCAGTTTTATGAAATATAGCAATAATATCATGAAATATAATATCGTTTTTAACAATTTAAAGTTTATATGGTAATTTTAAGAAATATTATATATAATAAAAAATGTGAATATTGAATATATTATTTAAATTACTAGTTTAAAATAACAATAGAGATGGACTATTCACTATGAATTAAGAAATATTGGGAAATAATATTTGAAGAAAGGATTATACATAAGATTTGTTTCGAGTTAAGAGAGTGCTATATTACGCTTTTAGAATTCTGATTATTATAAATTTTTAGTTTTGGGCAGGGGGCTAATTATGATAGTTTTTGACCGAGTGAATAAGTATTATGGTGATTTCCATGTATTGAAAGAAATTAATCTTACAATTAAGAAGGGGGAGGTGGTAGTGGTCATCGGTCCTTCCGGTTCAGGGAAAAGTACACTGCTTCGATGCATTAATCGTCTAGAGACCATTTCGCAAGGTTCCCTTTCCATAAATGGTCTAAATGTAGCGGATAAAAAAACGGACATAAACAAACTTCGTCGGAATATCGGTATGGTTTTCCAGCATTTTCACTTGTATCCCCATAAAACAGTGCTCGAGAATATCATGCTTGCTCCCAGGAAGGTTCTAGGACAATCTGAAGAGGAAGCGAAAAAGATTGCACTGAAGTATCTGGACAAAGTGGGGATTGGAGATAAAGCGAATTCATTTCCTTCTCAGCTTTCAGGTGGACAGCAGCAACGGGTAGCGATTGCCAGAGGTTTGGCAATGGGCCCCGAAATCATGCTATTTGATGAACCTACCTCAGCCTTGGATCCAGAAATGATTGGCGAGGTACTGGATGTAATGAAAGCACTTGCCCATGAAGGAATGACGATGGTCGTGGTCACGCACGAAATGGGATTTGCCCGTGAAGTAGCGGATCGAATCGTATTCATGGACGAAGGCAGGGTTTTAGAAGAGGCATCACCGGCTGAGTTTTACGCCAATCCTCGTGAAGAGAGGGCTCGTTTATTCCTTAGCCGTATATTAAATCATTAAAAAAACAGGGGTGAATTACATGTTGAAGAAAAAGAAATGGTTAAAATTATCTTTGCTATCCTTACTGGCTGTCATTTTATTAGCTGGATGCGGCGGGGGGAACGATTCAGACAAAGCTGAAGAGGGTGGAGGCAAAGACAAAGAAAAAGATGTTCTCGCACAAGTGAAGGAAAAGGATAAGATCGTTTTTGGGGTGAAAAATGATACAAGGCTATTCGGATTGAAGAATCCTAGTACAGGAGAGGTTGAAGGCTTTGATATTGATATTGCCAAAGCTCTTGCAGCAGAAATCCTTGGTGATGAGAATAAAGTTGAATTTAAAGAAGTGACATCTAAAACCAGGATGGCATTATTAAATAATGGTGATATTGATGCGATTGTAGCGACCATGACAATCACGGAAGATCGTAAAAAAGAAGTAGACTTCACTGATGTTTATTTCGACGCCGGACAATCTTTGTTAGTCAAAAAGGGCAGCGATATCAAGGGTATTGATAGTTTAAAAGGGAAAAAGGTATTGGCTGTCAAGGGCTCTACTTCTTCCATAAATATCCGTGAAAAAGCTCCTGAGGCACAAGTGCTTGAATTTGAAAACTATTCCGAAGCGTTCGCTGCACTTAAATCCGGACAAGGAGATGCATTGACCACGGATGATTCCATCCTTTATGGAATGGCAGATGAAGATCCAAGTTATGAGCTTGTTGGCGGTACATTTACGGAAGAACCTTATGGAATTGCCGTGAAAAAAGGAAATGCCGAATTTGTTGAAGAGTTGAATAAAGCCCTTAAGTCACTTAAAGATTCAGGCAAGTACGATGAAATCCATGATAAATGGATTAAACATTAAACATTAAACATTTTAGCAATTGATAAGGAAAGCTGACCTAAAATAACATTTGAATATTTGTCTGTGAGGATGAGCGTTTTGCTCATCCTTACTAGTTAAAGGAGTGTATGCCGTGCTTGATTTCTCCATTTTAACAGAGAATCTGGATATGTATTTATTAGGCTTTAAAAATACGATCATGTCGAGCTTGGTCGCGTTGATAGCGAGTTTGATTCTTGGTGTGCTAATTGCCATCATGCGGATTGCGCCAATAAAGCCACTAAACTGGCTGGGTACCGCCTATGTCGAGTTCATTCGGAACATACCGTTATTGATCATTACCTTTTTCTTCTTTCTCGGTCTTAAACTAAGCGGTCTATACGCCGGGACATTAGCCTTGACCATTTACACATCATCTTTCATAGCTGAGGCAATTCGAGCAGGTATACTTTCTGTGCCAAAGGGTCAAATGGAAGCTGCCCGTTCTTCAGGCCTGACATATGGACAGGCAATGAGGTTCGTCATTCTGCCGCAGGCCGTTAAAATAGTCATTCCTCCTTTAGGAAACCAATTTATCAATCTAGTAAAGAATTCTTCCATTTTAGCCGTTGTTGCAGGACTCGATCTTATGTACCACGGGGATTTGATTTCTTCAAGGACATTTGTCGTGTTTGATGTGTACATTTTCGTTGCAGCGTTTTACTTAGTTCTTACCATTCCTTTAAGTTTTGGCGTTGGTTATTTGGAAAAACGTCTGGCTAAGAGTAATTGAGGGAGGTATAAGATATGGATTTTGCAGGTGCCTATACACCAGATAATCTTAAGTTTTTATTAGAAGGATTTTGGGTAACGCTCCAGGTAGCTTTTATATCCATTATTCTAAGTTTCATTATTGGCGGTCTTGTAGGTATAATCCGATACGCAAAAGTGCCGGTGTTATCACAAATATTAGCTCTGATTGTAGAAACGGTTCGTAATTTGCCTCTGTTATTAATAATATTTTTTACCTATTTTGCTTTGCCGGAGATACGGATTAAACTGGAAATCATTCCAGCAGCCATAGTTGCCTTGACAATTTTTGAGTCAGCCATGCTTTCTGAAGTCATTCGAAGTGGGCTAAAATCCATTGATAAAGGCCAAATGGAAGCTGCCCGTTCATCAGGATTGAGCTATACACAGGCATTGATACATATTATTCTGCCCCAAGCGCTGCGCCGTATGGTTCCTCCCATTGTCAGCCAATTCATTTCTTTATTAAAGGATACCTCTTTAGCTGTTGTCATCTCTTTGCCGGAGCTGACCCATCATGGTCAAATCATATATGGACAAAGTCAAAAGTATTTAATACCGATTTTGATCCTGGTGGCTCTCATGTACTTCATTGTGAATTATAGCCTTTCTTTGGTAGCCCAGAGACTTGAATTGAAACGAACCTAAAAAAAACGGCTCAGAAATGAGTCGTTTTTTACTTGTCTACGAGGTTCGGAAGTGTCTTACCCTCAACCTTGTTTTAAAAGAAGACTCGTTTATATTCCATGATCCATACAGTCGGCGGAAAAGGAGCGGACTTCTGAAATCAACTGGAATATTATTTTAAGAAGAAACCGTAGGCAGGACTCATCCCAAACTAAGTTTAAGACTAGGTTATCCTTCATGGTTTTATAACTGTAATCCTTAATGGATGGAAGAAATATGCGACAATCTTGCCGGATAGCTAACTAGCCGAGACCCCGGAGGCGCTTGCTTTGAAGAGGCTTGGCAGACAGTCGGCGGAAAAGGAGCGGACTTCTGGAATCAACTGGAATATTAGTGATGAATGAGTAAACAAAAAATGAATCTTTTGCTTTTAATAACCGTATATATAATGGAAGAAAGAAGGTGGAATGCATGTCGGAAATTAAAAGAAGCAATAGCAAAGCAATTGTATCATTGATCATGGGGGTATTATCCCTGTTTATTCCATTCGTAGGCATCATATTAGGTATTCTCGGTTTAATATTTGCATCGAAGAGTAAACAAGAAATTAAGCTTACTGGTGAATCTGGAGATGGATTGGTGACAGCTGGAAAAGTGTGCAGCATTGTAGGTATAATCTTGAATGTTCTCGTGATTCTGATTTTCCTGGTGTTTTTTTATTTCACAGTAAATACGGACATAACAACCTATTGAGTGCTAACATTAACTTGACAAACAAAGAAAAGTAAATTAAACCTATATAAAATGGAAATTCATGTTATAATTAATATAAAAGCCTAAATTTTGTATGAAGGGATGATATTTTGACCATTCAAATCTTTGAGTACCCAGCCGTATTCTATTATGAAAAACACCCGTTGATTATCGACTCTTTTTCCGTTCAGGTTTGTTTCCCGGATTTTAGGCGAGAAGGAATCATTTCTTCCGTTAGCGGTAGGAATCGGGTAGATGCCTTAGCTTGTGCTCAAGAATTGCTGGAATCCATGGTCGAACATTTTATTCACGATAAAAAAACAATTCCGGATGCAAGTGAAATGGAAAAGGTAAATCTGGATAGGGGAATCAATATTTGTGAGGCTGCACCCTTCAGGATTGAAATAGAAAATATCACATATGAAAAATAAAAAACCTTGCCGGTTAAAGGACAAGGTTTTTATTTTGTATTTCTTGAAATCCTATGGAAATTTTGTAACTCGGAATGTCAATACGTACATAGTATTATTTTTTGTAGTAATGAGAACTCGACGGTGATCTTGATTCCCTGTATAAAATACCCCGGATCGACTTCACTTTCATTTATGATTTGGTGAAAGATATGTTTTCAGAGTAGGACGCCCAAGTATTTATCCAGGGGAAAGCACCATCATCACCTCAAGTTTTAATCATTCTATTTAAAACAATGAAGACTTTTGGAAAAAAGGGTTCTATCTAAAAGTTAAACAAAGTTGATTGGAGCGGGTGTGCGAGACTCCTGCGGGAAAAACGAGTCCTGGGGAGCCCGCGGAAAGCGAGTGCCTGGAGAGGAAATTAACGGTCTAATTGTACAAACCCCTAAAAAAACAGGCAAACTCGATTTTCATTGAGTATGTCTACAGTCTGAAACCATCATGACCTGTAAAGGAATGATGGTTTTTTGTTTCGCTTAAAATTTCCAATTAATTATTTTTTAATTTTTGGGAAAGGATATTGCGTTCTTTATAACGAATATGTATAGTATAGGTAACGTAGGTAAAAAGTATCAATAGTTATATTTTTTGGAGGTGTATGTGTGAAATATTATATAGCATCAGATGAAAAAAATTTAAAGCAAGTCAAATCATTGATCAAGAAATTGACTTCAAAAGGGTTTACATGTGTGAATGACTTGAATTTAATTACGAATGATGAGAAAAACCAAATAACGGACGGCATTGGAGAATATGAGAAAAAGGGGATTGAGGAAGCCGATTTCATGCTGATCTTCCTAACAGCAGGAAAAGGTAATCTATATGAGCTTGGATATGCTTTGTCTTTAAATAAGAAAATTATTGTGTATTCACCTGAGAAAGACAATTATCATATTAATAAAAAATCAATATTTCATAATCTTCCCGAGGTAACAATATGCAGCGGGACCTTTTATAAGCTGGTTAAATTGATACATACGCTTTCTCCGGAAGGATCTGAAAAGGATTCTCTGCATCTTAAATAATTGTCAAATGTAAAATTTAAAGGATACCCTCTAATAATATATCTTTTGAACGAATTGTTTAGTGTATTAAAAATGAGGGTAAAACCATTAAAAAAGGGAGAGGACTGTTTTGGCCATTATCGATATCGACCAATTATTGTTAGCCACTGAAGCGATTGCAGAAGAGTCAGTTCCATTCCATCTTGATACATTTGACATCGATCAACTTTTAGATAAAACGGATAATTGGTAAGGAAAAGCATGCCCAGAGAGGATATGCTTTTTTTCTGACTGAAAATAACCTGATTACCGGTATGAAAAAAATACAAGTAATCAGGCAAGTGAGGATATTTTAAAGAATTGGATAAAGTTAAAACCGTCGTCCTTTTACGAATCCTAATATCACGAACATCGAGATGGTGCCAATAACAAAAATTGCTTTAATGGAATTTACGAGAATTTCATCGTACATTTGTAATACCTCCTTGTATGTAATGACAGTGCGATTATGATTAGCTGTTGATGTATAAATTATAACATAAAGTCAATAACTGATGGTGGAAAATTAAAGACGATATGGGTAATAATGTATAGGTCGGAAAGTTAAAACACAAAAAAGATATCCTCTAAAAGTGGATATCGGCAATGAAAATTATTTAAGTCCAAGCGCTTTTTTCGTTTTTGGTCCGACGATCCCATCAGAAGTAAGCTTTTTAGAACTTTGGAATTTTTTTACAGCTGTTTCTGTGTTTTTTCCAAATGACCCATCTACTCCTTTAGTGCTGAATCCAAGTTTAGTTAATCTTTTTTGCAGTTCAATTACTTGGGGGCCACTGCTTCCTTTTTTTAGGGTAGAGTTGGTATTTACAGGTAGGCTCACAGATCCGCTCACTTTATATCCATTCGTTGCAGCTATGTTGGCAAATGATTTATTCGAACTGGCTATCAAGACTACAGTGTTCATTCTCACCCTATCGTAAAGCCATTGAACATCATTGTTATACATACGAATACAACCGGCACTTATATATTTCCCAATGGTTGTAGAATCATTATTGCCGTGTATTGCGTACGTATTTCCTGGTGTATTCCTTGCATTGATCCCCAGCCATCTTTTACCTAGAGGGTTTTTTGGGTCTCCGCCTCTAATGTTGCCTTTATAATAGGGACGATTCACAATCTTTGTCACTACCTTGAACTTTCCTTCAGGAGTGTAGGAGGCTTTCTTACCAGTCGCCACGATAAATACCCTCACCAATTTATCATTTTCGTAATAGGCAAGCTGATTATTGGTTTTATTGATGATAATCAGTTGTCTTGCTGCCGCACCTGAAGTATTACTGAACCCCAAAAAACTAAAGGCGAATATCAATACAAATACAATTAATTTTTTCATGTTTTTCCCCGTCCCTCATTTAAGCAACCTACATTTACACATATACTATCCTATGCATGAAGTAAGGCTAAAGTGACATTTTTTTAAAATAAGAGTAGACTAAATAACTATGGGAAAAGTCAAACTCAGACCAAATTTCACTTTTATGCATACTTAAAGAATGATGGGCACTATTTTTGGCCATATTACATACATTATTGAAGTGAAAGCGGAGGAGGAAAAGAATTGTCACGCCTAAATGTGGAGGACTATCTAGAACAAGGAATCCATGGTCCAAAAGAAATAAAGCCAGGCGAACGAAGGGAATTTCTGGGCACATTACGGGAGCGCGTCGTCATCGTACTAAAAAAAAGCCAAGTCTTTGAAACGAATGTATATCCCGAGATAGAGCAAATGATGAAGCAGTATCCCCGTTCCAATTTGTTTTTAAATGGTCAGATGGACTATCAATATTTAGGGAAATATATTAAATTGGCAATGAGTCATAATATTCCTTATAAAATTGTCCTAAACAAAGATCACAACTCCGATTTGGGTTTGGTATTAGCAGAAAATAATGCCATAAACAAAGAGGAAATTCATATCGAGAAGAAATTTCATGCCCAGCAAGTTATCAAAAAGAAAAGCTTCAAAGCGTTTTTTAAACGCTTTGTTAAAAAATTATTAAAACGTTGATAGAATTATCAACGTTTTTAGTTTGTCTACAAAAGGAGGCACGGAAGAAGGTTATCCTTCTTGTTTTTTACTGTTTTATGTGGATGAACCAACTGGAACGTTTTTAAAATCAAAAAACTGCAGGCAAACTCACCTATCCTAAAGTTTGTCTACGTCTGAAAAGTTTATGAATGATTTTTGTTTTTATTTTTTATAGGGTCTTTAATTAATTGTGTAGACAACCATTCCTGATTATGCAACCCTTTTCCGTAAGTTATAAAACTTCCTGAAATTTCCTATGATCGTTTTTACTACGGAATAAGTGGGGATAGCGATTAAAATGCCAATGAAACCGTATATTGATCCTGCAGCAAGCAGCAATAAGATAATGGTAAGTGGGTGAATGTTAAGACGTTTTCCCATAATATTCGGTGTAACCAAGTGCCCTTCGACTTGTTGAACAACGGTAAGGACAATGAGTACTTTTACTGCCAACCCAATGTCTTGCTGTAAGGCAATGAAGAGGGCAGGGATGATGCTTATTAATGGACCAAGGAATGGTACAACGGTAAAAATCATGGCGAATAGGGCTAATACAAGTGCATAATCGAGACCGATAATAAGGTAGCCAATATACATTAAAGTCCCAATGACGATTGATATGATGAATTGACCGATAATATAAGTTGAAAGGGTTTTATCGACGTCTTTTAAAATCGTATTTCCCTCTGATTCTACATCGGTCGGAATATATTTTAATAGAAATGGTCTTAATTTATCTCCATCCTTCAAGAAATAGAATAAAATGAATGGTGTAATGACCAATACTGTTAATACACTAGTGATCGTGGAAAAAATCGTATTGACATTCACTATGAGTTTTTCAGAGTAATTTTTCAAATGTGTGACCGCTTTTTCTTTCCATTCTTCCATATTAACCATGCCAAAATCATTTTTTTCAATCATGACTTCAGATTCTTTAGAGAATTCCTTCACTTTGCTGGGTAGGTTTTCAGATAATTTTTGAAATTGGTCCACGATTACAGGACTGCCAAAGTAACCTACCATCCCAACCATACTAAATATAATTAAAAAAACGATGAAGATGCTAGCTGACCTCGGGATAAATTCAGTTAAAAAGTTAACGACCGGCCGTAATATATAGTATAAAAGCCCAGCCACAATAATAGGGAAAAACATGGCAGCAATGATTTTTTGTAGCGGCTGCAGAACATAATCAATTTTACCTAGTAAAAAAATAATTAAAATGATCAAAATGATCGCGCATGCATATTTGAAAAACGGTTTATTGATCCACAAGACAATCCCCCCTAATTCTATCTCTTACTTGATTCCCTGATTTAGCTTAATGTTAAACTAAATAACTTGTTCAAATTGTTTGGGCTGATCAGAAGGAAATGGGAATACAGCCTGTTAAAATAGCGGCAAGCAAACGAAAACAAGACTTTCATTGCAAAATGAAGGTCAACATAAAAAAATATTTGGTCACTATGACTTTTACCTGTCCTCACGTTCATAAGTCGATAATCCCAATAACTGCATTTCCCTAGACTATTGCGATTTAGTTTAAGCAATGCTGAAAATTGCACCAGCAAAGAATCCTGCTGGGATGATAAATCATAAAAAGTTCCAAAAAGATTTCGAATTATCTCAATCTCGGAAGGTATACGAAGGCTTTTTAAGAGCAGCCACCGTTTAGGTCATAAACAAAAAAGGCATCATCAAAGGTAAATTCCGGTTATGGAACTTTACTTGATAATGCCTTTTTGCAAGGATTTAAATTAGGATATTTTACTGAATGTGTTCGTTACTCCTTGTTTCTGTGCTGTTTGCATTTTTTTAATGTCCAGACGCAACCAGATGGAGATGGCAAATGCTATTGCAATTAATGCTGCGAAAACGTAGAATACCGGGATATAACTGTTCGTACTTTCCCTGATTGCGGTAACTAACATAGGTCCGCAAACCCCGCCTAGAGACCATGTAGTTAAAAGGTAACCGTGGATGGCACCAATTTCCTTAGTTCCAAATAAATCCCCGGCAAATGCAGGGAGATTTGAAAATCCTCCTCCATAACAACTAACGACCAACAAGATAAGTCCTTGGAACAATAGTGTATTTGTAGTCGTTGGAAGTAAAAGGAACGCTCCGATTTGAATGATGAAGAAAATGACGAAAACATTTGGACGTCCAATATAATCTGATGCTGCTGCCCAGCCAAGTCTTCCTCCGCCATTAAAGATTCCCATAATTCCGACTAATGTTGCTGCACCTGCTACAGACAGACCAACAACGTCTTGAGCCATTGGTGAAGCTACCGAAATCATCATGATACCTGCACTTGTATTTATCAATTTCATGGACCATAACATCCAGAAGTGTTTAGTTTTAACCGCTTCTTTTGCAGTTAATTGCCTTAGGTCTTTCTTCAGTTCTTTCTTACCTGACTCAATATCTTTCTTCATTCCTTCAGGTAGCCAGTTGGCCTTTGGAGGGGCAATATAGGATGCCCCTAAGAACATCAGTATGAAATAGCCTGCGCCTAAAATATAATATGTAGAATAAATGCCAACGGATTCCATTAGGCTTGCAGCTACTGGCGCTGTAATGAGTGCTCCGGCCCCGAAACCTAATACTGCCATTCCTGTTGCCAATCCCCTGCGATCTGGGAACCATTTGACTAAAGTGGATACTGGTGAAATGTACCCGATCCCCATACCAAGTCCACTTAAAACCCCATATGTCAATAGGTAAAGCGGAAGTGAATCGACCATTACTGCTAAACCGGAACCAGCTTGTCCTAAACCGAATAATACAGCAGCGACCATGGCTGACTTCCTTGGACCATTTTTTTCTACGAATTTGCCAAAGAAAGCAGCTGAAGTTCCTGCAAGCGCCATCATTATTGTGAATGCTAACGTTACTTCAGTTTCTGACCATCCCATAGTCTCAACTAATGGTTTTTTGTAAACGCTATATGCATATGCCCCACCAATTGAAAGGTGAATGGCGATAGCGGATAAAGCGATTAACCATCTGTTTTTTGTCATATTGTTACCCCTTTTCGTCAAAAATAAGAAAGTTGCATGCGTTTTATCTATAATATAACGTTTTGCATGCGTTTTATCTATCTTGTGGAATAAGTATATAAGAATATTAATTAGTAGTAAACTACTAATTTGAAATTCATGAAAAAATTCCCTCTATATTCCATTGGCTTAAAAATGGGAATGGTAAGAAAAAAACACTTTAGGGATTCGGGTTAAAAATGTTATATATTCTTAGGTTTTTTATTATACATATAAGGTTTTCAGGTATTTGCTTTAGTGTTTTATTCACGAATCTGCTAAAAGTCTTTTCATTTATCGATTTTCCTGGTTACAAAAAGGGGAAACGATTGAATTTAATCTTGAGGTGCCATGAACCAGAATTATTCTCATTGGCTTTAATGTGATTATTTTGATAAAATTAATCTAATATTCAAGACATCTTAGCGTACACTCGGAATTGATATTTTTAGAGGTTTCAGGATAATTGGTTCTTTTTTCAGGAATCATAGTCTGGAAATCAAAGAAAAACCCATTTATTTTAAAAAAATTCCGAAAATTTCGTCTTAAAGACTTGAACTATGATTCCTTATAGGAGTAAACTAATTAAAGATAGATTTTATGGAAGTGAAATCTTGTAAATTTAATCAACAAGGGGTTTTGGTAATGAAGGAACATGACATGCAAATCACGCTTAGTACAACAAAGAAAGAAAAACCACAAGCGGACCAGCTTGAGTTCGGTAAGCAGTTTACCGATCATATGTTTATTATGGATTACACACAAGGGCAAGGGTGGCATGATCCAAGAATTGTTCCTTATCAACCGCTCTCATTAGAGCCGTCAGCTATGATTTTTCACTATGGTCAATCCGTTTTTGAAGGATTGAAGGCATATGCATCACCAGAGGATGAAATTATCTTATTCCGTCCGGAAAAGAATTTCCAACGCTTAAATAGTTCAAATAGCCGATTATGCATACCGGATATCGACGTTGATTTTGCGTTGAAGGCCTTAAAGACTTTAATTAGCGTTGATAAGGATTGGGTTCCCCAGGTAGAAGGGACATCTTTATATATCAGGCCATTCATTATAGCTACTGAGCCTTATCTTGGAGTATCTCCATCGAATAAGTATCAATTCATCATCATCATGTCACCAGTAGGTTCGTATTATAAAGAAGGCATTCATCCAGTTAAAATTGCAGTGGAGTCAGCTTTTACACGTGCAGTTAATGGAGGTACAGGTGAAGCCAAAACGGGCGGTAATTATGCATCGAGCCTAAAAGCCCAGGAAGTATCCGAAAAGATGGGTTATGCCCAAGTTCTTTGGTTAGACGGAGTGGAGAAAAAGTATATCGAAGAAGTTGGAAGCATGAATGTGTTCTTCAAAATTAATGGTGAAATCATCACCCCTGCTTTAAATGGAAGCATCCTTCCGGGCATTACTCGTGATTCCATTATAGAATTGCTGAAACATTGGGGTCTTCCCGTCTCGGAAAGACGCATTTCGATGGAGGAAGTCCATGAAGCCCATAAATTAGGTCACTTGGAAGAGGCCTTTGGAACGGGAACAGCCGCGGTCATATCACCAATTGGTGAATTTTTGTGGAATGGTGAAGAAATGATTGTTCAAAGCGGTGAAACTGGCGAACTTTCCAGAAAGCTTTACGATACACTGACAGGTGTCCAAACAGGTAAAGTCGCAGACGAATTGAATTGGACTACGAAAGTTGAAGAAAAAGTGACTCAATGAGACTTAAAAAAAAGGGGTTCGGAATTAAAAAATTCCGAACCCCTTTTGAAACTCCCTTTGAATTTTGGCCTAGATTTAAGTATTGGGGCTCAACGAGACCTCCGTGTCTTCGCTGAATAAAATCCTGGTTTAGAAAGCATCCTCATCACCTTAAAATCAAGACTATAGGCAAAAGGGTTCATCTAAAAAAAACAAAGTTGATTGGAACGGAGGGTACGAGACTCTTGCGGGAAAAATGAGTCCAGGGGAGCCCGCGGGAAAGCGAGTGCCTGGAGAGGAAATCAGCGTTCAAATTGTACAAACCGTAAAAAACTCGATTTTCATAGAGTTTGTTTACAGTCCGAAACCATCTTTGAAGGTTTTTTTTGTTTCACATAATCATTTTGTGTCTTATGGCAACAGCGACGGCCTCGGTCCGGTGATTCACTCCCAATTTCCTGATAGCAGAAGAAATATGATCTCTGACTGTAAATTCACTAACGCTCATTTTTGGTGCCATTTGCTTTAAACCCAACCCATTGGCTAAATATTGAAGGACCTCCACTTCACGTTTGCTTAGAAGGTAAGTTGGAGGGGCGGAATCCAATGTCGAACCGACAGCCAGTTTTAAATAATGGGAAAGCTTCATTAAATCATTCTTGGTAACAGGCTCGTTGGCGTGAATGGGATCAACCAACACTAAACCGATGGCCATGTCATTCACATTTATCGGAATGATAGCCAATGAAGAGATGGAAAATCTTTTAACGTATTTTGCAGGGATGGAGGATTTCGCATGTTGGATGGTTAAGTATATGGGTTTGTTATGGATGACTGCTTGGTGGATGGGGTATATATCATGAATATTTTCTTTAACATTATGTAATGAAAAGGTATCTTCACTTGTACATGCACATATTCCTTCACCCATTCCTGTTAAACATGAGTAACTGAATAAAGAAGCGCGTTGAAATGAAAAAAAATCCACACAGCCCTTTACGATCATTTGTGATTTATTTGCCATATCTTTTTGATGGGAAATCTTTTTTACATGATTCATCAGAGTTTCCTCAAGCATTCGACTTTATTCCTCCCTACATTATCAGTGCTAGGATAAATGCTACTAATATCTTACAATATAATGAAAACTCTTACAAATCAAAAAATTCCTTAGAGAATCAAAGTTCATAATTTCAAGGAGGCATTACCATGAAAAGAAAGACTTTAACGACCACCAGCCGGAGTTTTAGAGAAGATACCCTGCCATTTAAACTTTATCAAAAGGCAAAGAAATTCGGTATATGGAATCCTCGTGACATTGATTTCAGCCAGGATAAAGAAGATTGGAAGTCATTTACTGATATTGAAAGGCAAGTGTTATTAAGGATCATATCCCTTTTTCAGGGCGGAGAAGAAGCGGTGACCTTGGATTTGCTGCCCCTCATTATGACGATAGCCAAAGAAGGCAGGATCGAAGAAGAAATGTATTTAACGACATTTCTGTTCGAGGAAGCGAAGCATATGGAGTTCTTTCGTTATACATTAGATCAGATTGGTGAAACGGGTGATTTGACGGTTTATCACTCAGACACTTATAAATCGATTTTTTATGAAATATTGCCTGAAGCGATGGAGAAACTTTTATCCGACCAATCCCCTGAAGCTTTGGCAGAAGCAGCCACTGTTTATAATATGTTTACCGAGGGTGTTCTTGCAGAAACTGGATATTTCGGGTTTTATCAGACTCTCGAAGCTAATAAAATGATGCCTGGTTTATTAAAAGGCGTGGGTCTTTTGAAGAAGGATGAATCACGTCATATTGCTTATGGGACCTTCCTGCTGCAGCGAATCATCAGTAAACATCCACATATCTTTAAACAGGTTGAAAAGAGAATGGAGGAACTTTCACCTCTGGCCATTGCGTTAAATACGGAGGGATATGATCGGTTAGGAAATCCATTTGGCAATGACCAACAAGCTATATTGAATTTTACCATGAAACAATTAACGGTGCGGATGGAGATTTTAGCCAGGGCAAAAGGGAAGGGGATTGAAGAGATCTATCAAAGTAACGAAAAGGAATATGGGGTTTTGTAAAGCCGATACAAGATACAAGCTTACTATTTAGTATATTTGTTAAGTTGTGGCCATCAGGAACTTTGAGGCAGGGTATGAACAATTCTTAACTGTGAATATAGACTAATATATCTGAGGTGATCTGTATGAACGTAAACGCTCATTCGAATTTTTGGCTAAGGACTTCGGTTTACAGTGGCACTAACACTCGATCACTCATTCCAAACCTTTTCAATGGTCTCGGGGCCAAAAGGATTCTACTCGTAAGTGATGCGGGCTTGGAAAATGCAGGTGTAGTTAAGAAAGTTGCCGAAACTTTTGATCAGCAGAAATTAGGTGCCAAAGCTGAAATAGTTGGACAGTTTCTGGGTGTTACACAAGACGCAGCGAGTGTATGTGTAAATGAAGCATTGAAATATGCACGCGAAGTGAATGCCGATGCCATACTGGCCATCGGTGGAGGGAGTGTCATTGATACCGCAAAGGCATTGAAATTCGGATTATACAAAGGAATTACGGAAATTAAAGATGCGATTCCAAGCGGTTATCTGTTCGAGGGTTTTCCAAAAGCCCAATCCATGAGTATCCCGCATATTTCCGTACCCACAACAGCAGGAACCGGTTCTGAAGTATCCCCGATCGCAGTCATATATAATGAACATAAAAAAGTGAAAATGAATATATACAATGTTTTTTTAAGTTCGGATGTTGCCATTCTAGATCCCGAGTTAACAGTCGGACTGCCGTCTGACATTACGGCGTTTACTGGTGCAGATGCATTGACACATGCAATGGAAGCGATCGTTTCACCTGCGGCGACATCAATAACCGATGCTTATGGATTTCAGGCCATTCGAGTTATTGAAAGAAATTTACCAAGGGCCGTAAAGGACGGAACGAATATTGAGGCCAGAATGGAAATGCTTCATGGAAGCATGATGGGAATCACTGCATTTTGTAGTGCATTGAATGCGATCCCTGTTCATAACTTTGCCCACGCATATGGGGCGTTATTCCGTATTCCTCATGGATTGGCAAATGCTGTGTTATTACCGGTCGTCATGGAATCAACCCCGGATTTATATCTTCCAAAGGCCCATTTGATAGCCGAAGCCTTTAATGTGAAAATCCATGATGAAGATTCAAAAGGGACCTTAGCGAAAGTGGTGGAAAAGCTCCGTGTTTTCCTATCCGATCTTGGGCTGCCCTCCGACTTCAGCGCCTATGGAATTAACCAATCCGATATGGAAAGAATTCTTAAAGCAGTAAGGACGGATCCAGCTGCCACTAATTACCCGATGTCGGAGGAATTAATAATGTCAGTAGTTTCAAGAGTTTCACCCGTGAGAATTAGTTAATATTAAAAAGCCAGCCCGTAAAGGTTGGCTTTTTTTACAGTTTAATGCCATCCAAAGTGTTAAGTCCCAAATTTTTTTTCGTTAAGTCTGTTCGTTTCTATATATGAGCTTTTGAAGTGGAGCACTACCACCTGGGATCGACTCTTGTTAATGTTTTTTTCCTAAGTTTTCCTGTGCCATCTTTATAAGTTCCTTGACCATGCCTCCGCCTAATTTTCCGCCTATTTTTCCATTCTGCTTGGATGTCAGCTCACCGTTATAGTCTTTTTTCAGCGGTACGCCAATTTCCTTTGCCACTTCAAACTTTGCTTCTTCGGGATTCTTTGTACCAGCAACTTTGGCTTTTAAATCATCGAGTCCTTTTCTCGCTTCAGATACTAGAATTTTCCTTCTCCTTGCCATAAAAAATCACTCCTGTTTTTTTCTTAGGTTATCCTAAAAAAAATGATTAACATGCAGATCGAATGTTTTTTAATTGAATTACGATGAACCTTGAGGAAGTCATAAACTCTTTAATAAAGAAGTAATTATATAGGGGCACCTGATTGAGCTGCTTTGCGCTCCGAAGAAGTTTTAGTTTATTTAAAGCGGGTAACATATAATAAAACGATTTAAGGAGAAAAATGATGCTGACTGCTAATTCAAGTTTGTTAACAAAAGAAGATATGACAAATCCCGATCGAGTGCCGCAATGGCTAATTAAGGAATATCAAACATTCCATAATACAGTGACCGATAAAACCTTTCCTTGTTATTTTGGTATGAAAGCTGAAAATAAAGGGGAACTTCGTTATGCTTATATCACACAGAAAGATTGGTCCAATCTCCCAAAAGCAGTGGAAAGCTTTCTTGATTTATTTCAGGAACCGCCATATATCAGGCACGGCCTTTTCGTCTTTATGGAGCCTGAATCAATAGAGGGTGATATAGAATTTTACCGTAAAAGGTTTTGGGATATCCTGCAATACTTGCATAAAGCGGATGAAAAACCTTGGCCAATTGAAAAGCCGAAAGACCCTGAGCATTATTTATGGGACTATCATTTTGCAGGGGAGCCAATCTTTGTCTTTGGTAATGCACCTGCTTATAAACAGCGTAAAACCCGTGATTTAGGAAATAGCCTTGTACTTGGATTCCAACCCCGGATGATATTTGAAGGCTTGGAAGGAACGGAAAAAGGCGGAATCATGTCGCGTGAAAAAGTTCGTGAACGAGTGGAGAAATGGGATAACCTTCCTAAACATCCGGATATAAGTCACTTTGGAGATGTAAATCATAATGAATGGAAACAATTTTTCATAGGGGATGATATAGAACCGATAAAAGGTAAGTGCCCCTTCAATCATAAAGAGTTAACTTAACCGAGGGCAAATGCTCTCGGTTTTTTTCGCGCTACTTAGAGGGCGTCGGGATAAAATAATACAGTCGCGCAAATTCATGAAATGTAAAATGAAAATAAAAAACATATTTCTTGCCTTATGAGATTTTCAGTTTTATAATGTGAAAGTAGTAATTGCAGTTAAATCGAGATATATGGATTAAATGCTATTTTTAAAAAAACATACAAAATTAACAATTGGGGGAACAAAAATGTCTAAAGTATTATTTGTTAAATCAAATGACCGTCCAGCGGATCAAGCAATCAGTGTCAAAATGTATGAAACGTTTTTGAACACATATAAGGAAGCAAATAGTAGCGATGAAATAACTGAATTGGATTTATTTGAACTGAACTTGCCTTACTACGGAAATACTGCAATCACTGCCTTATATAAACGCAACCAAGGCATGGAATTGACTGAACAAGAAGTGGAAATTGCTGATATCGTGCAACAATACTTGAATCAATTCCTTGCTGCCGATAAAGTGGTATTTGCCTTCCCGTTATGGAACGCAACGGTTCCAGCACCTTTAGTAACTTATATTTCTTATCTTGCTCAAGCGGGAACAACATTCAAATATACAGCTGAAGGCCCAGTCGGCTTAGCTGGAGGTAAAAAAGTGGCCTTACTTAATGCACGCGGATCCGATTATGCATTGCCTGGAATGGATGCTGGCGAAATGGCAGAGAAATACGTAACGATGAATTTAAACTTATGGGGCATATCAAACCCAGAAACAGTTGTAATCGAGGGACATAATCAATATCCAGATCGCTCACAGGATATCGTTGCAGAAGGATTGGCGAAAGTTGCTGAAACTGCAGCAAAATTCTAATTCTTTAAAGGGGAAACCAGTATGTATTTTTTAGCATACTGGTTTTTCTATGCAGATTTTTCTGAAAGTCGATTATAATAAAGGGTAAGCTATAAGCATGAAAGGAAGTGCTGACGATATGCAAACGTTTAAATCACGTGACGAATTAAAGATAGAAGAAACTTGGAATTTAAAGGATATCTACGAAGATCAGGCTAATTGGGAAAAAGATTATCAAGAAGTCCTTAAGATGACAGAAAAATTAAAAACTTACGATGGGCATATTCAGTCCGCTCAAGATTTATTCGAGTATTTACGGTTAAGTGAGGAAGTTGGGTACATTTATAACAAGCTATATGTATTTGCCATGCTTCAAGCCGATTTGGATACACGGGTCACCTCATCACAAGCATTGCTGGATCGAGCTGGTAAGTTAGGGCAGAAAATAAGTAATGCTTCTGCATTCTTCATGCCGTTTCTTCTAAGCCTGGAAGAACAAACATTAAAAGGGTACATAAAAGAAGTCGAGGGTTTGAAATATTTTGAAGAGGATTTATTGGATTCCTTCCGCTATAAAGCCCATGTGTTAACGAAAGAACAAGAAGAGGTGCTTTCCCAAATAGGCGAAGCCTTTTCAGCACCTCAAAAAACGTTCGGGATGATCAACAATGCGGATATAAAATTTGGGGAAGTTACGAATGAAGACGGCGAGAGGGTAGAGCTGACACGGGGAATGTATTCCAAATTGATTGAAGACGATGATCGCGATAAAAGAAAAGAGGCTTATTTCGCCTATTATCAGCCATATGTACAGTTGAAGAATACAATCGCTTCCACACTTGCCACGGCAATCAAAAATAATGTGAATCTTTCAAAACTAAGAAATTATCCATCAGCCTTGGAAAAATCCTTATTTGGGGATCAAGTTCCAAAAGAGGTTTATGATAATTTGATTATGTCTACTAAGCAAAATATCGGACCCATGCATAAATACATTCATTTAAGAAAAAAATTGCTGGGTGTAGAAGAATTGCGTGCCTATGATTTAAGTGTGCCATTAGTCGAAGGCGCTAAAGAGGAGATTTCTTACGATGATGGTTTTTCTTTGATGGTTGAAGCACTGAAGCCTCTTGGCGAAGAGTATATCACAATCCTGAAAACCTTTAAGGAAAAAAGATATATCGACGTCAGGGAAACACCTGGAAAACGGTCAGGTGCTTACAATTTAGGACTTTATGGTGTTCATCCTTTCATTTTATTAAATCACCGTGATGATTTAGACAGTGTCTTTACACTTGCACATGAATCTGGACATGGTATGCATTCATACTATAGTTCAAAATATCAACCGCAAATAAGTGCCGGGTATTCCATTTTTGTCGCTGAAGTTGCTTCCACTGTGAATGAAATCCTTTTGATTCGCCATTTAATCAAGACTACAAAAGACGTGCAGAAGAAAAAACACTTACTTAACCATTTCATAGATAGTTTTAAAGGAACATTCTTCACACAGGTGATGTTTGCGGAGTTCGAAAAGATCGTACATGAAAAAGCTGAAAATGATGAACCTCTAAATGCCGAGGTTTTTAATACAGCCTATGAATCGATATTTCGGGCTTATAATGGAGATGAAATGATTTTCGATGAAGAAGTGAAGTATGGCTGGTCACGAATCCCACACTTTTATCGTCCATTTTATGTCTACAAATATGCTACTGGTTACGTTTCAGCCATCACTATCGCTGATAAGATCCTCTCTGGGGACCAAAAAACACTTGAAAGTTATTTGACCTTCTTGAAAAGCGGTAGTTCCGATTTCCCATTGGAGCTGCTTAAGAAAACAGGCGTAGATTTAACTAAACCTGATCCAATCGAAAACGCAATGAAGATTTTTAGCGATCTTGTCGACCAATTCACTGAGTTAACAGAAGGCTAATCTAAACCATTTCTTCCAAAAGAGCCCATGGTATGTGTGTTTAAAAAATGCTATAGTTAAAACATTGGCGTAGGAGAGGCCCAATCTATTGATTGGGCCTTATTTTATATGCTTATGAAACAGGAAATGCGCGAAAAAGTCTGGGTAACAGCGTTACTTTCTACTTCGGAGCCTAGCCAATGGGCCAGTTTCTTTGTTCAATGGCATATTTTGTGAGGAAAGTGAAAAATGAATTCGACAGTTAATTATATAAAAGAATGGCAGCAGGCGCTTCAACTTGAAATCCTGCATTTAAAAAAATATGGCAGTACAAAATACCTGGTTTCGAACGGCCATCTGCTTACAGGTGACGATTCTTTCAACTATTATTTCGAAACAGGTTCATCGATAAAAATCCCTGTCGGTTCCCTCGTTCGACTGGAATGGGGAGGAATTAAGCAGGAGGGAAGAATCCTCTCATCTGAAGGGAAAAGTATAATCATTGTTTTTGATCGCTCGCTAGGTGATATGATCGATGAAGCCTTTTTATACCACGACCCCTGGGAATTGCTTGAGCAATTGATCATCCGCTTGGATGAAACCAAGAGAAGCAAAAGGAAAAGGCTTCGGATCAAGCGCCTGATGGATCCGTCCATGCCGCAAAAACATCCTTTAAATGAAAAACAAAGCAGCGTGAAAGAATTATATGCGCGCTCGAAATTCAACCCTGTCACTTTTGTTTGGGGACCCCCTGGAACAGGAAAAACCTATACATTGGCTCGTACAGTAGCCAATCATTATTTACAGGATAAAAAAGTTCTGGTTTTGTCCCATAGCAACCAGGCTGTCGATGTTTTGATGGCTGAAATTTCGTCATTCATTAAAAAGAAAGATCGTTTCAAAGAAGGCGATGTGCTTCGCTATGGATCTCAAATCGGTGAATCACTAGCCATTCATGATGATATTGTTACAGGGCAATTATTAGGTAAACATGAACCGACATTAATTAAAGAAAAAGAAGAGCTTGGCGAAGAGAAACGTCTGTTAAAGCATGACTTGGCAGGGTCCTTCAGTAAAAGGGATACAGATCAATTAATTGAGATAGAGAAAAAGCTGGCCAAAGTCTTGGAGAAAATCCGCCAAAAAGAGATTCAATTCGTAAAAGAAGCAAAAGTCATCGGAACGACCTTGGCTAAAGCCGCAAATGATGAAACGGTTTATCAAAAGGAATATGATTTGGTCATTTTGGACGAAGCGAGTATGGCATACGTACCTCAGGTGGCTTTTGCTGCAGCGTTAGCCAAGCATATTATCGTTTGTGGTGATTTCAAACAATTGCCTCCTATTGCTTCGGCTCGAGATTCCCTAGTGAAACTTTGGCTGAAGGAAGACATTTTTCATCGGGCTGGTGTCGCCCAGTCTGTTGAAGAAGGAGAACTTCATCCCCATTTATTCCTATTAAAGGAACAGCGCCGCATGCATCCGGATATTTCAGCATTCACTAATCGTGTCGTCTATAACAATTATGTTGGCGATCATAAAAGTGTTGCGACCAGCAGGGAGGGAATAATGCTGGCGGAACCATTTGCCAATAAGGCAGCGGCACTGCTCGATACTAGCTTAGCAGGGGAATATTGCATCACTGAACGCACATCCCACTCGAGAATGAATATATGGCAATTGCTTTTATCTTTTCAACTGATTCATGAAGCTTATGTGGGTGGGGCAAGATCAATCGGTTATGTCGCCCCATATCGTGCCCAGGCGGATTTGATGGAAAAACTATTGGATGACTTATATGACAAAGAACGGCAAACGGCGGATATCATCGCTGCAACTGTACATCGTTTCCAGGGAAGTGAACGGGAGATGATGATTTTTGACACAGTTGATAGTTATCCGCAAAACAGGGCTGGAATGTTATTGACAGGGAGAGAAAGTGAAAGGCTCATTAACGTGGCCATAACAAGGACAAAGGGAAAGTTCGTACATGTATGTGACACTTCATTTGTTAACAAACACGTTTATCGCAGCAAAACACTTCGTCAGCTTGTCGATCATCAAATTCAAAATGATCAGATTGTATCAAAGAAAGACATTGGAAAATGGGTTAAACACCAGCATCCTAGATTACAATGGATGCATGCCCGTAAATTGGGGGACTTTCAGGAAGATATTGAATCAACAAAACAAGATATGGTTTTCGCTGTTCCGGATTTGAACAGTTTGTCAGAAGAATGGCAGCAATATTTAATGAAACGAAACCCTGCAGTGAAATTGACGATCATTTCAGCAAAAAGAAACCCTGATATCCACTCTGATCAATTTATTTGTTCACCTGTTTCCTTTTCGTTTATCATCTTGGATAAACGAGTTGTCTGGCTAGGTTTGCCCGTAGAGTCCAATAATCGGGTCCAGCCTCCATATATAGCGGCTCGTTTGGATTCTATAATCATGGCAGATGAATTACTATCTCAATTCAAAAAAAGTGAATAGCTCGGGAAAGGCCCTTAATAAGGGCTTTTCAGACTGTAGACAAACTCGATGAAAATCGAGTTTGTCTATTTTTATGGCTTGTACAATTTGGACGTTGATTTCCACTACAGGCACTCGCTTTCCGCGGGCGGTCCGTGAGCCTCCTCGGCTTTCGCCTGCGGGGTCTCCCCTAGACTCGCTTTTCCCGCAGGAGTCTCGTACCTTCCGTTCCAATCAACTTTGTCTTACCTTTTAGATAGAACACTTTTGCCTAGAGTCATTTTTGTTTTAAAATAGAAGTATTAAAACCTGGTGACACGGCATATCTGGCAAACACATGTGAACTCCTTTTGTCTACAAACTGGAAAGCCCCTTAAAAGGGCTTTTCTTTTTTACATATATCCCTAAAAAGACCTCGATAGAATAAGTGACGACCATTTGTGTCACTTGCCTTCTTGATGTATTAAATCAAAAACCTCGCTAGAATATACCATTTACTTATACTCCCCAATTTGGATTCAACTCCTTATATTTTCTGCTAAAGGCTGCAAACTACAATAACATAGCAAGCGTTTCAGGCGACTTTCGACTAGTTATGATTTACTATTAAGTTACGAAAGATAAGAAAGGGGGAATAAAATGAAACTGGGTATATTAGATCAATCCCCAATTGCATCAGGACAATCAGCACAAGAAGCCTTACAGGGTTCACTGCAACTCGCACAAGAAGGAGATAGACTTGGTTATAGCAGAATCTGGTTAACTGAACATCATGATCTCCCAGGATTGGCCTGTTCCGTTCCAGAGGTTTTGATAAGCTATATTGGTGCACAAACAAAAAATATCCGAATTGGTTCAGGGGCAGTGCTGCTTCCACATTATAAGCCATACAGGATAGCAGAGACTTATAATATGCTAGCTACACTTTTTCCTGGCCGGATTGATATGGGAATCGGGCGTGCTCCTGGTGGATCTGCCGAAGCAACGATGGCATTATCCGATAATTTTCTTCAGAATGTTTATAAAATGCCTGAACTAGTTCAAGAACTGTTGAATTTTCTAAGAGATGAATTTCCGAATGAACATCCATTTTCAAATGTCTCTGCTGCTCCTATCCCAAAGGTGCCGCCTGAACCATGGATATTGGGAACAAGCGGGAAAAGTGCAAAGCTTGCCGCTGAGAATGGAACTGCATACGCGTTTGGTGAATTCATGAGTGAAAATGATGGAGTGCAGAGCTTTCATCAGTACCGTGAACACTTTCAAACAAAAGGGTTGCTTAAAGAACCTAAAACGATCGTTACGGTTTCGGCCATTTGCTCAGAAACGGAGGAACATGCGAAAGAAATCGCCCTTAGCAACATTCTATGGAAAATTCAAAGTGGACAAGGTGGAAGAAAGCAGGTTCCAAGCATAGAAGAGGTAAGGAGCCATGATTGGACTGAAAAAGAAAAAGCACTGATGGAAACGATGCATGAAAAACTGATTTTTGGTACCCCTTCACAAGTGAAGTATCGGCTATACGAGATTCAGGAGAAATATCAAGCAGATGAAATCATGCTGATAACCATCACTCATAAGTTGGAGGATAGGCTTAATTCGTTTCGTTTGATTGCCAGGGAAATTCTTAACAGTTAATCCGTTCGAGCATTTTGTGTGCATTTTGTGTGCATTTTCTATATGATGGCTTTGCGTCCAATTTATCATAATTGAAAGAAAGAAGATGAAGATATGAATGCTGATCAACATGCAAAAAAACTTAGCGACATTTCTTTTTCCGTTCTGGACCTGGCTTCAATCGTTGAGGGTGGTACAGTTTCGGGAGCTTTTAAAAATACAGTAGATTTAGCCAAGCATGTGGAGCAATGGAATTATAACCGTTTCTGGGTTGCAGAACACCATAGCATGCCAGGGATCGCAAGCTCTGCAACGTCAGTGCTTATAGGCCATGTTGCGGGAAAGACGGAAAGAATTCGCGTCGGTTCTGGCGGCATAATGCTGCCGAATCATGCACCGCTTGTTATCGCAGAACAATTTGGGACATTGGAAGCAATGTATCCTGGTAGAATAGATTTAGGGCTTGGGCGAGCTCCGGGAAGCGACCAATATACAGCCATGGCACTCAGGGGTGACGTACGTAATAACGGTCAGGATTTTCCTGAACAATTGGCGCAGCTCCGCAGTTATTTAGATGCGGATTCCAAACATAATCGTGTACGCGCCATCCCTGGCGAAGGACAGGATATCCCGATTTGGCTGCTTGGTTCAAGCGGCTTCAGTGCAGCATTATCAGCACAGCTGGGATTACCATTTTCATTTGCAAGTCATTTTTCCCCTGAAAATACTCAACCAGCTTTAGCCCGTTACCGCAATAATTTCAAACCATCCGACGTTCTCGATAAACCTTATGTCATGGTTGGTGTCAATGTTTTTGCAGCTGATACTACAGAAGAAGCGCAAAGGATTGCTACATCTTATCAACAGCAGTTCTTGAATTTGATACGGAACACGCCCGGTCAACTTGCTCCTCCAGTTGATACAATGGAAGGCCTTTGGACAGAATATGAAAAGGCCATTGTCATGAAGCAGCTGAACGCTTCCATCATAGGAAATCCAAAAGAGGTTAAAGAGCAGTTGCAGGCATTTTTAAATGAAACGCAGGCGGACGAAATGATTATAAACTCTGCCATTTATGATCAGGTTGCACGCCTTCGTTCTTATGAAATCATTGCAGAGGTTACTGGAATGAAATAAGTGTCAAAGAATGAGCTTGCAGATTCCGTGTCTGCAAGCTTTTTTATAAAATACATACCGATTTACTTCATAAACAAAGTTAGGAGACAAGAATGAAACGAGAAGATCCTTTATCCTTAATATTTCACTTCACAGATAAACAAGGTGACAGCAGGCCTCTATATTTTACGAACCCGAAAAAAGTGTTCACCGCCCATTCAATTGAGGATGTCATTCCCCAATTCCAAAAAGTCCAGGAAGCGATAGAACAGGGGCATTATGCAGCGGGATACGTTTCCTATGAAGCGGCACCTGCTTTTGAAAAATCTTTTAAAGTAAAAGATGGAGCCAAAATGCCATTATTATGGTTCGGGATTTTCGATAAACCGGAAGAAGAATTACCTGAAAAAATGACAGGGGCTTTTAATTTAGCTGAATGGCAATCAGAAACGAATTCACATAACTATCATTCCGGGTTTCAAATGATAAAATCGGAAATCGAGAAAGGCAATACGTATCAAGTCAATTACACGATGCGTTTGCAATCCAGGTTCGAAGGAGATGACTTCGCTTTCTTTGATCGCTTGAAGAGAGCTCAACGCTCGAACTATAGTGCATATTTGAATGTGGGGACACATCGAATCCTATCTGCTTCACCCGAGTTGTTTTTCCGTTGGGAAGATGGTCAGCTGATTACTCGGCCAATGAAAGGAACGGTAAAGCGGGGAACGACACTGAAAATGGATCAGCTTAATGCAGACTGGTTAGCAGCCTCGGAAAAGAATCAAGCAGAAAACTACATGATTGTGGACCTGCTCAGAAATGATTTGGGAATGATTGCAGAACCAGGAAGCGTCAAGGTTCCACAGCTTAAGGCAATTGAAAAATATCCGACCGTTTGGCAAATGACATCCACGATTACGGCCGATACGAATCCAGGAACAACAATCATTGATATATTCAGGGCTCTTTTTCCTTGTGGATCGATAACAGGGGCACCTAAAATTAAAACGATGGAAATCATCGCTGATATCGAGAATTCACCACGGGAAGTTTATTGCGGTGCAATCGGGTTCATCACCCCTGAATCCGAAGCCGTTTTTAATGTGCCGATTCGTACGGTCGTGATCGATAACGAAACTGGGAAAGCCGAGTATGGGGTAGGAGGTGGAATCACTTGGGATTCCGAGCTATCTGAAGAATATGACGAAGCGTTTTTAAAAGCCAAATTATTGACGGTGGAAAGGCCTGCTTACAAACTATTGGAATCGATGAAGCTCAGCGATGGCGAATATTATTTGTTGACTGATCATATCGATCGGATGAAACAATCCGCTGATTACTTCGATTACCGGTTCCCTGAATTGAATCTTAGAGATCAACTCCAAAAGTATGCGGATATGGATCAAGGGACGTTACAAAAGGTAAGGGTATTACTTAATGAAAATGGTGAAATTGAAGTCTCTGGACAAGCAATCAAGCCCCTTGATTCAGAATTTACGGCTATCTTGGCTGAAACTCCAATATCAAGTGCAAATCCATTTCTATTTCATAAGACCACCAATCGTGATGTATATGAAGGCTTTCAAATGAATAATCCTGACTTCCATGATGTTTTGCTTTGGAATGAAGAAGGATTCATCACGGAATTCACGAACGGAAATGTGGTGGTGAAGATAAATGGTGAACTCTATACCCCTCCGGTGGAAGCAGGTCTGCTTGCTGGAACATTTCGTCAAGACTTGATCAGGAAGAAGGAAATCATAGAAAAACCCATTTCAAAGGCTGACCTTAATAACGCTGAGGAAATTTGGTTTATTAATAGTGTGCGAGGGAAATTAAAAGTGAATTTGACTTTCTAAGCTGATTATTCGAAAAAAAGTGAAAATTGTAATCTTTATCGCAGTTTGTTGAGTTATAGTAGAAGATGAAAACTACATTTCCGGGAGGGACTGCTGTGGAGATGCATAAAATCGCAGGTTTATCGATCATGGATTGGAAAGCGAAAGATCCTATACTTAATAATGTGATAAAGATGAACGAAGTCTTCTGGACGAATCCAGATTACGGTAACAAGCAAGAAAACCCAATCGTCCAAGCTGAACAAGTTAAATCTGCTGAAGAAAGATTAAATAGATTTGCCAATTATATAATTAAAGCTTTTCCAGAAACCGAACCAATGGAGGGGATCATTGAATCACCACTAGTCGAGATTCCTTCCATGCAAAAAAACTTGGAAAAATCCTATGGAACTAAAATGTCTGGGAAACTTTTGCTGAAATGTGACAGTCATTTACCAATATCAGGTTCCATCAAGGCTCGCGGAGGTATATATGAGGTCTTAAAACGTGCTGAGGAAATAGCAATGAAGCATGGTGGTTTAAAACGGACTGATAATTATGGGATACTTGCGAGCGATGAATACAAAGAGCTTTTTTCAAAATATTCGATTGCAGTCGGTTCAACCGGCAATTTAGGAATGAGTATTGGAATAATAAGCGCTAAGCTGGGATTCAAAGTAACGGTCCATATGTCGGCAGATGCCAAACAGTGGAAAAAGGATAAATTAACAAGTCTTGGAGTCATTGTAAAGGAATATGATGATGATTATAGTAAAGCTGTAGAAGAAGGCCGTAATGAAGCATCACTTGATCCCGATTGCCATTTTATTGATGATGAAAATTCAATGGATCTACTGCTAGGTTATGCGACAGCTGCAACGCGCCTGAAGAAACAACTGAAAGATATGTCCATACCAGTAGACGAAGATCACCCTTTGTTTGTGTACTTGCCATGCGGAGTCGGCGGCGGGCCCGGTGGTATTACATATGGGCTCAAGTTAGCATTTGAAGATGATGTACATTGTTTTTTTGCAGAGCCGACACATTCACCATGCATGACGCTCGGATTGATGACAGGCCTTCATGACAAAATCTCGGTGCAGGACTTTGGCATCGATAATAAGACGGAAGCTGATGGTCTTGCTGTCGGAAGGCCTTCAGCATTGGTTTCCCGTATGATGACGAGCATGTTAAGCGGCAGCTATACCATAGAGGATAAAAGGTTATTTGATCTGCTCAGGGGAATGGCAGAGACGGAAGGTCATTATTTAGAGCCATCTGCCCTCGCAGGAGCATTGGGTCCGGTACAACTTTTTAAAGCTCCAAAAGGAAAGAAATATCTCATGGACCAAAAACTGGTGGATAAAATGAACCAGTCCACACATATCATCTGGGCGACCGGCGGGAGCATGGTGCCAAAGGATATGATGGACCAGTATTTATCTAAAAGGTAAAAAATGTTCACTAGAGTTAATTTATCAGACTGTAGACAAACTCGAAGAAAAGCGAGTTTGCCTGCAGTTTTTTATTGAAAAAACGTCTCAGTTGTTTCAGCCAAAGCAGTTTTTCGACCTTGACCACACATCATTCGACCGTTCACGCAGTTTATTCGACCCACACCGTGCTTTATTCGACCGTTCACCCATTTTATCCGATCCACACCGCACATTATTCGACCGTTCACCATATTATTCGGACCCCGTGCATTCATTTTGCGGTCCATATATTGAAACCGTTCCATTCCGTCAACTTCCTGCCCAGCCTCATCAAAGCAAGCATTTAGGCGGGTCTCGGCTAGCCAGCATTCGGCAAGAGTGTAGGTTCAATCGATTGTGGTTTCATTCCAAATAAAAGTATTGGTTAAAATCATGAAAGGGAATTAGGAAGAGACCATTCCGAACCCCATTTTGTCGACAAGCTTAAAGAAGTTCACGAAAGTGAACTTCTTTTTTCTTTATAAACCCCATGAGTTCAATAAAAGGTGAATGGCTTTTTCCAATTCGGATTCAGGGATCCCTGCAAAGCCCAATATGATTTTTGGAGGATGTTCGTCAATTTTTTCGATCGAATATGTCGATAATCCATAAATTTTAATATGTTCTTCGTTTGCCTTTTGAATAAGTGTCTGTTCATCCATGCCGTTCTTAACGATGAGGACGATATGCAATCCTGACCGCTCACCAATGATTTTTATATGTTGATGGGGTTTAAGCAGCTCGATCACTTTATCCAACTTCCGACGGTAAACTTTCCTCATCCGATTCAAATGCTTTTCAAAATCCCCTTCCTTCATGAACTGTGTCAATACATGCTGATCAATCCGAGAAACGGTTGAATGGTAAAAAGATAATTCCTGTTGATGCATTTGTAACAATGGAGCGGGAAGAACCATATAACTAATCCGAATTGATGGCATCAATGATTTTGAGAATGACCCTAAATAAATCACCTTATCACCAGCATCCATACTTTGTAAGGAAGGAATTGTTTTTCCACTATAACGAAATTCACTATCATAATCGTCTTCGATAATATAGCGGTTTCCTGCCCCTTGAGCCCAGTTCAACAATCGCGTCCGTCTGTTAACGGATAGGATTGTCCCATTGGGGAAGTGATGTGAGGGAGTGACATACACGACGTCGATGTTTGAATCTTCAATTTGGTTCACTTTTACGCCTTCTTCATCAATTTGCAGAGGATGGACTTCATTTGGGTAGCTGCGTAAAATCCGGTGAATCAAGTGATACCCAGGATCTTCAACACCATAGATGGCATTTTTATCGAAAAGAAGGACAAGCTGCTGCAATAAAATTTCCATTCCTGCACCAATGATGATCTGTTCGGGAACACATTGTACACCACGTGCATGATACAAATAATGGGCAATTTCATATCGTAATTCATATTCCCCTTGAGAATCCCCAAGTAAAAGAAGATCTTGATGTGATTCATCGATTTTGCTTTTCATGTGTTTTCTCCATTTTTCAAATGGGAAGTGTTCCGTGTCAATTTGGCTGGGATGAAAATGATATAGCAATTCCCCTTCTTTATGATTGATTTGTTCCACTGAAACTTGGTTAGTTTGTGTATACTCTAAATCCTCGAATGTTTGAATATAGTACCCTTTTCTTGGTATGACTTCAACGTATCCTTCAGCAGTCAATTGTTCATATGCAGTCTCGACAGTATTTTGACTTATTTGAAGGAACTCTGCCAATTTCCGTTTGGAAGGCAGTTTTGTGCCGTAAAGAAGACGGCCATCAATGATTTCTTTTTTAATATATGAATATAATTGTTCGTACAATGGTACTTCACTTAACCGATTTAAATCGCAAGAAAGCATATTCATTTTGTTTCCACCTTTTTTTATAAATTTACTGACCCCATTAAATTTATTAAAACTGACACTTTCAATGCGGTCAACTCTTTTTTATACTAAGTCTAACAAATCTAAAAAATGCAAATATTAGGGGGAAGAGAAAAATGGAAAAATTATTAGGAACTGACACAGTAAAAAGAGGAATGGCACAAATGCAAAAGGGTGGCGTAATCATGGACGTCATTAACGCAGAACAAGCAAAAATCGCAGAAGCATCAGGTGCTGTGGCTGTCATGGCATTGGAAAGGGTTCCTTCCGACATCCGTGCGGCTGGCGGCGTAGCAAGAATGGCAGATCCGCGAATTGTAGAGGAAGTAATGAATGCAGTGTCCATCCCGGTCATGGCTAAAGCAAGGATTGGTCATATCGTTGAATCAAGGGTCCTGGAATCCATGGGAGTGGATTATATCGATGAAAGTGAAGTGCTGACTCCTGCTGATGAAGAATACCATATTCTAAAAAGTGATTTCACCGTACCTTTCGTTTGTGGCTGCCGTGATTTAGGTGAAGCTGCACGCCGTATTGGCGAAGGAGCATCAATGCTTCGTACAAAAGGAGAACCAGGAACGGGTAATATTGTGGAAGCTGTGCGTCATATGAGAAAGGTACAGTCACAAATTCGTAAAGTGAGCATCATGAGTGATGATGAATTAATGACAGAGGCAAAAAATCTTGGAGCCCCTTATGAAATTTTAAGAGAAATCAAACGCACAGGTAAATTGCCTGTAGTTAATTTTGCAGCCGGTGGAATTGCGACTCCAGCAGATGCAGCATTGATGATGGAATTGGGAGCAGATGGCGTTTTCGTAGGGTCTGGTATTTTTAAATCTGAAACTCCAGAAAAATTCGCATCCGCAATCGTTCAAGCGACTACATATTTCACCGATTATGAATTGATTGGCAAGTTGTCCAAAGAGTTAGGCAGTGCAATGAAAGGAATTGATATTTCCAAACTAGCTCCGGCAGAACGGATGCAGGAACGTGGATGGTAATATGATAACTATCGGTGTTTTGGGTTTACAGGGAGCAGTTGAAGAACACTTGAATCAAATCAAAGCTGCCGGCGAACAAGCAGTTATAGTAAAAAAGCCGGAGCAGTTGCTGGAAATCGATGGCTTGATCATTCCAGGCGGAGAAAGCACGACGATGAGGAAGCTAATGGATCGTTATGGATTTATGGAACCAGTCAAAACTTTCTCCGAAGATAAAAAACCAATTTTCGGTACATGTGCAGGGATGGTATTGGCGGCCAATGAATTGACTGGCGATGAGAAGGCCTATCTTGGACTAATGGACATTTCCGTGAAAAGGAACGGATTTGGACGTCAAAAGGATAGTTTCGAGGCTGAACTATCAATCAAAGGAATGGAAACCCCTTATAAGGCAGTTTTCATCCGGGCGCCATTTGCTGATGGAATTGGAGAAGGTGTAGAAGTATTGGCTGTTTATGAAGAGAATGTAGTAGCTGCGAGACAAGACCATGTCCTCGTTAGTGCGTTTCATCCAGAATTAACAGGTGATGATCGTTTTATGCAGCTTTTCATTGAAATGGTGAAGACATCCATAAGTAAGGCCGAATTGAAAACCTGTTAAAAAAATGAAGCTGTCCTAGTAATAGGACAGCTTTACTTATGAAAGCTCAAAACCCTATATAAATACATATTGCTTGAATTAAATATTCCTTACTTTTATAATAAAAAAGTAAGTAAACACTTACTATATTTTTAGTGTTGAAAGGGGAATGTACATGACAGCAAGAGTTGCAGTTATTACAGGAGGAGCAAGCGGTATTGGCCGGGCCACATGTTTGAAATTCGCAGCAAAAGGGGACAAGGTCGTTGTTGCGGATTTTAATGAAGGAATGGGACAGGAAACCGTTGAACAGATTACAGCGTATGGCGGAGAGGCCATTTTTGTAAAAACGGATGTTTCTAAGCAGGAAGATGTTGAATCCTTAATCAATAAAGCAGTGGAAACATTCGGAAGGATCGATATCATGTTTAATAATGCCGGCATCGGTGCAGGCGGTATGATCCTCGATCAAGATATGGAGGGTTACTTCAAAACGATTGGAGTGAATCAGCACGGAGTTGCCTTTGGAATCATGGCAGCAGGACGGAAAATGAAGGAGCTAGGTAACAAGGGTGTCATTATTAATACGGCTTCTGTGTTTGGTTACTTAGCTTCCCACGGAACCTTTGCCTATCAGGCGACTAAAGGAGCTGTAAGAATGATGACACAGACAGCTGCTTTGGAATTGGGTGCTTATGGCATACGGGTAGTGGGCATTGCGCCAGGCGGGGTTGACACTCCTATCATTCAAGGCTATAAAGATATGGGAATCATCGATAAATTGAATGCAAGTCAAATGCGCGGTAAATTAATTAAGCCAGAAGCCGTTGCAAATGCCGTCTATCTATTATCTTTAGAGGAAGCGGATGCGATCAATGGAAGTGTAGTCATGGTCGATGATGGCTATGCATCCTTTAAGTGATTTTCTCTATAAGAAAACATCGTCCCAATCAGACGATGTTTTCTATTTATGATATATGGGAATATTGAATTCTAATGAATCAAAGGTAATATTGACCGATTGATACCATCGGGATATCATGGAAAATAGATTGGTGAAACCGGTCTTATCATTATAAAAGAAGGTTGATATTTTTGAAAAAAGGGCAGCAAACGAAAGAACGAATCATAAATGTAGCCCGGACTCTTTTTGCCACTAAAGGTTTTGACATGACAAGAACGAATGAAATTGCCTCTGCTTGCAATGTTTCCGAAGCTACTATTTACAAATACTTTGACAGCAAAAAAGATTTGCTATTGGCTACCATTACCCCTGATGAGAAAGAGGAATCTGAAGATGGGACTAGCCATCTATCTACGGATGATCTAGTGGAGAATCATGTTTGCACCATGATAAATAAAATTCTTGATAATAAAGAACAGTTTTCGATACTATTCAGGGAAACACAATTTGATCAAGATATTTCTAAGCAATATGTAGATCAGATTTTCAAGCCGAATGCCAGGCATATTGAAATACAGAAGAGAATAGATAGTGGTGAGATACAGTATATCTCTGATATTATCCTATTTAATGTAGGGATCATTTCTTTCACATTGGCATTATCTACACATTATGAGATCCATCAGCAGAAAAAGGAGCCATATTTTACTTCTGAACGAATTAAGAGCATTGCTCAACTTTTGGTATATGGTATTCATGGCAAACAAAAACATACATAATGAAACGGTCATATTTACGGCTTGATGCTCAAGCCCTTCAATATGACCGTTTTATTTTCCTTAAGATCCGATGGAGTAAACTTGAAAATTTTTTAAACCAGAGTGTAAGATTTGACTTATATTTTTCAGACTATTACGATAAATGCATGCTGTACGAAATGCTTACGAAGATTTTATCTGGAAATCATGTAATATTGGAGGGGGAGATTAAATGACCGATATCGTAATTTTATCAGGAAGTCCGGCTATTCCGTCCAGAACGGACATTTCACTAAAACATATTCAATCATTAGTTGAAAACGAAGGTTTTACCACAGCTTATTTCTCAATTACGGATTTCTCAGCAGATGATTTATTCCAAGGCAAATATAATAGCGAAGATATCTTAAAGCTTTCAGAGAAAATTCAAGCAGCTAGAGGTGTCATTATTGGTTCACCGGTTTATAAGGCTTCTTATACAGGTGTATTGAAGGCCTTGATCGATTTGTTGCCAGAAGGTGCTTTTAAGGGTAAGCCAGTACTGCCAATCATGATTGGCGGAAGTAACAGGCATCTATTGGCGATTGACTATGCACTTAAACCATTAATTTCAATATTAAAAGGCGAGCCGCTGCAGGGGATTTATTTCGTTGATAAAGAAATAGATAAACAGAATTCAGAAAACCCGATAAATGATTTGCATTTAATTGATCGCGTCCAGAGTCAAGTTCAAGAATTTGTAGAAGCGATACAGTTAAGAAATTAATGAATTCGAGTAATTCCTTCTATAAAAAGTACTGGAATTCGAGAAATTATTTTTTCAAAGAATGACAGGCGCCAATAATAGGTTTGTTAATGAAAATAGACTCATTTTTTTGGATGCTTTATCTAAAAAGACGAGTCTATTTTCATATTTACATGAACATAAAATCATAATCGGAATAGTGTGTATAAAAATAACAGTTCATCCATAATATTAAACCAAGTTATTTTATAAGAAAACTCCATTGACAAGGATTAAATATATGTTAATATTTAAAATAATAAAACTTATCCAGAGCGACGGAGGGAATTGGCCCTTTGAAGTCCAGCAACCTGCATGATCGATGCAAGGTGCTACCTCCAACAAAATGTTGATCATTTTGGAAGATAAGGTAAAGATATTTACCTTGGGATCTTTCCATCATGGAAAGATTTTTGTTTTTTGGGAAAGTTGTAGGCAAACCATAACAATGTAAGGTTGTTTGGAATTATATAAATCTAAGAAATTCATTGAACCAGCGGTGAAAATAAGAAATTCGCGGATTTTCTTAAAGGAGGAACAGGCTTGGATAAAGAGAATCAGCTTGAAGAAATATTTGAACGACTTCAAGAAATGCTTAATTCTATGAAATATGGATCCATTACACTTATTGTCCAGGATGGTAAAATCATTCAAATGGAAAGAAATGAAAAATTAAGAATTAAATAAGGTATCTGCTGACTAGAAAAACTAGAGGCGGGTTTAACTGATATAGAGAGAGTATTGGTTAGATTCGTCTCTTTTTTCCTAGAGTCAAACAAACTGGAGAAGATTACAACGGGCATTGATCAACAGTTACTCTAACCTGATACAGCAAGTTTTTAGAGGGGGCTACAAAGTTGGCTGCATTAATAAACTATGAAAATTTCAACACTGGGGATTTCCCTGTATTTCCCGAAGACAGTGAGACAAAAGGTGCTTTGGAAGTTCTGCAATGGGCGAATGACCATTTTGGAAACGAACTGATTTATGCTTGCAGTTTTGGCATTGAAGGCATCGTGCTTACGGATTTATTGGCGAAGGTCAATCCTTCTGCCAAAATAGTTTTCCTTGATACAGATGTTCATTTTGAGGAAACTTATCAATTGATCGAGCAAGTGAAAAAGCGATATCCAAAGCTTTCGATCGAAATGAAGAAACCTGCCTTGACGCTAGAGGAACAAGCAGCGGAATATGGGGATGAATTATGGGTTAGAGATTCAAATAAGTGCTGTAATATCCGTAAAATCATTCCGCTTACCGATGTGCTTTCAACGGCAACAGCATGGCTTTCGGGACTGCGGAGGGAGCAATCCGAAACAAGGGCTTTAACCGAGTATATCAATAAGGATAATAAGTTCAAGTCAGTTAAAATATGTCCACTCATACATTGGACATGGAAAGATGTTTGGCGCTACGCCCACAAAAACGGACTTCCATATAATATCCTGCATGATAATGGATATCCGAGCATTGGATGTAAAACATGTACAGCACCAGCCTTCAATGCAGATGATTTACGCTCTGGCCGTTGGCAAGGAGCTCAAAAAACGGAATGCGGATTGCATTTATCTTAAATAAATAAAAACCATAGGCTTAAATAAATAGAAACCATAGGCTTAAATAAATAGAAACCATAGGGGGAAATTAGCATGACAATCAGTTTACCGCACGGAGGAACATTAATCGATCTTTGGGAACCAAATTATGATATTAGTAAAATAACAAAGTCAATCGAAATCGATCAAATTGCTTTAAGTGATCTTGAATTGATAGGCACTGGTGCCTACAGTCCAATTAAAGGATTCTTTACAAAAAGTGACTACGAGACAGTGGTCAAGGATTTGAGGCTTAGCAGCGGTCATGTATGGAGCATCCCAATTACGCTTCCTTTGACCGAAGAAACTGCAGAAACCCTTACTATAGGTGAAGAAGTAACGTTGACTCATGAAGGTGAAACATACGGGATTCTCTCCGTTTCCGATATTTACACGCCAGATAAGCAATTGGAAGCGACATTAGTATATCAAACGGATGATGAGAAGCATCCTGGAGTGAAAAATTTATATAACCGCGGTGATGTATATGTCGGTGGGGAAATAAAGTTGATCAAGAGAATAGAGCGTCCGCAGTTTCAAGCTCACTATTTGGACCCAGTCGAGACAAGGAAAGCTTTTGCTGAAAAAGGCTGGGAAACGGTTGTCGGCTTCCAAACGAGGAACCCTGTTCACCGTGCACATGAATACATTCAAAAGACAGCATTGGAGATAGTCGACGGCTTATTCTTAAACCCTCTTGTAGGTGCCACCAAATCAGATGACATTCCGGCAGATGTAAGAATGGAAAGCTATAAAGTGCTGCTTGAAAAATATTATCCTAAGGATCGCGTCTCCCTTGCAGTTTTCCCTGCTGCCATGCGTTATGCAGGACCTAGGGAAGCCATTTTCCATGCGATGGTCCGTAAAAATTATGGTTGCACACATTTTATCGTCGGACGTGATCATGCGGGTGTGGGCGATTATTATGGAACATATGATGCTCAAAAAATCTTTGGGAATTTCAACGCAGATGAGTTAGGGATCACGCTATTATTCTTTGAACATAGCTTTTACTGTAAAGCATGTGGCAATATGGCTTCCGCTAAAACTTGTCCGCATGGCAAGGAAGACCATGTCATCCTGTCTGGAACGAAGGTAAGGGAAATGCTGCGTAACGGAGAAATTCCTCCAGCTACCTTTAGCCGTAAGGAAGTCATCGAGGTGTTGATCGAAGGTCTAAAAAAGAATGAAGTTTATAACTGATCGGACATAAATTGAAGGATCACATGAAGAGGGGGATTTTTAATGAGTAAAAGTACGAATGTCACTTGGCATGAAACGTCATTGACCAAGGAGCTCCGCCGGAAGCAGAACGGCCATGAAAGCACAGTTCTATGGTTCACTGGTCTCTCGGGCTCCGGAAAATCAACGATTGCGAATGCAGTCGCTAAAGAGTTATATAATCGGAATATTCGAAGTTATGTTTTGGATGGTGATAATATCCGTCATGGTTTGAATAAAGATTTAGGTTTTTCTGAAGAGGACAGAACCGAGAATATTAGGCGAATCGGTGAGGTTTCCAAGTTATTCGTGGATAGTGGGCAGTTCGTATTGACCGCCTTCATATCACCTTTCAGGGCAGATCGGCAGATTGTACGTGATTTACTTGAAGAAGGGGAGTTTATTGAAGTATACATAAAGTGTCCGATCGAAGAGTGCGAAGTGCGTGATCCTAAAGGTCTTTATGACAAGGCGCGTAAGGGAATCATTAAAGATTTTACCGGAATCGACTCTCCTTACGAAGAACCTGAACAACCGGAAATCATTTTAGAATCCGACCAGTACAGCATTGAAGAGTGCGTTGAACAGGTAATCGGTTATTTGTCAGCAAAGAAAGCGATTTAATCAAGGAGGATAATATAATGGTTTACGAGAAATTTTGGTCGGAAAATCCACTAATCGCTAAAAATAAAACGGAAGTCTGGAAATTGGAAAAAGACGGCTTGAAGATATTTGATGATATTCCACATTACGCAGCAAATGGTTTTGATTCCATCCCTAAGGAAAATTGGGATATGTTCAAGTGGGCGGGTCTCTACCTGCAACGGCCAAAAGAAGCTGGTTATTGGATGATGCGTGTCGTTATTCCCGGCGGTATCCTGACTTATGATCAACAAATTACGCTGGCAAACATCGCTAAAGATTACGGGAGGGGTGTATATGACATTACAACCCGTCAAGCCATTCAATTCCATTGGCTGACCATTGAACAAGTCCCGGATATCTTAAATCGTTTGGAAAAGGTTGGAATGACTACGGCTGGTGCTTGTGGTGATATCACACGCAATATCATCGGGAATGCATTGGCAGGCATCGATCCTGACGAACTTTTCGATACACGCGAGGTTCTATATGATGTATTTGAGTATTTCCGCCTTAACGAAGACTATTCGAACCTTCCTAGGAAATATAAAATGTCCATAAGTGCTAATATCCATAATGCATCAAATGCTGAAATCAACTGCGTTTCTTTCAATCCAGCAACTAAAGAAATTGATGGAGTAACGGAAGTTGGTTTTCACGTAAAAGTAGGCGGTGGGCTGTCCTCCGTTCCGATGCTGGCAGAGGAACTTGATTTATTCATTTTACCTGAAAAAACAGTCGAAGTAGCGGCAGCCATCACGACGATATTCCGTGACTTCGGGTACCGTGAAAAACGTCATCGCTCACGATTGAAATTCCTTGTCGCTGATTGGGGTCCTGAACAATTCAAGGAAAAGCTGCTGGAATACACCGGTCCGCTTCCTGAAAAGGGTGAAAGTGCGGTGGAGGGATGGAATGCAGGTTATTTCTACGGCATCCATAAACAAAAACAAGATGGTCTGAACTATGTTGGAGTCAATATACCAGTTGGTCGCCTAAACCCAGACGAAGTGATCGAGTTTGCCGAACTTGCGAAGAAATATGGAAATGGTGAAATCCGAAACTGTAATTCTCAAAATCTTATCATTCCAAATGTGCCGGATGCAAAACTTGAGGAATTAAAACAGGAATCCATCTTTGAAAGATTTCCATACCACCCAAAAAAATTCATTGGTTATTCCGTTTCTTGTACAGGCATCGAGTATTGCAACCTGGCACTCGTTGAAACAAAAGAACGAATGAGGACCATTTCTGAATCATTGGACAAGGAAATAGATCTCGATGTTCCTGTAAGGATGCATATGGTCGGTTGTCCGAATAATTGCGGTCAAAGAGCCATCGCCGAAATTGGCCTGCAAGGCATAAAAATGAAAAACCAGGACAAAAAGATGGTCGAGGCTTTTGAAATATACGTCGGTGGAACGCTGAATGAGGGCGGGAAATTCAATGAAAAACTTAAAGGGAAAGTGGAAGCTGAAAAGCTCTATCATGTTCTGAAAGAACTGATTCTATTTTTCAAAGAAACAAAACTTCTATCGGAAACCTTTCTTGATTTTGTGGAAAGGGTAGGGATATCCGAGTTACAAAGTAAGCTTGATGATATATTAACGGAAGTGGCCGTTTAATAGGGGAAGGTAAGCAATCGATGAATCTATACCGTTTTGAAGTCACTATCAAGGAACAACCAATTCATGTCATCATTGTTGCCGATTCAGATGAAAAGGCGTTTGAACTTGTTGATATCGAGCTGGAAAAGCATTATTTGAAAATGCCTGAAGTGGATGACATCTCATTATACGAAAAAAAGAAAATTAAAAATGGAGCAGGTTTCGTTTTATCGGAATTCGAAACGATTCTCTAAGGGAAGGCAGGTTGCAAAAATGGGGAAAGTATATCTAGTAGGAGCCGGTCCCGGAGATCCAGATTTAATTACATTAAAAGGATTAAAATGCATTCAAGAAGCTGATGTCATTTTATATGATAGACTTGTCAATAAAGAACTTTTGAATCATGCAAAAGACGGTGTCGAGCTGATTAATTGCGGTAAACTGCCGGATTATCATTTGTTGCAACAGGATACCATCAATCGGTTCCTGGTCAAATATGCAAAAAAGGGAAAAGTGGTCACCCGTTTGAAGGGCGGCGATCCATTCGTCTTTGGCAGAGGCGGGGAGGAAGCTGAAGCCCTCGCCAAAAGTGGCGTGAGCTTTGAAATCGTACCAGGCATTACGGCCGGAATCGCCGCTACAGCTTATGCGGGAATTCCAGTTACACACAGGGACCACGCTTCATCTTTTGCAATTGTTACCGGTCATCGGAAAAAGGATGAAGAGGATAATATCAAGTGGGAATCCCTTGCCAAAGGTATCGATACACTAGCCATTTACATGGGTGTTAAAAACCTGCCATATATTCAAGGGA
Source organism: Peribacillus phoenicis (assembly GCF_047238085.1). Classification (NCBI taxonomy): domain Bacteria; kingdom Bacillati; phylum Bacillota; class Bacilli; order Caryophanales; family Bacillaceae; genus Peribacillus; species Peribacillus phoenicis. The sequence goes on along the minus strand of NZ_JBDFMF010000001.1, from coordinate 2,491,190 downwards.
AACTTTTGGAACATGGAAAAAATCCAGAGACTCCGGTAGCCCTTATCCATTGGGGGACATTAACAACGCAAAGAACAGCTGTCAGTACGTTGGCTAATGTAGTGGAAACCGCCAATAACGAACAGATTTCCAATCCTTGCATGATAGTCGTGGGCGATGTCGTTAATTTACGGGAAAAAATTAAATGGTTTGAAGGAAAACAAACCGAAAATTTGTTGGCGAATGAGGCCTTTTAATGGAAGCCATTTTATATATTTGCCATGGAAGCCGCGTTAAAGAAGCTTCAGCCCAAGCCATTGATTTTATTAAAGTTTGTATGCAAGCACAGCCAAATTCCATTCAGGAGCAATGCTTCTTGGAATTGGAAACTCCTACGATAGAAGAGGCCTACGAACGATGCGTGCAAAAAGGTGCGACGAGAATCATCGCCATTCCAGTTCTATTGCTAACGGCTATACATGCAAAACATGATATTCCGGTCATTTTGAACAAAATGAAAGAACGGTACCCTGCCGTTGAATTGAAATATGGGAGACCGATTGGTGTCAGTGATAAAATGGTTGACATTTTAGTGGAACGGTTGGAGGAAACAAATGTAAGGGTTTCGGAGGATTCCTTGGTTTTATTGGTTGGAAGGGGCAGCAGCGATCCCGACGTGAAAAGGGATTTGTCTCGATTGGCTGATTTGCTAAGGAACAGGTTTCCTAAAATCCGTGTGCAAGAGTGTTATTTGACAGCTGCCACACCAAGCTTTGGAGAAGCATTGGAATTTGCAGGGGAATCTCGATCAAACCAAGTATTTATCATTCCTTACCTATTGTTTACCGGTCTCTTAATGCAGTCGATTGAAAATAGTATAAAAAAGATCCAAAAAAAGGGGAAGCAAAAAATCATACTTTGCCGATATCTAGGTTATCATCCAAAGATTGAACAAGCAATATCGGAACGAATTCATGAAGTGAGTGGGGAGGGAGCCTATGTATCCAATTACGCTTAATATTGAGAACAGAAAGTGTGTCATCATCGGCGGTGGTAAAATAGGTTACTTTAAAGCGGGCCCCTTATTGGAAGCTGGTGCCGAAGTGACCGTCGTAAGCCCCGAGATATGCACGGGTTTTCAACTGTTGGAGAAAGAAGGTAAGATTCGAGTCTTACTTAAAGAAGTGGAAGAAACTGACTATAAAGATGCGTTTTTAATCATTGTTGCTACAAATTCTACTGAAGTTAATGAACGAGTGTACGAGAATGCATCCCAAAGTCAGCTGGTGAACGTAATCAGCAATCATGAGCTGGGTAACTTTCATATACCGGCCACATTGAATAGAGGCATGCTTTCCATTAGTGTTTCTACCAATGGAGCAAGTCCAACTCTCGCAAAAAAAATTCGGAATGACCTAGGTAAAGTATATGATGAATCTTATGAAGATTATCTTGAATTCCTTTTCGAAGCAAGGATGATCATTAAAAGTGGTTCCTTTTCAAAAGAGGAAAAATCTAAGTTATTGAAAGATTCAATAGAGGATATTTATAAATATTCCCTAAAAGAAAGATATCGTTTCTTAGCTAGGCTTATGCCAGTAGAAGCTGAATAAAAAAATATGGGCTGATCAGAAAAACTGAAGGCACCTAACCAACATGTCATTTCATGTTGGTTAGGTGCCTCTTTGTGTCTTATAGATCAAAATAATCTATACAGGCAGCAACGTCGGGTCGATGTTATCTAGGTTCTATTTAAGTGGAAAAAGGGGAATGTCATGAAAAAGTTAATCGTTTTAGCCTTTATCGGGTTTTTAGCCCAATTAATCGATGGTTCGCTTGGAATGGGGTATGGAGTGAGTTCCACTTCCTTATTGTTGACATTCGGGATTGCCCCTGCAGTAGCATCAGCATCCGTACATTTATCGGAAGTAGTGACCACCGCCGTATCCGGAGCTTCACATATAAAGTTTGGGAACGTGGATAAGAATATGGTCTATCGCTTGATCATTCCAGGTTCTGTTGGTGCATTTGTAGGTGCATGTTTCCTGAGTAACCTGCCAGCCGAATTAGCTAAACCGTATATTGCCATATTTTTATTTGGCCTGGGTGTATACGTTTTATTCCGCTTTTTATTTATTTTTAAACCGTCAAAGGACAATGAAACCGTAAGGCCATTGACCGCAAAACAATCCATTCCGTTAGGCCTTTTTGCAGGCTTTTGTGATGCAACAGGCGGAGGCGGTTGGGGACCTATTGCAACGCCTGTTTTATTGTCAAAAAAAGGAATGACGGCGAGGAAAGCTGTAGGGACTGTTGATACGAGTGAATTTGCCATTGCTTTCTTCGGAAGTCTTGGTTTTATCATTTCGCTTGGATGGGAAGCTGTCAATTGGCTTTGGGTCGTAGCGTTGATAATTGGCGGGGTGGTTGCTGCACCAATTGCAGCCTGGTTAGTCCGGATGCTTCCTGCTCAATTAATGGGTGTTTTAGTCGGTGGTTTCATTATCTTGATCAATGTACGAACATTATTAGCTACATGGATTCCGATTGAAGCCCACATATATATTTATACAGGCATCGTGATTATATGGCTTTCTGGAATTCTTGTTACCATCAATAAGATGTCCAATGCGAGAAAACATGATCATATCGAACAACGGCAGAATGTTTCCTGAACCCCGAGTTTGATAGAAGCGAATTTACTCAAAAGTATATTGCGATACGTAACATAAAAACTCGTAGGTACATAAATACCTACGAGTAAAGCCATTTGACAAATGGGATTCCGCCTTTAAATTTTAATATTGTTCTAAACTCTATTTAATAGATTCATTCATTTTCTAGAACCATTTATTGGCTGTTTTTAATCGAGAGATCTATGCCGCCAATATATATGTAGTTAATTCCCCTAATAAAGAATCAATAGAACCCTTATACTAAAGATGGCCATCGTGAGAGTTTGAACAGCAGCAGAACCATTAATTTATGGCCTGCTGCTGTTCAAATGATTGAATTGTACTTTCATATAATTCAATAAGCGGTAATATATTTTTTTTAATATCGAATTGTTTCAATACCAATTTCCTTAAATCCCTGCCTGTTTGAGCACCGGCATTTGATAGATGGAGGTTGCGTAAGTCCCGATAAAGAATGGCTTGGCTGCAAGTCTGTTTTGCAGCGTGATCCCCAAAGTAGCATTCCCAGGCTTGTTGAAAGTTTTTCTTATTCACTGCCCCAAAATATCCGAGATTTCCACAAGAAATAACGGGTCTTTCGCATGCCATTGCTTCCAAAGCAACCCTGCCCGTACCTACAACATAGTCTGCAAGTGCATAAAAGTCTTTCACATTCTTTTGTTCCCCAGTGAAATGAATGAATTCTTCTTTATATAAAGATTGGATGCTCGCCGCCACATTCTTAATATCCTTGAGCTGGCTGCCGTTACCGATGATGATTACATGAAGGTTGGGGATATCCTTTAATTTTAAATCCCTGCAAGCTTTGATTAAAAGCATGCAGATCTTTGCTTTATGCCGAGTTATCCTGCTGCAGTAAAGAATTACTTTTGCATTCAGGGGAATATTCATTTTTCTTCTTAATTCTAATGAAGGGGAAGGGGAAAAATCTGCTGTATCAATTCCATTTGCAATGACTGAAATATTCTTTGGGAAAAGTGGCTGAATATGTTTTTTTACCGGTTCACTAACTGCAACCGCAGCATCTGTAAACTGTAACACACTTTTTATATCCGATTTCTGGAAGTATGTCCCGTGCAGAGTGAAGACGAAGGGAATATTGGAGAGCTTAGCTGCCTTTGCAGAGAGGTAGCCGGATATAATCTGGTGCCCGTGCACTAGTGTAATCTGTTCTTTTCGTAACAATTCTACCAAGCTGTTCAATAATGGAGATTCCTCATTCGAGTTAATCGTTAATGTTTTAGGGAAATTCATTTGGTGAACTTTACATCCCGTTTCTCGTAACCGGCTAATCATGCTGCCTTTTCCAGTAACAACTGCTGTATATATTCCTCTAGACTGTAATTCCTTCACAAGACTCAATACATGCGTTTCCGTTCCGCTTACATCCATTGTATCTAACACCATCAGGACTCTTATGGATTTCATGATGCCTTACCTCTTTGGGAAAATTCATCCGATCCAGGAATTGAATGAAGCTTAATTTTATTTGATTTTAATGGTGAAAGTAACAATTTAATGTGGGAACCTGGCTCATTTATAAGTGCGCAACAATTAGTATCGTCCGCTTCAGAAAAACCTTTATTAATAGGAAGAGAATATTTTAAAAATGGGGATTTTGATTGTTCCATACATTCTGCTTTTAATGCAGACTCTTTGTGACATGAAGGGATTACAATGCCTATGTAATCCTTTTTTTGTTTGTTTGTCATAGTTATCACCTCAACCGTATCATATTCATTCATTAAAGAAATGGACATGATTTCGTAAAACCTTCAAAAAAAAGTAAAGGAATTTAAAAAAAGGTTGATTAGTCCAAGCCGAAAACATCAGTCATCAATATACTACTTTTGAAGCGATATAGAAGCAGCAGCAAATTGTCAAGATCCTCAAAGGAATCAAGTGGATCAAGGAATTCAAGGAGATCGAATCCAGGCAAAATATTCAGCAAAAATTCAATCGAAATTCATTTTCGGTTGGACATAAAAGGTTTCACATTCTCGGTCGACAACGAGTTCAGTGCTGCAGTAAAGATAAGGAAGGGGGGACCGTTGCAACAAGGAGAGAAGGGAAAGAAATGCGAGCATGGGGATGAAGGAAATAAGAAGAGAACCATGACGAAGGTAATAAAATAGACAATAAAAAAGGTGGTAAAAAAATGAACACTGAGAAGCAAAGTGAGAAGCAATGTAAAAAGAATAGTTGCGACTATCTTTACTATAAATGGCTTGTTGAAAATGGTCAAACAACACCAAGGACACCTGATACTTCAGGGGATCTGTACTATGATTTGAGAAGTGTTTTAGGAAGATTATTAGGAAGAACGGTAACTATTTCAACTGATTTAGCCCCGGTAACGGGAATATTAAGTTCAATTCAAACTGATTATATTGTAATTACTGAAACTGCAGGAACTGTAGTATTTGTTCCGTTCCGTGCCATCAATTCTGTTAGAGAGCCTATATAAGGGGGAGAATGCATTGTTAGCTAGTATTTTTTATGTACAATTAAGACATTACATTGGGAACACGGTCACAGTGGCAACGAGCAGTGATTTATTCGAGGGAGTGTTACATGAAGTAACTGATGATGTTTGCCGATTAACAGAAACGTCACCAGGTTATGAAGACAATCTAGATATCATAACCATTCCACTAAATCAAATAAATTATGTTCGCGTAAGTCACGCACAATAAGCTATATGAAGAAGCAGCCATCTATAAGGTGGCTGTTTCTTTTGAACGAGTAAAATGCATCGTTTCCCTACCTTTTATATTTCATAATCAGCCATTCCACTCGTAAATAAAAGGAACTGTGTTAATAAAGGTCGGGATCACCTATGATTCTTGATACTTCTAAACCAAACTCATGTCAAGACAGAGACATGAATTTGGTTTTTTCCTGTTTAAAAGGCAGTTATCTTATATGTAAATTAAAAGCGGAATTATATGTCATCAATAATAAGGTTATCACTATGAAACAATCATCCCTCATTCTCCAAGAAACGTGTTAAGTTTTGGATATATGTTGTGTAAATGGCGGAAAAGGTAGTCAATTATTTTTCAGTTTTGTACAATGATTAAATAGGAAATTTGAAAAGGAGTTTTAAAATGGAAGGCATTTCTGATCATTTAAAGGAAAATTTGGATATATTGTTCGTAGGTTTCAATCCAAGCATTCGTTCAGGCGAGACTGGCCATCATTATGCGAATCCAAACAACCGCTTTTGGAAAATCCTCTTCGAGTCCGGGCTGACACCAAGGAAATATGCCCCAACTGAAGACTCGTCATTACTGGAGTTAGGTTATGGGTTTACCAATATCGTTTCCAGGCCTACAAAAGGTGCGGAAGATATCACTAAAGAAGAGTACACAATAGGAAGGAATCAATTAAAAAGGAAAATTGAAAAGTATAAACCAAAACTTGTCTGTTTTGTAGGCAAGGGTGTTTATCAGGAATACCGTCAATTACGAAAAATCTCTTGGGGGCTGCAAGAAGAACCTTCATCGAATAAATCCATGGAATTCGTTGCCCCTTCCTCCAGCGGCTTAGTTAGAATGCCGATAGATGAGATCATCGAAATATATAGTGAGTTGCCACTTCTGCTTGGCAAGCTGAAAAGCAATTGAAGGAAATTATTAATATAAGGGTGGATTGGAAAAGCGATGGCTTTTCCAATTATGGGGAATGCTTTGAGCAAGGAGTAATGTATCGGTTTCGCTGTAGGGGTAATCGAAAAATACATCAGGATTAAGCATAATTGAAGCGGCACTAATGTCGCTTTTTTCTCTATGCAGGCTCTGGACAATTCATAGCGGCAGGGATGATAGCTGCTAGTCATCCAGTCTCGTCCATGATTTTTACGATTTTTTTGTTAACAGTCGTCATCTATTGCTGCATTGGCTCCGTAATTCAGGCAGCAAGGTTTGAAACAATACCTGATAACTTGGAGCCTTACTATCTGAAGAAACGTTTGGAGTGGCCGTCACAACGGCACAGCAGAGGAAACAGCTTGATTTTAAATGGATGCTAGGTCTGAATCTGGAGCCTATTTAAATTGGTTACTACCAAATATGCCGGCGGTTCTTTGCGCCAATGGGTTTCAAATCCCGAGAAAAATATGGGATGGATTTCTCCCTGACAGCCATGTTCATCGGCCTTTATAGTTTTGTGAATATTGAGTAAAAAAACTTTTTATAGATCTTGCAGTCGATTTTAGCAGCGTATTAATCGATGTTGCAGTAGGTTTCTTCTTTCCTGGCAGTACTGGCGTCATAGTTGCAAAGGTAATAGCTTCAGCGATGAGGATTGACAGATGGAAATAAGCGGGTATAGCCTTGCCCCCATCCTTGGCGCATCAATTGTGCGGAACAGGTCTTTTCAATTAAGGGTAATGCTTTATAATTGGCCGCAGCTTTTACCAGCTTTCCTGGTTGCGATGTTTACGAGATGTCTATTGGGTACGGTAATGATTGGCGTGCTTTCATTGATGATATTGCGATTATTCTTTTAATAACTACTAAACATTTGAATGATAGGCCGATATAACCAGTAATGGATTGCCATTACTGGGTTTTTATTTTCCAAAGAACGTATTTCATAACGGCAACTTCATTACGGTTAGGCAAATGACGCTTTTTTAATGAACATTGGAAGCTTGATTATCAAAAAGGGCAGTGATTACATAAACTATGGTGAATGAACTTCTGAAAAAGTCGTTTTGGATAACTGAATTGAAAGCGCTTTTAATTGAAAAATGAAACAACCAACGTTTAGAAAATGGGAGTCTGTCAACAATGGGAATAAGCAAATAACTATGGAGGTGTTCAATTAATGAATGTAAATGGTGCCCTAGAGGTTCTTGATCGGATGCGGCTTCCTAATGGCGCATATACTGCAAGTATTTCCGATGATTATAATTATGTCTGGATAAGGGATGTCGTTTATACAGTAATACCTTTTATAAATGATCCGTCCAGTCGTTATGAGAAAGCATATCATGCTTTATTCGACTTATTTCAATCCTATGAGTGGAAGATAGATATTCATACGGAACAGAAACCCCAGTTTCTATTTGAACATATCCATGCACGGTATTCCACTGAGCTTAAAGAACTGCCCGATGAGTGGGGCCATGCCCAAAATGATGCGATAGGTGCCTTTTTATGGGGTGTCGGTGAAGGATATAGGCATGGGAAAAAGGTGATAAGAAACCAACGTGATTTAAAGATCGTTCAAAAGTTGGTCAGTTACTTGGAATGCCTGCAATATTGGCAAGCGGAAGATAACGGGATGTGGGAAGAGAATATCGAAATCCATGCTTCAAGCATAGGGGCATGTGTTGCTGGTTTGAATTCAGTCAAAATGCTGGTCAACGTCAAGGAAGAACTGATTAAAAAAGGAGAAGAAACTCTTCGTTTCCTGCTTCCAAGGGAAAGTTATTCAAAAGAGACGGATTTAGCCCTTTTATCCTTAATTTATCCTTATCGTCTGGTAGACCGTGAAATAGCGCTTAAAATATTGAAGAATGTCACAGAGCGCCTAGAAAGAACAAAAGGTTGCATTAGATATGAAAATGACCTTTATTATAATGACGGTCAAGAAGCGGAATGGTGTTTCGGGCTTCCATGGCTGGGCTTATGCTACCTTGAACTTGGCATGATGAACAAAGTTAAGGAGTATATAGATAAAACGAAAATGATCATACCGGAAAATTGGGAAGTTCCCGAGTTATATATAGGAGGCAGTAATGTACCAAACAGGAATACTCCTTTGGCATGGTCAGTCTCATTATCCTATTTATTCTTGACGAAGACTCACAGTATTCGAACTGAACAAATAACATGAAGCATTCATACTTGATACCTTAAAGCTCTTCCTGAAAAATGGGAAGAGTTTTTATTGGTATAATAATATTTTTACAATAAATGACTATTTTTCGCAAAAAAATGTTTTATTTATCAAAAAAACGGGCATTTATTACAATAACTTCACCTCCATTTGAAGGATTAATACCATTTTTACCGAATATATATAATAACTGGGGAAGGATGGGTAAAATACTATCGAGTTAATACTGATGGAGGGGTTTTATTGAGTACAATTATGGACCAGCTGCAAGAGAATTATCCAAGCGATTTCGATTTATATTTGTTTCATGAAGGCACCCTTTATGAAAGCTATAAGATGCTTGGGGCACACATTGTGACATCATTAGGTAATGAAGGAGTAAGGTTTGCCGTTTGGGCCCCCCATGCGAAGCAAGTTTCAGTAGTCGGTAATTTTAATAATTGGGACGGAAAAGATCATGCGATGAAACGGATCGAGCGTTCAGGTATCTGGGTGTTGTTCGTACCAGGGCTACAAGAAGGGGAACTCTATAAATATGAAATACATACACCTGGAAATAAACGTATCCTAAAAGCCGATCCATATGCCTTTTATTCGGAAGTCAGACCAAATACAGCCTCGGTCATTAAAAAGCTGGATAATTTTGAATGGCAAGATTCGAAGTGGATAGCCGATAGGAAAAAGGAAAACATTTATCATAAACCCATGTCCATTTATGAAGTGCACCCAGGAACATGGAAACAGAAAGAAGATGGCGAATTTTATACGTACCGTGAATTGGCTGATAGATTAGTTGATTATGTGATTGATAATAGTTTTACACATATTGAAATCATGGCTATAATGGAACACCCATTTGATAAATCGTGGGGATATCAGGTCACGGGCTATTATTCGGTAACCAGTCGGTACGGTTCACCTGAAGATTTTAAATATTTAATTAACCTTTGCCACCAAAAGGGCATAGGTGTGATCCTTGACTGGGTTCCCGCCCATTTTTGTAAAGACGCACATGGACTTTCCCGTTTCGATGGTACGCCTCTCTATGAACCAATTGAACACACTAGAGCAGATCGCCCGTTATGGGGGACATACAATTTTGATTTTACCAAACCGGAAGTAATCAGTTTCCTTATTTCAAATGTTATGTTTTGGATGGATGTATACCATATAGATGGGATCCGTGTCGATGCGGTATCGTCCATGGTTTATCTTAATCATGATAATCCGTTGCCGGTCAAGCTGAAAAACCAGTTTGGCGGTGAGGAAAACCTTGAAGCCATACAGTTTTTGCAAAAACTTAACGAAGTGGTTTTCAAAAAATATCCCAATGCATTAATGATGGCTGAAGAAGCAACAGACCGGCCGCTCATTACTTCTCCTACCGATATAGGCGGACTGGGCTTTAATTATAAATGGAATATGGGATGGACTAACGATATCCTTCGTTATATGAAACTTGAAACACATGAAAGGCCATATCATCATAACCTCTTAACATTTTCATTTTTCTATGCTTTTTCAGAAAATTTCGTCTTGCCCTTTTCACATGATGAAGTGGTTCATGGCAAGAAGTCATTATTGAATAAGATGCCAGGTGACTACTGGCAGAAGTTTGCAAATTTACGGTTGCTCTTTGGGTATTTCATGACGCATCCTGGAAAGAAGCTTCTATTTATGGGCAGTGAATTTGGCCAATTCATAGAATGGAAAGATGAGGAACAATTGGATTGGCTGCTTTTGGAATATGAATCACACGACACGCTGGCCTATTACTTCCGTACTCTCCAGGATTTTTATAGGCAAACTTCCTCTTTATGGAGATTGGATCATGACCCGGAAGGTTTTGAATGGATAGATCCGAACAATAGTAATCAGAGTGTCATTACCTTTATAAGAAAAGGTAAACGGAAAGGCGACTATTGCATCGTTGTCTGTAATTTTTCTGCGCAGGCTCATGCTCAATATCAAATAGGTGTACCATCCCAAGGCAAATATATAGAGGTTTTCAGCAGTGATTCAGCAGCTTTCGGTGGATCGGGTCAGATCAATGAAGAACCCATTAATGTCAAAAAGGAACCATACCATAATCAACCATACAGCATGGAAATAACTGTACCTCCATTAGGCATTTCTATTTTTATGAAGCAAACAAAAAAAAGGCGGGGGAGAGTGAACGAATAATGGGAGCAAAAAAATGGATAGCAATGTTATTGGCAGGAGGCCAGGGTTCAAGGTTAGGTGAATTGACAATCGGTTTGGCAAAACCAGCTGTTCCCTTTGGCGGTAAATATAGAATCATCGATTTTCCATTAAGTAACTGCACTCATTCTGGTATTGATACGGTTGGGGTACTGACCCAATACCAGCCATTGATTCTAAATGATTATGTTGGTAATGGCAAAGCTTGGGACCTTGATCTTGATGTTGGCGGAGTTTCCGTACTTCCTCCTTATCAAGGTAAAGAAGGCGGTGAATGGTATAAAGGGACGGCAAATGCTGTTTATCAAAATATCCAATACATTGATAACTATGATCCGGAACATGTATTGATTCTCTCTGGTGACCATATTTACAAGATGGATTACAGTAAGATGCTGGATTATCACATCGAAAAAAATGCCGAGGCTACCATAGCTGTCATTCAAGTGCCATGGCAGGAAGCAAGTCGTTTCGGAATCATGAATACCAATGATGATGATAAAGTCACTCAATTCGATGAAAAACCAAAGTATCCAAAGAGTAATCTTGCTTCCATGGGAGTTTACCTTTTCAATTGGAAAACCTTAAGACGGTATTTAATAAATGATGAAAAAGATGAAAATTCATCCAATGATTTCGGCAGCAACATCATTCCAAAGATGCTTGAAGACCGAAAAAAGCTATTTGCCTATCGTTTTAATGATTATTGGAAAGATGTTGGAACGGTCGAAAGCCTTTGGCAGGCCCATATGGACTTATTGGAGGATACGCCAAATTTCCAGTTGGATGATCAGCAATGGAAAATTTTTGCCCGCAATGCAAATCACCCGCCGCAATATATATCACCGGATGCCAAGGTCAGTCAGTCGCTTATCAATGAAGGGTGCATGATTCATGGGAACATTGAACATTCGGTTTTATCCTATAATGTACAGGTGGGCTACGGGTCAACCATAAAAGATTCAGTCATCATGCCTAATGTTACGATTGGTGAAAACGTTCATATAGAAAGAAGCATCATAGCCAGCAATTGTGTTATTGAAGATGGTGCCATAGTTGGCAATTCAGCGGTTACATCCGATATAACCTTAATTGGTGAAAATCAGACCATTATCAATCCAAACAAAAAAAAGATCACTCTTAACTAGAAAAAGGGGAAGATGCTATGGAAAATGTGTTGGGTATTATTAACTTAATCAATGAAAGACAACATTTAAAAGATCTGACTGCTCACCGTAATGTAGCATCCGTGCCATTTGGTGGACGCTACCGTTTGATTGACTTTACGATGTCGAATCTCATTAATGCAGATGTATCAAAAGTAGCCGTTTTTCCAAAAGAAAAGTATCTTTCAGTTATGGATCATCTTGGCTCAGGTAAAGAATGGAACTTGGATCGGCGTTCAGGAGGCTTATACATCTTGCCCCCTATCCACCCGGATGAAACGGTAACAGGCGATATGAAGCAATTTTATGATCACCTCAGCTTTTTCGAACGTGCAGAGGCAGATACTGTCATCATTTCCCCTGGCAGCCATGTATGCAAATTGGATTTTAATGAAGTGCTTGATTATCACAAAAAACATAAAGCGGATATCACGGTCGTATATAAGGATTATGTAGGGGAATTGATTGAAAAACCAATCTATCACACCTGCTCGGTAGATTCGGATGAAGACATTACTGACATTAGCTTTTATACGATCCCTAGACCTGGTGACCATGTTTGTCTGGAAACTTTCATCATAAGTAAAACGCTATTGGTGAATTTGATCAAAAGCTGTGTTGCGAGTGGGGAATATGACTTTTTGAAAGACGCCGTGAAAGCCAATCTTCATCGTTTTACCGTCAAAGGCTACAATTTTACTGGAGATATGCCATTCATTCATTCCATTGAAAGCTTTCATTCCAGTAATATGAATTTCCTGAACCCTTCGGTAATCCGTTCTTTCTTCGGGGATACTTGGGATGTTTATACGAAAATCAAACATGAGGCACCGACCAAATATTCAAGTTCTTCGAAGGTTACCAATTCATTGATAGCCAACGGTTGTGATATTGAAGGGACTGTGGAAAACAGTATACTCTTCCGTGGGGTAAAGGTGAAAAAGGGAGCGATAATAAGAAACAGCATCATCATGCAAAAAGGCGTGATTGAAGAAGGAGCCATCGTTGAAAATATCATAACTGATAAAGAAGTGAGAATTACTAGTGAAAAATCAGTTATTGGTTTAAAACAGCCTACTGTAATAAAAAAAGCGGAAGTAATTTAATAGAGGAGGTGCGGCAATGAATATTGTATTTGCTGCTTCAGAATGCGCCCCTTTTATAAAAACGGGAGGGCTCGGAGACGTTATAGGCGCGCTCCCGAAAGCGCTGAAAAAACAGGGAGTCCATGTAAGTGTCATCCTTCCTAAATACGGGGATCTTCCTAACCGATTCAAACAGGAATTGGAACATATGACGAGTATTGAAGTTCCTGTTGGTTGGCGCCAGCAATTTTGCGGCATCGAAAAACTTGTTGCTAACGGAATTACATATTATTTTCTGGATAATGAATATTATTTCAAAAGGCATGGTAGTTATGGTTTCTTCGATGATGGCGAAAGGTTCGCCTTCTTTTCCCGTGCAATTTTAGAGGCTTTACCCTATTTAGAAGAAAAACCGGATGTTATACACTGCCATGATTGGCAAACGGGCCTTGTCAGCGTTTTGATGAAAGCCCATTATCATAACCATCCGTTCTATCAGGATATTAAAACGATATTTACGATACATAATTTACGCTATCAAGGAGTTTATCCTAAAGCTGTATTAGCTGAATTACTCGATTTGAGTGAGTTATATTTTAATATCGATGGTCTTGAATTTCATGGGAATGTAAGTTATTTGAAAGCCGGCCTAGCTTTTTCTAACATAGTCACAACTGTAAGCCCAAGTTATGCGGAAGAAATTCAGATTCCTTATTTCGGGGAAAATCTGGATGGATTTTTACGTAAGAGAAAAGGTGAGCTTAAAGGAATTATCAACGGAATCGATTATGAGGAATATAATCCTGCGGCAGATGAACATCTTGCTGTTCCATTCGATTCTTATGAGGGTAAGATGGAGAATAAACGTCAGCTACAGGAATCGCTGGGTCTTCCTGTCAATGATGACGTACCGGTTTTATCAATGGTAACGAGGCTTGTTGATCAAAAAGGAATAGATCTTGTTCTTCATGTTTTTCATGAAATGATGAACCAAGGAGTTCAATTCATTCTTTTAGGTACGGGTGAAGAGCAATATGAATCAGCATTTCGTCATTTAGCTGACCAATATCCAAATCAGGTTTCAGTCCATACATATTTTGATGAGGGGTTGGCAAGAAGGATTTATGCAGGTTCTGATTTATTCCTGATGCCGTCACAATTCGAACCATGTGGTATCGGCCAACTCTTGGCACTGCGTTATGGTACACTGCCTTTAGTGAGGGAAACTGGCGGACTTCGTGATACGGTCATACCGTATAACCAATTTACTGGTGAAGGCAATGGCTTCAGTTTTACGAATTATAATGCACACGATATGCTCCATACAATTGAGCAATCTGTTGGTCTGTACAAATTCCAGCCGAAAAGATGGAGGAAAATGGCCGAAAATGCAATGAAGTTAGACTTCAGTTGGAAATCATCCTCATTAAAGTATATGGAGCTGTATGAAAGTTTGATTCCTGTCATGAAGTGATAATTGGATAGGTAATACACAAAGCACTTGCGAACATTGTTTTCGTAAGTGTTTTGTTTCTTTTACCATCAAATATGGGTATATGTAATTTATATATAAAATATTGCTGTGTAGGAGAATGAAAAGATGAAAAGAAGAAGGATGGAAATTGTATTTTTATTTATTTTAATTGCTTCAGTTTATATGATCCTGTTCACTCATGTTAGCTTCGACGTGAAGCTATTTTTTATTGGATTATATATTTTGGTCATGTTTATTACCCTATTTTCACTCATGCTCGAAAATAGATTTGCCCACGAGACACTTTTATGGATGTATGTGCTTTTGTTTTTTCCGGTATTTGGATATGTGTTTTATCTATTCTCAGGTCAGCTCTATTTAAAGGGGTATTTATTCCGAAGTAAAAGGAAAAAAGATCGAGAAGAATGGAAGAGTCTTGTTACACGGGTATCCTCTCCAGATTTATCGTTCTTGAATGATCATCAGCAATCATTCGCAGCTTTTGCCAAAAATGCATCTGAGACCACCATTAGTACATCATCGAAAACGGAAGTATTGAAAAATGGCAATGAAACGTTTACAGAAATCATAAAACAGTTAAAAAAAGCTGAAAAGTTCATTCATATAGAATATTATATTTTTCGTTCCGACAGGCTTGGTACTGAAATTATAGATATCCTTATTGAAAAAGCGAAAAATGGTGTTGAAGTTTTATTCATTTTTGATGCTGCCGGTAGTTTAAGCCTTTCAAATAATGAAGTTAAACGGATGAAAAATGCAGGGATAAAGGCTTATCCATTTTCACCATTGAAACATGGTTTTTTTAATCAAAAGTTTAATTTTAGGAATCACCGGAAAATAATCATCATTGATGGGGAAGTTGGCTTTGTAGGAGGTTTAAACGTAGGAGAGGAATACTTAGGGCGAAATAAAACGATCGGATTTTGGAGAGATACACATATGGTCCTTAAAGGTGAAGCGGTATATATGCTTCATACTGTTTTCCTTTTGGATTGGGAATATGTCAGTGGGGAAGATGTATTAGAAGAGCGTCCAGAATTCAACAATATAGTGGAACAAGGGGATGGAGCTGTCCAGGTGGTGGCAAGCGGACCTGATACACAACAGGGAATCATGAGTGATTTTTACTATTCACTTATTACAAGCGCCACAAAATCAATCTGGATTGCAAGTCCATACTTCGTACCAAATCAAGCGATTAAAGCAGCAATTAAACATGCCGCAATTAAGGGGATACAAGTTAGGCTTATGGTTCCGGCAGTAAATGATGGGTTTTTAACCCAATACGGCAGTCGCTCCTATTTCGGGGAGCTGCTTCAATTCGGTGTAGAGGTATACACGTATAAAAAAGGTTTTCTACATCAGAAACTTATTATCGTAGATGGTGATATGGCTTCCATAGGGACGGCAAACATGGATATGAGGAGCTTTCACCTGAATTTTGAAGTGAATGTCTTTCTAATGGGCAGCCGTTCCATCGAAGATCTCATCACTCACTACAAAGAGGATATGATGGATAGTGACAAACTAGATCCTATTAGATATAACAATCGGGGTTTGCTGGAACGTTCAAAAGAATCATTTGCCAGATTGTTTTCGAATGTACTCTAATGGGAAAAACAGCAGATAAATAGTATAGTTGAAATGTAAAGAAATTAATTGGCCATAAGGAGAATTTAAGAGAATATGAAATTGGTTTCCTGGAATGTGAATGGAATTAGAGCTTGTGTTAAAAAAGGATTTTTAGATTACTTTAAAGATGTGGATGCAGATATTTTTTGCCTTCAAGAAACTAAGCTTCAAGAAGGGCAGATTACACTTGAATTGGAAGGGTACCATCAATATTGGAATTATGCACTGAAAAAAGGATATTCAGGTACAGCCATTTTCACGAAGGAAAAACCGCTTTCAGTGAAATATGGTGTAGGGGAGCTGGACGAGGAGCCGGAGGGCAGGATCATAACACTGGAATTCGAAAAATTCTATATGGTGAACGTTTATACCCCCAATGCAAAAAGGGATTTATCAAGGCTTGATTATCGTCTTGAATGGGAAGATGGGATGATAGATTATCTTAGTGAACTGGACTTGGTGAAGCCGGTTATCTTTTGTGGGGACCTCAATGTTGCACATCAGGAGATCGACTTGAAAAACCCAAAATCCAATATTGGGAATTCCGGTTTCACTAATGAAGAGCGTGGAAAGATGACTGAATTACTTGATGCAGGGTTTATCGATACATTTCGCCATTTTTATCCAGACCAGGAAGGTGCTTACTCTTGGTGGTCATATATGGCAAAAGTTAGGGAGCGGAATATAGGATGGAGAATCGATTATTTCATTGTTTCAAAACGTCTGGCGGAATATTTAAAAGAGGCTAATATTCACTGTGATGTCATGGGCAGCGATCATTGCCCGGTCGTCTTGGAAACAAACCTCTAAATGGAATAAATTCGGTTAAATGGGGATACTAATGGTTATCCATATTCAACAGGAGGTTTGATTATGAACACATTTATCGTGGGCTTTCATCAAGAAGATAATGTAGACAGCATGCAAGTGCAAAAATTGACGGCGGCTGAGTTTGAAAAAGCAACATCACGCGGTTTTCGCAGACTATTTGAACTGGATACAAATATTGGATATTTTGTATTTTTTGATGCTGAAGATGATGAGGGTGATTTATCTCATCTAGTTTTACAGTATGAAGAAGATAATCAGGATCCAAGTGATTGTTACTCTTTTACTAAAAATGATTTTTATGAGTTCATGGCACTTTATTTACAAGGCATGGATGAAGTGGAAGTGGAAGATGAAGAAGATGATGACAATGAAGAGTATGGACCAATCCATCATCTTGCCCATTTGATGTTTCATATTGTTGAAGAAGGAAAATCCGTTAAGCCTTAACGGTCGATTAATGAGATGAAAGGTACTTGTGAGCTTTGTGACAGGGGTGAGATAGAACTGACCATCCATCATTTAACACCTAGAGAATTAGGTGGCAGCCATTTACCCATTGCCTATCTCTGTAAACCTTGTCACAAACAGATTCACGCACTGTATTCAAACCGAGAACTGGCCATCCGACTATATACCGTGCTTTTGTTAAAAGATGATGAAGCATTAAAAAAATACTTAAAGTGGATCAAAAAACAGCCGGTAACGAGGGCAGTGAAGATTAGAAAATCAAAAACGAAATAATGCAAAAGCCCATCTTAAAAAGATGGGCTTTTGCATTACATTCAGCTTGCTTTATTTTTCAACCGGTCCAATAAAAAACCACCTTTAAAATAACGTGGTTCATATGAAATGATGAAAGCCTTAGGTTCGTACTTTTCAACGGTTGCTATCAATTCTTGTTCCCGATTGCGTTTTGTCAAAATTTCCATCCGATAACGGTTGCTATCCCGGCCTTCGCCCGTATAAAGAGTCACACCAAATCCGTTGTTCCTCAATGTATCTACCAACTGTTCATTTTTGGTTTGAGTATTTACGGTTACATTAATAAAACCGATGGCAAGTTTTTGCTCAATTTTCGTACCAAAAATTATTCCGATTCCAAAACCGACTGCATATACAACCATGGCGAGTATGCTTTGGTCACCGCCAAATACTAGGGATAATCCAAAAACGTATATTAACATTTCTGCGATACCCAGTATCGAGGCAAGTATGGTAATATTTTTTACTAAGAAAATGGTTCGCAACGTATAAATCGGAACATAAATAAGTTGTAATAGTAGAATCAGAAGTATTTCTTTCAATTGAGCACCTCACCAACATCTTCCAGTTTGATTAGACGTTTCAACTAAGGAATTGTTCATTCCATAAGTAACATCTTCCATAATCTAACCACAACATAATAGGGGAATTCAATGGGGAATATTATGTATTTTTTGTGTCATTTCCATTGACACAGAATTAAAATCCCATAAGATTTTTGAATATTCATTTTTTGATTAATTTGGTATCATTATCCTTATTAATTCATATGGGGGAATGATGATGTTTAATTATGATGGTAGGATTTTCAAAGCTTTAGTCAATTCTGAAAATGGAGAAGTATCAGGAAATACTTCCTTCCACTATTCACAAGAAGGCTCAATTCTTTCAGCAAGTTATCATGGTGGAGAGATTGTTAAAGGAACTTTAATAGGGCTTGTCAATATGGATGGTTCCTTAGAATTCAGGTATAATCATATCAATGAAAAAGGTGAAATTAGAGGAGGCAGCTGTCTTTCCACTCCTGAATTATTGCCAGATGGTAGGATACGCTTGCATGAAAAATGGAAATGGTCAGATCTAGAACAGACTGAAGGACACTCCATCATTGAAGAAGTGAAAAAATAACAATCTACATAGAAGGGTTTGAGGACAATTACTACTATCTGTTTAGTGCGGCATGGTCAAACAGATTGGAATGCACTAGGGAAACTGCAGGGGCAGACTGATATTCCTTTAAATGAACTAGGAAGGATACAGGCACGGCAATGTGGTGAATTTTTGTCAAAAGAGGCTACTTGGGATGTGATTATCTCGAGCCCCCTAAAAAGGGCAAGGGAAACGGCAGATATCATTTCGCATTATATTGAAGTCCCGGTCATTGAAAAAATGGAATTCATTGAAAAGAACTTTGGCGTCGCTGAAGGAATGACAGCAGCTGAAAGGGCGTCAACATTCATTGATAAAGAATATCCTGGTCAGGAAAATCAGGAATCTTTACGAAGCAGGCTGATGAATGGACTTCAGGAAATTCTGAAGGAGTATCCTGAGAAGAAAGTTATCCTTGTTGCACATGGTGCAGTCATTCATTTTATTTTACGCTTGATGTCAAACGAGTCAATCGTATCAAATGAAATGCGCTTGTTCAATGCATGTTTGAGTACGATTAGATTTGAAGTCGATTCTTGGATAATTGATGATTTCAATCAAGTGAATCATTTATCCTAGTCCTATATTATTCAGTAGCTAATGAAGGAAAGTGGGATATCATGACTAATAAGACGGCATTGATTTTAGGCGCTACAGGTGTGGTAGGCACCCAGTTGGTTAAAGAAATGAGCAACAGCAATAAATATAGTGAAATCCATTTGCTGACAAGAAGGGAAATGAAATTCGCGGAGCCCAAGTGCACAGGACATGTTGTGGATTTCGATAATTTGTCCCAGTATGCCTATTTGTTCAATGTCACCGATGTTTTCATTTGTTTGGGTACAACGATCAAAAAGGCTAAATCGAAGGAAGCTTTTCGTAAAGTTGATTATGACTATATAATCGAAGCAGCTAAAATGGCGAAGACATCCAATGTTGAAAAATTACTCGTCATAACGGCCATGGGCGCCAATTCCAAATCAAAGTTTTTTTACAGTCGTGTTAAGGGAGATGTGGAAGAAACACTACAACACCTGGAATTGAATACTGTACATATATTCCGCCCTTCCTTACTTCTTGGAGAACGCGAGGAATTCAGGGCAGGTGAAAAGATTTCTGGGCTGTTAAGCAATTTTGCTAAATTTGTCTTTGTAGGCCCTTTACGCCCATATCGTGCAATAGAAGCAAACAAAGTAGCTGCTGCAATGTACGCTGCTGCCCAAACGACGGCAAAAGGATATCATTTTTATAATTCTGATGAAATAGAGAAACTTGCACAAAGGGTTAATTAGTGAAACGAGCCTGCAAAAGGCTCGTTTTTTAATCTAATACGCTTAAAAGGAAAAAGAACGGATGACCTTTTGCTACTGTAAAAAGGTAGTGGAGTGTAATAGAGGCAGTTAACCAGAAGAAAAAGCAAGGCCAAAAGATTTTTTAATATCAATTAAAGTCAATCTAGAGAAATCCTTGATACTAATCTTCCAGATGAAACTTGATTGTAACAGTGATATCCACTACAATTTGTAGTGGGAGGTGGTAAAGGATGAATATTAAAAATTTTAAATATGATGAAGTTGGACTGAATCGTTTCTTTGGTCCATTGGAAGCTAATATCATGGAATATTTATGGGATAAAGATGAACAGAGCATCAAAGCGGTTCAGCAATCATTGGAACTTGACAAACCTATCAATTTCAACACAGTAATGACCGTAATGAATCGTTTAGTCGAAAAAGGCATACTTGAAAAGAGGTCTGAAGGAAGGCTCTCATTATTTCGCCCGGTACAATCAAAAGCGGAGTTTTTAGAAGAGCAGTCAAAGAAACTGACTGAGAATTTGCTCGATGAATTTGGTGGAGCGGTCATAAGCCATATGCTGGATGCCATGAAAGACGCTGACCAAGGTTTAATTGAAAAATTGGAACAAAAAATCCAATCGTTAAAAAAGGATAAATTATAATGTGGAAGAGGAAGTCTTTTTTTGTGATAAGCCTGAGTCTTTTAATTGCCTGTGTAGTATGGTGCCAAATGGGAGCGTTTTTGGTACACATCTTTTTTGGTGTGAATATTAAAGCCAACTTTTTTAAATTTTGCTTTAGTCTATTCAAGGAAGATTCAGTATACTATTTTGTAGTCGTCACCCTGCTCAGTATAATAATATCCTATAGCATATTGAGCACCCTATTCAAAATTGCAGAGCAATATTTCTTATCCAGAAGGTTTAAACAAAAGCTTTTTCTTTCCAAAAATGTTGAAAAGACAAGGTTTATAAATGAAACATTCAACCGGGTCAACGATGATATCTTAGTTGTGAATGCTGATCAGCCTCTTGCGTTTACGCTTGGTTTTTGGCGGCCATTCATTGTGTTCAGTTCGGGTTTAATTAAATTATTGGATTTGGATGAACTAGAAGCGGTAGTAGAGCATGAAGCCTTTCACCAAAAAAAATATCATCCGCTGGTAATCTTTATTTTACAGTTGATATCGGATGCTTTATGGTTTGTCCCACTGACAAAATGGTGTCATAAAAATTACAAAATAATAAGTGAATTATCTGCCGACGAAAATGCGGTAAATAAAATGGGGACTGAATTAGGCATAAGTACTGCTTTGTTGAAGTTAATTAAACATGGTTACACTGATAAATCCTCGCCCGTCCTTGTCCACTTCTCCAATGAATCAGTTAACTATAGACTTCAGCAATTAATCGATCCCCATAAAAAAATTCCTTTGAGGGCTGAAACTGCTACGATTTTTGTTTCTATTTATGTTTTACTTATACTTTTGGGAATGACTATAGTGATTGTCTGATGACTTTCACTTGATTTTTTTACCACATTACACTACACTTTGTAGTGTAAAATAAAAAAAGGAGATGTGACATGAATAAACAAGAGATCGGTACCTTTTTATTAAGAGTTATGTTGGGAATTTCATTTTTGTTACATGGATTGTCAAAATTCCAAGGTGGATTGGAGAACACTTCTGGATGGTTTCAAAGTATAGGCATTCCGGGATTTATGGCCTATGTAGTCGGTGTTATTGAATTGTTTGGAGGAATTGCTTTAATTTTAGGTCTTGGAACAAGAATAATATCTGCCCTCCTTGTATTCATCATGGCTGGTGCAATTGTTTATGTGAAATTCCCTGCAGGTTTTATGGGGAGTGGAGAAGCTTCAGGGTACGAACTGGATCTCGTTCTTATGATTATTGCACTTCATCTAGTTTTAAATGGAAGTCGATTCCTATCGATAGATTCTAAGTTACCTGCCCTTAAAAAGGGACAAGATTCAGAAATGAAAGCAAGTTAATAAAGATAAACAATATCACAGTGTTAAGTTTATAGCTCACCAAATTGAAACGAATAGACTAAAGTCAAAAAGGACCTAATCGAATAGGTCCTTTTTTTTGAGGGATCGATATTCTGTTGAAATGCACCAGAACCTTTGATTTTTTCTACTATTGTATGCAAATAATCGCTAAAGAAAATCGAGTCAGGTGTAATGGTATGGAATTTCAAAATTGGGCTATTGTGTTTTTCCCTTTGTAAAGGTTCTACATTCTCATTTCACTTATCTATTTTCTAAAAATAATGGACTTTAAAATGATGATGAATGTTGTTGCGAAGATTGTACTTGCTGAATAAATTAATAAATAGATATGATTGTGTATAATCCTTTTTCTTCCTATAACACAGCATATTATTAAGGAGGATTAATAATGAAAAAAGTTGAATTCAATACAGAATATTTGGAATTAATCGGAAATTTACCGGATTCTCTTGAGGAGTATCAGTTTTACCTTGGACTGAAAGAACGGAAAATTTATTATAATTATGATGTGGATACAACCATTGTCAATAAAATTGTTTATTGGATTCAAGAATGGAATCGAGAAGATGAAGAGTTAAATATTCCAATAGATAAAAGAAAGACAATACAAATTTATATAACATCTAATGGTGGAGATGTGGTGGCTGGTTTTTCTGCCATTGATGCAATTAAATCAAGTAAAACGAAAGTTGAAACCATTGGTGTAGGATCTTGTGTTTCTATGGGTGCGTTACTGTTGATTAGTGGACATTATAGGAAAGCATATCCCAATACAATAATTCTTATTCATGATGGAAGTATGTCTGTTCAATCAACTTCTAAGAAGGCTAAAAATACAATGAATTTCTATGATCGTTTAGATAATCGTATTAAGAAGTTTGTTGTGGAAAATACAAACATTTCAGAAGAATTGTATGCTGAAAAGGAAGATGAAGAATGGTACATGTTTGCAAATGACGAAGGTTTGAGTTTAGGAATTGTACATGAAATAATTTAATAGTTATAGTTAATTGGGAAGTAAAATTGGTTATAATTCTTGCTTGTTACTAAAGACATCATTCTATTATTTTTAGAAGAAAAACGTTAATTTTTTGGTTATATAGTTAAATCTGTGCTACAAACAATAAATCTCTTATTTTTTCAAGATTAATATATCAACATTCTATAGCTATTTTCCATCTTTTTTAGAACGTGAGAATTTAAACGAGATGCGTAACTTAAATAATAGTGGGATACAAATTTAGTCTGAGAGCCATTGGTCAACCAGGGGCAAATTAGTACGATTCTAAGCTACAAAAGATTAAAGACTAGACAAACTTTCAAAAAAATTGGGAATGAAAAGAACTGATAGTCAGGAATATATGACTGACTACTCAATATTTAAGTAAACTATGAAAGCTAAAATTAAGTAAACGTAATGTAGCCCCAAAATATACTACATAAGTGGTGTATTTCGGGACTACTTTTTGTTCGCTTCATTTTTTATTGGTACTCTGCATATGGAAGGCAAAGTGCAGGAGAGAAAATCTACCATGTACCGGGCGGGGAATTTTAAGACGAATCGGCTGCGGAAGAAAAAAGAATTGATTGGTCCATGAAATCCATCAGGTTCCTTTTTTAGTTAAGTACTGCAAATAGAGGAACACTGAAGGATTTTTCTATTAGTCCAGAAAAGAGATTCAAGAAATTCCATCTTAAACGTAATTAGGTGTCATGATCATTAGGCTTGATAAGGACCGTGGTTTCTCCTGCTTCTATAGCTTTTATGAATAACAAACAAAAAATAGATTTTTTTAATTCAAAAGCATCTGTTGGTGTTTAATCGAAGAAAATTCCAAGGTGAATGGTTCAGTGTTTTGTAACAATGTGGTCATGAACAAAAAAATACTTTAAGCTAGTTTAAACCAGTCTGTCACCTGAAAAATTGTTAGTATTCAAGTTTTTTTGACGAACACCTGTTCCTTGTTATAAAATACAATCATGGGTAATAATGGTATAGTGGTTATTGCCATTGATCAGTTCAAAAGGAAGCTGGATATCTGAGTTAAGCTTTGTAAAAATTATAGCAAAAGGAGCAATTTAATTATGACCATGCGACTGTCTCCATATTTAATGATGAACGGAAATGCGAAGGAAGCGATCCAATTTTACGAACAAGCATTGGATGCAAAAGTCCTTTTTAATCAATCTTTTGGAGAAATGCCAGAAAATCCGGAATTTCCTCTGCCAGAAGAAGCAAAAAATCTTGTGGCACACGCAATGTTAAGGGTTGGGGAAACGGACCTCATGTTTTCCGATACTTTTCCAGGTCAACCCAGTCAATCTGGAGATCAAGTCACGATCTGTATTTCAATAAACGATATTGAAAAATCAAAAAGAATCTTTGAAACTTTGTCTCAAGGCGGAGAAGTGAAAATGCCGCTACAGGAAGCTTTTTTCAGCCCTGCATATGGAATTGTAACAGACAAATTCGGTGTAACCTTTCAAGTTTATACAGAGGGTCAACAATAATCTCTAGTTAAATAATAGCGGCTGCTTTGGTAATTATTAGTTACAACTGTTATTAAAGGCTCTTTTCGTAAAGATTGTTGTTTTTAAAACGAAACTATTTAAGGTTGATTGGAGCGGAAGTGCGAGACTCCTGCGGGAGCAGCGGGACAGGTGAGACCCCACAGGCGTTTACGCCGAGGAGGCTCACCGCCCGCCCCGCGGAAAGCGAGCATCTGGAGGGGAAATCAACCACACCGCACTACTTAGTAAATAGCAACAAAGTATGCGAAAACAGCTTTAATAAAAAACCCAATTTCTCAATTTTATATCACTGAGGGATTGGGATTTTTAATATTGGTGTGTATCCTTAACCTTACTGCTTATGGAATTATAGGAATGATACCTATCGCTTTTCCTATGCTGTCTAAGTTCATTCCGGCGGTAGGATATCATGTCAGGTAAGACCACGTTTATGTATTATATAGGCCTTCAGAAAGATTCCAAAATAAAACACTTTTCCTCCGGGTCAATTCACGTGCTTTCTTCACTGCCATACGGGCTCTCGCTGTCATTTGTCCTTATCTACAATTTTCCGTGCTCCGTTCTGGTCCACTTTTAACTTTGATACCTTATCGTTATCTCTCTGTGATATTCGTCATATATTCTTCATCTGTTTGTTCTTTGTTTAGAAAATGGCTATGCTATCATTTAAAACATTGGCATACAAATTAGCCGCATTGTTTGTAAAATATATTCCTTTTAATAGGCTAATATCAATCGAAGTAATATTACATTGCGTAATAAGGGGGAAGGGGGAACAACGTGAACACAGATCAAGCTTTCGACCTGTTAAAGGATGCAGGAGTAACAGAAAGCAGCAGTATACAAACTGTTAGACGCTGGCTTCGTGAAGGTAAGATTAAATATGAGGGAGGAAACGGGATTAGAAAAACTGGATACATAATGGATGACACAGATCAAGCATTTGAAATGTTAAAAGATGCAGGAATAACAGAAAGTAATAGCTTACAAACTGTTAGGCGCTGGCTTCGTGAAGGTAAAATTAAAAAGGCGGGAAACGGAAAGAGGAACACTGGATACATAAGCGATGAAACTGCTTCAAAGCTGGCTATAAATGATTTTATAGATCAAAATAAGGACGAAATCATACACCGATTAAAATTGAAAATACAAACTCAAGATAAGCATATAGAAGGAATCGAAGAACTTCATGAAACTGCAAAAAGAATATTGATTCAGCAAAGGGATATGTTCAAAAAGGAAGTTGCCATACTAAAGAATGAGAAAAGTGAATTACAAAATGAAACAAAGGATTTATTAAAAGAAAATATTGAATTACGTAATGAATTGATAAAATTAAAAGAAAACATCAGAAATAATTACAATATTGACACCACTGCTCAATCAAATGATTATAGTAAAAAATTAGGGCTTTCTAAAATGGCGAGCAATAAAGAAGTGTTAGCAGAATATAAAGGGTTATTAAAAATAACTCATCCTGACCATAATGGCAACGCGAAGGTATTTCATTACATTAAGACTGATTACGATAATTTTAGAAAGAGCAACAAAGGTAAATGAGAGTGTTTAAATAATACAAAGTATGATCAAATCAAACTTAACGAGAATTCCAGGGAAAAAGCATGTTTTGAAACGAATCGATTGTTTAGGATCCAGAGCGCTATGAAGTTCAAGGGAACATTAATATTTTGATTCCATTCATTTGGCCATTTTAAATAAACAGATTCCAAATGAACAAATAGGTGCCTCAGTTCATTTGGCACCTAAAATTGAAACATTTATAGTCCAGCGTTTACATTATCAAGCTGCAGACTATTTTTTTTGTCTCCTCATCCATTGTGTTGCAACCCATTTTTCACCAGTGATAACTGGCGCTCCACTGTGTAAAGTTAGTTCGTTTAGGTTTTTATCGTTATAGAAATATTCGAAATATACAGCCATTCCTTTTCGCGGTGACACTGAAAAATTCAATTTAGGAAAAAAAGTTTCCCCTCCATGCTCCACATCATTTAAATACATGATGATTGTGCTAATTCTATTATTTTTTGCTGCCAGACTTGTAGATGTAAAAAAATCAAAATGAGCTTTATATTCTTGACCAGGAGTATATTTAAGAATTTGAATACCATCTCCATGTTCAATGGGGATATTCATGATGGTTGATATTCTTTTTTCAATTTTGGTTATGATGTCAAATTCATTTTCTTGAAAAAACATGCTACTGCTTGTTCTTATTTCATTTACCTCGTGTGTAACTCCAATTTTGGAACGGTGCATTTTGTCTTTTGACAATCTAATAAGTTCGTCACATTCATCCTCACTTAAAACATTTCCTAAAACTACAATTAGAGGTTCTTCTAATCTAGCAATTACGTTAATTTCTCGATCTTCTGTTATAATTTTATTTCCAATATGATTAAAGATGGTTTGTTCTTTAACTGTCAACTTTCATCGACTCCTAAAAGAATGAATTTTCCGAACAATTAGTTTCTGTAAGCGGTTTCCCTGTTAATTATACCATAAACGTTGTTATATAACTGTTTCTTATTCTGCTAACATCTATATTGAGATAATTTAATTGAACATTTTGTCGAAAAAATGGGATATGGGATTTAAAAAAGAAGTCGTGTTAATTTATTCCAATCAGTATTCCAAAAATAACCTCGGTAGAATATATGATAAAACCATATTCAAAGCAGTTAAGTAATACATAATTAAAATGGTAAAAAATAGATTTGTTAAAGGGAATTCAATACTTTTGTTGAACATGAATATTGTGGAACATTTTTACTGTTTGATGATGTGTTATTGTAATCGTTTACATCTGGGTATTTAACATATTTTCGTGGGAGTGATTATAGGTTATTTTCACATTGATGTATTTAACAAAACCATTAGCGAATGGAGGTTAACCCATGGTTAGCACGATGGCAATCAATAAAGATGATTCCCGTTCCTTCCTAACGGAAGAGCACTTATTATTTAAACAATCAATTCGTGAATTCCTCGCCAAGGAGGCTGTCCCCTTTTATGATCAATGGAAAAATGAAGGGGGGATACCTTGCTCGTTTTGGAAAAAGATTGGAGATAATGGATTTTTATGTCCGTGGCTTGATATGGAATTCGGTGGGTTAGGAGCAGATTTTGGATATTCAGTTGTGCTGACAGAAGAATTGGAAATGGTTGGATCAGCCTTAGGGGGAATATCCATTCATTCGGATGTTGTAGCCCCTTATATAGCTTCATTCGGAACAATAGATCAAAAACAAAGGTATTTACCAAAGTCCATTACAGGAGAAATGATTTCCGCATTTGCATTCACAGAGCCGGGAATGGGTTCGGAAATAGCGGATATTCAAACCACAGCCATCAAGAAAGACGGGTATTATATAGTCAATGGAGCTAAAACGTTTGTCACAAATGGTTTTAAAGCTGACTTCATGATAGTAGCATGCAAAACTGATCTTAATGCTGTTCCTTCTCAGGACGGAATCAGTTTGCTGCTCATTGATAAAGATACGTCAGGGTTTTCACGAGGAAGAAAGCTTGGTAATGCAGGACAGGGAAGATCAGACACAGCCGAGCTTTTTTTCGATGATGCTTTAGTACCTGTTGGCAACCTCCTTGGTGAGGAAGGGAAGGGTCTTTCATATATCATGCAAAAACTGCAGCAGGAAAGACTAATATGTGCGATCAGGTCCTTAATCGCAGCGAAAGACATGCTTCACTTAACGATGAATTTTATAAAAAGACAAAAAGCATTTGATAAGAAAATAAGTAAATTTAAAAATGCACAGTTTACCATTGCTGAAATAGCGACCGATATTCACCTGGGAAGGACGTTTGTTGATGAGTTGATCTGTAAACATATGACTGGGGAGAATATCATTACTGAAGTATCGATGGCTAAATATTGGATAACAGAGATGTCTAAGCGAATATCTGAAAAGTGCATGCAGTTACATGATGGATACGGATATATGGAAGACGATAAAATTACCCGGCGTCACCGGGACATTCCTTTGTCAACATTCTTTACAGGGACAGATGAAACAGTAAAAATTCTGATTGCTAAAAATATCGGGTTTTAATTCATTATTAATACTTTAAATCAATCAACTGCCTCAATTAAAATGAGGTGGTTTTTTTATACCATTTTTTCAATATAATTACATATGACTAGTTTTTTAAATGAAAAGGTTTATACAGCTTATCTTATGGGTACAAGAGACAGTGCATATGAAAAATTAATATATTTGTAAAATTTGTAATTGTATGCGAATGATGGAGGTGCTTGTTATGTTAAAAATCGAAAATGTATCGAAAATCTATAAGGGAGGAAAGAAAGCTGTAAAGAATATTTCTTTGGATATTAAAAAAGGGGAGTTCATTTGCTTCATTGGTCCGAGTGGATGTGGTAAAACAACGACAATGAAAATGATTAACCGCCTTATCGAACCATCTGAAGGCAAAATACTTATTAATGGTGAAAATATCATGGATAAAGATCCAGTCGAGCTAAGAAGACAGATTGGGTACGTTATCCAGCAAATCGGACTTTTCCCTCACATGACGATTCTAGAAAATATCACCCTCGTTCCAAAACTTCTAAAATGGAATGAACAGAAAAAAAAGGAACGCGCACTGGAATTGCTTAAGCTTGTCGATATGGGACCCGAATACCTGGAAAGGTATCCTTACGAATTGAGCGGCGGGCAGCAACAAAGGATAGGCGTTCTCAGAGCACTTGCTTCCAATCCTCCACTCATTTTAATGGATGAACCTTTTGGCGCATTAGATCCAATCACCCGCGATGCCCTTCAGGAGGAATTTAAAAATCTGCAGCGCACACTTGATAAAACAATCGTTTTTGTTACCCATGATATGGATGAAGCCATTAAGCTAGCCGACAGGATCGTCATCTTAAAGGCTGGTGAAATAGTCCAAGTGGGAACACCGGATGAAATCCTAAGAAACCCGGCCAATGAGTTCGTTGAAGAATTCATCGGCAAAGATCGATTGCTCCAAACAAGACCGAATGTTGAGTTGGTCGAACAAATCATGAGTCGAAACCCTATATCCATTACAGAAGAAAAATCCCTTACCGATGCTATAACGATAATGCGGGAGAAAAGAGTCGATTCTTTACTTGTGGTCGATGAGCAAAATGTTTTGAAAGGGTTCGTAGATGTTGAAACGATCAGTGAATATCGAAAAAAAGCTAAATTTATCAGTGAAGTCATTAATACTGAAATCTATTCAGTGAAACAGGATACTTTAATCCGTGATTCCGTTCAAAAGATTTTAAAGCGAGGGTTCAAATATGTGCCGGTGGTTGACCAGAATAAACATTTGGTCGGAATTGTCACTAGGGCAACATTGGTCGACATCGTATATGACAGCATCTGGGGAGAGGAAGAAAATCAAATGGCAGAAATGGCAGAAATGTTTTAGGAGGTGAATCAGATGGAAGCTTTGCTCAATTTTTTACAAACGAACTGGCAAGAATTGATTTATAAGGCATGGGAGCACTTATATATATCCATGATCGCTGTTTTCCTCGGAATAATAGTTGCTGTACCATTAGGGATCATGTTGACCCGAATGAAAAGGAGCGCTTCGATAATAATCGGAATTGCAAACATAATGCAGACACTGCCGAGCCTTGCAGTCCTGGCCTTTTTCATTCCTTTCCTCGGCGTTGGGAAAACACCCGCAATAATTGCGTTATTTTTCTACTCTGTTTTACCCATACTCAGGAATACATACACAGGCATTAAAGGCGTGAATGAAAATCTGCTGGAATCCGGCCGCGGCATCGGAATGACAAGCTGGGAGAGAATTCGTCTGGTAGAATTCCCGCTGGCACTTTCAGTCATTATGGCTGGTATCCGTACGGCTTCCGTCTATTTAATCGGGTGGGCCACCTTGGCTTCTTTTATTGGAGGCGGAGGACTTGGAGATTACATTTTTATCGGTTTGAATTTATACCAAACAGAATATATCATCGCAGGTGCAGTTCCGGTAATCATCATGGCTATCCTTGTGGATTATGTATTCTCGATCATTGAACGAAAAGTCGTTCCAAAAGGATTGAAAGGTATGAAGGAAGTTGCTTGAGGAGGATTACCATGTATAAAAAAATGAGACGTACAATTTTAATGGCCCTTTTAGTTTGTTCATTAATGATCACCGGTTGTTCTTTACCTGGTTTAGGGTCATCTTCTGAATCTACTGTCAAGATCGGTGCCCAAAGCATGACCGAATCCGAAATTCTTGCGAACATGATTGCTCAACTCCTTGAAAGGAATACGGAACTTGATACGAAAATCATCAAAAATCTAGGTTCCAATTTCGTTCAGCAAAAAGCGATGGAGACCGGTGATATAGACATTGCCGCAACTCGATATACAGGGACGGATTTAACGAGTGTCCTGGGACAGGAAATCGAAAAGGATCCAGTAAAGGCGATGGAAATTGTTCAAAGGGAATTCAAAGAACAATATGGGTTCAAATTTTTTGATTCCTATGGGTTCGATAACACGTATGCCTTTACGATTTCAAATGAATTGGCTGAGGAAAAAGGGTATCAGAAAATATCTGATTTGGAAAAGGATGCAGATCATTTAAGGTTAGGTGTAGATAGTGCTTGGCTGAAAAGAAAAGGGGATGGTTATAGAGGGTTCGTCGATACATATGGATTGGAATTTGGGGAAACTTATCCGATGCAGATTGGCCTGGTATACGATGCAGTCAAAAATGGACAGATGGATATTGTTCTTGCATACTCATCAGACGGACGGATTAAGGTTAATGATTTGAAGCTTTTAGAAGACGATAAACAATATTTCCCACCATATGACTGTTCACCGGTCGTTACCGAAGAATTATTGGAACGATATCCTGAGATTGAAGATGAACTTAATAAGTTAATTGGCGAAATCACTACTGAAACCATGCAGGAACTGAACTATGAAGTTGATGGGAACTTGAAGGAGCCATCGGTCGTAGCTTCAGAATTCCTTAAAGCACATAAATATTTTGAATAAATGGGAGGTGCAAACTAATGGAAACCTTGCAACAGCTGGGAACTTATTATTCACAGAATTGGATGTATGTACTTACTGAATTTTATCGCCATTTTTTAATGTCAGCATATGGGGTTTTATTTGCAGCAATTGTAGCCATCCCGATAGGCATTTTCATCGCTAAACATAAGAAATTGAGTAATTGGGTATTTTCGATAACGAATGTCATACAAACCACACCAGCATTGGCTATGCTCGCACTCTTGATGCTAGTAATGGGGTTAGGAACAAATACAGTAATCTTATCATTGTTTTTATATTCCTTACTGCCGATCCTGAGGAACACTTATGTCGGTATTACAAGTATAGATCATGCTTATTTAGAATCTGGAAAGGCAATGGGGATGACGAAGCTGCAGTTACTAAGAATGGTCGAACTGCCATTATCTCTGTCTGTCATCATGGCTGGCTTACGTACAGCGCTTGTCGTTGCAATTGGAGTAACTGCTGTCGGTACATTCGTAGGGGCAGGCGGACTGGGGGATATCATTGTCAGGGGAACGAATGCTTCAAATGGAACGGCAATCATACTTGCAGGAGCAATCCCGACGGCATTGATGGCCATTCTCTCAGATCTTATACTCGGATGGCTGGAACGAATTCTTTCACCGATAAAAAAGAAAAAAATTCATACTGCATAGAACAAAATCAAGACAATTAAAGAGCCAATGCTGATGAAACGGCTCTCAATTTCTAGGCAAAAGGGGTTCGGAATTAAAAAAATTCCGAACCCCTTTTAAAATTCCCTTTGGTTTTCTGTTGCATCTGCGAAAATACGCTCGTTACTTTTCGTTTCGCATATATAGGTTTTACACCTTGATGATTCCCGCAGATAATCTGCTTCTTCTAATAAGCTTGCCAGATGCCGTGTCACTACCTTTTGATGGTCTTTGCTTTCTGTACATCGTGATAAAGATGAGCATGTTGCACTAATTTGTTTTGGCGATACTCGCGATAACCTTCTTTAATTGTTGAGTAATTAAAAATTTCGTCCGAAGGGGCAAAGGTAACATTAACAATCAAGGTGTTCATCGTAAACAAAGTCATTTTTGTTGTGAAAGAATCCTTCTTTTGTGCGAGAACGTATAGGGGTAAAGCAGGTGTGATTGCTTCGTTTAATAGAATCTTTCCTCAAGTGATGTTTCCAAAACAACTGATTTGAAGCAACGCCTTCAACTCTCAGGTATGGTTTCTATCTAAATTTTATAACAAAGTTGATTGGAGCGGGTGTGCGAGACTCCTGCGGGAAAAGCGCGTCTAGGGGAGACCCCGCAGGCACAAGCCGAGGAGGCTCCCGGACCGCCCGCGGAAAGCGAGTGCCTGGAACGGAAATCAACGTTCAAAATGTACAAGCCATGAAGAAACTATAGGCAAACTCATTTTAACGGTTGTCTACAGACTCAGAGCCAATGCTGATGCAATGGCTCTTTTTATCAGGTTTATTTACCAGAAAATAACTTTTTCCTTTTAGAAGATGGAAGTTGAGCCCTGCCTGCTTAGTTTTTTATTTCAGAAAAAGGGTAACTATAAGGATAGTACTAAAAAAATATAAGGGGAATCAATCATGAAACTTACACCAGAGCAGCGTATTGAACTTCATGGCTTTAATAATCTTACGAAATCTTTAAGCTTTAATATGTATGATATTTGTTACACAAAAACCAGGGAAGAGAGGGAGGCCTACCTGGATTATATCGATGAACAATATAATGCAGAGCGGCTTTCGAAGATCTTGCACAATGTTGCGGATTTAATAGGGGCGCATGTCTTAAATACGGCCAAACAGGATTATGTCCCTCAAGGCGCCAGTGTAACCATTCTTGTTTCAGAAGGACCTGTCGTCGAAGTACCTATGGGGACTTATGAGGAATCACCAGGACCTTTACCTGATAATGTGGTCATGCAACTGGATAAAAGCCATATTACCGTACATACATACCCTGAATACCACCCAAATGAAGGCATTAGCACATTCAGGGCCGATATTGATGTCTCTACTTGTGGAGAAATATCACCTCTTAAAGCCCTTAATTATCTCATTCATTCCTTCGATACCGACATTATCACGATCGATTACCGAGTGAGAGGCTTTACGAGAGATAAAGATGGGCGAAAATTGTTTATTGACCATGATATTAATTCCATTCAAAACTATATTCCTGATGAAGTAAAGGGTTTATATGACATGATTGATGTGAATGTATACCAGGAAAATATATTCCATACAAAATGTAAGCTGAAAAGATTTGATATTAATAATTACTTATTCGGTTATACAGAGGAAAAGCTGAATAAAGAGGAAAGGCAAGAAATTATAGAAAGGCTTCAAACGGAGATGGATGAAATTTTTTATGGTGCCAATGTTCCGCATCCAATAGAAAAAAACAAGCATGCCGATTAAGGGATGCTTGTTTTTTTGAAAAGTTAATTTAAATGGAATGCCTGCACCAATACATACCCGAGGCATGTCAATAAGATAGAGCCGATCAGTCCAGCTAAAAAAGGTTTACCTCCATATTTTCTAAAAGTTACAAGGTCAATATTCAATCCTAGTCCTGCCATGGCCATAGCCATGAGGATATAGGAAAGCATAACAAGTTTATCAGCTAAAGGTTCAGGAACTGCACCAGTAGAGTAAATGGCACTCATTATTAAAAATCCAAAAATGAACCACGGTATCTTAATGGAATTCCAGGAAAATTTCTTTCCGGTAACTGTTGATCGGTCTTTCCAATTCATGATGAACCCAATTAAAATGGCAACGGGAATGAGCAGTGCCACCCTTGTCAATTTGACCACCACTGCCAAGTCGACTGCCTCATTTCCCCCTGGAGCTGCTGCAGCGATGACATGAGCAATTTCATGGAGTGTCGCACCCGAAAAAATACCATATCCTTGATCGGATAACTGCAATAATGGATATAGGATCGTATATCCGAAAGTGAAGGTTGTGCCTAAAACAGCAACCGTCGCTACAGCTATTGCTGTATCTTTTTCCTTTGCTTTTATTTGCGAGGAAATTGCCAGGATGGCAGCAGCTCCACAAATTCCCGTTCCGCAAGCTGTCAATATGCCAAGTTTTTTCTCAACTTTAAATAGGCGGGTCAATCCATAAACTACTAATATACCAAATGCAAGACTAATGGCACCAACTGCAAATGTTTTCGGACCGGCATTAAAAATATCCTTTAGGTTCAAGCGCATGCCCAATAAGATAATGCCCACTCTCAAAAGGACTTTACTTGAATAATTTGTCCCTGCAACGGCGTAGGCTGGGACGCCAATTAGCGATTTCCAAACAACACCAATCAGTATCGCAATGACTAACTGTCCCATTATATGAAGGAATGGAAGCTCTGCTAAGTATTTTGCTGCAATGGCAATTAGCAAAGTCAATGCTATTCCTTTTGTAAATCCAAGTTTTTTAGTTATAACCTTTGTTTGTTCCAGTGTGATCACTCCATCTATGTTGATGCCTTAACTTTAAAGCTTAATTAAAAATAAGTGAAATATATTTTTGCTATTTCAATGATTACTTCTACTTATGATAAAATGAAACGCATAGGTAAATAGGGAGGTAACCATGGATCCATTAAAAGTATTCGTAACCGTAATCGAACAGAAAAACTTTTCAAGAGCAGGGGACATTCTGAACCTGTCGCAGCCAGGAGTCAGTCTTCACATAAGGAATCTGGAAAATGAGTTAGGAACGAAATTAATTTATCGTTCTCCCAAACAAGTTCAAATAACAGAGCCGGGAAAAATTTTGTATAGACATGCAAAGCAAATGCTTAATCATTATGAGACAGCAAAAAGAGAAATAAATGAATTTAATAACGTGGTTAGCGGAACGATGAAAATAGGTGCAAGCTTCACGATAGGAGAATATTACCTTCCAAAAGTATTGGCAGAATTTGCGGCTCAATATCCGATGGTGGACATACAAATCATCATCTCGAATTCAAATGATGTCATTCAAGGAATACGTTCGAATAAGCTTGATATCGGCTTGATTGAAGGTGAAACGGATTATAAAGATATAGATGTCAGACCATTCATGAATGACGAGATGATAGTTGTCGTCCCCCCTGATCATCCACTTTCACAGATGGATCTCATCGAGGGCACCTTGCTCCAAAACCAAACATGGGTACTAAGGGAGCAAGGATCGGGAACCCGTACATATTCCGATAAACTTCTCAGCAGTCTGGAGTTAGACATAAAGAAAACCTTTATTTTCACCAGTATCCAAGGAGTGAAAGAAGCGGTGATGGCTGGGCTTGGCATTGCCCTTTTATCCCGATTGACTGTACAAAAAGAATTGAAGTCCAATGAATTGAAAACCTTCCATTTGAAAAATGAGCCCATTATAAGACCTTTTTCGATCGTGAAAAAGTTGGACTTCGAAGCATCAAAAGCCATGGAGTTGTTTTTAAGGAAGGTCGAAGAATTTGCGATAAAGGGCCGTCCTAAATAAAACCTTAAACATTTGCTCATCCTTTCATTTTCAATGAAGAGGTTGGGCATTTTTAACGACGAAATATTATTAATTTTAATGAAAACGTCGAAAGTAATTTGGAATATGTCAATGATTAAACGAATTTTACGTATTTTAACATAATAGCAAACATATAAATTTAATAGGCAGTCTCCAGGAAGTTCTAAGTCCCTGTAGACTTTTCCTGATATTAATAATCTTAAAAGGAGCAACCACATTGGCTATAGAGGAGCAGAAAGATAAACGGATTTCTGTTTTCGACAGGATTATTGGATTCATGCCGAAATTTTATGTGATTGGAACAATTTTAATTTTTGTTTATACGCTAGTTGCGATGGCTCATTTAGGTATCCAAACTTTGAAAAAGCCAGAGGAAACCGTTGTACCTGCCCCCCCTGTTTCTCAAGGCTTTGAACATACATTGATATCGTTAATCATCGAACCGATCGTAACATCTGAATTTTATCAAATCATCTTTAACACGTTATTTCTTTACCTAGTTTGGATATTGCTTTTCCTATTAGCACCGATTGCTTTTTACCGTTTAAAACACTTTAAATTTTTTAATATCGAAATTGAAATTGAAAAACAAGATGCAGCCGTTTATGAAGTATTCAGCATGAGCAGTTCAAAAATGAAATTTGCTGCGTATTTAACATCCGAGGAATTTCAATTGGAGATATCAGAGGAAATTGCCAACAGCAAGGATTTTAAAGCACCCTTAGTCTATACATTGGACTGTGCCGTGGATTTTTATTCCGATCAATTAGGACTTTCCTTTACCTATGATATCTATACCCTGAACCAGTTCAAAAAAGCAAAGCTGCCTAAATCCATCAAAGCGATGCTTGATAAGTCCATTCAAACCGGCGATCCGTGCATTACGAATAAAAGTAACAGCGATAGTGAATATTACAAGAATTTCCTTCTTTTTTATTTCGAAAACATGGACGGGAAATTCGTCACTGTCTTAAATAGTTATCAAACTGAATTTGATACATTCGATAAATCACTGCTAAAAATCCTGCAAAACGTCATTTACGATTACTATTTACAATATAACTATATTTACGAAGCGAGCGAGAAGTTGGAAAAGAATGAAACCATTCCCCATAATAATTAAAAAAACCACCCTACAAGTGGTTATTTTTTTTGGAAAGGTGATTGTTAATTATATTTTGGACAATTTCATTGTTCCCAATGAGCTCAGATGATTTATTGACATGCTGTTCCCGAAAATCCATGTTCTTTATTTTCTTAGACTTTTTCCCATTTTTAAAATTATTGAAGGCATTTAAAAAAGCTATCTGAATCACTCCCCTTATAGATTAGTATATTCATATGATGGATAAAATTTCATGAAAAACCTCAATTTATTAAAAAATGTTAATGTTGTTTCCTTTATGATGTTCCGCGTTCAATATAGTATTAAAAGATGATTTCCGAAAAATAAAATAAATGTCAATAAAAAAGGAAAATCAAAATATTCGTAAAATATATTTGTTGTATATTGACAGTTGATTAACGAAGGTGGTACTTTATACATAGGCGTTCTTTATAAAGAACGAATATTGAAAGCTTACAAGAATTATGGTTTGGGAAGTTCTTTTTTAAGTACATATCATATGATGTATTTTATCTTGAGCATTCACCGGCAGGAGGAAAAATATGAGTGCAATCGCTGGCCTCTATCATTTAAACCAAGAACCAATCAATCTCCATCATGTGGATATATTAATGAAATCATTACATAAATTTCCGGCAGACAGCATTCAAATATGGAATGATGAGAGAGTCCTATTTGGCTGCCATAATCAATGGATTACCCCTGAATCGGTGAATGAAACTCTGCCATTTTATGATTATGCCAGACAGCTTGCCATTACCGCCGACGCAATCATTGATAATCGGGAAGAATTATTTGAACGATTACAGGTTAAGAATTCTGACCGACTGAATATGACGGATAGCCAATTGATTCTGCTTGCCTATTATAAGTGGGAAGAGGAAACACCAAAGTATTTGGTTGGTGAATTTGCTTTCATGATTTGGGATCAAAAACAACGCAAATTGTTTGGAGCTCGTGACTTTTCAGGAAGTCGCACTCTTTATTTTTTTAAAAATCAAGATAAATTAGCATTTTGTACTACGGTTGAACCGTTGCTTAATTTGCCATATATAGAAAAGAGATTGAATGAGGAGTGGTTATCGGAGTTTTTGGCCATTCCCATTAATGTGGAATCAGTAGATTCCTCTTCAACAGTTTATCAAAACATTAAACAGATATCCCCTTCACATTCAATAACGATCATTGATGGAAATATAACGTTTTCACGTTATTCCTTTATTAAAAACGAAGTGAAGCTAAAGTTAAAGACTAATGAAGAATATGAGGAAGCTTTCAGAGAAGTTTTCGATAAAGTAGTGAGATCCAAATTAAGGACCACATTTAATATTGGTTCACATTTAAGTGGAGGACTGGACTCTGGATCCGTCGTTAGCTTTGCAGCCAGGGCTTTAGATGAGCAAAAAAAACAGTTATATACATACAGCTATGTACCAGTTGAGGATTTTGTCGATTGGACTCCTAAAAGCAGAGTAGCTGATGAAAGGCCTTTCATTTCTTCTACTGTTGAACATGTAGGAAATATCAGGGATCACTATTTGGATTTTAAAGATAAAAGCCCTTTATCAGAGGTGGATGATTGGCTTGAAGTGCTAGAAATGCCTTATAAATATTATGAAAATAGTTTTTGGTTAAAAGGAATTTATGAAAAAGCTGCACAAGAGAATATCAGGGTGCTACTAAATGGTCAAAGAGGTAATTGGACCATATCATGGGGACATGCTTTAGACTATCAAGCTAGTTTATTAAAGCAGTTTAAACTGGTTCACTTTTACAAAGAATTACATTCATTCTGTGAAAATCATGGAGTGAACAAATCAAGAGTTATGACAGAGGTAAGAAAAAAAGCCTTCCCATCATTATCCTCAGCAGGAGAACCTTATCCAATGTTAATAAACCCTGAATTCGCAAGAAGAACGAAAGTATTCACCAAATTAGAAGAACATAACATTGATGTTAAAGGTACCATTAGACAAAATGTTTTTACTATGAAAAGAACTCAATTTGAACAATTATACTATTGGAATATCAATGGGAATATTTCCACCAAGCTATCCTTAAGACATTCTATAGCTGAACGTGATCCAACTAACGATCTGCGTATCATCCAATTTTGCAATTCAGTTCCAGAATCACAATATGTATTAAATGGTCAGGATCGCTCCTTAATAAGAAGGGCCACTAAGGACTATCTGCCTGATAATGTTAGGCTGAATAATAAAACGCGCGGAATACAAGGATCAGATGGAATTCATAGGATGGCATCATCATGGAGTTCTTTCATAGATGAAATGCATAGTCTTAGTAAAGATGAAGTCATGTCCGAATTTTTAAATATGGAGGAAGTTAGAAAAGCACTTAGTAGCGTCGAACAAAACCCTCTTCCAGAAAAAGTGTTTGATGATGATTTCAGGATTTTAATGCGAAGCATAATCGTGTCACGATTTATAAAAAAACATTTTTGAAGGGAGGTGAAACGATGAAACAAGAATGGGAAAAACCAAAATTAGAAATACTTAATGTTAATTTGACAATGGCTGGACCAGGAAGGAGACTTCCGGATGCGGTTCAACCAGATCCGGATGATCCGGTAAAATACAGTTGAGTTTCATTTAAAGAGGATTAAAGCCCTTACACCTTGAAAGTGTAAGGGTTTCTATTGAAAAAAGTGATGATATGTTTGGAGTGAAGAAGAATGTTAAGCACCAAAAAAACATATACGTATACCACATTTGGGTTAATTGTAGAAAGTGAACTGCCCCTACCTGAATTAGAGCAAGTAACAGATAAAGAGAGGGAAGTAGATTTAACGATCACAAAGAAAGATTTATCAAATGTTTGGTCTGAAATAAACCCTTTAAATAGTAGAGGTTTTATCGTTGAAGGAAATCAGGTTATGTTCGAAGTGCCGGGACTCGCTGTTTTTTCAATAGAAGGTGGGAAAACCATTACGTTTTCAACTTACGGCAATGATAACGACGATAAAATTCGGCTTTATATTTTAGGAAGCTGTTTAGGAATTTTATTGATGCAAAAAAGGGTATTGCCACTGCATGGAAGTGCAATAGCGATTGAAGGAAAAGCATATGCTTTTATTGGTGAATCAGGAGCTGGCAAATCTACTCTA
This sequence comes from Peribacillus phoenicis, assembly GCF_047238085.1. Taxonomy (NCBI): domain Bacteria; kingdom Bacillati; phylum Bacillota; class Bacilli; order Caryophanales; family Bacillaceae; genus Peribacillus; species Peribacillus phoenicis. Next base: position 2,450,640 of record NZ_JBDFMF010000001.1, on the reverse strand, counting down.
GCTTCCTCTTTCGTAAACAAGGGGTATAAACTTTTAAGTGATGATGTAGTGGCAATATCTCTAATGGAGGAAAACCAGCCATGGGTTAACCCCTCATACCCTCAACAAAAGTTATGGCAGGAAAGTTTAAACGCTTTTGGATTGAATTCAACTGATTACCAACCTTTATTCGATAGGACGACAAAATTTTCGATACCAGTGCAAGCAGACTTCTATAACAAACCTTTGCCACTTGGAGGGATATTCGAATTAGTTGGAGCTGATATAGAATCGATTGAACTTCAAACTATTGAAAAGCTTCATCGATTTCAAGTAATGCACGAACATACCTATAGACGATCTCTAATTGAAAGAATGCATATGATGGATTGGCATTTCAAGATTTGTGCAAAGTGTATGAATTCCGTGCCGATTTATCGATTAAGTCGTCCAACCTCAACATTCACAGCCCACGAAATTGTAACCACGGTTCTAAGTGTAATTAAAGGAGAGAAAATAAATGATTAACGCATCAGTTCTATCAAAAAATAAAGTAATTACTCAAAGCCAGGGAAATATTGTTAGTGATATGGATGGGGAATTGGTCATGCTTAGCATTGAAAAAGGGAATTATTATAATCTGGGAGTTCTAGGTGGGGAAATTTGGAGTTTAATTGAAAAACCAATTATAATTAGTGACTTACTAGATAAATTGATTTCACAGTATGACGTCAGTCAACAAGAATGCGAAGAAGAAGTGTTATCGTTTTTAAGTGATTTATATAATGAGGGATTAATTATCTTACCAGCTGAAATTTAAGCATTTATATTCCAGTTTATATAGGGGCAAAATATGAATCTTTATAAAAAAATTAACACGTTCATATCATTCAATAGGAGCATGAAGGGGTTATTGTTTGAAGCTTTATTTTTTTTAGCAGTGGGCCGTATTTTTAAATTGTTTCCATTTATTAAGAGTGCCCGATTATTGGGAAACCACATGGAAGAAACCAGCTATTCTATAAAATATTTAGATAAAGAAGTAATCAAGAATATTTCAGATGCCATACATATCATGAGCCGTTATACATTCTGGGAGAGCCAATGTTTAGTTAAGGCGGTAGCTGGAATGAAAATGCTTGAAAGAAGAGGAATGGAAAGTACAGTTTACTTTGGCACGGCAAGAGATGAAAAAGGTGATTTGATTGCTCATGCTTGGTTGCGGAGTGGTCCGTATTATGTAACGGGCGCAGAAGAAATGGGTAAATTCATTGTTGTCGGGAAATTCGCTAAAACAAAAAAAGCTTAAAAAGAGGGAATTAAATGAATGACAAAACCAATTTCGATTCTTCAAGCATATCTAATGAATTAAAGTTTTTATTGGATTGTCTGAAAAGTGAAACAAACAAGCAGTTTCCATTTAATGTAGAACAAAACCTTGATTGGAATTTGTTCTTGAAACTAGCCAGGCATCATCGGGTTTACCCACTTATTTATCCAAAACTAAAATCCGCAAATTATATTCCTGCACCTATAACTCAATCGATGTACTACGATTATCAAAAAAACACCTTTAAAATGTTAAAGCTAAGTGGGGAAATCGAAAGAATTTCCCGAGTTGTTTTTGAAAATGAAATTTCGACGCTTTTTTTAAAAGGACCTATACTGGCAGCTGACTTATATGGAGGTATATCCCAAAGGACGTCAAGTGATGTTGATATTTTGGTTAACATCGATGATCTAGAAAAGATCGAGTCCCTTTTAATTCAAATGGGATATGTAAAAGATGAATATATACAAACCGTATTAAATGATTGGAAGTGGCGCCATCATCATTTTGTCTATTTTCATACCGAGAAAGAGATTAAACTTGAAATTCATTGGCGTTTAAACCCAGGTCCAGCCAAGGAACCAACTTTTAATGAATTATGGCTAAGAAAAAGGGTTAGCTCACTAACTACTTCATATCCGATATATTGTTTAGGTAATGAGGATCTCTTTTTATTTCTAACTTCACATGGGGCACGTCATGGATGGTCACGCCTTCGCTGGCTAGTGGATATCGACCGACTTTGCCAAAAAAAATTGGATTGGGATAAAATCATTAGCCTGCTAAAAAAATATCAATATATGCATGTTGCAGGTCAAACATTAGTCCTGACTTCCCAATTGTTAAATACACCGATATACAAGGAAGTAAACGATCTTACATTAAAATACCGTTCCAATCGATTGGCACAAGAAGCACTATTTTATATTAAACGATTCATTAACCTTCATGATGAACCACTATCTGAAGAGATTGCTAGTTATCATAAAAAGCATCTATTTTCACTCATGTCATTTCAGAATAAACTGTTATTCATCCTCAGTTTTCTTCATCCTTATTTTGAGGATACAAAAACCTTGCCGTTGCCTCAAAAGCTCCATTTTTTATATTTTCCTTTGAGGCCTTTTTTATGGTTTTGGAGAAAAACGAGAATACGAAATGTCATAGGAGGATAAGATGAAACAGCTGTGGTTCTTTTTCAAAAGGCTATACACTTTCACAGGGAAAATACTTTTTATCAATATGCTAGGAATGGTCATTGTTAGCTTATTGGACAGTGTAGGCATTCTTTTATTAGTACCGATGATAAGTGTTAGTGGAATTATAGATATAGATCTATCAAATAATCTTCCTTCCACGCTCTCATGGATAGTCGAGATACCTAAAATGATAAGTCTATCAATTATTTTAGGTTTTTATATTGTTTTAGTGATTCTCCAAAACATCCTGCAACGAAATCTTACAATACGTGATGTGAGAATGCAGCAAGCATATATAAGTCATTTAAGGATTCAATTGTATCAGTCATTATTACATGCCAACTGGGAGTTCTTTATTAAAACACGGAAATCGGATTTAATAAATATCATGACAAACGATTTAGCACGAGTTAGTGCAGGAATTAATTTAATCTTACAATTATTAGCCTCAGTGATCTTTACTTTCATTCAAATTTGTGTGGCGTTTTGGTTAGCTCCGAAAATTACAATATTCGTTTTGGTTGCTGGTTTGGTCCTGGCCTTATTTTCAAGGAAATTCATCCGAAAAGCTAAGTCATTAGGAAGTAGGACGTCTCAATTAGCACTAAGATATTTAGCCAGCGTTACCGATCAGTTAAATGGAATTAAGGATATAAAAAGCTATCATTTAGAGAAATCACATGTAAATTGGATCAGTTCTTTAACTAAGGAAATGAACAACGAGCAAGTTGAGTATATTAAATTAAACACAAAATCTCAATTATCATATAAAGTATCATCTGCCTTATTAATTGCATCTTTCGTTTTTTTATCCATTACACTTTTTGCTGCTCAACAGGAAGAACTTTTACTCATTATCCTTATTTTTTCAAGGTTATGGCCTAGATTTACAGCCATACAAAGCAATATGGAAAATATTTCTTCAACTTTACCAGCTTTCAAATCCATTATGAAAATAGAAGGTGAAGCGAAAGGCTACAAAGAGGCTTATAGTCTTGAGAATATCATGCCAATTGTCATCGAACAAAAACTGGAATGTCATGATCTTTTTTTTCGTTATAACAAAACTGAAGCAGACTATACTCTGCAAAATATCAATATAGCAATACCCGCTAATAGGTTGACGGCTATCGTTGGTCCATCCGGGGCAGGTAAAAGCACATTAATCGATCTAATAATGGGCCTCATGCTCCCTGATGTGGGAGAGATTATAGTTGATGGTAAAAAACTTTCTAGAAAAGATTTAATCGGTTTAAGGAAATCGATTAGTTATGTTTCCCAAGATCCATTTTTATTCAATGGAAGTATAAAGGAGAATTTGCTTTTAGTCGATCCGAAGGCAAGCGACCAACAAATATGGGGAGCATTGGAATTTTCTGCCGCAGCTGATTTTGTGATTAAATTGCCTCAAAATATAGATACGGTAATTGGGGATAGAGGCATTAGGTTATCCGGGGGAGAAAGACAGAGACTAGTTCTAGCAAGGGCTATATTACGTAAACCATCGATTCTGGTTTTGGATGAAGCTACCAGCGCCCTTGATAACGACACTGAAGCCAAAATTCAAAAAGCTATCGAAACTTTACAGGGCCGCATGACCATCATTGTCATTGCACACCGTTTAAGCACCATAAGGAATGCCGATCAAGTCATCGTATTAGAGAAAGGTGAAATTTTACAGAACGGTGAATATAGTGAGTTGTCTAAAGAAAGAGGTTTATTTAAACAATTGCTAACAAGAGAAGTGGATACGATAAATTCATGAAAGAATTTCTAAAATAAAAGTAGATAACTAGTTGACTCGTTCTTTATAAAGAACTAAAATAAGGATATATTCATAGGAAAATTAACACATAAGAAGAATAGTACAGTTTTAGCTGTTTTACATCGAGGCTTAAAACACTATTGTTCTTAATAAAGAAAAGTAAGTTGAAAAGGTGGTTCAATGACAAATTACTCAAAAAGGAACTTTGAAAATCAACAACCTGCCAAAGAGATAAATTTAAAAGAACTGATCGGAATCATTAGTAGGCGTATCTGGATCGTCATTATTGTCACACTCTTATTCATACTGGCAGGATATTTGAAAACTTTAACAACAACCCCTCTTTACCAGGCATCTACGAGAATTATTATTGAAGCCAATCAAGATAAAATGAAAACTCTTCAAGTCATAATAAAAGATACAACAGTTTTACAGAAAGTTATCGATGAAATGGAATTACCGCTATCACCAGAAGCATTGGCTGGGTCTATAAACGTAACCAGTGTAGAGGAATCAGAAGTAGTCAGTATCAGCGTCACATCATCCAATCCTTATACAGCTGCCGATATCGCCAATACGACGGCGAGAGTATTTAAAAATGAGGCTCCTAATATAGTGGACTTTAAAAAAATACGAAACTTGTCCCCGGCTAAGGTAAACTTAGTGCCCATTAACGGAGACAATAATGGAACAATTATAAAAAGCGGAATTATAGGTTTATTTTTGGGCATCGGGCTGACATTTTTATTGAATTCATTGGATTATACAATTCGTAACGAGCAAGAAGTAGAGGATATCATAGGTTTTCCAGTTATAGGACATGTATCTAAAATGAATAAAAAGAATTCGAATGTCAGTAAAAACAATATAAAAAAAATTAAAGAAGTGCAACAAGCTAAACATTCAAAAGAAACAAGAGCAGAATTGTGAGGTGGTTTGAATGACGATGAATAAACAAAAAATCGGGGATAGACTAAAGAAAAGGAATCTTGTAGCTTTTTCAAGTCCGGATTCTTTTATCTCCGAACAATATAGAACGATTCGAACAAATATTAAGTTTTCCTCCGTATCGAAAAAACGGAATATCATCATGATAACCTCTCCATCATCTGGAGAAGGTAAATCAACCACTGCTGCAAATCTAGCTGTTTCAATGGCCCAAAACAAAGAAAAGGTTTTACTGATAGATGCTAATTTAAGGAATCCTGCAATTCACTCGATTTTTAAGATTCCAAATAAAGTAGGATTGACAAATATTTTATCTGATTCAAATTTCACATCTCTTGAAAAGGCTGTATACAGGACGGGAATGGGTGATTTAGATGTTTTGACAAGTGGGCCTATACCCTTCAATCCAGGCGAAATAATAGGGTTGCCAATCATGCAGGACTTCCTTGTTAAGTGTGAAGAGCAATACGATATTGTTCTGATAGACTCCCCATCAATATTGGAGGTTACAGACACAAAAATTTTGGCCAATTATTGCAATGGGATCATTCTGGTGTTCAATAACGGCAAAACAGAGTTAAAAAAAGCTTTAGCTACAAAATGAATCCTTCAATTTGTTGAAGAAAAGATTGTAGGAGTCGTTTTAAACGATAATCCAGAAAATCTCTTTACCAATTTATTGAAGAAAATCCTATAAAGACGAAAAAATTTTTATAGTAATGTTCTTTATTGCGAACAAAAATAAAATTAATAAAGTATTTGGTGATGTCTCCTTGCCATTATAAACGGAGGCACTCGATCATGCTGTGGGTTTAATAGACCTTAGACGCCAGTCGTCAAGAGTGTGGGGTGAGGGAGGGTTAAATGCCCTATAATTCTATTAAAGTGCTAATGAATGCTGTCTTAATAAGACAGCATTCATTAGCACTTTATCATTTAATTCCGTTTAACTGTAACAATAAATTGATCTAAAAGGGGGGAAAGTATTGACATATCAGCAAAGACTATCACTTTTTATATTAATAGATTCATGTATTGTCTTATCAGCTATTTTTTTAGGGCGATTTTTAGTAGATGCCAGTATTTATGTTTTTACTATTCCGATTGTGCTCAGCTCTGTTACGATTCTCCTCAGCCATCATATTTTTGCTATTACCTTTCATCTATATAAAAAAGCATGGGAGTATGCGAGCATAGGTGAATTAGTCATTATATTCAAAACTGTTACGGTATCCATTTTTATTACATCAATCGTACAGGCAATCCTTTTTCAAGATGTATATTATCGGTTGTTGGCGGTAACTTGGTTACTTCACATGCTATTGATAGGCGGATCAAGATTTTGTTGGAGGATGTTTAGAGATCAATACTTAATCAAATATGAAAATAAGAAAAGAACGTTAATAATAGGGGCAGGTTCAGCAGGTACGATGGTTGCCCGGCAATTATTAAAGAATAATGATGTGGATTTATTACCAGTAGCATTTATTGATGATAACGTACGAAAACATAATCTTGATATTTTAGGCATACCTGTTGTGGGAGGAGTGGGCAAAATTTCCGGAAAAGTTGAAGCATTGAATATCGAACATATTATCATTGCCATTCCTTCATTGAATAAACAGGAAATGAATCGAATTTTCCATGAATGTGCAAAAACAAATGCTAAGACACAAATCCTCCCAATGTTAGAAGATTTATTAACAGGAAAGCTTTCAGTCAATAAATTTAGAGATGTACAGGTTCAAGATCTTCTTGGAAGAGAACCTGTAGAATTAGATATTGATGTAATTTCAGAGTATGTAACCGAAAAGGTAATTCTAGTCACTGGGGCTGGAGGTTCAATTGGATCAGAAATTTGCCGCCAAATTTCTAAATTTAATCCATCAAGGTTAATTTTACTCGGTCATGGTGAAAACAGTATTTATACAATAGAAATGGAGTTGAAAGAAACATATAAAAACAAAAAAATCGAGTTTTTAACAGAAATTGCTGATCTTCAAGATCAAAAAAAAATGCTGGCTGTTATGGCAGAATATCAACCAGATGTCGTTTATCATGCAGCAGCACATAAACATGTACCATTGATGGAGCGAAACCCTGAAGAAGCCGTCAAAAATAACTTAATAGGTACAAGGAATGTTGCCAATGCGGCTAGCTGGAGCGGAGTAAAGACTTTTGTGATGATATCCAGTGATAAGGCAGTTAACCCTACCAGTGTTATGGGCTCCACAAAAAGGCTAGCGGAAATGACGATTCAACAAATAAATAAAGAAAGCAAAACGAAGTTTGTAGCCGTTCGTTTTGGGAATGTGCTGGGGAGCAGAGGAAGTGTCATCCCGCTATTCACCAAACAAATTGAAAAAGGCGGGCCAGTCACAGTGACACATCCTGATATGATTCGTTATTTCATGACTATCCCTGAAGCTTCAAGACTTGTCATCCAAGCGGGGGCGTTAGCACAAGGCGGGGAGATTTTTGTACTTGATATGGGCCATCCAGTGAAGATTGTAGATTTGGCGAAAAACTTGATTAAACTCTCCGGACATTCTGAAGATGATATATCAATAGAATTCACGGGAACAAGACCAGGTGAAAAACTATTTGAAGAGCTGTTGAATCAAGATGAAATTCATGAAAAACAAATATATCCAAATATTTACATAGGAAAGACAGGGAATTTATATTCAAAGGAGATTGAAGATATTATAAACAGTTATCCTGATATGGATAAAGAATCACTAAGAAAAAAACTTGTAGATCTGGCGAATGAGCGTGACACTGCCCCTTTACTTGTGCAAGTTTCCAACTAAACAACTAAACGATAATTAAGATCTTATATATAAGAAAATATTGCTGCACGAAACATGGAATGAGACAAGGAACAGGATATCGAAAGGATAGTGAATGATGGAGAAGAAAGTCCTATTTTGTGCAACAAAGGATTATCATTTTGAAGCGTTTCACTTGCCATATTTTAAATGGTTTAAAGAGCAAGGGTATAAGGTTCATACAGCAGCACATGGTGATTTGAATCTCCCATTTGTTGATAAAAAGCACGTTATTCCCATTCAGAGGTCTCCATTTAAAAAAGAAAACATTATGGCATACAAAGAATTAAAGTACATCATCGATAACAATAATTTTCAAATCATTCATTGTCATACGCCAATGGGGGGAGTTCTAGGCAGACTTGCTGGTCGGAAAGCGAGAGAACGTGATACAAAAATGCTATATACGGCACACGGCTTCCATTTTTTCAAAGGCGCTCCTATCCTAAACTGGCTAGTCTACTATCCCATTGAAAAATTTTTAGCAAGAATGACAGATTGTTTGATTACGATCAATAGTGAAGATTTTCAAATTGCCATAAAAAGAAACTTCAGGGCACATGAGATTACTCATATCCTTGGTGTTGGAGTTGATACAAATCAATATCATCCTGTCTCCACAAATAAGAAAACTGAACTAAGGTTAGAAAAAGGGTATTGTGAAGAGGATTTCCTTATGTTTTATGCAGCCGAGTTCAATAAAAACAAAAACCAGCAACTATTGCTTCGAGCTTTTTCCTTGATAAAAGAGGAGGTTTCAAATGCAAGGTTACTATTGGCCGGAGATGGACCATTATTAGAAGAATGCAAGATGCTTGCAGATTCTTTAGGAATTAGAAATAGGGTTGATTTTCTTGGTTTTCGGAAAGATATTGATGAATTATTAAAAATCAGTGATCTCGCTGTAGCGTCAAGTTTGAGAGAAGGACTACCGGTAAATATCATGGAAGCAATGGCTTGTGGGCTGCCAATAATAGCTAATGAAAATAGAGGCCATAGGGAGTTGGTCTTCAATGGTCAAAATGGGTGGTTAATTGGCAGGAATGATGAAAAATCATTTTCTGAAAAGGTCATAAAAATTGCTGGAAATATGGGTATGAGAAAAATGCTTGGTGAAAGTAGCTATAAAATGGTTGAAAGGAAATATAGTACAAAAAAAATCTTGGAAGCTAAAAGCCAACTTTATAAATCATACATGGAAGATACGGAGGAAAGAGTATGGGGAATCCACTAAGGATCCTGCATGTTGTCGTTAATATGAATAGGGGCGGAGCGGAAACCTTGATCATGAACTTGTATCGCAATATGGACCGCTCGAAAATTCAATTTGATTTTCTTACATCCAAAGAAGGCGTATTTGATGATGAAATCGTAAAACTTGGCGGTAAGATTCATAGAATTCCTTATATTTCTGATGTAGGTCACTTTGCTTATAAAAAACAGTTAGATGGATTCTTTAGGAAAAATCATTCCTATAAGGTCGTTCATGCCCATATGGATAAAATGAGCGGAATCGTTCTTCAAGCAGCTAAAAAAGCAGGAATTCCAAAAAGAATTTCACATAGTCATAACACCCAAAGTGAAGGTGGCTTAGCTTCCAGGATTTATAAATGGTATGCAGGGACATTGATCCTGCCCAATGCTACAAATTTATTAGCTTGTTCTAGACAGGCAGCACAGTGGTTATTTAAAGATAAGACAAATAATGCCAATATTTTAAAAAACGGCATTGAATACCAATTATTTTCTTTCTCACCTGAGACAAGATGTAAATTAAGAAAAGAATTAAATATCGAAAGTGATGCATGTGTTTTAGGACACGTTGGAAGATTTGCTCAACAAAAAAATCATGCTTTGTTGATTGATATCTTTGCAAATTTTATTAGAGAAAAGGAAAACTCCTACTTGATTTTAGTCGGAGATGGGCCATTGAAACCAGAAATCTTAGCAAAGGTTAAAGCTCATAAATTAGAAGAAAAAGTTAAATTCCTTGGGATACGGAGTGATATAAATCAAGTCCTACAAGCCTTCGATGTTTTTGTCTTTCCTTCTTTACATGAAGGATTGCCGGTTTCACTTATCGAAGCTCAGGCAGCTGGACTGCCTTGCTTAATCTCGGACCAAATTTCCAAAGAGGTAGATTTGGGTATCAATCTTATTAAATTTCTGCCCATTACCAGTAAATCAGAATGGACCTCCCATTTAATGAAATTAACTACTAACAATACGAAAAGAAGTATACAACCGGATTCATTATCCAAACAGGGGTATTCGATAAATGAAACAGCCAATGAACTAAAAGATTTTTATATATCAATGTCAGGGTGAATCATATGAAAACTTTAACAGTGTTTACACCAACCTATAATAGGGCTTATTGTCTAGAAAAATGTTATAAGAGCTTAGTACGTCAAAACAATAAAGATTTTATTTGGTTAATTATTGATGATGGATCAACAGATAATACAAAAGAAATGGCACATCATTGGATTCAGGAAAAGAAAATTGATATTAAGTATTACTGGCAAGAAAATCAAGGAATGCATGGTGCACATAATACAGCCTATAAAATAATTGAAACGGAATTGAATGTTTGTATTGATTCCGATGACTATATGGCGGATGGGGCAGCAGAAAGTATCCTTTCATTTTGGAGAAAGCATGGTAACGAAAATGTAAGTGGAATAGCAGCTTTAGATGCAACAATTGATCATCAAATTATAGGGTCAAGGTTACCTGAGAAATTAAAAAGTTCTACATTGTTTGATCTCTATAACAAATATGGTGTAACAGGAGACAAGAAATTGGTTTATCGAACAGAATTGACGAAGCAATATCCCTATCCTGTTTTTAAAAACGAGAAATATGTAGGGCTAGCATATAAATACTATATGCTGGATAAGAAATATGAATTGTTACTGATGAATGAAGTGCTGTGTCATGTTGAATATCTTCCTGATGGATCCTCTCGAAATATGTATAACCAATATCTTAAAAATCCTAGAGGCTTCTCATTTTACCGGAAAGAGCTTATGAAGTTACCTTTTGGAGGGAAGCTTTTCAAATATAAGCAAGCCATTCATTATGTATCAAGCAACCTACTAATGAAAAACCCGAAGCTGTTCATTGAAACTCCTAAGAAAGCACTCACTGTTTTGGCCTTTCCATTAGGCATACTTTTATATGCTTTGATCATCAGTAAAACAAGGACTAGGTTAATTGAAAGGAATTAATGTTAAATGACCATACTTTGGATCAATCTCGCCATCGTATTTATTTTTTCATATTTAGGTAGGTATTTTTCAACATATTCACTTATAACACCGACTGGATTATATGACTTTAAACCGAATAAGATGTTGGTTTTTTTAGCTGCTGTATGTTTAGTATGTGTTTCGGGACTCAGGACAAATATTGGTGATACTTTCAATTATAAAAATATTTATATCGAAAATGACTTTACTTGGGAGTATATATCTTCACAAAAGGATATGGGATTTGGCATTCTGCAGATGTTATTAAAGAAATTCTCGGATGACCCTCAGATACTGATTTTTACAACTGCTATGATCACAAATGTTTTAATTGTCATGGTTTTATATAAATATTCACGACTTTTTGAACTAAGCACCTTTGTATATATTACAGGTGGTTTGCATTTAGTATCAATGAATGGAATACGGCAAGTGCTTGCAGCTGCCATTATTTTTACAGCTACCAAATATTTATTAAACGGAAATTTTGTGAAATACACATTAATTGTACTAATTGCATCTACATTTCACCAAAGTGCTCTTATCCTTATACCCATTTATTTTTTAGTTAGAACAAAAGCTTGGACAAAGTCCACTATTGCCTGGTTATCTTTTTCGGTCATTGTCGTTTTGGGTTATGAACAATTCTCTTCCTTATTATTTTCAGCTATCGAGGACTCACAATATAGTGACTATTCTAAATTTAATGAAGGGGGAGCTAATATACTCAGAGTAGCTGTAAGCGCCGCTCCCTTAGTTATTGCATATTTAGGTAAAGATAAACTTCGTGAAATATTTCCAAAAAGTGACTATATAGTAAATATGGCATTGTTGGGTCTGATTTTTATGATTGTTTCAACTCAACAATGGATATTTGCAAGGATTTCCATCTACTTTAATTTATATCAACTCATTCTGATTTCCTGGCTTATTGAGCTATTCAGTAAGAAAGATCAAAAACTATTATATTATTCAATAATTGCTTTATTTTTTGTTCTTTATTTTTATGAAAATGTTACCAGTTTGAATATTTTGTATAAAAGTGAAATATTAGAAAACCTATTTTGACGGAAGGGGGGAAATATATTGGTTAAATTAAGTGCTCCTTTGAGAATATTACATATTGTCAGTGCAATGGATCGTGGCGGGGCAGAAACAATTATTATGAATATATATAGAAATCTGGACAGAGAGAAGATTCAATTTGACTTTGTTACCCATTCAAATAAGAAAGAAGATTTTGAAGATGAAATTATTGGTTTAGGTGGAAAACTGATTAAAATACCAAGCTTAGGTAAAGTTGGTCCAATATCCTATCTTAAAGAACTAAATAGAATTATGTCTTCCAACCCTTACCAAGCTGTTCATGCCCATACGGATTATCAAGCAGGCTTTCCAGCATTAGCAGCAAAGATAGCAGGGATTAAAATAAGGATCTGTCATTCACACAGTAATAATTGGGCAAAAGGAAACCATTTCAAAGAAAGATTTACGCTTAAGCTCCTTCAAACAATCATGAAAATTTCTGCTAATAGATTTTGCGGATGTAGTCCTGAGGCCGCTCAATTCATGTTTGGTAAACAAAGAGTAAAAAATGGAAAAGTCACGATATTAAAGAATGGAATAAATGTAAACGACTTTACTGAAACAAATGTAAATTGTAAGGATAGTATCATTAGAGAGTTTGGTTTAAACGAAGATGTAAAAATCATTGGACATGTGGGGCGGTTTTCGGAGTCGAAAAACCACCTTTTTATTTTGCAATTTTTAAATACATTATTAAAGAAAGATAGAAGGTTTTTTGCCCTTTTAATCGGAGATGGTCCTTTAAGACTGGAAATAGAGCAAAAAGCAGAAGCGTTAGGAATTCAAGAAAATATCAAGTTCTTAGGTGTAAGAACGGATATTCCTAGATTAATGAAAGCTTTTGATGTTTTCATATTCCCATCATTATTCGAAGGCTTTGGAATTGCTGCATTAGAAGCACAAGGATCTGGAACGCCTTGCATTATGTCGGATACTTTACCAAAAAGTATAGATATGGACCTGGGCTTAGCATCATTTATTAGTTTGCAGGAGCCACTAGATGTTTGGTGTAACGAAGTAATTAGATCCTTATTGATCGATACACCTGACAATGAAACTATTAAAAGAAAAATATCGAATAAGGGTTATGATATACATGGGAATGTTAGGGATTGGTTAAGGCTATATGATGTTTCCTGAAAAAGAGGTTTTTACGATGAAGAAAAAGATTTTGATCACATCTTTTGACTTGGCAATCGGAGGAGTCGAAAGAAGTCTAATAGGATTGTTAAATCAAATCGATTATGCTAAATACGATGTCGATTTATTATTATTTAAACATGAAGGAGAATTCCTGTCATATATCCCGGACGGTCCCAATTTATTACCGGAAGAACCTTCGTATACAACCTTTAGAAAATCAATTCAACAAATAGTAAAAGAGGGTTTTTATCCTATCGCTATCTCTAGAGTCATCGCAAAGTATTCAGGTGTAGTACATGGAAAAGTAAAAAAGGTTGAAGAACCAGGTTATTTATCCATTCAGTACGGTTGGGAGCTAACTACCCGTCATTTACCAAATCTTAATAAAGAATATGATGTTGCCATAGGTTTTTTATGGCCGCATCACTTTATCGGGGATAAAGTCAAAGCCAAGAAGAAAATCGGTTGGATTCATACCGATTATTCCAATATTTATGTGAATAAGAAAATAGAGAAGAAAATGTGGGGGAAAATAGATGATATTGTAGTGGTTTCTGAAGAATGTTCACAAACTTTTTTAGATGTTTTTCCTGACTTCAAGGAAAAAACAACCGTAATCGAAAATATTCTTTCTCCAGATTTTGTTAGAGAACAAGCAAAGGCAGATATTCCAAAAGAAATCATTAATTTGCCTGGAAAAACCATATTAGTAACAGTGGGACGTTTAACACATGCAAAAGGTTTAGATGAAGCAATAAGAGCTTGTAAAAAACTAATAGACGAGGGATTTGACATTCAGTGGTATGTGGTAGGTTATGGACCTCTCGAAAACGAGTTAAGAAATTTAATAAAGAAATTAGGAGTAGAAAAGCAATTTATATTATTAGGGAAGAAAACCAATCCATATCCATATATTGCAGCTTGTGATATTTATGTTCAACCCTCACGCTATGAAGGTAAAGCAGTAACAATACGAGAAGCACAAGTACTAGGTAAACCAGTTGTAATAACCAATTTCCCTACCGCAAAAAGCCAAGCGGATAATGGGTTTGATGCTTTAATTACAGAGTGCGGTCAGGATGGAATTGCCAGAGGGATTGCAAAAATGATTGTAGACGATGAATTTAGGGGGGCAATAGTTTCGAACGTACTTTCAAAGGATTATGGCAATGAAAATGAAATTAATAAAATCTATGGATTAATTAACAATTAAATTTAAATGAAAGTGAGGGAAACTAATAAATGGCAATACTGGTCACCGGCGGAGCTGGATTCATCGGCAGCCATACATGCATAGAGCTCTTGAATGAAGGTTATGAGATTATTGTGGTAGATAATTTTTCTAATAGTAAACCCGAATCGCTAAAACGTGTTTGTGAAATAACAGGAAAATCCATCATGATTTATCATTTAGATCTTTTAGATTCGCAATCTTTAGAAAAAGTGTTCCTAGTAAATCAAATTGATGCAGTTATCCACTTTGCCGGACTTAAAGCGGTAGGTGAATCTGTTAAAGAATCTTTGAAATATTATAAAAACAATATCACTACGACCATTATAATTTGTGACCTTATGCAAAAATATAGTGTGAAAAAACTGGTATTTAGCTCATCTGCCACTGTATATGGATTGCCGGATACAGTTCCAATATCAGAAGGATTTCCCTTAAAAGCTTTGAATCCATATGGCAGGACAAAATTAATGGTCGAAGAAATTCTTCAGGACATATATATTTCAGACAATGAATGGAGCATTACAATCCTGAGATATTTCAATCCAATAGGGGCACATGAAAGCGGTATGATAGGTGAAGATCCAAGCGGAACCCCTAATAACTTAATGCCATATATCACTAAAGTGGCCGTAGGTCAGTTAAATGTACTTAATATTTTCGGGAATGGTTATTCAACGAAAGATGGGACAGGTGTAAGAGATTATATACATGTAGTTGATCTTGCAAATGGCCATGTAGCAGCACTGGATAAAACTATAAAATCCACCGGTGTTAATATTTATAATCTTGGAACCGGAATAGGATACAGCGTTTTAGAAGTAGTGTCAGCTTTTGAATCAGCAACAGGAGTGAAAATCCCCATTAACATTACACATCCCAGGCCGGGAGATGCCGCCATTTGTTATGCAGACCCTAAGAAAGCGGAAAAAGAATTAAACTGGATTGCAAAGAAAAGCATTCACGATATGTGTGAGGATTCTTGGAGATGGCAATCACGTAATCCTGATGGATATAAAATAAATGAAGAATTGGAAAATCCCCGCTTAATACAAAGCGAGGATTTTTTAATACCAAATAATTAGAAAAATGGTGTAAAGGATGAGCAAAAAAGCAAAGAAGGAACATTTTAAAGATATTTTATTAGTTGCCTACAACTTGGGTAATCAATCAGATATGAAAGTATCTATTATAATAGAAGAAATCAAACAAAAAATTGTCATGACAAATGGTAAATAAAAAGCACGGAAGTGAAAATTATGAAAAGAATAATTGATTTTTTAATTTCATTTATTTTATTGGGTATCCTAAGTCCAATAATGGTGATACTAGGAATTTTAATAAAGTTTAACCTTGGAACGCCTATACTTTTTAAACAAACAAGACCAGGTTTTAATGGAAAGCCTTTTACCCTTTATAAATTTCGTTCCATGAATAATCAAACCGATGAACACGGTATACCTCTTCCTGACCATTTGAGATTAACCAGATTTGGAAATACGCTTAGAAAGTTAAGTCTAGATGAATTGCCACAGTTAGTTAATGTTGTTAAAGGTGATCTTAGTTTAGTCGGACCACGTCCTTTATTAATGGAATACCTTCCTTTATATAACGACGATCAAGCTAAACGTCATGATGTTCGTCCTGGTATAACTGGTTGGGCACAAGTAAATGGTAGAAATGCGATATCATGGGAAGAAAAATTTATATTGGACGTTTGGTATGTAAATCATCAATCATTTTTACTCGATTTTAAAATATTATTACTCACGATAGTAAAAGTGGTTAGATCTGAAGGAGTAAATTCAGGGACAAATGAAACCATGCTTCCCTTTAGAGGATCTGATAATCAGGAAAGAGAGGGGCAGGGATGAAAATTGTATTAATTGGGGAAGGCGGTCATAGTAAAGTTATAAAGGATATGATTGATAGAGCTGATGGTTACGAATTAATTGGATATCTAGACGATAAATATGATGGAACAATCGTGAAAAGTCATCTGTTTTTTGCACCGCTTTCAATCGTATCCGATTTATTAGAGCAATTCAAGGATATAAAATTCATTGTTGCAATAGGTAATAACCATATTCGTAAAAAAGTTGTAGAGGAATTGAATATACCTGATTCTTATTATGTATCGGTGATTCACCCTTCTTCCATTATTAGTCCAAGCATAAAGATAGGAGTTGGGACAGTAGTCATGCCATCAACTGTCATCAATGCTGATGCTAAAATTGGCCGTCATTCAATCATCAATACAGCTTCAGTCATAGAACATGATAGCGAAATAGGTGATTTTGTACATATATCACCCCATGCGACATTAACTGGTGCCGTAAAAGTAGATGAAGGGACTCATGTAGGTGCCGGTTCTACACTGATACCAAATGTGAATATCGGAGAATGGTCCGTGATTGGTGCTGGAGCTACTGTTATAAATAACATTCAATCCCATAGTTTAGCAGTCGGAACCCCTGCAAAAATGAAAAAAATAGGTATAGGAGATGTGTAGAAATGCTAAATGCAACAAGCAAAAAAAGAATTTTACTATCATCTCCCCATATGAGCGGAAATGAAGAAAAGTATATTAAAGAAGCATTTCAAACAAATTGGATTGCACCGCTGGGGCCAAATCTGGATGCTTTCGAAAAAGATATAGCCAAATATGTAGGAGTCAAAGAAGTGCTTGCAGTCAGCTCAGGAACTGCCGCAATTCATTTGGCTCTTTCTTTATTGAGTGTGAGAAAAGATGATACTGTTTTTTGCTCTAGTCTTACCTTTGTGGCAACCGCCAATCCGATTCTTTATTTAAATGCACAACCTATTTTCATAGATTCTGAACCAGAAACTTGGAATATGTCTCCTAATGCTTTAGAAAGAGCATTAAAAGAAGCTGCTAATGCCGGCAAACTCCCTAAAGCCGTCATAATAGTTAATCTATACGGTCAACCAGCTAAAATGGATGAACTAGTAACTATTTGTAATCAGTATGAAGTCCCGATCATCGAAGATGCAGCCGAGTCATTAGGTGCCACTTATAAAGGAAAAGCGAGTGGGACATTTGGGGAATTCGGAATTTACTCATTCAATGGAAATAAAATCATCACAACCTCTGGTGGCGGAGCGGTAATTTCTAACGATACTAATGCAATACAACGAGCTCGGTTTTTAGCTACTCAAGCTAAAGATGTTGCTCCTCATTATCAGCATAGTGAGGTTGGTTACAATTACCGTATGAGTAATATTCTTGCTGGAATTGGAAGAGGGCAATTAGAGGTATTGGAGGAAAGAGTAAAAGCAAGGAGAGCGGTTTATGATTTATATTATCAGCAATTGGCTGATTTACCTGGTTTAAAATTCATGCCCGAATTAGAAAATACCCGTTCAAACAGATGGTTGACCGCATTGACCATAAATGAAGCTGAATTTGGAATTTCCATAAAAAAATTATTACAGGATCTACAGGAAAAAAATATTGAGGCTAGACATGTTTGGAAGCCGCTACACATGCAACCTATTTTTAAAGGGTATGTCTATTACCCTCATTATAGAGAAACGAGCGTTTCTGAACAGTTATTTTTTACAGGGATCTGTTTACCATCCGGATCAAACATGAGTCGGGATGATCAAATGAGAGTCATCAATTCAATAAAAAATGCTATAAATGAAGGAATTGATAACACCCATCCATCCAAAGGGAATCCAGTTGGAAATGGGTAAAAAAGGATGAAGAGGTAATCAAATGATTGGAAAAAATATTGCAGAATTGCGTAAGAAAAGAGGATATACGTTATCTGAATTGGCTGAACAGGCAAATATATCGAAGTCTTATCTAAGTAACATTGAGCGCAATCTAAATCGCAATCCCTCACTTCACATTATGGAAAAAATTGCGCATGTATTGAATGTCGATTTTGTTTCACTTCTACAAGAGACTACAAAGGTCGCTCCAAATTATTTAGAAAAAGAATGGATTGAATTTGTTCAAGAACTAAAAAGGAATGGTCTTGAGAAAGAACATATTCCTCAGTACAAACCATTAATTGATTTTATAAAATGGCAAAATAACACATCCAATAAATGAGATAAAGCTTTCATAAAAGTTAGGTGGTTACAATGATAATGTTACCGAAAGTGAGTGTTATTGTACCTATTTTCAACGTGGAAAAATACTTAACAAGGTGTATTGATAGTATCGTCAATCAAAGCTTCACTAATCTTGATATAATATTAGTTGATGATGGTTCACCCGATAACTGTGGAAAAATCGCAGATGATTATGAAAAAAAGGACTCCCGAATTCAAGTAATTCATAAAAAAAATGGAGGACTATCCGATGCTAGAAACTACGGGATGAGAATAGCTACAGGTGAATTAACTATTTTTGTAGATAGTGATGATTGGTTGGAGCTTAATATGATTGAAGAACTTGTCCGTACGAGTTTAACATTTAAAGCAGATATAGTTCAATCTGCTTTTTATTATGCCCATGAAGATCATTTAATTTTTGATAATAGATATTTTACCAAAGATGCCCCCCCATTAATATTAGACAATCAATCATTAATGGCTGAGTTAGTCATTAATGAAAGAGTGAAGAATTTTGCATGGGGGAAGCTCTATAGGACCAGCATTATAAAGGATATACCTTTCAAAAAGGGCGTTTTATTCGAGGATGTATTTTGGGCTCATCATGTTATGCAGCGAGTCAATTCTTATGTAATTGTTCATAAACCCTTGTGTTACTATTTTCAAAGAGATGACAGCATCGTTGCCTCTTATACCACAAGGAACTTGGATATTATACAAGGGTTAAAAGAAAGACATAGTTTTATAGAAGAATTTTATGAAAACTTGGCCAATGATTCGTACCAATCTCTTCTAAAGAATATTCTCATTCATTATAATCTCCTTTTAGCTAACCGATCAAAAGACAAAGGCGGATTGTTAAGGAAAGATCTTCAAAACTATTTAAAGACTCATTATCGTGAAATTAATGAAGCTGTTTCGTATAATCGCCAATTACAAACTCAATTACATCTCTTTAACATACACCCTTATCTGCATACTTTATATTTGGCTGTAAACAAATTTTTTAGATTGGCAGGGTTTCATGCAAAGTCTCCTAAACTAGAACGTATAAATTTATCAAACAACATAAAGGGGATTCCTGAATAATGGGTACACTATGGCTAGTTCTAAAAAAAAGAATCACTTTTCTTCTTATTCATTTATTAAATCTGCTTCCTGTTAAAAAAAATAAGATATTTCTTTATAGTTATTATGGCAGCCAATATGGGTGTAACCCTAAATATATTACTGAATATATACTAAAACATTACCCTCAAGACTATTTCGATCTAGTCTGGGCTTTTAATGACTTAGAATCTAAAACAGAAATAACAAACATCAGAAAAGTTAAAACCATGACTTTTAAGTATTTTTATGAATTATGTACTTCTAAGATAATCATAACTAATTATAGAACTAATGAATTCTTCATAAAAAGGAAAAATCAATACTACATTCAAACTTGGCACAGTTCCTTAAGGTTAAAACAAATTGAAAAAGACGCTGAAGAAAATTTACCAGAACAGTATATTCAAATGGCTAAAAAGGATTCTTTAAAATGTGATTTACTATTATCCGGGTGTCACGATAGTACGGAAATTCTCAAAAGAGCATTTTGGTATAATGGAGAAATTTTCAAAAAGGGTATACCAAGAAATGATTTCCTTTTTCATTCCGATCCTAAACAAAAACAAGGAATATTGACTAAACTAGGCATTCCAGAAGGAACTAAAGTAATTTTATATGCTCCTACTTTCAGAAAAGGCAACAGCACTGAAATTTATAACCTTGACTACTCAAGTACCCTAAAAACTTTGAAAGAAAAGTTCAGTGGTAATTGGGTTTTTTTAGTTAGACTACATCCTCATTTACTCTCTGAAGCGCATAAATTAATAAAGGGTGAAAATGTTATGGATGTAACAGCATATGACGATATTCAAGAACTATTATCTATATCAGATATTCTAATTTCGGACTATTCATCCATGATTTTTGACTTTTCAATCACGAAACGGCCATGTTTTTTATATGTGCCAGATTTATTGGAATATACAAACACGGATCGAAAACTGTACTATGACATTTCAGATTTACCGTATATTAGTTCAGCCAATAATGCAGATTTAAATATGGAAATTTTACAATTTAATACTGAAATGTATGAAAACGAATTGAGCGGCTTTCTTGAACGAATTAAAACATATGAAGATGGTAAAGCAAGTGAAAGTTTATTAAATCATATAGAAAAAATTTGCTTTAATAAACCAGGAGGGAAAATTGATGAATCAATACAAAATAGGTTATACAACAGGAGTGTTTGATTTATTTCATGTTGGGCACCTTAATATTTTGAAAAAAGCAAAAGAAAACTGTGAATACCTTATTGTTGGCGTAAGTACAGATGAACTTGTGATGGAATATAAAAGTCAACAGCCTGTAATCCCTCATAATGAAAGAATGGAAATCATAGCAGGTATAAAATATGTAGATAAAGTAGTTTCTCAAACGAATCGGGATAAGTTTACTGCATGGGAAAGCCTTCAATTCAATCGGATGTTTGTAGGGGATGATTGGAAAGGTGACCCTCTATTCAATGAATTGGAAATGAAATTTAAACAGGTGGGTGTAGACATCATCTATTTCCCTTATACGAAGGGAGTCTCCACATCAATTGTCAAAGAGAAAATTAAACTATAGGAACTAACTTTACCTATTTATAACTATGATAATTATTTAAGTGAATATTTAAAATAGTATAATTTCATAGTCTTTAACTAAGGCGAAGTATTTTTGTAAACGATGGATCTAAAGATAGATATTTTCAAAAAAGAATCAGTTAGATTAAAAATAAAATTAGGCAAAGTATAACAAAAGTAAAATATATATAATTCTATATTTATATATATTTTATTAAAATTATTAAAAGAGAAGTGAGAAAAATGAAAAAAAACCTTCTATTTGTAATTGATTCTTTGGATTGTGCTGGTGCAGAAAAAAGCTTAGTTTCTTTATTTTCACTATTAGATTACTCAGAGTATTCGGTAGACTTAATGTTATTTGCGCATGATGGAATTTTAATAAAATCAGTACCTAGAGAAGTAAATATATTAGAACCTCTAACTTATACAAAATTTTCAAACCTTAGTTTATCATCAGCATTCAAATACTCATTAGGAAAATTGAATTTCAAGATGATATCTTCCAGATTGAAATATTCATATAAAATCCGTCGTAAACATTTTAACAATCCTCAAAAGGCTAGGATTTTTTGGCAATCCGTTAGTGATGTCATTGAACATAATACTAAAGTGTATGATTTTGCTATAAGTTACGCACAAGGTGTACCCACTTTTTATGTTGCTGAAAAAATAAAAGCAAAGAAAAAATTTGCATGGGTAAATGCAATTTACCGATTAGATGAAGTAGAGAAGAACTTTCAACAGAAATATTATGATCAATTTGATAAAATAATCGCGGTTTCTGAAACGGCAAAAGAGGTTTTTATTGAAACATTTAATCAATACAAATTAAATACTGAAGTAATTTATGATATTAATAATGCGAATTTAATTATGGAAATGGCTGAAATGGGAAAAAGTTACGAGGATGGTTTTAAGGGAATAAGAATACTTACTATCGGAAGACTTGCTAAACAAAAGGGATATGATATTGCATTAGCAGCTTGTAAAACACTAAAAGAAAGTGGAGTGAATTTTAGGTGGTATGTTTTAGGGAAAGGACCATTAAGAGATGAAATGGAAGAACAGATTGCAAAGGAGGGGTTAAATGATCATTTCAGATTATTAGGGGTTGAAGCGAACCCATATCCCTTCATTAAAGATGCAGATATATATGTACAAACATCTCGATTCGAAGGTTTTGGCTTAGCAATTGCTGAAGCAAGAATGCTAAATACACCAGTAGTCACAACGCGATTTGATGCTGTTTACAATCAAATGATAGATAAAAAAAATGGTTTAGTTGTTGATATGGACTCTAATGCGGTTAGTGAAGGTATACGTACTTTGATTAAAGAAGAAAAGTTAAAAGAAAAAATCATTAACTATCTTAGAACAGAAAAAAAAGGAAATGTAGAGGAAATGGAAAAGATATACAATTTAATAGGATAACATCATATTCGAAGGAGTCAATCCATGAATAAAAAAATATTATTTATGTTAATAAATTTGAATATTGGGGGAACTGAAAAGGCTTTGCTAAATATGATTTCAGAACTTAAGAAAAATAAATATGATATTACTATCTTAATGTTAGAAAAATACGGGGGCTTTTTAAATTATCTTCCTGATGGAGTTCGAGTTGAAATCGTGCCAGAATATAAACACATTAAAAATTCACTGAATACCCCATTACATAAGTATGCTTTAGATCTTTTTAAAGAGGGGCATCTCATTAAATCTTTTGTTTTAATGTTTTTTTACTTAATATCAAAGGTTTCGAAGGAAAGAAGTTTATATTATAAATATATTTTAAGAGGATTTCCAGTTGTAGAAGATGAATACGATATAGCGGTAGCTTATGCAGGTCCAATGGATTTCATAAGCTATTTTGTTATTAATAAAATAAATGCCCAAAAAAAAATCCAATGGATTCATTTTGATGTTAGTCAGATAGGTTTTAATAAATTTTTTGCGTCTAAGGTTTATAAAAAATTCGATAAAATTTTCGTCGTATCTAAAGAGGGCAGAAAACATTTAGTTAGCATCCTTCCTTCTATAAAAGAAAAGACAGAAGTTTTTTCAAATTTACTTTCACAAGAGTTAATTAAATTTCAAGCTGAAAAAGGAAGAGGATTCACTGACGAATTTGAAGGGGTAAGAATTTTAACAGTTGGTAGACTTTCATTCGAAAAAGGTCAAGATATAGCAATACAAGCTTTAACTAGGTTAATTCAAAATGGATATAAAGCGAGGTGGTATTGTGTTGGAGAAGGTAATTCAAGATTGAATTTTGAAAAACTAATACAGAAGAATAACGTTTCAGAACATTTTATTTTATTAGGATCTGATCCAAATCCTTACCCATATATAAAAAATTGTGATATCTACGTTCAACCGTCTAGACATGAAGGTTATTGTATTACCCTTGCTGAAGCAAGATGCTTAAATAAGCCTATCATAACTACAAGTTTTACCGGAGCAAAGGAACAAATAAAAAATGGCGTAACTGGTGTAATCGTTAACTGTGATGAAGATGAAATATATCAAGCAATTGTAACGTTGATAAATGAAACAAATAGATGCAAAAAACTCATAGAGAATTTGTCTGCAGAAACAATAGATACGAAAAATGAGATAAAGAAAATAGTGAATATATAATATCAAATAATTCATTAAAGAATTTTTGAAATATTTCAGAATATCGGTGAAAAAATGAAAAAAATCTTAATTATGTTGAGTAGTATGAATATAGGTGGAGTAGAAAAATCCCTACTATCTTTTCTGTCAGTTTTTCCAAAAGAAAATTATGAAGTAACGATCTTACTTTTAGAGAAAAAAGGTGAGTTTTTAAATTATCTACCAGATTGGGTAAAAGTAGAGGAGGTTAATTGGTATAAATATATCAAGCCAATAATTACGCAACCTCCTCAAATGACAGTAAAAACTTACATTCATAATAAAAATTTTTTTGAACTTTTGATTTTTTTATTTAGCTATTATCTGGACAAAAAGTTCAATCAAAGGTATTTCTACTACAAAAATATTTTTCGAAATGTTCCCAATCATAATGATTACTATGATGTAGCTATCTCTTATCAAGGACCAACAGATATTAATGATTATTACATTATAAATAAAGTGAAAGCAAAAAAGAAAATATCATGGGTTCACTTTGATATTTCCAATCATCAAATTAATGATAGGTTCTACAAAAAAATTTATAAAAAGTTCAGTAAAATTTATGTCGTATCAAAAGAGGCTAGGAATGAATTAACTAAAAAATTCCCATATTACAAATCAAAAACAAGTACATTTTTGAATATTATCTCAAGTAAAGTAATTAAAGAAATGTCGGAAAAGGAAGAGTATTTAGATCGGTCTTTTTCTGGTATAAAGATTGTCACTGTTGGGAGACTTTCAAAAGAAAAAGGCCAAGATATTGCTATATCTGTTTTATCACGATTAAGAAAAAATGGATATGATGTGAGGTGGTATTGCATTGGGGAAGGAAATTATAGAAAAGAACTCGAAACATTAATTACTGAATACAAAGTAAAACATGATTTCATTCTTTGTGGTTCAACAACTAATCCTTATCCTCAGATATCAAAGGCAGATATTTATGTACAGCCTTCTCTACATGATGGGTACTGTCTAGCTTTAACAGAAGCAAAAATATTAAATAAACCAATAGTAGCAACAAATTTTGTGGGAGCTATTGAACAAATTGTCGATGGAAAGACTGGGGTAATAGCTAATTGTAATGAAGAAGATTTATTCGAAAAAATAAAATACTTAATAGATCATAAGGATAAAAGGAACGAGTTAAGTAAAAATTTATCAAATCAGCATTTCGATACGAGACGTGAAATTGAAAAGCTAATTGCATATATAAAGTAAAGAGGAATTATAAATTGATACATGAACAGTATTATAGTACCTCTTAATTATTGAATCTTACTCCCAGCAATGAGTAAATTCTAGTTAGAACAAGCTGCTTTTTAATTTGTGAATAAAAAATAAATGTGTTATCACTAATAAAATATTTTTTCA
Source organism: Peribacillus phoenicis (assembly GCF_047238085.1). NCBI lineage: Bacteria > Bacillati > Bacillota > Bacilli > Caryophanales > Bacillaceae > Peribacillus > Peribacillus phoenicis. The sequence continues at coordinate 2,425,069 of NZ_JBDFMF010000001.1, read as the reverse complement.
GAAAACTGAAAAAATAAACTGATATAGAAAAGCTACTATTAACATGGACCAGAATAAAATTTTTTTAAAATAAACTTTTGAACGGCTATCATAAATCTTGAATTAAATGAGGAAATAAAATGAGAACCATTCTTTCAATGAAAAATATATCAATAGGCATTCTTTCTCAAATAATAATCATTTTACTAGGATTTATCTCAAGGAAAGTTTTTCTAGATAGCTTAGGAATAGATTATTTAGGAATTGATGGATTATTAACCAATGTTTTATCTGTTATTGCGCTAATTGAAAGTGGTATAGGTATTAGCATTGTTTATTATTTATATAAACCTCTTTCAGAAAATGATCAGAAAAAAATTATTTCACTCATTCAATTATATAAAAAAGTTTATAGAGTATTAGCTATAATCGTTCTAATATTGGGTCTTTGCTTATATCCACTTATGGATAACCTTGTTAAAGGTGGGGAATCTATAACTAACTTCACGATAATATACTATATTTTTATAGCTAAAAATATAGTTTCCTTTTTGAACGCATACAAATTAGCCTTGATAAATGCAGATCAAAGAGGCTATGTAATCGCAAAAACTAACCTAGTTTTTCAGATATTGACGACAATTGTCAAAATAATAATCTTAGTTTTAACCAATAACTATATACTTTATTTGTCTCTAGAATTATTATTATTTATAATTCAAAATATTGTGAATGGAAACATTGTGAATAAAAGATACTCATATATTCTAACAAAAAAGAAGTATCCTATTGACATTGAGACGAAAGGGAATTTAATCACGAATGTAAAAGCTATGTTTTTACATAACATCGGTGGTTTTTTAGTATTTGGTACTGATAATATACTAATTTCTTCATTGGTTAGTATCACGATGGTTGGAATTTATTCTAACTACTTAATGATAACACAACAACTAGCAGCTTTAGTAAACCCAATCTTAGGTGGAATTGGAGCCAGCGTGGGTAATTTAATAGCAACAGAAAGTAACGAGAAAAATTACTCTATATTTAAAGTTTCATATTTGGTTAATTTTTGGATTTATTCATTATGTGTTATTTTTTTATATAATTTATTAGAACCGTTTATTTCTTGGTGGCTTGGGAGTCAATATTTATTTAATAATAATGCATTTATTCTAATATTAATCAATTTTTATTTAGCAGGAATGCGAACAACTATTTCTACTTTTAAAATTAAGGCAGGTTTATTTGTTCAAGATAAGTATATCCCATTATTAGAAGGTGGTATAAATTTATTAGCTTCTATAATCTTAAGTAACTATTTTGGTTTAGCAGGGATATTTATGGGAACCACAATAAGTACTATTTTAACTATTTTTTGGACTCAGCCCATAATCGTATATAAATACCTTTTCAAGAAACCCGTTAACTCATATTTCCTTATTTATTTATATTATGTAATCTTAACAGTAGTGGCATGTAGTATAACAACTTTTATTTGTAATATATTAATAGAAGGCATGGGTATATTGCCTCTAATATTTAAAGGGATAATTTGTTTAATAGTTCCAAATATAATTTATTTTTTACTGTTTTACAGAAACAAAGAGTTTCAATATATATTCATGTTGCTTACAGACATAATAAAAAGTAAAATTCATTCAAAAGGACAAACTAAAATAATTTAGCGGGAAACACGGTTTAAAATCATACTCAAGCCTAACTTAGCAAAGGAGTTTTTATTTTGAGACTTGCATTTATATCTGATATACATGGGAATGCCATAGCATTAGAGACAGTATTGAATAATATTAACAAACAAAATGTGGATAAAATTATTGTTCTTGGTGATCTTTGTTTTCGCGGACCTGAACCAAAGCGATCACTTGACCTAGTGCGTTCTTTAAAGACATCTGTAATTAAAGGGAATGCAGATGAATGGGTAGTTCGGGGTATAAATGAAGGAGAGGTACCTCAACAGGTGTTGGAAATTATGAACACAGAAGTAAATTGGACAAACTCTAAACTCACATCTGAAGATAAAGAGTACTTAAAAAATCTACCTTTAAAACTAAACTTAGAATATGAAAATATTAAAATTCATGCGTTTCATGCAACTCCAGATGATTTATTCGAAGTAGTTTTGCCCTCAGAAAGTGATGAAACTATAAATGAAAAATTAATAAAAAATAATTCAGCCGATATATTCATTTATGCTCATATTCATAAACCATACATCAGATATATAGAAGGTAAGTGCATTATAAATATTGGTAGTGTTGGTTTACCATTTGATGGACTAAGAAAATCATCATATGCATTACTTAATATTGAAAAAGATAGTTTTGAAGCATCTATTATTAGAGTTGATTATGATGTTCAGGAAGTTATTCAACAGTATGAAATTTTGGATTATCCTAATAAGAAATTAATGAGCAGTATTGTGTTGAATGGGAAAATTTAATCATAAAAGTATTAAAAAATCGTTCATGTAAAAATAATCCATCTAACACAAGAGAGATGGATTATTTTATATTTATCGACTTCAAATTATTATCTGAAATTCCATCTTGGAGAACAACCCATCGAATAAAACCTCTTGGATTAATATGGGATTTGGTTTAAGTGGAATTATCAAAGTTAATTAGGATTTAAAACTCCATTAACAAAATTATTTAGTTTAATATGATTAAAATTAAGCTTTAATTGTACATTTTGAAGAACATTATCTTTAAACAATAAAGGGACAGAAGGAGAATTTTCAGCATAGACAGCAACCAGAGAATTGTTAGATGTAAATTTATTATTAGTAATTAAAACTGTTTCAGCGGCTAGGGTATTTACTAGCTCTATCATTCGACCAGTAGACGACACAGGATAATTAAACATATTATTATGAAACTCTAAGTTCCTCCAAACGCCACTTAGATAAAAAGCATTAGACTTCCCAGCAAAATAGCTGTTATTGATTTTAAAATGGTCTATTTTTGCAGTGGGACCCATATAGAATTGAGAATAACCATCCCATTCAAAGTAGCAACCTTCAAAATGATAAACTGGTTTTAATGGTGAAGGTCCTTCGCCTAAACGACCGGTATTAACAAACTTACACCCAATATAAGTACCAGCCGGGAGCCTAGTTATTCTATTTTCTCGATGCTTAATATTTATAAAAGTCACATTGATTAAACTCCATCCATACGTTCCAGTTGGTACTGCTGTAAATGCTTCAATGCCACAACCTTCAAATACACAATTAGATATATGTTGAGGTTTGGCACTAAATACTAAGGGTGCACCAGGATTCACAGATGCTGAGTAAAAATCTTCATCGTAAAGAAATTTACAATTATTGATTTGGGCAACATAGTCTTTCTTTTTATCAAAGGATAAGGGACTATTATGAAAGAAACAATTATCTATAAGTGCCTCTTTTTCTTCTAATAGGGTTAACCTACAATTATATAAATGATTGTTAGTGAAAAGTGTATCGCCAGATAGTCGTTGGCCCGCTTCATGAAAATAGTTATTACTCACAATTGCTTTGTTAACACCAGGGTTTATAGTGAATAATCCAAGTTTTATTTTATTATTAGTAATACTTACATGACGCCCTGAAACAGCGATAATGTTATAATTGGAATTCTCATATATGTTATTACCGTCTATATATATATATTGGTTTAAGTCATATCCATCTTCGATATCTATGGCTCCACTTGGGGCTGTCCCACTAATATGGTGAATCTCACAGCCTCGGATATAACAATGCTTAACACCACAAATAGCAATTCCTAACCTCCTACAATGATGTAAATTACATTTTTCTATATAAACATGTTTGGGGAACTCAGGGGTTCTTACAACTAGTGTGTTCCCGTTTTTTGATGGCACTGCACTTTGATGTAATACTGCTTTAGCATAACTTGCGCCAGAAGGGACTTCTACCTCATCAAAAAAATGTACATTTGTCACAGATGATAAAAAAGTGTCATTACTTTTATAAAAAACCACGTCATATATATCAGTTGTTATTTCATTACCAATGCCACCGTAGCTATCTCCATATAAGCCAAAATAACCTGTGTTTAATATCTGGTTGACGATGGGCAGCTTGATACTTGTGCGTACTCTCTTTGTATCGTTCACTAATGTGCCGTTAGAAGTATTTATTCCTCCACTTTCTATATTTCCACCAATTGAGGGGTATCCACCGACAATACCTCCGTATGATGTAATGGCAATAATTGCATCACCGGTAGTATTATAAATTTCCAAGTTATCTAGAGTAATATAACGAACTCCTTGTTTTAATTCAATGCCCACTCCAAATTCATGGGTTTCTCCACTAGAATAATCATGATTGTATCGGTCACCTTCAATTTTTCCGTTTGTTATTATGGCATATTGCTGCTTATTTTTAAGAGAGATTATTGCATATCCAATCAAGCTATTATCTCTAATCCTCAAAACTGATCCGCCTAGATTAAATGTCATAAAACTTTTGGGCTGAATGGGATTGTTTTCATCTATTAAATAGGTGCCTTTTGGTAATACAAATTCTATATATCCTTCTTGTGCTGCCCAGTCTAATGCGCTATTTATACCTTTAGAAGTGTTAACAGGGTCAGTATTATTATTTTTCACGTTCCATCGGTCCAATTCTAGTACATATGAACTTTCCATAAAAATTCTCCTTCATTTAAAAGAATTAGACTTCTCACACTTTATTTTCTTAGTAATTCGAGAAATCCTCACAAAATAGCATCGATTAAAGAATCTATATGATTATGATATTCATCTATGGACAAGTTGTAAGGGCAAAAGTGCACAGTTATATGCATCAATTTTCAAATTTGTATCACTAACGTAAAGGAGGGGGATAGGTGTAGTTACAGAACGTAAACAAGATAATATAAAAAGTTGCACAAAAAAACGCGTTAAGATCTTTAGAAAAGACCTTAACGCGCTATTTTACTTTATTATAACCATCAAGGAACAAAAACCCTTACCCAGCATCCATCTATATATTGAAATTCCCAATGTCCCGTTGCAGAAGAGATGGCTGTTTCAAAGGTAACAATTTGATGATGCAATACTTTAGGCGCTTCGTATTTCTTTTTTGCTTTGATTTGCTTTTCCATAATTATTCCTCCCAATTATTTAGAACATGGGCATGTTCCTTTGTCAAAATCATATAAATTGATTGTTTCTTTATTGCCAGCATTGTCAATGCTGTAGTATTCCAATGTGTGGGTTTTATCGGCAGTGACATCAAAAGGTTTTGTATAGACCTGCCAAGTTCCTCCGTTTATTCGATATAATGTTTCTTTTACTCCAGTTTTATCATCTGAGGCATTGTAGGTAACCGTCAAGGCTATTACATAGGTATTTTTGTCGTTAAAAATAGGAGTCATTTTATTTTTCGTAATCGGTGGTATGGTATCCGGATCGACAACTGTTATGATAGCTGAGTCTGAAAAGCCACCTTCCTCGGTTGTGACTGTAATTGTTGCTTGACCTATACCGACCGCATGGACAACCCCGTTTACAACTGTAGCTACACTAGAATCTGATGTAGTCCAGTTTACATTTTGGTTTGTTGCATTGGAGGGATTAAGCTTTGCTGTTAAACTTTGATCTGCGTCTCCAAGCTTGAAATTCAGGCTTTTAGGATCTAGAGATACACTTACTATTGGGGCTGTGACAATGACAGTAGCAATATCCGTGAACCCGCCATCTTCTGTTGAAACTGTGATGATGGCTTTACCTGGTCCAACAGGATGGACAACACCGTTATCAACGGTGGCAACACTTGAATCTGAACTGGACCAAGTGACATTCTTGTTTGTTGCATTAGATGGTGTAACCGTTTCTGTTACACTTTTATCTTTTCCGCCAACAATAAGTTCAAGTGTGTCAGGGTCAACCGTTACTCCAGTAACTGGTACGGTAACAGTAATATTTGCTGAAGCTGTGAAGCTCCCATCCTCCGTGGTAACAGTGATTGTGGCTTGGCCTGGTCCTACAGGATGAACGACACCGTTATCAACTGTTGCTACACCCGAATCTGAACTGGACCAAGTGACGCTCTTGTTTGTTGCATTGGATGGTGAAACCGTTCCTGTTAAGGTTCCGTTTTTTCCACCAACAATCAATTCCAGAGATGCAGGATTCAGTGAAATACCCGTAACAGGTATTTTGACAGTAACAGTTGCTGAAGCTGTGAAGCTGCCATCTTCCGTGGTAACAGTGATTGTGGCTTGGCCTGGTCCGACAGGGTGGACGATACCATTATCAACGGTGGCAACACTTGAATCTGAGCTTGACCAAGTGACATTCTTGTTGGTTGCATTGGATGGTGAAACCTCGGCGTTTAAAGCTTTATCCTCACCGTCAACCGTTAGATTCAAAGAATCCGGGCTAATGTTTACTCCAGTCACTGGGACTGTTACGGTCACTTTAGCTGTTTCCTGTATTTTTCCATCTTCTGTAGAAACAGTGATGGTAGCCAACCCTGGACCTACTGGATGGACTATTCCATTTATAACAGTTGCCACATTCGAGTCGGATGTAGTCCATATTAATTTTTTGTTTGTTGCATTGGATGGAGTGATGGTCGCAGTTAAGATCTCATCTTTTCCACCAACAGTCATGTCTATATTCTTCGGATTAAGTGATAGACTCTCAACAGGTACTAGTTTACTAGCACAAACGGAAACTATTGACCAATCGAACCGCCCATTGTTAGTGAAAACCTTTATTATGGCGATTCCTGGCCTTACGGCGTGAACCCTACCGTTTGAAACGGTAGCTACTCGTGGGTTTAAAGAAAACCAACTAAGCTCTTGATCAGTCGCATTCTCCGGTATGACTTTGGCTGTTAATTGCGATTCATCATTAACAGTAAGATTTACTAGTTTCGGATTTAACGTAACACTTTTTACGGCAATATCCGGTTCACATACTATTACTTTCGTTCTCGCCTTAAAATTCCCATCTTTTGTCGTGACTGTAATGGTTGTTGTACCCGGACCTTTCGGATGGACTATACCGTCGTTAGAAACCGTTGCGACTCGAGTGTTTGATGAAGACCAAGTCACTTGCTTATTTGAAGCATTAAAAGGTTTGATCGTTTCAACAAGTTCCACATCTTTATCATTAATTTTCATTTTTATAGTCTCTGGAGCTAGAGAAATCCCTGTCACATGAACAGGTTTACTTCCTTTTCCACCTCCATTTGTCGCATATGCCTGCGAGTTGCCCACAAGACATAAAAAAAGGATTGCAATCGTTAAAATTGTGAGCGTTTTAATATTCCTTACAAATGACATGAAATTTCCCCCTGTGTTAAATGTTTATATAAGCTGAATTTTCTTGTAAATCCACTCCTTTTCACACATGAAGCCTTTATTTATAAAGAATAAGTCTAGAAAAAACAGGATGTTTGTAGTGGTATGTTTTCCTCACTCATTCGTTACATCTCATTTTTATAATATTTACTAGAACTAAATACCTGACTTTTTTTAGAATACCATCGTTCTTCATAAAGAACAATATGCGTTTATGAAAATTATTTAATTCAGTAAAAACAATTAAATAATAAGGTAATGTATAAGATATCTGTGCTTTATATTCTTATATTTTTAATTCAGGTAGCTAAAAATGTTCTTTAAAAAGAATATATAATGAATTATAATAGCCTGTGTAGGAGTATTATCCTAATGTTGGATATTCTGTTTAAACACTAAAAAAGGGGAGAAAGGAATCTAATTATGAAAATATTTCACACTAAAATAGGGGATCATTTCATTCAATTTGAAAATGCCCCCGAATATATAAATGGGATGTTCCGAGAATTGGAGGGCGCAAATTATCGGCCTGACCTTACCGTAACAATCCAGATGGACTTTGGATCACCTTTTGTGAACTATGATGTGAAAGAAGATAGGCAGGCTGATAGAATTTATTTTCGAAGGTCTGATTACCTAGTGGAAGTAGATGCAGAATATCAATATGCAGATGTTTCCGCTTATAATGAATTGGCTTTAAAGCATGCATTAATTAATTTATACAGTTCGTTCATTGTATACCATGAATGGGGGCTGCTGCTTCACTCTTCTTGCGTAATAGAAAATGGTAAAGCTCATATTTTTGCAGGTCATTCTGGTGCTGGAAAATCAACGGCAGCAAAATTATCTTATCCGCGAAACCTTCTCTCGGATGAAACAACCATTTTAAAAATTTCATCCGAAAAAATGGAAGTATATAATTCGCCATTCCGAAGTGAAATCCTAGCTGCTGGGGAAGAAGAAATTTTCCCATTAGGGAGTATTCAAGTCTTACATCAGTCTCTTCAAAACCAAAGAGAAATACTTACTAAATCGGATTCGCTTATAACAATGATAAATAAAGTGTTTTATTGGTCAGATCATCCAGCAAATAAAAAAGTGATACTAGGGATGTTAACGGAACTGGTTAACCAAGTACCTATATATAACCTCTTTTTTCAGAAAAACGATACTTTTTGGGAGTTGATTTCGTAATGGTCCAATATATTCAAAGTAATCATGTGGAAGCCACGCAACTTGGTGATGAATGGATTATTTTACATACTGAAAAATTCACAGTGACAAAGCTAAATGAAATCGGTGGGTTTTGCTGGGGGCTTTTAAACCAAGCACAAACAGTGGACTCCTTGATTCAGACATTAACTGATCAATATTTAACGGCAGAGGAAATAGCAAAAGATGACATAGAGTCGTATTTATTGGATTTATTACACTTTGGATTAATTCAGCATGTTATTTGACAAAGAGATTGTCGAATTATTTAAGATGACACTGAAAAAAGAGGGCTCACTTAATTTACCTGCGCAAGGATGTAGTATGTATCCTTTTATAGAGGAAGGGGATATATGTAACTTTAATGAATGCAATCCTTTTCATTTAAAAAAAGGGGATATTATTTTGTTTTACACTTCATCTAATCGATTGATTGCCCACCGGTATTATAAGGAAATGAAAAGTGATCAGCAACCCGGATACCTTTTCAAAGGAGATACTAATGTAAGCTTTGATCATACAGTACAATTGGAACAATTGATTGGTAAACTTGTTTATGTCCAAAAACGGAATTCCAAATTGCATGCTTCTGGTTTTCTAGCAAAAGCATGGGGTGGATTAATACTTACATTTCCGTTTATATCGAGGATGTTACGAAAGCACCTAAATTTACAACAAAGAGTAAAGGGGAGACTTTCCCATTGAATCCAACGATACTGCAGGTACTATTTGAACCGCAAGTAAAGTTGCCAATTGACTCAGAATATTATTGGCAGCTTCTAAATGAAATAGAAAAATCGAAAATTCATCCGCAAATATTGTTCCTAATGAAAGGGAATGGGAGGTTTATGGATACTCCAGCGTTCTTTCAGCAAGTAATAATTGAAAAATTTCAAAGTGTCTTTTATCAAAATATCCTGATTAAAAGTCAAACAGATTTGGTTTTGCGTGAATTTGAACATAACGGCTTAGATGTTATTCCTTTAAAAGGGACGCTTTTTTCTGAGGAACAGTTCGGCCATCTTGGAGCTCGGCCCACGTCTGATATCGATTTACTAATTAAAGCTAGTGACATGGATCAGGCAATTGAATCGGTCAAACAATTAGGGTATAAACAAAAGGAGAAACAAATACCTAATCATTTTCATACTTCGTTCAGTAAATACCTTCCTGAATCCAAAATACCACTAACCATCGAACTTCATTGGGATATTTTAAAGAAAGATACGGCTAATTTGGAAATCACCGAGTTTTGGAAAGAAGGATATCTCATCAATGACTCACTTCATGTTAAACAACTTTCCGATTACCATCTTTTTTATACGATTTGTCTCCATGGGTGGCGGCATAACATGGATTCATTAAAGTATTTTATAGATATCATTCAACTTCTTATAAACCTGGATATCGATTTTGAAAGATTACTAGCGGATGCTAAGCGTCACAAAACAAAAAAAAGAATCATCAGAACGTTATCGATTGTATATGAGCAGTTACCTATTCTTCATTCAGTTAAAGAGTTTCCTTACTATATTCCGACTTTATTCAACAAAAGGAATTCTGCAATCAATAAGTATGTGGACTTCATTGACTATTCATTTCTAAGTTTTGATTCACCTAAACATTCCATAATTGAGCTTCGTAATTGGTTATATCTCCAAAAATAAATGTTACTGGCTGAATTTAATTTCCCAATACCCAAAAAGGTTGAAAGTATACTTTATATTAACGAGCTAAGAAACTAAAATGATAACGTTCTTTATATGGTCTAATTACTGATTTCTATGGCTTTATTTATAAGAACTAGAGAAATTTTCCCCAAAATGTTGTATAGTTAGTATGCAGGGATTCGAACAAACATTCGTTTCTTGGAAGCAGATTACATCTTAGAGGGACAGGAGAGAGACAGTGAACGGTACAGCACACATGGCTATAGGGGCAACAGTTGGATTCTTGACGGCAAACACACTTCAAACAGATCCAACCACCACTTTATTCTTGGTGGGCATCGGGGGAGTTTCAGGGCTGATGCCCGATATGGATATTGATGGGAAGTTAAGTAATAGGATTACCTTTTCACATAAGTTTATCCGAACGATAGCACAAACGATTGGAATATTAATGATCATTTATAGTCTTTTGGAAGGCTCTGATACGGAAAAGTGGATCGGTGTAGGTGCAGGAATCGGAATCATCATTATTTCTTCATTCATTAGGCAAAGGCATATGCTGACCTTGACTGGATTAGCGGTTTTAGGCGGCGGTTTATCTTTGCAGGAAAGCTGGTTGTGGCTGTTGGGCGTCTATATTATCCTGGCATCCTTTACACCACATAGAAGTTATACCCATTCGATTGCCGGTATCGCTTTTTTTGGTTTCATTGCCTTTCAATTCGAAGCCTTTATGGGGATTGACGGAATTTTCGCAACTTGTTCATTAGGATACATAAGTCATTTAATTGCAGATTTGAAATGTTTACCTTTTAATAAACGTGGGGTGAAATTATTTCTTCCATTTTTCTCAAAAGAATTTTAACAGTGTTTTTTTATCGCTGTTCAGGCTGCAGACAAATTGGAGTAGAGCCAGTTTGCCTGCAGTTAGTTGATTCCAGAAATTCGCTCCCGCCGACCATGAAAGCAAGCGGACGTGGGGTCTCGGCTAGCTGGATTTCGTCGCAAATTTCTTCATTTTAGAGCGGGATCCATTCGTATAATCAAATAAAAAACATGAAGGATATTAAAATTCTCGAATCTTCTTTTATCGATAAACTGGACAGTGGTTATCTAACTACTGTTTTTTCTATGAGAAAAAGTAAGTTTTAAGCTAAATGGACACATCATTCGACTTATTTTTATGTTTTATATGGTCATTCTTCCTAAATCTACTAAATGTAACATATTTGTAAAGATCCTGTGATGCGAGTGATATACCTTTTCTAGTATATTAGGTTTAGCAAATCACATCAGGGGGTAAAATAATTTGTTTAAGAAAATTGTCGTCGGATTGTCATTGGCTATTACGCTTGTAACCGCATCCTTTGCTGGGGACCAAGTGGAAGCTGCTTCATATCATACAAAAGCTATTAAAGTGGCTAAAAGTGAATTAGGTACAAAATATAAAATGGGTGGCATTTCTTCTTCAGGTTTTGATTGTTCCGGTTTAGTGAAGTATTCATATCAAAAAGCTGGTAAGAATTTACCAAGAACTGCTGCTGACATATATAAAAAAGGTAAGAAAGTTAAAAGCCTGCAAAAAGGTGACTTAATGTTTTTTGCACCAAATAAAGCGAATAAACCTACACATGTGGCTATATACATAGGAAACAATGAATTCATACACTCTTCATCATCTAAAGGAGTGTCATACGCTAAAACCAATAATACCTATTGGAAGCCAAAGTATATTGGTGCGAAACGTATATAATAGAAGAAAATCATTCTTAATATAAAAAAGCTAAGAGACTTAATGAAGTCTCTTTCAATTTGTAGCCAAAAAGGTTTCGGAAGGTTTCATTCCGAAACCTTTTTGATTTTTTATTGGAATTGAAGCAGCTATAGCGGAAAGGAAAGCATGGCATGGGTTGGACAACGAGGGGACTTTTTAGAAAGTTCGATATCACCTCAAGTATTAATACTACTTAAAAACAAAAAAGACTGTAGGCAAAAGTGTTCTATCTTAAAGTTAAAACAAAGTTGATTGGAACGGGTGTGCGAGACTCCTGCGGGAAAAGCGCGTCAAGGGGAGACCCCACAGGCGCGAAGACGCCGAGGAGGCTCCCCGACCGCCCGCGGAAAGCGAGTACCTGGAGTGGAAATCCAACGTTTAAAAATTGTACAAACCTTAAAGAGACTTAATAAAGTCTTTTTTTGTTTTAAAAAATTAGAGTGGATGAGGTGCATATGGACAATAGAATTGGCGTTTTGTTAATAGTTAAGGTTATGGTGAGTCCTGAAGTGGGTAATCAATACTAACTGAATATACTAAGAGGCATACATAGAATCTTTTTATTTGACTGGAAATGGATAGTTTAATATGCTTAGCAAACCAATTCAAGGTAATTTCTTTTTTTATCAAAAAAATTCCCAGACAAAATTATTGAAAGTCAAAGAAGGTCAATGTATAATAAAGTCAGAAAGTCAAAGAAGGTCAAAGATTTTTAAATTCATTTTTTAAAGGAGGAGTACTACATGCTTTGTGAAAAATGCCATGTAAACCAAGCTAATATTCAAGTTCACCTAAATATGAATGGTCAGGAGCATGATGTGAAACTGTGCTCCACTTGTTATAAAGAAGAGCGAAACAAACTTGGAGCAGCTATGGGCGGAATGGATATAGGGAAATTCCAATTTAACGGATCTCCAAATTCATTCAATCCATTTAATTATAATGGTGTACCAAAACCGGATTCAGCTGAACATGGCGAGGATGGAGGATTGCTTGAGGAGTATGGCCGCAATTTGACCGATGCTGCTAAAGCAGGACTTATTGATCCGGTTATCGGACGAAATGAAGAAATTAAACGCGTCATTGAAGTTCTAAATAGGCGCAATAAAAATAATCCAGTTTTAATCGGTGAACCTGGTGTCGGTAAAACAGCCATTGCTGAAGGTCTTGCTTTAGCGATTGTTGAAGGTTCAGTGCCAGTTAAATTACGTAATAAGCTTGTATATATGCTTGATGTAGCGTCCCTTGTGTCGAATACTGGAATTAGAGGGCAATTCGAAGAACGAATGAAGCAATTGATCAGCGAATTACAGGAAAGAAAAAATGTCATACTATTCATCGATGAAATTCATCAGCTAGTGGGAGCGGGTTCGGCCGAAGGATCAATGGATGCAGGAAATATCTTGAAGCCTGCACTTGCACGCGGCGAACTCCAGCTTGTCGGAGCAACCACTTTATCAGAATATAGGAAAATTGAAAAAGATGGTGCCCTTGAAAGGCGCTTCCAGCCTGTACACGTTAATGAGCCGACAACGGCTGAGGCACTTGTCATCTTACGTGGATTAAAGGATAGTTACGAATCTTATCATGGTGTGACATATAGTGAGGAAGCCCTTAAAGCGGCTGTTGAACTTTCGAACCGCTACATTCAAGACCGTTTCCTGCCTGATAAGGCAATAGACTTAATGGATGAAGCAGGTTCCAAATTGAACTTGACCATCGAAGACGGCCAAGTAGAAAACATGAAAGAGCGTCTGGCTCAAATCTATAAAGAAAAAGAAATGGCCTTAAAAGAAGAAGCATATGAAAAAGCTGCCGTTCTTCGTGATGAAGAAGAAAAACTGGAAAAGTCATTGCAGGCTGGGGAAGCTGCAATTAAGCCAACCGTTACCGTTGAAGACATTCAAAATATCATCGAACAAAAGACTGGTATACCTGTAGGTAAGCTCCAAGAAGATGAGCAAGAAAGAATGGTTCACCTCCAAGCGGAGCTGATGAAAAAAGTAATCGGGCAGGAAGAAGCTGTCAAAAAGGTGTCCAAGGCCGTTCGAAGAAGTCGTGCCGGGTTAAAATCAAAAAACCGTCCTACCGGTTCTTTCCTTTTCGTTGGTCCGACAGGAGTCGGTAAAACCGAATTGGCAAAAAGTCTTGCTGAGGAATTATTCGGGGACAAGGAAGCGATGATTCGTCTTGACATGAGTGAATTCATGGAGAAACACAGTGTTTCTAAATTAATCGGTTCTCCTCCTGGATATGTAGGACATGAGGAAGCTGGACAATTGACGGAAAAAGTTCGCCGAAAGCCTTACAGTATCATCTTATTGGATGAAATCGAAAAGGCACATCCGGATGTAATGCATATGTTCCTGCAAATCATGGAAGATGGCCGCTTAACCGACAGTCAAGGCCGGACCGTTACTTTTAAAGATACCGTGATCATCATGACGAGTAATGCTGGAGTCGGTGAGAAACAAAAAGTAATGGGATTCGGTACAAGTTCAGCTGTAGAAGAAGCTTCAATCCTACAATCTTTAGGCAGCTTCTTCAAACCGGAATTCCTGAATCGATTCGATAGCATCATTGAATTCTCGGCATTGAAGAAAGAAGATCTTCTGCAAATCGTTGATATCATGATTCACGAGCTTGACGAAACACTTGCTGCAAATGGTTTATCTTTAGATGTAACTAATGAAGCGAAACAAAGGCTAATTGAACTCGGATATCACCCAACTTTCGGGGCGAGACCGCTACGCCGGGTTCTACAAGAACAGCTCGAAGACGGCATCACTGACTTTATCTTTGAGCAGCCCGAAGTTAAGAACTTCACTGCAATTGTTGAAGATAACTCTGTGAAAATTATTAAAACACCATAAAGAGTACTAGAAATGCCTCCAAGACCGTAAAACTGTTATGGAGGCATTTTTTTATCTTTTTTAGGCTTCGTTTTCATAAAAGGGTAAGGTCCGGCTAAATGACCTACAGCTTTCGATAAAAATATAGATTTCTGAATTTTCGACATAATTTGCCGATCAAATGTTTTGATGGGTAATGCCTGTGGAATCATAACATAAGTGAAGATTCGCTCATGATTATAAAAATTAATAATTCCTGTTCTGAAATGGGAATTTCAATGGAGGAATGACCTATTAAAGATTCACTTTCTTATTTTGAAGAGGAAAATAAAAATAATCGAAAACCTACGGATAATGAAACGGAAAATCAGTTGGAATCCCTGCCGATTGCTAATATTAATCCAGTAAATCCGTCGGAATTGGATGACCTATATTTCTATGAAGGCAAAGATTTAGGAAATTCCTATCTTAAAGATAAAACGGCATTCCGGTTATGGGCGCCACTTGCATCTGAAGCTAAGCTAGTTACTTATAAACATTGGGATGATTCAGATGGAATGGAGATTCCGATGGTTCGTTCGGAAAAAGGTACCTGGACGATTGAGTTGGACGGTGATCAGGATGGATTGATTTATACATATAAAGTGAGAGTGGGAGAAATCTGGAGTGAAGCCGTCGATCCATATGTTCGTGCAGTTACTGTTAATGGTATTAAAGGAGTCGTGATAGATTTAACAGATACGAACCCAAAAAGGTGGACACGGGATAAACCACCTCTCGAAAAAGCTGAGGACATAGTCATTTATGAATTGCATACTCGGGATTTGTCGATTCATCCAGAAAGCGGAATAAATAATAAAGGTAAATTCATAGGAGTAATTGAAGCCGGAACCAAAGGTCCAGAAGGAGCGAAAACGGGTCTTGATCATATTAAAGATCTAGGCGTTACTCATGTTCAGTTTATCCCGATATTCGATTTTGCTACAGTCAATGAAATGAAATTGAATGAACCACAATATAACTGGGGATATGATCCACAGAATTATAACGCTCCCGAGGGCTCTTATTCGACTGATCCGTATCAACCAAAAGTCAGGATTCGGGAGTTAAAGGAAATGATTCAAGGAATGCATGATCACGGTTTACGAGTCATCATGGATGTTGTCTATAATCACGTTTATTCTGTGGAGGACTCAAACTTCCATAAACTCGTTCCCACTTACTTTTTTCGCTATAACGCTGACGGAACCCTATCTAATGGAACTGGTGTAGGAAATGACACCGCGTCTGAACGTAAAATGATGCGCAAATTCATTGTTGAATCCGTAACCTATTGGGCGAAGGAATTTAACCTTGATGGTTTCCGTTTCGATTTAATGGGGATTCATGATGTGGAAACGATGAATGAAGTGAAAAAGGCACTGGCAGAAATTGATCCGACCCTCATTGTTTTGGGTGAAGGCTGGGATATGGATACACCCTTGGCCAAAGAGCTGAAAGCAAATCAAAAGAATGCTTTTAAAATGCCTGGAATCGCTCACTTTAATGATGCGATCCGTGATGGTTTAAAAGGGTTTGTAATGAATGAACATGATAAAGGATTCGTGAATGGCAAACCAGGAATGGAAGATATTATAAAAAAAGGCATTGCTGGTGGTTTGGAATATGATGATGATATCGCGACATATCAAAGACCAGATCAAGTGATCAATTATGTTGAAGCACATGATAATTATACTTTATGGGATAAGCTTCTCATCACTAATCCAGATGCGACAGAAGAAAAACGGAAACAAATGCATAAATTAGCTTCGGCAATTGTCTTACTGTCACAGGGAATTCCAATGATACATGCTGGACAAGAGTTTATGCGCACAAAGGATGGAGATGAAAATAGCTATCAATCTTCTGATTGGATTAACCGATTGGATTGGAAAAGAAGAGCTGATTTCGATCGGGAAGTGGAGTATATGAAAGGACTGATTTCGCTCAGGAAAAATCATTCTGTTTTTAGGTTAAGCACACCCGAAGAAATTGAAGAGCATTTACAATTCATTGATGCTCCGCCAAATGTGGTTGCATTCTCTTTAAAAACAGAAGATTCAACAATTGCAGTGATTCATAATGCAAATTGGGATGCGATAACGATTAATCTTCCCCACGAAGATAATTGGTCCGTTCTAGTGGATGGTCAGCGGGCTGGCCTGGAAGAAATAGAAAGGATTAAAGGGAGTCAGATAACCGTTGCCCCTTTAAGTTCGTTTGTGTTAAAAGCAAATTCTAACCAATGACATAATGTCTAAGTGAGGGAATACTATGTCTCACTTCGGCTTTGTTCATTTGCTGATATGAAATTGGTTAAAGGAGTCTTCCATTATTTACTTTCGCAAGTTTGAGAAAAAATGTGCGGGGGTAGAAAATACAAAATGATGAATTTTATCGTTGTGTAAGAGGGGAGCGATTATTATGCCAGAGAAAGTGCATATAAAAATCAATGGTGCTGAGACCAGTATGGAAGGTAATCAAACAATATTACAAATGCTGACGGATAGCTCCATTGAGGTCCCGAATGTTTGTTACCATCCTAGCCTAGGTCCTATCGAAACATGTGATACATGTTTAGTGAGTGTTAATGGTGAACTTGTAAGATCTTGCTCCACCATAATCAGGGATGGTGATGTAATTGATACAGTTGCAGCTGATGTAAAAGAGGCACAGGTCATGGCGATGGACAAGATATTGTATAACCATGAGCTTTATTGTACAGTTTGTGATTATAACAATGGCGGTTGTGAAATACACAATACGGTTAAGGAAATGAAGGTAAATCATCAAAGTGTTCCTTTTGATCAAAAACCATATGAAGTGGATCGGTCAAATCCATTCTATCGATATGATCCGGATCAATGCATTCTTTGTGGCCGTTGTGTTGAAGCATGTCAAGATGTACAGGTCACTGAAACATTGACCATTGATTGGGAAGCAAAACGCCCGCGTGTCATTTGGGATGATAATGTTCCGATCAATGAATCTTCATGCGTGTCATGTGGACATTGTTCTACTGTATGTCCGTGTAATGCAATGATGGAAAAAGGAATGGAAGGGGAAGCCGGATTTTTAACCGGCATTGCCAAACAAACACTTAGACCTATGATAGAAATTACAAAAAATGTTGAAACGGGTTATGGTTCGATTTTAGCGATTTCAGATATGGAATCCGCCATGAGGGATGCAAGGATCAAGAAGACAAAAACGGTTTGTACATACTGTGGGGTAGGATGCAGCTTTGACGTTTGGACCAAAGATCGTAAAATCCTTAAGATCGAACCGCAAGTGGAGGCACCTGCTAATGGAATTTCGACTTGTGTAAAAGGGAAATTCGGATGGGATTTCGTGAATAGTAAAGAAAGACTCACAAAACCTTTAATTAGGGAAGGGGATGCGTTCAGGGAAGCTGAATGGGAAGAAGCCCTTGAATTGATTTCCCGTAAATTCACTGAAATCAAAGATTCTCACGGTCCGGATTCGATGGCTTTCATAACTTCTTCCAAGTGCACTAATGAAGAGTCCTATTTAATGCAAAAGCTGGCTAGGGGAATCATCGGCACCAATAATGTGGATAACTGTTCCCGGTATTGTCAGACACCGGCTACTTTAGGACTATTCAGAACGGTTGGATATGGCGGAGATACAGGGGGCATAAAGGATATCGAAAAGTCCGAACTTGTATTGATCATAGGCTCCAATACATCCGAATCACACCCCGTGTTGGCTACAAGAATCAAACGTTCCCATAAACTGGGTAAACAGAAGCTGATAGTGGCGGACATCAGAAAGCATGAAATGGCTGAACGTTCCGACCTCTTCATCCAGCCTGCACCGGGATCGGATATCATATGGCTGTCGGCCGTGACTAAATATATCGTCGACAAAGGTTGGACAGATACAGACTTCATCAAAAATCGTGTAAATGGAATGGAAGAATACATCAAGACTTTGGAACCTTACACATTGGAATATGCTGAAAAAGTAACAGGCGTAGCTAAGGAAGATTTAATTACGTTGGCAGAGGCCATTCATGAAGCGGAAAGCGTTGCATCGCTTTGGGCCATGGGCGTTACCCAGCATGGAGGAGGAAGCGATACAAGTACTGCAATTTCCAATTTATTGCTCATAACAGGCAACTATGGTAAACCCGGAACAGGTACTTACCCTTTACGCGGCCATAATAATGTTCAAGGAGCCAGCGATTTTGGCAGTATGCCGGATCGCCTGCCAGGTTATGAAAAAGTAACGGATGAAAAGGTCCGCGTGAAATATGAAAACATCTGGGGAGCAAAAATACCAGAAAACCCTGGCCTGAATAATCATGAAATGGTCGAAGGGATACATGCAGGTACCATCAAAGCAATGTACTTAAAAGGTGAAGATATGGGTCTGGTCGATTCGAATATCAATCATGTCCATAAAGCATTTGAAAAACTGGCCTTCTTTGTGGTACAAGATATCTTCTTATCAAGAACGGCTGAATTCGCGGATGTCGTCCTTCCCGCAAGCCCAAGCTTTGAAAAAGAAGGTACTTTCACGAATACGGAACGCCGTATTCAACGTCTTTATCAAGTCTTTGAACCGCTTGGCGACTCAAAGCCTGATTGGCAAATCATAAAGAATGTCGCTAATTCGTTAGGAGCCGGCTGGAATTATGAGCATCCAAGTGAAATTATGGAAGAAGCAGCCAAACTATCACCATTATATGCAGGAGTAACGTATGAACGCTTGGAGGGTTATAACAGTCTTCAATGGCCAGTGACTCCAGATGGTAAAGATACGCCACTGTTATTCACGGAAGCTTTTCCTTTCCCTGATGGAAAAGCAAGGTTATTTCCAGTCGAATGGACCAAACCGATTGACTTTGGGGATGAGTTTGATATCCATGTGAATAATGGCCGTTTATTGGAACACTTCCATGAAGGAAACATGACTTATAAATCAAAAGGCATTACTTCCAAAACGCCAAAAGTCTTCCTTGAGGTATCCCGGGAATTGGCAAAAGATAGAGGGCTTGAGGATGGCACTCTTGTTCGGCTTACTTCACCATATGGAAATGCAAAAGTGCAATGCCTGATTACGGATCGTGTAAAAGGTAAAGAAGTTTATCTGCCGATGAACGATTCAGGTGATGGGGCAATCAACCAATTGACAAGCAGCCATTCAGATAAAGATACTGATACTCCTGCTTATAAGGAAGTTCAAGCAAAAATGGAAGTGCTCAGGGTTAAAGGAGACAATCCGTTGCCGAGTATCAACCATCGTAATGGTAATCCACAACCGCAGATAGGTGTACAAGTACAAAAAAAATGGGCCCGCGAAGATTATATTTTCCCTGGTGACCTCTTGAAGATCAAAAAGGAGGAGAGGAACCGTGGCTAAAGCGACAAAAGTGATCAATCGAATCTCCATTAGCGATGAAGAAAGAAGAAGAATTGAACTCGAGGATATCGAGCGTACCCTTTTGGAAAATAAAGAAGTGATTAAAGAAACGTTTGAAGTCATGAAGGGCATGCAGGATCGTGGGATTTTATCAATGGTTAACAGCTTGTTGCAGGAAGGGGACAAAGTGCTGAACATTCTTGTCAAGACAGCAGACACCCCAGAAACGGCAAATATGCTAAAAAATCTGCTTCTCATACTTGGCACGTTAGGTACACTTAATGTTCAGCAGCTTGAACCGCTTATCCTCAAGGTCAATACAGGGATTGCCCGTGTGGCAGAGTCTGATAAAATGCCGGAAAAGCCAAGCTACCTAGCATTGCTGCGTTCCTTGAATGACCAAGAAGTCAAACAAGCTATGACTTTTCTGATGACCTTTCTTAAAGGAATGGGAGAAGATACAAGCGATTTAGAAAGAACCACCCAATTACCAGAGAATCAGCATTTGCATAGGGCGAATGAAACAGCGGACATAGAACGGCCGACCTCCAGAAAATCATACGGATCGAGTATACCCAGTAAAAGCGGAAGCGAAAAAAAACGAAACACCAGCTGGTTTTGGATCGCTGCAGGAGTTTCGCTCGTAACCATTCCGCTAACCTTATCTAAAGGTAAGAAATAAAGTAGCTCGTTAATATTATTGAAATGAAGTAAAATCGTCTGCGAAAATGACTTTGACTTGAGTGATGTGAATAATTCCACCAAAATATTAAAGCCGATGATTCCCTTATAAGGAAACATCGGCTTTTTTCGATGGGAAGTGATATCAAAATTTTTCTCACCATCCTTTTATTACATATATTTATATTAGATACAAATAATAAAATCAATCATCAGTGAAACGAACATATACACACACTTAATCAGTAAGGGGCGGAAAAGTGCAAATAGGACGTTCTCTTAAAAGAGCTAAAGAAAAATCTACAACCAATGGCACCTTATCCTGCGAGGTAAATGAAAATGTAAAAAGATTGAAGAACGAGCTCGGGAACAGTTCAGATTTGTCTGTTCGAATGATTTAGTCTCCACACGAAAAATCGGTACAGGCAGCTGTAATCCACCTTGACGGTTTGGCTGATGCTAACATCATTAATGAAAACATAGTTGAACCATTAATAGATTGGTTCAAAGAAAATAAACAAATGTTGACAGAGATAGAAGAACGAGCTAGCCATATTCTAACGGTATCCCAATTAACCGTTAAAGAAAGTTGGCAGGAATTCGTATCAGCGGTTTTGACAGGAGATACGGTTGTATTGTTGAATGGCAGTACAAAAGCATTCATCGCCAGTACGAAAAGTCAGCCATCCCGTGCGATAACTGAGCCGACAAGTCAAACGGTCATAAGAGGACCAAAAGATAGTTTTACTGAAAATTTAAGAACCAATACGTCTTTAATTCGTGCTAGGATTCAAAATCCTAATGTACGCTTAGAGAGCTTGAAAGTCGGAAACGTCACTCAAACGGATATTGGAATCATGTACATTCAGGGAATCGCGGATGAGAGTATTGTGAAGGAAGTCAAAGAACGAGTAAAGGGCATTGATATTGATGGGGTTCTTGAATCGAATTACATTGAGGAATTAATCCGGGATGATTCAACTACGATTTTTCCGCTTCTTTTGAATACAGAACGTCCTGATGCGGTAGTTGGGAATTTATTGGAAGGTCGAGTCGCCATCATTATCCAAGGAACTCCATTTGTTTTAATCGTCCCGGCGATTTTTTCTCAATTTTTTCAATCTCCGGAGGACTATTATCAAAATCAATATATCAGCTCTTTTTTAAGGATGTTAAGATTTGGAGCCTTTTTTCTATCGATGTATGCATCCGCTATATATTTGGCACTAATTACTCATCACCAGGGGCTTATTCCTACTACTTTACTTGTCAGTTTAATGGCTCAAAGAGAAAATGTTCCTTTTCCAGCGATTGTCGAAATACTGGTCATGGAAATGGCCTTCGAGATTTTACGCGAGGCGGGAATTCGAATGCCAAGGGCGATCGGACCAGCCGTATCAATTGTAGGTGCACTTATTTTAGGGCAGGCAGCTGTTGAAGCGGGGTTTGTGGGAGCGGCAGTTGTCATCATTGTAGCCATCTCTGCAATCAGCAGTTTTACACTGCCAAATACCAGTCTAGTCAATGTTACTCGTGGAATTCGATTTATGTTGATTTTTATATCGGCTTTTATAGGCTTATATGGCATATTGCTTTTCACTCTATGTATCTGGCTTCATATGAGCAGCCTGAGGTCTTTTGGTGTTCCCTATTTTGCCCCATTTGCTCCATTTCGTTTCAAAGAGCAAAAAGATGGTTTTTTTCGTTTTCCCATACAGTCACTAATGAAAAAACCTACAAACAAATAAAACTCGTTTAAAAAAGAATGAGGATGAAAAATGAAAATTAATATTTCACTTTTATGGATTGCAGCGTTTTGTTTATTGATTTCAGGTTGTTCGAATTACCGGGAATTAAACGAGCTAGGTGTCATAATTGCTATGGGAGTTGACCAAAATGACGATCCAAAACAACCGTACCGAGTAACATATCAAGTCATAAATCCTAGCGGCCTATCCCAAACCAACACAACAGGAGGACAAGGTCTCGCTGTCATCAACTATACAATAACAGGAAAAACGCTTTTGGAGGCTTTAGGTAAGTCAGCTTCCGTTATTCCGAGGGAAAATAATACAACACATCTCTCGCTCATTATTATTGGCGAGAAGTTAGCTCGAAATGATTTGGATTTAATATTCGATGGTCTAGATAGAGGTAAATATTCGCGGGTAAGTATCCCGATCTTTATTGCGCGCGGGAAGACTGCGATGGATGTACTTGGAGTAATTGAACCTCTTGAGATTACTCCAGGTAAAAATATCATCAGTACAACACAAAATAATCAAAAGTTGTATGGATCATCTAGTGAGGTGTTAGCATATGAAATCATTGCTTCACTGTTGAGTGAAGGCAAAGATGTATCACTTCCGGGAATCAGTATAAGCAATGCTTCCCAGAAGGGGAAGCAAACAGGAAATTTAGAGACGACGAACCCGACTACTATTAAGGTTAAAGGATTAGCCGTTTTCAGAAAAGGCAAATTGGTGAGATGGTTGGATGGAGAAACGGCCCGAGCCGTTCAATTCGTTACATCGAAAGTAAAAAATACCCCCGTTGTGTTACCTTGTGAAAGAGGAAATGTAACAATCAACACAATCGGTGTGAAAAGTAAAATGTTAACCGAAATCCATCATGAAAAACCTGTCATCCATACTGATATCAACGTGATGGGAGAACTGTTGGAAACATCATGTGAGCTTAATTTAAGTGATCCGAGAGTGTTAAAAAAATTCGAAAAAAAGATGGAAAAAGAATTAAAAAAGCAAATTAAAAAGACGATTGGCATCACTCAAAAAGAAAAGTCAGATATTTTTGGTTTTGGTGATGCCCTGTCCCGAACAAATCCCGTTTATTGGCGCCAAAACAAAAAGAATTGGGATAACCTATATTCAGATGCGCAGATATCATTGAAGGTTCATGTAGAGATTATCAATTCCGGATTGCTAATGGAACCTTATGAACCGAAATAAATGAATGGGGAGGTGAGGATGCATTGCCTAAAATAAAAATTGATGGATTTCAGTTATTTTGTATGATGATCATTTTTATGTTTGGCAGTAATCTACTGCTTATAATAGGAAAGGGTGCCAAGCAGGATGTCTGGATTGTTAACCTTTTATCAACTCTTTTCGGATGTTTACTGTATTTCGTGTATATTTCATTATTCAAAAAATATCCTGACATACCGATGACCGGCTATGTCCGGAAAATTTGGGGTAAATATATCGGCAGCGTATTGAGTTTTTCCTATATCATCTATTTTGTTTATCTTGCTTCAAGAGTATTACGCGATTTTGAAGAATTATTAATTAGCTCCACTTATAGACGCACTTCCATTATAACGCTGGGGATATGCATGATACTTGTTTTAATTTATGGAGTTCATCTAGGATTGGAAGCATTTGCACGTGTTGCATGCTTATGCTTTGCCATTATTATCGTGACCCTTTTGATTTTAAATTTTATGTTTGTATTAGGAGGATATACAAAATTGGAAAACCTTCAGCCTGTATTAGGCAACGGATGGGGAATGGTATGGAAAGAGTTGATTCCTACAGGTATCACCGTGCCTTTTGGAGAATTAATTACGTTTACAATGATTCTTCCGTACTTGAATAAAAAGAGTTCTGCCGTTAAAGTGGGCTTTTTTGCGATAATTATAGGTGGGATTTCATTAACTCTTAATTCGATCATTCTCTTGTCTGTATTAGGTCCCGAGGCGGTATTAAGGTCTAATTTCCCAGCTCTTACAGCCGTGAGTTATATTAATATCGCTGATTTTATTGAAAGAATGGATACCTTTATACTTGTTTTAATGATCATTTTAGGCTTCATTAAAATTTCGATCTTTTTCTTTTGTGCCATTATTGGCGCAGGGGACTTATTTCAAATGAAACCATCACCTATATTCATTTATCTGGTTGGCGGTGTTATTTTCTTCTCTTCGATAATGATTGCTCCTAGCTATCAGGCTCATATAAATGAAGGGTTAAAAGTCGTCCCTTACCTTTTACATCTTCCTTTACTCATTGGAATCCCCATTTTGTTATTGATAACCGCATATATAAAACAAAAAATTAAACCAGCTGCTTCATGAAGAGGGAGGCTGCCGGTTTTTGATCGCTGAGGATATAAAAAAATATAAAAAAATTATGGTATATAACAAGAGCAGAAAGTAATCTTCTCCACGTCCTACTATCAAATATTGTTTAAGCTATAGAAAGAGTGCCATATATTCAAGCCCTGTAGGTTGTCGAGGAGTATAATAAGTAAATACGTGCCTAACAAAATTAACAATGATGGTAGCGCTCTTATCACAGTATCACCTCATTCTTTTATCTTAAAGTGTGGTAAATACTTTAAAATTATGTACGGAGTCGTACCAGAATGGCAATTTAGTCTATGTAGCATGGATACTTGTCATTAATCCTTAAAATTTTGGAACCTAATGCTTGTAGAAATACCTTTCGTACCATAAAATGGGAGTATAAAAAAGTTCAAGGAGTGTATAAATGAAGTTAAAATTATTGACCGTCACTTTGGGGATCTGTTCTTCTTTAATACTCTCAGGCTGTTCAAGTGAAGAGGAAAGTGTTGTACAAAAAGAAAGCGGTCATGAAGGCCATTCAGAGCATACGGCATCCGGAGATCTTCAGGAGGAGACCAGCAGTAAGGAAATAGCACCGGATTTCTTAGCTGAAAAACCAGAGGATATGAAGACAATCTATTTAGCTGTTGCGCAAAATAAAGATTTACTAGAAAAAATACCTTGTTACTGCGGTTGCGGAGAGTCAGCTAACCATAAAAATAATTATGATTGTTTTATCCATGAGAATAAAAAAAATGGTGAAGTGGTTTGGGATGACCACGGGACAAGATGCGGAGTTTGCTTGGAAATTGCTGCGCAATCCATATTGGACTTGAATGACGGTATGAGCGTCAAAGAGATCCGGAATAAAGTCGATGAAAAATATAAAAGCGGATATGCCAAACCAACTCCTACCCCCGAAGTGTAAGTAAAAAAATTATGAAATTCTAGCTTAAAAATAATAATTTAGAAAAATGGTTTTTGCCCGGTATTCATTCGGAAAAGGCCTTTTTTTTGTATTGATGGATTCTTTCACATATATAATATTGGTCACATAGGGGAATACTTCCATTAAACATTCAACGTGAAAGGAGCTATCACTTTGACATTAATCCGCCTCGGTTATGTAGCCATGAGTAATCATGTGCCAAACTGTTCACCATCCCAAACGATGACTTTTGCGCAGTTTTCCAAAATTAAGGACAGAGATGCAGCGATAAGGAAGCTCGAACGCATTTCAATATCCAATCTTCATAATTGCTGGCGTTTACTGATTCATAACGAAGCTAATGATATTCAGTTCTTTAGGCTTTCTTCAAAACTTATACCTTTAGCCAACCATCCAGAAATTCCAGAATGGGATTACATAGATCCTATTTCAGAAGAACTGGCTAAATTAAAAACATTCATAAAGAATCACCCAAAAGTAAGGATAGATTTTCACCCAGATCATTTTGTCATCTTGAATAGTTCAAATATCGATATACTGAAGACATCCTTAAAAACATTAAGGATGCACTTTACTCTATTGAAAAAAATGGGAGTGGATCCCGAGCATCGCTGTGTTTTGCATGTTGGCGGCGGTTATGGCGAGCATGTACAGGCATTAGAGCAGTTTATCCATAATTGGGGTTTGATTCCGGAATCGATTCAAAGAATGGTCATTCTTGAGAATGATGATACTACCTATACGTTGTCGGAAACACTTTATTTATGTGAAAAATTAGGCATTCCAATGGTGTTTGATTATCACCATTACCTCGCACATCAGTTACCAAATGAAGATTGGAAAGATCATTGGGACCGAATATTGAATACATGGAGTAATTCCAAGCTACCTCCTAAAATGCATATTTCAAGTCCAAGGTCCGATAAAGAATTTCGAGCACATGCTGATTTTGTGGATACTGGAATGTTCATGGAATTTTTACAACAAATAAAGGGAAGCTTACCACAGCTGGATTGCATGATTGAAGCTAAACAAAAGGATGGAGCACTTTTCCAGTTGATGGATGAACTGAAAAGTCACAAAGACATAGAGATCATTGATGATGCCAGTTTTTATATTCATTAATCAATCGGTATGATTTGATAAAGAGGGTAGGCATAAGTTTCTCTTTATCTAACGCAATAGTTTACATAACATAATTACCGTTAATATTAGGGGTGCATAATAAATGGAAAGGGAAGTCATTATTAATATTGATAGGATGATTAATATTTTGTACATTATTTTACAAAAGTCTTATTAATGACAAAAAAACGACCTTCATATTTGGGGTTTAAAGCTATTGTTTGAAATACATAGAGTCTTTATTCCAGATTTAATTAAAATCGCTCCATGAGGCTATATAAGCGGTTAATGGCGGTTAATAGATTATATGGGTTTCACAGAAGGATTTATAAGAATATTCCGAATGTAACAAAGGACCTCTATTGATACATTCGAAAACGCATTAAATCAAGGTTTATAAGCGTATCAAATTTTTTAAAACTTGCCTTTTTTTAAGCTGTTCACGTACAATGAAAGAAGGGGAAAGGGGAATGAGCCATTCATGCAAGCAACCTCTAAAAGAATTAAAAATGTCCAACCGATACGCAGGTTGGATCACATAGAAAAGATGAAAAAATCACTATTAAAATATTGCAGCTACAGGGATTATATGATGTTTTCGATCGGAATAAACATCGGGTTACGTATAGGGGATCTTTTACAATTGCGAGTGAAAGACATTCTTGAGGGTACGCATATTGTCATTGTGGAGCAAAAAACAAATAAAATTAAGCGGTTCCTTGTCAATCCTCAACTTCGGAAGGAAGTTAGGAAGTATGTCCGCAAATCGAACCTGAAAAATGAACAGTATTTATTTCCAAGTCGAAAAGGTAATGGTCCAATCACTAGGGTACAGGCCTATCGGGTCTTGAACAAGGCGGCTGAAATGGCAGACATTCCAGATGTCGGTACACATACCCTTCGAAAAACCTTCGGCTATTTGCATTACCAAAAATTCAAGGATATCGCTTTACTGCAGCAAATCCTTAATCATTCCAATCCAAAAGATACGATGATTTACATAGGACTCACACAAGATTTAATGGACGAAACATTAATGGATTTCTATTATTAACTGAACGGACGAAGACAACTCCTGTTACTCAGTATTTTATAGGGCTATAACAATCCTTCAATTGGGAGTTATTTCAGAGTAAACATTATTTCGATATATCTGAATGGGTAGATAAAACTAGTATCATTGGTGTGGAGAGGTGAAAGGGCTTTCGGAATGGGATACGCGCCTTTTGCTAGGAATATCGACTTCACTGAGGATTTTTGAAAATTATAAGAGTTTTGGCCGGTTAATGGACAGTGTTTTAAATCAACCGTATGACTTCTCAAAAAAGACTAGAATATATAGTCTTTTTTTCTTGATAACACCGTACTGATTTTTAAAAGAAACACTCGATTTAGTATATTAGAAACATTTATTTTTCTAAAATTCTGTTGTTTTCCTGTTTAACAAATAATGAAACAGAAAGGTATCAGTAACGAATTGTTGCTGCAAAATGACGTTACTATAATAATGTTATGTCAACTATTACTCGATATTATGCTCCTGTCAAAGGACTCAGCAGATGAACTGCACCTCAATCGTTAGAGAAAATCTCATAATTGGGGTGCAGCACAGGGTGGTTGCCAGGAATATTGGTTATTAGTTCGGTTATAAGGTACTTATATTCTTCATTTTATCCAGCTCC
The DNA here is from genome assembly GCF_047238085.1 of Peribacillus phoenicis. Taxonomy (NCBI): domain Bacteria; kingdom Bacillati; phylum Bacillota; class Bacilli; order Caryophanales; family Bacillaceae; genus Peribacillus; species Peribacillus phoenicis. Next base: position 2,396,276 of record NZ_JBDFMF010000001.1, on the reverse strand, counting down.
AAAGGTAAAAAAGCATATTCTCCGTCCTTAATAATCTCACATTTACGAACGTGGATTGGCTGTTTAAAAATAGGCCCATCAATTACTGTCGTATGAAACTCTCCGCCTTCTCCGCAGGGGTCAATGCCGCGAGCTTCAAGTTCCTTCACGTATTCATGGGTTAACTTTCGCCCTAAATCATCCTCTGTCATTCCCAATGATAAATTAACGGTTACGATGATCGTTACAAATCCTAGATTCATGAACTCTTCGACAGCTTCACGATGATTCATTTCCCATAAAGGCATTCCAAGCTTCAACCCGGCATTCTTCGTAACCTTATCATGCCAACAGCCATGGGCAGGCATATCCAAGTCTCCTGTTACTAAAACTTCTGCTCCTTGATTTTTAGCTTTTTCCAAAAGGCGCATAAATACTTCTTCATAATCAGTCCAACTGGCAGCTGCAGTATATACAGGCAATCCTATTGATTCAGCTTGGGCATGTATGAGTTCCGGAGGCATTCCATGGGATCTGGAACGTTTTCCTTCTTCCTCCAGCATGACGATCAGTCCTACAGCTTCTCCAATGTTCATTGCTTTATAAAGGGCTAAGACACTATCCTTTCCTCCGCTAAAAGAAGCTATGAACTTATGACCGCGAGCACTATTTTTCCAATCGATTAATTCTGCCATTCATATTTTCCCCTTTATTCTAATGACTTTTTGCCAATTTCATCTTTTATATTCGATGTTTCATAACCATATTTGTTTGATTTTATCACGGTTGAAGCTTTCAGATAAGATATTAATGCATTCTGATACAAAAAAACTTGTATTTAAAGAGAAGTTCTTCCCCAAAAAACTACTCTATAATGAACTGAACAATATGAGATGATTATTTTAAATCCCTAGTGTACAAAGGTGAAATAAAAAGGCATGAGTCTCGGTGGGAACCGATTCAAGCCCTTAAGGCTGCTAAATAAAGTTTTTAGCTATTATGGGTTTCTTTCACATAGTAGGTTCCTTTTATAAAATCGCAATATGTATTTCCACTTTTCCATCAGGATAATACTTTTCAAAATCCAGACTATATTTCCTGTTCAAATTTTTATCTTCCTCCAGCTGCCATATCTTTTTCCAGGTTTCAGTTATGGAATGTTCATCTTGTAAACATTCAAACACCGCGTACTCTTGATCTGGGATGACAAAATTTTCTTTCGATACGGGGGTTTCGGTGGCTATAGCTAATGTATAATCTCCATGATAGTTACTTTCGTACTGATGGTATATCCCATATTTGATATCATTTTCAATATTAAGAACATTTGTTTTGCTCCAAAGGGATCCGATTTTCTCGAAAAGATTTTTATCGGTGAAATTATTAGTCCTTATTTCGCCAATCAAGTAGACTACTTTACTCATTAGCTAGCAACCCCTTATTTAAATAAATTTGGATAACACAATAATGATATCATGATGATGGAATTTTTTGAAAAGTTTTGGCGTTAGTTCCTGGTTTGGAATTTGTGAATTGAACAATACAAAGGTGCTTAAACAGTTAAAGGGAACCAATCTATCCTCAGATGTGAATTAGTTGTTTACTCTATATATTGTATCCAGTGTTTTTTAAATTGGATACAATTTATTTAATTTTCTGTATTGTAATCGCTTTATTAAGTTGATATAGTTTAAATTGTATCCAATATCGAAAGGTGGACGCTGAATTGGATAATGCTAATTCTAAAAGAGATAAATCAACTATCGTTAAGAACGTAACGAAAAGTCTTAGGAAGGCGATTTTGAATGGGACGTTGAAAAAGGGGGAGCGACTCATCCAAGAGGAGTGGGCCGATCGCCTGGAAGTAAGCAGGATGCCGATTCGTGAAGCCCTTACACAGCTTCAATTGGAAGGGTTGGTGGAAATGGTTCCTCATAAAGGAGCAATCGTCACACCGATTACCCGGGATGATATTGAAGAAATTTATCATACCAGGTCTCTGCTTGAAGGCCTTGCAGTAGAAAAATCGCTTCCTTATTTAACAAAGGAGGACAAAGAAAAATTAAAGGGTATTTTGAGTGAAATGGAAGGGATTCAGTTATCTGACGAAACCAATGAGCATTATATCCTTTTGAATGGGGCTTTTCATGAAACCCTCCGAAAAGGGTGCCCATGGCCAAGGGTTCAAAAAATGGTTGAAACGTTGGGTATCTCACCCATTGCGCCGAATTTGCTGATTGATTATTACCCAGAAACGCAACGGGAACACCGGATGATTTATGAAGCGGCACTAAGAGGGGATCCTGCAGAACTAAGGGCAGCAGTAGAATTTCACATCTTGCGGACTAAAAACAATTTAATTACGTATATGGAGTTGCTGAATACTAAAAATCATCAATAAAAGGAGTGTTAATTGTGTATGATTTCGCAATTGTTGGTGGGGGAATTGTAGGTTTATCGACGGGAATGGCTCTTTATCAGCGTTTTCCTAATGCTAAAGTGGTAGTCATTGAAAAAGAGGCTGTTGTTGCAGATCATCAAACGGGGCATAACAGCGGCGTCATCCACTCAGGAATTTATTATAAACCAGGCAGCTTCAAAGCACGGTTTGCCCGTCAAGGAAGCAAATCAATGACGGAATTCTGCCGGATGCATGGAATTGAACATGATATTTGCGGAAAGGTCATTGTTGCAACAAAACCAGAAGAGTTGCCCCTTCTAGATGATTTATATTCACGCGGTTTGCAAAATGAGCTAGCTATCCAAAGAATTGGTGTGGATGAGTTAAAGGAAATCGAACCACATGTTAATGGACTTGGTGCGATTCGCGTCCCGCAAGCCGGCATCGTCAATTATCGTCAGGTAAGTGAAAAGATGGCGGATATCATCCGAGGCAACGGCGGTGAAATCAAGCTGAATACAAAGGTGGAGAAGATTGACGAGGATTTTGATGAAGTCATCATCGACACGAACAACGGTACAATAAAGGCAAGGGTGGTCATTAATTGCGCTGGATTGTACAGTGACCGTATCGCAGCAGCTGCGGGGTATAAAACAGATATGAAAATTGTCCCGTTTCGCGGTGAGTATTTTAAATTGAAGCCCGAAAAGCGCTTCCTTGTCAATCATTTGATTTATCCGGTACCTAACCCGAAATTTCCATTTCTAGGGGTTCATTTTACGCGGATGATTAGTGGGGAAGTAGATGCCGGTCCAAATGCTGTACTAAGTTTCAAGCGGGAGGGTTATAAAAAAACTGACTTCAATGCGAAGGATTTAGCTGAAGTTTTAAGCTATAAAGGTTTTTGGAAACTGGCCAGTAAATTCATGAAGGAAGGGATGGATGAATATGTCCGTTCTTTTAGTAAAAAGCAATTTACGAAAAGCCTGCAGGAATTGATTCCGGAAATTCAAGAAGATGATTTAATCCCTGCACCTGCTGGAGTCCGGGCTCAAGCGTTACAGGATGATGGTAATATGGTGGATGATTTTCATATTATAATGGGGAAACGGACCATTCATGTTTGTAATGCACCGTCACCTGCTGCAACAGCATCAATTGAAATTGGAAAAGAGGTTGTTAATCGCATTCCGGAACAATCACACTTATTGGAAGCTGCATATACAAAATAAAATTCGTTAAAGAGAGGAAGAGGCCACATGTTCAATGGTAAAACAATTTTCATTGCAGGTCATGCACGTTTACCTCAAGGGATGGCAGCGAAAAGTGTCTTTGAAACATTGACCATCACCGCGGAAGTCGATGCTAAATATGGTGTTGTCCTGGAGGCTTCTTGTACACTGGCAACAGAGCATGGACGGGAATTTATTGGGCGTTTATTAAAAGGGATCAGTTTAAATGATGGTGTTGATGAAGCGATAGAATCGATTACATCTTATTATCGGGGGAAAGCGGCTAATGCATTGATTGCTGCCTTGAAGGACCTGGATCTCCATTTTCAGCAAATTAAAGCGGCAGAAAAAACGAAACTACCAAGTTAGTAAGATGATTTATCAGAATAATTTGTAAAAGATGTTGACATTTTTACGGAAAAACGTTTTAATGTAATTAAGCCAATATTATGACATTAACACCTTTTGGAAAATACCTTTTCAGAATCGTGTAAAGCTCTTAATGATTGGAAACAGGAAAAATAAATCATACATAAACTGCATATTCGCTGTGACTCTATTTGCATAGAGCAGTGAAGTGAATATAAGCCAGTTGTACAGTTGGATTCCCATTTTGTTTGGGGATCTTGTGCGACTGGCTTTTTATATTTCCTGTTAACTTTGTCACCTATATTACAAATAACAGGAGGAATCATTCATGAACATTGCAGAAAAAAAGAGAGCGAAGTTTGAAAGGAAAACAGAAAAATACGAGGTGATAGTTCACCCTCAATCCAGCCGTTTATATCATATTGAAATTTCAAAAGAGGCGATTGCTGCTTTTTTAGAAACGGTATCCAAGGATAATCAGTCTGTTCAACATCTGGAATATACGCCATATGCACGACTCATCATTGCTTCATATCTTTTGGATCAAGTAGGGGAAGACTTTGGTGAATTGCTTCGTAACATCGTTCATGATCGAGAATCCGGCGGCTTCACTCTTGGCTTGGAGGGTGTCACGGAGAATACAGATGAATATGTCATTTTTGCAACGGCCATTTCATACTTGCTCGGAACTCCAAATCATGATGCCATGTCAGGAAAATATTATGCCCGTTTTAGTGTTCAAGACACGGATAGCAGTGATTCATATTTGCGTCAGGCCTATCGTTTATTTACACTTCATACGGACGGAACCTTTGTTGATGAACCAACGGACTGGTTACTGATGATGAAGATGATCGAACAAAATGCCCGCGGTGGCGAATCACGCTTATTGCACCTAGACGATTGGAAAGAGCTTGATATGTATGTAAATCATCCATTATCAAGCCAGAAATTCACGTATAAGGCACCGAAAAGCAAGAACATTGATCAGGAAATTGAAAGATTGACATTCTTCAATCATAATAACAAACCTGGTATATGTTTTATCGATCAATTTGTATACCCTGAATCAATCGAACAAGCCCAATACTTACGCGATTTATCTACTTCATTAGAAAACGATGAAAGTGTACTAGAACTGGAACTGCCTGTTGGAGATTTAGTTGTCGTCAACAATATATTTTGGCTTCATGGCCGCGCTGCATTTGAAAAAGATCCGAACCTGAACCGTGAATTGCTTCGCCAGCGCGGAAGATTCAATCAATAGTTTCATTTTGTAAACCTAATTTTTTTCATCCCCAAATACCATTTTTAAGATAAATTCTTTTCAACCCAAGGGTTGGAAGCAATTTATCTTTTTTTTGAGTGGGTTAAGTTTTACTAATGGATTCAACAAGATTCTTAATGAACCAATGTTCGGGGCAAATCTAAATTTCTGATATACTGATATGACCAAAATAAATAGAAGAAAGAGGGGATAGTATTTTATGGGGATTGCTAATTTTTCTAATTTTACGCGATTTAAGAATCTAATTAATGCTTTACCTGCTGCCTATACAGATGAAATGATACAGAGCGAACAATTTTTGCTTGAAAGAGATGAAAAGAAAAAGCTCGAAATCTATTACGCACCTTTTGAATATGTAAATGAACGGGCAAAAGTGGTGATTGTCTGAATCACTCCTGGATTACATAAAATGAAAAAATCTTATTCTACCGTAATTAATGCAAAAAGGCACATACATAGTGATGAAGAGATCCTGCACGAAGTAAAAAAGAATTCCAGTTTTGAAGGAACGATGAGAAACAATTTAATTCAATGTTGGATGAGCTTGGATTACATACATACTTAAACATATCGTCCGCACTGGATCTTTTTAACGAAGCAAGTCACCTCGTTCATACTACCTCTGTTTTAACCTATCCAGTTTTTTATAACGGGAAAAACTACAATGGAACAACTCCGAACATATTAAAGACCGAGTTGCTTAAAAAAATATAATGGAAAGCTTTGCTGCCGAAATAGGGATGATTGAAATCACGCTTATTATTCCTTTAGGCGTTAATGTTTCCAAGGTCTTAAACTATTTAGCTGGTCACAATTATTTAGATGCTAACAACATGCTTCTAGGATTTCCTCATCCATCTGGGGAAATGGTCATCGTCATAAGCGGTTTGCAGCAAATAAAGAGCAAATGAAAATGATGTTTCAGCACTATTTTTCAAAGGAAATGACCGTTGGTTAAAGGACAGTGCTCAATAAAACTTATATAGGTATTAAAGGACAGGAAACATTTGATTAAGAATTCATATTCATCTTTTAGTGTTAAAAGTAAAATTAACTATTTACTAGTGCTATTTTGGAGATTATAATAAGAACAAATGTTCTTTATTATAGGAGGCATTAACATGGATGAACTAGAGGAATTTTTAAAATCACTCACTATTGAAGAGTTAAAAGTTATTTATGAAGAAGTAAGTGAACCTGATATTAATAAATAAATGAAAAAAATTTGAACATAGAAGAATCTTAATACATTACTCATTTCAAGTTGATTTCGCTGAATAGAATTATGTTTCGAAAGCATCCTCATCACCTCAAGTTTTAATACTTCTATTATAAAACAAAAAAGACTGTGGGCAAAAGGAGTTCTATCTGAAATTTTAAACATAGTTGATTGGAACGGAAGGTGCGAGACTCCTGCGGGAATAGCGAGTCCAAGGGAGACCCCACAGGCGCAAGTGCGCCGAGGAGGCTGTCGGACCGCCCGCGGAAAGCGAGTGCCTGGAGTGGAAATCAACGTCCAAATTTGTACAAGCAAAAAAAATTGTAGACAAACTCGATTTTCATCGAGTTTGTCTACAGTCTGAATCAAGGACCAATTAAAGGTCCTTGATTTTTTATGAAAAGGAGTATTTGAAAAAAACTGGTGGTAATTTTCAAGGACGAGGAAGTTATGTGAAAAGTGCACCTCTGACATCATAATTTTCTATATCGATTTCGATTTTTCTATCAAGTGCGAGATTTGCCAATAGTGAGCCTATATAGGGGCCCATTGTTAAACCTGAAGCTCCAAGACCATTGGCTACGATTATTCCTTCCCAGTCAGGCAAAGGACCCATGACCGGAAGGAATCCCGGCGTGAATGGACGAAATCCGACCCTTGCTTCAACAAACGTACTATCTGTCAAACCGGGAGCGGTTTGCAAGGCCTTATCGAAAACCTCCCGGAGTCCTCCTGCGGTCATTCGGGTATCGAAAACTTCCGTATTTTCGTGAGTCGCCCCAGCAACGATTTTATTATTATCGAAAGCCAAAAGATATTGATCACTGGGAGGCATGACTACAGGCCAGTCAGTTGTATTGTCATTTGGCGTTTCCAGATGAATGATTTGAGCCTTTTGGAAGGTGACTTGAAAATTCACGCCGAGTGGCTTCAGTAATTGCGGTGCCCAGGCGCCAGCACAAACAATCACTTTATCGGCAGATATGAATTCATCTCCAAGTGTTACACCTGTCACTTGTGCACCGTTATATGTAAGTATGGCCTCACCATACATAAGTTTTGCACCGTTTTTTTGTGATGCCCGCAATAAGGAATCACGTAGTGCGCGTCCATCGACCCGCGCTGCACCACTCACGTGAACGGCTGCATATTCACTGGAAAGAGGCGGGAATAAGGCACGTGTTTCCTCTGCGGAAAGTATTGTGATCGTCCCGATCTCCGGTGCTTCTTCTTTCCGTTTTGCCGCCCGGTTCTTCATGGCATTCAGTTTATCTTCATCGGTATGTAAGCTTATGGCCCCGACCTGGGCATACCCAGTCTCGGTTTCCCCGTCCCGTTCAAGTTCTTCAATTAAACCCGGATAAAAAGCCGCACCATTTTTGGCAAGGAGATACCAAGCTTGGTTGCGTCTTTGCGAAATCCACGGGCAAACGATTCCTGCAGCTGCAGATGTTGCCTGACCGATATCTTGTCGGTCAATAATGATCACTTCAACACCAGTTTTAGCCAACTGATAGGCAGTGGAAGCTCCCAAAATTCCTGCACCAACTACAATGATTTTTTGCATGATTCAACATCTCATTTCTCTCATATGTATAAACGCTTACCACTACTATATCGAAGACACGAAATGATTGCCACAACTGATATTGTAATTTCTTTCACAAAGTTATTTTATCTATAGTGAATATGCTATGATTGATATTGCGAAAGCTTGAAAAGATACTAGGAGGACATATCATGCTAAAAAAACAAATGGAATCATACATATCAAAATCCGTAATCGAAAACAAGGTTGAGTTGTTTAAAGAAGAAAAGGATTATGTCGAAATGCATAAATTAATCGCCGATGATATCATTATAGTGGAAAAAGAAAATGCATCCCGTTTTACAGATGCTTATATGGAACGCAGTAACAAAGAGAGCGAAGAATTAATCTCTGAAGAGAACTCTGCATTTTTATCACAACCGATCGAGTATTTGAAAAATAACAAAGATGAGTTCCTTTACTTTGAGTCAAAATGGTTCGAATTAATCGGTGTTGAGGCACTTTCTTTAGAAGTCGATGATGTTTTTGGTACGTATAATGCGATGTTCGGATTGAAATTCCAGAAAAAAATGGGAGAAGTTTTAAAAACGTATTTAACTAAGGAACTCCAAGCAGAAATTGGTTCGTTCAGTTTAATGTTTAACCAGGGCGACGGGCTATGGGATGTGAATTTAGCCTTGGATAACGTAAAAGGATTCCGAGAAGACATGACATTAGAGGAAGCTTTTAATTTAATCTATCATTTTCTTTTTATCCTTGTTCAAACAATCGAGGAAAATATGTAAAACGAGGTGCCGCCATAAATATTAATGGCGGTTTTTTTATTTCTTGATTTAACCAATGCCCCTAGGCTTTGCTTCTGGATTTTAATCGATGCTTCTGGATATTGATAAAAGGAACTTGAAAGAATTCGTCGAATTGATTAATGATATACATTTATTTAATAAACTTAAATGTTTTGTTTTTAGCAATTTCAATTTTTTGTTTTATGTAAATGAAGTTACATCGGAAGGGGAAGTTATACTTGCTGAATGAACTGAAAGTTACTCAAGTTACCATTCCATTGCCTTTTAGGCTGGACCATGTCCATTGTTTCCTAGCGGAAGGTGAAAAAGGGTGGACAATCATTGATGCGGGATTAAATAACAAAACGACAAGGGATTTATGGAACCCAATTATCGAAAAACACGATATTACCGATATTATCATCACCCATTATCACCCAGATCATTTCGGGTATGCAGGGACATTACAACAATTAACCGATGCGGATGTTTGGATGACACAAGTGGATGAACATGCGGGAACTACGTATTGGGAAGCGGATTCGCTGAATCTGCTTAAAGAAAATTATAAAGCATGTGGTATGGAAGACGATTTATCCGTGGCCTTATCCAGTGACGAAAGCGGATTCATGCCACAAGTAAAACCCTACCCTGCCGTAAATCATCATCTTGAAGAAGGAATGAAACTGCATTTTGGCAAATATGAGTATGAAGTGATCTTCACGCCGGGACATTCTGATGGCCTGATTACTTTATACAATAAGGAAGAAAGTGTCCTTTTTTCGACAGATCATATATTGCCCAGGATATCTCCAAATATTTCTTATTGGTTTAAAGGTTTCAGCAACCCATTGGGAGAGTTTTTTAATTCTTTGAAAAAAATACAAAAGCTGGACGTTGAAAATGTCATCCCTTCACATGGGAAACCGTTTCAAAATGCAAATAAAAGAATTGTTGAATTGTTGGATCACCATCAGGACCGGTTGCATGTTATTCATGAAAACATGAAAGAGCCGATTACAGTAAATAGTGCTTGCCAGATCTTATTTGGAAATCTGTCCATTCACGAGACCAGGTTTGCTGTTGGTGAAACATTGGCACACCTAGAATACCTTCTTTTAAATGACCAATGCAGAAAGTTTAAACGTGATGGCAAATGGTATTATCAATCCATTTGATATTTTGAATGCTAACGTATCGAAAGATTTTAGCTCTTGTCGTCTAAAACGGCTATTATTGCTGCAGCCTATGTTTATTATCGCTATGGGGAGCTAATGGGAAGGGAAAAGTGGGAGGTAGGGGGATATTTCGATTACACGCCTGATATATTTTTGCATCCTTTATTAAGAAAAAACCACCGCCCATCAAATAATCTGGGCGGCGGATTGTTCATTGCCTGACACCTATTTGTCCCTTAACTTCGTTCATAATATCTTCAAGGGATGTGACAATTCCTTTATCGTCCTTATAGCTAATGTGCTTAGGTTGAAAATGGATCGGCGAATCTAAACCAGCAGCGGCTGAGATTCTAAATAATCCTTTTCTAAGCGTAACAAGAAAGTTGACCACACGGTATTTCTTTTCATTAATGACAAGTGCCTTTTGCAATTCAGGATCAGTGGTTGCTACCCCGACAGGACAAGCATTGGATTGACATTTCATCGTCTGTATACATCCTATTGCAATCATGAAACCTCGAGCTATGTTAACAAGGTCGGCTCCCATGGCTAGAGCTATCGCTATTCTATCAGGCGTGAACAATTTACCGGAGGCAATGATTTTAACGCGATTGCGGACACCGTATTTTTCCAAAGTAGATACTAAAATCGGCAAGGCGGATTTTATCGGTAATCCTACGCTATCGATCAATTCCTGATAAGATGCACCAGTGCCGCCTTCACCGCCATCCAATGAAATGAAATCCGGACCTTTCCCGGTTTCTTTCATGTAGCTAGCAAGCTCTTCAACACTGTCATTGCCACCGATGACCATTTTGATGCCGACCGGGATACCTGTATGTTCCCTGATTTTTTCGATAAAATCGCACATGGATTTTACGTCATTGAATTGATGAAACCGATTCGGACTATCAATCGCTTTGAACGGTACGACCTTGCGGATATCAGCGATTTCCGGATTCACTTTTTCAGCATCGATATGCCCTCCGCGAGTTTTGGCACCTTGAGCCAATTTGATTTCAAATGCTTTGATTTCGGGTATTTCACTTTTTCTTTTTAACTCATCCCAATCCATTTCGCCGATACTATCACGAACCCCAAACATAGCTGGACCGATTTGCATGATTATATCCACACCGCCGATTAAATGATAAGGAGAAAGTCCGCCTTCCCCTGTATTCATCCATGTGCCTTTTGCTGCAGCCAATCCCTCAGAAAGGGCAGTGATTGCGTTCTTCCCTAAAGAACCATAACTCATGGCGGACATACCGATAAGCCCTTTTAATCGAAAGGGATTCTTGGTGTTTGGGCCGATGATCACGGCATCTTCATCATCCAATAAGAACGCAGAGGTTACTTCATCTCCCCATTTTTCCTCTCGCTGTGAGAAAAGTGGGTCTTTTAATAGAATGTATCTTTTAGTCGTCACTTTTGTTTCTCGATCGTATTTTTCTTCTTCGGCTAACTTTGGAAACATGCTGTTTTTAACAAAGAAGCCTTCTTCATCAAAATCCCGTTTTGAGCCAAAACCTATGACATCCCGTAAATATTTTGAACTTTTCACCATATGTTCATAGTCATCCCGGGAAAAGGGTTTTCCTTCGTTATCACTGTTAAACCAATATTGCCGCATTTCAGGCCCGATTTTTTCCAGAAAGTAACGAATTCTCCCAAGCACGGGGTAATTCCTTAAAATTGCATGATGCTTCTGCATTCGGTCAAAGAAAACCATATAAAGTAATAGGAAAACCAAGACAATTATAATGATGAAGATAACGGTAAATCCAAGGATAATTAAAAGATTTGCGATAGCACTCATTCAATCCCTCCTGGTTAAAAAATCATGTATTGTTAATCTACTCGGTAACTCGATCAATTATACAGAATCCAATGCATGGTCTTAATAGGAATAGAACGTAAGCAGTCTTGTTCTCACAACATTTTTCAACTTCTCCTTTTCGATTGGCATATCCAACTTGGTTAACTGCAACGTTTTAGATCATGCAGCAACGGTGATTAGTTGATTTTTATTGGATGTACACACCCCGATATTTAAGTTACTAAGGATAAATTGTTGCAGTTACTCGATCAACTTCACTCTTATTTAACCGATTTAATTTCATATCCGTCATTCCCACTTGAGAGGGATGTCCTAATTTCATTCCAATCCGTTCAAGTCTCCCATCAATCGAATGCTCTTTTAGTAAGTCATCAACCAATAATTTTAGTGTTTTTTTCATCGAGATGTTTCGCAATAAAAACTTGATGAAGCATCATTTCACTAATCATTATCACCGATTCCCCCTGTGATGCCGATAACGCCAATAATTACATTTTAAAAAATGGGCAAATTAATTCCGGGAAGGATCCCCCAATTGATGACGATCATTTTCGTGAATGATTAGTGGCTTTCCCGTTTTAAAGGGGGGCGTTAGTTTACGCCTTTAGCATTCTTATACTTTTGAAGGTAAAATCATTTTTTGTATATGATTAAAATATTTCCGAAGATTATAATTAAATTATTATAAAAATATATTCATAGGGGGATTAAGCATGAAAATTGTTATTGCACCAGATTCCTATAAAGGAAGTTTGTCAGCATTAGAAGCTTCCAAAGCAATCGAGCGAGGGGTCAGGAAGGCACTGCCGGATGCGAAGACAGAATTAATTCCTGCAGCGGATGGCGGGGAAGGTACGATGGATAGTCTTGTTGCAGCTACGAATGGTCGAAAAGTCGAAGTGACAGTTAAGGGACCTTTACTTGAAGAAGTTCAAGCAGCATATGGAATATTGGGCGATCAGGAAACATGCGTGATTGAAATGGCCAGTGCATCCGGTCTGTGCCTAGTCGATCCAGATGAGTTGAACCCATTGATCACTACAACATACGGAACAGGGGAGCTTATTCAAATGGCATTGAATGATGGCTGTCGAAAGTTCATTTTAGCGGTTGGCGGAAGCGCTACAAATGATGGCGGTGTTGGTATGCTCCAGGCTTTGGGAATGAAGGTGTTTGATGAAGATGGTAAATCGTTGGGATTCGGGGGTGCCGAATTATCGCGGATATCAGAAATTAATACGGAGGATTTTGATTCCAGAATAGCAGATTCCGAGTTTTTGATTGCCTCGGATGTCCAAAATCCATTAGTCGGTCCCGATGGGGCATCAAGTGTATTCGGACCTCAAAAAGGGGCGACTCCTGACATGGTTGAAATGCTAGATAAAGCTTTATCATCATGGGCTGATTTGGTGGAAATCAAGACAGGCATACACTTGCATGATAAAGCAGGCGCCGGTGCTGCAGGTGGAATTGGTGGTGCATTTCAAGCCTTTTTCCGTGCAGAAACAAAAAGGGGCATCGATATTGTTATGGAGTACACAAAACTGGGTGATAAATTGTCCGATGCCGATTGTGTCTTTACGGGTGAGGGCCAAATCGATTACCAGACTGTTTCGGGCAAAACACCAATGGGAGTTGCACAAGAAGCTAAAAAGCATGGTATTCCTGTATTTGTTTTAGCTGGGTCGATCGGAACAGGTATTGAAGTTTTATATGACCATGGAATAACTAGTGTTCATAGTTTGGTGAACGCTCCTATGCCTTTAAAGGAAGCCATGGGAAGAGGAGCAGAATTGTTGGAAGTTTTAGCCGAACAGGTAATGCGGACTTTTTTAGCAGCGATTAAATATAGAGGGTAATCAAATGTTATTGGCACCAGTTAACCAAAATAATCATTTTTGGAGCGGGTGTGCGAGACTCCTGCGGGAAAAGCGTGTCCAAGGGAGACCTCGCAGGCGTAAAGGCTCCGAGGAGGCTCCTGGACCGCCCGCGAAAAGCGAGTGCCTTACGTTCCAATCAACGGCCAATTATTAAAAAAACTAAAAAAGACAGACAAACTCAATTATCATCAAGTTTGTCTGCAGTCTGGGTGAGGCGTGAAACGCTTCTCTTTTTTATGCTTTAAATAGAATATATTTTCATTTTTATGGTGTTATAAGAACTAAAATAGTGTATGATGCATAGTATAAGGTATGGTGTACGTCACATAGTATAGGGAAGAGGTGATTGGATGAGCACTTTACTGAATTCATTAACCACTGAGCTGCGCAGAGGCACTTTGACCTTAGCTGTTCTGAGTCAGCTCAAAACCCCTCAGTATGGGTACTCGCTTGTCCAGCGTTTAGAGAAGTCGGGAATTACCATTGATCAAAGTACTTTATATCCTTTACTTCGCCGCCTGGAAAAACAAGAATTGGTGACCAGCAGCTGGGATACTTCTGAAAGTAGGCCGCGCAAGTACTATTCTTTAAGTGATTATGGAGGAGAAATCTACACTCAGTTAAAGGAAGAATGGGAAAAAACTTCTCAAGAGCTTTATATATTATTAAAAGGAGAGGGAGAAGATGGAGCTGATTGAACTTTATATTCAGGAAGTTACCCGCAGGCTGCCAGAAAAAAACCGCGTGGATATTGCGCTTGAGCTTCAATCTACAATCGAAGATATGCTTCCGGAGGATCATACGGAGCAAGACGTGAAAGCGGTACTTTTAAAATTAGGAGATCCGGTTACACTGGCAAGTGGTTATCGCGATCGGCCAATGCATCTGATTGGACCGCGTTATTATGATGTTTATATCAGTCTGCTTAAAATGATTTTACCAATCGCTGCAGTCATTTCTCTAATCGCATTATTAGGGGATAATCCGCTTCGGGATACGGGGAATACGGTTATGGAAGCAATTTTAAAAATAATCGGGAAAGGAATTTCCGGTATCATCAGTACAGGTATCCAAGTGTTTTTCTGGCTGACGCTCTCATTTGCCATTTTAGAACGCATGGATACTTCAAAAGATCAGTCGCCTTTAACCAAAGACTTGAAACCATGGACACCGGAAAACCTAAAAGATATTCCGAACATTTCAAAGCAAAAAGCGATATCCATGATCGAGATATTTGCAAGTTTGTTAGGTCTTTCTGTATTCACGGCCCTTTATTTCAATGCAGCAAACCTCTTGGGCGTCTATGAAAAAAGAAATGACAGTCTCATTTTCGTGACACCCTCTTTTAATCAAGAGGTGTTGAATACCTATTGGCTGCCGGTATCTTGCGTCGTTATCATTGGGGTTTTCTTGGCGATTTATAAATTATTTTTAAGACAATGGACCCTGAAATTAGCTATATTCCATGCTATATACCAGCTGTTGTCGACTTTGACTTTCATCATCATCATCAGTAATCCTAATTTATTGAACCCTGAATTCATTGCATACCAAATAACACTATTTTCAATCGATGATTGGAAAACCTCGATTTACTGGGGTCTCATACTCATCACAATCTTTTTTGCCGCCTATGATTCCTATCAAGGCTTTCGAAAGGCAAAAATCCGTTAAGGCACAGCAACCTAGCTGTGTTTTTTTGTTTTTAAAGTTCCATGATGTGAAAAGATTTCTCAAGATAAAAGGGAAAACAGAAAAACACCTCATATGGAATATAGTTTTTAACGAACTATACGGCATATGAGGTGTTACATTTAAACCAACTTTTTATTGAACTGCATCGAACTGATTGACTTTCCAAGTGGATCCGGATTTATAAAAGGTAACCGTTCTTTTTACTGACTCACCGTCGACGGTAGGTACAGTTAAGTTGTAGGACCTAACGTTTAGTTTTTGATAAACCAATTTAATTTTTGCTTTTCTCCACTCTAACATGCTGAAGCCGTCTCCGATTGGACGGGCTAATTTCCCTTTATGAGTAATGTAATTATATTTGGTCAGCCCTTTTTCAACTGCATTATTAGTAAATGTCTCTGCTAAGTAGGTAGTCAATTTATCTTTTGTATCAAACTCTTGGCAAAGGTACGAATACTCTGTCCCTTTATAATTGAAAGTTTTTTGTGAACATGAACGGGTTTTATATCCATGTAAAGCATTCCAAAAATGTTTGCTGGCATTATCGGCTATCTTTAATGCATTTGCATCAGACAAATTCTGTGATGTCGTTTTTGCGGTAACCTGACCACTTAGAGTGAAAAATAAAATGATAATGGATAATAGCATACCTAAAGATTTTTTCATAATTAATCTCCCCAATCCCTAATAGGATACTTATGTAACGAAAGTTTAATAAATATTACAATTGTTACATTTATATTACAACATGATTGGCGTAAGTAAAAGAGAAATCTTGTTAATTTTTAAATATAATTTTAGTTTTCCATTAAATATACATAGTTTGTTCATATTATTCTTTTTGAAAGCGGCGTTGTAAATAGAAGGTCACTACTGTTACATACTTCATATTCCACGAACTGGCCTATTTAAAACCCAGCAGTTAATTCTTTTTCAATAACGGGACATGTTAATTCATTATATTTTCATTAATATCAAGATATGTACAAAGACCTCGAATTAACCGGGCAGCGCCTAAAAAAAATAAAATATAAAGGTTTGACAAACTTTCTAATCCTACCGTATTATAAATTATATACTTGAATACATTCTCCAAAGGGGAGTAGCTTTTACAACAATGTCGTCATTACGGAGCTCTTGCTCTCGGTGTTGTTGGCAGCATATTGTTGTTAGCCAGACCTTACCTATTGGTAAAGGTCTATTTTCTTTTAGTAAACCTTTACCAAAATGGTAAAGGTTTTTTTGTAGTCCAGATCATGCAGCCCTTACGGAAATGTATAAACATGTGGGTTTAGTAGAAAAACAAATAAATATAAATGGAGTGTATTAGTTGATACTTAGAAAATCTTTGTTACTTTTAGGGATAGGTTCTGCACAAATAGATTTAATCCTTCCGAAAAATACGTATAAATCTGGTGAATGCATAAATGGATATTTTTTGATTAAGGGTGGTACTCTTGCGCAAAGAATAAGGAGGATTGAATGTGATTTGATCATGGATACTCATTCTACGGGAATGGAAGAGATCCTTAAAACGAGCACCATTTTATCTACAAGGGAGATAAATTCAGGAGAAAGCAACGAAATTCCTTTCAACTTTTGTCTGCCTATATTGAAGGAGCCTTATAAGCGAGGGGTATCCTATCGCCTTAAAACGAGACTTATCCTTGATAAAGGGATAATAGGAAAGGATGATGACTGGATTTTAATCGATTCTGAATAAACGTGAAAATGGAGGTGAAAACATGAATATCTTGAAATTTTCTGAGCTTGCTATGGATTACTGGGAAGAATTTTTATTATTGAGGCTTTTCATATTGGCTTTACTGTTATTGGCGGTTTATTATATTTTGAATAAACTGGTTGAATGGTTCTTTAGAAGATCCAATTTTTTCGACGAAGAAGTCGAAAAAACAATACAGGGGGTTACTCGTTCTTCTCTTAGGTACGGTATTTCCGGGCTTTTCCTTATATATTTGATTGGACAGTTTATAGACCTAAAAGGAATCTTAGCTGGAGCTGGTATTTTAGGGGTCGTGATCGGTTTTGCCGCTCAGCAAATGCTTAAGGATATCTTATTGGGATTTGTAAGGCTTTCAGATAATGAATTCCGGGTGGGGAATTTCGTTACATTCAATGGGACAAGCTCTGGGACAATAGAAGAAATAGGTATCCGGTTCATGCAGATCAGGGAATGGTCAGGGAAATTGCTGACCATCCCACACAGTGAAATCAGGACGATTCAAAATTTTAATAAAGGGAGAATGCGGATCATTGAACGCATTACAGTAAGTTACCAAGAAAATCCTGAAAAGGTAAAACGGCTGTTGGAGGATATATGTATTATCTGTAATGATAAGTATGGTGAAAGCCTTCTAAGGCTAGAAGATGGTACACCTGAAGAGGATTTTAGATACATCGGCATTACGGATTTAAATCCGAATCTTAAATATGTTGGATATGAACTATGCATAGTCGGCCTTGTGAAACCTGATGATTACTTTGAAACATCGAGAAGCGTAAGGTTTGAAATGATGACTGCTCTACATGAGCATCAAATTCTAATGCCATCTTCCCATTTGCTTTTACAGGGCAATCCTAATCAAGAACGTATATTGGAGAACTGAAAAGAAGAAACGCAATTGCCTGAGGTATTCCAGGAATTATCATGAACTAATGATGGTGAGTGTAAGAAAGGATCGAAATTAGTGACAGTGCTGGGAACTTAAGGATATTAAACGGCTTCTTATAAAGAAAGTATTCGAATGTTAAAAATCTGGAGTGAAACTCGCTTTTTTTGGGTTTGTCTCCAGTCTGTGGCTTTCTTTAAAGGAAGCCTATTTTTTATGCGGGAAATTGAACAAACTTTTCCGGAAAATGATTTTATTTTTAAATTTTACCTTGATTTATCAGATTGAATAGATTATTATCAAATTAGCATAAAATGGAAGGGTGACCTTTAAACAATGATCATTTAATCCTATTCTTAAGAAAAAATGCGTGCTAAATACGAACTTTTTTCTGGATAGGATTAGTCTGTACTAAAATACAAACAAAGATCATTGTGTTCCGTCCATTTGGTTCTTTTGTTTTGTTAATTTTGTATTGTACTGCCTCCTGTCCAGAAATCTCACAGGAGGTTTTTATATGGAAAAAAACACGTCCGTAACATTAAGTAATAAAGAACCTAACATTTTTAAAAATCGTGTATTCCGGGCCATTATCTTTTCAGGCTTGTTTTTACAAATAGGGATATGGGTACGGAATTTTGCAGTTTTGTTATTCGTCATGGAAAAGACAAACGGGGATGCTTTTGCCATTTCCATGATATCAGTAGCGGAATTCGCTCCCATCTTTATTTTTTCATTCATTGGAGGGACGTTTGCGGACCGTTGGAGTCCGAAAAAAACGATGGTTTGGTGTGATATATTAAGTGCAATATCCGTATTTGCTGTGCTAATCTCGCTTATCTTTGGCAGTTGGAAAATGGTATTCTTCGCTACTTTGATTTCGGCGATACTTTCTCAATTTTCTCAGCCATCAGGCATGAAGCTATTTAAGATGCATTTGCCTGAAAGTCAAATTCAGACAGGGATGTCTGTTTATCAGACCGTCTTCGCAGTATTTATGGTTTTAGGTCCGATTCTCGGTACATTTGCCTTCCAATCATTTGGGATAAACATCTCTATTGCGATTACTGGTCTGGCGTTTTTACTTTCAGCTGGAGCACTCGCCTTTCTTCCAAAAGATCGTAAACTGAATGAAGAGACAGCAAAAACAACGTTATGGCAGGAAATGAAAAGCGGAGTGAGCTATGTGTTGCGAAAAAAAGAACTAAGTTTGCTTGGTTTATGTTTTCTGGCAGCCGGGCTTGGACTGGGTTTCATTCAGCCGCTTTCTATATTCCTTGTTACCGAACAACTGGAACTTCCTAAGGAAAATCTGCAATGGTTATTTATGGTGAATGGGTTTGGTATGATTTTAGGCGGAGCTGGGGTGATGATTTTTGCTAAAAAAGTGGCACCTCAGAGATTATTAGCTTTCGGAATGCTTGTGAATGCCATAGGATTAGCGGTAATGGGGCTTTCAACAAATCTTTGGATTACACTTACTGCCGAGTTCTTTAATGGGCTAATGCTGCCTTGTATCCAAATCGGGATCAATACATTGATATTACAGAGAACCGAAGGCGAGTTCATCGGAAGGGTCAATGGAATCTTGAGCCCATTATTCACTGGATCGATGGTTTTGACCATGAGTGCGGCAGGCGTGCTGAAAGAGCAATTTTCACTCGTCGCCATATTTGAAACCGCCGCTTTCTTTTTTATTCTAGGGATGTTTTTCATTTTGCCATTGTACAATCAAAAGGCCGAATCAAAACCACTGGAAATCCAATCGTAAGTATACTGCGGTGTGCCCACACCTCTATACAGCAATAGCCAAGAAAAGCAGCCTTATTGGCTGCTTTTCTTTTTACTGTTCAACTAACAAATTCTGGATTGACAATTATTTTTAGAGTACTGGTAAATACTAAAAATGGCTTGTTGGAACTTATGCATTTCATTTTCAAAAAAGTTAGGTGAATAGCTTAAATGAAAAAGGAGAAAAGTTAATGATCCTTAAAGACATATTGAAAGAAGCGATAAACTGGGATTTGCCGAAGGACGTTGAACATATATCCATCACAGGTGTAACCGATAACTCTAAAGAAATAAAAAAGGGATACCTTTTTGTTGCCGTAACCGGATATAAGTCAGATGGCCATAACTACATTAAAGATGCAATTCGTTTAGGGGCATCAGCTGTGATTGGCGATCGCGATATTAAGGGGTTGGAAGTTCCTTATTTACGAGTGGAGAACAGCCGTAAAGCATTAGGGCTAATCGCCAAAAGGTTTTATGGGGATCCAAGCAAGCAAAAAATAATGATCGGAATTACGGGTACAAATGGAAAAACCACAACGAGTTATATGCTTCAGCAAATATTGAAAGAAAATGGGGTAACCTGTTCCGTCATTGGTACTATACAGCATATTATCAATGGAAACAAAGTCGATTCCAATAATACGACTCCAGGTAGCATGGAGTTGAATTCCTTACTGGCTGCAAGTAGGGACATGGTTGTCATAATGGAAGTGTCTTCACATGGATTAGCTCAATACCGTTTAGAAGGAATTTAATTTGATTTCTGTGTCTTCACGAATTTGTATCATGACCATCTCGACTTCCACGGTACGATGGAGGATTATTTCCTGGCAAAATTACTTCTTTTTGAAAAATTGAAGCCTAATGGTCTTGCGATCATCAATGGGGATGATTTTTGGGGAGAAAAACTACAAGAATACTTACGGGAAAAGAATGTCAGTGCCTTTGTATTTGGAAAATCCAAACGCTGCGATTTAACCATCACCAATTATAATACTGCAACAAACCCCTTTATTATATTGAATGAGAATCATGACTTTGTGAAAATTGAGTTACCTATACCTGGACTTCATAATTTATATAACGCAACTGCTGCCTATTCCGTAGCGAAGATGTTTCCAATTTCAAGAGAGGACATTCTCACTTCATTGAAACAATTTTCCGGTGTGCCTGGAAGGTTTGAAATGTATAAGAAAGAATATGGGCCGACAATCGTCATCGATTATGCACATACTGCAGATGCCATACATCACATGCTTCAAACTGCCAAAGAATGCGGGGCCAAAAAGATTTATCATATCTTTGGTTTCCGGGGTGGACGAGATACAACCAAAAGGGCTGAAATGGTTAAAGTATCATCTGAACATAGTGATGTTTCGATTTTGACGATGGATGATCTGAATTCGGAGGGAATGGAGGGGATGGAATCGTCACTAAATAAACTGCAAAGCGATTACTCTGCTGGAAATGGGAAAGTTATTCCAGATAGGACACTTGCTATCCAGGAGGCGATACAAGCTGGAAAGGAAGGGGATTGGATTATCATTACAGGAAAAGGAATTGAGAAGTATGAACAAAATTTCGGACTGCCTACTATTTCTGACAAAGAAACGGTATTATATCTGCAAAATAAAGACGAAGCGGACTTTATCGGTTATTTTGATCAATAGTTTGATTTTAACGAATGCTATTATAAAGGGTTAATACGACGTCCATTCCCTTAGTCAGCCATAGGTTATTAATATGGTGATTATTAACATTGTAACATATGAGGAATTCAGGTATTATAACAATACAAGCTGCACTGTTCGTAATGATAATAAAGTTTTAACCTTTAAGCTGTAATAGGGAGTTTTATATTGAAACAGGAATGTTATGCCTCGTCACTGACTTGGACAACAGGATTATTTCTGCAAACACCCACTTTGAGGAGTGGTGGTTTAAAACTTTCTTACTGAATACGGCAATGGCGGCTTATATCTTTAAATGTTGAAGCCGGTCTCGGTCTGAGGCCGGTTTTTTGCTATTTTCAAATACCGTACAATAATTCTATGTACCGTTTTGATTTATTTTCACAGCCCTATAACAAATCCAGTGTAGGTTGCTTTGGCTTATTACATTTTCTAAAGACATTTACTCTTGTTTTGTATACCGGTTGGCATAACTAGAAGCGACGAAAGCATTGGGTTTAATTTTCGGTTCCACGCCCATTGATTCCATCCTGGCTACCATTTCTTTTACAAATTCACTTGTTTTGTTCCGCTTTCCAATCCCGATATCAATATGCCCTTCCATTGTGAACGTTGCCCCTTGGTATACAGCAGGCAGGACAATATCAATTAATTGATTTTTTCTTTCTTCCGTAAACAGTGATACAATCTCCTCTGTTAACGACAATTCTTGGGAAATACGTTCATGTAAATGCAGCATCCTTCTAGGAATCATCACTTTTCTTATACAACCCCATACACCTTTTCCGACCTGCCGTATCACGATGCCTGTGATGAAAACAGTATGTTTTTTATGTACTTGCGAATCTGTACCGACCATTAATCGATAGTTACCGGAAGGGTTTAATTTCATGAACTCAACAATATGAACGAATACCTCTTCAAATGACATGTCTTTTTTCTGAAGATTTTGAAATGGGATGTTATGAAATGGATATTGCTTCATATTATTGCACCCAACCTTTCTCCGGATATAATCAGATTATTAAATCTCATGCCGCTCATAACACATCATATGAAAAAGGTCCTTGTTTCGTGCTGTGGGAAGAACCCGCCTTCTAATGAAGATGCAATCATCATTTAAAGTTAATCTCGCTGAATAGATATCACCTCAAGTTTTATTTCTTCTATTTTAAACAAAAAAGACTGGAGGCAAAAGGAGTTTTATCTTGATGTTAAAACATGATTGGAGCGGGTGTTCGAGACTCCTGCGGGAAAAGTGCGTGCGTGGAGTGGAAATTAACGGACAAATATTACAACTGTAAACAAACTCAGTTATTATAGTCGTGTTTATCTACAGTCTGGAAGAGAAGCTTAAGCATTAGGCTTCTCTTTTTTTGTATGGAGATATTTCGAAAAGTTATTGGAGGTATTCTTGGTATATCACCTGCCATAACTGAAAAGTTAAACAAGCTTGGGACTATACCTCACCTAAGTAAACCACATTATCATTCAATTTATATAAGAAAAAAGAAATGAAATTATTAAATTTTGACCAATAACGACTTCAAAGTATTCACATTTTATAACTTACAAAAAAAGTGTGTAATGTTTTCTGACATAAACAAAGAAATCTTGCTTTTATAAGAGTAAAATAAACGAATATTCAATTAATAAAGTATTGGAGAGATGAAAAGTGAAAATATCTGAATTGAAAAAAAGCGGTCATGCTCCGTCATTATTAGCTTCATTCCTTTATTTTGATATCAGTTTTATGATTTGGGTATTATTGGGTGCACTTGGTGTCTATATTACCAAGGATTTCGGACTTTCCCCAGCTGAAAAAGGCATGATAGTAGCTATTCCGATTTTAGGAGGCTCGTTTTTTCGAATCGTCCTTGGTTTATTGACTGATCGCATCGGACCGCGGAAAACAGCAATCGGCGGGATGCTTGTTACGATGATACCGCTTTTTTGGGGTTGGTTATTCGGCGAAAGTTTAGCCGAGCTTTATTTAATTGGGATTTTGCTCGGAGTGGCAGGTGCAAGTTTTGCTGCAGCACTTCCTATGGCTAGCCGCTGGTATCCCCCGCATTTGCAGGGTCTAGCGATGGGCATTGCGGGAGCCGGTAACAGCGGAACTCTTTTTGCGACATTGTTTGGACCGCGTATTGCAGAGTCTCTTGGCTGGCATAATGTTATGGGATTAGCTTTGATTCCTTTAACCATTGTATTTGTCATTTATATTTTAATCGCAAAAGACGCACCATCTCAACCGCCTGCAAAACCACTCAAGGAATATTTCAATGTATTTAAAATAACGGATACGTGGTATTTCTGTATTCTTTACAGTGTGACTTTTGGAGGGTTTGTCGGGTTTACTAGCTTTCTAAGCATCTTTTTTGTTGATGAGTATGGGTTAACACGAATAAGGGCTGGCGAATTTGTTACATTATGTGTCATCGCCGGAAGCTTCTTTCGTCCTGTCGGAGGATTTATTGCCGATAAAATAGGTGGAGTTAAGCTGCTTATGTTTTTGTTTATTGGACTCACATTATGCATGTTTGGGATTAGTTTTCTTTATTCCCTTACTGTCGTTACGATCCTGCTGTTCATCGGAATGCTATTTCTCGGTATGGGCAACGGGGCTGTCTTTCAGTTAGTTCCACAGCGATTTTCTAAAGAAATTGGTTTTATCACAGGAATTGTAGGAGCTGCCGGAGGTGTTGGCGGATTCTTGGTTCCAAACATACTAGGAACGTTAAAACAGATTACTGGCACATATGCTACAGGATTTTTAGTATTTTCCGCAGTTGGAATCGTGGCGTTGCTTATCCTGGGTCTAGCTCAGCTTTCATGGAGAAAAACGTGGGTACTCGGAAAGAATTCAGTTAAGATTTAGAACTTTGTTAACTAATTACATCGGCTTGTTACAGTACTTGTTTGGGGGGATAAAATGTTTAAACAAAAACTGGTCCTTATCGGGAACGGAATGGCGGGATTACGCTGTGTTGAGTCAATTATCAGGAATGATCCGGCTGCTTTCGAGATTACTATTTTCGGCAGTGAACCACACGTCAACTATAACCGAATCTTATTGTCGACTGTGCTCCAAGGCAACACTTCTTTTGAAGATATTACGATAAATGATCGAAACTGGTATACGAAGAATAATATCCAATTGTTCACAGGGGAAACGGTTGTAAAAATTGATAATGAGACCCGGAAGATAAAAACGGACAAAGAACGGGAAGTTTACTACGATAAGCTGATAATTGCCACAGGTTCTGTCCCATTTATTCTTCCTGTTACCGGTGTTGATAAAGAGGGCGTCATTGCATTTCGGACGATTGAAGATTGCCAAAAGATGATTGAAACTTCACGCAAACATAAAAAAGCAGTCGTCATCGGAGGCGGTTTATTAGGTTTAGAAGCAGCGAGAGGGCTGTTGAACCTTGGTATGGAAGTGCATGTCGTTCATATTGCTGACCATTTAATGGAAAGGCAGCTTGATTCAAAGGCATCACTTTTGCTGCAAAAAGAGTTGGAAAACCAAGGAATGAACTTTCTTTTAAAAAAGGAAACTCAGGAGATAATCGGCAACGAACGTGTAGAGTGCGTCCGTTTTAAAGATGGAACGGAGCTGGAGGCAGATTTGGTCGTTATGGCTGTGGGAGTCAGACCGAATATTCAGTTGGCCAAAGAAAGCGGAATTGATACAAATCGTGCCATTATTGTAAATGACTATTTAGAAACCAGCATCCCAAATATTTATGCGGTTGGTGAATGTGCTGAACATCAAGGCATTGTTTATGGACTGGTGAAACCTCTATATGAACAAGGTGAAGTGCTGGCAAAGCATATTTGTGAGATGAAATGTAACGGATACCAAGGGTCGGTCCTATCGACCCAGTTGAAAATATCAGGAGTTGAGTTATTCTCTGTTGGAGATTTCCTTGGTGATGAAACATCGAAATCAATCACAACTATTGATGAATTAGATGGTGTTTATAAAAAATTGGTTTTTCAAGGTAGAAAAATCATAGGTGCTGTTCTTTATGGAGATACAAACATGAGTTCACGATTACTCGATATGATTTTAAAGCGGAAAGAAGTATCGTCAGAGGAAAAGCGTGCACTGTTCCAATCACCAAGTACGGGTAAGGGAATAATCGCTTCGATGGCAAACCATGAAATCATTTGCAATTGTAATGCTGTTTCAAAAGGGGCAATCATTGAAGCGGTTCAAAAAAAGGGATTAACAACTGTGGAACAAGTTAAACAATGCACAAAGGCTTCCGGTTCTTGCGGTGGATGTAAGCCGGCAGTTACCGAGCTTTTGACCTATATTCAAAGTAATCTTTCTACTCATGATGAGAAACAAACTGCGTTTTGCTCGTGTACGACATTAACGGAAGATGAAGTCGTGTATAAAATGCAGCTCCAGGATTTAACATCCGTCCAAGAAGCGATGGATATTCTTGGATGGGAAAATACAGGAGGTTGTTCAACATGCCGGCCGGCCCTTAGCTATTATTTAGGGATGATTCATCCAGAATACGAGATCAGACAGCAAACCCTCTTCATTAATGAAAAAAAGAATGCAACAGTTCAAAGTGATAATCGATACTCTGTTATCCCGCAAATGTACGGCGGGATGACGAATGCGAAGGACTTGCGAAAAATTGCAAATGTTGCAGATAAATATGATATATCTCAGGTAGCGGTAACAAGTGAACAAAGGATTCATTTAATGGGTGTGAAAAAAGAAGACCTTCCAGGTGTGTGGGCTGATTTAGACATGCCGTTAAGTTCGAAATATGGTAACGCCGTTCAAAACGTCAAAACATGTATCGGTGAGCATGTTTGTTCTTGTGATAAACAGCAATCCCTTTTACTTGCTGTAGATTTGGAAAAAAGATTGGAGCATGTATCAACACCTTATCGTATTAAGATGGGCATATCTGCTTGTATGCATAACGGTGCAGGATCAACAACGAAAGATATAGGTGTTATGGGCGTTGACAGGGGCTGGGAAATATATGTGGGCGGAAGCAGCGGGCGTAATGTTCGTGCCGGTGAACTGTTATGTGTAGCCGGGACAAATGATGAAGCGATTGAAATCATCATCGGTTTTATTCAATATTATCGTGAAACAGCCAATTACTTAGAACGGACTTGGCAATGGATTGAACGAGTGGGTTTAATTCATGTTAGAGAAGTTTTGTTTGATAATGAACTTAGTCAGCAACTGTCTCAACGATTGGAAATGGCGTAGATCCGAGAATGAACTAAGAGGAAATACCTTTATATAAACGGATAAATGTTTGTAACATAAGAAATCAATGAGTAAAGGGTGAGGAGCCTTGACCGAATTATTATTAAAGTATTTCCGAACGAAGCAACAAGAGGTCCAATCAGAAAAACGATATGAAACGCAATGTCCATTTTGTAGTATGCAATGTAAGATGCAGCTCTTGGAACAAACAATAGTGACAAGAAAAAAGTATATGGCGATCGGAAAAGATAATCCAACCTCAGAGGGGCGCTTATGCATTAAAGGAATGAATGCACACCAACATGCTTTGCATAAAGATCGAATTAAATACCCATTACTTAAAAAAAATGGGGAATTTATTCGAATATCATGGGAGGAAGCATTAAGCCACATTAAGGAGAATTTCACTAAAATTCAAGCGGAAGATGGTGTATATGCATTATCTGTTTATGGGAGTGCATCCATTTCAAATGAAGAAGCATATTTGCTTGGGAAATTTGCAAGAGTAGCTTTAAAAACAAAGTATATAGATTATAATGGCCGTTTGTGCATGTCCGCAGCTGCTTCGGCAGCCAGCCAAACATTTGGTATGGACAGGGGCCTTACCAACAGCTTATCAGAGATTCCGTTCACAAAGTGCATAATCTTGGCGGGCACGAATATTGCGGAATGCCAGCCGACAATCATGCCTTACTTTGAGAAAGCGAAACAAAATGGGGCATATATCATTGCTGTAGATCCACGGGAAACAGCAACAACGAAAATGGCCGACTTACATCTAAAAGTAAAACCAGGGATGGATGCCGCCTTGGCAAACGGATTATTGAAAGTGATCATTGAAGAGGATTTTACTGATGAAGCATTTATCCGGGAACGTGCAAATGGCTACAACGAAGTTAAAGAGTATGTTACATCTTTAAAGTTGGAGGAAATTGCAGAAATGACAGGGGTGCCTAGCGACCAAATTCAAAAAGCGGCTGCAATGTTCGGGAAAGAAGAATCAGGAATGATTTTTACAGCAAGGGGAGTTGAGCAGCAAACAGATGGTTCAGCGGCCGTCCGTAATTTTCTTAATATTCTTATTGTTACAGGAAAAATCGGAAAAGTGAATTCGGGCTATGGAGCTATCACTGGGCAGGGGAATGGACAGGGAGCAAGAGAGCATGGCCAAAAGGCAGACCAGTTGCCGGGGTATCGCATGATTGAAAATGAGGAACATAGATTACATATTGCAAGAATATGGGGTATTGATGAGGCTGATTTGCCGCGTAAAGGTGTATCGGCATACGAAATGATAGAGAAGATAAATGAAGGTGAAATTACCGGCATGTTTTTAATGTGTTCCAATCCAATTGTTTCGAATCCCAATGCTAACTTTGTCAAAAAGGCTTTGAAAAAATTAAAGTTTCTAGTCGCAGTAGATATGTTCGTTTCTGAAACTGCTAGATTGGCTGATTTGATTTTACCTACTTCGTCTTATTTAGAGGATGAGGGAACGATGACGAATTTAGAAGGACGTGTAACGTTGCGGGAAGCAAGTTTTTCATCTCCTGGGGAAGTAAAGCATGATTGGCAAATCATTTGTGATATAGCAAAAGTTCTTGGAAAAGGGGAGCATTTTCCCTTTCAATCTGCAAATGAGATATTCGAAGAATTAAGAGTGGCAAGCCGCGGAGGGACCGCTGATTATTATGGTATAACGTATGATCGCTTAAGAAAAGAAGGAGGCATATTGTGGCCATGCCCAACCATTGACCATAAAGGGACAAAAAGGTTATTCGAAACTTCTTTTGCCCACCCGGATGGAAAGGCGGCCATGGTTGTGGTTAATAATGTGCCTCTTGTTCCAAAAGAACAGCCATGTATGGAATTTCCGCTTTATTTAACAACAGGAAGAATCATGTCACATTATTTAACAGGAGTACAAACGAGAAAAAGCTCATCATTAGCCGCAAGATATTTTGAATCATATATGGAAATCCATCCGGAAACAGCCAAGAAATATCATATTACAGACAATATTTTGGTGAAAATCGAATCAAGGCGGGGAAGTATTGTTGTAAGAAGCAAGTTGTCAGCAACCATTCGCCATGATACTATTTTCGTTCCTTTTCATTGGGCAGACTCCCAAAATGTCAATCTCCTCGTTTCACAGGATTTAGACCCGACATGCAAAATGCCTGGCTTTAAAGTCAGTGCTGTAAAAGTACATCCTATATTAGAGTTAACGTCTCATTAAGGGGAGGTTTTCTTCCCATTCACCATAATTTTTTTTGGTTCTACCATAATCGAATCATGACTAAACAACAAAAGGGGATCAAGGATGGAAAAAGGTAAGGTCTATATTGTTGGTGCCGGTCCTGGTGATCCGGACTTAATTACTGTCAAGGCAATCAAATGCATCGCGGAAGCGGATGTCATCTTGTATGATCGATTGGTAAATCGTGAATTGTTTTTGTACAGTAAACCTGAAGCTGAATACATTTATTGCGGTAAAGCGCCTGGTCTACAATGTGTCCCTCAAGAGGACATTCATCAATTGTTAATAAGTAAATCAATGGAGAGAAAAACGATTGTTCGTCTAAAAGGGGGAGATCCTTTCATCTTTGGTCGAGGGGGCGAGGAAGCAGAAGTGCTAGCAAAGCACGGAATTCAATTTGAAATAGTCCCTGGAATCACATCTGGAATCGCTGCGCCAGCTTATGCTGGAATTCCCGTGACTCACAGGGAATGGGGGAGTTCCTTCGCAATTGTCACAGGACACTGCGTGACCGGCAAACCTGATAACATCAACTGGCATCATTTGGCACATGGTGTTGACACAATTGCTATTTATATGGGGATTAAAAACCTTCCATATATCTGTAAACAATTACGCTCCTGCGGAAAGAAGCCTGAAACTGCCATTGCTGTCATTGAACAAGGAACGACCGGTTTTCAACGAACTTTTACAGGAACATTTGATTCAATAGTGGGGATCGTTACAAGAGAGCAGGTTGCCAATCCCGCCATGATCGTAATAGGAGAAGTGGTGAATTTATCCAAGAAATTATCATGGTTTTCAGAGAAGTCAAAAGATAAGGATTTCGCTTAGAAAAGGAATGATTAGCTAGAATACTTTTACTGTAATGCAAAAGGAAAACTGGACATGAAAGTCATCATGTCCAGTTTAACAATGTTAACAGCTATTTTATAGATGTAAGGTGAATTTGTTACCTGGCTAATCGAAGTATGAAATATGGACAAGTGAATCGGCTAATAATTGCGGTTGCTTAGCGAAAATCAATTACGTAATCCGAAGTGTGCATTTAATTGGCCCTGCAGCATTTTTTTTCGCATTTTTTCCTGCTCAATTTTTCTGTTTTCTTTTAATTTTTCCTGCCTAATTTCATTGGTTTGCACTCCATCCTCTATTTTATCGGCAATTTCCACTAATGCCTTGACGTCGGAAAAAGAGTATTTACGGTTCCCCCCCTTAGATCTTTCGGGGAAAACGAGTTTTCTTTCTTCATAGTACCGGATTTGTCTATCGGATAGTCCGGTTAATTCTCTGACAACCCCTATGGAAATTACTTTTCTGTCTAAATAAGATTCTTTTTGCTGGACGATGAAAATCACCTCATTTTGGATTTATGCTGAATCAATAAGGATATTATATCCTAATTTTCTGAATATTTGTAATAAAAACTAACATTAATTATTAATTTTAAAAAACTATGTAAGATTTTATAACACATTTATGGCATTAAAAAGTGACGTCACCTATAATCAATCATATCATCCTTTCAAAAAAATCTTATTGGAGGACAAAACATGGCTAAGCAGAAATTGGCACTCATTGGGAATGGTATGGCTGGAGTAAGATGTATAGAAGAAATTTTGAAAATTCAACCGGAAAAGTTTGAGGTGACTGTCTTCGGAAGTGAGCCGCATCCGAATTATGATCGAATCCAACTATCGAATGTATTGCAAGGGGCTACGACGATAGATGATATTACAATAAATGATTGGAATTGGTACAAAGAAAACAATATTACACTTTTTTCAGGTGAAACAGTCACGAACATCGACACCACTAAGCAAATCATATATTCAGATGCAAATCGTGAAGTCGCATATGATCGATTAATTTTAGCTACCGGATCAATCCCATTCATTCTACCGATAAAGGGGGCTGATAAAAAAGGAGTGACTGCCTTTCGAAATATTGAAGATTGTGAAAAAATGATCGAATATTCCAAAAACAATAAAAAGGCTGCAGTCATTGGTGGAGGATTGCTGGGTCTTGAAGCAGCAAGGGGGCTTTTGAATCTAGGTATGAAGGTAGATGTAATTCACCTTTCTGAATATTTGATGGATAGGCAGTTAGATCCAACAGCAGGAAAAATGCTGCAAAGGGAACTTGAAAGTCAGGGAATGAATTTTTATCTTGGGAAACAGACCCAGGAGGTTTTAGGTGAATTTGATGTCAAAGGATTACGCTTTAGTGATGGCGAGGAAATCAGCGCCGATTTAGTGGTCATGGCAGTTGGGATTAAGCCAAATGTTGCAATGGCCCAAAATTGCGGCATCCCTGTCAATCGAGGAATTATCGTGAACGATTATATGGAGACAAGAATCCCGAATATTTTTGCGGTTGGTGAATGTGCGGAACACCGTGAAATGGTATATGGTTTGGTTGCTCCCCTATATGAACAGGGCAAAGTATTGGCCAAAAGGATTTGCGGGTTGATAGACAAAGCTTACGAGGGTTCAGTGCTGTCCACTAAGTTAAAAATATCTGGTGTTGATGTATTTTCGGCTGGAGAAATTTTCGAGGATGAACAAGCTAAATCAATCAAGGAATTTAATGAATGGAATGGCACTTACAAAAAAGTAATGATTCGAAATGGGAAAATTTCTGGTGCCGTATTATTCGGGGATACAAAGGAAAGCAATAACCTATTGAGCATGATCAATAAAAATGCCGACGTTTCGGAGTATTTAAATGCTGGAACAAGTGAACCCAGTGTTAGCCTTGTCACTTCGATGTCAAATGAAGAAATCATCTGTGGTTGTAATGGTGTAACCAAGGGCGATATTGTGACGGCTATCGAATCTAATGGGTTAACAAGTATTGAGGAAGTAAAAGGCTGCACAAGTGCTTCGAGATCATGCGGAGGGTGTAAGCCATTAGTCGGTGATATTCTAGAGCTGACATTAGGCGCTGAATTCAGTAAGTCAAACCAGAAGGAATCCATATGCACGTGCACCACATTATCCAGAGATGAGGTTGTTTCTGAAATACGCGAAAAAAATCTGACCCATACTCGAGAAGTCATGAATGTTCTTGGCTGGAATACAAGTGATGGTTGCTCGAAGTGTAAACCGGCACTGAACTATTACTTAGGCATGATCCATCCTGTTGACTATGAAGATGAAAAAGAATCCCGCTATGTCAATGAAAGACTACATGCAAATATTCAAAAGGATGGTACATTTTCCGTTGTGCCAAGAATGTATGGCGGCGTCACTAATCCTGATCAATTACGGAAAATAGCAAATGTTGCCGATAAGTATAATGTTAAGTTACTTAAGGTTACAGGCGGGCAAAGAATAGATATGTTCGGCGTTGAAAAAGAAGACCTTCCAAAAGTATGGGCTGACCTGGATATGCCTTCTGGATATGCTTATGGAAAAACCCTTCGAACTGTGAAAACATGCGTCGGTGAAAACTTTTGCCGCTTTGGCACCCAAGATTCAATTGGGCTGGGCATTGCCCTGGAGAAGAAATTTGAACGTGTAGGCACTCCGCATAAGGTTAAGATGGCTGTGTCGGCATGTCCTCGTAATTGTGCTGAATCCGGCATCAAAGATCTTGGTGTTGTCGGAGTGGACGGTGCATGGGAAATTTATATTGGCGGCAACGGCGGAACCCATTTAAGAGCTGCTGAATTATTATGCAAAGTGAAAACAAGTGATGAGGTAATTGAAATTACGGGTGCATACATCCAACATTATCGAGAGACTGCCAATTATTTAGAAAGAACATCTGTCTGGGTTGAGCGTGTAGGGTTCGATACCATTAAGGCGATTATTGGTGATAAGCAAAAAAGAATGGAGCTTAATCAACACTTGGATGAGGCCTTATCAGTATTACAAGAACCGTGGAAAGAAATCATTGAGAGCAATGCGATCCAAACCGGTTTATTTCAAAAAGTGAAAATTCCAGCTATATCAAATAAATGAATAAGGGGGAAGCCTGAATGGGGAAAACGCTTCAAAAGATAAAGGTTTCAACAGTAAATGAGATGCCAAAAAACCTAGGGAAAACAGTAACCATAGGCTCTCATGAAATTGCTCTTTTTCATTTAGCAAATGGTGAATTCCGGGCTATTGAAAATCGTTGCCCACACAAAGGTGGGGTTCTGGTGGAAGGCATTGTGAGTGGTGATCACGTATTTTGCCCGATGCATGACTGGAAAATCAGTGTCAAGAATGGAGAAGTCCAAAAACCTGATAATGGTTGTGTAAAGACATTCCATGTTGAAATAGAAGATGATAATGTTTATATAGTTTTATAACCAGCTGCTCTGGATAGTCTCTTAGACTATCCATTTTTACTTTGTCGATTTTTGAACTACATTCCTCCGATGAAATAATTGATAAATATTTCCATAACAAATATAATTCTAGTAAAGGAATGACTAAAAAATAAAAAAATATAAGCGGTTTCGGTGATGAACCGAAATTTAAACAAATAAAGTTATAGGGGAAAGGTTGGCGTTTCATGAACAAATTATCTGTTGGCGTTTTTACCTTTATGCTGTATTTTGTTCCTTTATCAAATACACCTGTAATAGCAGAAGTACAACCAGATTACAAGCTTTATGTGATGGCCCCATTGGGTGAAATAACAGATTGGGAGGCATTTAAAGCAGAGCTGACCCAGTTGAAGGAAAATGGAGTATATGCAATTACGACAGATATCTGGTGGGGATTGGTCGAGAGTAAAAAAGATAATCAGTTTGATTGGTCCTATTATAAAAAATATGCGGAAACCGTGAAAGCTTCCGGTTTAAAATGGGTGCCCATTTTGTCTACGCACCAATGCGGCGGTAATGTGGGGGATGATTGCAACTATCCCATCCCGAGTTGGCTCTGGAATAAAGACACACTAGAAAACATGGCATTCAAGAGTGAAAGTGGTTTCTGGAATAAGGAAGTACTTGCTCCTTGGTGGGAAGGTACAGCCGATCAATACAACGAATTGTATAAATCCTTTGCAAAGAACTTTGCTGATAAGAAGGATTTAATAGCTAAAATATATTTAAGTGCAGGACCAGCTGGGGAAC
The DNA here is from genome assembly GCF_047238085.1 of Peribacillus phoenicis. Classification (NCBI taxonomy): domain Bacteria; kingdom Bacillati; phylum Bacillota; class Bacilli; order Caryophanales; family Bacillaceae; genus Peribacillus; species Peribacillus phoenicis. Next base: position 2,362,155 of record NZ_JBDFMF010000001.1, on the reverse strand, counting down.
TAAGATATCCCTCCTATCAAAATGCTGATGGCTGGGATTATCCTGAAAGAGGACAGCTCCAAGCTTATACAGAAGGAGCGAAACGTGATTTCAGACTTACCATGAGAGAAAAATATTCAACGATAAAAAAATTAAATGCTGCTTGGGGCAAAACGTATAAAAACTGGAATGAGATTCAGCCGCCAGGAAATGGGGATGAATTTTTCACCAGGGGCGGAGCAATCGACACTCAATTTGGATACGACTTTATGCAGTGGTATCAAGGAGCACTCGAAAAGCATCTTGCAAAAATCTCTAAATTTGCCCATAAACATTTCGATGAAGTCTTTGGCGTTCCAATTGGAGCTAAAATCTCAGGAGTCCATTGGAAAATGAATGATCCAGTACTGCCGCATTCTGCAGAGTATAGTGCCGGGTATTATAACTACTCCCAATTACTGAATCAATTTAAGAAATCGAATATGGCCCTCACATTCACCTGTTTGGAAATGGGAGATCAAGACGCACATACTGCCCCATCCTATAGCGCTCCTAAGACGTTGGTGACCCATATTGCCTCTTTGGCTAATGAAAAAGGAATTTCATTAAACGGGGAAAATGCACTCCCGCTGATCAACAATGAAGCGGGCTTTGACAATATAGCAGAAATGGTTTTTAACCATGGTTTTGAGGGATTTACCTTGCTAAGGATGTCTTATTTATTCGACGATGAAGGAAATCCAACAAATGAATTCAGGATGATGGCTGATAAATTGGAAGGCAAGTCGATTCCAGTTACATTCACAGTTGAAAATGTACCTGCCACACAGGGAGTTTACTTAATTGGGGATAGAGGGGAAATCGGCAGGTGGAATCCTGAGGATTATGAATATAAACTTACTCAAAGCACAGAAGGCAACTGGAGTGGAACATTTCGTTTAGCTGCAGATCGATTTTATGAATTCAAGTTCGTCCTGAAAGATGAAAATGGCAATAAAATTTGGCAAGATGGGGAAAATAATAGTTATAAAACTCCTTTGAATGGAGAAGGAAACTATAAAACTTCATGGTAGATGGATATATAGGGCTAAGATTAAAATTTTAGATAGAAACCATTTTGTCGACAAAAGGAGGTTCGGAATGCTCTCACAACCATGTTTCTAAAGGTAAACTTAATATTCTTCTGGTTTTTTTACTTCTTTATATGCATGAAACCCTGAATAGATTTAAGAAATTTGCGACACTCCTGCCGAATAACAGGCTAGCCGAGACCACACAGACGCTTGCTTTGATGTGGCTTGGCATACAGTCAGTGGAAAGGGAGCGGATTTCTGAGATCATGTTTTAAAGCCTGAAGAGGTAATCAACGTTCAAATTTTACAGTATGACTAACTAAGCAGGACTTGTGGGAAGAATATAAGCTATGGAAAGTCATCAAAAAAATCCAGAAGTTAAGTGCACTGTATATTTGCCTTCTGACCCCATTGCGGAAATATTTTTTTAATACTTAAATGATCTGCATTTACATTAAATAGAAATACGGACTTTTTTTAGAACAAAACATCAAGAAAGGGAGGAATTGAAATATATGAAGACAATGATTACATGGACAGGGGAAATGGCCTTTTCTGGCACAACTCCGTCGGGACATGAAATTAAGATGGATGCTGCCGAAGAAGTAGGAGGAAAAAATAGCGGAGCCAGACCCACGGAGTTACTTTTACATTCTCTTGCTGGGTGCACAGGTATTGATATTGTAATGATATTAAAAAAAATGCGATTTGAAACAAAGGCTTTTCAAATAGAAATAGAAGGGGCACGATCTGAAAATCACCCTAAACGGTTTACCGATTTTCATATTCACTATTTTTTGGAGGGTGATCTGCCTGAAGATAAAGTGGTCCGTGCGATTCAATTATCCAAAAATACGTACTGTTCAGTATATCACTCATTAAATGCCGACATCAAAATCAGCTATTCAATAAATGGTGTTAAAGGAAAAAAAGAATTATAATGTGTAATTTAAGGGACTATCATTTAACAGAAAGTTGTTTTACATCCATATAAGAAAAACAGCCTCCATTTTCCTATGTAAATGGGGCTGTTTTGACTGAAATGAACATCCTCGGTTCATGGATAATCACCTATACCAAAACGTGCAAATCACAGAAAATAATCCCTCTCATGTTAATCCAAGGGTATTCTTAAGAAAAAATAAAACCTAAAATCTGTTTTCAAGGTTACAGAACTCCATTTTACGGAAGGTAAGGGTTTATTTAGTAAGCAAGTAATCAAAATGTAATGGTTTGTCATTGTAATGCCCTTGATGTTAGGAGTTTATCCATATAAACTTTAGATACTATTGAGGAGTGGTTAAGTTGAAAGAGATAACAATTGACAAATTAATTTTTAAAGATCATTTATCGATGATTGAACAATATTCATTGAAAGATTTCATGTTTAAGTGGCTCGGCAGCCCCGAAGAAGGTTTAGATGATCTTCTTCCGCTTACATACACAGATCAAGTTTTTGCAAAAATGGAAACGACATTGGAGACAAAAATCAAGATTCACGGAGAAGAAACCTTCAGATATGTCACCATTACGGAAGATAATCAAATTGTAATAGGGGGCTTAGACTCGAATCAAGAGTTAAAGTTTAGAATTGTGTCCCTGGAAGAGCGTTTGAAAAGCTACTAAAACTTTAGTTTTAGCATTCTATACTTTTTAAACTTTTTAAATAAATAATTAAGGCCGTTCCTGTTTATTTAAGGAATGGCCTTTTTAAGGTGTTTTTATTTTATTTACAATGTTAAGAGCAGCGTCAATACCATATAAGGTTGTTAACTGTTAAAGGAAGCCCTTACCTTATGCCAGTTTAGTGAGTAATTCTTTAAACTTGCGATATTTTTGGATTAATTTAACAAAATAAAAAGGATTAATGGTTTGTCTTATTGTATTATAAAGTAATGAAGTCGATTAAATTAATTGGGGGGATTTGAGATGAGCGAGACGTTGGCAAGTTCCATAAAAATGCTTTTGAAAGAAACGTTTGAAGGACCGGGAAATGAAGGGAGCTATTATACTGAATCAAAACCGAATACAGGGATTTTTGGTACTCTTGATGATTTAACCGCAGAAGATGCTTCACATTTCATAAACGGATCGACAATTGCGGCTCACTCAGACCACATACGGTATTATTTATGGGTGATCCGAACAATGATCAGTGGCACAGACTTTGAAAAAGATTGGGAAGCAAGCTGGACCATTGCTACTGTTGATGAGGTGAAATGGGCTGAAATCAGAGAGGAATTACATAAAGAATATGTATCTCTTTTCGCAGAAATCGATACAATCGATTTAGGAAAATGGCTTACAAATGTAAATGCGACCATTGCCCACTCGGCTTATCATCTTGGAGCGTTACGGCAAATGATAAAAAGCCTTGAAACATATTGAGGGTTTGTAAAATGATTGGAACGTATGGCACTCGCTTTCCGAGGGCACTCCGCCTGCGCGTAAAGGGTCTCCCTGTACGCGCTCTCCCCACAGGAGTCTCGTATACCTTCTCCAATTAACTTGAATGTTTTTTAAATGAAAAAAAACAGGTGCTTTTCAGTGAGTTTCTCGACCTAATGGAGTGGACTCATCCCCAACCCCTCTCATGATTTTATCGAGGGGGATTTTTACCTCATTTTTAAAACAACTTGATTATCCTTCATTTTTTCACTATTTTATATGATGCAAAATCTTGGATCTTTTTATTTGTGGGTTTGTAAAATCTGATCGTTGATTCCTTTTGAATGAAGTCTATTAATTTCAGACTTACCTCTTCCCAATCTCACCTCTTCCCAATCTCACGTCTTTACTTTTGCCACTTCAATTCCTTAAGCCTGTCGTTGCTAATTTTTATACGTTCCTACTCAGCAACATATAAAAGCAGAGTTAAAATTTGGTCCTCCATTAATTTGCCGCTATCACCCACCCTCTGGATTTCTTCCTATCAAAAGTGTCTCATTTTCTAGTACCACAATATCTGCGTTCGGATCTCGGGTAATATACTTCCATTCTCGAATGATACCAGCAAAATCTCTATCCTCTGCTAGTGAATCAAGTAATAATAAATCTCCGCCTTCGCAAATGATTAAGAGCATTGCCTGATATTGAGGACCGGTTAAATTCTTTCCACTTTGCTTATCAATGAGGATATATCGCTGTTCAATTCCAAGATCACGAAATTTTTTAGGATGCCCGTTTTCGTTTGTGATCTTTTGCAACAAAGCGGCTATTAGCTGGTCATTTATGTAAAAGCGATAGTTTGTGAAGAAATGTAGTTTATCAAACAGGGAAATTTAGTTGTAAAAGGATTTAATAAGTTTGAAGCCTATTCTATTCAACAACTATTAAAGATGGAACCTATATACTTGATGATAGGCGAATAAAACAAATACCTTGATGTCAATAATAAAATTGACAGGACACCAATTGGTGTCATATAATAAAAGACACTAATTGGTGTCCAATAAAGGGGGGGTGATTTTGAACGAGCAAAATCAAAATCAAGAGCGTGATATTTATGTGGCCATCGCTGACCCAACAAGACGTAAATTGCTACGTTTGTTGGCGGACGTGGAAGAATTGCCACTCAATGAGTTGACCGTTCATTTTGAAATGGGTCGAACTGCGGTTTCGAAGCATTTGGCAATCCTTAAAGAGGCTCGTCTCGTAATCAGCAGAAAGGTCGGCAGGGAAACGCGTTATCGGCTGAATGCTGCCCCGTTGAGGGAAATTGAGGATTGGGTATCGTTTTACAGGAAATTCTGGAGTGAAAGAATGCTACTTTTAAACCAAATATTAGAGGAGGAACAAAAGATGAATTTAACAGTATCACAAGAATTTAATTTTAAGAGCCCAATCGAGAAGGTATGGCACTCCTTAACGGATGCAAATACTCTTGCGAAGTGGGTAATGGCTAATGATATTAAACCTGTCGTCGGACATAAATTTCAGTTCCGGAATGAACAGTGGAATTTAGTTATCGATTCCGAAGTTCTTGAAGTTGAGGAGCCTTATAGGTTATCTTACACTTGGGTAGGTGGCGGGATAAATACTACAGTCACATGGACATTAAAGCACGAGGATGGAACAACCTATTTACATCTTGAACAATCAGGATTTGAAAAAGAAGATCAAGCGTTCAATGGTGCGAAATATGGTTGGGCGAAAATGGGCGAAGATCTTAATAAATTGTTAGAGGAAATGTAAGTTTTTTAGTTTTTAGCTAACGTATAAGAAAAGCAAACTGCTCGGAAAGAGGAGTGTTCCGTGATGACAAATAGTATGAATCCTAAGGTTGATGAATTTTTAAGTAAAGCTACAAAGTGGAAGGAAGAATATGAGACGCTGAGAAATATCGTTCTTGACTGTGAGCTGACCGAAGAATTTAAGTGGATGCATCCTTGTTATACGTTTGAGAAAAAAAACATCGTTTTAATACATGGATTTAAAGAATATTGTGCGCTTCTGTTTCACAAAGGTGCCTTGTTAAAGGATACCCATGGGATTCTAATCCAACAAACGGAGAATGTACAGGGGGCGCGCCAGATTCGGTTCACCAATCTTCAAGAAATAGTTGCAACGGAATCCATTCTGAAAGCCTATATTCATGAAGCCATTGAAGTTGAAAAAGCCGGTTTGGAAGTGGATTTTAAAAAGACAGAATTCATAATTCCTGAAGAGCTTCAAAACAAATTCGATGAAATCCCTGCCTTGAAAACTGCATTTGAAGCATTGACCCCGGGACGGCAAAGAGCATACATTCTTCATTTTTCTCAACCAAAACAATCCAAAACTCGAGAGTCAAGAGTTGAAAAATGCATGCAGAATATTCTCAATGGAAAGGGATTAAAGGATTAGTATATTCGATAAGAAAAAAAGTAATGATCTTCAACAAAACTACCTAATAAAAATAAAGTGTTATTCCATTATAGGGTGCTTTTATCGAGTAACAAAAAGCCCAATTTCTCAATTTTAATACTGAGAAATTGGGCTTTTTTTGAAATTTCTATATAGGAAAATGGCCGACAAATGTCAATGCGACCATTGCCCACTCGGCTCATCATCTTGGAGCGTTACGGCAAATGTTAAAAAGCATTGAAATTGAAAATACTTTAACATAAATTTGGCCAATGTATCTGTATGTTCCGTAAGTTCTGAAAACAAACCATGATTTTATAGAAAGACTTGTTTATCCTTAATGTTTTTAGAATGAAACCCTCATTAGATTGAAGAAATATGCGACATCCCTGCTCAACTGGCTAGCTGAGACCCCACAGACGCTTGCGTCGAGGAGGTTCAGCAGACAGGTAGTGGAAAGGAAGCGGATTTCTGAAATCAACTGGATTTATTAAAAAAACAAACTGGATCTTCTTACTATTTAAAATAAGAAACCTATTTCTAATCTTAAAACCCTTCACAGGTTGCTGGGGTTATATTTATTTGGTAAGACAGAATCACATACCTTTTTGTAGATAATTGTTAGATTGTGTCAAGAATTCTTTCCATTTTAAAGGGTTCAAGTCTTAATTGGAGAAGTATATAATCATGATGTTTTTAGCCGAGGATTACTGACTGCAAGGATTTTGACACAGAAGGAGGGCTTTTAATTAAAAAGCAGCTGTTTAAACTAAGTATATTTTGCTTGATAGTTTTTGTTCAATCGCTTTGGTCTCCCGCTGTTTTTGCTGACCAAAAGACTTTTATAATTGCTGGAGAAAGTGCTCTTCCACCATTTTCATATGAAAATGAAGCTGGTGAGCTGACAGGCATCAATATTGATTTAATGGAGGAAATAGCAAAATATAATGGTGTAGATTTCAAATATATTCCGATGAGGATGGAAGATGCCGAAAAAGCCTTAAGTAACGGAACAATCGATGCAATTGTTGGAAGTACCTATAATACCGAAAAAGATAACCAACTTGATTTCACTCAATCCTATTTTACAATGTCCCAATCAATAATCATTCCTAGTAATAGGAAACAGGATATTCATACGTTAACTGATTTACGTGATTCACATGTTGTCCTTGACCATAACACTCCAGTAATCAGTACATTTCTCAATATGAGGAATACAAATTTAACGACCGTTTCGAATCAATACTCGGGTATTTTAACATTATTGAACAACCGTGCAGATGTATTCATCGGAAACAAATGGACTGCAGATTTCTATTTGAAAAAGTTCCGCCAAGAAAAGAATTACATCATTCTCGATGAAGTCATTGAACCCGCGGATTATACGATTGCAGTAAAAAAAGGGAATCAATCGCTTCTTTTCATGATGGACAATACACTCACAGAACTTAAAGCAAACCGAAATATCAATGGGATAATCGATAAATGGGTCATGCCACAATCCAATCAAAAAATTGCCAGGCTGGAGCAATTCATATTCTGGTTGATTATCAGCTTAACTGCGGTAGCCCTTATCCTTTTAATCATTTACATATGGAATCAAAAGCTAAAAAAATCCGTTCATAACCAGACGTTAAAATTACATTTATTAAATAAGGATTTAGAGAAACAACGGCAAAACATCGCTAACGCTGAAGCATTCAAAGATCAAATCTTAAACAATATCAATAATGGAATCATTGCATTCGATCTCAATTTCATGATTACCAGCTGCAATGCAAAGGCATCGGACATTCTCAACATTTCCAAGGAAATGATTCTGAATTTTATGAATCATTCGCAATTAATGAAGAATTTCGAAGCTTTACATCAAGAACAAAATGAGAATAATCGTACGGGTTCTTTTCGGATCTTGGTACTTAATGAGGGAAATGAACAGAAGATGATTTCATATTCGATGCATAAGATGTTCAATTCTGAAGATATGCAAACCGGATACTTGCTTTCCATGAGTGATGAGACGGAAAAGAAAACATTGGAGAAAAAATTGGTCACACAAGAAAAGCTGCACGCTCTTGGTCAACTAGTTGCAGGTGTCGCACATGAAATAAGGAATCCTTTGACATCGATAAAAACATTCATTGATTTACTTCCGAGTAAATATGATAATCCTCAATTCCGACAAGTTCTAATGGAACACTTGCCTACTGAAGTTAATCGTTTGAATGCAATTGTTACCGATTTAATTGAATATGCACGTCCGCGTCCGCCCAATATTACTAATTGCCACGCTTATGAACTTTTATCATTACTTGCTTTTCATAAGGTGACAATGGAAAAAAACCAAATAAATTTCGAGCAGACGATTGAGGAGGACCTTATTTTTTATATAGATTTACAACAAATTCAACAAGTACTTCTTAACTTGGTGTTGAATTCGATTCATGCCGTTGAAGAAACAAAGGAAAAGACCATTAATATCACCATTGATAAAGAGAACGAAAAGACAGGGCGGATTACCATATCCGATACAGGAAAAGGGATGAAACAGGAGGAACTGAACCATATTTTCGAACCTTTTTTCACAAATAAAGAAAAGGGAGTCGGTTTGGGACTTACGTTATCGTATAGGCTAATTAAAGAGAATTACGGAGATATCCATGTGAAAAGTTATCCTAATTCAGGAACGAAATTCACCATTTTACTACCTTTATATATCGAATAGAAGCCTGGAAAGAGGAGGAATAATATGAAAATGCATGTATTGGTGATTGATGATGAACCTGCTATTTGCACCGCTCTTAGTTTTGCATTGGAAGATTCCTATCAAGTCGTAACAACTACTGACCCCGATGAGGGTCTTCGGAAGATCGAGAATCAGCACTTTGATATTGTATTACTTGATTTGAGAATAGGGAATAAAAGTGGACTTGATGTCCTACAGAAAATCAAACAAATATCACCTAACGTGACAGTCATCATGATGACTGCCTATTCTTCCATTGAAACTTCCATCGAGGCCATAAAAAAAGGCGCCTACTACTATATTGAAAAGCCAATTAATATAGAAGAGCTTTCTTTGCTCTTGATGAGGGCAGCCGAATTCAAACAGATGTCCAATCAATTGGAGACATTACATGAAGAATTAGAGATTCAAAAGGGATTTGGTAACTTCCTTGGTAACAGCAAGGCGATGCAGCGTATTTTCTCAATGATCGAAAGAGTGAAAGATATTGATTCCAGTGTTCTTATCACGGGTGAGAGTGGTACTGGAAAGGAGCTTGTAGCCCGAAACATCCATACGCTGGGAAGAAGGAAAAACAATCCCATTCAGATTGTCAATTGTGCAGCAATTCCTGAGATGCTGCTGGAATCTGAATTGTTCGGTTACGAGAAGGGAGCATTTTCCGGTGCAACTCAGAGGAAGGAAGGGAAATTCGTTGCTGCTAATGGAGGCATCCTTTTTCTGGATGAGATTAGTGAAATGCCCCTTCCACTTCAAGCCAAATTATTAAGGGTATTGCAGGAACGGGAAGTGACGCCTCTGGGATCCAATACAAAAATCTCATTGGACGTCCGTATTATAAGTGCAGCCAATAAAAACCTGGAACAAATGGTGATGGAAGGGGAATTTAGGGAGGATTTGTTTTTCAGGCTAAATGTCATTCCCATCTTGATGCCGCCTTTAAGAGATAGAAAAGAAGATTTACCGATCCTTATGGATTATTTTATAAAAAAACACGCTAAGGATATGAATCGTGAAGAAAAGATGTTCTCGGCAACCGCACGTCGGATTTTACTGGATTATCATTACCCTGGGAATGTCCGTGAGCTTGGTAACATTATAGAATATGCTATTGCCCTATCAAACTCGAAAAGAATGGAAGAAACCGACTTGCCGCAATATGTACAAGAACAAAAGTTCATTCTCCAGCCGGATGGCAATGACGACGATTTTAACAGTTTCAGGATTCCCATCGGCATTTCCATGAAAGAGATAGAAGAAAAGGTCATAACGGCCACTCTTCAATACTGTAAAAACCATCGGCAAAAAACAGCTCAAATCTTAAAAATTTCTGAAAGAAGCCTTCGTGATAAAATCAAGCTCATTTCAAATGGAGAATAACAGGATTATTGTGTTAACCGGCAATTTTTTCTGGGTAACCGGAAAAAATTGCCGATTTATACTTGGATAACATCCAAGAAATCGGCAGGATTTGCGTATTAAAGCAGAAAATCGACTTGGCATGCTATTTGCATCTAAATTCATTAAGAAAGGAGGGCCACGATGAAGAATGGAGCACTCTTTATAAAAGTCGCTTTGTTATTTTGTTTCATGACAGGATGTTCTTTTATGAATGAGCAGCAGGAAATATCTAAACCTGCTTCTACCTTGATTCAGAGTCAACTAACCTCTGAAGGACAGGATTTAAATAATAGGATGCTAATCATTGGAACCGGTGATATGACAGGTGTTTATTTTTCATTAGGACAAAGATTATCAAATATGTATGAAAAATATAATGGAGCTGTGTCAGGAACCCAGGTAACCGATGCTTCCATCGAAAATACTGAATTGGTTAGCCGCCATCGGGCAGAAATTGGCTTTACCACAGTGGATGTACTGGATTTGCCTGAGACGGATAAATCCAAGTTAAGAGCTTTAACGGCCCTATATTCCAATTATGTTCAAATTGTTACAACTAAACAAAATGATTTGGATTCCTTAGATGATTTAGTTGGTAAACGCATTAGTGTGGGAACGGCAGGAAGCGGTACAAGGCTTATTGCAGAGCGGATACTGTTAGAATCTGATTTACCGACTGATCAATTGAATTTATCCTATCTTTCTTTTTCTCAATCTGCAGAAGCATTAAGAAATGGTACCATTGATGCAGCTTTCTTTTCTTCGGGAATTCCGAATAATGAAATCGCTTTCATATCCAGGCAGATGGAACTATCTTTCATTCCAATACCGGGAGACATCATTGAACGTCTTCAGAAACAATATGAAGTTTATACTCATGATGAAATTCCCAGAGATACATACAGGGGAATGAAAAAAAATGTCCAAACGATTTCAATTAAAAATGTCTTGGTAACCTACAAGGAAATGTCTGACCCTCATGCATACAATCTTGTGAAAACATTATATGAACATCTCCCTGAACTGCAGCATACACATCCGGCGGCTTCTGATATTTCAATAGAGGAAGCAACCAAACAAGTTCCACTGGATTTCCATTCAGGGGCCATGAATTATTTTACCGAACAAGGAATGATTGAAAATCAATGAAAAACGGGAGGCAATGACTATGAAAAAACTGATGTGTATTTTATCGATAATAGTATTGATCGCTCTTGCGGGGTGTGGTAATCCCACTCCGCAAAAGCCGGGGGAATCCGTACAAACAAGTACAGGGGAAAAAGGAGAGAAGAAAATAACAATAGCAGGTAATGGCGGTGTCATTGAAAGTGCCATCCGAGATGTGATTGCACCAAAGTTCAAAGAAGAAACGGGAATCACTGTCAATTATATTTCCGGTTTATCAGGTGAAATCTTATCCAAAGTGGAATTACAGAAAAACGCTCCGCAAATAGATGTTGCCCTTTTTGTACCGGTTGATGTAATTCGCGCTAAGGAGAAGGAACTGATCGTTCCAATTGATGAGTCCAATGTTCCCAATATGAAATTAGTGGATTCACGTTTCATTCCGGTTGAAAAGGCGGCCGCGCCAGCATTCGGTTTAGTCATTGCACCTGCTTATAATACGGAAACCTTTAAAAAGAAAGGGTTAAAATCAATTGAATCATGGAATGATCTTGTCTCTCCTGAGTACGAGGGTAAAACGGCATTTTCAGATATTACGAATGATTGGGGCTTCAATACCCTTAATGGTCTGGCGATTTCAAACGGCGGCAGTACAGAAGACATGGAGCCAGGTCTAGAAAAGGCTAAAGATCTTGCAGCGTATTCCAATACATTTTATAAAAACTCAACGCAAATGATGCCAGCGATCCAGCAAGGAGCTGCTGACGTAACGGTCATGGGAAGTTATTCCATAGGTGAACTAGCCGTTTCAGGTATTCCGATCAAGATGGCCGTGCCTAAAGAAGGCGTGCCGCTTCAAGCTTTCAGCGCTGGTCTAGTGAAAAATACGCCAAATAGCAAAGAAGCCCTTGAATTCATCAACTATGTAATCAGTGAAGAAGCTCAAGCATTAATTTCCGAAAAAGGATTTTATCCGACGGTGGAAGGCATGAAAATCCCAGAGAAATATGAAGAGTCAATCGGCCTTAAAGCAAGTGATAAAACATTTAAACCTGATTTCGCCAAGTTTGCCGAGATCCGTGCCGAGGTGTCAGACAAATGGGCGAAAGAGGTTACTCCTGAATTAGGGAAAAAACTCAAATAAAAGGAGCGTGTTGATCACATGGAAGTATTAAAAAAAGATGTGGAAATTAATAGGCAGCACCTGGAGTCAGTTCAGGGGTTTGGATCAAATAAAAATGATGTAGAGATAAAAGGCGCGTTTAAACAATTTGGAGCGAATGTTGTCCTGAATGGCATTGATTTGGAGGTGAAACAAGGAGAGTTACTCACTCTTCTTGGGCCTTCCGGGTGCGGAAAGTCAACAACCTTGAACCTCATTGCAGGGTTCCTCGATGCAGATCGGGGCGAGGTTCATATTAAGGGCAATAATGTTACGAAGGTTCCGCCTTATAAGCGAGATTTAGGAATGGTTTTTCAAACTTATTCGCTTTTTCCTCACATGACAGTCTATGAAAATCTTAGTTTTGGCTTGAAACTGCGAAAGGTCGGTAAAGCCGAGCAAAAAAAGAAAATAAGTAAAGCTCTTGAATTAGTGAAAATGTCAGGATTGGAAAATCGTTATCCAAGGGAATTATCTGGAGGTCAGCGTCAGCGTGTTGCGATTTCCAGGGCACTGGTAGTGGAACCGGAGCTCCTATTGCTTGACGAGCCGCTTTCAAACCTTGATGCAAAGCTGCGCCATGAACTCAGGGCCGAGATAAAACGTTTACAAAAGGAAATTGGCGTAACGACCATTTTTGTGACTCATGATCAAGAAGAAGCTCTTTCCATGTCTGATCGGGTCGTGGTCATGAATGCAGGGAAGATTGAACAAATCAGTACACCGACTGAGATTTACAATCATCCTAAGACAGAATTCGTCTTTCAATTCATCGGGAAATCGAATTGTTTTGAAGGGAATGTGTCTGCTGTGGATAAGCGGAAAGTTTCAGTCAAGATAGGGCCTGATATCACTCATGTCGATGCAAATAACATCATGGGTAATGATCGTGATTTGAAAACCGGTGATGAGGTGAAGCTTTATATTAGACCGGAAAAACTGCAAATTGTTTCTCTTGATGAAAAATCTACAGCTCCTTTGGATTTCCATCGTGCTAAGATCAGCCAAATTAACTATCTTGGTACTTCTTGGGAAATCAATGTTCGATTACAGGGGAAAAGTATCCAAGTATTGACTTCCGCTTTCGATTCATCATGGCAAAATGGAAGTGAGGTGCTGATAGGATGGAGCCCATCAGAAGTTATGCTAGTCAAGAAATAGAACAGGAAACGAATCCTATTGAGCCGCAAAAGAAACCTAAAATCAAGAAAAGGAAAGTCTGGGTGCCAGGATTACTCCTTTTAACGCCGATTTTGCTTTTCATATTTGGTTTCTTTGTCATACCGATGTTATACATTTTATATTTAAGCTTCATATCCACAGATAATCTGGGAGGAGCGGAGGCAGTTTATAGCCTAAAAAACTATACACAATTATTTTCCGATAGCTATTACTTATCTTCTTTATGGCTGACAGTGAAGATAAGTTTATATTCGGTCTTGGTTGCTTTATTTCTTGGATATCCGGTAGCCTTGACGATGGCCAAAAGTTCAGCGCGGATCAGAGGGTATATCACGCTCTTGATCGTGTCACCGCTTTTGGTAAGTATAGTTGTCCGTAATTTTGGCTGGTACCTCCTGCTATTGCCTAATGGAACGATTAATCAAACCTTGATGGCCCTTGGCATAATAGATGCACCATTGAAACTATTGTTTTCGGAAATCGGAGTAGTAATTGGACTTTCCAACGCATATCTTCCTTTCATGATCTTATCCATCGTTGCAAGTCTTTATAATATCGATCCTTCTCTTGATAAGGCAGGAGCGATACTTGGGGCAAGCCCATTCAGAAGATTCTTTTCCATTACATTGCCGCTAAGCATCCCAGGTATCGTATCTGGCTGCATTCTCGTATTCAGTTTGTCAATGAGTGCTTATGTTACGCCTGCACTAATGGGGGGAGCCAACGTGCCCGTGATGCCTGTCGTCATTTATGATCAAATTAATAACCTGCTGCATTGGACATTCGGATCTGCTCTTTCTTATATTCTATTAGCAACCACTGTCATATCGGTAGCCGTCTTTACCAGAGCGTTTGAAAAAGGGAAATTCAAGGAGGTGTTCCGATGATGAAAACGTTTGGCGGCCTGCGGATTGCCGTTGCCGTGTTGGCCATTATCTATATCTTGATCCCGCTCATTGTCGTTATTCCCGCTTCTTTTACAAGTGCCAATTATCCAAGCTTTCCGGCTGAAGGCTTTTCACTGCAATGGTATGCCAAGATCTTGGAGCGTCCTGAATTTTTGGAAGCATTTTTGAACAGTGCGAAGTTCGCAGCATTAGCTGCCCTTTTCTCCGTCATATTCGGTACTTTGGGTGCCCTTGGCATCGCAAAGTATGATATTCCGGGAAAATCGTATATTACGGCCCTTTTAACTTCTCCATTAAGTGTGCCGCAATTAGTCTTAGGGATTGCACTCTTAATGTACTTTACACCAATGATGCTTGCCGGTACGTCTACAGGATTTTTAATTGCCCATATCGTCATTTGCATACCATATGTCATGCGGCTCGTATTGACCGGTTTAAGTGGATTTGATTATAATCTCGAACGGGCCGCTGCCATTCTAGGAGCGAATCCACTAACAGTATTCATGAAAGTGACTCTGCCGCTAATTGGATCTGCGGCCATCTCAGGGGGATTATTCGCATTTTTGACATCATTTGATAATGTAACGGTCTCTCTCTTTATGGTATCACCGGAAATGAGAACGCTGCCGATCGAGATTTTCTCGCAAATGCAGGATGCCTACAATCCAATCGTTGCATCCGTGTCAAGCGTGGTTATTTTCATATCAGTCCTTCTGATCGTCATACTTGAAAAAATTCAAGGCGTCGGGAAAGTTTTTGGCGGTTCGCATCATACAAACGGTTAAAAACGATATATAAGATGTGACAAACGATCATTCTTGCTAAGCTCTGATTTATTACGAAAAGAATTATTTAAACGTTCCATTCAAATGAGCCAAACACCTTTTGGCAGCCAATAGCGGCGCCGTTAGGACAGGGACAGAAGGATTAACCTGCTTTGCAATATGATCCATACTATATTGTGAAAGCAAAATCACTTCTGTCTTTCCATCCAATTGTTTCACCATCTTTTTAACCCGATCGTCATGTTCCTTTTTTTTCCTTGTGATAATAAATGAATGATTCCTGGATCCACCAATGACTCGATCATACAGTCCGGATTCTTATTTAATAAGTAATTTTGAAGGGCGATCGGCGTTTCTTTTACGGTTGAAACCAGGCCGATGCTAGTGTAGCGAAGTGCTTCATCAAGCATGGCCTCATCTGAACGAAATAACTTTACAGGGTATAAAGGTTGTAAAATTGCAGTGATGTCATTAAAAGCAGAGCAAGTAAGTTGGATGCATGAAACATCAGAATCATAGGCTATATTCACTAATGCAGAAAAGCGGCGGATGATTTCCGGAGTTAACTTGCCGCTCTTTTCCATCAAGGCGAGAAGACCCGTGTCCATGAAATGAAGAAGTTCAATGTTCGGTGCAACGGTCTGAAAGGCAACTTCAATTGGTTTTAGTGCAGTTGTGGTTGCATGAATCAGGGCGATTTTCAAATATAATCCTCCTTTTCTTTCATCATTATATCAAGCAGAATCTTAAAATGCCATTATATTACATACGGATAGACCTTTTCCAATTTCTATTAAGAAAGGAAGTGAGAAGCATGGAGAAAGAAGCCCTGGTCGATCTTCGACAGGTAATTCCAGGTGACAGAATGTTTCTTGATTTGGCAGAAAGGTATTGTTATAGCTACGACGCTTCTTTTGGGGAATATTTACCCGAAATCGTCATCCAGCCAAAAAACGCGGAGGAAATCAGTGAAGTGGTTAAATTGGCTAATACTCACAAAATACCTGTTTACCCTAGAGGATCTGGAACTTCGCTAAGCGGCGGCCCTTTACCTGTTAAAGGGGGGATGGTTCTTGATATGACCCTTTTGCGGGATAAATTGATCATTGATCGGGAAAATATGCTTGCCATTGTCTCTCCAGGTGTGATTACGGCAGATATTCATAAAAAGGCTGAAGAAGCCGGCTTATTCTATCCGCCGGATCCAAGCAGCTCCAATGTAGCCACAATAGGCGGGAATCTATTAGAAAACTCCAGCGGGCCAAAGGGATTGAAATACGGAACGACAAAAGAATACGTGATAGGTCTGGAGGTGGTCACCCCGACCGGAGAAATCATTCGTACTGGCGGAAAGACCGTTAAAAATGTAACAGGGTATGATTTGACCCGATTGATCGTGGGATCGGAAGGTACTCTGGGCATCGTTACAGAAGCAATCATCCGCTTGATACCAAAACCTCAATCTAAACAAACATTTGTCGCCCACTTCAATCATTTGATAGACTCTGGCCATGCCATTACCAGCATTTTATCGTCAGGAATTCTACCATCTGCCTTGGAATTGATGGATAATGCGTGCATCCGTGCTGTTGAAAGCTATCGGCCTTCCGGTTTGCCTCTTCAGGCAGAAGCGATTCTGATCATAGAAATAGATGGTCACCCTTTGGCGATTGAGGAAGAAATCAATAAATGCGCTGATATATGCAGGGCGGAGGGTGCTTCCTACGTCAAGATAGCGGAGACAGAGGACGAGCGCCAAACGATTTGGAGTGCGCGTAAATCGGTTTCCCCGGCCATTACACAAATGGGCCCTACAAAAATTTCTGAAGACGCGACCGTTCCGCGCAGTCAAATACCGGCCATGATGGAGAGATTAAACAATATCCGGGAGAAATACGGATTGAACTTGGTTGTATTTGGCCATGCAGGGGATGGCAATTTACATCCGAACATCATTACCGATAAACGAAATATTACAGAAATGAAAAAAGTGGAGCTTGCTGTCAGTGAAATTTTTGAAGCAGCAATCGAATTAGGCGGAACACTTTCGGGGGAACATGGAATCGGTACTTTAAAGTCACCATATATGGAAATGGAATTAGGAATAACAGGGGTGAATATGATGAAAAAAATTAAAGAAGCATGGGATCCCAATAATATCCTGAATCCGGGGAAGATTTTTCCTGATAAAGGACAGACAAGGGTCGTGTTGGTTACATGAATCTACCCGCCAAACCGAACGAGTCAAATGCTGCGGTCCAAAATTTATATTCAGATGCCTATGATTGGACAAACCAATGCGTAAAATGCGGATACTGTTTACCGGCATGCCCTACATATGAATCAATGGGGGTGGAATCCGCCTCTCCACGCGGTCGTATCAATCTAGTGAAAATGGCAGCCGAAGGAAAAATAGATTTCCAAAAAGATTTAGCTGAACCGATCGACCTATGCTTAGGCTGTCGTGCTTGTGAAACAGCATGTCCTGTTGGTGTGCCATACGGACATATACTGGAAGCGGCAAAAGAAGCCATTGAAAACTCCCCGTCAGCAAATCAAAAAAACAAAATGACAAGAATCAAAAAACTGGCATTGGTTCATCTTTTTCCATATCCAAAACGAATGAACAGGATTGGAAGTGCAGTACAGCTCTATCAAAAAACAGGCTTATCCAGGCTTATCCGTTCATCAAATGTACTGCAAAAGGTTTCCCCTGCCCTTGCACATTTAGAACAAGCACTTCCAGCCATCGAGACTTCCTCCAAACGTATCCGGACAGGTACGATTATGCCGGCAAAAGGGGAAACGAAATTAAAGGTGGCATTTTTTGCTGGGTGTATCATGGATTCCATGATGTCACGAATAAACCGTCTTACCATTGAGTTGCTCACCTTAGCGGGTTGTGAGGTCATTCTCCCTGAAAATCAGAATTGCTGCGGTGCCCTGCATTCCCATCAAGGTGAAATAAAACAAGCGAAAGCATTGGCAAAGAGGAATATCCAGGCCTTCATGCAAACAGATGCTGATGTCATTGTAAATAACGCAGGAGGCTGCGGCGCCTCACTTCTTGAATATGGACATCTATTGGCAGATGATCACGAATGGGCTGGCGCGGCAAGGGTCTTTTCGGAAAAATCAAAAGATATCAGTCAAATTCTTCATCAATTGGGGCCGCTTCCTTTTACTGAAGAATGGCAAGGCATCGTATCTTATCAAGATTCATGTCATTTACGCAATGTTCAAAAGGTCCAAAAGGAACCTCTTTTATTATTGCAATCCATACCAGGGGTTACCTATGTGGAAATGGAAGGGTTTGACCGCTGCTGTGCATCTGGAGGTATTTACAATCTTCTCCACTTTGATGAATCCATGAAAATTCTTGATGAGAAAATGAAGAACTTAAAAGAAACGAAAGCAACAACCGTAGTGACGGTTAACCCTGGATGCCAAATGCAAATGAGCATTGGCATCCAAAGGGAGGGAGCGGCAAACCAAATGAAAAGTTTGCACCTTGTTGAAATACTCGCCAAGGCTTGCGGCTTGGATTGACAAAAAGGGATACTTCAAACTTCATAGGACATTACCCGTCAGTATTTCCTGCTCTTATGGCAAAATACTGACGTTTTTGTTTTTAATGATGAAGGCGGAAAAATCTTTGCAGATCAATAATGCAGTGCCATATGTACGAACAAAAGATTGAGTTTATGCCATTATCGGTGCCGGTTCGTAAATAAAAAAAACCGTTCAATTATCTGAACGGATGGAATCAAATTAGATGTGTTAGTAAATGAATTTATATTCCTGTTTTTATCCCAAAACCAATTAAAATTAAGCCAGTTGATTTTTGGAATGCTTTCTGGAATTTGGAGTTGTTCATCCATTTTTTTGCGTAATCAATTAGATAAACAAGAAATAGAAACCACATTACAGCGAGCAAGGTTAAGATGAAGGCTAATATAATCAATTGCTGGTTTACATTTCCGTTCAAATTGATAAATTGCGGCATGATTGTAATATAAACTAAAACGGTCTTTGGATTAAGAATATTATTAAGTAATGCTTGCATAAAGGAATCTTTATTATGCCGGTTTGAATGCTTTGCAGGTGTATTTGCTTGTGCTTGAATTTCTTTTAAAGAAAAAACGCTTTTAGCAAAAAAACTTTTTATCCCTAAATAAATTAAGTAGGCGGCTCCCAAATATTTGATTGCACTGAAAAGAATCACAGACTTCGCAATCACAACAGATAGTCCAAGAATTGCAATAAGCGTCCAAAAAGAAAGTCCCGTTGCCATTCCGAGAACCGTATACCGTCCAGCTTTTGTACCATGGCTAAGCGTGTTTTTCACTAAGAGCATAGTATCTGCTCCTGGTATAATAACCATCATTGCAACAATTGA
Source organism: Peribacillus phoenicis (assembly GCF_047238085.1). NCBI lineage: Bacteria > Bacillati > Bacillota > Bacilli > Caryophanales > Bacillaceae > Peribacillus > Peribacillus phoenicis. Next base: position 2,342,547 of record NZ_JBDFMF010000001.1, on the reverse strand, counting down.
TATGTATGTAAGTAAGCTATCCATACTATTTCTCCCTTCTTTTTAATAGTTGCTACTCAAGTAACTACTTATGTAAGTATATTAGATGAAAATGGAAAACGTCAACAGATTTTGTTAAAATATTAGTTACAAAGGTAGCGACTAAGGTTGTGTTGGAGGGATTATGAAAGAAAACATTTTAGAAACATTAAAAAATCTAAACTTTACCGAATATGAAGCGAAAGCATATCTTACCTTATTGGAAGAATCGCCATTAACAGGCTATGCAGTAGCAAAAAACTCCGGTGTACCACGTTCAAGAATCTATGAAATTCTGGACAGTCTCGCAATAAGAGGAGATATTCTGGTTAGTCCTGGAAACATACCACAATATACGCCTGTACCTGCAAAGGAACTAATAAAAAACCGACGGATAAAAGCAGAAGAGAATTTTGAACGGGCAGAAAAATCATTAGCGGAGTTTGAACGTTCTGCAAATGACCGTGAAAATATCTGGAATATCATGGGACGCAATGAAATACTCGATAAGGTAAAAGCTTGTATATTATCTGCTAAAAAAAGAATACTCTTAGAGATTTGGGAAGACGAATTCGAAGAATTAGAGTATGAACTAAGACAGGCAGCAAATAAAGGGGTCAATGTAACAATTATTGCCTATGGGGAAATCGTATGTGATTTTGCTAATGTTTACCTCCATTATATGGGTTATGCAATTACAGAAGAGTATGGCGGACGATGGCTTGTTATCAGTGGAGATGATTCAGAAGTAGTAGCAGGCATTGTCTCGCTTGGTAAAGATAGCCGTGCAGCATGGACCATGCATGTAGGATTAGTGATGCCCATTACAGAAGTCATGATTCATGATTTGTATCTGATGGAAATCATGGAGAAGCATAGAGAACTATTAGAAGAAAGCTTTGGTGTAAATCTCGCCAATTTACGTAAAAAGTTTTCTATCCATCCAGATTATAAAAAACATTACGTGGACTAGATTTGCTATTATTGTCTGCATACTTCATAGTCAACTATAGGGGCATGAATCCAGGCAGGATTTATGCCTTTTACTGTTGAAGCTACTTTTGGAGCTATAGGTGCAAGTAAGTTTGTAGAGCAAAGCATCGCACCCCCGGCACCCGACTGATTTGAGGATACAACAGATGATTTAGGAATTTAACTATATTAAAATATGGAAAAGGGTATAATAAGGATTGTAATAAACCATTCCTGGTAATGGGATTATTGTAGTAGCGGATTAACATTTTGATATCCGGAATACTAAGACAGAAGGAGAAATGATTCATTTGAATAACAAAGAAACAAAGGGTATCGAGTTACCTGCCAACTATGAGGAATTAAAAAAATCTGCCAATCGCAAATCTAATTGGAGAGAACGTTTAGATGCGATCGAAGAATTAGGCCAGTCAAAAAATAAACAAGTAATCGACATTCTCACACATATCATGAGTAATGATTCTGTATATAAAGTTCAAGAGGCAGCCTACCGTCAATTGAAAAGTTTAGGTGAAGATGTTCAATTGCCAGCAAGGAAAAAAGGAGAGTTGGTCGAAGGTTTGACCAAAATCTTAGTCAGGATCAAGAAGAGTTTACCAGAAAATCACACATATACTGAATTCAAAGAGAAACTCCAGAAGATGAGAATGGATATATATGATACATATGAGGGTGAAAAAGGAGCAGACTTTGATAAATGGCTTGAAAATACGTGGTCAGCTTTATCGAAAAGATAAAAGTGTAAAGGATAATAAGCAATATTTGTTGCAGGAGCAAAGTTTTTGCTCCTTTTTCTTATGTGTAAAACAAAGTTTTAGCTATGGTATGCTAATATATTTAAAAGAGGAAGTATTTGGCTGTTTGCTTTAATTTGAAACAAACTAATATGCAACTCCAAACCACTGTGAAAGCCGATAAATACATACGAATTCAGGGGAGAAAAGATGACAGATTATATTGAACTTTGGAAACAGGCAATGGCGGATCATACAGGGAATATACCTAACAGGCTAAAAGATGATGCTGCAGAAGAAGCTTTTTGGGCTTCCAAGGTTGCAGCGAAAAAGCAACATAAAGCGGACCCTTATGCAAAAATTGTACAGCAGGAGTTATTGGCATTATTAAAACAGGATGATCATGTATTGGAAATCGGCCCTGGATGGGGAAATTATACATTTGATATTGCAAAAGAAGTCAGGAAGCTAACTTGTATAGATAGTTCCAAAAGCATTATCAATTTTTTGGAATCCCAGGCGAACGAAAAAGGTTTCGAAAACATGGAGTTGATTCATGATAAGTGGGAAAGTGAGACCAAAAGAAACAAATTTGACGTAGTATTTGGTTTTAATTGTTATTACCGTATGAAAGAAATCGGTCAAACCTTATTAAAAATGAATGAGTCTGCAGCCCGCTTAGTGATAGTAGGTATGACAACCGGCCCTGAAAAACCTCATTATATGGAATTGCAGCAACAAGGATATACAATCAATTTAAGAAAACGGGATTACATACACATCTTGAATGTTTTGTATCAACTTGGAATACTGGCGGACTGTAAGATCGTTAAATTGAAAAGTAAAAAAATCTATTACACCTTTGAAGAAGTGATCCGAGATAATACAACAAAAATTCTTGATGAACATTTTTCCTACGATGAAGTAAAAACGATCCTAAATAAATATGTGCTGGAAAAAGAGGGAGTTTTCGAATACGAATATCCGTTTCATGCAGCTTTGATGTATTGGAATCCAAGGTTAAATTAACAATTTGAGTACCTTTTTCTCTGAGTTCTTTACCTTCTTTTTTAGGTCCTTCAGGAAAAAGGTATTTTTTCTGTTGGATATTCGCAAAATAATATTAACAAGACTACAAAAAAGATGATAAAACGGAGTGTGAATGATAAATGAAAGAAATATCCGAAAAGAGATTTTGTGAAACTTGTAAAAAAGAGACAGTTCATACAGTAACTGAAGATGCATTGGAAATAGAATATTCATGTAATGAGTGCGGTCAGCACCAAGACATTTTCAAGACATTTTTTTAGAAACACCAAATTTCACTTGAAATGGTCATAAAGTGAGAAGTATCCAATTCATTCGCGAAAACTATCCAATATTTGTGAGTTCCAGGAGCACTAAACTACAAATGTCGTAAGTCTCAGTCTAGTGTTCTAAAAATTTAAAAATACATACTATGGATATACAGAAAAATAGAACTTATTTTCAGTGAATCGTTGTAAATCTTAAAGCTCGAGGACTCATGGTAGAAGGATTACTTTCATCATTCGAAAAAAATGTTTTTACTATGGAAGTATTCCCTTTTATTAAAATGTGCTTGATGTTTTAACAAAGAATCCAGATTTAAATTTTCTATAATTTCTTTCTTACGGCATGCAATATGTGATATATTGCATATTATATATCGGTAATTTAAGGAGGTATAGCCGTTGAAGCATTCAAATTCATCTCAAAAAATAAAACGTACTTCTGTACGTGAAGAAGCATACATGATATTGCGGGATTGGATTGTCCAGGGAAACCTAACGCCAGGCCAGCAATTACGCGATAAAGAATTAGCCGAGCAATTGGGTGTAAGCAGAACCCCAATAAGAGAAGCACTATTAAGGCTTGAGGATGAAGGATTTGTCGAGACCAAGCCAAGCCGTTCAACAATTGTTTCCCCTATACGATTCGATGGTGTATTAGACATATACTCCATTGTTTGGACACTGGAAAAGCTGGCTATGGAACAGGCTTTTGATTTCATTGAAGAAAAACACTTAATAGAAATGGAAGCCATCAATCATGAAGTGAAAAAAGCAATCGACGAAGGAAATCAAATGGTGGCCGTTCAGAAAGATAATGACTTTCATTCCATTTACATCAAGCTTTCTACAAATGATGAAATGAAGCGGATCCTATCGGGACTCAAACAAAAACTTATACGAATGGAACTGTTTTATTTCAATCAGGTAAGTGATGTTCATCTTTCCGTTGATGAGCATGATCAGATCATACACGCATTAAGGAATGGAAATCTCACTATGGTGCTTAAGGTGATAGAAAAGAATTGGAAAGAAAGTTATTTAAGAATTCAAGCCCATACGGAACGTGTAAAAAGCGGGGTAGAAAAAAATGAGTAATGATACTTTAGTTGCTATATCACCTACAAGAAACAAAGGGATTGCACTAGTACTGACTGGTGCTGCGTTATGGGGAGTGTCAGGGACGGCAGCTCAATATCTGTTTCAGCAGCAAGGATTCAGTCCTGAGTGGCTCACTGTTATACGCTTGTTGCTTTCTGGAATCATCTTATTGGGTGTCGCTTATAAGAATGAAAGGCTGAAAGTTTTTGAGATTTGGAAAACCAAAAAAGATGCGCTTCAAATTATCCTTTTTGCCATTCTAGGAATGCTCGCTGTTCAATACACATATTTTGCAGCGATTGAACATGGCAACGCAGCCACTGCCACAGTCCTTCAATACTTGGCACCGGCGCTTATCACTTGTTATTTAGCCATTCGCTCCAAACGTTTTCCAAGCATTACTGTGAGTGTAGCTGTAATCATAGCGATTTTAGGCACTTTTTTGCTTGTGACGGGAGGAAGCATTCGTACACTATCCATTTCCGGCTGGGCAGTATTTTGGGGAGTAACATCAGCCTTTGCATTGGCGTTCTATACATTGCAGCCTTATAAACTCCTTTCTAGATGGGGAGCGATGATTGTTGTGGGTTGGGGCATGTTGATTGGAGGCATATGCTTTAGCGTAATCCATCCTCCATGGGCATTTGAAGGCAATTGGACGTTACCTTCATTTTCAGCGGTTTTATTCATCATCATTTTCGGTACGATCATTGCTTTTTATTTTTATTTGGAAAGTACCAAATTCATCTCGGCTTCTGAGGTAAGTTTATTTGCTTCGGTTGAACCATTATCCGCAACCTTAATATCCGTTTTCTGGCTGAATGTAACATTTGGTTTTGCCGAGTGGCTTGGCACGCTCTGCATTATTAGCACCATTACGATTTTATCGATCGTAAAAAACAAGTAATGTCAGATGCTAATGAAAAAACTAATAATCTACTATGGAGTGGACGAAGCTCGAAAATATACACTTCTTTAAAAAGCAATTACACTTCATGTGAATTGCTTTTTTTGTATTTTACGAGTATTACGCAACATTTGGCTATTCAAAGGCCGTTATTTAGACTGTGCAACTTATCCAGCAGAACCAATCTTCCAAATAACCTATGTATTATAAGTAATAAAAGGAGAAATGGCATAGAAATCGAAATATAGATACGAGTATGGAAAATGAAAATGAGACTTTGGTCGTTAACTGACACTCAGAAGGAGTTTTTATATGTTTACTAGAGAAGCCATTGCATCTTTTAATGAATTGGAATGTTCGTTATATGGTTATATTACCAAAAACGCAGAAAAGGTCTCTTATATGAGGATAAGGGAGCTCGCAGATGAGACACATGTCTCTACTTCCACTATCCTTCGTTTTTGCAGAAAGGTTGATTGCGCTGGTTACTCTGAATTCAAAGTGAAGCTTAAGATGTATATAAGTGAGAAACAGCATGTCAAGCTAAAGAGTACCCAACATTCTTTGTCGGAATTTGTAGAGAGGACACTGAAGGGAAGCTTCGAGTCATATATTCAAGAAACGGCGAGGCTGATTGCCAAAGCGGAGAGTGTCATTTTTCTTGGTATTGGAAGCTCGGGCATTATGGCTGAATATGGGTCACGCTATGTTTCCAGCCTTGGGAAATCTTCCTTATATATTAAGGATCCTTTCTTTCCAATCCATTCAAAGTATTCAAGTAACAGTGTAACGATTGCCTTGAGTGTGTCTGGAGAAACGATAGAGATCATTGACCTTATAAAATGTTTAAAAGAAGAGGGAAGCACCATCGTCAGCATAACCAATAATAAAGTCAGTACGATTGCAAGGATATCAGATTTGAATATATCCTATTTCGTGACAGAGGAATACAGCGGTAAATCGAATATAACCACCCAAATTCCGGTCGTTTATCTGTTAGAGGCGATTGCCAAAGAAATATACAAGATATAGATCACGAGAAACATCCTGTTTCTTTTATGTAACAGATGACAACTGACGTCACAAAAAACAGAAAGGGGGAATGGTATTTACCGCAACATTGAAAGCGGATACAATTTTCTTAGGAAGAGGTGAGATAATGATTCATCAAAAGAGTGAACGCTTCCCAGAAAACTTTTTATGGGGCTCTGCATCGGCAGCATACCAAGTGGAGGGAGCATGGAATGAGGATGGAAAGGGTCTTTCTGTCTGGGATATTTATGCAAAAAAGAATGGTACGACTTATGAAAGTACGAACGGTGATGTGGCGGTTGACCATTATCATCGTTTCAGGGAAGACATTGCCTTGATGGCCGATATGGGATTGAAGGCATACCGCTTTTCTGTTGCCTGGAGCCGGATTTATCCTGAAGGGAAAGGAAAAATCAATGAAGCGGGCCTGAAATTTTACGATGACCTCATTAATGAATTGCTACAACACGGCATTGAGCCCATTTTAACGGTTTACCACTGGGATGTTCCCCAAGCATTAATGGAGGAATATGGTGCCTGGGAATCAAGGGAAATCATTCATGACTTCAACGAATATTGCATCACGCTGTTCAAACGCTTCGGCGGACGGGTTAAGTACTGGGTCACTTTGAATGAGCAAAATGTATTTATCGGATTAGGATACCGTACAGGGCTGCATCCACCGGGTGTGAAAGATGCAAAAAGGATGTATGAAGCCAATCATATTGCAAACTTGGCCAATGCTAAAGCCATCCAATCATTCAGAAGGTTCGTACCTGAAGGCAAAATCGGTCCCAGCTTTGCTTTTGGACCGACATACCCTTTTACTTGTGCCCCGGATAATATCCTTGCTTATGAAAATGCCGAGGACCTCAATAACCATTGGTGGCTGGATGTTTATTGCTGGGGAACCTATCCTATGATAAGCATGAAGTATTTAGAGAGAAATGGTCTGGCTCCGTCCATCATGGATGGGGATATGGAACTTCTGGCCTTTGGAAGGCCTGACTTCATCGGAGTCAATTACTATAGATCGGGAACTGTCGAAATGAACCCGCTTGACGGCATTGAACTGGGGACCATGAATACGACCGGAAAGAAAGGAACATCAGAGGAAAGCGGTGTTCCCGGACTTTTCAAATCAAAGCGAAATCCTCACTTGGATGCAACGAACTGGGATTGGGAAATCGACCCTACAGGCCTTCGTATCGGACTTCGCAGATTGACCAGCAGATATAGGCTCCCTATCCTCATCACTGAAAATGGCTTAGGTGAATATGATACGCTCCTTGAAGGGGATGTGGTGAATGATGAGTACCGCATTGAGTATTTGAAAAGTCATGTAGCAGCCTGCCAGGATGCCATCAGTGACGGTGTGGACCTAATTGGATATTGCACTTGGTCATTCACGGATATACTTAGCTGGCTTAATGGCTACAAGAAGCGCTACGGCTTCGTTTATGTGAACAGAGATGAACATAGTGAAAAGGATTTAAGGCGCATTAAGAAAAAAAGTTTCTATTGGTATAAAGAATTGATAGAAAATAACGGAAATAATTTACAGAATATTCAATCTATTATTCAAAAGGAGGAATAATGAATGAAAAAAATACTATTGGTATGTGCAGCTGGAATGTCCACCAGCTTGCTCGTTAATAAAATGAATGACGCTGCAAAGGATAAGGGCATCGCCATTGATATTGTTGCCTTGCCCATTTCAGAATGCTCAAAAGCCGCTGAGGAAGTGGACGTCGTATTATTGGGTCCTCAGGTCAGATATCAAAAAGCACAGGTGGATGCCATTGTAGACGGAAGGGTGCCAGTAGAGGTTATAGAAATGAGAGCATATGGAACGATGAACGGGAGCGCGATCCTCGATCGGGCATTAGAGCTTATTGGTCAAGATCAATAAAACAAAAAAAAGAATGATTCAGGGGGGTATTTTATGGGATTCATGGCTAGTTTTGAGCGTGGTATGGAAAAAGCCCTTGTTCCTGTCGCGGCTAAACTGAACTCTCAAAGGCATATTGTTGCTATTCGTGACGCTTTTATATTAGCATTTCCAATCACGCTTGCGGGTTCATTGATCGTTTTACTGAATTTTGCTGTACTGGCTCCGGATGGATTCATTGCAAAGATGCTGTTCTTGAATAAGCTATTTCCTAATTTGGCTGATTTCCAGCAGGTATTCGCACCAGTATTGAATGGTTCAACCAGTATTTTATCCATATTCATCGTCTTTCTAATTGCCAGGAATATCGCCTTAGCCATGAAGGCGGATGACCTTCTTTGCGGATTAACTGCCCTTTCCACTTTCTTCATTGTATATCCCGCTTATACGGTGGTTGACGGGACGAATTTCCTTTCCACTCAATGGGTGGGGGCACAGGGTCTCTTCGTAGCCATGATCATCGGCTTGCTCGTGGGCGAGATCTTCAGCCGTTTATCCAAATCGAAACGTCTTCAAATCACGATGCCTGCGTCCGTACCGCCAGCCATCTCGAGAACATTCAAGGTTCTTTTTCCAATCGTCATCATTACAGTTTTATTCTCAGTTGGTAATGCAATCATTCTAGCTATCTACCCAAATGGGATCCATGAATTGATATATGCAGCGATCCAGACCCCATTAAAAAACTTGGGAACCAATATATTCTCGTTAATTATCCTGGCCATAGTATCGAATCTCCTCTGGGTCTTCGGGATTCATGGTCCTAATACAGTTGCCGCAATCAGGGAAGGAATGTTTGCGGAGGCAACGCTTGAAAACCTGAACTATGTCGCTGCACATGGATCTGCCTGGGGAGCTCCCTACCCTGTTACTTGGGCTATCAATGATGCTTTCGCCAATTACGGTGGATCAGGCATGACCCTGGGATTGATCATTGCCATTTTCATCGCATCAAGAAGAAAGGATTATCACGATATCGGAAAGCTTTCCATTGCACCGGGCATCTTCAATATCAATGAACCGATCATCTTTGGATTGCCAGTTGTACTTAATCCAATATTGATCATCCCTTTCATCCTGGTGCCGGCAGTAAACAACTTGATCGGCTATATCGCGATCACAACAGAGCTGATACCGCCGATAGCCTATACTGTGCCGTGGACGACGCCTGGTCCGCTTATTGCATTCTTTGGTACTGGCGGAAACTGGATGGCCTTGGTTATTGGATTCGTCTGTCTGGCTGTTTCAACGCTTGTCTATCTACCGTTCGTGCTAGCTTCCAATAAGGCTGCAGCCATACAGCAACCAACGGATGCCGGCAATAACGATTTACCTGCTTAGAAAGGAGAATGCATGAATACTTATCAAATTCAAATGAATTGCGGACAGATATCATATCTTTGTGATTTCTTCTCGGAATATGAAGATGAACGCATAAAAACAACTCTTCTATCCTCAAATCGGGTTCAGGCAATATTTGAAGCAATGACCGCCCTCAAAGGAGAGGAAGCGGTGAAGCACCTTAAACAGGTCTTTCAGCAATCCAAGTTCGGCCCTGGTCTATATTATACTATCAAAAAAATTTAGTAAGGGGGACAGGATATCATGTCCAACTATCTAGCCTTTGACATAGGGGGAACGGAAATAAAATACGGATTGCTGACAGAATTAGGCGATATTTTGGAAAAAGGAAGATTTCCGACGGTTCGCAACAATGGGGAAGCTATCCTTGAAGCGATCTTAGCTAAAGTTTCCGTTTTTCCCAGTTTACGAGGAATCGCAATTAGCGCTCCCGGCTTTGTCAATGACCAGACAGGTTTTATAGAAATGGGTGGAGCCATCAAGGATTTTGATGGTTTCAACATTAAAACATATATGGAGGAACGGACGAATCTGCCTGTCACGGTGGAAAATGATGTGAATTGTGTCGCTCTAGCCGAGAAATGGAAGGGGAACGCAAAGGACACTGAACACTTTCTCTGCATGACTGTCGGTACAGGGGTTGGCGGAGCGGTTTTCCTTAACAATCAATTATACCGGGGCATTTCCTTTGGGGCCGGTGAATTTGGATTCATGATCACCCATGGTAGCAAAGATGGATCAGCTTTTAAAAATACTTTGAGTTGGAATGGATCTATTTCAGGCATCAGGGAACGGTATGCAAAACATAAAGGAATTTTGGTTGAGGAAGTAACCGGACAGGATGTTTTTCATGCATATGAAACTGGAGACCCTATAGCTCGCGATGAAGTGGAAAGGTTCTATGATAGCCTTGCAATTGGAATCCACAATTTGTATTTCATGTTCAATCCAAGCAAAATCTTGATTGGCGGAGCTGTAAGTGCCAGGCAAGAATTGATACCAAAGCTCAGAAGAAGAGTCGAATCATTAAATGGATATATAAATGGAGATTGTATTGAAGCATGTTTTTTGAACAATGATGCAGGCATGTTCGGTGCCTTGTTTCATCATCTGCAAACATATGTAAACCAAGGAAGAAGGGAATAGTCATGGAAGGATTGGAAGCTGTAGCTTTTGAAATGATCAGCAATGTAGGGACCGCAAAGAGCTTGATCATGGAAGCCTTGTATGAGGCAAGAGAAGGACGATATGAAGCGGCCGAGGAAAAACTGAAGAAATCCCAGATTCATATGGTTGAAGGCCACCATGCCCATTCAGGGCTCATCCAGCAGGAAGCATCAGGACAAAAGGTGGAATTCTCGCTTCTACTTATGCATGCAGAGGATCAAATGATGAGTGCTGAGACGATAAGGGACCTAGTTGCAGAAATGATTAAAATGTATCGGGAAATGAGACAAAAATAAGAATGGAGGGATGTCATTTTGAAGAATGGGATAAAAATCGTGACAATAGGCGGCGGTTCCAGCTATACACCGGAACTGATTGAAGGTTTTATCAAACGGTATGATGAACTTCCTGTAAGTGAAATCTGGCTCGTTGACATAAACAAAGGTAACGAAAAACTGGAGATCGTCGGAAACCTTGCTAGGAGAATGGTTGAAAAGGCAGGTCTGCCAATTGACATTCACCTTACGCTTAACCGACGTGAAGCATTGAAGGATGCAGATTTTGTAACGACCCAATTCCGGGTCGGATTACTTGATGCAAGAGCTAAGGATGAAAGGATTCCATTAAAATATGATGTAATCGGACAGGAGACAAATGGGCCTGGAGGTCTCTTCAAAGGACTTCGGACCATACCCGTGATACTTGAAATCTGCAGGGATATGGAGGAGCTTTGTCCGGATGCCTGGCTTGTGAACTTCACCAACCCAGCTGGAATGGTTACGGAGGCAGTCTTAAGGTATAGCACCATCAAAAAAATTGTTGGTTTATGCAATGTTCCCATCGGGATGAAAATGGGCATAGCAAAAGCTTTGGATGTAGAGCCAGACAGGGTTCAAGTCGATTTTGCAGGATTGAATCATATGGTATTCGGACTGGATGTATATGTGGACGGAAAAAGCATGAAGGATAAAGTAATAAATGCGCTTGGGGATCCAAAAAATGAAATGACGATGAAAAACATTGCGGGCTTTGCCTGGGATCGTGATTTCATCAAAGGAATGGGCATTATTCCTTGCGGATACCATCGTTATTATTACAAGACCGATGAAATGCTTGCCGAAGAAAAGGAATCTTCAGCAACAAATGGGACGCGGGCCGAGGTCGTTCAACAACTGGAAAAGGACCTATTTGAATTGTATAGAGATCCTGAACTGAATGTTAAACCGGCTCAACTAGAAAAGCGCGGTGGAGCGTATTACAGCGAAGCGGCATGCAGTCTCATCAATTCGATTTACAATGATAAGCGGGATATACAGCCAGTCAACACACGCAATAACGGGGCGATAGCGAGTATTCCAAATGAATCAGCCATTGAAATTAACTGTGTGATCACCAAAGAAGGGCCAAGACCAATCGCCATTGGCGACCTGCCTGTAGCAGTCCGGGGATTGGTCCAGCAAATTAAATCTTTCGAAAGGATGGCTGCTGAAGCGGCTGTCACAGGAGATTATCATAAAGCTTTAGTGGCGATGACCATAAATCCTTTAGTACCATCAGACACCATCGCCAAAAAAATACTGGATGAAATGCTCGAAGCGCATAAAGAAGACCTGCCGCAATTTTTTAATGAAGTTAAATCATGATTTAAATCAATGGTTACAGAAGGTGCTTATAGCTTTTGGACCAAAAAAGATCACTCCCTGATAGATTCTGATCAGGGAGTGATCTTTTTTTATTAAGGATTGCTTCTATCTGTACAACAGTCAAAATAAAAATACAAAAAAGCAACTATGAATAAAGTTGCCTTTTCAATATAGTTTATTTTACATTTACAATGGATGAAATGTAATTGAGATTGAGAAGAGTTTACCGTATATCTATATAATGTTGCAGAACCTTTGACGGGAAGAATTTGAGAGGCAAGGGTCGTAAGGATACAATAATGGCAGGGGGCATAGTTGAATTCCGTTGTGCTTGCTTTAAACAGTTGTACATTGCTTTACCGCCAACTGAATTGGCAGAGTGAATAGTAATGCGATTGGCAAATAGTTTTTCTTTGACCATCTTTTGAACAAGCATAAAACCATTCCTGGTTTTATTTAATAAATCATGGTCCAAAGAAAGATGTTCAATATCAAAGTTTTGCAATAGCTCTATACATTCGTCAATAGTCTCGACTAACACATAGCCATCGGGTGCTTTCCGATAGTCATCCAGAAAAACGCTGATTTTCTCCATTTACTACACTCCTTTCCTTATACAAGTGTGACTAAGAAAAGTCTATCAAACCCAAGAAAATATGGTTTGATATTTTAAGTCTAACATAACAATCTAAGAAGGGGGCATATTCGACGTTAAAGACTAATATACGACAGCTTTTTTTAATAAATATTCTATATACTTATCGTTGTGCTACCTCAACTGACGGAACTTTACTAAAAGGAGGAACTGTCACTGAGCCCATTATGAAACTATGTTGCATGGTTTGTAATAAAAAACGTATAGTCCAACTTCTTCTTAATATCCCTTGTGAAATATGGTACAAAACATCCATTTACAAGTTAATGATTGTAATAAATTGGGTAAAAGGTAATATCTTGACTAAAAGGAGAAGTGATATGTTACATCCAGACGAGATTTACCTTGTACTTAGGGAAAAAACGCTGCTGTTGGAGTTAAAGGAACAAATAAATGATTATCATATTTCCTACTTATCAATGATTAATGATCAGCTTACATTGATTAATGATGCTTTAAAAGAATGTAACGTTGATTCCTTCACTATGTCAAAAGGATAAAACCAACATTTACTTGTATAGGGGATCAATTTTTTAACTATAAATAACCAGCTTAGCCCTTTGAGAAAGGCGCTTTTTTAATGGGCAAAGTAGTATCAAACCTATCATTACTTATATATGAGAAAGCGGGAGAACAAACCATATCACCGCAAATCTGTTTAATTGGCATCATAAAGTCTTGGTCGCACTAAGTTAAATCGAAGTGTCAAAAAAGGATTTAACATAATTGAATTAATTCAGGGTTTGCAAATATAAAGATAAAATTCTCAAAAAAAGGGAGTGACAACAAATTTCTGTCAAACTTAGTTGAAAGCAAAAAACAGATTTTTTTCATTTATAGAGGAGAGAACATCGACTTAATAACGCTTGGACCTGTGGTTTTTTAAGTGTAATTTTTAAGAAGAATTATTGGGACTTGAGGTCTCATGCGCTTTTATCGTTGTAACTCTCCACTAACAGGTTTTTATCATTTTGCTTAAACGCCTTTTGAAATATTGAAGGAGGTCATAAGAAATGTACGACATAGAAATTATAAGGAGTGTCTCAAATAGTTTTAACAATAAATTGTCGGATATATGATCCATTTTTACTGCCGATAAAATCAAATCAAAAATATCGATGAAGACTACATGAACAATGTATATACCTAGGGCTCTTCCTCCTACTTTAGTAATGAACAAATCCTTCCCCAATGTTTTATTATTTAATGCAAATAAAAAAAGAAATGCAGTTAAAAAGATAGTAGAAATAAAATATTCTCCATGGCTTCCTGATAATACCTTATCTAATAAGTATCCTTCTACCACTTGGAAAGTAAAGAAGATAAAAATTAATAATAGGTAGGTTTTGGCTGTTATTGCTCTTGACTTTTTAAAGAATTTATCATCCGCTAAGAAGAATCCCAAAGTTGTATAAAAAAGACCAATAAATAAAGCATCCCGTGTACTTTGAGGAAAATCATAGAACACAGAATACGATTGTCCGAAAAGACCTATCAAGTTTAATATTAGGCTGATGGTTAAAAGAAGCCTTACTTTTTTTAATTTAAAAAAAACGAAAAGAATGATAACACTCCAAATTAATGCGGTTAAAAACCACAATTGGTATCCGCTAGTCCCAGTTCCGTAATATATAAGGTCAAGAAAGGAAAAATGATTAATGTATTGCGCTAATTCCTTTACTGCATCGGTAGCAACTTTATAAAGAATAAGAACATCATACATCATATAAAAGAAGAGCCAGCATAAATACAGTTTTAAGATTTTTATAATATACCTTTTAAAATAATCAATGGAATCCCTTGTATGTATCATCTTTTTACCGAACAAATAACCAGAGGCAGTAAAGAAGAATGGCACCGCAAACCTTGAGATGTTATCGAGAATAAATAGACCAATTTGGCTATCCTTTGGGAATACATGAATGACTACAACAGAAAAAATTGCAAAAAATTTAATAAAGTCAATCGCGCTATTTCTTTCCATTTGTTCACCCTTTTCATAACACTTTTACTATCATTGGTTATTCCTTATATTATGTACACCAAAGCAATATTTTTATTTATTTTTCTTTTTTTGAATCCAATTACGAGATACTGTAAGAAACTTAAAGGAGGGGGAGTGGTGCATCACCTCGCGGATAGTCATAATGTATGCCAATGTTCGAATTAACTTGGCTCTTACAGAAGAAAATCCTGTAATCTTGCCTATTGACTATAGGAAATGTGGGAACTACCTGATTACAAATTGCAAATTGATATCTCATTATTGGTAAGAAGTCCAAAGAGTATAGTAAGGTGCTAAACGCATTATTTTTTCAGCGTCGTATACATTTTCTACCTGGGTTATTACAACCAAGACATTTATTATGAAAACTATGTTTTATTTAATAACAAATCAATTATGGTTAATTAACCTTTCCTTGATCTCATTGTTTCTTAATACAGATTACGGGTATAAGAGAGGATAGAAAAAAGTAGATGGGGAGTAGATTTGGATGAAAGTAATTTTTATTCTAGCTATAATTGTAATTGCATATATGGTATATAAAGTGGTTGTTAAACGAAGGTAGATTTAACGACTAAAAACAGCTCTTAGAAGAGGATTATATATTTATGCACTGTGGAATTCTTTAGATTTTTTTATTCTTTTGGGTAATTTACTTTAAGAGTGGCCTGCCACTTTTAACATTTGTGAAATGTTTGACAAGAAGAAGAATCGTTTATTCCTTTTAGTACACAGCCATATTAGTTAAATCCTAAATTTAATAAATCGGAGGTATGAATGTGTTAAACAAATTTAAAAAATTAATAAGTGATCCAAAAGTACAAAAAACAGTAAAAGAAAAGGTAATCCCTTTGGTAAAAAAAGAAATTGAAAAAAGGAAAACAAATAAAACATAGTCCTAAATACGAGTCAATGCTCCTAATAGGACATAAGGGGTGAAGCTTTATTTGTATTTGACTGTCTCAAAAATTTATATAACTAATGGGTGCTTTACTTCAAAAAGAAGTAAGGCTTTTTTACTTTAACTACAGGGGCATGTTAATTGAACGATAGGTAGGAATTAAGGTGATCGAATGAAAATACTTGTCCTTGTTGGAGTTAAAAACAGATAAGGAACCAACTGAAACATATGATATTTGCAAATTTTTAATAGTAAGGTAGCAAAAGTATACCTTAAATGATGCAGAGAAAATCGGTGAGCGGGGTAGATCAGCTGGTTCTAAAATCTCTTTAAATATTTTGTGCAGTCCACAAGGATTTAATGGCATATTTTTTCTGATTATAAAAGGTTCACTATAATGTTTTTGCTGATCCAAAAGTGTTTCTTTATAGTCTTGAAATCGGTAAGGCAATGAGATGAAGGGGGAGGTGGCGTTCTTTTCTCTTTTTCCTCGATCTAAAATCGTTTGATTTGCTAAATTAACTTTCCCCATCATTAATTCACTAGTTATTGGCTTCGGATCATATTTAGGTATTAATTTGTAAGCTCCTGTAAGGTCACCAAATTAGAGAACTCTCCTTATTAAATTAAAATTTAAGTACCATCTTTTTTTGTCGATGCTTACTGCATACTTTTTATCCTCGAATTTTTCAAAAGATGATCTATGATGATGAATTACAAAATAATTTCACCTATCAAGTAATATAGCTAGAAATTCTTTTGTTTCCGTAAGCACCTTCATTAATAATTATACTCTTCACTTATTCTATGAAGATCAATATTTTCCGGTGAAGTTTTGATGAAAGTTATCATGCATCTTCTTTTCTGTTTATTTCTAAATTTCTGTGGTTTTTCCATTAAAGCGACCAATTTCATTTTTCTAGTGGAAAATTCCGCTGATTGAACTTGGATAAAATACGCGAATGAACAGTCAATTAAACGAATCTGCTATATATTATAATAGTAAGTTTTGAGAAAGGGTGAACAGAATCGATGATACATCCAGATACCGAGATTCGGTTTGTCAATGAAAAGATTGGTGTGGGGGTCTTTGCCACAAAAATGATTCCCAAAGGAACGATTATCTGGGCATTGGATGATTTGGACATCATCCTAGAGGAAGATGAGATTGAATCGCTTGATCTAGTGCGAAAGGAAA
This sequence comes from Peribacillus phoenicis, assembly GCF_047238085.1. Lineage (NCBI taxonomy): Bacteria > Bacillati > Bacillota > Bacilli > Caryophanales > Bacillaceae > Peribacillus > Peribacillus phoenicis. Next base: position 2,325,570 of record NZ_JBDFMF010000001.1, on the reverse strand, counting down.
TCGTCTATAAATATGCCTACCTCAACGATGACGACCGCTATGTGCTGTGCTGGGATCATGCCAGATACATGAATCACAGCTTCAGTCCAAATGTGGTTTCGACGGTCTATGAAATTGAGTTGGCGTCGAGGGATATCCTCCCCGGAGAGCAAATCACATGCGACTATGCTACGCTCGGGTTAGACGAACCGTTTGAGTGTGAACCGGAGGAAGGGACGTCTAGCACCGTAGTGATGCCGGATGATTATCTGCATCGCTACAAGGAATGGGATGAGTTGGCTCGGGAGGCATTTAAACGATTGAATCAAGTAGACCAGCCTCTGCGTCATCTGATTCTTCCGGAATACGTCGACAGGGTAAACGCGATTGCAGAGGGTCGTGCCGTGCCGGATTCCTTTCTTACGCTCTATGAAGAGGAGTAAAGGCAACAAACATCTATCAGGACAGACGGATCTGTTGGTTGTTCTCAGTTCATTCAACCAGCTTTTTATCGATCCAGCAAGCAAGATGGAACATGAATCATCACCGTGAGGGTTTAAAACACAGAAAAAACCGCCCCTCTGAACATTATATCTTTTTCCTAGATTGGAATGTGTTATCCAGCGAGGAGTTATAGGTTAAAAGGGCAACACACATACCACCGTTCTGAAATTTCAGAACGGTGGTATGTGTGTTTACAGTTAAATTTATACGATTGATGTATATAAACTCGATTTTGTATATCAAAACAGTTAGAGAGTGAATGTGATGAGGATGTCCTTAATGTATTGAACTTTTTGTGTCTGTGTACAAAAGTGTAGAAGGTCATAAAAGCAAGAACATTTAAGGTATCTATAATTGCTTATTAATCAACTATTTCACAAATTAATGTACTCACTTTTGTGTCTAATCAGTAGGAACCAAAAGTGAGTACATTCTTTATATGGAAGGCAAAAGTGTGATCATTTTAAGCAGTGTAGAATGAAGCAATTCTTTATCATTTAACAGCATATTTCTACAAATTACCGAGATTTCGACAAAGGTTTCTGTAAAGTAATGTAGAATATCTGACTTTTAAAACAACGCTTCAGAAACTACGTTTAAGGAGGGGGGGTAATATCATGTATTTACCCATTCCAACAAGAGAAGCAGTAAGTTTGGAAATAACTATTGGGAAGCATATAGCCCAAAAGTTAAAAGAAATGTTCGTTTATTTAGTGATTTGGAATATGATTTTTGGGTACTGATTGAAACAAACCCACAAATAAGTACTTTTTGCGAAAGACCACTTGAGATTGAACAATTTTACAATAGAGACGATAGGATTCATAAAAAAACACCATCCTTTCTCGTAAACTTCTTACGATAAGCATAGCGTTTTTTCATTTTTGAAGGTATTGTTTAAACTTAGCTTGATGGGCATGTGGCGGTACCCCAAACATGAATAAATTAATGTCGGAAAAGAAAGTAGTTCAGCATAATGTTAAGCTACTACAACAATATGATCATATTATTGTACCTCCTGTAAAACCACATCTTTTGAAATTGCAACTATGTCATTGAGGCCTAACTACGTGTTACCTAATCCGCAAAATATATTAAATATCATTTCTAAACAATTAGAAGAAAGAAATACACTTTTGAATGTTTGTGAAAAAGTTGAAGTTCAATAAAAACTCACAAAAATGTGAGTTTTTTTCTTTTCTTTATTTTTTATTTATATTTGTCTTTTATATTAAACCATAAGGAGGGATTGAATATGAAAAAAGAAATTGTTTTAGAAGCAAATAACATCACAAAAGCAGTGAGTGGAAAGAATATTGTAAGCCAATTCTCAACTAAGGTGTATAAAGGAGATATATGCGGCTTCTTGGGACCCAATGGAGCAGGAAAAACAACTGTTATGCGAATGTTTACAGGACTTATTCGTCCTACTGAAGGCTCAATAATGGTAGGGGGTAAAGATGTAAATAAAGATAGACAACAGGCTTTAAGAAATGTAGGAGCGATTATAGAATCCCCTATCTTTTTCCCTTACATGTCAGGAAGAAAGATGTTACAAAATCTAGCGAGACTATATCCTGACCTATCGAGAAAAGAACAGTTAGAACAGGTGGAGGCAGCATTATCCATTGTAAGACTAACAGAGGATGCGGATGTAAAAATCAAGAATTATTCATTAGGTATGCGACAAAGGCTGGGAATTGCTCAAGCCCTCTTAGGAGAACCGGATGTCATTTTATTAGATGAGCCAGCAAACGGTCTGGATCCTATGGGAATGAGAGAATTAAGGGAATTAATTCTTGAACTTCGAGAAAAGAAAAACCTAACATTTTTCATCTCTAGTCATTTACTTGACGAAATTCAACAAATGTGTGATCGTCTTGTCATTATTCGTAACGGTAAACTTGTTACACAAGGAAGCAAAGAGGAGTTAATTAAAGATCCAAGTAAGAGACTAGAAGATATATTTGTGGAGATGATGACATCATGAAAGGACTTTTCACTTCAGAGTTAGAACGATTATGGTCCCAAAAGATATCATGGATCATACTATTTTTTATACCCTTGATGTCGATAGGTTCAGTTAAATATTACTTGAGTTGGAATGAACGAGTTTCACCAGGGCAACCAGATTATGTAACTTCCTTAAACTTTCCTATAATCAGCATTTCTGAACATCTCGTTGTTTCTTTTAATATCATAGCTATAATACTAATTTCTACGGTTATAGCTAATGAGATAGAAAATGGGCAGTTAAGAATGATCCTCATTCGTCCTTTTTCTACAACTCAACTTTTTTTAGCAAAATTAGCTACTATTTTAACAACCATGTTCTTGTATTTAACTCTATTTTGGATTTTAAATACTGTTGCTGGTTATATCTTTTTTCCCAAGGTTGATACCTTAATAACATTTTTAGATGAGCAGAAATTATCTTTGACAGCAGCTTTATTATATAACGTTAAATACTTCTTTGCTTGTTTTGTGACAATGATTAGCGTTGTGTCAGTCTTTACATTATTGGGATCAATAAGCAGAAGTACAATGATTACACTTGGGGCAGGGGTTGGCTTTATTTTCTTATCAATCGCCATTCCTCAGCTCTTAGAATTCTCGACGCAAACGATTATCGGGCACAGCACAGTGATTCACCTTATGTACATGTCTATTGTGAAAATTCAGCACACGGGAATAGCATTTTTACTTTCATCAACTAACAATCTAAATTCCTATATCATTTTAGTTCAAACGGTATACATTGCTCTATTTGGTTTAATTGCTTATTGGACATTTGTGAAAAGAGATTATTTTATTTGAATTAGGGAGGGTTTTAATTGAAAGCATTATTTATAAGCGAATGGGAGAGACTTTGGATTCAAAAAAAAAGTAAGTGGATGATTGGAATCTTTACTGTAATTGTACTTCTTCAAGCATGGTTTTTAAGATACTATGGAGTTGGAATTTATAATAACGATCAGCAAGTACCTCTAAATACTTGGAATTTTCCATGGTTTTTATTAAAAGAATCTTCATTCTTACTTACATTGATTTTTATGCCTGTTTTTTTTCTAAATAGCCTTAATGTAGAATATAATTCAGGGGCATATCGTCTTTTTTTAATTAGACCTTTTAAAAGAAAATCATTTCTAATTTCAAAATGGTTCTCTCTTGCCTTAATGGTACTAGTACATTTATTAATTATTCTAGGGGTTGGTATAGCGTTTGGTTTTATCTTCTTAAAACCAGATAATGATTTTACTTTTTATGGTCAACAGAAGAATGCTATAGAAGCTATATTATATACAGTACAAGTGTATGGTCTCTTTTTCATCATTCAAATGTGCTGTTTAGCTCTTGCTAGTTTAATTAGTGTAATTATTTCAAATGCGGTTATTAGCTTTTTCTTATTAATTGGGTTATATGTAGGTTGTTTGTATGTTTCTAGCCAACTTTCATTTTTCTTATTATCAGTTCAAAGTATCTTTCATACTCTGAGTACCACTAGCAATTCTTTATATATTTTTGCACTCATTATTATGTTAGTTGGTTTTGGTGCTTGTGTATGGATCTGGAGTAAAAAAGAATTTACTTCTTAAATAAAGATAGGAGGAAGAATTAAAATGGCTATATTGGAAGCACGAGAAATTACAAAAGTTTATAAAACTAAGTACAGAACGTACCCTGTCTTAAAGAATATAAGTTTAGATATTGAAGAAGGCGATTTTGTAGCAATTATGGGTCCTTCGGGAAGTGGAAAGTCTACCTTATTAAATGTGCTTTCTTCCCTTGATATCCCCTCAGATGGGGATATCAAGGTCGGGGGAACTACTCTTACAGGTATGAAAGAAGAACAATTAGGTATTTACCGACGTGAGCATATTGGTTTCATCTTTCAAAATTACAACTTGTTAGATCATTTGACTATTGAAGAAAATATTTTATTACCTGCTGCTTTAAAAAAAGGAGATAAGAAAGGTGTACAGAATAAACTTCAAACATTTGCTAAAGAATTGGAAGTGACAAAATTTTTAACTAAATATCCTTATGAAGTCTCTGGGGGGCAGCAGCAAAGAGCTGCTATCATTCGTGCTCTTATTAACAATCCTGCTTTATTATTTGCTGATGAACCTACAGGGAATTTAGATTCTAAATCTGCTCAAAATGTTCTACATACTTTAAAAATGTTAAATGATAAGTACAAAACAACTATTTTAATGGTAACTCATGATTCGGTGGCTGCTAGCTTTTGTAACAGGGTCATTTTTTTAAAGGATGGCCAAATTGTCCATGAGATGAAGCGTTCTAAATTAGAAGATACGTCTAAGTTCAATCAAAGAATCTTATCTTTTATCGCTAAGGAAGTGGAGGATAATGATGTCAATGTGGAAATATATAACTAAGAATATAACCCGTAATCTTTCTCATTATACAGTATACATACTTAGTAGCATTCTTTCTGTAGCATTTTTTTATATGTACGCAGCCTTTCTTTTATATCCAAAGATTTCAGGAACAGAACAGTTATTAATTGTATGTGAAATTATTATTTTGCTATTTTCTTGTTTCTTTATTACATATTCATATGAGCATTTCCTTAGAGAAAGAAAAAAAGAAATGGGTATTTGGAAAACATTTGGAGCCTCTAGAAGGCAATTGTTTAACGTGATCGTTTTAGAGAACGCCGTAGTTGGTACGTTTTCTATTTTAGTGGGTATTTTATTGGGAATGCTGTTATCAAAGGTTTTCTTTAATTTTATGAGTGATATTCTATTTTTGAATCAATCGTTCATTTATACTTTTTCTCCCGTGGCTGTTTTTGTTACGGTTATTTTATTTGGAATAGTATTTTTACTTGTTTCGTGTCGAAGTTACTTAAAGATTAAACGAATTGCAGTTCTAGAGTTATTTCAAGAAGAAAGAAAACCTAAACCTTCAGCTCAATTCTCTAGGGTTAAATTCATTTTATCTATCTGTTTTCTTTTAGCCTCTTATATATTTATCTCTTACGCATCTTTACCTATACTATTATTTACTTTTTTACCCTTATTAGCCTTAGTGCTAGTAGGCACACACCTATTCTGTTCAAATGGTTTAGTAGGTGTAATATCTTACTTAAATAATAAAGAAAAACGGCAGTTAAATGGGATAAAGATGTTAACTCTTATAAGTTTAAGAAAAAAATTATATTATAATTCAAAAATTATCTTTATCGTATCTATTCTATTATCTGCAATTATGATATCAATAGGTTCTATTCAGTTATATATAGAAAAGAACAATCAAAGAATGCAAAGCACTCACCCTCAAGGAGCATTATTTGTTGCATCAAAGGGGAAGGAAAACAAAATAGAAGATAGTATAAATGAATTGAAGAGACAAGGAATAAAGGATTTACAAACGAAGAAATGGGAAGGACTAAAAATTTCTTCAAAGAGTGGGAAAAAGGAATTTTTAATAATACAGAATGACCCATCTTTTATAAAAAATGAAGATGCATTAAAAAATAACAATTATATTTTTAATAATAAAAAAAAGAATGATATTACTAATGGAATCGTAAAATTAAAATCTGAAAAAAGGGAGAGAGATCTAAAAGTTAAAGATATGAACGGTAAAAGAGTTCTTAATCCCATAGATGGAATTGAGGGTATTATCTCTGTACCGAAAAATACTTTTAGTGAAATATATAGAACAACGATTTCTGAAAAGAAATTGTCACTTTATAAACTAGATTTTAAAGAGGATGCAAAAAGTTATAACCTTTTTAAGAAATTATCAGATACAGCCTTGTTAAAATCAGATAATCTTCATAATGTTCGACTTCTCGATTATGAAAATACAGTGCAATTATCTTCAATACTGAGACTTACAGGACTGTTTATATGCTTAGTTTTGTTTCTTGCTTTAGCTAGTCTGCTTTGGTTTAAACTGTATGAAGATATGAATGATGATAAAAAAGTATTTCACTCATTACGAAAAGTTGGTCTTACAGATAAAGAAGTTAAAAGGACTTTGTACATTCAAATTTCAGTCATATTCTTTGTTCCTTTATCTTTAGGGGGATTAAATTTATTTATAGCTACTAATGCCTTGCAAAATATATTGGAAGGAATTACAGTTTATTCTATAATAGTAATATTTTTAATATTCGGAGTGTCTCAATTTATTATCTATCTTATTTCTAGTTATTTTTATTCTAAAAAGGTGCTATGAAAAGAAGGTATTTTTGTCTAGGAGAGTACTAACTAATTTATCTCTCCTAGATAATTCAAATATTAGGGGGACGGGGAGGTATATACTTATGCAAGAAAGTATTCTTGTGGTCGATGATGAGCTGGAGATTGTAGATATAATCTCTGATATCTTTGAAGATCGAGGTTATAGAGTTCTTAAAGCTTATAATGGAGAACAAGCATTAGATCAGTTAAAGGCGAAGGTAGATTTAATAATATTAGATGTTATGATGCCTCAGATGGATGGCTTTGATCTCTGTAAAGTCATTAGGGAACAAATTCATTGTCCTATTCTGTTTCTAAGCGCGAAGCACTCAGAGATGGATAAAGTAAAGGGATTAACTTTAGGGGGAGATGATTATATAACAAAGCCTTTCCAAGTGAAAGAACTTATTGCCCGCGTCGAGGCGCACTTAAGACGTGAACAGAGGGATCGAGTTAGCACTCAAAATCAACGCCTTTTAGGCAATTTAACTATTAATTATTCACAACATGACGTTTTATTGGATGGTAAGAAGATAGACTTAACAAGTAAAGAGTTTAAGATATTAGAACTCTTAACCGTAAACTTAGGACAGATATTTTCTAAAGAACAGATTTATGAGAAAATTTGGGGTATTGATGCAATGGGTGACTTAAATACTATCATAGTTCATATTAACAATTTAAGAGCTAAACTAACTTCAGGGATGTCAACTTATCACATTAAAACAGTGTGGGGAGTAGGATATAAATTGGAAAAACGCTGATGATTAAAAGGCTATCTTTAAAAAATCAGTTTATCTTAACCTTTGCTTCAGTAATTTTTTTAAGCCTCATAAGTACAATTGGTACCTTAGTTTTAGTATATTATTTTCTCTCCGTTTATAATGAAAAGTCAGTCCAACCTGCTAATTATTACGAGAAAAAAGTTCCTAGTATAGAAAAGTTTGTCGAGTTAAAAGGGGAAAAGATCGTAGAAGTAGCTTTTCAGAAAAATCTAGAAAAAGTTATTCCTATGGAAGGAATTACATATCAGGTTATAAATCTTCAAGGAAATAAAATATATGGTACATTAGATGATCAATTAATAGAAAATAACAAAAGTATATATGAAAAAGTTAATAGATCTGATCAAAAAGGAAAGGTCATAACAAAATATCTTCCTATCCTCGACAAAAATCAAATGGTAGGCGTTCTAGCTGTACGATATGTGTTAGCATCATCTATTGATTATTATATAAAATACATATTTCTTATAATATTATTGATTCCTTTTTTATTTTTAACACTTTACTCATACATATTTGCGAGACGTTTAGGAAAAGAATTAAATAAGCCGATCAAAGAATTGAGTGCTGCTTCTCAGAAAATTAAAAATCAAGATTTGGATTTTGAGATTAAATATGAGAGTGAAAATGAAATAGGTGTATTAATTGACTCTTTTAACAGTATGAAAGAAGAGTTGAAAACGTCACTTTATCTTCAATGGAAATTAGAGCAAGAGCGTCGAGATATGGTTGCCTCGATTGCCCATGATTTAAGAACACCTCTAACAATTATATTATCCCATGTAGAGGTCTTAATGGATCCATCATTAAATGGACAGAAACGTTTGCCACAATATTTGCAAACAATAAAAAATAATACCCAAAGAGTATTGCATTTGACAGAGGAAATGAAAAGAGTGTCTGAGGTAGATAATCCAGATTTTACGCTTGAGATTGAAAGTGTTATTCCTATAGAAATGTTACCAGAAATGCTAGAGGAATTTAAAAAATGGGCAGATGATGAAGAAATAAAGTTCACTTACAGCTTGAATAGAAAGTCTGGAGAGGGAAATTCCGAATTTGCATTAGATCCAAAACGATTGCATCAAATTCTTACTAATTTAATTTCTAATAGTATTCGTTTTACCCCAATGAATGGAAGTATTGATATTCAGGTTCAAATAGAGAAAGATATGATGTCTTTTTCTATTTCCGATACAGGAAAAGGTTTTGACGCCAAAGATTTGCCTTTCTTATTTAGTAAATTCTATCAAGGAGATCCTTCAAGGAACGACCAACTTCACCATGGATTGGGATTATATATTGTAAAAGAGTTGGTTATAAAACATGGTGGTGAAATTCAGGCTAGAAATAATAAACCTCAGGGAGCATGTATTGAATTCACCATATCTTCCATTAAATAAACAAAAAATGAACTATGATTATCATAGTTCATTTTTTGTTTATTTAACTGCGTTGTACACTGTAACTACACCAGGCAATTCCCCTGGAGCCTCAATCCCTCCCCCATTAAATGTTTTTCCTTCTTCTGCGTATTTTTTCTTAAGAAAATTATTTAGCACTGATTTATTAGAAACATCTATTGAATCGTTTCCTGCAGAAGCAACTACAGAAAATACAAATGAAGAAAAAAATAGCATTTTTAATTGTCTACTATGAGTGTACTCAAAATTTACATTACACACTTGTGTTATTGTAGCATTGTGTTATTAATTCATTTAATGACTCTAGTGTGGATTTTTGCTTGTTCAACTAACGGGGCAGGTTAGCTCCATAATAAACAAGTAATTTATCTATTAATCATATATGGTAATATACAAAATAAACCAATAAAAAAATCAGGGGGATGAGTATGTTCTTACATAAGATTGATGAGGAGTTATCATTGAAACTATTAGAATTAAAGGATGCAGAAAGAGTTTTTGAAATAACAAATCAATCCAGAGAATATCTACGAGTATGGCTTCCTTGGCTGGATAATACAACAAAACTTGAAGATACAAAAGGGTTCATTAATATTTGTTTAAAAGGTTTTGCTGAAAACAAGAGTGTCAATACACTTATTATGTATAAGGGACAAATTGTTGGTATAGCAGGTTATAACCAAATAAATTGGTCAAATAAAACTGCATATATTGGTTATTGGCTCGGAGAAGAATATCAAGGAAATGGAATTATGACAAGAGTAGCTAAGGCATTGACTGATTATGCATTTAAAGAATTGAAACTAGATAAAGTTGAAATTAGGGTTGCTGTGGAGAATAAGAATAGTAGAGGAATTCCTGAAAGATTAGGTTTTGTTAATGAAGGTTGTATCAGACAAGCAGAATGGTTGTATGACCATTATGTTGACCATATTGTTTACGGTATGTTAGTTAAGGATTGGAATAAGTAATAATATCTTAATGAACTAACGGGTGCTTTAGCTGAAGATCGGAGCTGTCCTTTAGGGCAGCTCTCTCTTTATGCAACTAACAGGGCAGGATAGTTCAAGAGTGCATATTGATTTTTTCAACAATTGGGCCATTTAATGTAGCAAGAATCTCAAACGCAATTGGATATTTATGTTAGAGTATAGAGAAGATTGTGAAGAAATGTACGTAAGCTAACTGACAGTTTAATAAAACATGAGGTGGCAAGTTTTGAATAAAAAAATTAAAAAGAGATTGTTATACTTATTACTTGGATTGGTTTTATTGACTTGTTTTTTCTATTTTCAAAACAATTCTATTGTGACAACTCCATATAATTTTAGTTCGGATAAGGTTCCACAAAATTTTAATGGGTATAAAATTGTTCAATTGTCTGACCTACACAGTAAGTCTTTTGAAAATAACCACAGCGAATTAGTGAAAAAAGTGAAAAAAGTAAAGCCAGATTTAATTGTATTTACGGGAGATTTAATAGACTCAGACAGATACAATGAGAAAACCAGTCTGACGTTGATGGGAAAATTGGTTCAAATCGCTCCAGTTTATTATGTAACTGGAAATCACGAATGGTGGTCTGGGAAATTCAATTCATTAGAGGATAAATTAAAAGATACAGGAGTACATGTAATGCGAAACACAGTAGAAGAAATAACCATTGGAAAAGATAAAATTCAAATTATTGGAATTGATGATCCAGCAAAAGTTAATGAGTCCTATGTAGAACGAGCTATAGCTGAAGAAGATATTAAGAATGCAATCAAAGGACTAGAAGAAGGAGTGAATTTTAAAATTCTATTATCCCATAGGCCTGAATTATTTTCACTTTATACACAATATGAATTTGATGTTGTTTTCTCAGGTCACGCTCACGGCGGACAGGTTAGAATTCCTTTTGTTGGAGGTTTAGTTGCTCCAAATCAAGGGTTGTTCCCAGAATACTCTTCAGGAATGCACGATGTAGATAAGACAACGATGATTGTTAATAGAGGACTTGGAAATAGTATTATTCCTTTAAGGGTTTTTAATCGTCCAGAAATAGTTGTTGTTGCATTGAAAAGTGTAAAGAACCAATAGTAATTTGATAAGTAGAAAAGATTAAGTCTTATTCAAGTAAAGGGCGCGATTCTTTAATAAGAATCGCTTTTCTTAATGAACTAACGGGTGCGTTAGCTGAAGATCGGAGCTGTCTTTAAGGCAACTTTTTATTATGGAACTATCGGGGCAGGATAGTTGAATAAGAAACAAGAATTATTTATGTAATAATTCTTAAAAGGAGAGATGTACAAGTGAATTTAAGACTTGAATTATTTGTTGAAAGTATAGAAAAATCAGTGGAATTTTATAGAGATATACTAGAATTTAATGCACCAAATGAGATTATACATACTTACGTTCCAGTTAAAAAAGGAAGTGTTACATTAGGGTTGGGAGAAATGAAAAATTTACCTGAAAGCCATCCTCTTAAAGTTTCTAATAGTAGTCAACAAACAGGATTAGGGGTTGAAATAGTATTAGAAGTTGAAGATATAAACGATATTTATAACAAAGTAGTTGAAAAAGGGTACTCTATACAGACTAAGTTAACAAAAAGATCGTGGGGATTAGAGGATTTTAGATTAATTGACCCAGATGGATATTATATACGAATTACATCAATAGCAACTATTGAATCCTAACTACCATCTTTTCTTAATGAACTAACAGGTGCGTTAGCTGAAGATCGGAGCTGTCTTTAAGGCAGCTTTTCTTATGGAACTAAGGGGGCAGGATAGTTGAAGAGTACTGTTTGATCTTTATTCAACAATTGGGCCATTTTGTTTGAAATTTAGGAGTGAAGAAATGAATAATTTTTTTACAGCATTAACTTATGTAAATAAAATGATTTATGAGTCGAATCACTTAACTGTAAAGTCAGTTCAAGAAGAGAAGCAAAATTCTAAGTATGGTGCTGGTACATTTCAATTATCTTCTAAAACAGTTCGATTCAGAGTTGCGAATATAACCCCTACCAAAGTAGGGCAGTTTGTTGCATTTTGGGAAAAAGACGAAAATAATAAAAATCAACCCTACTTATATGAGGAAGCCCCTGATTTATTAGTTATAACTACCTTTAAAAATGAAAATGAGTTTGGTCAATTTATTTTTCCAAAAGAAATTCTTTTAAAACAGAACATTCTTAGGTCTACTTCAACAAAGGGCAAAATGGCAATAAGAGTTTATCCTAGCTGGGATAGTCCGAGTAGTAATCAAGCGATGAAAACTCAAAAATGGCAGTTACCCTATTTTGTTGACATGTGTAATCCGAATAAATTACCCTTAGAAAAAATATTAGAACTCTATTCTTTTTAATCCTCTGCAATCGGGCGCGATTCTTGAAGAATTTTCGCTTTTCTTAATGAACTAACGGGTGCGTTAGCTGAAGATCGGAGCTGTCTTTAATGCAGCTCTTTTCTTATGGCACTAACGGGGCAGGATAGTGGAAGTTGGAAGAGGACATTCCAATAAATAAATAGAATAAATTTGATATAGAGAACTCTAATAACGGTGGTGGTGGTCAAAATTGAAAAAAATATTCCAAATAAAATACATATTATTGGTTCAGTTGGTAGTGGAAAAACAACCTTAGCAAGAGAGTTATCCTCTAAGTTAAATATCCCACTTTATGAATTGGATAATGTTATTTGGAAAAGGTATGAATCTGGAGATATTAGAAGAACTGAAGAAGAAAGAGAAGAACATTTTAATACTATTATTCATTCTGAAACATGGATCGTAGAGGGGGTTCATAATGAAGAATGGGTGTCTGATAGTTTTCGTAATGCGGAATTAATTATTTTCTTAGATACAAATTATTCAGTGAGAATCTATCGAATAATAAAAAGATTTATCTTACAAAAGATTGGATTAGAAAGGTCAAACTATAAACCCACATTAAATATATTTTTTAAAATGTTTAAGTGGAATAGATACTTTGAAGAAGTAGGGAAACCAAATTTCTATAATAAATTTGGGATTTACGATAATAAGATATTAGTTGTGACAAATAAGAAAGAAATTAAAAATTACTTCAACTAACATGTGCTTTAGCTGAAGATTTGAGCTGTCTTAAGGCAGCTTTTTCTTTATGCAACTAACGGGGCAGTTTAGTTCAACAGTACACCTATAAATTCATCTTCTCTTACTGTATAATAATACTAGTATATACATATTTACACAAACGAAGGGAGTGGGGTTAATAAATATGATTTGTGAGTCTGAAAAATTGGATGATTATTTACTTGAATTAAATGAAGTTAATTATTCTAATCCTATAATTGGAGCAAAAGTGGATGAACTTTTCAAACCTTCTCAAACAGAAATTGAAAAAGCAAAAGTAGCTTTTGAATTTGTTCGTGATGAAATATCTCATTCTTGGGATATTCAAGGGAAACGTGTTACTTGTAATGCATCAGATGTATTAGCCTATAAAGAGGGAATTTGCTATGCAAAATCAAATCTATTAGCTTCTTTATTACGATCACAAGGAATACCAACCGGTTTCTGCTATCAAAGGTTGATGTTGTTTGATACACCAGAAAAAGGGTATTGTATTCACGCTTTAAACGCTGTTTTTTTAAAATCACTTAATAAATGGATAAGATTAGATGCTCGTGGAAATAAAAAGGGAATTGATGCCCAATTTTCAATTGATGAAGAAAAATTAGCTTTTCCTATTCATGAAGAATTTGATGAAAAGGACTATTCAGTTATTTATGTAAAGCCACATCCCAAAACGATAGCTGTGTTAGAAGAACATACTGATACATTAGAAATGTATAAACATCATTTACCAGAGAGTTTATAGTTATTTCACTAACGGGTGCGTTAGATTAAGGATCACAAAAATAATCAATCTTTTTTATAAAATAATCAAGAAGATTAAAAATATATTGTTTATAATGTACTCGATTTTGTATCTCAAAACAGTTTAGAGATTGAATTGGTGCGGTTTTGAGTGGATTAATAACTCTATGTACTCAAATTCATGTCCCCAATGTACTTATCTTTGTGTCTCCGTACAAAAGGGGAATATGAAACTGTGAACATTTCGTATAATTTTTATTCTAGTTTACATAATATATATTATAGGAAGTCATATTTTTAATGTTAATTTCGTCTCATATCTTAAGAATACTTAACTTAGTGAGACGAAATGCAAATTTTTATATTTAATCATGGCTATTATTTATCTATAATCTTTTTATCTAATTACAGTTACATTTATTTAGTAATAATGTTTGATCAATTAGTTAAAGTTAAACATTGGCACAAAGATTTTATTGGATTTAAGATTTATTTCAATACTTACTTTGTGTGATTAAAAAATAATATTGGATAATACATATTAATGATTATTAATATGTATTATCCTTTAATATGTTGCTTTAAAATCCACTTTCTACAAAAAAACCAGTCATTCCTTTATTCTCATTCTTAATCACTTAACTAATATAAGTTCCAGCAATGTATGATTCCGAATAATACCAGGCTCTAATCAATTTGTAACGAATTGGCAAAACTAAATGTCCCCCACTCTGTCCACCATTTTAATCGAGAGATAAACACTAACTACTCCTAATAAACATAGCACTATGTTCACAATATTAGTATTAAGATTGACATTCAGTAGAAAAGAGAAATCTTGAAATTGCATTAGAAATATTGCACAAAGAACTGTCGGTATCGTTTCTCTTTTCCAAATACCAAAGAAAAAGAGTGGTATTAAACTAATAAGCGTAACCATTAAAGAATGAACAATCATCTTACTAAAATATGTGGTAATATCTTCAGCAGTCGGTTGCCCGTTAATGATATGAAATGCCTGATCAAGTAAATAAGTTGTCATGCCAGACAACAAAATTAGTCATTCACTCTAAGAATCTCTAATTGCTTTGTTGAAGTAATTAAATCTATTTTATTATTTCCCTTCGTGTAAAAAACGGAAGCTCCTTCACTTTTCCCCCTTTTCCATCCATTCGCTTTAAGGGCTAAGTCATATCCATATGGTATGCCATTTTCTTCAGAAGCCCTTGACCATTCATATCTATTCCCTTGTTCATTTATCTGAACCAATTCAGCATTTCTAGGTACAGGGAATTCGTATAAATCTTCTGTAGTTGTGTATGAAGAAGAAATGAAGTAATAAATGATTGCCCCGCCTATTATTAATAATGCAGCTATGGTAAGTGCCCCACTAATCCTTTTCTTCATTTGCTTATCCTTTCCTAAAGACCTATTTAAAAAAGCGTTATCTAATAATTCTGTAGTAATATGAATTAATCCTGCTTAACTGACTTGATTTATCAATTTTGTTATTATGATATATAAATTAAATGGCAAAATGAGAAAAATCACGGGTTAACACTTCTGAAAAATTATATAAATATAATTATCTTGATTGGCAATTCAAAAGTTTTTATCATGAAAGTTCCGCTTAACTTATAGCATGAATAACCTATAATAAGTGTTTAAAGCTTAATGATGTTCAACCTTTGACCACTTTCATAAGTGCAACAACATGCTGAGAATCAGTAGGTAGCAGCTAAGAGTTTTAAGGTAAACCTTTTAAACGAATTTGTTTAGAAACACTGCCTACCTTCAGCAATCAGTTCTTGGGTATCATGAGTGCAATTCATTTATAAGTAAATCGTAAAAGTCGATTTTTACATTCTATATAAAAGTATTTAATAAGTTTCTAAAAATCATTGAGAAATACCAGTAAAGATCTAAGGTAGTCTGATTAAGCGGAATAATAATATTATGTAAACACTGATCACGAAATGTTGATTACCTATTTCTTTGTTTTTTTTACATGTGAATATCTTTATTAAGAAGTTGCTGAAAGTTGGTTAGCAAGTAATTGATGAATTATGTACCTTTTTTTCTTTCTTGAATTGGCTTTTCGCGTTGCGAATAAATCAGCCTTCCTTCAACTTTCTGTTATAAATAACGATAATGCACTTTTGAACTTGACCACCTATGGAACCTTATGTCTAATAGATAAAAAAAGGAACACGAAATCACAATTGATCTCATGTTCCTGTTAGGTTATTTATGTTCGAACGGATTCGATGCGGCTTTGGATGAATTCGAACGAGGTTTTTGCTTCTTGGACGATTTGTTTTATTAGTTCATTGACGGTCAATATTTCTTTTATCAGTCCTACGGATTGACCGCATGACCAGATGCCTCCGTCTAAATTTCCTTCAAAGTATACTTTCTTGCTTCTTTGTCCCGTAATTAGCGGAATCAATTCCTCTAAAGTGGCACCTTCATTTTCAAGTTTGTCCACTTCTTTACTGACGGCATTTAATGCTACACGCGACGGACTGCCTATATTCCGTTGGATGACAACGGTATCCGTTTCATTGGCCGATACCATCCACTGCTTCACGTTATCATGAATCGGCGCTTCTTGCGTTGCCATAAAGCGAGTCCCCATGACGATACCTTCAGCACCGAGTGACAAGGCACTGATAAGTCCTCTGCCATCCGAAAATCCCCCGCCTGCTATTACTGGTATAGTAACAGAGTCAACAGCTCTAGGGAGCATGACAAGCGTTCCTACATCACCCATGCCGGGATGGCCGCCTGTTTCATTCCCTACAATAATAATGGCATCGACCCCTAATTTCTCTGCCGATATTGCGTTTTTGACGTTCGCTACCTTATGTATCACGGTAAAGCCGTGCTCTTTAAGTCTGGGCATTAAACTTTCTGGGCTTCGGCCACTCATTTCAACAATTTTTACATCTTCGTCAATTAAAATATCGATGAACTCATCATTCGGGGTTGCCGTTTGACTTGGGAACAGGTTCAGGTTGACAGCAAAGGGTTTCTTGGTCAAAGATTTCACTTTGCGAATTTCATCACGGAGACCTTCTGGTGTCACCTGTGTTTTCGAAGTGATGATGCCAAGTCCCCCCGCTTCTGAAACAGCGGCTGCGAGCGGGGCTCGGCCAACTTGAAACATCCCGCCGCATATAATCGGATATTCAATCCCCAATAATTCAGTAATTCTCGTTTTCATTTGCCATACCCCTTTCATTTTTCAAGAATTTCTATAAGTCTGCTTTTCTTAAACATAATTACACACGCATGTCTATATACCATACTTATGGAGCCGCTTGTAAAATGTACTTCTTGGTATATCCATCAGCTTTGCTGCAGCAGTGACATTTCCTCTTGATTTTTGTAATGCCTCTATCATTAGATCCCGTTGAATTTTTTCACGGATCGTCAGTTCATTTCCCTTGATGCCCTTTTTTCCCGGTTCCTCCCATGCAGGGAAATCATCATGCCGTGTGAAGGGTTGAGAATGTATGGAATTCAACACTTTAACATAATCCAGAGGTCCTTCTGCAAGTGAGATGGTCAATCGCTGAAGTACATTCTGCAGCTCTCTAATATTGCCTGGCCAATTGTACTCCTTTAAACGATTCAATAATTCTTCTGTTAATGGAATATTCCAATTATTCTTCGAACACAAGTAGTTGACTAGATAAGGAATGTCTTCAATCCTTTCCCTTAATGGAGTTACATGAATCGGGTAAACGTTCAACCGATAGTATAAATCCTTACGAAAGGACCCTTCATTGACAAGCTCTTCAAGATTACGGTGTGTTGCAGTGATAATGCGAATATCCAATGAAATGCTTTTTGTCCCTCCGATCGGAACGATTTTTCTTTCCTGAAGAACTCGCAGTAAGGCAACCTGCATCGCTGACGGGATTTCACCGATTTCATCGAGAAAAATGGTACCTCCATTTGCCTGCTCGAACTTCCCTTTGTGCCCTTGCCGTTTAGCCCCAGTAAAAGCGCCATCAACATACCCGAATAATTCACTTTCCATTAAATCTTTAGGTATGGCTCCACAATTTATCGTGACGAACGGTCCTTTTTTGCGCATGCCATTTTCATGAATAGCCTTGGCAATAAGCTCTTTCCCGACCCCTGTTTCACCGGATATATACACATTTGCTTCTGTTGGTGCAACGAGCTTCACTTTATGTAATGTGTTACTAAAGGACTCGCTAATCCCTCTTTCTCCTTTGAAGGCAAACCTTTCTGAAGGCATTGAAGCAGGAAAAAGCCTATTGGTTTCATGACCATAATTCTCTGATAAGAATAAACACTTACCGGAAATCCTATTATCCTCTTTGGATAGAAGCGGATTTTCCTTTATTATTCGATAACCATGATTTAACAGATCGGCCAATGCCATACCAATGGATTGAGGAATTTTTTTGCGAACCTGTTTACTGGCGGAGATTATCATTTCTTTATGATTACAGACGATAAAAGGCAGATCTGGATAGGTCTCTGCAAGTTCTATCGAGTGCTGGGTCAGTGCCAGCTCCTTTTTATAGGAACGCACCCCCATTTCCTGTTCGATCGTATACGCCAGATTGGCTACCATACCCAGCATGGATGGATGGAAATATTCTACTGGACATGATATATCCAAAACTCCCAATATCTTACCGTCTTCATTTAAAATGGGCATCGCAGAGCAACTCCATTTGTGTGAGGCAATTGAATAGTGCTCGGTACCTTGGATCATTACGGCTTCACCCGTTTTCAACGCTGTTCCAATTGCGTTCGTTCCGACCTCACCCTCCGTCCAGCATACACCTTCCACAAAATTTATTTTGCCTGCCTCATCGAGGATTTTCTCGTTTCCGGAAAGTGAAAGGACATATCCATCCGGATCGACCAATAAGGCCATCATTCCCGATTCTTTTATCGATTGATTCATCCTGGATAATTGGGGTGATGCCACTTCTAATAGAAAGGAGTTTCTTTCTCTTTGAATGTCCAATAATTCATTCGTCAAAATGTGGTTGCCTTTATTAAGGTATGGATTGACTTGACCTTTTTTGCAGCGATGCCAGGATTCCATTATTCGCTTGTTCAGACGATTTGAATCGAGAACACCTTCACTGACAAAGCGTTCCCATGTACGTAGATAACAACTAGTGGATAGCATATAATCCTCCTCTAATCATTTGGTTTATACCTTCATTTGACCAGTCAATCTAGAGGAAAAATACCAAGGAGTATTAATTAGGATGTTAATCGAGGTCTTTTTAATTATAGTAGATTATGTATTCGCTTACAATATATAGATTAAGTTTGCAAAAAAAAGCATCATGTGATCATTCACATGATGCTTCTCCATTGAAAAATATAGTTTATGAGAAAATAACTCCTCCATCAATCATGATGGATTGCCCTGTCATATAATCCGAATCCGGTGAAGCGAGGTAAGAGACGAATTTCGCCACATCTTCTGGGGTTTCGGAGCGTCCTAAGGTTATGGAATCTGTAAACTTTTTAAATGTTTCCCCTTTAGCAAGATTCATATATTGACCCATTTTTTCATCGATTAAATCCCACATTTGCGTCCCGACAATTCCTGGACAATATGCATTCACCGTAATGCCAAACTGGGCCAATTCCTGTGCTGCCGCTTGTGTAATTCCTCTTACGGCAAATTTCGTGGCCGAGTATGTACCTAGTAAGCTAAAACCTTTATAACTGGCGATGCTGGCAGCACTTATGATTTTCCCGCCTCCTGGCTTTTTCATTTGTTCAGCCGCGGCTTGCAGACAAAAGAGGACACCATTTACATTTATATTGAAAATCTGTTCCAGATCCTCTTGAGTTACTTCCAACAGAGGCTTTATTTGTGCAATTCCTGCATTTGAAACCATAACATCCAGTTGTCCAAAACGTTCCACAACTTGCTTCACCATCTCGAATACTTCCCGTCTATTGCTTACATCCGCTTTAACGGCAAAGCTTTCACGTCCAAGTTCCCTAATCTCATTCACGACCGATTCAGCCGTATCCAGATTGACGTCATTAATGACCACATTCAATCCATCTTGAGCTAATCTTAATGCAATGGCACGTCCGATACCACGACCTGCACCAGTGACTACCGCCGTCCGTTGACCGCTAGCCATACAAATTCCCCCTTCAGCTTTAGCAATGCACAGCTTGACCTACAACATTTAAAAGAGCTTCATGTATGGATTCCGACAAGGTTGGATGTGCCGCTACTAAATCTTCCATCATATCTGCCGTTATTTCTGCATGCAGCATGACCGTTCCTTGACCAATCAATTCTGTTGCGTGCTGACCAACAATGGAAAAACCTAGAATTTCATTATATTGTGGGTTCACTAGGACTTTGACCTTTCCTACCGGTTTATTGGAAAGGACAGCTTTCCCGTTTGCCGAAAAAGCGAATTCACCAACTATAATCTCTCCATATTTTCTACGCGCTTCTTTTTCGGTCAAGCCTACACTGGCAATCTCCGGGGAGGTATAAATGCAGCGAGGTATTGCCCGGTAATTCACTTGTGCAAATTGACCGCAGGCATTCAGAGCTGCCACTCGCCCTTCATGAAAAGCAACATGGGCAAGTTGTATGCCTCCTATCACATCACCGCAGGCATAAATCGATGGATTGCTTGTTTGCATTCGATCATCCACCGAAATGCCAAGTCGGGAAAAATCAATATCGTTTCCCTCTAAGCCTATTCCGTTCACTCTTGGTTTTCTTCCTATTGATACGAGTACGTAATCAGCAATCATTTCTTCCAATTTGCCTTCGCTATTCTCTAAATATACCGTCTTACTGGTTGTATTGATGTTTTTGACTGATGTGGAGGTATGGACTGTAACGCCTTGGTTTTTCAATTCGTCATGGAGAATGCTTGTGATATCATCATCTTCCCCTGGAAGTAGCTTTTCCCCCATTTCGATAACGGTGACCTTGGTGCCCAGCCTGCTATAAATACTGGCAAATTCACATCCGATGACGCCGCCTCCGACAATTAGCAGTGAATCGGGAATGGCAGGAAGTGACATGGCATGGCCACTGTGGATGATCCATTCACCATCAAACGGCGCAAAAGGTAGTGGAATTGGTTCTGACCCCGTTGAAATGATAATCTTACTTGCTTCAATTACTTCATTTTTATTTCCGTTCTCGATCCGCAGTAGATTGCTTGAAAGGATGGAAGCCCTTCCCTGAATGACCTTTATTTTATTCTTACTCATTAAATATCTAATGCCGTTCACTAGCTTAGATATGACATCTCTCTTTCGTTCCTGTACGGTATCCCAATCGACTTCTATCGAATTGGGGGGAAGGCGAATTCCCATTTGCCCGGCATTTTTCACCAAGTCATACGTATCGGCACTTTTCAATAATGACTTCGTTGGCATGCAGCCTTCATTTAAACAGGTGCCCCCCATTGGCCCATCGACTACCAATATGACCTCCTTATCCTGCTGGGCAGCAGTGATTGCCGCTACATACCCTGCAGGACCTCCGCCTATAATAGCTATACGATTCAAGACCTTTCCCTCCTATTCTATAAAATCACGGTGATCGGCTCTTCTAAATACCGTTTTAGTGTTTGTAAAAAGGCAGCAGCGGGTGCACCGTCGAGTACACGGTGATCAAAAGTTAAACTGAGTGGCAGGATCGTTCTCCTCTCCAGTTCTTCGCCAATATAAAGCGGGGTATCGTAAGCAGATCCAATTCCGAGTATCCCCGTTTCCGGTGTATTGAGAATCGGTGTAAAGTGCTCAACTCCAAATGCCCCGAGGTTACTGATTGTAAAAGTGGACCCTTGCATGTCTTCAATAGGCAATTGAGAGTCACGTGCACATCGAGCCAATTCCTTCCCCTTATTCGATAACTGCCTTAAGGTATAATTTTCGGCATTTCTTATGACGGGAACAACGAGTCCATTCTCCAAGGCCACCGCTAATCCAAGATGGATATGCTCATACAAAATGATGTTATCTTCAATATAAGCACTATTCATTTTAGGATGCTCTTTAAGTGAAATCACGACAGCCTTGGCAATAAAGTCCGTTATAGTCAATTTAGTTGATTCATGTTTTTGCAGTGCTTCAGCAGCCTGTTTTTGCAAAATGACTAGATCAGTGACATCCACTTTCATCGTTATAGTTAATTGGGCACTGCTTTGCAAGCTCTCCTTCATACGTTTAGCGATGATGTTCCTCATGCCCGTAACAGGAATCTGCTGCGGACTATCTAAAGCAGGTTGGGGTGGGGAAACTATGCTTTTTTCTGTATTTACCGGCATGGAATCCCTTTTCTCAATTACTTTCTGTACATCTTCTTTTGTGATTCTCCCGCCTGGCCCCGTACCTTGTATCTTCTCGATGTCAAGATTCGCTGCCTGTGCTATTTTTCGCGCAACCGGGCTGATCATCAATCGATCTCCCATTGGCAAAATGGGTGAGTCTTTTGTTTTCGACTTTTCTTGTACAGCAATTTTCGACTGTGTTTCTTTTGCAACAGGTTCATCGATCTTTATTTTTTCATTCGGATTACCGATATGACAGATAACGGTTCCTGGAGGTACTCCTTGTCCTTCTTGAACAGCTATATTCAGAATCGTACCTTCAGCTGGAGATTCAATTTCCATTTCTATTTTCTCTGAATTGATGCTGGCAATTGCTTCACCTTTTTCGACTGGGTCCCCAACAGCCTTACTCCATAACGAAACAGTGCCTTCTTTCATTGCCATGCCCAGTTTCGGCATTACCACTTCGACAGCCATATCTTATTTCTCCCTTCAGATTGGTTTCTGTGGCTCTTTGGTTTTGTTGCTCCAACTTTTGCAGTTCTATGCGAAAAAGCTGGAGCATGCATCATATTGATTTAATTACACCCCAAGAATGGAAGGTTCCCCCAATAATTCTGAAACGACTTGTATCACTTTTTCCGATGTTGGAAGGTAAATATCTTCTAGCGATGGAGAAAAAGGAACAGGTGTATGTGGTGCCGTAATCCTCTTAATTGGTGCATCGAGCGTGTCAAATCCTTTATCCGCCACCAGTGCGGCAATATCCGTAGCGACGCTGCATCTTGGGTTCGCTTCATCGATCACAATCAAACGATTTGTTTTTGCCACAGAGGAGAGTATCGATTCTTCATCCAGTGGTGACAAGCTCCGCGGGTCGACAATCTCAACTTCAATGCCTTTAGCTGTGAGTTTTTCAGCAGCCTCCATCGCGGTGTGAACTTGTTTACCGATGGCAACGACCGTCAAATCCGAGCCTTTCCTTTTAATTTCAGCTTTGCCGATTGGGATTGTATAGTAGCCTTCCGGAACCTCCCCTACCATGTTGTATAGCGTTTTATCTTCAAAAAAGATGACAGGGTCATTATCTTCAATGGCTGAAAGTAAGAGCCCTTTTGCGTCATAGGGGGATGAGGGAACGACGACCTTCAATCCAGGAATGCTGGTGAACAAAGCATAGAGGCTTTGTGAATGCTGAGCTGCAGCCCTGAACCCTGCACCATGCATCGTACGGATCGTCACGGGAACCTGTGCTTTTCCGCCAAACATATAGCGGAACTTCGCACCTTGATTCAATACTTCATCCAAACAGCTGCCAATGAAATCGTTGAACATTAACTCGGCAATCGGTCGTAAGCCTGTCGAAGCGGCTGCCATGGCCGCTCCCATATATCCTGCTTCCGCAATGGGTGTATCGAGGATTCTATCCCGGCCAAACTCTTGAACCAATCCTTTTGTGACACCTAAAACACCACCCCATGCTTCGTCATCCTGCAAATGATCGACTTCTGCACCGCCGGCTACATCTTCTCCCATAAGGATGACATTTTCGTCTTTTCTCATTGCCATGGCCATTGCTTCATTTATTGCTTGTGACATACTGATTTTTCTACTCATCTCAATTCCTCCTTTTATAGTTTAATAGGATACATAAACATCGTTTAATAAATCGGATGCCTCTGGATACGGGCTATCTTCACTGAACTTGACTGCTTGTTTAATAGATTCCCCAACGGCATTCTCAAGAGAAATCAGTTCTTTTTCCGCCAGCAGATTCTGATTCAGCAAGTAATTCCTAAATAGGGCAATCGCATCTTTCTCTTGTTTATGCTCCTTTTTGTCTTGTTCTTTTTTGTACTTCTGTGCATCTCCCTCGAAGTGGCCATAATTACGATAAGTAACGCATTCGATCAATGATGGGCCTTCTCCCCTGCGAGCCCTCTGAACGGCTTCTTCAGCAGCCTTATACACAGCCAATACATCTTTCCCATCAACCCGGACACCCGGGATATTGTAGCTTATCGCCCGATCGGCTATCGTTTTACAGCTTGAAGCATAGTTGAAAGGCGTGGCTTCCCCATACCCATTATTTTCAGCGATGAATATAACGGGCAGCTTCCAGATTGCCGCCAGATTTATCCCTTCATGGAATGTTCCATGATTGTTGGCACCATCACCAAAAAAACAAACACTAACATGATCGGTCTTTTTATATTTGGCAGTTAATGCTGCCCCACATGCGAGCGGAAAGCCACCACCGACTATTCCGTTCGCACCTAACATCCCTTTATCCAAATCGGCAATATGCATGGAACCGCCTTTCCCCTTGCAAAGCCCTGTCACCTTCCCATAGATTTCAGCCATCATCCCGTTAAGGTCGCATTCTTTTGCAATACAATGGCCATGCCCCCTGTGGGTGCTTGTGATGCTGTCCTTTTCGGATAGGTGAGCACATACTCCGACAGCAACCGCTTCTTCCCCTGCATACAAATGGACAAACCCTGGTAAAATCCCCTTTGCAAAAGATTCATGAACCTGGTCTTCGAATTTTCTGATCTCCAGCATTTTTTTGTACATCCAATAAGCCTTGTCCTGAGATAACTTTATTTCATTCGATTGTACCGTTTCCATTTTTCAGCCCCCAATCATTAATAATGAGTCAATTTTATATATTGCAATTGCCGTGCCAAAATGTGGGGCGGTAAAATTGGGAATGTATCTATTTTCAGCCGAAACAAAACGAGACAAAATGAGATTGTTGTCTCGTTTTGTCTCGTTTTTTTAAACTATACTATTCATATCACTTATCACTGAAGTGAAAGGATGGTTTGAATGTGAATGCAGCCTGTCTAAGGAATATGCTCTTTATGCACCATTTGCTTAGGTGTTAGTGCTTGCTAACATGAATATTGTTAAAAAGTTGGAGGGGGAAGGACATAGCTAGTAAACTATCAAGCTTATCGTAATCTTTTTAAGGCACCGCTCCATGCAATCGTTTGATCTAACATTGCATGGACATTACCACGGTGTAAATCAGCTGGTTTAAACGTTTTGAAGTTTTCAAAATCTGTAAAAAGCGATAATGTTGGATTTACCCGAACGTCCGCAACTAGTAATTCCCCTAAGATGCCGCGCAAATGTTCGGCTGCTCGGGCTCCGCCAGTTGAACCATAGCTCACGATGCCCGCAGCTTTGTTGTTCCATTCATCACGTGCGGAATCAAGTGCGTTTTTTAATGCCCCTGTAATACTGTGATTGTATTCTTGTACGATAAACACAAAACCATCCAAGCTAGAAAGTTTTTCTGACCAAGCTAATAATCCACGTTCTTTACCAGTGCCTTCTCCAACAAATGGCAAGTTAAAATCTGCGATATCGGCGATTTCATAATTTGCATCTTCTCGTTCATCAGCTATTTCTTTAACCCAATTTCCCACTTGTGGACTTACGCGTCCTATTCGTGTGCTTCCTAAGATAATTCCCATCTTTAATTTTTCCAATTTTTTCTCCTCCTCGTAAAAACTGACTGGCAAATTAATTGTTTAAGAATATAACCTCATGATTTGATGAATTTACATATTTTCAATCTCTTCCACTAACGTGTAGTACCCACCTTCTGTATCTTCAATGAGATGGTTTATTTTGTTAAGATGTTCTCTAAATTCACTTTTTTCTAACCAATTTTCATGAAAATCAATACTCTCAAAGGTAGTTACCATAATTGCCTTATTATTATCCACAGAACGATGCCAACGGCTACTGATCCAACCAGGAACACCTTGTGATCCCTTCTTAAAATTGAGTAGTTCTTCAGCTTGGATAGCAACCAATTCATCTAGTTTGCTTGGTTTAGCTGTAAATACATTAATCCATACTATTGTATTACTTGATTTCATATTCATAATCTCCTGTCATTTAACATATTTTTTTCAATTCATTAATAATCGCCATTTCCTTTTATTCTCAAAGTGCGTCAGTGCTGACTGTCATTTTTTAATGAAAAACTAGGGCGTTAAAGCCCTAGTAAATGTTTGTACACTCCCCATTATAAATGCCTCCAGGGACACGGTTGGATAGTTTCCATCACCATCCAGATTGTTCATAAAGGCACCAAAATTCATCATCATGAACGACAACGCCTGAAGCTCTGGGTCTGTGTTGATAAGCTTTCCTTTTTCATACATCGTGTTAAAATAGTTTGTCAAAATTTCCAGTAACTGTCGAGGGTGCTTTTGTGTTTTTTCTCGAAACCCAGGTAAATTGCCTTCCTCCTTGATACTTATCATAATCATTTTCCGGTTACGATTCATGATTTCATGATACGTTCGACTGATCAGTTGTAAGTCTGAATGTAAATCCCACACGATTTGCTCTTCATTAAAAAGTCTTGTCATCTCTTCGGCATAATGATATCGATCAAATGCTGTTTCTAGAAGATTTAGCTTGCTTCCAAACCGACGAAACAGTGTTTTTTCACTCAAACCTGCGGCACCAGCAATTTCCTGAGTAGTAACACCATTGTACCCCTTCTCTGCGATTAGATCGATTGCCGCCAACAGCAGCTTATCATCGGTACTTAGCTTATTACTGCTGCTCATGCTCTCACTTCCTCTGAATGGACTGTCAGTACTTACTGACTATGCATTTTATTCTATTCAGCTGTTTTAAAAATGTCAAGAAAATATTCCCAGAAATACATATTCTTTTTAAGATGGTGGGCCGATCCAATGATAGAACGGGAAAAGGGGCAACCATTTATTGCTTTATCAGTTAGCAATTTTCTTGCTTGTATACGAAAGTTACCTAAACAAACATAGGAGTTGCCTTTCATGTCATAGATGGCCATTATAACGGGAGACCGATTGGCATCACGTTCGAAAATCCAGACCAATATCCAGAAATGGACAAGTTGCACGCTTTTAGAATTATCACCAAGATTATTCAAGAGAATTATATAAAAAGGCTGTTTTCTAAAAGATTGTTGCTCTCAGGATAAAAACTAACCACTTGAATTTTATGGTAAAATATAAGTGGTTCTTATTCAACAAACGGGCAGTTTAAATGAGTTTTATTTTAAACGTTTGTACATAGGAGTTAATTTGGGGGTTGTTAGTATGAAAACACAAAATATCAACATTCAAAAGCTCATGGAAGATTATAATGTTTCTGGATTAAGCATTGCAGAAATTGATGGTGGTTACATAAGAAGTACAGAATGCTATGGTTTTCTTGAAGCAGAAACAGATAAAAGAGTGGAAAGTAATTCTATATTTAATGCTTGTTCAATCAGTAAATTTTTAACCTCAATTCTAGTGATGAAATTGACGGAACAAAATATTCTTGATTTAGATGAGAATGTAAATGAAAAACTTTCATCGTGGAAGGTTCCTCATAGTGAACTAAATAAAAATAAAAAAGTTACCTTAAGAAATTTACTTAGTCACCAATCTGGTGTTATTGACCCCGAAGGAAGTTTTATTGAACTCGATTCGAGGTTAGGTAACCCCACAATGGTCGAGCTTTTAGAAGGAAGAACACCCTATTGTAAAACTCCTATTGAAATTAAGTATGAGCCTGGGAGCACCTTTCAATATTCAGACGCAGGTTTTTGCATTATACAGCTTTTGATAGAAGACGTTACTGGAAAACTTTTTAAGGAAGTAATGATTGAACATATTTTTCAACCATTAAATATGGAAAATAGCACATTTGAACTTCCAACATCAGAAGCAACCAAAAAATATTTCTCTTGCGGTCATAACAAAAGTGGAGAATTAGTAAATGGAAAATATCCAATATATCCATATCCAGCAGCTTCTGGGTTATGGACAACGCCTACAGATTTAGCTCTTTTAGTCATTGAATTAATGAATTCTTTAAATGGTGAAAGTAAGCTTAAGCTTTCAGTAAGTAAAGCAATTGAAGTTATAAATTCCCAAGGTTATAAAGAGTGGACTGGGCTAGGAATTTTCCTAGATAAAAACGAAAAGGGAATTGAGATTTCATCTCTTGGTTGGGGCGTTGGTTTTCAATGTATGATGGTAGCTTATCCTTATTTAGAAACGGGATTAGTCATTATGATAAATACCGATCTAGGTGTTCATCAATTAAAAGGTATTATTGGTAAAGTCTACAATGCTTATTTTTAAATATTTGCTTTTCAAAAAATGAGGGCTTTAATGGAGTAACCGGATCACTTGTATTATCACGCTTAGAGGAAAAATACTCTGAGCGTTTTTTAGTACACCGAATCCCCAAAGCTGGTTAACTTCTGAACGTCTCAACAGTATAATATTTAGATTTATGACAAGCTGAAATAAGCATTTGTTCAACTCGTTTATCATATGCCATATTTTCCCCTATTTCTAGACAGCGAAAACCAGTAAAGGTAATTAAGATAATATGTTCCGACTCCTTAAAAACTCTCCATCCAACCCTCTAGTCTGTTGTGAAAGTTATTAACGTGCTGTATATGAAATAAAGCTTTTTTTACACGTTGCTTCTCACGTTCATTAATCGTCTCGTGCAGCAAGCCTTTTACCTAAGCAAATTTTTTATAGTTTGTTGCGGTATCAGTGCATACAAAGCAGTTGGGTGAATAAAATCACCTATAATTGCTTCAATTTCTTCAGCTTTAACCCGCCCAGTACAGGCTTTACGTGCAACCATATTTCCATTGTGGTCTTGAGCTACTACTACGGCAATCTTTAGATTAGAAATTCCTCTTTTTTTATCCTTTTCTCTTCTTTTTTCATTTTTCTATGATTGATCATGCAGCGGCCTTTTAAAGACTCACGAAAAAATGTTTAATCACTCTCGACAATACCTTCTAATTGTTTGAAGATTGCTTTCAAGATTTTATGTCTCCAATAGAATGCAGTGGAGATATGTATTTTTAGCTATCTTGCGTAAAGTAACACCCTCAATCATAAACTCAATATTTTTGACCCATTTTTCTGGATATTTAGAGCCTGAAAATGTAGTATTAGTCATATTATTGAAGGATTTATTGCAGTCCTTACATAAATAGCGTTGCCTTGAACGAAATCTCCCATTGCGTTTTACAGTGTACTTCCAAAATGAACGCAACCTATACTTGAAGCAATCGAGCTTCACGTATAGATCTGAACAATTTTTCAATTCTATCAGATTCTCTGGAAACAAAGCTTGTTTTATGGCCTCAAATAAAGCCATTTGCTGTGACTTAGCAGTTGGCTGAAACCTTCGTATACATTTTCCCACATCACTAAACGCCTCCTATAAAACGGATTATATCAATGTTAAGTTAGTAGGTGGAAAAAATAACAATCTAAACTAAACAGTCTAAAAAAAGACGGAGCATTTTGCTCCGCCTGATTGCTAGAATATTTTTTTCTCATTCAACTCGAGAGCTAATTCTTTAAAGAACTGTAGCGATTCTGGATTTCCCATGGAGTCTGCATTGACTACTTTATCAAACTCGAAACCTAATAACACTTTACGTATCGGGACTTCCATTTTCTTTCCGTTCAACGTTTTAGGAATTTGTTCAACGACATGGATTTGGTCAGGGATAAAGCGAGGGGACACTTGCCCTCTGATTTGTTCCTTGATTTTTGCCGTCAATGCTGTATCCAGGCTATTACCGGGCTTAAGGACAAGAAACAGCAGCAGTGAGGAACCGCGGCCAAGCACTTCCCTATCAATGACAAGGCTTTCCATCACCTCGTCGATCGCTTCGACGACCCGGTAGATATCGCTAGTTCCCATCCGTACACCAGAACGGTTGATCGTCGAGTCGGAACGACCATAAATGATACAGCTGCCCTTGTCGTCAATCTTTATCCAATCACCATGTTTCCATATGCCTGGATACGAATCGAAATAACTCTCGTAGTATCTTGTCCCGTCATGATCATTCCAGAAGTATAGCGGCATGGATGGCATCGGTTTGGTAATGACCAATTCACCGACTACACTAATCAATGTTTGACCATGCTCATCAAAAGCTTCTGCACAAACACCCAATGCCCTTCCTTGTATCTCTCCGATTCTTACGGGCAATGTTGGAACGCCACCTACAAATCCGGCACAAACATCGGTTCCGCCACTGGATGAACTGAGCCAGATATCCTTCTTGACATTCTCATACACCCATTTATAACCGTTGCCAGACAATGGAGCCCCAGTTGAAAAAAGAGCCTTCAATTTTGATAAATCATATTTTCCCATTGGCTTGTTTCCTAACTTCATGGAATTCGTAAGGAATGGTGCACTTGTTCCAAAGAAGGTCATGCCTGTATCTTCAGCCAATTCCCAAAGGGCATCCATATTCGGAAAAGAAGGACTGCCGTCATAAAGGACGATGGTCCCTTCATTAAGCAAACCGCCCATAAGGAGATTCCACATCATCCAGCCTGTAGTCGTAAACCAGAATACAGTATCCTCGGAAGTCATGCCTTGATGGATTCTTGTTGATTTTAAATGCTCCAATAATATACCGCCATGCCCTTGTACAATTGGTTTTGGCATTCCGGTTGTACCGGATGAATATAGAATCCAAAGCGGATGATCGAACGGAACATTTTCAAAAGATAATTCTGCCTTTTCTTTTAAAAGTTCATCCCAAGGAACCGTATCTGCCAGATTCACATCCAAAATCTTTTTTTCTATGTAAGGAACCAGCACGGTATGCTTTACAGTGACCAATTCCTGTTTAAGCTGGGAGACGACTGATGTTTTATCATATACATTTCCATTGTACTGATATCCATCAACCGCCAGTAATACAACTGGTTCAATCTGTTTGAAACGATCTATGACGCTTCTTGCCCCAAAGTCAGGTGAACAACTGGACCAAATGGCACCTATGCTTGCTGTTGCCAAGAAAGCTATGACAGCTTCAGGTATGTTTGGCATATAGGCAACAACACGGTCACCGGATTTCACACCAAGTTTCCTTAATGAATGGGCGACAGAAGCTACTTTTTCTTTCAGCTCTTTCCAGCTGACTTCCTGCTGCCTGATGTGTTCGGAACGAAAAAAAATCGCCGTTTTCTCTTCTTGCTCATTCCATAATGCATTTTCAGCATAATTAAGCCTTGCCCCCTCGAACCATTTCGCACCTGGCATTGATTGCTCCGCTAAAACCCTGTCATATTTCCTGGCTGCTTTTACATCACAATAATCCCAAATTGAAGCCCAAAATTCCTCCAGTTCATCTACCGACCATTTCCATAATTCATGATAATCATGAAATGTTATACCTTTCTTTTCTTTTAACCATTTCACATATTGAGTCAATACCGTTTGCTCGATTTGTTCCTTTGTCGGTTCCCAAATGATTTGTCCATCTGTAAGCGATTTCATACAATCATCTCCCTTAGGTATCAAATGCGTCATTGAAACATTTCATAATATTGGTATTTTACTTAAATTGTAATCTATGAGTGTAAAACCGTCAATTTACACTAAACTAAATAGGCTCGTATTTATGTATGGGCAGGTTAATAGAGAAACATGTCCCTTTCCCTTGTACACTTGACACATGTACCGTTCCTTCCATGCTTTTGATAACGCTATATGAAACCATCATGCCTAATCCCGTCCCTTTATTTTTTGTCGTGAAGTAAGGCTCACCTAAACGGTATATCTGTTCCTGTGTCATTCCAATTCCCTGATCTTGGATCTTAATTTGGATGGTGGAGGCAGCACGAAGTAAATCTATGTAAATTTCGCCAGCATGGTCCATCGATTCTATCCCATTCTTTAAGATATTGAACAAGCACTGCTGGAATTTCTTCCTTTCCCCCATGATATAATAAGCTCCATCTTCGAATAAGGATAATTTCAATTCTGTTCCATTATTGCTAGCCAAGGGTTTTATGCTGTTCACGACATGCTGAATTTCTTCGGATACCCTTAATCGCTCCGTGTTTTCAGGGCTTATGGCAGCAAACGTCAAATAATCATTAATGACATCCGTGGCCCGATCCAATTCCTTCAGTGCAATATTTGCATATTTGACCTTTGTATGGGAAGACACGTCTTCGCTTAACATTTGAATATATCCCCTGGTAACTGTAAGGGGATTTCTGACTTCATGAGATATGCTTGCAGCAAGATGACTAACGATCTGCAATTTTTCCGCTTTCACTAATTTTTCGAGAACCTGAAAATTAGTGAGGATGACCTCCCATAGTAAGATTACAACAACGATTCCAATGACTTGGATCGTGAAGTATTGTTTCCATAGACTTATGCCGATAGTAAGTTCAAATACGACTGTTGAAATAAACTGCGTGAGAATATGGACAATGAATATTAATGATATACCAATAAGGATTTTTTTACTGACAGACATTTTTAGGTAGTACTTAGATATAAAAAACAGGGAAATTCCCATTAGTGGAAATGTGATGCATGATATATAAAATCCATTATCACCCCCTGATAAATAGCGGATAACAAGAGTGATGACTATCAATATGATTCCTAACCGGTAGCCTCCATATAAACCGCCTAATAGAAAAGGGATCCATCTAAGGTCCCAAACAAAATCCTCTTCTATAACAACGGGAAATAACATGCATAGAACAAGTGAAAGAATAGGGAAAATCGATAGGAAGGATCCTTTTAATGCATCTAAACGGTATACGTACTTCACTAGATAGCTCATTTGCAATAAAAAGATCGGAAAAAGGATAATTAAAAAGTTAATCAGTAAATCTTTTGTCATAAGATTCATTTTTACACCGAACTTTCGATATTTTTCGAAGATTTAGACAGGTATATCAATCATAACAAGTTAGAGAATGATAAGCTAGTGTAATTAACATGAGGGATTAAAAGTTTCTCTTCCGCCATCCAGGTAAGAATTTGAGGTAATGTTATAAAAAAATACCCGTTCATAAAAGTGTACTTTTACGAGCGGGTATTGTTCCCCCTTATTGAATTTTCGACATAGACGTTAATGCCCTTTCAAAACTTCAATTTTTTCTAAGAGAACAATTTTCAATTAGTATTAATGGGGAGAAGTAAACCCTATTTTGGAAATATGGACTGATTGGTAAAAATGATCAGTCCATTGAATATCGCAAAAGACCCTGTAAAGAAACCCTTTTTAGATATAGAAGTAAGATGTTACAGTTCATCCACTCTCATGGTTCTTGAATGTTTTCCCATCATGGTAATAAAGTTCAGAGCCTAGATGAACATTGTCATTTTCTTTTAATTGACGAATAAGTTCTTTACTTTTTGTTTTATTCATTTCTTTATACCAGGTTCCTTGTGGATATAGAACAGCGATCGGCCCATGCTTGCATTGGCCGTTGCATAATGTTTTTGTTGTGTGAATCTCCTTTTGTAGTTCTAGGTTTTTCAATTCCGCCCTTATAGTCTCTGTTACTTCTTCTGCTCCATTTTTCGTGCATGTTTTCCCGTTGCAAATTAATAGATGTTTGCTAACCCCATCTAAGCTCATATAAATTCCCCTTTTTTCTTTTTTTTGACCTCTATAACAAATGGATAGCTATTGACTTTATCATGAAATTTAAATTCTCCCCACACTTTGTATATGCCTGGTTTATCAAATTTTGTTTCAAATAGAGTCTTTTCTTCTGATGTAGGGTGCACATGAACAAATTTCTCACCCTTATCATCCAAAATAACAACATGGCTTAAGCACCCAGATAAGGAACTGGAGTAACCCCTTTCGTATCACAACTTAACGTTCTATCTTTGTTTTTTCCCAGATTTGTAGTTTAATTCAATTGTATTTTCATTTACTGTTTTCATTTAATTTTTATCAACCCTAAGTGGATTTCCCTTATGTTCACCATGACCTCTCCCCACATGCAGCTCAATCGGACTAACCGGTTTCTAGGTTTTATATCAACAAACGTTTTATAAGAGTATTCAGGTAGGTCGAATTTCAGAGTATAAACGCCATTCCTTTTTCCAAAGGATGTTAGGAAAGAATTAACGACCACGGTTATGATAAACCATACCCTGGTAAAGTATATGTTGTTCTAAAAGAAATCGTGCTTCAATTCGCACGTTCTTTATTAAATGTTATTGTACATGTCTGGTTTAAATTCCACTTCAACGGTCCCTCAATCCAAGTTTGCTTTCACAGCGTTAACTCCAGGTAATTTCTCTACTCTACCTTTAATCGCTTTAATGCAATGCCCACTAGACATAAAAAAGCCAAGCACCGATTCAGAGACTTTCTATTAATAGGAGTTATTTTAGTTGCATGGGTTGGTGGTTATCATCATCATAGGACTTTCTCGATATAATAACCTATTTGTAGATTAATGAAAAAAAGCCAGTCCTTTGAAAAAGAACTGGATTTAATGTCTTAAAAGTTAAAAGTCACTCTATCAATTATATGATTTTGCACCTAAATATCTTTCTGACCAATAGCTATTATTCATCGAAGTAATACTTACACCTTTTGAGGAGGAACTATGAATGAATTGGTTCCCTCCAATATAAATGCCCGCATGAGAGGCGCCAGTTTTATAGGTTTCAAAAAAAACAAGATCCCCAACTTTTGGCGAAGAAACCTTATTCCCCTTCTTATATATTTCCGCAACAGTTCTAGGCAAATTCACATCAGTACTTTTTTCGAAAACATATTTTAAAAATCCGCTGCAATCAAAACCTTTTGGTGTACTCCCTCCCCATACATAGGATACACCCAAATATTTTTTAGCGTTATTTACCAGATTAGTAGATGAATTACCGTTTGACTTTTGAGCAGTGTTTTTCCTAACCCCCAACGCCTTATATGTATTCGGACCTACAATACCGTCAGCTTTCAAGCCCTTACTTTTTTGAAATTTCACTACCGAACTTTTAGTGATTGTTCCAAAATATGTAGTAGTGTTTTTATTAGTGAAGTACCCTTTATTCTTTAAAACCCCTTGTAATTGTTTTACTTCTGTATGAGTCATTCCACTTTTTAACGTACGATCTCCTAATGCAGCATTACTAACCAAAGGATTTGAAAGTAACAATCCAGTCACTACAACTGAAGCTATAATTTTTTTCATTTACTATATTCCCCCGATAAAATCTCTTTTTTATAATTTTATCATCCTTAAGTGACACCTTAATTTACATTATCATTACAAAATTATGCAGGATTAGTGCAGAAGTTACAAAATATCTATAATACCCCAAACATCTTCCGGAAATTGATATGTCTATAGTAGATTTAAAAATTAATTACAGAACTTTAAATTTGTGGATATCTTATGAAAATAATCCATACAATAAGCAATTTGAATATCTCCAACAAATATACTGGACATTATATTTAAAATTATCCTATGGTTACTTTTAACCAATATTTGGGTGGCAGGGCACCTACCCATTGATTAGGTGTGAATAGTATTTTTTCCTGACTCTTTTTATTTTGCATTTGTATCCATTTAACTCGTTCAGATGTTTGTTCTTAAGTTTGTGAATACCTGGATTTTCCTCCCTTACTTTATAAATGCTTAGTTCTAATTTCCCCCACACTCTAGAAGTCGTACATGTGTACGAAAAAAAAGACTACACCTAATAGCTACTAGCCCCCTCCTAAAAAACTGCATTTGAAACGCAAATACAAAATAACGTTAGAAAAAGAACAGAAAAAAACACTGAAAACGACGAAGTATTTCAGTGCCATATTCGAATACGAACTTAATAAAGAGCGGATTTTGCGAGCATCGTTATAGTCGCATCATCCATCGGAGGATTATGGAGACCTGCGCGTACATCCCTATAGTACCGTTGCAGGGGATTGTTTCGTTGTAAACTTTTAGCTCCAACGACTCTCATCGCTTTATCGACGATTGAAATCGATTTGTTGACGACCGATAACTTAACAGCACCCAATTGCTTCGATAATTCATCATGATCTTCAGGCTGCCGCACCCATTTTTCTGCGACAGAGTAGAGGAAATGGTGTGCTTCCCCCAATTCCAGTTCCATCTCCCCAATTGTACGTTGAACATTCGGAAGGTCCCTGATTGGTCCTGGTAAGCTATTGGGAGAATAGGTTTTCGCAAATTCGACTGCATAATTTCTGGCAGCCACTGCAATTCCCAAGTAGCAAGCCGGTATATGTAATAGCCACGCTTCAGGTTTTCTTTTTTCACCAGGATTGCTTTTCATGACATAATACTTTTCAGGCAGGCTGACATCAGTTAACACCAAATCATGACTTCCTGTCCCCTGCATGGAGATCATATCCCAAGTTTCTTCTATACTTACACCCGTTACATCACGATGAACTAAAAAAGTGCCTAAACACTCATCCTCGGGTACCCATGCCGTTACAAGAAAAATATCAAGGATGGGAGAGAGTGTAGTAAAAGTCTTTCTGCCATTCAAATTCCATTGTTTACCCTTTTTGATAGCGATCGTTTCCGGTCGGCCTCCGCGCGTCGGGCTCCCCGTTCCAGCCTCAGATGCAGCCGTATTGA
Organism: Peribacillus phoenicis; assembly: GCF_047238085.1. NCBI lineage: Bacteria > Bacillati > Bacillota > Bacilli > Caryophanales > Bacillaceae > Peribacillus > Peribacillus phoenicis. The sequence continues at coordinate 2,289,017 of NZ_JBDFMF010000001.1, read as the reverse complement.
TTAGAGCGCCTTTAGACACTTCATCAAACAACTCTTTCATGACATCTTTTTCCCACGGTCTCTTCTCCGTTAAGGAGAGGACGGTTCCGACATGCCAGCCTATTCCTAAGGCTGTTGGGCCGCAATATTGAGCTATTTTTTCTTGGCATAGAAGAAAATCATATAAGGAACCGCCGTACCCCCCATCCTCTTTTGCTAACGTTAATTGGGGATATCCGAATTCCTTTAACTCCTGAATGTTATCAAAAGGAAATCCCTTAGAATCATCAAGTGCCTCAGATCGGCCGGAAAAGGACTGAATCGCTTCCTCTAATTTTTGGATATATTCTTTTTGCTTCTGTGATTGAAAAAACGACATGAAGATCATCCCTCCTGTAGTAAACAAAAATCCTGAACCATCCAGCAGCAGAAACAGAACTGCTAACTCCACTTTATCATATCACCATAGTGTAGTTTATGGTTCGAAACTGCCTATTAAGAGTCGATGTCTTCATTTTTATATTCTTTGTTCGCGTTCTTGTAAGCTTCCTTAGCCTGATCAATATTTTTGTTTTCGAGAAAGTAAGCTATGGCTGCTTGCCCGATTCCATATGTGACTGCGCCCGCTACCGCACCCGAAACGACTAGGCCGGCTCCTGGGATGAAACGGACTGCAGCCCTGACACCTTCCCTGACAAGGAGACCGATTCCGACATTGATCCCTAATGCTGCAATGAATTCACTTGCCGTTTTTGTATTGATTTCTTTATCCGCGATAAAACCAATCACCACAATCATCAAACCTTGAATGCCGGTCAAAATGGGAAAATCGGCAAAAGGTATTGGCTCTGCACCGATTAAACCTGCGATTGCCGTAAACGTTCCCACTATCGTCCGCGCGAATTTCTTCTTTACGAATTGGCTCTGCATCGCTTTGGCTGTCTTCAGCTTCGCTTCACTGGGTAAGGCCTCAATTAAGTAATCAGACAGCAAATCTATGTTCCAACGCATATCATATTCAATATTTCCACTATCATCAAAATCAATATATGAACAAGTAGGAATGATGTTCAAAAGTGGTATTTCACTCTCTTTAAATCTTTTTGACATCAAAGCGATGGCTTCATCAATATTCTGTTTTTTCTTAGGATTGGCATCAAAAGGCGTTTGTTTATAATGTGGCGGATCTAATTCATCCACTTGGGTGACCACACATATGACTGGTACATCATAATGGTGATTCTCTTTAACGATCTTGCGCAGCTTATTCAATTCTTGTAAATCTTCTTCAATCCGTGAATCCGTTTCTTTTGCTTTAATCAAGAAAAGAAACACATCAGGCTGTTCTTCTGTAACCGCTTTTATCAATTCATCCAATGGTGTTTCTTCTTCGAACTGTTCCGTAGGAGCTTCACTCTCACCAAGCCCCCGGGAGTCCAGCAAACGAATTTTGGGCTCGGCATCACTCGGGTACCATAGCCATTTTCCCTTTCCCGTTCCGGACTTAACGGAGCTGACATATTGCCGTTCCTGACCAAACATCGCATTGATCAGTGATGATTTTCCGGAACCACGCCTACCGACAAGAGCAATTCGCGGTTCCCTTGCATCAACTGTCATCGATTTAAGCTTTAAGAGCTGGTCGAGCATTTTGTTCTTTTTCGATTGTGAAATGGGCAGCTTATCTACCTGGCCTTTAATGAAACTGAATATGCTTCCCATTTCATCGTGTTTTTCCACCATCACTCATTCCCCCTTGTTAAGAAGTGTTTTAAGTAACATTTACCCTTGAACGATTCAATTTAAGCATGTAACTTCATTCTCCTTGCAAAATTAAGGGGCCCATTTCTTTTATTCATTTAACTCTTTTCTTTTAAGAACATAATGACACTGGCCATGTATTTTTGGACTTCCTGGACTTGAAAGGCGGCAGAATCCGCAATCTGTTTGTAATGATGCTGTCCTTCGTCGGTGATTCGTAAATAGCGTTTAGTTCGTTTTTCACTTTCCCACCTGCCGACAAGTAGCCCGTTCTCTTCCATTTCATGAGATAAATCGTATAAATAACCGTTAGAAGCGATCCAACCGAACTGATTTTTAAGCAGATCGCCAATTTCCCCCATGTATATGGGCTTCTTAGTGAAAGCGGCTTTTAAGGTTACATAACGGACAAGATCCTTCACCGATATTATTTTCGAGAAATACGACCTGTATTCTTCAGGAAGCTCATTAACAACCGGTGGGTTTTCACCAGATCCCCTTAAATCGAACATGAAGCGATCAATGACCTTTTTCACTTCGGAAAACCGTTCCAGGAAATTTTCTTGGTACCATATGTAAAGCTCTTTGCCTTTTTCCGTTATTTGATAATAATTTCTTCCCTTATTCGTATATAAGGATAAATGATTGGATTCGACTAGCGTATTGGATATTTTACATAAATAGTCATAGCTATGCACTTTTCCAGTGAACGTATTTTTCAGGTCCTGATGAATCGCCCTTGGATAATTCGCTTTTAACCTCAAAGAGTGAAGTAAGAAAATCGTTAAAAATTCCCGCTGGCTCAAACCAACAGTTTCAACCGTTGCAGACAGTTTCTCCCCTTTCTTCACTGTCAAAACCCCCTTTATATACTGTTTATATAACACATCATTAAATATTTCTTCCTTCCCCTTATTATCCTGTGCTGCCACATAATAGTAAAGTTTTTAATGCCTAACTGCCTAGTGCTAATTTTTCGGATTCGATCTATTGTGGGATGGATTGGATTCTGAATATTCCGTCGAGGTTTATTATGAAATAGTTTGAAAATAAAAAGAAGAAACGGTCCATGATAAGGCCGTTTCTTCTTATGGTTTACTGTTCCGTTAAAATGATCGGTTCACCTTTTGTAATGACAAGGGTATGTTCATATTGCGCGGAAAGCTTTCCATCTGCAGTTCTCGCCGTCCAGCCGTCTTGGTCCATTTTCATATGCCATGTTCCTGCATTCAGCATTGGCTCGATCGTGATGACCATACCTTCTTTTAGACGGGCACCTTTACCTGGCTTACCATAATGTAGGACGGTTGGGTCCTCGTGCATGGTTTTACCGATTCCGTGACCTGTAAAATCGCGGACTACAGAAAACTTCTCACCTTCGGCATATGACTGGATTGCATGCCCGATATCCCCGAGACGATTTCCTGCACGTGCAACTTCGATGCCCCTGTATAAAGCATTCTTGGTTACATCCATTAAACGCTGAGCCTCATCGGAAACTTCACCGACCGCATATGTCCAAGCGGAATCCGCCAAACCGCCGTTAAGGTTCACCACCATATCAATCGTTACGATGTCTCCCTCTTTTAGGGCTTTCTTTTGCGGAAAGCCGTGACAAATTACATCATTCACTGACGCACACGTTGCATATTTGTAGCCGTTATAGCCCTTTTGTTCAGGTGTAGCACCATGCTCAGCCAAGTACTTATCGACAAATTCTTCGATTTCCCAAGTCGTGATGCCCGGTTTTATCATTTTTGCAATTTCTCTATGCGTCGCAGCAAGAAGTTTGCCCGCTTCATGCATCAAATTTATTTCTCGTTCACTTTTAATGGTTATCATTTAAAATCCTCTTTCGTTTTATAACTTTTCTGATTGAGACTCCTTATTTATCATATGCCTTTTTTTATATAAAAAGCAACAAAAAACCCGGTAAAAATCACCGGGTTAATTAATTCATGACCTTTTTTGTACCTTTAATTCCGAGAAAAATAAAAAATGGAAGCCAGCGTTTACGTTTTTTACACAATTGAATATACCAGGTGAGAATTACCTGGTATTTATAATCACGATTGGACTTAATTGTCTCAAAAATTTTATATAGGTCCATGTGTATTAATCGGGTACAGATTTCCATCTAACGCAAATGAAACTCTTCCTGTTTCTTCTGATACTACCAATACCAGGGCATCACTTCGTTCAGATAAACCTAATGCAGAGCGGTGGCGTGTTCCAAGTTTTTTTCCCCCTGTTGATCTGTCTGAAAGCGGAAGGACATTTGCTGCGGAAACAATCTGATTTTTATTAACCAAAACGGCACCATCATGCAGTGGATTTCCAGGGAAAAAAATTGATTCCAATAAAGAATGGGTTAACTCCGCTCCTATTGAAATACCGGGTTGAATCAATGAATCAATAGGGTCTCCCCGTTGAATCACAATCAAGCCGCCATGTCTCAAATTCGACAAATTTTGTACGCAAGTTGATAACTCGGGATATTTGTCCGTAAACGGTGACAAATAACAGTTCAAATAAAATGTAGCTGCTTTCATATCGATGTATATAAATTTATCTTTTATTTTCTCGAAATTCCCAAGAAGACAATAATTTTCATCCCCCATTGCTTCTAAGTTATCCTGTAATGCTGATATTACTTGTCGTAAATCCTCTTTTAACATTTGTTTCATTGGTGAAAAATCACAATTGCCATTATTCACAGGCATGCACCTCCCCTTTATTATTCACTCTCTTTTTTTCAATAAATCTTAATTTACCTCTAAAAGACCCTTCTTATTTTTCCTAGCTCTATATATGCTTTGTTAAATTTATAATTATGAATGTACTTAAAGTTTGTCTTCACGATAATTAATTATTCATCTTTACTATGAAATCAGTAGTGACTTCACATTTTTTTATGTCATATGGACAAGGTAAGAGAATAGATATATTAATGACCTGTTGATAGATATCCTATAATAAGAGGTGGTATTAGATGCCTAATGTAACAGTATTTGACCAAGGAACGTTTGAAGTAGAAATGGGAAAAAAATTAGTATTGGCATTGGAAGATAACGGTATAAATATTCTCCACCGATGCGGCGGGAAGGCTAAATGTACAACTTGCAGAGTTGAAATATTGGCAGGTGATTTTTTGGAGGTGACACATAAAGAAAAAAAAATCTTTGAGGAAAAAGGAATGGAAGATCATTTACGTTTATCTTGTCAAATTTACGTGAATGGAGACATTACCGTTCGGCCGATCAAGACGGTAGAAAACTCTGGAATTCCTGCTGGGCCAAGGCCTGCTGACTGAATAGTTTCATAAGTGTCGCAGTTTAATCAAAAAACATCAAAACAATTGTTTTGATGTTTTTTTAATCTTTAGCCAAAAGAATTACTTCTTTTCCATGACCGCAAAGTAATTATCTTCATTATCAGCAAAATTGAAAACTCTTCCAGATGGCATATTTACAAGCTCTCCCACTTTGATATTCTTCTCTGAAAAGTCTTTATATAATTCATCAAGATTATCCGAGTAAAACATTAACGAAGGTGTATTAAGATTTAATTCAGGCTGCATTTTAGCAATGAATTCCTTATTATGCAGGATGATACTCGTTTCTGCTTCCTTTGTTGGGGCTATTTCAATCCATCTTAGCCCTTGGCCATTATCTTCTTCAGAAATTACGCTAAAACCGAATTTTTCCGTCCAAAATTTCAATGACTCGTCTTGGTTATTTACATATAACATAATTTGACCGACTTTATTAATCATTTGCTTCTCTCCCTTTCTGATGATTCTGTTTTTAATTGAATCATTTATGTATAAGCATCCTGTTGGTTGGAAATATATAGCTGATTAAATCGTATTATAAATGCAAGATTTAATCAATATTTACCAAAATTGAATTTTTAGGGAGGTTTTTGAAACCTATACAATTGCTTAGAAAAGCAGTTATCTCTTACAAATTTTGCTTAGTTGTTTCTTCTACATATTCCAAAAAATCTGTATATGTCGACTTCTCTTCCAGATATTGCGCTACCACAGTTAATGGAACCATGACTCTATCACTCTTTTTGGAGGAAAGAACCGTTTCTGTTTTAATGCCCCTATTCACCCATCAAGTGCAGAAAAATGATATACAGAATCATATTCATACCATTTAAAATCTTGATTTATATTCCTTTTTATAATTTCTCCAATATAGGCACCCATTCTTATCACAAAATTATCAAAATGATTCTTTAAAAGTTCACTGCCCATTTGGGTAGTACATAATCTTTTCGTATAGGCATCTATATAGCGAATTCTTTCAATAGTGAAATCTAAAATCTAAATTTCTCTTTGTTAGGTTCTCTTGATCCCAAGTATCTTTTGATACATCCTGATACATTAGTTTCGCAATGCCTTTTAAATCATTTTTAATCAATTTTGTTCTATTTAAGGAAGTGTTAATTATTAGTCTACACCGGTAGATAAAAAAAGCTATGCAATCTTTATATACAGAAATTTGCAGGACTTTTCGATTTTTCACAGAACTTCTATACAGAGTATTTCTCAAAGGAGAGTGAAATGGTGGTTCTATCGAAAGAGGGTTTGTTAAATATATTGGAAGGCAACAGGAGCTTGACGTTGCGGGTGGTTGAAGCTTTCCCTGAAGAAGAATTGTTTCATTATACACCGGCCGGGAAGCTTCGCCCTTTCGCAGAGATGGTTAAAGAAATCATGAACATTGAGACTGCATATATGCGTGGAATTGCACTGGGTGTTTGGGAGTTTCCAGATTCGTTTGCCGGAATTTCTACCAAAGAAGAACTTGTATCAGCATGCGAAGTAGTAAGGGATGATACAAGGAAACTCTGGGAGGAAATGACCGAGGAAACGCTTGGAGTGGTTGAAAAGGATCCTTTTTTCGGTCCCTCACAAAGCCACTTTGATAGACTTCAATATGCCTTGGAAAATGAGATCCACCATAGGGGACAGGGGTATATCTATCTCAGAACACTCGGAATTGAACCACCGGAATTTTTCGTAAGGTAATAATTCATCATGTAATAAATTTGGAGCAATGAATAAGAAATAAGAAAATAGGAGTGAGATAAATGTCAGTTGATGCATATCTTAATTTTAATGGGAATTGTCGACAAGCAGTAGAGTTCTACGCAGAGGTTTTTGGAACGGAACAACCAAATATCATGACCTTTGGGGAAACACCCCCTAATCCGGAATTTCCCCTTCCAGAAGAAGCGAAAGATCTAGTCATGCATACAAGGCTAAATATTAGTGGAAGCAATATCATGTTTTCAGATACTTTTCCTGGTATGCCTTTTGTAGAAGGAAACAATATCAGCCTGGCATATGTCAGTAATGATTTAGATGAAATTAAATCGATTTTTAACAAATTAAGTGAAGGCGGCAAGGTTGGGCTAGAGCTCCAAGAAACATTCTGGAGTAAAATTTACGGTCAGTTAACCGATAAATTCGGGATCCAATGGCAATTTAACTTCGAGAGCTGAGAAACGAAATTTGGATATAGGACTTTTCACTGGTGAGAAGTTTCTATATCCTTTTGTGTGTTTCAATCACCGTGAGGCAAGGATATTGTAACTCGCATAGGATTAAGGGGATTAGTTAAATGATGGGTTAGAATACACAAAACGTTACACTAACCCTTACATAATTTTCTTGGGTCATGATAAATGGTATATAGTAATAGGGTACCGTTTTCCTGGCTAACATGAAAAACAATAAAGGAGAAAAATCATGAAAAATAAAATTCAAAAAATTACAACCAACTTGTGGTTTGATACACAAGCTGAAGAGGTGGCGAATTTCTACACTTCCATATTCGAAAATTCTAAGATCGGAAGAATCACTCGCTATGGAAATGCAGGAAATCAAATCCACGGGAAGCCAGAGGGATCAGTGATGACCGTGGAGTTTGAACTGGACGGACAAGCTTTCGTAGCATTAAATGGCGGTCCGCAATTCAAATTCACCGAGGCAATATCATTTATCATCAATTGCGAGGACCAAGAAGATGTGGATTATTATTGGGAAAAACTATCCGAAGGTGGAGATGAAAAGGCGCAAGTGTGCGGTTGGCTGAAAGATCGATTTGGTGTGTCATGGCAAATTGTCCCTGAAAATCTAACCGAGATGGTAAACGACTCCGCCCCTGAAAAATCGGAAAGAGTAATGAAAGCGCTGCTCCAAATGAAGAAAATTGACATTAAAACTTTAAAGCAGGCGTATATAGGATAGGTTCCTAAGAAACATCTAACTAGTAAGTTGTATTCATTCCTTTTGAAGTAACTAAAGCCTAGTTTCTCGGTATTCACAGCTGTGAAAATAGGTTTTGATATTTGAATTTCCTAAAAGTTTAAATCCGGATTTTCCTGGCGATGGCCCCTATTAGAAAGGATAAACTTTCTTAAGTATAATATCATAAATGATCTAGATGGTTTTAAGGGAGAAATAGAAACAATGGACAATATATTTATAACAGCACTACAACATGGCGATGAAATCATAGAAAGAAAAATCCGCTACGACTCCATAGTAGTAGAACATATCTGTTTGCTGTTAAAAGCAAAAAATCAACATGTCGTGCTTTTTCATGAAATCATGGATTCGTTCACGATGAAAGCGGGTCCTATAAAATTAACCATCCCTATAGGCAGTTATACGATTGCTTATTATTGGAAAGACCGTCCTTATAATTTATACATTTGGAGAGATAACGACGGAAACTATTTAGGATCCTATTTTAATATTGTAAGAAATACATATATGGCGGATAAGTTGGTATCCTTTGAGGATTTGATCATTGATATCTTGGTGCTTCCGGGTGGGGCACATTTTATTTTAGACGAGGAAGAGTTACCTGTGTCATTAGAGCAATTTGAGAGTGGTTCTGTTAAACAAGTTCTAATCTCTTTACTTGATTCCATTGATATTCTTCTTTCACAAACCATTTCAGAATCCGAGAAGCTCTTTAAACATAAAGACCTCCTTTCATTGCTGAACAACAAATGACATTGGCTTTGATTCTTTAAACTCGACAACATGAAAAAAAGCCTACTTCATTCAGTAGGCTTTTTGTTCTCCCTCACTCACCATCAGCTTGAGCCGATATACTGTCGGCAAGATCCTCAATGTTCTTAGATACCTTCGCACTGTATGAGTAGTCACCGTAGCAATATGGGTATCGAAAATTATCTTTGTCACCGCCGCAATCATAGAGCGTGGGGTTTTTTTCGACCTGAAGCATGGAGAACTTCTTTGCAAGCTCTTCATTATGCTTACCCCCTTCATTCGCAACGAAATCAATATAACCAATTCCCATGTTATATGCTTGAAGGATCGTGGCAAAATCCACGCCTTTTTCATTGCCATATTCATTGATCCTTTTAAAATGTTTCACTCCATACTTAATGCTTTCCGTTGGATCTGTGATTGTATTTGGATCAAGGCCCGCTGACTCAGATGCCTGCATTGGGTCACCGCCCCGTCCTCGGCTTTCCTGCTGCATCAAAGCAATCAATGTCGAAGTATGCTCCTCAAGTCCGTATTTAGCCAACTCGTCTCGCAGAAGTGAACTATACTTTTTCACGTTCGCAAAAGAATCAAGCGTATTTACTGATGTGGTAACATTTTCGGAATAGGGGGTTTGCATAATCTCCTTAATGAGCAAAAACGCAAAAACTAGGATAAAAATGGTAAAAACTTTCTTTGATTTCTTACGTTTCTTCTTCTTCACATTCTCTCTCCGATATCTATAAGTTAATATATTTATATCTTAACAAATAGTAAGACTAATAACTATTTAGAATACCCAATTAAATGTTCTGCAAATGAGATTATCAGTAATTGAAATTAATATATTTTCTTCAATTCTAAACTTAACCGCAAAAATCTTAAAAGGAACAAAGTCACACAGTGCATATTTTATCTGACTATGAGACACCCTACTGGTTGGAGGTGATATGTATGGACAAGAAGAATGAAAAAGAAGAAATCCTTGATGATAAAAAGAAAAAATATAGAAACGAGTTTGGGGCAGATCCAGATGAACAAGAAATGAATGGTCTGTATGGTATGCTGGAAACTGAATATGAAGATAAGCTACACGATAAAGAAAAGTAAAGATGGGTTTCTTGAAAATTTGTAAATCGCTTTATATGGCGTTTTTCTATGTGTTCATATTCTAAAAGTTCGTATATAGTTTCATATGAACTGATTTTTGAATATGCAAAAAAACGAAAACCGAGAAAGTCTTCGTTTTGTCCAAATTAAACTCATTTGGTCATTAACTAAAAGGATACGATTAAAAGGGAGTGACCTACTGTCACTCCCTTGCTCAATTAGTATTGTGAAGATTGTCCGCCATCAATCGGAATGACTACACCGTTGATGAACTCTGATTCCCCTGATAATAGGAAGGCGACTAAACGGCCGACTTCTTCAGGTTTACCGAAGCGTTTCTTAGGATTCACACTGACGAAATCCGCCATTGCTTCTTCCCAATTCTCTCCGCCTATTTGCCTGAATGATCCCTCTACCATCGCTGTTAAGATTACTCCTGGTGCAATGGCATTTATGCTGATACCATATTGACCATATTCTATGGCAGCAGTCTTTGTTAAGCCTGCTACAGCATGTTTACTTGCAACGTATGCAGCTTGGTTAAGCACAGCACGAATCCCGCCTACAGAAGCCACGTTCACGACTGCCCCTGAGCCTTGTTCTTTCATGATTGGCAGAATGTATTTCATACCATAGAATACACCATTGATATTGATGTCCGTTACTTTGTTGAAAACGTTGCTATCGTATTCAGCCATAGGGGCCTGTTTACCTTCGATACCCGCATTATTATAGAATCCATCGACTCTGCCATATTTGCTGACTGTTTGGTCTACATAGTTCTTTACTGCTTCTTCATCCGATACATCTGCAGTGACGAGGAGCACTTCCGATTGTGGTGCAATTTCCAAGATTAATTTTTTTGTCGATTCCAAAGATGTATCGTTTAAATCAACTAATGCAAGTTTTGCCCCTTCTTTAGCCATTTCCAATGCGGCTGCTTGTCCTAAACCTGACCCTGCCCCAGTAATGATTACAACTTTGCCATCGAATCGTTTGCTCATATGTCAAAACTCCCTTTTTAAGTTATCTCAAAATTGTATTTGATTATATTGATTAGCCCTTAAAGCTTAAGAATCCATCATCAACAGGAATGACTTGTCCATTAATGGCATCCGCTTTTTCAGAGAACAAGAACGTTACAACTTCAGCAACTTTTTCTGGCTGAATCAATTTTTTCCTCATATGAAGTTGTGCCAAACTGTCCAGGAACTCTGGATCTTCACCAATGATCGGCGTTTCGATAAAACCTGGTGCAACACCGACAACGCGAATCCCATATTGCGCAAGTTCAATTGCACCGGATTTAGTCATCGCGATGACTGCTGCTTTTGCAGCATGGTAATTAAAGCTGCCAATAGAAACCATCGTCCCATATATTGAGGCTGTATTAACAATCGTTGCGCCTGTTACACCAAGCTCGACCATCTTCCTTGCTGCATAATACATGCCATAATAAACACCGTGTTGATCAACATCAACTACTCTGTGGTATGATTCTGGATCCATCTCCAAAAATGGTTTTACTAGTCCAATTCCAGCGTTGTTGAAAATGCCATTGATGGTGCCATGTTTGGCAATTGCAGCTTCGACCATCGCTTCCACTTCTTCCGCTTTAGCTACATCCACTTTCACAAAAGATGCCGTGCCTCCCTTTTGTTGAATAGATTCTGCCGTTTCTTTAGCGGCAATATCATTATAATCTGCAGCTACGACGATAGCTCCCTGGTCAGCTAATTTATATGCCGTTTCCTTCCCAATTCCGCTGCCCGCTCCTGTAATTATTATGACCTTTCCTAGTAAACTCATGTATTCGTCCCCCTATAACAAAGTTCGTTGCTTATTAGATTAAAATGGCCCCTCCGTCGATTACAAGTTCTTGACCCGTAATGTGGCTGGAAAGTTCGGATACTAAGTACATCATTAGATTTGCAATTTCCTGCGGCTCAGCATACCTGCCATCCGGAGTCGTTGCTTCCAACTGTTTTCTAGCCGTTTCAGCTGCCGCGGAATCTCCTTGACCAAATCCGCTTTCAATCGACCGCATCATAGCCGTGTTGACGACACCTGGACAGACGGCATTCACCCGGACACCATGTGGAGCAACTTCGACACCAGCTGTTTTCGTCATTCCTAGAACCGCATGTTTACTAGCGCCATACGCCACCATGTTTGGCGTTGCCAGTAAACCAGCTCCAGAAGCTGTATTCACGACCGCCCCGCTTTTTTGTTCAATCATATGGGGCAATACATGTTTCATGCCCAAGAAAACACCGCGTACATTTATTGACATTAATTGATCGAAAACCTCAGCAGGATAGTCGATAAGCGGCATTATTTTGCCTTCCCAACCTGCATTATTCAAGAAAATATCGATTTTCCCATAGAAATCTATCGTTTTTTGAACATAATTTTTTATATCGTCTTCCTTTGTAACATCAGCTTTAACGAATTTCGCTTCGCCGCCTTTTTCTTTGATTTTATTTACCGTTAGCATGCCCGCCTCTTCGGAAAGGTCTACAACAACCACTTTGGCACCATTTTCTGAAAGTGTAATAGACGCTGCCCGACCGATACCCCCGCCGCCGCCGGTAACAATTGCTACTTTTTCTGTAAAATCAAATGCTTGCATATTATTCTCCCTTTCTCCCTTTGATCTTGGTGATAATATTCTTGCTTGAATACGATTACATAATAACATTCTTTTTGTCGATTGTCGACAATTTGGTTTTAGAGTCAAAGACTCTACATCACTCCACGATTCAGGGCTTCATGAATTTCATTTTTTGCTTTAACTAAATCATCTTCTAGAATGGCCTCAATGGACATCTTTAATTTAAAATGGAAGCTTTCCATCGTTTCTGTATTCCATTGACTTTGGGCAAAAACCATGAGGATATGACTGGCTTCTTCAAAAAATCTTGATAATGCTTTATTATTTGCGATTGAAAAAATATATCGAAATATCTGTGTAGCCCTTTTTTGATACTCGATAACATTACCTTTTTCACACTCATCTGTTGCGCTTTCCAAATGCTTTCGTAATGATTGCTTATTTTCTGCGTGCCAATTCCCTTGGGAAAATTCAATGCCCATCTGGATCAGTCCGATCGTAGCATCATTATATTCAATGATTTCCCTTTGTGAAAATGGCTTGACGATCGTTCCCCGCCTCGGAATTCTCTCAACAATACCGTCAACCTGCAGTAGATAAAGGGCTTCGCGTACTGGTGCACGGCTAGTATTCAATTCTTTGGAAATGTCTTCTTCGACGATTTTCTCTCCAGCTTCTATTTCACCTTCAATGATTTTTTTTAAAATATGTTTAGCGATTTGTTGTGGTAACGATTCTCCAAAATAAATGCCATCTGTTAAATTGGAAGTATTTCCAAACATCTTTCAGCACTCCTATACTTCTATAATTAATTGTGGTTGTTTTAGTATAACATAAGGATAGGAATTAACTTCCTTTAAAAATTACATCCTTAATGCTAACCAGCCAAGAAAAACATATTTTCCTATATGGAAAAGTTCAAAAAGACTTAATGTCCAATCGCTTGGTTCGAAGAGTTATACATACCCTACTGATTTTAGAGTTAAAATGCAACAGATCTAGAGCCTCTTTAATATAAAGGGCTCCATGTGTACTTTCTAATCAACTAGCCTCGGTTTCGCTGGATCGCAGTTTGGCTTTTCCGTGTCTGTCGATTCAGCGAGTTTCGTTACATAATAACATTCTTCACGCCACATATGATCTGCCATTAATGGCGAAAGCGTTCCAAGAGCCTGCGCACTAAGGTCAAGCTCCTCCAATTCAAGCAGGAAGTGCTGGAAGAATTTAATTTCCAATGTGACGTCCGCATTCATTTTTTCCAATGCTGGGAATGTTGACAGATTGGTTCGTAAAAATCCAGCCATTTCAACAGCTTTAAAATAAAAATCATTAAAATGTTTTTTATATTGGTCACTTTTCTCTTTTAATCTTTTTTCAACTTCATCCATATTGGATGATATTGCACCTGCATGTCCTGCTGCATCTAACAGCCAAACTAAATGATGATGAAGTTCATGAAAAACCGGCGGCATTTGATCTGAATTGAAGTATTTCAATAATCTTAAATATTCTTCTAATTCGTTCACCATATGATTAAGGAATGAGGGTGAAAGATGTATTTTTATTTTACCTACCAGATGTTCTTTAATCAGGCTTAACTTAAACTCCCGAAATCTTAATGTCTCTTCTTCTGCGATGGCAGTAAGTTGCGAAATCTCTTCCGAATTGGCTTTACCAAGGAGAGCATCAAAAACTTGAATGAATTCAGAGGCAATTTCAATGTTTTCCACTTCAACCGGAGCTAAAGACTCATGGATGAACCTCGCATGGTCTCCTAAGATTTGCAGCCAAAACCGATGTTCGAATCTTGCTGTTTTCTCCAAAAACTCGTTCATTTTCTCTCCCCCATAATTTAAAGTATAAGAAACTCACTTATAATATTCCTAAACCTACAAACATATTAATATAAATTATATAAGGCGTAATGAAGCCTTAACTTGATCCTATACCAGCAGATTGCTCTCACACCAACAAATTAATGTGGTATTGGAGTTGCTTAATACAAATTTAAACCAACCTTATATTTATATTGATTTAATCGTTCTGAAAGTAGTGAAATTTTCAAATTAAAGTCGGTAGGAGGCAGGTAGATTGTCAAAAGAATTAATAAGTTACATTGACTATCCAATGGAGAAAATTCCAGGAGGAGAAATAGAATTAAGGGACGATAGAATTAAAAGCGAATGGAAAGCTGAAATAAGACCGTTCCTACTTGCCCGTTATCCTGTTACTGTGGATTTCTACTATGCCATTACAAATAAATCACCTAATTTTTTTGATCGGAATCTAAAACCTGTTGTGAATATTTCTTGGAATGATGCAATTTCTTTTTGTAATCTACTTTCACAGAAAGCTGGACTGGGAGAGTGTTATTCTAAAAATGGGGAATTCTGAATTTTAAATCCCCTATTTACATACACCCCAAACCGCTGAACAAAATAAACATCCAGTTTTACAACAAGAAAAACCCTGCTTCATCACTTTGAACGTGAGTTGCAGGGTTTCTAATTTAAATAAATGAAGTATTTAGATGCTTGATTATACCTTCTCTGTTACTGCTGTGAATCGCTTTAAGAATGAAAGTATTTTTTGGTAGACGGCAATTTCATTTTCTTTTTTGGAAAATCCATGTCCTTCATCTTCTAGAAGCATATAATCGACATCTCTTCCTTTATCCTTCAAGGCTTGAACGATTTGATCTGATTCCTCTTTGACGACACGGGGATCGTTTGCTCCTTGAATGACAAGCATTGGCTTTATCATCGATTCTAAATAGGTGATAGGGGAATACTCGATTAGTTTTTCTTTATCTTTTTCCGGATTTCCTACCCACTGATCCATGATTGGCTTCCAGTCTTCTGGAACGGAATTGATAAATGAGAAGAGGTTGGATGGACCGAAAATATCGACAACTGCCTTAAAATAATCTGCATGTCGTCCGTGCAGCAGAAGTGCCATATACCCTCCGAAGCTTCCGCCCATCAATAAGATATTACCTTTTTGTGCATATCCTTGGTCTATTAGCCAATCAAGGCCGGCTACATTATCAAGTCGTGGCCCATTTCCCCAATCTCCCTCTACCATTTTCGTGAATTCCAAGCCATAACCAGTAGAACCGCGGAAGTTTGGCGCAAAAATACTGTAACCGTGATTCAGGAAAAATTGAAATGAAGCTCTGAAGGACTTCCGTTCTGCCGCTTGAGGTCCTCCATGAGGCCAAAAAATGACTTCACCATTGTCATTTTCCTTTTTTGCCCTAAAAAATAACGACTCGATCTCCAGGCCATCAAAGGAAGTGTATGTAATGATGTCGGGTTCAACCAATTCATCAGAATCGACGCCAGGAACAGTATATTTAGTTAATGATACCCACTCATCACCTGTATTTTTATAGATATTATGAGGCTTTGTTGCGCCCATGCCAAATAAGTAAAGCGTGCCTGATGCAGCAACCTCAAGCTTATTAATGACGCTGCATGGTACGGGGATGTTTCTCCAATTTTCATTTTGCAGATTGAATTCATATAATTGATCCTCTACACCCTTTTGACTGGTTATATATAAAAGTTGATTCTCTTTACTATAATTAATGGCAGTAAAACTCTCATTCTCCAATTCTTTAACTTTACAGAATTTGTTTGTTTCAAGGTTGTATGAAGCCAAATAGGTAAAGTCCGAATCATAATCAGTCAATAAATATATCATCGAATCCGAAACAAAAACACCATCATTCACTGTATGCTGTTTCTCAGTGGGCGGAGTGAGCAGGATATCTTCGTTCCCTTGTTTTGCATATAGAAGCGTATTTGTATTGGAAAAGTGTTTATAGTAAAGTAAGGTTTCTTCATCAGGGCTGAAGCCAAATAAATAGGTCGCTGCATCCTTCCCCTCCAATACCAGCTTTTCCTGTCCTGATTCTAAATCTAAACAATAGGCATTTAGAAAGGAAGCATTTCCTCTGGATGTCGTGTAATAAAGCTTTTTACTGTCATTGGATAATTTCGGCATGAAATTACGTGTATTTTCATGATGAACGATTTCCTTCATTGTCCCGCCATTCAAAGGAACACCGTAAAACTGGGTATTTTCATTACCGTCTTGGTCGAAACCAGCAATTATGAACCGGCTTTTCTTAACATATATCAGTGCTTGGCAGCTTTGATCAATGGTTGTAAGCGGATAAGGAAAGGAGTTTGGCAAATCCATTCCCCATAAATTATACTTGCCGCTCAAATTGGTGCTGAAAACCAGATGTTTTTCATCTGGACTTACGGCAAAATCAGCAATGGAAAAAGTTCGTAAAAATTGCTCAACATCAGGTTTTGGAAAAGTGATCATCATTGGCAACCCCTTACTTTTATAATATTAAGAAATATCCGTAAATAATTATACCATATTTTTCCTTGTAACTACAGGTAAATAAACTCCCGCAAAAAATTGCTGCCTGATAAATGAATTAATCAACTACGATCAAAACATCAAGATGTCTGACTTCTCGTAGAAGACGAGCTACAATAGATCCACCCATAATTTCTTGCCATCTCGTTCTTGCTGATTGTCCTAAAATGACTTGTGTTGCTTTTTTTGTCTGTAATTGTTTCTTGATCTCCTTGAACACAGATCGTCTATCCCTGGTTGTATATATTTCAAAAATGCCTCCTAAGCGATGTGTAAGGCTTAACAGTTTATCAAGTATCAACTTTTCATCAGATTGCATTTCATATTGATGTTTGACGAAAATAACATACCACTCCGCTTTAAGTCGGTAGGCTATACGGAACCCCCTTCTAATTAAACGCTCAGAATCCTCTCTAAGATTGACACAGACAAATATCACTTCATCTTTTCTCCATGGCCCCCTTACTCCTTCCTTACGTTTCATTGATTCTAATCTGTCATCCACATCATCCGCCAATTCACGGAGCGCAAGTTCTCTCAACGCTATAAGATTCTTTGTCTTGAAGAAATGGCCAAGGGACTGTTCCACTTTATCCATGGCATATATATTACCTTCCTCCATCCTTTTTCTAAGCTCATTTGGTGAAATATCGATCAACTCAAGTTCATCCGATAATTGGAGAATGTTGTCAGGTACTGTTTCTCTTACAGAAACACCTGTAATTTGCTTTACACTATCTTTCAAGCTTTCTATATGTTGAATATTCATCGTGGAAATAACCGATATTCCAGCGTCCAAAATGGTCATTACATCTTGATATCTTTTTTGATTTTTGTTTCCCGGTACGTTCGTATGTGCTAATTCATCTATTAAGACCACTTCAGGATTCCGAATGATAATGGTATCTAGATCCATTTCCTCCAATAATACGTTTTTATATCGAATTAGTTTTTTAGGCAGGATTTCCAAATTTCCCACTTGGGCAATTGTCTCTTTTCGACCGTGGGTCTCCAATAGTCCAATCACTACATCAATTTCGTTTTCCTTCAATTGATTTGCTTCCCTTAGCATTGTATAGGTTTTACCAACACCAGGAGCAGCTCCGAGATAAATCTTAAATGTCCCTTTTTTCACCCGTTCCACTTTATCGTGCATTTCATCAGGGGAGAGTCTGCGATAAGGATTTTTCTTCTTTTTTTCCGTCTTGATTGCGGGGATGATCCTCTCGCCAAATGCTTTTACACGGTCTGCCATAATATATACATCGATGCTTTTTGACTTTCTCATTATTTTATTGACTATTGAACCGTTGACCACTTCTTCCCACACTGGCTTTTTTGATTGACCCAAGATAATTCGTGTTATTTGATGCTGCATGGAAAATCCGACTATTTCTTCTGCTATTTCGTCTCCAGTCATTATAATCTCAAAAAAACTCCCATTTAATTTATTGACCAGTTTTTGCATGGAGCTTTTAAAGATTTCTTCCTCTTTTGATAGTTTTTTTGATAGTGGGATAAAGCTGGCGATTAAAAATTCACCGCCCAACCGCTTGGCAATTTGATCTCCTCTTCTTATTAATATGGAGCCATTCCAATGATATTGTACACAGACCAATATTCGTTCCGTAGCACCAGAAGGCCCCAATAGCCCTTCTTGTTCCCTTTGTTCAATCAGGTCCTCTTCCACTTCTTCCGCTAAAAACCGAAGTGACAATTCCCTAAGAGTGGCTAGATTACCATTGTTGTAAAACTGTAATGGACCTTCGTCTTTTTCACTTATTTCCCCTTTTTGCAGACGTTTTAATATGGCTTCAGGTGTGACGTCCAATAAACGTACTTCATCAGCCTTTGTCAATGTATCTTCTGGAAGCGTAACCTCTACGTGAAGTGAAAGATTCAGTAATTGCTCTGCGACTTTCTTCACTCCTTTCAACTCATAAATATTTATGGTCGTAATTACACTGATTTCATGATTAATCAGTTCCTTAACATCATCCAAACGGGTGGCGTTTTTTGCATTTATATGGTTTTCATGTGCCAATCGATCAATTAAAACAACTTCGGGATTCCGTTTATAAATCTTATCTAAATCAATATCCTGTTCTATGTGTCCATTTTGCTCCCATTCTATAGTGGGAATAAGTTCAAGACTGCCTAATTGTTTAAGTGTTCCAGGACTACAGGACTTGTTGACCACACCGACAACTACATCAATCCCACGTTTCTTTAATTCATTTCCTTCAAGCAGCATTTGGTAGGTCTTGCCTGAACCGCTTACCGCACCAAGTATAATTTTGAGCCTTCCCCTTTTGATATTGGAAATCGACTCTAGAATTTCATCTGGTGTTTTCCTTCGAAATTGTTCCGACATATTAGCCCTCCAATTATTATATTAAAAGGAGAGTCTACTAAACTCTCCAGAACATAGTTATTTCAATTCATCCAATGCCATATTCAACTCCAAAACATTAATTCGGGGTTCACCAAAAATCCCAATTGATCGGCTGCTCGTATGTTTTTCCACTAGAAGGTATACTGTTTTTTCAGATAATCCCCTTTCGAGAGCAATACGAGGAACCTGTACCTTCGCACCATTAGGGGAAATATTGGGATCAAGTCCTGAACCCGAATTCGTCATTAAGTCAGATGGTATATCCGCCTTATCGATAGCAGGGTTTTCTTTTAAAAACTTTGAAATGTCTTTTTTTGTCCGATTTATGAATTCCTCATTTGAAGAAGCAAAGTTCGGCGTACCTGAACCAGCCGCATCATATTCAATAGAAGAAACACGGCCATGAAAATACCCAGGATCTTTAAAAGATTGACCGATCATTTCCGAACCGATCCATTCACCAGATTCATTTTTAATTAAACTGCCCTCTGCTTTTGCGGGCATCATCAACTGTGCCATTCCCGTCATCAAAATCGGATATGCCATCCCACAAATGATTAGAAGCACCAAAACCAATCTGATATTTTTCAACATGGATTTCCACCCACCCATAATTTATATTTTCAAGCCACTTTTAAGACAACAAGAAGCAAATCAATTAATTTAATTCCCAAGAAGGGGACTAACACTCCTCCTAATCCATACAAGAACAAATTCCTGGTCAATAATCTTGTTGCGCTCATAGGAAGATATTTAACACCTTTCATAGCCAAAGGGATAAGCAATGGAATGATGATGGCGTTAAATATTAAAGCTGATAATATGGAACTTTGGGGTGTCGCCAATCCCATAATGTTCAGGGCTTTCATTTGAGGTATCGCCAGCATGAACATGGCTGGGATTATCGCAAAATATTTAGCTACATCATTAGCGATGCTAAAGGTTGTCAATGCCCCCCGGGTCATGAGCAGCTGTTTGCCAATGGCTACCACTTCAATGATTTTGGTGGGATCTGAATCTAAATCCACCATATTAGCGGCTTCCTTCGCCGCGTTTGTCCCTGTATTCATCGCCAATCCCACATCTGCCTGCGCCAATGCTGGCGCATCGTTTGTACCGTCTCCAGTCATGGCAACAAGCTTGCCATCCTCTTGTTCCCGCTTGATGACAGAGATTTTATCTTCAGGCTTAGCCTCGGCGATAAAATCATCGACACCTGCTTCTTTGGCGATTGTTTCAGCTGTTAACGGGTTATCTCCTGTGCACATTATGGTTTTAATACCCATTTTTCTTAATTCGTCAAAACGTTCCTTCATGCCTGGTTTCACTGTATCTTTCAAATATATTGTGCCGAGTATACGGCTTCCCTCTGTGACAACCAATGGAGTGCCGCCTTTTTTTGCCACTTCATCACAAGTGTCTTTCAAACCGAAAGGCACTTCCCCTCCCTGATGCATTATATATTTCATTATCGTATCAACTGCACCTTTTCTGATCCTTTTTCCGTCAGGAAAGTCCGTTCCGCTCATTCTGGTTTCCGCCGTAAATTCAATACCTTCCGTACCGTTTTTATCCAGCCATTTTTCAGGTAATCCATTTTTTTGGGCTAATTCCAAAACAGACCGGCCCTCAGGGGTTTCATCATGTAAAGATGCGTATACGGCATATTGGTTAAGCTCTTCCTGACTAATGCCGATAGCCGGTATTAAGGCAGATGCCATGCGGTTACCATGTGTTATTGTTCCTGTTTTATCAAGGATGATCGTATTGATATCACCTGCGGCTTCCACCGATTTTCCAGACTTTGCAATTACATTGAATTGAGTTACCCTATCCATACCTGCTATTCCTATCGCCGAGAGTAAGCCCCCGATTGTTGTGGGGATCAGGCAAACCAGCAAAGCTACCAGGGTAGCGGTTGGAAGGGTAACTTGAATATATGACGCAATCGGTACCAGAGTGGTACATACAAGTAAAAAGATGATGGTTAAGCTAATCAGTAATGTACCAAGTGCGATTTCATTCGGTGTTTTTTGCCTTTTTGCTCCTTCGACCAAATTGATCATACGATCAAGGAAGGATTCACCAGGGTCTGCACCGACTTTAACTTTGATAAAATCACTGATGACTTTTGTACCTCCTGTTACCGAACTGAAATCTCCCCCAGGTTCTTTTATTACGGATGCCGATTCACCCGTGATCGCTGATTCATCGATAGCGGCCACTCCTTCAATGATTTCTCCATCCGACGGTATTATGTCGTTTGCCTTCACTAAAACCATATCGCCTTTGCGTAATTGCAAGGCATCGACTATCATTACGGAACCATCTTTTTGAATCAACCTAGCTTTAGCATCCTGCTTTGTCTTTTTGAGACTATTGGCTTGTGCTTTTCCACGTCCCTCTGCTAGAGCTTCGGCGAAATTAGAAAAAATGATCGTTACGAATAAAATGATGGTTACTGCAACGTTATACCCCCTATCAGACACTCCGCCAAGAAGCGCAGGAAATATTGATAGAAGAAGCGTTATGGCAAACCCCACTTCTACTACAAACATGACTGGATTGCGTGACATAACTCTTGGATTCATTTTTTTGAGTGCATCTTTACCAGCCTCGTAAACAATATTCTTATTTACATTCGCTATTCGCTCTATGCTCATTTGAAATGCCCCTTTTCAACATTTATCTTATCGTAAGCCACTCAGCAACTGGTCCAAGTGCAATTATTGGAAAGAAAGTCAAAGCTCCAATAATCAAAACTGAAGCTAAAAGAATGACAAAGAACGTACCATTATCCGTTTTGAATGTTCCGATAGTCTCAGGAACACGCTTCTTTACCAGTAATGATCCTGCGACTGCAATCATGGCAATCATTGAAAAATAACGTCCGAATAACATGACTAAACCAGTGGAAACATTCCAAAAAGGGGTATTGTCTCCTAATCCTTCAAAACCCGAACCATTATTTGCTGCTGAAGAGGTAAACTCATAAACTACTTGAGTAATACCATGAAAGCCCGGGTTTGATATAGCTGCTGAACCCATTTGTGTCGCTAAAGCGATGGCAGATGGAACTAATATGATCAATGGGTGGATCAGAATCGCTATAGCTATTAACTTCATCTCCCGGCCTTCAATTTTCTTACCCAAAAACTCAGGTGTACGTCCCACCATAAGTCCGGCAAGAAATACAGCCAATATTGAGTACATGAGAATATTGACCGTACCCACACCATCGCCGCCAAATACACAGTTCACCATCATCATTGCAAGTGGAGCTATACTTCCCAGCGGTGTTAAGGTATCATGCATATTATTTACCGATCCTGTAGTTGCAGCTGTAGTTATACTGGTGAATAATGCACTCTGAGCCACCCCGAAGCGCACCTCTTTCCCCTCCATGCTCCCCTCCGTTTGCGAGAGGCCAATTTGCTCCAAAGCTGGATTACCATTTTTCTCATTAATATACGTAATGCTTAAGAAGAGTAATAACATGAATGCCATCACCGAAAATAGGATCCAGCCTAGCTTCTTATTCCTCGCCATATATCCAAAAGTCAACGGAAGGGCAGAAGGTATAAGAAACATGGATAATATTTCTAAGACATTCGTGAAACCATTAGGATTTTCAAATGGATGGGCTGAGTTGACCCCAAAGAACCCTCCCCCATTTGTGCCTATGTGCTTTATGGATTCTAATGCCGCTACAGGTCCCCTTGCTATATTTTGGGTGTCTCCTTCCAATGTTGTCGCAACTGCCGTTGGGCTAAATGTTTGCGGTACGCCTTGGGATACTAGGACTAAACCAATCAATATCGATAAGGGAAGCAGAACCCGGGTAATCGTTCGGATTACATCCACATAGAAGTTTCCTAGACTCCGGTGGCTTGTTAAGCCCCTAAAAAAAGCCATACATAAAGCAATGCCGGTGGCCGGGGTCGTGAACATCAAGAATATGATCACTGCCATTTGAGATAAATAAGAAAGTCCCGATTCTCCACTATAATGCTGTAAATTGGTATTCGTAAGAAAGCTTGCAGCTGTATTCAGTGCCAACAATGGCTCCATGTTGTCAATCTTACTGGGGTTGCCAGGTAACTCCCCTTGGAAGCGAATGATAATATAAGAGATTATGAACATCACTAAATTACTTATCAGCAGTGCCTTGGCGTACTGCTGCCATTTCATATCTCCCGTTTTAATGCCGGATAGCTTAAAGATAAACCTTTCCATCCTTCCAAACACGCGATCTTGTTTCGTTAATTCAAGGGAATAAACATCCGTTAAATATTTAGCCATTGGTATCGCCAATACAACCGCAATTGCCAATACCACAACGATTTGCAATAGATCCATTTACTTCTCCTCCGTAAGTCACCCTTAGTATTTTTCCGGATATATGAGGACATGTATTAAATACAATGTTACCGCCCCGACGATTATCAATAAGAACATCTCCCTACGCTCCCTTTGCAATGACTTTATTACAAAAATGAATGAATCCTAAAAAGAATACTAACCGTATAGCCATTAATGAAATTGCTATACTATCCATTTTTTTCTTCTCTCCTCCCGCATTATAAAGCCTATTTTCTCCTTCTCCTTCACCTCCTTTAAGATACGTTTCATTAAACTGTTCTTTTGCTCAGAAAGATGTGCTTTAAGGCATAAAAAAAATAGACCAATGTTACTTTTCCCCCAGTTTGCAGCGCTGCACAAATGCAATCTCCTTCCTACAGCGTCATGAACCATGACGCATCAGAAAAAGAAAGATATACAGAAACAAACATTTTGTTGGAGAAAAAGTAATCATTGGTCTACTTAACGCCCAGCAAGCATTAGCGCCTACTCCACGATCCGTCTTCCAAGAAACCTTTTCAATTATAGGCATAATAAAAAGACCTACGGAAAAGTCAGATTGCCAATTTGCTATAGCATAACAAAAAAGCCTCCTGAATCAAGGTGGTTCTTATGACCTCCTTCGCTTTAGCCGACGAAGTTAGCTGACGGGTAGGATGGCGAAAGAGTATCTCATCCCTTCTGCAAATGCAGAATTAACCCCAAAAATAGTGGGTCCTCCGTTCTCAATCACTTGAGATTTGGCCGGTATCTAATTGTTTTTCATGAGGATTATTGTACGCTCCTCATTCAAGGTTTGTAAACTAATAAAAACCATTAAAAACCTCCATATTTGATTAATTAAGACGATATTCACCCAATTTATCAGCAAGAATAATATATTTCTTCTATTTCCTAACTTTTTCACTTTTTTCTAAAGTTTTACAAAATTTCATTGACAGGAACTTAGACGTGGCATTATGATAAATCCCATAAATTCGTCAGATTAACTGGAGGCATTATGTCAATTACAAAGAAAAGGATCGAAGCTGAAATAAGCGAAGCATTCATTAAATTCCAGCGTGAATTGATTGGAAGAGGACCTCAGGAAACTAAAACATATATAATCAATGATATGTTGATAACCCGTTTCAAGGGTGTCCTTACTGTAGAGGAAAAGCACCTTGTGAGTCACAATTCAGGCAAAAAACTTGTGAAAAAAATGCGTTCACTACTTCGTGAAATGTACACTAAGGATTATGAAAAAATAGTTGAAGATCTTACCGGTTGTAAAGTACTTTCATCCCACAGTGATATTAGCACTAAAACAGGCGAAAGAATCGAAGTTTTCATTATGGATAAGGATTTGGAACGTCTTTTTGAAACCATCAAATAAAAGTTACAATTCTTCCACTTAAATATTATATTAAAATAGTTTTTAGCAAAACTTATATTTAGAAACATCAGTGGGGGACAATCATTATTTTCCCCTACTGATGTTTTTTATGGTTAACTTTTCTTTTAACCATCTTTATCATCATACATTCTCCAATTAAACCACCTGCTAGAAAATAAAAGCGGTTTAATAATCTTCTTTTCAAATTAAATCCCCAAAATTATTATATCAATAAAATTCCTTTTTTTCGATTATTGTCAGAATCATCACCTAGGATTCTCCTATAACTTTTACTATCAAAACAATAATCTATTTCCATTTTTATCGGAGTTTATATTATTGAGTATCAATCGATATATCTTCTTGCTCCGGCATATTCCTCTCCGTATCCCGATGTTTTTATTTCATCTATCCTTACATGTGTTGAGCTGTTAGGCGAATGGATCATTTTGCCGTCACCAATATACATTCCGACATGATGGACCCTTCCTTTCCCTTTATCATAGGCAAAAAATAGTAAGTCACCTGGTTGAAGATTTTCTTGTTCCACCTTTTTTCCATGTTGCGCCTGAACGGAAGAGTCCCTTGGGATCGTTATTCCATTAGCATGATACATGGTATACGTAAATCCAGAACAGTCAAATCCAAAACCGGACATTCCAGCCCATAGGTAAGGTAGCCCTAAAAAACCTTTTCCTGTTTCAACGATGTCCTTTCCGGTTGGAGCAGGTATTTGATTGTCATTTTGATAGACTGATACGTCCTGCTTTTCTATCCATTTCGCTCCATTACTCGGTGTCATCACCTTCACTTTATCTTTTTTCACCTGCAATAACGGGAGGCGGGTATCGAAGCTGACCTCCATGAATTCGGACCGAAGTTTCGAATCCGAATAAAGCCAAGTCTTTGGGGCATTTACAAGGGCAAATCCTCGTTTAAATTGCTTCTCAAAAGAATTTCCGTCTTTTAATTGTGCCTTTGGCATCCATCCTGGATAACCAATATCATTGCGGGGCGTCGGTTGATTGGCAACGGCTACTTTCACCCATTCACCCCGACCTTCAAGAATCGTCACTTTAGAACCATATAAAGCTTGTGTTTCCAGGTTACCTACAAGCCACAGCTTGTCTTCATATTTCATCGAGCCGATCCATGCATTCAAATCAACGGGATTCGATGCAGAAGGAGCATCGATTTCCCTTAATAATCCCGGCTCAGTCCAAAGAGTGGCCACGCTTACATCAACATAGGCATTTCTCTGCTTCTCTCTTGAACTAGCTTCATTGGGACTGAATACTAAAATACCAATAGCAAATAAAGATAGCACAAAAACGGTTAACCTTTTCAAAATAATCACCCTTTCAAATTTGTTTTTATTGAGTATAAGAGGATTTCCTCTTGACTCCCAGTCCAGGTTTATCGGAAATTAGCAGTTGATCTTTCATAAATTGAATACCTTCAAATGGCTCATTCTTAATCCATAATGGGGCATCTAAATCAATCTTCGTTATATTTGGATGGGCGGTTGCCAGATGAGCCGCGGCCGCTACACTCACGGATGATTCCATCATACTCCCAATCATGCATTCCACCCCGGCTGCTTCTGCCATATCGGCAATTTGGAGTGCACGTCTAATTCCGCCTGTTTTCATTAATTTAATATTAAGGAGATCGACAGCATGTTCATTCAGGAGTTTCATGGCGTCACGAGGGGAAAACAAACTTTCATCGGCCATGATCGGCACTTGGACAGACCTCTTTATTTCTTTCAATCCTTCGATATCATGGCCTTTGACGGGCTGTTCCACCAAATCAACATTCAGCTTTCTTTCCTCGAGTTCATGAATGATGGAAATCGCTTGTTTTGTTGTCCACCCTTGATTTGCATCAATCCTGATCATAACCTGGTTGCCAACAGCAGCACGAATGCAGGCAACCCGCTCCACATCACTCTCCCAATCTTTCCCCAGTTTTATCTTCATCGTAGTAAATCCGCCATCAATGAGAGACAATGCCGCCTTTGCCATTTCTTCGGGTTCACCAACGCTGATTGTCATATCATTTTTAAGGACATTCGATTTACCGCCAAGATATTGATATAAAGGGAGCTGCCATCGTTTGCTGACTGCGTCGTACAAAGCGATTTCAACAGCAGCTTTTGCACTTGTGTTACCTACACAGGATTGTTGGATAAGTTGAGACAATGCATTTATATTCTCGATGTCACGGCCAATTAGATGTGGTGTGATCACTTCCTCAATGACCGTCATGATTCCTTTTGTAGAATCACCTGTGATGGCAACCGTAGGGGCTGCAGCCCCCAAGCCTTCCGTTCCATCCTCCAACTTTACGGAAACCATGATGTTTTCAATTTCCATTGCGGTGCGTAATGCAGTCTTGAATGGCTTGATAAGTGGCAAGGTTTCCACTGATACTTGTAAACTTTCAATCTTCATATTAACAACCCTTCCTTAAAAGCTTGAGAGTATATATGATGTAAGAATTCCAAAATAGGTGCCCAGAAGACTGCCAAGTACTGCCATCAATATCCCGACCGGTATTAGCGCCCGGTTGAATGCACCTGCCAATATAGGGGCTGATGCCACGCCCCCTATGTTGGCCAAAGAGGCAACTCCCATTGTAAATAGATCCAACTTAAAGATTTTGGCCAAAATGACCATGATCAATCCATGAAAGAATAGAATCATAAAGCCGGAAATAATATACACAGGTGCTTGAAACAGCTGTGAAAAATCGGCATGGGAAGCAATTAAACCAATGACGATATAAAGCATGACTTTGGAAATTTCCATGGAACCGGCAATACGTCCAACCTTCGTGACAGCCAGAATTAATCCTACGGTTGAAGCGATAATGATCGTCCAAGTGGTCCCATTCACAGCGGCACCGAGTACCGGCAGTCTTTCCCCAATTTTGGTTGCCCCTGCTGAAATAATTAAAGCCAGCGCCAAGAAACCGATCAGTTCCCCAAATCCAAATTCCGTCTTGGCGGTTTCCCCCGCTTCAAGCTCGGAAGTCATTTGATCAATGTAAGATGTATCCGCTTTAGTCCAAATATTGAATTTTCCAGCAAGAGGCACCAGCCAAAACAAGAACATGACCCAAATGGAATAATTGACTGTATCCATGATCAACGCATAACCAAAAATATTTTCCGGCACATCGAGTATGCCTTGCAAGATCACCATATTGGCAGAGCCCCCTGTCCAGCTTGCGCTTAAAGCCGAGAATGCCTTCCAAGTTCCTTCCGCATAGAAGCCATTCATTAAAACGTAAGTAAGAGTGAACCCTCCAATAATGCTGAATGAAGCCGCAAAAAAAGTTAACAGCATCTTTGGTCCAAGCCTGATGATCTTCCGCATATCGCATTGCAAAAGCATAAGCATCAACATGGCAGGCAGCAGGAGCCCCCGTATGGTGGTATATGCACTTTCAACTGACTCACTATCTGAAAAGACCCCGAATGTTTTCATCAGAGCCGCTCCAATATAAATAAGGACAATCCCAGGAACATACTTGAAGAACTTTCCTCCGATCTTTTTTTCCGCTACGGCAATCACTGCAGTAAATGCCAATAAAAAACAGACAAACATCACACCATCTTGAATCATATTCCATACCTCCTTAAATTTTATAACAAAAGGTAATTTCCATTTTATTCACACTCATCTATTAACTATTGCATGGAGCTAAATAGAAAAATCCAGCTGCCAAAGAGCACGTAAACACTCTTCAACAGCTGGATTTCAATTGCGACTGACAAAAGAAGCAGCTATAACTTATAAAGTTGCTGATATTTGATGCTGGCATTTCTTAGGGCGACGGTCAGTGCTTTCTGAGATGAACCAAAATACCGTTGCTCAATTTCTGTCTCCAATTCATCGGGCCGAAGAATGGATTTACCAACTAACATGGATTGAATGAAGCGTGATGTAATCGATATCGTGGTCGAGCATTCCGCATCCACTATTTCATGTGTATCACGATCAATGACGAACCCGATAAAAAAGCAGTTGAATTGCTGTGTAATTGGATTATTGGACGGTGCCTTCGATTCGCCAACTATATATACTGTATTCTGTTCAAACATGATTGTTGTGCCTCCTGCCATTACAGACATCATAACAGGTATAAATAGGGTGACTATCTATATTATTACAATATGAAATGGTTAAATATATTTTAATATATACAGCAAGCATTTGACAATATATTTTGTATATTAAGTCAATTCTCGATTCCTTCGGCAAGAGAATAGATAAGTACTATAGCTAATACGTCCATCTAACGGGGAAAATCAAGAAAGATACTAGGTATTGTTAATGTTCAGGGGTCCTTTTTCGACCTACCCCGCACTTTATTCGGCCGTCATGAATTTATTCGACCTACCTCGCACTTTATTCGGCCGTCATGAATTAATTCGACCTACCCCGCACATTATTCGGCCGTTCACGAATTTATTCGACCTACCCCGCACTTTATTCGACCGTTCATGAATTAATTCGACCTACCCCGCACTTTATTCGGCCGTTCATGAATTTATTCGACCTACCCCGCACTTTATTCGACCGTTCATGAATTAATTCGACCTACCCCGCACATTATTCGGCCGTCATGAATTTATTCGACAACTCGCACTTTATTCGGACTATGGTTCGGGATCCAACAGATCATTTTAGC
Source organism: Peribacillus phoenicis (assembly GCF_047238085.1). Taxonomy (NCBI): domain Bacteria; kingdom Bacillati; phylum Bacillota; class Bacilli; order Caryophanales; family Bacillaceae; genus Peribacillus; species Peribacillus phoenicis. The sequence goes on along the minus strand of NZ_JBDFMF010000001.1, from coordinate 2,259,283 downwards.
CCTTCATACGGCTTATATTTCGCATACAACTCTTTTCGGCGATTGCGATCCTTGAAAGTGGTTGCTGCACCACTTTTTCGATTCTCATAAAGCTCGTCCATATCGACTGTACCGGTTATGATCGTATGTTCATTCATTACCGCCTCGGCTATTATTCCATTTGCTGGCCAAGCGCTGTCACAGGGGCTAAGAATACTGGCGCTCCCATACCCGTTCGGCAGGGGTGACCCTGGTTCACCAACAGTGGGGCAATGAACAAAATATACCTGATTCTCGATTGCACGCGCATGAGCGCAATGGCGAACTCGCCAAAAACCAGCCTCTGTAAATGTGTATGATGGGCAAAAAATGATATCCGCCCCGTTCACTGATAATATCCTTGAAATTTCAGGTATCTCCGCTTCATAACATACCGCTATTCCTATCTTAACCGGACCGATCGAATAAACTTTCAGTTCATCACCTTCAGAAGTATGCCAATTCGCTTCAGCAGGAAAGATATGAGTTTTTTTATGCTCTACGACTGATCCGTCTTTATCAAAAATATATGCAATATTGAAGTATTCTTTTCCGCGTCGTTCCAGATGCGTGCCGGCAATGATGACCTGTTTTCTTTTTCTTGAAAGTGACTTGAAAAGATCTTTGTATTGATTGGTATATTCATCAATCCTGGTAACGGACGAAGCATCCTGTTCTCCCAAGGCCGCTGATAACCCGATGGTCAACAGTTCAGGAAAAATGATATAATCCGAGTCTTCGGGAACTTGGCTGATCAAGTCTTCTACTTGTTCCTGAAATTCATTGAAAGTTGACACCTTTTCTACACGAAATTGACAAGCCGTTATTTTAATTTTCACAAAAGTCCTCCCAAATCATGCTTTATCCGTTCTTCCAGTCAGTACTTCCATTAGCCTTGTTTTAAAGAAATCAGGATATCTTATCCAGATCATTCATTTCGGTCTGTTGCATGGAGATATGTTTAGTCAGTCCACTTACAATGAATGTTACTAGTATATTAATCAACAAAGCTATGACGCCTGTACTGATATCATTAATTACATGCGGGGTATTTGGCAGGAATGTAGCAACCTTCACATCTGCAATTGTCGAATATAAAACAATCAGGACACCTGCCAATATACCTGCCATCGCACCATACTTATTGATTATATTGGTTTTTGGCAAACTGCAAAACAAGGAAGGTGCCAGTTGCGTAATTAAACTGTATGACATGATATTCAAGATGGCTAAAGCCTCGCCGCCTGTAACAGTTACAATTAAAGCAATGATTGAGATACCAATAATAATGATCCTTGAGACAATCAATTGATGTGTTTCAGTCGCAGCAGGGACCAAAACTTTAAAAAAGCTATTTGTCAGACCTACCGATGCAGCCATTAGCATGACTGAAGCCGGTACAAGCGCCGTCAATAAACCTGCAGCTCCGATAACCCCTATCACCCATGGATCGAATGTTTGAATCGCCAGCCTTAAAAGTGAGAGATCCCCATCAGCTCCTTGCAAACCCGGGATTTCCATGATGGCTGTAAACCCAATGAAAAAAACGAAAAGCAATAACAATGTGTATAACGGTAACGCAATCGCATTTTTGCGAAGGGTCCTTTCCCCATTGGACGATAAAACGACCATGAATGTTTGTGGCAGCAAATAAAATCCTAGGGCATTGAGCAAAACGGTGGACACAAACCAGGACTGACTCAATCCCTGATCTCCTAAAACCAACATTTCCGGTTTAGCAGCCTGCACGGTCTCGAACATTGGCTGTATGCCTCCGAAGTAATGAACTGGAATGTAAATCCCTAAAAAGATAACAACCACCAAAATCATGAAATCTTTCAGTATGGCTGTCCATGCCGAACCATGAATGCCTGAAATCATCACATAGGTAGTTACAACCACAGCACCGATCACACTTGCAGCAACTGGTGAAATGGCTCCGTAAGATGCTTCGGAAACAATGATACCTAATCCTTTGAGCTGAATGACTATGTACGGCACGAGGGCTAAGCTTCCCAATACAGCAACGATCATTCCCATTGACCTGCTTTTATATTTAGACGCAAAATACTCTGGCTGAGAGATAATGGAATGACGTTTTGAATATCTCCATATTTTAGGGACGAGCCAATATGATAGGACGTAAGCTAAGAAAATATAGGCGGGAACATAATAAGCAGCGGCACCTTTCGAGTAAGCCCACCCACTTCCGCCCAGGAATGTAAAAGTTGTATAAATTTCACCTGCTATTAAGAGAAAAATGAAGAATGTACCGAAGCCCCTGCCCCCTACGGCGAATTGCTCCATATCCATATCCTTCCCTTTTCTTGCTTTTATCCCTAAATAAAGTGCTAGAACCAAGAAGATGGAAATGATGAGTAATGAGATATTCATTCAGAATCGCTCCCTTTATTATCAGGATCGAACTTATAGACAATCATTAAGATAATCGATGCCATCACCATCCAAAATGCAACCCAAAATAACAAAAAAGGCATCCCCAATATGTACGGTTCTATTTTATTTGCGTATGGCAAAAAACCTAAAAACCCTATAAATGGAACAAAAAGTAATAGCTTAATAGCATCCAAATTATACCCTCCCCCTTTTAGGTTCCTTACACGGATGCATCACCATCAGTCAAGCTGACTTTCATACTAAACTGATGGTTTGATAGCACCCTTTGTTTACTTTCATTACCTGCTTTCAACCAACCATATATTTGTCTTAAGATGACTGGATGGCAAGGACCGTTTCCAGTATTACATTGACGCCTTTTTCACAATCTTCCCAACTAGTAAGTTCCTCTTCACAATGGCTTTTACCGTTGATGCTTGGGACGAAAACCATGGCAGTAGGTATATAACTAGCAATAAACTGTGCATCATGTCCTGCACCGCTTACCATTCTTTTATAAGGTAGGCCTAGATAATTGGTCGATTGTTCAATCAAATTGCAAATGGATTTGTCGAACCAAACGGTATCCCTGTCCCACAATTTTTTCGCTTGGATGTCGCAGCCGTCTTCTGAACCTGTAGTTATAAGGCTTTTAATGACTTCCTCCACCTTTTCGATGACTTTGGAATCCTTATGTCTCGCTTCTAGCGAAAAAACCACTTTATTAGGGATCACCGTATGGATATTGGGAAACACATTTACCCTTCCCATCGTAAAAACCAAATCGTCATCAAGCATGCCTAGCTTCTGACGAGCCTCCATAATCAAGCTATTCGCAGTGAAGAAAGCATCTTTTCTCATATTCATTGGGGTGGTTCCTGCATGATCGGATTCGCCTGTAACTTCTATCTCATAGCACACCATACCAAGGACACATTCAACGACCCCGATCGTGAGTGATTCACGTTCAAGAATGGGCCCTTGTTCAATATGCAACTCTAGAAATGCAGTCGCTTCTTTTAAACGAGACTCTTTATCCCCTGCATATCCAATGGCATTCAAAGCACTCTTGAAAGTGGTTCCTTCACTATCCGTCTTTTGCAGCATGATGGATTTTTCGAATTTACCTGAAAGAACTCCCGACGACATCATGGAAGGTTCAAACCTGGCTCCCTCTTCGTTCGTAAAATTGACGATCATTACCGGAATTTTAGGTTGGATGTTATTTTCCACCAGAGTCCGCACGACTTCCAAGCCTGCAGCTACACCCAAGATACCATCAAACCGACCGCCCTTTTTTACGGTATCCATATGTGATCCCATTACAATAGGAGGTTTATTTTCAAGTCCCGCCAAAGTAGCGTAAATATTCCCCATATCATCAACCTTAATGGTTATACCCAATTCTTTACAGCAAGCGCAAAAGTAATCACGGACTAATCGATCTTCTTCGGAAAGGGATAGCCGTGTGACTCCGTTGTTTTCTGTTCGTCCAAAATCAGCAAATTTCTCTAGCGTACGACTCAGCCTCTCACCATTAATTAATAATTTTTGCTTTTTCATAGCGAATATCCCCCTTTTTTAATAACTTGCTAAATCCCACTTACGTTCGCTTAAGCCAAAAAAATGAAAGTGAAGCTCTTGATGTTTTAGAGTAGTTACACTAGATTATATTTCTACCAATGTTTCCCTATGATAAAGAATCTCCCCATTCAGAATCGTTGATTCAACTTTCAAATCCTTGATATTTTGGGAATCCACTTTCAATATACTATCATTCAAAACTACTAGATCGGCCAGCTTACCAGCCTCCAGGCTGCCTTTGACATCTTCATCGAAACTCGCAAACGCGCCATTCCATGTGTATAGTTTAATGGCTTCCAAAACGCTAATAGATTGAACCGTACCTATTTTCGTACCTGACCTGCTTGTTCTATTAACAGCAACGTGTATGCCTAATAAAGGGTCGTGATCAGTAACCGGAGCATCGGAACCGCCTGCGGCCAAGATCCCATTATCAATAAAATCACGGGCGGCGTACATGTGGTTGACCCTATTGCCGTAATGTTCAATATATATATCACCGAATTCATAAGGAAATGGGGGGTTGGGGATTGGGATGATTTCAAGTTCTTTCATCCTCATTTGTAAATCTGGAGAAGATATTCCGGCATGCTCGATCCTATGTCTATGATCTTTTCTTGGCGATTCATTCAAAGCCTTTTCCACGCAATTTAAATACATCTCTATCGCTTTGTCCCCTTGGGCATGGACTGTGATCTGATAGCCTTTTTTATGTGCTTGACCTAATACTTGATAGATTTCCTCTTCTTTATAATAAAGAATTCCGGAATAACCTGGATCACTCGAATAGGGCTCACGGGTAGCAATTGTCGGACCGGTACTGCTGCCATCCGTAAACAATTTGGCTGGTCCGATTTTGAATCTTTCGTCCCCAGCTCCGGTTATCACTCCCGAATCCATCATTTTATTTACAAATTCATGAGAATTATTCAATGAACCGACCATCGCATAGATACGGACACGAATATCCTTATTTTTTATGGCCTGCTGCATTAAACGGAAACTTTCAGGACCATGAGCACCTGCTTCATGAATGCTTGTTATTCCTGCTGCGATGAAATGCTCAGATGCTATTTTCACTGCTTTCAACAGTTCACTCTCAGAATAACTTGCTCTATCGGCCATTATCATATTTGCCGTTTCAATGAGTTTGCCTGTAATTCTCCCCTCCCTATCCTTTTCAATGATCCCTCCAGTTGGATTCTCTGAGTTCTCATCTATTCCGGCAATCTCTAAGGCCCTGCTATTCACCACACTAATATGGCTGCATGTACGGGTTACGATAATGGGATGGTCTGTTGAAATAGCATCCAATTCTGCTATTGTAGGATAACGTTTTTCTTTCACAGCAGTCTCATTGAAGCCCCAGGCACGAATCCATTCACCTTTAGGGATCGTCAAAGCTTTCTCCTTCAGATCGATTAACAAATCTTCTACAGATCTGATATGTTCAGCTTTACAACTTACTGCCAATTGATTGACACCGTACAATATTAGATGAATATGAGAATCTATAAACCCAGGAAGTAATGACTTTCCCTGCAAATCAATCACATTTGTTTCCTCTCCGATAAATACCTTGATTTCCTGATTCGTTCCGACTGCCGAAATACGATCACCTTTAATTGCCAGGGCTTCTGCGACTTCACTTTTTTGATTTACGGTTATGACCTCGCCGTTTATGAACACAATATCTGCTTTCAAACAAAACACCCCTTTCTTTATTGGTCACCCTCATTACACCTTCCTCTACCTTTGCTTTCCCCACTTCTACTAATCGGAATATTCTGTTTTTAACAGATTCATTATATCCACACCAGTTAGTGAAATCATTAGACAAATAGTCAAAAATTTCATCGTTTTTTTATACCTTTTATATAATTATGTCTTATTTCCTATGGTTTCCTGGCCAAGCCCCCTTTTTATCACGCCTAAAGGATAAGGGACTATAACCGATCAAAAAAAGGATAGATAGCTGCTGATATGCTTATCTATCCTTCCATTTTTCAATTTACAACCCATTCAATCTCCCGATAATACCAATGGTCAAATACTGTTTGTTTGCATTAAAATCCCATGTCCAGTAGCGAAGGCTTAATTCGCTTTTATCCACTTTTTCAATAAACGTTTTCATCCCTATCAATGCAGCCCCATATCCCACGTTCGAGGCCAAGGCAAAGATGGCATTCAGCCCTTCATTAATGGTATCCATATACTCAGGTTCGATTTTTAAGATATCAGACCATGTAATACAGAATCCATTCTGCTTGGTACATTTAGATATAGAGTGATTCATTGTACGAACGATTTCATCCCTTAGATCTAAAATTCCATTTTTCAGCTCTTCTGCGTCTTTTTTCTGATAGAGGTTTGCATGATCAGAAAGCAGTTCCTTGGCCCAATTATAAAATAGTTGCGTATAAATGGCGGAAGTTGCCATGATATCAAAATCATTATAATAATTAGCAAAAACCCTTTCAGAAAGCTGACCTAACCGATTTTCGGTTTCCTTTAAATATTGGATAATTCCCTTTGCCGTTTCACCACGATTCAGCATGGAAGATAGGTGGTGATCAAAATCCACTTTATCGAGGCCTGTTACATCGATTGCAACAAGTTGAATTTTCTCCCGGGTCCATTCAGGCAAATTCGCCGTACCCTTTTCCATACTTTCCATATCAATATCAAATAAATATATAGAGTTGCATTTAGTTGCCAAATATTCTAAATCCAAATCATCGCAATTGCCTGCACCAACGATAGCCACTTTATCAACGAACGCTTTTTTCGAAAAAACGGCATCGAATAACCCTGTAACTTGTAGACGATGCTGTTTCCATCGCAACTTTCTGTATTCATCCCGATTATGATTCATTTTTCTTTGATAGGTTTCCAAGTTGATCTCTCCCTTTAGGGTACTAACCATTTATATATTGTAACAAAGTATCCCGATATTTTGGAGGTCAGGTAATTTAGATTTCGCATAGTAAAATAAGCGATAAAAATGTTAGAATAATATGGTAATTATTGAGATGTAACAGAGATAACAGGAGGGTGTTACTTGAGCAAAACAAAAAAGGTTTTACTGACTTTACTAGGTGTTTTTTTAATCATCTTGGCCGGTGTGATGATCCTTATGTTTTCATTCACACAGAGTATGAAAGCAGATCCTGATGAAGAAAAGAAAGTCCGGGATAAGCTGAACGATATTTAGAGAAAACTTTTGATGAAGAAACCGAAATATATGATGTCTTATACGATAACATGGGGAATTGGGGCTATTTTGAATACGCAGCTAAAGTGAAACATGAAAAATATGGGACTCATTTTCTAGTTTTCTTTAATGATGAAACAGGGGAAATGGAGGATACATTCCTATCTGATAAATGGCAAGATGATGCAGAAAAAGAAATCAGGCCTTATGTTGAAAAGGAACTGGGTGACGTGTTGATATCAAAGGAACTGGGAGATATTACAGAGAAGGAAGATTGGGAGGAGATTCAAGAAGAAATAGGCGATAATAATCAATTACTCTTGGTGTTTGATGAGGGTGTCGGGAAAGAATTGAAAATTGATCCGAATAAACCAGCCAGCTATAAAGATTACGATGTTTCCCCAACCATACGGATTACCCTTTCACGTAAGAAACAGGACGCAGATGAAGACCGCTTTACCGAAATTATCAATTCACTAAAAAAAGATAGAGTTCTTAAACATGGAAATATGATTGTAGAATATATTAGTACCAATGGTGTGCCACTTGAAGATGAAGAATGGAATGAAAAATTTTAACAATAAGGTAAAGAGCAGCAATCTAGACTGCCGCTCTTTACCCGGTTTTATTTACGGAAAATACCCCCTTCCATTTGTTTTTTATCTCTGGCAAACTATCCAATTTTTTGGTCGGAAATATTTTTGATTCTTCTGATCGTCTTTTTTTTCATGCCATTTGCCGCTAGTACACAAACCATGCTGAAGATGAATAAGCAAAGAAAGAAGATCCAAGCTGCACGATAGCTTTCTGTCAAATCATAGATTACACCCGAAACGATCACACCCAATGAGCCTGCCGCCACAAAAAAAACTTGCACTATGCCAAAGATGGAGCCGAAGTCCTTCTTTCCAAAGATATCATTTGTCATGAAGGGAGGCCCTAGAGTGGATATCACAATGCTAAAGCCAAAGGCGATGGCGAATAAGAATGCGAATGCCTGTGTCTTAGCTAACAATAGCGCTGCCATAGCAATCGTCATGCAAGCGCCTACATAAATGGCGCCTCCTGCCGTACCGTACTTATCCAAAACAGCTCCTAAAATCAATTTTCCAACCGTATTTGCCAAAGATAGTATTCCAAAAATGGTGCCAGCAAAAATGGCTGGATGCCCTATATCGATCAAGTATGCCGGGATATGCATTTGCACCCCGCCAGCGACTAATGCAAAACAAACGATTCCAAGTACGAAAATCCAAAACATCGCTGTCTTCTTTGCTTCCCCCATCGTTAAGCCATTCTGTTCAGATTCCACATTAGTTTCGGCCATTTCCATTTTGTCAGAGCCCAATGGAACAAGGCCCTTTTCTGCGGGACTTTTCTTTGCAAATAGAAGAACCAAGGGTAATGTTAAGACAATTATCAGTATCCCTGCTATTACGTAGGCCGTTCTCCAACCATAATTTGAGATTAAATTTGTAATGATCGGACTGAGTACTGCTGCCCCAATTCCCGATCCCGCAAATGCCAAACCCATGGCCTTTCCTTTTTTCTCATAAAACCAATTGGTTAACATGATTGATATGGGAATATTGGAAAAGCCTGCAACACAGATGCCAATTACAAAGCCTATGATACTAAAATATACAGCTGAGTTGGCAAGCGAGTATGACATGAATCCTGCTCCGGCCATTACTACGCAAATTGACATGATCAATTTCATATTCCCTTTAGCGAGTAATTTACCCATGATCGGAGAAGCAACAGCCACTCCAAGGCCAGCAATGGAAAGTGCAATGGAAAAAGTGGTTCTGCTTATTCCTAAATCCTCAGTAACCGGGACCATGAACAAACTATGCAGGGAATTTATTATCGAGAAACCTGCGAACATTATGAAAAAGCCACACAACACAACATACCATCCATAAAAAATGCCTTTAGAATCTTGTGCCATTTACAGAACCCCCAGTCCACTATTTACAGTGAATTCCCTGCTAATCTCATAAGAACTCATCCTATTTCCATATAAACGGTCTTTTCACGGGTATATTCAAGAATGGTATCCGTTCCAAATCCACTGCTTTTTTGGCCTCCGAATGGGAGTTCAGGTCCCACCCTGCGAAACAAGTTCACCCACACATTACCCGATTCCAGTTTACGGACCATCCGGTGTGCCCGATCCAAATTCGAGGTCCATATTCCAGCTCCTAAACCAAAATCACTGTCATTAGCTATGGTGAGGGCTTCCTCTTCCGTATCAAAGGGGATAACGGTCGCTACCGGACCGAAGATTTCTTCTTGACAGATACGGAGAGAATTACTATTGACCTTGATCAGTGTTGGCTCAACCCAATAGCCATCAGCTAAATTGGGTTCATCAGGTAATAGGCTAACACCTCCATGACGGCCACCGATGATGATTTCCCCTCCTTCCTTTTGGCCTAATTCTATATATGAGAGGACTTTTTCATATTGAACAGCGTTAGCGATCGGTCCCATTGAAGTGGCTGGATTCATTGGATCACCCAGTTGAATTTGTTGTTCTATCACATCTTTCATCCTAATGATCATTTCATCGAATATGGACCTTTGAATTAGAATCCTCGATCCGCCTACACATAGTTGGCCTGCGTTGCCGCTAAATATCCCATAGTTTGTCACTCCTTGTGCTGCTTTTTCAAGGTTTGCATCCGCAAAGACTATGTTTGGCGATTTCCCGCCAAGCTCCAAAATCATGGGCTTAGGGTTTCGTGCGGTCGATTGTGCTATCGCCCTTGCCGTTCCTCCAGAACCAGTCAGGCTGATTTTGTTCACATCTGGATGGCTTACTAGAGTATCCCCCACTTCCGCTCCAGTTCCTGATACGACATTCAGGATTCCTGGCGGGAGGATTTCATTAATCAGGTCTCCATATCGTAGTGAAGCGATAGAAGCCAATTCAGATGGTTTGATAATGACAGCATTTCCTGCTGCAATCGCATAAGCCGCTTTAATGGTAAAAGTGAAAAGCGGTGAGTTCCATGGAAGGATTCCTACTACTACCCCTAAAGGTTCCCTCAATGAATAACCTACACTTGAAGGTCCCAATTGGACAGTATCACCCTTACTTCCAATAGCTGTTGCACCTGCTGCATCATACCAAAGGCTTGCTAAGCTGGGAATGAGGCCGTGGCTCGTTTCCCTGATCACCCAACCATTGTCTCTTGATTCCAACTCAGCTAGCTCTTTACCATGCTTTATGACTAAGTCACCTATTTTCCTCAGGTAAGCTGCCCGATCCATAGCTGGCCTCGAGGACCAATCGGCAAAAGCACTTCGGGCTGCTTCTACCGCCGCTTCGGCATCCTGGGCCATACTGCAAGGAATGGTTGCCCAAACCCTGCCTGTTGACGGATCGTGGCTCTCAATCCGCTTCCCGGAAGAAGCTGGAACCAGATCGCCATTAATCATATTCTGGTACTCTTTCACTTTATATGAAATTTCCAACGTTCATCTCCACCCTTCGGATTAGTAATACATGAGTGTAACCCTTTCTACTTTTCTACCAACCTAATGCCGTAGCGGCCTGTTTGTAATATTGTTCAGTATTTCCCAAATAATTCTCATAGAACCTTGCACGCTTAACAAAAAGGTGACAATCAATTTCTTCTGTAAACCCAATTCCACCATGAATCTGAATATTGTCTGACGAAATTCGTACGAATGCTTTCGTGGCAAATATTCGTGCGCAGGAAATGGCTTGAACACGATCTTCTGCCCCGCTTTCCAAAGCCCAGTTAGCATAATAAGCTAAAGATCTAGCTGTTTCGAGATCCATTTTCATATCGACGATTCTATGTTTAATCGCTTGGAATCTTCCTATGGGCTGACCAAATTGTTCACGAATCTTCGCATACTCTGCTGCCATTTCTACCACTTTCTCCATACACCCGACAATTACTGCGGAGAGAGCTGCATTGAAAGAGAGTAATCCTTCTTGGAGGGCATCCCATCCTTGATGCATTGACCCAAGTACCTGACCTATGGGAATTTCAACATCATTGAAAGCCAATGCTGACAATTGTCGGGTTTCATCAATGTTTTTCTGGCTTTCAAGCGTCAAATTCGTTTCATTTCGATCGACGATAAGTAATGTAATCCCTTCATTTCGGTTACCTTTGCCTGTGCGGACTAACACTATATAATGATCAGCCAACTCAGCATCGGGAACCATTGTTTTCACTCCACTTAATATCAACTGACCGTTTAGGGATCTTGCCTCCAAGTTAATCCCAGAAGGACCGTAACTTCGACCTGGTTCTAACCAAGCTAGTGAGAATGTTTTTGTACCGGCCGCAATTTCTGCTAAATACCTACCTTTTTGTTCTTCCGTACCGAATTTCTCTAATAATGGCACAGCTAGTGCATTCGTTTCTAAGTATAAACCCGGGAATAAAGAACGGCCGGTTTCTTCAAGTACAGGTATTAAATCAAGGGGACCCAAGCCCATTCCCCCGTAGTCTTCCGATATATTGATGCTTGTACATCCTAATTCGGCAAGCCCCGATAATAAGGCCCTTAGAGATCCAGTTTCACCCTCTATGTATGCACGGGCCGTTTTTGTTTGCCCGGCACCATCTAAATATTTCCGGACATATCCGCGAAACATTTCTTGTTCTTGATTTAAAGAAAAATCCACCTTTATTCCCCCCGTTTCATCTTAACGTCCCATATCTTTTGGTAAACCTAGAATTCTTTCCCCAATAGTGTTCTTTTGAATTTCGCTCGTTCCACCTCCAATTGTTTGTCCAAAAGAATAAAGATAATTATCCTGCCAATATGAGTTGGAGGAGATTGCATCTTCTTTCCATAGAACGCCCTTATGTCCTTGTAATGAAATAGATTGGGACAACAGCTCCTTGGTAAGTTCACTTACCATCAATTTATCCATTGAACCTTCTGCACCAGGATGACCGTTTTTTAATGTCTTAGTTAGATTACGATAATAGTTCAAAAGTGAACCCCGGGAGCGAGTATATAAATCTACCATTGTATGACGAACAAGCGGATTGCCCAACAATGGCTTATCATCTTCTTTCAATTCTTTAGCTAACCCTACAAGTTCATTAAATTGTTGCTCCAATGTAAAAACTTGCGCTCCGATTCCCGTTCTTTCATGCATAAGCAATGCAATCGTAACTTTCCAGCCTTCATCTACCTCCCCAACTATTTCAGCATCGTATGCAATCGCATCATTCAGATAGACTTCATTAAAATCATGCTGACCATCCATTTGAATGATGGGCCTTGTTTCCACCCCCGGCTGATTCATATCCAATAGGAAAACCGTTATCCCTTTATGCTTTTTATCAAAACGATTCGTCCGAGCCAGTAAAAAGCATCGATCAGCTAAGTGTCCAAAGCTTGTCCAAACCTTCTGACCATTAATGATCCACCGATCTCCATCCTTTACGGCACTTGTTTGAATGGCGGATAAATCAGATCCAGCATTCGGTTCGGAATATCCTTGACACCATACTTCCTCTCCTGTGAGAATTTTTTGGATATATTTTGCTTTTTGTTCGTCCGTTCCAATCTGCATTAGAGTGGGTCCAACCATATGGATGCCTACATAATTCACAAGCGCCGGAGCCTTTACTCTAACCATTTCCTGTTGATAAACTATTTCCTCCATCAACGTCGCTTCTCGTCCGCCGTATTTTTTGGGCCAGGCAATCGCTGCCCAGCCACCTTCATATAATTTCCTTTGCCAATTCCTGAGGAAAACGGCATACTCACCTTCATCTTTTGAAACATTACTGATTCCTTCAAGCCAACCTTCAGGTAAATTTCCTTCAAGCCACGCCCTCAATTCAAGACGGAATTCTTCTTCCTTGGTTGTAAACGAAAAATCCATAGATACTTTCCTCCTTTAATGCTTGCAAATTACACTTCTATAACTGAATCCATTGCGGCAGTGACCGTTCATCCGCAATTTCCATCCAAACCATCTTTACTGGCATACCCACTTCAATATCCTCTGGTGAACATTGCAAAATATTTCCGATTAACTTGACCTGGGGCAACATTTCTAATTCGACTATGGCAATTACGAGCGGTAAATCATCCTGGAATCCAGGTAAAAAGGGTCGATAGGAAACGATATATGAATAGACTTTACCGTTAATATCGCTGCCTTGGCTTTCCCAGCTAAGTTCAGAACTGCCACATTTTGCACAGCTCGGACCGGGAGGGTGGGAATATTGATGACAGCTATTGCATTTTTGAAGAATCAGTTCATGACGATCTGCGCCATCCCAATATGGACTATTATCCTGTGTTTTTAGCGGAATAGGTTTTTGGTATCCCATTTTGTCCCCTCCTAATTTCTTAAAATCATGGCACCGGCCATATCAGGTCCAGCCCAGCCAGTACAGATTCCAATTTCACAATTTTCAACTTGACGAACGGTTCCTTTGTATTCATGGCGAACTTGACGAACGATTTCCAATACGTTATTCATTCCATGTGTATATCCTTCCGATAACATTCCTCCTGCGGTATTCGAAGGTAATTTCCCACCGATCCGCAAGTTTCCTTCGGCTACAAAGTTACCGACCTCTCCACGCGGAGCAAATCCATAAGCCTCCAGCTGCCGAAGTACAACCCAGCTATAACAGTCATATATGGATGCAACGTCAATATCTTCAGGTTTTACTCCAGCCATTTTATATACCTCAGGCGCGACATAGTCAGCAGCCACTTCGGTTAAATCATTCCAATAATGTGCATGGGACACACACTGCCTAGCAGATAAACCCATGATGTATACCGGTCTGGACTTGCATCCTTCAGCTCGTTCTGCTGAAGTGACAATGATTGCATTTGCTTCATCGGACTCCAGGCAGAAATCATGTTTTTTAAATGGATAGCTTAAATAGGGCGTTTTAAGATATTCCTCCATCGTTAGTGGTTTACCATAAAAGTAAGCTTTAGGATTCCTTTGAGCATGTTCGTAAAAAGCTAAACAGACATGCCCTAGATGTTCCTCTGTCAGCCCGGTTTCATGCATATGTCGCGTCGCAAAAAGTCCGAACCACTGAGCAGGACTGCCAGCACCGTAAGGAATGATGAAGCTTCCGCCTTCTATGGCTGTTTGAAGCATATTCACATCCCATCCGCCTCCACCCATCCTTACCCCTGAGCGTCCATTCATGGAACGATAAATCAACACCGTATTCAATTGACCTGATTCGATTAATCCAACAGCGTCAGCTATCAGCATTTCGGTACTGCTTCCCCCGCCCAAAATATCCTTAACATATTTGGGACGGACCCCTAAATATGTTGCTAATTGATGAGATGTACAAGAATCGTTTTCCGAATAGCTCATGAACCCATCAATTTCTTTCGCTTGAAGCCCAGCATCATTCAATGCAGCTCGAGCAGCGTCCAACGCCAAATGTAACGGGGTTGTACCGGAATTCTTAGAACGCTCACTTTCCCCTACACCGACAATGGCATAGCGATTTTTAATGCTTTCCATAATAAACCCTCCTATTTGATAACTTGATAACTTTATTTAATCTGTAAAACGACTTCACCTGAACCCACAATTTGCTCTGGTTCCTTTTCAGCAATAAGGTCCAGCCTTACAAAGCGTTGACCTCTTTCTTCATATAAACTTTTCACAAAAGCAGAACACGTGAGTCGATCTCCTGGTACGGTTACAGCACCAAATCTCATTTTAAAGTTTGCTGGTACAGCATGATCACCAGCCAGTTTCATTACATATTCACCAAGAAACCCCATTACCAGCATTCCATGAGCAATCACACCATTCATGCCAATTTCTTGTGCAAATGCATCATCTGTATGCAATGGATTGAAATCTCCTGAAGCACCGGCATATTTAACAAGTTGAACCTTGGTTACAGGTGGCTTGATGAAAGATTCAAGTCTTTGCCCTTCATGTAAATTTTCATATTTCAACATCCCTGATTCCTCCTGTTTGCAGTTTGCTAGAATTTGATATTGATACTTTAATGCCATGAATTCAAACAGGAGCATGATCACTCTTGATGGGCCGATAAATGATATTTGTTCGGCTTATGACCACCATTTCACCTGACTCATCTTTCATTTCTGTATCAAGTACCAAGAACTGCATCGTTCCTTTTCTTCCTTCCCGTTCGTATACATTTGCAACTTTCATCTGACAGTACAACCTATCCCCTGGTCTAATGGGGCGGGAATAAATAAACTCCTGTTCACCATGCAGCATTCTCCTTTGTTCCAGGCCCAAGTCAAGGCTTTCGCCGCTATCCTGACCAATGGCAATCGGGAAGGTTGGCGGTGCTATAATGCCACCATATGAAGTTTTCGCAGCAAATTCTTCATCCATATATAAGGGATTAAAATCACCAATCGCCTCAGCAAATTGACGGATATGCCTCTTTTCGACTTCAAATATAAATTCAGCTCCAGTTAAACCATTCAAATGATCGAGTTCCATTGCTCTCTACCCCCTAATAACGGTATTATCTTTCACATTATTTTTTACAACAATCATGGCATCAGCTGCCTTGATACCGTTTTCATATACCAGCAAAGGATTAATATCCAATTCGTCGATGGAATCTTTATAATCTGTAACTAGCGCGGAAACCTTTAATAACACATCAATGATGGCTTCGATATCAACTGGTGCTTTCCCGCGTGCTCCCGTTAAAATGTCCTTCCCCTTGATTTCTTCAATCATTTCAAGTGCATCTTGTCTTGACAGCGGAGCAATTCTAAACGAAATATCTTTGTAAATCTCAACAAATATTCCCCCAAGACCAAACATGATAACCGGTCCAAATACGGGATCATCACTTGCTCCAACAATGATTTCCACTCCATCAGGTAACATTTCCTGAACGGAAACGCCGTTTATTGTAGCCTCAGGTTTATAATTTAGTGCATTGCGCTTAATATTTGTGAAAGCTTTCCTGACCTCAAGTTCAGTCCTTACATTCAATCGAATCGCATCCGCTTCCGTCTTATGTGGGATATCCGGCGAATCGACCTTTAACACAACCGGATAACCGATACTGTTAGCGAATTGTACTGCATCGTTTTCATTTTCAGCTATAAAACGCTTCGTGGCAGCAATCCCGTATCGTTCCAAAACCAGACTGGCTTCTGATTCACTTAATGTAGCACCGGGGTTCAGCATGTCCTGTAAGCTTTGTTTCTCTATTTTCTTTGTACTATCAGAAACTTGAGATTCAAGATTTTTTCGATAAAATTCACTGTATTCAACTAGTTTCGCCAACCCTCTTATCGGATTAAGGTTTCCCGGAATGACTGGTATGCCATTTTTCACGAGCTCAGCGGTAGCATGCGGGAGTGTCATGCCATCTAATGGAAAAGTTGTAATGAATACAAATTTATCTGAGCTTCTGCAAATTTCAATAAACTCTTGAAGCAAAGGGTGCTCGGCAGTCCAATTAAAAGGAAATTCCGTAAAAATGATGTTATCGACATCCGGATCTTCCACAAGTGCCCGCAATGGCGCAAGGAATAACTCAGGATTGGAAACAGAGGCGGCCGCTGTTAAATCCACAGGGTTGGAAGCGCTTGCATATGCAGGTATATTACGTTTGATTTCTGTTGTTGTCTTTATGCTGAGTGGGTTGATGGTAAGTCCGTATGATTCACAGCGATCCGCTTCATTTATCCCCCTCCCGCCAGAACTAGTGATGATTACCGTATTGCGTCCATTTGGAAGCTTCTTTGATAGGAATAGCTTTGAAAAAGATATGATATCCTCATAATCGTCGGCCCTTACGATGCCAGCTTGTTTAAAAAAGGCATCATATACTTTATCCGATCCCGCAAGTGATCCTGTATGAGAAGCAGCAGCTCTGCTTCCGGCCAAACTCCTCCCGGTTTTCATTACAATTATGGGTTTATTTCTATCCAATGCCTCTTTTGCCAGGCTTCGTAATTTATCCGGATTTTTTGCACCTTCCAAGTAGCCGCTTAACACACTTGTTTTTGAATCATGGATCATATATTCAATTACATCCGAGAATTCAGTTTCCATTTCATTTCCTACACTCACGAAGTAGTTGAAGCTCAATCCATTCTGAGCTGCTGCCATATAGGTCAAAACACCAAATGCACCGCTTTGGGAGACATATCCTACCCCTCTTTGGTCATTAAAGGGCACAGATAGAATGGCAGGGGAAAAAGTGCCAATCAAACCATTCGACAAATTCACTAATCCAACACAGTTGGGGCCCACTATCCGTATTCCATTCTTTCTTGCAATATCGGTTAGCAATTCCTGTTGCTTAATGCCTTCTTTTCCTGTTTCCGAAAAACCAGCAGCAAAAATGATGGCTGCCTTCACTTTCTTTTGAGCACATTCCTCTAAACCTTGCTGCACTTGCTCCGCCCCAAGGCAAAAAATGGCTAAATCAATTTCATAAGGAACATCTGACAATGATTCATAGCACTTTATCCCTTCAATTTCTTTTGCATTGCGATTGATCGGGTAAATCTCTCCCTTAAAATGACCCTCCAAAAGAGCTTTGACCTGTAAATTCCCGATTTTGTATTCACTCTTGGAGGCACCTAGGATTGCGATGGATCTTGGATTGAATAACGGCTCAAGAGTTTCATGGGAATTGTTTAAATGTTGGTTTTCTATCATGAATCTTCCCTCCTACATTAAAAAGATATCTTTGAACTAATCTTACATGGAGGGCGTTAATATCCTGAAAAATCATAGTTTGTTAAATTCATTTAAAACATTAGGCAGTTAATTATTTTTAATAGACGAAAATTCTCTTATACAGCAGGGTCAAAAGAATAGTATGAAAAATATGTGTTCTGGATGACCCCGACTTCTTACATTGATAGCCCCGACATTGGAACAAGATAAACGCCTTTGCTTTTTATGTATATGGCAACACAAACAACCCTCTTCCTGATAAAGGAATAGGGTTAATTTGTTCATGATCAATTAATATGTTTCTGTTTTTCCAGCCATTTCTTCATTTTCGTTTGAATTTTAGAGGATGGAATTTTCATCCCTCTCTCAATGTTACTGACATATGGGGCTGATATCTCCAGCTCTTCTGCTAATTGATATAAGGAGAGGCTAAGTTTTTTTCTTGTGATTCTTATTTGCTCACCAATATGATTACTGTTCTTCAGGTTAGCTGGGTCTTGCTTTGCAAGACGATTGTCAGTGTGAGATCTTTGTTTTTTTTCTATGGAGCGATATTGCTCTTTTATGATATCAGGCGGTTCTATTAATATCATCGAATTCAGCCA
Source organism: Peribacillus phoenicis (assembly GCF_047238085.1). NCBI lineage: Bacteria > Bacillati > Bacillota > Bacilli > Caryophanales > Bacillaceae > Peribacillus > Peribacillus phoenicis. The sequence goes on along the minus strand of NZ_JBDFMF010000001.1, from coordinate 2,240,763 downwards.
AATACTGGCCCATCCTTTATAATCGGCTATGGATTCATCCCACTTTTCATAATGCCATGATGCAATTACGCCGTCATCTAGTAGAACATCCAAAGCTTTCTCGAAACGTTCCCTAGTACGCGATGGTGTTCGTTCATTTAATTTTTCACCGATCGATTCCAATAGGGTACTGGTTTTATTCGGTTGTAAAAAGTCTCCTTTTCTTGCTTGGGTCCTCCAACGCCAGCTTAAATATCTTGTAAGCCGTTTTTCCCGAATTTGCCTATATGGATTATATTGAAGTGCTTTTATTGAAAGTAAGGCAACTTGTCTTGCAGAACCATTAAGATATTTGGCGAAAACCTTATCGATCGTGAACGTTATCTTTTTCCTGCATGCTTCTTCTGATATATCATATTCCACGCCATTACGATCTTTAAAGATAAACGTCCTCCCTTGTAGCTTTGTCTGAACAGGCTTACCTTTATCATAGATGGTAGCTTTGTTAATGTTAATCCATATGCTTTGTATATTTGTAAGCGAATTCAAAATTTGAGCACGCTGTTTGGCCTCGTAACCACCCCGACGCCCAAACCCACCAAGTTTTGGCTTTAATCCTCGAATTGAAAGGAGGTCATTTAAATAAATTTCCACTGTTTCCTCATTATGAGCAGCCTTTGACAGGAAAAGGCTGCAAAGAGCATCAAAAACATCTACATCCACATCAGATAAAGAGTGGACTCGGTTCCAAGCTTCTTTCACATTCGTCTGCCCATAGGTTTTATGATCGTTACCAAAAGGGATTATTTGTATGAAACCTTCTGTATTCCCCTTTAATATTGGTGTTGCAGGCCAAGGAATGTTTCCAATGATTTCGAAATTTTTTTTATAAATTGCATCTCTAACCGACTGATATGGAGCACTATTCATAACAAGCAAATGATCTTGGACGGTAAAGTTGAAAGCGAAATCTCTCATTGTGGATAATAATAAATCTGATGTTTGAAAATCCCTCTTAAAACATAGCAGGTTTTCTATCTTTTCGATGGTATTGTTTTCAATATTAAATTCAATCATGATTTTATCGATCCACTCTTTAATATATTCATTAACGATATCTGTTACTCTCGATAAAAATCCAGTGTTTTCAGTAAAATGTTTTGTGAGATGATCGTAAAATAACTTATTTAATGCTTGATCATCAAGTCTTTCCATTTCATTAACACCTATTGATAAGGCTATTTCTTCAAGGACCCATTCTTTTACTAGCAGTCTAAACCAGCTGTAAAATTCCTCCCAAACCGATCTCTCAGCCAAAAAAGTTTCATTTTTTAATTTTTTTTCCATTTGGTAAATTGAATCTTCCATTAAATGTTTATCTTTTAAAACAGCATGTTTTTTTGTAGAAACCCTTTCATATTCACTTAATAGATAGAATACGACATGTTGGGCAATATGTGACAATGTTTCGTTTCTCGCCGTTAACCTCAGCTTGGCAAATAGCTCTTCATTCTCTTTATATGCTTGTTCCCAAATAACAAAACTTTTATTGTTCAATCCATCTTTAAAGGTTAGAAACCCCTTTGAATTTTTTAATTTGTGTGTTTTGAATTTATTATTGAAATCATGATATTGATTGTTTTGCTCATATATGCAAAGAACCAAAAAATTATTAATTTTGCTTGACCAGCGGTACGATAAATACTTAAGGCTCTCATTTTTTTGGTTCGATTCCATTTTTCCACTCTGTCTCTCATTGCTATTCAACATGAATACCTCCTAGTTCAAACTGCGTCTAAATACAAAGTACTCAGTGTTTTAGATGAAAAAAAGTCATGATATTTTAAATGCAACTAAATATTTTTAGTTTTTTTTTATATATTCCATATAAAAATGAAAAATCCTTCCATGCATTATAGGTGTAACTGCCCCATTTCCTGAATAAATGTATCTAGTAAATTATATTCAATATCTTCTGAATCATCCTTAGCGAAAGATTCTGATTGGTAGCGCTATCACTTCCATTCCTGGGTTAAAAATCTCAACAATTGCAGTTTTTACAAGGATTCATCCATTGTCACTAATACCCCTTAAGGTAATATATTATGTTCATAAAAAATCAATAATAGGAATTTTACCCCAGGACTTTCACCCTTTTCTCAATCGTATAAATATTCAAAAAAATGTCGAGTTGAGTCATCACTCCTTTTACCCTTATACTAGGGTAGAAAAATCGAAGGAGGAATTACATATGAAAAAGGAAATTTCAATCATTGGTGTGCCAATGGATCTTGGTCAAACTAGAAGAGGAGTGGATATGGGGCCTAGTGCCATCAGATATGCAGGATTGAGTGAAAGACTTGAAAACATTGGCTATACTGTCCGTGATGAAGGTGATATTAAAGTAGAAATACAGGAAAGAGCACAAAGTGATAGTGACACAAATTTGAAGAATCTGCAGGACGTAGCAGAAGGTAATGAAAAATTGAGTCAAAAAGTGGATGAAGTCATCCAAGCAAATCGTTTTCCTTTAGTTTTAGGGGGAGATCACAGCATTGCTATCGGGACATTAGCCGGTTTAGCGAAGCATACTGAAAACTTAGGAGTAATATGGTATGATGCACATGGAGATTTAAATACTGCCGAAACATCACCATCAGGAAACATACATGGTATGTCCTTAGCAGTAAGTTTGGGCCTTGGCCACCCTGCACTGACTAAAATTGGCGGATATTCTCCAAAAGTCAAACCAGAGAATATTGTCATCATTGGTGCCCGTTCTTTAGACCAAGGTGAAAAAGAGTTAATCAGGGAAAAAGGAATTAAAGTCTATACTATGCATGAGATTGATAGAATGGGTATGACAAAAGTGATGGAAGAATCGATTGCCTACCTGAAAGAACGTACGGACCTTGTCCATTTATCACTTGATCTTGATGGTCTTGATCCAGATGATGCACCAGGGGTCGGAACGCCTGTAATGGGAGGCATTAGTTACCGTGAAAGCCATCTTGCCATGGAAATGCTAGCTGAAGCTAATATCATTACATCAGCAGAGTTTGTTGAGATAAACCCAATATTGGACGAGCATAATAAAACGGCTGAAGTTGCTGTCGCATTAATGGGCTCATTGCTTGGGGAAAAATTACTATATGGAGCGGAAGATCATATCTCTCCTGATTTATTGGCTCATGTTAAATAATCGGACTCTATGTTTTTGATAGAAATATAGAGAGTTCGTTAAAGTGATGCTCCATGGGAAAAGCCCATACTTCTTTTATGAGCTTCTTCCCATTAGCGGATGATCGACATGAATCAATTTACATCCCTAGTTTCCTGACGCTTGGCTTCTCTTTCTTTATTAAGCGGCGCTTTCGAAATTAATTCTGCATAGGTACCTATGTTCATTGACTCATGCTTCTTTAATGCAGAAGTAATCTCTTTTCGGAGGGAATTCGACATCATCTAAGAATCAGAATCAAAGCTATTAGACTTGTAAAAACACAAATTCCCTAATAACGTCCCAACATAAATGAAACCGTTTGCACCCATCAGGTAAAGGAGTTTTTCAATGAAAACAGCAGAAAATCAACCAAATGAATTAAAACGGAGCATGAAAGCAAGACATTTATTTATGATTTCAATAGGGGGATGTATTGGTACGGGCTTTTTCATCGGTTCAGGCTATACCATTCATGAAGCAGGAGCCTTCGGTGCTATCCTCTCTTACATAGTCGGCGGCTTCATCATGTATTTAACGATGCTTTGCCTTGGTGAACTATCAGTTGCCATGCCTGTATCCGGTTCGTTTCAGACATATGCGACTAAGTTCATCGGTCCTGGAACCGGATTTGCCATCGGATGGCTATACTGGTTAGGTTGGGCCGTTACAGTTGCCTTAGAGTTTCTGGCAGCAGGACAGCTAATGCAAAGATGGTTTCCTGAATCACCCGTTTGGATGTGGTGCGCAATCTTTGCTTTTCTCATCTTTTCACTGAACGCCTTATCAGCAAAGGCATTTGGCGAATCGGAGTTTGTTTTTTCCAGCATAAAAGTATTGGCCATCATTCTTTTCATCATCGTTGGCGGTGCTGCTATGTTTGGTATGATTGATATGAAAGGTGGACAAGAAGCTCCATTTTTCTCTAACTTTTTCGCTGAGGGTCTTTTCCCCAATGGGATATCGGCCCTGCTAATCACAATGATTACAGTAAACTTTTCCTTCCAGGGCACTGAATTAATCGGAATAGCCGCTGGAGAAAGTGAAAACCCGGAAAAGGTCATACCAAAATCCATCAAACAAACCGTTTGGAGAACCCTTTTCTTCTTTGTTCTTTCTGTCACTGTACTTTCGGCGATGATCCCAAGGGAAAAAGCCGGTATCTCAGAAAGTCCATTCGTTGTTGTACTTGATAGTATCGGAGTTCCGTATGCAGCTGACATCATGAACTTCATCATTCTTACAGCACTATTGTCAGTGGCGAACTCCGGTCTTTATGCTGCGACACGTATGCTCTACTCGCTTTCAAGGGAAGGTATGGCAAGTCCGAAGCTCGGTTTGGTGAATAAGAGAGGGATTCCGCTCAATGCCCTGCTCATCACCCTGGCGATTGCCGGTTTATCATTACTTTCAAGTGTAGTAGCTGCAGACACAATATTTGTCTTTCTTCTCTCCCTTGCAGGGTTAGGTGCACAAATTGGCTGGATTGCCATATCGGCTAGTCTTCTTGCTTTTAGAAGATCCTATACCCGCCAAGGCGGAAAGATAGAAGATCTGAAATTTAAAGTTCCGCTATACCCATTCATCCCCATACTTGCATTAATAACAAACTGCATCGTCATGATCAGTTTAGCATTTGTTCCTGAGCAGCGAATGGCTCTTTATTGCGGGGGAGCATTCTTCCTTGGATGTTATGCGGTTTATCACTTTAGAGTGAAGAAAATCAAGAAAATAGAAACTCCCAAGCAGGAAGTTGAATTAAATGCCGGTAAAAAAATGGTCATTTGATCCAGAATTCCGCGGAGTAGAGTAAGTGGTGAAAAGCGATCTTCACAATTCATTAAGATTGCTTTTCAAAGAAGAAATACCCTGGATGTTATCACACCCAGGGTATTTCTTTTATTTAATCACCATTTCCTTAAATAGCTAGGTAATGGTAATCCACTGTAAGAAACCTTCCTTTTCCCTTCCAGCTTTTTAGTTCCCCAAACTATTCCCTGTAAAATTACGCATATAATAGGAAGCTAAATTTTCAGCTCCATCTAGGCAATAAAAACAAATATCAAAACAAAAAAATCATCTTAATCGATGATTTTATATTGTGCAAATTCTTTTAATTTAGGCAGGATTGGCTCTAAAATTTCCTTGGCTATGTAATCGGTATCCAATCCAATGAAGCGTTCACTTTCCATGTCGACCGATCTCGCATTTTCCGGGTCATCACAAAAAATAAACGATATGATTCCGTTATCTTCCTTCATATCTACATATTTAAATGCAATGTCATGTTTCGTAAGACAACTTTCAAACGCAATGCACAATTCATCTATATTTGATTGACTAATAGATGTGAATTTCATATTGATCATCCCCTCTGCTAAAGGATAGCAAAATAAAGCATGAATTTCAAAGCGAAATTCATGTCCCATTCATATATTCATGATTCATATGACACTTTTGAAGAGGAAAATGACATAAAAAATTGCCCTTGTTTGGAATATCACCCGTATGAAGCCTTTTGATGAAGATTGTTTGGGTAAGGATCCCCCATTAGAAATGAGTGTAACCAATCGATTTCATCCACTTTCCCACCTTTACCATGATTTAATTTTTTATCTTTCAACAGCGATTAATAAGGATTGCCCTAGGCATAACCGCATTTTGTATCGCCAGGATATGCAGTTCCTCATGAATATTCCATGGCATGTCTCATATCTTTATACAAACACCTTGTTAGGAGTGGACCAACATGAAGTCTTTTTATAAAGGAACGCTCATTTTGATTGTTGCAGCGTTTTTTGGTGAATGTATCGAATTTTTAGTGAACATGCTCCTAGCCAGGGAATTACACGAAGAGGGCATGGGGCTTTATATGTCGATATTGCCAATTTTCTTTTTGATATATGTGATCGCCAGCCTTGAATTACATATTTCTATTTCAAAATTCGTTGCGGAAAATAAACAGGCAATGCATTATAATCTTATCATTCATGCACTTAAAATGGCTGCAGTCGTCGTATTGGTAATGTGTGTAATCATGCCTTTCATACTTTCCTTCTCATCCATAATGGACAAATACCATCCCTATATTAAATGGCTGCTCATCACATTGATCCCAATAGTTGCCTTTTCGTCGATTGCAAGAGGCTATTTCATGGGTGTTCAGCAAATGGGTAAAATTGCCTTTTCCAACTTTTTAAAGGATATCATTCAATTCGGCTTGCTTTTCCTCATCTTTGACTTATTTCATTTTAACCAGGAAAAGTCATTGTTGATGGCCTTTTTTGTTTTGATTGGCAGTGAGTTCCTCGTTTTTCTATACTTGATCAACCTTTTGGTTCTTCAAATGCGAATCATGAGGCGCGGTACAAACTCACGGACAACCGGTAAACATGCCCGGCAAAAGTTATTGGCGGTTTCGCTGCCCACCATGGGGTTAAGGATCTTTCATGCGATAACAAATGCGATCCAACCTTTTTTGATCCACACCGCCCTTCTATCTGCAGGATTCGGTGCGGTAGTGGCTACAGAGCATTTTGGAATGCTCACTGGAGTAGCGATGACGATCGGCTTCTTCCCAGCCTTTATCGCACATTCCTTAATGATCATGCTCATTCCGAATGTTTCGAATGCTTACAAGAGGCAGGATAAGGAAAAATTGAGGGTTTTATTGCAAAAATCGATGTCTTTCACCGTACTGTATGGAGTTCCGGCTGTGATCTTCATATATTTCTTTGCGGAACCTTTGACCTCCCTCTTTTTTTCTTCAACATCTGCCGCATACTATTTAAAGTTATTATGTCCTTATTTCCTTTTTCATTTTTTTGTCATTCCCATGCAAGCCTATCTCATCGGCCTTGGTTTAGTGAAGGATGCTTTCATCCATACCGTATGGTCCCATATTGTTGCGTTTTTAATGATGTATATCCTAGGGTCTCAGGCTTCTCTTAATATGGGAGGAATCATTTTAGGAATGAATACAGGCGCTGTATTATTAACTTTCATGCACTACTTGACCATTTGCAAAAAAATCGGCATAAGCATCTTACTGACGAAATCAAGATCGATATCGATAAAGTGAGGCAAAACCAAAGCAAAATCTCTTGCTGTTATTGGTATATAAAGATTTAGTTTAAAAAAATTGAGCCTTTCCCTGTACATATCATCTTCGTTACTGTATATTTCAACATACTTGGGTAATAATCAAGTAAAATGGTTTAAACTAACCATACAATAGTAATGGAGTGATTTCATGAGTAAAGCTAAGGCTAAGAGCGGAACGGGTAAAGGTACCGGCACAGGAACGGGCAAGAAGGGCTGGAATCGTTGGAAAACAAGTGCCAATAAGAAAAAAAGCGCCAAACCATATGTAAGTAAAGGCGTCAAACATTCCAATGACTCAAAAGCATCCGGTCATGCTGCAGGCGACAAGACAGATAAATAAGTGCTTGTCCTAAAACCCACAAAAAATTTTATGTTTGTTCCATATTCTCATACAGGGTGTTAAGAGATCTGTATGAGATAAATGGGTATTATAGATATAAACCACGCACGATATCCATATGAAGCTTAAGAAGTACGGCTCATTTACATACCATCAAAAAAGACACTCCAATTCCCGGTAGTGTCTTTCGCATTTTTAATATTTTCTTTTTATCTAAATTGGCTTTTGGGTTTGATGGCATTGATTTTTTTCGGGGAAAACTCTGTACGAAAACCGTTAGTGGCTTTTTTAACAGAGTCTGTAACTGAATGTATCGCTTCACCAACATCCTGGGCAGAATCCAATAATGGTTCAACCGTTTTCATTTTAGTTTTTACATCGTCGGTGATTTCATTTGCAGTTTGCAAAAGTTGTTTCGATTCGCCGGATAGATCGTGGATGGCTTTTCTCACTTCAGCCAAGGTTTGATTGGCTTCTCCTATCGTGACCATTCCCTTTTGAAGGGTACTGATTAAAAATACGACCAACCAAATGAAGGCTAAGGCGATCGCAGCTACACTATATTCAATAATCAAGATAAAGCTCCCCCTCTAAATTAAATAGTAGAATCAATTGCTTCAAATATGTTAGTGGATCCCGGGGTGCCTGTTTTTAAAGTAAAATGGTACTACTTGATTTTGATTTGAACCCCCTCAGCTTCAGTTCGAATCAAAGGAGCTGTCGGAGCGGATAATTCCTTGTGGCGGCCTTCCAAACTGGCTTCTTTCATGGAATTGGTTACATTATGAATCATTTCCCCAACATCTTGAGCGGATTCTAGCAATGGATCGACATTTTCCATCTTCCCTTTTACATCCGCAGTAATTTGATTGGCAGAGTGGATCAATTGTTTGGACTCTTGCGTCAATCCATGTACTGCATTCCTTACCTCTTCCAGTGTTTTATTTGTTTCTTCAAGTGTTCCCATTCCTTTACGCAGCGTTTGGTTGACATTATATATCAAATACACGACAGCTCCGGAGACACTGGCCACACTTAATTTAATAAACATTTTCATATATCCACTCCCTTCATTTAAATTTATGCACTGTCCCTTCCAATCATTCCCTAAAGTACATCACTCTGTCCGGTCAGTTTTAAAGAACCTTTTTCCTAGAAGTTTAAAGGGTAGTTTAAAGGTTAATAGTAAGGGAGAGACCATATTTAGGAGGGAATTTGTTCATGCCACATGAGAATTATTCATCTGTTATCCAAACTTTAAATGATTGTATGTCCGCGTGTAATCATTGCTACGACGCATGCTTAAAAGAAGATCATGTAAACATGATGGTGGAATGCATTCGCTTGGATCGGGAATGTGCGGATATTTGCTCTTATTTAGAACAGGCGATAGCAAGAGGAACACCGTTTATTTCAGAGTTGGCTGAAGTGTTTGCCAAGATTTGTGAAAGCTGCGGAAACGAATGTAAAAAACACGATCATGAACATTGTCAAAAATGTGCTGAGGCATGCTTGAGATGCGCAGAAGAATGCAGAAAATTAGTCGCTTGATGTAAGGAATAGCAATAAGCTATTCCTTTGATTAATCTTCCCTCTTACCTACCCATTCTTCTATTAAATCTATTAAGGGATGATGATATATTAAATATATTCTAGCGAGGTATATGTTGAAATTTTTTAATGGCAATAAATATTTTAAAAGATAAAATTTTTAAAATACCAAAAGCATATATTGAAACCCCTTTTTTTAGGCACACTAGTATTAAAAACAGGAGGATATTATGACACCTCGGAATGTTCCTGCTAAAGATGATTTAGAAGTGAAAGATACCCCGGCTTCACCTGATAAGGAAAGTGAAACAGACAAACTCAATCGATTATTAGGTGCGGTCATGCGATATTTATCAGATGATGAGCAAGAAGAAATTGATATAGAGTATCTTCTCGAAAACACCGCAGGGCTGAGAGATTGGTGGAGCGAATATAGGGAGCTTGATCGAAAACGGGTCGAAGAAGAAATAAAAAATTCCCTGACGGATCTATCCCTTGAAGAACTTGAAAACATCCGTGAACAAATCCGTACAAAGGCATAATAAAAAAAATCCCTGCATCGGGATTTAACCTGATCATGCAGGGAATTTTACTTTCTTATTATATACAAACACATATTTTTGAATTTACGTTATATGTGATACCAGAAATCCTTTATTCAACTTTCAATGACCTTAGTTCCAGTTGATCGATCATGTAATCCACTAATGCATGCAATGGATTTAAAACTGTCTTTCCTGTCTCAAGCTCATATCTCATAGCTGCTTCGACCATTGATAATTGAGCCACCGACAGCGGTCTTTCTTCGTTATTAAACTGGTATAGGCAGTTCATGATTTCCTGGTTATATCTCTCTCCCAATCCCTGCATAATCAATTCAAAGGCATTATCGATAATGATAACTTCAAAATCCACAGCCCCATATTTTTCAGCATGGGCTTTTAATCGTTTGACTGTTCCTTCAACAGTTGCTGGGTTCGTGAATAAAATCATTTGCGGTTGCTGTAATTGGCAAATTTGCTCAAAATATGGTTCATCGATTTTAATGATAGGCATAGGTAAGGATAGTTGTTCTTCGTTTAAAAAGGCGATGTAGTTTGTACAGGTTATAAGAATGGCATCCACTTTACATTCGGCAATCCATTCGACCTGTTCTTTTACCCTTTTTTGAGCATCCGAATTGTTAAAAGTTGCATCAGATGACACCCGATGCATCAATCCCGGATCAACAAAATGAAGCCATTCAATATCGTATTTCGAGAATGCGGCTTCTATGTATTCTATATTTGTATAGTGAGCATGCAAACAGCCTATCTTTTTTTTCATAAATCTCCCGCCTTCATCAGTTAGTATTCTGATTATTCTAACACAAAAAGCAGCGGTACATTGACCGCTGCCGGGAAAAACGATCATTAGCCATAGCCCTCTCCTGCCATTATGAGGGGTAAAAGACTGCTTCTTTGAGGAAGGCTCAGTTGGTATGAATCCGGCTTTCAAGCATATATTTATCAAGGCGATAGCAAGAGGTATCATCAGTAAAACAAGCATTTGTTTTAGAATAAAAGTCAAACCGTAATAGTAGATAAAAATCAATATATTGGAGAGTGTTCACCATTCTTTATTTAATTGCGATTATTTTCCCTCCATTAGCCGTATTATTAGCCGGTAAACCCGTTCAGTCTGTGCTTAATTTGGTCCTCACACTATTTTTTTATGTCCCTGGTTTAATTCATGCACTCTTAGTGGTGCATGATAAGAAAGCTGATAAACGAATGAAGCAGCAAACAGCAATTATTTCTAAATCGAAACAAACGACTAAGTGATTTAGACAACCACTAATAACCCGAATGAAGCACCAAGGTGCATTTTATTCGGGTTATTACTATCGAAAGAATTCGTTTAATTGAATCTGTGCGTCTTCCTAAGCCCTCTATGATAACAAGCGTCACATATTTGAAAACGCGAGTCATCCGGCAGCCTTTTTCCACAGCGCTTGCATTTTTTTTGATAATTCAACATTTCGTCTTTTAACTGATCATGAACGCCATCACTGATTTCTTCACGGATACGCTCCCAATAAACAGCTTCGGTCCGTTTACCCATCCGATATAAAAATAATAGATGAAGACCTATCGCTTTATAAGATAACTCCAATTCCTCCAGATTCCTTGTCTTGATGACCGGTTCAGGAAGGTCACTGTTCTCGGCAATAGCTTCGACCGTTTCCAGCCACTGTCTGATAAGACTTGGTTCTTTTGCCGAAAAAGGAATATGCAGGAAACCATATAAATCCATTAAAGAAAAACGCGCTTCGATTTCAGTATCCCGTATTAGTTCGTAAAGCTCCCTTTCTTCGGATAGCGATGCCTTTTTCGTGCCTTTAGGGGGCTCAAACCTCTCCCACATTTCGAAAAATGTCCCTAGGTTCCGGTAATATTTTTGAAAACGTTCAAATACAGCAGAGGTTGGGGCAATTGTGAAGGTTTGAACTGGCTCATCTACTTGTTCGAGCAACTTATTCATGATTTTGATATCTGCTGTAAATGCTACCTTTCCAGTGTCATAAATACCCTTTCTACCCGCTCGGCCTGCGATTTGTTTGATTTCTTGAGAAGTCAACCTTCTTCTTCGTGTCCCGTCGAATTTTTCATTTTCAAGAAAGACGATACGGCGTATTGGCAAGTTCAATCCCATTCCAATTGCATCGGTGGCAACGACAACTGATGTTTCACCGCGATTGAATAGCTCTATTTGCCGTTTCCTATTTTCAGGAGGCATGCTTCCGTATATCATGCTGACATTATGTCCACTCTCTTTTAGCCGGGAAGCGGTTTCGAGTACCTGCCTTCTCGAAAAACAAATAAGCGCATCCCCTTTTTTCGTATACTTCAGTCCAAACTCCTTTTGTTCTACCTCAAGCGGTATTTCCCGTCTGTATTCGTGGAGTTCCAAATCAGCTTCATTCAGAAGGTTCAGAAGCATCATTTTGATATTATTGCTCCCGATTATGTGTACTTCTTTCGCATTAGCTTGCGTGATTGCCCTAAACCATGAAAAGCCTCGATCTTTATCGGCAATCATTTGGGCTTCATCTATGACGATTACTTCATGGTAGTCTTTTTCATGAAACATTTCAACGGTGCTGGAGACATGTTTAGCACCCACCACTGCCTTTTCTTCTTCACCGGTTTTTAATGAGCAAGGTACACCGTCAGCATTTAATTTATCAAACACTTCAAGGGCCAGCAGTCTAAGGGGAGCTAGATACAAACCGCTTTCCGCTTCTTTCATTTTTTCCAGGGCCTTATGCGTTTTCCCGGTATTTGTCTCTCCTATATGCAAAACATATCGAACTTTTTTCCCTAATGATGGAGTATACGCCTTACCGATGATATCATCGATCATCCTTTGCTCTTCTGCCCGCTTCCTGGCTTGCTCTGCCAATACTTCAGCTTTTCTTCTCTCTCTGTTCTCCACGTCTTTTTCGTATATTTCTTCGTGCAATGTTTCATTAAAAGGAATTCCTTCAAGCTTCAGTAAATCAGAAAGGTATTCTTCCTGAAGTTCATCAAAACAGGACTGAGACAAATCGGCCAATTCATCGCTTAGTATACTTTGAAGGGCATCAACCGTCAGCCTTTCCCCATATGACTCCAAAAAATCATGATGCAGTGCAGCAGATAGATGGTTCAAGTATTTGTCAGGGGCTAATTTCATTATGAAATCCGAAACTAATCTTTCATACCTGAAGAAGTAATTTTCATATTCATAACGGTTCCTTCCCCAACCGACTAACGAGTGAATATCGCCTGTAAGCTCTTCAAAAAAATCAGTGACCATTAGGTATTCGGCAGCTTGAAAGCCCCCCTCTTCCACCAATTGTTCTTCAAGTAAGTATGGATCGACATATTGGAATTTAGGCTTATTCTTAAGATCTTTTGTCAATATACCGGCAATATAATACCTGACATGTAAATATAATAAAAGGGAGTTATTTTCGAAAAATGTATTGGCCTCTTCTTGAAGCCTCGCGCGTATCTTCCAACGCTGCTTGGCAAGCCGCTGTTCTTCTTGTCGCCTAAAGAATTTTTCCCTTGCATTTTTATATCTCTTTTCCCACTCTTCTTGATTGTCAGCAAAGGTTTTTTTAATCCATGTTAAGCCATCAAACGGGCGATACTTCTTTAATTCGTTCCGGAACATGCTATTGATCAGCTTATGATCTGAACCTTCCGTTACAAAACCCCTTTCGCTTAAAAACGCCTTTTTTTCCTTTCTGGGCACATCATTTGACGCTTTATTTATCCAAACATTTATCCAAATTTGCTCAATAAAGGTCGTCCTGTCTGATATATATGCTGAATAAGAAGGCATTGTCTCTTGATTCTCTAAATAAAAATCCATATCCTGGATTATTTTTTCCTTTGTATTCTCAATCGCAATAGGATATATACTTTCTAATTTTCCCATAATGATCCCCTTTTGAATTATCCAATATGTACTTTATTACTTCCTTTTATCCTCCCCAAATTTTTGTTTAAAATGAGCGCGGGTACATTCGTTTTATCTATTTAAATTCAAGTGCTCTGTTATCATGGAAGGTGAAGAAATGCCAAGATGCTTTACTTCCAAGGTAAATATGAAAAAGCTATCAAATATGTACATCGAGAGTTACTCTTACCATTTCATTTACAGTATAATCCATCAAGAATAGACTGATCATTGACTTGGACTTTATGGTTTAAGCCCATCCCGGTAATCCAGAAATGGATACATAGGTTTAGCTATTTTGTAATCAGGCAAATAAAAATTTAATGATATTAAAAAAAAGCCGAAAATAAAGTAAAGGTCAATTTTTAAACTTTCTCGATAACATTATTCATCCATAAAACGAATCCATCCCCTAAATTAAGTTTAGTGGAAATTCGGACAACTGTCACGGTATTGAGATTCCGCTTTTGTGTCCTAGGCGTTCAATATGAGAATTACATCCGGAAATCTAAAAAGACTATTAATAAATGAGGAGCCTGAGAATGATTCAGCAAGATATCAACTATTATAAGAATTTCGATTCCATCGCTAAAGAAGTATTAGCTCTATTAGGTCAAACCATTGAGGTCAATACATTCTTCGTTTCTATATTGAATCCCATACATAGTTTCATGATCAAATCCTTCAATAGAAATGCAAAGTTAATTTGTGAAGGTGACATCCTTCCTTATAATATGGTTTATTGCAAATTAGTTGCTGAGAATGGCTTGGAACCACTCGTTATTCCTAATTTAGTGGAACATGAATTGACTAGTGTCCACCCCGCAACGAAGTTTATAGGGAATGGGTGTTTTATGGGAGCTCCCCTTATTAATGAGGGTGAAATCATTGGAACATTATGTGCATTCGACATTAAACCTCATGAATTTAAAGAATATGATCTGATCCTCATTAAGTCTTTGGCAACTTTGATTAGTCATACCATCAATCTTGAAAAAGGGATTATCAGGGATCCTTTGTCAGGTCTTTATAATCGGAACTTCATTTATAATTATTTTGATTATCATAAAGATAAATCAAACGATGAAATGGCCCTTCTTTACATCGATCTTGATCATTTTAAAATTTTTAATGATTCCTATGGTCATGATACTGGTGATGACGTTATTAAAAAGGCAGCCGAATGTTTTTTGCAAACCGTTCCCGAAGGCAGTCATGTGGCTCGAATTGGTGGTGATGAATTCATTGTATTGTTACATACAGCGCATTGTGAGGATTTAATGAAAAGCACTCAGCAAAACGCGGAATTAATATTGAAACGTTTATCCACCATGCCGATTACCATTAATGGAAATGATCATTTTGTATCAGCCAGCATAGGGATAAGCTTTTATCCTCATCATGGTACGGAAATGGACTCACTTTTGAAAAAAGCGGACCGTTCCATGTATATGGCTAAGAAATCCGGCCGTAAGAATATTCAATACTTCCACCCGCAGTGATTATCTTAAAAATAAAAAAACCAGTTCTCCTTAGAGACTGGCTTTCTTTTACCTTAAAAAAATCCAACGTTTAGCTTTCAGCCTTTGCAAAAGCTTGAGCAGATCAGCATTTCCCTTATGTATCCGTTTTTCGGATGGTGAAGCGGAGGGGTTCGGGATGTTAACTCTCTCGGGTTTTTTGTTCATTTTCAGAAAGACCCTTCCTATACTTTGATTTTGAATAGTATATGCGGGTTTTCCATTAAATATCATAAGGAAAGGAAAAACCCCTTCCCTCTTATAAAACATTTTTTAACCGGCTGAAGCGTGCAGCTTTTTCTTTTTGTTTCAGGATAATGCGTTCGTTCTGTTTCATCACTTTTTTAGTGTGGGGACTTAAACCTACATCGGGTATTTTTAC
The DNA here is from genome assembly GCF_047238085.1 of Peribacillus phoenicis. Lineage (NCBI taxonomy): Bacteria > Bacillati > Bacillota > Bacilli > Caryophanales > Bacillaceae > Peribacillus > Peribacillus phoenicis. Next base: position 2,225,176 of record NZ_JBDFMF010000001.1, on the reverse strand, counting down.
CTGTGGTTTGATTACAGCAACTGACACATCATTGCCGGCTTTATCATAAATGCTCATTTATCCTCACCACCTGGTTTTTGTTTTATGACCATATCGAACATCATGATTAATAATGCTATTAATAAACAATCGACTTCTGAAACGAAGCTTTCCGATTTAACGTCAAGGATATAGGGTTCCATCAAAATGCTTACAGGCTGCAAAGCCATTTTTTCTTCATCATTATAATACGTATCTTCTCTTTCCAATGTAGCACGGATGGTACTGCCATTCAAGTTCGGATGCCCATTTATCACCAATTGCTTGTCCTGTTCCGTTTTGAAAGGAAGGATTTTCACGTTCATCCCTTCCTTAGCTGCATACGCTTGAAGGAGTATGCTCAAATAAGCCAAGTATTCCTTATTTGATTGATAATACTCAGGTATTCCTTCTTTCTTTAGGAGATGAAACATATTTTTGACCTTTTCCCTATTATCCGTTAAAAGTTTGTCACTCTCCGCAACCGCTTTTGTTGCATAGGACAGCTCGTTATCGCCAATCTTCGATATATACATGCTCAAGAACACAAACATATCAATCAGGATGAATACGATAGCCATAATCAAGAAATTTTTCCACTCATTAAAAATGCTCATCGGATAGAAATTCCAGTAAATCAAAGCTCCCAGTATAAAAATGATATACCAGGTTTTTCGAATCGCTTCAATCCTTTTACTTACCTTGTCCTTATATTTCCAAGAAAGTATGACATAAGCTAATAAAGCAATAAATACTACCCATACAAAGACTCTGAAAAACATTAACAATCGATTTATCACCCTACCCTTCAGCTGCTACATTCCATATCCCGCTCTCTATATTATTCATTATATATACCTCTATTCCCTGCCTAAGACGGGTGAAACTTAAACACTTGCCAGAAGTTTTCACTAGCTGAAAAACACTCCTCCCAATGTGGGTTTACAGTAAATGAATCATATGTTTCAGCATCCATTGCCCTTTTTTTCAGAAAGGTATATTTTAATCATTTTTCTTGTGGGACATCATAGTAAATAACTTTATATATTCTGTGATATGATATGTTCTAACAAAAAGGCATGATTAATATGGGAGGAAGCTATCATGATGAAAATTATTAAGATCCTCATTTCTTCTTTTATAATATTATTACTTTTCCTAAACCTCTATCCTCCACTTGGAAGACGGACAAACAAAGAAAAAGTGAGAAGTTTCACTACAAAAGAAAATTTTTCCAAGGGTAAATTCCAAAATCAGATTCCAGCCAGTCAAGCGATGAGTCTTAAGCATACTGGTTCGATTTTACGTGATTTCATAAAACCTAATCCAAAAAGGAGGCCAGACCAGCCAATCGTAATTGGAACAAAAGAACCTGGATCTATGAATTCCAATAAAATCACCTGGTTTGGTCATTCTGCATTACTGTTGGAGATAGATGGGAAAACCATTTTAGTGGATCCCATGTTTGGCAAAGCACCCACTCCCTTTCCATGGTTCGGGAACAAGCGTTTTAGCGGGGAGCTGCCTATTGATATGGATATGCTGCCTCCTATCGATGCCGTCCTGCTCTCACATGATCACTACGATCATTTGGATTATTTCTCGATAAAGAAATTAAAAGATAAGGTCAGTCAGTTCATTGTCCCACTCGGTGTCGGCGGACACCTAGAAAGATGGGGCGTTAAACAAGAGCTGATTCAGGAACATAATTGGTGGGATGAGGTTTCATTCATGGATTTGCAATTTGTCTGTACGCCTGCAAGGCATTTTTCTGGAAGAAGTTTACGAGATGGCAATACGACACTTTGGTGTTCTTGGGTAATTAAAGGCAAACAAGAAAAGGTATTTTTCAGCGGAGATAGTGGATATGGCAGCCATTTTAAAGAAATCGGCGAAAAATTCGGGCCTTTTGATATGACTTTAATGGAATGCGGCCAATATGATGAACGCTGGTCAACCATCCATATGATTCCAGAAGAAACTGTTCAAGCACATATCGATGTACAAGGAAAACGGATGCTCCCCATTCATTGGGCTGGTTTCACATTGTCTTTTCATGACTGGACAGATCCGATAGAACGGGTAACAAAAGCGGCCAATGATCTTGGCGTCCAGATCTGCACACCTCAAATAGGCGAACCTGTAGTGATAGGTTCAACGGATTTCCCTCAAACAAGATGGTGGAAATGAAATGGTCCATCCCAAATGGGATGGACCATTCCGTTTGTAGAAAAAAAGGGTGCGGAAAACGTATCTTTTCAAATAATGTTCCCTAACCAACTGACCCAAAACCATACCTTTCCTCAGGAATGGTTGCTATCTAAATGTTATATCTAAGTTGATTGGATAGGAAGGTGCGAGACTCCTGCGGAAAAAGCGCGTCCAAGGGAGACGCTGCAGGTGAAAGCCGAGGAGGCTCCCCGACCGCGGAAAGCGAGTGCCTGGAGCGGAAATCAACGGCTAAATTGTACAGCCATTAAAAAACTGTAGACAACTCATTTCAGTTTAACTAAATGGTCCATTCCTAATGGGATGGACCATTTTCATACATTCACATTTTCCCTTCATTATACTCAAGATTCACTTTTATTGAATGCTCTTTCTTCACTCCAAAATAATTCGTGCCTACCACACCTAAAATGATTAGTATCGAACCCAATATATCGTAGATTGTAATCTTTTCATTTAGTATGAGAGCTCCTGCTGCTATCGTTACTACAGTGGAAAGATTTGCAAACACACTCATTTGGGACGCTTTGATTTTTGATAAGATCGTATTGGATAATAACGAAGTGACCAATGAAGCCAATATTCCCAAATACAAAATGGAGCTGATGAATTCGATGCTCGACCATGGTGTAAAGAATTCCGGCATCGTTCCTTGTTTTAAGTGGGAGAAGAACGCAGCCACGTTAAAAATGACAAAGCCTGTTCCCATCATGAAAAAGGACATTTCACCTGGTGTATAGTCCTTTGCAAGGGAACGGGTCATCGTTGTATAACATGCAGTTGCAATACAGGATAGCAGGATCAACACCATCCCTAGCATGTCGGAAAAATTGATTGTACTCCCTTTCATCACAAAAATAAATATGACCCCAACTACCGACAAGACAATCGAAAGTTTTTGATATAAAGATGTTTTTTCCTTAAGGAAATATCCAGCTATCATCAATGTTAGAATCGGGGTGACGGCAGACAGAATTCCGGCATCAGTGGATTGTGAATACTTAAGTCCGAAAGTTTGAAAGGCAAAGAAAAGAGTTGGGAATAACAAAGATAACGGAACAAGATGTTTAACCGACTCCCAGGAATAATTCACCTTAATGACTTTAACGGCAACCAGGAATAAAATGATGACGAAAGAAACGGAAAATCGGAACGCCAAAGTATCCAGCGGATTCGATTCTGCAATCGCCATTTTCGTGAATAAGAAAGATAGGCCGACAATACTTGAATGAAATAGCGCTAACATGTATGCAAATGTTCGGGTTTTCATGGCTGCAACTCCTCAACTAAATTACTATATTCCTATTTAGGTATAGTACCCTTTGCATCTGTATTGCAATCCAAGTTAGAGTCAAAAAATAAATATGGCATTTTTTTAAGCTAAACTGTTCAACTCACAATCAACCTTTTAATAATAACTTTTTAAAGATCATTTTCATGCATTAACAGAAATGCGCCAGTTAACTTTCAATTAGTAAGAACTCTGTAAAGTATGTCATTTGCAGTTTCATATATGATAAAATTTCAACCAAAAAGAGAGGTATACATAATACGGCATCATTGCAACTTTACAAACGTTCCCTACCTTTGGACGTGTATATGCTGCATATGGCGGGATTTTCATCGTTTTATCGGTTTTATGGGGATGGGGCATCGATAAGAAAACCCCTGATTTATATGATTGAATTGGAGCTTCAATCTGCCTGGTCGGGGTTTCAGTCATTATATGGGGCCCTAGACAGTAAAAGAATTAAAGGGCATAAGGCTCTTTAATTCTTTTACCAAGATCTCAACTTGTTGTTTGGGTTCTTCATTTGAACATTTACATTATATCAATTTCTTTTCCTGCCTGTTTGCCCTCATATTGCTGATGGTATCCTGAATGAACCAAATCGCCATTGCTGCAATGATGCATGGTATGGCAAAAGCTAAAAAATTGATTTGCAATGACAACTTCATATCAAGCAGGAACCCGCAAAAAGTAGGAGCGAGTATTCCGCCAATTCTGCCGATACCCAATGCCCATCCGACTCCCGTAGAACGGATTTCATTCGGATAATACTGGGATACATATGCATTCGTTACAATTTGTGTACCTGTTGTCGTACCTCCTGCGATGGCAATCAGTATATAAAGCATGATCATGCTTGGCTTGAAGCTCAGCATCGTAAGGGTAATGAATCCAATGACCAAGAAAGTAACCAGAATCCTCTTGGAACCATATCTGTCTGCAAGCTTGCCTCCAACGATCGCTCCCAAAACCGCTCCAAGGTTCAATACGACTAAGAATGTCAGGCTTGAACCTAATTCATATCCTGCCCCACCCATGATCTTTGGAAGCCATGTACTCAAACCATACATTACGAACAAACACATGAAAAATGCGATCCAGAACATGAGCGTGCTTAAAGTCCTCCCATTTTTGAATAAATGTTTAACTGAAAACCCTTTCATTTCACTTTTGAGTTGCTCCTGAAGGACATAATGATCTTTCATCGTGTATTGCCCGTCTACATTCACTTGATTCAGAACGTCCACCAATTTGCTTTTTTTATTATTTATCATGAAAAAATTTATTGACTCTGGCAACAATTTATATAATATTGGCATGAATATTAATGGGAGTGCACCTAGCCAAACCACTGCCCGCCAACCAAAGTTCGGAATCAGGTACATCGCTCCCAGTGATGCGACAACTCCCCCTAGAGCGTGCCCGCTGAACATGATTGCTACCAGGGTACTTCTAAGTTTTTTAGGGGCATATTCAGTAATGATTGCAATTAGATTAGGCATGACTCCTCCCAAGCCTAGGCCTGCAATAAAACGCTGTATTCCAAAAGATGTTGGATTATCGGCGAAACCTGAAGTAAATGTAAATATGGAAAAAATGATCGTACAAATCAATATTACTTTCTTTCTGCCGGATTTATCGGCCAGCGGCCCAAAGACCAACGCTCCTATCATCATTCCAAACAAAGCATAGCTGCTGAATAACCCTGCCTCTACAGCAGTTACCCTCCACTCCGCCATCAAAGATGGCAGGATTGTCCCAAGCATGAACATATCATACTCGTCACAGATGATGATAAAGATACAGCATAATAAAATCTGTAAATGAAAACGGTTAAATTTTTGTTCATCCATTATTTCAGACACTTGGATCGTGCGCATTTCCTTCCCCTCTTTCTGCTATTCCTTTTGACATAGTCTTAAGGATTTCTCTTTTTTTGTTCGAGCTAACATTTAATGACAACAGATCACAAATACTAATTATACGTATATAGAACTTAGTTCACTATATACTAACTTATTTTTTAGAATATTGTCAATAATCAACAAAAAGCCCTCTTATAAAAGAGGGCTCAGGCTATATACAAACTCGGAAGAAATTCAAGCTTACCTGCAATATTCGTTTTTAACGTTTCAGTTGCTTTCAGAATCCGCTTCCTATCCGCCAACTGTCTAATCAAGCCTCCTCACCGTAAGCGGCAGTGGGGTCTTGGCTACAGCGATTTTCAAGGTAAGTCCTTTGACTTAGTGAATAGGTTACACATAGCCTTAAAATTAACAATTTACTATTTTTGATATGTTATGCAATTGTAATTATAGTTCTTTTTGACATTTTACCATTATAAATTTAAATGGAGGTTTATTTTCCATATTCTTATGTGGCTCAACAATTTCCGAAAAGTCTATCAGTCCATATTTTCCAAATTCTTGTTTTATCGAGTCAGAATCATAAAAAAACATTTTTACCCCTTTCGTTATTTCGAAATAGTCTTTACCCAGTTGTTTTCCCTTTCCAAACATTGGGGCTTCTTTTGAAATAGCAGTAAAAATCATATATCCATTTGGGTTTAACTGATTATAACAAGCTTTAATAAACTTATCTCTTTCACGATTATTCAATAAGTGAATAAGTGCATAACAAAATATACCATCATAAAGTTTGTTATCAAAAGGCATATCGGTTACTGAACCATGAAAAATATTAATCTTAAGCCCATTTTGCCTTGCCAATTCAATCGCTGTTTTTGAAATTTCAATACCAGATACATTCATTCCGTTGTCAATAAAAACCTTTGCATTTCTACCATATCCAATACCAGGAATCAATATATCCTTAACTCTCTTTTCAAGGAAAAAGTCCTTTGTCAAGATTGCGGAGTCTGAAGGTTCAAATCCCCACATCATTTGATTTTCTATAAAACTTGATTCCCAGATTTCTGTCATACCTTAATCTCCTTTACGAATATTAGCTCTCTTTCTTTAAAATCTGCTATTTTTGTGTAAGCATAGGCTACATTACATTGAATCATAAAGTTCTTTACCTTAATTGGTACTTTATCATTTTCAAATAGTTCCATCCATTTGAACCAGTACATATAGTTACTGATATATTTAGTTGCAATACCATTAAACCTATTAACCCACTTCATTAATTTGCTGTGAACAGAATCTATGTTTTGAACGCTTATGACTATCAGTGCAAAGAAAAGAGTTATCCCCTATATGGCCATCAAAGAGCTTTTCTCATTCTTGATGTGTCATTCTGATCTTCCGTAGTTTTTCCATGATTAATTTACTTTGCCTATCCCATTCCGAACCCCTTTTATACACAAACTAAGCCCTCTTATCAAAGAGGGCTTTTAATGAATATAAGATTAAGCGTCCAAGGCTTCTTTACGCTTTCTTTTCCTTGATTCCGTTATAAGATCATAACCGAGATAAAGGATGATGGCTCCGCCTAACAATTTAACATATAACGGAATGTCCGCTACAAAGAAATAAATCATAGAGAATAATGTCCCTATAATGCTTAACCAAAAAATTACATGTATTAAAATTTTCAAAGTAATGACTCCTCACAAAAGATGAGATTAATGTATAGTTCGCTCCACTTCAAGGAGGAATTAATTATCCATATCATCATTCTAACATTTATTCTTTATATTAAGAGTGACTCGTATTGCGAAATTATGAACATTTAAGCAACTTTTCTCAAGAATAGGTCAAGCCCTGGAAAATCTTTACGCTATCTCTTGTCAATTTGCAATTTCATTACTATGACAAAAAAGGCCAATAAAACAAATATGCATGAAATGACAGCGTTGGTATCCCAGCACTGCATTTCATGCATTTAGTTCATAAGACGTTCATTTTATTGGATTCTACCGCCATTTCTTCAGTTGGTTCGGAATGATCATGTTTATAATAAGCCATTTTCACTGGAACGAATGATAAGGCAACCGCAGCAATGAGACCCGGAATGGCGAAGGCTATGAAATTCAATTGGATGGGTAGCGAGATGGATAATAAAAATCCGCCGAGTATGGGACCGAGCATACCTCCAATCCTTCCGATTCCAGATGCCACCCCTAGTGCAGTCGATCTAATATTTGGTGGATAGTACTGGGAAACATAGGCTTGTACAAGGTTTTGGGCACCAATGGTACAGGCTCCTGCAATCGCTACCAATGTGTAAATGACAAAAGAGCTTCCGCCCATTCCCAAGAGCGTCAGACTGACAGCCCCAAGCGCATACATCGGCACAAGCATTTTCTTTGATCCATAACGATCACAAAGTTTAGCGATGATAAGCGTGCCTACGATAGCTCCCCCTTGAAGAACGATCAAGAAACCTAAGCTTGAATTCAGCGCATACCCTGCCTCGATCATTAGCTTTGGAAGCCATGTATTCAATCCATATACCATCAAAAGGCACATGAAAAAGGCGATCCAGAACATCAATGTGCTTAGAGCACGGGAATTCTTAAACAATCCAACAATCGGCATATTGGCTTCTGTTTTTTTCACTTCCACAAGTTCGTCCCTTATGTCGAATTTACTTTCCGGACTTACCTTGGATAATATTCTGATCAGTTCTTCCTTTTTGTTAATTCTGATCAGATGCGTCGAAGCCTCTGGTAAACGCTTCATCATGAAGGGTAAAAATAACAATGGTATTCCTGCAAACCAAAATATTGATTCCCAACCTAGTGTCGGCATAACCAGGATACCCAGTATCGGAGCAAGCATCCCTCCGAATGAGTAACCGCATAATACGATTGAAACAACCATGCTCCGCATCGTTTTCGGTGCATAATCCGTCAATAAGGCAATGACGTTCGGCATAATGCCCCCAAGCCCTAATCCCGCTAGAAATCGGAAAGTTGAAAACATCGTAGGCGTATCCGCAAATCCACATAAAAGCGTAAATAAACTAAATAAAATGAGTGTAATCGCGATTACGTTTTTCCTGCCAATCCGATCTGCTAATGTACCAAAGAAGATCGCCCCGAACAACATTCCAAATAGACCGTAGCTGCCCATAGCCCCCGCTTCCACGGAAGTAAGGTTCCATTCCTCCGTCAATAACGGGACGACCGTACCGTAAACGACAAGGTCATAGCCGTCAAAAAGGATAATGATAAAACACCATGCCAGCAATCCAAAATGAAAGCGGTTAAATTTACTGTTGCTAATTACCTCGGTCGTATTAATTTTAGCCATAAAATTTTCTCCTCTCTAGGTGACTGCAGTAACTCCATCCAAATGATAGCGCTTACGTAATCATTTAAAAAATATTAACCCGCATAATTTTATACAAATAGTGAACTGAGTTATCTAATTGTTATTATAAGTGCTAATTATCTGATATTTCAATAAAAACTTTCACATATTTATCATAAAGTCTTAATATGTTTTCTGATGCTATCGTTAATTACAAGTTTTGAACATGCGTAAAAACAACAAAAAACCAGTCCCTTATCGGAACTGGTTTCTAATTAGTAAAGTAGGAAGCCGCCATTGCCGTATTCAAGTAAGAAAGTTTTAAACCACCACTCCTCAAAGTGGGTGTTTGCAGAAGCAATCCTGTTGTCCAAGTCAGTGACGAGGCATAACATTCCTGTTTCGATATAAAACTCCCTATTACAGCTTAAAGGTTAAAACTTAATTATCATTACGAACAACGCAGCTTGTATAGTTATAATACCGAAATATCTTCAATCATGCAAGTTTAATCATTCCCGGACAATAAAAAAAATTTCATGTTACACATTAAGCAGGTGAAGCCAAATTATTCATGCCCAAACGTCAAAATTAACTGCTGCACTCTGATCTCTGTTACCGTCCCCCACTTTCATTGATATCTTATTAAGTAATAGCATACTCGGGTAAGTAATTTTTAGATAGAATGTGCAAGATAAAATTGGACGGGATTGAAAGTGTTTGTCTTGTTTCTTGTAAGAATCATCGGTTGCTGAACTCTATAATATATCCTAAATAACATTTGCAAATACATGGAAGGAGTCTATAATATTAACTAATAGAATTGATTGGAGTGACTAGTTATGCTTTCAAACATTGGTTTTCCCGGTTTAATTTTAATCCTTCTTTTAGCTTTAATTGTTTTTGGACCGAACAAGCTACCTCAAATCGGACGGGCAGTCGGCACTTCGCTTAGGGAGTTTAAGGATGCAACCAAGGGAATAACAGAAGAAATACAAGAGGAATTCAAGGATGACGTACAAGCTGCAAGAAAAGAATCGATAAAATGAAAAAGACGCCTGCACGCAGCAGGCGTCTTTGATGCGTTTGTGGCGCAGAACCGTCAGGCCACATCCCGACGTTTAGCTAAAAGCATGTTCTTCGACTTACACAAATTAGCTCATCGCTTTATTAATATAACATTAAACTTATTTTATATCAAGTGATTTATTGAGCAGTCTGTTAACGGCATCCCTTGGAATTGATTTTCATTTTTTCATTTTTTCAAAGTATGTTCTTATTCTATAAACCGCTTGGGGTTTGTTCAGAAATATTCTATCGAGTTGTTTATTAAAATACGAATAAGTCCCATAAAGCCGTTCTTACAAAAATGTTGAACTTCATTACAAGTTTATCGTCATTTGAGTCAATTGATCCGAGGAAACGGCCACTTGATTGAATGCTTCATTAATTTCGTCGAATATATCATTCAGCTCTGTCATTTCCTTGGTGATCTTAATATTCTGCTCTTTAACAGAAAGCATGGCCTTTGCTATATCAGTAAAAAATATGCCAGTTTCTTTTCCTTGTTTCGTTCCTTTAGTAATTTCCCCGCTAACCATGGAAATTGACGTGTTCATGACATTGGTAAAATGAGCAATTCCATTAACCAGTTTCACTACTTCCGAAACTGAGTCCTTGGTATTTTCCGACAGCTTCCTTACCTCACCAGCCACAACCGCAAATCCTTTACCATTTTCACCAGCTCTTGCCGCTTCAATCGCTGCGTTCAATGCCAACAAATTCGTTTGCTCTGCAATTGAAGTGATGATCGTGACAATTCGTTCAATTTCCTTTGAAGTATTGGATAGCTGTTCCATATCTTTTGAGATGATCGTCATTTGCTCCTGCGTTTTTACCAATCTTTTCTCTAATCCCTGTAACAGTTCGACTCCCTCTTTTGATTTTCCCTCTGCATGTATCGCAATCTCTGAGCCCTTTTGAGTGAAATCATGAATTTCGACTACCTTATTTGCCATTAATTGAGTTGCTGAACTAGTCTCTTCACTGATTGCTGCCAATTCCTCTGCATTATGATTGACCTGCAGTTTGATCGTTTCTTTTTCTGCTAGGTTATTTTGGCGAATCTTCTCATTTTCAAGTTCATATGCCTCTAAAACTATTTGCTGCTCCAGATTAAAAATTTTAGTGACAGCCAGAATGTTTTCTTGATATTGCTCTATATTCTTTATATTCGAAATTACATGAATGATTAATGACTGCAATAAATCCTGAAAAGCACTCATATACCATTTTGGCTGCAATCCAATTCGCACATGTACTTGTGCGATAATATAACGTTGTTTAATATACGTATCATCAATGTTCCCGCTAAACATTTCGTACATATGACGATGCAGTGTCTTTTTCAACCTATCAACAGAACTATTGTCTGATATGATTTTCATTAATGAGGGTTCATTTTCTAGATTTTTATAGAAATTCCCTACTATTTGGGTCAAATGTTTCTTCACTTCTTCCTGTAAAGAACGAATTATGCACAAATCCCCCATCGTCAAATGAATCATTTCCACTTGATTCAATACGCTCGGATATTCCCTGATATTGATACCGACGTGCTCCTTATATTGCATATAGTCTATCGAATCTATCTTTTGTTTACTTCTCCATATACTTTTCATGATTGAATTGCCTCCAATTTTTTCTACCCATATATACTATTTCGACATAAAGTCTGTTAATCTTAATTCACTTTGATAAATTTTCTTCTTAAACACAAGACTTATGAACTATTTATGTCCAAATAAAAAAAAGACACTCCAGAGAGTGTCTTTTTCAATGTTCATTTTCCTGCTGGTTAAGATTCGAGTGCTTACGGGAATAAGTGAAGTAAATGACTACTCCGATAGCCATCCAGATCAAGAACCTCATCCATGTATGACTCCCTAGCTGAACCATCAAGAATACACAAAAAACGATTGCCAGACCTGGAACGAGCGGTACAGCCGGACAATAAAAAGCACGTTTCATATCAGGTCTTGTTTTCCGTAACACGATGACCGCAATGGAAATCATCGTAAACGCAGTCAATGTTCCAATGTTGACCAGCTCAGCCAATTCACCAAGCGGTATGAATGCCCCCAATAAGGCCGCTATCAAACCGAATATCCATGAAGCCGCATATGGTGTTTTATATTTTTTATGAAGTTTTGATAAGGATTTAGGCATCAGCCCATCTCGTGACATCGCAAACATGATTCGGGTTTGTCCATACAACATAACCAAGATTACCGTTGTCATTCCGAGGAAGGCACCTAGATCGATGATACCTGCAACCCAATTTTGTCCTGCGCTTTGCAAGACCAAAGAAATCGGGTGGTCAAGAGCCTTACTGAATTGTGCATACGGTACCACACCTGTCATGATCAAACTTACCGCCATATAAAGCACCACACAAATGACTAATGAACCGAGAATTCCCCGTGGTAAATTCCTACCTGGATTTCTTGTTTCTTCAGCCGCTGATGCAACTGCATCAAAGCCGATGAAGGCAAAGAACATTAATGCGGCAGTTGAAAATACCCCATCGATTCCAAATGGCATGAATGGCTGCCAGTTTTCCGGTTTCACATAATATATAGAAGAAACGATGAACAACAAGACTACCAACACTTTAATAACGACCATTATATTATTGATTCTAGTCGTTTGTTTCGTACCTATGGATATCAAAAAGGTAATCGCCATGACTATCAAAAGGGCTGGTAAGTTCATATAAGTCGTAATACCTTCGACCGAACCCGGTGCTGCCGTCAATACTTTCGGAAAGTTAATTCCGAATCCACTTAAAAATGATTGGAAATAGCCCGACCACCCCGCCGATACGGCACTGACAGCCAATAAGTATTCAAGGATTAAATCCCAGCCGATTATCCAAGCGGCGAATTCACCTAAAGTTGCATAAGCATACGTATAAGTCGAACCTGATACCGGCACGGAAGCTGCAAATTCTGCATAAGAAAGTGCAGCGAATAAACAGGCAAGACCAGCAATGACGAAAGATATTGAAAGTGCAGGACCAGCATTCACTGCACCAGTGCCTGTTAGAACAAAAATGCCTGTCCCAATAATCGCTCCAATTCCTAGCATCGTTAAATCCCATACTCCCAGTTCCCGTTTCAATCCCCTACCGCCGGAACCTGCGTTTTTCAACAAGTCCTCAATGGACTTCTTTCTAAAAATACTCATGTTCTATCCTCCATAATTACATAAACTATTCTGAAAACTATAGACAAATAATTTCACTTACCATTTATATCGGAGAAATTTCGACAAATTTCTGCAATTCCTGAATTATCTGACTTTTAAATTATACGTATTAACCTTATTATCGTCAATGACTTACTATTGTAAAATTCTGTTTTTTTAATATTTTTCAGAACGAAAGCTTTATTATCCAACAGAATTATGCATTATTAACAATGTATAATTAACAATTCATTATTTTAATATTAATAAAGCGAGCTACTGAAGTATTCCATTAATTTATCTTGTAAAAGTTCTAATTTTTTTAATTCTATAAAGAATCATTATTTATTTTCTTCTATGTATTATTATGAAATAATACACCAAAATTATGCTAATCATTCATGTACCAATAGTTTGACGGAATCAAAGTACATAACTATACTTATTAAGTCTTAAAAAAAGTACGGGAATCATGCTTAATAATTGAAGAAGGTGACATTGATGGATTTTGAGATTACCTATCTGTCTTTTTATTTAATCCAAGTCGAAGGCAAAGGCGATCAGGCTGATAAGCGTTTTAAACATTTCCAAACTCTTGATACTGAAGAATACGAAGAAAGTCCTCTAAAGGATTTTTTGGATGGGGAATTGATGAAGATTTCCAAACGGAAAGTCGACCGTCATCCAAAAACTGAACAAATACCGACGAAAATCGGTTCTTTTATTGTCGAAGAAGGACATGCACTTGATTCCAACCCTAATTACAATGTATTTAACCGTGTTCGTTATGCAAAAACAAAACAAGAATTCCAAGAGGAAAACGAACAATTCACGCGCTCTTATATTGATACAAGTGCCGTCCGTGGCGGTGTCTTCATAATCGCATCGGCAAAATTAACGAAATATCTTGATGAACCATTCGTTTTCTTATTAAAATGTGATTTCGAGCCGAAAGTTGCTTCCATTTCTGATGAACGTACCTTGATTAGGCACGTTGAAATGGCAATCACCACTAAAAATATGAAATCCATTCAATACCCATACATGCCCGAAGAAGGTATGGTCGAAGAAGGCGAACTGAAAATCCACCAGGCCTCACATGCCCGCTACTTCGAGGACTTCTTGAAGTTCGTCGAATATGGCGAATCGATGCCGGAAATCATGAAAAATCAGGTCATCCATATGGTCCATGAACATGTATCCGCTCAATTCGAAGATAACAGTGACGAACTGCACAAATTCGAACAGGACCTGGAAATCTGGGAAACGAGTGATAAACGGGAAATCCAGGAACGCCTTGAAACCCACCAGGTCGTCGAAGCCACAGCCCAGATTGTCGAGCATACACCTGAAGCCGAAATGCGAATGAAGCTAGGCAGTACATCCGTCAAAGGACTGTTAGCCGATTTTGGCGATAGCATCCATTTAGGAAAGATTAATGGGAAGTATGTATTGATGATAGAATCCGATACGATAGAGTTCGATAAAGGTGTCTCGCCGATTGAGTTTCATAAGCCGGATGATTTGCAAGTTCTAATTGAAAAAATCATAAATAAAAGTTGATGATTTGTGAGCAAAAATGTGAGCAGTTATGTGACTCGGAATGTGACTCTAATTAGTGCTTAATAACAAGGGTTTCAGACAAATCTGTGACCAATTTTGTGACCAATATTTATACAAAAATTCAAACTCTCAAACCGCCATTATTTACTCTAAATTTGATCATAACTACTAACTGTTAGTTAGTAGTTTTTTCTTGTAAATAAAATATTAACCTAGTTTCATTAATGTTATTTATGGTGTGACCCATTAGTTAATCACCCGATACTCACATACATAATCAAGTGGGGATTCTTCAGGAAATTCTTCTGTAAACCACTGAACTACACCCTCAGATGTTTGAATGTTGTAGGTAAATACTTCACCGCAAGCTGCCACATAATCGTGAAGATCTTCTATAGAAGCAAGTTGATAATTGAACCCAGCTTGAATTTCTTCTTCAAATACTATCCACTGTGCAGCGTTATCAACTGATACAAATACCTTTTTAGCTTCAAATGTTTGAGTTATCATTTTGGTTATCCCCTTTTAAATTCGATTTTTGTTAGGTTCACATTGAACCTAACACTGACTTATGTAGAGGACTTGGAGTTTAAGTCACCGTCCTCTTGTCTTCCATTATCTCACTCCCTGACTACATTTCGTTGTTGTTATTCAAAGTATATTACGACTACGTTTGTTTGTCAACAACATTCCGTAGTTTATCTTACTACTTTCTGTAGTCAATCTTTTTCTATGTGATATAATTGATTTATGTAAAAAAAAAGGTGGGTTATTCATGGGTATTAGAGTTAAATCTAACTTAAAAAAGATTCTAGATGAGAGAAATATATCTATAAGGCAGTTAGCTTCCATGACTGATTTGAAATTTGAAACACTAAGAAGACTATATAATGACGACACAAAACAATATCAAAGGGATACCATTGGAAGAATTTGTGAAATTTTGGAAATAAAAATTGGTGACATATTGATCCTAATTGAAGATGGTACAGAAGAAAACCACCAATCGTAAAGGACTGGTGGTTTTCTTCATAAAAGGGAATTAATTGTAAATAATATTATCATCACTAGCTTTTCTTTCTTTATTATTTCCCCTTTACTGAGCTGAGGTATATTCCTTAGCTTTTTTTCATTCCTCATCATTCGATCGTTTATCAATATTTTTTGTTTGATGATACAAATTCGAAAACGCCATTGCTATTAATCTTAAGTTAGGTTCATTTATTCTCTTCACAGTAATTGGAGGCTTATTCATACCTTTTTGTTTAGTTTCTTCTTGTTTAGGCCACTTTTTCGCCATGATATAATCCTATCAATTAGCTTTTATTTTTATCATCTTCAATCTTTTTGGCTAATTTCTCGTATAACTCTAGGTTCTCTTGTTTTCTTATTTCAAAATCCTTGTTAGCCTTAATCATTTCCTTTCTTATTCCTCTTGCATCAAGATCATGTTTTTCAGCAAGAAGGGCGTATTGTTTTAATTTATAAGACTCAATAGAAAATTCCCCTAAAAATCTAGTTTCTCTTATCCACAGCCCTTTATACCCTTCAGGTTTTTCGCAAATTAGGGTAACAACTCCATTTTTATCAATATACTTTTTGCATTTCGAATTCCTTTCATCAATGTATTCCTCAACAAATACACCAACGTATTCAGTTATTGTTTCATTATTTTCATTAGTACGCTCTTCAATTAATCGCCCATGTTCATCTATGTACTTTTTATAAGCCATATATAATTCAATCCTCCTATACTAGATAAATCATTTATTTTTTTTAGAGAACAAGAATAATCTGTTTTCTTCTTTGGCCATACACTCGATAAGCTTCTTTCTAAAATATTCATTGATATCGATATTCTCCGTTGAGACAACTTCTACGTCGGTCATATCGACATCAGTAAGATTAATTTTCTTTGACTTTTTATCCAATCAATTATCACTCTCCTGTCCTACATAATAATCTCCAAATAAAATAGCTTATATTCAAATTTACCTAAAGTTTCTATAAAAATAGTAATACGTAAAATTATATAAAATACAGATTTTAACAAACAAAAAAGCCCCTTAATTAGCTAAGAGGCTTATATCTATTAGTAATTCATTTCTTCGATTAAGCTAAAATAATGTTCAGTTAAATCAAAATACAATGCGGTTATTAATATACTTTCCGAACTAATATATTCACTTTCAGCGTTATTAAATTTCTTCTTAATAGTATTTAATTGATTTTTCTGTTCTTCACTCATAGGGAGTTCACCCCAAGGAATATTTAGCACATCATCTTCTTTAGTAATTAATGTCTGAGAAAAATTAAATAACTCTATACTCGCCTCTGCCATTATTTCCTTAAATAAATCATTGACACTTCTTCGAAATTCAAAAAACATACGATACGATTTTGAATCAACATAAATTAAATCCTCATTAAGTTTTTCAAACAGTTTAGCAGTATATAAATGATATTTTTCTAATTTTTCTACGTTTAAATTTGTGTTTATCATAAAAAAATTCGGTTTATTCTTGCCGAAACTTAAGGATAGTATATTATCAAATTCCTTTCTTACTTCTTCTAAATAAGACAATGCTTTCTCTAAATGATATAGCCTACGAGGAAAATTTTCCTTTCTTCTTATTTCTTCATTATGGTCAATAGATTTTTTTACTCCATATAAAGTTAGAACTCCCCCGATGATGGCTCCCCAGAAAGAACCTAAAGTACTTATCCAAGAATCTTGATCACCAGCAACCGGAAACACTTGAATAAACATTAAAATATTTATAATTATTGGAAAAGCTATCATGGTACAGATTACAATAAGTAATAAATTTCTTTGCATTTTTTTATCCATTTTAATCCCCCTAATGTTGAAGAAAATTCGACAAAAAAAGAGGTATTCCTCTAATTTTCAAACATACTTAAGTTGTTATTCAATGATTTGAATGTCTACAAGATCTTCAAATTTCACCCTGATAATATGTCCCTTCTCTTTTTCCAACTCTAAATGGATTAACTTTGTAAACTGATCTAGTCTATGTATCATCCCTGTATATTCCCAATCAAATCCATCTTCCCAAACAGTAAACTTTACTGGTGAAGCAAACTCCATAGCAGTGTGTATTTTGTTCTCAAACTCCTCCAACTGGTACTCATCAAGTATTGGCTTTACTTGACGGTAATAATCCTTATTTACATCATTAAGTAACTTAACGTATTCAGGCAGCATCAAAGCTGGTTGCCATTTAAGTTTTCCACGATCTTTTATAGACATAAGAACATCTCCATTTCATTCTATAACTACATTATAGAACATTTGTTCTTAATTTAGTCAAAAAAATGAAGGGGAAAATTTCCCTTCTTAAAGATGACGTAGATACTTTTCCTGTAACAATGTTTTAATTAACCCCTCTAAATCCAGAGTACCCTCTTCAGTAGCTGTACCAATCCCCTCTATATAAGTGTATTCTTCGGTATCAATTATTTTTAATCCTTCTAGGTTGCGCATGTTTAGACCTCCAAATATCAATCGATTGACGTCAGAATTACATTATTCAGTTTTTCAAATTCCTTTATTGCAAATTGGATTGCTTCTTCTTCACCATATTTTTCACGGCACAGCTTTACAGGCATACAATCCTCAGCCATTAAGAATACATGATCATCAAATAACTGTAACTTAGCCTTTATGTAACCGGTTCGCTCAAAACTCAATTCTTTCAATTCCACAAAACCAACCTCCCCATTGCCTATATATTCATTATATAGGTAAAAAGTCCTCGTGACAGTATTGTGAATAAATTAGGAATTAATTTTTATTTGTGACAGAAAACGTAACAAACACTTCTTAATCAGAGTGTTTCTTCTGTATTTCAGATTCAATTCGAGTAATTACCTTGCTCATATTCCCATTGATGGTGCTTCCACTAAACCGCAGCGTTTTCCATCCAATTGATCTTAGGTATGCGTCTCGCTTCCTGTCGTGCGCTTTAGCTTTTTTACTTGAATGAAAATCTTTACCATCGCATTCAATGGCTAACCGATACTCTGGTAGTGCTATATCAATTCTATACCTTCTTATTGGATACTGTGTAGTTACTTTATAATCCCTCATCCATAATGCTTTCAAGACCCTCTTCTCAATAGGACTTTGACATTTATCCAATTCCACAAAGTATGGGGGAATGTATTGATCCACAGTCACTCCTCTGCTTCTTCGTATGTCCAAGCCTAGAAAGACAAACCCTGATAGGACAAGTCCAAAAAACACCACATATTCTACCATTGTAAATAAATTTCCCCTTTCTCGTAGGTACAAGCAACTTCTACGAACTTTCTACATATCATTTACCAAAGTAGATACGATTCCATTATTGAATCAACTACTGATTATCTGAAAAAAATCAACTAATTATCGACTGATCAGTTACTTTGTTTTTACTTATTATCATTACCAAAGAAAAACAAGTTTAATCCGTTGGTATCACTGCATTGAAGGAATTTGTTAAGGATGAACGGAGTGAGGGATTAAGGGGGAGCGCGAGGGGGATTTATTTAATTCGTAATTGACTGAATATTTAAAAGGAGGAATTATTCTAATGAGAAGAAAGCATACTATAGAGTTACATTCATTTATGGATCGAAGTTTTAAGGATAAAAAGAAGGTAAAAAGGAAAGCCAGTCCGAATATTAACCTATATTCTGTCAGTCCATTTATTTTATTTGATCCAACAATTTGCCTTATGGGTGTTGGGCTTGTATCCATTGCCTTATTGGAAAAGTTTTTTGAACATCAAGGAAATTATGACCTAGCTGAAGCACTCCACATAGGCTTTAATATAGCTATACCTTGTATAGCATTCGGATTTATATGGAAACTAATGCTCGCTGTTAGTGGTGCTTTCCTATGATGAAGCTATGGAGAGCAAAGATGAAGCTGCGTGGTTCGCTAATGAGGGCATTTAAACTTGGTGGAATCCACAAGCAAACTAAAACGCAATCAAAGACGTATACACGTTATCCCAAGATTCATGATGTCCATATTGATGAGGAAAATGAAGCTGTCAGATTCACTTTTACCTTACCCGATGGTGCTAATCCTGATTTGGTTTTGAAACAAGAATGGGTATTCAAACAGTGCTTTGGAAATAACATTGAAATAGATGGTAAGGTGAAGAAGTTTATCTTGTGGTGTTATTCAAAGGACATGGAAAAAGATATTCCATACGAGTTTGAAAAAATTCAATCTCATTTGAAGGGTAAAATAATCCCTATTATGTGCGGTGTAGATAGGTCAGGTAAGTTGAATGTAAAGGACATGACAGAAGAACATCATATGTTGCTCACAGGAACAACAGGAAGTGGTAAGAGTTCTTTAATTAGGGGAATATTGACCTCATTGATTCTGCATAAGTCACCAGATGAAATACTATTCTTACTAGGTGATTTGAAGTTTTCAGAATTCGGTATATACAAAAGACTACCTCATGTAATGGGTGTGTTTATGGATGCTAAGACTTTACTACCTCCACTTCAATTAATTGAGAAGGAAATGGTTCGAAGAGGTAAATTGCTTGATAAGATGGACGTAGAGAGTATTTATGAATTAAAAGATAAGCCACCTACAATTGTGGTGTGTATTGATGAAGTTATATTGCTCAAAGATAAACCAAAAATAATGAAGATAATTGAAAATATATCCTGTATAGGTCGTTCTAATGGTGTTTATCTGTTGTTGTCAATGCAACGTGGTGATGCGAAGTCATTAGGTGGACAATTGAAGAATAACCTTACCTTTAGAATATCAGGTAAACAGTCAGATGAAACGAATGCAAAAATAAGTGGATTGAAGCAATCAGTTGATTTAGATTCTCCGGGTAGGATGATACTTTCAACTGCAAGTAAAGAAAGAGTGATTCAAGTCCCTTACATGGATAAGAAAACAGCTAAAGGGTTACTTGATCCATTAAAAGTGAAACAAGATGAACTAGAACTTGAAGATGTCGCAGAACGAAAGGTAAATGAATTTTCATTAGATGAGGTGTTTGATAGTGAACCAAAGAGATAAAGCGATTATTAACGACTTGAGACAATTCAGAATGATGTCAAGAAACCAGATAGTTGAATTACACTTTAAGCATCTTAAGAATCCTATAAATTCTTGTAATAGTGTTTTAAAACGTTTAACAAGGGATAACTTTATCAAATGCAGTACTCTTCACTCTCCATACGTTTACTTCAACTCTGACTGCAATATTAAACCAGACTCAATTAAAATCCCCCACTTCCTTGAATTAGTCGATACTGTTATTGAAATGAAAACACATAGAGAAACCAAAAACCTTATGATTGAACCTAAATATGGTGACAAGGGAACAATTGAACCGGATATATTCGCTATTTGGTTTAACCCCATTTTTATCGAAGTTCAACGAAATGTTTATACAAAAGAAGTCATGCAAAAGAAAATTGATCTTTATGAAACTTATTATGATTCAGGAGATTGGAAAGATGAACCTTGGCAAAAACCAGATAAAAAGGTGTTCCCGTCTATCCTAATTATTACTCCTACTCGATATGCAGTTAAAAGTGCAAAGCTTGAAATATATCAATCCCCTTCCATTTCTGACTTTATAGAAAGCAGGTCTGGAGAATCAACACTACAAATTAAGCCTCTACCTGTTAAAAATGTAATTCAAACTAATGGTGGATCGTTGAAGCTAAAAAAATAAAATTCATTCACAAACATATCCATAACTGTTAAACTTTAAATATATATTAGGTTATTATACCTATATCTTTAGGAGAGTAAATTATTAGAAAGAAAAAAAGTAAAGATAGGAGTTCAATACCATTGAATATGGTATTTTTTTTGGAATGAAATAATCATTCTATAAGGGGTGAGAGGTTTTACATGTCAAAAGATTTCAGTTCATTTAAACTTACGATTGATTGGAAATCAAGGATTTATAATGGTCAGGTAGTCAGAAATAATATATCTCACACTCTTTGGAGGAAAATAAGATTACAAGTTCTTAAGCAAAATAATAACACCTGTCAAATATGCGGATACTCAACGAATGAAAAGTCAGAATTACGTAACTTACATGTTCATGAAATCGAAGAGCACCATAAGGATGAATTTCTTGTCACACTTAAGGAGTTATCATTAATTTGTAAAGATTGCCATTCATTTCAGCACATTGGTAGGAGTTTAGGGGTGTATGATGAAATAGGAAAAGAAAAAATGATACAACATTTTATGAAGGTAAATAATTGCACTACAGATGATTATGAAGATTATTTAAATCACTTAAAAGAGATTAAATATGATGATCACTTAATTTATCGCAGATTAGAGTTTGAACATGACTTTGAATTAGATCCTATTATGTTTAGGATTGAAGGAGAAATTCCTTATAAAGATAAAGTTGTTCATGAATTAACCGAAAAGGATATGTATAGGTATTGTCGTGATGATTTTGATACTGAGCAAGAATTTATAAGATTTATGAACCGAGGAAGTTTTGAAAAGAAACGTATTAATTCAATCAAGGTATATAAGGATAGAGGTACTTGGAATCTGGAGTGCGACGGTAAAATTGAGAAAAGCTCCATGTTGAAGAAGTATATAGTACCAGAAGCAAAAGAATTAAAAAGAAAAAACCCAGAAG
The DNA here is from genome assembly GCF_047238085.1 of Peribacillus phoenicis. NCBI lineage: Bacteria > Bacillati > Bacillota > Bacilli > Caryophanales > Bacillaceae > Peribacillus > Peribacillus phoenicis. The sequence goes on along the minus strand of NZ_JBDFMF010000001.1, from coordinate 2,202,935 downwards.
CGACATTGGAAATTGATTAAAGAAATATTTTATAAGGAGTTGAACAAATTGAATAAAGAAAAACTACTTGATCACTTATGGGAAATGCATGTGTATCATCAAGGTGAAGCTGAAAAGTTTGAAAATGGTGGTGTAGAAGAATCTAGAAAACACTTTCAGACAGTAGCTGATGTGTATTTTAAATTGTATCAAGAAGTTGGAGCCGGGAATTTTGATAGCTGATTATAATGGTTGATTTAATTTGAGTAAACTAAGTTTAGAGGAGAAGTATGTATGGATGACAAAAGGTTATTATTAATTTGGACAGATATTCTCGATGAACATGGCGGAAATGAAACAGTAGATAATTATAAGAATGAATATAGAGATTTGGAGAATTCACAACTTATTAAGTTAATAGATGAGTTGATTATTACAGAATCAGAAAACAAACCATTTCGTTCAAGAGTAGAAGTTAGAACCACTAAAATTTCACCAACTAACGGAGAAACAGTTATTTATGATGAATCAGATATAGATTATAATGATTTACTAGTGTCGTTACTCACTTTAATGTTCTTAACTAATATTGAAGATAGGGCTCAACTGATTGTACAACTGGCATATTGTTTAAAGGAAATGAATGAAGATGTGTGTGAACAATACAGGTTAGATATTGCTGAACGTGTATATAGGACTTATAGGAAATAATTGGTTGTAGGTGAGAGTAATGAATGATGAACTAAAAAGTCGGTTTAAAATATTTATGGATATTTTAGACCTTTTTGAAACAAGTCAAAATGAAGATGGTATTTCTAATATATCTCAAAAAGAACTCTCATCTCGCTTGAGTATTAGTCCAACAAATGTAAGTAACAGATTAAAAATTCTAGCTAAGTATAATGCCATAGTCAAAGAGGCACCAGGAACTTACAGATTACTTCATAATGATATAAATTACACACCATATCCAAATGTAGTGAAAGTTTTAGAACTGTTAGAAAGCGCCCCTTCATTAATTGGTAAGTACAAAAAGCAGGCAGAATTATTGGGATTAGAAATAAAGGAAGTACAACAAGCATGGGGATATATTTACGATTTAATATTGAAAAAAGTATGATAATAATATTATTAAGATTAAACAAGCCCCTACTCAAAACACGTTGAGATTTAAGGAGTTTAAAGAGGAGTAGTGTTACTTCGTGAAGATGTTAAAGAGGTTATTAAAGGAAGCAGACAATGTTGCAAAAAATGTAATGGATAATCATTTTGGCAAAATTGATTCAGATAAGCAATTTGATACACATGATGCAGCTATTATTGGGTTATTAGAAGATATGATTGGAAAAACCAATTCTTTGATAGTGTTAATTGAAAATAATAGCTTTAATGGTACGGATGCATTGAGCAGAATGATTTTAGAAAACTATACATTTATGAAATTCATCCTTGAAAAAGATACTGAGAATAGGGGTGAAAGCTATTATAGATCACAAAAAATAAATGATGTGAAATTATTTGATTCTATTACTCAAGAAACGCTTGTGGGAAGAGAAGTTAGAGAATTTTTGGGTATAACAAAAGAAAAAATCAATAATCAATTTTCCGATCTGACTGATGAAAAATATAGAAATAAACTGGAAAGCCAATATTTATCGGTCATGAATTTAAAGGACAAAAGAAGTAAATGGTATAATTTTAATGGTAAGACAAATACATTTCGTGACTTGTGCAAGTATTTAAAAATGGAAAAAGACTATGTGCTTTTTTATCAAATTTTTTCAAATGAAGTTCATGGACAACAAGGCAATAAGTTTTTAAAATTTGAATATGATAGCGTAGAAATTTATAGAAAGAGTGGAGAACTCGAACTTCATACTAAAATGGTATCATCATTTATTATGGAAATAGTTAGACTAGTATATAAATACTATAACCTTAATGAGGATTTAAAAAAATTCAATACTTCAATACAAATTAATTATGCATTTATGAAATTATAAAAATGTGTACTTTTATTGCTTTTTATCTCCATCTCTTAAAGTTTGAATATAGCCCCTCTCACTTAAGAGAAGGGGCTGTTTTGTTTTATCCTTTTACGATATTCACTGAATATCCTTTTTTCTTTAACTCTGACGCTAACTTAGCAGCATTCTTCTCATCAGAGAAGGCACCAACTTGTACCTTATGTAAAACACTTTTCTTTTCAACTGGCTTAGCTTGTTCTTTCAACTTTTTACCTGATAATGTTTCAGCTATTGCTTTGCAGCATTTATCGAAGTTCTTTTTGTAAGCATCAGCATTTGTTTTAGTATCGACAAAGCATACCTCAATCAGAATCGCTGGTTTAGCTGTCCCCTTAAGAAATCCGAGATCCGTTCTTTTCTTCGCACCACGATCCTTAATTCCAAGTGCTTCAGAAATAGCTTTAGATACCTTTGCAGCCAATGCTTTATTCCCGTCACCATAATAAAGAACCTCAGTACCGCCAGTTTCCTTTGTACCAGCGTTAAAATGCACAGATACATCTAAACCCCGACTTTTGCTATTGTGATATTTAACTATTGTATTAATATTATCCCGCTGATTTTTTGACGTATTATCATTAAATGTATGTACTTTACAATCTAATTCTTTTAGATATTCAGCAACTTTAGGTACTACCTTCCTAGCTTCATTAACCTCATCTAGATACCCACTTGCACCACGTACTACTTTAGCATGTCCACTTGAAATAACGAATTCATCCATTTTATATTCCTCCTTAGTTATTTATTATCCTGTACAATAATTTGTTTAATTTCATTTACATCTTGAGCCAATGTTGAGAATGCTTGAGCTTGTGTTTCAATTACATCTTGATTCTTTTCAATTACAGCTTGATAATTCGCTTCCCGTTCTTTATTGGTTTTCATAGTTGTCCATAGTAACCATACGAATAAGACTGCGTATCCACCCTGTTTTAAAAATAAATTAAATATTTCTGTTTCCAATTCAATACACCCCTTTCATCGCATAATAAAAAGCCGCCCTTTTGGGACGACTTGGATTTTATTGAACTAAATATTTTTTATGTTGATCTCGTTTTCGTTCTTTAACACGCAAATAATTCGGTCTTGAAAAGAAACTTTCCATCTTTTGACCAATATTGAACAACTTCTTTAATAGGATCTTCCTTTGACATACCAGTTCCTTCTGTAACAGTTATTCTAATCACTTCAACTATTTCCGCACTTTTAAAATAATCATTCCCCAATAGAATCACCTCTTATCACGTCATTTCATCTAAATATCTTCTTGATGTAATATCCATAGCAATGAAGTAAACTGTAACTTCTATTAACTTTTTCAAATCGTTTACGTCTTTATCTTCCCATTTTCTTGTGTAATGGGCCTCATCATTCCCTATCCAAGTAGCTCGTTTGGACATTTCCTTAATGTTATGGTTTTCTAATTTATTTATACATTGCCCTAATGGCATATTTAATATCTTTTCCTCTTCGTCCTTACCAAGATAAATAAGGTAATCCTTAAGTAAAAACTCTAGAGCCTTACGATACCCAATACCAGAAATCAACGTTAGACCTATTTGCTCCGCATGAAAAGATTGATTATATATTTCATTAAAGTTAGGAGACACATTAATTATTTCATCACTAAATCCTTTTCCCTTCGGAAGTATAGGAGCATTTTTAAGTAATTTAAAACGGGTGGAACTTGCTTTTTCATAATAACCAATAATCAAGCTATTACATTCTAAATTAGTACATTGAAATACAGCTTCTATAAATGTACTAGTTAAATGATTTCCTTTAATGAATGCTGCTGCAATAAAGCTAGGATCTACATTTTTATGGCACAATCCACACTCATAAGGAAACTTGTCTAATTGCATAGAATGTACCGTTCTATTTAAATTTATTGAAATAGGCCTTGTCATTAATTATCCCCCTCGTATTTACCTCCCTTCCATTTTACGAAAAAGACTAAGACATTACTATTAAAAAAGGAGACTGGTTAAATAACTAATCTCTTACCGCACAGTTTGCTCCAACTAAAAATAAAAATTATTAAAAAGAGGACTCCGTTTGGAATCCTCTTTTTCTTCAAGCACCAGGACCATCCTTCCATTCATTCCAGTCTTCTCTATCGCAAACATCCTTTCCAAAGTCCCATTTTTCTCCGCCTGATCCTTCATTTGCTAGATATTGAGCAAAGCATAATCCTTTGTTAACGTCCCATAGTCCTCCTCTGTATCTTTTTTTATATAACAAATTATTCTTATGCCTTACTTGTCCACCAGCATCTTCCACTTCTTTACGCCAAACTGCACAACATGGGTTTGATGACATAATATCTTGTTCATCACTACTATTGATTTCGTTGTATTTTTGAACCTGCTTCATGATATTTAAGAAAAACTCTTTGCTCATCTTCACATTTTCACCATCAAAGGAAATTTCATTTTCGATCAAATTATTCACTCCTTACGAAAATTTGTTAGAAACTTATTATTTCACTTAACAATTAATTTATTCCTTTTCCAATCTAGTATCTCCTAAATATTCCATACTGAAGTGTATCGAACAGTTTGTTCCTATTCCTCATTAAGGAAGTGTCGCTAAGTTTCTATTCAACTTATAAGATGCTCCTTCTAAAGAAATCCACTGAGTCCCTGTATCTGGAGGTAATAATTTTTCCACTTTTATAGTTCCATCTGTACTTACTAATAAAACCCCTCCGCCGCCACGAGTTCCAACATTAAGAAAAGTCGCTGTACCAATAGTAAATGGTAATTTAAACAATGTTGTTCCGGTAGTGATAGTTCCACCGTATAGAACACCCATAAGCTTTACAGTTCCATTATCCAACCAATATGCTGGCTTTCTATAGCCTGACAACTCATTCCATCCATTTTGCATACCATTTGGATTAGTTGTTGCATCATAAACACCTAATACTGTGGGTTCAGGTTGACCATGAAGTATTTTTAAAGACCGTGGAAATAAAACATTATAAATTATGTCACCAATCCATAAGTTCATAACCTCTTTAGGATGCATACTACTTTTCCCACTAAAGGTACTATCCATATAATCAAAAGCATTTCGACTGTCTTGTAGATATGCGTAAGTGTCTATAAATACACACTTAAATTCTCTGGCTAGGCGTTTTAAACCAACAACCATTTTTTCATACCATAGCTCACCTCGACCATGATCACTGTCAGAGGTTGTACTAGGCATCATTGGGAATTATAGATTGTTGACTATATGTTTTATTATTCCTAAATTGAGTTAATCCAGCTTTCATGTTTCCTAAAAATGTTTCTAAATTACCGCCTTTTTCAGGGTCATTTATGCCCCATCTTAATACAATTAAATCGGCATTTTCGGCAATGTCCCCACTTAAATAAGTACTCATCCACTCACTTGATGTTTTACCTGATTGCCCCCTATTTACTGTATTAACATTATAAAACCCGTCATACGTTGCTAGTTTTTTTATGAGATTATGGATTCTATAATCTTCTATTAATCCTAAATTAGCAGTAGTACTGTCACCACTAAACAAAACCTTTACACCGCTACCAAGAGCAATCCGTCTATGAAAATACGATAAATATTCTCGACCAAAAATAATGCGATTGTATTTATCGGCATACGAGTTATATAAATAACCATCGCTTTTTCTAATGACTTTCAAACTATCTTCACTTTTCAACGAATAGGGATCTGTCAAAGATGACACAATGGTTGTTCCATATCCCACTAATTTTTTTCCCGTGCTTATAGCTTCATTAATGAAACTTGTATCATCCGATACACCATCAACCTTGGCGCCTAATTGCGAAGGACTAATCCCTGTTTCCGCCAACTGTGCGGTAACATCACTCACCTGACCTTCAACATCTGCCTTTACTTGTGTTACCATTGATTCCACATCACTCGCAGTCACCGATCTATTCGGTGAAACCGTAGGTGGAAAATTAACATTTACGTCAGTCATTTTTTCACTCCTCATTTTAGACAAAATAAAAAGCCTCCATAAAGGATGACTTAAAATATCATGTCACTAATCTATTTTTACGCACTCAACATTTCCTGAACATCTGAGCGCCATTGTAACGGGACATTTTCAATCTTCCGTAATCCTAGTTTGATTAAGTCATAGTATATTTTCGCCACGATCAAACACCTCCATTTATCATTTCGGCTAATTCAACCATTGCCAGTTTCATTGCTATGATTTCCTCTTTTAGAATTTCAATATCTGTTTTTGGTGGTTCTGGGACAACTGGAATTGTATTTTCTGATGCTTCTTCCCAAAGCCCATTAATAAACTTAGGCTTATACATCCCTTGTCCACCTGTTGTTACTGGTGGTTTGTCCGTGTACCATTTTGGTATCGGGTCATCATCATTTATCATAAGATCCCCACCGAATACATAAAAATACTCTTTGTTGTACTGATAAATTTGCTTCATTTTTTCTCCCCTTATTTTTATAGGCCATAACTTGTATGTAACGGAAACCATTTTCCATCTTGGTATTGGGTCGGTTCGGATACTCCATCAATAGTAATTTCGCCATTTAAGTTTACTGCGACCCGGATAATTGTTGCCGTTCCGCCCACATTACTTCCGTTCTGCGCATAGTTGTGCGTTTGCAATAAAGGTCTGCAATCTAATGGTAAAGTTGCTACTATCGTATTTATCGCTAACACGTTAGTAACTGCTCCTCTAATCTCAACCGTATTCCCCACTTTTCTATATTGTGGAGTTGAATTAGCATTGAAGGATTTAACACCGTTTTGAAGAGTTAAGTTAGACCATGGAGTATTCTTCAGTTTTTCAATATATAATTTATCCTCTTTACTCATTAAACCGCTTGCTGTTTGTGTCGCTTCCGTTTTATCTGCTTTTTCGGAAAGATAAGTAAGTTGCGTCCCCGAAATAAATTGTTTATCCGAAGTCTCAACAATCATTGAAGCTGGATGTGTAGCAGGATGGACATAATTATTCGCTCCTGTTGCGACACCGTTTAATTTAACTTTATCAGCCGCTGTCATTAAACCGTTTACTGATGTGGTAACAGGAGTTTTATCCGCGGCGTTTGTTTGTAAGTCCTTTAAAGCTAAGTATGTTAAATTCATTTGCCAGTTCCACCAGCCCGCAGGCGGATGTTCATCAGGTAAATACCCTATGCTTTTTTTTGATTCTGGTGGTGCTGATCCTACAGCGTTCCAGACTGGTAATACTTGTGTAAATGGCATATTTCTACCCCCTTATATTGGTAAGTCATTATCGGTGGATGGCTCATAAATAGCACTTAATGTTCCACCTGTGCTTTGGTCTGTTGGTGCGAATCCTTCCGCGCTCGTTTCTATTTGGTCTACGAATTGCGACATGCGGAACGTCCCTTGTAAACTGATACTTTCCACTATTACGCCAGCTGGTGCGACTCTTTGAACTAAAAATCCGAATTGAGAGGTTGATAACCCAGCATCATTTAACGCTTTGATTGGGAGTCCTTCAATCCGTAGCGCAGCAGCTTTTTTTCCTTCTGACACTTCATACATGGCTCGCATTTTAATCGTAGAAGGGTCAGTATTTAATGTCCTTGCTAATACCTCTATCATATTATTAAAAGTTCCATTGCTGTTATTACGGGCAATCCTAGCCAATATGAGCAACCTTAGAACTTCATCACTCACATTTCCGCGTTCCTGGCCCCAACCTTTTCCGATTAAATCAAGTGTTGTTCCTTTTGCTTGCTGGATATCACGCCATGATTCAATTTTTTCAAAGGTTAATCTAACTTCATTTGTTTTCTCGGTGATCAGTAATATATATTTCCCAATCATCGAATCTGGGTTCTTTGTAAAAACATCCGTCAATTTCCGGAATGTATCAATGAATGAAATCATACCGTCACCGTAACGGCGATATTGGTTGCATTCGTTTGTGCGACTTCATTTGCTGCGATATCTATATTACTTGAAGCTAATGTGCCGGATGTTTTACCAATTTTTATCACAACATCGTTAATTCCTTGAATTTTCATGACTTCATAGCTTAATTGAGAAATGACTACCTTGTCACCCATATTTAACCCGGTATAAATAGATCCATCGCTAACCGTACCACCGATAAAGCGAACAATCGTATCTTTTACCTCTGTAATATTTGAACTCTGAAATGTGTTATCTGTTGTTAAATCCACGCTCGTAAAAACATTAACTGTATTAGCTGGTGTATAGGAGACTTTATGAGAAACTCCACTCATATCCAATACTTGAAAGGAAGATGTACCATATGGCTCAATACCCGCAGGGCCTTTATCAAATATTGCTTCTGCGATTTCTTGACCATTCCCACCTAATACATACACTTGATAACTATTAGGCGGCGTTCCGTTCACTGTTACATTCGTATTGTTATTATGGATGTTTGCAGCTCTTACGCCTAAAACGTTTCGTACAGCCGAAACAATACTGTTAGGCGTTGAATATCCTTTAATTCCGTTGGTTTCTAATAACCGTTTTCTTAATTCAATATCTGTTTCTTTTTCTCTGCCACCTGTAATAGCTTCAGAGTTTATTACTGTTTCAATACTTGAACTTGGCTCACTTTGTACGGTAATAGTTCCAGGTAATGTATTGCCGATTAAACCAGCTGTAAGACTTACAACTGATCCCGTACCTATTCCAGATGAATTCAATAACACATCTTCTTTTAACGCATAATCTACTCCTGTTTCCGTCTCAAATCGCGTACCGGCAACAATGGTAAAGTTCGGCGTTCCTGTAAACTCAACCGTCCCCTCTGCGTATAATTCCGGGTTCCTTGAAGTCAAAAAGTAACTAGTTAAATAATCCAAGTTTTTGTCTACCGCTTCCGAAGGATGTCCACTGTGATACACCTTTTCAGCAAGTTCCCACACCTTCGCTAGTACCCATGATAAAAGACCACTGATAATACCGTTAGGGCTTTTATATGATAAGTTCATATCTTCACCAAACAGTTCCTTTTGTTTTTGATCAAGCTCTTCTTTCAAGTCTGCTTGATTAGGACGATTAAACCCTTTTTCCGAAAGTCCCCATGCCATTAAATTTCAACTCCCTCCAACTCCAAAACTTCCCCGTCTTCTTTGCGCATGACGATATCGATTGAAATTTTTCTATTCCTTGTATCACGAACAAAGGTTATATTTTCGAATTCTAACGGTTCAGTCGTTCCAATCGTTGATTCCATTATGATATCTTTAGCCTCTGTTTCATTGAAATTCTTAGAAAGAATAGGACTTCTGTCCATTCCCTCTTCGGGATCTAAAAACCATTCACCTTTTTCTGTTTGCATGGATATACGGGCTTGCTGAGCTAATTCTTCATTACCTTCAATCATTACAAAAGAACCGTTTTCAAAAACAAGATCACCGTTTTCATCTAATTTGAATGATTTCATAAGTCAAACACCCCCGTTATTACCCCATCATTTAAGTTAAACATCCTTCTCATTCCAGGATCAAAAGGGACTTTTTGAAAGTCATCCATCGCTCTTTCTGCTATTTCCACCCATACCACATCTCCCTTTACTAAAGGGCCGACATGTCTTACAACTGGTACAGCCTCCACCATTGCATGTTTACTTAAATCTCCGTGTCTATCCTTTGCCATAAAAAGATATTCGATATCTGCTGATGGCGGCTTAGTATCAGGGAAGTATTTAATTACCCTGGCTGGTAGATTCGTGTGAACTTGCAACATGATATTTTTAATAACATTATCAATTAATCTTGATTCTGAACTCAAAAGCCCGCCTCCCTTACTCACATGAGAATTCTGTATACAAGTCGTTCTTATCTGCTACGTGTTTCCCTTTAAAAGCTCGATATTTACCGTTAGCCGTCTTCGATTTCAATTCTATAATGCTACAAGTGGTAATACGGTGTTGCATTAAGCATTTAACCGTGTACCCTGTTTTATTATCTTCCGTGAATGTTGAAGGACTTCCAATCAATCCAGTTTCCTCTTTTAATACGAACCTTTCGTCCATTCCTTCTTTCAACGGTCTAATGACCAACTTTCCTCTGCGGTGATAAATGATGCTACCGCAATCCCTCGCAATATCTTCTAAATCGTTGTAAATAAGCTTGGATATGGTGTAACCTTTTTTATATACTTTGTCATTCTTTAATTTCATGGGCGCACCTAGTTTGACGCCTAACAAATCCAGCATCCTTTTAATCATGGTGGAACCCTTCGTATTTTTCTTGAAGGTAATGGAATCCTTTTTCCCTTTGTCTGCTGTTTTACTGTCAATCTTCATTTTTGTGTAATCTTCACCTTCGGAAGTATAGATCGTTGTTATCTTATCTACCCCTTCGAATTTCGTTTTGATACTATATACCTTGCCTATACTTATAACCCCAACATCATTCGAATACCCAGCTTGTACGGTTAACGTATCACCCGTTTTGAATTTGGAGATTGTATCTTTGGATAAATTGTATAGTTGCACCATGTTTTTATTAGGCTTCATATCATCATCGAAAATAATTTCGAATCTAATGTGAAGATTTTCATTTGTAAATGTGGCTCGTCCGATACTGACTTTCATAACCCGGTTAAAGTTATAAGTTGTCATATTCATCATCCGCCTGATCATTAATATATAAGAAAACGGTTACCCCGAAGTTATCCCAGGTAATACTCGTTTCGTTATCTGATAAATCCATAGGAACTAATTGTGGCGCTGGCAATGTTAGATCTGATGAATCATTCCATAGTGGTTTATTCAATATCATTTTTTCACCTAAAATTATTTCTTCGTCTTCCTCACCATCAGTAGGTCGATAAAGATTTACGGTGAAAAAGTCCCCTGTTTCGTTATAAGCAAACTTAAGTTTAAAAGTCTCATCCGCTAGGTCAATATCGAACATTTCAGGGATATTTTCTTTGTCAACAGGGATGTAATCCATTCGCTCACCTACTTTACTCTTAATTTAACTCCTATAGGGATACGTCGATCCGGGTATTTATTCCAAGACCTCAATTGTGGTATGGATGATCCGTATTTTCTACTTAAATCCCAATAAGTATCGCCTTTTTTTGTAACATGATATTTCTTAGTACTAGTTGGTTTTTTCTTACTCACTGGTTTTTTCTTGCCACTTTGACTTGTAGGCTTTTGTACAGGTTTCTTTGACCCTGAAGCCTTTTGCCATGAAGTGGTGGAAATACGAATGCGCCTTAATGAAATGTCAATTGCCATCCCGTTTTGCACATCTGAACTTCTTTTGCCGCTTATGCTGGTAATAATCACGTTCGAAGCACTCATTTTACCAACGTATTTAATGATTTTCCCGCTTTCCATAATGGAAATCAGTTTATTTTTACTAGTTTCATAGTTAGATGAAAGGATATAACCACTAATTGAAAAATCAGGGGAGCGTTTGGATACATGATCCGTAAACGGTTCCCCTTTTTCAACGGCATATTCGGTGACGTCCACCTTGTAACTCTCACTTTCATCTTCTATAAATAAAGACACATCATCCAGTTTAGCCATTAATATTCCCCCTCTGGCTCATATAGGAAGCTGAGGTGATCAAACACTTCTTGAATTCCCTCTTTCACTTGCTCTTTTACGCTCTTGCCTTCACCGCTCGACCCTGAAATGTAAATGGTAGGGCTTAGTGTTATAGAACTTCTAGAATTAGTTACAGATCCCGCTGACGAAGTTGGTTTATATGTTTGTGGGATGCCACCAGTCATATCGACAGCCATTTTTTGAACATATTTTGATCCATCTTCAATACCAAGCCCCATACCCTCCGATACGAAACCACCATATTCAAACATGACTCGTGAAGGACTGTGAATATCTAATAAACCGGTAACAGCTCCTTTTATGCTCTCCGCCACACCTGCAGCTGCTTCAACTGCTGCTCCTGCCATTGAACTAATACCGTCAATCAAACCTTGGATTATATCTTTACCTATTTGCATTAGGTCGATTGCTTCAAAGAATCCTTCGATACTATGCCATATTTCTTCTGCCGTTCCTTTGATTGTTTCCCAGGCTCCTTCCCAATCACCTTGAAGAATAGACATTCCTGCTGATATCAACCCGGTTACAATAGCAATTCCAATATTGATCACCGCTTGTATAGCAGTCCAGGCAATACGAATAACCGAAGTTATCAAAGTCCAAGCAACCGAAAATACCATTCTTATGGCAGCCATCCCTACGGAAATATAACCTTTAACCATAGCCATATATACACTAACAACCGCCATAATTTGCGCGCCATGTTGTGACCAAAAAGCCTTGATTTGCGCTAGTTTTGCTGAAAAGAAAGCCACAATTGCTGAAAGTGCTGTTTGTAAAGACGCGGAAATAATTGCCCATGCAGCCAATGTATTGGTTTTGATCCATTCCCACGCTGCAAGTATTCCATCACGGAACCAAGCTACGTTATTCCAGGCCCATATAAATGCTGCTCCTAAAGCTATAATTGCAGCTGCAACAATCCATACTGTCGCACTCATTGTTGCTAAGAATGTTACAACTGGTGCAATCATTTTGAAAAAGAATCCAAATGCTAATGTCAGTCCTTTTACATAACCAACACCTAAACCTAACGGTAACAACAGCAATGTTAAAGCAGGGATTAACAATAAAATACCTTGTAATATCATTGCTATAGCAGGATGCGCTTCATTGAATTTAATCACCATTTGACCTATTGCTGTTACAAAATTATAAACAGGAACCATAATCAATATAAAAACATCAATCATTGGTTGGATAGCTTTCCTTAGAGTGGAAACCATTGTATTAAATGAATCAGCGTATTTTTTATTTTCCATCGCCGCATTATGTATGGCTCCATAAAAGAAGTAAGCCGCTAACCCTGCAGCGATTGCAACGATAGGCATCGCACCCAAACCTTTATTTAACCTTTGTGTTTCTTCGTTCAACTCTTTCATGCTGGCGTTCGGCCCTAATTGTTGCAATGCAAAACGGGCAGTATTAGCATTGTTGGCCATCCTATTAAGGGTTCCGACCACTGCTAAACCTGCCCTATTGGCGTTATATAGAGGATTATTCATGCGGGCAATTGCGGCGGCGTTTTTATCGGCTTGAGGTGTCATGTTAGCGAATGTTCCAATCGTTCTATACATACTTTGTCTCATTCTGTCATCATTCGCCATCATGCCGTCTGTAGCTTTCTTATGTGCTAATCCCATTTTATCAATCGCACGTATTAATTCATCTGTTGTTCCGCCGTATCTTCTGCCCACTTGCGCTAATTTGAAAAAGTCATATTCGGCAGCGACTAAGTTGTTTCGAAACTTTTTAAAAGCATCATTTTGATTCCGCCACCCCATGTTCATTTCACGCATCATGTCTCTTGAATCATCGTTTAAATCTCCATAAGATCGCCCCATTAACCGGGATTGTCGGATAATATCATCCATTTCCCTGTTGATACCGCGTAATGGATCAGCGTCTGCCATGATATCCAAAAGTATATGGGTTTCACGAACTGCCATATAATCACCACCCTATTTCTTCTTTTTACTATTTTTCTTCATAGCGTCATCTCTTAATTTCATCATCTTGTCTAAGGCGGCATTAGCGATACCAAGTTCCGTTTTGCTCATAGCGAAAGCTTCGGTATAACTAACGGTGCAATCCTCTGCCATGACTAAACGCCATCTTAACCATTCTTCCGGTTCTTCAACCACTGCTTTCCAAGGGTTAGATGTCAGATTTACCGACAAGAAAATTACTGGCTGCCTTGAAGACCTCCGTTTGATGATTAAAGTTTTCTAACTCTTCCCAGTAATCCCAATTGGTTCTTTTCCCATCGATAAAAATAACTTTTTCCATTAGACCTTCCCAAAGCTTCGTTTGTTCCATCGCTCCATTAGCGCCAGCCGCTTTATCTCTCAGCATCATTCCCGCTCTAGCTCCCGGATGTTGAAGTGTGTATTTTTTCTTCTCTCCATTTTCTAATTCGATTACCAATTCTTCTTGTTTCCCTGCTACTGTTGCCATATATAACATCTCCCTTTTATTTGAATTGTGACGCGCTTTCCCCATAAAACATACCTCCTATAAGATAAAGGACAGCGAACTGTCCCCCACTTATCAAACGTCTGTATAGTCAAATACTTTAATTTCAAATTCTCTTTCGCCTGTCTCGTCAGTAATAGATCCTTCTGGTGTTTTTAGAACCATGGCTTGTGAACCACCAATTTTCTCACTGTGCTCGCCACCAGTGTTTACCCATATAGCAAATTGTTTTCCTGTATTAGCAAGTTGCTTTAAGAATCCAACCTCAGGAGAACCTTGCATAATTAGAACGGTAATTGTACCGATTGAATTAATTTTCTTGGTGATACCTACTGTCCCTGTCACACCAACTTTTGGTTCAAAATTATCCTCATCTTTTTCCCATTGAACGGCATCCCCTTCAGCAAAATCTGTTAAGTACCTGCCGTCAACCACAACGCTAACTTGTGAAGCGTCAAATGTGTATGAATTTGTCATCTTGTACCCTCCCTCTTCTATTAAATATTTACAACGCCTGTAACTCTAGCTTCATGGATTGCTCCACTTTTTCCATAACTAAAAGAGCCTCCCGGATAAACGCGCAAAGCTCTGTCTTGAATGTCTACTTCATCTCTTGATAGAGTGGTAACAGTGTAATCAGGTAAACCACCTTCAAGAGTTGCAATAATTCCATTTTTAAAACCTCTTTGAAGAGTAGTAGACATAGCTGCTTCAATTGCACCAATACCTCTAGCGTCATAAGGGATTTTAGGAGCGTTACCGAGTGTATATGAGATTTCATTTTCCATATCCGCTTTGATCCAGTCTTGTCCGTGAATATCATCGATATAAGACCCATCTGCTAACCAACCCTCAGATAATTGCCCACGACCACCTTTAACTATGTAAGCAACGGCGAAATCAGCATCAATTGCATTAATTTCTGTTTCATTTAAATATCTTGCTGTGACACCTTTTAAGCTTTTAAATTTCCATGTAATTGACCCTACTGTTTGTGAACCTAGATCACCAACTGCAGCAGCATCCAAATGTTCATCGGCAATGGTGTGGTCATATATTTTTGTGCGTTTCTTGGCTTTCAATGCTTTTCTATTCGCCTCTGTTCTAACTTGAACCACCAAGAATTTAAAATCCTTCTCACTAATAAATGTAGCTGCTGCAAGTTGATCAGCTGCTAAGTCATTAGCCAGTAAAGCAAAATGCCATTCACGACCATAGAAAAGTGCCATTGACGTTTTAATGTCTGTCGCATAAGTAGCAACCGCCACTTTATCAGGACGATTATCTTGTTTAAAGATAGTTGCCGCTTTTGCTTCTACCGCTGTTCCTGTTGCATAGTCTACTTGTAAAGCTGCCAATGTTGAATATTCTTTGTATTCTGCTGCACCTGTTTTTTGAACAAAAATTACAGGTCTTCCTAGACCAATTTTAGGTGCAGGTGATGCTACGTTGATTTTTACTGATACATCTTGTAATGGCATTTCCTAACCTCCTTAAGGTTGTGTTTCTGTTGTAAATGTTACTGTTTCTATTGCTTTCATTTCTTTTACATCTGAATGTCTAATTCTCAAACGTAAATCAAACCCCACTTGTCGTTCGACCTCAATAGAAATAAAGTTATCTCGACTACCGAAACCATCTGTTTTAACAATTGCTATCCCTTTTTCATAAAGTCTTTGACGAGTACCAGTTGCTTTTAAAAGTGAGACTGAACGTTGTGCTAAAGATAAAGCTTCAAATGAATCCTCTGATGCCCATGTGTAAGATATAACTATCTCAACATCTTCCGTCTGTGTTTCCCCACCACTTCTATATGTCTTCACATTCAAATAAGGACTAGTTACTGTGTATGTGAAAAATGGATATTCAGGTTGCCTTTCCGTACTCATTCGTTCTATTCCTATGTAAGGTAACTCTTCGCGTAATTCATGATTAACTGCACTTACAATAGCCTTGTAATCAATCAAATTGATCCACTCCTTTTAGCGTATAAACACTGAAATCAGCAATATCAGAGTAATCGCTTTGACTTTCTACACTGTAAGTGGTTCCCTTATATCGGATCTTACTTTTATCAGGAATGTCATGAACCAATGAATATAAGAGCCTATCAGAAGAAGTGATCCTTCCACCGCTTTGGTATATTTGTTTGTCTGTTGGGGACACAATGGCACCCTCAGATTGTTGTACGGTAGGCTGATTCCCTGAATTAATCGGTTTTCCCAGATCATCATAATCTGTAGGGTTAGTGGGCTTACTTTGATTTACTGGATATTCAATCGTAAACGAAACAGTATATCTCCTAATCAATGATTTGAATCTAAAGGACTTCATGTGTAATCGCTCCAATCAATCTACCTGTATCAACAAGTGGATTACTACTTCTCTTTTGGTCAACGGTGAATGGATGATTTGAAGGATCATTTAAATTCCTAGCAAACTCCTGAAGCTTTCCTTCTGCTTCAAGGCCAATTGCATCTAATGCGTCATTTGTAGATGGTTTGCCCTCTATAATCGCATCGACCAACAAATTAACTGCTTTATCCAAAATCCCCTTTTCATGCTCATCCCATCCAGCACGTATATAAGAACGCTCAGGAATTGTGATGTGTGTAGTTGACTTTTTAAGAGGTAATCCTTGTGAAGCCAAGTAGCCCCGCATTTTATCAGTGACTTGTATTCTAGTCCCGTATTCCTGAATAGCAGCGATTTCCCCCATAGTTATATCTGAATCTCCATGACCACTTTGAGCCGATTCTCCAAAAATACCCACAAGAATTTGTTTGTTGTTCAATTCTTCTGCGTGTTTGATGATCTCAGGTATCTTATTTTTATCTTTAATCCTTACTCGTCCCATTAGAAAAACCCTACTTTTGTGTTGTAGGGTTTCCAAAGTCTATATACAGGCGTATACCTTTGACTATCACTTGTGAAGGTTTGAGTTGCTCCTGCAAGGGAATCGCTCACCGCTCCTACAGGAACAGTTAGGTCTATTTCAACCATTAATGCTATTCCCTTTTTAACAGGAGATGGAATGAGTAAGTCTCCACTTTCATTTTCAAATGAAGTACCACACCATTCTTTTGCATATTCAATAGCATCATTAAGAACTATTTTCAACGAATCATCTTGGCTTGAATCATCAACAGGAATACCTAACCTTGTTTTAAGTTCAACTAATTCCATCGTTACTTACCTTCAATTTTAGAAGTGTTTTTTTCTTTTTCAGCTTTATATCCTAATTGTTTTAGAGTCTTAACAACTCCATCTTCTGTTGTTTTAAACTCACCGTCTACAAACTCACATAATGGTTTGTTATTTTCACTATCCCATACAACACCATAACCATAAAATTTCATTTTACTTCAACTCCTTATTTCATTAATCCTACTGCTTTTAATTTAGCTAACAATGCGTTAAAATCTGCTTTCAATGCAGCTACATCAACTGCAGAAGAATCTGCTTGAGCATCCATTTGTAATACTTCTTTTAGTACTAAATCAACCCGTGAATCATTTTGTAATTTACCCATTCCTTAACACCCTTTCTGATTGTAATTAAAAAAGGATAGGTACAAAAATGCACCTATCCACTAAATGTTATTAAGATGTAGCTAGACCAGTAATTGAACCGTGTAAAGCTTTATTTCCGTGATCTAGTCCCATTTGTCCAAAGATTTGACCAGATTCAGCAGCGCCTGTTTTCGCTAATTCCTCATAGAACAAATGCCCTTTCTCAGGTACTAATTGTAGTACAGGAGATACATGAGCCATATCGAATAGTCCAACTTTATCTGCACCGACAAAACGGTCTAATACAATACCGATTTTTCCAAAATCAGTCTCGATTTGCTGAATGTCTAATCCACCAACATTACGATCTTGTGGAGCATATCCATAAATACTAGTGATTACTTGTTTTTGGAATGCATTTGTAAATAGAACCATATTGTCAAAACGAGCACCATTAGTAAACATGTCCCTTAACAATTTATCAATCATCGCTTTAGTTAATTGCGCACCAGCACCAGCGACTGTATTTCCTGTTGATGTAAGTTCGAACATACCACGAGTTTTATCAACTGTAGCCGCAGTAGTCGCAAGATTGTATGTACCATTTAGGAAAGTATGTTCAGCATCACGGGCAATTTTAGTCAATGCACGAGCAATTTGAAAGTCCTTCTCAGATACAACATTGTTAGATTGTCCTGCAATATTCAAGCCGGATAGTTTACCTCCATTAGATAAAGCACGGTATGTAATATTTACTGATTCTTGGAAGATTTGAGTTACGTTCTTAGATTGGTCGCGTACATAAGTAACTGCTGTTGGTGCTGTAGTTGATGCTTGCTCAGAGATAGCTGGTTGTGCTGGATTTGGATAGCTGTATGTAGAATCAATGGTAAATTCATTAGATGTTGTTTGTTTTCCTCCAGTTAATCCTCCAGCCATAGAAAGAAATGGTGTTACTTCTGCATCAATTGTGAAAAGCTCTCCTGAATAGTTTGGTAAGTTAAATGAATTTCCTTGTCCGTTAATGTTTGTTGGCATGTGATTGCCCTCCTAATTTAAAAGTTATTTTTGTAATTCGTGAATCTTATTTTTTAGTGCAATTTGTAATGCTGAATTTTTGGATTGAATAGCCTGTGTATAATCTTTCTGTAATTGATCTAATTCAGATAATTGTTTACCTGAACCTGCTACAGGTGGTCTACCCGGTAAAGCAGCATTAGCAGCTACTTGTACAGCCTCATTAAATGCTGATTTAAATGCCTGAATGTTTTCATTGGTGGCTTCTGCTGTGTCTGAAATTAAGAATGATGCAAATGTAGCTGGTAAACTCTCAGAGATTAATACTTTTTCGGTTTCAGTGAATAATTTTTCTTGATTGAATTGTAAACGTTCAGCCTCAAATGACTTTCTATCCTCTTCAATCTTTGCTAATTCTTTATCACGTTCCACTTTGAATCTTTCTTCCTGAGACAACTTAGCAAGCTTTTCTGCTTCTTCTCGCTCCTGTTGAATACGTGTTTCTAATTCCTGAGTAGTCTTAGCTTCCCATTTTTTCTGTGCTTCTGTGACTCGTCTGTCTGCCTCTTGTTGTAATTTTAGATTTAATTCTTCTTGAGTTATTGTAATGCTCTCAGGTTGCTGTCCTGTTTCATTATTAGGTTCAGCTCCTTCAATTTCTCCCTCTGCAAAGAATTGCATATCTAGTTTTAACGGCAAATCAGGTGTATGTGCGTGTTTAAATAATTTCATAGTATATATTCCTCCTAGCCCTCTACAGTTGCCATATGGCCCCTATATAGTTCTAATTTAGTCCGATTAATTATGATGCCCAATCGACAAAAGGCAAAAAAAGCTTCCAAAATTGTCCGCGATATTTTTTAAGGGTAGTAGTAATATACAATGTCCAAAAAGGGGTATGGGGGGGGGTACAATCTAGATTAAATAAAAAAGGAGTGTCAGTTAGACTCCCCTTTGTTATCATTCTTCTTTATTTACAATACAATGAAGTATAATGTGATAAAGAAAATACGTTATAAGTCTTGCATACAGCATTCAAATCGACTACCGATAGTCAATCTTATGTAAACTAGTAACTAGGTTAAAGCATTGTTACATCAACGTTTGTGTAATTTCTATGTGGTTATCAACATACATGTTTATATACATCTTGATATACCAACGTTTATCAGCTACTTAATTAACAATGTGGAAGAAGATAATGTATAGAATACTGTATAATAAGTCTAAGATGTTAACCTTTCCTTCTTCCATTCATCAAGCTGCTTATCCTCTAAGTAATCATGTTGAGTATTATTGCCGATACCAAGGATCTCATAAGTAAGGAAACAGCGACAATTAATGGTGTTTTCTGGTCTAGAGAACATTTTAGGTGCTTGAGCTGTGTCATCACCTATTCTAAAGTCCCCTTTTACAAGTATAGTAACATCATGCAATGCCGTATGTTTTACCCTAACTCGCTCATCTCCAACACTGTTCCATTTCTTCCCCATCTGTATTCCTTTACTCTCAGCATGCAGAGCACTATTCAATT
This sequence comes from Peribacillus phoenicis, assembly GCF_047238085.1. Lineage (NCBI taxonomy): Bacteria > Bacillati > Bacillota > Bacilli > Caryophanales > Bacillaceae > Peribacillus > Peribacillus phoenicis. The sequence goes on along the minus strand of NZ_JBDFMF010000001.1, from coordinate 2,182,804 downwards.
TAGCCTTCTCTAATACTCTTCCACTCTCTGTCCTTACAACTCGATTAGCCTTAACAACATCGCCTTCAAACACTTCCTGAACACTCTTACTCATCGTCTTATATGTGCTGCCTCTAACCAATCCCTGAGTAATAACATTACGCAACTTTAATATCACATCATTACGATTCTTCGCTAAGTGTTCATTCAATGTTAAATATACAAACTCATTTTCAATACTTTCTTTCACAATTTCAGACTTCAATGATTTATAACCTAATTTAACCTTTGAATCACTCTCAATAGACCAACCAGTATAATGGAATGAATCCGTATAAATATCATACAAATGACTATTCAAATCAGCCTCTATATCCTTATACAAGTCCTTCATGATACCAATCGTAGTTTTATCAAATGATTTCATGCGACCATACTTGCTCATCTCTTGGTATGTAAGAATCCCATCAACCTCATAATTACTATATGTCTTCATTAAGAAAGTAAGAAAATCCTGCAAAGCCTTCTCATATAGACTAACAACATTATTCTCAAGCTTGTTTGACTTCTTCTCCATTTGTTGTGTGAGCTTCTTTATTCGTTCCATTATTCTGTTCATCAATATCATCCTCAACATTTAAACGAATATATTCTTCATTCTCATGCTCAATTAATTCTTTTTCATAAGCAGGATCTTCAATGTGAGCCATCTTACGTAATGTTTGCATACTTGCAATATTAGTCCCAACTAACGCCACAGCATTAGCAATATCGGTCTGTGTATCAGTAGGCAAATTCCTCTGGAACTTAATATCAATATCTAAATAATCGTATTTCTTGCTGATATTAAGAATATTAGTAATCATCCTAATTCTACGCTGTAAGCCTTCTTTGAAGTATCTTTCCTTTGTACTTCGAGTGTTTTCTAATGGTAAAATCCTGCGTTCCAAAGCAACACCTGAAGATTCTGCAAAAGATTTATCTGTCATATCTGGAACTTTGCTCAAATCTAAAATGTCCTTTTTAGTTCGATTCTTTTGATTCTCTTTCCACTCAGAATTAATATTCTTTATTAACCATTCAGCATCCGCTTTTTCGTCTTTCTCCACTTTACCGAAGTTTAACAATCGTTTTTCTTTCATCTCTTGAGTTTCTGGAATATTATCGATTCCCCATACTTTTAAAATTGCATCTGTACTGGATTCCGATTCATTTACATCATCACTCACTAAGGCTTCATAACTCTCATTTAAGGTAATAATACCTTCAAAATCAGACTTTAACTGACTTCCCTTATTCCAATAATAATTAACTGGTACTTCACCGTATCCATGAGACTCTTCACTCTCTAGAAAAAATTCTTCATTATCCTTCTGTATAAAGTGATAGTTGATATGCTCTGAATAGACATAAGCATGTAATGATTTAGAATCATCTAAAACATCTTCATTTTCCCAATATCTAATTGCTAATATAAGATTCTCTTCTACACTGTTATCGAAAACAAGAATTATATTATTCTCAATCAATGGTAAAGGCCTGAATCTAGGTTCCTTCTTAACTGATTGGTTCTCCTTTGTGTAAAGTATCTCCACTCCATAACCATAACGACTACATTGTTCAGCAATCTCATAATTAATTTTCTGTTCATCGTTCGAATCATAAATATCCTGTATTTCCTGCATATATTCTTTATTCTTACTTGAATAAACAACTGGCTTTCCCATGAAGTAACCAACATGCTGATCACTGATATACTCACACCAGTTTGCCACGATTTTATTATTTGGTTTCGATTCATCTGCAAATTTTCTATCGAGTATTTTGTGTTCACCCAGGTAGTATTTGTGCATTTTCTCTTCACGTTTTGTATCATGCTTATATATAAGCGTTTCAATTATTCCAGGTACAATAACTTCAATTTGACTCTTGTCTAACCTAAACAATATTCCACCTCCTACCATATACCGAGCGATTCTTTAGTTAATTCCTTCATCTTGTCACCTTTTAAATCAATGTGATCATAATCATCTAAGGCATACCAAATAGCACTAAGGCTATGCGGATCAGTGCTGAATTCATCTTCTTTTATTATTCCTTTTGAATCCTTTTTAAATGTTAGCCATTGCAACTCACGAATTACATTAGGACACGCATCACTACAAATAATTTTCTTAAACCTTTTTACCTTTTTGGTGTATTGCAGTCTGCTCCCCTTATACTTCCTTGCTGACCTCATGTTAAATCCTTGTTGTCTGAAGTATCTAATTGTCTTTGGCTCTGCTGAATCACCTTTTATCAATTCTTTTGTGAATGCAAAATCTTTTAAGTCCTCTGCTGTCTCCGGGTCGGTTTTATTTTTGTCATAATATTCATAATGAATGTAGAGAATATTTTCGTTTTTATCAATTACAAGCTTTACTAAACAATTGTAAGATGTCGCAAATCCGAAATCCATTCCACATTTTCGTGAAGGATTTTGTATTTTCCTTATCTTTTCAATTATTTCATCATGAGGCATTGTTTGAAACTGCGAGAACACCCGTAAACCGCTAAATCCAAATCTTCCTTCAAATTTAATCCTATAGGTATCGGGATCATATTCTTTAGTCTCTTGTAAAGCTTCTATGTATTTGTCCGTTGCAAACTTATTATCTGTAACTACACTGTGATGGTAATAAGTATCCCCCAATTTAATAATTCTTTTTTCATACAATTCTTCATCGTTTAACCTAAAGTAATCCTTTAAATCATCCTTAAAAAAGAAACGATACGTCCAATTATCTTTTGATACAGGGTTAGTGGAAAGTAAAGTATGTAAGCTTAATGTTGGATGTCTTAAACGTCCTTTAAGCTCATGGTAAACTTCTTCCCTAATCTCAGAACATTCTTCAATCCAGATGACACTAATGTTTACCAAACTTTTCAATTTTTCTGTACTGTCTCCACCCTTGAAGATAATCTTTGAGCCATTTGGAAAAAGGATTTGCATAGGATTCAAAGTAAAATTAAATTGATTGTGTAACTCTAAATGATCTTTAACTATTTCTCTAAATAGTGCATAAGTGGATTCCCGATGAGTTTCAAAAGTATTCCTTACAACTAAAGCTGTCCGTTTTTCACTTAATAATTTGAGGATGATTTTAAGTGCTGTATTAAATGATTTACTTGATCCATACCCTCCAACTAATAGATAGTTAGTGTGATCCCAATCATAAATGAAATCCTCAAAGTGTGGATTGATTTTTAATTCAGTCATCCTCGCCAGCTCGTTTTAAAACGATTTTAAATTCCTTATCCGTATCCCCATCAATTAAATTAGTGAATTTACTTAATATCTCCAGTGCTTTAGTTCTATCGCTTAATTTCAATGTAGGTGCTTTACCACCAGCGATGTACTCAATTACTGAACCATCTACAGTTGATGAATCTTTAAAATTAAGATAGTTAGCATTGTACGTATTACCGTTCTCATCAATTTTTTCTTTTGTTCCAAAATCAACGTAATCAGTAATATCAGCGAAGGCAATTTTAATGTACTGCTCCAAAACATCCTTACTATCCATCAAAGTTTCTGTAAATAGTTCTTTCTTCAATTTCTTAATATAGTTGTTTATTTTCTCCTTCTTCAACAAAAGATGAGCAGCTTGTTTATCGAATTTAGTTTCCTCGAAACTATTCCGGTATGCACGTGCCCCATTAAAATGTCTCAAATAATCCATGCAGAACATTCTTTCTTTGTCTGTTAGGTTATCATCGCCTTCTAACAACTCTTCAAACTCATCAATTTTCTTATCTTTTTCCATTATTAGCCCTCCTTTTATTCATCAAAGAAATTAACTTCCACTACCGCTGCCATTATATCCACTTGAATATGTGAGTTTAGAAGCTGTTTAGTACCTACATCGGCATTATAATAAGAAGTAGCTATTAACCCTTCATCTTCACCTTGTAACTCTGCAGCAAACACATAATTCTTAATCTTACCTTCTCTAGCTTGTTCCGTTATGTATTCCAACTGTTCAATTAAGTTTTTATCCTTATTTGGAAAATGTATAATTTTAGCCATGACAACTCCCCTTTCCATAAAACAAAAACGCAACAACCACTGAGTATATTAATCAATGATCAATGCGTTATTAGTTGTGTTTTAGTTTCCTACTCAAAATAAAAAGACACCTCATAAGAGATGTCCTAAGTAATGATATATTAGAAGCGTTTTTTCACTTCTTCAATACCTTTTTCTAATATATCAAAATTTTCTGACCATATTGTTAACACGTTATTGTGATACTTTTCGTGTTTTCTGCCTCCTGTAGTAAATGAACGTTCCTCATCAAAGTTTATGTAGCTTAACTTTTGGAGCTTATAAAGGTGATATGCTGCATGTTGATTACTTTCAAAACCTAATTCTGTAAAATTTAACTTTTGTCCATGATTAAAATTCAAATCATATAAACCTTTTAAAATTTTCAAGTCTAATTCATCTAACAATATAACCCACTCCCATCCAAATATTTACTTACTTAAACTACATTCGATAGGGAGTGACAATTATCCTGCATATTTTTTCCTATTAATGTTATAATTTAGTAGAAAGTGAGGTGAGTATTATGGCAGGTAATTCAGGTAAAAATCATCGTGATGGAGCAGTAAAAAACAGAACCCAATTCAAAGCTCCAAATGGTAACTATGTTAAACGAGATGCAACTACAGGACGTTTTATAGATCAAAAGACATCAGGTGGTAAATTTAAAGGAGTCCGTACAGAAAAATAGAGAACAATTTGAATACTGCCTTTTTTATCTCATTTTCATAAATAAAAAAGCACTCAGCCATTTGGGTTAAGTGCTTTTTTGTTTATTTATCTTCATCCTTATCTTCCTCTTTATCTTGTTCATCCTGATCATTTTTCTTATTTAGTTTATCATCTACTAAATCTGTATCAGAAATAGCACTTTCTCCAAACCAAATCCTAATTCGTTCTTTTGCATTTAACTTAACTTCCTCATCAATAAACATTGAGACAGTGACCAATGCACCAAATAACCCTGAGAAATCGTCTGTATATCCACCAGGGAGTAAGTCAGGAATTAAATCAATTGGAAGTATGAAATATCCCAAGGCACCTATAATTACTGTCTTTGCCCAAACAGGAGTTTCTGGCTTTTTAAGTGTATAAAATAATAACAAAGCTACATAAACAACTGAAACGCCTGCTTTTTTACCAAATTTTTTAACTTTTCTCCAGAACGAGTCATCTGAAAAGTTATTTGAGTATTTAGTTGTATCTATTACAATCTCCCCCTATTCACAAACAATATTTTACCATATTGATAGGAATATTACCCCTAGTTTTATCCTACTTTCTACAATTGACATCAAATCTTTACGTCATTAAAATCCACAATAATAAATTTTATTATAAATTAGACTAATAAAATATTTCAACATATGGAGGGTACAATTATGGACAAGATTGAAAGACCGTTAGAGTCGTTGATATCTCCTCAAATTAATCGATCGGGTCAAAAGCTTATCGATTAAACAAACATGTCTATCCCAGAATTATTAGAAATATCTGTAGCGTCTCTCCTAGAAAAGCTGAGTTATCCTGCATAACTAAATGTTGAACTTAATAATAAAGAAAATGATATTAAGAAATAAGATCATCATTAGTCAAAATAAAGACGTATTAAATAAATAAACACAAAAAAGCACTCAACCATTTAGGTTATGTGCTTTTTCTAATTATGGATTTCACTCATCGTCGATAATTATCTCACCATGCTCTTCTTCGTAAATTGCAATAAATTCATCAGCAGTTAGAATTTTAGTGTCACCTATTACCATTTTATGCAACCCGGAATTTTTATCATCTGTAATCAAATAATCGGCTTTTCCATAATAAGCACAATCTATAAACATGTCATCCCGTTCGTCTTTGCATTTTAGCCCATGTTTTTCTTTTTGATCAATAGTATTTATTGATTTAGAATGATAAAAAATATACATAATATAGTTTAAATAATCCATTCTCAAATCAATATCCCTGATTACTTTTCTAGACATTATTCTACTCATATAAACTAATTCGCCTATAGTGTTTTGAGAAAATAATAATGTAATTTTAATATCTTTAAACAACTTCATTATTTTTTCGCTATTTTTCCCTGAAAAAAGGTTTCCGTCAATAAATACATTTGTGTCAATTACAACTCTTGGCTTATTTATCATTTAGTTCTGATTCAATTTCTTTCTTAATGTTAATAGGATTCAATCCTTGCATTTTAATCTCATTTTGTATTATCCGCTTCATCTCTTTGAAAGCATCGATATTTAACTTAGCTTCAGCAGTAGCCATATCTTTTTCCTCCTCATTACACACAATAATCACCTCGCCATAATTTAGTCTTATTAACATATTAGACGAGATTAGTGTGTGTTCCTATAAACAAATTATACCAAAAAATCGCAAATTATCAATGTTTGCTAAATTATATTCTGTCTTTTTGTCATAGAATAGTAGTTTAATAACCAAAATTGACAAATTAAGTTAGGTTCCATCAAAACTCATTTAATTACTTACGAAAAATCCCGTTATTTATTTTTATTTACCACAAAAGAAAGGATAAGAAACAATAATCCTTGAAAAGGGAAATTTCATTTCTCTCCCTTTATTAGAACATTAAAGAAAATACTTTTTTAACATATCTATCATTATGATAAAATATTAATAAAAGGGGTTTTAAATAAATGAAATGGGTTAGTTTTTTTCACCTTACTTCAATTTCCAAATTTAACGATTTGCTAATTTATTCTGAGCGTATTGAGGATTTCTTACAAACCAATATTAAACTTATAGAAACCTCTTTAGATAAGGAAATTATAGCAATGAATCTTACTGAAGAAGAAGGATCTGAGTATTTCGAAAATAGGTATGAAGAAGACTACTTTAACTATAAAAACTCATTTCCGACCATTCTTAGGAGATCCTTATTCTTACATGTATACTCCATTTTCGAACAAGAACTCATTAAGCTTTGTCAAGATATTGAAAGAAAAAAACCAGACTCCATAAAATTGGACGACCTAAAACATTCTGGAATAATAAAAGCACAAATATACTTAAAGAGAGTAGCTGGTATAAGTTTTCCAGATAATTCCAACGAATGGATTAAAATTAAAGATTACAATCAAATTAGAAATCATTTTGCTCACGATGGACGAATGATTGCCGATAAAGGAACACGCCTCTTTAACTCGATTGAAAACACAAAAGGGATCAACAATACTTTTTTTGGTAAGCATAAAGGAAAAGAAATTTATGAAATCGAGTTGAATAATGAATTTTGTGATGAAGCAATTAATGTGATAATTCAATTCTTGTTGAAATTAGATGCTAACATGGAGAAAGGGAGTTGAAATCTCCCTTTTTATACATTTAGGAGACTTATCCCTAGCTACCATGCAGTTCTTATATATTCTATCGTGGTTTTCTATGTAATATTTATTCTATGTATTAAATACTATGTAATTTCTCTTCAATACAGTAATCTACAAATTCTTTGGTTCCAATTCCGTATTCTGATAATAAAACGCCTACGACCATTTCCTTGTCTTCCTCTACTAATAGCTCCCACTCTGCAGAAAACACTGACTCATAGAAACCCACTTATATATACTGATATTTCTCATTGCTTCATTTATTAATCTATAAATATGCCCAATTGATCCTGATTCGCAAAAGTATGTATTATCCTTCATTGATTAACCTTCTCCTTGTATGAAAAATTCAATACAATATTCTGAATGCTACGAAATGAAACATTTAATTCTTCCCCTTTTGCTTTATAAAAATCCATTTTAGTCATGTTAGATGTTAAATGTTTTACTTCCTCTCTTATTTCTCTTGCTATTATCATTGAAAGCCTTGTCTTATTCCAATACCTATCCCTAGAGTTCTTTTTATTCCCAACATCAGTAATCAATCGTAAATTTTCAATTTTATTGTTTCGTGGATTTTTATCGATATGGTCAATCTGTAATTCTTGTGATAACCAGAAATCTTTTGTGGTTCCATATGCTGAACTAAGTACAATCTCATGTTTATACATTGGCACCATTTCTTCCGTTAAATCACATTTAAGGCTCGTCATCAAATATTGACCGTGATCACCTGTTCCTTTGCAAAATTCATCCTCAATTAACCATCTGTTGCTAACTTTACTCCATACTCTTCCCGATGGTGTGTGACACAGGTATCTAGAAAAACCAGGTACTGGGGTCATCTCGCCTTTCAAACTTTCAAATTCTTTTACTACTTCTTTCATTTTACATTCCTCCACATATTTTATTAGCGTATAAACGTTTGCCTATACACTTATTGCAGCACCACATAATTTAACGCATAATAAAACCCACCTAATTATTAGATGGATTTTTTATACGCTAAATGGAGATGTGGAGTCTCCAATAAATGTACAGTTCACTTTTATCCAGTTCATCAAAAATAATAGCTTGCAATCGAGACCACCTTGATGTATTATAAACATAAGAATTAATAATTGCGGAATCGTATAAACTTTTTTACTTAAAAACAATAAAGAGAGAGAAATCATTGACTATCTACTTCGACTTTAAGATACTTTGTCGTTCGACCACATAATGAGTACTCTTGTGTTTCGCCATCCTCTCCCATTAGGGAATCAAATTAGGAAAAGAAAAAGCCTTACCCAGCAAGGGTTTGAAGGCTTTTCAATGTGTTATTTTTGGGATAATCATCACTTTTTAATAGATTAAGAAATGTGGTACTGTGATTACGATATAAGGTATTCAATAAGTGGACGACAATACCTGACAAGTCATTTGTTTTCTTTAATTTTGTTCCATCGTACTGATCAGCAATCATCTTTAAAATTTTATACATAGTTGCTTTCCTGATGGATTTTTTAGCGATCTTGGCATCAAGTCCATTATAAGAATCTTCCATTAACGTCTGTCTCTCCTTACATTTCTTCCCTTCCTTGTCATCTCCTGATGATTTTATTTTGTTAATACCCTTGGTAAACTCCTTAAGTAATTCAATAATATCCCCTATTTGCTTATCGTCTGCTTTCCCGCCTAACTCCTCGCTACTTAGATCAAGTAGTAAATCACCAAAAGGTAAATTTTTACGATAGCCCCCTTTTTCAATGTCATTATTAATATGGTTAATAAGTAAATCCATTGGACAATAAAATTCAGTTATTTCAACATCTGCTGTGGAGACATACTTCCAAAACATCGGCTTATTTCTAGTAACTAATTTGCTCTTACCCTTTTTATTCGTTGCATTTACCTTAGCCTCTTTACATGATCTAATATTTCTTAATGCCTTATCCACATCAACCTCTACAATCTTTTTACTGTAATCGATGGCTACATTGGATAGTACTACACAGATGGCTACATTTTTCAATATCTTTTCAATCTTTTTCTGTCTCTCCGGTGTATTTGGTTCAGTGTTTTGTATGTCCCACAGTACACTAACTTGAAATTGTGCAGCATTAGTCACCTCACCTATCCACCCCTGGCTTTTACTAGTTCTCCGGTCGATTTCTGCTATATTTTCATTGGTCAACTCAACAGGATTAGGTTCCGATACAATGGTATTCAGGATAATGGGATAACTTCTATTTTCCAAAGTTTTATTTACCATACGATTGAACACATTTGAATTAAATATCAACACCGTATCACTATCCATATCCATTCCGTTCAGTTGATCTAAAATAGGACTCTTTATGCTATTAATCACCACGATATTATTTGTTAAGTTTAGATATGTATTATAAAACTCATTATCTACGTTTATTGACTTAAAGAAGTTGTTTTGACTGTTATGTGGGTTACGGACGAGTGTATATTCTTTCTCATAATCATAAAGCTTAGTATGTATTTGATTGCCTTTTAACTCACTTATTAACTTATGACCATTACCACTTATCAAAGTGTGTAGCATTAATTCAGGGCAAGATAACACAGTGCAATAATCTGCCTCTAAACGTAATTTTCCACCCTTTACCTTGGTACGATAGTTACTAATTTGTTTGGCACGATAATCTCTAAACATTCGTGTACGAACAACTTCAGGATTAATATTATAGATATCAGAAAACATTTGATAAGCATTTGTTATTTCTTTATTTTTAACTAGGTAATTGATGAATGGTTTCTCATCAAAAGTGCCATTAGCATCTTTTTTACCTTGTAACCCTTTAATAAAGTCAACCTCGAACGCCGCTAAGTCCTCGATATCTTGTTTTTCCACATCTAGCGTGTTGATCATTTGATATGAGGTAAATGACCTGTCACCATATTTACTGGCCTTCTCCGATTTACAAATACCCATAATATTTCTATCTGCACGAACATGATTACACCAATTTGCATATGCTTCCTTTTCATTGCCTTTACCAGCAAATTTAAGAAATTTTAATGAGCTAGGTGTCGTCAAAAATAATATATCCTTGGCGAATACCACATTTCCGAAATTGTCCGTTAGCTCCCACTTCGTATAATTAGGGTTAACTGTTGGATCGTAATTCTGTTTTTCAGGGTTTGTCATCTCTTTATGTATATCCTCTAAATACTTTTGAAGATTACAATTAAATGCACATGACTTAAAAAAGTGTGATCGAAGTAAAGCCATTCCCTTATTACCTCGATTAGCCTTTTGCATCAAAGAAATATCAATGAGAGCTTGACCGTCCCAAATATTATTTTTAATTTTAGCTTTCTTATTAAATTTAGCTTTTAAATCATTACCTACTTCAATGGCTGGATATTCAAATTCACTAAACTTATCATCTATAACAAATATATTTTTAGGGTTAATCTCTATGGTGGATTCTAGGCTAGATGAGACTAGACTCTCATAGGCACAAAGAGACGCTACATCAATTTTACCGATCAAACTTAGTCCCATATGTGACCATTCTTTCATTGGCTCATACAATTCATCCAAAATCCAAAGACCCTGTGACTGCCTAGATTTTGATGCTGTGCGTTTATAAAACTTATAATGCCTACCTTTAAAGTTGATTCCGTTTATGTATAAGTGATTCCGCAAATCATCTGCTTTTATTTCATGATAAATTACATTATCCCTATCCGCTTTGATACGTTTATAATGCCCTTTGACGAGATCAGATTTATTTTCCAAATAACTAATCGACTTTTCCAATTTATCAATCATCCGTTTATTATTAGATAACTTTATTTCTTTTTCGTTATCCCTTATAGCCTTCTTCAGATGTTTAAACTGGTTCAGTAGACGAGACATTAGGTTTTCATAACCTCTAACAGACGATGTGAATTGCTTACCGTTTTTCATTTTATTTTTAAATTTGATATTGATTACTGCATCAGTTTGAAATTTAACTTTACCATTTTTGGAAATTTCATTTTCAATAAACCTTTTTTTATATGCGCGTAACTTTAGTAACTCAAGTGACCAAGGAATCATGCCGACATATTCATACATAGTGATATTTTCTAATCCACGTTCACTCATATCGAAGATTGTTTCTGCCTCTATACTTGGAATGTACACCGACTTGTTTACCTTAACAATTTTATTATTTACCATTTAATCATTCTCCCTTTTGTATAATTGTTTATTTTGACCAACTTTGACCATTAAATATTATTTAACGAATCTTTTCACAATTGACTCAGAAAAGTTTACCGATTATGTAAAATTTAAATTTAAAACTTATGATATGAATAATGTAATTCCACATTTCGAACCGTATTTTTTCGAAATTGAAATACTGTATATTGTTTTATCTTGTATGTATATTAATATTAAATTGTATACTACTTACAGTACTGCCAGTGCTGCACTAGGAGTACCACACCTCTGCATTCTAAATTTCTACTTCCGCATTCTTAAACGCTACCTCTGCATGTAGAGTACTTAGAGAAAACCCTTGTTTTTAATGGAGCATATCAGCCACAAAATAATGATTATTATAGCGATCATATTGCAGCTCATCGTCTATGTATTCATGAGTTGGATCCAATTTATGTTTGACTATTTTAAGTAACTTCGCTTTCTTTAATTGCTTATTCGCCTCTTCCACTTTTGATTTCGAAATACGAAACCTCTTAGTCATTGACTCAAAACCTGAAAAACAATAATCATGTCCGTTTCCGTCTAGGTTTTTATTGATTCGACTCTTATAATAGAAAATTTGTCTAAATGCATAAGTATCAATTTGATCGTTATTAAAGTATGTAAAAATTGAAGCTGATAATTTTGTGAAGTTTTCACTTTCAGCAATTACTGAATCATTAAATATGATATTTATTTTCCCTTTAGTTGGGACTTTTTCGAATTCATTTTTAATTAGATCCAAACTATGTAAGTGATTAACCCTCTTTTTAAAGGTTCTTGTGTCGGTTATCTTCAAGAAGTTCATTAATTTACGATGATCTATTTCCAATACATTTCCCTTTTCCTTGGGATTTCTAAAGTGTAAAAAACACAACCTCGCATACATTGCAAATTCTTCATTGTTTAAATAAATATCCTCATTCCTAACAATGTGAGAAGGCACATGTACGTATAATTTTTTCTTTTGAGCAGTTTCTTCCATATACATCCTCCTGTTTAATTGGCTAACTGAATAATTAATTAATTTGATGCCTGAGTATGTTCTTTCATGATGTTTTCGATTTCAGTACATCTTGGGTAGAGCCAGAAGCGTCGATCTGCAAGGCTTATTGCCGATAAAAGGTATGAGTATCCTTCCCGTTTGATTTTTCTATGTAGCAGCACATCATAACAAAATATAAGATTTTCCTTTTTAACCATGTTTACACCTCCTTTATTTGTTGAAAGGGCAGGAACACCTACCCCTCTTTATGTATGGCTAACTAATTATTTTTGTCCCCCAAAAGAGCTTACATTGTAACCACCTCCTCCAATTAATTTGTTACTTATTTCATTTGTTCTTTTAATTCTGGTTTGTGTTTGATGATTAATTCATGTAATTCATCGTAAAAATCACAATCATCTACAAGATGTTCAACTATTAAATTTATTGCATCTATTGTTAATGAAGTAGTGAGAGCCGATTTATTGACTTCCTGTAGCTCTAACACATCATCTAACATCATTAAGTTAGCCTCTTTATTATTGTCTGGATACTCCTCTAGCTGTCTTATTGTTTCAATTAATAGGTAACTTGTAGTAATTCTTTGCTTGTCTGCAGGGGTAAGATCCATTGAAAACCATTCTTTTTTTAAACGTTTAAATTGGGGAACTTTTGTAACTAATTGTTCTAATCGCTTCTCAGGAATTTTTTCCGTCTTTCCCTTAGTCCAGTCAGTTATCGTTTGATTACTAGTTCCTATATGTTCAGCCACCTCTTTATAACTAATGTCGAATACCTTACAAATAAATTCCAAACCTTTCATTGCTCACACTCCAAATCTGATTGAATCAACTTATTCTACACACTAATCATAATCTGATTTAATCAGATTGTCAATAAAATACATGTAAATATTTAGCGTTTTGTTAAGAATGATTTTCAAAATAAAAAAGCCCTTTTATAGGCTCAAAAAATAATATATTGATATTAAATTTATTTAGTCTTTTTTATTTTCGGAAAATTTCCATTTATATTCGGCGATTTTCTTAAATACTTTTCTATATTCTTCATCTTTAAAATTTAAGGAAACATAAATTTCTTCTTCAGTTTCATTTAAAACTCCTGCAAGCATTAGGTATGCTTGCTTACCTCTAAACGCTCCCCTAAGCGAACCGTCATAAGTCATATGGAGTGGTACTTGTGGTAATGGAATTCGTTTATCCATCATTGCAAATTTTTGTGATATTAAAATTGTCCATTTCCTTTACCAATAACAGTATCACTTAAATCATCCGCATATCTAACCCTGTCAAAGTTATCATGCAACAAGTCTAAAATTTTGAATATATACTCCTTATCTTCTTCATGTCCTTTATTGACCACTTTTCCAAACGAAGTGTCATATATAAAATCATATTCTTTCATCTTCTTTAATAACTCTTTGGGTTCAACACTCATCATTTCCCCTCCTCTAGCTGCATAGGTTGATTATATGTGCATCAAAGGTTATATATAACTAACCCACAATTCATAAACTTTATAATTTTACAATTCGGTATTTAGACAAAAAAAACAGCTATAAACACTGCTTAAATTGCTTGTATTAAGATACTTAGTAAATTCAAATTTTCCAGAAAATTAATTATCTTGATGAAAGACATGAACATAAATTAGTACCGTGTTAAAATACTAGACAAGAGTAGATAACGGGTTTGAGAGTCATAGGAGGCTCTTAAGCTATGAAAGGAAGCGTAAAAAAGAATTTAAATACAAAGAAGTGGGATCTGGTATTTGACGCGGGTAATGACGCTTTATCTGGAAAACGTAGACAAATTAAAAGAAGAGGCTTTCTAACTAAACAAGAAGCATTAGATGCAATGACACTATTAAAGTCAGAAGTTCTACAGGATGAGTTTACCGACTTGAATAACTTAAGTTTAGAACGTTTTATGGATGAGTGGTTTATTGAGCGCAAAATCCAATTACAATCAAGTACTTATGAGACTCATCGTATTTACTTTAGAACGGTCATAAAACCTCGACTCGGTCACTTTAAAGTCCAAAAATTAAGTCCTTTGTTAGTACAAAACTTTATTAATGAATTGGTTCAGGAAGGTAATTATTCTGAGTACTCTATCCATCTAATATTTCGTATTTTAAGTTCAGCAATGAAGAAGGCAACTACAATAAAATTAGTAAGGGATAATCCTACTATTGGAATTACACTCCCTAAGATAAAGCGGAAAGAGATTAATGTTTGGACAAGTGAACAAATTAATCATTTTATAGCAGCATCAAAGCAGACTAAACGATTAACAAGGTGTTTTCCTGGATTTCTAATTGGCTTTTTTTGTGGATGCCGAGAAGGTGAGATTCTTGGCTTAAGATTTAAAGATATTGATTTTGATAATCATGTACTCTATATCCGCCAAACATTGACTCAAAAAGCTGAGATAAAGTCAGGTGCTAAAAATAAATCAAGTATTCGTTCTATTAGCATTCCAGAAAACCTAATACCAGAACTTATAAAACATCGTGAAATGATTAATAGAGAAATGCTCTTATTTGGTGATAAATACCATGATCACGATTTAGTAATTTGTACTCAAAATGGAAAACCGATTATCCCACGTAATTTTAGAAAAGAGTTTTATAATTTAACCGAAAAAGTTGGTTTACCTAAAACAAAATTCCATTCAGCTACAAGACACTCTCATGCTACATTACTGATTCAGCAAAATGTGAATGTTAAGCTAATTAGCGAACGTCTCGGACATGCTGAGATTGGAACGACTTTGGACATATACAGTCATGTGTCTTCTAACATGCAAAAGAGTGTTGCAGTTGAAATTGATAAAGTGCTCAATCTGTGACCAAATTCGTGACCAGCCATAACAAAAACACAATAATATCAAGGTATATAGCCTTCTCTCCCATACATGCCCGAAGAAGGAATGGTCGAAGAAGGCGAACTGAAAATCCATCAGGCCTCACATGCCCGCTACTTCGAGGACTTCTTGAAGTTCGTCGAATATGGCGAATCGATGCCGGAAATCATGAAAAACCAGGTCATCCATATGGTCCATGAACATGTATCCGCTCAATTCGAAGAAAACAGTGACGAACTGCAAAAATTCGAACAGGACCTGGAAATCTGGGAAACAAGCGATAAACGGGAAATCCAGGAACGCCTTGAAACCCACCAGGTCGTCGAAGCCACAGCCCAGATTGTCGAGCATACACCTGAAGCCGAACTGCGCATGAAGCTTGGCAGTACATCTGTTAAAGGATTGCTTGCTGATTTCGGGGATACCATCCATTTAGGAAAGATTAATGGGAAGTATGTATTGATGATAGAATCCAATACAATAGAATTCGATAAAGGTGTCTCGCCGATTGAGTTTCATAGGCCGGATGATTTGCAAGTTCTAATTGAAAAAATCATAAATAAAAGTTGATGATTTGTGAGCAAAAATGTGAGCAGTTATGTGATCAATTTTCGACCTTAAAATACTATTAATACTTTTATATCTAGCTACTAACTTACGTTAGTAGTTTTATTTTTTTCTCATTTTAAGCAAGCGTTTATTTTTTCTCTGTAAATTATAAAAACCCCACTCGTTTAGAATGGAGTCCTAACTTTTCATCTTTTCTCCTACTTTTAAATGTTACGAGATCGCAATGTATTTATAAAAACATTGAACTGTAATCCATGTAGTCATCTGCTTCATCGAAAACTGAGATATTTTCGCATTTGTTTGACGCATTTTCTTTATTATTTCTGATCTATCCTTATCAGGAAATAGAGCTTCTAATTCCTCGATTGTAGATAATATTGTTTTTTCTTCAAGTAATTTTTCTTCATCTTTGTAAAGGTCTATGGAAGTTAAATATTTTCAAACTTTAACGAACATAAATACTGGCTGTTGTGAGGTAAATAGAAAGTTTCCTTATTATTTAAGTGATTTTTTACAATACTCGGCAAAATATAAGTACTATTTGATTTATACAAAAAGCTCGGTTAGTCAAAAAGCCGAGCTTTTGTTACTCCATTTTTTCCATTTTTTAAAGCATTCATAATAACATTCGTAAATATTTTTCGAAGTTAACTCCTTCTACTTTAGGAATTTGCTCCAAGGAGGAATCATTGATAGCCTCTGTCAGGAATGCCACTGCGAGCTGTACGGATTTTTCTAGGTTCTCTCCACGCATCATGCTTCCCATAATCACAGATGCAAATAAATCACCAGTACCTGAATAGCTTTCACCGTTATACTGCGTCGCACTATAAAAGGTTCTACTTCCGTCCAAATACATATTTCCGATAAACTGCTTCTCTGAATCTGCTGACGGTGGATTCATTCCAGTGATGATAACCTGAGCTCCCGTTTCTTGCTGCAACATATTCCCTGCTTCTTCTATCGCTTTAATATAGTCCTCTTCGTTTGAATAGCTATGCAGCTTTTCATAAGACAATCCGGTTAATAAACAGCACTCTGTAACATTTGGTGTAATGACATCTGCACGCTTCACCAGTTCTCTCATAAGTACCAGTAATTCATCGGTAAAAAGTTTATAGACTTCTCCTATATCCCCCATTACTGGATCAACAAGTAAAATGGTTTCTTTTGTATAAAATTTATCTAAAAAATGGAAAATATTATTAATTTGCTCTTCACCAGTAACGAAGCCGGTATAGATTCCATCAAAGGTTACATTAAGCTTGCTCCATTCTTCTATGAAGTATTTCATTTTGGATGTAAAATCTTCACAAAAAAAACTTGGATATCCGGTTTGCGCAGTCAATATGGCCGTTGGTAATGGGCATGCCTGCACGCCCATGACCGAAAGAACCGGAATTGCAGCTGTTAATGAACATTTTCCAAAAGATGATAAATCCTGTAGTACAGCAACTTTTTTCATAATAACCTCCATATGGCCTATCCACTTTAAACTTTATTTATCTTATCATAAATCAGCTAAAAACAGTCATCTCCTCTCTCTTTTCAATACGTATAATATTTGTATTTTTTATCAACTGACCTCATAGTTTTTTAATAAATTGACACTTTTATAGACACCAGTCTTTTGCTAAAATCATAGTAAAATTCTAGTTAGGAAGGTTTACAGATATGCAAAATACACAAAGTTATTCAAGGTCAAGTCAAAAAACTATGGATTTAATTATTACCGCAATGTTGATTGCACTTGTGTTCCTATCTACTTTCTTTTTGAATATTAAACTGCCAATTGCCGCAAATGGAGGGTTAGTTCATCTAGGAACAGCTATGCTTTTTATTGCATCTATTTTATTTGGTCCTAAAAAAGCAGCTCTTGCTGGTGCGATAGGAATGGGGTTATTTGATATAGTTGGAGGGTGGACATTGTGGGCACCTATCACCATTGTGGCGCGTGGTTTGCAAGGATATATAGTTGGTAAAATCGCTTGGTCAAAGGGTCGCAACGGTACTAGCATTGCTTTCAATGTAATAGCAACAATCGTTTCCATTCCATTTATGATAGCTGTTTATTATATTGGTGAAGGGATTCTATACGGTAATTGGATTGCACCTTTGGCTTCGATACCTGGAGATCTTGTTCAAAATATATTAGGAATTATCGTTGCCGTTCCAGTTTGTGTGGCTTTGAAAAAGGTTCCTTATTTTAAGTAAATTCGCTATAAAGGTAAACGTCAAGTAGTCCCCAAATACTACATGGATGGTGTATTTCGGGACTATGTTTTGTTTGCTTCCCTTTTTATCGGTACTCTGCATGCAGAGGGTAAACTAGATGACCACGACAAGACTTTACCTATTTCTTTTTTTCATTCTTAAGTCTTTTAACGTGAGCTCTCATTTTATCTAATTCCTTTTGTTTCCCTTCTTCATCATTTGCCTTTGCCAGAAAATAAAGCTATCGTGCCTAATTTGTCGAATTCTACATCTCCAGATCCACCTTTAGTAAAACTAAAGTATAGTTCCGTAAACGCCTTGGCCATTAATACGTAGTTAGGTTCATTTACAAAATAGCCATTTCCTCGCAGTTCTTTTCTTGGTTTACTCTTTTTCACATTAGAATAGTCCTTTCAATTAAACTATTTTATTTATTCTTTTCCTTATACAAAAACAGCCTACTTTCTTCTTTGGCTATACACTCGAGAAGCTTCTTTCTGAAATATTCATTGATATCGATATTCTCCGTTGAGACAACTTCTACATCGGTCATATCAACATCATTAAGATTTATTTTCTTTGACTTTTTATCCAACCAATTATCACTCTCCCGTCCTATATAATAATCTCCAAACAAACTATCTTCTATTCACATTTCACTAAATTCTCTATGAAAATAGTAACGAGTAAAATTATAGAAAATAAAAACTGACCAATCGTTATAGACTGGTGAGTTTTATTCATTTTGTATATTTAGCTAAGATTAACTTCACTTCTTTTTTCAAGTATTCATCTACTGTAAATTCATTTAGGAATGTTCTACTCTTAATCCACAGTTTTCTTTTTGGTTTTGCTTTAGCCATTTTTTCACTCCATTACTTCTACCGCTACAAGGTCTTCAAACTTCACCTTAATAATATGTCCCTTCTCATTTTCCAGCTCCAAATATATCGCCTTTGTGAATGGATCTAACCTATGTATCATCCCAACATACTCCCAATCAAAACCATCTTCCCAAACAGTAAACTTTACAGGTGAAGCAAACTCCATTGCGGTATGTATCTTGTTCTCAAACTCCTCTAACTGGTACTCATCTAATATTGGCTTTACTTGACGGTAATAATCCTTATTTACGTCATTTAATAATTTAACGTATTCAGGCAGCATCAAAGCAGGTTGCCATTTTAGCTTTCCACGATCTTTTATAGACATAAGAACATTTCCATTCATTCTATAAATACATTATAGAACATTTGTTCTTACTTTAGGCAAAAAAATGAAGTGAAAAATTTCCCTTTTAAAGATAACGTAGGTATTTTTCCTGTTACAGTGTTTTAATTAACTTCTCCATATCCAAGCTACCTTCTTCCGTTGCTATTCCAATTCCTTCTATATATGTGAATTCTTCAGTATCAATAATCTTTCGAGTATCTATTTTACCCTTTTCATTAAAGTCTTTATAATATGCAATTTCATCATAATCACTTATCTTTGCTTTAACTAACTCACCGTTTTTGTTGACGTATTCAATTGTTTCTACTTTACTTTTTGTCATATTAATCCTCCGAATGGCATCCACTTGAGCATTTCTTTTGGATTTCAGATTCAATTCGAGTTATCACCTTGCTCATATTACCATTGATGGCACTTCCACTAAATCGCACCGTTTTCCATCCAATTGATCTTAAGTATGCATCTCGCTTCCTGTCGTGTGCTTTAGCTTTTTTGCTTGAGTGAAATTCTTTACCATCACATTCAATGGCTAATCGATATTCTGGAAATGCCACATCAATTCTATATCTTCTTATTGGATACTGTGTAGTTGGTTTATAATCCCTCATCCATAAAGCTTTTAATACCCTCTTCTCAATTGGACTTTAACATTTATCCAATTCCACAAAGTATGGGGGGATGTAATGATCCACTTTAACTCCTTTACTTCTTCGCATGTCCAAACCTAGAAAGACAAACCCTGTTATGACAAGTCCAAAAAATACGACATATTCTACCATTGTAAATAAATTTCCCCTTTCTCGTAGGTACAAGCACTCTTGAAGATGTCGCAGATCGAAAGGTAAATGAATTTTCATTAGATGAGGTGTTCGATATTGAACCAAAGGGATAAAGCCATTATTAATGACTTAAGACAATTCAGAATGATGTCAAGAAACCAGATAGTTGAATTACATTTTAAGCATCTTAAGAATCCAATAAATTCTTGTAATAGTGTTTTAAAACGTTTAACAAGGGATAACTTTATCAAGTGCAGCACACTTCACTCTCCATACGTTTACTTCAACTCTGACTGCAATATTAAACCAGACTCAACTAAAATCCCCCACTTCCTTGAACTTGTAGATACTGTTATTGAAATGAAAGCACATAGGGAAACCAAAAACCTTATGATTGAGCCTAAATATGGAGAAAAAGGAACAATCGAACCCGACATTTTTGCTATTTGGTTCAATCCCATATTTATCGAAGTTCAACGCAATGTTTATACAAAAGAAGTCATGCAAAAGAAAATTGATCTTTATGAAACTTATTATGATACAGGAGATTGGAAAGATGAACCTTGGCAAAAACCAGATAAAAAGGTATTTCCATCTATCCTAATTATTACCCCAACTCGATACGCAGTAAAAGTAAAAAGCTTGAAATTTATCAATCCCCTTCCATTTCTGACTTTATTGAAAGTAGATCAGGTGAAGCAATATTAGAAGTAAAACCTAAACCTGTTAAAAATGTTATTCAAACCGGTGGTTCATTAAAGATAAAAAAAGCCCCTACTCATAGCGAGTAAGGGCTACATTTTTATTTATTGTTCTTAAAACAAGAAACATGTTAGTTTATAATAAAAATAGGAATATATTACAGAAGATCTAAAGGAGGCTATTGACTATGAGAAAAGCCTTTATAAATGAAGATATTCAAATTCTGGTTGCATGGGATTTTGTTAAGTTAAAAAAAGGAACAGAAATAATCTTTATTAGAGATAATGGAAACAAAACCTTTTATATAGAACTAAAGAAAGGTAAGTATAAGGGAAGAAGAATTAACATTGATCCAGAAGTAATTACCTTAAAGTAAATATTCCATTAGGAGGAAAATCATAATGACTGATAGAGAAAAAGCTATTGAGGCTGTGATGAAGTTTTTGGGAGATAAAACAAAGCGAATATTATTGGTAAAGGGCTATGATAATGACGCTAAAGTCAGGGTGATTCTCTCTTGTTTGAATAAAGAGTTTGACAAGGGAATAATAAGAACAAGTTCTATGGGCGATATTTCATTCCATATTAATCGAGCTTTTAATAAAGATCTTTTACCTAGTGCAGTTAAATCTACAGCAAATTATACATTGGGAAGTATGACTGTCAATATAAATAGTTATACAGATCATACAAAAAATAATCCAAGAGGCAATGAAGATACATTTACTTTATTTCACCCTGTACAAACAGTGCTAGATGATTCGAAAAGATATGAGAATTTTTTAAATGATATTAAGAATACTAATTCAAGAAAAATAATATTAAGTACTACAAATGAATGGAGTATAAAAGACTGGAGTATCGAAAATCATGTCGATGAAGTTTTCTTTTATGAAGTAGAAAATGATAATCCTGAAATAATGAGAAATTTAAGGAATAATGACGCATTTTAAAGATATGATCAAAATAATAAAAATAGGAAATAAAAAGGCCCTCCTCAATTTGAGAAGGGTTATAATTCTATCCTTTTATAATATTCACTGAGTATCCTTTTTTTTCTTTAACTGCTGATCTATGAAAAAGAGGAGATGAATTTCCTTATTTACAAAACCAAACCATAAATGTTAGTATATTATCATTGATTAGGTTGTTTTACCTATTTTAGTAGGGAGAGAAAAGTATTGAAAAAGTTTTTTAAGATTGGTTGTTTAGGATTTATCGGGCTTATTGTATTAGGTATAATTATCGGTATCGCTACCGGTGGCGATGATACTGAAACAGCAAGCACAGAAGTTAATACAGAAGAGACAACAGAAACAAAAACCGATACAACTAAAGAAATTGCAGAAGTTAAAGAAGAGCCTAAAAAAGCAGAAAAAGAGGAAGAACCAAAAGAACCAGAAGTACCTACAGAATATAAATCAGCTTTACAAAAAGCGGAATCATACGCAGAAATTATGTCGATGTCAAAGCAAGGTATTTATGACCAGTTGACTTCAGAAGCAGGAGAACAGTTCCCGGAAGATGCAGCGCAGTATGCTATTGATAATGTCAAATGGGATTGGAAAGAAAACGCTCTGAAGAAAGCGAAATCATATACAGAAACTATGGCGATGTCTAAAGATGCAGTATACGACCAATTAATTTCAGAAGCTGGAGAACAATTCACTCCAGAAGAGGCGCAATACGCAATCGACAACTTAGATAAATAACACAAAACGAAAAGCCCCTACTCAAAAGAGTAAGGGCTTTTCTGAATGGCGTTCTATTGGGGATAGTGCCATAATATATAATCCCCATCCAATTTTTAATTATTCATCGCAAGAAAATAAATTGAGCCCACCTCATTACTGCGAAGGACTTTTTATTTGGCTTATCCGTTTACAACACTTACAGAATACCCTTTTTTCTTTAATTCAGCAGCTAACTTAGTTGCATTCTTCTCATCAGAGAAAGCACCTACTTGAACCTTATGTAAAACACTTTTCTTTTCAACTGGTTTAGCTTGTTCTTTTAACTTTTTACCTGATAACGTTTCAGCTATTGCTTTACAACAATCATCAAAGTTCTTCTTGTAAGCATCAGCATTTGTTTTAGTGTCTTCAAAGCATACCTCAATCAGAATAGCTGGTTTTGCTGTCCCCTTAAGAAATCCGAGATCCGTTCTTTTCTTCGCACCACGATCCTTAATTCCAAGTGCTTCTGAAATAGCCTTCGATACCTTTGCCGCCAAGGCTTTATTTCCGTCTCCATAATAAAGAACCTCTGTACCACCATTTTCCGTTGTACCAGCATTAAAATGTACAGATACATCTAAATCCCGACTTTTGCTATTGTGATATTTTACAATTGTATTGATATTGTCCCGCTGAGTTATTGACGTATCATCATTAAATGTATGTACTTTACAATTTTGTTCTTTTAGATATTCAGCAACTTTCGATACAACCTTCCTTGCTTCATTAACCTCATCTAGATACCCACTTGCACCACGTACTACTTTAGCGTGACCACTTGAAATAACGAATTCATTCAATTTCAATTCCTCCTTGGTTGGTTATTAATTCTTATTTTCCTGAACAATGATTTATTTAATTTCATTTACATCTTGAGCCAGTGTTGAGAATGCTTGAGCTTGTGTTTCAATTACGACCTGATTCTTTTCAATTACAGATTGATAATTCGCTTCCCGTTCTTTATTGGTTTTCATCGTTGTCCATAGTAACCATACGAATAGGACTGCGTACCCACCCTGTTTTAAAAATAAATTAAATATTTCTGTTTCCAATTGATACACTCCTTTCATTGCAAAATAAAAAGCCGCCCTTTTGGACGACTTGGATTTTATTGAACTAAATATTTTTTATGTTGATCTCGTTTTCTTTGTAGTACATTATTTTTTCACAAGAAATACAGTAAAAGAATTACTGTCTACTACTCATCTAGTTGTTCTGATCCAAATCACGTCTTCCTCACTGTCGTCAATTTCAACCTTGTATCCGAGTGATCTTAATAAAATAGAAATCTTTTTAACGCTAGGAACCAATTGCGTTCCTAACTGTGCTTTACTTAGTTTTGTAAATCCCATTTGATATAATTCTTTAAACACTGTACTTAATACGTCAAGGCTGTTTGGTAATGGTTGCATCTTAATGTACCTCATTGGGAAATTTTAATTAATTTATCTTAAAATTTATTTTCTTTAGATGAAATTTTCAAAATAGGCTTATCCCACAGTATGCCCCTATTAAATTGCAATTAATACTTTTCCTTTAGTACAGAATCTAAAAGACTGTAAACCTCTCCATCAGAAGCATTATCTCTAATGGCAGTCAGTATAAAACGTAGCTCGTATAAATCAATTCGAGCTTTCTTTTCATTAAGAATCACTAATGCCTCTTCCATAAAGAATCCATTACATTGCTCACGCTCCTATAATGTTCCTAATTGTCAGCTCCCTTAACTTTCCACTCTATATTTGAAGAAATAAAAAGCTAATGAAATTTACCTTCGCTTGCTCTTATTCAGAATCCTCTACGTATTCTACTCCTAGCTCCCCTTCTAACTCTGTTACTGCTTGTTCAGCTTCATCATACTCATCTTTAGCTTCATCAAGATATTCCTCTAATGTAATGCCTGTATCTATTCTTGCTTTAGTAAAATTCGAAAGAACTCCTATTTGATTTACGGCAGAAGCTTTTAGACCTGATATAACCTTGTTTAACATTTCTACTTCTTCACCTGTAAATTCTTTACCATACATTTCAGACTCCAATTTTAAAGCCTCTAAATCATCTTTTATCCAATTCAAATCATCGATATAACTATCTGCTGATTCATTTATTTCTTCAACAGGTGTAGTACTGTCATTGACTAAATTAAATCCATGCATTTTACTATCATAACCATCTATATCAAGTGATTTCATTGAGGAATGAATGGTGTCCATAATTGCACTCTCATAAACATTTTTAAAGGAATTTATTTTTTCCATTCCTAAATATATTTCTTCTGATGATAAGGATTCAATATCCCCTTTGAGTTTATTGAATTGTTCATCCATATCTTCATCATCATTCATCGTGATCCAAGCCTCGCTACCAATGGCATTGGCTAAAATATTTACACCATTTTTAACAGAGGGAAAGTCTTCAGATTTCATATAGCCCTCTTCTTCTGTAGCGTCTTTACGTTCCTTTGATACAGTTTCAAGTCTTTCTAATGCTTCCTCTTTGGCTGCCCTACCTTGTTCATCGCTTACTACTACTTCAGTTTCTTCAGACCCAATTGATGCCTCTTCTGAAGTACATCCTACAAGTCCCATTGTGACTATAGGTAATAATAAAATTTTTTTCAAGTGTAACATTTAAATCTTCCCTCTCCAGCATTATTATGTAGGTGTCAAAATTCCAAAGTTTATAATACCATTATATTGTTATATAGGAAATAAGCATTTAAAATTTGTATTAAATTAGTGGATTTTAAATATTGATGAGTCTTCTGACACAAAAAGAGGACTCCCTTTTGAAGTGAACCCAAAAAGTTAGACACTTTAATGGTCGAAGAAGGCGAACTGAAAATCCACTAGGCCTCACATGCCCGCTACTTCGAGGACTTCTTGAAATTCGTCGAATATGGCGAATCGATGCCGGAAATCATGAAAAACCAGGTCATCCATATGGTCCATGAACATGTATCCGCTCAATTCGAAGAAAACAGTGACGAACTGCAGAAATTCGAACAGG
Organism: Peribacillus phoenicis; assembly: GCF_047238085.1. Lineage (NCBI taxonomy): Bacteria > Bacillati > Bacillota > Bacilli > Caryophanales > Bacillaceae > Peribacillus > Peribacillus phoenicis. Next base: position 2,157,050 of record NZ_JBDFMF010000001.1, on the reverse strand, counting down.
ACTTGGAAATCTGGGAAACAAGGGATAAACGGGAAATCCAGGAACGTCTTGAAACCCATCAAGTTGTCGAAGCCACAGCCCAGATTGTCGAGCATACACCTGAAGCCGAACTGCGAATGAAGCTTGGCAGTACATCCGTCAAAGGACTTCTAGCCGATTTTGGCGACAGCATCCATTTAGGAAAGATTAACGGCAAGTATGTATTAATGATAGAATCCGATACGATAGAGTTCGATAAAGGTGTCTCGCCGATTGAGTTTCATAGGCCGGATGATTTGATGGAGAATGTGGAGAAGATTAGTAGGAAGGTTTGAGGGATTAAACAAGGAATCTTAGAAGTTTTTTGAACGCTAAAAGTGTTGATATAACTATGACTTCACGCATTTTTGTGACCACATTTGTGACCACGAAATTAGCATGAAAAGAGTATTGTTGTGACCAAAAATGTGACCACGATTGTGACCACAAAACATAAAAAAATTATAGTCTTAAGGCTTGTATTGCAAGGTTTCCATTTAATAAATTATTCATTTAACCACTTCGCTAGTGAAAAAGCGAAGTGGTTTTAATTTTAAATATTTGTTTTCTCTTTTTCTATCCTTAACCGATCAGAAAAGGCATCTCGCTATCACAAATTAATAAACACGACTCTCACACTGTTCTTTTAAAATTAAAAGACTTCTCTACTTATATAACAAACTCCTATACTACTCAATTAGCATTGTGAATAACTACCTATATTTAATTATAAAGTACTCTTATCCATTTGACTAAAAAAACCTTATATTCCACGTATTTACTTTATTTTAACTACTATTACTCTAATGATTTCTAGTTCGATGTTATACTTTATGGTAACTTTAATCTTTTTTATTCGAATAGCTATTTTATACTAGAAATACCAAAGGCTACCCGTTATTATTAGACTAGTACATAATTATTATATTGGAGGAATTAGTAATGGGTTTATTTGATATATTTAAAGGTGATAAAAGCAATGATATGACTCCTCATTTTGCGTTTGCAACATCTTTACTTTATATGATGGGTTCAGATGGCGAAATGGATCAAGAGGAAATCGGTCAACTTTTGGCTGTCATTGGTGGTAAAGAAATAGATGGGACAATCTATGTAGGTGGAAATAATGACGACATGTTTGAAAGAGCAATTAAATATGTTAGAAAAAATACTGTTGATCAATTTTTAACTGAGGCAACTCCAATATTAACTGACGCCCAAAAAATGTGTATTCTGGTAAATTTAATTGATTCCTCATTGGCTGATGGTGAACCAGAACGAGAAGAACAAGAATTATTCTCCAAATTTTTGCAGGCTTTTGATATATCGGAAGATCGTTTCAGACCTTTCTTTGAAATAATAGTATTAAAGAACGATCGCTCTGTATTTATAAATCAAAATCATCCTAAAAATCAAGCAGGCTATAAGGTGAAATTGCCAAGTTAAAAAGTATAAGCCCTCTCATAAGAGATGGGCTTTCATTATGTCAATTAATGAGAATTAAGTTAATCTTTTTTATATTATTGCTAAGAAGGAATGGATAAAAAATGGCTATTAGAAAAAATAATAAAAGTTTTATGTTAATAGAATACCCATTAACACTTAATGAAATGGAGCAAATGTCTCTAGATTTTCCGAAGACTGAGCGTACATATTATGATTATGCTTTTAAAGCACTAAAGAAGGTTATGAAGAAAGATGAAAGAATTTATTCCTTTAATGTTGCAGACCCCAAACTGACAAAAACTGGTTTTATTGTTGTAGCTGAGAGCAGTCTTATTTTCCTTACTTTAAAAATGGGCTTATTTGGTGGTGCTGATTCTGAAATTGTTAAATACAAAGATATTAAAAGTGTAGATTTTGATTTAGCCCCCAATCCTTTCGGAATGGCACAGATGAATTTAGGTATGATTTATTTGGAAATGAAAGGAATGCTCGGCAGTAAAAAACGCACGATTAGAAATATCCCAGAGGAAAATTTGGATAATGTTGTTGAATCGTTGAGAAATAAAATAAAATAAATGTTTAATACACCTGCTAAGATTCATCTTACTTAGTAGTTTAAGCTTTACCAAATTTGAGGTTAACAAAAAATACCTCTCGTCATAGAGGTTACCATAAGCATTCCTAGGTCTAGAACAAGGAATGCTTATTTTCCAAGCGATCAATTCGGGTCAAGATCTCTCCATTTATTAACGTCATAAAGCTCCTTACAAAAATCTCTTAAACCATAAATATCATTACAAACTAGTGATACGGGAAATACCAATCCCGTGGGTTTAGGGCGCATAATATGGAAATATCCCCCCACCTCTTGAATCGTCCATCTAATTCTAAGGATTTTCTCATATTTCGAAAAGTGTTCAATCACTCGAGTATTAGACATTTCTTTAAACGCTACTACCCTTTACGTAACTTACCTTGAATTTTACTCCAGTGCTTTCTCACCTGATTTTTAATTAAAACCCGAACTGGTAGTTCAATCATTTTCTCATGCGCTTCTTGGGCATACGATATGAAATTACCATATCCTTTATAATCATAGCCTAGATGAGTATAAAGCTTATATAACTTCCATCGGTAAGTTTTAATACCTCTAACTTTGGTCCTTTTTCTAGATATCATCGCCTTTCTATATGCACGGCTATAGTATTTAAATACACTCTTCTCACGAATTTTTATCGTCTCACCATCTAATAAGAAACCAAGATAATCAATTTTGTCTAGCTTATTTTCCAGTGTCTTTATTCGTCCATTTTCATAGATGCGTATCTCGGTTTTCTCTTCTTGGACCTTTAAATCATCGTATTCTTTTATTATCTCATATACTTCATCTACCAAGGCATTAACACTCGTTTTGTTGTCTTTTGCGAAAGGAATAACAATAATAAGGTCGTCACAGTATCTTCTATATAAAGCACTCTTACTTTCAGCCCATTTCTTTAGGCTCGCATCAAATTTAATAAGATGAACATTGGAACAAACAGCACTCATACCTGACCCTTGGGGAATTCCATAATCCTCCTCATGTGTCTCAATACGGTATTTTTTGAACTCTCTAAACTCAGAAGGATTCATAATTCGTTTTAGAGTTCCTTGCTTTTTCAACTTCTTCAACTGCTTTTCCCCATATTTACTAATTAAGTATTCATCAATTGCTGCCTTATCGATGTAACTGAAATTAGTAATACTCTTAAACACTTTATAAAAATCCAAAGGTAACTTATCAAGACCTAATACTGTTTTAATATTCTCTTTCAAAACCTTATGATTAATAGTATCGAAAAACTTTGTGAAATCTAGAGCCATAATTACAGCATTATCCTGTTGAAGGATAAACTTAAACACTTCTTTTGCAAAGTCGATATTATTTTCACCTGACTTATTATTCCTATATGCGATAGCGATTTCATTAATACCCTTCTGTTTTGCATATTCATTGTAGGCATCATTTAATCGCTCACCATAGTACTTGTATATATAACTATCTATATGCGAAGCATAGTATATCATTCTTTCCTTAGGCTTTTTAAACTTGAAGAACTTCTGATCTTTACATAATCTCAGATCTTTTGAAGTAACATCTGGCTTTACCGTATACTTATTTAACTTAATCTTATAATGAATGAATGGCAAAAAAGCATGTCCCGCAACCCAGTTTTGATCCTGAATTTTTTGGTAAACATGCTCCATTTTTATTCTTTTATCAAAATGAAGATATCCTTTAGAGCGGTATCTCTTCATGTCTATTTGTGAAGAGCTGGGGAGATTATGTAATTGTAGCCTATTACTCTGATCCATCAGAAAACCTCCCTAGCATACACTTTCTCGCCTGAAAGATAATAAGGTGTTTAGGGTACTAGTCTATAATAATACCTTTCGCATCATAATCACCTGACAGTAAGGCCAACTTGTTTCCACTTATACGGTACAATCTAATTAAACAAATGATTGTCTATTTGATTGTGGAAGGGTTGGATATTATTGCTCATTGACTTACTGATCGACGTCTTGGCGACTCTAGTCGTAAAGCTAATTCTTAACATTGCCGAAGTTGACAATGCCAAACCTTCTCCTCTTATCACCAGTTAGATAAGACAATTAAATTATACCAAAATACTCCAATTAATTCAATTCAAAACTTTTAATATATTCAAAATTACCTCTGAATCTAAGTTATAAGTTTAGCTTGTTGCTCATTCTTCCTTGCTCTACTTCCTTGTATGTATGAGTCTCAAGCCATTTCAAGGCATGTTCTACTTGTTGCTTAGAGTGATTTCTTGGTCGTTTCGTGTGGATGCACCTACCTAGCACCCCTTCTGAAAACAGCACCTGTGATGAAGTGGTAATCACGCCCCCCCACATGCCTTTTATAGCTTCCTAATAGATTGCAAATATGAATTAGTTGCGATTCGACTCAGAACCGCAAAAATGGCATTCCAAGCTATTTTAGATTTTATGACTCTTCAAGTCTATTATGCTCAAGTCTGATATATGGACATGATAATCAAAAGCCAGATTTATTTGTAATTGTTTATGAGACTACATATCATGCATCTAAAACATAGCCTGGATGCTTCTCGATACTTAGGGATAAAACTCATAACGAACATCCTTCAATCGATCTAGGTAACCTCTTTTATCGCACTGTTCAGCTGTTCTATGCTCTCAAGCCTCTCTTCCATTTTCTGTAAATAAAATACTATAATGCATTTTCATGTGATTTACCTACCTTTGAGCGCTTAATATCACCAATCAACCTATACCGCTTCTGGATAAGGTATTAGGCATTAACACGCTTTCTTGATCCGCTATCTCAATACGCCCTGCATATTCGTGCATTAACACAAGAGAGTAACCAACAACAATGTTATAATCCCAGTAGGTAGGTGATTTTAATTGGAGAGAAAGATCGTGAAGGTAGGAAATTCATTGGGTGTAATTATTCCTGCTACATACCTTGAAGAGTTAGGTGTTACATACAAGGACACAGTAGACATGGAGTTTAACCACGATTTGCAGACATTGATCATTAGAAACCAGAAAACGAAACCTAATAATAAAGACCACCTTGAGCAAGTGGTTAAGGGTATCGTTGATAAATACCTTAAGGAAAAAGGTTTATGAAAGAGATGTGAACGCATCTCTTTTTTTAATCTGTCTCAACTTCTTAATATAACACCGTTAACATCTGCCAGAAATTTGTCTCCTTTTATAAACAAAAAGCCGAGATATGAAATCCCGACTCTTTCTCATTGAACTTAATGTTTTACCACTTTAGTAGTTGCCTTAGAACTAGTATTCCCTGCCTTATCCTTTGCAGTTATAGAAAGTGTAGTTCCTTTTTTCTGTGCTTTAATCTTGACTGAGTAGTTACCCTTAGACGTTGCTTTTGCTGAACCAAGGGATTTACTTGCTACCTTCACAGTTACAGTTGAATTTGCTTCTGCTTTTCCAGTTACAACTTTATCATTGTCATCTACTTTCTTTACTGTTGGCTTGCTTGGTGCGACAACGTCCACAACAGTTACCGATGCACTTGAACTCACATTCCCTGCACTATCTTTAGCTGTGATCGTCAATTTAGTTCCTGCTTTTTGAACAGCTATTTTAATAGAGAATGTTCCTTTAGATGTTGCCTTTGCAGAACCTAACACTTTGCTTCCATTTTTAACAGTAACCGTAGAACTAGCCTCTGCTTTTCCTGTTACTACTTTGTCGTTATTATCAACCTTATAAACAGTTGGCTTAGATGGTTTAACATCATCTACAAATCCAGTTGCGATAGCATACATGTCATCACTTGTATTATTATCAATATCGTCTACATTATCTCGGTCGTAAACACCTACATAGTATGTGCCTTTTTTAACATCATACCCTCTATATTCAACGCCATCTTCATATTCGCTACCTAGATATTTTAAGTTACTATTTTCAACATAGTCTTTTTGTACTGCTGCAAATCCTAGATCAATAGCATATGAGAATGCTGTTCCTGCTACAAGCAAAAATCCATCACTAGGAACGACCACTTTAGAAAAATCTACATCATACAAAGGAAGCAATCTTCCAATTGTTGGTTTTTCGTATGACGAGTTATCTGCTGAAGCAAAGTCGTTATTGTACTCAACTTCAAAAATATAGTCATCATCACTCATTTTACTATAACCCTTGCCTGACTTTGATTGTGAACCTTTTACTTCTTTTTCAAGTTGATTAAACGTTTTAGAATCCACTAAACCTTTTGGAAGTGGTTTTTCAACCTGACCTTCAATAGCCTTCTTCATCAACTCGTTTTCATTTCCCTCTGCCTTAACTGTGCCTACCGATAATGATGAAGCAAATAGACCTACAGCAACCAATGACAAAATACCTTTATTAAGCACAATCCCCCCCTTTTTAATTCGTTATAAAGAACCATTTGCTTTTTCTATACTAATACATAAGTACCTAAATTACCATAAATTTCTTTATCTTTATTTTGACAAAAAATGCATGACAAAAACCGAGGAATAGTCCTCGGCTCTATCATCAATACCTATTTCTCAAATATGCCACTCGTACAGAACTTTTTCTCTAGAAGAAGATATTTAAGCGGTTGGATTAAATATTTGTGACGTGTGCCTATACCTACTATGTTCATATCTCATAGATTCGGGGGGCTTATAAAGTGGAACCCCCCCCCTTACCTTACTTCTAACTCTGTCATTCTAATCCGTTTTATAGTTTTGAGTTTCCTCCAGTAGATCGATAAATTTCTTCGATTGTCTGTCCCTTCGCCCGTGCAAGGATTTCAATTCTTACCATTAACTGTTTTTCTGAGTATTTCTTAATATCAGAATGGTATTCCTTTGCTTTTTCCCCATTTCCAATAACGCCCTCTGCATTTAAGGAGATAGCAAGTGGTGCCAATTCCTCAAGCTTCTTAACCACCCTGTCAAAAAGATGAGGATGTTCACAAATCAAGCGCTGAAGAAGAAATGTTCCATATGCAATATGTCTTGATTCATCTTTCTTTAAGTGGTCAATGCCCTCTAAAAGTCCGGGCATTTTATCCATAATTTTCAGTCCATCGTAAAATGATTTATATCCAGTTTCCGCCAAAACTCCTTCAGCAAACATATTGTACACTGTAGCTGCGTCAGCTATTACCTCAGGGGTTTGTCCATGCCAAAGCCGTTCCATTGTTTCGGGGAGAATTTCATAAAAAAACTTACGATAGGATTCAGAATGCAAGTGAGCAAGATCGCCTTTTTCACCAATAGCATTTAACACCAGCCGAAAGAATTCAGTATGTTTAGCTTCATCACATAAAAAGGTTGTAAGGAACATCTCCTCTTCCAATCTACCTTCTCTCGCAATCACCCTAAGCAATGGGAGTAAGTCGAGAGTAACCGCCTCTTCCCCTCCTTGAAATTGCGCGAGAAGTTTCAGCACCCATTCTTTATCTTTAACAGATAGTGTTTTCCAGTCCTCTTGATCCTGTGAGAAATTGATATCTTGGGGATTCCAAATTCCAAACTTTTTTGCCTTTTGATACAACTGGTAGGGATATGAATCCTCCATCAAACCGTCCGAGCTCGTCGTTAAGAGTTTCTTTCTCAAGTATATTCCTCCTTCGATTATATATTTACCAGTTTATGCAAAAAGGGAATTATACGTATGGACAAATTCAGGTCTGGTGCAAAATTAAATTTAAAAAAGAATAAAAGGCTTTCTGCATTATTGGGTATTGCATTCAATAATAAGTAATGGAAATGGTAAGAAACAAATTAGGAACCGTTTAGAATTGGCTTTTGCAAAGGTAATGGTGAGATTCCGAAGCTCTCCTTCCCTGCTTGTTCAATAATAGGGCAATAATTATTTGTGCTTTTTCTATTGGTTAGCGCAATGATTCGGAATGGATCATTAGGAATTAATTTACATTTTCTATTGGCTAAACGTTCATTCAATAATAGAATAAAACTGAAAATTCAGTGAAAAACGGAGGGGTTGCATTGGATTTACATTTCGAGATTACTGGCAATGGTCGTCCTGTTGTTCTTATTCATGGTGGTGGGACTGATTTGAGGCAATGGACATTTTTAGCATCTCTTTTATCTAAGGATTACAAAGTTATTGCTTTTGATGGCCGTGGTGCCGGTAAATCACCATCCCCTATAAAACATGTAAACTATGTAGACGAAGTACTGGCACTAATGAATTACCTTGAACTTAATCAGGCAACAATTATTGGCCATTCCATGGGCGGGCAAATTGCAACTGATTTCGCTCTTAATTACCCTGAAAGAGTATCAAAACTTGTGTTAATTGCTCCTTCTTTAACAGGTTTTCCCTATTCAAAGGAGTTTGAACAGTATCATGAAAGAATATTGGAAAGTGCACCCAATATAGATAAGATGTTAGAGCTTGCCCTTCATTCACCAACATATCAGGTGATTATCGATAGTCCGCACAAAGATCTCATTGTTCAAATGCTCAGACATCATTTCGGGCGCATGCTTAAGTGGCCCGCTGATTTCTGCATGAAATGGCCTCAGCCGCCAGCAATGGAACGATTAGAAGAATTGAACACCGAAACTTTATTTTTTATCGGCAAAAAGGACTTGGCAGACAATTTTCGAGTTGCCGATTGTTTCCGTAAGGTTCCAAACATCGGGTTCATCGAAATAGAGGATGCCGATCATATGATGCCCCTCACTCATTCTGAAATTTTATATCAAGAATTCACTGCTTTTATGGAGGATTGAAGTAAAAATGCCACGTACACCTGAAGAAAATGACCGCATTCGCCAAGCTTCCAAAGAAAAAATTCGCGCTGCTGCCATGGAGTTATTTATAAAACAAGGATATTACGCTACTTCTATAAGCGATTTAGCCAAGAAAGCGGGTATTTCTAAAGGGTTACTCTATAATTATTACAAAGGAAAAGAAGAACTGCTTTCTGAAATGGTCGAGGCCAGAATCAGGGAAGTGGTTGAAGTCATGGAAGAAGCGTTCACCTCAAATACACCTCGTGAACAGCTTGAACATATAGTAAATGGTGCCATTGATAATATCCACAAAAAACCGGAAGTCCATCGGTTTTATCTGCACCTGCAAACTCAGCCGGAGTCTGATGAAGAGTTGATAAAATACAGTCATCGCATTATTGAAGAAAATGCTAAACAATTTGAGTTTCAATGTACAATATTTGAAAGTATGGGTGAAAAGGAACCAAGGAAACGATCGTTATATTTTTCATCGGTGCTACAAGGTATTATGTTGATGATATCCACCTATCAACAAAGTTTTCCGATTGAAGAAATAAAGAAGCAAGTTATAAGTGAGTTTTGCAACTAGTCTACCGTTTAATAGGATCTATCTTGAGGGCATGAATCCGGTAACCTACTGGACTCTTGCCTTTTAATTTCACTTCTCCATCACGGTCAAGCTATGGTGCGTATTACGGGTAGCAAGAACCACAAAAAACTCACTAGTTTTAGCGATAAATTATAAAAAAACAGGACAATATTTGTCCCATAAAAAAAATTCTTTATTATCAATATCAAGAGTGTATTTTTTTCGTAGCCAAGTGCCTTATTTATATCGTTATATCTATAATGTAGTACGTCGAATTGATGTTTATCTATAACCATACACTTTTAAATGCTAATTGTTAGACTTTTAAGCTTTTATCTGCACCTGTAATAATATATGGAATTACTCGATGTATAAAGATTACTATCCCTTAATGGTTTTTAGGTTTCCCCAAATTAATCACCGTTTTTTATTCTTCTCGAATAAGCTTAAATGTTCCAATGCCCTTTGTAATAACATTTCCTTTCATGTCCTTTATTTCTCCCTCAGCAAAAGCAAGTTTATATCCTTGCTGAAGCACTTTTGCTTCAGCATATAATTCTCCTTCTGACATACTAGCTAGATAATGGATGGTTAAGTTTGTTGTCACACATCTTGTCTTTGTGACGGATCGAAGAACCATTCCAAGGATAAAATCAAGCATCGTAGCATAAACACCACCGTGTAATGTTCCATTTGTATTAAGCAAATATTCTTCAATTGTTAACTTCACCTTGACATTCCCTTCTTCAAAGTAAATGATTTGAAATCCGATATGCGAAAGAAATGGATTGCTTTCAAAATCTTTCTGAATATCTTCCAATGTTATTGGCAAGGTCTAGTCCATCCTTTCTTGTTTCACGATTTTTCTCTTTAAGTGGTTTAAATTTATTAACTTTACTTTTATCATTTCAACCCCAAATTTTATGTATCAATGATAAGTTTATAATTTTATCCTCAGTTTATTTAGTATTATATTTCTTATTTCCCTTGAAATTGTGGCTTTCTTTTTTCCAAAAATGCAGTTGTTCCTTCTATTTTATCTTCTGTTGAAAAGAGAACAGCTTGAGCCAATTTTTCGAATATCAATCCTGTTTTCAGGTCAACATCAGCACCAAAATTCACAGCAATTTTAGCCAATTTAACAGCCAATGGGCCTTTTGCAAGGATTTGAGAAGCTACTTCTTCTACCTTTGCGGGAAGGTCCTCAGGACTTGTCACTTCCGATATTAGTCCAATACGAAACGCTTCATTTGCGTCAATAATTTTCCCCAATATAATCATTTCCAGCGCTTTTCCCTTACCTACGATTCTAGCTAATCGCTGTGTTCCTCCAGCACTTGGAATAATTGATAAGTTTAGTTCCGGGAGACCAATTTTTGCGTTTGTAGAAGCAATTCGAATGTCACATGACATTGCTAATTCACATCCACCTCCAAGAGCAAAACCGTTTATCATCGCAATTGTAGGCTTCTCGTAATCATCTATTAAATTATAAACATCCTGCATACCGTCAGATTTTAGTGCATCACCCGCCGTCTTTTCCCGTAATTCAGTAATATCTGCTCCTGCTGCGAACGATTCAACTCCCTTTCCAGTAAACACTATACACTCTACAGTTTCATCATGTTTTAATGCTTCTAAAGCTCCTGTTATCTCGTCTAAAGTTACTTTATTTAAGGCATTCCTCTGCTTCGGACGATTAATCATTACAAAAGCAATCTGTCCTTTTTTATAAACCTCTATATTAGTAAATGTCCCCATTTATATAACACACCCTTTTTAATTTTTAATAAAGCATTCAGGATTTCTCGTTTAAAAGGTATATAACCATTAAAAACTAGGGATGTTCTCCAATGTTTTATTACCATTACCATAAAATACAATCCTCGTATGCTACCGAATTGTTTGTTATATTGTTTCAAACATAATGGCCATGCCTTGACCACCTCCTACGCAGAGTGTCGCTATTCCACACAATTCTTGCCTTCGGATCATTTCATGTACTAATGTTGTTACGATGCGGGCACCGGTCGCTCCTACTGGATGACCGAGAGCAATGGCTCCTCCATTCACATTGACTTTGTTTATATCAAGACGAAGTTCTCTAATAACCGCTAATGCTTGAGAAGCAAAAGCTTCATTTAGTTCAATAAGCCCGATATCTTCCAGTTTTTTTTTCGTACGCTTTAACAATTTTTTTACTGCTGGTACCGGTCCGATTCCCATTATTTCAGGAGAAACTCCTGCCGCGGTCCAGTCTACAATCTTGGCGAGCGGCTTCAAGCCTAAACGTGAAGCCTCGCCTGCTTTCATTAACACTAATGCAGACGCTCCATCATTCCGGCCGCAGGCATTACCTGCGGTGACAGTCCCATTTTCTTTGAACGCTGGTTTTAAGTTCGTAAGCTTATCCATGGTTGTTTCAGGACGAGGATGCTCATCCGTCCCAATAGTAAGCGCTTTCTTTTCAACCATGACCCCTACAGATACGATTTCATCCTTAAACCTTCCAGCTTCTATAGCCTTTGCAGCTCTTCGTTGACTTTCTATCGAAAAAGTGTCCTGATCTTCCCTAGAAATATTGTAGCGCTCCGCTACATTCTCTGCTGTGATTCCCATACCTAACTGTTTTCCGTATATTTCTTGTGGCTGCTGCCCGGCTTCCATATTAGAGTCCATTAAGATAACTCGGTCACCACCGAAACGTGTATTTCTTAAATAGATTGGACCTCGGCTCATATTTTCCGTACCGCCTGCAACCATGATATTAGCTTGATTAGAGGTTAGCTGCTGTACGGCCGAAGCAATGGCTTGCATCCCTGATGCACATAACCGGTTGACTGTGAAAGCAGGTGCAATATCCGGAATCCCGGCCCTTAATGCTGCAACTCTCGCCACATTGGATGATTCAGTCGATTGTCTGACTTCGCCCAAAATAACCTCATCAACTTGTTGAGGCGTAATTCCGGCCTTTTTAATAGCTTCTTGGATTACAATACTCGCCAAATGACCAGAACTGATTTCCTTAAAATTACCGCCGTAACGCCCAATTGGAGTTCGAACTGCACTAACAATAACAATATCTTCTCCCATCTCATCTACTCCTCTCTATATTTAGCTGTATTCTTTTTTCAACTATTCGAAACTATATGGACTTCAGACTTTTAAATAAATCTCTGTACCTCAGAAAATTGGAAATATCTTTATATAATTAAGTTTAGAAGGTGGTTTTGTGAATCCTTTAAATCAGTTATATATAAATTCTTTATTCGTCTGCCTTTTAATAATGCCTATCCATTTTACTTCCTTGAAAAGCGCGGGAATGGATATTCTGTATGGCAACCATTAATCCGGCTGCTGAACATGCATAAGTAGTTCTCATCTCATCAGTGAAGAATGAATGCCCCCCACTGATGAACGTTTTTTTAATCCGTCTTTTGGATTAATCGTATGTGTAAAACCCTTTTCCTGTTTTTCGGCCAAGTTCTCCTTTTCGCACTTTTTCTTGTACAATTTTAGCCGGCATATCTGATTCATTACCGCTTTCCTGGTAACGTTGCATGCGAACGAAATTGTTGACATCAATGCCTGTCAAATCCATAAGTGCAAAAGGCCCGATCGGATGGTTTAACGCTTTCGTACAAACAAGGTCAATTTCTTCATGGTCGGCATACCCATTTTCTAGTAAATACACCGCTTCGTCCGTTAACTTCCCTAAAATTCGGTTTGCAATAAAACCGGAAATTTCTTTTTTCAGCAAGACAGGTACCTTTTGAATGCTCTTTATAAGCTCTAGCGCTATTTGAGTTGTCTCCTCCGAAGTATGCGGACCGCACACAACTTCTACGAGCTCCATGACAAGTGGCGGATTAAAAAAGTGAACATTGCAAACCTTATCCGGGCGATTCGTTGCATCTGCAATTTTCGAACTTACAATTGTCGAACTATTTGTTGCCAGAACCGCATGTTCCGGAGTCACCTTATCTAACTTTGTAAATAATTCACGTTTGGCATCAAGTTTTTCCACAATTGCTTCGATTACGAAATCTACATCCTTCATCTCTTCAAACTTAGATGAAAAAGTCATTTTGCTAAATGCATTACTTACTTTCTCCTCTATTAATCTTCCTTTTTGTACTCTTCTATCCATATGGCCTTGGAGTGACTTCTTAGCCATTATTAGGTTTTCATCGCTGATATCATACAAAACAACCGAATATCCCCTCAATGCGCAAATCATGGCGATTTGTGATCCCATCGTTCCTGAGCCGATAACCGCTATTTTAGAGATATCATCAATTCGCATTCTCCCTTGCTCCCTTCTCTTGTTCCTCTTGAACTAGTAATCTTTTAAGTAACTTCCCGACTGTGTTCCGAGGCAATGATTCTCGTATTTCAAACTCCTTTGGCACTTTGTAACGGGTTAGCTTAAGATAGCATTGACCTCTTAATTCCTCTAAATCGATTTGACATCCATCTTTTGGAACAACATACGCTTTTACAGTTTCTCCGTTCACTAGGTTTGGAATACCAACAACTGCTGCCTCCTTCACATCTGGATGCTCATATAAGACACCCTCGACTTCCTGAGGATAAATATTAAAGCCCCCCACAATGATCATTTCTTTTTTTCGTCCGACAATGTAAAAATAACCGTCCTCGTCCATCATGGCTAAATCTCCGGTATATAGCCATCCATTTTGTAAAGAGCGATTTGTTTCTTGCTCATTGTTCCAATAACCTTTCATTACTTGTGGCCCTTTTATTAATAATTCCCCAATGCACTTCGATGGCAGTTCTTGGTTGTTATCATCGACGATAATACTATCTGTACCAGGTACCGGTATCCCAATACTTCCGACCTTCCTCATTCCAATAAGTGGATTTCGGTGTGTTAACGGTGAGGCTTCAGATAGTCCGAACGCTTCTAAAATTTCAGCTCCGGTTAAATGCTCAAAACGTTTAATAACCTCGACAGGTAGTGGTGATGATCCGCACGAACATAATTTAAAGCAATCCAACCCGTACCTCTCGACATGTGGATGGTTAACAAAAGCATTGTACATTTTTGGAACACCCGGGAGGAAAGTGGGACGATATTCTTTAATTTGCTCCAATATATCTTCTACCTGGAACTTCTTGATTAATAGCAACGTTGCCCCGATATACACCCCTAAATTCATTATAGAATTCATCCCATAAACGTGGTATAGAGGTACAGCAGTTAAGATCACTTCCTGTCCAGGTAGCATTTTTTCCTTAAGTAAGCTATAACCTTGCATCAAATTGGCGATTAAATTGTAGTGAGTCAACATCGCACCTTTCATTTTCCCTGTAGTTCCACCTGTATACTGAATAACTGCAACATCATTAGTAGTTGAGATAGATGCTTGCTTTTCCAAATGATACGAATGTTTTTTTAGCTTATCCAAGTCTAAAAACTCGCTACTTGAATCATCACTTCTCATTTGCGAAACGAAAATATTTTTGAGTTTGTATGAATCACATACTTGACGTACAGTTTTTAATGCGTCCGGATCTGCCACAAGATAAGAAACTTGACAGTCACTTAAAATGTATAAAAGCTCACGGGGTGTATACATTGGATTAATTTGTACGACTATCAATCCAAGCGCTTGAGCAGCATAATATGAAATAATATAGTCAGGATGATTGGCAACCATTAATCCAATTCGCTCATCTTTTTGGAAGCCTAATTCTTTCCACGCAGCAGCTAAGCGGTCAACTTTATCTTTTAACTCACTGTAAGTTGTATTTGTATGTTCATAAATGATTGCAACCCGCTCTCCATATAGTTTGACCGTTTCTTTCAGAATGGAATACAGAGAAATTTCGGGCACTTTCAGTTCTTTTGGATCTCTATAAAATTTATACCACGGCCTATTTATTAAATGATTCATATAAATCCCTCTTCCTTCTCTTCCGAATTTTCACAATACGTTTTCTTCAACTATGAATAAAACCTGGCTTATCACCTATTTGATAATTTTTTATGCTAATTTGAATGGCATTTCATAGTGGACTTTAATATTTATTTCAGCGTGACTTCGCCACAAATTAATTAACATTTTCAGGTAGTTCATTTTGCTGGGCATCAATATTCCCTTTCAAATAGGTAGGTTTAACAAAAATGGCAAATAGTATTGCAAATGCAAAGACTAGAACAGCCATGAACCAAATAGATAAATTATAGCCTACAATTTTGTCGCCTCCTGCTAAACTGATGATGTATCCCGTTATAAGTGGCGCTATAATGCCAGCTATATTCCCCGATGATGTTAAAATGCTCGTCATCAAACCGCCGCGTTCAGGGAGCTCATTTATCATTATCGTGGGTCCAATCGGAATAATTGCATACGTGAGACCTTTTGCAAAACACATTGCCAGGACTACCCAAATTGGATTTTGAAAAAACGTGTTGGATGCCATAAATAATGCACCTATCATCATCGCTCCAGCGACGACAAAGACTCGTGAAACACGCCAATTTTGATTATTTTTGAATAAATAATCGGATAGCACCGACACACCCATATAAATAGCGATAGATGCTACACCAATGATAGCCACACTATATCCCATTTGAGCTGATGTCATGTTCACCGCCTCTACCAAATAAATTGGTAGCCAAACCGAAAACCAAACGACAAGAAGATAGGTTGAACAATATGCTAGGGTTGTAAATAATGCAGAACGCGAGGCGAGGAGAACGAGAAAATCTTTCAAGTTTAATTTCTCTAGTTTTTCTTTCTTTTTCTTATTTTCTTCTACATATACTTCATTTGGATTTTCCTTAGTGAATTGGAATAGGAAGAACCATACAAGACTTGCTGCACCAAGGCAGGCGAAAGCTATCTTCCATCCCATAGTCGTAATTAAGAAGACAAGGAGCGGCGCCACAATCATGGCACCCACAGTGCCTCCGGACACCACGACGGAAGTGGCGAATGCCTTCTGTTTCGGCGGAAACCACTTATTTACATGACTATAAGCAACTGGACTAAACGGCCCCTCAAATGCCCCTAATAAAATTCTATAGAGAATCAAAAGAGGCAAAGCCGTAATGGCCAAAACACCAAATTGCAAAACAGTCCACATTATCATTAAAAATCCAAGCACTTTTTTTGCTCCGGCTCGATCAGCCCATGCTGCTCCAACAACTCCAGTCACTGGATAGAGCCAATAATAACTGCTTCCTACTAGCCCCCAATCGGCATAGGAGAGATTAAATTCCTTCATGATCGGTACAGCGGCAAGTCCAACGATTGATTTATCGGCAAAATTTATTATCATTCCGAGAAATAACAGAAGAAGAACAATCCAGCGCATATATATTCCCCTTTTCTATTTATATTTTTCATATTAATTTCTCTCTTAAATGTATCTTAAAATACCATTTATTTTTTGAATTTTCACTTAATTATAAACAGGGGAAGTTCCTCTCTTCCTCCTTCAGTTTTCTAAAGGGCTGATTTTAATACTTAAAGGTCATGATTGGCTCTTGTATTTTCAAACTCACAGCTATTTCTCCAGAACTTTTTCTTCTATACGTTTTCTTAAACAAATTGCCCTAATTTGGCATGACCTTTCAGCAGGCTTCTGGAAATGATCATTCGCTGAATTTCATCTGTTCCATCATAGATTCTCCAAAGTCTGGCTTCGCGGTACCAACGTTCAATCGGCAGTTCCCTCGTATAACCCATTCCTCCATGAATTTGCATAACACGATCCACTACCCTGTTCCCGATGTTTGCTCCATACAATTTAGCCATGGAAGCTAAATAGCGGTTATCTTCCCCTTGGTCAAGGGTAAAAGCAGCATTCAACACTAGCCATTTCGCCGCTTCTATTTCAACCGCTGAATCGGCGATTTGCCACTGAATGGCTTGTCTATCCGCGAGTGGTCGACCAAATGTTTCCCGCTCCTTTGCATACTCAATCGCCATTTGCAACAATCGCTCACCCATTCCGACAGCGCGTGCGCCCACAAGCCATCTCTGAAAACCAATCCATTCCAGCCCAAGATTATAGCCGCCGTTAATCTCGCCTAAAATGTTTTCTTCTGGTACACGTACATTGTCAAATACTAAAGCGGCCGGACCCCATTCTCCCATCGTATGAATATACTCTGATTTCCATCCCATTTCCCTATCAACGATAAAGCAAGTGACACCATCTCTGCCGGTAGATTCGTGTTTTTCCTGATCGGTAATCGCAATGACCATAACGAAGTCGGCGTCATTGCCTCCGGTAATAAATGTTTTTTCACCGTTTAATACCCATTCATCTCCCTCTTTGACAGCTATCATTTTTATGTTTCTAGTATCCGAACCGGCATTTGGTTCCGTTATAGCAAAACATGATTTCTTATCACCATTAATGGTTGGAATTAAATATTTGTTCTTTTGTTCTTCATTCCCGTAATACAGAATGTTATCGGCATAGCCACCAAACTTAAACGGCACAAATGTTTTGGCTACTTCAATTGTTACGATAGCCATCATCACTTGCCCAATATCGGCTCCGCCATACTCTTCCGGTGTATTGATTCCCCAAAATCCAAATTCCTTTGCCTTTAACTGCAGCTCCATCAATTTTTCTGGAGAAATGCCCGGTTTGCTTTCCCTCTCATTTTTTAATACATCATTTTCAAGAGGGATTAATTCATTCTCCACGAATTTCCGAATGGTTTGTTGGATCATTTTTTGTTCATCTGTTAAGCGTAAATACATATAATCACTCCTTTTTTAATGGAAAAGTTTATTAAGTTTGATTGCTCATCTTTTACCCTATTTGATAATGTCATCGAATTCTTGACTTGACCCGGCTTCGAAATCGTTTTCTATTGTTTCTTGTTGAGTAGTATCATTTTCTTAATCACAAATAGAAACTATATTTTTTTTAGATAAACCATGTAGAAATACCTACTTCTAAGACATAGTTATACTTATATTTGCTTGGCCTAATCTGATTGACTGTCATTATATAATGATAACGCTTACAATCTCGATTAGGATGTCTCCGTCTAAATCTGCAACAAGATATTTTCCCCCTACATAGCTTTATCAGGAATATGTGTAGGTACACTTGACCACGTATAGCCTATCATGGAGAAATTTAATTATTGTAAGTAACTCATTAATGTTAAGAGTTTTGTTAAGATAAACTACTGCTAAAGGAAATAATAGTGGCATTACTATTCAATAATACATTGATTTCCTCTAGAACTTGACCCCGAAACTTCTTTCTAAATAACCTTATCTTCCATGAACGATTCAATTTCTTGTTTATCGTACCCTAATTCCAACAATACTTCTACGGTATGTTCCCCATGTAATGGAGGATGCCTTTCGATTGTAACAGGAGTATCTGAGAGCTTTATAGGTGATCCCAGAAGTTTAACAATTCCCACTGTGGGATGTTCAACTTCCTGAATCATTTGCCTTTCAAGTACTTGTTCATCTGTAAAAACTTTATCTAAAGTATTGATGGGACCACAAGGTATATTGTTTTCTTGGAAGAGTGTAAGCCATTCATCTGCTGTTTTTGTTAATATCACTTCTTGTAATATAGGAATTAACTCTTCCCTATATATGATTCTTGCATTAGCTGTCGCAAAACGTTCATCCTTGGGTAATTCATCTGCATTTATTAATGTACAAAAACGCTGGAATTGCCTGTCGTTGCCTACTGCTATGATTATCTCCTTATCTTTTGTTTTGAAATTCTGATAGGGTACTAAGGTTGGATGCTGATTTCCATACCGCTTAGGCAGATTTCCTGTGTTTAAGAAACCTGTTCCTATATTTAGCAAAGAAGCAACCATTGAGTCCATAAGAGAGATGTCACAATGCTGACCACGACCGGTATGGTTCCTTGCCTCCAAAGCAGCTAATATGCTAATGGTTGCATATAGACCTGCATATAAATCGGCCATGGCAATCCCGGCTTTTACAGGTTCACCATTGGATGTGCCATTCACACTCATAAAACCGCTCATTGCCTGAGCAAGAAAGTCATAT
Source organism: Peribacillus phoenicis (assembly GCF_047238085.1). NCBI lineage: Bacteria > Bacillati > Bacillota > Bacilli > Caryophanales > Bacillaceae > Peribacillus > Peribacillus phoenicis. Next base: position 2,137,644 of record NZ_JBDFMF010000001.1, on the reverse strand, counting down.
CCAGGTAATTGTTTATACGGTCCCGTATGACCAAACCCTGTAATGGAGCAGTGAATTATTTTAGGTTTTAACGCTTTCAAGTCTCCATATCCCAGTCCTAACCGCTCCATCGTTCCTGTCTTAAAATTTTCTACGATAACATCAGATTCCTGGATGAGTTTTTTTATGATTTGGATTCCTTCTTTTGTCTTTAAATTTACCGTTATGGCACGTTTATTTCGATTAACTGCCATATAATACAAACTAATATCTTCAATGTCCGGAGGAAACCATGTTCGTGTTTCATCCAAGAAATCCGGCCCTTCCACTTTAATAATATCTGCACCCAAATCTCCTAAAATACTTGTGCAGACAGGACCAGCAACCACTCGGCTTAGATCAAGAACTTTTATCCGGCTTAATGCCCTAGTCATTGTTCTCACCTCCATCCTTTACGTTTAGATTTTCACGGCCTGTTGCACGTTTTCCAGCAAACCTTCTACCGCCCCTTTTGATACTTTGTTAAAGTCAACAATAGCATCAAACCATTGTAATAATGATGAATCAAAATAAGTAAGTTCATCCAAGCCACTTGAAAGCAAATAACGATGGATATACTGCAAAGTCATGTATAATTTTCGATAGTTTTCTTGTGCTGTAATTTGTACTTCTGCTTCATTTAGCAAAAGACTTGCAGTGAATATATGATACATCCGGTTCATTAATTGTTTTGCAGGCAATTCCCTTTCTGGTCCATTCAGACTCATTATCCTGTTTGATTGTGATTCGACTTTTTTGGATATTTGCAGAAGGATTTTCCCAATCCGTTTAGTTAAAGAATTCGTAATAGCATCCAACCGATTGTATAAGTCGTTAAAAAAGATTTTTCCTGCTTCGTCTTTCACTAACGCTCTTACAACGTCTAAGGCAACGATATTCGTGGTACCTTCCCAAATGGAACCCACGTGAGCATCCCGTACAAGTTTTGAATCTATCCAATCCTCGATATATCCATTTCCTCCCCTGGATTCCATTCCTTCAGAGGTAGAATTCCTAGCACGTTTACAAATGTACCCTTTTAACAATGGCGTCAAAATTCGTAATAGCCTTTCAGCTTCCACGTTCCCTTGATCGGATTTATCATAAACGGAAGCTGTGTAAAATGTGATTGACGCAGCTGCTTCGCAATCTAGTAATAGTTCAAAAAGTGTTTCTTTCATAAGGGGCTTTTCAGACAAGGAGCTGCCAAATGCGACACGTCCGCGAGCTGAAACGAGTGCTTCTAAAAAGCTTCTTCGCATCATCGCGCTGGAACGTACGGCGTTCGATAACCGTGAAGAATTTACCATCGACATCATTTGTTTAAACCCTTTAGTTAAATCTCCTACGACATAAGCAACGGCTCCTTCAAATGTCACCTCACCTGAAGCCATATCGCGGGTCCCTAATTTATCTTTTAGGCGATTAACTTTGTATTTATTAAGAGTTCCATCTGGCAGTCTTCTTGGCATTAAAAACATTCCAAGACCTTTAGTACCCTCGGGGGCCCCTTCAGGTCGAGCCAAAACTAATGCTACATCTGCTGAAACGTTGGAACAAAACCATTTATCACCCCAAATCTCCCAATGATCATCCACTTTCTTTGCTGTTACCGTATTAGCACCTACGTCAGACCCGCCTTGTTTTTCGGTCATAAATTGGGCACCTGTCCAAAAAGTATTTATATCAGTACTCGTCATACGAGACAAATAGGTTTCTTTTAAACCTTGATCACCAAATTTTCTTAAGACCCTTGCAGCAGAGTCAGTCATGCTCATCGGGCAAGCTAAACCAAACTCAGATTGGACGAACAAATACCAAAATCCGTACTTTAACACGTGCGGTAGTTTAGTAGGAAACCCCAGTACGGGTTTATGTGACATAGCGACCAGAGCGAACTTTCCATATCCTAATGATTCCATCTCCTTATAGGACGGATGATATTCAACTTTGTCTACTCGTTCCCCTTTTGCATCGTAATTTATTAACTCGGGAGTATGCTTATCCGCCATGCGGGATAATTCATCAAGCCTTGTTCCGGCTATTTCCCCCAACTCCTTTAGGATAGGAAGGGCACGTTCATAAATTTCAGTGGAAAGATAATGTTTAAGTATAAAAGTCAAATTTTGATCCTCATCAAAAAAGTTTAATCCTTTCGTGTCTGGCATCGCACCAGGATAGGCTTTTCTAGGATGAGAATTCATTAATTTCACGGACATATTATTCCTCCTTGTTTGATGTTCCATTTTAATTCTCTTATCCCCACTTTTATTTTTTATACTTTTCTCCGAGTCAGGATCTGTACAAGTGATTCGTTTTTCAGGTTATTATTTCACTTCCTTTCAACATTTCACGAAATTATTATTCATAATACAGGAATCATAATTCCTATATCATGAATATAAAGTTAATTTTCAGAAAAGTCAATTTATTAAACAGGACCTCATCATGCAGAAAAATTGAGTTTTTCTTCACCAAATTTTATATTTCTAAAAAAGAAGGGATGACCCAAAAAGTTCACTTTTCGTGAACTTTTTGAATCACCCCGTTCAAATTTTAGTAATGATAAAGAAAACTATTCTAGGTACTGATTGGCCCCTTATCTTACTATGATATAATATTTTAAATAATTAAATTAATTTGGAATTTTATTTGGAGGATATATTCATGAACACAAAGATTTCGTCTACGGTGCAGCGTGCAATCAAAATCATCAATTATTTGAATGAAACAACCGGTCCACAAGGAATTAAAAATATTAGCGAAAACCTTAATATTTCTCCCCCTATCACTCATCGTCTGCTTACTACTTTGAAAATGGACGGTTTGGTATTCCAGGATGTAGATTCTAAAAAATATTCACTTGGTACGGTGTTTATCGATTATGCAAATAAAATTATAACCGATGTACCTTTTGTCTCGATAATCGATCCACAACTAATTAAATTAAGAGACGAAACACAGGAAACTGTAGGGTTTTATATGTTAACAAACATGGTTAGGATGTGTGTAATTGAACATGTAAGTAATCAGGAAATAAGCAGAAGAGCAGGTGTTGGCAATAGGATTCCGCTACAACTTGGCTCAAGCGGACGGGTAATATTGGCATTTCTTAGCGAAGGGTTACAGGCACAAGTATTAAACCTCCTTCCAGAGGAAGAAAGAAAAATGTTACAACAACAATTAGAAATTATAGTAAATACCCGTTACTCCATTAATGAGGAGGAAATCACGAAAAATGTAGCTGCATTATCAGCACCAGTATTCGGTGCTAAAGGAAAAGTCATTGGAGCTATCTCCATTTCCGGGCCTGTCTTTCGCTGGAATAAGGAATCGATGGAACAACATATCCCTTTATTGTTAAAAACTGCTGAAAGTATTTCAAAATCCTTTTATTAAATTATTTCAAAATATCACAACAAAAAAATCTCTTCAGAAACCTATCTGAAGAGATTTTAAGTTTATTTGATAAATGAAGTCGTTAATCTCTGCCCATCTATTCTACTAACATTATACCGTCGGCAATCGGGCGTTCACCTGCTGCATCAGAGGGTCTTGTGACTCGGTCATCCCCAACTGTCATGGTCGTCGATCCGCCGCCGTCAAGATTGATGGCATCGACGGCCCCTAATGACTTCATCACTTTCGCACTTTCTTCAAAATTAGCTCCCACGCTCCATCCGGGTGCGCGTCCATCAATGGTGACGAATAATAGATTGCCATTCTCTTTGATTCCTGCAAGCGTTCTAGGATTGCGACGTTCCCCAAAACGATAATAAAACCCTGGATCTTCTTCCCAGTGAAAGCCTTCCTCTACGGCATTAATGGAAATTTCTCCGTTTTCCAATAATCGAGGACCTCCATTAATCATACTTGTGGTTTGGTCTAATATCAATTGCTTTCCATCACCGATGATTTTACTTTTCACTTGAATCTTCATTCCTTGTCGGGCATGGTCACGAAGCCACTCTGCCGCCTCCCCCGTTCCCGCAAGAACAGAACCACCGCTTGGAATGTCTCCCCCACGCTTGTTACGAATTTCCCCCACTACCCCGGCATGATTTACTACCACTTCCATACCTTCGCCCGATTCTGTCTTATCTCCAAATACGGACGTATATTGGATAAGTTCACTTTCATCCTTACAAGTAAAATCATGTTTTGCCCGTTCTGTGGTCGTATCTCCTCCAACACCGCCACAATTGCGGATTAATCCTGGCTTTCGATTTAATCCATCCACTTCCCTGACCGCACCATCAGATGAAGTAGCCTGAATTGACGTGGACACAGATGCAATGTTTGCCTTCTCTTCAACAGAAGATAAAATCAGAGCTGAACGTCCATTTATAGCTTCACTGACAAGTTGACCTTTGCTGGCGAATATACCGGCAAGATCTCCTGGTGTTCCATCCTTCTCTCCTACAACAAAGTATCCGGCATTAACTCCTGCAATGGCATCATTTCTACCAGCGATTTGGGTCAATGTTTCTTTTCCTGCCACTACATCATTTGCTAACTCAGGCATCACATGCCCATGAAATCGATCCTGATCCACTTCAAGGACGTTCACTACCCATGGTCCTGTTGTTTTCTCTCCGTCTTCACCCGTATACACAGTCCGCAGTCCCGAATATCCCTTATCCGATAACTTGTTTCTCATTTCGGCTGCATCCGCTTCCAGCTGATATTGACCGATGCGAACAATGTACCCAAGCGGTCCCTTTTTCCGGTCATCCACGGCCCGATCCGGTTCTTTTATGATACGAGCATTTTTGAAACCGTCTCTCTTTAAATTCTCCAACAATTTCTTTGCCTGCTTTTGTGTTGCTACAAATGCCACATCCACTGTGTAAAATTCTTTAGAAGATGTTTCACCACGATTGATTTTGGTATACTTCACTCCTGGTGCTAGATTCATGGAAGTTCTTTTCTCCTGCAAATTTGGCGTACCAAGCGGAAGCAAATGATTTTTCATTTGTAACTGTGAAACATTCAATTCTGCTTGAACTGGAGTTTCAGGAATTGCATTTAGAAACATCACAGATGCCAGACTAATAAAGACTATAGGCAAAATTGGCTTTTTCCGTATTTTTTTCATTTTTTTCCTCCAATAAAGTTATGTCCTCCTTTAACTATATTGTCTAAATATGATGGGAAATTAAAAAAACTATTATTTTTCAGTCAATTTTAAGTGAACAAAAATGTGGATAAATACTCGATAAATATTACAATTCATTTAGTGAATGGACAATTTTTGAAATTTTCTATTTGTACACAGTTAATCAACCTTTGCTTTAACAAAGCCTTAATCTTGCTTTACTGCCTAATCAGTGAATATTATAAGATATATCGTGTGGGATTATCACCTAGGAGGTGAAATTTATGGAGACAGTAAAAAAGAACTTGTTGTTAATACCAACCATTTTGTCGGTTATCAATGCTATCTGCCTTGCTTCATTCCTCATTGGACTTAGTGTTATAAACCACCCAATTTCGAGCATTTTAACTGATCTTGGCTTGTTATGCCCATTGATCGCAACTTTATCATTCTTCTATTTAGTAATTAAAGTCAAAAATCATTCCGCATTAAAGTACTTTCATTTCGTAAATGCGGTTACATTTCTTGTCCCCATATGTATTCTTACGTTTCTTATACTTCGATTCTTAAACGATTGAGATATTTACTTTTAAAATAACTGCTATTATAAAATATTTTTTCATTCATCCAAAAAAAGCCCTCATTTTTAAGGGCTTTTTTGCTAACCTGATTGCTTTTAAGCATTATAGTTCTATTCAAATTCAAATATCATCCAAATAGTTTTGCAAAGGTATTTTCACCGGCGATGCCGTCTGCAGATAATCCATTGGCCCTTTGAAATGCCTTCACAGCTATTTCCGTTCCGCTTCCAAAGATACCATCCATGCCATGTGGATTATGTCCTTCCAAATAAAGTGCAGCTTGAAGGATATAGGTGATATTCCCTTCCGCCCCTTCCCTAACATTAGGTGAAGCCGCTTTTGTTTGGGGTCCCCATATTCCATCAACATTAATCTTTGCACCATATTGTTTATTCAATTCGGTTTGAAAACCCTTGATCAGCGCTTTTTTAGTATTGGGACCATAATATCCATCAACATCTATTTTCGCATTATATCTGCTATTTAATGTCCTTTGAATGGACTTGATAGTTTGGTTGCCGCTGTCCTTTGCTGGTATATCTTTTACAATGACTTCGGATTCGACTTGTGTAGCTGGTGGGGTTGTTCCTTTAACTTTTGATATCAGTACAGGCTTTGCTCCCGCTTTTAACTGAGAATAAGTCAGTCCGGCTGTCATATCCAAGTGCGGATAGTCTTTAAAGCTTGACCAATCTCCTCCCCATGCAAAGCCCAAGGATTTACCAATAGCCGCTACCCGTTTCCATTTTGCATCAACCGTCCATATTGCATTCTTTCCATCATCACTGACTATGAAATAATCAATGGCTAGTCCATAGTTATGGTAAGATTGACCTGGCATCGCGTTGGTCACTCTCGGTTTTGATAGATTACTATAGTTTTTACCATCGTAGATATATCCTAGGCGACCTTGACCATATAGCTTTGCTTGCTCTTCCATAGACCGATAACCTGCGCTGATTTGCACGAAAATGCCTTCTTGATATGCCCGTTTAACCATTTCCAATGCTGATTCTTTTACGACTGGATGAATTCCGCTGCCCATATTCTTTTCTGAACGATCCAATAAAGTTTCTAATTTAACCGTCAATTCAATCACCTCCTAATATGTTATGGTGCTAATTAGGAAATGCTTGTACACCTACCTTGACGTTACAAAAAAAACGCCCTTTTATTAGGACCTAGTATAGGTTCATCGTTCTTAAATAAAAAAAGCACAACCCTAAATGGGGCTGTGCTTTTCAACTATTATAAAGGCATATTTTGATCTTCTTTTTCTTTACCAATTACCCTTATCAACTCATCCAGCTTTTCATTTCTTTCTTGATCTAATCTTGTCTTTGCATTGATGAATTTAATTATCTTAATTATGAAATAAACACTTAATACAATAAGTCCCAAATAAAATAAAATCGGTATGATTGCAAAAAGCCCTATTAAACTGCTGGCTTGGTCCATAAATAATCCCTCCCAAATGTAAAATATAGTATTATTATACAGGAAAAACAAAGAAGGCGTTCGATATTGATTTATTATTTAAATAATTATTTTGCGCAAAAAACTGAAGCTAGCCGCATTTTAATGATCTCCAATTAGTAATCAGAAAATTTCTTAAAGATAGGGTGAATCCATATTGAAGGATTTGAATCAGAAAAAGGGGGAAGTTTAAATTACCCATTATAAAAACCCCCATCTTATCTATTCAAATATAGACATAAATTAGGGTAATGTATTTTTTGTCGCGTTTCTATCATGATTATAAAATAGATAAATTGAATTAAAGAACTTCACATAATCAGTCAATACTTCTCAAAACCCCACTTATCTCCGCTCTCTACAAAATGTTTTCTAAAAAGAATTTACACTCTAGAACAGTGGATTGAATCACATCACGGGCCATATATTTCGATCTAATTAAAAAACCCCTCATGGATCCCCTATACATAATCCCTTTTAAAAAAATTAGCCTTTCCAAAGGCTAATTATCAAGGAACGTTCGGCCTTTTCCGTATATAAGAAGTTCGTGCATACGTTAGTCTAAGAGTTTCCAAAAGTCTTGAAACTCCACGAAGTGTATCAATCTCCCCCCTTCAAGTTCATTTTAAAGCGAGTGCCTTTGTAAATCATAGTTTGATGATTATTCATTTTTATTAATAGATCTTAAATGATGGTTTGAGGAGAAAATGTGATTCCTCGTACTCACTGACCAGCAAATCTAAGACTATGAAAACCGATCATTACTTACCATGGTAAAAGGTTGACAGAACTTTTAAGGTAAATAGATACTGTGACAATTTTCAGTTCAAGTAAATCATGGTGAAGTTAAACATAAGTTCCACCGATTTGGTACTAAAGTGTAATTCTTTAATTCGAATAAGGTTAGTGTTAACATATAGTAAGTATATCTTCTAATGAAGGAGCTAATCATGAATCCCAATATTTTATTGCGTAATAATGTAAAGCTTAAAGGAAGTGGTACACGACCAATGATATTTGCCCCAGGTTTTGGTTGTGATCAAAATGTCTGGCAATCAGTTGCAAAAGACTTCGAAGATGAATACCAAATTATCCTATTTGACTATGTTGGGTCAGGTAATTCAGATATACAGGCATATAACGTGGAAAGATACAGTACTCTTGAAGGGTATGCACAAGATGTACTTGATGTTTGTTCCGCATTAGACCTAAAAGATGCTATATTTGTTGGACACTCTGTCGGATGTGTGATCGGCATGCTGGCATCAATTAAACATCCAGAATATTTTTCTAAACTTGTTCTGGTTGGTCCTTCTCCTTGCTACTTGAATCTCCCTAATGATTATTACGGAGGATTCGAAAAAGAACAACTTTTAGGATTGATTGATATGATGGACAAAAATTATATAGGCTGGGCAACCGCCTTTGCTGGAACGGTAATGAATAATCCAGATCGACCAGAGCTTAAACGGGAGCTAGAGAATCGTTTTTGTTCTACTGATCCCATTATCGCTCGACAATTTGCGGAGGTTACCTTTTTTGCAGACAACCGTAAAGACTTACCAAAAGTAAAAGTACCATCACTCATTTTGCAATGTTCAGAAGATGTTATTGCTCCGTCAGCTGTAGGAGAATATATTCATAAGCATCTTCCTGATAGTACATTGAAAGTGATGAAAGCAACAGGACACTGTCCACATATGAGTCATCCTGAAGAGACGATATTCTTAATTAGACAGTTTTTGGATGAATTTCCGACAAACGATTTATAGATAGAGATGGGTGTGAATTTTTGTGAATGAACAACTGAATGAGGCACCCTGCGGATATTTAACTTTATCAGAAGAAGATGATATTTTATCCGTTAATCAAACCTTACTTAAATTATTGGGGTATAATCTCGATGAATTGAAGGGACAGCATATTAATTTTATCCTTTCGGCTTCTGCTATACTCTTTCATCAGCTTTATCTTGTTCCTCTGATTAAGTTAGAAAATCACATTGAGGAAATATATATATCCTTAAAGTCTGAAGACGAAGAAGAAATACCTGTGTTACTAAACGCTGTTCAAAGAGAGCGAGATGGAAGAACCATTATTGAGTGTGTGGTGATTCCAATGCGAAAAAGAAACGAATTAGAAAATGAGCTTCTTATAGCGAAAAAAGAGGCAGTGACAGCTCTAAATGCTAGGAATAAGGCTTATTCTGATTTAGAGACTGCTCATGAAACGATGAAAATGCAAAAGGATAAACTTATTGAATTAAACGAAAAAAACGAAAAATACAAAGTAGATACAGAAAGAGAAATGGATCTTGCTAAAAAAATCCAAGAGACACTATTAACTGTTCCTATTAGTAATGAACATCTTGAAATTCAAGCGTATTATAAAGGTTCCAATCAATTATCAGGTGATCTATATGGATTTTACCAAATTGACGCCCAACGGTATGGGCTTATCCTACTTGATGTGATGGGGCACGGGCTTTCTTCAGCTCTCATAACCATGTCACTTCATTCCATATTTCAGAGATTAATTTTAAAAGGTTCTGAAGTGAAAACTGTGATGAAGGAATTAGATGATCACCTTCATTCTTTATTCAAAAACACAAGTGAAACTTGGCATTACTGCACAGCCGTCTACCTTTTAATCGATACTGATAAGAGAGAAATTAATTATATTAATGCAGGCCATCCTTCCGTTCTTTTACAGGATATAAACGGAAAACAATATCAGTTGCGTTCTAATCGGCCTCCACTCGGGATGTTTGAAGAAATTATTTTTAAAACAAATACCCTTACATACAATAAGGACAGTAAGCTCTGCCTTTATACAGATGGAGTTGAAGAACCTCTAGGTTCAGACCGTTTATGCTCATTGTTAAAGACCTATTCGGCTGCCCCTTTATTTACACTTAAAGAGGAAATTATACAATCGCTTAGAAATGAAGAGGACACTGACCAACGTAAAGATGACCAAAGTCTTATTTTGGTTAAACTAAAATAAGACTTTGGGGTTGCGCTATCCGTTACATCAACTAATACAGATTGTTGTTCAATTTCTTGGGAATTCCTGTAGTAGATACTAATTTAGTTGGTTCGAAAACCGAGAGTCTTAATGGCCAGTTTAGTAATTGGCATAAAATAAAACAAATGAGGAGCTATCTATTTTGGGTAGCTTCTATTTTTTATGCAAAATAATTATTAAAGATTGCGTAATATAAATAATTGACAGCGTCCGATCCAAAAATAATCCAGCTACCAGCACACTTTCAATCGATTTAACCATCTTTTTATTAATTTTGCTCCATTTACCTTCCAATAATTTCCATTATATAATGAAGCTATTAAAGAGGAAGGGGGCATGGCAAATGAACGAAGGTAGAGATCCATTCGTTTCCTCACTCGCTTCACATTTAAACATGCGGCTCACTCGTTTGGCAGAAGAAAGGGTAATCCCACTGGAAAGATTATTGGATAAATCCGTCGAATTGTTACTTGAATATATGGAAGATAATGAATTGATCAATGACCATGTTAAATTAAACAATGTTGAAGCGATTAATAAAAATAATGAAATCATTCAGCAAAGCAGGCAGATTCTTAAGAAAGACTAGCTTAAAAACACTCAGCCATCACGGTTGAGTGTTTTTAAGCTTTTATATTTCAGAGCATTACCACCATCAACTTCATATCCAAATAAAAAAGGCAGCCACTAGGACTGCCCCTGTTGAACAATTGTTTTACAGTTGTTTCATTCTTTTAGTGATTAATAAAAACGATGCTTGTTTTTTTTGCATTTTTTACATTCACAACGTTTTCCAGGAAACCATACTGTACTCGGGTCATTGTTCTCAAAACATTTTTCTTCATAACAACAATTTATCTGCATACTAACACCCTCCTTACTATTGTATATGCATGGACTGATGGAAGGTGTGGACAAGTTGCTAAAAGATTATAAATGAATGAGAATTAATTCATTTTCCTTGTTGCTGGACAATTTCCAATGTATGTGGAAGCAAACTGAAATCTCCCCAAGTTTTATGACCAGGAATAACGATTTTCGCATCTTTATACACATACATTAAATTCTTCATCGTATTTGGCCAAGCTTCCATGTTAGCTTCATCAATGATCCCAGAATTCTTTTGTTCAAGTGCAAAGATCATATCACCAAATAATAAGGTATACTTTGGAAGCCATATCGTCATGTTATCAGAAGTATGGGCTTCCCCGGGGGAAGTATATTTCGATTTTCATATTCCCAACTTTTAAAGTTGATGCCATTGAATCCAGTGAAGGATCGGGCATAGGATAGTTGAACTCTTCTGCCAATCTTGCAGTTTCAGGAGTGCTTACCGTTTTTAGTTTTGATCCAATAATGCCTGAATCCCGCCAATTCTATCGTATTTGTGGTGAGTTATTATTGCCCACTTGACAGGTTTTTTGAATTCCTTTTTTATCATATCCAATAATTGCTTTGCCAGTATATCGTCCCAAGCTGCATCAACTAAGACGATTCCTTTTGAAGTATTAAGTACCAGACCATTCGCACAAATCTTATTACCTTGGATTTCCGTATATGTTGTATGTACCCAAACATCCTTTTTTATTTGAGTTAGAACTACTGATCTATCCTCACTGGTTATTACCGTTCGTTTTGATTTAGTTTCATGAGCTGAAACCGGTATCGAAATGTTTAGTAATGAAAAACAAAACTTGCTAACACGATTAAAAACCCTTTTTTAACGTTTTCATTTAATTCTTTCTATACTATATTTATAGAATTATATACACCTCCAAATTTTAGTTCAAATATATATGACTTCTCAACGATTAGACCATAATATAGTTATGTAAACAAATACCGATCAAAATTTAACGGAATACGTCAACATCAAGTATTTAACGACGCAGGCAGAAAATGATGACTGCGAACACCGCAATTTTTTAGTACACAGAGTTTAGCAACCTGGCGAAATTTATTGACAATGATTATCATTACTATTAATATATTGATGTAGTCATTGAAAATGAATATCATTATTAATTAGACATTTTTTGATATGTTTTTAACCTACTCTATAATTAATAAGGAGAAAAATCAGAATGAAAAAGCTATTCATCCCCTTCCTACTCTTGTTCGTACTCATTCTTAGTGCTTGCGGTAACAAAGAGACTGCGAACGAAAATAATGCATCCAAGGCTAAAAAAGAAACAGTTACATATCAATCAGAAACTGGCCCTATTGAGATTCCTAAAAACCCAAAAAGAATAATTGCTCTCTCTAATGGACCTAATGTATTGGCTTTAGAAGGAAATGTCGTTGGGATAGACCAATGGACTAATATGAATCCACTTTTTAAAGAAAGACTAAAGGGAGTGGAAGTCGTATCAGAAGATAACCTCGAGAAAATCATAGAACTGGAACCGGACCTAATCATAGCGGGATCCGAGATGAAAAATATCGGAAAGCTAAATGAAATTGCTCCGACTGTAGTATTCACTTGGGGGAAATTAGATTATTTATCACAGCAAATAGAAATCGGAAAACTCTTAAACAAAGAAAAGGAAGCAAAAGAATGGGTTAATGATTTCGAAACGCGTGCAGAATCCGCAGGAAAAGCGATACGTGCAAAAATTGGTGAAGATGCAACCGTTTCTGTGATTGAAAATGATGCTAAGGAGTTTTATGTATTTGGAAATAACTATGCACGCGGAACAGAAATATTGTATCAAGCAATGGATTTGAAAATGCCTGAAAAAGTAAAAGAAAAGGCACTTAAATCCGGCATTTATGTCCTCTCATCGGAAGTGCTTCCTGAGTATACTGGAGATTATATTATCTTTAGCAAAAACCCAGATGTTGTTAATTCATTTGTAGAGACCGAGACATGGAAAAATATACCTGCAGTTAAAAACGATCGTATATTTGAAATAAATAGTAAAGCATCCACCTACAGTGATCCAATCACTTTAGAGCATCTTCTGGAATTTTTCGAAAAATCATTTCTTAACAAATAATATGCAAAGAAGGAATTCTTTAAATGAGAATTCCTTCTTTAATGTGTTTTATACTTGAATTTCATCTCAGAAAAACAAACAGCACCTGATGCCTAAAAGGCAGCTGTTGGACCAAATTCCTTTCAAGCCACTTTGTATAATCAAAATGTACATTTAACTTTCCTGAATCATTTACTAATAATGTCACCGAATACTAGGTTCTTGGTCGTTATCAATAAAAACTTTTGGAGTTCAACATTTGTTTGATATAATTTTATGTAGTTCTTAATTGTAAGCTATCTTATCTACATAATATAATTTTGAAATATAATGTAAAAACGTGTTACTCCTTACCTTTGGGGCCTAAAAAAGAAGAAAGCTCCTCCTTCCCCCCTTAACTTCACCATTAATACAACAATTATCCCATTCATTTGGAATCATATCGTTAATCTGTTGTGCAATCAAAATCTCGCCTAACCTCGTACTTCTTTTTCAATTCTATCATTGCACAAAATACTTCATGATGGTTCAACCATCATGAAGTATGTATTTTCAAACACCTCATCATTACCTTCTATCCACTTCACATATATTTTCCAGTCAAATTTGTTAACAATATTAATTTCTTTTACTTAACTCTTCACTTACTTCTTTAAACCAAGTTTTGAAAATATTACTTGGAAGAAGGGTATCATCATTAGTGTAAACTAAATCATAGTTATACTTTGCTTGCAATTTGTTATTTTTTATACTGTAACGTAACTTTATTTCAGTTGGCATCTCATGATTAAATTCGTTACATCTTTTATGAATCTCTTCTAAAATTTCAGTACCTATACGTTGTAATGCAAATTGTCGTTCTTTTGATACATCATAAATATAGTCATGATTCTTCACATCTATTTCGTTCAATTTTTGCTTCAAAACAATAGTCCCTTGCACGTTATAAAACACATTAAAATAATATGCATCAGGTTCATAAGAACCATAAATATAAATTTCATCTGCTTTCTTATCAACAAATTCCAAACAAATCGCAACCAAATCTGTTTGAAGCTCTGAAAAATAATCTTCAAATTCTTTTCCCAAAATGAACACCTCTATTTCTTTATTTTAATAAAGTTTGGTTCCCCATCTATCTCGTACATAATATCAAAACTGCTCGGTCTCTATTAATCCCATCATAATTAACTTTAACATTGAGGAACAAATTCCCCTTTTTTTAGCCGTAGGCCATTGAATTTCCCATAATAAAAACCTTGAAAGACTTGTTTACCTCCCAAGGTTTCTATGATAATAAGTTCTATTTTAATTTTACAGCTTCTTTTATTCGTTCTATGACTTTATTTAGCCACTGTATAGGAGTTAATCCAATTGCGGGAAAATAAATTTCTGCATTAGCTTTTATATAGTTTTCCTTTTCTTTTTTTGTTATATCACTATTTAAAAATTCGTCACAATACTTTATTGTAAAAAGCAAACATTCATTATTAGCTTCGTTTATAAACTCAACTAATGCTAGTTCAGGCGAACTAATATCCTGGTGAAATGTTCCACATAAAAAATCTTCTAACTCTTCTAAGTAATCATACCTTTCTTTCATTAGATTCCTCGCTTCCTTATTTTTTATGGATATCCTGTTAGAATAAAATTATCGTTGTATCTTTTTTAAGTACAATTTTTGCGTTTGTAACATTCTCTACAAAGTCGGAGTTCCTTGATACACTTCTACTAATTATTTCTTCAACATCCTTAATTTTTATTGGTAATGTAGGTATTTGGACCAGAAATCCATTTTGTATTTTCTCCATATGCGAGGGCTTGGTCCTCCTGCGAGGGATTTTACATATTTTTCAATTGTCTTGTAGCCCTATTACAATCCATTCATCTACAATATCCCAGAAATCCACATTATACTCAGGCTTATCATTAGTAAACCATAATGTCGCTAAGTCATCTATACAGTTTTTTAAATCTATAGCAACATATCCTCCCATGCCATTTTCAAAAAAACCATATGTTGTTGCCATATTAATTCCTAATGGTTCATCTAATTCTTCAAGTATTCCCCATTCGTAATCCTCAAAATGAGTAATGTGGTCTACTGGTACAAGCCCCATAGCTCTACTTGGCAGATAATAAAACCCATTATGTAACTTTTCATAAAATCCCTTAATAGATACTGGTACATTTGACCAATTTTGTTGCATTTCTGAAATATTAATAGAATTGGTCGGTATACCACCTTCATAATAGAGAATTTCGTCATTTTCACTCATTACGCTATATAGTACTGCATATTGTCCATTATCTACAATTAGTTCAATTTCTAATAAATTCTCTTTCAAGTATGATATAGTATTACTCAATTCTTTTTCACACACATTATTCCATAAAGCTATTAGTTTATCTTTCTTTCTAGTTTATCTGTTTCTTTAAATATCTCTATCCATTTTTCAGGCATATTTTCCTTTTCAATATTGAGTAAGTCTTTATTAGATACAAACTCGATACTTTTCCTGTATTGTTTTAAAAAAGATAATTTATCCACCCGAAATCACTCCTTTTTATTTTTCCTATTAAATTCATCTATCATCTTTTGTATCTCAATTTCTAGTTCTTTTTCTTTTAATATCATTTTTTCCCTAAATTCAGGATTTACCGGAATATTTTCTTTTTTGTAGATGTACCAACCTGCAAATGATTTTGAACCTTTAGATGTATTAGCTGCTTCACTAAGACCTATAAAATTCTCTGCAAAATTGGCAATTTCCTTCTGTTGATTGTAAGTTAATGTCTCAAAACCTTCTATACGAGCTATTTTCTAGAGAAACAATATGGTCTGCATGCCGTTTTTTATCATTATTTTTCCAGGTAGAGCAAAATCCTCAATCCAATAATATCATCAATACTATTGTAAACTTCTCTTTGTATTTTAGAAGACGGCGATGCTCTTCTAAATTTAGCATTTGTCTCATTGGGAAAATTGTCTGCTTTTCGATCATAACTTGGCTAAAGTTGGTCCTCCTGCGAGGGATACTTGTTCCACACTTATACGTTTAGGAATTTCTTTTTTGCCTAGTTCTTCACCTATATTTTTTAACGTAGTTTTTCCTTGTTATTGTAGCTTGGGCCTTCTAAACCGCGCTTTTGCGCAAATTCCTTATGTAAGGGAGGACTTTGTCCCACTTGCTATTTTTTTCTAAGCCACCGTGCCTCCATTATTCTTTCTTAAGGTATTCTTCTAAAATACTCTTTTCATTTTCAGATTCAGGTAAAAGACCTAAACGAGTATATTCCCAAATAATCCTTCTTTCGTGATCTTCTCATTGGATAAATCCTCATAATCATAATTAACCCATCCGCTAACAATTTACATAACCTACTTTTGTTTCTTTATTTGTGCGTGTAAAACAAGAACTTAAAGGAAAAAAGCTGAACAGCCATTTGTATAACTACTTATTCAATGCTAGATAAAATTTGTTTTCTTATATTTGCATCAATTTTATTATTTGAATAATTATCTTGTAAAATATCAATTAATCGATAGATCATTCCATCCTTTCCATGGTTAATTTCTAAGAAATTATTTATGAAATGATGAAATAGATCCTCATCCACTGATTCTATTGGACCAGGTAAATATTTTTCCCCTTGCTCAATATAAGCTTTCCAATCAGTAAATGCAATCGCATCAATAATGCAGTTCCAAGCCTTCATCTTTAATTCCTTCTCCTCAAATTGCATCAGTATGAATAGACCTGTTTCATCTGCATTGTCAAAAAATTGATAGATAGTATCTCCAGAAATGTTTTTGTTTTCAACCCAATCCCAGCATAAGTCAATTGCTTCGACTGCAGCTTTATACCCAGAAGATTTCGAAAGCATGCCTATAACTTTCTCAGACAAAGTTAAAAGAAATGCTACCTGTAAATCAGAGTTCATTTCAATGATTTTTTCTATCACAAACTTTTCCTCCTTATTCAATCAAAACTCCATTTTTTCAAAATAAAGGATAATCCCCCTGCAGATTTAACCCCTTCAACGTCTCAGAAGATGACTTTATCGTTAACTCAGGGTACCTTTTACTTCTTTTACTTAGTTATTTCCACTTTCTCAGGTTCACCTAATTCGATTTGGTTAAAAAACCTTCTCCCTTTAGGAAGAAGGTTTCTTTTTTTACTCTTAGGACAGTGTTAGACTATCCCTTTTTATATAATTATAGTTTTCAATATTATCGATTAATGAGTAGTTTTCCAATAAGTATTTTTTAAAATTATTTAGACTTTCAAGCTTAAAATTACCAGATTCATTCGCATTTTCACCTAATAATCTTAACGTTTCGTCATCAATCACTTCAACCACTTGAGGAACAAAGTCTCTTTTTTCCTTTTTATATGCTTGATAAGCTGTATAAGAAACAGCATCTAAAACTGAATACCATGCATATTGTTTTTGTAAATCCTTTTCTTTATTTGCAAACTCAGCTACATCTACATAATCTTCGCTATCTATGTAGTTACACAAATCATCCGCATCGATTTTTTCACCTTCAAGCCATTTCCAACAGGAATCTAGAGCTTCTTTACCAATTTTATATCCGGGTTCATCCATATTAATTATATTAAACATATTTTCAGCTATTACCAATCCTACTGCAACCTTAGCCACTGCGTTGAGGTTATTGATAAAATCCATAACTATCATTCCCTACTTATTTTCTTATTTTAACCACATTTTCTGGCAACCCATTTATTACCTCAAAGGACAATGTATCTCTTGGATATGGTAACTAGGATTTATTTCAGTCGATACCTTAATTTTTAAATTAGGATACATATCAGTCATTTGCTTAAATATTCCTCTTGCATCCATCAGCCTGTTCTGGCGCTGTTCCTCAGTTAGCTGGTTGCCGAACATCTTTCCCAATGACCACTTCGCCAAAGCCGTTGTCCGTGATGAGTCCCTATACATTTGGCTTAATTGTGAACATGTATTTAAAGTTGTTTTTATGTACAATATTTTTTTGTCAAACATTATTAATAACTACTTAGTGTTATCTATCTTAGAACGAAACTATTTATTCGGCACTAGGTAGCCACCCAAAAAAACCTGAAAGATATTTAGCCATTCAAGGGATTAAAAAAGCATTTCAAGGTTTCATTTTATATAGTGTTTTAATTTAGGTATTCAGATTCCCATTTATCTTGTTTTTCTACAGGGCTAAGTTCTGAAATATCATCATATCCATAATTCATTTGCATTTTTCCTGTGTTATCTAAAATGAAAGTGAGGTTAGTCCATAGTTCCTGTTCTTGCTCCTTAAGTTCTTCACGCATTTTCGAAAAACAATTATACAAATCATTATCAAGCCCCTCAAACTCTTCCTCATCAACATTAAATAAATCAGTTATATCCAGACTATATACTGGTTCCCCTCCAATTTCAGGGTAATAGTAGAAAAAAACCTTTTTATAACCTTCTCTAAACTCAGCGTATAAAAAGATTTGTTTCCAATCCTCTGGAATCATATTAACTAATGTATTCGCAATTTGTTGATATGTCTGCTCCATTATTTTGGTTTCCATCTCATTTACCTCTTAAAATAATTAGTTAATCTATATGAATATTTTTTACCATCTATTGCATAGTTGATTTTAAACTCACCTAGTCTAGCTGGTTGCGCCTCTTTATGGGTTTTACTTTAATAATTACTTCTTTACCAAAGACTTCTTCCATGGACTTTCGGCTTCGGACAGCTTGCGACCCGTTACTAGATCGACTCCGGTATTTGTTTGCTTTACTTTACTTTTCATGTCAGGTTAAACAACCACTTGCTACACTCCCATCCCGATTTTTAAATCTATATATGGATTACTTTAACCTTAAAACTATTAAAGCAAAAATGGATTGAAAGGCAAAAGCCAGTTAAGATCTAAAATAGGATTTTTTATCTTATTAGTAGGTAAGCCACCCTCATAATACATACAACCACCTTGAGCGTCATTAATACTATACAAAATGGCATATTTATCTTTAGTTCACTTGCCTTATGTGTTACTGAAATATGATAACCATTCATATAGCTAGCATCGGCACTGAAGAGTGCTCTAAATCCGTTATCTTTCCTCTTTGCACAAATGAATGTACTGACTAAAATCAGGAAATACGTCCCAGTTTCTTTCAAGGGTATCGCTAACCTCGCGTTCCTCGACTGAACCGGTTTTAAAGTCTCTCTTTTCCATTGCTATATAGCCATCTTCTCGGAAGCCCAAAATCAAGCTACTTACTTCCTTATCAGTTTCATCATCATACTCCCAATACATTGCTGTTCTTAAAAAAATCTTACCATCACTCATAACTTCAAAGTCATAATTTAGATACTTACGAGTGAAATCATCATAAAAACTTACCGAAACCCATTCATTTGTTATATTTACAATATATTTAGGTTTTTCATTTTCAGTTAATACCGCCGTATATGGTTCATGTTTTTGATGGTATGTGTATGCAGTACGTTCATCAAGAATGTTCCAAGGCTTTTTTTTGATATCTGACCACTCGTCACAATAATAAACTTTCATAATCATTATCATTTATTCACCTTCCCATTAATATCCTTAATAATAATTCTGTTTTTTGTTGCTTCATCAATAATTGTTTGCGGAATTGGTTTATTTTGAACTGGTAATGGAAGCAAAAGAAGTAGGCGGCAAAAAGTACGTAGTCGACTCATATGGACCCAATAAGGAAATAGTATCGAGAAAATTCACTCAACTTAGTGAAGTGCAAAAAACGATAGCTAAGAGTTACTTATATGAAATTACAAAAAAATATCCTTCAGGCTCTAAAATATCAATTGGTCCTTTTAATCCAAACGCTCTCAAGGAGGGCGACTTAAAGATGAATTAATATTAGAAGTACTCTACCTCATTATAAGGATAACGAGGACGATTTCCTTATTAAAATTATTACCTGCTTCCCATCGCTCTTTAAGCCAATCTGGTACAGTTTTCTTTTTAGATGTAAATTCACCCGTCCCCTTAGGAACACTCTCCTTTGAAACACCCTCTATTGTGCCATCCTTCACCGTGAATTTCTGATAGGCTTCCTTATTTGTCTGCTTTTCCATCACAACTTGGGGTAGGCTTGGTCCTCCTGCGAGGGAATCTTGTTCCACACTTATACGTTTGGGATTTCTTTCTTACCTATTTCATTACCTATATTTTTTAACGTGGTTTTTCCTGATCTCTCTGTCTGTTATTGTAGCTTGAACCTTCTGAACCTGCTTTTGCGCAAATTCCCGTATAATTAGCATTTTGTCTTCTGATAGATATATTATTGGATTAATTTTCTATTTCACCTTACCCTAAAACCATTGTTAAAGATAGTTTTCTTCTTTCCTCTACTCTCGTAATACACTGTTCACAGTCATTACAGTCTATTTACAGGACAATAAGAATTTAACACTTAGTGTATTATAAAAATTCTAGTTCTCTTTTTTTTTAACGCTAAAAAGCACTCGTTGCCTTTAGTAGACAATCAAGCGCATTAAGTTCATTTTCTAAATAAATCATTAAGTTTCATGTTTTAATGTTGACAGTATGACATCTATGAGGGGTCCTATCTATTAAAATGTTATCCCGCCCTATTCTCGTTCTTATTGCCTAATATTAAAATTACATTGACACTCCTTGAAGGTACAACCTTGATGAGTCATGTATTCAAATTAGAGCGTATCTTCGAGTGTAAACAATTTAAAGGTATTATTTTTTATCTCATCAAACCACTCATTAAAAATATGAGTGGCCGTTTTAATCTCATCATGCGTATAAACTAAATCATACTTGTATTCAGCTTTGAAGTTTCCACTCTTGACATCATATATTAATTTCATCTCAGTGGGCATATCTTTTTCATATTCTTTGTATAATGCTTTGATTTTTCCGATATCTTCATTTAAGATATCTAATACCATAAAATTTCGTTCTGCAGATACATCATATCTTTCTTCCCCATTTTCCAATGCATCATTCAATTTATGAGACTTTAAATACTTATTGTTAATCAAATAAAAGAAACTGCTCGAAATAATTCCTTCTTCACATGAAGCATGAACATATACTTTATCAGCTCTATCTTCAACATATTCCATACATATGGATATCATATCTGCTTGCAATTCACTAAACTTATCTTCAAATTCTTTCATACTATTTTTTCACTCCTTAGATTAATTTTCAAGAACTCTAGAGCTCCTTTTACCATCAATAGTATAAATTACTTTAAATTTTTCAGGACGCATATCGTTCCCAGAGTAGATTATATCAACAACTGTTACTTTTTTGGAAGGTGTTTCTTTTAAAGCTGCAGCCCGTTCTTCTTCAATTTTCTTATATTGCTTCAAATTAACATCAGATAATTGCGAAACCAAATTGTCAATTTTATGTGATCCTCCAAATCTATCACCTGCCAAATGCCCTGCATAGTCTTGACCTTTTACTTTACCAGGTGTGTTTTTGCTGTGTGACAATCTATCTGTTCTCGTTGTTAATTGTAAATTTTCTGTTTCAAATTTTACAATCCTACCTACATTATCTGTTTCATAAAAGTAATCATACTCTCCTGTTTTATATCTAATGTCAGGCTTTAACCTATTTTTTCTTCCGTTTGTAAACTGTATTCTGTTGTCCACTAATGTTTTAACTTCACTTACTTCAGCACTACCTTTACCCATACCCTTAGGAATACTCTCCCCTGAAGCAGCCTCTACTTTGCTATCCTTCACCGTAAATTTCTGATATGCTTCCTTAATTGTCTGCTTTTCCATCATAACATGGGGAAGGCTTGGTCCTCCTGCGAGGGATACTTGTTCCACACTTATACGTTAGGAATTTCTTTTTTACCTAGTTCTTCACCTGAATTTTTTAACGTGGTTTTTCCTGGTCTCGCTATGTCTGTTATTGTAGCTTGAACCTTCTGTACCTGCTTTTCGCAAATTCCTTGCTGTAAGGAATGAACTTTGTACCACTCGCTACTTTTTTCTAAGCCACCTAGCCATGAAGTGAATCTATATGATGTTAAGTCCTCACTGCCTATTATTTGAGGAACCGATATGGCTTAAGATGATACATATTCATATCAACAATAAAAAGACCTTAACTTTTGCGTTAAGGTCATACAAAAGAACAAGCTTTTCTTGTCTACATTATTCTTTCTTAAGGTATTCTTCTAAAATACTCTTATCATATTCAGATTCAGGTAAAATACCCAAACGAGTATATTCCCAAATAACCCTTCTTTCGTGATCATCTGCATCTGATAGATCTTCATAATCATAGTCAACCTTAAATTTCCCTGTACTTTCTAAAGTAAAAGTTAAATTGGTCCATTGTTCTTGATTATTATTTTTAAATTCATCCGATAATTCTTTTAAGACCTTTATTAACCTCCGCCATGTATCTCTATACTCCCTTCTACTAATACTATGTAATTCAGGGATATCATGGCTATATATGAGTTTATCATTAATATTAGACTTGTAGAAAAAGAACGCAGTCCCTGTCCCTTCAGTAATTTCTCCATACAAAATTACTTTACTCCATTCTTCTGGAATCATCTCATTTACAGTTTGAGCTATATTCTGATAATAATCATTTAGTTTTGATTCATTCAATTTTTTATCCCCCTGCTCTATTTTCAAATGTTCTTAGTAGTTTTTAACAACATCCTATACCAAAAGTTATAATCTGTATACTTAGGAATAAAGAAGGTGATAACTGGTTTTACCAGTTATCACCTTCATAAACAAACGAAATTATAATATGCTAAAAGTTCTATTGCAAGTCTTGAAGTACGTAACACAGACAAATCCATAGGTTTATTGCATGTTTAAAATAATTTTATAAATTCTTCTCTTTTTATTAGGATTTCTTTATCTGTACACTGATAATCATGAAGAATATTTTCCATTCTCTCAATTTCATCTACTGTGAGAAAACTTTGCTATCCTTAACCGTAAATTTCTGATAGGCTTCCTTAATTGTCTGCTTTTCCATTACAACTTGGGGAAAGCTTGGTCCTCCTGCGAGGGAAACTTGTTCTACACTTATACGTTTAGGAATTTCCTTTTTACCTAGTTCTTCACCTATATTTTTTAACGTGGTTTTTCCTGATCTCGCTATGTCTGTTATTGTAGCTTGAACCTCTGAACCTGCTTTTGGACAAATTACTTGCTGTAAGGGACGAACTTTGTACCACTCGCTACTTTTTTCTAAGCCACCTTGCCTTAAAGTAAATCTATATGATTTTAAGTCCTCTTGGCCTATTATCTGAGGAATGATATGGAGTAAGTTGATACATTTTCATATCTCAACAATGAAAAGACAAAAAACCTTAACTTTTGCGTTAAGGTCATACAAAAAGAACAAGCTCTTATTGTCCTCCAATATTCATTCTTAAGGTATTCTTCTAAAATAATCTTATCATATTCAGTTGGAGGTAAAAAACCCAAGAAAGTATATTCCCAAATACCCCTTCTTTCATGATTATCTGAACCTGATAGATCTTAATAATTATATTCATAATCTATTCTTGATTGGTTATCCCTTATTCGATTGGTCCCATGAATTGAGTAATCAGATAAATATGTTCAATAAGTTTCACCTTTTTCAGGTTTTCCACTTTATCTGGTCCACCTAATCCAAGGAGAGGGGTATAACCAAAACATTCATCAAAATCTGGTTCTCCATATTTATCAACTGCTTCAGGATAAGGATTCCATTCTAATTCTTCAACAATAAAGCTATTATCATTTAAATCATCTAGAAAAAAATCAAAACCAGCTGAAATAACATTTACATTCCCTTTTCTAAAATTTAGCAGGTTTAAATATCTTCCTTTTTCCCAAACAATTATATCGCCCATAGATGTAGCAAATAACGGAATAGCATCCTCGCTTCTTATATATACACCTTTTAAAAGTTCTTCAAATACTTCAGGGTTTATCAATTTTAAATAACCTTTTAATATACTTCCAAACCCGTATTGCCTCCATATTTCTGTTATTTGTTCTGGTATCTTCTCTTTATATTTTTCGATGACTTCTTTATCAATTTTTTCTTCAAATACAAATCCTTCAAATACATTATTTGACAAATTATTCTCACTCCAATAATTAATTCATTAATTTAACATTTAAATATGTTGATTTTCTTTCTGATTCAACCATGGTTTTTGATAGCTCTCTTATTTGTTCATCTAATACATCTATTCTGTATTTCCATTGAGAGCCAATAGAAGAATTAACTTTTTTATCCCCCATTCCACCTATATTAATAGGAGTTCCTCCCGCAATTTGATCCGGGTTATGGAGAGCAGCTTGAGTTTCTAACCATTCATTTGCTTTTTTGTTTGCGTCTTGTCTAGACAATCCTTGTTTCCTTAATTCCAGCTCTTCCTTCTTCTATATATCTTTCTCTATTCTTTAAATATTCATCAATAGTTAAATCATTCAACCCTTTTTCTTGGTCTTTTAACTGTCTAGCGAATTCTTCTGCATTGTGTTTTGGATTTTGCTTGAACATAACCTCTATTTCTGAGATTCTTTGGATATGGTATAAATGCCTGTACCCTTACCACCATCACTCTTCACCGCAAACTTCTGTACTATTTCCTTACTTCCACATTGCCGATTTGTCTGCCGAATGCTTTTGCTTTCTGAACCTGCTTTTGCGCAAATTCCTTACTGTAAGGGATGAACTTTGTACTACTCACTACTTTATCGGCGACCTTCGCCGCACCTACCACACCGCCGATTCCGAGTGCCATCAAAAGGCCGTTCTGGCGCTGTTCCTCGGTTAGCTGGTTGCCGAACATGTCTTTGCCGGTGGCCGTCTCAAAGAGGCCGTTGGCTGCGAGGAGTCCGTATATCCCGTATTCGGTTTTCTGGAGGAGGCTAAAGCCTTTTGTCGTTTTATAGGCATCGAGCGCGTGGTTCGCTGCGTTGAGTCCTTAGGCCGTTTTGTATAGGGCGCTGCCGCCTTTGATGGCCCGGCCGCCGGCCCAGCCGACTACGGGGATGAATCCAGCGGCTGCCATGGCGCCGGCGGCGATTCTTTCGGCATCGGACAGCTTGCCGCCCGTTACTGGATCGACTCCGGTTGAGGCCCTGATAGAATCATAATATCCCGTGAATTCCCCTGTAAAGGTTTTTGTCGTATCCCAGGCTTTTTCATACCATGGGCGATTTTCTAGGCTTAGCTTTATATTTTTTCTATTAATCTTAGGAAAAAAAGTATTAGACATCGACATTCAGAAATTAATTAAGGTAGAGTAGCCTTACGGCATAGTAAAAAAGGTATATTGTACATACGATTTAACTTTAAGTACGGCTTTATATCTTCTTAAAATGCTGTGTAGGTCTAACAATAGGTTAATCTCAATACTATAAAAAAGAATTCGGCTCTCCCTTCAAATAATAAAACCTTAGAGATTTTTGATATCTCTAAGGTTTTATTATTTATTCCTGTGTTAGGGTTGTAATATAACAATTATCTATTAAAACTCTTTTAAAAAAGTCCATAACCTCTTGAGTTACAACTAACTCACCTTTTGGTGATAAACAGAAGTGATGTCCTGACCAATTTTTGAAGTTCTCTCCTTCTACTTCAACTTTACCAAGCGGAATAAATCTGCTGAATTTAGGTAATTCCTTATTTGGATACATTTCTTTAAATTCATCAGATGTAGTAATTAAACACTTTTCTAATTTGTAATCTTTAAATTCACTATTCTTTAATTCTGTTTCAAGTTTACTTGAAACAATAAAGGCTGGTGTTGACTCTAACAGGTCATCTCCTAGCCATCCTTCAAACTCATAATGTAAATATTTTACCTTTCCTGAAATACCTTCAGTTGCAATATCTTCTTCTGTTCCATAAATGGTATGTTCACCATGACCACCTGATACTTCTGGTTCTAAAAAATATAATTTCATTAGTAACCTCCTTCCTATCACATTCTCACCTTTTCACTGGCGGATTAAAATTTTCACCATATTTTTGATCTAACTCAATCATATAGCCTATTACTTCCTCTTTTGTGGGATTAGGGTTATTTCTGTAAAATCTATTCCAATCTATTCTTATTTTTGATAAATGTATATCACTGTTTACTTCTTTTGGTATACCTCTCAGGTTTTCTAGAGTATGTATTTCCTCAAGTAAAATAAATTCGGGTGCCTTTTTAGAATTTGTTGCTCTATAGCATGATGAACTACTACACTACCTTTAAGGTCTGGGTATTCAACAAAGAATGTCTTTTTATAGTCCTTAATATTTTCGCCTATTTCTATACCCTTAGGAACACTCTCGCCTGAAGCAGCCTCTACTTTGCTATCCTTAACAGTAAATTTCTGATAACTTCCTTAATTGTATGCTTTTCCATCATAACATGGGGAAGGCTTGGTCCTCCTGCGAGGGATACTTGTTCCACACTTATCCGTTTAGGAATTTCTTTTTTACCCAGTTCTTCACCTATATTTTTTAACGTGTTTTTTCCTGATATCGCTATGTCCGTTATTGTGGCTTGAACCTTTTTGAACCTGCTTTTGGGCAAATTCCTTGCTGTAAGGGACGAACTTTGTACCACTTGCTATTTTATCACGACCCTGCCTGAGGTCAGTAAATCCATATTCTTATCTATTAATATTTTTAGACCTAACGGCCTTTTATCTGAGGAACCCGATATGGCTTAAGATGATACATACCATATCAACATTGAAAAGACCTTAACTTTACCGTTAAGGTCATACAAAAGAAATAGCTTTTCTTATCCTTGATTATTCTTTAGGTATTCTTCTAAAATACTCTTATCATATTCAGTTTCAGGTAAAAGATCCAAACGAGTATATTCCCAAATAACCCTTCTTTCGTGATCATCTGCATTTGATAGATCTTCATAATCATAGTCAACTTTAAATTTCCCTGTACTTTCCAAAGTAAAAGTTAAATTGGTCCATTGTTCTTGATTATTATTTTTAAATTCATCTGATAATATTTTTAATTCATCTAATAATTGATACCATAATTTATCATATTCTTCTTCATTTAAACTATATATTTCAGGTATATCATGACTATAAATAGGCACTTCACTATTAGGAGTATAATAAAAAAAGAAAGCCGTACCGGTACCGTCAGCAATTTCACCGTACATTAATACCTTTGACCATTCCTCTGGTATAGTTTCATTAATAGTTTGGGCTATTTTTTGATAAATACTATTAAGTTTAATTTCATTCATACTTACCTACCTCCTGCTCAATTTTCAAATGTCCATATCTCCAATATTCCTTACTGGTAGGGGAGGATTTTAGTTTCTTTGTTACTATGTCTGTCTTATCCTTGGGGTGTTACTTGGGGATTAATATTTCTTTTCTACTTTCTCATATAACCAGTTTCTAGTATTTATGATTCTTTCTTCACCAAATTAAAAGAGCTTATCGAAAAAAACGATAAGCCCCTGAATTTTAGGCTTTTTGACTTAACCCCAAAAAAAGACCCTGGATTCATTTACTTTTGATAGTCACTTGTAATCATCAACCATCTTTTCAACTTCATTGACTCTCCCTTATTCGATTGGTCCCATGAATTGAGTAATTAGATAAATATGCTCAATAAGTTTCACCTTTTTCAAGTTTTCCACATTCTCAGGTCCACCTAATCCAAGGAGAGGGGTATAACCAAAGCATTCATCAAAATCTGGTTCTCCATATTTATCAACTGCTTCAGGATAAGGATTCCAATCTAAAATTTCTTGGTAAAATGATTCATCTTCTAAATCAGGAAAGAAATATTTAAAACCGGACGATATCCCTTTAATTTCACCCTTTCTAAAATTAAGTAAAATTAAATATTTATTATGTTCCCAAACAACAAGATCCCCCATTGATGTAGTAAACAATACTAGCGCATCCTCGTTTCTTACATATACATCCTTTAATAGTTCCAATATTTTTCTGGGTTAACAATATTTAAATAACCGTTTAAAATACTACCAAAACCATATTTATTCCACACTTCTAATACTTGTTCAGGTATGTAACCATTGAAATTATTAATAGTTTCTGCTTGTGCTTTTTCAAATAATTTAAAGTTATCAAAAATGTTAGTTGACATTTTTATAATCACCTCTATTTCATTGTATTAATTTCACATATAAGTATATTGATTTTTTATCCACTTCCGTCATACTAGCTGCAATAGATTTTATTTGTTCATCTATAACATCAATTCTATATCTCCATTGCGAACCAAGGGATGAATTAACCCTTTTTTCCCATTCCACCAATATCAAGTGGATTGCCACCCGCAATTTGATCTGGATTATGTAAAGCAGCCTGTTCATTCATCCATACCGTAGCCTGCTTTTCTGATTCTTTTCTAGATAAGCCTGTCTCCCTTAACTCATCAACTTTATCTAAATAAGCTTTTAATCTTGCAGCCTTTTGAGCTACATTCCCTTCTAAAGCTCTTCCTTCTTCTATATATCTTTCTCTATTCTTTAAATACTCATCAATAGTTAAACCATTCAACCCTTTTTCTTGGTCTTTTAACTGTCTTGCGAATTCTTCTGCATTGTGTTTAGGATTTTGCTTGAACTTGACATCTATTTCTGAGATTCTTTGGACATGGTACAAAACACCCATACCCTTATCACCATTGCTCTTCACCGCAAACTTCTGAACAATTTCCTTAACCGTCGTTTTATCAAATGTGACATTTTTATAGTTGTTTCCATACGCCGTGGCTAATTCTTCGACCCTAATCCGGAGAGGTACTTCCACATTGCCGATTTGTCTGCCGAATGCTTTTGCTTTCTGAACCTGCTTTTGCGCAAATTCCTTGCTGTAAGGGACGAACTTTGTACCACTCGCTACTTTATCAGCGACCTTCGCCGCACCTGCCACACCACCGATTCCAAGTGCCATCAACAGCCCGTTCTGGCGCTGTTCCTCGGTTAGCTGGTTGCCGAACATGTCTTTGCCGGTGGCCGTCTCAAAGAGGCCGTTGGCTGCGAGGAGTCCGTATATTCCGTATTCGGTTTTCTGGAGGAGGCTAAAGCCTTTTGTCGTTTTATAGGCATCGAGCCACGTGGTTCGCTGCGTTGAGTCCTTTGGCCGTTTTGTATAGGGCGCTGCCGCCTTTGATGGCCCGGCCGGCCCAGCCGACGACGGGGATGAATCCAGCGGCTGCCATCGCGCCTGCGGCGATTCGTTCGGCATCGGACAGCTTGCGCCCCGTTACTGGATCGACTCCGGGAGTAGTATTTTGGTTTTACTTTTTATGTCAGGTTAACCAACCACTTTCGTATACTCTCATCCCGACCTTTTGATAAATCATATTAAACGCAAAAGGACCTGTTGCCACATAGACAATCAAGTGCTTTCTTTTTAGGTATGTTCCCTGCGTTAAAAATGTCATCCCGCCTAGATTTCGCTATAATACTTTATGATCGTACAAACCTCATAAGCTTTCGATTTTCAACAAGTTATCGCAAAAATTTTGTTTACTTGTCCTATGTCTACTTACATTATTCTTCATTTAAATAATTGTTTTCTCTTTTTATGTGTTTCTATATCTGCTAATCTAATAGGAATGGGTAAACGACTCTCTTGATTGATACAGTTCATGACAATCTCCGTACTAGTTTCTAAATCAATCCAGTTCCCACATGAAACAAAAATTGGTTTTACATGATAGGAAGTCCTCAAAGTTCTGCCATAAACATTACCATGAATTAAGATGTCAGTATACGAACCCACTTCATTTTCAGGCATCGTAAAGTCAACATTTTCTATTTTTAAATAGCTCTTTGCCACACCAATAGTTGGTTTTTTTAAATACATTGAAGCATGAGTAGCAATTCCCATGTGACGATAATGTAGATACCCATTTCCATCAAACATATATAAATCAGGTTCATTAGATAATTTCTTCGCGGCTTCAAGTACTAGAGGCAACTCTCGAAAAGCAAGGAAACCTGAAATATAAGGAACATTTATTTCTCCATAACTATATACCTTTTCGACAACTTCCTTTGTATTATAATCAATCATAACTATACAACATGTACCATACGTCGTTTTATTTACATCCCAGTAAGCTAAATCTACCCCAGCAATGGTTTGGATTTCACTAATGTCAAAACTATTCTCAAGAGTTACATCGGATAATAATTCAATTTGAATATTAGTAAATTGATTTAACAATTTTATATTGTTTGAATCTACATTCTTCATAGAGTATCACGTTTAGAAAAAGATTCAATCAATTTTAAATCTGTGTCTGTTGGAGAAAGTTTTTGCTTGATGATACGACCTTTATCATCCCATTCCACATAATGAAGAGCTATACCGAATTTATATTTTCCTTCAAATTTTAATTCTCCACTTTCGTACCAGATTCTTTCGGTGCCATTAATTTGTCCATGTATTAAATTTTTCACGGATTTTATATTTCCATTTTTATAAAACTCTATTAACTGGCCCTCTATAAAACCTTTTACATAATTTGTATAATATATTAAATTCCCATTATCATACAACTCATAAGCTAAACCGGTAAAAGGTTTCCCATTTTCGTCTTCCGGATTATCTAAAACTTCATCGCTATAAGATGTAAACCATAAATCTTCGTCAAAGTCGGTTCCATGTTCTATAACATATTCTTTACTTAAAATTTCAATTTGATCTTTCAATCTTTTTCACCTCTGAACTAAATTCAAATCCTTCAGTAATATAATTACAATGTGGGCAAGTTGGCATCATCATGCCAGCCGGTTTCAATTTTTTACCAGATCATACTACATGAGTGTTAAAATTTGAAGAACTTGCTTGAGGATTTGCAAGTAACGCTTGATTTAATGAGTAAACTTCTGCGTGAGATCCAGCCCCATACGTAAATGTATATCCTTCTTTAATATCTATCGGCATATTTATTATGCGTTGTTCTATTAAAGAGTGTAACTTTTCTGGAATCTTACCGGTAGTATTATTGATTCCAAAGTAATATTTACCTGTTGTTTTATCAAAAGTTCCAGCAATTGCAGGTCCCATCTCTCTTTTAGAAATGCCAAGTTTATTTAATCTTTCAACTTCTTGTGCTAGAGCACCACGTAAGTTAATTCTATGATTTAAATCTTCTGAAGTAAATCTTCCATATTTATCATGCAAATAATCTATTCGATTTAAACTTACATTATTGTTTGATATATTACCCGTACCCTTAGGAATACTCTCCCCTGAAGCAGCCTCTACTTTGCTATCCTTCACCGTGAATTTCTGATAGGCTTCCTTAATTGTCTGCTTTTCCATCATAACTTGTCGAAGGGTTGGTCCTCCTGCGAGGGATACTTGTTCCATACTTATCCGTTTAGGGATTTCTTTTTTACCGATTGCTTCACCTATATTTTTTATCGTGGTTTTTCCTGATCTCGCTATGTCTGTTATTGTAGCTTGAACCTTCTGAACCTGCTTTTGCTCAAATTCCTTACTGTAAGGGACGAACTTTGTACCACTTGCCACTTTACCAGCGACTTTGGCCACACCAGCCACACCGCCGATCCCTAGTGCCATCAACAGCCCATTCTGGCGCTGTTCCTCGGTAGTTGGTTGCCGAACATGTCTTTGCCTGTGGCCGCTTCACCGAGGCGGCTGCGGTTAAGGCGTACAGATCGCACTTGGTTTCATGGCAGATAAATTATTGGATTAATATCCCATTTTACTTTACCCTAAAACCATTATTAAAGATAGTTTCCTTTTTTTCTCTACTCATACACTGTCACAGTCATTACAGTCTATATACACGACAATAAAAATTTAACTCTAGTGTATTATGCTCTTTTAATTTTTAACGCTATAACGCTAAAAAGCACTCGTTGCCTTTAGTTGACAATCAAGCGCTTTAAGTTCATTTGTTTTTAAGTAACATTAAATTTGTAAGTTTCATAGTAACAGTATGACAACTTTTATATGTCGAGACATATACTACGTTTAAAACTTACGAATTTGTACGAGTTCGCTAGTTTAATATACAATTCATGTGTTTATATTCATCGCCCAGTAAAATGTCATATCACCTAAGCTCGTACTTCTTTTTCTATTCCATCTTTGCACGTAATACTCTATGATGGTACAACCATCATGAGTCTTTACTTTTTAACAGCGATTTTAAATTGCAACGTCCTGGTAACCTACTTCAATTATTTTTTCATTTAATAGACGAAGCCCTAATCCATTTTCTATATCCCATGTACAATTAAATGTAATTCCAATATCTCGCCCCTCAAAAATATCCGCATAAGGAACAACAATTCCATCTAAAGTTATCATTTCTAGTATTTGATTAGTTGTTTCAACTAATGGATAATTTTCATTTAATCCAATATCATAACCTAGTTCATGTCGCTTTTGTTTGTAATAGTCTAAAATTGATTGCAATAAACTTAGCTGTAAATCCTCCCATTTTTGCATAAATGCTTGATATGCCATATACTGCTCTTCATCAAACTTTCCATCTTCTTCACCATCTATCATCAAAGATATCTCAGTTTCTTTACCAAAAAAATGAATAGTGGTATCCTTAGCCCAACCATACTCAAGTTCACCAAAAATTGGGTCGTTTATAGTCATTTTAAAATCTCCTCTTTTTGTTTATTAGCAAACCCTCCAGGTATAAAAGCTCCTGCATTTATTTCTCATACACCACCCAGATGTCCGAATTCACTATTTATTTTTGTTGGCACAAGTTGCATTGTTTTAACATCATTTAATTCATGCCATGTTAATTTATTATTTTCTCGATATTTCTTTATATCTCTTGCACTAATTTTACCAGACTCCATCCCAAATTGGCTTGCTAATTCAGGTGAATTATTAAGTTGATCAGCTAATTTTAGGTCTGATTGAACAAAATTAGCTCGTCTGGCTTTCCCTCCATAAGTTCCTTTTCCTCCAAGCATATAGTTGATTTCAACTTGTGCTTTTGCTGTCGGTGAAAAATCAGGAACAGCATTTTTATATTGGATGCCATCAATCCCAACTTCATCTAAAATTTGTTTTAATTGACGGTCTGGTGGCGGCTTAAGTATTCCCTTAGATTCACCCCTTATTCCCTCAAATTCAACCTTTGAATTCTCTAATGCAGGTGTCTGATTAAGCCTCGCTTCATACGAACTAGCAAATTCAGTTTGTCTAAAGGCAGGTGGAACTTCAGCACCCCTATTATCCGTACCCTTAGAAATACTCTCCCCTGAAACACCCTCTACTTTTCTATCCTTCACCGTGAATTTCTGATAGGCTTCCTTAATTGTCTGCTTTTCCATTACAATTTGGGGAAGGTTTGGTCCTCCTGCGAGGGAAACTTGTTCCATACTTATCCGTTTAGGTATTTCTTTTTTACCTAGTTCGTCACCTATATTTTTTAACGTGGTTTTTCCTGATCTCGCTATGTCTGTTATTGTAGCTTGAACCTTCTGAACCTGCTTTTGCGCAACCTCCTTGCTGTAAGGGACGAACTTTGTACCACTCGTACTTTATCGGCGACTTTGGCCGCACCAGCTACACCGCCGATTCCGAGCACCTTCAACAGGCCGTTCTGGCGCTGTTCCTCGGTTACCTGGTTGCCGAACATGTCTTTGCCGGTGGCTGCTTCCCCGAGACCGTTGGCTGCGAGGAGTACGTATAATTCGTATTTGGCTTTCTGGCACATATATAATTGGATTAATTTTCTATTTCACCTTACCTTAAAACCATTGTTAAAGATTATTCTCTTCTTTCCTCTGCTCTCGTAATACACCGTTCACAGTCATTACAGTCTATTTACAGACAAGAATTAATTTAACACTTAGTGTATTATAAAAATTATAGTGCTCTTTTAATTTTTAACGCTAAAAAGCACTTGTTGTCTTTAATAGACAATCAAGCGCTTTAAGTTCATTTTCTAAATAATTCATTAAGTTTCATGTTTTAATGTTGACAGTATGACATCTATGAGGAATCCTATCTATTAAAATGTTATCCCGCCCTATTCTCGATCTTATTACCTAATATTAAAATTACATTGACACACCTTGAAGGTACAACCTTGATGAGTCATGAATTCAAATTAGAGCGTATCTTCGAGTGTAAACAATTTAAAGGTTATTATTTTTTATCTCATCAAACCACTCATTAAAAATATGAGTGGCGGTTTTAATCTCATCATGCGTATAAACTAAATCATACTTGTATTCAGCTTTGAAGTTCCCACTCTTAACATCATATATTAATTTCATCTCAGTGGGCATATCTCTTTTATATTCTTTGCACAATGCTTTGATTTTTCCGATATCTTCATTTAAGATATCTAATACCATAAAATTTCGTTCTGCAGATACATCATATCTTTCTTCCCCATTCTCCAATGCATCATTCAATTTATGAGGCTCTACATACTTGTCGTTAATCATATAAAAAAAATCGCTCGCAGTAACTCCTTCTTCACGTGAAGCATAAACATACACTTTATCAGCTCCATCTTCAACATATTCCATACATATGGATATCATATCTGCTTGCAATTCACTAAACTTATCTTCAAATTCTTTCATACTACTAATTCACTCCTTAGATTAATTTTCAAGAACTCTAGAGCTCCTTTTACCATCAATAGTATATATATATTTAAATTTTTCAGGACGCATATCACTCCCAGAATAAATTATATCAACATTAACTGTTACTTTTTTGGGAGATGTTTCTTTTAAAGCTGCAGCCCATTCTTCTTAACATCAGATAATTGCGAAACCAAATTGTCAATTTTAGGTGAGCCTCCAAACCTATCACCTGCCAAATGCCCTGCATGGTCTTGACCTTTTACTTTACCAGGTGTGTTTTTGCTGTGTGACAATCTATCTGTTCTCGTTGTTAATTGTAAATTTTATATCTAATATCAGACTTAAACCTATTTTTTCTTCCGTTTGTAAACTGTAGTCTGTTGTCCACTAATGTTTTAACTTCACATACTTCAGCACTACCTTTACCCATACCCTTAGGAATACTCTCCCCTGAAGCAGCCTCTACTTTGCTATCCCCTTCACCGTGAATTTCTGCTTGGCTTCCTTAATGGTATGTTTCTATCACAACTTGGCGAAGGCTTGGTCCTCCTACGAGGGAGGTCTGTTCCATACTTATCCGTTTAGGGATTTCTTTTTTACCTATTTCTTCACCTATATTTTTTTACATAGCCATTACAATCTATAAAAGTTTAACACTTCGTGCAATTATAAAATTATAGTTGTCTTTTTATAATTCACTCTAAAATGCAAAACCGCACTTGTTGCCTTAGTAGACAATCAAGTGCTTAAAGTTTATAAGTTTTTAAGTAGCATTAAATTTGTTTTGTAGTAATAGTACGACACCTTTTATATGTCTTGACAAGTAATACGTTAAAACTTACGAGTTTGTACGAGTTCGTTAGTTTCGTGTCCATTCCATGTGTTAATATTCATCAACCAGTAAAATGTCATCTCGCCTAAGCTCGTGTGACTTATTTTATTGTGTCGAGAGATGGGGGTGCAAGCAGTAGCTTATGATGGTACAACCATCATAGAATCAATTCTTCAAAATGAAAATTTCTTTTTCTGTCCTGTTCTATTTAATTAAATCGGATTATTTGGAAATTCATCATGATACTTATCAATTAATGCTTTATAATTTTCATCAGATGGTCACCTAAATATTTATTTTTCCAAATAATCATCTGGTCACTAAAACTATAATCTGTATCAAACCAATTTGTATAATCATAATGTAACTTAAATTTCCCACTACTCTCTAGAGACATTGTAAAAGAATACCAAAGTAATTGCTCATTATCTTTAAAAACCTTTCTAAGCTCCTTACTCAATTTATATAAAACATCTTCTTTTCTCTCAAATTCATCTTCATCAATTTGATATTTGAAAGGAATTTCTAAACTATATTTATATTGCTTATTTTCAAGTGTATTATAAAAAAAGTAAGTTCCTCCTCCATTTTCTGATATTTGAGCATAAAAATAAAATTTATTCCAATCTTCTGGAATAATTTCATTAACTGTTTCAGCTATCTCTCTACTTCCTGCTCTATTTTCAATGGTTTTCTTAAATATTCCTTTACCTTCAATCTCATAAACTACTTTATATGAATCTGGTCTTAATGAAGTCCCAGGAATCTCTTTCAGAGCGTTTGCCCACTCAGTCTCCATCTTGTACCACTCCCCACCAGAGCGATTAATTTGCCTATTCAAGCAAGCAAATTATCAATATCTCCCGAACCACGAAACTGAGTTCCTATCAAGTGTCCACCATCATCATCAAACAACCTTCTTCTCGACCTACTGCCACTTGCATCGCTGTTTTTCTTGTTCCTTTTTCAAGTATATTAATTCTTCTGCATTTACATCTACTATTCTACCAAGTTCATCAGTTGTATATTTATAATTTTCCTCAGTTATATAGCGTACATTTGGATCAAGTTCTTTCCTTCCATTCTTTCCTTTAATGATATGCTTTCCAAAATTTGCCCCTGTTATTTCAGTTATCTTACTTTCCTTATCCCTCCTATTTATCTTTATTATTTTCACAAACTAAGTATTAAAACAGAATGCTTTGATGGTACAACCATCATGAGTTATGAATTTTTCATTAGTATTTTCTGTCGTCCATAGCAATTTCTCACATAAAACAAAAAGCACCTGTTGTCCGTTTGACAATCAAGTGCTTTATTCAATGTTTTACTTCCTGTATAGTTTAGTTGTGTAACTTAAATTCCCGTAAATAAAATCTATATAGAGCCTTTAAAAACATCTACATCGTTTTCGTTTAATACTGCTTTTATTTCATTACCTTCAAAAACAACCAAATAGTCATTTGGTAAAGCAAGAACTTGAATGATTTCTGGTTTAATTTTTAGTAGTTGATAAGCATATAGAGCATACAACTCTGTAGTATTATTATCCTCTACAGGACCTATATACCAACCTGAATCTCCTTTTTCAACATCTCTATTTCTTTGTAAATATATTTTCTCAAGTTCTAGTACACCTTTAGTAAGTATGATTTTATCACTAAATTTTATTGATAAACCATCGACATTTATCTTTCTCAAAAAATGACCTTGTTCTAGTTGTACCCACAATGCTAAAGTTAAATCTTCTGTTATATCTTCAAATGGATTTCTAGAGTAATCAGGAGAAGTCAATATAAAATTCCCGGTTTCTCTCTCATGTAAATAATAGACAGACCAACCAACTTGAAGAGAGAATCCATGAATTAATTTATTACAATCTACCTGTTCTAATATAGCAAACAAATTTTCTATTTGAGGTTCTAATTCTTTTTCGGCAGTCACTACAATGGTTTTACCCATAATAATCTTTTCAAATTTCATCATTACTTCAACCTCTCCTCTATAGCTACTTTTAGCGCTTCTCTAGCTTGTTCCCTCTTTTTCTAGCATCTCCATTCTAACATTAACAGGAACCTCTCCCATCTTAGAATGTCCTTTCCAATCAGCCCAACTATGAGCCCCCTTAGAGGCATTCGAAGATTTCCCAAGAACCAACAAAATTATCTTTTAGATTTAGAATTTCTATCTGTTGTTCTCTAGTTAACCTACTGAATCCTTCGATTTCAGTTATTTCTTTCATTGAAACCATATGGTCTGCTTCAAACTTAACTAAAAATTTAACACTTAATGCACTTATAAAATTATAGTGCTCTTTTACATTTCTACGCTAAAACGCAAAAAAGCACTTGTTGCCTCTAATTGACAATCAAGTGCTTTAAGTTCATATGTTTTTAAGTAGCATTAAATTTGTAAGTTTTATGGTAACAGTATGACACCTTTTAT
The DNA here is from genome assembly GCF_047238085.1 of Peribacillus phoenicis. Classification (NCBI taxonomy): domain Bacteria; kingdom Bacillati; phylum Bacillota; class Bacilli; order Caryophanales; family Bacillaceae; genus Peribacillus; species Peribacillus phoenicis. The sequence goes on along the minus strand of NZ_JBDFMF010000001.1, from coordinate 2,099,532 downwards.
ATGTCGTGACAACTACTACGTTAAAACCTACGAGCTTGTACGAGTTCGTTAGTTTTATGTCCATTCCATGTGTTTATATTCATCACCCAGTAAAATGTTATCTCGCCTAAGCTCGTACTTCGTTTTTCTATTCTATCATTGCACACAGTACTCCATGATGGTACAACCATCATGGAGTATGTACTTTTTAATAGCTTATTCTTTTTCTTTCCACTCCAATAATAAATTCTTTTTTTGTTAACTTGCCTTATGTGCTTTTATATCATTCAACTTTAAACATTAGATGTTCTTAGTTACCTCATTAACAGATTCACTAAACATATCAGGGTCTTCATTTTTTATATCAATCAATAATTCTTTAATAATAATCGTAATTGATGGATCAAATCCCGAAAGTACTTTCCCATATGCTAATCTTACTTGAGGGTGATTAAGAATTCTATAATGTAAAATTTCTACCCATTATTTAGCTGAGTTAATCATCTTTGGAAAAGCTTTAGCAATACATACAAGTCCTTCTTCTATGTTATTTTTATATAAGCTCTCTATTCCATGAATCAAACCAAACATAACCTCAAATTGCTCAGTCTCATCATCCAAAACTAAACATAAATCTGTAATAACAGAGACGTCGTTGTACTCTATTACTTCCATTAATGACTCATTAAAATCTCGTATCTCATTTTCATTTTCTAATAAACGATTATCATATAGTCTTTTTAAATGACTCTTAATATCCAAAGGTAATCATCCTTTCCATGTTTTATTTATCAAATAAATGCGGATACAGCTCTTTGTTTCTTTTAATAACTTCTCTTAAACCTTCTCTTATCTCAGCAGTATATAAACCATCTTTTATATAAATTTTTCAAGCATCCAAGATATCATGAGCTAAGGCATCACGAAAGCTAAGGTTTAAATACGCCTTCGATTTTTCTCCTGATAGACCATATGTATATGTTTCACGATGTCTCCCACCAGTTCCAGGATGAGGTTGTTCCATATTCATACTCACACCATCATTCCTTTTTATACCAGCTTGTTTCATTTTCTCTGCAGAAGGCATATGATGTGGAGTAATATTATCAAAAGCAGTTCCTTGTTTCACAAGTTGTTTATAGGTTCCAACTTTTCCTTCATTAGTCAATAGAGCTTTATCCGTATCCTTAGAAATACTCTCCCTTGAAACACCCTCTACTTTTCTATCCTTCACCGCAAATTTCTGATAGGCTTCCTTAATTGTCTGTTTTTCAATCATAGCATGGGGAAGGCTTGGTCCTCCTGCGAGGGATACTTGTTCCATACTTATCCGTTTAGGGATTTCTTTTTTACCGATTGCTTCACCTATATTTTTTATCTTGGTTTTTCCTGATCTCGCTATGTCTGTTATTGTAGCTTGAACCTGCTTTTGCGCAAATTCCTTGCTGTAAGGGATGAACTTTGTACCACTCGCTACTTTTTTCTAATCCACCTTGCCTTAAAGTAAATCTATATGATTTTAAGTCCTCACGGCCTATTATCTGAGGAGCATGATATGGAGTAAGTTGATACATTTTCATATCTCAACAATGAAAAGACAAAAGACCTTAACTTTTGCGTTAAGGTCATACAAAAAGAACAAGCTCTTATTGTCCTCCAATATTCATTCTTAAGGTATTCTTCTAAAATACTCTTATCATATTCAGTTTCAGGTAAAAGACCCAAGCAAGTGTATTCCCAAATACCCCTTCTTTCGTGATTATCTGCATTTGAAAGATTCTCATAACCATAGTCAACCATAAATTAAAATTTTATTAACAAGTAAGTTTATTTAGTAGTATTCTTAATTTTATTATATTCTTCAATTATCTTGAAATCCCGTTTTCTATTCGCTTTTGGCATTATGCCTAATTTTTCATATTCCCAAATTACTTGTTGCTCATAGCTATCATCATTTTCTAAATTTCTATAATTATAATCAATATTAAATTTTCCATTTGATGTCAATTCTAATGTTAAGTTAGTCCACTGCTCTTGTTTTTGATTTTTAAATTCATCCCATAATTCTCTTAGATATTCATATAATTGGTGTAATTGTCTATTAACTTCGTCCTCATTAACATTATCCATATCTTCAATATCTAAACTATAAATAGGTGTTTCTTTATAATGAGGATAATAGTAGAAATAGGTTCGATTACTCCACTCTGTTACTTCAGAATATAATAATACTTTGTCCCAAGATTCAGGAATAATAAAATTTAATTGTCGTCCTATATTTTGATATAGTTGCTCCATTTTTTCTTTATTCATTTATTTACCTCCTTTTTACCATCAATTTTATACTTTATTTCAAATCTACTTGGTCGTAAAGACTGCCCTTCATATATTGGTTTTATATCTACCGAAACATGTTGACCTTCTCTTAAAGCTTTTGCCCAAGCATATTCAAGTTTTTTATAAGCACTTACATTAACATTACCATTCATTGCAACTATATTATCGATAAGAGGAGAACCATTAAATTGAGTACCGATTAAATGTCCTCCATGATCCCCTTTAGTACTAGGAGCTATTATTCTCTCATCCCCTCCAGCAGCTAACTGATGTTTGGTATCACGAACACCCATTTCCAACGTTAACTCTCCCGAAGCCTTCTCAATTCTTCCTAAATCGTCTGTTTGATATCGATATCCATTTGTTTCATATTTAACATTTGGCTTTAATTTAAACTCATCTAAAAAATGACTACCGTCTTTAATTATATCATCAACGCTCTTATACCTTTACGCGTACCCTTAGGAATACTCTCCCCTGAAGCAACCTCTACTTTGCTATCCTTCACGGTGAATTTCTGATAGGCTTCCTTAATTGCCTGCTTTTCCATCATAACTTGGGGAAGGCTTGGTCCTGCTGCGATGGAAACTTGTTCCACACTTATACGTTTAAGAATTTCTTTTTTACCTAGTTCTTCACCTATATTTTTTAACGTGGTTTTCCCTGATCTCGCTATGTCTGTTATTGTAGCTTGAGCCTTCTGAACCTGCTTTTGCGCAAATTCTTTGCTGTAAGGGATGAACTTTGTACCACTTGCTGATTTTTTCCTATGCCACCTTGCCTGAAGTAATTCTATATGATTTTAAGTCCTCACGGCCTATTATCTGAGGAACCTATATGGCTTAAGATGATACATATTCATATCAACAATGAAAAGACCTTAACTTTTGCGTTAAGGTCATACAAAAGAACAAGCTTTTCTTGTCCTTCATTATTCTTTCTTTAGGTATTCTTCTAAAATACTTTTATTATATTCAGATTCAGGTAAAATACCCAAATAAGTATATTCCCAAATAACCCTTCTTTCGTGGTCATCTGAATCTGATAGATCTACATAATCATAATCAACCTTAAAATTCCCTGTACTTTCTAAAGTAAAAGTTAAATTGGTTCATTGTTCTGTTTAAATTCTTCTAATAAGTCTATTAAGATCTTTATTAACCTCCGCCATGTTTCTCTATGCTCCATTCAACTAATATGTAATTAAGGTATATCATGGATATATATGAGGTTATCATTAAAATTAAGTGATAGAAAATGAACGCTGTCCCTGTCCCCACAGTAATTTCTCCATACAAAATTACTTTACTCCACTCTTCTGGAATAATCTCATTTACAGTTTGAGTTATTTTTTGGTAGTTTGATTCATTCAATTCTTTTACTGTTGCTCTAAACCAGACGCTACCTGATAAGAGTAAAGTTTTGGTTTATTTTGTATAAAAGGTCAAAAGAATTATAACCATGGCTAATAGCTTTTAATATCATTCAGAAAAACGAACAAATTGAAGAATAGCATCAGAAAGCGTTGATGATAGTGCTTGGAATCCACCGGGTTCTATTTTGTTGTATTTTCGCACCCAATATTCAAACTTTATTTACTTGGCGACAAATAAATTATCCATGAACTCTTTAAAATTTCCAGATATCGGTTTAATAAATTCTTTCCTTAATTCATTATCCTCTTCAAAGTAGTCCATGTCACAAAAATAAACTTTACCTTTTTGTTCTCTATCTAAAGATAAACAGATTAAACTATTAGCCGGATCTAATCCTATAGGGAGAAAATCTTTCGGTACAATCCTGCTTTCATTATACTTAATGAAATTACTTTCTAAATTTTCTTCTATTTCACTAGATAAAGGGAAAAATAGTATAATCGAGGAAGTTATTGTTCGATCTTCTGTTTGAAATCTTCTATTTACCGCTTTTCCACCATTATTAGATAATAAAAATTTACTGAAATCTTCCGGTAGTACTAAATTAAATTTTTTCTCGAAATTTTCAAGTTCACTTACTGTAATATTTTTAAATGTATATTCAAATTTATATTCCATTTTATTTTTGCTCCCCCATCTACTTTGTATCTTCTATAGAATACATTTGCTCTAGCAAATCACTAAATGTATCACAAACTAATGATAACGCTTCTTCTTCATGATTGAAGAAAATTATTTTGGGAGAAGGATAATTATTTCGATAATCAAAACATAAGTAGTTTCCAAATGGATCTCTGGCAAAAGGCACAATCCCTTTTAACGTTGGACTAGAAAATAGCTCATAAAACATCCCTATATTTATATCATTATCAGTAAAGCTAATTAAATCATTAAATACTCCCTGTTGCCCTTCACCAAAATTAAAGATATTAGGCTCTGGAAAACCTCCGTTATATCTCATAACACACATTTTGTAGTCATCAGGATATTCAATCTCAAACACTCTTTCAATCGAAGCAATTACACCCTCATCGGGTTTTTCTTCCTCTACAAATAGCCACTTTTTTAATCCCATGTTACCATCTCCAGAATTTCTTTTTTTATAATACCTTTTCTGCCCGATTCACCACCGCCCCATATAGCCCTTCCACCAGTATGTCCGGCTGCTTGGTGTTCAAAATAATCCACAATTTGCATTCTACCTGTTTCCTGATGATGATGCCAAGTAAGTGTTTTTGGAACTCTACCTTCTTTAAACACTTCATATTCTTTCGCTGTGAACTTTTCAGCTAGTTCTGGATTGCTTATAATTTCTTCAGATAAGGTTTTAGATAAATATTCAAATTGTGCAGCATCTGATTCTAAAAAATATTTTTCTGGTAAGTAAATTTCAAATTTTGATTGAAAAATTGGGAATCCATCTTTGTCATAAATTACTTGATATTCTTTTCCATTTTTGATTGAAATAAAAGTGTACAGTGTAGTTCCGTCTTCATTACGTTCTTTATATTTATAATTTCTTGGTTGGTTAGGTCTTCTTGTATATGCTGGTAGATTTCTAACTGCTTCAACCATCGCACCGTCAGCCTTTGCCTGATTTACAGTAGACAGTCTTTTCACCGCAAACTTCTGCACGATATCCTTAATCGTCGTTTTATCAAATGTGACATGTTTATAGTTGTTTCCATACGCCGTCGCTAATTCTTCGACCCTAATCCGGAGAGGAACTTCCACCTTGCCGATTTCCCTGCCGAAGGCTTGAACCTTCTGTACCTGCTTTTGCGCAAATTCTTTGCTGTAAGGAATGAACTTTGTACCACTCGCTACTTTATCAGCGACCTTCGCAGCACCTGCCACACCGCCGATTCCGAGTGCCATCAACAGTCCGTTCTGGCGCTGTTCCTCGGTTAGCTGGTTGCCGAACATGTCTTTGCCGGTGACTGCTTCACCGAGGCCGTTGGCTGCGAGGAGCCCGTATATCCCGTATTCGGTTTTCTGGAGGAGGCTAAAGCCTTTTGTCGTTTTATAGGCATCGAGCGCGTGGTCCGCTGCGTTGAGTCCTTTGGCCGTTTTGTATAGGGCGCTGCCGCCTTTGATGGCCCTGCCGGCCCAGCCGACGACGGGGATGAATCCAGCGGCGGCCATGGCGCCGGCGGCGATTCGTTCGGCATCGGACAGCTTGCGACCCGTTACTGGATCGACTCCGGTTGAGGCCCTGATAGAATCATAATATCCCGTGAATTCCCCTGTAAAGGTTTTTGTCGTATCCCAGGCTTTTTCGTACCATGGGCGGTTTTCGAGTTCTTCCATTTCCTGTTCGATTTTCCGGGCTTCTGCTTGCTGCTTTTTGAAGGTCTGATAGTCTTTCATCTGACCGGCGACATCATCCTTCACTTGATAGACGTCACTATTTTTGAATGCCGATTGGTTGAATGTCATCGGCGAAACATGGCCGTCCTGTTTGGTGGCATCAAGCAAAGCACGGAAGAGGCCAACGGCCACGTTTTCCTGCCCGATGGACACATCATATTCTTCTACCAATTGCCGGTCGACATTCTCGACCTTTGTCACGGTGTCATCCAGTCTATGCCCGGCCAGCGTGATTTTTTCATTAAAGTCCTTTTGGTCGAACATATCAAGAGACAGGATATCGTCAATGCTGTTCAGGATCCTTTGGAGATCGTTCGCTTGTTGATCGACAAGCGACTTCGCTTGGTTAATACCGTTCGACACTTCGCCATCTAAAAAGGGAACCTCGACCACGGTATTTCCGGATAGGTCCGCCTCTTCCAGACTGGCTGGAATGCCTTCTAAAAAACTTATTTGGGTCGTGAATAGCTCCATCCAAGCGTCCGCCACCTCGATTTGCGCTTCATAGAAGCTTTTGATGGCGGTAGCACCGGCTCCCTGAAACTCGTTATCAAGGCCAACAATGCCCTGAAATTCCTTTTTCAGGGCTGCGACTTCCTTCTTTAGGTCTTCATATTGCTTGGCACGCGACTTTGTTGCGGCCGTCAATGTCTCGGCTTCATATATTTTCATCTCACAGGATACCCATGTGAAGACGTATGGGCGATGGCTTCATCCTGTTCTTTTAATAAGTCAATGTTGGCACGGGTATCTTCCACGTTTTTCTGGACGATTTTGATATATTGCTCGAAGACCTTCTCCAGGTTCGTTTCGCGGTCGATCCATTTCGAAGTGAATTCCAATTTATTGTTGCCAAGCTCGCCTGCCGGCAAATTTCCAAGCGTGACTGTACCAAGTGCCGTCTTCACCTGATCGACTTGCTTCATTACGGCAGGATGATTCAGTTTGATTGTCGTCATTAAAACAACCGCCTTTTTAAATCGGATATTTTACTTTCCAGCTGTTCAAATGCCTCTTCGCCTTTGCTCAAAAGGGAATCGGCTTCATGGGCTATATTCCCCGCTATGCTCAGAAGCGTATTCTCGGCATTCAGCTTTGTAATCATCGCCTCGATTTTCCATTGGTAATCGTCATAATCGTCATGAATGATACTAAACATCACATTATAGGCATCATGACGAGCTTCCTGAAATTGATCCGAGCGATTTCCTGTCCAGCTGCCACCTAGCTCAGGGTCTTTTATTTTCCTAATCTCGCTTAAGCACATGCTTTGCTCTTTTATAATATCGTTCTTCGCATTTTCTAAACGTTCAATTTTCACATTTAAATCAGCTTTTTTGCTGGAGATAGCAGAGTGTATATTACTCAAAATATCTGCATAAACCATGAAACTCACCTCAGAAACAGTATAATCCTACACTAAATGTCATATTTTCCTATTTAATATTATAAGGATTATAGTCCGAGAGTTAAATAGGGAGAAATATGCTATTTTGTCAGTTGAAAGTGAAGATTGGCATAAAAAAGTTCCTACATACCATATTCTTTATACCCGCCATTTTACCAATTTTAAACAAGTGAGCAGAATATCATCTCATTGGATTCTCTATAAAAATTCCAACCAGTTCATTCAAACTGCCCATGACTGTATCTGCGCAACAAATCATCCCGAACAAATTCCCTGCAAGTGGAAGATAAATGTGACCGTTCGGGATGAATCAAATCACCAAAAGGCAAATCACCGACAAATTTAACTTCACCTTCAAAATCTAGTCCGGATTCAGCATCAAAACCAATTACTTTCACAAAACAGGTTTTGTGTCCGGTTTTCATAAAATCAATTACTGTTAACACATGATTATGTACATCTTTCATCCTTTTTTCCTCCAACTCTTAGCATTAAGTTTTACTAACTTTATAAATAAAGAACCGATCAACAATCATGGCTAAGATTGCTAAAGGCATTAAAACTATTGGAAAATAGGCACTCCTGCAATCCATGAATTACTTTATTTTTCTATGTATTTTGTTCAATCTACCCATATTTAACTGAACTTGCATGTCCTGACTTCTTCATTCACTTATGCTTTTTTTACGTTTCCCAGAATATACTTCTCTTAGCATCTTTATGATTTCACATAACTACCATCCAAGGTCAGTCTGGCAACCCCGAGGACCTCCCCTCTTCTATATAGATTTATAACCTGCTATAATCTAAGGATTGGAGGTGTGAAAAAATGAAAGAAATCATCCAGATATTAGCTGAAATCGTCAATAATCTTCACGATTTCATCCTATTCTTTGTAAGCGACACATTAAATTCAAATGCAACGGACAAAGATCTGCATTTTTGGATAATGGGAATCATCGGTATCATAATATTTTTGTTCGTGTTATTTTTATCTAATTTAATTGCCCGGATGCGTTTTGGGATAACGATCCTCTCTTTCCTTTATACCTTTACAGTCATGGTTGTTTTAGTCTTTGCCATTGAAATACAGCAAGCCCTTACCAGCAGGGGGAATATGGAGTTTCAAGATGCGGCGATAGGCCTATGGGGGTTCATCGTATTTTTCATGGTTTTTGCTGTACTATCATCCATATTCCTATTGGTGAAGAATTTATTCAAGCAATCAAAATAAAGGTAACGATAGGTCACCTTGCTTAAAACATTCCTAATGCCTTTGAATAACTGGAAATTCAGATTTTGTATTGGCGGGAATGATAAATTCTCTGTAGCAGCAGCTTAAATGGAAAGGAAGGTTACAGAGAAGCAAATTTGATTCGGGGAATTACTTCGATTCATTTTCATTGAATAAATCAATGCTGAACAGATTAAAAGAATCGTCGTCATTAATATGTTCCTGGTCATTTCCTGTTATATCAGGACTATTTTCCCTGCGGCGGCGATTTACTTCCCTTAATTCCGCTTCCAGAAATTCCGCTTGTTCGTGGGAAAGCTTGATCGTGATTTCATTATTTTGATCATCTGCAGCTTTCAAGAGGACATAGCTATCCGCAGCATTACGTAAAGTTACATTGCTTACTGTTAAGTTCATGTTCGCTAGTTCATATCTTGCCTTCATAATGTAAAAAGAACCTCCATCGGAAAATACCGGATAAAATAAAGTATATTAAATATACTCTACTTCAAGATATTTAAATATACAAATTCTTTGTTTGGAAAAGCCTTGAAACCTAAAGAAAGCTACCTCCTTAAAGATTTCCGACAATAAATGAAAAATTGGTGTGCCGCATCATCATTAAAGATTCGTTCTTGAATAAGGGTACAGAAGGGGTTCTTCCCTTGAAACTCCAGAAGTTCTGGAACCAATGGAGCAATTGAATGCGAATTCTTCCCTTTCTTAATAAATACTTGAATGAATTCAGATTGACTATAAACAAATGGAACCCTTCATTAGCGGAAAGGTTCCATTTGTTTTTATAATTCTTTCTCGATCGCGCAAGTAATATGGTATGGACCCATGCTTTCATTTGAAGTAATGACGGTTCTCAATCGATTTGCCGGATATACCGCAGAATTGAAACTTACACCCGGGTCATACCCCATAAGATGATATTTGAAAATCCCGTCATTTTTTTTACGGATCCATATACCATACCCATAGTATTCCCCTTCATCTCCCGCAGCAATATGGGCGTCCAATAAGAGATTGGTATATTCTTGATTCAGTAACTGATTGGAAAATAACCCATCCCAAAACCTGAACATATCTGATGTGGTAATATACGCCCCTCCATCCGCACCGCCTTTGATCGGAAGGGAATATATATTTGTTCTCCATACTCCATTTTCTTCATTTATGTACCCTAAGGCAGTATTTTTAGGAAGCTGGTCCATCGAAAAATAACCGGTATTTATCATTTCACAAGGCAGAAAGATGTTCTTGTCGATATATTCAGAAAATTGGAGTCCGGTTAGTTCCTCAACAATCAATCCTAATAAAATATAGCCTGCATTATTATAATGAAATCTTTCCCCGGGTTCAAACATCATCACATCATCTTGAAACATTGGTAGGAAATCTTTTAATCTTTTTATATGGTACATCGGATTTTTCTGCCATAACTCTTCAAAATCATCCATCACTTCTTCATCAAAGTAATCAGGAAGGCCCGACGTGTGTGTTAAGAGGTGATGAATGGTTACATTTTGATGGAAATTAGGAAACACGATCGGAAGACATTCTTTAAGCTTAGAATCAAACCTAAGTTTTCCTTTTTGTATTAACTGGCAAATGGCTATCGCCGTAAACAGTTTACAACCGGAAGCAATTCCGAACCTTGTTTCGGTCGTATTCATGATTTCATCCGCTCGATTGGAATAGCCATGTGCTGAGCTATGGATCAGGTCATCTCCCGCTTTCACACCGATAACACCCGAGAATTTAATTTCCTTGCATGTTTCTTCAATAATCCTGGATATATCCATATGTAGAGTCGACATTTCCTTTTCCCCCTTGCCGGTAAAATTTTCATAACTGATGTGTTGACCAAGGTGCTACTTAGGTCTTGCAAAAAAACCCGCATCTTAGATGCGGGATAACTTATTTCAGATTTCACTCGTTCTTTTATTTCCACCAAGTATCATAAACATTAATGGCTTCATTGCGTTTATGTTCGGTTTTAGTATACCATCCTTCGATGATTTCGGCAGCTTCCGTTCTGATTTCCTTGCCTTCAAGATAATCATCGATTTCATCGTAGCTAACGCCTAAAGCCACTTCATCAGGAAGTAACGGTTTGTCGTCTTCTAAATCGGCCGTTGGAATTTTCGTATAAAGACGCTCAGGAGCACCGACGAATTTCAGGATTTCTTTTCCTTGCCTTTTATTTAAGCGATATAAAGGAAGGATATCCGCTGCACCGTCACCATGTTTCGTAAAGAAACCTGTGATCGCTTCAGCTGCATGGTCCGTACCAAGCACAACGCCTTTATACAGCCCGGCTAAATCATATTGTACCTTCATTCGCTCACGTGCTTTAACATTTCCCCTTAAGAAATTCGATAGCTTTTCAGAAACTGCTTCTTCCACAGCTTTGACAGATGCATCCACCGCTTCCTTGATGTTGACTGTAACCGTTTGGCTTGGCTTGATGAATTTTAAAGCCAGCTGCCTGTCATCTTCATCAGCCTGTACTCCATATGGCAAGCTTACAGCAACAAACTTATAGTCGCTGCCATTTTTTTCTTCATTCAATTCATTAACAGCGGTTTGAGCAATATAGCCCGCCAATGTTGAATCTTGACCTCCGGATATCCCAAGTACAAAACTTTTCAGAAACGTATTTTTCTTCATATACTCTTTTAAAAGATCAACACTTTTCCTGAATTCGACTTCAGGATCGATCGTTGGTTGGACAAGTAATTTTTTTACGATTTCTTTTTGTAATGGACGCATTGGCATAGCCCCGCTTTCTAATAAAATAGATTGGTCATTTCGTTAGCATTCTTTCTACATTTGCTTTAACTTCATCTATATTCCTCATTTTATTATCCCAACAATCCTGGCTTAGATCTACCGGGTATTCTTCAGGATTCAGTGCACGAAGGTACTCCGGCCATAATACTTGGAGATTTTTGTGCGTGAAGGCCTTGATTTCATCTATGGTCGGCAATTCATAAATCAAACTTCCATCCTTGAAAATATCCACATGCAGATCAACCGCATCGAAATCCGTGACGAATTTACTTAGGAAGGTATGGACAGGATGAAACATTTTTAATTTTTCCTGTTCCTGCGGCTTCTCATATTCCATCGCCAAGTAATCACCTTCAGCATGATGATTCACTTTATTGATGATTCGGTATACTCGTTTTAAACCAGGTGTCGTAACCTTTTCAGGGTTAGAAGAAATTTTGATGGTATCTCTCATATTCCCATCTTCGCCCTCTATTGAAACCATTTTATAAACGGCACCGAGCGCTGGCTGGTCATAAGCCGTAATCAATTTGGTTCCGATGCCCCAAATGTCAATTCTTGCTCCTTGTTGTTTCAAATTGATGATCGTATATTCATCCAAGTCATTTGAAGCGACAATCTTCGCATCATGGAACCCTGCAGCATCAAGCATACGCCGTGCTTCTTTTGATAAGTATGCTAAGTCACCGCTGTCAAGACGGACGCCAATGAAATTGATTTTATCGCCCAATTCCTTGGCAACACGGATTGCATTCGGGATGCCAGAACGCAATGTATCATAAGTATCAACCAAGAATACACAGTCTTTATGGGAAACAGCGTATTTATGAAAAGCTGTATATTCATCTTTATAAGCTTGGATCATGGAATGTGCATGCGTCCCTGAAACCGGAATGCCGAACAGCTTTCCAGCACGTACATTACTAGTGGAATCAAAGCCAGCAATATAGGCCGCTCTCGCTCCCCAAATTGCAGCATCCATTTCTTGCGCCCGCCTTGAACCGAATTCAAGCGCAGATTCTTCACCGATGACCTGTTTGATGCGTGAGGCTTTAGTTGCTACGAGTGTGTGATAGTTCACAATGTTAAGCAACGCAGTTTCAATGAGTTGAGCCTCACCAAGCGGTGCCTCCACCCGTAATATCGGTTCATTGCCGAAAACGAGCTCTCCCTCTTTCATGCAGCGAATCGCTCCCGTGAAACGAATGTTCTTCAAATAATTCAAAAATTCTTCATCATAGTGCAGACCATTTTTTAAATAGTCGATATCACTTTCCGAGAAGGAAAAGTTTTGAAGGTAATGGACAATTTTTTCAAGTCCCGCAAAAATCGCATATCCGCTATTAAATGGAAGCTTTCTGAAAAATATCTCGAAAACTGCCTTTCGGTTATGTGTTTTGTCCTGCCAATAAGTTTGGGCCATATTGATTTGGTAAAGGTCAGTGTGTAATGCGTAACTGTCGTCGTTGTACTTTTTTTCCATGGATAGTTCCTCCCAAAAGAGAAGCATTCGCTTCCCTTCTATTCTGTTGCTTGAATGGATATTATAGAATGGTTGCTCCAAGAGATCCTTTAAAATGTCCAAGCGCCCAATGGTGACCGGCATCATTGAACGAGGCCACTGCATTTTCATATACAAAGATATTATAGCCTAGATTATAAGCGTCGATTGCCGTATGCAAAATACAGATATCTGTACAAACCCCGACTAAATATACATCGGTGATGTGACGTTCCCGCAGGCGGATATCAAGGTCCGTTCCTGCAAAGGCCGAATAACGTGTTTTATCTATATAATGAACATTCTTTTGATTTTTATTAGTTTCATATTCCTCTTTTAACGCCCCGTATAGGTCTCTACCCATTGTACCGCTAATATTATGCGGTGGAAACAAATTCGATTCGGGATGTAAGCGGTCTCCTTCTTCATGTAAATCAATCGCGAATACCGTATATTCGCCGTGTTTGATAAAATCCCTGGTTATATTGACTAATTCCTTCTCGATATCCTGACCAGGCTTCCCGCAGGTCAATGAACCCCCATCCGCCACGAAGTCATACGTATAATCTATATTGATCAATGCCTTTTTCCCCATATCACCAATTCCCCCTCAATAGTAAATAGAGTCCATGACAACCTCTGCATTAAATCGGTAAAGCTGTGAAGGCCGATACGAATTCCGTTTCGTTTTCTTCTGCATTCCCTTTTCATCCAAGACTTTCTCCAAAAACGGGAGCTTCGGGGCTTTTGCATAAAAGAGTGAGTCTGCACTGATTTTTGCATCATCTCTGGCTGTCAGCAAAACCCGTTGCAGCTCAGAAAGTGTAAATTCATCCGGCAGGAATTTTTGGGCTATCGTCGTTTGTACCATTTCTTTTTTCATTAAATTCATCGCATCATTAATAATTGTATAATGATCGAATGCAAGATCTAATTGTAAGGCTTCCTGAATCGTGAACAATTCAACCTCGGCTGCGTCGTCATTCGCTTTTCTTTGATTAAGGAACTCTTCCTGGACAATGGCATAAAAAGCATTGGAAATGATCCAGCCCCTGGGATCGCGTCCTGGCCGGTCATAAACCCCGAAATGCTTGACATGGAATCCAGCTACGCCCGTTTCTTCTTTCAATTCTCGTTTGGCTGCTTCATAGGCAGTCTCGCTAGCATTGACAAAGCCTCCAGGTAAAGCCCATTTATCTCCTTCAACATTGGGGCTTCCTTCCTTATCTTTTGTGGCGCGTTTGATTAATAATAGCTTCAAAAACATTTCAGGCGGGGCTTTCTCTGCCGTTTTCTTTGTTGTAATAGTAAAGATCGCAATATCTGCGGTGTATCCATCTGGTGTAATATATTTCTTTTTTTCCTGCTGAGCCATGGCAACTCTCACTTTCTTTCACTAAGTATGGAATTCAAGTAATTAGTAAATCATTAATTACTAATTATAGTACTCTTCCTTGTGTGATTTAGCAACTCTAAATCAGAAAAATTTTCTAATTATTTAAATAATCATTTATTTTATTACATGAAAACAAGCCCGGTCATGATGACCGGGCTTGTTTATTGAATTCTTTAAACGGGATAGACCCCATGTTTACGATCGGTAAATGTCAATTGCTTACTGCTATACGCTTCAAAGCGGGCGCTCAATTCATCACGCAGGTCATTTGGCTGAATGATGCCATCAACAATCATCTCGGAGGCTAAGCGGTAAATATCGATGTCTTCATTATACTCATTGCGCTTCTGTTCGATGAATTTAGGACGCTCTTCTGGTTCCATTGCATTGATTTTATTGGCATAGACTGCATTGACCGCAGCTTCTGCCCCCATGACCGCTATCAATGCCGTCGGTAAGGCCAGAACGCAGTCCGGTTCAAAAGCTGGACCGGCCATCGCGTATAGTCCAGCACCATAAGCCTTACGGACAATGACAGAAATCTTGGGAACCGTGGCTTCACTCATGGCCGAAATCATTTTCGCACCATGGCGAATGATCCCTGCCCGTTCGACCTTCGTCCCAATCATGAATCCTGGAATATCAACCAGGAACAACAACGGTATATGGAAAGCATCACATAAATTGATGAACTTGGCTGCCTTATCAGCTGAATCATGGAACAGGACGCCCCCCTTGACACGCGGCTGATTGGCTATGATCCCTATCGTTTGTCCATTTAGCCTTGCAAGCCCAGTGATTAATTCAGGGGCAAATAGCTTCTTGATTTCACAAAACGTTTGCCTGTCTATAATCCTATCGATCAGGTCATACATATTGAAGGCTGCATTCTGATTTTTAGGAATCAGTTCTTCCAACGTTTTTTCAAAATCCGCAGGCAGCTCAGGTTTTACGCTTTTCGGCCTTTCTTGATAATTTCCTGGAAAATAGCTTAAGTACCTGCGCGCAAACGCGATGGATTCTTCTTCTGATTTGACAAGCACATCCCCGCATCCTGAAACGGAACAATGCATTTTCGCCCCGCCCATTTCCTCTTCACTCACCTTTTCGCCAATGACCATTTCTGCCATTCTCGGTGAACCTAAATACATGGATGCATTGCCATCAACCATTACGACGATATCACAAAAAGCTGGGATATATGCCCCGCCGGCGGCAGACGGACCGAACAATAGACAAATTTGCGGGACTTTTCCTGATAACTTTACTTGGTTGTAAAAGATGCGTCCTGCTCCGCGGCGTCCCGGAAACATTTCTACTTGATCTGTAATTCGTGCCCCGGCAGAATCGACTAAATAAAGAAGGGGCAGCTGTAACTTCTCAGCTGTTTCCTGAATGCGAATGATTTTCTCGACGGTTCTTGCTCCCCAGGAACCAGCTTTTACAGTCGAATCATTGGCCATGACACAGACCCTCTGACCATTGATTTTCCCGATGCCTGTAACCACACCATCGGCAGGCAGACCATCACTGGCACAATTAGCAAAGAAAGCGTCCTCTATTTCAACCCCTTCATCGAAAAGCAGCTCGAGCCGTTCACGTACGAAAAGCTTTCCTTTTTCAGCGTTTTTTTGATGATATTTTTCTAAACCGCCTTGTTTAATCGTCTCAACCGTTTCAGTTAGTTTATCCGTCGTTACCATCCCTGTTCCTCCTTCAATTGAAATCATTGCCCCTTAAATACCGGTTTGCGCTTTTCCTTGAATGCTGACAGACCCTCCAGTCGGTCACGGGTTTTTAAAGTTGTCTGATAGCAGTCTTTTTCAATTTGCAATCCTGTTTTCAAGTCAGTCTCAGCGCCTTGATTGATCGCCGCTTTTGCAGCCCTGAGTGCCAATGGGGCATTGACCGCAATTTCCTTAGCCAATTTTTTCGCTTCCTCAAGTAAATGTTGGGGTGAATATACATGACTGATGATTTTCAAGGCATGTGCCGTTTTTGCATCCAATCTCCTAGCCGTATAAATCAGTTCTTTCGCTGTCGGCATTCCGACTATCCGAGGCAGTCGCTGAGTACCGCCGGCGCCTGGGATGATGCCTAACGATGTTTCTGTCAGTCCCACCTTCGCCGTTTCAGATGCGATTCGTATGTCACAAGCGAGTGCCAACTCCAGCCCTCCGCCAAAAGCCGAACCGTTAATCGCGGCGATGACCGGAACTGGAAGGTTTTCCACAGCCGTAATCGTATCTCCAATCAACTTGACTGTCTCCCTGACTTTATCCTCATTCATACCTGCTCGTTCCTTAAGGTCCGCACCTGCACAAAACGCCTTTTCACCTGACCCAGTTATAATGACTGTTCGTAAATTGGAATCACTTTTCAATTCCTCGAGCACTTCAACCAAGCAATGAAGCAATTCCGTGGATAAGGCATTAGCAGCATCCGGCCGATTCAAAGTCACGAGGGCAATTCCCTTTTCCTCAGTACTTATTTCAACTAATGAAGTCATAAATTCACCTCAATTTCTCTTATTGTGCGTTATAAACAGCCATCTGATGGCTTGGCAATGGTTTTTCCAAAAAGCTTTGCATCATGGCCGCAGCCTTCATTAGTTTTTCTGGATTGATTCCCGTGTGAATTCCCATTTTATGTAGCATATGAATCAGGTCATCCGTTGCCACGTTTCCGCTCGCACCTGGTGCATACGGGCATCCTCCTAAACCTCCGAGCGAAGAGTCGAAAGTGTCCACACCATAATTAAGTGATTCAAGAACATTTGCGAGTGCCATTCCCCTTGTATCATGAAAATGGAGGGCAATCCGGCTTATATCATATCTTTTTACAGCCTGTTCAAGGAACAGTGCAACCTGTCTTGGAGAAGCGACCCCAATGGTATCACCCAGTGAGACTTCATTGATTCCATAGTCAAAAAGTTGATCACAAACACGGAAAACCTGTTCGATCGAAACCTCCCCTTCATAAGGACAGCCGAAAACGGTTGAAATATAGCCCCTAACCGTTTTCCCGCTGTTAGCTGCTGTCCCGATGACATCTTTCATTATTGGAAAGGTATCGGAAATCGACTTATTGATATTTTTAAGATTATGCGTTTCACTGGATGACATGAACACGGAAATTTCATCGATATTGGCTTCAAGGGCCGACTCCAGTCCTCTTTGATTGGGTACAAGGGCCGCATAAGTGATACCGGGATTGCGCTTTATTCCCTTAGCCACCAGGGCGGCATCACTCAATTGGGGAATCCACTTTGGATGGACGAAAGAAGTCACCTCTATATAAGATAATCCTGTATCAGAGAGCTGATCGATCCAATCCATTTTGCTTTGTGCAGGTATCATGACCTTTTCATTTTGCAGCCCGTCGCGCGGACCCACTTCCTTAATTGTCACTTTTTCAGGCCAATTCATCTTACCCCTCCGTCCCTTTATTCAATGACGGCCAAAACGTCGCCCTCATTTACGAAATCCCCCTCATTCACTTTAAGTTCTTTAATGGTGCCAGCTTCCTCGGCTGCAATGGGGATTTCCATTTTCATAGATTCCAAGATAATGATATCCTGTCCATCGGTTACACTTTGCCCCTCGTTCGCCACGATTTTCCAAACGCTTCCTGCCATGCTTGCCTTTAATTCTGCCATCTTACATTCCTCCTGATCATTATGTTTTAAGATATGCGTTATACAGTCAATTTTTTTATATATTTTGCAATGAAATCCGTAGTCGTATCTCCTTGGGAAAAAGCTTCATGAGAAATGATTTCCATCAGCAAAGGAAGGTTTGTTTTAATTCCTTCTATTTTATAGTTTGCGAGCGCTTCTCTTAATCTCTCGATCGCTTTATCCCTTGAATCGCCGCTCACCACCAATTTGGCAATCATCGGATCATAAAAGTGGGATACGACCGAAGTTCCATGAACAGCCAATTCATGACGGATCCCTTCACCTTCCGGAAGTTCCATGCTTGTGATTTTTCCTGGTGCTGGATAAAAGGTTTTCGGATCTTCAGCATATATGCGCACTTCAATGGAGTGTCCATCCTGTTTAATCTCACTTTGCGCAAATTCCAATTTGTTGCCAGATGCAATATTAATTTGCTGTTCAACCAAATCCAGCCCCGTAATTTCTTCGGTGACAGGATGCTCCACCTGAAGGCGTGTATTCATTTCCAGGAAATAAAAATTTTTATTTGCATCAACTAAAAATTCGAGGGTGCCCGCATTGCTATAACCGATGGATTTTACTGCCTTCACTGCAGCCATTCCCATCCTGTTTCTTGTTTCTTCGTCAAGGAAAGAAGAGGGAGCCTCTTCCACGACCTTCTGGTGGCGCCTTTGAACGGAGCATTCCCTTTCCCATAAGTAAACAGCATTCCCAAAGGAATCCGCCAATACCTGAATTTCGATATGACGAGGCTTCTCAATCAATTTTTCTATGAACATATCTCCATTGCCAAAAAACAATTGGGCACGTTTTTGATTCCCCTCGAAGGCTTTGGTCAATTCATCTTCATTAGCAACCGCCTGCATGCCGATTCCCCCGCCGCCTGCTGCTGCTTTTAACATGACTGGGTAGCCAATTTTTTCGGCAACGGCTGCCGCTTCCGCACTATCAATTAACGGACGTGAAAATCCAGGCACCAATGGAAGTCCCGCTTGCTCCATCTTTTTCCTCGCCTCGACTTTATTGCCCATCTGCTGGATGATCTCTGGTTTGGGACCAATGAATATCAAGCCGGCTTCTTCGCATGAACGTGCGAAATCTGCATTTTCACTAAGAAATCCATATCCAGGATGAATGGCCTCCACTCCGGTTTCCTTAGCTATTTCCAAAATCTTATTGACGTTTAAATAGCTTTCCTGTACTCTCGGGCCACCCAGTAAATATGCCTCATCCGCCAATCCCACAAATGGCGAATCCGAATCAGCTTCCGAATGGACAGCGACAGTATGTATCCCCAGCTTCCTGCATGTACGAATAATGCGTGATGCTATTTCTCCCCTGTTTGCGATAAGAATTTTTCGAATCATTCGATATCCTCCTTATTTAGTGCCTTCCGATAGTAGGTCAAGAGTTTGTTGCCGAAGCTTATACTTTTGGATTTTTCCGGATGCTGTCATTGGATAAGCATCGGTAAATTGAATGTACCGGGGAATTTTATGAAAAGATATTTTCCCTTTGCAATACTCTATCAATTCTTTCTCCGTAAGGGTTTCTCCTGCTTTCAAAATGATCCATGCCGCTACCTCTTCGCCGTACTTCTGATCTGGAACGCCGAGTACCTGGACATCGACAATTGCAGGATGTTGATAGATGAATTCTTCAATCTCACGGGGGTAAATATTTTCCCCTCCGCGAATGATCATATCTTTCAGCCGGCCTGTAATCTTGCAATAACCCCTTTCATCCATCACCGCCAAATCTCCCGTATGAAGCCAGCCTTCCCGGTCAATCGCCTGCTCAGTGGCTTCCGGGTTATTATAATATCCCTTCATTACATGGTATCCCCTCGAACAGAGTTCACCCTGTTTGCCCCGCTGGACTTCTTCCCCACTAGCTGGATCGACAATTTTCACTTCCACTTTCGGCAAAGCCCTTCCCACTGAGGAAACACGAAGTTCGATCGGATCGTCCGTTCTTGTCATCGTAATTCCTGGAGAAGATTCCGTTTGACCATAAGTAATCGTAATTTCCGAGATGCCCATCTTATTCACTACGCTTTTCATGACTTCGATCGGACAAGTGGATCCTGCCATGATACCAGTCCGTAACGAACTTAAATCATACTGGTCAAAGTCATCGAGATTAAGTTCAGCAATGAACATCGTCGGTACACCATGAAGCCCCGTACATTTTACGGCTTCAACTGTCTGAAGGACAACTCGTGGATTAAATTCCACGATCGGCACCATTGTTGCCCCTACAGAAACAGAGGCCATCGTGCCAAGGGAACAGCCGAAACAATGAAAAAACGGAACCGGGATGCAAAGCCGGTCAGCTTCGGTAAGCTTCATGCATTCCGCGACATTCAATCCGTTATTGACCAAGTTGGAATGAGTCAGCATCACTCCTTTTGGAAATCCTGTCGTCCCTGATGTATATTGCATATTAATCACATCACCGGGAGCCAATTCCTCCATTCTCATGTCCAGCGATTCCTCCGAAACGGATTCGCTCCCGCTAATGACTTCATCCCACGAAAACGTTCCGGGATAACGCTTTTCACCTAAAACGATGATATTTTTCAATTTTGGCAGTTTCTCAGATTGTAATTTTCCTGGTTCTGCATTTTTCAATTCAGGAACGATTTCGTACAGCGTATCTATATATGAATGATTCTTATATTGTTCCATCAGGATGATCGTCGTCGAATCGGATTGCTTGAGCAGGTATTCCAGTTCACTTGTGCGGTAATTAGTATTGACCGTTACCAGCACACCGCCCATTTTCGCGGTCGAAAATTGGGATATAAGCCATTCCGGTTTATTGGATGCCCAAATGGCGATATGTTCCCCTTTTTTAATATCTAGTGACATGAACCCCCTGGCCGCCTTTCGGCAAATCTTTTCAAATTCGCGATAAGAATGGCGCAGGCCTAGTTCATGGTACACAACCGCTTCATTATCACCATATTGTTCAGCTGTCCTTTCAAGCAGTTTTCCGATAGTAACATCTAGCAAATCAGACATCAAACTCCTCCTAATCAAATAAAAGTAAGATTGAACGCTTTTTGCTGTATAGATATCTGCTTTTCACCAAAATGAACGCAAGCATCATTGTTCATTTTACGTTCCGTAAAGATTAACAGCCTAATTGCCTGGCGATAACGAGTCTTTGAATTTCGGATGTACCTTCACCAATCTCCAATAACTTAGCATCTCTTAAATAGCGTTCCACCTCATATTCGCGCATGTAACCAGAGCCGCCGTGTATTTGAATCGCTTGATTGCTGGACCGGAACGCGGTCTCACTTGCAAAAAGCTTGGCGTATGCCGCTTCCTTTGCAAAAGGCTTTTTATTGTCTTTTAACCATGCAGCCTTATATACCATATTCCTCGCCAATTCAATTTCCATCGCCATATCTGCAAGCTTGAATTGAATGGCCTGGAAATTTGATATGGTTTTACCGAATTGAATGCGCTCTTTTGAAAAAACTAAAGCTCTATCAAAGGCAGCCTGAGCGATACCGACGGCCAAAGCTGCAATGGAAATCCTTCCTCCATCAAGCGTGAATAAGAATTGTTTGAACCCTTTGTCTGGATCTCCCAATAAGTTTTCCTTTGGCACCCGGACATTATCCAGAATGATTTCACAAGTATTGGAAGCTCGAACTCCCATTTTTTCATAATTGCTATTGATCGTTAGCCCTTGGGTATCGGTTGGCACGATGAATGCCGAGATGATATTTTTGCCCTTGGAATCTTTGCCCGATACAGCCGTGACGGTAACCGTTCTTGAATAGCTGGCATTTGTTATCCATGTTTTCTCGCCATTAATCACATATTCATCACCCTCCAACACGGCAGTCGTTCTTGTACCACCAGCATCGGAACCCGCATTAGGCTCTGTTAACCCGAAAGCTGCCAGGGTTTCACCGGTCGTGATTGGAACCAGGTATTTTTGCTTCTGTTCTTCGGTTCCAAAATAGTAAATTGGACTTGCCCCGAGCGAAACGGCTGCTGCATAACTTAAGCCGGTTCCCCCGCATGCCTTCCCAACCTCTTCAACGGCAATAGCATACGAAATCGTATCTCCGCCCGAACCGCCATATTCTTCAGGAAACGGAATTCCAAGCAACCCGAGTTTCCCCATTTTTTTGAATACATCCTCCGCAAACATGGACTTTGCATCCAACTCTATCGCAATGGGTTTAATTTCCTTTTCGGCAAATTCCCTAACCATTTCCTTAATCATCTGCTGTTCTTTTGTAAGTGAAAAATCCATTTATTCATTCCCCTTTCTATTGAGACCGACTAGTTGGTCTGTGTAAATCAAGTTTATTGTTTAATCCACAACAACTTTGTTCTTCAGTAAAAATGGCTGGGTGATTTCCGCTTCTTTTTGTATATCTATCAATAGGGCATTCAGAATTAAATCTACGTAAATATCACCGATTTCATCAATCGTTTTTCCACCGTCCCTTTTGTACCATTTGTAGGACCAGTTCACCATGCCCAGAATTGACATTCCGGTAATTTCCACTGGTAATTCGCTGCGGAAAACTCCCTTGTCAATACCTTCTTTGATAACGGAAAAAATGATTTCTTTATATATTTGACGCTTTTTTTTGATTGCTTCAACATAGGGCGGTTTTAAGTAAATGCTTTCTTGATAGAAAACTGAGATGTGTGGTTTATAGAGGTCAAAAACTTTAACAAATGATTGAATGATCTTTTGCATTTTTTCTGTTGGATGGGTACTTTCTGAGATGGCTTCCTGTGCTTTTGTTAAAACATATGAAATAAAGTAATCATGGATGACAAATAAAAGTTCATCTTTGGAAGAGAAATGGTGATAAAAACCACCCTTGCTAGTTCCGCAAGCCTTAACGATTTCGTTAACGGAGACACCATGAAAACCATGCTGATCAAAGAGCGTCAACGATGTTTCAATTATTTTTTCTTTTAACTCCGTAAGACTACACCCCCTTCTTGTATCCGCTTACATTTAACAACATAAAGAGATGTGGTTATGTAGTTAACTGGATTTATTTAGATTTTACCAAATATTTAAAAATTGTCAATTTTTAATTATCAACAAAAAAACAGCCCTCAAAACCAAGAGCTGTCAACCTAGTTTATTTAAGGAGCAGTCGATACCATGTCATTCACTACCCTTGACCGGTTTAACCTGGGCTTTTACAAGCTGCCATCCATTGTCATACTTCCATATTGATTTGATCTTCAAAATCGGAACAGGTTCATCGGACCCTTTTACGTTTTGGACTCCCATAAGTGCTTTTCCTTTTCCAAAAACGGTCTTGGGGTCCAATGAGGAGTATGGATCAACCAAAAGCTCTGTCGGTTCATTTAGTTTTCCATTTCGATAAATGCCCAATTCATCATACGCTTGTTTTCTGGAACTGACATCTATCACCACAGGCTTTTGACCTTCGATAATGATTTCCGCTTTGTATCCGTCAAGAAATTGTGCGATTACGGGGACGGATGGCGGCACTTCCAGTTCCTTCACTTTTCCATCCTTGAACGTATAGGCGTAACTGGATATCAACCGTTCCCTACCTTCCATCAAAACCGTGACCAATACATCCTGTACTCCATCATTATTCAAGTCGGCAACCTTTAGATCTGGATTATACCCAGCTTCAAGCGGGACGTTGATTGTACGGCGATTGCTTTCCACACTTAACTCAATTTTCTTCAGAAATTTGCTTCCTTCCTCAAATGGCAGTCCCTGAACCTGGATGATGTCTATTTTCTGGTCACCTGTTACATCTCTTTTTGTTGATATATATGTGCCATCTACCTGAAAATTTTTATCATGCGCTTCCACCGCTTGATAGCTCAAAAATAGTGAGATGACTAAAACCGCATATTTTAGCAGATCTAACTTTTTCATAGTGATAACCTCTCTTTTCAAAGATGAACTAATTTGACATTTGTCGCCGCTTGAACTTTCGACGCTGATCTTTCATGAAGATGGACCAGAAATAATAGAACCCTGGCACTAATATCGCAAAGCCCACGATATATGTGGCAAACACGGCCCGGAATGAGGTTGGATCGGTAAATCCTGAAAGAATTGTGACATTTGGATATATGATATAAGGTAAATGTGCGATACCATAAACATAACTGCCAATTAAATACTGTATGATGATCGCTATTACAGCGAGGCGGGGCATCCCTTTAACCTCCCGCTTGGAAAAATAGGGTAAGTACAGTGCTATCCCGCTAATGATGAAAAAAATGAGCGAGACGAATAACAATCCAGAATTTTTCATCATTCCTTGGTAGATCCAATTCGCTTCGTTTCTTAACGTGAGCATAACCAACAAAGCCATGACCAACATAAGCGGTCCCGTTATCATCGCATCCCTGCGATATATTTTGTATGCTTTCATTTCATCAGCCTGCTTTGAGTAATCGGACAGGAGCAAAGATGATAAAAAAAGCGTGCTCATAATTCCGAACCCCACAAATGCATACTCATTCGGACTCGTGAAAAGTTTAAATAGATTCAATTCTTCATTTCCTCTCGCGCCTTCTACAAATCCAAGATGGGTGATTGGCAATACGCTGATTAATAGCCCAGGTATGATCAATCCCGTCAACCCTGAAATATACGTTAACGCTTTTTCATATTTGTCTACGCTATGAGAGAAAACCAAGAAAGCACTCCTAATACATAGCAGGACAAGTATCAGGCTCGCGGGAACGATCAAGGCTACCCCTATCGGGAAAACCGCACCTGGAAATAAACTGTAAATCGCAATGACAAGACCAACGACAAAAGTATTGGTTACTTCCCAAGTTGGTGATAAATAGCTATTTGCGATCTTGGTGGCATTCGTTTCTTCCTTTTTAATGTAAGTCATTGCCCAGAAGCCAGCGCCGAAATCCATAGAGGCCATGATGGCATAAAGAAAAATAAAGCCCCAGACCAGTGTTATTGCAAGAAGAGCATCACTCATTCGCCTTCCCCCCTTTTATGAATTCGAATCGAAAAGCCTTACATCTTTCTGTTCGGCCTTATATATATCATCCATTACGGAATGACGTTTGAAATAATACAAAAGTGTAAACACGACAGAAACGCATAAAATGATATATACAATAATGAACATCGTGAATAAAAACCCAAGGTTTTCGTACGAAGTGACTGAATCCTCCGTGGTCAGCATCCTGTATATCGTCCATGGCTGTCTGCCTGTACAGGCAAAAATCCAACCGCATTCAATTGAAATCACCGAAAGCGGCCCTGACGCAACAAACAGCCAAAGAATCCATTTCGGATATGTCTCCTTTTTCAGCCATTTATTCCATACCAATGCAAACAGTGCCAACGTGATTAAGCCTGAACCAATGATGACCATTGCGTTGAATAAGATATGGACATAAAGCGGAGGCCAATACTCTTCCGGAAAATCGTTTAAACCGGTCACGACCGTATCGAAGCTATTACCAGATAGAAAGCTTAATAACCATGGGAATTCAATCCCATACTTCACTTCCTGGGCTTCCCTGTCGGTATAACCGAACAAGGTAAGTCCGGCATGGTCCTGTGTTTCAAACAACCCTTCTGCCGCCGCCAGTTTTTCCGGCTGTTCCCTATATAAATGCTGTGTAGTCGCATGACCGTTCAATGCCGTCAAAAAAGAAAAAACCAAACCCAAGACAAGACTAAGCCTCAGTGCTTTTTGGTGAAAATTAAATTCAGCAGTGCCATATTTATTTTTCAGCATCTTATAGGCTGCAACGGACGCTACGACAAAAGCGCCTGTAGTATAAGCAGTCAAGGCTGTATGTCCCGCCGTCACCAAGAAACTTGGGTTGAAAAATGCCGCCCAAGGATCGACATCGACGATTTCCCCATTTTCAAACCGGAACCCAGCAGGTGTACCTTCAAAAGCATGGACATTAGAAATCAAAACAGCCGAAGCCAATGCTCCGAATGCAACAAAGAATAAACTGACGATTCGGGCCCATGGCTTGATTTTTTCAGCTGCATACACGTAGATTGACATGAACAGCGCTTCAACCATGAATGCATAAATCTCGATCTGGAATGGAAGCGCCATGACACGTCCAATCACTTCCATGAACCCAGGCCATAATAATGACAGCTGCACACCAGCAATCGTACCAGTCGGAATGCCGACCCCAAGTAAAACTCCTAATGTTTTCGTCCAGCGTTTAGCCATGACGACATACTGTAAATCCTTTGTCCTTTGATACATCAATTCCGCTGCCAACATCATCATCGGCAACCCGACGCCGATCGTTGCAAATATGATATGTACAGCCATATTCGTCCCGAACATCGCACGGGCCATTTGTATATGATCCATACTGTCTTCCTTTCTAACCTTTGTCTCTTGGTAGTATCTCCTCTGTAAAGGAAAATATTTAATAATATTCCACAAACTAAGTTTTCATAGGTTTTACAGAAGGTCAGCATTTTACTTAATGATGTTTTTGGTTGATTGTTTATTAGATATTCTATCGAGGTTATTTCTAATATATATCACGTGGATTTCATCAATACGCTTAAAAAAATTTCACTAAGCACTTGGATGACAAATTATTGAAGATTCTTCATAAATGGTGACCCAATCGGAATAAGATAGCTTAAATCCCATATAGAAAGTGTTACAAGAGAGGAGAAAAACACTTTGTCCTTTTCCAAAGATCCGCTATCACCCGATCAAATGCTGGCTGTTATCAGAAATGGCCTGGGGCCTTCCCCAATCCCCAAAAAAATCATTATCCTTGGTGCCGGAATGTCTGGGTTGGTTGCAGCATCCCTTTTAAAACAAGCGGGGCACGATGTAACGATATTGGAAGCAACCGGGAGGGTTGGAGGGCGTGTTTTGACCATACGGGAGCCATTTTCAGAAGGTTCCTACCTTGAAGCCGGTGCCATGCGCATTCCGAATTATCATTACCTAGTTGCTGAATACATCAAGAAGTATGGTTTACGTGTCAACACTTTTGTGAATGCGACTCCTAATGATCCCATTTATGCCAATGGAATCAAGACGACCGCTGCCATATATCAACGGAACCCGGATATACTGAGGTACCCTGTAGCTCCCCATGAAAGAGGTAAAACAGCTGAAGAATTACTCAACATGGCAATTAAGCCTGTGACTGACTTCATCATTCAAAACCCACGTAGAAATTGGGAAATAGTCATTAAAGAGTTTGATAAATACTCCATGAGCTTCTTTTTGCAGTACAATCCAGTCGGAATCAGTCTATCAACAGGGGCGATTGAAAGCATAAAAGTCCTGATGGGTTTAGAAGGATTCCCTGAACTTTCTTTTCCGGCCATACTTCGGGAGCTTATGCCGCTCTTTAATCCAGATGTAAAGTTTTTTTCAATCGACGGAGGAAACGACCGGCTTCCATATGCTTTTCTACCGGAATTGAGGGATAATTTAAACTTCAGATATGAAGTGACAAAAATCATCCAACATGATAATCAAGTCACCATCCATTCCAAACATACCCAAAGCCAAAACCCCTTAACGGTTACCGGTGACCTTGCGATCGTGACGATTCCTCTTCAATTACTGCAATTTATAGATATTGAACCCCGGAATTCCTTTTCCCATAATAAGTGGAAGGCAATAAGGGAACTTCATTATGCCGCATCCACAAAAATTGGACTTCAGTTCACGCATAGGTTTTGGGAAAAGGAAGGAATCTTCGGCGGTAAATTAACGACCGATTTACCTATTAGGTTCTCTTATTACCCCAGTCAAACGAGCAACCAGCGTGAATCCGGTCTCATCTTAGCAAGTTATACATGGGAAGATGACGCTACATTATGGGATATACTTCCGGAAAAAGACCGAATACAACACGCATTGAAAAATTTGGCAGTGATCCATGGAAAACAAGTATATGATCATTTTTTATCAGGAGCTTCTTATAGCTGGACACTGAATCAGTATGCCTACGGCGCTTTCTCCATGTTTAAACCTGGTCAGGAAACGGACTTGTTTCCATACATCCCCACCCCTGAAGGAAGGGTCCACTTCGCTGGTGAGCATACATCAACCGTACCAGCTTGGATTGAAGGAGCCATTCAATCCGGCATCAGGGTTGCACATGAAGTGACGGATCTGCCTAGAACATTCGCTGTTCCTTGAATGGACCTTTTCTTTGCTTAATTAACTTAAGAGTATTGACAAAAAAACCTTCCTTTTTGGAAGGTTTTCTTTCATATGAACAGTCACTTTATCCCTCCTTTTGAACCGAAGTCTACGATCCTTAAATCCACTTCATAATTAATGTCAGCTTTACTGAAAATTTCGTCCCATTTCTGCTTATTTTTCTCCCAAAACTTTGGATGCTGATTTTCCACATAACGGTACAATCCTGCTACTCCTGTTTTATATTCATGCTGTAATTTGTATATGATTTTCTCGACATCCTTTTTCACTTCATCCTCGGCGACACGCTCAACATCTTTTAAATAGCCTTCCTTAAATGAGTTTTCCTTACCATACCAATCTTCCGAAAGTCTTGCTGTGTACCCGACCTCAATATTGATCGTCAAATGATCACCTTTCAATTCCGTCGTGATCTTCCTCCTTGTCCTATTAATTATTTCAACACTTAAAGGCTCACCGTGTTGGACCGCTTCGATTATTCCGCCCTTTACCTCTCCGTTCAACCAATTTAATGCAGCTATATCCTCATCATTCATGACCCCGACCAACTTTGAATTGTTGATCACCCCTGCACCCTCCAAAATTAATTTCCCACCCCTAATATCAACGGCCTGAATGGCAAAGCTTCCATCTGATTGCAAATTTGAGGATGCTTTGCCCAGTGTTAAAGGCGGAAGTATCTTATTCGTTCTGTTCTCATTATCTTTCAATTCATAGATTACATTCGAAGGGATCTCCCCATCTTCGGATCGTCCCAAAATTTCTTTCGTCGGTCTCTTTGTTAAATAAACATGACAGCTCCTCCTTGTATTATTATCGCGTATTGACTGATTAATGATCGCTTCCATCGGGAATTTCCTTAATACATCTTCATTAATAAGGATGATACGCTGATGATTGGTTAATACCGTATTGGTAATGAGCAATGAATCCCTTATTGCTTCATGCAGCGTTTTGGCACTGACAGAAACATTTTTATATTTTAGATGGGCCTGATTATCCTGAACACTATTTCCTGGAGGCACCAGAATTTGCTGTGTTAACATGATTTCGTCTTTCTTTTTGCTTTTATCGATCCCCACTCCAACTACAAGGGATAACTCTTCAATATTTTCACTGTCCCAACAGCCTGTAAGCAAAGGAATAAGCAAGATCAACCATAATCTTTTCATCCGCTTCTTCTACTCCTTTTCAATTGAACGATTACGAATGTAATAATTGGCAAGCCAATCAATATAACCGGAAATAGATATCCAAGCAAATCACTCATTTTAAAGATCTCGATTGTATTTTTAGGAACCTTGGCCAGAAAAAATACGACGGGAACCAGTACAATGAGATTAGTTGTATATGAATTGTTAAAAATTTTCGTCAGTCCTTCTGCTGCGAAGTAATAGTAAATCGCATGTGTTAAAAAAAACTGAAGAATCCAAGTGATTAAGAGAAATAGCTCCATACGCTCTAAAAATATGCCTGTTACTTCAAAGGACTGAATAAAAGAAATGGTTGGCCAAGTAACTGCTTTGACTTCCGGGACAGTCAGTGTAGCCACTACCAATACATATGTAATCACATATAAAATCAGCGGTATGAAAAAACCGATTAAAACGCCACTTTTTATCTTTGTTTTGATTTTTAACGACGCCAAACAAAAAGATGAAAAGTTCAATTCCAAAAAACGACAAAGTTCCAGAGCCCATTCCTTTCATGACAGGTAGAAGTCCTTTCGCAAGAACAGGCTGGAGGTTTTTTAACTCGACTACCCTGAGACTGAACAAATAAATGAGCAAGACGATGACTATTGTCAAAGGAAGAAAGAAGACACAAGCCTTTGCTATGGCTTTTATTTTGCCTGTCAAAAGATGCACACTCGCTAAAATCATGGAAAGTATCACGATTTCAACCGGGGTTTCCTCCAACAAATAAAACCGGACCATTTCACTCATCGCAAGAACTTCAAAGCTGGCCACGCCTATAAAGTACACCACCACGACCAATCCAATAAGTTTGGAGAGCAACTTTCCATAGGCCTCCTCCATGTATGTGTAATAGTTAGCGACCTTATGTTTTTTTAACAGTACAACAAATAAGCATATCAAAAGGGCAATAGCGATCCCATTTAAGATCAAGACGATCCATCCATCGCTCGATTGGATTTTTTCCGTTATCGTCCTCGGAAGGGTCAGCATTCCAATTCCTAACATGCTGCAAGAAATGATCGCAGCCAATTCGCCACTAAGAATTTTGCCGTCGGACTGGCTCAAAAGAATCCCTCCCCTTTTTCCGCTTCGGTAACCGCAGGAACGCATCCTTCCAGCTCTTTTTACCGATAAAATCCATTGGTTGAAAATAAGGTTCTTGGAAGCTGGTCAATTTCGACAAATGGCTGATAACGATGATAAAGAATAATGTGGTTCCGTATAAACCTAAAACGGCGGCAAAAATCATCGCCCCGAATCTTAATGCCCTGAACGCCAGTCCAAAGCTATATTGTGGTACCGTAAAAGAGGTAATCGTCGTGATCGAAACGATTATGACCATGAGGGAACTTACAATATTCGCTTGAACTGCCGCTTGTCCAATAATGACTCCGCCAACCAATCCAACCGTTTGCCCAATGGGCGACGGGAGCCGAATACCTGCTTCGCGAAGCAGTTCAATCGTTACTTCCATGATGATAGCTTCAACAAACGGCGGAAATGGCACGTTCTCCCTTGTACCCGCGATCGTCATCGCCAGTTCTGACGGAAGCAATCCAGGGTTGAACGAAACCAAGGAGATATAAATCCCTGAAAGAAATACGGTAACAAATAAAGATAAATAGCGAAGTACACGTAAAAATGATCCTGCGACCCATCTTTCATAATAATCATCCGGTGACTGTAGCAGCATCGTTATCGTCGTAGGTGCCATCAGCGCAAATGGCGAGCCGTCAACCATGATGACCACCCTGCCCTCCTGCAATGCAGCCAATACTTTATCGGGTCGCTCCGTATTCTGGATTTGCGGGAAAGGGGTTAACGCTGTATCTTCAATTAATTCCTCAAGCATCCCCGAGTCTTGGAGATCAGTAGCTTTCACTTCAGTTATCCGTTTATTCACTTCTTTTAACAATGAATCGCTAGCTTTTCCTTCATAATAGATCAACGCAACTTCCCGTTTTTCCATCGTCCCGAACTTCTGTTGTTTGACGATAAGGTTTGGATGGTTTGAATATTGCCTTATCAAGCCAATGTTTTCCTGAAGACTTTCGATAAAACCAAGCTTCGGTCCCCGGACAACCCTCTCTGTCGAAGGTTCACCCAGTGTACGGGTTTTTTCCTTTTCCAGATTCAAGACATAACCGTCTACCATTCCATCTATAAATAAAAGCGTTTTCCCGTCAAAAATATGCTCTAAGGCTTTTTCATATGTTTCTACATCCTGTTCCCTGACTGAACAGATTTTGGAAATGACCAGCTGTTCGATTGAAACTGGATGCCTGGTTTCAACCTGGGCAGCCGATAAATCTAGGACTATCTCATTGAATGCAGGGTAATCCATCGTTCCATTGACAAATACGAATAATCCCGAAACTTCGTAACCGGGAATGAATATCTGTTTAAAAAATACATCAGCCTGCATATCCAATTCAGATTTCAATTTTTCCTGTTTTTGATCCAATTTAATATGCAAGGGTTTACTTTTCATGGTGAACTCCTTTGGTTAAATGGGTTTTTATTTTTTCAGTTTCCTCTATTTTCAATTTTTTTATGCGAACAGGATATGGAGGCTGCTTTTACACCAATTTATTTAATGATTTTCCTTTCTGAAGCGAGCGACATTAACATCCAAAATGGTTAATTTGTAATTAAATTGCAAATGCTAGGATAATAAGCTTTAGTGCAGAGGTGACAACATTGTTTAACCGCAGAACGTTCAAAAAAAAGCCAAATCAACCAAACGAAAAAAATGAAGAATTAAATAAAGTTTCGGAAGTAAGGGACCTATTCAACACCCTATCTTCATCTAATGATTTCATAAACCATCAAGGAACATATAATGGCGTAGGCTATTGGGTCTCTTTTTATCGCTCTTTAATCGATGCACAGGTACTTCATGAAAGTGTTCTTTCTGTCATACCTACCCTGGAAACGATAAATTTGGAGCAAATAAAAGAAAACGTTCCTATTGAAAATACACTGATTACCAGCACCAAGGTTGTAATTGAAGAAAGGATCATGAGAGGCCAAATTGCACTTCGTTTAGATGGAAATCTTGATGAATGCCTATTAATCAATGTTGCGGCCCAACAAGGAAGACAAGTTGAGAAACCTGAACTTGAATTTGGAATCATAAGTGCTCAAGAAGCATTTGTCGAGGATCTTGATATCAATCTTAATTTAGTCAGAAAAAGGCTCCCTGTCCCTGGGTTGCAAGTAAGTGAAATGACTGTGGGATACTTGTCTAAAACGAAAGTGGCAGTTTTATCGATAGAAGGAATCGTTGATCAGGAAAATGTTGATAATGTTATACAAAGGATCAATGACGTAGAGTTTGATGAAATATTGGACGGGTCCTATCTCGCGCAAATGCTATATGATAATTCAAATACCTTATTTCCCCTTTTTCTAAATACGGAAAGGCCTGATCGCATCGCAAGTGCATTGGCTGAAGGTAAAGTAGCCCTGTTAATCGATAGGTCGTCTTCTGCACTTATTACTCCAACCATTTTGTTGGAATACTTTATCACCATGGAAGATTATAATATGCCATGGATTCCCGCATCTGCATTCCGTTTATTAAGGATATTCGCGGTCGCTTTTTCGATATTTGCCACTCCCATTTATGTAGCCGTGCTGACCTATCATTATGAACTGATTCCTAAAGATCTTTTGGAAACGATCGTCACTTCAAGGAACTTAATACCTTTTCAGCCTTTGATCGAAGCATTATTCCTGGAGATTTCCATTGAGTTATTACGGGAAGCTGCTGCCAGGCTGCCAACAAAGGTAGGTCAGACACTAGGTATCGTAGGCGGTATCGTTATCGGTCAAGCAGCCGTTGTAGCTGGTTTGACCAGTAATATCTTATTGATCATCGTTGCCCTCTCGGCATTGGCATCATTTGTTACTCCCATTTATAAAATGGGTAATGCCATTCGGCTGCTGCGGTTCCCCTTCTTAATCGGGGCCCAAATTTGGGGGCTACTCGGCATTACCATAGCAGCCGTGTTTTTGATGACCCACCTTATCAAATTAACATCAATGGGACACCCGTACCTCGAACCGATCTACCCATTTCGCATGCAAGATTGGAAAGACAGCTTTGTTCGGCTTCCTTTTAATCTTTTCAAGTCACGGCCTATAAATTTACGTCCTGATGATATATCCAGACAGCAGCCCAAAAAAGCAAGAATCAAAAAAAATGATTTTAATGAATGATTTAAATGAGGGTCCTATATGAACCAAGCTGGAGTTAATGAAAAGTATAAAGTGTCACCGTTTTATGTATTTTTTTTAGTGCATTCCATGCAAACGGGAATAGGTGTTTTAAGTTTTCAAAGAGTTTTAGCGAAGACAACGGGAACAGATGGCTGGATTTCGATACTACTAGCCGGCCTGACCGTTCATATAATGATTTGGGTCATATATAAAATCTTCAGTATCGTCCCTGGTGATATCATTTCGGCCAATAATCATGCATTCGGAAAATGGATCGGGAATTTCTTCAGTCTATTATTCATTCTTTACTTTTTGATCCTAGGGATGACAGTCATGATTAGCTATATAAATGTCATACATGTATGGATGTTTGAAGAGGTACCATCTTGGGCGTTTTCAGTGGTCTTCCTGGTTTTGATTTATTATATTCATACGGGAGGATTTCGAACAATTACAGGTATTGCCTTTTTAAGCGTCATTTTGACATACTGGCTTTTATTTGTCCTATTCTATGCCATGAAATACTCTGAATTCACCAATTTGCTTCCTGTTTTCCACCACACTCTATTGGATGTATTGAAAGGAACCAGAAGTACTTCATTAACAATGCTTGGTTTTGAAATGATCGTTATGTTTTATCCGTTCATCAAAGATGCTAAAACCTCACAAAAATATGCTCATGGAGGGGCCTTAACAACAACCTTAATAACAGTATTCGTTTATTTAGTTTCAATTGTTTTTTATTCACAAAAACAATTGGAACTGACTATATGGCCGACACTGTCATTGACCAGCATTGTCGAGTTGCCCTTTATCCAGCGATTTGAATATATAGATGTATCTTGGTGGGCCCTCGTCATCATACCCAACATGACCATCCCCTTGTGGGCAGCAAGCCGAGGTTTCAAGCGCATATTCAATGTTCAGCAAAAGTATCCATTATGGGGGATGTCGATTATTATCCTGCTTACGAATATTTTTGTTTTTGATGTCGATTCATTATATATATTGCGTAAAATCATCAATCCATACGGCGCACTCTTTGTTGCTTTATACTTGCCTCTTCTTTTGGTCGTCATCTATATAAAGAAAATGAGGAAACGTTTATGAGAAAATTATTTCTTGTTATATTGGCTTTTCCCCTCCTTTGCAGCTGTGCCGAGCCAAGGGTGGTTGACGAAGTCAATATGTCCCAGGCCATTGGCTACGATATACTGAAAAATGATAATGTCGAAGGAATGTTCGTCATCCCTATCTTCCAACAGGACAAGATGGGTAAATATCAAATCTTAACTGGAACATCGACGACAACGAGTGATGTTCAGGCTGTCGTTTCCAAAAAAGCGGATAAGCCGGTATTGCTTGGACAGACACGCATCATTTTATTCAGCGAGAAAATGGTTCGTGAAATCGGAATGACAGAACTGACCGATTATCTCTACCGTGAGCCGCAACTTGGAAACAGGGTCATTTTGGCCATCGTTGAAGGAAAGGTCAAGAATGTCATAAATACGAAACCACCAAATACGAATGTGAATATTGGAATCTTTTTATCGGATTTGATTAATCAACAAAATGAAACGGGGAACGGACCCGATACTAACCTCCATCTTTTTTTAGGAAACGCTCTAGAAACTGGCGGCGATTCGTATCTTCCTTTAATTAAATTAATTAATAATGAAGTTGCTGTTTCTGGAGTGGCCCTATTTCATGAAAATAAGATGGTCACGAAAGTTCGAACCGATGATATGTTCATTTTCAAGACATTAGTTCAGCATCATAGGCGGGGATTATACAAATTCAAATTAAAAGATAAGAAAGAAAGCGATATCGTAGTGGAAAGTATCCGAAGCGGTTCAAGTTATGAGGTAGCAAGCTCAGAGAAAAATCCCTCTATCACGATTAAGATCAAAATTAAAGGACAAATCAAGGAATCCATGCGCAGTGAAAACCTAACCAATAGAAAGATGATAAAGAAAATTGAAAAGGAAATGGAAGCTGATTTAACCAAGCAAGCAAACCGACTTATTAAAGATCTTCAGAAAAAATCCCTTGATCCGATTGGCCTTAAGGAAAAATATCACGCCAAAAATAAAAAACTGACCTATGAACATTGGAAAAAGATTTATCCGAAAATGGACATTAATGTAGAAACCAAAGTTAATATCATTCAAACCGGGGTCTCTGAATGATGAATTGTCGAGAGGCCATTTAGAAATTCTGCTTCGATCGTAAAAACTACTATCATATATTAAATTAGCCACAAGGTTGCTGGTGAACATCTCAGGTAAAGCCCCTTCTATAGCAGAATAAAACAGAGTTATTTGCCTACTAATGTTTCATAAATAAAAAGGAGCTGACTTTATGAAAACACCTATGAAATCGATCATCGCTGCCTCAGTATTAGGTATAAGTTTAATCGCAGGATTCTCTTTTGCTTCCGCAGATAACGAGCAAAATGAATTGAAATCAGATAAAGTGACCTTCTTTGGGTCTCCAACTTCTGAGATTTCCAGTTCAGTTGCTGTACCTCAAAGTTATAACCGGATATTGTATAGCGGAACAGTAGCTCCTCTTTTAAACAAGGATGGAAAAACCACTTATGAGAGATATGGCAATACAGAAAAGCAGGCAATCGGGATTTTAGAGAAATTAGGAGCAGATCTGAAAACAAAAGGACTTTCCCTTGCTGATGTAACCTATCTGCGTGTGTATGTCGCGCCAGATCCGAACAAAGGAGATGCACCAGACTATCAAGGTTGGTTCGATGCCTATGCTCTGTTCTTTAATACAAAAGAAAATCCAGTGAAAACAGCTCGTTCAACTGTAGGCGTTGAAAGCTTGGTTTCGCAGGACTTTCTCATTGAGATTGAAGCAGAAGTATCCTATAAAAATAACAGCAACTCAAATAAATAGACTATAGATGTGTATGGTCATGATTCAACATATCGGTGTTCCAGGCACTCCGGAAAACCTTGAATACCAAAAGAGACAGGAAGTTATTCCTGTCTCTCGTTTGTTTTAATCAATCATGAAAATTCGTTCCATCCGTCACTTCTTTGACAATGCCAGCATTGATGACGAAGTCGCCGAAATGCTCTCCTTGCTGACGTTCTTTTGCATAACGGGAAAGAAGTACACCCAGCTCTTTTAATATCTCTTCTTCACCGATGTTTTCACGATACATTTTACTTAATCGGCTTCCGTCGAATGCAGCACCGAGATACATATTATATTTGCCAGGTGCCTTACCGATAAAACCAATTTCCCCGAGTGCATGCCGGGCACATCCATTCGGACAACCGGTCATGCGAATCGTGATTTCTTCGTTCCTCAGGCCGTTTTCATCAACGATGGTCTCGATTTTATCAAGCAGAACCGGCAAATAACGCTCTGCTTCGGCCATTGCCAACCCGCATGTTGGAAGAGCCACACATGCAATCGAGCTGCGTCGGAGCGCAGAATGATGCGCACCATCCGTTAAACCGTATGTTTCAAGCAATTCTATGATCTGTTTCTTTTTCTGGCTTGACACATCTGCAATGATAAGGTTTTGATTGGCCGTCAACCGGAAATCACCCGTATGGACCTTTGCGATTTCGCGCAAACCGGTCATCAGCTTGTAATCATTGATATCGGCAATTCGGCCACCCTCGACAAACAGTGTAAAATGCCATTTTCCTTGCATCCCTTTTACCCATCCATAGCGGTCACCATTATTATCGAAATGATAAGTTCTCTCTTCCTCCAGCTTCCAGCCTAAACGATTTTCCAGTTCAGCCTTTACCGCTTGGAGCCCAAGCCGGTCTACCGTATACTTGAACCGGGCATTTTTCCGTACGGATCGGTTCCCGTAATCTCGCTGAATCGTAATGATTTTTTCAGCCACATCCAGTATTTTGTCTGGTTGGCAAAAGCCGATTACCTTTGCTAGTTGGGGATATGTCGCCTTGTCACCGTGGGTCATTCCCATTCCGCCGCCGATCGCCACATTAAAACCAACGAGTTTACCATTTTCAACAATTGCTATGAAGCCAAGATCCTGGGAGTAAACATCAATGTCATTGGATGGAGGTACGGCAATGCCTATTTTAAACTTCCTTGGCAAATAAAGCTTTCCGTACATTGGTTCGACTTCCTCCACTTCAGGAGTACCAACCACTTTTTCTTCATCCAGCCAGATTTCATGGTACGCCCTCGTACGCGGCAATAGATAATCACTCAATTTTTTCGACCATTCATATACTTCAGAATGGATTTCGGATTGATATGGAATCGAATTGCACATTACGTTCCGGTTTACATCTCCGCATGCAGCGATTGTATCCAGCATGGAAGCATGGATTTCCTGAATAGTTTTTTTCATATTCCATTTTAAAATACCATGCATTTGAAACGTCTGTCTTGTTGTCAATTTCAAGGTTCCGTTACCGTATTTCTGAGCGAGGTCATCCATAACAAGCCATTGAGAAGGCTGTGCTACCCCGCCGGCCATGCGGACACGCAACATAAACTGATAGGCAGGCTCCAGTTTTTGTTTTTGACGCTCATTGCGTAGATCCCGGTCATCCTGCAAATAGCTGCCGTGATGTTTCATTAATCGGTTGTCATCATCCGGAATACCGGCGCTGATCCGATCCTGCATCACTTTTCCAAGTGTACCTCGCAAATAATCGCTTTTTTCTTTAATTTGCTCAACATCACTGGGCGGGCCTTCTGGTGCTTTTAATAGTGTTTTCACCATGTTGTTATCTCCTTTTCATCCAAATTTCAGTACACATCACGTTGATAGCGTTTATTCTGTTGCATTTCTTCAAGATAAGCCTGCGCATCAGCATGGCTCATATTGCCTTCTTTTTCAATGATCTCTATAAGCGTATTATGGACATCATGTGCCATGTTTTTCTCGTCACCGCAAATGTATACAGCTGCACCTTCTTGAAGCCATTCGTATAATTCCCCGCTGTGCTCGCGCATCCGGTTTTGAACATACACTTTTTCATCAGTATCTCGTGAAAAGGCAACATCCATTTTCGTAAGTACACCTGTTTTCAACCACTTTTGCCATTCAGTCTGATAAAGAAAATCCGTCACGAAATGCTGATCTCCGAAAAAGAGCCACGTTTTCCCTTTCGCTTCAGATTCTTCGCGATCCTGGATAAAGGATCTGAACGGAGCAATGCCCGTTCCCGGTCCAACCATGATAATTGGAGTGTCTGGGTTCTCCGGCTGCTTGAAGTTCTGGTTATGCTGAATGTAAACGGGCAGCGTGTCCCCTGGCTGTAATCTGTCCGCACATAAAATGGAGCAGACACCGTTTCTTTCCCGTCCGTGACTTTCATACCGGACAGCTCCGATTGTCAAATGCACTTCATCCGGATATGCGGATAAGCTATTCGCAATCGAATATAGACGGGCTGGCATTTTCCGGAGTATTGATACGAACTCTTGCGCCGATTCACCCCATGAGCCAAAATCACGGACAAAATCAAGCAAATCACGGCCTTCACGATATTCTTTTAATCTTTCTTCATTACCAGGCT
Source organism: Peribacillus phoenicis (assembly GCF_047238085.1). NCBI lineage: Bacteria > Bacillati > Bacillota > Bacilli > Caryophanales > Bacillaceae > Peribacillus > Peribacillus phoenicis. Next base: position 2,060,223 of record NZ_JBDFMF010000001.1, on the reverse strand, counting down.
TTAAAAGCTCCTTTAAATCCTCGTTACCTGAAAGCTGTGCCGCTTGTTCAATGAGCGATTTTGTCAATACCGTTATTTCAAAGTCAGAGATGAGCGATTCCCTAAGCTGACGAAGTTCTCCCTGCTTATTGACCTTCACGGTTTCTTCAGGGTCCCAATTGAGTTCCGTAAGAAGCATATCCACTAAATCCGAATCATTTACCGGATAAACACCAAGGCTGTCACCAGGTTCGAATGTAAGACCTGAGCCCTCAAGAGATAACTCAAGATGATGTGTCTCTTTATTGGACCCACGGCCGTTCAAATTTATATTTTCCAACACTTCCGCTTTAAACGGATTTGTTCTCGAATACGTTTGTTCACTTACTGAGGCTTTCGCTGCGGGAACTGCAGCAATTGAACTGACTTCCCCTTCACTTAAACTGGAAAGTACTCCTCCCAGCCATTCGCTAGCAGGCTCATCATAATCAAGGTCACAGTCCATTCTCGGAAATAACCGTGTTCCTCCAAGTTCCTCCAAGCGTTTATCGAATTGTTTTCCCGTTTCACAGAAAAACTCATATGAGCTGTCCCCAAGCGCCAATACCGAAAAGCGGAGACCTTCAAGGCTTGGTGCCCTCCTGCCATGAAGGTACTCATGGAAGGACAATGTATTATCCGGCGGATCACCTTCTCCATGCGTGCTAACGGCAATCAGAAGATTTTCGATTTTTTTCAAATTGTTGACTTTAAAGTCACTCATGGATGAAATGGTAACCTGAAAGCCATTACCCTCAAGCTTACTCGCCGCATTTTCTGCCAGCCCTTGAGCATTGCCCGTCTGTGAACCATACAGGATGGTCACCTCTTTTGATATTGTCTTCCCGCCGCTTTGAGCTTCCATTACCGGGGCGTCGGCTGAACTTGTGTTCGAAACTGACAAAGTTGCAGTCAGATAACCGCTCAACCAAATTTTTTGTGTTTCAGTCAAGCTTGGCAGCAGGCTGTTAAGGAGCTCTGCTTGCTCTTGATTAAAGGGACTGTTACTTACCTGAAGTTGCACGATTTCCACCTCACAAAGGATATTAACTTATCTTAGTTGATTATTATGTATAACGAGTGGGTTTAAATATTTTATTTCGATCCATAAATTAATTAACTCGTTTACTCCTATAGACCAAGTCGGTTTTAACTGCAAAAAAAATGAAAAATACAGTTTTATAGGTTCATAGCACGCAACAAATAAAAAGAACAATAGCTTTCCCCAGCCTATACTCTTCCTAAAATAAGTTTCTCATTAAAACTTTACTGGAAGGCACATCATTAGTAAAATATATATAATTTATTATAACTATTAAGAATATTAATAATAAGGAGAAATTTCTATGTACTATGATGCTCTAAAAACATTTGTGACCCTTGTGGAAGTCAAAAATTTTACAAAAACAGCAGAAATTCTTCTTATGTCGCAACCAAGTGTTAGTTTACATATCAAAAAATTAGAAGAAGAGTTCCAAACCAAATTATTTCTCCGTTCTCCTAAATTTTTGAAAGTCACCTTAACAGGAGAAATTCTTTACGACCGGGCCAAGCAAATGATCACAATCTATGAACAGACCAGACAAGACATACAGGAACATGATAGGTCCATCAAGGGCGAATTAAAGATAGGTGCAAGTTTTACAATAGGAGAGTATATACTTCCTTCTTTACTCATCGACCTTCAAGAGGAATATCCTGAACTTGAACTTCAAGTGGTAATTGGCAACACGGAAGAAATCGTTCAAGCCGTTCGGCTATACAAAGTGGATATAGGTTTAATCGAAGGTCAGACTAACGAAAAAGAGCTTTCTGTTCACCCATTCATGCAAGATGAGCTATTCATTGTGTCTTCTAACAATCATGAACTTTCTAATAAAGACGATGTGGAGATTACTGATTTACATGACCAAGCATGGGTAACAAGGGAAGTTGGATCTGGTACACGAGAATACCTTAACCATGTCATACGTTCAAATGGTTTGAAAATTAAATCGATACTCACGATAAGCAGTAATCAAGGAATTAAAGAAACACTTATAAAAAACGGCGCAGGGCTGGCCCTGCTTTCCCGAAGTGTCATTGAAAGGGATGTACAAAATAAAATCCTTTCTATCATTCAGGTAAAAGATGAATCCTTTAACAGGACACTTTCCTACGTCTATTCCCCCATTATGAAAGATAAAAAAAATGTCAAGACTTTTATAACTGAATTAAACAAAAAGTGGCCCATGAAAGCAAAGCCGATAGGATGATCATTGCGAAGAATGCTGTTTTATGAATGAAGTTACAGACTGGGAAATCCGGGAGCAGGCTGTTTATCAGGTTGCTTATGTACACAAAACTCGGAAAAGTTGCATTAAGTAAATTTCGACAATAAAGCCGAGGTTTTCCATTAAGGAAATATACTATCCCAACTTGTCTTTCTTATACACATTAACTTATAAACAATTGGGTATACGAATAAATAGAGGATTGTATAGATAAAAAATAATATGGGAGCGGGTTTTATGAATATTGAGATTAAAGAAGCAGCGATTGAACAACTATTAAAAATGAATTATAAAGAGAATGAAGGTGTTCGTATCGAAGCCATTTATGTTGGGAGCTGTTCGATTTATGTTGAACATGAATTGAAAATTGATAATAAGAACGAAGATGATGAGAGATTCATAATTGATGGGGTCCCCGTATTAATTTCAAGTGAGTCTAAAAAGCATCTTCCGGATAAAGTCTTCCTTGATTACAGTGACGGACTTGGATACAAATTATATTCAGAAGATGAAACATTGAGATACAATCTCCAATTGAATAGAGTGAATTAAAAAAATGAACATAGTAAAAAGCCCATGTGTTTCAGTTGGGCTTTTTGTGTTTATACTCAGGGAATTTATCATCGGCATTTACTTCAAGGGATCAAACCATTAGGCAATTGATTTTAGAATAATTTATTTTCCTACCTAGTTATAATCAAACATTAAATTACCACCAAATGAAAATATTACCTATCTTCATTTAACCCCTTATTTAGCGTCTAATTTATTGTTTTACTATTATGTAAATAATTTTCCAGCACATCTCAGAATCTAAAACGACTATTGTCTAAAAGGCTGCCCCAAAAAGGTTGCTTCAGCAAACTTTGAAATACGAGATGTTAAGAATTAAAAATAAAAATTTTTATATAATTTGCAAACCCCATTAAGACATACCCCTAATTCATAATTTAATACTTTTTCAAACCCAATAAGGTAAAAGGAAGACTCTAGTTTCTTGTTAAACAAACCTGCCCCGTTAGTTTCCATAAAAAAAGGCTGCCGCAGCAACCCCTGTTAATGAACCAAAGCACCTGTTTGTTGATTAATACTTACTTAAAAGTTAAATGAAAGAACATAAAACGCTTCTATGTTGAATTTTAAAACCACCCAACATTCTTGTATTTATATTTTGAATAAGAACTCCATGATTGATGCCATTATTTATCCGCGGGATTTTCCACCTGAAATATTAACGGTTGTACCTGTAATATAACTAGAACGGTCTGAAGCTAGATAAGTGACCAATTCACCAATTTCATCCAATTTACCAGGTCGTCCAAGTGGAATTGTTTTGCTGTAATCAGATCCAAGACCTTCTACTGTCACTCCACGTGTGTAAGCTAATGCTTCATTATAAGCATCTGTTGTTAAACCTGTTTGCTCATTGATCCCTGGCGCAACACCCACTACGCGGATGTTGAATTTCCCCAGTTCTTTTGCCCAAGAACGGGTAAAGCCATTGACGGCACCTTTTGTTGCCGAATAAACACTTTGTCCAGAAGATCCTTCCATACCTGCCTCGGAGGAAATATTAATGATAACGCCTTTATTATTTTTCACCATTACTCTCGCAACTGCCTGAGCACAAAGGTAAGGTCCTTTTTGATTGACGGCAACCATGAAATCAAAATCCTTTTCACTTAATTCATACTCTGGCTTTTCGCCACGGAAATCAACAAGTAAACGTGGTAAGTTTACACCGGCATTATTAACTAAAATATCTACAGTTCCAAATAACTCTGTGGCTTTGCTGACCATATTTTCAACGCTTTCTTTATTGGTAACGTCGCATTGGATATGATAAGTTCCATCAGTTTGTTCGCCAGTCTTTACATTTAGATCGCAAACAATCACCTTTGTACCGTTCTTTACCAAATGTGCTGTAATTTTCGAGCCAATTCCAGAGGCACCACCAGTAACAATTGCCACTTTATTTTCTAATTGAGGCCATGATTCATTCATTCTTTTTCCTCCTTATTATATATAGAGTCGAGAATCATAGGTGAAATTTAAAAATGAGTAACAAACTCTAAATTGTTTTTTCTTGTTTTAGCTGTTTTAACTCTTACTGATGCAATTTTCCGGTGAGGCAACTTCCTCCTCTTGCATTCAATTATTCTATATAAATCTTTGATAAGCTTATTTTTTCAAGATTTGAAGAGTTGTCCCTGCTTGGGGCATTTGAATATCTCTTTCTTCAAGATGTAAAGTGCCAGGTAATTCTGCTGTTTCAGAACCATCAAATTTTAACGTGATATGTCCAAGTGAACCTAAATTCTTTGTCACCACCTCACCTACAGAGGTAATGGTATATTGCTGATTGCCTAAGACGAGAATGTAACCCTTTTCGATTTCTCCATTAATTTCATTTACATCAATTAATAGGCAATAATCCGCTAATTCACTCGGGGCATTTGCTCCGAATAGGATGAACATTTTTTCTCCAAGAAAATCAGAGACAGATGGACCAAGTTGGTTAATTTGAGTTTGATAAACTGTCTGCACAAGAAACTCCTCCAATTCTTTGCTTTAAATAATCTATTCACAATCTATTCTAGTAATTATTCATACAAACCGAAGCTTGCGAGCCAAGCAATAAAAACCGTTGGTGCTCCGGTTAAAAAACGCCCGTACAATACGGAAGGAACTCCGACTTCAATGGTTTCCACTTCTGCCTCAGCTAAACCTAGCCCAACTGGAACAAAATCAGCTGCAGCCTGGGAGTTGATCGCGAAAAGAGCTGGCAATGCAAGGTGCGGAGGAATATTCCCTTTCCCGATTTCCACTCCAATTAATGTCCCAATGACCTGTGAAATAACAGCTCCCGGTCCCAAGAATGGTGATAATAATGGGAATGAACATATTAAAGAGATTAAGAGCAAGCCCGGCAAAGATCCTGCAAATGGTGATAAATATTGTGCGAACACATCGCCAATTCCAGATGCTTTAATCACCCCGATTAACATGGCCACAAAAGCCATAAACGGTAAAATGGTTTTAATGACAGTATCTATCGTGTCACGGCCAGCCTGATAAAAGACATTGACGATGGAACCCATCGCCATCCCAATGCGTGCGATGACACCTTTAGGCTTTCTTTGTTCACTAATTTTTTTATTTGCGCTATACTTAGGTTTAGAAATTGTTTTTTCAATTTGTCCGTTAGCATTGTTCACATTGGATGCTGGAGGTGTTGCAGCACCTTCATACAATTCAATGTTTTGAGGCTTTACTCCAGAAACGTAAATGTCCTCGGTAATGTGCATTGCTAACGGGCCACTTTGTCCAGTAGGCATGATATTGATCGTCATGATTCTTTTTTTGGGGTATAAGCCACAACGAAGCGTTCCGCCACAATCAATGATGACACACGCCATTTCATTCTCAGGAACACTCGTTTTAAAACCGTCGACTAATTCACAGCCTGTTATCTCTGCAATGGTGTCTGCAATATCCGGTCTTGTTCCGCCCGTTACATAAACCACTTTATTTTTTTCTTCTGTCGGTGAAATCACTAATGGCCCGCCAAATCCGCCTTGCCCTGCATTGACGATAATTGACTTGTACTTCGTAACCGTTTGAGTCATTCCTTTCCCCTCCTTAGAGATCCACTGTTTCTTTCAATTTAACGCCTTGCTGTTTAGATACATAATAAGTTGTTAAATCTGTTACCCAGCCTCTTAAAAAGTTTGTGAAAATACCCACCAAGAAGTAACGAAGGGCTAGTTCTGTTGTTTCAAATCCCAGTGTTGTAATTCCTGCAGCAATTCCCAAGAATACGAACAACTCTCCTGGATTAACGTGTGGAAAAAGTCCGTTATGCGTGTGGCAGGAATAAGAAGCAGCAGCATAATAGCTTGGTTTGTATTTTTCCGGCAAAAATTTCCCGAGTGACAAAGTCATTGGGTTTGCCAATGCGAACGTTCCAATCACCGGTAGAACAAAATATCTTGTAAGTGGGTTCTTACTTGATTTCTTCGCAATCCGTTCCACTCTTTCTTCTCCAACCAACCTTATAAGAGCATTCATTGCAACTAAAAGCATGATAAGAAGTGGAACAATACCTGTTACTAAATCGACAAAAGTTTCGGCTCCTGCTCTAAATAAATTCATAAAGCCATCTGCTGCATTTGTAAGCCAATCCATTCAATTCACCTCATACACCTAATTTTTTGATAAGAGTAAATCAATCCAGCCTTTCTTAACCTTCAATTCACCCCCTTTAGAGATAATATGATAGCTGTTCAGTGCATCCTCAATGGCTAACCTTGTTAACTTATTTACTTTATGGAAATCTTCTTCACTGAGGTGTAAGAGATTTTTCCCTTCAAATCCTTTTAAGTTTCGTACTCTTGAAAGCACCGTCACTCCCTGCATTTTGGTGGCTTTCAAAATGTTGTTTTTGGGGTCAATAGCAAACATGACGACCGTGCCTGATTTAATAAGTCCCGTTTTTTTCCCAATAGCGACCCTTCCAAGCTTTCTCAACTCTGCATACTTTTTATTGAAATGCTTGATTTGCAAAAATCCAAAAATGCTTTGAAGGAGCCAAGAAAAGCCAATTAATATAATGACAAACCATAGCATTTTCATTTCCTCTTTTCATATGAACTGAATCTTACATCTTGTTTCCGTTACAATCAGATAATTAATCCATACTTTCTAAGGTTCCATTTTCTTCGATGATTTTAATGATTTCATTTGCCGTTTCCTCAGTGGTGATCAGAGTGTTAATGTATCCGCCTCTTAATCCACCAATAATGGAAGGAGCTTTTTCAACAGACTCTGCAATACCGATTGAGTATGGAATGTTTTTTAGTTTTTCCAGCTCAATGGCTATTGTTCGATCAGATAAGTCAGATTGAATCAGGTTTCCATCTAAATCATAAAATCGTGAGCAGATATCACCTATGGCACCTTGTTGATTTAAATCTTCAATTTCCCGATTGCCGCAAAAGCCGGCCCAGACTAAATTAGATGATTGGTTTGGGTTCCCAATCCCCACTACGGCAATTGTTAAGTTGTCCCAAAGATCCGTTATTTTAGTGAAGTAGTGAGATTGAACAATGTCATCCTTTGTCTCTTTTTTTTCCACTACTGCCGCAGCGTCAATAAAATAAGAAGTTCCTCCAAAATCTTCTGCAATATTATAAACAATTCTATTGACGTGATGCTTCGTATCCATAGGTCCAGGCCCGCCTACTAAAGGGACAAAATGAGCGTCTTTTTTTCCGGCGTTGGTAAATTCACCTATCAGACTGGCCATTGTGCTTCCCCAGGCACAGCCTACAACATCACCGTCTTTAATGATTCGTTTTAGTAATTCAGCCCCGGCCATCGCTACCACTTTCTTTTTATCCAGTTCGGTACTGTCTCTTTTTTCAGGAACAATAATTACTTCTTTTAAGCCAAACAACTTTTCCAATTGACGTTCCAATTCAAAAGCTCCATCAATGTCGCTGCTGACAGTAATTTTAACTACTCCATCTTCCCTTGCTTTTTTTAAAAGTCTGCTGACGGATGTTCGGTATATACCTAATTCTTTTGAAATGGCACCTTGAGTCATATCTTCTTCATAGTACATTTGCGCAATTTTAACTAAGAGTCTTTTTTCTTCCCTTTTATCCATTTAGTTCCACACCCTTTTTGATATGCACATTTGTGCAGATATAATCATTTGTGCTTTATTGAATTTAGTATACGCTTACAAAAATAGCTACGTCAACAAAAAAATACCACTTGTGCAAATTTTAAAAAAATTATGTCATTTGTGCAGGTTTGTTGGCTTATCGAAAAAGCACAAAAAAATGAAGCACCTCCATTTAATCAGGCTGCTTCATTTCTATCAATCCGACAATATGTTGTTTGTATGATGTAAGTTCCCCGAAAATCAATGTTATTAAACACTTTACTTAATATACAAACGAATACATTCTATTCCTCTTTATCAGAAAATTAAGTAGCGAATCTTATTTAAGAATCGCCCCTTTTTCTTCAATAAAATTTCTTGTTGATGCATTGATAAGGATGGATTTGAAAATTTAAGTAGACTAAATTATGAAAAAAAGAACCCATTCAGAATTGAATAGATTCTTTATGTTTAATGATTATAGTGATTATTCTTCCAACATCCTGGACTCGAAGTACCGCTCCAACTTCCTTTTTACTCGCTGAAGTGCATTATCGATCGTCTTTTTTTGAACATTCAATTCCTTTGATATTTCAAAATAAGTTTTTCCTTCCAGGTACAAGTCCACAACACTAGTTTCCAACTCACTAAGGACTTCCGTTAAAATTAGCTCAATATCGCAAATTTCTTCTGATTTAATTAAGATCGTGACTGGGTCATTTTGTCTCTGTTCAGGGATTAGATCAATTAGGCACTGTTCCGACTCCCCTTGATAGATAGGCTTATACAATGAAACATAATTATTTAAGGGAGAATGCTTTTGGCAAATAGCCGCTTTAACAGCCGTTATGATTTGTCTTGTAATACACAGTTCCGCAAATGATCTGAAAGATGACTTTTTGCAATTCTTGTAGTCCCGAATGGCCTTATATAGACCAATCATCCCTTCCTGATAGACGTCTTCCTTATCTCCACCCGTTAAAAAATACTTCAAAGCATTTGATTGAACGACACATCTGTACTTTTTAATTAAAAAGTCCAGTGCATCTTCATCACCATTATGGATTTTCCCAACCAAAATTACATCTTCCATATGAGCATAGTTTTCCAACCGTTTCTTCTCGATGATTACACTCATTTATTTTCCCCCACTCACTAAGTTGAGTCCCGACATAAAAGTTGCATTATCACTTCAATGTATTAAAGTACATTCAATATTATAATATCTCAGAAATGACGATAATGATATTCGCAAATAACGACATTTTTCAACAAAATTCTGATATTTATAAGTTCTGCACTATATCTATACACTTTCAGTCAGCTTAATTGATTTGGTAAAGATCTCGTCATTATAGTCGTTTTGTTTAACTCCTTATCATTGACGGATATAGTTGTGCCGATGGTTGTGGCAATTACGGTGGGGTTCAGGATATGGAAGCATAATAATAGCATAATTATAAATAATACTACTAAAGAACTATTCTGCAATAATGGTTTAACATAGCCTATTCAAAGGGAAAGACTGGAATTCATTCCACCTTTTACTTTTACATTTACTTCAATAGCTTTAATTAAAAAAAAGGAAATTGCCATTTAAAACATCTTCTCTAATTAGCAGGTTTCATTTAAACCCTTCTTGATAAAATAAGAAAGCACCCTTCAAAGGATGCTTTAACATATTATTTAACTCGGTTATAAAATTGAAACTGGGATTTAATTATTCGCTAATGGCCCCGTTAGTTAAGGTCATTACTTAAGCATGCATAAGTTATTAAAGTGGTGGACTCTCCACACCTAGATGAATCCAATCTTCTTTTGGCGGTCCATATACCCCATAAGGTTTTATTCCTGCTTGACGCATCAGAACCGTAACTTGTCCGCGATGATGAACAATATGCTTGATTAGCCCCATAAGGATGGAAGCATTTGTTTCCTGTCTACCAAACGCTTCTTGTATTTGCTCTAGGGATGCGTCCGTCCATTGTTGTTCAATTATTTTGGCTGCGTGAGAACTTACATTTTTAAAAGTGATAGCAATTTCCTGGGCTGAAGAAGGGACGTTTTCCGAACTTTCTATCCGGTCTATCTTTAACCCGAAATGATCTAGATAATCTGGAATATTCGTAGTGAAATGCCACGCAATTCTTCCTAAAGTGCGACCTTCGGGATACACTTGTTGTTCTAATGAATCATCTGTCAAACTATCCAAAACATTCTGAGTCAGTATGGCTTCTTTATTCCATTCTTTAATAAAATCCGAAATTGTACTATACATATAATACCTCCCCTATTCCGTTAGATAATTACTTTCTCAAAGCACATTATAAAACATACGTTCCCTCATTACAAATTCCTTATTAATCATTTTATTTTGAGATTAAACTTTCAGTCTTTTTGAACATCCATTGGCTTTATATTTAAATGGATAACCAGGTTTAAATCGAATACTGGACGGTAAGTTTGTGACTGCAATTTTATGGACGTGGTACAAATTTTCCTACTACTAGCTATACACAACAAGAATCACTACTTAATAATAGTGGGTAATTATGTTATTAATATATTATAAATTCAGTGTTGGTTAGGAGATAAAGCCATGCAAAATAAGCTTAGTATAGGTCGTGCTAACGAGATTCGACAGCAGCGGTGAAATGGTATCGCATCCACATGAGTGCATCACACTGTCCGAAGCATTGAAAGCTTATACAGCCGGATCCGCTTATGGTGCTTTTAGAGATGAGGAATTGGGTACATTAGAAGTAGGAAAACTTTGAGATATCATAGTATTAGAACGAAATCTCTTTGAAGTACCAACAGAAGAAATTCCTAATACTAAGGTACAGCTAACGATCGTTGATGGAAAAGTTGTTTTTGATCATACGACGACTTTAATCGAAAAGTAATATTATCATTAAAAGAGGATTCTACAACTGTAGAATCCTCTTTTGTCCATGGACAATTGTCTATTCCGCTACCATTGCGTTAGACATATGTTTTTCGCTTAATAACCATGCCTACTTTATTGAAAAATGTGGGATTAGGCCACCTGCATGATAAGTACTTCAATTAAATAGAGAAGTATTGGCATATAAAGATGAAGCACCACCAGAGTGAACAAATAAGATGTTATCATCCGGCTTAAAGGTGCCTTTTTGGATTAAATCAATGAGTCCCGCTGCCGCTTTACCCGTATATACCGGGTCCAGCAATATCCCTTCTGTTCTTGCCATGAGCTTGACTGCTTCCACCATTTCAGGTGTAGGCAAAGCATAACCCGGCCCGACATATTCATCAAAACACGTAACAGCTTCACGAGGAATAGAAGCTGGAATGCCGATATGGGTTAAGGTTTCTTTAACAAGCTGAAAAACTTTCGCTTCTTGTTCCGCTTTTCCTCTGCTTACGTTTATTCCCATTACTGATACTCCACTTTGATTTCCATGAAATCCTGACACCAAGCCAGCATGCATTCCCCCACTGCCGCTTACACAAATAACTGCTTTCAAATCAATCCCTTGCTCAAAGGACTGTGCCAAGATCTCCTGAGCGCATGCAACATATCCGGTTGCACCAATGACATTGGATCCCCCAACCGGAATGATGTAAGGTCGGTGTCCTTTCTCTGTTACCACTTTAGCCACTTTCTGCATTTCTTGCATTAAGTCCGATCCATTAGGTACAACTATAATTTGGTCAGCCCCCAATAAATGATAGAGAAAATAGTTACCGTTAAAATCCGGCTCTGAATTTTTCGAAAGTCCCTCTTCCAAAACAAGGATGCAATTCATTTTCTCTTTAACCGCAGCAGCCAGTGTCAAGCGGCAATGATTTGACTGAATGCCTCCACATGTAATCAACGTATCCGCTCCTTTTTCCAATGCATCGGCAACAAGGAATTCCAGTTTTCTTGTTTTATTTCCCCCAGCCGTCAAACCAAGCATATCATCTCGTTTAACGTAAATGGATGGTCCCCCAAGAACATCAGAAAAATGATCTAACCTCTCAATTGGTGTATATGTCGGTGTATATCGCTTTCTAGGAAATTGTGCTAAATTCATTTTAAAACTCCTCCTGTATCCTCTATGTATATTAAAGAAAAGAAAATATCAATCTGATGTATTCTTTTCTTTAGTATAATCTTCGATTTCAATCATAGCATCTTTATGTAATCGAGCAACATGAATCTCAATTCTTAATTATCTGTAAAAAAAATCCCCATATCAAAACCTATGATAATATAACCTACTGTGAGCTTCCACTTACTCTATGACACCCTTGTATTTCCAAAAGTATCAGGCAGTTTCCCCAGTTTCAGTATGGATGGGGGCTTCCCTGAATACACTATCAATATATTACAGAAAAAATAGAACATTATTCTACTAAGTCCTTAAGGGAAGCTTTATTTTTTGTTATAAAAAATGCGATCATTGAAGGGATATTTTTGCCCCTGAGACCGTTTAACGGGGAAATTGGAACAGGAAAATTCGCTTCAGGTGAAACCTGGCATAGGGATGGTCATATCCAATGTGGATATTGAACTTTTACAGCAGGAATTGGAAATCAGGAAAATGCTCGAAAACTATTCGATCCAATAAGCTTGTGAAGGTATTACGGAGGAGGAATTAAAAAAACTGGAATGGGCAACGGATAAACTGCAACTGGCAATTAATAGTAATGACCGAATAGCGGCAAGCCGTGCAAACATTGAATTTCACCGCTTATTATATTCCTACTGGAGAAATACCTTTCTCCAAAAAACTACGGATTCATTATGGTTTTCTTTTTGAATTTCCTTTTTACCGGCCCGTAATGAGGATGTTACTATGGTTGATATATCTTGGTATGAGGAACGAAACAACGAGCACTTACAAGGCCATGGTTGAAGTCCCCTTTCCGCCCATTGCCTTGTATGCTTTTTACGGTTTCACTTTTAGTAAGTTAATCAGCTGATTAGGTGGGAAAATGGCTAGGTTTTAGATTGAATGACCGCTGGAGTTCATTATTCTAAATTATGTAATTTCCAAGTGCTCAGACAATTGCATCCAGAACATCTTTTGATGAAATAGGTACATGTTTACTCATCAAAACGTTCTAGCAATTCAATAATAACTTTATAGGTCGATGTTGTATCCATATAGGCATATCGGCCTTTTCCGTTAAAAAAGTCACCTGTCTGTATGACCGGATAGCCCATTTCTTCCAGCATCTTCATTTTAGCCTCCATGTCTTTAACGACAAAAGAGATATGGTGAACACCCTCACCATATGTTTCAAGATGATCTTTCCACGTACTGGGTGATTCACCCGGCTCGATTAATTCAATTTGAATTAACGGCGTATCGATGAACATATATTTTGACTTTCCTTCAGTGGGCTTCCCTTTGTAAATCACGTTTGTAATATCGGTTGAACCAGAATGGATGATGGGAGGTTTTTCAATCCCCAACAACTTACAATATGCTTCTGCAGCCGCATCAAGGTCTTTTACAACTAACGCAATCTGTTCCACTTTGTTAGTCCCTAATAGCGGCTGAACGCTAGCATCTTCTGGTCTTTCCCATGCCGTTTCTCTCGGCTCTGCACTTTCAAGCATTTCAATTAACGTTTTGTGATCATCTAGTGTATCCACATATACATATCGGCCGTCACTTGAAGTGAATTCTCCCGTTTGCAAAGCTGGGTATCCACTTTTCTCCATGATTGGCAGCCTCTTTTGGATAGAGTCTACATCAAAAGCAATATGGTGAATCCCTTCACCTACTTCATCCAGGAACTCACGCATCGTTCCTGGATTTTTATCGGGTTCTATTAATTCAAATTGGACGGTTGGTGTATTCAGAAAAGCCAGTTTGGATTGTGATTCCGTTGGTACACCTCTAAAAGTGACTTTCGAAATAGAACTGTCACCAGTTAGAAACGGTTCTGCCTTCTTAATGCCCAGCAGTCTTGTAAAAGCTAGATTAGCAGCTTCAATATCTTTTACAACAAATGCGAGTTGATTAATATTCCTATTGCCCAATAGTGATTCAGCCATACTTATAAACCTTCTTCCCGTAGTTTATTTTGTTATGAACTCAACCCAGTCCGCGAACTGACAATCCTCCATCACTGGAGATGACTTCGCCGGTAATTGCACGCGCTGCGTCCGATGCTAACAGGACATAAGCAGCTACATGATCGTCGGGCATCTGTGCAAGCTGAAGAGGGTTTCTTTTTTTAATGCTATTGGCCTTCGTTTCATTATCCACGATTTTAACGAATGGACGTAGAGGAGGAATGACCGATAATGCTGTCAGAGTGCCACCAGGCGCTACAGCATTCACCCTTATGTCAGGAGCAAGTTCAAAGGCAAGTTGGCGCATCAGCCCTATTTGGGCATGCTTGCTTGCTGTGTACCAAACCCCGCCGCCATCCGGATAGAAACTAGCACCTGATACGGTGAAAATAATATTGCCATTCGATTTTTGCAGTTCTTTAAGAGCGGCTTTAGCACCGAAGAAAGATCCTTTAACGTTAATATCGATCAGAAAATCAAATGCTTCTGAAAGTGCATCGGGAGTTACGTCGGCAAATTTTGCAAATCCATCAAAGACTCCTGCATTGGCAACGAAAACATCCAGCTTTCCAAATTGCTTGACAGTGGCCTGAACAGCCCTCTCATTGTCTTCATATTTGCTTACATCGCCTTGGTTAATTAGGATTTCTTCACCAAATTCCTCTTTCATTTTATTTAGCGTTTCTATCGAGCGGCCGATGATGCTGACTTTTGCCCCTTCTTGTATAAAACGTCTTGTGACAGCCTCTCCGATACCTGAATTGCCTCCAGTAATCAACACTACTTTATCCTTTAACGCCATTGCCATTGTAACCAGCCTCCTTGTTATCTCTTTTTATTCAGGTCAATATTATACGAAGATAGCAAGATTTCTGGTATTTATCGTTGATTGATCAACAATGAATATCCGTTTGGATAGTTTCCATTTACCTTCTTCGAAAATGAATTCATCATTTCGTTCCCCCGAAATCAAATCATGCTGAATATCAGTGCTGCGGCTTCGATAGATAAGCAGGTAGCTCTTTACGACTGCCTTTTCACCTTCAACATAGTCTTTAACGCGTACATTAGAGACAAAACGCCGTGTTCTTGATGGCGGTATTTCCGCCCAAGCATAATCCGTTTTCAAACGATCCACGCGCAGTTTCAGCAGCTCAATATCATCATTAAATGTAAACATTTCCGTTGAATAATCCGGGCGTTCCACCCCTTCTTTATTAACACGTACTGGCATTTGATAGCGTAAGCTCGAGTGCATTAAATCGAACCAATCATCAAATTCAATATCATCGAGTAATTGAGCTTCATCATACAGCCACTGTTCAAATTCACATTTCAGCAACATTTTCTCCACATTCATTTCCGTTCCCCCTCCCGCTTATCATTTCGTCATCAACTCAAGCCAGTATTTGTAAAAATTCCTTTGGCTCGCTTCCGTGAATTTATCATCGTAAGCAACACCAGGTCCTATAAAATCAACTGGTTCTCGATGAAGGCCCATTGTATAATTGTAAGTTAGATTCTTTAGGAAAGGCATTGGGCCTTGGGCTGCTTCAGTAATATCCGTAAACACTTCCGTATCATCCTGTTCGAAAATACCGGATGGGCTAAAGGTCAAGATAAATGAATCTCTTGATCTATCTTTCCAATCTTGAGTGGCGTTCTTTTCCACGAGCATCCAAGCGATCACTTCCATTTGATTGTGACCGATTGGCCGCCACATTCTAATAGAAGTGTTGGAGATGAACTGGTCTTTGATTTTTGTATGGGATATTAAAAATGATAAGTTGGGGAAAACGTTTCCAATCATATTCTTTAAGTTTGATAACACTTCATATTGTTCTTCAGACAAATTAGTTTTAAATTCATCTTTCAATTCTTCCGGGAAAGCGAAGTCAGGGTTAGGTGTCCCTAAGTTCAGTCCATGCCCGTTATCCATATGGATTTGAAAACCACGCTTTGAATAGGTAGCATTGGGCACCATGCCCAGTTTTGCAATGGAACCGTGTGTGACCATCGTGTGATAGGAATCACCCACAAAGTTATCGGAACCAACTTTCCAGTTGGATTTAACAATGAATCTTTGCGGGACACCGATAACTTCCATTTCTGCACGTCCTACAAGGATATCCAAATACCATTTAATGTCTCCAAGAAACTCTTCAAGTGGCTCTGCATCTTCATTCCAAGTTCCAAATAAAAGACCTTTATAGGATTCAAGCTTCACTTTGTGAAGGCCCAATTCCGACCGGTCAAGGTTGCCCCCATATATGTCCTTTTGTAATGGCACCCCTACGAGCTCTCCAGTGTTTTTAAAATTAAATCCATGGTAGGGACACGTAAATAATGACTTGTTCCCTTTATCTGCACGGCATAGTTTCATTCCGCGATGGGTGCACATATTATAAAACGCCCTGATTTCCCCTTCAGCATCACGTGTGATGATGAGCGAGTAGCCAGCTAGTTCACGGGTCATGAAGTCTCCTTTGTTGGGTACTTCAGAATCATGACCGATAAAAACCCATGTTTTCAAAAACACTTTTTCATGTTCTATATCATAAACCTTTGGGTCTCCAAGGAGGTATGCAGGTATAACGCCTTCCTCTGGTTTAACCGTTTCGTTCAAATAGTCAACAACTTGCTGTTTCGACATTTCTTCTAAGGATTTTTCAGTTTTAAGCATACTTTTTCTCTCCCTTCCAAGCTTTATATCATAATGCATTACCCGATTTGAACGCTCTTTTCCTTATTTTGCAGAGTCGCCAAAACACTTAATGCCGCTAGATAACTCGTTTTCGGATTATTAGGCATCGGATCATTTTCCACTTCCAGTTTCAGTTTCCCGAACGAACCTGAAGCTTCTATCAGGTGATTGTTTTTTAACACATTTGGATCGGCAATGATTTTCACTTTCGTCTTTTCTGATCCAAGACCAGCCATTGACAGCACAATCGCAACATTAATGTTTCTCGGAAACTGTTTGATTGCTTCTGCAGCAGATCCTTCAAATAATACCGTTTCTTCTGTCACTGAAGCCCCTCCGGGCAATGCGCTTGGCGGTTTTCTTGTGGTGATGCAAACAGATTCAAGGCCATTCACCGCTTTTGCCGATTTAAGTACATCGAGACCTCCAATCGCACCAGACGGAAGGAGAATATTCACGTTATTCATTTTGCAAATCTGATTTGATTGTTCTTCAAAGGCAGTATTCGCCATCACGCCAATGCTGCTAAGCAAGAGATCCTTCCCGCTTTTAAGCACTTTCAATGCATACTCTTCAGCTGCTTCAATCGTTGCTGCCTCTATAACCATATCTACATCGGATTTAAGTAGTTCGTCGACATCACTAAATGACTGTGTCCTGAATTCCTCTGCTAGCTGTGCCGCGACTTCTTCACGGCGGGCATATATCGCAACGATTTTCCCACCTGGAAGAAGTCCGTCGTTATTAATTGCCTGTAGCAGAAATTTCCCGATATTACCGCACCCGATTAAACCTAATTTCATGTAGTTTCATCCTTCCTCAATCAGCAAACCCGTATGAGTCCGCAAAGAATTCCAACCCGCAATGTCTTGTTTCCCGCGAAACCCCACTTTCTTTTAAGCCAGGGAAATCCAGAGCCAAGTCGCTGAAAACGGTATGATTATTATGGAAAACCGCACCAGCTTCAAGGCGATCTGCCATTTCGACAGCGATATCTTCATTTTCGGTCCAAACAGATGCACGCAGCGCAAACTCACTATCATTCGCTAATTTTACAGCTTCATCAATATCATTGAAAGGTAAAATTGGAATGATCGGTCCGAATTGTTCCACTCGAACCAATTCGCTCTGTTGATCGACGCCAGTAATAATGGAAGGAAGCATATAATAACCTTTATCCCAAGTTTCCGGATTCAGCTGAATGCCGGTTGTGATTATATTTCCTCCTGACTTAGCGGTACGTTCGATCAAGCCATTCACAAAATCATATTGTGCTTTATTATTCAATGGACCCATAGTTACATCAGGCTGAATGCCATCACCAATTACCATCCGGCTAAACTCTTTGGTCAGCTTTTCCACAACCTCATCATAACGTGATTCTTGGACATACACTCTTTTTACAGCAGAACAAACCTGACCCGCTGCTCGTAAAATCCCCATCCTCAAACGTTTGATAGCCGCTTCATCCATTTTGGCATCTTCCAAGATGATGGCAGGATCATTGCCGCCAAGTTCCATATATACTTTTTGCAGATTTCCAGCTGATTTCTGCATGATATCTTTTCCGGTTTCCGTACTTCCGACAAACGCCAATGTCCGTACGCGTGAATCAGAACATAGTGTATCGCCGATTGCTTTTCCTGATCCTGAGACTATATTGATGACTCCTGGAGGAAATTGTTCGGCAACTACTTTTAAACAGGTCATAATCGTTAAAGGACAATTAGTTGCAGGTTTTACGACAACGGCATTGCCTGCCAAAACAGCAGGAATGACCCTTTTAAATGTTAATATCATCGGAGAATTCCAAGGTGTGATGATGGCCGTGACACCTCTTGCCCTTCTTCGGATTTGGACTTTTTGATTACCTGGGAGCACTTCAGGCTTCCACCAATCAAGTAACTCTGCTGCACAGCCCTTCATGACTTCAACACAGCGCAGTAAATCCTTTTTTGCTTCAACAAGTGTTTTGCCATTTTCACGTACAAACACTGTAACATTTTCCTCGATAACCTTTGATAGTTCTTCTGCCGCAGTGTTCATCCGGTTAGCCCGTTCCCCGATATCAGAGCGTGACCACGTTTCAAAAGCATTTTCTGCCGCTTCAATCGCGTCATTCACGATTTCTTCAGAGCATTTTGCCACCTGGCCAACTACTTCGGATGTATTTGCCGGATTTATTACATCGACTTTTTCCGGTAATTCTATCCATTCTCCATTAACAAGATAATTTCCTGAAACAAATGGGTATGTCGAAATCATTCTCAATCCTCCTTATAATTTTTTGGGCTTAAATGCTTCCGCAGCTCCTGGCGGTCCGCCAAATGGCTTGGCCATTGGCCCCACAGCTTCCATATCAACAACGATCATTGAAGGTTTACGTCTTTCCTTTGCCTTTTTCAGTTCGGATATGAATTCATCTCCAGAACCAATACGCACTGCATCAAAATGCATGGACTCAGCCAATTTCACAAAATCAGGACTCAATAAATCCACGGCTACCTGCCGACCATATGCGGCTGTTTGAATGTTGCGAAGAACACCATAGCCTGAGTCATCGAACAATACGATGATAACTGGTAAGTTTTCTTCGGCTGCCGTGACCATTTCCCCGACATTCACCATAAACCCTCCGTCTCCAGCCATCAGAACGACGGTTTTATCTTGACACCCCATTTGGGCACCGATTGCTGTTGGAAGACCTTGACCGATTCCGCCGCCTGATGCATGAATCGATGTCCTCGGTTCATAGATTTCAAATAAACGGCTGCCCCAAACGTTTGCCTGTACGGTTACATCACGAACTAAAATGGTATCATCTGGTAATATCTCCCTCATGCCATCTACAAATTGCTCATAAGGTCCAAGCGTTTCCCTGAGTTGGGCGCGCACTTCGTTTCTAAGCGACAGAACTTCTTCTAAATAAGAAGGCTCCGCATGAACTGAATGTTCTTCGAGCTTTTGAATGATGGCAGCTAACATATCTTTTGCATCGCCAACCAAACCTATAGTTGCTTTATAGTTCCGGTTAATAGCCTGCCAATCCGCATCGATCGCTATATGTTCTTGTGGCACCGGCACTTTCCAGTTGGATGTTTCATTCCCCCTAAACCTTACACCCACGCTAATCAATAAATCTGCATTTCTTAAAAACTCTTTAGTTGTTTCATATGCCGCAAAATGTCCGATGCATTGTTCATGGTTTTCTGGAATCGAACCTTTTCCTGACTGACTGGTTATAACCGCTGCACCAAGGATTTCCGCTAATCTTTGCAGCTCTTGCGAAGCATTGGCACTGATGACTCCACCACCGGCCCATATCACTGGACGGCGTGCCCCCACCATTTTTTGCACAGCTTGTTCAGGAATGAATGGAAATGGATTTGTTTCAGATGTTGAAGCTCGTAGCCCTTCCAGTGAAAGATCTTCTATGATCGCCGATTGATAGTCAATGGGAATTTCCAATGTAACCGGACCCGTTGGTGCAGTTAACGCTTCTTCGATCGCCTTCCTTACAACCGCGGCACATTGCTCAGGATTTCTAAGCCTCACTGCATTTTTACAAGCTCCGCTCATCATTGAAAGCTGGTCTTTACACTCATGTATGTACCCTTTGCCTGTACCAAGATAAGAAGAAGCCACCTCACCTGTAAGATGAAGAAGGGGAACACCCGCTGCCCATGCTTCCACCAGGGAACCAGCTGCATTTCCTGCCCCTGTTCCAGTACTGGTAATCACTACACCCAATTTTCCAGTGGCGCGGGCATAGCCATCAGCCATGTTGACGGCACCGCTCTCACCGCGTGAACATATGAGTTTGATGCTCCCTTCTCTAAGAATTGCATCATAGATGGGCATATTGTGAATGCTGACAATCCCGAAAGCAGTTTCAACTCCTGCTTGAACCAGCTCCTTTACGATGGAATCGGCGGTCGTAAACTCTATTTCTTCTTTTATTTTCATCGCGTTATCCTACCTTTTTTAGTAATATATTTATAGTGCCTTTCCGATCGCTCCTGCCGTCTCAATCGTAGAACCCGCTACATAACTTGCTTTGTCTGAAGCAAGGAAAACAATGACGCTGGCCACTTCTTCCGCTTCCCCTACGCGACCGAGGGGGATATTCCGTTTTTTCGCAAGGTCCCGGTAATACTCTTCAGGGTCCATATCAGGGGCATTTTTCAATCTTCTTCGCTCCCATTGATCGGTCCGGATCAATCCAAGACTGACTGAATTGACCAATATATTGTCAAAGGCCAATTCCTGGGACAAGGTTTTGCTTAAATTAAGGAGGCCAGCCCTTGCTGCTGCAGTCGCTACCATATGACGTTCAGGTTCTTTAGCGAGGGTTGCATTAATATTAATAATCCGCCCTCCTCCCCTTTTCACTAAATGAGGATGCGAAGCACGAACGGCATATATGATGGCAAAGAATTTTAACTGAATCTGTTCTTCCCACTGCTCATCCGTTATGTCAAAAAAGTGACCCATCACGCTTTGTCCGGCTGCATTCACCAATATATCGATTCCGCCAAACCTCTCAGCGGTACCATTAATGAAAGAATCCACATCCGATTTTGAGGTGACATCACATGTTGATGCAAAAATATCTGCCTTTTCACCAAATGAGAGCAATTGACTTTGTGCACTTTCCATACGCTCTGCACTTCTGCCGCATATAGCCACTTTCGCTCCTTCAGCTAAAAACATTTCTGCTGTTTTTAATCCCACGCCCGACGTGCCGCCCATAATGACAGCCACTTTTCCTTGCAATCCTAAATCCACTCTCTTCACTCCTTTTCAAAGCCATTTTCCTCAAACGCTGTAACTACGCGCAAGAATAATGGGAGGAAATCAAAATCCTCCTCATTTTTCCGCCATGACAGAACCATCTATATGAGAATCAACCCAGCCTGCATCGGGATCGCCTCCCATTGCTTTGCGGGCTTCAGGTTTCGGCGGCCCTGCAATTCCCCACTGGTCCATTAAATGCGGGACCCGTTTCCATACTCGTGCTCTCCACTCAGATTCATCTTCGATCGTTTCCAGATAACATGTATACTCCATAACAAAACCGCCTGGGTCTTGAAAATAACAGAAAATATTGTCTCCAGGCCCATGACGTCCAGGTCCCCAAAGTTCTGAAAAGCCCGCTTTTCGCACATTGCTTATTCCTCGCATCAGTTCATCCACGGAATCGACCTCGTATGCGATATGATTGACTGACGCATGCTCATCTTGATTGAAGGCAATTGAGTGATGTTTCCTGTTGCATCGCAGGAATGACATTTGGTGCTCACTCCAATCAGTGACTTTAAAACCAAGTACATCCGTATAAAACTCAACGATCATATCTAAGTTCTTCGTGTTCATTACAACATGATTCAATTTCACTGGGTCAACATTTTTCTTGCTCCAAATAGACGTTTGCACTTCCACCCAAGCCGAAAGCTCGATCACGCGGTTTTCCGGATCAATTAACCGGAGGCCATAACCGGCACCTGCTTCATCCAAATATCCAGGTGGTTCAATAATTCGAACGCCCTTCGATTGTAATATCCCTGCTGCACGGTCCACCGCATTTTTATCGACCATGCCAAAAGCTATATGATGCAAGCCACGTTTTTCTCCCTTGTGAAGGCTTAAAATATGATGTTCCGGTCCAGCCCCGCGGAAATAAACCGTATTCTCCTCTTCCGGAACATCCACTCTATCAAGTCCCCAAACCTTTTCATAAAACTCTGCTTGATCGTCGAAATTCGGAGTTATCATGCTTATATGTCGTAAATGAGTAATCCCAAGCATTTTTTATACCTCCCATAATTTAATGACTTTAAATAAATTGAATTGGCCATATTTAACAATCTAATCGAAAAGGGCGCCTCATTAATTTTCATAATGCAGGTGCCCTTTAAGCTAAATGATCACTCTTTAATGATGGCTTCTCTTTCTTTAGCGCGTTGTTTACGCAGTTCTTCGAGGTCACTGCCTTCAGGATAAGTCGGCAAGTTAGGTTTTACTGCCCCTAGCATCACGAGCATGCGCGCTTCCACATCACCGTCATTCCTAATTCCCCGATAAACCCCTGGTGGGCTGCTGATGCAATCTCTCGCACTTAATTTAATTTCATGCACTTCACTGTAGCTATCCTCTTGAATTAATGCCGTGACTTCACCCTCAAGAATGAAAAACACTTCTTCAACATCGTCGTGAAGGTGCAAAGGACCGATACATCCCGGAGGAAGCACCATAGTACTTAAAGTGAAATGTACACCTGCAATTACATTCGTATCGTTATTGGCAGTCGCACCACGTCCGATATATCTCATCTGTGCGCGTCTATAAGCGGGATCAATTTCTTCTTGGAACTTCAAGACATTCCAATCAAGAGTACGGTCTTTCAATCGGGCAACATATTTTTTTTCAAAATCCTTCACTGAGAAAGTTTCTTTTGTCATTTTAAAATTCCTCCCTTATTTGTTGTTTCTTAACTGAGTTATGTTTCATAAGCAAAACATTGTTTTGTCTATGAATTAAGTCTAAAATGAAAACGCTTCATTGTCAACGAATTTTTAGAATATTTAAAACTATTTTTATAATCCGAACGCTCTCCATTATGGGATAAACTTGTAACGATTTGCTTTTCTTAACACAAAAAGTGTGGATTCCCTATTGGGAGATCCACACTTTCGAAAGAGGTTATTCATTTATCAATAGATTTAAATTGTTCAGACATCTTCGTGTTGATAAGGCTTAACCCCGCTATATCCCATATAAACGGATAACTGCCGAGAAACTTCCAACAGTTTCGGCAAGGCAATTTTATCGATGAAATCCTCCTGGTAAGCAGACTCTGTTGCCACGACATTCAAGGCAGCCAACACTTTCCCAGTCCTGTCAAAAATCGGGGCTGCAACGGAACGGATGCCAGGGTGAAATTCCCCGCTTGTCATCGAATAACCATTTTGCCGAATCGATTCCAGCTGTTTTTGAAATTCACCAGGCGCGGTGAGTGTTCTGTCTGTATAAGGAGTCAGGTTTGAGATTTTGAACATTTGCATTAGCATTTCTTTCGGTTGATATGCCAAAAGTAATTTTCCATTGGCCAAAGCATGTGCCGGCAGCCGCAAACCTATGTTCACATTGACAGCTGATACACCTCTGATCGGGGCACTTCCAACATAAACAACTTCCTGTCCATCTAAAATGGACAGATGACAGGAGGCTCCGATTTCATCACGTAAGGTCTCCATATAAGGCTGGACAATTTCCTGGAATTTCAAGCTATTCAAATAGCTGAATCCCAATTCAAGAACCTTTGGCGTTAAACTATAACGTTTGGTATGTTCATCCTGAGACAAGTAACCAATATTTTGTAATGTGAATAATAAACGATATGGTACTGTTCTGCTTACTCCCAGTTGTTTTGCTATTTCTGAAAGAGACAAGCTCGGCTGTACTTCATTAAAGAGCTTAATGATTTCCAACCCTCTAACCAATGAATTAGCACTATATTTCTCTTTCTCTTTTTCTTCGCTTGCCATTCGAGTATTCCCCCCGTTGTGAATAAATCTCATTTTCTCCTGACTATAACCATTCAGAAAAGCTTTCTTCATACCTAGAAAGAAGAACTTGCAGAATATGTACATTTTTTTCTGATTGTTCATTTGGTGAATGTTTTTGATGCATACTTCAATGGTTGCCTGCTTTCTTTTGCTTCCTTAACTAGACAGGAACTTTTTGCGCCAGTAGCTGCGCACTGCCCTCTGCTTTACAAGTTCATCCGACCATATTTCGATGGATTGTAATCAATTCAGAAGTTTCCGTTTACTTTCTTTCATGCTAACAACAGCTGGCCCACGAGTCACATCAGATATAATCAACGCTTTCACAGCTTCCGGAAAACGGCTAGTAAAAGCCTAGAGCGATAACCAAGCTGGTGTCTTCAAGCGCTATTCCTTATCCCTATTCCTGATAATGAATCGGGCAGTACTGCAAATTGGCAACCATTTCTACCTCACAATCCTTTACTCTTCATGTATAAATAGAATAGTGTATATGTGTCAATTAAAGCATATTTACATATATAAAACTATTTGGAAGGCCTAGCTTAATTGACTTATCAATAGAAAAGCTTGTTGTTTTATAACCAAATATAACCAATTACACAAGTAAAAACAAATGAAGCATTTTAATACGTCGATATTCTCTGCCAAATCACGGAATTTTCCAATATTAAGTATTTCATATACAAAACAATATAAATGAATTATAGATTTTCCTGATTTCAAATTCAATATCAACAAGTCAGAATTATTAATAATTTGATAATAATTTGTTTTTTTGACACAAAGAATTAGATTTACATCCATTATAAGTCCTGGCTTAATAGAGATCCACCTCTCAATAGGATGAAACAGAGTTCATTTTTTAACTGAAAGCGCTTATAAGATTATTTATTCTAAAAATAGAAAATTATCTAAATATTAAATTGACAATCAAATTATTTTAATTTATCGTTAAGAAAGTAAAACTTTGTTTTCCTTACAAAACACTTCTGTTCCTTTTTATCTATCAAAATTATAAAGAAAGGCGGGAAAATCAAAACTAGTACCTTTCTAAAGGGATAACCGTAAAACACTTATTCTCACATGTAAGTGTTTTAAGGAATGCTAAAAAGCGATAAGGAGATGGTATTATGTTAAATGGGCAAAAAAGATGGTTGTATATTGCCGTTCCAATTTTTTTCTTTTGGTTTTTCGGACAAATTGATAAAGTTGGCATTTCCATCATTCAAACAGATCCGGAATTCTTGCATGCACTCGGTATGACTGGTGATGACAAAAATGCAAAGATCGGTCTTCTATCATTTGTATTCACCATTGCTTATGGAGTTTCAAATCTTTTTTGGGGCTTCATCATTGATAAATTAGGTGCCCGTAAAACAGCCATCGGCGGTTTATTCATTTGGACACTCACGATGATCACGTCAGGCCTGGCAAATTCATATGAAATGTTTTTAATAAGCAGGATCATTCTTGGTTTTGGTGAGGGGATGATGATTCCGGTTTCCGGAAAATTCATTTCTAACTGGTTTAATAAACGCGAATTGGGAAGGGCCCAGGCATCTTGGCTTACCGGAAACTATTTAGGACCGGCAATGGGAGCCATTTTCTTGGTGCTCGTGATATCTTTACTCCACTGGCAAGCAGCTTTCTTTATGCTTGCAGCTTTCAACTTATTTATAAATATCCCGATGTTCATCTTCATGACGAGGAATACACCAGAAGAGCACCCCCGGATAAGTAAGGAAGAATTGGCTTTCATTCGCCAAACGGATGATGAAATGAAAGAAACCACCTCCTCCGAGAACAAGAAGAGTTTCGCCCAAGATTATCGTTTCTGGATTGTTTGGTTCGGCATGCTCGTATGCTCCTTTTTATTTTTCGGAATCAGCATTTGGCTTCCTACCTACCTCATTGAGGCAAAAGGGTTCGAAAAGGAAGGAATGTCGAGCATTACTTCACTTTCCTGGCTATTCGCTTTAGGATTTGTCTTGGCATGCGGTTTTCTGGCTGACAAAACCAGACGTCCAAGTTTGATGGCCACGATTCTATTTTCATTGACGGCTGTCTTTTTGACTGTAGCTGTCTTCATCCCCAATCCTATTTTGGCAGGACTATGTATGGGACTGGCAATGGGATGTCAAGGCGGTGTGTTCCATCTAAGTAATATGCTCATGGTAAAATACTCAACACCTGAAACTGCAGGACGAGCCGCTGGTCTAATTGGATTCACGAATATCATGGGCGGCTTTTCGAGCTATATCATGGGATGGCTTCGTGACTTGTCTGGCGGGGACTTCAGTTCATCGATCGCCATGCTGATTTTTACAGCCATCTTAGGTTTGGCAGCTTATTTATTCTCCATTAAGAGAGAATCCGCAGAACTGCGCTTATCACCATTAACTGTACAAAAGATACAAGCATGAAGTCGTTGCAAAATCAGTTTTATCACCTAAATCAACAAAAAAACCCTTGAATTATCAAGGGTTTTTTTGTGCAGACTTAACAGCAAGTCGGTACAATACCGTTCTTTTTGCATTTCCCGATAAAATTTTCCACCGCTTACTCCGAATCACTCCTTTATTTGTATAAATATGTCGATAGTTAAAATATTCAAAAAATGATATTTTTTTGAATGCCCATGTTATATTGTTAATGGAAAAAAATACTTGTCAAGTAAGGTGAGTGTGTGAATATAGAAGTTTTAATTCTCCATTATATTCAGGAAAAACGTCAAAAGCCTAACCATGCCAATGAATTATTGGATTATATTCAGAATGAATATGTAAACGGGAAGCTGTCAATCTTGCAATATAGAAGTCTCTGTCAGGACTTATATCTTCGAGGAGCCAAACAAACGTCTCCTGGATGAAACTACACCCTTGTCACTAGTCATACTACTTCCAATTGTGAATGAATTTAGTTTCTGTTTTTTCCGCAACGACCTATCTTTAAGAGTAAAGCCGTTCATTTTATAACTAAATAAAAGCCTCCGTGATCTGTCACCCCAAGACAGTTCACGGAGGTAAATGCTACTTAATCAGGGATTGCAGAAATTTTCTTTAATTAAATGAATATATCGAAAATTAAAACCAAGCCGAATGCCACGAAGGATAGTAAGGTTTCCATGACTGTCCAAGTTTTGAAAGTTTCTTTAACGGTTAATCCCATGTATTCTTTTACTAACCAGAAACCGGCGTCATTAACATGGGAGAACATAAGTGAGCCTGCTCCCGTGGCAATAACGAGTAATTCAAGATTAACACCCGTCATATTGGCAACGACCGGCGAAACGATCCCTGCTGCCGTAGTCAAAGCGACGGTTGCAGAACCTGTGGCAATCCGAATCAGTCCGGCCACAAGAAATGCAAGAACGATCGGTGATAAAGAAATTTCTTCAGACATGGAAGCGATTGCAGTCCCTACTCCACTATCAATTAAAATTTGCTTGAATCCTCCGCCAGCACCGATAATAAGAATTATGGAAGCTAATGGCAATAAGCATTCTTCCGTCAACTTTTTAATTAGTGATTTGTCCATACCCTGTCTGTAGCCCAAGAAATAGTAAGCTGCAAAACAGGAGATTAATAGGGCGATCACTGGACTTCCGATAAACAATAAGAATTTTTCAATGGCACCCGGTATCGGCACATAAGGCGCCACTACCGTTAAAACCATCAACAATACCGGCAAAAGGATGATGAAGAACGAAACTCCAGTGCCTGGTAATCCACTTGACTTTGTTTCCACCCGGATCAATTCCGGTTCTCCAACAGGAATGACCCGTTTATGAATCCATCTTGCGAATAGAGGTCCCGCAATTACAGCAGTCGGGAATGCGATGATCAATGAGTACAGAAGTACTTGTCCCATGTTAGCATTATAAATTCCAATGGCTGTCATGGCTCCAGGATGCGGAGGTACCAGCCCATGTACGATCGATAAACCAGCAAGTACTGGAATACCAATTAACAAGATGTTCACTTTGGTAGATTTCCGAATGGAAATGACCAAAGGCAGCAATATTACTAAACCAACCTCGAAAAATACGGGAATGCCGATGATGAAACCAGATAAAAGCATGGCCCATGGCAGTTTTTTCACGCCGAATTTATTAATGAAAAAGTCAGCAACCTGCATCCCGGCTCCAGAGTCGGACATCATCTTTCCTAAGATGGTCCCTAAGGCCAATATTCCAATAAGGTGACCTAGGACAGCTCCGACACCCGTTTCATAAGCTCCGACAATCTTGTCCATTGGCAGTCCAGAAAAAACCGCTAAAAATAAACTGGCTACAGTCAAGCTAATGAATGCATGCCATTTCCACCATGATACCCCCAAAATAACTATTACGATTGCTATCAGCGTGATTCCTAATAAATATAGATCCATATGTTCTCCCCATTCCCAAGAAATCGCTTACAATCAAACCAATACAATAAATGGGATTATTGTACCGGCTCGTTATATGTCACAATGTAGTTCTGTTTAGCCGTGTTGTAATATCCTTCACTGTATTCCATAACATTTCCGTCCCCATCACTGGAAATCCGAATCCTCTTTAGTACTGGACTATTGTTTTCGATTTTCAGTGTTTCGCAAATGTGATCCGGAGCGATAGCAACGGCAAACTCATCTCTGAATATTTCAAGTTTGACGTTTTGATCTTCCAAAAAGCGGTACAAAGAATTGATTTGGACCTCTTCTATCTCTTCTTGGTTTAAATCAAGTGAAACATAATGTGTAAAGTAAATATAAGGTTCATTGTCCAATAAATATATCCGTTCGATACTTAAGCAATGGTCACCAAATAAAGAATGCAGCTTAGAGTCTGAAGAAAGGTCAACATGACTTATGTTTAACACCTTTTTTAAAATGGAGTGCCCTTCCTCCACCAACAGCTCTGTGAAACGCTTTCCTTTTGAAAGTTTGACAATCGAACCATTAGCTATGACTCTAGTGCCTTTGCCGCTTTTCTTTTCAACATACCCTTCTTGAACTAGTTCTTTGATTGCATTTCGGACAGTTACCTTACTTACGTTAAATTCTTCTTCCAAAAGAGGCTCAGAGGGAATGTTTGTGTCGATGGCATAAACCCCATGTAAAATACGATCCTTTAATATTTCTTTTATCTGTAAATACATCGGTCCATTTTTTCTGTTCACATTCATTCCTAATCTCCTGCCTTTATCTCTTAATATCTTCCATTTTACCTTCCATTGCCGAGAGTATCTCCTTTTCGGTTGCCAAAGGAGTATCTCCAACGACAGTACATGCCAGCATTCCTGATACAGCCGCAAACCGAACTGTCTTTTCAGGGGAATATCCTAGCAATTCGCCATGCAGGATTCCGCTGGTGTAGGCATCGCCTGAACCTATTCTATCATATACGGAAAATGATAAGATATCGGAAAAGTAAAATGTCTCTTCCTTGTATATATACCCCCTCAATGTATGGCTATTATCACTGTTGATCGAACGATGTGTCCCTGCTATCGATTGAATATTGAATTTCTTGGCCACTTCAGGGATCAACTCAATAAGCTGCTCTTCCCTTGTGGAGCTTTCTGACTTCATTCCTAAAATATATAGGGCGTCTTTCTCATTCATCATGACGATATCAGCCAAAGAAAGCATTTCTTCATAATGAGGCTTTGCGTCAGCGTAACCTCCCTCCCATAAAGAGGGACGGTAATTGCAATCGAAACAGACTGTACCGCCTCTTTCTTTGACTTTTCCAGCCAGCGCCTTCATACTTTCCCGTACATTTTCCGCCATTGCGAGCGTGATTCCGCAAAAATGGATGATATCCGTACTTTCTGAAATCATATCCATATCATAATCGGATAAGGTGGCTGTATTAAAACTGCTTTCCAGTCGATTGGAATATGTGACACGGCTCGCCCGCTGTCCAAATCCATTTTCCAAAAAGTACATCCCCATGTATTTGCCGCCTCTAGAGATGAAGTTCCTTCCAATTCCTAAGCGCTGCAAAGCTGAAATCGATGAATCCCCAAGTGGGTTATCCGGTAACTTGGTCACAACATACCCATCATGTCCTAGTTTTGTCATCGCAGAAGCTACGTTTACTCCCGTGCCCGAAAAGGAGTATTGCAGAGTGTTAGCCTGTGATAGCAATTCATACCCTGGTACCTGCAAACGCATCATAACTTCCCCGAATGCCACAATCCTTTTAGGCATATTTTTCAACCATTTTTTTTGTTATGGCCAATAATTTCCGTACATCCTCCCCATTCGTTTTACCAGTCTCTTCATCGATGATGGAAGAATATACATGGGGAATGACTTTAGGCACTTTTGCTTCTAATGCAATTTCTAATATGGTCTCGAAATTACTTAAATCGATTCCACCTGTCGGTTCCAATGCAAACCCCTCTTCACCACAAGCTTTTGCAACAGCACGATATTCATCTTCATGCTTCAGGCCTTTCATCGGAAAGTATTTTAATGCATTTCCTCCCATATCGCGAACAAGCGCAATGGCAGCTTTGATAGGCACAATGGCAGTTTCACTTGCACCTGCACTTACTGGACCAGTGGAGATATTCACATAACCGACTTTCCCAGTTGGAGAAACAAGTGAATTTATCCAACTATCCTTCTCGCCTAAATTGGCCCTCGTAGCACCAACAGCCGGAAAAACCTGGTTAATATGACTGCCTGGATAGTATTTTGCTATTTCTGCGACAACTGCTGCCTGTCTATTATCGCC
Source organism: Peribacillus phoenicis (assembly GCF_047238085.1). Taxonomy (NCBI): domain Bacteria; kingdom Bacillati; phylum Bacillota; class Bacilli; order Caryophanales; family Bacillaceae; genus Peribacillus; species Peribacillus phoenicis. Next base: position 2,029,198 of record NZ_JBDFMF010000001.1, on the reverse strand, counting down.
CGCGCCCAATCCTATTGAAACGGCCTCATCAATGGCTTCCCCGTATTCTTTCATTGCTGTAACACCAGCTTCCACAGTTGGATAATCCTTTGAGAGTACGCCAACCAATACATGGCCTTCCGCTGCTTCAAAGACTTCCACTGCATTTTCTACACTATTTGCAAGTACATTTAAGGCTACACGATCATTCAATAACCGTTTGTTTATATTTGTCATCCTTGTTTTCCTCCTAATATGGTTCTTAATTGTGCTTCAATGACATTTATATCATCACCTTGCAATGGACGCGGATCTATATCGAAAAAGCCTTGCCGTATCCCATAATCACGTGTATAAATGGCAATATCCCCATTTCTGAGCTGCTCGTTCACTTCTTTCGCCGTTGTTTCCGTTATCAAAGGATCAATGGAAATACGGGCTCTATATATGGCTCGGCCGGCTTCATCCTGCACTATCGTTACTTTTACGCCATCAATGGAGTCAAGTGATGTGAGAACTTGTAAACTAGCTTTTTCTTTTTCGCTATTATCTATCTTGACAAAATACTCATCCAATGCCTGAAGCAGCCCAAAGGTAGTTTCCTTTCCAACCTTCATGCTCCTTCCGATACAGTGCAGTTGAACCTTTACCCATTCGATATATTTTTTTCTGCCAGCAACGATACCTGACGTGGGTCCTTCAATGGCTTTTGATCCACTATAGATCGCCAAGTCGGAGAATTGTACATATTTTTCCAAATCCTCCTCAGCTGCTGCATCGACAATCAGAGGGATACTATTCTTTTTGGCCACTTCCCACGCTTCTTCGACCGATATCATATTTTTCTGAACAGCATGATGCGATTTCACATATAAAATGGCGGCAGTATTTTCATTAATGGCATCCGCAATATGTTCTGCCTTCCCTTCGTTTGCATACCCAACTTCAACCAATTTTCCGCCACCAAGGTAAATCATGGTTTCAACCGGTGCACCATACTGAACGTTATGGCCTTTCAGCATGATGATTTCATTCTTTTGAATAAGATCTTGATGAAGCCTTTCACTTTTCCTTCTGTTTCCTTCAGTCACGATCGCCGCTACAGAAAGCGCAATTCCACTTGATGCTGAGTTTACGACGACCGCTGCTTCAGAATGAAGCAAATTCGCTATATGCTGGCCTGACTTATCGACTAAATCAGAAATTTCAACATAATTTTGCCCACCTTTTTTCATCGCGTCCATCACTGTGTCAGTTGGGGCAGAAACCCCCAATATGCTCATTCTTCCGCTTGCATTGATGACTCTTTTCAAACCGTATTTAGCGTTCAATGAATTCTCCATTTATAACCACTCCTTTTACAACAACTCTTTTTTCTGCCATCCTTTTTTCACCTTCGGAATCCAATAAAAGAGTCGGCTCTTTCTCGATCGAGAATAAGGTCAAGTTCGCAATATCCCCAGTTGAAATCCTGCCAAGCTCTGGTTTATGCAACCAAGCTGCTGCATTGACCGTAACGGCATCTATTACCTCTTTTAATGGATAACCGAGGTACAAAAATTTTGTTAGCACATTTGCCATATTAAAAACTGGCCCATTCTCTCTGTTTTTCCGATATATATCCGTACTGATCGTATTGAAGCGGATTCCCCGCTTTTTCGCCATTTCGGCAGTTTTAAAAGAAAAGCTTGCCGTTCCATGACCTACATCCAAATGGACACCACGTTCAATCGCCTTACTGAACTCAGGCAGCGGCTCTTCTCTTACATCAAATAAATTATTCGCTTTACCATTTAAAAAATGGGTAATAATGTCCTTTTCCTCAAGTAATTCAAGGACTTCCTTAATATCAGGTGGCCCTGAACCGATATGGACCATTAATGGTAAACCAGTTTCAGCCGAGAACTTCCTTGCGATTTTTAATGGCTCGACACCATTTGGACCAACCACACTTTTACTTATTCTCGCTTTAAGTCCAACGACAAAATCCTCGTACTTGGAAATTGCCTTCCTTAATTCCCCTTCGTCCAGCCATGAAATATCCGATAACTCATCAATCCTTTTCAATCCAATCCGCGAAATATTCAGAAAGGCGAAAACATTCGTTTTGGAATTTTCACAACTGCTAACCAGATCAGATATCCTATCTGCCCCCGTGCTTCCTGCATCAATGACCGTTGTTACACCAGTTTTATATCCAATTTCATCAACTTCATCACCATAAGGATCGAATTCCGGGAAAGCATGTACATGCATATCAATCCATCCGCTAGAAACATAAACTTTTTGATCATAATCTAATATCTTATCTCCTGTTGCAGTTCCGGGTAGTGCGATTTCTTTAATCATCCCATTTTCCAGTATGATATCCGCTGCATTTCCCTCTAACATCTTTACATTCTTCAGAACTAACGTATCTGTCATTTCCCTCATCCTTTTCCGTACATCCTATCGATTGCAAGTACTTTGTATACGGTTACACTGAATTGTGTAAGAATTCATTACATTTCTCTTTACAAAAATAGATTATCATATTTTGCCGAACTAATCAATATAACGTTATAATGTTTAAATTAAATTTACAGAATTTTTAATAGATCATCGTTTGTTTTTCGATGTGCTTCTAGTTTCTTCATATAATATGATCTCATTAGGTTTATTTAAATTTTTCGTGCTTTTCATAAAAAAAGGCGGGACGAAAAACAATCTGTTTTTCCTCCCGCCTTTTATTTTTAACGAATTCACAAAATCCATTTATGAAAGTTCCCACTCTAATTATCCGGAAATAATGATTTTTTTATAAAAACTAACACTAAGTCAGAATAAAGACTAATGGGATTAAAGGGTTTGAACGGTTCCTCCAGACACCGCTAAAGGACCCCTTTTGTCTCCAAACCGAATAATTAGATTCTTTTTTTCTTTTTATTCAACCATATAATTAATCCAATTATTGCTATAAATAAAATTAATAGGTCTATGTTGTACATAGAAAATAAATTTCGACCAGCTATTATTACTGAGGACATCCTGATTATAAAACCTAGACATATAGAAATAAGTACAATTTTCACTGTTTTAAAACTTTTTTCCTTATTTTCCATATTTATCTTGACCTCCTACATATAGTTATATAGTATGATATTATACCAAATTTTCAAAAAAGTATAACGGAGTGTTATGAAAATGAAGAAAAAGTCCTTATTTTTAATACTAATAATAAGTTTATTAGTATTCTCACATGTCCCCAATACATTGGCCGAAGAGAAAAATGAAACAATACCTTCATCAACAGTCACCCCCATTGTGGAAGTCAAATTAATTAGTGATGATGTTATACAAATACAACCAACAGCAAGCATCATTGAAATGAGCAAACCTATTGCTCATCAAGCTAAACTAACAAATACCCAATTAGGAAAGATGGTAAAGGCTCATCAAAAGGGAACAACATGGTTAAGCATCGTAAGTACTCTTGTGTTTGCAGGTGGCCCAACCGCACCAGCAGGAGTAGCTACTGCACTGGCATCAGCACTTGCTGGCAGTCCTAATAGTTTAATAGCAGCATATTATTCCGGAAAACATGCTTATCATGTATCAGTCTATGCTAGTGGTAAAAAACCAAGTTTATCTAAAATAACGTATATATATTACACTAAGTCAAATCTTTCATTTAGAAGCCCTCGTTAATTAATCTATCCCGCTCCTAGTATTACAGAGGAAATGGCGCTTTCCATGATTATAAAAAACCAAGAATGCTTATTTAAATGCATTCTTGGTCTTGGTAATTGCAATACTTCATTTGATTTTCTTTTTATGACATTCACTTAATATATATCCCGTTCCTATGAAAGCCTTTAATTTACCTTTTTCGATCCTTTCCAATGGATTTCCCTCAAACGGTATTTTTGTAGCTTACCTGTTGCCGTTTTCGGTAAAGACTCTACGAATTCAACTTTTGTCGGTGCTTTAAAGTGAGCCATGTTTGAACGGCAAAAGGTAATGATCTCATTTTCTGTCACTTCCGCATTGGGGTGCAACACAATGATTGCCTTAGGCGTTTCTCCCCATTTATCGTGTGGGATGGCAATGACCGCTGCCTCCAAAACATCTGGATGTTTATACAATACCCCTTCCACCTCTGTTGAAGAAATATTTTCTCCCCCGGAAATGATTAAATCCTTAGCCCTGTCCTGTATTTCAATATAGCCATCAGGATAGGTCACTGCCAGATCCCCTGTATGAAACCATCCATCCCGAATTGCTTCGGCCGTCTTTTGCGGATCCTTATAATATCCTTCCATTACAACATTGCCGCGAGTAATGATTTCCCCCAGTTCCTTTCCATCCCAAGCGACTGCTTTTCCATCTTGATTGACTACCATCGTTTCCCCATTGAAAACCAATTCAATACCTTGTCTTGCTTTTATTATTGCTTGTTCGTCCGCCGATTTAGCTTCAAACTCATCCTTCCACTCGTTATATAGGATGAAAGGGGAAGTTTCTGTTAATCCATAAACGTGAATCATATTCAAACCAAGTATTTCTTGTGCCTTTTGTATAAGCGCTGCTGCTGGAGGAGCACCTGCTGTTGCCATCCTTGGACGCACTTTGATATTTGTTTCTTTTGCTTTAGGATCATTCACTAGCATATTGACGACAGTAGGTGCTCCACATAACAATGTAATATTATGCTGGGCGAATAATTTGAGAATAAGAGGAGGATCAACTTTCCTTAAACATACATGGGTCCCGCCAGTAGCCGTTACCGACCATACACCCCCCCACCCATTTGCATGAAACATTGGCAGGGTATGTAAGTATACATCGTCATGCTTCACTCCAAGGTGATAAATGAAATTAGCTGCATTCATGTAATTCCCGCGATGGGTCAACATTACCCCTTTTGGTTTTGAAGTCGTTCCACTCGTGTAATTTATAGTCAAAAGTTGATTTTCATCCATTGTAACCTCTGGCAGTCCATCATCATTTGCATGCAAAATGAAATTCTCATAGTCTATCCCAGGTAAAGTGGTTTCATGTCCTTCAACAGGCACGATAATGATTTTTTCCAATGATAGTCTAGTAATGATCTTTTCGATCGGAGCGGTGAATTCTTCATCGACTATCAACATTTTTGAATCGCTATGCTTGATGATATATTCCAAATCCTCTGCAGCAAGCCTATAATTCAAAGGAACCATTACCGCTCCCATTTGACAAATGCCATAAAAACATTCCAACATATAATGCGTATTTGGCAACATTACTGCAATATGGTCGCCTTTTTCAATTCCCGAAGAATGCAATGCTTTGGAAAGTTGATCTGTTCGCTGCCCGAATTCCTTATATGTAAACTCTTTCTCTTCATCGATGATTGCCACTTTTTGAGGATAATATTTTACGGCCCTGCGCTTCCAATCCATTGGGGTTAATGGGGAAATCATTTTACCATCTCCTTCTTTTCAGATTCTTTGTAATCAGCACCCTGCCTGGTTCGTCATGATGAATCCTGAGAAAAAAACTTCTTTTCCTTTTGATACATTTTCATTTTCCAGCCGTCATATCTTCTTTAATGGATTACTTACACCATAAAAAAATTATTGAATGACGTTTATACTTAGGATACTTTTTAATTATTCTGATAATTAACTACCTAAAAACAGTGAAATTCACTGCTTTAATAAATATATAGTGCTTCTTCTTTCTATTATAATGGAAACTGTACACGTCAGGAAGACTATATTTTATTCTCTATGCATGACGACAGATGTTCGGTAAGTTTCCCAACGATTTGTTTGAGACGTTCCGTTTCCTCTTCATTTAGGACGCTATAAAAGTCACGAAAAATTTTGGTAAAACACTGATTGATGGAATGATAGGTATTCCTTCCACTTTCGGTGGATTGGATAAAAACTACCCGCCGATCATCCTCACTGTGTACCCTCTCAATCAACTTCTTCCGTTCAAGCCGATCAATTAGTGCAGTTCCTGCTGCAGGTTTAATCTTCAAATGATTCGAAACATCTTTAACAGCTATGGATTCATTCAAGACTATTAATTGCAATGCGCGATACTGTACAGAAGTTAAATCATATTTAACCAATAACGGTTCAACCAATTCCTGTGATAGGCTGCTTAGTTCCCTGATCTCTAGATGTAAATTATACAATTCACTTGAATTCATGTTTGACAATCCTTTCTTATTGACACTATCTATCTAAAACTATAACATAATTAACGTATCAAAAAATTAACCATGCGAATTAAATTGGTTATTGATTTTTAAAGAGAGAGAGAGGCTGTCCATGTCAGCAGAACAACGCAAAAAGATCATTATCCTCATGATCAATATGTTTATAGCAATAGGAAGTTTCGGTATCATCATTCCCATTTTACCAGCATACCTGGCCTCCATTAATCAAGGCGGAACCGCCGCTGGCCTAATGATCGCCATATTCGCAGGTGCACAACTTATCTTTTCGCCAATTGCCGGAAAATGGACTGACCAATTCGGGCGCAGAAAAATGATTATTTATGGATTAGTCGGTTTGACATTATCCATGTTTATTTTTTATGCAGTCAATTCCATTTGGTTATTATATGCTTCACGTATCATTGGCGGGATCGGAGCAGCTTTGCTTATACCCGCAATTTTTGCTTATGTAGCCGATATCACCACATTTGATCAACGCGCCAAAGGCAATAGTTTAGTATCTGCCGCCATGTCCCTGGGAATTGTAGTCGGTCCGGGAATTGGAGGTTTTTTAGCTGACTTTGGCTTGAAGTTTCCCTTTTTGATTTCTGCGCTGGTATCCCTATCAGCTGTGGTATTTTCGATTTTTGTTTTAAAAGAAAGCGAAACGGCCCAGGTTACACAATCCATGGATGCAAAAACTGAAACGATGATTCGTAAGATTGCCTTATCCGTGAAAATGCCTTATTTCATCCCACTCATCATTACTCTTGTAATGAGCTTTGGCTTAATGGCATATGAATCTGTAATTGGCCTTTATCTTGATAATCAATTCAATTCAAGTCCTAAGGACATCGCTGTCATGGTTACAGCAACCGGTATCGTCAGTGTAATAGTGCAACTGTTTGTCGTCGACCGGATTGTACAGCGATTCGGGGAAGTGAATGTGCTGAATATCTTTATCAGTGTTGCAGCAATCGGTTTCCTTCTATCACTTTTTGCTACAAGTTACTTGATTTTCTTTTTGATTTCGCTTATCATCTTCCTTTCCACCTCCATCTTGCGTCCAGTTCTTAACACACTGATTTCCAAGATGGCAGGGAATGAACAGGGCTTCGCAATGGGTATGAATAATGCATATATGAGCATCGGAAATGTGCTCGGACCTACACTTGCCGGAATGATGTATGATGTCCACATCACCTATCCGTTCATGTTGGGCCTTATCCTTTTATTCATTACTTTGATGATTACCATGGCTTGGCAAAAACGATCTCTTCATGCAAAGGCATTATCTTAAAAAGCATTTCATGTTTTATACAGCATAACGAACCCCCGAGTAGCAGGTGCTATACGGGGGTTTTCATTATGAATTTTATAACGATTGAAATCCTCCAAAACTGTTTATTCACGAGTAACGTCCCCAACTCTCGGATATTCGCTCCAATTTCATGCGGAAACTTCTCAAATTCATGCGTAATATCCGAATTCACGAGTATTTGCTTCAAATTCACGAGTAAATGCGTCAATTTCACGAGTATTTGCTCCATATTCACGAGTAAATGGATGAATTTCACGAGTATTTGATCGGAATTCATGCGGAAGTAGCTCAAAATCTTGCGTAACATCCGAATTCACGAGTATTTGCTTCAAATTCACGAGTAAATGGATGAATCTCACGAGTATTTGATCGGAATTTACGAGTAAATGGCAGTAATTCACGAGTAACGATTCCAACTCTCGAATATTCGTCCCAATTTCATACGAAAACAGCTCAAAATCTTGCGTAATATTCGAATTTACGAGTATTTGCTTCATTTTCACGAGTAAATGGATGAATCTCACGAGTATTCGTCCCAATTTCATACGAAAACAGCTCAAAATCATCCGTAACATTAGAATTCACGAGTATTTGCTCCATATTCACGAGTAAATGGATGAATCTCACGAGTATTTGCTCCGAATTCACGAGTAAATGGCACGAACTCACGAGTAACGATTCCAACTCTCGGATATTCGCTCCAATTTCATGTGAAAACAGCTCCAAATCTTGCGTAATATTCGAATTCACGAGTAAACGGCACGAACTCACGAGTATTTGCTCCGATTTCACGAGTAAATGGCACGAATTCACGAGTAACGCTTCAATCTCTCGAATATTCGTCCCAATTTCATACGAAAACAGCTCAAAATCATCCGTAACATTAGAATTCACGAGTATTTGCTCCATATTCACGAGTAAATGGATGAATTTCACGAGTATTTGCTCCGAATTCACGAGTAAATGGCACGAATTCACGAGTAAATGGCACGAATTCACGAGTAACGCTTCCAACTCTCGAATATTCGCTCCATTTTCATGCTGAAACAGCTCAAAATCTTGCGTAACATCCGAATTTACGAGTAATTGCTTCATTTTCACGAGTAAATGGATGAATCTCACGAGTATTTGCTCCGAATTCACGAGTAAATGGCAGTAATTCACGAGTAACGCTTCCAACTCTCGGATATTCGCTCCAATTTCATGTGAAAACAGCTCAAAATCTTGCGTAATATTCGAATTCACGGGTATTTGCTCCTTAAGTTAATGATTTTATTTAGCCAAAATAAAAAGCGACCTTATTTCTGAGAATAAGGCCGCTTATCATTCAGTTTTTCTCATTTATATTGTTATAAGGGGAAAATGAATTTCATTTAATATATACGGCTTTTTTCCCTTTACTGCTTTCAAAAGCCGCATCAATGATTTTAATGACCGATAATCCCTCTTGGGCGGTTACTGGAGCTTTTTTCCCGCTCAATATACTATCGGCAATTGATTGGTAATATGTTAAATAAGATCCATGCAGTGTTTCAATGGTTTCATGTGTCTCATTTTCACCTTCAACCGTAACCAGCCTACCATAGAATTCAGGTTCATCTGCACCCCAAGAGTCATCCAACGGTTTTTTACCCTCACTTAGGGCTGCCTCTTGGCAGTCAAGACCGTACTTGATAAATGATCCTTTACTTCCATGCACCTGATAGCGCGGTCCATTAAACGGAACGATTGAGCCAGAATGCAAGATAACTCTCAGCTTTTCATATCCTAATATTACATGGAAATAATCATCCGTTTCAGCATTTCCTTTTTGGGTAAATACATCAGCCAAAACGAATTGCGGCAATCCAAACAAATGAAGTGCTTGATCGATGAGATGTGATCCTAAATCATAAAGCATGCCTGATCCCGGGCCTGGTTTTTCCCTCCATCTATCCCTGACCACAGGCCGGTATCGATCATAATGGACTTGGTATGTATTGATTTCCCCAAGCACTCCATCATCCATAAGTTTTTTCACGGTCAAAAAGTCATTATCCCATCTCCGGTTATGATAGACACTTAATAGCAAATTCTTTTCCTCGGCAATCTTAATGAGCTCCTCCGCCTCCCAAGCTTCCACTACCATTGGCTTTTCAAGGACGACATGCTTGCCTGCTAACAAGCTTTGCTTGGCCATTTCATAATGTAAACCACTCGGTGTCGTAATAACAGCCAAATCAATGGACGGGTCTTCAAGAATTTCCTCTAAGCTGCTTACCACTTCCACATCTTTCAAATCTTTTTGGACTTTTTCCTTATTGGAGCTGACTACTTTCGCTATTTGAAATTGCTCTAAAACGCTTAGTAATGGCGCGTGAAAAGTAGCTCCTGACAATCCGTATCCAACTATGCCCACTTTAATTTTTCTCATTTTCGTTCCCACTCGCTTTCTTGTTCCTCTTAAACATACATTTTATTATATTTCATTGTCCGGGTATGTATCTCTCAAAAACTTGACAGATTGAATAATCAATTCTTTCAATACGTTAATATCGATATCTGCAACTTTATTGATGTACACACACGCTTTTCCGGAAGTGTGTATACCAAATGCCTGTAACAATTCTTCTCTTTTTTTGTCTCCCGGAGCAAAATATAAACTGATTTTTGCTTTTCGAGGCGAGAAGCCCACCAGCGGGGCATCGCCTTCGTGACCTGATTCATATTTATAATGATAGGTACCGAAACCAATTATGCTCGGTCCCCACATCTTTGCCTCACAACCTGTCGTTTCGGTAAAAACATCCAACAATTCGTATGCATCTTCACGTTTTTTCGGATTATCGACGTTCTCAATGAACTCAATGACACTACTGTCAGTTTCTTTGGTTTTTTGTTTATACATGACCGGAACCTCCCTTATATTAAAAGGTAGAAAAAATTCATAAGATATCGCTTGCTCAGTATCTTAGTACACTATACAATCATGTTTTTAGGTTGATATGTATGTATATAGCCTTCATCACCGAAGTATCAATGATTGGCGGACGTTCTTCATTACTAGTTCTCCAAGCTCCATGGCAAATCCTTCATTCGATACCCTTATATATTATAGAACATTGATTCGTTTTATTCTATTTTAAGAGCAGAGTTTATAAAGATAAATCTTTTGTGCGTTAACAAATAAGTACTTTTTCATAAAAATCTCTACGATCAGAAAATATAATTCTGATCGTAGATTTTTGCATTATAAGGCAAAATGCAGTTTATCCAGACTTATTGCCGCCGGATTTTTTCAATTTCATCAGCTATGAATTGTACCTGTGTCCCTACGATGACTTGAATGCTTTGGGGACCCACGATATTGATTCCAGCAACCCCTGTTGATTTGATTTTATTCTGATCGACAGCCCCCATATTTTCCACTTCAACTCTTAAACGGGTAACGCAGTTATCTACAGATGTAACGTTTGCGTCTCCGCCTAATCCCTCATAAATAGCGGAAGCCATTCCAAAGAATTTACTCTCATTATTCCCGCCTTGACTGCTGTCTGCTTCCGCAATCCCTCCTCCGCCATCAAGCTCATCTTCTGTATCATCTTCTCTGCCGGGAGTCATTAAATTGAACCTTGTTATCAAGAATCGGAATAAGAAATAGTAGATGACAGCAAAAGCCAGTCCTTGAAGAAGTAGCATATACGGTTCATTTGCCAGTGGTAATCTTGAACTTAATACAAAGTCAATGAATCCAGCACTAAAACCGAACCCTGCTGTCCATTGAAAAGTCGCAGCAATAGCTAATGATATTCCTGTTAATAAGGCATGCACAACGAATAGGGCTGGTGCAACAAACATGAAAGCAAATTCCAAAGGTTCAGTGACGCCTGTGAAAAATGAAGCGAAACCGGCTGCGAGCATTAATGAGGCAACTTGTTTTTTCTTCCGTGATTTTGCGGTATGGTACATGGCAAGGGCTGCTGCCGGCAAACCGAACATCATGACGGGAAAGAATCCGGCTTGATACATGCCTGTGGTTCCTTTTATTCCTGTTCCAGCCCAGAATTTACCGATATCGTTAAGTCCTATTACATCGAACCAGAATACAGAGTTTAACGCATGATGTAAACCTGTTGGTATCAAAAGCCGATTAAAGAATCCATAGAGTCCTGCTCCAGCAGCACCTAATTCACTTATTCCTTCCCCAAATATAACTAACCAGGAGTAGATGAGTGGCCATAAGAAGAATAATATAAGGGAAACCAGTAACATGACAACCGCAGTAAGGATCGGTACAAGGCGTTTACCGCTAAAGAAAGCGAGTGCATCCGGCAGCTCGACCTTACTGAACCGATTATACATAGCTGCCGCTATAAGGCCCGAGAGGATTCCGACAAATGCATTTTCTATTTTCACAAATGCTGGATTTACATCCTTTGCATCAATTCCCTGCAACATCGCTACAGAGTCCGTGGAAAGCAATGTCGTTACAACTAGATAGGCTACCAGCCCGCTTAAAGCCGCGGCCCCATCTTTTCCTTTCGACATCCCCAACGCCACTCCAACAGCAAACAAGATAGCCATATTGTCAATGATCGAAGAACCTGCTTTTATTAAGAAAGCCGCTAACGGACTTCCCGCTCCCCATCCTGCCGGATCTATCCAATAACCGATCCCCATTAAAATGGCGGCTGCCGGCAATACGGCTACTGGCAGCATCAAGGAACGTCCAATTTTTTGAAGATATTTTTTCATCCCGCTTTCCTCCTGTCAATTACTGATTTAGGGCAAACCCCATATTCTATTAGACAACGGTTCCTTCCATTTTAGAACTTCATTTCATATATAAAGTTGGCTATATTCAGGAATAAAGTCTTAGCGATTTACTCATCCATCGAAAGTTCATAAAAAAAAGAAAAGTCCAACCGGACTTTTCTTTTTTCATTTATTTATAGAGCAAGTAGTTTTTACGAACCTTTTTAAAAGCATCCTGCTTTACTTGATATTCTTTCATGATTTCATTTACTGATGAACCTTCTTCAATTCTTGACATTACCCAGCCATTGCCAATCAATAAATTGAAATTTTTGGCTGCAAGGAATTCGAAATCACCAGGATATAGATCCTGAATGGTCTTGATGATGTGAAGTCCAGTAGGGACAGCCTTGAATTCCTCTCTATCCGTAATATAAATTTCCACTCCGTGGCTGAGTTTACCGGCATGTTTTGAAAATGTAGGTGTAAAGGAGGCTGCCCTGAATTTTACGCCAGGTAACCTTAATTCATTTAATTTCCCAGCAAGCTCATCACTGTTTATATAAGGAGCACCAATCAACTCGAATGGTTTAGTCGTTCCTCTGCCTTCCGAGACATTCGTTCCCTCGATCAAGCCTGTAGCCGGATACACGAAAGTAGTGGAAACTGCCGGCATATTCGGTGACGGCAAGACAAAAGGGAGACCAGTATCATCATAGTCCATATCTCGCTTCCAGCCTTTCATCTTGATGACCTTAAGATCTGCACCAATTTTAAATTCCTTATTGAACAAAGTCGCAAGTTCACCAACTGTCATCCCATGCTTAAGCGGTATTGGGTACAAACCGACAAACGATGAGAATTCAGGTTCAAGTACCGGCCCATCTACCGACTCCCCGCCTTGCGGGTTCGGCCGGTCCAGCACGATAAAGGGGATATCATTTTCTTTGGCTGCTTCCATTGCATATGCCATCGTGTAGATATAAGTGTAATAGCGTGTTCCGACATCCTGGATATCAAAAACAAGGACCTCAACATCCTTTAACATTTCAGGCGTCGGTTTTTTCGTTTTGCCATATAAGCTATAAACGGGCAACCCTGTTTTTTCATCAATATAATATTCAACGCTTGCACCAGCTTGCGCATCTCCACGCACTCCATGTTCAGGACCAAATAACGCTGTCAAATTAATGTCCGGATCATCATGAAGTAGATCGACGATGCTGGTTAATTTTGAATCGATGCCAGTTGGGTTCGTAATCAAGCCGACTTTCTTTCCGCTTAACACGTTCTTTTCTTCTTTTAAAAGGACTTCAATACCGGGACTGACCTTTTGTTTTTTCTTCTCTTTAACAGCGGTTACACTTTTTGAGGAAACAATGCCGAAAGTCAACAGACAAATGGTAAAAAGGATTATCATTCTTTTCAAAGAGCTTCTCTCCCTATTTTTTAATGGGTCTTCCAGATTTAATATCTAATCCATATCCAAATTTATAAAGACTCTCAGAGGGCTTAGTTACTGATGGTATATCGACCGGCAACGTGCCTTTTGGTTTTGATTCTCCAAAAATGGTCGAGATGCCTGCCGGGATATTCGGCTGTCTATAACGCCCATTCGAATACCCTTTGAATCCGTAAACAGCAAGAACCGCTTTCGCTTCTTCAAAGTTTGCAACATCATAAGGGTTTCTTAAACTCATTAAAACAAATTCTTTATCTTTCTTATTAGCATGATTCATGACCGCTCTAGGGAAGGCTGTTGCCCACTTCGAAGAATCTTGAATGCTATCATCGATCACTCCATCATTGACAGCCGGATCGTTTTTGACAACATAGGAACCAGTTATGACAAAGTCCGATTCATCAATGAGTCTGGCCACTTGATCTGTAAATGACTTTCCTGAAAAACTCATACCCGTTATTTGGACTTTCTTTATTTTCTTTTTAACAGCTAATTCGCTAATGCTCCTGGACATGGATTCAACTTGGTCATCAAAAGGAGCAAGAATTAAAACTTTATCATTTTTCTTGGGTTTGAAAGGCAATGTTTTGTCTTCATTTTTCAATAAGGTGATGGCATCTTCCGCGATTTTCCTTTCTTTTTTCAAATGATCTTCATTCCCTACCACTTGAAGCGCGGTTTCGATTTTTTTATCGATCGGAGTTTCATCAGGGTTTAATATCCCTCTTTTCACTTTCAGTTCAAGTATCCTCGTTACAGATTGATTGACTTGATTTAGAGGAATTTCCCCGCTTGCCACTGCTGCCTTCACTGCATTGAATACAGAGGTTAAATTCTTTTCCATTTGAAGCGAATTAACCTGTGCAGGCATCAATGCAATATCAACTCCTGACTTCAATGCAAGGACAATAGCTTCTTCCTGTCCGAAGTTGTCCGCGATGGCTTTCATATTCAATGCATCTGTAACCACAACACCGTCAAAACCCATTTCTTCACGTAATAAACCCGTGATGACCTTATGTGACAACGTCGCAGGAACCATAATCTCTTGACCGTCTTTTTTACTGATATACGTAGTGTCATCGAATGCAGGAAATTGAACATGTGCAGTCATCATCATATCAACTCCAGCATCGATTGCCCTTTGGAAAGGCATCAACTCGATGGAACGCAAACGTTCTTTATCATGAGAAACAAGAGGGAGACCATAATGACTATCGACTGCTGTATCTCCGTGGCCGGGGAAATGCTTGGTCGTTGCTATCGTGTTCTGATTTTGCAATCCTTTTATCGTCTGAATGCCCATCTTTGCTACAAGTTCCGGATCAGAACTGAAGGAACGAACGCCAATAACGGGATTTCTAGGATTATTATTGACATCGACAGACGGCCCGAAATTGACATTTATGCCAAGTGACGACAGTTCCTTGCCAATGATTTCTCCAGATTGATAAGCATAACTCTCCTTTCTGGCTGCACCAAGTGCCATATTACCAGGAAGGTTCGTTCCAGTTTGAAGGCGAGTTACGATTCCCCCTTCCTGATCAATCGTTATGAACAGCGGAAGGTCCGGGCTTGCCATCTGCAAACCATCGGTGAGCCGAACCGTTTGTTCGGTATCGACTACATTCTCAGCAAACAGAATAACACCGCCCAGATGATATTTTTTGATGATGCTTGCAACTTCTGAGTTCATTTCAATAAACCCCGTCGCCTTCGCTTCTCCTTGTTTTTGCCAATTGCGAAAATCCGGCATGAGCATTTGTCCGACTTTTTCATCGACTGTCATGTTTGCTACGATTTCCTGAATATCCGATACCGTTTTTTCAGTCTCTGATCCTTTTGCTGTCGCATTCCCTCCCAGAATGGATATAAAACCTAAGAATAATGCGATTCCAGCAGGGGCACATATCCTTTTTATCATTTAGGCTTCCTCCCTTGTATACTTTTTAGTTCTTTTAGCAGCAATTCCATAACCACATCGATGAAGGGGTATAAATGAATGGAAAAGAACTATATAGATCCTATAAAAAATTCAAGGCAGCATTGGGAATCCCGTCAGCCGCCTCTTTTAAACAAGCCATCATGAAATATATCATTTATCCCTGTATAATTGATTCATAGAGCCCAATTGGTCACTCAATTATAAGTTTTATCGTTTGACCAGGCTTTAGAAGGGACAGCAAGGGAATATCTTCTTCTATGATTCGCCCAATCACATTAACTCGGTGATTTGCCCCTAGGTCTCTCTTGCAAATTTGGACCTCTCCCCGATATCTTCCGTAACCATTATTGTCCATCGTTATGGATCCAAGGCTGCGTGCAACTGTATTACTCGGCTCAACATTTGCTGTGACCCGGGTATTCTGCAGCCGGAAAACATCTTGAGAAACATCTGGCCTCAATTCGTACGGACCGCTTTGCAAGAGTCGGGATTCCGCTCTAACAGTTAGAATATTTTGATTTTTATAAGCGGTCAGATTCTCAAGCAGATTATTCTCCGTTCCTTGATCTCCAACGTAAACTCCTTCCACATGCTGAAACAGCTCGATACCGGCAGCGTAAGGATTCATCAACCTGTGTTTTTCAAGCGTTGGAAGACCTTCATGAATTGGACCGCGTTTACTTCCTGCACCCGGAATGAAAGCAAAGATCGGTATGCCGTATTTCTTGAACATTCGATTTTGTTCATGAAAGAATTCTTCCTCAAGGCCCGTTTCAGGCCTTGGATAAAAGTTGTGCCAAGCTATCAGATTTTCCGGTTCCACACCGCCTCCAAGCACGGCTAAAAGTTCATCTTCATTCAACGTACTTGCATTCAGTGAAAGTGAAAACACCTTGGATAAAGATATGACCGTTTCTTTATCAAATCCATCATCAAGGCGAATACCTTTAATACCTAATGGCCATAAATCCGTAAATTTGCTAATCCCCAAATGATCAAGCGTTTTTATTGAGATATCTGCATGGATTTCTATTCCGTAGGACTCTGAAAGCTTTAAAAGTCTGATCATTCTCTTCACGAGGTCGCCCTTTTCTTCAGGAATATGAAGCGAGGTAAATGCTCTCTTCACTCCCAGGTCAGCAGCATGTATGATTTGTGTTTCTGCATGCGGGTCTTGTAGATAAAAAGAGATTCCGATCACTTGAATTCAACCGCCATTTCATCTTTAAATCCAAACAGATACGTAAAAATAAATCCTGCTATATAGGAAATGAACAATCCAGCTAGGAACAGGGCGATTTGGTTTGGATGAACTAAAAAGGTAAGCGGCAGTCCGGACACACCGATCGACGACGTTGCGATTCCGAATTGAGCCTGGAATGCTCCGCCTACTCCTGCACCTAAACATGCCGTTAAGAAAGGCCGGCCCAATGGCAGGGTCACTCCAAATATAAGAGGTTCGCCGATACCAAGCATCCCGGAAGGAAGGCCTCCTCCGATTGCTCTCTTCAAACTTGCTTTCTTCGTTTTCATATAGATGGCAAATGCCGCTCCCACTTGGCCTGCGCCACCCATCGCCAAAATGGGAAGCAGTGGATCATCTCCAATCGAATTTATCAATTCTAGATGGACAGGCGTTAAACCTTGATGTAAACCAGTAATGACGAGAGGGAGGAAGGCCGCACCAAGGACGAATCCAGCTACAACACCGCCGAAATCCAATACATTCAATAACCCAGTCGTAATGGCATCCGATAAAAACCCACCTACCGGCATAAATACAATGTAAGTGACAATCCCAGTAATGAGTAAAGCGATGGTTGGCGTCAAAATGATATCCAGTGATTGAGGAATGAATTTCCTGACCTGTTTTTCCACCAAGGCTATGAAAATAGCTGCAAAGAGGACTCCTATCAAGCCACCGCGGCCAGGGAGCAAATTTTCACCAAACAATGAAATGTCGCCGACGGCGGGGTTGATGACCAAGATACCCGCTACTGCACCAAGTGCAGGTGATCCACCGTATTCTTTTGCTGCATTGGTCCCAACCAAAATCCCCAAGTAGGCAAACAGCCCTGACCCGATAACGGTTAAAATGATGGCTAACTGTGATTCTGCTGCTAGCCAGCCTGCTTGAACGATTGCTTTTGTAATACCGGTAATCAAACCTGATGCCACTAAGGCGGGGATTAAAGGGATGAAAATACTTGCAATCCTGCGTAAAAAAAGTTTAAAAGGTTTTGCATTTTTCCTATCAATCTCTGATTTATTCTTCGAGGCTACTTCCTTTAAGTTCAAATTGCCTGAAGAATCTTCCAAAAGCTTTTCAAATTCTGTATGAACCTTGTTCACCACGCCTGGCCCGAGGACGATTTGTATCGTTTCCTCTTCAATGACGCCAAATACACCTTCAGTATTTTTTATTTCTTCCATTTTTACTTTCGAACGATCGATTGGCAGTACCCTTAGTCTGGTCATACAATGTGCAGCATCGGCAACATTTGATGCCCCGCCTAATTTCCCCAATAATTCTTCGGCTAAACTGGCGTACTTATCCCCCTTACCCATTCAAAAGCCCCCTTTGTCAAATCTCGTATCAATCATTTATATCGATCTGTCATCGATTTAATGGCAGACCTGGTGTTATCAATATAGTGAACAGTCTCTTCATATTGCTCTGAAGCCATCCCCAAAAACAAAATGTCAATCATATATAATTGTGCCAATCGTGAGGATGTGGCTGCACTTCGAAACGGTGCTTCATTCGAAAAGGATGTATACAGTGTGGCGTCACACAAAGAAGATACCGTTGTTTGGCCATAATGAGTCAGCCCGATCGTCTTGACCCCACGTTCTTTTGCCAGCTTCAATATATTGACAACTTCAGGTGTTTCCCCTGAGAATGAAATGGCAAAAACGATATCATTTTCATCAGCATTTGCAATCAAGGTTGCAACTAAATGCATATCTGTAAAAGCCGTTGCCCCTTTATTGATGCGAAGTAATTTTTGCTGAGCGTCAGCCGCAACTATATTCGAAGCACCGACACCGCAAAAGTGGACGGTTTTAGCATTCAGCATCAGCGTTATCGCATGTTTGAGGTTATCGTGATCGATTATTTCAGATGTGTCCCGGATGGTCTGAATCGAATTACTCGTTGTTTTCTCCACAATCCGATACAGTGATTCGGAAGGCTCGATATCCCGGTAGCCCTGTTCAACGGTCTTCATCAAATCTCCAGCAATCCTTATTTTCAGATCTTGAAATCCTTTTATGCCAAGCGACTTACACAACCTAATAACAGCAGCCCCGCTTGTTTGGGCAGACGTACTTAATTCCTGTACAGTGCTGTTCACAACTTCATGAGGATTCTTCAGAATATATTCTGCTAGTTTTTGTTCAGATTGCGGCAGCTTGCTCAACATCGTCTGTATGATTGATAATCCTCCTGTAGCCATTTCTTCCCTCCTTAATCTTCATGGATCGAGATTGCTTTTCTGACATCCCCATCCGCATTTTCCAGTAACTCCATTGCTTTTTCATAATTTGTTGCCGTTTTTATCATGACAATCGCTGGCTTAACTTGATTATTTGCCTTTTCAAGCGTATTCAATGCTTGATCATAGTCAGCATTCGTTACAGTTTCTATGATGCTTATTGCACGTTCCTTCAGTTTTTGATTACTGACATTTACATCAACCATCAGATTTTCATAGACTTTTCCCAGCCGGATCATGGTTGCCGTTGAAATCATATTAAGTACCATTTTATGTGCGGTTGCCGCTTTCATTCTCGTGGATCCTGTTAACACTTCCGGTCCGACAACCACTTCAATCCCTATATCAGCTGCTTCTGTGATGCTCGCGTTTTTATTGCATGATAAAGCGACGGCTTTAGCCCCGACTTTTCTTGCATAACGTAAAGCGCCCTTCACATACGGGGTACGGCCGCTTGCCGCAATGCCAATAACCGTATCATTAGCTGTAAGGCCCACGTCAATCAGATCACATTCCCCAAACTCTTCTTTATCCTCTGCTCCTTCAACAGCCCGAACAAACGCCTTTTCCCCTCCTGCAATTATTCCTAGCACCCTATCAGGCGGTGTGCTGAAAGTCGGGGGACATTCCACCGCATCCAGCACACCGAGTCTTCCGCTCGTTCCTGCTCCGATGTATATGAGTCTCCCTCCTTTTTTTAACGATTCACAAGCCCATTCAACCACCGTTTCAATCTCTGGCAATACCTCCTCAACCGCTGCTGCCACTTTAAAATCTTCTTTATTGATTGCAGAAATGATTTCCATCGTATTTACACTGTCGATATTCATTGTCTTTTCGTTCCGTAATTCAGTCGTTAATGAACGTAAGTGTTCTTCCATAGACTATTAAATCCTCCCATAAACAATTACTTAAATATAATTTCATTTTTTAATAGAAAATAATGAAATTATATTTCATATTATATTCAATGATAGCGTTTTCATTACTCGGATACAAGATTTTTTTATAAAATTTGTTAATTAGCATTTTTCTTTCCTCAAAACCCCCATGCCGGCGGACTCCTTATTAAATAAAATTTGCATCGATAGCCCTTTCTGAGTGCCGTAATTTACCTATAGGAGCCACCTATTTTTGGTGTAAATTCTTTCAACAATAAAAAAACGTGTACCGTCCCCAAACTTGGGAACGATACACGCACAAGTAATATAATAAAATGCCAAACTAACATACTACCCCGGCCCTGGATACCTCATTCCTTTACCCAGTTAACGGATAGGGACTACTTTCCCGTTTTCTACTGCACCGACGACAATAGTTGATGCAAATCCTCCATTTTCATCAATTGAGGGAATATCGTATATTTTTTGATCTGGCCCTATATTTGAAAGTCCATCTTGCATATGCTTACGGATGGCCTTGGCATCATCAACGCTGCCTGCAGATTTCATCGCTTCCACAAACGCATACATGGCGATATAGTTCAAACCAACTTCGGAGCTTGGATCTTCCTTATAATTCTTTTGATATTTCTCAACAAAAGCAGGTATTGCTTCTTCATCTGAGTCCATCAGTGGCAGAACGCCAATCGAGCCTTCCAATGTTTCATATGAACCTGCAATCGGCTTCATTTGATCCAGCTTTGCTTGATCCATGATGATGAAACCGCCCTTAAACCCTAGCTCCCGAGCTTGCTTCGCTACTTTTGCCGTTGGTTCCGAAGCACCACCGATAAATAGCACATCAGGATCTTTTTTCAAGGCATTGGTGACAATCGTAAAGAAATCGGTTTCTTTGGCGAAATCAATTGATGAATTATAAACGACTTTTCCGCCTTGCTTTTCCCAATGTGGGAGCACGGCTTCCGTCCAGTCTTTACCGTATTGCGAAGATGTTGGCAAAGCGGCAATTTTCTTGCCGAAATGTTCCATTGCATATGTTGTAAAAGGTTCAATATACCCCTCGTAATTCGGTGGAATTCGAACGGTTAATGAATTTCCGCTATCGGTAACTGCCGGTTCACTCGTATATGCCCCAATGATGAATTCCTCTTGTTCATTAAAAACCTGAAGTGCCAGCACACCCCCACTATGAGGCGTAAAAATGATCGGCGTATCATATTCCTGAATTAACCGTTTAGCATTCGACCCTGTTTCATTGGGAAGGTATTTATCATCCAACGAAACTAAATTCAATGTGTATTTCTTATCATTTACTTCAAACCCACCAGCATCGTTAATTTCATTGACAGCCATTTCCACACCATTCAATGTCCGTTTCCCATATAACGCTGCTGCCCCGCTTAAAGGACCGCTAAAACCGATGTTAACGACATTTTCACTTTTGCCTTTACTGCCACTGCTTGACACAGGGCTATCCCCTTTATTGCACCCAGTCAACACAGTGATCATTAGCAGGAGAAAAATAAATAATACTTTCAGTTTTTTCATAAAAATCCCCCATTCAATTTTTTCAGGCCCCAATATACGCTTTCCTTACTTCATCATTGGCTAATAACTCACTTGCTGTCCCTTGAACGACAATTTCCCCATTTTCAAAAACATATCCTTTATCTGCAATGCCGAGAGCAGCATTCGCGTTTTGTTCAGCAAGCAGGACCGTGATTCCTTCGCGGTTTATTTCTTCAATGACCCGAAACATTTGTTCGACAATAAGTGGAGCGAGTCCCACCGAAGGCTCATCAAGCATCAACAATTTCGGTTTCGACATCAAGGCTCTTCCAATTGCGAGCATTTGCTGTTGGCCGCCGCTCAGGCTTCCCGCTTCATCATGATGCTTTTCTTTTAAAATCGGGAATAAATGATAGACGTATTCCAAGGAATCCTTGATCTCCGCTTTCTTTTTTCGATGCACATAAGCACCCATCCTCAGATTTTCCTGGACGTTCATCTGTGGAAACAGTTTACGTCCTTCGGCACACTGGACGATCCCCTCCCTAACATTCTTATCAGGGGCACGGCCCCCTATCGGCATGCCCAGAAAATGAATTTCCCCCTTGGACAGCTTACTGATTCCGCTTATGGAACGAAAAGTCGTGCTTTTACCTGCCCCATTAGCTCCCAACAATACAACGATCTCTCCCTTGGCAACTTCGATATTCACATGTTTTATCGCAGTGAAACTTCCATAATTCACGGCGACATCGGTTAACTTAAGCACTGGCACTCCCTCCCAAATAGGCTTTAATCACCGCTTCATTTCCGCGGATTTCCTTAGGTGTGCCCTCGGCAATTTTTTCTCCGTAATTAAGGACCATGATGTGGTCTGCCAAGTTCATGATCATATGCATTTTGTGCTCGATTAAACAAACGGTCAGTCCCGATCGATTCAATTTTTTAATCAGTTCTGTCAATCCTTCCGTTTCATCCGGATTGATTCCCGCAGCAGGTTCATCAAGAAAGATAATTTCCGGTTCAGTCGCAAGGGCAAGGGCAATGGCTGTCCGTTTCTTTTCCTCCTGCGAGATGCTGGAGACCATTCTGTCAGCCGATTCCGTCAATCCGACAATATCAAGAACCTCCATTGCCTTATCCCTGCAAGCCGCTTCCTCCCTTTTTAAACGTTTTGTTCTTAGAATGGCATCCACCAGATTGGATTTGGTTCGCAGCCTATGACCGACAATGACATTATCCAACACAGTCGTTTGATCAAAAAGGCTTGTCGTTTGAAAGGTTCTTGAAATTCCGAGCCCCGCTATTTCATTGGCAGGAAGTTTGGTGATATCAATCCCCTTAAAAAGGACCGTCCCGGAAGTTGGTCGATGAAAGCCACTGATCAAGTTGAAAAAAGTTGATTTTCCTGCTCCATTTGGTCCGATTATTGCATTGATTCTACCTTTTTCAATCGTAAAATCCACATTATTGACGGCCGCCAATCCTCCAAACCGCTTTGTCAAATTCTTTGTTTCGATTAGCAATTTCATCCCTCCTCAGCTTTTATGTGCATTTCGCTTCTCACCCTGGACAGTTCATTATCTTTTCGCTTTCTTTGCCAATCAAAGAAGGCCCCTGCGATTCCGCGCGGATAAAAGATAATGATCACCGTAAGCAATGGCCCGAATATCAACATTCGATATTCTTGAAGGAATTGCAGATTCTGCGAAAGGATTACTAACAATAATGTTCCTACCAACGGACCTGAAAGTGTCCCTATTCCACCAACCAATAAATACATCAATAGATCGAACATTATGGCAGTTGATCCGATATCAGGTCCAATGAAACGAATGAATGAAGCATACAAAGCACCTGCCAAACCTGCAAAGAATGTGGATAGGACAAATGCGGTTAACTTATTCTTCATTGTGGATATACCAATCGTTTGTGCAAGGTCCTCGCTGTTCCTGATTGCCATATACGTCCTGCCGGTCAACGAGCGTATAATTCGATACACGATTAAAATCACTGCAAGCAGGAAAATGAGGACTAGATAATATTGGGATGCTGCAGTATCGAATGTGATCGGCCCTATATTCCCAGGAGCAGGGATACCGATCAATCCCCTAACCCCCTCTGTAAGTCCCTCCCATTTATCGATGACCAGATATATGATGTAACCCACACATAGGGTATAAATTGCGAAAAAGTGTTCCTTTGTCCTCAGCGCGATCAAACCGATTAAAAACCCAATTGCACATGTGATTAAACATGCACATACAAGTGCCAGCCAAAAGTTCATTTCCGCTTTTACCGTCAGGAGGCCAAGCGAATATGCTCCAATCGCAAAAAATCCAGCATGTGCAAGCGAGAGATATCCAGTATATCCTGATAATAAATTGATTCCATAAACAGCTATCGCCCAGATGAACGAAAGTGTCAGCATATGGAGATAATAATCGTTTTGAGCGATAAAGGGGAATGAAAAAGCAAAGATGATAAGAGCGATAATCCCATTTCTTTTCGTTAATATCTTCACGCTACCTCTCCCCCTTGGCAAAAAGACCTGTTGGTTTCACGGTTAATATTACGACTAAAAGAATGAATGCAATGATGTCCTTATAATCATTTGAAATATAAGTTGCGCCCAGGCTCTCACTGAAACCCAGGATATATCCGCCTACGATCGCCCCCGGGATGCTCCCCATCCCGCCCAATATGATAATGACGAATGCTTTTAGGATGACTAAATGCCCCATGCCGGGAAAAACAAGGTTAATCGGTGATGCAAGAGATGAAGCTATGGCTGCTAATCCACCCGATATCATGAAGGTAAGCATCGCAACTTTATTAATGTTGATTCCCACTAATGAAGCACCTTCACGGCTTTGGGACATCGCTATTATCGTCGAGCCGGTATAAGTCTTCTTTAGGAAAAGGTAAAGTAAAACCATAACTGCGATAGCTGATACGATGATCAATAATCGCTGAAGTGTGAACGTTAGGCCCATGATATTGACCACTTGACCATATGGAGAAGTCATTGTATGGAAGTCGGCACCCCAGACAAATTGGGCAAAGGCTTCAAGAAAAAGGAGAATTCCGATTGCGGCTATCTTATCGTGCAATGGAGGTGCCTCCCTTAACAGGCGAAACACGAAACGTTCCAAAAGGACTCCCAACAAACCAACAACGATAATGGATACGAACATGGCAATCCAGTAATTGACCCCATATAAAGTCATCATTGATAACGTGATATATCCACCCAACATATATAGGGCACCGTGGGCAAAGTTCGGGATATGCAAAATTCCATATACTAGCGTCAATCCCAGGGCAACAAGACTATATACGCTGCCAATCGTCAAACCATTAAAAAGCTGCTGGATCAAAATTTCCATTTACTTCCTCCTTGAAAATTATTGAATTTCACTTTGCTGCTCATTCCCTGGCCCACCATCCTGTCCATATTTTGAAAGCACACCTATACGATGAAAAACACTTTCAATTTTTTCCTAACAGGCTCAACCTCCCGGGGTGGAACAGTAAGTTTAATATCCCTATATTCTCCGCCTACAGATACAGCTTAGGTGTAGCGAATATAACACTTGGTTTGTTGTTAGCGCTTTCATTTATAATGACCACTTATTACAGTACATGCACCTAGCGATTTTTGTCCTCATTCTTTCTGCCTATTGAATCTAGGCGGCACAATTGTGCAGACAAGCATATGCTGTTTGTAGGGATAGCCAATGTTTCCATCTTCTCTTTAATAACGGTTTACCCATGGTAATCGTCTGGTTCGTTCACCCCTTCCACACCACTAAAGGACCATTACGTAGATTAATTTCCTGTATGTAGATTATTTCCTGTATATAAATGCAAGTGCCGTGCCAACATTATCTCACCGACAATAAGGCTATTCACCAGTCAGTGAATTCATTATTGAATCGTAAAAATCAAAAGTAACGATTCCATACGGGATGTCCGTCATTCACTATTGACTGAAAAAATCATTTCTGAATCAACCTAAGAATTAAATAAAGAAATAAAATGAAAGGGATCCAAAAATAACCTTCACAACAACAATCATTTCATGCAATAGCAGGTAATAATGCACAAAAAACAACTTTTAAACCAATAATTTACTAAAAACACATAAAAATTAGGTAATAAAGCTATTCCTCAAAAACTCTTAAATATAATTAGGAACTTTAGTCAAAAAAACAGCACCTCCATTGTTGGATGGTGTCCAACAATGGAGGTGCTGTTCAAACTCACCTATTCTTTTCCGCTGACCTTTAATCGATATTTTTTAAGTTTCCTCACAATTGTTGCCTGACTGGAATCAAGGGCCTCTGCGATTTCATATGTAGTTTGGTAGGTTTGAGCCGCTTTCGTCAAGATTTCCTTTTCGGCTCTTTCCACCGCTTCTTTTAAAGTTAGGGCAGCATTGAGGTTCGGCTGATTCTGATTTTCCGGCTGATATTCTTCCGGAAGGTCGTTAATCGATAATATTTGATTATCCGTCAGCACGACGAGCCTTTCCACTATATTAATCAATTCACGGACATTTCCTGGCCAATCATGTTGATAAAAATATTCCTTCAACCGCGAATCTATTTCTTTTGAGAATTTATATTGTTCATTTGCCTTTGTTAAAAATAAGTCAGTCAATGCCAAGATATCCTCTCTTCTTTCCCTTAGAGGAGGAATCGTAATCGGAATGACATTCAGCCTATAAAAGAGGTCTTCACGAAAATCACCCGATTTGACCATTTCCGATAGATTTCGGTTCGTGGCTGCTATTATGCGAACATCGATCTTCTTTGGCTTTGTACCACCGATTCTTTGAATCTCCCTTTCCTGAAGGGCCCGAAGCAGCTTCACTTGAAGTTGCAGGGGAAGCTCACCGACTTCATCCAGAAATAAGATCCCACTCTCTGCCAGCTCAAACATCCCTGGTTTGCCTTTTTGGTTGGCTCCGGTAAATGCCCCTCCTTCATATCCAAAGAGCTCGGATTCCAATAAATCAGCGGGAATTGCCCCACAATTTATTTTGATGAAATCTCCTTTTTTAGATCGGATGCTCCGATTATAAATATTGCGGGCAAGGACATCCTTTCCAACACCCGTTTCTCCCAAAATGAGTACTGTCGCATCAATATCCGATATTCTTTCAGCAATTTCATAAATCATTTTCATTTTATCACTGACAAATACGACTCCATCCTTGCTTGTTATCTTCCGCAGTTTTTCGATTTCCTGCTTATATTGATGATTCAGTTCATTAACTTTCGTCAACTCATGCATCAGTTCATTTAAATCGGATAAATCCCTTATATTCGTAACGACTTGCTCTATTTCCCCTTCTGCATTAAAAACGGGACTTCCTGTAATCAATGTTTCCTTTCCAGCAAAATTATCCTGTACGACCGATACCGTTCGTCTCAGCTTCACTACCTTATGCGTCACCGAAGCATTCAGTATGCCGCGTTTAATCAATTGGTCCACCGATTTGCCGATATAATACTCTTTTGGTATGCCAGTGATCCGTTCAATTGCCGAATTGGTATAAAGCGTGATTCCATCTTGATCGGTGATGTATATTCCATCATAGGAATTTTCGATAATGGCATCCAGTGCGCGATTCAATTTATCCGTTTCATGCGCATCAATCAATAAATCGTCCAAAAATTCTGTTTCACTGCCTATATATAGAATATTGTCAGCATCCATTTTTTTCATTAATAAAAATAAATACCGCTTATCATGCAGCCTTGCAGCTGCAATCCTTTTATTATCGAGAAATTGCCACTCATCGAATTGTTCGGTTAGTGTATTACCATCCTGACTTAACGATTGATTAAAATAATTGCCCCATTCCTTTATCCGATTTGCAGAATCCACGACTAGTGCAGGAAAGGTCGACTCTTTAAGCAAATTAATCTGAGAATCCTGTTTCACTTGATTCATTACTATTCACCGCCGCAAAAAGAATTCTTTTTAAGTACAATTCTGGATAATTTTCGAAACTCCTTTAAAATTGTCGAATTTCGCTCCAAAAAAAGTAGTGATGAAATAATTTTCATCACTACTATCCCTCAGTAAGTCTTAAAAATAACCTCTCCACTGATCGCTTCCTTACCTGTCTGGTTAGTGGCCGCAACGTTGAAAAAATATCTATCCCCATTTTTTTCTTTTAGATCCGCTTGAAGAGTTATGACATCATTCAAGAAAACCATGCCTTTGAAACGAATCTTGTATTCTTCGATAAAACCAATTTCATAAAGATTACTGAAAAGCTTTGCGAGGTTTCCCATCGTCCACATTCCATGCGCGATGATACCGGGAAGACCAGCATTTTTTGCTTCCTCATCAATCGTATGAATGGGATTGAAATCACCTGATGCGCCGGCATATTTAATGAGGTCCAAACGCGTTACAGGTGCAAGCTCGATTGAATGTAACGAGTCACCGATATGAAGTTCGGTTAATGTCGTCATTTACTCATCACCATCCTTCTGACCGTTTCATTTATAATGACAAGCTGTTCAGCAGTGAAGACAACTTCCCCATTTGCATCCGTCCCATAATTTTTAAAGGCTAGAAATCCCATTTCCCCTTGTTTTCCTTTTTTCTCGTAATAGTCTTTCACTTCCGTATAACAGGTGATTTCTTCCCCTACCTTCAGCGGCCTGTTATAGCGATATATCTGCTCACCGTGAATCAACCCTTTAGTTGGGAGATTTAAGCTTTCAATCGTCCCGAAATCAAAGACCCTTGGGAAAGTTGGTGGAGCGATATTCGTACCGTACCTTGATTGCCTGCCTATTTCTTCATCAATGAAAATCGGGTGGGGATCACCAATCGATAATGCGAATTTTTTAACGGCTCCCCGTTCAACTATATTTTTAACGGGGTTGGATCGTTTTCCAATACTTTCGTTGAACATAACATCCCGCCTTTTCCCTTAATTTTTTGGACCGCCCGCAACATATAAAACCTGCCCGCTAATGAATGAGGATGCTTCATCGGCAAAGAATGCAACAGCATGAGCAATATCACTTGGCAAACCGCTTCTGGCAACAGGAATACTGTTTGCCCTATCCTGGATGAATTGCTCAAAACTCACTCCCACCCGCCTAGCTGTTTCTTTCGTCATTTCGGTTTCGATAAAACCTGGTGCTACCGAATTAGCCGTTATCCCGTATTTGCCAAGTTCGATCGCCAATGTTTTTGTTAAACCCTGAAGCCCTGCTTTAGCAGCTGAATAATTAGCCTGACCGCGGTTCCCGAGGGCCGAAGTGGATGATATATTGATGATTCTTCCGTATTTATTTGCAACCATATGCTTCTGGGCGGCACGTACTGCATTGAAAGTACCTTTTAAATGCACATCCATTACCGTCTGCCAATCTGAATCGGTCATTTTAAAAAGTAGATTATCCCGGATGACCCCAGCATTATTCACAAGAATATCAAGCGATCCGAATGTGTCGGCTATTTCCTTTATGGATGCTTCCACCTCTTCGGAATTGACCACATTGGCCACTTTGGTAAAAATGGTATACCCCTTATCCCTTAATTCATTTCCTGTTGATGTCAAAACCTCTTCATTGATATCGATAATCGCCACGTTTGCACCTTCACTGGCAAATAGTTCGACGATCGCCCGGCCAATCCCCCTGCTTCCACCTGTAACTAAAGCCGTTTTCCCTGAAAATCTCCCTGCCATAATCGTTTCCTCCTAATCTATTATAAGAATTGTCCTAATTTAACATGCCCCTTAATCAAATTTCGGGAAATGATCATACGCTGTATTTCATCCGTACCATCATAAATCCTCCAAAGCCTTGCCTCTCGGTACCAACGTTCGATGGGAAGCTCCTTCGTATAGCCCATGCCACCGTGAATCTGCAATACGCGATCAACGACCCGATTCCCCATATTGGCTCCATAGAGTTTAGCCATTGAAGCTAAATGGCGGTTGTCTTCTCCATTATCAAGTGTAAAAGCCGCATTCAATACAAGCCATCTTGCAGCTTCAATCTCTACAGCCGAATCAGCTATCTGCCATTGGATGGCCTGGCGCTCCGCGATCGGTTTACCGAATGTGACTCGTTCTTTAGCGTATTCTATAGCCATTTGCAGCAATCTTTCTGCAGAACCGACAGCACGTGCACCCACGATCCATCTTGCAAACCCAATCCATTCCAAGCCTAGTTTATAACCGCCATGCACTTCCCCTAAGATGTTTTCTTCGGGTACCCGAACATTGTCAAAAACTAATCCGGCCGGTCCCCATTCTCCCATCGTATTGATATACTCTGATCTCCAGCCCATATCACGGTCTACAATGAAACAGGTTACCCCTTCCGTCCCGGTTGCTTGATGACGTTCTTTGTCTGTTACAGCAATGACCATGACGAAATCGGCATCATTTCCTCCGGTAATGAAAGTTTTTTCACCGTTAAGCACCCATTCGTTCCCTTCTTTTACTGCCGTCATTTTAATATTTCGCGTATCGGACCCAGCTCCCGGCTCCGTCATGGCAAAACAGGACTTTTTATCACCATTAATCGTAGGGATCAGATATTTCTGCTTCTGTTCTTCATTTGCATAATAAAGTATGTTATCAGCCGAACCTCCAAAGCTGAATGGTACAAACGTTTTTGATACTTCCATCAAGACAATTGCCATCATAAGCTGCCCTAAGTCTGCCCCGCCATATTCCTCCGGGGTATTGATGCCCCAAAACCCAGCTTTTTTTGCTTTTTCCTGTAAATCTTTCAATGTCCCCTCTGGCAAACTAGGTTTACCTGCCATTTCATTGCGAAGCACTTCATTTTCCAAGGGTATCAATTCATTTTCCACGAACTTGCGTATTGTTTTTTGTACCATTTTTTGTTCATCTGATAGTCGTAAATCCATTTTAACCCCTCCGCTTTCCAATTAGACTAGTTTTGATATTTTCTCTTCAATTGTCCGGTAATGATATTTTTTTGGATTTCTGACGTGCCTTCATATATTCTAGTGATTCGGGCATCCCGATAGAAACGTTCAACTGGATAATCCTTCATGTATCCCATCCCTCCATGAATCTGAACGGCCTTATCAGCGACACGATTATATACTTCCGAACCATACAACTTTAGCATTGCCGCTTCTTTAATGATTTTTTCTTTCTGATCGACCATCCATGCAACCCGGTATGTGAATGAGCGAAGTGCTTCTATTTCCATTGCCATCTCGGCAATCATATGGGATACGGCTTGATGATCAATGATCGGGACATTGAATTGTTCACGTTCTGTGGCATATTTAGTAGATAGATCGAGCAAGTACTGACAGGACCCTAAATTACGGGCAGCAAGGCCTGCCCGGCCATTTGCAAGGATCTTCAATGCATTTACATACCCTTGTCCAACGTCCCCCAGTACATTTTCGGCAGGAACCTCGCAATCTTCAAAAACCAATTCTGCCGAATGTGAGCCTCGAAGACCCATCTTCCTTTCCAGGCTACCAACTCTAAAACCCGGAAAATCCTTTTCTACTATGAATGAGGTGATTCCTTTTGCCCCTTTATCTTTGTCCGTTACGGCCATAACTGTAAAAATATCTGCTACATCAGCATTCGTTATATAATGCTTAGTCCCATTTAGAATATATTTATCGCCATTTTTAACTGCCGTCATTTTGAGATTCGTAGCATGTGACCCCGCTGCAGGCTCAGTTAAAGCAAAAGCGCCAATTCTATTACCGCTTGCCATATCTGGTAGATACTTTTCCTTTTGCATTTCATTGCCCATTTCGACTATCCCTACCGTACCTATGCCGGTATGGGCCCCAATCAGAGTGGTATATCCATTATGTGTTTTGCCGATTTCCTCATATAAAGCGCATTTTCCCACCATCCCGATTCCGAGCCCGCCATACATTTCCGGGATACTAAGCCCGAATAGCCCGATTTCCTTCGATAAATTTATAATGGATTCCGGGATATGATCTTCATCCTCTATCTGCATGGAAAATGGATCGATTTGCTCTTCAATAAACTGGCGTATATTTTCTTTTAATAGCAGGATGTCTTCATCTAAGCGAAAGTCCATTTGCATTCCCCTTTATCTGCGAATTGGTTGTTAACGCTTTCATATATTATCCGAATAAGCAATATGTTTTTCCTGAAGTTTGCGTTTTAAGATTTTACCCACTGCCGTCTTCGGAAGTTCACTTTCAAATGTGATTGCTTTTGGGACTTTAAAGGCAGCGAGCTGCTTTCGGCAATAATCCTTCAATTCGTTTTCAGTTATTCTTTCATTTGGTTTTATAACTACCGCTGCATGTACCGTTTCACCGCGATATTGATCGGGAACGCCAAAGACGGCAGCTTCCAGAACCTTAGGATGGCTGTATAATATATCTTCAATTTCAATGGGATATATATTGAATCCGCCTGCTATGATCATTTCTTTCTTCCGTCCAACAATGTAAAAGAAGCCATCTTCATCCATCTTGGCAATATCACCGGTATGCAGCCATCCGTTTTGAATCGTCTGCCGCGTCTCTTCAGGCATGCCCCAATAACCTTTCATTACCTGTGGACCCTTTATGACCAATTCACCTGGTGTATCAACCAAGAGGGCAGGCTCTCCTGTAATACTGTCAATTATGGCGGCATCCGTATTTTGTATCGGAATTCCGATACTTCCGGGTTTTTGCAGGCCGCTAACTGGATTCCGGTGCGTGACTGGTGACGCCTCGGACAGGCCATAGCCTTCTGCAATCTTTGTCCCGCTCAATTCATTAAACCTTGACAATACATTCAATGGCAATGGTGATGAACCCGAAACGCAAGATTTCAATGTATGCAAATCAAATGGATGGGACTGGTAATATTGTAATAAAGCAATGTACATCGTCGGTACCCCTGGAAAAATAGTCGGTTTAAGATCATTGATAATATCGACAATCTCCGTCACCTCAAACCTGGATACAAGAATTAATTCCCCGCCATTATAAAATGTCAGGTTCATCCCTGAAGTCATGCCGTAAACATGAAATAATGGGGAAACGCCTAGTACCCTTTCTTTACCCTTTTGAGTATTGATTCTTGAAGTTGCTGCACTTTGCAGCGTATTGGCTACGATATTACGATGTGTTAGCATCGCCCCTTTAGAACGCCCTGTCGTTCCTCCTGTATATTGGAGAACGGCGACATCTCTAGCAGGATCAATCTCCACACTGAAATCCGCTTCTGTTACAGATAGCAGTTTTTTTGTCATTTCACATTTGCCCTTTTCCAGCGACACGCTCAACACCTTTTCAACATCGGTTTCAGCTATAACGGCTTCAACTATTGGCACTAAATCATCTAGCACAATGATGTGCCTTGCACCTGAGTCTTTCAGGACATGTATTAATTCGTTCGCCTTATACATTGGATTGATTTGGACAACAATGGCTCCATTCAAAAGAGTTCCAAAAAAACCAATTGGATATTGTGGACAATTAGGAAGCATAAGAGCCACACGATCTCCCTTTCCAATCCCTTCAGCAGCAAGCAAGCGGGCACATCTTTTCACTAACGTCCCCAACTCTGAATATGTATAACTCTGCTCCATGAACGTAACCGCTGTATTATCCGAATATTGTTCGACTGATTGATAAAATAGTTCTGTCAAAGATATTTCAGGAATATCAATCTCGCTTGGATTTCCTTGCGGGATATGTTTTTTCCAAGGTCTATCCATTGGCCCTCCCCTTTCTTCATTCAAAAAAATAAAGAAGTCATACTAAACAATATGCAAGGAGTGTGCCAAAAATAAATCGTTATGTTACGCTGATTCAATCAATGGTAAAATTCAAAATTGAATTATTTGCTGCGCCCTTAATAATATTAGGTTCATAATGCTAGGATTTAAAATTGACTCAATAAGTCATTTTTGAATTTAGAGATGCTTCCGTAAAGGACTCAACTTGTAGTGCGGGCATGTGGGGTTATTTTCTTGAAGGATATTTTTTGAAAATAAAACGGGATGCTGATCAAGTTCAGCATCCCGTTTTAAAAAATGATTCACTGCTCTATGGCGGAGTCATCTTCCAATGATATTTTCCATAATTCTTTCGCTTTTCCACTGACCGTTTCATCAAAAACAAATGATCCATTCGTATATCGATCATGGTTTTTTAATGAAGCAGCATGAATCGTTTCAATGGTCCCCTTTTCAGAAAGAATGAATAGACTGTCCGTTTTGTTAATGATATCAAATCCAATGACCCTATGAGGATTCGATTTCAATTCCCTCAAGACCACGACACCGCGTTTTGCCCGGCTCGTTTTTTCAAACTCGGTTAGTTTCATTTTCTTTATGGCACCGCGCTGTGTAACGATAAAGATCGATTCTTTACTATCCTTGGCCAAAACCTTTCCGCCAATGACATAGTCATCTTCTTTCAAATTAATCCCTTTGACTCCTGCTGCCCGAACACCGACAATACTTACTTCTTCTTCATCAAACCATAAACCATAGCCGTTATGGGTGACCAGGAAAAGGTCAGCCTGTCCATTGGTATGATGGACATCGACAAGTTCATCGTCACCTTTTAAATTGACACCAACCAGCGGTTTTGAATGACGCTGGGCTTTATAGGAAGCTAATTCTGTCTTTTTCACCATACCATTTTTCGTGATGAACACTAAGAATTCCGGCACGGCAAACTCTTTGATTGGAATCGCTTTTATGATTTGTTCTTCCCTGTCGATTGGAATGATGTTCGCGATATGCTGACCGGTTTCCTTCCAGCGAATATCAGGAAGCTGATGAACTGGACAATAGAGGTAGTTCCCTTTGGATGTGAACAGCAACAGGACATCCGTCGTATTCATCTCCAGCCTCTGGAGCAGGCGATCGGAATCCTTCATGCCAAAATCAAGCCCGCCTGATGCTGCATAAGATCGTAACGAAGTCCGTTTGACATAGCCTTCTTTCGTCACGGTCACCATCACGTCCTCACTCGCAATCAAGACTTCAAGATTGATTTTGATTTCTTCAATTTCTTTTTCGATTTTGGAACGCCGTCCGTCATCAAAGCCCTTTTTAATGAATCGAAGTTCTTTTTTAATTACTTGAAGAAGAACTTTTTCACTGCCAAGAATCTTTGTCAATTCCTCAATTTTGTTTTTCAATTCCGCTGCCTCTGCTTCAAGTGCTGTAATATCCGTATTTGTCAGCCTGTATAGCTGCAAGGAGACAATGGCTTCAGCTTGCGCTTCTGTAAAATCGAATTTAGCGATGAGGTTATCTTTGGCATTCCGTTTGTCTTTAGATGCCCGGATGACAGCGATGACCTCATCTAGTATGGACAAAGCCTTTACTAAACCATCGACGATATGTGCCCGGTCATGTGCCTTTTGCAACTCATACCGTGAACGGTTCACGATTACTTCTTTACGGTGTTCGATATATGCATCGAGCATTTTTGGCAGGCTCATCAATGTTGGCCGTTTTTTATAAATCGCGACCATATTGAAATTGTATGCAATTTGGAGATCGGAATTTTTGTATAAATAATGCAGGACTCCATTTGCATCTGCTTCTTTTTTCAGTTCGATTACAATGCGCAGTCCTGTACGGTCGGTTTCATCCCTTACTTCGGCGATACCTTCCACTTTCCGGTCTAGGCGGAACTCATCCATTTTCTTAACAAGGTTGGCTTTATTGACTTCATATGGGATTTCAGTGATGACGATTTGCTGTTTGCCCCCCCGAATCGTTTCCACTTCCGCCAACCCGCGAATGATTATTTTCCCTTTACCTGTTTCATAGGCCTTACGAATGCCTTCAATGCCTTGAATGATACCTCCAGTAGGAAAATCCGGCCCTTTAATGACCGTCATTAAGTCAGCGACAGTCGCTTCCGGCTTATCGATTCGCATAATGGCTGCATCAATGACTTCACCTAGTTGATGTGGCGGGATTTCAGTGGCATAGCCTGCTGAAATTCCTGTAGAGCCATTTACAAGCAGGTTAGGGAACATCGCAGGCAATACAATGGGCTCTTCCGAAGTATCATCAAAGTTCGGTACAAAATCGACCGTCCTTTTTTCAATATCCCGCAGCATCTCGGAGGCTATCGATGAAAGCCTTGCCTCCGTATACCGCATCGCAGCAGGCGGATCACCATCAATGCTACCGTTGTTTCCGTGCATTTGGACCATGACCTTCCGCAGCTTCCAGTCTTGGCTCATCCGAACCATTGCCTCATAAACGGATGAATCTCCGTGAGGGTGATAGTTACCGATTACATTACCGACCGTTTTTGCGGATTTCCTAAATCCTTTTTCCTGAGTATTTCCTTCGACATGCATCGCATACAATATCCTGCGCTGCACCGGTTTTAAACCGTCCCTTGCATCTGGAAGTGCCCGATCTTGGATAATATATTTACTATAACGCCCGAAGCGGTCACCAATTACCTCTTCAAGCGGCAAATCCCGAAACGTTTCTTCAAATACCATCGTTATTGACCTCCTCTTCAATCGACATATTTTCATTATCTAAAATATTCGATTCCTCTTCGAGACCAAAAGCGACATTGGCTTCAATCCACTTACGACGCGGTTCAACCTTATCTCCCATCAAAGTTGTCACACGTCTTTCCGCACGGGCCCCATCATCGATCTTCACACGTATCAATGTCCTTGTTTCCGGATTCATGGTGGTATCCCATAATTGATCGGCATTCATCTCACCCAGCCCTTTATAGCGCTGAATCATATAGCCTTTCCCCACCTTGTCTATCGCTCCCTGAAGCTCCTCGTCGCTCCAAGCATATTCAATGACTTCTTTCTTCCCGGTCCCTTTACTCACTTTATATAAAGGGGGCAAGGCAATGTAAACCTTTCCTGCCTCTATTAACGGCTTCATATAGCGATAAAAGAATGTCAGCAGCAGCACTTGGATATGGGCTCCATCCGTATCGGCATCAGTCATGATGATCACTTTATCATAGTTAGTGTCCGGCGTATTGAATTCCGCCCCGACACCTCCGCCGATGGCATGGATGATCGTATTTATTTCCTCGTTTTTAAAGATATCCGCCAGTTTTGCCTTTTCCGTATTGATAACTTTACCCCGCAATGGAAGAACTGCTTGGAAACGGCGATCTCGTCCTTGTTTAGCGGATCCCCCAGCAGAGTCCCCTTCTACAAGATACAGTTCATTCCGTTCGGGATTTTTCGATTGAGCTGGTGTTAATTTCCCAGAAAGGATGGCATCGGATTTTTTCCGTTTCTTCCCGCTTCTTGCGTCTTCACGAGCCTTGCGTGCCGCTTCCCTTGCTTGGAACGCTTTAATTGCTTTTTTAACCAATAGGGTACTCGTGGTCGGATCTTCTTCAAAAAAGTAGGCTAAGTGCTCTGATACGATGGAATCGACTGCAGAACGGGCTTCACTTGTTCCAAGCTTGCTCTTGGTTTGTCCTTCGAATTGAAGAAGTTCTTCAGGGATACGTACTGAAATGATTGAAGACAAGCCTTCACGTATATCGGTACCTTCGAGGTTTTTATCTTTTTCCTTCAATAGCCCCATCTTTCTGGCATAATCATTAAATGCCCGTGTCATGGCCGTTTTTGCGCCAATCTCATGGGTGCCTCCATCTTTTGTACGAACATTATTGACAAAGCTTAAAATATTCTCTGAATAGCCATCGTTGAATTGAAAGGCGAGTTCGACTTCTATCCCATTTTGTTCCCCTTCTAAGCTGACTACACTATGAAGGGTCTCTTTTTCTTCATTTAAATAATCGACAAACGCTTCAATTCCATTTTCATAGTGAAAAACTTCATTATGGTCGTTACGCTCATCCGTCAATTCTATCTTCATGCCTTTTAAAAGAAAGGCTGATTCGCGAAGACGCTCACATAAGATCTCATAATTAAAAGTAGTCACCGAAAATATTTTTGGATCGGGCTTGAAGTGGATCTTGGTACCGGCTTGATTGGTTTTACCGATTTTCTCCAGTGTGGTTTCTGGCTTTCCGCCATTGAAAAACCGTTGTTCGTAAATGAACCCGTCCCTTTTGATCGTCACGACAAGCCATTCAGACAACGCGTTAACGACCGAAGCACCGACTCCATGAAGGCCTCCACTCGTTTTATATCCGCCTTGTCCAAATTTACCTCCAGCATGAAGAATCGTCAAAATGACTTCAGGCGTCGGTTTACCTAATTTATGCATGCCAATAGGCATTCCGCGCCCTTTATCAGACACACTTACACTGTTATCTTTATGTATTTTCACACTAATTTGGTCTCCATATCCAGCTAAAGCCTCATCTACGGAGTTATCTACAATCTCGTACACTAAATGATGAAGTCCGCGTGCATCAGTACTGCCGATATACATACCGGGACGTTTTCTGACCGCTTCGAGTCCTTCCAGTACCTGAATTGCATCATCATTGTACTCGATTGTTTTTACTTTCTTTGCCACAGAAATTCCCCTTTCCTTACTAAACACAATTTCCGGGCCAAATCATACTGCAATGAAATGACTCACTAGCTTAATAAATCCATTCATACGTTAATATCATATAAAAAGTATAATACTTTTACGAATAAAGAACAAGTGTTCTATTTTTTTCGTCCCTTTTATTAGCGTTAGCACCTTGATTGGAACAT
The DNA here is from genome assembly GCF_047238085.1 of Peribacillus phoenicis. Taxonomy (NCBI): domain Bacteria; kingdom Bacillati; phylum Bacillota; class Bacilli; order Caryophanales; family Bacillaceae; genus Peribacillus; species Peribacillus phoenicis. Next base: position 1,990,984 of record NZ_JBDFMF010000001.1, on the reverse strand, counting down.
GAAAACGTATCATAGCTACCATTCTAATTGTAGCGGTAAATTTTCATTTGGCAAATATACTTTTATTATTTTAATCAAATTAAGCTTTAATGGCTTAAATTTTCCCTGCATTTTAGTTTATCTCCGGGTTGAGATACAGCGATACCTTAAAAAAAGAGCGGAAGTTCCGCTCTTCATTTTTACTTAGTAAGGGCGTGTTCGACTTTTATGCATCGATTCATGATGACAGTATATCCTTTTTCTTTCAAAAAATTATACGCTTCTTCATTTTCCACCCCTAGCTGCGCCCAAAAGATATCTGCATCGATTTCAGCAAATTCCTTGGCTATCTCAGGAAGGAACTCTGAACGGCGGAAAACATTGACGATATCGACGTGCCCTTCAATATCTTTCAGGGCTTTAACTGCCTTCACACCCAGCACTTCAGATACAGCAGGGTTTACCGGGATGATTTCATAACCGCTATCCTGCATAGCCTTCGATACCATATATGAAGTGCGCTCAGGGTTATCAGATAAACCAACGACAGCGATGCGCTTCGAATTTTTCAACATCTTTCCCATTTCTTCTCTGCTTGGATTTTCTATCATTCTTTTCAATCCCCTTTATAATAAAATGTAATATTGAATAAAGAGTATTCCTTAACAAGTGTATTTTACGGATTACCATTATTAAGAAAAACCATTATACAAGAAATAATAGGTTTCGAAAAGGCATGACTCACTTAACTGCCTTTATGTTCATACAGACTACCACGTATTGTAACAATTTATACAAGGAGGCATCCTTCATTTTATATTTACGAAAATAAGGAAGCCTAAACCTTTTACCCTTCATGAACTTAACGTATATCAAAAGATGTAAGTTCATCAAGGAAAATTCATTTTTTTAGTGGATTTTTTTTGGACAGCCGTACCATTTTGTCACGAAAATGTTACAATAAGAGAAGCTTAACAGGCATTTTAAGGCTGTTTTTGGCTATTTCTACACGTTTATTTTTGAAAAAGGGAACAATCGTCCCTTGAACGTGATAAAAAAAGAAGATTTTTCTTAAAAGAAAGGGTAATAGAATGCTTACATTTATCACTATACTGGCTGCCTACCTGATCGGCTCGATTCCTTCCGGTTTAATAATCGGTAAAACTTTCTACAAAATCGACATCCGTGAGCATGGCAGTAAGAATCTAGGCGGGACAAATACCTTCAGGACACTTGGTGTCAAGGCAGGGCTAACCGTTACTATCATGGATATACTTAAGGGTACCCTAGCAACTTTTCTGCCGTATATACTAGGCGTGGACATGCATTTATTGTTAGCTGGAGTTATTGCGGTAATCGGTCATATGTTTCCCATTTTTGCAAACTTTCGGGGCGGAAAAGCGGTGGCAACTTCTGCTGGTGTCATTCTTGCTTATGAACCATGGTTTTTTGTCTTTGCCGTCATCATCTTCTTTATATCCTTATACATATCCAAATATGTCTCGCTTTCATCCATGATTGCTTGTCTACTTGCTCTCATCTACAGTTTAGTTTTTCATATTGAGGATTTGGCGCTCATTATTGTAATCAGTTTAATAACGATCTTCATTTTTTACCGGCATCGCGCAAATATCAAGCGGATTATCGATAAAACTGAACCGAAGGTAAAGTGGTTGTAAAACACACCATATCCAAGTGAAAAATAGGCCCGTATGCATGGGCCTATTTTCCATTCTACAATTCATTTGCCGTGTTATTCAGGATACCGGCATGCCTCGAAACCATTTCAGTGGCGTTTCCGATTTCCTGGATGATTGACACTAATCCCTGAATTGTCATTTCCATTTCTGCAGAATCCGTTATATTCCCTTTGATGACTCCGATTATTTCATTGAAGGAATTTTCTGTTAACTCCGATTCCTTCTCGCCTGCTTGAACGACTTCCTTGACCCTTAGGACTGAATCAACAACATCTTTCATATATTCATTTGATGTTTGTACGATTGCATCTATTTCAGTTATCGATTTTTTAGTCTGTTCAGCAAGTTTCCTGACCTCATTCGAAACGACCGCAAATCCATTACCATGTTCACCTGCCCGTGCTGCCTCGATGGCTGAGTTCAATGAAAGTAAATTTGTCTGGTCGGCCATTCCCTGTACAAGCTTAACAAACTCGGTAATTCTTACGAAGGATTGGTTTAATAAAACGATCTTTTCATCAACATTTTTCATGAAAATAACAAGGTTTTGTATCTTTTCCGTTAAGATCTGCATGCGATTCTGTCCCTCTTCAGCCATTGTTTTTGAACGAAATGATTGTTCAGCGCGTGTTGCAATCTGCGATTTGACATATTGCCCGTTTTCTATCAATTGCTTAACGGAAGCATCTGTTTCTTCACTTAAATTCAAGACTTCTTCACTAACTAACGAGATTTTCCTTCTCACTTCCTCTTTTATTTCTTTATATTGATTTTCCCTAGCATTTAAATTTTCAATTTCATATGCCTCAAGGACTAACTGCTGTTCCAGATTGAGTATTTTTCCTATCGCTGATATTAATGCCCGCTGTTCTTCTTCATTCTTGGTTTGATCAAAGACAATTCTTTGCAAGTAATTTTGAACATTTTGAAAACCGGATGAATACCACAAGGGCTGTAGGCCAATACGATAATGAGTCTTCGCCACCTTCTTCCGCAATTCAACAAATTCATCGTCAATCACACCATTGAATAAAGATAGCATATGAGTAATTAACGTTTTCCTCAATTTTCCGACCGTGCTGTGTTCAGTGATTATCCCCTTCAATTCAGGAACTTGGAGAATCGTTTGATAAAAGGCATCAACAACTCCCTCTACCTGGGGCTCGATTGCCTCTCTAAAGGCATGGATCAGCTTTAAATCGAATTCAGTTAAATCGATGATAGTCACCTGCAGTTTTACCTGTTCAATGCTTACATCCAATATGCCATCTGTTTCTTTTGCTTTTTGAAACCAGATTGCTTTTTCCGGCTTCGCTTTTATGAAAATCCCCATATCCCACTCCCCCTGATTTTGTATTTCACGATAAAGCGGATCCAAAATATCCCACCAATACAATACAGGTCTTTGTATCCAACGCAAATAAAAATAATTAGATTCACATCAAATAAATAATTCATTTAGACTACACATATTTTTATTTTGGCCTCAATTCAAGTCTTTTGTCAAGGTAAAAGGACCTAAAATTCTTTTACCTTAACTGCCCATCAAATGAATAGTATGGTGGATAAATGGTCAAGTAAGGATTGAATAATTGAAGAACAGAGGCTACACTGGAACTAGCTATTAAATATCGATAGGAGAAAGTGCCATGAAGCCATTGCAAATATCACCGGAAACCGCATTAAAGTTATCCAAGTCACTAAACTTGCCTTTAGAGCAAATCATGCATATGCCTACACCTGTTTTGCTGAGGAAGCTTGCCGAGGCTGAAGCAAAAGAAAAAGGAAATACAAAATAGCTGCAGGAATCTGCAGCTATTTTTGTGGATACTCATATGTGTGCGAAACTACCTTACGGATTAGAAACCGATTAATCAATTTCGTCGCATAATAGTATTTCCTTTTAGGTCCTCTATGGAATCCTGCCAGTTACTAATTAAATACTCTTGCCTTATAAATCGGGATATTTCCGTACTCCCTTTTAACATTTCGTTTTCCGTAAATCGTCACAATAAATAATTTCAGTATCTTGCATAAAAATACCAAAATCCTTAATATTCTTCTGCTACTTTGTGATATTTAGCTTAGGAATCAAAAAAAGCAAAAAAACCGCACATGGGCGGTTTTCAATTGAAAGTCAATTCTTTTGCCCAATCAGGCAAAGGCTTTTTTTTGACTGATATTAATTGTTCATTTTCATAGGTACAGACAAATTCTTGTGGTGGTTCATCCTGTAATATATCTTTTAGGTAATACTTTATGTTGGACACAACATCAATTGCCTCCATAACCCATTGATATGGCTTCCAGGCAAGTTCCCCTTCATCACAGGCAGATAGCCCGCCCCCTGCATCTTCAGCTCTGTAAACATACATTCCACCCGTTTGATTCCATGTCACGATCCCTCGAAAGGCCATCCCCCTTACTTTCAATCCAGTTTCTTCAAAAATTTCGCGTTCCATCGATTCATCGATGGTTTCACCTTGTTCTATCTTCCCGCCTATACCATTCCATTTATGCTTATTGGGATTCTTTTGGCGAAATAGCATCAACACTTCGACTTCGTTGAATTTTTTTCGGGTTATGAAACAAATATTATAGATAATATCCATGGGTTATTTCCTTTCTTGAACGCACATTATTCGCATCTACTTCATAATTACTTTATACTTAAATAACGAACATCTAGGAAGGAGAATGAGTATGAAACTGACCATTTCCGATCAAGCAGCTAAGTGGTATATTGATGAGCTGGGGCTTCAAGAAGGCTCTCATTTGCGCTTTTATGTAAGATATGGCGGGCATAGTACCGTCCAAAGCGGCTTTTCATTAGGTATCATGCAGGAAGAACCTGAAACTGCTGCAGCCGCAACAACTATGAATGAGATTAATTTTTATGTAGAAGAAAAAGATTTATGGTACTTTGATGGTCACGATTTACTTATTACTTTTAATGAAAAACTGACTGAACCAGAATTTCACTATGAAAAGAGCGCTTGACAATAAAGCAGCGGTGTAACCGCTGTTTTTTCTTGTTCAATCGAGCAGACGCTCTTTAATATCTTCCGCCCTAAGAATTTCCGCTTGCTTTTCCCCTAAAAGATCGAAATGTGAATAGCCATCCTTCCTGTGATGAATCCACTCTTTTTTAAGCCCGTATTGCTTACCCCACTCCGATAAACGCCGTAAATCTTTACATCCGACTTTTGTAACCGTCTTGCAACCGGGAAATCGGTCATCCAGCCAATAATGAGTTAAAAAAGCTATTTGGCCTTGATCGATTTTCTGCTTCCAGGCTACTACATCTACCCGTTTAATTCCAAAAGCCATTTTTGTTCACCTCAATAATTGTAATTAAACCAATTCATCCTGCTTTTTATTTTTCTCATAGGCCTCATGCCATTCAGGATACATGCGTTTAATGGATATCGGGCGGAAGCTCTCCTTTTTAACGCAAACGTGGGAAGAATGACCAGTAGCCGCCACTTCATTTTTCCCATTGACGATCTCATACCCATAAACGACCCGCAAGCCGTCATATTTTTCAATCCAGGTTTTAACTTTTACCTTATCACCATATCTAACAGGGGTTTTATACGAAGCATGAATATCCATAACAGGTGAGAGGATGCCATCCGCTTCCATATCAGCATAATAAAATCCTAAATCATTTATCAATTTTGTCCTGCCCAGTTCCATCCATATAAGATAATTCGCATGGTAAACAACACCCATTTGATCTGTCTCTGCATATCGCACTTCAATTTCGTTTTCAGCTATGAACATTTTGTTTCCCCACTTTCATTTCTATTGCAATAAACATTTTACCATAACAATTGTGCAAATTTCATTTAAGCTGTCTTAATCTGGGCTGCTTCCCTTCAATGAACCTAAATAAAAGAGGAGAAAGATTTCCCGCCTCTTTCTCCCCTTACCTAGTTGCTTACATATTATCGTTACTATAACCGCTTTCCCGTGCTTCCTGCTCATCTTGCATTTCTTCCTTCATTCCATCAATGCTCTTTCTTCTTCGTTCATTTTTAGCCTGAATTGCCTGTTTTTCCTCCCCTGAAGAGAATGATAACGTTTCATTTGCAGCGATTATGTTTTCTTCCGTATTTTCTATAGCATCTTGAATTTTTTCAACATTATCCAAACGATTATCCGGATTGTGCTTATTTGTGCCCATTAATTTCACCTCATGTTTTTTTATTTACATAATATTATTACGATTACTTTATTAAGCCTTGATTACTCGCCTTTAGTTTGAATGACCTGAGGATGTTTCCCGGATTTGTCCTGCATTTTCTTACCGTTATTCCCACCTGCAGCTATTGGTTGTGTCCCTAGATGGCTCGGTCTAAAGTGTTTGGAATCTTTTTTTGGATTACCCATTTTATCGCCTCCTTCTCTTATCCTTCTCTTATCATGGATAAAAAAGAGGAAATTCATGAATGCCAGTTTTTGAAAAAGCCATGAAAAAAGAGCCAGCACCTTGAAGGGACCTTCATGGCACTGGCTCTTTTTAAGCAAAAGCTATTCAGCCTTTTGCATATGTTTTTTTTCAAGACGTTCCTCAAGTCTTTCCATTTGCTTAACGTCCATCAATAATTCCCTTTTGTTTTCTTTAATTAATTCTTCAAATGTCCTTTTTCTTTTTTTCATGCTTTTCACCTACTTATTTTTAATATAATTTTCAGTATTGCCAAATTAACGTAAAATTATGACTATATGGTTTACATCCCTTTAATTGTCATAATTATCAGATTTTTAACCTGTTTAAAATTCCATTATTCGCTCTCTATACTTTAACCCTTTTTCCATGAACATTAACCATAATTTTTTAATTTTTTTGATTTTTCCATTAAAGTTTGACAACTTTGTTAACATACAAAAAACGGAACCTCATAAAGGCTCCGTCAGACTGAAGACTAACCTCGATGAAAATCGAGTTTGTCTTCAGTTTTTTTGGTTTGTACAATGGACGTTGATTTCCTCTCCAGGCACTCGCTTTCCGCGGGCGGTCCGGGAGCCTCCTCGCCCCAAGCCGGGTTTGGGCACCGAATTTCGCTAATTCCTTCAATACTGGTGGAACTTCATAAAGTTCCCCTACTGCATACTATTTATATTTCGTTCCATATCTTTTAATTGCATGGCTGAAATTACCTTATTCCTGATGATGCCTTCTTTGTCGATGAAGTAAGTTGTCGGTATGCTAAGAATCTTGTAGCGCTCATTCACTGGATTTTTGGCACTTTGACTGTCCAGCGGTATGGTAAATGTAATTCCATTATCCTCTACAAATGCTTGTACATCATTTTCGGGGTCAATATTGACGGCAAGTACGACGACATCATCACCCGCTTGCTGTGTATATTTCTCCATATCCGGCATTTCCTTCTTGCAAGGCGGACACCACGTTGCCCAAAAATTCAGCATAACCTTTTTGCCCTTATAATCCGATAATTCAACTTGTTTCCCATCCAAAGTTTTCAGGGAGAAATTGGGTGCTTTAGCTCCTATTTTCAATCCGCCTAAAGCATCTTTTTCGTCATTTTCCTTTGAGTCATTATCCATCGCCTGCACGATCGCTACAGTAATAAGTGATAGTAAGGCCACCGAAGCAATAATTTTTTTAAGCATACTCGTCCCCCTGTCCCATTACAATAAAAATATTAGTCCATTTCCAGAAATAGAACAACTTCCCTATTCCATCTTAACAATAAAAGGATCTCCGGAAAAGTGCAATTCCTTTAAATCATAACATGATATCACATTGTTTCATAAACTTGACACAAAAAAAGCGGTAAACCTGATAAGTAGGTTTACCGCTTCCTAAAAGCTGAAATTAGCCTTTTAATTTATTACGTAATACCATTTGAAGGATACCACCGTGACGGTAGTAGTCGATTTCGATTTCGGAATCGAAACGAACAAGTACATCAAATTCTTTTACGTTTCCAGCTTCATCAGTAGCTGTAACTGTTACGATATCACGCGGTTTAACTGTTTCGTCGATTTTAACTGCGATCGCCTCTTTACCAGTCAATCCAAGCGTTTCAGCGTTTTCGCCTTCTTTGAATTGAAGTGGAAGAACACCCATTAATGCAAGGTTAGAACGGTGAATACGTTCAAAGCTTTCAGCGATGACTGTTTTGATGCCAAGAAGGTTAGTACCTTTCGCAGCCCAGTCACGAGAGCTTCCCATACCATAGTCTTTACCAGCGATTACTGCAAGACCTGTTCCATCTGCTTTGTATTTCATACAAGCATCATAGATAGCCATTACATCGCCTGTTGGCCAGTAAGTTGTGTATCCACCTTCTGTACCTGGAGCAACTTGGTTACGGATACGGATGTTTGCGAACGTTCCGCGCATCATCGCTTCATGGTTACCACGACGAGAACCGTAAGAGTTAAAGTCACGCGGTTTCACACCGTTTTCACGAAGATAGATACCAGCTGGTGTATCTTTACCGATTGCACCTGCAGGAGAAATGTGGTCAGTTGTAACTGAATCACCGAATTTACCAACTACACGCAAGCCGGAAAGTGGGTTAACTGAACCCGGTTCTGGTGATAATCCTTCAAAGAATGGAGGATTTTGAATGTATGTTGATTTAGAATCGAAAGCATAAATCGCTTCGTTGCTTGTTTGGATTTCATTCCAACGTTTGTTATCGTTGAATACTGTTTCGTATTCTTTACGGAATAATTCCGGTGTAACTGTTGCTTTAACAGCAGCGTTAACTTCTTCTTGTGATGGCCAGATATCAGCAAGATATACATCGTTACCATCTTTGTCTTTACCAAGTGAATCATTGTTAAGATCGAAGTCCACAGTACCAGCAAGTGCATATGCAACAACCAAAGTTGGAGAAGCAAGATAGTTTGCTTTCACTAGTGGATGAATACGACCTTCAAAGTTACGGTTACCAGAAAGTACTGAAGTTACTAGAAGATCTGCTTCAGCAACAGCTGCTTCGATTTCGTCAGCCAACGGACCTGAGTTACCGATACATGTTGTACAGCCGTAACCAACTACGTTGAATCCTAATTGATCAAGGTATGGTTGAAGACCTGCATCACGAAGGTAACCAGTAACAACTTTAGAACCTGGTGCCAATGATGTTTTTACATAATCCGGAACAGTCAAGCCTTTTTCAACTGCTTTTTTAGCAATAAGACCTGCTCCAAGCATTACGTACGGGTTAGAAGTGTTCGTACAGCTTGTGATTGCAGCAATTGCAATCGCACCTGTTTTCATTACCGTTTCTTTGCCATCGGCAAATTTAACAGTTACTTCTTTATCCAATTCAGAATTGTCCATGCCAAAACCTTGGTTGCCCATAGGTGCATTGATGGCATCATGGAAAGATTTTTTCATTTGAGAAAGTGGAATCAAATCTTGCGGGCGTTTAGGGCCTGAAAGGTTTGGTTCAATTGCTGAAAGGTCGATTTCCACAACATCATTGTATGCTGGATCTTCGTTTTCAGGAGAGTAGAACAAACCATTTTCTTTGCAGTATGATTCAACCACTTTAATTTGTTTTTCATCACGGCCTGTTAAGCGCATGTAATCGATAGCTTCTGCATCAACAGGGAAGAAACCAACTGTAGCACCGTATTCAGGAGCCATGTTAGCGATTGTTGCACGGTCAGCAAGTGGAAGGTATCCTACTCCTGGGCCGTAGAACTCAACGAATTTACCAACTACGCCGTGTGCACGAAGAACTTGTGTTACTTTCAATGCAAGGTCAGTAGCTGTTGTACCTTTAGGAAGTTGACCAGTCAGTTTAACACCAACCACTTTTGGAACTGGGAAGTAAGAAGGCTGTCCAAGCATGCCTGCTTCTGCTTCGATACCGCCGACACCCCAACCAAGAACACCAATACCGTTGATCATTGTAGTATGTGAATCTGTACCGAAAACAGAATCAGGGAATACTTCGAAGTCGCCGTTTGGAGTTTCAACAGCGTGAACCACGTTCGCAAGGTACTCTAGGTTAACTTGGTGAACGATACCAGTTGCCGGTGGAACAGCACGATAGTTGTTGAATGATTTTTGAGCCCAGCTTAGGAACTGGTAACGCTCTGCATTACGTTCGAATTCAAGATCCATATTGGCATCAAGGGAATCCATCGTACCAGCTTTATCAACTTGTACAGAGTGGTCAATTACAAGGTCAACCGGGATTTCCGGGTTGATTTTGTCAGGATCTCCACCAAGTGCTGCGAAAGCATTACGTAAAGAAGCTAAATCAACAACAACTGGAACACCAGTGAAATCTTGTAGGATTACACGTGATGGCTTGAACGGAACATCTATATCTTGTTGCTCGCTTGTTCCCCATTTAGCAAGGTTCGCAACGTGTTCTTTAGTGATTACTCTTCCGTCTACTTGGCGAAGTACCGCTTCAAGTAATACTTTAATGGAATATGGAAGGCGTGATACTTTGCCATCCCCTGCTTTTTCAATAGCGTCTAGGCTGTAGTAGTTGTAGCGTTTCCCTTCAATTTCAAAGGACTTACGCGCTTGGTATACGTCATTTTTCGTCATGAATATTACCCCCTATTAAACTGTCAGAACGTATTCTGCACATAAAAGTAAAACCTGGTTCACTGAAACCATGTTTACTATAAATATAAGTAAAAAAGTTAGTTTGTCGAATTTTCTCTCTCTTCTCCCACCCTAACTTTTCCTTCAACTTAATACTAATATAGAAATGAGTATAAGTAAATAACAAGAAAGTTATTGTTTTTGATAAGTTTCCCTTATAGAAAAAAATCCACCACATATTAAAGTGCATTTATGAAGCCTTGCTGATATGAGTTTTAATGAAAATACCCCTATTTATGGCCTGATAAATTATTCCAGCAAAACATATTAGTACTTCATACATAATCATTCGACATTATCGCATTCTATGGGTGGAGGTGTCGAAATGACAAAACAAAAGGCAAATCATGTTATACCGGGTATGAATGCTGCAAAAGCGCAAGGTAATGGAGCTGGATACAATGATGAATTGGGAAATGAACCGCCATTATCGGAAATGCAAAGGCAAAACAATAAAAAAAGAAAGAAAAACCAATGATTTCCCTCATTTCTAGGCTTTAAACAGGATAGGCTTTTTGAAATGGCAGATGTTCTGCATTTATCAAAAAGCCTATTCCATTCTAAAATCAGGAAACGCAAAAGTAATACGCGCAAAACTCATGACGATAGAACCCGTCACTCAATAGTCCCCAGAATTCACCTCATTGACGATTGCCTGAATATCCTGTTCGAATTTTTTCAATTGTTCTTTCTGATGTTCGGAAGCGGTGACTAAAGCAGATTGTATTTGCTGATAGGCCTCGTTCACTTCCTGCTTCACATGTTTCAATTCCGTTCCGTAATTCGGTGCGTTTTTCTCAATGGATGAGTATACATCAAATACTTGCTGATAACTTTGCTGGGCTTCCTGGAAAGTCCTTCGCTTATCTTGTTTATCCTGCATTTGGGTTCAGCTCCTTAAATATAGTGTCCATCCATAGCATGTACGAGGTTTGCAAATATATGTATGTGAATAAAATTTCACGGACTGATTATCTTAAGAGATAGGAGGGATCGAACATGAACAAAAACGATGGTAAAGATATTCGAAAAAATGCTCCTAAAGGAAATAATCCAGGTCAACCTGCACCGTTAAGCGGTTCTCATAAGGTGAAAAACAGACAGCACTCCCGTCAGAAGCATAATAGCAGTCATGATATGTAAGCTGCTTAAATAATCGTTCCATAACAAAGCGGTGCCGCCCCAATAAGGCAGACACCGCTTTCGTTTTATATTTGTGCAGCAAATTAGTCACATGGAAAATGTTCGATACCTTCCTATTATATGGGCTTCTTTTTTTGGCACTCTTTCACGGTTTAAACGTGAATTTCAAGTCCGTGTGAGTCCATTTCAGCCAAAATAACGATAATATAACGTTTTTGCCTCTGAAATATCTTTTGTTCCATGAATCAATGCCCGTCCGTCTTTAAAAACGACCAACCGATGGGTTCCGATAGTAAATGAAAGTAAATAAGGATTCCTGACGATCTTACCACCTTGTGCGAGAAGATTATTTTCGAGTTCCGCTAAGTCTCGTTCAAGCTTCATTGCCGGCCGAATCTGGACAGAATCCCTTCCGCATAAAACGGCAGTCTTTGTTCGATTTGAATAAGAGAGGTGGGGATACGTTCGGTTTGACCCACATGACAAACAAGTGTCTTTTTTTAATTGCGCTACATTTATGGATGAATGTTCATTTTTCCAAAGATCAAATGAAACGATTTTGTTTCTCAGAGATTCATGATCTTCGACAAGGATTTTTAAAGCTTCCGCCATTTGATGAGCAACGACCGTTTGAACAGCAGGGCTGATGATTCCCGCCGTATCACATGTCAGTCCTCCCATTGGAACCGTTTCCAGCAAACAATTCAAACATGGGGTCGCCTCTGGAATCACCGTGTAACTTATCCCATAACTTCCTACACAGGCCCCGTAAATCCACGGTATTTTATATTTTTGCGCAGTATCGTTAATAAGCATCCTGGTGTCGAAATTATCAGTCGCATCCATTATTAAATCCACGCCTTCAACCAGCTTCGCCAATTCATCAACCGAAACATCCGCCACATATGAATTTACGATAACGTCCGAATTTAGCACATTCAAACGATTCTTCGCTGCCACTGCTTTCGGTATTCTTTTTTGTGCATCATCTTCACAATAAAGCTGTTGTCTTTGAAGGTTGCTCCACTCTACATAATCTCTGTCCACAATGGTGAGTTTCCCAATTCCGGCTCGTACAAGACCTTCCGCAGTTCCCGTACCGAGAGCACCCGCTCCAATCACTAAAACGTGTTTTTTGCGAATTTTCAATTGCCCTTCTGCTCCAATAGGGCTAAAAAGTTCCTGACGTGAATAACGTTCATTCATCCAATGCTCAATCCTTCAACTGGGCTGCTTGCTATCGCATAATCATTTTTTTCGATTCTTCCTGCTTCATACCCTAATCGACCTGCCTCAATGGCAAGTTTCATTGCTTTCGCCATTTTGACTGGGTCTTTTGCTCCCGAAACAGCAGTGTTAAGCAATACGCCATCCGCCCCTAATTCCATGGCGATTGCCGCATCGGAGGGCGTTCCAATCCCTGCATCTACAATTACTGGAACCTCTGATTGTTCCATGATGAATCGTAAGTTCAGTGGGTTTATAATGCCCTGTCCAGAGCCAATTGGTGAAGCTCCAGGCATGATTGCATGGCATCCCACTTCCTCCAGGCGTTTAGCGAGCAACACATCATCCGAAGTATAGGGTAATACGGTGAATCCGAGTTTCACTAATTCTTCAGCAGCTTTCAAAGTTTCAATCGGATCAGGCAGCAGTGTTTTTTGGCAGCCAATGACTTCTACCTTAATCATGTCACATAAGCCAGATGCCTTTGCAAGATGGGCTATGCGCACTGCTTCCTTGGCTGTTTTAGCTCCTGCTGTATTGGGAAGGAGTGTGTATTTTTTCAAATCAAGCTTTTCCAAAAAATTTGGCTGACTGGCTTCAAAAATGTTCATTCTCCGGACCGCAAATGTTAATATTTCCGTCTCCGAAACCTCCACTGATTGCTTTTGAACATCGAAGTTTGGATATTTTCCAGTACCTAATAACAATCTTGAAGAAAATTCATAAGAACCAATCTTTAACATAATCATCCGCCTCCTACAAAATGTACAATCTCTACCTTGTCTCCATTTGACAAAAGTGTTTCACTTAAACTTTCTTTTGCTAATATTTCATCATTCAATTCAACAATCACTACTTTTTGATGTAAATTAAAGTGTTGCAAAAGCCCTGTAACTGTTGATTCATCGGCAGGAATCCGTATTTTTTCGCCGTTAATGATCAATTCCAATTCATCCACCTCCATTAAGAAAAAAGGGTCTGTATCGAACGGTCCAATCGAAAAGCGGACCATTCGGGATTTATCTTCCTTTCTAAAATATCCGCTATAAGTACACCTGTAATCGGGGAAAGCAGGATGCCATTCCTGTAGTGCCCCGTTGCAATGAAAAGTCCTTTGCATGCCGGATGTTCACCAAAGTACGGCAAGCCGTCCCCAGTTTGTGGGCGTATACCTGCCCATGTCTTTTCCAATTCGGTTCCTTTAATCGCCGGAAGTAATTGCGTTGCTCTTTCTATTAAAGTAGAAATCCCGTCAAGACTTACCTTTTGATCGAAAGTGCCCGCCTTAACCGTTGCCCCGACAATGATTCTTCCGCCAACTTTGGGCACAAGATAGCAGCCATGCGAGAAGATCGTTTTTTCAAGCAATGGACGATCGGTCAGGACTGAAAAGCACTCTCCCTTTACAGGATAACTGTCGAGTTTCATCCCTAATTTTTCAAGGAGGAAAGCACTCCAAGCCCCACCTGCCACGATGACATTTTCACTTGAAAATGCACCTATGTTCGTCACCACTCCCGTTACACATCCGTTTTCAGTAACTAAGTCGGAGACATGAACAAATTCCTTTATATCTACACCAAGGGCAGCGGCAGATTCAGTATAAGCTAGCGACAGCCTAGTGGCTGAAACTTGTCCATCCTTCGGAATGAACATGGCTCCCTTAATCTCATCCGATAGAAGCGGTTCAGTTTTCCTTATTTCGGCAGTCGAAAGCCACTCAGCCTCAAGTCCCGCAACTTGCTGGGCTCTGATCATGTTCTTCAACTCGGCTGCCTGATCATTCGTTAGCGCCACCTTAAACATGCCCTTGTTCACTAATTCGATGTCTATTCCACTTATGTCCTTTAATTCTTCCGACAGTGCAGGAAACATCCCCCTGCTTCGGCTTGCCAATGTAAAAAGCGGGTTATCAGCATCTAACTCGGCTTGTGCCCCTAACATCCCGGCTGCAGCACTGGATGCTTTACTGGCAAGTCTATCTTTTTCCAATAAAAGGACCTTTTTACCTCGTTTGGCTAATTGAAAAGCAATGGATCCACCTATTACTCCTCCCCCAACAATGATTGCATCATATATGGAATTCATCTTATGTCTCCTTTCCCAAAGACTTCGAATATTCTTTAACGGCTTCAATCGGATTTTCAGCTTCAAGGACACCTGACATTACCGCAATTCCACGTGCCCCCGCATCCAGTACGACTTGGCAATTGAAAGGTGTTATTCCGCCTATCGCAATTATCGGAAGATTGACATTTCTTGAGATTGCATGAAGCTCCTCAACTCCCCTAGGAGGAAGGCCGATTTTTGAAGCCGTTTCAAAAACATGTCCATAAATCGCGTAATCGGCCCCTTTGCTGAATGCGGCATTCGCTTCATCCCTGGAATGGATCGAACAGCCAACATTCATCCCTGGAAAAGCTCCTTTTATGACTTCTGCATCTAAACTATGAAAAGCCAATTGCACACCAAATACTTTGTGTACCCAAGCTACATCCACCCGGTCATTAATGATTATCTTAGAAAGCGGAATCTTATTATCATGTAGCAGGGTCACTGCTCGATAAAGTTCCGATGCACTCATATGCTTTTCCCTTAGATAAAAGAAATCAACATGTTCCTGAATGTTTGAAGCGATTTCCACAAACTTTTCAATTGGCTGTTTCCCAGTAGAAATAATATGCAATTCATGTGCACTCATACTAAGGACTCCTAACAAGTAAAGTTACAATCTCATAAAATCAAATAGAAACTAACGGGAATTGAATCGACAGATAATAGCCGGCCAACAACAGGATGATAAAGTACAGAATGAAACCATGGTCCTTTTTTGAAAACCCAAATTCATAATAGAATGTTCGATCCCGTGTGTCTGTAAATCGCTTTGCTTCCATCGCAACCGCGATTCGGTGAGCACGTCTGATGCTTCCGGATAACAACGGGATGGAATAGGCTTTCATTTTAAAATATAACGCTTTTATCCCTTTTCCCCTTTCGAAGCCGCGTACCTTCATCGCGTTTCGGATCGTTTGGAACTCCTCCATCATGATGGGAATCAGCCTTAATGCCGCCATGAAACTATAGGCATATTTCGGTTTAAGCTTAACTTGCTGCATTAACGAATAAAACAAGTTCACTGGTCTCGTCGTTAAGGAAAAAGTTAAACCAAGGATCGCAAAGAACAAAGCTCGAAAGCCTACCAGTAATCCCCTCATGAAACTTTCTTCCGTAATCGATATAAGGCCCCACTCAAACCAAAGCGTCTCACCTTGCCCGAATAATATCATTGCAGAAGAGGTGGATATAAAAATGAAACAAAAGGGAATCGACAAAAGTAAGATGCGCTTTATCGAATGCCCGGTAAAAAACAAAAATAAAAGTAATACGCCAATGGTGATATTCATCATATAATTAAGGTCATGAATGAATAACGCCACGATGCATAACACAATCAGCACACCAAGTTTAAGGCTTGGATTAATTCTATGGAGCCATGTTTCTGCATTTGAAACATTCATCTACATGACACTCCTTTTAACTTTGGTATCCACAAATCCTGATTGCGCAATGTTTTCATCACTAATTACGTTTCCGTCCTTAACCGTCCAGATCCTGGTTGCAAAGTTTTTTGAAATATGATCGTCATGAGTTACCATGATCACTGTTATTCCGCGTCTTCGATATTCTTCAAACCATTCCAGTAATGCAAAGGTATTTTTCGAATCTTGGCCAAAGGTTGGCTCATCCAGGAGAATGATTTTTTTGTTTATTACGATTGAGGCGGCTACGCTTAAGCGACGCTTTTGACCCATTGATAATTGAAACGGATGTTTATCCCGATGTGCCTCCAGGCGGAACACTTTAAGCAATGAGCGGACTCTCTCATCTATTTCTTGTTGCGGCCTTTTATCAATTCTCAATGAATAAGCAATCTCTTCATATACAGTATTTGCAACGAACTGAAACTCAGGATTTTGAAAGACAAACGTCATATGATCCGTTGGATTTTTCACCTTTTTAATGGGTGTTCCCAATAATTCATACTTACCATTCGTTTTTATGAACTGCATCAGTGCATGCAAAAGAGTACTCTTCCCCGCGCCATTTTCCCCCCTGATTACAATCCATTCCCCTGAATGTACCTTCAGCTCTTCAACCTTGATTTTTTCCTCTTTATTCCGAAAACCGCTAAAGCCCTGCACATCCATAAGAGGTGAATCATCTGTAAATGGGTGTTCCCGAACCGGTGCATACTTCTGTATATATTCATCCCAAACACCTGGGAACCAAATTCCATGCTCTTTCATTTCATTTTTATATAGTGAAAGAATGGTGTCTCTTGGACCATTAGCTATGATTTGACCGTCATCGTTAAAAAGCACGATTCGTTCGATGAATTCTAAAACATGGTCAATTTTATGCTCGACGATAATAACCGTTTTGTCTCGTCCGACTTCCTTCAACAATTCCCAGATTTCTTTCGTTCCTTCCGGATCAAGCATGGCGGTTGGTTCATCTAAAAATATCACTTCTGGTTCAAGGGCCAATACTGAAGCGATTGCCAGACGCTGTTTCATCCCGCCTGATAATGTTTCAATACTTGTATGGCCCAGATTCAATCCTACTTTACGGAAATGATTTTGAATCTTCTCTTTCATTTCTTCTTTAGGGACGGAAAGATTCTCAAGGACGAAGGCAATTTCTTCATCGGCAAATGGCATGCAAAACTGACTATCAGGGTCTTGAAAAACATATCCCCATGAAGAAGGGCATTTCAATTTCTCCGTTTTCATCGGTACTTCGATGGAATTTGGAATCAATCCGCTTAACACTTGTAAAAGAGTCGACTTACCACATCCTGATGGTCCCAACAATAGCACTTTTTCTCCTTGATCAAACGATAGTGATAGGTCCTTGAATATCAAAGATTCATCACCGGGAAATTTCATTCTTAACTTTTCAACAGAAACGATTGGTTCCATGGCCCTCAACCTCTACTTTTGATCCAGTTCTGCATAATCTTTATTTGAAACCGGACGCACAAGATTAGTTACACCTGTTGCTTCCAGGACTTTAACTAGATAATAAGCAGCCACACCTGCAAAGAATATGGAACCCAAAAACCTCGCTATCATGAATAACGATAGATTCCAAGTAGAAAGCGCACCTATTTCCCCGTATGCAAAATCCATGATAACTGATGCCAAGCAGGAAGCTATCGCAGCTAAAACGGCCACCGGCATATTGAATTTTTTATATTTGAACGCCATGAACACCAGTTCCGCGAACAAACCTTGTACCACCCCATATAACAGCACGGTCAGCCCCCATGGTGAACCAAGAAAGAATTCCCCGGAAGCTGCAGCTATCTCCGCCAAAAGTGCCACACCCGGTTTCCGTAAAATTAAAAAGGCGACGGGGCCAGCTATAAACCACATTCCATAAATAAGTTGATCCAGATGTAATCCTAACGGTTTAACGGAATAATAAATCGAACCCCAAAGGATATATACGATTCCAAATGCTACCGCAATTACGATCGTGACCAATATGTCCGTTAATTTCAATCCTTTTTTCATTGTTTCATTCCCCTTTATACTTCTAGTGTTTCCTTATGCACAGGCCATGTCTCTAAACGATAAGCCATTTCCCAAAATGAGTATTCATATTGGCTGCTGAGGATAAAATGCTCTTTCATTCTTTCCCTATCTTCGTCTGTCACTTTTTCAGCAATCTCATCAAGCCTCGCAATTTGCTCTTCCACCAAAGTGCGGAACCACTCCCCTCCGTAAGCCGCTATCCATTCTTGATAAATCGGCTCTTCCGGCATGCACCCTTGCAGTCTTTCACCTATTTCATAATACAGCCAGTAACACGGCAAGATAGCTGCAATAACATCCCCTAAATGTCCCGAATATGCCGCACGATACATATGGGAGGTATAAGCATAAGCAGTCGGGGCAGGTTTGAAATTATCCCGTTCTTCTTTTGTGATGCCTAATCTCTCAGAAAAATTCTCATGAAGCTTCAACTCCGCTTCATATGTTCCTTGTGCATGGCCCGCAAGCCTGCTTGTTGTATGTAAATCCGTAGCTTTGACTGCCCCTAAAGCTTGAACTCTAGCAAAATGAGATAAATAATAGGCATCTTGCATGACATAAAAACGGAAACACTCCAATGGCAATGTGCCATCTCCTATTCCTGCAACAAACGGGTGATTAAAACTAGCTTCCCAAATATGATCAGCTTCCTGACGAATTTCCTCTGAAAACTTCATGTCCATTACCTCCAAATTATATTTTTCAAGAAATGTTACGGAAAAAAACCTTTTATCACCCCTTTTTTTGCAAACAAAAAACCACTTTCTTAAACGTAAAGAAAGTGGTTGTACTTGAAATAATACAGAAACGTATTGTTCCAGACCCCACTTCCCTACGCTGGTATAAACCAGATCAGGTTCTAAGGGTCTTAAAGTCATACTTTAATCTCAGCTTCTGCGGTAAAAATCAACTTTCACCTATAAAGCACCCCTAGTGGTACAAATTGTATATTAAATTTCATTTGCCTTTATATTAACACGATAAATCCAATTGTCAAACGTATTAGAAAAAGTTTTCAACTTAATGATTTAGGGTTACTAACCTTTCAATCTTGCATAACCCCCATTTACCCGGCAGTTTAACGGCACTTTAATCAATGGGTTTCGCTACGTAATTCACTCGTGAGTTTGGCCCGTTTACTCGTGAGTTTGGCCGTTTTACTCGTGAATTTAACTGTTTTACTCGTGAGTTTGGCCGTTTTACTCGTGAAATTGATGTTTACATGGGATTTCTGCTGCTTTACTAATGAGTTTAGCTGCTTTAATCGTGAGTTTGGCCGTTTTACTCGTGAATTTAGCTGTTTTACTCGTGAGTTTGGCCTGTTTACTCGTGAATTTAGCTGGTTTACTCGTGAATTCTCCAACTTTACTCGTGAAATCTTTTATTCTCTAAAAATAGCCTATATGGCAGGGAACAGTTGCATGACTGTCCGCTGACATATAGGCCATCTACTAAAGAACAATATTATACATTCGATGTAGCTTTTAGTTTTATATTTTCCTCAAGCTGCAGTTTATCATAGCTGCCATACCTCTCTTTCACAACGAGTAACGCCAAGGCAGCCATTATGCTCGGAACCGTGAAGGCCATGAATGCATTTTGTGGTGAATAGTTAGCAGCGAGCAGTAATCCTATTAATGTTGGGGCAACAATCGCTCCAATTCTACCAAAAGCCAACGCCCAACCTATCCCGGTGGACCTTATCTCCCGCGGATAATACTCGGATATATACGTATTGGCCAAATTCATCGTGCCGACTGTACAGGCCCCTCCAAAAGCGATCAGAATATATAATGCTGCTGCATTTGAGGTCAAACCTAATATGACAAAACAGACCGTACCCATGGCACAGAGGGATAAAAGTACTCTTCTATGGCCTATTTTCCCAACTAAATACCCTCCAATTATCGATCCGCCAATTTGTCCTATTCCCGATATAAGATTGAAAGATAAACTGGATGAAAGGCCGTATCCGGACTGCTGCATGATTTTGGGTAACCATGTATTGAGTCCGTATACCATAAGTAAACAATTAAAGGCAGCTACCCAAAACGCAAATGTGCTAAGAGTGCGCTTATTTTCAAAGAGTTTCTTGACTGGAAAGCCCTTTGCCCTTTCTTGGACTTTGGCAAACTCATAATCGTCCGACTCTTTATAGTCGCCGTCTGGATCAATGCGATTCAGGATTCCAGCAAGCTTTTCTCCTTGTTTTCGAATAACATAATAGGAAAGCGATTCAGGAAATTGCTTCATGAAGAATGGCAGTGCCAGCAAGGGAAGCGCCCCTATCCAATACAAAACCCTCCAACTCATTTGTTCCATCACATACATTCCAATTAAAGAAGCGAGTATGCTTCCGATAGAATAACCGCAGTACATAGCGGTTACAATGAGAACCTTATTCTTTTTGGGTGAGTATTCCGCCATTAGGGAGATGACGTTTGGCATTAATCCTCCCATTCCCAAGGCCGCTATAAATCGCATAACCGAGAAAAAGGCAGGATCCGGGGCAAAACTTGAAAGTAATGTAAAAACACTGAATAGACATATACAGATGGCAAGCACCTTTTTTCTCCCTATTTTATCCGCAAGAGGTGCAAAAATGAGTGCTCCCACCATCATACCGAACAATGAGTAACTTGCAATTCCGCCAGCTTCGACTGGCGTCAAGTTCCATTCCTCCATCATCAAAGGCAAACCTACTCCGTACATGGCTATATCAAATCCATCAAAGGTAATTGCGAACAAACACCACATGAAGACCATTATATGAAAACGGCCAAATCTACTATTACCTACCACTTCCGAAGCATTGACCTCACGCAATATATTCCCTCCTCTTTGCCATATTTCACGCTATAACATGTAATGTCAGTTTCCCTAGTTCACCGTAATCTGCTATTATTTCATCGCTTGCCTGTATCGATACGGCATCTGTAATTCCGCCTACTAAAACAATCATTCCAGCCTGGATGGAAAGTCCTTCCCGGTTAATCATTTTTACAAGCTCCACAATCGAATGAATCGGGTGATCGAGCACAGCTTCACCGCGACCCCTCTTTTGCATTTCACCATTTTGATAAAGCGTAACTTCTGCTTGAGCCCAGTCCGTGTGATACGGTGAAAAGGCTTGATTGCTAAGCAGGATTTTGGCTGAGGATGCGTTATCCGCTACTACATCTGTAAGTGTAAAAGAAAAGTTTTTATAACGGCTGTCAATAACTTCAAGAGCAAGAAATACACATTCTACAGCCGGCCAGACATCTTTCGCCGTTATATTTGCACCTTTCAATTCGTCCTTGAACAAAAAAGCAAATTCAGGTTCCACTCTCGGATGAATGAGTTCCCCAACTTTTAATACTGGTTTAGTTAGTTCCATGTCAGATGTCAACCTGCCATAGATTGCTTCCTCTACCCCTACTTGCTGTTGTTTGGCTTTGCTCGTCAAGCCCATCTTCCATCCGATCAATCTGTTATCACCAGTAAGTGTCTCATTAATGCTCAACTTCTGAATTTCATACGCTTGATTTACTGTTAGTTCAGGATTGTATAATGTAAGCTTATCCATTTCACGACCATTTTTTTGCGATTCGGCTACCCGTTTTGCCAGTTGATCTAGTTTCATCTTAAAGTCCCTTCTTTCTGAAATGCTATTTGCTCAGCTACTTCAATTATGGTATCTTCCTGACCACCAACCACTTTTTGTCGACCAAGCTCCATCAAAATATCCCGGGCGTCAACTCCATACTTTTTCGCCGCTTTATTTGCATGCAATAAAAAGCTGGAGTACACGCCACTATAACCCATGATTAAACTAGAGTCCGTTATTTCCTGGGGCTTGGGCATGATTGTATTTCCAACTTCCTCCGAAAGATCAAGCATTTTATATAAGTCAATTTCGGTACGGATACCCATCCTATCCAGAACGGCAACAAGCACTTCCGTCTGGGTATTACCAGCACCTGCACCAAGACAGCGGATGCTGCCATCGATTCTATTCGCCCCTTCTTCAATTGCCATAAGTGAATTTGCCATAGCGAGCGATAAGTTATTGTGAGCATGAAAACCAATATCAATTTTAAGCTTTGATCGTAGTAAACGGATCCGCGCCTTCACATCTTGGGGCAAAAAAGAACCGGCCGAATCAACAACATACACAGCATCCGCTCCATAGGATTCCATTAAAACGGCTTGCTCAAGTAGTTTTTCCGGTGATGCCATGTGAGACATCATTAAAAACCCGATTGCTTCCATACCGAGATGTTTCGCTGCTTCCAGATGTTGCTTTGAGACGTCCGCTTCCGTTACATGGGTTGCAATCCGCGCCATTTTCGCCCCAACGTGAGCGGCTTCTCTTAATTGGTCGATTGTCCCTATACCAGGGATTAAAAGTACTGAAATAACCGATTGGCCAGCAGCTTCAACAGCGGCTTTCACCAATTCAATATCATTCACTTTTGAAAAACCATATTGTAAGGATGATCCGCCCAGTCCATCTCCATGCGACACTTCAATATAAGGGACACCTGCAGCACTAAGTTTCCCAGTCATGTTCTTTACTTGATCGATGGTGAATTGATGTGCCACTACATGGCTCCCATCCCGCAATGCAACTTCAGTCACCAATACATCTTTACGCAAATGAACCCCACCTTTACAGTTCCGATTATCTTTCTCAAACATAGTGTTCGAAGTGGCATTTAGCGATTTCTTCCCCTACTTTTACAGCTGAAGCAGTCATTATATCCAAATTACCTGCATATACGGGAAGAAAATCTCCTAACCCTTTCACTTCCAGAAGTACTGTTATTTGTTTCCCATCAAATATCGGCTCTGTCTTCAGGCGGTATCCTGGAACATATTCAGAAACTTTTTCCGCCATCTTATTTATGGACGCTGTTATTGCTTTCATATCAAAGGAATCCGATTGAAGCAGACAATGAATCGTATCCCTCATGATGAGTGGCGGTTCGGCCGGATTCAACAGAATAATAGCCTTCCCCTTTTTCGCTCCACCCACCTGTTCCAGGGCCCTTGCCGTCGTTTGTGTGAACTCATCAATATTTGCACGGGTTCCGGGGCCGGCACTCTTGCTGGAAATTGTCGCTATTATTTCGGCATATTCGACCTGGGCCACTTGACTGATCGCATGAACGATGGGGATTGTCGCCTGACCTCCGCAAGTGATCATGTTAACAACCGCCTCATTCAAATTTTCTTTTAAATTCACGGAAGGAACAATGAACGGTCCGATTGCGGCAGGAGTCAAGTCTATCAGCTTCTTGTTCATCTTTTTCAAAGCTTCGCAGTGAAAAACATGCGCCTTCGCAGATGTGGCATCGAATAAAATGTCTGCAAGCTCCGGCCTTTCCAAAAATCCATCCATGCCATTTGCAATGACATGATGTCCATGAATCCTAGCTTTCTTCAAACCCTCCGATTCCGTGTCGATACCGATCATCACCGACATTTCCAGAACATCCGACCGATGAATTTTCATCATTAAGTCCGTGCCGATATTTCCTGAACCTATAATGCCTACTTTTAGTTTTTTCAAGGCAGCTTACTCCTTTCACTCAAAATTAACCGATACCTTTCCAAGTTTTTCTCCAAAGTCAGCAGAAAAACGGTCACCCGGTTTCGCTTCGATTGCTGCGGATAATGCACCGGATAAAATGACTTCGCCCGCTTTCAATGAACCTTTAAAACGATGCAGTTCATTTGCTAGCCAGGCTACGCACGTTGCTGGATTTCCAAGTACTGCTTCACCTGTACCTTTATTCATGAATTCGCCATTTTTATATAGTCTCATTTGAATGGAAGGGAGGTCGATTTCACTCAAATGAATTTTGCGATTCCCCAGTATATATAAGCCCGATGATGCATTATCCGCCACAGTGTCTGCAAGTTTGATCTCCCAATCCTTCACTCGGCTATCAACCACTTCGATCGAAGCAACCACATAATCAGTTGCTTCGATTACATCATCAACCGTAATATTGGGGCCATGTAAATCTTTCTTTAATATAAAAGCTACTTCTGCCTCCACTTTTGGTTGGATTAACCGCAAACTCGAAATACAGCCGTTATTTTCTATTTCCATCGCATCAAGTAAATGTCCGTAATCTGGTTCATTCACTCCCAGTACCTCCTGCATAGCCTTAGAAGTCAAGCCTATTTTCTTACCTGATACTTCCAGACCGGACTGGGTTTTCATTCGAATCGTTTCAAGCTGAATTTGATAGGCATCCTCCACATCCAAATCCGGAATTTCACTGGTGGGGGCCGATATTCCCATTCCTGTTTTTTCCGCTTTCAAAAACCTGGCAGACCATTCTGTTAAACTAACGATCATGAATGCCTCCCTCCTTCTTTATAATTTAATCGTAACGTTAGACAATTCACTGTAAAATTCGAAACTATGCGCTCCGCCTTCGCGGCCGATGCCGCTGCGTTTCATGCCCCCAAAAGGTGTACGCAAATCACGCAAATACCAGGTATTCACCCAGATAATGCCCGCTTCTATTTTAGAAGCGACACGATGCGCCCTCCTTAAATCATTGGTCCAGATCGTTGCCCCCAGTCCGTAATGTGTGTCATTAGCATGCTCCAGTGCCTCTTCTTCCGTTTCGAAAGGCATGACCGTTACCACAGGACCAAAAATTTCTTCCCGTACACAACGGGATTCACGCGTAACTCCGGCAATGATTGTCGGTTCAATGAAAAACCCTTTTTCAAACTGTCCTGCTCTTCTTCCTCCAGTTAATATTCTCGCTCCTTCTTCTTTCGCCAAATCAATGTAACTCATCACTTTGTCATAATGTTCTTTTCCTATAACAGCTCCTACTTCCGTATCGGAATCAAACGGATCACCGACTTTTAATTTTTTTGTTCGCGCGACCATCTTTTCAAGGAATTCGTCATACAAACCTTGCTGAACATAGATTCGTGATCCGCACAAACAAACTTCACCTTGATTCATGAAGCTTGATTTCAATGTCGTTTCGATTACTTCATCAAGATTCGAGTCAGCAAATACAATATTCGGATTTTTCCCGCCCAGTTCAAAAGAGATTTTTTTCAATGTGGGAGCGGCAGCTTTCATGATCGCTGTTCCCGTTTTTGTTTCCCCTGTGAATGTAATCGCATCGACGTCCGGATGTTCACTTAGAGCGGCTCCTGCTGAATTTACACCATATCCATGCACAAGGTTGACAACTCCATCGGGAACCCCCGCTTCCTTGCATATTTCCATTAACTTTGTCGCTGTCATCGGTGTCAGTTCAGCTGGTTTCATAACCGCTGTATTGCCAGCTGCCAGGCACGGTGCCAATTTCCACGTCAACAATAGCAAAGGTAAATTCCACGGATTTATCATTCCTACCACGCCTACGGGCCGCCTAATAGAATAATGAAGTGCAATGTTGTTCTGATTGTAGGATTCATTTCCAAGTGCAGTGATATAGTCCGCGAAAAAGTGAAAATTGTGAGCTGAACGCTTGATGTCCATTTCAAGTGCAAGGCTATATGGTTTCCCTGTATCAAGGGTTTCCAACATTGTCAGTTCTTCTTTCTTTTCCAAAATGAGATCGCCGATACGCCTTAGAAGCGCAGAGCGTTCATTATCGGTAAAAGATTTCCAAGGACCTTTAAGCGCACGTCTTGCTGCAGAAACAGCCTGATTCACCTCCTCTATACCTCCTTCTGCAACCCATCCAAGCTTTTCTTCCGTTGCGGGATTGATATTGTCAAAAATCTTGGATTGATTTGGATTCAGGAATTCCCCATTAATAAAGTGCCGGCAATCTATCGATTTAGCTGTATTTATACTAGCTTTTGCTGCTTGCATGAAACATCCCTCCCCTTTAATTAAGACACTGGCTTAGAAATCAAGTGCCTCAATCTTGTATTTCCACAATCATTTCAATTTCAATTGCAGTGTTATTTGGAAGCTGGGCCATCCCCACTGCTGACCGGGCATGTCTGCCCCTCTCTCCAAACACGGCAACAAGCAGATCTGATGCACCATTCAATACTTTAGGCTGTCCTGTGAAATTTTCTGTTGAATTTACCATTCCGAGAATTTTGATTACCTTCTTCACTCTGGATAGATCTCCAAGCTCATCCTTAAGCACCCTCAGAAGATTAATCATGGACTGCCTCGCTGCCTGATATCCTTCTTCTTCCGTCAGCTCTTTGCCAAGCTTGCCGTGGAAATCATCAACACCTTGTCCGGATGTGAATATCAAATTTCCCACCCGGACGTGGCTGACATAGTTGCCGACCGCTTTCCTTGGCGGCTCTAGCATGATCCCAAGTTCCTCAAGCACTTGTTCTGGCGCTTTAATCTGTTTTTCCATGCTTCTCCCCTCGCGATTCCAAATTTAAGAACCTCAATGCATTTCGACCTAGAAGATTCGCTTTCACTTCATCTGAAAGATTTAGAGTGTCATCAATCACTTGACCTGGAGGCTTTTCTCTCAATAAAAATGGATAGTCGGAACCCATCAGCACTTTCTTATACCCAAAACGGTCAATCAGATACTGAATATTCCGGGTATCATAGTTCAGGGAATCGAAATAAAACTTTTGTGCATAATGGCTTGGTGGCATTGATGTTTTTCTTAATTCAGGCCATACTTCCCACCCCTGATCGATCCGCGGTAAAATATATGGAAATGAGCCCCCGCCGTGTGCAAAACAGATTTTCAGATTTGGGAACTTTTCCATGACGCCGCTCCATGCAATGCTTGCTGCCGCCAATGCCGTTTCACTCGGCATCGCCACTGTATACATGAGGTTATGCCGTTCCGTTCGGTCTTTTGCCATTGTCTCCCATGGATGTATAAACAGCGGGACATTCCATTTTTCAGCCATTTGGAAGAATTCCAATAAAACAGGTGAATCCAGATTCTCTCCGTTTACGTTAGTACCGATTTCGATTCCCGCCAGGCCAAGCTCAAATTTACAGCGTTCCATTTCACCAATTGCCACTTTCAAATCCTGAAGCGGTACAGTACCGAGACCGATGAACCTGTCAGGATGCCTGTTCACAGTCTCAGCAATGAAATCATTCTGGAACTGTGACATATATAGCGCCTGGTCAATTGGCGCCCAGTATGAAAATGTCACTGGCACCGGTGAGAGCACCTGCATATCGACTCCTTCGGCATCCATATCCTGAATGCGTTTTTCCGCGTCCCATACCTGGTCAGTCACTTTCCTGAACAGCTTTCCGCTTACCATGATATCCGCCCCGCAAGAACATTTCCGCTCTAGTACTGGCCAGCGTCCCTGACCAAATTTACCGGTTAAGTCCGGGAGGTCCAACGGAAGAATATGTGTATGAAAATCTATTCGCATTTCCAATCCTCAACGTTTTCTGACATGACATGACCGCATTCACTACAGGTGCGAAGTTCTTTACTACCGTTGAAAGCCTCGATGGCTTCTTTCACCTGGATCTCAATATTCGTCAATTGGATCGTAACTTTGTGCATCTCATGGTTACAATTCCCGCAGAACCAAACAAAATCTTCAAGCTCATCTTTAGCACGCTTGCGTTCTATGACAATGCCGTAAGTATCAGATACACGATGAGGAGAATGGGGTACATCAGCCGGCAGCATGAACATTTCCCCTTCTTTCACCTCCACTACTTCGCGTTCGCCGTTTTGATTGATACATTCTACATAGCAGGATCCTTTTATCTGATAAAATAGCTCATCAGAAGGGTCTACATGAAAATCACGCCGATAATTCGGACCACCCAGTAGCATGACAATGAATTCGGAATCTTCCCAAAGCACTTTGTTATTAACCGGCGGTTTCAATAAATTTTTATTGTCTTCAATAACTTTCATTAGATTTAATGATCTAGCCTGCAATTTTGAAGATTGAGCATATCCTTTCATAAATAAACTACCTCCAGTTTTCATAATAGTCAAAAAATTCACACTAGCGACATATAACCAACTTGTTTTGAAATCATTTGTGCCGAACGAATTACCGACTGAATAATTCTCGTTTTTTCTTTCCCAATCATATAATTTCGGTCCCCGACGAGGTTAAGTGCCGCAATGACTTGGCCATTATAGGATTTAATGGGTGCTGCCACACCATATAACCCATAATCATTTTCATCATCACTAATCGCAAATCCTTGTTTGCGGATGTCCTTTAACTCTTCATTCAATTTATTAATGCAAGTGATCGTGTTAGTTGAGTGCTTCAATAGCCCTTTTGCAAGCGTAGGCTGAATGAAGGATGGGTTAAAGGCAAGTAATACTTTCCCGGTGCTCGTACAATAAGCTGGTTTTCTTGCTCCTATATATGTGGTCATATGCTCGGCATGAGGGGACGACATTTTCATCACAAACCTGACTTCGCCTTCGTGAAACATACCGATGTGAGAATTACCTCTAAATTGCAGGACAAGATTACTGATAATAGGACCTGCCTCATAATGAATATCCTGCTGATACATGACTTTACTGCTCCACTCAAGTAACTTCCAACCAAGCCGGTACTTTCGATCTTTGCCTTGGATCAGCATCCCATCCTTGCACATCGTTTTCACTAGATGATGGGATGAGCTCGGACTCATATTCAATTTTTTAGCTATTTCCTTATTTCCAAGTGAGGGTTCTTCATTTGTGAATAAATCAAGTATCTTTATTAGCTTCTCAACGGACGAGATCATGACGGTCCCCCCCCTCCCTATTCAACTATAAAAATTACTGTTTAACCGCATCGATGGCTATTTGCATCGGTTTGTTAAGCACCTCATCCACCATGGTAAAGGTCTTGTTTTTCTTATATTTATTATAATAAATCGCTCTTTTCCTAACTGGATCACCCGTGTAATAGCGTTCGTATTGAAGTAGGCGCTGCCCAAATGCTTCCCCGCATAAATCCCAAGCCAATTTAAACACCCGAACGCGCTCTTCCGCTGAAACCCCGCTTCGTCCTCCATAATATTTATCGATATCTACTCGCAATTCCGGATTATCAAAGTCGGCCCCTGTCGGAGACATCAAAAGCCCTCCAGCTCCTATGGTCTGTATCACTTCTATGGCACGGGGATACATCTCCGGAAGGAAGCCGCGAATCGTTTCCAATGCATCCGGATTTGGCCGGGCCTCACCGTAGTCATTGATCGTGTACTCATATTCCGCTACCCGAAGCAGTGAACGGATGACTTCGACGGATTGAACAAGTTCACCCAAATCACGCTGTACATGAAGGAATCCATCAACCCCGATAGAGTCTGCCACTTTACAAGCAACCTCAACGGCAAATGCCAGTTTAATATATCCACGCACTCCCGATTGGTGAGCAGGCTGTTCAGCGATCCCCGTCATTGGATACAAGCGGTTTGCCGCCTCCACATTGTTGTATAAGAAGACGCGGTTCCAAGGAACCAGGACATCATTGAATACAAGCAGGGCGTCCATTTCCTCATAGCGTGAGGCAAGTGGATGGTCAAACATCGAGCGTGTTCCGTCCTGCATTGGTTCCCGGCAGATTATACGCAGTCCAGGCGTATCGATCGGCAATGCAAATGCTACCGCATGACGTTCATCCCCTGGTGTGAATCCTGGGAAAGAATAGATAATCACCTCATCGGTGATCGGTGCCAGGGTTGCTAACATTTTTGCACCGCGTACAAGTATTCCTTCTTCTTTTTCCTCAACGGTCCCTAAGTGGGTATATGTTTCTTTTTGCTCATGAGATTGCTTGCTTCGATCATTTTGAGGATTAATGATCGCATGCGTTAAGAATAAATCATTGTCACGAATATAGGTATAATAATCCTTGATGTTCTTTGACCAGTCTTTGTTGTATTTATCAAGAAACCAAGAGTTATGTGCCATGGAAGTGACCACGACATTTAAAAAGTCCGGCGTTCTCCCCATAAGTCCATATGTCATCCTTGCATACACTTCAAATAATTTACTTCTTTTTTGCAAATCCTCCGATGTCTTCGGGAATATGAAAGCATTGTTAACACGTTCTCCGGTTTCTTTGCAAATGTGGGTGATTTCATCTTGATATTCCGGGTCATGTTGAATGTCATACAACTTTGCAATTTCTTGTATCGGCTGTTTAAAAATTGGCTCATAATAAATATCCTCAACCACTCTTCCGCCAAGCCAGACTTCTGGCTTCCTTGATTTAATTCTATTAATATATTCTTCGCCGGTTTTAATGCCCATAAGAATCCCCCTTATTTTACAAGTTGTTTAGCAGACCCCATTTTCCCTTGATAAAAAGTAAGCGCTTCCAAATCTTCGAATTGTAACTCCTGGATCTCACCGATGAACAATACATGATCACCAGCATCATACTCTCTCCATGGTTTGCATTCCATCCAGGCAACACTTCCATTTATTTTTGGCGAAACCCCCTTGTTATCCCAGTCAATTTCAATCGTATCCTGTTTACTGCCTGCAAATTGCCATGCTATGGATTCCTGTTCATCCGACAAGATATTAATGGTAAAAGATTTGTCTTTCATGCTCGTGCAGGCTTTTGCTTCTTTATGAATTGATACTAAAGCAAGCGGGGGATCCAAGGAAACCGAGGTAAATGAATTCACAGTAATCCCCTTTTGAACTTTCCCATCAAACCAGCTCACTATCGTGACTCCGGTTGGGAATTTACCAAAGCAATTTCTCAACTCGCGCCCATCCATCTTATCACCTCCTACTCTTTTATTATGAATTCATTATAGTAAACTTAATATTTTTAAAAACCCATATAATTTCATAATGTGAAATTATAGGAAAAATTTATTTTTAATTGTGAACTATCAAAAGAACTCCCCGAAGAAAAGACTTTCATTACCGCATTATCAAAAATCAGTGTTAAACTATCCATGTTCATTCATATTTCCAGCTTAATTAATAATGGACTTTTTTGGTCTTGACTTGAATAGATGAAAGTGGTGAGGGAAGTTTCCATTTTGCGTACCTTTAGAAAGATCTATCAATTTTTTGTAGATATACCTTTAAAAAAAGGAGTGGTTTTACAAAACCGCTACGAAATCACTACTGTAATTGGAACAGGAAGCTACGGGATTGTTTATCATTGCACGGATTTGAAAACGAATGAGAATAAAGTGATCAAACAACTTCGGAGAAGTAAACGCCGCAGCAAAAAAGAGCTGAAACAGTTTGAAAATGAAATTTCCATATTACGTATGTTAAATCACAAAAACATGCCCATATTTCACGAGAAATTTTCACATGACGGGAATGTTTATTTTGTGATGAATTTCATTGAAGGGGATAATTTAGAAGACCATATTTTCTTAAATCATATAACATTCAATGAGAAAGAGTCTCTATTTTTTCTTGAAGATCTGGTCGAATTAGTATCTTATCTACACAACCATGACATATACCATCAAGATTTGCGTATTCCAAATATTTTAATTAAAGGCCATGAGCCTATTTTGATAGACTTTGGTTTGTCTAAAATGAACGTTACGGCCGATTTTGCAAAGGAATCCATTTTGGAGCTGAAACGGCAGGATTTTTACGACTTGGGAGAGATACTCTTATATATACTTTATACGACGTACTCAGCCAAAAATAAAAAGGCTCTTCCTTGGACAGAAGAGCTTTCGTTAGAAAAAGAAACCGTGCATATCCTGAAAAGGTTATTAGGCATCCAAGAACCTTATTCAGATATCAGTGAAATCTCATTGGATCTGCAAGCTGCATTAGAGAAATTGCATTAGCTGCTGCTGCCCCGTCCTTTTCTCTTGTAGCGGTCACTTCCACTCATGGGATACCTTTTGTAACCTCGGCTGCTGCTGCTGCCTCGGCGATAATGACCATGTCTTCGCTCACTGCTGCCTTGGGAAAGCTGTTTGATTTTTTTCATTATTTTCTTCAGCATATCTTTCACCTCTTTTATTTTGGTTTTAAAACTTGTTATTACTTAGCCTAACATAGTCACAGTATAAACCTTACTAATAAGTACTATAATTTTTTTTCATTTGTGTTACATTCCATTACCGCTTCATGGAGTGGGCTTCTTCCATTGTTGGTCATGAGAACGCCCTATACGCCTCCGTTTGAAAATGGCATCGAATATATAAAAATGACTGTCATTCACTGCCTTCCAAGCGCAAATTAAAATCAGACAGTATACAAAAAAACCTGGCGAATATCGCATCGCCAGGTTTTTTTCGTTACTCTTTTATTTTACAGCTTCTTTTAATTCCTTACCTGCTTTAAAAGCAGGTACTTTACTAGCTGCAATTTGTATTTCTTCGCCAGTTTGCGGGTTTCTTCCTGTACGAGCTGCGCGGTCACGCACTTCAAATGTACCAAAACCAACTAATTGGATTTTTTCTTCTTTAGCAAGTGTAGCCGTGATTGTTTCAAACAATGCGTCCACTACTTTTTTTGCGTCGTCTTTTGTCAGTTCAGCTTGTGCTGCAACACTGCTCACTAATTCTGTTTTATTCATATGAACACCTCATCCTTTTATTTTGTATAAAGTATGTAGAGTAGACAACATAACATATCTTGTATGCCTCTGTCACTTAAAATGGCTAAATAAAAGGAATTATCGCTCTAAATTGATCTTTTTTTAAGGTTAAAGGGCTATGATCAACATTAAACTAATGACCCTTTTCAACTTTCTGCAGTTTCCAGCTGCAGCCATTGATAGATCGTATCCATATCAATGTTCTCTTCCAAATGGGAAGCCAAGAGATTGTAAGCTTCCTCCCTGCGCTCCGAGTCGCTTTGAACGTTTTCCTTCACTTCTTCCAACCCCTTGTTCCGTCGAATTTGGTTAACTAGTAATCTAGTGAACAAGCGATTATGGAATATCCCATGAAGATATGTTCCCATTACCTTGTTGTCATTGGAAATGGCTCCATCCTCTCTTCCATCCTTCAATAAAAGAAAGGGCCTTACTTGTGACTTCAATGTCGTTCTGCCTAAATGTATTTCAAAACCGTTAAGATTCATTTGACCTTCCATTATCCCGGCAGAAAGGACACCTTCCATTTGTACCGTTTTCTTTTCTGCTTGAAAAATGGTTTCCACCGGAAGAAGCGAAAGCCCTTCCGCGTTCTCACCGTCACCCTCGACCGCGTCGGGATCAAAAAGTTTTGTCCCTAGCATTTGAAAACCGCCGCATATGCCGAATATCATCGTTCCTTGTTTCCGCAGTTCATTGATGGCCCGATCCAATCCCATACGTTTCAACCACTCTAAATCTTCCATCGTGTTTTTTGTACCCGGCAAAATTAGCAGATCGGGATTACCTAACTCATGTACACTGCTTACTAGGCGAACACCTACTCCGGGTTCATCAAAAAAAGGATCCACATCAGTAAAATTGGAGATCCGCGGAAATCTCAAGACGGCAACATCGATCGGAAACTCAGCCTTTTTAGGTTTTTTAAAACGTAAGGAAGAGAGGGCAAGTGAATCTTCCGCTTCAATATTCACCTCTAGATAGGGCAGCACCCCGAGAACAGGAATCCCGGTTTCCTTTTCCAACCATTCAATGCCATCGTCCAATAATTCACGCATGCCACGAAATTTATTGATGATGATGCCCTTTACACTATCTCGTTCATCTTGATCCAATAAGGCAAGTGTCCCGATAATGGACGCAAATACTCCACCACGATCAATATCGGCCACTAAAATGACAGCTGCATCCGCGAGTTTAGCCATTCGCATATTCGCTATATCCCGGTCCTTAAGGTTAATTTCAGCGGGACTTCCTGCCCCTTCGAGTACAATGATGTCATATTCATCTTGAAGTTTTTCCACCGATTTACGGATGATGGGCATGGCTTCCTGGACAAATTGGGACCGATAGCTTTTTGCATTCATATCAAGGAAATGCTTTCCGTGCACGATGACTTCCGAAACCATATCCTGTTTCGGTTTCAGTAATATCGGATTCATATCGGTCGTTGCCGTGATCCGTGCCGCTTCCGCCTGTACTCCCTGTGCCCGTCCGATTTCACCGCCATCCAAGGTTACATAAGAATTCAAAGCCATGTTTTGTGATTTGAACGGGACGACACGTAATCCTTTATTGGAAAATACCCGGCAAAATGCCGTACAAATCAAACTTTTCCCTACATCAGATGACGTCCCTTGTATCATGATGGATCGTGCCTTCATTACGTTCACCCCCTAAAACTCTAATCCTTTGACAGCGCCGATACCCTCGTCATAATAATGCTTGGTCGCCTCGATCGATGAAACCAAATCCGCCATTTCCATAAGCTCCGGCCTTGCATCCCTGCCGGTAATGACTATATGCATATGAGCGGGACGATTTCGAATGGCATCGATGACTTCAGCCAATGGCAAGACATCTTCAATCGGGAATTTGGAAATAGCTAACGCATTGTTCAACTCATCCAAAACAAGTAAATCAATATCCGGATCAGTAAGTGCCAGTTTCGCCTTTTCCCAAGCTAACGATAAGGCATTGCGATGCTCTTCTGGTGTTTTGGTCCATGTAAAACCAATACCTAACTGTTCCATTTTAACTCCTAATTTTTCCAAAGCCAATGTTTCCCCATAAGTACGCTCTGGAGATTTAATAAACTGAAGGAATTTGACATTCATTCCTCTGCCGATCGCCCTTAAAGTCACCCCTAATGAGGCAGTCGTCTTCCCTTTCCCATTTCCCGTATAAATAAGCATTAATCCTCTGCGTGCCACTCACTCACCTACCTTCATAGCCAAACTGTTTTTTCTATGTATGAAGTCCTTTTAGTAGCAGGAACCGGCTGATCGCCTTTAGGGTATCCGACAAAAATGGTGCCGATCACTTTTTTGTTTTCCGGTGAACCGATAAATTCGTGCAGGCGTTCATCCCTGACAAGGCCCACCCCTCTAGTGCGCCAAACGAATCCAAGACCAAGTTCTTTTGCGGCAAGCCACATCGAATGGACGGCACAACAAGAAGCGAATACATTGTCTTCGGATGAATCTGGATCGTCAGGTAAAATATCAGAAGTCACGACAATGATAAGCGGTGTCGTCTTTACAACTTCCAGTGAACTGTCAATCAATTTGGGTTTGGTCGGAAAGCGTTCATGTAAATACCTTTCTGCCAATCCTTCATAACGGTGCTTCGCTTCCCCCTTGATAACATAAAAACTCCAAGGTTCACGCAATCGGTCGTTAGGGGCATAGGTAGCCGCTTCCAATAACTTCCTGATTTTTTCGTCTTCCACTTCTTTTTCTTCGTAATTCCTTATTGCCCGGCGTTCCTTCAATTCTTGAATGATGGACATTCCAACTCATTCCCTTCCTTAATGGAATCTGATTCAATTACTCTTTCAAACCATTGGATTTTTTCTCTTAATTGGACGACATCCCCTACTAGAAAGATTGACGGATTTTGAATTTCTTCTGTTATAGCCTTCAAGGAAATCGAACTTAAAGTACCGGTTATCGTCCTTTGTTTATCTGTCGTGCCCCATTCAATGACGGCCACTGGCGTTTTACCGTCCCTGCCATGTTCCATCAATTTTTCACAGATGAACGGCATATTACCTATTCCCATATAAAAGGCAATGGTATCGATGCCTTGAGCCAATGCCTGCCAATTCAGGTTATCCTGCCCCTTGTAATCACGGCCATGGCCTGTCACAATTGCATAACTTGAAGCATGTTCACGGTGGGTTACCGGGATGCCCGCATAAGCCGGTGCTGCGATTCCCGCTGTGATTCCTGGGACGATATCATATTCAATCCCGTTAGCAGCCAGTATCTCTGCTTCCTCACCGCCCCGCCCAAAAACAAATGGATCTCCACCCTTCAGACGGGTGACGTTTTTCCCCTGTAAGGCTTTTTCCACTAAAAGTTCATGTATTTCATTTTGAATGAGATGATGTTTCCCTGGTGATTTCCCGCAATACACCAGTTCTGCATCTTCTTTTGCATAGTTTAATAGTTCTGGATTGACAAGCCTGTCATATGCAATGACATCCGCCTTTTGGATACATTCCAGTCCATATACCGTAATCAGTTTCGGATCTCCGGGACCCGCACCGACCAAATGAACTTTTCCCGGTTTCATGCTCGCGCCTCCTCTTAAGCTTCAAAAAATACCTTTTTCCTAGTTGATAGTTTCATGGGCAGATCTGTTTTTTTGTTTTAAGCAAGCATCGATCCAGTTCTTTGCAAGTGTTGGATTGGAAGCAAAATGAAAGTGGGTATACCCAGCAACAAGGTTGCCAAATACACACCCCTCTTGTTTCGAACCGAATCTGCCTTTGGTTTCATAAGCATGTGTAAGATCAGCATCCGCTTCAAATGTCGAGTAGTGGAATTCATGACCTTTTGCCTGCTCCATTTCATTGATCAAAAAATTGCCTGGGGTTCCTGTAATTTCACGATATCCAAGTGCTACAAGTTTTTTCTGCATTTTAATCCTGCCCGGGATCAATCCTGCCATATGATGCGTTTCTCCGGAAGTTGTTTCAATCGATTTGCTCAAAAACATGAAACCGCCACATTCCGCAAGAGTCGGCATCCCCTTTTCAATGGAGCTTCTGATGGATATGATAGCATCTACGTTACCGGAAAGTTCAGCTGCAAATTCCTCAGGAAAACCGCCTCCAAGATATAAACCATCAGCATCCAATGGTACTTCATCCCCTTTTAATGGAGAAAAATACTTGATGTTCGCCCCATATGCTTCAAGCAGCTCTAGGTTTTCCTGATAATAAAAATTGAAGGCTGCATCTTTTGCGACG
Organism: Peribacillus phoenicis; assembly: GCF_047238085.1. NCBI lineage: Bacteria > Bacillati > Bacillota > Bacilli > Caryophanales > Bacillaceae > Peribacillus > Peribacillus phoenicis. The sequence continues at coordinate 1,953,952 of NZ_JBDFMF010000001.1, read as the reverse complement.
GCAATGCACACGTCCTTTTCATTTTTGGGTTGAAAAATATTTGAGTCTCCACTGGTAACGGAGCTTGTCTTGGACAAACGGTACAACTGCTCGATATCGATCGTTTCCATGACTAATTGTGCAAGCTTATCGAAAAACGGATTTAGTTCCCCGCGTTCAATAGCAGGAATTAAACCTAAATGACGGCTTGGAATATCAATATCCAATTCCCGCTTCATATAACCGAGCACCGGTACATCGCAATCTTGCTCAATGGCCGATTTGACAATTTTGTAATGACCTGCACTTCCCACTTGATTGGCAATGACCCCAATGATGTTCGGGCCAATCGAAAAGTCCTGAAATCCTTTTACAATGGCAGCTGCACTCCGGGCCATGCTGGCACAGTTGACAACCAACAGGACAGGGCTTTTCGTGATGATGCTTATTTCAGCCGTCGACCCTGTATTGGCTAAAGGACTTTTGCCATCGAAGAAGCCCATTACTCCTTCGATGATCGATATATCAGCCCCGGCACCTGCTTTATTAAGAATTTCTCGAACAGTGTCATGTTCAAACATCCAACTGTCAAGATTGCGTGAAACCCGTCCTGTAACTGCGGTATGATAAGTAGGATCAATATAGTCAGGACCACATTTGAACCCTTGAACGGTATAGCCTTTCTTCTGGAGGGCTGCCATGATTCCGATGGTCAATGTCGTTTTACCGACACCGCTTCCGGTACCTGCAATTACCAATCTTCTTTCGTTCATATTTTTTCTCCCTCTAAAAAGGAATGATCCCAACTGATATGGTTACGTTCCCCGATTTTTTCTTAACCAGCTCCAATTGTTCAGCTTTAGTATAGATCCTCACAGCCGGTTCACTCACACCATATGCACCCGTGTATTTAAATACTGTATCCGAAGGCGCTTCGATTTTGGCCTGATTAAGCTCTTCCGGTTCATAATACACGAATTCCCAGCCATATTTTTCAACTACTTCAATCAAGCCAAGTTCGTCTTTCTTTAAGGAAATTGTACAGATCGCCTTAACGCTTTTTAATGAAAATGATAAATCGGCTAGTGTTTCTGCAATCACCTGCTCAATTTCAGCAGCCGCCGTTCCCCTATTGCACCCGATACCAAGAGCAATGACCTTTGGACGATATACGATTCCATTTTCCAGGATTCTCTTTTCCGACTGCTTAAGCATGCGGTGAGTCACGACCAGAGCTGCTTGCGGCTTTGCTTGAAGCGCTTCTTCAATGGATGGGTATATGATAATTTGTTCAGGTAATGCCGTATCATAAGACCACCAGTTCCGTTCACCTGATTCTTGTACAACGGCAACATGCTCTTCATTTACAACGGACGCACTTACTGGAGTCAATTTTTCTGCGGAATCCCAAATCCAGCCGAAGCGCTGGCCGAATAAGTCGACAGGAATCGTTTTTTGTACATCCGAAGCCGTGGTGATTATAGCTCTTGCATTAAGGGCTGCAGCAACTTCCTTAGTCAGTTCATTTGCCCCTCCCAGATGCCCTGAAAGTACACTGATAACATTTTCTCCTTTGTCATCAATGACAACGACACCTGGATCTGTTTTCTTATCCTTCAAAATTGGTGCAATCATCCTCACGACTGCCCCGAGTGAAATAATTAATATGATTCCCTTATATTCCTTGAATAAAGCTGGCAATAGCATACGGACACTGCCCGAAAAAAGCTGGATCTGTTTATGCTCTTCGTCCCCTTTTTCAAACTTGCTCATGTAATAAAGATCGGAATTCGAAAAAACGGTATGTAATTTTCGTGCCAGCTCGACACCATGCTTTGTAATCGCCACGATCGCATAAGTGTGGGACCGTTTAATGGGAGCAAGTTCCGCTTCTTTCAATTCAATGATCATGGTTTAACACCTTTTCTGAAACCGTGGGTAAAACTCGCATCATATAGTTTGGAACGGTATTCATCTTTATCATGGATGTCAGGGTCCAAAGCCCATCCAGCCAAAATCATCGCATGCTTGCGGATGCCATTTTGACGCATATCATCATCTAAGTTCACTAACGTGGTGCGGACGATTTTTTGGTCCGGCCATGTTGCCCGTTGAATGACTGCAACCGGTGTATCATCCTTCCAACCGGCTTCCTGAAGTTCTTTAACGATTTTTTTGGTCAAGGTCGCACTCAAGAAAAGGGCAATCGTACAGTGATGACTTGCCAAATCACGTAACTTCTCAAATTCCGGAACAGGCGTACGTCCTTCAGCCCTCGTTAATATAAGTGTCTGGGTTAAATCAGGGATGGTCAGCTCTGCTCCTATTGCCGCTGCTGAGGCGAACACCGAACTTACGCCAGGAATCACCTCATAACCGATACCCTCTTTCTTCAATAGGACAATTTGTTCCATAATTGCACCGTACATGGCAGGATCCCCTGTATGGATTCTGGCAACCATCTTTCCTTCCTTAACACGATCAACCATGATGCCAACAATTTCTTCCAAATGCATTCCAGCCGTTTTCAGCACCTCGGCATCTGGTTTTGCCTTAGCAATCAATTCTTCATTCACTAATGAATCCGTATATAAAATCACATCAGCCGTTTGGAGAATGTTCAATCCTTTTACAGTAATCAAATCCGGGTCACCCGGGCCGGCACCTACAATATATATCTTCATTTTCTCACCACCATCAATGTTAAGTATTCCAGTTCAAGTCCTTCCAATTCACTCACTTTCCAAATCACTTCCTCATCGGAAGTGACTTTGGTTACGACCGAGGCCTTTTCAAGCAAGTCCAAATCTTTTAAAACGGTAATCATTAAATCGATGACCTTTGCCACTTTGATGAACACCACGGCATCATGATCTTCGATGGCCTTCTTCATCGCTTCATAATCATCCCTTGCAGGAACTATTGCAACATGATCATCACCATCAGCCAAAGCGATGCCCAGCCTTGACGCTGATCCATTAAAGGAAGAAATGCCCGGGACTGTCTTGATTTCGACTTCGGGATGCAACTCCTGCATCAATTTCATCATATGTATGAACGTACTATATAAAAGCGGATCGCCTTCCGTGACGAAAGCAACATCTTTACCTTCATTTAATTTTTGCCAAACCTTTTCCACCGTTCCGTTCCATTCCCGATCCAAAATGGCTTGATCTTTCGTCATCGGAAAAACAAGGCCCAGCATATCCTTTTCTTCAGGACGAATGTAAACTTCAACAATGCGATGGGCGTAGCTTTTACTCCCTTTTCTTTTTTTGGGATACGCAATGACCGGAGATTCCTGAATCACGCGAAATGCCTTTACTGTAATTAGCTCTGGATCGCCCGGGCCCACGCCAAGGCCATATAATGTACCAAGATTACTCATTCATGTCTTCCTTTCGTTGTGCAGTAATGATATAAACCGGATTAAGAGGTACAAATCTGTTCATTCCCAATATTGGCTTACTTCTGGAGATTTGCGCATGCATGATGGAAGTGTGAAAACCAGCTTCCGCAAATGCCTCATTAGCCCGGTAAAGATTCTCAATCGTCGCAGCATTAAGAACGATCCTGCCGCCTTCTTTAAGCCGTTTGCAGCAAGTGTTGATCAGCTCTCCCATTTCGCCGCCAGTCCCGCCAATGAAGATCGCATCAGGATCAGGGAAATTTTCCAATCCCTCCGGGGCTTTACCATGAATCGCCGTTATATCGGTACGGAATTTACGTTGGTTTTGATAACAGTTTTCTAAATCAGGCTTATTTTTTTCAATCGCGAAAATTTGACCTTCGGATGCAAGCTTGGCAGCTTCAATTGCCATTGAGCCCGTACACGTCCCAACATCCCAAACTATGCTGTTTTTTCTGAGTTTCAACGCATGCAGGCTTAATACCCGAATTTCCTTTTTGGTTATGAGGCCTTTGTCCGGCTTTCGCTGCGAAAATTCTTCATCTTCTATCCCCAAGGACCAGCTTGGACCTTCTGATTTTCTTTTCAAAATGACGACATTCAACGGGGAGAATTCCCGCTCCATCATTTCATCAAGTTCATACCAGCCAGATTCTTCGGTTTCCCCTTGAAGATTTTCAGCCACAAATGCCCGGTATTCCGTCATTCCGAATGAAAGGAGATATTTTGCCAGTTGATTGGGGCTATTTTCACTATCAGTAAGCAAGGCAACTTTCGCTTTCCCATCAATCCTTTGTGCCAGCCCTTTCATACTGCGGCCATGAATGCTCACGAGGAAGGCATCTTGCCAGCTTTCCCCCATTTTTGCAAAAGCAAGCTGAATTGAACTGAAATATGGGTAAACCTCCATGTTGATTTTGCTGGAAAGATAGCCTCCCATTCCATAAAACATTGGGTCACCGGAAGCTAAAACCACTGTTGGACGAGTTTCATCCTGCAGTTGCTCCACCACCTTTTTCAAACCGCCCTTTATGACAATCTTTTTGCCAGAATAGTTCGGAAAGAAGGATAAGACCCGTTCACCTCCGACCAGCACTTCACTTTCTTCTATCCATTGGGCATATTGAGGCAGTAAGCTTTCCTGACCGTTATCCCCTATCCCGATTAATTTAATCGATTGACTCAATTCCAACAGCCCTTCCCAGTAATTGTCCTTTCAACGAATAAATCGCCGTTTCCATTTCAATGCCGCCCTTCACTTGGTTAATGGCAGAGTGACAGCAGGATTCACATAGTTTATTAAAAAAGTCAAAATTATTAATGGCTGACATCATATCCCCGACTTGTGACGCTGTGTTTGCATTCTTGATTTCAAGAACAAGATCATCATCAGCTCCGACGCTTTGGGCTATTTCCGATAGAAAGCCGAAGTCGACGGGGGCACTTTTTGAATGCACCATCATCACACCTTGGGCCACTTTGGAGAATTTCCCCATCATGCCGACGAGTGATACCTTTTTAATCCCCTGCCTCTTACATTGCTTAAGTGAGAAGCCTACAAAGTCACCCATTTCTATAAAGGCTTCCTCAGGTAAATCCTGGAGAAGGCCCATGGCATACTTTTCACTGCGCCCGCCAGTCGTTAAAACAAGATGTTCACACCCACTCGCTTTGGCGACACTGATGGCCTGAACGATACTTGCCATATAGGCGGAACTGGAAAAAGGGACGACAGTGCCCCTTGTTCCCAAAATGGAAATGCCTCCTACAATCCCCAAGCGGCCATTTAATGTTTTTTTCGCTATTTCTTCTCCTGCGGGCACGGAGATGACGACTTTCACTCCTCTATTGATCTTAAATTCTTCCAATGTTTGTTGCACAGTGGTTAAAATCATTTTGCGCGGTACAGGATTAATCGCGGCCTCTCCAACTGGAACGGGAAGACCGGGTTTGGTTACACGACCAACTCCGGTCCCTCCATCCAAGATAATCCCAGGTGCATCCGACCAGCTGACAGTAGAGATAATATGGGCCAAATGTGTGGCATCGGGATCATCTCCGGCATCTTTAATCGTTTCTGCACTAACCACATTTTCCGATATTTCATATTTCTCAATAGTGAAAGTAGCATCTCGGCCGATTGGCAAGGAAATGGTTGCCTCCTCTAGTGCATCCCCCGTGATCAAAGCGGTCAATGCCGCTTTGGTCACAGCTGTTGAACATGCTCCCGTCGTATATCCATGACGCATTTGTGAGGGGTCTTTTTTCACTTTCTTTTCCATGTTTTTTAACTATCAGCTAAAAGGGAAATCGCGTTCAATGCTGCAACAGTGACAGTACTTCCACCTTTTCGGCCAATATTCGTAATGAATGGCACTTCTGTGATCTTAGCCAGTTCCTCTTTCGATTCTGCTGCAGAAACAAATCCAACAGGCATTCCAATGATTAAGTCCGGTTTTGCAATCCCTTCTTTAATAAGACGAATGAGCTCTAGTAAAGCGGTAGGTGCATTGCCAATCGCATAAATGCCCCCTTCATTTTCCTTTACTGCTTTTTGCATCGAAATGATCGCCCTTGTCGTATTCAAACGTTTTGCCTCGACCATCACATCCGGATCCGAAATATAGCAATGAACGTCCCCGCCATGTTTTTGAAATCGTTTTTTGCCTGTACCGCTCTCGATCATTTGAACATCCGCAATGACATGTCTGCCTTTGCGAATGGCTTCCACACCAGCTTGAATGGCATTTGGATGGATTATTACACTTCTTCCCAATTCAAAATCCGCTGAAGCATGAATGACCCGGCGGACGATCTTCCATTCATCTTCAGAAAAATCATGATTGCCCATTTCTTCAGCAATGATTGAAAAACTATAATCATATATTTTGTCAGGGTCTACCGTTAGTGGTTTAAAATCCGTTTTAAAATCCATCTTGCATTCCTCCTATTTTTCATTTAACTGATTATTCAACTCGGCAATGACATGTTCAAAACTGGAATGAACATTCTGATAGTCAACATCCGGTCGAGATATCATGATCGTCTCAATTCCACATTCCAACGCGGCTTCCAATTTCTCATCAACCGCACCGACCTTGCCGCTTTCTTTCGTTATCATCAATGTGACCCCATATTGTTCATATAGAGCTTTATTTAATTCTTTGGAAAACGGCCCTTGAATCGCAACGATATTTTTTTGTTCGATGCCCAGCTGTGCACATTTTTCCATATTGTCCATGCGTGGCAGCATTCTCGCTATGACTCTGGTATTCTCGAGCCCTACCAATTCTTTTGCGAACACGGATAGTGTTTTACTTCCGGTCGTGAGCATGATGACTCCCCTTTTTGCAGCGGCAAGCTTGGCAGCTTCCTCATAATCACGGACAACTATCAATTTATCATTCTGAAACCGTTGACTTTCACGCTCATAACGAATATAAGGAACATTTGCTGCCTTTGCTCCGTTAAGGGCGTTTTTCGATGCTTCTTCGGCAAATGGGTGACTTGCATCGACTACAGCCTGAAAACCTTTTGCAGAGATTAAAGATGTCATATCTTCTGCAGATAATCGGCCAATCCGGGTGGATATCCCAGAATCTTGCAAACTCTTAGCCGCCGATTCGGTTACAACAGTTGCCAAAACCTTGAACCCCACCTGCTGCATCTCAATCGCTAATTCCCTTGCATCACTTGTACCCGCCAAGAACAAAATCATTTTGATGTCCCCACCACTTGCCCATCATGATCGTGGTGATGATCATGGTCGTGGTCGTGATCGTGGTCGTGTTGATGGTCGTGATCGTGGTCGTGATCGTGGTCGTGATGGTGATGATGGTGAGCATGTCCATGTTCCTCGACATGTTTACGATAGTTTTCCAAATCACGCGCCCCGCTTGACCTGCCTTCACTGGCTTCAATTACTCGTTCTTGCAGAATGTTCTGTAATGTTGGATGATATCCAAAATACTTTGCCAAAATGAATTCTCGATCATGATATTGCTCTTGATAGCCTTTCAGCATATCCTCCATTCTTTCCATCAACACCCCAGTGAAGAGGAAATATGGCAGCATCACTATTTTTTTTGCCCCTAATCGGATGCATCGTTCAATACCTTCATCAACGTGCGGGTCCGTTACACCCATGAAGGCTGTTTCGACCCATTTAACGTTTAATTTTTCCCATAATAATCGTGAAATTTTATAGATATCACTATTTGCATCAGCATCACTGCCACCTCGGCCTATTAGCAATATCGCTGTCTCAGAATGTTCAGAGGCCGTATCGAATCCCGCTTCCTCAAGACGGTCTGTCAAGATCGTCAATACATCATGGTGGACCCCGATCGTTTGGCCATATGTGAATTTCACTTCTGGATACTTGGTTTTCCCATCCTCTATTTCAGCTGGGATATGTAATTTCGAATGTCCTGCATGCAACAAAATGATCGGTATGACGATAACTTCAGTAGCCCCTCGTTTTACACAATTATCAATTCCTTTGGATATATTCGGTGCCGCAAATTCCAAGAAGCACGTTTCCACTAGGAAACGCTCGTCCATTGCCGGAATCATATTTTCAATAAAATGACGGACTTCTTCATTTCCCGAAGCCAACCGGCTTCCGTGTCCTACGAACAAAACTGCTTTCATTTACTTTCCCCCTCTTGATTAGTCTTCACAAGGCGCAGGCTCTATGTTTATTTTGGGAGCGATGTCCTGATAAGAATAATTCTGTATCTTTTTCGAACGTTTGAAGTATTTAAAAAGCCGCTCATTTGGATGGGCATTTTGCTTATACTCCCCGACAATGTCCGTAATCAGTTCAACAAGCTGTTCCGGTTCAATCCCTTCCGCTACCGGCTGACCCGGATGGGCTGTTCTTCCAACCGGTTTAGCTCCAAGAAATAAGTCGAACTTCCCTTTTCGGAAGACAATCCCGATATCATCCATCACAGCACTATAACAAGCCATCCCACACCCATTAAAACCGATGTTCAGTTCCTTGGGCATTTTCATTCCGCCAAGCACCCTGTGTATTTCATCCGCATAAGGAATGGATTCCGCTTTTTCACCATCACAGAAATCACAGGCTTTTAATGTCAGTACATCTCCAATCGGCGACAAAAGAAAGTTTGCTGATTGCAATTTCCCCGTAATGACTTCCGGATCCGTTGTCGGTATCTTTAAGACGATTTTATGATTTGGCGTGTATTCCATCGTTCCCTTTTCCCCGACAACTTCCGCAAGTGTCATCATTTGTTTGGGAGTGAATTGTTTATTCGCCACACCTGGACTAACGGCAAGTTCGAATACCGACTCCATTTTTTGCTGAACAATCGGCTGAATGGATTGCTTAACGGTTTGACCCTTGACTCTTGACAGGGCCTCCATTGCCATTTCAAAGGAAGCTGGCTTCTTTTCTGGTGCTTTTGTAAGTAATCCAACTCCTCCAGCGGACTCGGTTAAGGCTTCTTGATCTAATGCCCACGGTTCCGCTTCTTTTTGCAGTCGCTGATGGGGCTTCAATGTTTGCTTTTCCGAATTCAAAGTATATTTTCTCTGATAGCCTCTTGGTGTGATGATTTTTTCATCATATAAAAAGGTGGATGAATTCCCGATAATGACGGTGGTCAACATTCCAATATCGTGATTCAACATATCCTGCAAATTGGTTATAACAACATCCTGCCTATCGCGATAAGCACTTTTCACCAACCCGACAGGTGTATCCGGCGAGCGGTAGCGAAGGAGAATTTTCTGTGTTTCAACAATTTGCCGGGTCCGCCTGCCGCTGCGCGGATTATAAAGTGCAATGACAAAGTCTGCCATTGCAGCTGCTTCAACCCTTTTAGCGATCAGTTCCCAAGGAGTTAAATGATCACTGAGGCTGATCGTACACGAATCGTGCATGACTGGTGCCCCAAGTAAAGACGCACATGAGTTGATTGCAGAAATGCCAGGAATGACTTCAATGCCCACTCCAGTTTCTTCTTTCCAGCCTTTTTCAATCAATACTTCATAAACCAACCCTGCCATCCCGTAAACTCCGGCATCCCCACTGGAAATCACCGCCACTTTCTTTCCCAGCTCCGCTTGTTTCACTGCTTCCTGTGCACGTGATACCTCTTCAGTCATCCCCGTACTAATGATCGTTTGATTTGTAAGCAGTCCCTGAATGAGTTCAACATAAGTTTTATAACCAATGATGTAGTCACTTTCTTGAAGGGCTTCGACGGCACGTTTGGTAATGTGTTCAAAATTCCCGGGCCCAAAGCCCACGACGAATAATTTACCGTTTGTACTCATTAAGACATCTCCTTTTACGCTTTGTTCTTTGAAATACCCGTATGAGCAGGAAAATCTGGATTAGGGGTCATTTCGCCATCATTGAATTGATAGATCATCTGTGGAACAAACTCACCCTCATCGATATTACTGACGATCTGCCGACCGAAATCAGGCGTTTCCACTCGATACCAGTTTCCTTGGGGATAGGCAATCACAACGCAGGCATCCTTACATCTTCCGTTACAGCGTGTCCTGGTTGTATGGATTTTTAGATCCAGTCCTTTTAAAGCAATTTCATCACGAATCGCTTGGGTTACTTCTTCCCCGCCCTTTTTCATGCAGCTGCTCCCATTACAAATCAACAGATGCGTATTTGTACCCGTCAAATTCCAAGTAGTCATCTTCTTCCTCCTGAGTTCAGGGAAAAGGCAAAATAAAAAACCTTAACATTAGAGTCAAGGTTTTAAAAAAACTATATGAATGAGGAGCCTAAGGCAAGCATGCCAAATCCTCCCAAAATCGTCATAGTCCTTCTACCTTTCCCTCCGAAAAGTATCATGCAATTTTAAAAGCAGGTTTCCTGGCTTACGCTTCATTTTACTTTGTCCCTTCCCGGCATCAGGCCAGTGGCTATCGACAATTTCATCAGCGTTTACAGTAGCGGGGGCTGCATCGGATTTTCACCGATTTCCCTATTATCCCTTGCTTATTCACACAAGGGCACTTTTAAAATGAAATATTTGGTTTTATTATACATTTCTAACTAACTTAATCTATCATATAACAACTTTATCAAAATTCAATAGTTTATTCCGACTGTTTAGAAAAGTTTAATAGTGTAAAACCAGTTACAATCCTTTCCTCGCAACAAACTTCGTCCCGAAAAAAAAAAGATAGTGTAGCTGGAATAATTTCTTTATGGTAAACTATACGAGAATTTTCAAAATAATTACATAAGTTTCATGGTGTTGAATTTCTCGGAATTCAGCTTAAAAGGGAAGCCGGTGAAAATCCGGAGCGGTCCCGCCACTGTAAAGGGAAGTTCCATTACTTTAATCCACTGTCAAATGAGATGGGAAGGATGTAATGGGATGATGAACCAAAGCCAGGAGACCTGCCATGAAGCGTGAAACTGTTTCAGCCTACGAGGATGGGCGTGCGGATCAGGCAGAATGGCCCATGGTTGGTTCATGCTGCAAAATTCCTGTTCATTACGCACTTCTTTCCTTTGAGAGAAGTGCTTTTTATTTTGGGCGCCGCTTTTCTTCTCAAGATTGATCAGAAAAATCAAAAGTGTTGAAAGGAGAAAGAATGAAAAGAACCAATTGGAAAATTATTTATTTTGTCATTTTACTGCTTTTTGTTCCAAAACGGGCATTGGCCATGCATATCATGGAGGGCTTTTTACCCATAGAATGGGCTATATTCTGGTGGGCCTTGACGCTTCCATTTTTAATCTTGGGTTACCGGTCCATTAGGTCCAAAGTAAGGGAAAACCCAGAAACAAAAATGATACTTGGCCTATCGGGCGCATTTGTATTTATTTTATCGGCCTTAAAAATCCCTTCCGTTACCGGAAGTTCTTCGCACCCTACCGGAGTTGGTTTGGGTTCCATATTATTCGGACCATTGGCCATGAGTGTCGTTGGCTCCATCGTTCTGTTATTTCAAGCTGTATTACTGGCTCACGGAGGATTGACGACATTAGGAGCCAATGCATTTTCCATGGCCGTTTGCGGACCGTTCATTGCTTACTTTGTCTTCAAGGGTGCAACTAAATTGGGGTGGTCTTTTTCACTTGCCGTTTTCTTGGCGGCTGCTTTTGGAGATTTAGGAACCTATGTGGTCACTTCCGTTCAACTTGCCCTTGCTTTTCCATCCGAGGTAGGAGGATTCATGGCCTCTTTCAGTAAATTTGCAGGGATTTTTGCCCTTACCCAAATTCCCTTGGCAATCAGTGAGGGGTTATTGACAGTCGTCGTGATGAATTTCTTAAAAAAATACAATCTAGGCGAATTGAAATTGCTGCGAGTTTTATCCAAGGAGGCCCGTTAATATGAAAAAAAGTCTACTGCTGCTTTTCCTGGTTGTCATTCTTGCAACCATACCGTTAATCACCCAACAAGGAACGGAATTTGGCGGTGCCGACGGCGAAGCTGAGGAAGCCATCACTAAAATCCATCCGGAATACAAGCCATGGTTCAACAGTATTTGGGAGCCGCCAGGTGCAGAAACCGAAAGCTTATTATTTGCGCTTCAAGCTGCAATCGGAGCCGGTTTCATTGGATACTTCATTGGCGTGATGAGACAAAGGAATAAGCAAACCAAACAAGAATTGGCAGAAAAATCGAAGCATGTTACTCATTGATAAATATGCCTATTTCAATGGGCTAAAGGATGTACATCCGTTGGAAAAGATGGTTTTTGCACTTTCCCTTTTGCTGTTTTCGTTAACGGTAAGGGATATGGCCGTTTCGCTCATCACTTTTACGGTGATGAGCGCTTTAATCATTTTTGCGGCAAAAATCCCGCTTTCCTATTATCTTAAATTACTTCTATTGCCAGGATTTTTTATACTATCTGGAACAATTACCATCCTTTTTTCTTTCACAAGTAAATTTACATCGATATCGAATATATGGTGGTCCTGGAAGGTCGGGAACTGGCAAATATTCATAAGCGATGACAGCGTCGGTACAGTGGCCAATTTGATCACTGTCGTATTGGGCAGCATCAGCTGTTTATATTTCCTTACCTTAACTACACCCATTACCGTCATCCTATCCGTGCTGCGAAAATTTAAAGTGCCTTCCTTATTGATCGATTTAATAGAATTGACCTATCGCTTCATCTTTATTTTTTTAGATACAGCTTTGGCCATTCACCAAGCACAAGCTTCACGGTTGGGGTATGTTTCATTAAGGAAAGGCATACGTTCACTCGGATTACTAATCTCGTCTTTATTTTTAGGAGTATTGCAGCGCTCTGGGCAATTGACGATGGCCATGAACGCAAGAGGCTATCAGGAGAATCTTTCCTATATCGAGGATACTTACGCCTATTCCTCACGCAATTGGCTGATCGCGATTGCAATATTAGGAAGCTTAATCTTTATTAATGGATATTTGTAAATTGGAGGCAACCAACAATGGACGAGCATATTTTTCATATAGAAGGCCTCACCCATCAATTCGCAGATGGAACGTTCGCTTTAAACGATCTGTCGCTAACGATTCAACATGGTAAAAAGATTGCATTATTAGGCAATAATGGTGCCGGCAAATCGACTTTATTCCTCCATTTAAATGGTCTTTTACAACCTACAGCAGGAACAATCAGATTTAAGGGCAAGAAAATGAAATATGACCGTAAATCATTATTATCATTACGAAAGCAAGTCGGGATCATTTTTCAAGATCCCGACTCGCAGCTCTTTTCCGCTAATGTACAACAGGATATATCGTTTGGACCGATGAATTTAGGATTGAATAGAATTAAGGTCCAGGAGAAAGTAAATTGGGCAATGGCCCAAACGGAAGTAACGGAACTGAAAGACAGACCTACCCATTTTTTGAGCCTTGGGCAAAAAAAACGTGTCGCCATTGCGGGGATACTCGCCATGGAACCCGATGTCTGGCTCTTGGACGAGCCTACCGCTGGATTGGATCCTTATTTCTCAAGACAGATCATGGCTCTGCTGGACAGTATCCATCACCCTGACAAAACGATTATCCTATCAACTCATGATGTTAATTTAGCTTATCAATGGGCTGATGAAGTCGTTGTCATGAACGATGGTAAGGTCATATACCAAGGGGACCCTATTTCCGTTTTCCATGATGAAGACGTTTTGCTGCAGGCACATCTGGAGAAACCGTGGGTTTTTGAAATGTTTCAGGCCCTTCTTCAATCAAGGAACCCTTTTGAAAGGGACTTTTTCCCAAGAACGAAGAAAGAATTGCTTCAAAAGTTGGAGACAGAAAGAATTTATTAATTATGTTTCCCCTAGCTCTTGTTTCATCAGAAGCTAGGGGAACTAACCGATTTATCAACAAAATAGCAGGCGATAATTCTTGTTCATAAAAAAACAAATTTTATTACCTTTCTTCTTTAGATCTTTCTTTTGCAATCTCAATATCTCTTCCGTTTACATCATCAATGACTGCCTTTATTTCGCCTTCCGCATAAGTATCGGAGACTTGTTCGTGAGTTCTGGCCAGTCCAGAGGATAATGGATCTTCCCGTTTATAATCGCTGACATCATATATTCTTCCGGCAACTTCTGAAGATTCATTTTTTGATTGCTTGCTATCCATTATTTTCACTCCTAGTTTTTAAATTATCATTGCGGTATTAAAGACAAAGGTATTTTGTGTAAAAAACGTAGCAATATTCAATAATGATGAAAAAAGGCAGGAAAAGACAAAAAAAAGCTTACAAGTACAATCCCCTTTCAAGGACTTACTTGTAAGCTTCATGAGAACTTAGGCCTCCTTCTTCACATCCACATTATCGGATGGGTCACCCCAGCATTCCACATTCTTCAAACCTTTAATATTGTTCACATGGAAGACTGGATTTTTCCCACTTTTCTTTTGCTTTTGATAATCCGCCAGTGCAGCAAAAGCGATCTTTCCAAGTAAAGCTATGGCGATCAGGTTGATAATGGCCATAAGGGCCATCAGCAAGTCAGCCAGTCCCCAAACAAAATCCAGTGATGCAAGCGAACCGAATATCACCATTCCTACGACTGCGATACGATAGACATTCAGCCAAACCTTATTTTCATTGATGAAGCCGATGTTCGACTCTCCATAATAATAGTTGCCAACAATCGAACTAAAGGCGAATAACAGTACGATAATGGCAAGGAAAATACCCGCCCAAGATCCCAATGCCGTACCGAGGGCATTTTGGGTAAGGACGATACCATCCGTTTCCTTCGATGTATAAAGACCTGAAAACAAAATGATGAAGGCTGTCGAACTGCAAATGATGAGCGTATCGACAAAAACACCTAGAGACTGAATGAGACCTTGCTTGACGGGATGACTGACATCAGCCGTCGCACCGGCATTTGGAGCACTACCCATCCCGGCTTCATTTGAAAATAGGCCGCGCTTGATTCCCTGCATCATGGCAGCTCCCAGTACTCCGCCAGCCACTTCTTTTATTCCATCAAATGCACTTTGAAAGATCAAAGCAAAGACACCAGGTAACTCGGTAATGTTCATTATAATGATAATCAATGCCACTATCACATAGGCTCCTGCCATGATCGGGACGATGACTTCAGAGACCTTTGCAACCATTTTGATCCCGCCAAAAATGATGACAGCCGTGACCATAGCCAAGATGATTGCCGTAACCCACTTTTCAATCCCAAACGATTCATTGAATGCGCTCGTAATCGTATTGGCTTGTACCGAGTTGAAAGCTAGTCCAAATGTAAGCGAAATCAACACAGCGAAAGTGATCCCCATCCAACGGGCATTCAATGCTTTTTCCATATAATACGCAGGACCGCCGCGGAATGCATCCCCATCCTTGACCTTATAGATTTGAGCAAGTGTACTTTCAATGAATGCGGAAGCAGATCCGATCAGTGCTATTAACCACATCCAGAAAACTGCTCCAGGTCCGCCTGTCGTGATCGCGATGGCAACACCTGCAAGGTTACCCGTTCCTACCCGCGATGCCGTGCTTATGCAAAATGCCTGAAAGGATGTTACACCTTTTTTATCCGCAGTGGCACCTTCTCCCAAAAGCCTGAACATTTCCCCTACCATTCTGAATTGGACAAACTTCGTGCGGATGCTAAAATAGAGACCCAATCCAACCAACATGATGATCAATATGGAAGACCATAACACATCATTTGTCTCACTAATAAATTTTCCTATGAATTCCATTAAAACAAACCCCTCTACTTAACTCTAATTATTATTATAAAAACATATACAACTATAATTTATTTCCCCATACATTGAGGACATAAACAAGTGAAGCCCATAAAAAAGGAAAGTCCAGAATGAACCTCCAATACAATAATATATTATATCCTAACCCTCTATTTTTTTCATTCATGAATTGATATTTCAGTATCATTTCCTTTATAGTGTTTATCTCTATTCATGTAACATTCACTGCAACGTTAATTACATTCATATTCCAAATACACCTTGGATATAGTACAAAAAGGCCTCACACGTCCTGATCCCAGGTTAACGTGCGAGGCCTTTTTTGCATTCCTCTGCTCTATCTTATATTTGCTATAGGCCTTAATGTTGCTAGATGGTTAGAATACCTTGTGCAAACATCTTTCTTAATTCTTTCTTATCTATTTTTCCAATCGGCGTTAATGGGAACTTATCAAGAAAATAGGCTACTTTAGGAACCATATACTTAGAGGTTCTTTGTTTGCAGAAATCAATTAATTCCTCACTAGTACAGTTCGAACCATCTCGCGGTGATACCACGACACACACTACTTCTCCCCAATCTGGATGAGGAACGCCTATGCAAGCGCTTAATGCAACGGAAGGGTGCTGGTTCACCACTCGCTCCACTTCTGAAGAATATACGTTCATCCCGCCCGTAATGATCATATCTTTCTTCCTATCCACAATATAAAGGTAACCGCTTTCATCCCATTTACCAATATCCCCAGTGTAGAACCAGCCATCACGGATGTATTCTTGGGTAAGATCCGGTCTTTGAAAATAGCCTACCATCATTGCTGGTGATTTTACGATAATTTCTCCAAGCTCGGTTGGTTTTACATCATTTCCATCTTCATCAATCAGTCGAACTTCTGTAAGAATGCACGGTTTCCCACAGCTTTTCAAAATTTCCGAATTGTTATGATAAGCCCATACATGAGCGCTCTTCGATAGTCTGGTAATGACAATATTGCATTCTGTCATGCCGTATTGCTGGCGCATGATAGGCCCGAATACTTCAAAAGCTTCTTTAAGGCGCTTTTGAGAAATTGGTGACGCGCCGTAGAAGATATTGCGCATGGAGCTCATATCATATTCCATCTTCTTTGTCTGATCAAGGAGCCTGTATAACATGGTCGGTACCATGAATGTCGTCGTGATTTTATGTTCCCTTATCGCCTGTATGAATGCTGCAGCGTCGAATGAGCCCATCACATAGACATGGACGCCCGAAACAAGGGATCTCCAAAGTAATGAACCCGCTGAATGCACAATGGGCGTACTTAGCAATACCCGGTCACGGTCGTCCAGCGGGTCTTCGATAGCTGCAGAAAGTATGGCGGCGCCGAGTCCTTTCTGGGAATGCATGACGCCTTTGGGTGTACCCGTTGTCCCGCCTGTATATGACAGAAGTGCAATGTCATCTTCTTCAGCTAATGGCAAGTCTAGATTATTAATTTCGCCAGGCCATTGAAACGATTCAAACTCCTCCGGATAATTAATATGAAAGCCTGGGAGCCCAATGACATGGACATCTTCCTTCTTCATTTCTTCCAAATACTCAAAGAAGGTGTCAAAGTGTGTCTGTGTAGCTATTATGACCACTTCTGGTTTTGCTTCCTTTAAAATGAATTGTATTTCTCGTTTCCCCAGTTTTTCACTTAATGGGACCAAGGTGGCTCCGCATTGCTGGATGGCCAAACCAAACATCACACTTTCCAAACTGTTTGGAATGATGGTCGCTATGCGGACACCCCTTCCTGCACCTAAACGAAGTAGATAAGAAGTGATAAGTTCTGTTTTCTTCCATAACTCGTCGTAGGTTATCGTTTCTCCGGCTGGCAACAAGGTAATAGCCGGCAGTTCGCCGAATCGTTTTATTCCTTTATTCAACAGTGACTGAAATGTCAACTTATGCAGCATGTATATTTCCTCCCTCGAAAAAGGATTTACCCCTTTAATAATGCTTTAGCAATTGTATTTTTTTGAATTTCTGAGGTTCCGCTCAGAATCCGATACATCCGAGCACTCCTGTACATTTTTTCTACTGGATGCCCTTTTACCAAGCCTTTGGAGCCAAAGATTTGGACAGCCTTGTCAGCCACACGGCAATTTACTTCTGAAGCAAACAGCTTAGCCATGGACGTGCCGGCTCGATCCTCTTTTCCTTGATCAATTTTTTCAACCACATCATAGACCATGCACTTTGCGGCATAGATTTCCGTCGCCATATCTGCGAGCATATGCTGAATTGCCTGGAAGTCACCGATGGGCCGGCCATGTTGGACTCGCGTTTTGGCATGTTCAATAGATAGATCGAGAAGGTGTTGAGCCATACCGACAAAGCCGGCGGCATGAGAAGCGCGATTTGTGTTTATTCTTTTCAATCCGAGCAGCAACCCTTTTCCTGGTTCTCCGATTATATTGGCGGCAGGCACTCGACATTGATTGAAATTCAATTCAGCATGTATGCGTTCACCTGATAGCGGAACTTGAATGTCTCCTAGTTCAAACCCCGGATGTTGGGGTGTTTTTTTATCAACTAGGAAAGCAGTGATTCTTTCTTTTTCTCCATTCCGGGATTCTTTCGCTATGACAATGGCAAAATCAGCGTAGGGGGCAGCACTGATAAAATGTTTTTTTCCGTTTAATATATAATCATTTCCGTCTTTAACGGCTGTTGTTTCGATAGCAAAGGCATCCGAACCGGCATTGGGTTCTGTAAGGGCAAAGCAGCAGCTCGCTTCTCCCGTCACAACGGGCATCACATATTTTTCTATTTGCTCCGGTGTAAAACTTTCCAACATCTGACCAATTCTTAGCGGCCCGCCAATCTCGCCGATAACCTGCCCCCATAAAACCGCTCCGGAACGGGCCAATTCTTCCTTGAACATGCATAAGCCTTTTAAACTAACATCCTGTCCACCATATGTTTCAGGGAGATTAATTCCGTAAAATCCTAATTCCCTGGATCGTTTCCTTGCCCATTTTATGGATTCCATCGGGATATCCTCTTCAGCGTTCAATCCATGCTCCTGTTCATATGGAAGCAATTCATTTTGGATGAAATCCTGCAACTTTGTTTGAAGTACCTCTAATTTCTCTTCCTGGGTCGTTACCATAAGTTTCCCCTTTCGATTTTTATTTCCTTTGAACTTTTTAAATATTTAAAATGTTATAATATTAATTTTAAATGTAAATAATATTTAAGTAAAATAAGGATATATGATATAAATATAAAAAATATTGATGTAAATAAAAAAATATTAGTTCCCTATCATTATAGGAAACTAATATTTAAGAGTAGTATAGAAATCGAGACATTTAATAAACTCCCTTGCAGCTTTTGAAAAATACTGCTTCTTAGAGCGAACGTAACCGAATTCCATTGTATTATTTTCCAGCTCCACCAATGGAATGGCCACAAGTTCCCCGCCTAGGAAATAGGGGTCGCTGTTAACTCCAACATCATAAGAAAAGGCAATCGCTAATCCCTCAGCGACGGTTTTTTTGATGATCTCTGTATTATTTGTGAAAAACAAAATATTCATCTCACCGTAATGATCAAAAAAACCTTTAATGAACGACTTCATTCTTGGTCCATTGTAAATGACCAAATTTTGGTCCATTAGCTCTTTTGGGGTTATGCTTTTACGGTTCACTAAAGGGGAGTTTTTACTGACCATCACAATCACTTTAGCTTCCATCAAAGGTTGGAATTCCAACTCAATTTCTTTTGGTTTAACCTTTGGGATATTCAATAGCCCGATGTCTATCTTACCATTCAGTACTTCTTCGGTTATCTCTTGTCCCCCTTTTTCTTCAATGACAATTTTCACCTCGGGATACTTCTTCTTAAATAAGGCCAAGGATTTAGGCAAAACCGTTAGAAATAAACCTTGTGTTGATGATAGGCGTAACTCTTTTTCCATCGTATCTGAATGTATTTGGGCACTGTCTCTTATTTCTTCCAATTTGCTTAATACTTCAAGAGCTTTCTGGATGATTTCCTTTCCGTCTTCTGTAGGTATGGTTCCTAACCTTGACCGCTTGAAGATTTTTATACCTAATTCCTTCTCCAAACTCGTAATGGCCATACTGATTCCAGATTGGGAGATATGGAGGCTTTCTGAAGCCATGGAAATCGAGTTAACCTCGGCTACCTTGATGATATATTCCAATTGTTCAATATTCATGACTCATTCTCCTTCTAGCCTATTACTAATATCATACCTCGAACAGAAAGCCCTTTCAATTTTAGAGAAGTGGATTCAGGACACTTCAAACTGTCTCCTCAAAAGCAGAATGCCAGTTTTATATAATTGTAGTTGTTTTTTCGTATTCTTTAGCGGGTTGTGCCTGATTATTTTTAATAGATACGGCAACAATCGTTCCCAATAACGCTATTATCACCAAAAACAGGAAAGCGGCATTATAGGAGTCATTAAACAAACTGATAATCAAACCGAGGGCTAAAGGAGAAACCGCACCTGCAATTTGACCGGCAAAAGTTACTAGTCCGGAGGCAGAGCCCGTTAGCTCCTTTGGTGAGTATTTGATGATGATCGTATAAAGAACCGTTCCAAAGAAAGACAGTGCTACGGAGTTGAGAGTGAGATAAGTGATGATAAGAGCTATTGACGTGGCGTTAGACATTAAAAAGAGAAAAATTGCCGATAATAAAGCGCCTGCAGCGGCAAGATACTTCTCCCGGTTAGCCATATGCTTATCCAGAAGCCACCCGCTTACATTAAACATCAAGAAACCAAAAATATAAGGGATTGCCAATAAACCTCCTGCGGCTATTAAATCCACCCCTTTTTCTTTAACCAAATATATAGGCATCCAAGTGATCAGACCATAGTTGATAATATTTGATATAAACTTGAATGTTATGAGTTTCCAAATATTTTCGATTTTAAATAACAGTTTCAGAGCAACCTTTTTTTGTTTCGGTTTGTCTTTTTTAACCTCTTGATTTCCTTGAGGCTTAAGAATGAACCAAATTCCGAAAGAAGCTAATATCCCTAGAATTCCGGCAATGGTAAACATGCCCCGCCAACCGAATGCCACCACCATGGAAGCGGCAAGTGCAGTACCTAATATCCCGCCAATATTTTGGGCAGACAGGAAAAACGAATTTGCCCGGCCCCGTTCTTCTTCCGGGAAGTTATCTCTTATAGTGGACATACTGGCAGGATAGAAAGGCCCTTCACCCAACCCGAACAGAAAACGGATGAATAATAAAGACATAAATGACCAAGCAAACCCAGTCATTACAGTGAACAAGGACCAGCTAAACAAAGAAACAGTAACCATGACTCTGGCGCCATACTTATCGGTCATCCATCCACCAAGCGGTTGCATGAGTGAGTAGCTAACAAAAAATATACTAATTAAAATACCTGTCTGGGACGTAGTGAGATGAAACTCATCTGCAATAGGAATAATCCCGACATTTATGGCAACGCGATCAAAAAAACTTAAAATCATTCCAACAAATAAAAGGCCGCTAATCATTATTTTTCGTTTCTTACTTGCATATAACTGCATTCCCCATCACTCCATTTTTTTATATTCTCACAAAAGCTCAGCCATATAGGAAGCGCTTACAATTCCTTTCGAATTACAAAAATTGAAATTTTCTTTTTACGGTTATTGACTTTTGTTCTGTAACTATTAGGAGCGTTTTAAAGAAAATTAAAAACGAAACAGGATGCCTACAGGATTAATTAATACATTCAAACCCACGAGACTACTAAGTAGACTCGTGGGTAACCGATCCATCCTGGTTTCAGAATATGAAGTGGTTGATTATCACGGAGTAACGATATTAACCTTTGGTTGGAATTGATCCAGCAAAGTCACGAAATTTTCAAACTGTTTTTTATCACCAGAAATGGAAACTTTACCAGCTGCTTCCATTTTGGATAAACCTTCACGTCCCAGAGCAATCTGATAGAAAGTTATTCTATCTAATGTTAATGTTGTATCAGGGTTGGACGCCATTTTCCCTTTTTTGAAGTTCAATACAGAATTATTCAGATATATCGTGTAATTGGTTTTCGAATCTGTAAATGTCAAATGGAATGACATATTTTTATTTTCCGCTTTTATTCCGTTTAATTTAATGGACAAGTATTTCAGGAAATCATCCATTGGCATATTGAGCAGCGTATCGAGATTCATCATTCCGCCACTTCCCTTCGAGTCTGCCACACCATTCCTTAACTCATCTGCGCCGGTAAGATAGAAATTACGCCACACAGAAGATTCAGCTGTGTATCCTAATTGCTCATAAGCTTTAG
The DNA here is from genome assembly GCF_047238085.1 of Peribacillus phoenicis. Lineage (NCBI taxonomy): Bacteria > Bacillati > Bacillota > Bacilli > Caryophanales > Bacillaceae > Peribacillus > Peribacillus phoenicis. The sequence goes on along the minus strand of NZ_JBDFMF010000001.1, from coordinate 1,932,023 downwards.
CCAATAAATTTTTTGCTTCTGTATTTTTCGGGTTGGCCATGACGACATGCTTTAAGACTTGAGCCACCCAGCGATATTCCCCTTTTTTATAATCAAGTTTTGCCTGTTTAATGACCTTCTTTTCCCCACCCATATATTGTACATATTTAGCGCCCGATTCCTCTTGTGGTAATGGATCCAAGTCGGATGGATTACCGTTGAAATATCCTAAATAAAAGTTGTACACCGCTTTTACGTTGTGTTTCAATGTTCCGTAATACCCCCGATTGGCCCAGACTTTATCCAACTTTTCAGGAAGCTTTAACTCTTCCGCGATTTCATCCGGTGTAAGACCTAAATTAGCTAATCGTATGGTTTGGTCATGAATATATTTGTACAGATCACGCTGACTTTCCAACTGCTCCAGAACATTGTCCCTTCCCCATATGGGCCATGTATGGGCCGTAACCATAGCATCTATATCTTCGTTTCCAAACAGATCAACTGTTTCATCAAGTGCTTTCACCCATTTTAAAGTATCCCTGGTTTTAGCTCCCCTTAATGTATAAATATTATGTAACGTGTGTCCGGTGTTTTCGGCTACCACTAAAGTTTTGTAATCATTGATATAATAATGCATTTCAGATGGAGCTTCCGAATCCGGCGTCAATAAAAATTTAAATGTTATTCCGTCTATTTCCACCGTTTCAATATCATCCTTCACTTCCATTGTTGGAGGTAAATAGCTAAAAGTTCCGTTACTTAATCCAGGTCCGATACCAGAAGTAACAAATCCCCTTTCATTTGCGGGTAAGAGATTTCCAAACATATAACCTGCACGGCGAGACATTATATTGCCTAAAAGAATGTTTTCACTTAGCGCTTCATCGTTAAAACCTGCAGGGACAATAATCGGCACTTTAGCTGGATTTTCAGCATATTGAGCAATGCCTTTCATACCACCGAAGTGATCCGCATGACTGTGACTAATAACAATTGCACTTACTGGGTTTTTGGGCCGATGTTCAAAATAAAGCTCCATGGCTGCTTTGGCCGTTTCAATAGTAGAAAGTGTATCCAAAACTATTAATCCTGTTTTTCCTTCCACAATGGTAAGCACTGATAAATCCTGGCCCCGAACTTGATAAACGCCATCCACCACTTTAAATAAGCCTGTTATATTTTGCAATTGAGCCTGTCTCCACAAGCTTGGGTTAACAGTAAAGCTTGCCGGCTGATCTTCTTTGATGAATGAATATCGATTACTATCCCATATCACGTCACCTTTTGAATTTTTAATTGGACTCATATTCAAAGGCGCAATGAATCCTTTATGTGCATTCTTGAAATCTTCCTTATCTTTAAAATTCAACTGTTCATAAAAAGCCTTATTTGCTGAAATTGTTGCATCTGTCGCCGGCATCGGCTCATCTGACGCAGCCTTTGTAACAGAAGACCCTGCCAGTAAAACAAAAACAATGGGAACGGATACAATTCCTTTAATAATAGATGCTTTGGACATTTCATACCCCTTTCTAAGTAGATATCATTTCTATTTTACGAATGTTGAAGCATATTTTTTAGATTTTTTTGAATAATATGAATTTATTTTATAATTAATTTGCCTTTAAGTATATTTCCTATTTCTAATGGTAACTTCAATTTTATTTATATAAAGGCTATGTTAAATTCTAATGTTGATATTAGAACATAAGAAAACCGCCTTGGTGAAAAGGCGGTTCATTGAACTATCGTCCCCGTAGTTAAATAAATTAGTTGTGTTTGTTTTTATTGAGTGTCTTCGTCGCTTTTGTACTCCAAAAATCACCTGGCTGACAATCCAAAGTCTTACATATCCGTTAATCATTCATTTTTTGACATTATATCTGGGCATTTTTTAATGGCTTTTGAAGTGCGTCCACAATGGCTGCGATGATACTTGTTGCTAAAATACCCATTAGACATAATGATGTAGGACCCGCTGCATCATCACTACCTGTAACTTTAGCAAGCACCCTTAAGCTTACTATTCCTAACAAAATGAGGAAAATGACTGTAAAAGTACATTTCTTTATAATCTTCAAAGATTTAAGGGATAATTCAGAGAAAGCATTGTTCTTTTCGATGTAGGTTAATAGTTTATATGCTTGATACAACGCAACAGAAAACGCAATACATAATCCGTATGCACATACTAAAAAGGGGATTAGGAAGTAAGCCGTATCTGGATGTACCCTTGCATCTCTAACGGCTATCTCAGGCAACCAGATACACAAAGCAAGCACTGCAATTCCAGCCAGAAAAATAATTACCTTTAAGAAAGTCGTGGAACCTCGTTTAACATTCATTTAAAACACCTCACTTATTTAATGACAACATGATTTTAGCATATTATTTATTGTATTACAGTAAATTTATATTGTTTTTATTTATATTATTATTGTTATTGAAATATCTCTTTAATTTTGACAAAAATAAAAAGCACTTCTCATTACAAAGAAATGCTCTTACTTTAAAATGTTAAATTTACAACTTGTTCAACAAAACTGCCCGTTTAGATTTATGTGGTCTTCTGGTGCGTTGAAGAGGCGTGTTTGTGAGGTCATTGAAGGTTTGATGGCAGGCTTTACAGCTGTAACGCTGCTGTTTCACATCTCCAGCACATGTTTTGATAACGTATTTACCAAATCGCACAGTGGGCAGACAAGACTAGCTTTATGCTTTTGTACCTGGATTTCATCAATTGCACGAATAGGAGCCGACATCGGTTTCGTTCGAGACTGCAAGAAATATACAATTTGCTGTTTACCGCTTTCATTTAATGCATTGGCGAGCTTCTTTATTTCCTTTAACTCCACGCTATATCATCTCCGAACCATCATTATATCTTTTATTATGCCCATTAATCCCTTTGTTTGTCTAACCGATGGCTGAACAACCAAATACAAAATGCCCCTCCCGGTTGGGAAGAGCTTTTATAATCAATGCGGTATATTCAATTTACCATGACTTTTGCTTGCTGCCGGGGCGACGCCATTAACCACGAAACTTAAAAACGCTGCCAATTGTAATAGTAAACCAAGGCTGCGTCCCATCCTTATTGAAGAAAATCAACAAATTTAGACACCCCTATTTTATTAAAACGCTTGTTTTTCCTGACTAGCCATAAATTTCTTGCCATATCTATTCTGTATATATCCACTTCCTGCAAAAAGCCTTGCTCCAATTCTCTAGCCACTGTCAACCTTGGCAAAATGCTGATTCCAAGTCCAGCTTCAACCGCACTTTTTATCGCTTGTGTACTGCCAATCTCCATGTAGCTTTCTATTTTTTCTAAAACCCCATGCTCCCTTAACATGTTTTCTACGATAAGCCGTGTTCCGGAAATGGATTCACGCCAAATCATCCTTTCATTTCCCAATTCCTCTAGCTGAATTTCTTTTCTGTCTTTCCATGGGTGGTCGGATGCACATACCAATATCAATTCGTCTTCGGCGAACTTGTCTACAATGAAATCGGTGTTTTCCACAAGTCCTTCCACCAAGGCCAAATCAATGACATCGTTTGAAAGATCCTCCAGAACCCGGGGGGTATTTTTTATCGTCAATGTCACTTTTATTTCTGGCTGTTGTTTTTTGAATCTCCCAAGCAAGCTCGGCAACAAATACTCACCGATAGTCAAGGAAGCCCCTACTATGAGATTTGCATTGTACTTCCCCGTCGATTGCTGAATCACTTCTTTTGAATGGTTGAAGTCATTTACTATGGCTTTTGCAAAGGGGTATAACAGCTTTCCTGCTTCTGTAACTCTCAGCCTTCCTTCCTCACGGTCGAATAACAAAGTGTTATAATAATTTTCCAGTTGATGGATCTGCCGTGTTACAGCGGGCTGTGATAGGAAACTTAACCTCGCTGCCTGGCTTATACTTCCTTCATCCACCACTAAACAAAACATTTTCAGATTTTCCAATTTCAAGAAAACGACCTCCATGTTTTTAGATAGTTTATTAAAATGATAGCATCATTAGGTAAATGGTGAAATGAAAATAGTGTGATACATTCCAAGGCTATTAATTATTGGCGGCATTCTTTATAAAACGGATAAATCTTCTGGGTATAACGTTTTGTTATACCCGATGATTTTGTTGCAATTTACCCAGCCCTTTTTCTTTGATATGTTAATGATAAGAATTAAACAAAGCATGCAAAGGAAGTGACTGATGTCAATGAAAGGACAATGGAAAATTATATTCCAATTATTTTGGACCTTTTTTAAAATAGCACCTGTCACATTCGGAGGCGGGTTTGCGATGATCCCTTTAATCGAAAAAGAAGTGGTCGAAAAGAGAAAATGGATGAAAAGCGAAGAAGTTACGGATGTTTTTGCATTATCTCAGTCCGTACCAGGAGCTGTCGCCATCAACTCCGCCACCTTTATCGGCCATCGAATTGCCGGAATGAAGGGGGCAATGGCAGCCATGATCGGTGTTTCATTACCTACCTTTTTAATTGTTCTGCTCCTAGGCATTTTGTATTTTTTTATTCATGATAACCCGAAGATAGAATCCGCATTCGTATCGATCAGAGCTTCCATAGTAGCCATCATCGCCTATGCGGCTATCAAGATAGGAAAAACGGCTGTTGTAGACAAAACAACTTTCTGTATTTTAATAGCAGGAATTCCAGTCCTTTTCTTTCTGCACCCTGTGATGGTTATATTAGCAGGAGCTGTAGCTGGTATTGTGACCATCTCCATTAAGAGAAAATTAGGTTACGATGTTAAGATGGACAGAAATAAAGGAAATGAAGAAGATGTTTTCGAACCTTTCATGGGTGCTGGCATATAAGTATATCAAAAAAGGGTCTAACTAATTTTCAAGAAAGTGTGTGATAGAATGATGGAATTGTGGGAGTTGTTTAGCACCTTCTTTATTATCGGCTTTGTATCGTTTGGAGGCGGATACGCTATGATTCCCGTAATAGAATCGGAAGTCTCACAGCATGGATGGATGACGACGCAGCAATTTACTGATATCATCGCCATTTCCGGGATGTCCCCAGGACCTGTCACCGCCAATAGTGCCATTCTCGTTGGCTATTCTACTGCTGGATTTGCTGGAGCCATATCATCTGCTGTCGGAATCTTGCTTCCTGCCATTATATTCGTAACCGTTATAGCCACCTTCTTCAGCAAATTGAATCATTATCCAGTTATTCAATCCATGTTCTATGGACTAAGACCCATTGTCACTAGTTTAATCCTCTTTGCAGCGATCAGCTTTGCACTTTCCAATCATATGATAGCGCTGAACTTTTCATGGCATACGATAAGCTTATTACTCGTTTTTGGATTATCGTTATTTGCCTTAATGAAATTACGTTGGCACCCAGCCTATGTAATTATTCTTTCTGGTTTAGTTGGAGTCGTCCTCTATTCATGACAAATGTCGCACCACACAACCATTATCTATATGGACTGGAATTAAGCAGTTATTTTGGTTATGAAAATAATTGTTTACCAAAAGCTTAGTTCAGATGAATACGGCCTTGATTAGTTCCTGAACACTGAGAAACAATTATACTAACATAAGAGCCATAATGGCTTCTGAAAATTCATATTTTAGTATTTCACCCATACAGAAAACACCCTGTATCCAATGATTCAGGGTGTTTTCTCAGAATGTAGACAAACTCGATGAAAATCGAGTTTGTCTACATTTTTTTTTTGCATGTACAAATTTGGACGTTGATTTCCACTTCAGGCACTCGCTTTCCGCGGGCGGTCCGGGAGCCTCCTCGGCACTTGCGCCTGTGGGGTCTCCCTTGGACTCGCTATTCCCGCAGGAGTCTCGCCCCTTCCGTTCCAATCAACTATGTTTAAAATTTCAGATGGAACTCCTTTTGCCTATAGTCTTTTTTGTTTTAAAATTGAACTATTAAAACTTGAGGTGATGAGGATGCTTTCGAAACATAATTCTATTCAGCGAGACCAACTTGAAATGATTACTTTAGATCAACTGGTGCCGGCGAATCATTTGGTTCGTAAAATTGAGGCTGCCATTGACTTCACTTTCATTTATGATTTGGTGAAAGATATATATTCAGAGATAGGAAGCCCAAGTATTGATCTAGTTATTTTAGTTAAACTGACATTCATTCAATATACCTTCGGTATTCGTTCCATGCGTGAAACGATTGAGCGTGTATTCCCAGATGCAAAAGAAAAGCATGGTATGCGTTGGACTACTTTAAGGGGACTTAAAAAATTGTCGATGCAAGCTATGCTTACTTTCGCTGCCATTAATTTAAAGAAGATGGCTACGTGGACATGGTAAGGCCCTAAAATGGCTTAACATAGTGGCTCGAAAATCTCTTAACCTTTGGTCAAAATTTCAATGGAATTTTAAAAGGGATTCGGAATTTTTTAATTCCGAACCCCTTTTGTCTACAAACTGAGAAAACACCCTGTATCCAATGATTCAGGGTGTTTTCTTATTATTCTCTTTTTAAGAAGTATGTTTTTTCGTTTCATCATTTCCCGGCTGAAACCGTGGAAAACCAATCAGGATGGCAATGACGCCACAAAGTCCAATTAGTATTGGGTAATATGAATACTGCAAGATGCTTATTGGTGAAATCTTTGCTACCCCTGCTGCAACCAGCAGTTGTGCTCCATATGGTATCAACCCTTGGATACAACATGCAAATATGTCAAGCAAGCTCGCTGATTTACGCGGATCAATCCCATACTTTTCAGCGATATTTTTGGCAAGTGGCCCGGCAATGATAATCGAAATCGTGTTATTTGCCGTTGAAAGGTTTGTCAAACCAACAAGCCCGGCAATGCTGAATTCCGCCCCTTTTTTTGATTTGCTATTTCGGGTCACTAGGTGGAGTAGATAATCGATGCCACCATTATGTTTGATTACAGCTACCATACCTGCAATTAAAATGGCAAGGAAGGAGATTTCATACATTCCCGCCATTCCTTCTCCAACTTTTTGAATGACACCCAACGGTTGATAACTTCCATCAGCCAAGCCGATAATTCCGGCAAATACGATTCCGATGGAAAGGACCAAGAACACATTGACTCCTGCCAATGCAGTGATCAATACGCAAAGATATGGAAGAATCTTCACCCAATCATAAGACTGTTGGGAGATGTCGGCTTGTTCGCCCATCGTTAAAATTCCTAGGATGACACATGTGATGATGGCAGCAGGTAAAACGATGAAAAAATTCACTTTAAACTTATCCTTCATTTTCGTTCCTTGAGTTCGAACTGCAGCGATTGTCGTATCTGAAATGAAGGAAAGGTTATCCCCAAACATCGCACCACCAATAACGGCCGCCATTGATAGGGCAAGCGAAATATCAGTTTGCTCACTAATCCCAACCCCGATAGGTGCCAGTGCAACAATCGTTCCCATGCTTGTCCCCATTGATAAAGAAATAAAACAAGCGATGATGAAAATCCCTACCATTAATAGATTTTGCGGAAAAACAGCTAAGGCAAGATTCACTGTTGATTCAACTGCCCCCATGCCATTGGCAACTTCGGCAAAAGCCCCGGCCAAAAGGAAAATGATAACCATTAACATAATATTGGCGTCCCCGGCACCTTTACAGAAGATATCAACCTTTTCATTGAATGTCTCTTTCCGATTCATCGCCAATGCAGCTGCCGATGCAATGGAAATCGCTACAATCACCGGAAATGAATAAAAATCTTTAGTGATGATTCCGGACCCTATAAATAAAATTAAAAATACGACAAACGGGATCAATGCCCATGGATTCCCTTTATTGTTTGCACTCATGATGTACACCTCTTTTTATTTTTCCCGCGACATTTGTCACAGCTCTTATTCTATTAACAGTTTTCGCAAATAACTCCAATTTGAACCTACCTGATTATCCAGTCATGGAGCTATAGCAAAAAAACTGGCATAAAAAAGACCCCTTCTATTTAACAACAAGAAGAGGTCTTTTAATTTATAAAAAACACCCTTCTTATCTTTCAGGCGAAAATCAGCCTGCTGGATTTGGCACAGCACTCCATTTAAGTCCGCTGCCGAGACATCTTCGGGCCAGTCCCTCCGTCTCTCTTGATAAGAAGATTACATTATATAATTTATCAAAAATTACGATGCCTGCCAGAAAAGTACCACGCTGGAAACTTGCCTGAGTTCGTGACATCGAAAGTCGTTTTGAAAAGCAAATATAACAGTACAGCATTTTGTCTATTTTCGCAAGGGTTAATTTTAAATTATTTTACATGCACTCCTTACTGATTATAAAGAGATCTTGACATTGGCAGTTAATCAGTTTTTTTCATTTATCGGGACGGAATTCATATAAAAAAGAGGTCTAATGACCTCTCAGCAAATTTGTTGTATTAGGTTAGATGAATTATTTTTGGTCGAGTTCACTTCAGTCGATACCTCAAAGGCTTCCATCTGTTCCGAATCAAATGACTTTAAATACTGCTGCAGATATGCAGGATCATTATTGGTTGGATTCAACCAATCTTTTTCATCTTCCGGTTTAAGGATGACAGGCATACGATCATGAATGCTGGTCATTAGCTCATTAGGAACGGTTGTTATAACGGAGCACGAATAGATGCTGATGCCTTCAGGAGATTTCCAGGATTCCCAGATACCCGCCATTCCAAATGGAGCATGATTCTTCAGTTTTATTCGCATCGGTATTTTTCTTTCCGTTGTCTTCTTCCATTCATAAAAAGAGTCAGCGATTATCAAGCATCTCTTCTTCTTATACGCATTCCTGAAGCTTGCTTTCTCAGCAATGGTTTCCGCTCTGGCATTGATCATTTTGTAGCCCACTTTTTCGTCTTTTGCCCAGAAAGGAATGAGCCCCCACCGAAGATATCCAAGTCGATTCATTGCCCCGTCATTAATGACGGAGAGCACGGATTGGGAGGGAGCAATATTGTAGCTGAATTGGTATTCCTCATCAAACGATCCTTGAATATCAAACCGATCTTTTATTTCTTCAATGTCAGTGAAAAGGGTAAAACGTCCACACATACTATCGCCTACCGTATTAGAATTTATTACAGTGTAACAAATCGAACGGACAGGCACAAATCAGCGTTCTAAAATTTTGATGTCGGTAAATGGTTGATTAAATAATTCGCTGGAAATCAAAAGAGTTCCAAGGACTTCTCTTTCATCTTCTGCTTTAATGATTTCCGACAAGATCAAGGTACTGCCATTCCTGACCGTCACTTTATATTCATTCATAAAAAATCCCCCCTAGATGGTTGTTATTATAAACCAAAAACCCACAAGTATCAGTAGTGAACTTTGGAAGAGTCATTGTTAATCCTAAAACGGGGGATTCAAGCAATAGCCGGGGCAATTAACCACTAAAAAGACTGTCCATGAATGATTCACGGACAGCCTGGGTGCTTTCTAAGGTTTTTATGATAATTGATCATGGAGATAACATTGAGGAAAGCTGGAAGAACCAAATTGGAATTGCCCCTCTTCCATGTCCATTCATTATTTAAAATGCAGCAAAACTTCATTTATTAAATGTGCTGCCAATGTTACGGTTTTATTATTTTCGTCCAACGAAGGATTCACTTCCGAAATGTCAAAGGAGAGGATCTTTTCATTAGATACGATATGCCTAATAATCGCACGGACCAATTTTGGATTCAGTCCAAACGGCGATGGTGCACTTACCCCAGGTGCGTAGGCTGAATCAATAACGTCCGTACATAATGTAAGCATAATGTAGTCATTTTTATTAACGAATTCATTTATCCGCCGCTTTGTTTCATCCATTTCGTTCAATGACAAATCTTCTTCCAAAATGTAGTCGACATTACTTCTCTCAGCGGTTTCAAACAGTGCCTTCGTATTCCCCTGCTTCTGAATTCCGACACATAAATATCCACAACTTTGATCTTCGTCCAAAATCTGCTTAAACATCGTTCCTGATGAACTTTCTTTTTCATAAGGCCTCATATCAAAGTGCGCGTCAATATTAATGATCCCCAATCTAGCTTTTGGTCCAATGGATTTCCTAATCCCAAGATAATGGCCATACAGGGTTTCGTGCCCTCCCCCAAGTATGATAGGAATCGCTTTAGTCTCCAATATCCGGTCAACAGCCGATCCCAATTCGAACTGGGCGGCCTCCATTTCCGTACTTTCACATATTACATCGCCAGCATCCACCAGCTCGGTTTGGGACGGTAAATGACAGGGTAATTTCGCCAAGTACTGCCTAATATGATCAGGACCCTCTGCAGCACCAATCCTGCCTTTATTCCTTTTGACGCCTTCATCACATTTGAAGCCAATCAACCCAAAGGTCTTTGATGCATTGGAAGAGATGGCTAATTCCGGTATCGGAGCCAACCGTACTCTTTGGTGGTATCTGAAGCTGTCCATGTCAGATTGGGAATCAATTCTTCCATTCCAATATTTTGAAGTCGGATTAGTATACATAATTTCTCCTTTATTTAAAAAATTCCGAAATATCTTTTTTAAAAATTATAAATGAGATAATATATAATTACCAATACAAAAATTCAATATATCTATAGTTTAAAGCTATAGTAAGGAGAATAAATGGATCTTCGTCAACTTCGGTATTTCACTACTATCGTCCAGGAAAAGAATTTCTCAAAAGCGGCAAAAATGCTGCATATATCACAACCTTCCCTAAGTAATGCCATAATGAAATTAGAAAATGAAGTTAGTTTTCAGCTTTTGGAACGTAATACAAGGGTTCTTGAGCTTACGGAAGCAGGTGGGCTTTTTTATACGAGATCTGTTGATCTGTTAAGAAAATTCGATAATATGCAAGTGGAGCTTAAGGAAATGAAGGATGTTGGAAGCGGAACAGTATCTATAGGTTCCATAGAATCATTCAAATTTTGGTTCCCGAAGATAATCAGGAATTTTAAAATCAATTATCCTAATATTCATATCAAAGTAAGGGAAATATTAGGGGAAGAGAAAGTTTTCGATTCGTTAAATCGGTATAATGTTCATTTCACCATCACGAACCAGCCCATCAACAATGATGAAATTCTGTCCACTCCCCTTTATAATGAAAAATTCATGCTTTTGATCCATAAAGATGACGAGTTAAATGAAAAAGAGTCCATCACTTTCCAAGACATTGCAAAGAAAGAATTGATCATCAGTACAACTGGATTTCAAACAAGAGATGATATCTTAAGAGCATTTAAGGAAGAACATGCAATTCCGAATATCCTATACGAAATAGAAAGGCTTGAAACGGCTTGCAGTTTGGTGGAAGAAGGGCTTGGGGTTACAATTTTACCGGAAAGCTATATAAAATCCGCTGCAACACGCAATACTGCAATTCGTGCGATTGATTCGAATTTTTTGGAAAGGACTGTTTACCTGGCCTATTTGAAAGATCGATATCTGTCTCCTGCAGTATGTAAGTTAGTAGAGGAAATACATAGCTTTTTTAAGTGGGATGTTAGGAACGATGCCTAAATGCTGATTCTCTAATTTAATGGAAAAGACACCATGGCTCATTGTGATTCACTTTGTATAAAGAAAACACTTTAGACTTCCTGCCAATGAGCTAGGTTTCCCACTCATATTTGCAGGAGGTTCATGTGTTTTCACTATCCATCCATATTGTTTTTCCTCACTAATTAATAACGTTCTAACGCTCACACTTCCACGCCAAGTAAAATACTTGTTCAATAAAAATTCATTATAGCGCTTTTTAGGAAGTTCTTATTCCCTCTGCTTCACATCGCAAGTTATAAAAATACTGGATAATTTCCTTTTCATTTAGGATGGATTTTTTAAGTCCCTGTAACGTACGCATCCCAACTCTTCTATCTATCAGAGAAAGAATCTTTATAATCATATCATCTGATTTTAAGGAAATTTCTATTGGTAAATTAAAATATTCTTCAACCGCATTAAAAAAGTCATACTGTGCAAAAATCCCCTCTGCTTTAATCATTTCTTGTGCTTGTATCCCTATCTCATAGTTCTGATTTCCATTATAGACATCGTATTCAATACTTTTGGCATTTCTTATTTCATTTTCTTTTCTGAACATTTCTCTATCAGATGTTATCGTACACATATTTAGGATTTCCTTTTTATCAACAGTAATAAAAGCTCGTCCTAATCGGTCGTGAGCCTTTCGATAATTCGTAACAGTAAACTGAACTCTATTTTTTAGAGAGTCACAGATAAAACTCTCTAACTTTTTCTTTACTTTACTCCATTGTTGATTACGCAAGTTTTTATTCTCCTTTACAGTTTTCAATTTCCACCAAAGTATATTTCTTTCATTATCCTATTCTGCTTGTTAATGAACTGTAGAGGTATATGTTTAAAGAGTCAAAATCTACACAAGTTTAGCCATCTTTATTTTTGCGTTCGGTCACTTCTTGAAATGCTTGTTCACTTGCAGAAAATGATGTTGCAAGTAAATGGATAAAGAATTCTTTCAACCGATGTATTTTTGCTTAATTCAATTTTTGAATTTTTACTATCAATTCACTTAACGTCATTCTGAATCCCTCTAACAAACGTTATTTTCATTCGTTTGTTTCAATCACATATCAAAAGAGAAAGTGAACATAACCTAAATATAAAAAATATAATCCTCCGGCAAGACTCTTTTTAAGAACCTCTTCGTTCTTTCTTCTTTTGGATTCACAAAAATTTCTTTAGGCGATCCCTCTTCCACTATGACACCTGCATCCATAAAAATCACTCTGTTTGCAACATCCTTTGCAAAAGACATTTCATGCGTGACAACTAACATCGTAGTTCCTTCTTTGGCAATTTGCTTCATCACCGTCAGTACTTCACCGACCAATTCCGGGTCCAATGCCGAAGTTGGTTCGTCAAATAAAATTATGTCAGGGTTTAAAGCAACCGCTCTCGCAATGCCCACCCTTTGCTGCTGCCCGCCTGAGAGTTCACTAGGGTAAGCACCATATTTTTCTGACAAGCCTACTTTATCCAATGCTTTTTTACCAATCTCATATGCTTCTGCTTTCGCAATCTTCCTTCCAATAACCAGTCCTTCCGTCACATTTTCCAATGCCGTTTTATTAGTGAAAAGATTATAATTTTGAAAAACAAAGGCTATCTTCTGCCTTATTCCATGAATCACTTTTTTCGATGCCGTTTTAAGACTTACATCAATATCACCAAAAACGGCATGTCCTTGATCTGCTTTTTCAAGAAAGTTAATGCATCGAAGTAAAGTTGTCTTACCTGAACCACTTGGACCCAGAATTACCACCACATCCCCCTTGTCTATATTTAAATCCACACCTTTTAAAATCTCATTCTCACCGAATGATTTATGAATATTTTTAATCTCTAGCATTTCGGCCACACCTCCTCATTTCAGATACTCACGGCTTTAAACCTGCTTACTCGTTTTTCATACCTTTTAAACAAGTATTCCACCAAACTACATAAAATTAGGTAAACAAGAAAGATATCAATATATGCTTCAACATAATTGTAGCCAACATTGGCAGCTACCTTTGCTTTTAAAGTGATTTCCTGCAATGACAAAGCATAACCTAATGATGTCGCTTTAATCAGATTGACTGTTGCTGTACAGATATTCGGTAATGCCACTACCAATGTCTGTGGAATGATAATTCTTCTAAATGCTTGCACAGTTGTTAATCCGACAGCATAAGAAGCTTCAAGTTGCCCCTTGCTCACTGTGCTAATTGCCGAACGAAACACCTCTGTGAGAATAGCTGTCGTATTCAACGAGAAAACAATGAATGCGTACCATATCGGATTTACATCGTATACATTCATTTCGACAGCATACTTTTCAAATATAGAAGTCAGCATTAATGGCACACTGCTATATATAATGAAAATTTGGATAATGACGGGCGTTCCTCTGACAAATGAAACGTATATCTGTGCTAAGCGATTCAATACCGGGATTTGATTTATTCTTGATAAAGCAAGTAAAAACCCTAATGGCAAGGCAATAATCAAAGCAACAATTGTAATGAATAATGCGGTCGGCACCCCCGAAAACGCTACAAAAAAGGTTTCCACTAAAAACCTATAATCCAGACCTTCTGACATTCTGTCACCCCTCTATGCAGTTGTTATCACTTGTTTTCCTTTACTGAATGCCTTTTCCAATTTTAAGAACAGTTGTTCAATGGCAATCGACAATGTCCAGTAAATAACCGCCAATGCAAGATAAATTTCTAATGCATGTGTGTTATAGTTCCCGGCGATTATAAGCTCTGCCTTCCCCATGATATCTATCAAGCCGATTGTATATGCTAAAGACCCTTCTTTCATTAATTCAAGTAAGCTGTTACCGAAGTTTGGTAATGCGACTACGAAAGCCTGGGGTAAAATAATTCTCCGGTAAGCTTGCGTATTGCTTAATCCAACGCTTACTGCCGCTTCTAATTGCCCTCTATCAATAGATTCAAGCGATGTTCTGATCACTTCTGACATTGCAGCCGCAAATTGAAGCGAAAAGGTTATGACTACAAATACTGCTTTATCAATATCATTAAGATTTATGCCAAATTTCCCTGCAATTGCAGGTATACCATAATAAGTCAAAAAAAGCAGAACTATAGAGGGTGTACATCTCAATACCGTTGTATATCCATAGGCAATTTTCCTGGCGATTTTACTATTTCCAAGTTTCATGACCGCTAAGATGAAACCTATGATTGTCCCGAACAAGACCGATAGACCCGTAACGATTAATGTTACTTTTAGAAAGGGAACTAACACTGGTACCGACTCTACTATGTAAGCTAAATCAAAGTATTTTTCCATGTTTCACCTCCATCTGCTTTCATTGAAGATTCGAATTTTCAAATCCAATCATTCTATTGAAGGCCAGTACCTAGAAACTTGCCATCTCTTAAAATACCAGAGTTATCCAAGAAAACCCATATTAAGAAAATGACAAGTCATAACCTATTGATTGACATTTTAATGCTTGTTTTGCTAAGGGCTTCGTTATCTCTCTACAGTTCCCAAAACTTCGAATAAATCCCGGCCATAAAACTTTTTGCTTAACTCATTCGTCTTCTTTTCGTCTTTAATTTTTTTAATCGCTTCATCATAAGCATCTGCGAATTTTTGTTCTTTTTTGTTGAATAATGGCCAGGTTTTAATGACTGCAAATTCATTGTAAACTAGATCATCCACTAAATTATGATAGGGGCCATCGTCGGCCACTTGCTTCTTAAAAGCTCCCTCGATCGCTATTCCACCGTCGACACGGCCTTCATTTACCCATTGAATTACATCTACAGTGAATGCATCTCCGGCTTTCAATTTCACCTTGTTGTCCGGATTGGCCTGATTATACTCATCAACGATCGTGTATTGAGCGTTATTTGCTGCGATTGGTGCTAAGGAGAAGCCCTCTGAAGCAAAGTCCTTGAGATTTTTGATCTTTGAATTTTCTTTCTTTAAAACAAGGCCCGCACTGCTTAATCCAAGGAATTCTTTAGGAAAGATGAACTTCTCAGTCCTTTCCTCTGTCCAGAAAGCATTTTTAACCCCCACTTGATATTTACCTTGTTCAATGCCTACTAACAGGTCATCGCTTGATGTGCCAATATATTCGAATTCGTATGCCGGTAGTAATTCATCAACCAATTTCATAACTTCCACATCATATCCAGTTGGATTTCCCTTCTCATCCAGCCAAGACATAGGTTTTGACGCTTGGTCATATGCTACTTTTACCTTTCGGACACCTGAAGTGCTACCTGAATTTGCATCGGCTTCATTACTCGTTGATGTACCTGATCCGCACCCCGCTAATATGGTTACAAACGCTAAACCGATAGTTAAAACATGGCGAAATTTTTTATTTTTCATAGTGAATCCCCTTTCGTTTTACGATGTTTTTTTACTTGCATTTGTATTTCCTGAAATTCAAAGGAAATACATACATCACCTTCACCACTCAATACCAACTATTTAGGTAGGTTAAGTAAGTTATTTGGTTATAAACATAATAAATGGATACTTTTGTAAAGTCAATGTGTATATTTAAAATTTTCAAGCAACTGCACACACCTGTTTTATTAAAAGAATTGTAGTTATATGAAAATACAAGAGTCTTTCCAGAGGCATCGTTTATCTGCAAACCCTTAATTTCCTTGACAACTAAACACACCTTAATTATCATTTAAACCAATAAGATTAATAGGAATTGAAACAAAAACAGAAGGTAATAGAAGGAGGGAACCGTGTGATTAACCTATTCATTAAGACGGAGAGTCAAAAAGCGTGGCTGAAAAAATTATATGAAGTAGAATCAAAATTCAAAAATAATTCTGCTCAAATTGATGAATTGGCCTTTTTTCCGAAAGAACATATTCAAGATTTAATTCGTATGGGATATACAAGCTCAACTCTTCCCAAATCCTATGGTGGCGGAGGGTTAAAAGTTTATGACATGATTCTCCTTCAAGAAACATTGGCTAGTTTTGATTCAGCGACTGCGCTATCCATTGGTTGGAACCTTGGAGTGATAGGAGACCTTTTTGAACAGGAAAGTTGGACAAAAACGAACTTAGATTTTATTGCTGGGGAAGTTCTAAATGGCGCTTTAGTGAACCGTTCCGTTAGTGAAGCGCAAACTGGCAGTCCGACTCGCGGGGGACGCCCCGGTACAAACGCAGTCAAAAAGGGAGATTATTGGGTTATTTCCGGACGTAAAACCTATACAACCATGTCCCCTGTTTTAACTTATTTCCTAGTTTCAGCATGGATCGAGGAAAGGCAAAAGGTTGGATTTTTTCTCCTGCATAAAGATTTGGATGGGCTCTACATAGATGAAACATGGGACGTAATTTCAATGAGGGGGACAGGAAGTCATGATTTAGTCCTTAAAGATGTTGAAGTGGATGATTCAAAACTTGTTGAGTTACCTGAAATGCCAAGTGGAAACAGATTCAATGCTTGGATCCTTCATATTCCAGCCTGTTACCTTGGCATTGCGCAAGCTGCAAGGGATTACGCCATACACTTTGCCAATAACTATACTCCAAACAGTATAAATGCACCAATCAGCCAGCTGGCTAATGTCCAACAACTGTTAGGAGAAATTGATTTGGAATTAATGAAAGCCAGGCATTTCTTATATAGCGTTGCCGAGGCTTATGATGATGAATCACGAAGAATTCATTTCACAAATGAGCTGGGGGCTGCAAAACATATTGTTACAAACGCAGCCATTACAATTGTCGATAAAGCCATGCGAATAGTCGGTGCAAAAAGTCTTCAACGCAATAATCCACTACAAAGGCACTATAGGGATGTAAGAGCTGGTTTACACAATCCTCCGATGGACGATGTAACGATAAAGAATTTAGCAAAATTGGCAATTGAACAGACAAAATCCAATTTAAGCGGCCATCCACATTTGAAATGATCAGATTTGATAATAGAAACGCTATGAACTATAAATAACCCCTGAATTCTCTTTTCATAGAGAATCCAGGGGTTTTTCATTTTTTGAGTCATACAGAATTCGATTTTATTCTTGGAGCAGGCTTGGCTCCCTCAAGAAAGGAAATTAATTCGTGACACTGCCATCATCGTCTGGGTCTTCAATATCAGCCGGATCTTTTTCCAAAAGTGCAACTTTGTCTTTTTCGTTCCATTTTGCTTTATATCCTAATGATTTTGCGACTTTTAGCACCGGTAAGTAGGATTTTTTATCTGGTTTAAATATTTCTAAATCCACCGATTCAATTGCACCCAAACCTAGAAGCAATTTGTCTGATTGGATATATGGTTTTCCATCAATCAGTTTCATTTGTTTTGCAGTGTAAGGATAAACGGCTCCATTCACTTTTAAGGTAAACGGCCCCTTTTTTTCTTCTTTCATTTCT
Source organism: Peribacillus phoenicis (assembly GCF_047238085.1). Taxonomy (NCBI): domain Bacteria; kingdom Bacillati; phylum Bacillota; class Bacilli; order Caryophanales; family Bacillaceae; genus Peribacillus; species Peribacillus phoenicis. The sequence goes on along the minus strand of NZ_JBDFMF010000001.1, from coordinate 1,914,118 downwards.
CTTGGCTGTTTCGATTTATAGGAAACCCCATCCACCCCGAGAACTGTTCCTTCTCTTGTATTGTCGGCACCCCCATACATTCTTCCCCTTTCATAATCATAAATAACAGCTTGCACATTCCCGATATGCTGCGGTTTTTCTTCATAAACATGCCCTTTTGCCATTAACTCTAACCTTGTATTTTGATCGATTCCCGGTTCCCATCTGACTGTCGGATAACCAGCAGAGTAAACACGCGGCGTAAGTATCGCATCTTGAATTGTCATTTGATGATCGATCACATTCATTATCGTTTCAGATACCGATGCTATAATCGTGGCTCCACCTGGTGACCCAATCGCCATGAAAGGGTTGCCATCTTTTAATATGAAGGTCGGTGACATACTGCTTCTTGGTCTTTTTCCTGGTTCCACCTGGTTAACGCCACCCGGTGTGGCATCAAAATCCGTCATTTCATTATTAAGCATGAATCCATAATCAGGTACCATGATACCTGAACCGAATACTTGCTCGATCGTAGTCGTATAAGAAACCATATTTCCCCACTTATCCATTACAGAAAAGTGAGTCGTTTGTCCGATCGGTGTTTTCTCTTCTTTTACCTTCTCCATTGAAACCGGTTCTTGGCCTTCGTACTTCCATGGATCGCCTTCTTTGACATCGGCTGTTGATTTATTTGGATTGATGAGTTTTCTTCTTTCTTTTATATATTCTTCATCTAATAGTCCTTTAGTGGGTACATCATAAAAATCTTCATCTGCCATATAGGCAGCTCGATCGGCAAAAGCCAGATGCATGGCTTCGGTTAGATGATGAAGATACTCAGGAGAGTTCTCCCCCATCTTTTGCACATCGTATCCTTCCAAAAGCTCAAGAATCTGTTGGACAGTCAAGCTGCCTGAACTTGGTGAAGCCGCCCCGACGACTTCAAATCCCCTATATTCCGATTTAATTGGTTCCCTCTCTTTCACCACATAGTTTTCCAAATCTTCAGTTGTCATCGTCCCATCACGTTTTTGAACTTCTTTGGTGAGGGCTTCCCCGATTTCACCTTTATAAAAAACATTTGAACCTTGTTTTTTTATTAACTTAAGAGTCTTTGCCAGATTAGGCTGAACGAGGGTGTCTCCCTCTTCCAATGGTTTTCCGTTAGGCACAAATACTTTTGCGGCTTCTTCGTTATTTTCTAATTTTTTTACATTTTCATCGATATATTGCGCTGTTATCCAATTGACCTTAACTCCTTTTTCAGCTTGTTTAATGGCCGGGTCCATAACTTGTGATAATTTCAATGTTCCATATTTCTCTAGGGCAGCTTCCATCCCCTTAAGGGTTCCAGGAACACCAACGGCTTTTCCGGTTGTGTGCCGTTTACTAAAAGGTACGGGTTTTCCCTTTTCATCTAAAAATAGTTCAGGCGTAACATTTTGCGGTGCCATTTCGCGGCTATCGATCATCGTTATTTTATTTTCTTTCTTATTATAAATCATGATAAAACCACCGCCGCCGATTCCAGACATCATCGGTTCAACTACATTTAACGATAATTGAATGGCTGCTGCTGCATCGACTGCGTTTCCACCTTGTTTTAATATCTTTATGCCCGCTTCCGCCGCTAAAGGGTGGGAAACTGATACGATTCCTTTTGTTGCTCCTTTTTTCATTGAAGTATCCACTCCAGGGACACTTGCAAAAGCTGGTGTGATCATGCAAAAGAAACTGAAAGTAACTAAAATAAAACTTTTTAAAAATTTCATGAATTAGTCTCCTTTCAAATTAAAACCAATTAGGGTTTTACCATAATGCAACTGAAAATACGAGCTGATGGCCCTAGTAGGAGTATTCTAGATGTTCTCGATAGAAAAGCAGTCTGCACATTCCGATTGGGCGTTGTGTTCTCAATGATGTTTCACTACAAAAAATCACCCCCCTGAATGGTTCAGCTCTATCATTTACTTTTAGGATCGATATTCTTAGACTCAATTTTTCTCTATGCTTTGGTTGTTTTCCAAGATTTTGGAGCTGTCGTGATTGTCACTCTTCCAAAGGTATTGTAAAGCCAGTAATACGATAAAAGCGGATACCCCAATGATGTCCGATATCGTTTCAGGATAGATTAATAGTAAACCAACGATTATCGCGAGGACTCTTTCTAACCAGTGCATCCCCCTCATCCAGTAACCTATAACACCCGCACCAATTGCAATCATGCCTGACATTGCTGTAAGCACGACCCAGGTAACCTCCATCCAAGTTGTATCGATCATCAGCATTTGTGGGGAAAGAACAAAAATATATGGAATGATAAATGCAGCGATAGCAAGTTTTGATGACTCAATTCCCGTTTTTATCGGTTCACCGCCTGCCACCCCTGCCGCTGCAAATGCCGCTAAAGCAACTGGAGGAGTAATATCTGCTATAATGCCAAAATAGAAAACGAATAAATGTGCAGATAAATCAGGAACACCAAGCAAAATGATCGCAGGTGCTGCAATCGTCGATGTGATGACATAATTGGCGGTCGTAGGTGAACCCATTCCTAATATAAGGGCCGCTACCATAGTTAGCATCAGTGTTGGGATCAAATATCCACCAGACAAATCGATCAAACCATTAGCCAGCTTCAGCCCTAATCCGGTTTTCGTAACGATTCCTACAATAATGCCTGCTGCTGCGGTTGCAGCTGCAACCGCAAGTGCCGTTCGGGCTCCATCGACCAATGCATAAATGATATCGATTAATTTCATGCGGACATCCTTGTTTATGAAACCTACAAGAACCGAGATAGCAATGGAATACAGTGCTGCATGTGTAACCGTGATATTCAGCATGAGCAATAAAATAATGGCAAGGATCGGTATTAGTAAATAAAATTTGCCGAACACTTCCTTTTTACTTGGCATCTCTTCTTTCGTTAACCCACGCAGCCCAAGTCGTTTCGCTTCAAAATGGGTCATGATCCAAATTCCTGAAAAGTAAAGGATAGCTGGAATCGCAGCCGCCTTTGCTATATCCCAATACGTTATCCCATTCCCAATGAACTCAACCATTAAGAATGCCGCTGCCCCCATTACCGGAGGCATCAATTGACCGCCTGTCGAAGCGGCTGCCTCCACTGCCCCAGCGAATTCCTTCTTATAACCCAGATTTTTCATCATCGGTATCGTGAATGCTCCCGAAGTGACAACATTAGCTACAGAACTTCCGCTAATCGTTCCTTGAAGAGCACTGGAAAAAATCGCAACCTTTGCAGGTCCCCCTATCCTTCTGCCGGCAATGGCTGTTGAAAGATCATTGAAGTATTGACCGACACCTGTTCGGACTAGAAAGGATCCAAACAGTAAAAATAGGAAGATGAATGTCGACGACACCGCTAACGGAGTGCCTAAAATGCCCTCTGTCGAGAAGAACATCGTTTGTACCATCCGTTCTAGAGTCAAACCCCGATGAGCGAGGAATCCTGGCATATACTGTCCAAAAATTCCATAGAAAATGAATATCAAAGCAATGACCATAATGGGAAGCCCCACTGCACGCCTGGTTGCCTCCAAAACCAGGAGAATGGCCAATAAACCAACGGCAAAATCCAATGCGCCCAAACGTCCTACATTCATGACGATATCTTCGAAAAATAAGGGCCAATATGCACCTACCCCGATACTAAGGATCGCTAATATGATATCGTACCAGGCAATTTGAAACTTTCCTTTTTCACGCTTCTTCCGGTTTGCGGGAAATAGTAAAAATACTAAGGAGAGTGCAAACCCTAAATGTATCGTCCTTTGGATTTGTGCTGTAAAAACACCAAAAATGGCAGTATATAATTGGAATAGCGAAAAAGCCAGGAGTCCAAAAAACGCAATGTGGCCCAAGACACCAGTTAATTTCCTAGTCCCGGCTTCTGGATCATATTTTTCCAATAACTCCTGCTGTTCCGCTTCGGTTAAATATTTGATTTTTTCATTATCAGACACTAATCTTCACTCCCTTCAACTGTTCCCACAATGAAATTCTTTCCGATGAAATCCTGACCCATGTCCCTGGTTTAATGAAGTCTGCCAATGTGTATGTTTTTTCATCATATATTAAACGATGGTTAGCTTTAACTTGTCCTACCCTTAAATCGATATGGGTGAAATTGCGTTTCATATTTTTTATGAAATAGGTACCGTCTTTTTCTTCAAATACTTCCTCCCCCTCCGCATTAGAAGGCATACCGACTGCAAAATCATGATAAGAAAGTTCAGTTTGTTCGATTTGCTTATCCGATAAACGATATGATTCCAAAACATCCGTGAGGTGGATGGAGTGTGTATACTCAATCTTGAATTCTTTTTCTTTTTTCAAAGGAAAGTATGCGATTAATTCCCCTTGATCCTCAAAGGAAAAGGCAATTACATGCTTATAAGGAAAAAAGAATAAAAAAGCGATGAGCAGAGGTATACCAAATGCCATGAATCTCTTGAATTTCATAGGTACCCCTTTCAAAACCATATATCCAATTTAGAAAAAAACGAAGTCGATAGGCCACATAAAGCGAGCTACCGACCCAATTGCATTACTTGGAAACACCTTTTTCATTAAAGTATTTTGCTGCTCCAGGATGCACTTCCATTTCCCCTAATCCTTCTAGGGCAGTTTCTGCTGTAAGGAACTTGCCTTTTGCATGTGTGATTTGATCTGTGTTGTCATAAACAGCTTTAGTCATTTCATAAACTAAATCTTCATCAAGATCCTTTGTAACCACTAACATCGCTTTAACTGCAACTGTTTTTACCTCGGATTTGATTTTGTACGTTCCACTTGGAATTGTATCTTCAGCATAGTATGGATACTTTTTAACCAATGCTTGAATTTTGTCCTCTGCAATAGGCAGGACCATGATATCATTTTGTACGGATAGCGCCTCAACTGCACCTGTTGGTGTTCCGGCAGTAATGAAAGCTGCTTCAATATTTCCTGCTTGAATTCCTTCGGCCGACTCATCGAAGGACAGATTTTGTCCTTTAATATCTTTCTCAGACAAACCATGAATCTCTAGGATTTGCATGGCATTGATATATGCACCAGAACCCGGTGCACCTACTGATACCTTTTTACCCTTTAAATCCTCGATTGATTTAATTCCGCTTTTTGCAGTCGTTACAATTTGAACAGTTTCAGGATATAGAGAGCTGATCGCCATTATATTGTCAATGGGTTTCCCGTCGAACATTTCCGTTCCTTCAAGTGCATATGCGGCGATATCCGTTTGCGAAAAAGCGATTTCAGCCTCTCCAGCCCTTAACGTTTCCATGTTTTCGGCGGAGGCGCCAGATGTCTGAGGTGTTATGTTCGCTTTTGTTTTATCGGAAATGATTTTTCCAATTTGCCCTCCGAGCGGATAGTATGTACCTCCCGTACCACCAGTCAACAAACTCAAATTTTGGTTTCCGCTGCCCGAGACACCTGTTTTACTGTCTCCGCAGGCAGTGATAATACCGGATACCGTCAAAATCATGACCAATAAAAAGCACTTATGAAATTTTTTCATAAAACTCCCCCTCATGTGTTTTCATCATCTGCAAAAGATGATAATGTTATTATTCTACCGACCACCTTACTTTCCCTTTTTTTACAAAATTAGACACACCATCCAAAAGCACTAGTATTACATTAAATAGTTTTATAGAAATCCAATCACCAAGCTTAAATGTGTAAAAACACCTATTAAAAACAAGGAAAATTCGCTATCCAATAGTAATATTTTACCTTTTATTACCTATTCTTCCTTTCTTTAAGGATAATATTGACTCTTCCATTTTAGAAATATATTATTGTTATAAACTTATAAGTAGATGTTATAAAACGATCTTCCTAGCCTTTAATCGTTATATCCAGCTTTGTTTGAGAGGGAATCAACTGTCCAACCCTTTCTTTTCCAGCCATTTTAGCTCTGTATTTTCAAATCCAACTGAAGTGGGTGATTGTTTGAATTTCCTATCCCTCCGCTATTTCATAGAGGTTTCTAACCATCTTAGTTTCAGTGAGGCTTCCAAAACCCTGCATATATCCCAGCCCGGACTTAGCCAACAGATTTTATCCCTCGAAAAACAATTAGGCTTTAAACTTTTGAATCGAACCACAAGAAAAATTACATTGACGGAAGAAGGAGAGTACATCTATAAAAAACTTGCTCCTTCCTTTGAAGATATTGAGAAAACAGTAAATTACATAGTTGAAAATAAAGCCATCCCCAAGCCTAAATTGAAGATTGCTACCGTCCCCTCTGCAGCTAGTATATATATCCCGAAGTTATTGAAAAAGATAGTGGGGGAATACCCGGATACAGAATTTTACGTGCATGAAACAACATCCTCAAGAGCTGTAAAACTCGTAAACCAACAAAATTATCATATCGGTTTCATCAGAACGCCCATTCACAGTAACATCATCGCCAATGAAGGATTAAGCATGATTGAATTCATGAGGTTCCCTTTACAATTAGTCGTCTCCATTGATCATCCACTGGCCCAAAAGGATGCGATACATTTATACGAAGCAAAAGACGAACCTTTTATCCATTATGATGCCGTTCAAGCACACTCCCTTCAATTCCTTTTGGAAAAAGCTTGCATGACTGCTGGATTTTCACCAAAAGAATTATGTAAAGGCTCTGAATTACTGACGATCGCCAATCTTATATCCAATAACCTCGGCGTAGCCCTCATGCCGGAAGATATGGTGAGTTTGTTGGGAAAAAGCCAAGTTAAAGCCTTGAACATCGATAACTCGGAATTATTCAGTTCCATATCGGCAGTTTGGAAAAGCACGGATGCATCCATTCTGACCAAGCATATTTTGAAAACGTTAGAGAATGATCATTCTCATGATAAATGAGATTCTAGACTGGAAAAGGCTGCAAAACGACAAATGTTTTTGGAGTTCCTGGAATTTGTCTTCGAAGAATTAAGTGGAGTATCACAATACGGGTATTGGTTAAAACAATCTAAAAAGTCGAATTCCTTGCTGAGAAGGAATTCGACTTTTTATTTTACTGTCATATTAGCCTGTTCCCTTTGTTAGGCAACAAAACCTGGAAAGCCTCTATTTACTTTTCATTTCCATTAAATTCAGGACAATCGCCCACCCCCATCCATCTTTAAGGGTCTCGCCTATGTACTAATTCATTTCTTCAGAAGAGCCTTGTAGCTAGATAGAGGTTAGCCAAATAAGGAAGTACTATGCAACGGCTGAACTTTCGCCATCGGATCAATATAGGCTTTGGCATTATTGACTGCCGTAGGACCTTCACCAAATCCGGATGCAATTAATTTAACCTTTCCATCATACGTACAAATATCCCCGGCTGCATAAATGCCTGGAATATTCGTTTCTTGTTTGGAATTAACGACAATTGCATTTTTGTTGATGTTTAGTCCCCATTCTTTAATCGCACCAAGAGAAGAGACAAATCCGTAATTAATAATTAAATCATCTATATCAATCACTTCTTTTTGTTGCGTCTTAGTGTGTTCTAAAACAATTTGCGTAATTCTTTCTGCTCCTACCAATTCGGAGGGAATATAAGGTGTTTTGACCTCAACAGAAGAATTCACTAATTTTTCCACACTATGTTCATGGGCACGGAATTTATCTCTTCTGTGTATCAATGTTACCTTTTCAGCAATCGGCTCTAACATAAGGGCCCAATCAACAGCAGAATCCCCACCGCCAAGAATCGCCACTTTTCTTCCTTTAAAGCGGTTCATATCATTCACGAAATAATGCAAATTCTTATTTTCGAACTGTGTTGAATCTTCCAATTCCAGTTTACGGGGATGAAAGGCTCCATTTCCAGCAGTAATGATTACTGATTTAGAAAAATGAGTATCGAGGTTTGTAGTGATTTTAAATGTTCCGTCTGCTTGCTTTTCCATCTGTTCAACTGCTTCTTCAAGACAAATTGTTGGTTCAAATACTTTCATTTGTTCTTTTAAATTATCTATCAATTCCTGGGCCCTTACTTTTGGAAAACCAGCTATATCATAAATGAATTTTTCGGGATAAAGAGCTGATAGCTGTCCTCCCAATTGAGGAAGGCTTTCAAGGACTTTCACCTTTGCTTGCCTCATTCCTCCATAAAACGCCGTAAACAAACCAACTGGGCCGCCGCCAATAATTGTTATGTCATAGACCGTTTTTTCTTCTGTCAATGTAATCACTCCTTTTCTTCCAGGATGGTTGCTCATACTGAATATGATTTATTGGTGGTAAGGGATGTACTAGCCTACAAGTAATTCTTCCTTTTTCCAATTCCATAAATGATGGATAAGAGCAATTGAATATCTACCCTTTCAAAGACAATCTGGATATGTCACCAGTTTAAAAATCTATAAAGCTATTATCTGTCACAAACGCACCTAGAATTATTATTCAAATTTATTAGGGTTACCATCAAAGGATAATTGAGCCACTTTTATAGAATCGGTTGGACATCCTTCTGAAGCATCTATCATATCGTCCTCAAGTTCATCAGGTATAATCGCTGCCCCAACATTATTATCCAATATAACGAACGCAATACCTTCTTCATCGTAATCATAAATATCCGGAGCTGAAGCACCACAAGCTCCGCAAGCAATACAAGTTTCTTTATCCACGATTGTATAATTAGCCATTATCTCTATCCATTCCTCTCTCTAATCTAGGCCCTGGTTTTTTACTAAGGTATTTGCAGAAGCCTTTTCCTACTCAATATCGTTCAAAAATTCCAAAATGCTCGAATTAAACTTTTCAGGATTTTCCTGATAACACAGATGCCCGCCTTCTGGAATTATCACGAGCCGGGAGTTCATTAACTCTTCATGAATTGCTTCCGACTCCTTTATAGGAGTTACAGTATCCAACTCTCCACAAATTACAAGAACAGGGACATTTATATAAGATAACAAACTCATTTGATTCAGATGATAAAGTGAATTTGCTACCGAACGATATCCTGCCGGTCTTATCTGTGTCATAATCTCTTTTACTCGCTTATAGACTTTTTCTGAAGCATGGGGAGATAGCAATGCTTGTATCCTCTTTTCCGCGATCTCCTCAGTAGAAAGGTTTTCAATTGAAAATAATCGATTTTTCAATTTCGTCTCGTTCTCCTCTGGGGTTAGAGCAGCAGCCCCTCTTGTCGAATCGGCCAATATAAGTTTATTAATCTTATCAGGGTACAGGCTACAGAACTCTATCGCGATTGCCGCTCCCATTGAATGGCCAAGCAGATGGATTTTTTCCAACTTTAGCTGATCTAGCATGCTGTTCAGAATACGTGCAAACTCTTTGAAATACTTAAATTCTTCTGCTGGATCTGAACTTTTCCCATAACCCGGTGCATCCCATGCAATTACTGTATAATGCTCCTTTAATTCCTGGATTTGCTCCTTCCATGACTGTGAATTATTACTCATGCCGTGTAATAATACTAAAGGTTCTCCATGACCTTCTATTTCATAATGAATGCTTAAATCTTCTACTTTTACGTATGGCATAATATCAATCCCCTTTTAAGGTGAATCTCTGACTCTTAAAACACCTGTACTTGAAATATCTTTCTAAAAAGCGAATGATAAACTATTTTTATATTTCGCTTGGAACTAGCTTTCTTTTCTATTATGAAAGTGCATCCTATCCTGAAGTTAAGCAGGAAATCCCACTTCCGTTCCCTTCTAATTTAGCTAAAACAGTATTAAAGAACTGTGCCAGCTTAGCCAAGTCCTCGCACTGACAATCCGCCATCGCTGGAAATGACCTCACCGGTGATTGCGCGTGATTCGTCGGAAGCTAACAGTACATACGCCGCAACGTGATCTTCCGGCATCTGGGCAAGTTGAAGGATATTCCGTTTTTTAATGCTGCTTGCTTTCGTATCATTATCGACGATTTTCACAAATGGATGCAGCGGCGGGATCACAGTAAGTGCTGTCAATGTCCCCCCTGGGGCTACCGCATTTACCCGGATGGAAGGAGATAGTTCGAACGCAAGCTGGCGCATCAATCCAATTTGGGCGTGTTTGCTCGCTGTATACCAAACACCGCCGCCATCTGGATAAAAACTTGCACCGGAGACGGTAAAAATAATATTGCCATTTGTTTTTTTCAGTTCTTCAAGAGCAGCTTTCGCCCCAAAAAAAGAGCCTTTTACGTTAATATTGAGAAGGAAATCATACGCTTCGGAAAGCGCCTCAGGAGTCACATCGGCAAATTTGGCAAACCCATCGAACACGCCGGCATTCGCCACGAAAACATCCAACTTTCCGAATTGCTCAACAGTAGCTTGGACCGCTTGCTCATTGTCTTCGTATTTGCTTACATCTCCCTGATAAGTAAGGATATTTTCACCAAATTCTTCCTTCATTTTCGCTAACTTGTCTTTAGAGCGGCCGATAATGCTCACTTTTGCTCCTTCTTGTATAAAACGGCGAGTGACAGCCTCTCCAATTCCAGAAGCTCCCCCTGTAATCCATACGACTTTATCTTTTAAGGCCATGCCCATTGTCTCCACCCCTTCTATTATCTTTCAAACGTGATGAACGGTTATACAAAGATCGCGAGCACATATTTTTTCATAACGACCACATAGTGTTTTATACACAAAACAATGTTTTTTATATAAATAATTCTAAAATGTAATCGCTTTATTGTCAATGTAAAAAAACTGAAACGATCGTTCGGGAATACACTGTCTATATCATTCTGCGGTTATCCTTACTACTGCGGCACTCGTCAATAAGTATGATTTTTTTGTGGTTTCTCAGTAAGATTCTAGCGCCAATCTTACCGAGAAACCCTTCTAAAAAACATATTAACTTTTTTGCGCTTATAGTGTTACTTTGTTTCCTGTCGCATTACTTAGGTGATATTCGGCAACTTCTTGTTTAATCATAAATAAGTACGCCACAAACCCAAGAATGGCTGCTACAATCAGCATGGCAATGGAGGGACCAAAATCACCGCCAGACAAATCGCGGCTCCACCCCATAATGTAGCTTGAAAATCCACCCATAATATTTGTGAATCCCATTAAACCGGCTGCGCGGCCAGCTGTTTCAGGTGTTGAAAATTTGATGATGAAGAAATTGGTCAGGTGAAACATACCTCCTTGAGTTCCCATGGCAAGCCCCATGGAAACGCCAGCGAAAATAGGATTTGGTGCAATGACAGCGATTGTCAAAAATACAGCTGTTAGTATGAAAAGAATTGTCGCAAGTAAGCTCGGACGCTTCGTTTTGTCCGCCAAAAATCCGCCAGCCAGGACAAATCCAAGCGCGAATAGCCACGATAATGAAGTAATACCAGTCATTGCTTCCCTTTCAAACCCTTTGGCCTCAACGAGATATGTAGGCAGCCAAATACTGATTCCAAAGAAAAGAAAGGACGACATCAAATTGCCAAACCAGACAATCCAATAACGATAATCCTTTGCAAAGAATTGCTTCGACTGCACATCATCCGCTTCGTCTTTTTGGCGAATATAGGAGACTTCTTCTTTACTTATGCGTGGATGCTCTTCTGGCGTATTACGAGCCAAAAACAGGAACATTGGAATATTTATAAACAAGTTAAAAGCGGCGAGTGCAAAGAACGCGGCCTGCCAATGAAACGTTGAAATAATTAGTATGAGCATAACGGTACCCACTGCCGGGCCAAGGTAGTTTCCAGTGATCCAGAATGACTGTGCCCTGCCAAGCTCTCGTTTATTAAACCAATTCGAAATGAATTTTCCCGATATCGGGATCATCATACCTTCCCCAATTCCGAGGATTACCCTACTGATTAAAAACATTTCGTATGAAGTGGACAGCCCGCCCATTACCATTGTCGCTGTCCATACCAGTAAACCTAAAACTGCTGTTTTCCGTGCCCCTAACTTGTCGATGATAACTCCCCAAAAAATGTTGGAACAGGAGTATGAAATCATGAATATAAAGGAGATCAAGCCAATTTTCGCATTTTTATCCGGGCCAGTTAAACCAAGATCACTTAAAAATCCCGGATCGGTTTGGATAACAGAGATACCTACTTTATCAATCTGACCGAAAAACCAGAAGAAAAAAATAGGAATCGCAATGTACAACCATCTTTTTTGACCTTGTAACATGTTATTTCCCCCTTATAGCAGCTCTTTTGAATGCGCTTTCATGATTTCTATAAAAAAAATGCCTGTCAAACTAGCAACTTTACCAATTCCTCCTTTCAAAAGATAGCAGCAACTATTGTTTTATATAAAAAACAATGTTACCGATATTTAATGTTATATTGAATTTTCACAATAGTCAATATTATTCAGATTAATATTTTTCCCAACAGAAAAAGTAGTTTTATATACAAAACTATTAAAGGCGTTGCTTCGATCAAAACAACCTGAAACAATACCTTAACCCTTTATCACATAAAACCGGATAACGTTTCTGCTAATTCTCGAGCCTTAGTTAAATAATGTCCAAATGCTGCCGCTTGAGTCGTGAAAACCCCAAAATAGTAGTATGATTCTCCAATATCTCACCTCATTCATTGCCGTCTTTCCTTTTATAACGATTCATTATAAAGATATAAAAATTAACTATTTTTATTATTTATCAGCCAATGTTAGCATTTTGTTATAAGTTATTTGAAAGGATGAGAGATGAATGTCTATGAACTATTCTGAATTCGCAGTATTCGGGCTGGGCCCCATCGGAATTGAAATTCTCCGCAGTGCTTATCAAACGAATCCGCAATCGATTATCGGTGTTGTCGATATTGCTCCCGATAAGGTAGGAAAGGATATTGGGTTACTAATCCATGAAAAGGAAACCAACAAGTGTGTAGTCTCTCATATACGGGATGTAAATACCGAAGCTGGCCACCCTATCGCCCTACATGCAACCGGCTCCGACGCACAACAAGTATGGCCCCAAATCAAAGAGCTTCTAGATCACGGCTTTTCAGTGGTTTCCACCTGTGAACAGCTTTCCTTCCCTTGGCATCGCTACCCTCTACTTGCAAAGGAAATAGATGATTATGCTAAAGCTAAAGGGCTTAGTGTCATTGGGACCGGGATCAATCCAGGGTACATCATGGATACTATGGCCATTTCATTTACAACAGTATTGACCACGGTTAACCAAATTAAGGTCAATCGTAAAGTGGATGTTTCGAAAAGGCGCCTCCCCTTACAAAAAAAGGTCGGAATCGGGATGACCAGGGAAGAGTTTGAATTTTTAGCTGAGCGGAATAAAATAGGGCATGTAGGACTTGAGGAGTCTGTCAGGTTGATCGCTTATGGGCTGAATTGGAAACTTTCAAATGTAACCAATACCATAGAACCAACGATTGCAAGCGAAGAAATGACAGTTCCGCTAACTGCCTTAAAACCAGGGGATGTTAATGGGCTTCATCAAATTTCCACTGGCAAGACGGTGGACGGAAAGGAAATTTCCTTGGATTTAACGATGTCTGCAGGTATTAAACAGGAAGATGAAATCGTTATTGAGGGTAACGAAACCCAAAGGTTGATTGTTCCAAACGGCATTTTTGGAGATACCGCCACCGCAGCAATGATTATCAATACCGCTAAGCAAATTGATGCGCTCCGTAAACCAGGTTTACTTACAATGGCTGACATCGGGGTGCCTAGAAATATAAATCAAACAGACTTTGTGCGTTTGTAACGGCTAACCAACAATCTTGCGATAAAGTCTTACGATATTGGAAAAGGTGAACCCCGAATGGTTCACCTTTTCGTTTTGGTTCAGCGGAGCATGCCAGCATGACAAAAAACCACCATAAGCGGTGACTTTACTTCCTATATGTAGTATGTAGGAATCGACCATTTTATGTAAGTTATCTTATTTCAGAAAAATATATTCCGAAAATGACATGATTTTACTATTTTCATTAATGTGTTTGCGAACCAAGTTTCACGGAAATGGCTTTGGCAGCTTTCATTACTTTGTCAATCAATTCAGGCAAGCGATCTTCCTGAAATCTTGCTTCAATCCCAGCCACACTAATACCAGCTACTATTTCACCTTTACCATTGAGTATCGGTGCACTCACCGCTTTTGTATAATCCTCAAGTTCTGATGAAGTTATCGTGTAACCATTCAATTTCGCTTCATCCAAAGCGTGACGGAGTTCAGTTTTATCCGTTATCGTTCCAATGGCGATTGGTTTTAATTGAATGCTTCCCAAATAATTTTCACGCTCTTCTTCCGGCAAATACGCTAGGATGATTCGAGAATCTCCAGCATACAATGGCGAACGCCTTCCAATGGATGTATAAAGTCGAACAGGGTGCAGGGTGTCCACCTTTTCAATATACATCGCTTCATCCTTATCCCTCACAATTAAATTCACTGCTTCTTCAACTTCATCCCGCAGGTCTTTCATGATGGGATAGGCGATTGACCTGATATCCAAACGCTCCCCAACCAGTTGACCAAACTGCAGGAATATAAGTCCAAGTGAATAGTGGCCATCATCGTCCTTTGTTAAAAACCCCATTTCTTCCAATGATCCCACCATACGGTGTAACGACGTTTTCGGCAAATTGGAAAGTTCCATCATTTCATTAAAGGTCAGTTTTGGATGATTTATGAAAAGGGTTAGGATTTGCATGGATTTCACGACCGTTTTGTTATGTGCCTGCATACAATGTCTCCTTTCATGATACATGTTTTCCTTAACTATCATTCTATTATAAAACATGGAAGAAAGGATGTAATGAAAATAACCGTATTCATTGTTATTTCGGGAATGCTCTGACTGTATTCTCATTTGATTTTCCGGCATTATTTTCAATTTGATCGTATCATTTTATCATCCCGCAAGCCCATAGAACGAATATTGATGGGATATGCTGAAGCGTTTAGCGGATTAAGTTACTTGATCATTACGAAAATCCATCCACTACAAAGGCATTTTCAATATTACTTTTGTCCCTTTCCCTTCACGAGAATGAAGGATAAGGTTTCCGCCGCAAACTCTGGCTCTTTCCTCCATACTGAATAAGCCTACTCCACGGGTAACTTTTTCTAAATCAAAGCCCTTTCCTTTATCTTCTATTTCTACACGAACTTCTTCCTCTATTTCCTGGATCGTCACTGTAGCTTCTTCGGTTTGAGCATATTTCCTAATATTTGTTAATGCCTCTTGAATAATACGGTAAATGGTAATTTCTTTGTTTGTATTCAGACGGCAATTCAAATAGCATTCAAAATGGACCTTGATATGATGATGCTCTGAAAATTGCCCCAATAAAGAGCGAATGGCAGGGAACAGTCCAAGATCATCAAGTACAGATGGCCTTAATTCCCAGGATAGATGCCGGAGTGCTTCGATAATTTCGGTCGCTTCATCTTGCATCTGATCTAACAGGGGATGATCCATTTCTGTCTGCAGTCTGTTAATCGTTATGAGGTGGCTGTATAAGTTTTGTCCGATATCATCATGAAGCTCTCTGGAAATGCGTTTTCTTTCTTCTTCCTGCACATCAATGATTTTCCCGGTCATTTTCTGAATCTCTTCTTCCGCAAGCTTACGCTGGGTTACTTCATATCGAATCGCTAAATATTGGTAAGGTTTCTGGAACTCATCAAGAAATGGAACGATTGTCGTATCCACCCAATAATAAGTATGATCCTTGGCCTTATTTTTAATCTCGCCTTTCCATACTTCCCCTGATGATATTGTTTTCCAAAGATTGTCGAAAAACTCTTTCGAATGAAATCCCGAGTTAATAATTCGATGATCCTGTCCGATCAGCTCTTCTTTTGAAAACTTTGAAATCCGGCAAAATTGATCATTTACATATTTGATCGTCCCTCGTTGATCGGTTATTGCTACAATTGAGGAAGCATCCAAAGCAAATTGGAAATCAGCCATTTTATTTACAAATTTCCCTAATTCCTCTAAAACTCGTTTATATTCGGTAATTTCCTTCCGAATTGCCAGGTATTTATAAGGATTCCCTTTTTCATTT
Source organism: Peribacillus phoenicis (assembly GCF_047238085.1). NCBI lineage: Bacteria > Bacillati > Bacillota > Bacilli > Caryophanales > Bacillaceae > Peribacillus > Peribacillus phoenicis. Next base: position 1,898,121 of record NZ_JBDFMF010000001.1, on the reverse strand, counting down.
AAGAAAGGGACAATTGTGGTATCCACCCAATAATAAGTTCCATCCTTCGCTTTGTTCTTGATTTCACCCTGCCAAACACTTCCTGATGAAATTGTTCGCCAAAGCTCTTGCATAAATTCCTTTGAATGATAACCTGAATTAATAATTCGGTGATCCTTCCCGATAAGCTCTGTTGCTGAATATTTGGATACCTCACAAAATTTCTTATTAAAGTTTATTATCTTGCCCTTTTCATCCGTAAATGCAACAATCGTTGATTCATCAAGTGCGTAAATTAAATCAACCAGTTCATTTATCGGATAGGATTGCTGCTGGTTAATCCGTGATTGATCTTTCACTTTATGGACTACAATTAAGTAATAAAGCTCTTTCGCAAGCTGAAAGGAGTTCACCCTGAAAAAAAGCGAAAAAGCATGACCATCCCGGTGGATCCCCAACTGGTGGATAATCTCCCCTTCCCCGCTGTGCTGCAGGTTTGCCCCTGGTATAAGATTCAGAAGCTTTTCCCCGTTCAATTCATGATGATCATAACCAAAGTTTTCATATACCTGTTGATTCGCAAAAGAGATGACTCCAGATTCATTGACAAGGATTGTCGCATCGCTAGATCCAGGCGTAACCCCTTTTTCCATTTCCAAATATTTATTCAAGTCCATACATAATCCTCCTTGTTGCCCTGTTAAATAGAGCTGTTCAATTCCTTTTCCAGTTTATTCGCTGCATCAAGGATCTTATGCTGGTCGCTTTCAGAAATAGGCTGAGCTGTTCGTTTACCTACTAATAATACCCCCTTGGGAACACCTTTAAATTGAATCGGAACTGCGAAGGCGCAACTGAGATTTTCCGCAAGCATAATGGGATAATCTAAAGCTTTGCCGTGGATATTATTGGGGAAACCCTCAATTTTCATCGGCGTCCCCGTTGATATGACCCTACCTGCTATTCCTTTTCCATATCGAACAGTTATCCTTTTGTACTTATCATTTCTGTTTCCGGCGGCATAATGCCAGCTTATGTCAGGACCATTTCTGTTTTGTAAGGCAAGGCCTACAAAATCACCATTCATTTCTTCTAATACATGTTCACACGCTTTTTTAAATGGTTGATCCTCTTTCGATTTACTGTCCCCGTTAAATTCCATACCCTAATAACCCCTTTTTTAAAGCGAATGCAACAAGTTCATGCCTTGTTTTCATCTTGAGCTTTTCCATTAGGTTTCCTTTATGGCTTTCAACCGTTTTCACGCTTATGACAAGCTGTCCGGCAATTTCTTTATTGGAAAACCCTTTCGCAATCAACGTAAGTACCTCTTTTTCACGGTCAGACAACAGATTGATAGAATCAGCGGTTCCCTGCTTCACACTGCCTAAATATTCTTCCATTACCCTTTTTGTAGCAGATGGATGAAGGTAAGCATTTCCGTTCGATAATGATCGGATGGCTACCAATAATTCTTCATGGGGTGCACTTTTTAAAATACATCCTGAAGCCCCGGCTTGAATAGTTCTGAACAAATATTCATCATCATCATGCATGGTAAGTATTAATATGGCTACCTCAGGCATTAGTTTTTTCAGTTCGGAAGTAGCCGATAAGCCATCTTTCCCATGAGGCATGCTTAAATCCATGACTACCACATTAGGCTGAAGCTCTAGTGCTCGTTCTATTCCTTCGTTCCCTTCTGAAGCTTCCCCTATGACTTCCATATCAGCATGATTGTTTAATAGCATCTTTAAGCCCATTCTTACAACGGCGTGATCATCGCAAAGCAAAATTTTTATCAAAGCAGCTCCCCCTAGCTTTGTTCGTGTTTGTATCGTTATATGAAACAACAAGGGGGATTGCACAATTCGCAAACCCCTGTTTAGCATTTTAATATAATGGCAGAGAAATCTCTATAGAAGTCCCATCATCTATTTTTGAAAAAATGGTACAATTCCCGCCAATCAAATGCATTCTTTCACACATGGCAGCAATCCCGCTCAACTTATTCATGGCGGCTTCAACCTCAAACCCTTTCCCTGAATCTTTTATCATAATTAATAACAAGCTTTTTTCCCATTTGAATATTATACTTGCTTTTGTTGTATCAGCATACCTTGCTATATTCACCAATGCTTCTTGGCAGACCCTGAAAAGTGTAATGCTGTCTCTATCAGAGATTTGCGATTCAATTCCCAGATTCTCCATCTCAACCTCAATTCCATAGGTTGAAGTATATATTTTTATGTAGCTTTTTATAGCTGAAATAAGCCCAAAAGTCGTAAGGGTAGGAGGATGCAATTCTACAGCCAAAAGCCTGATTTCTTGTATTGCCTTCTCCAATAGCTGTTTCATATCACCCGCATAGATTTTCATGGCAGGCTGTTCGATTGCCGTTTCAATGAGCTGCATTCCGGAAAAGAGACTGGAAAGGGACTGCCCCACACCTTCATGAAGCTCCATGGCAATTCTTTTAATCTCTTCTTCATGTGTTTGTATGATATAAGAACTGATGTTGTTTTTAAGTGGCTGAGTATTCATTCCCACCCTCCTTCTTCAATAGTCGCTGATTATTGGCCATTCAAAATGCGACATGCTCTCCCGATTACACTTTCGGCAGAGTGGTGAGAACACTGACGTATACCTTCTTTCCCACCAGAGACCTAGCATTAGAACTTCTTGTTCTTGAAAACTACATTCAGCCTTCAAATCCAATAATTTCATGCGCGCAGTTCATTTTATGCTTTCTTCACTCTATGACTTGAAATGTCACTAAACATTCCGGCATATTGAACAACATCCCCAGCATCATTCTTTATTGCACTAATTGTCAGCCATTGTAGATATTGCTGTCCATCCTTTCGGCTATTCAAGATTTCACCTTGCCAGAAACCATTTTTTTCAATAGATTTCCACATATCCTCATAAAAAGTTTGAGGCTGTTTACCTGACTTAAGTATACTAGGATTCTTTCCAATTACTTCATTTTCCTGATAGCCAGTAATCCTTGTAAACGAAGGGTTTACTGAAATGATTTTACCACTGGTATCGGTGATCAAAATGCCTTCTATTGTATTGTCAATCACTTCTTTGGCAAGACCCATTTTACCTTGGAAATACATCCAGACTACTAAAATCAAACTTGCAAGGGCAACTTCTGACAATGCCATGAACCCGATTGCATAATGTCCTGTGATATTGAATAACAAGGATAGAATTAACGGCGGGAAAAATCCTCCCAAACCTCCCATTGCGGACACAATTCCATTCACAATACCAGCCTGCTTTTGGAAATACATCGGCACCAGTTTAAAAATAACACCATTTCCCATTCCAGCACAGAGAGCAATACTTAAACAGCCAAATGTGTACCAGCCAATTGATGGAGCAAAGGATAGGATCATTGCTGAAATCGTATAAATTCCAAAAACAAACATGAGCAGAATAAGAGAATGGAAGCGGTCGGCAAGCCACCCGCCAATAGGTCTCATAAGAGTGGCAAGAACAATAAAGCCTGCTGTCCTTACACCTGCATCAACTTTATCCAATCCAAAGTTCGCTACAAGAAAGTTTGGCAGATAAATAGTAAATGCAACAAAAGAACCGAATGTTATAAAGTAAAATAAGCTTAGCAGCCATAGTTTTTCATTTTTGTAGACACCCTTAATTTGTTCTAAAAGCGGTGTCTTTACTCTCAGTTCCTTTTTATCCCCTAATAGGAAGTTACCTGCGATAAATACCGCCAAAATCACAAGATAAAGCTGTACGGTTGTTGACCAGCCAAACTTCGTAGCTACAACAGGTGCTGCAAATGCTGATATAGCCGTTCCGAGGTTTCCTGCACCGTAAATTCCGTTTATAAAGCCATGGCGTTCCTTAGGGTAGTACTTCGGTAAAGAGGTTACTCCAACAGAGAATACAGCTCCCCCAATACCAAGAAATAGCCCTCCAATCAACAAATCAGCAAGAGAATCCGCAATACTGATATAATAAACAGGGAATAACAGCGATATAAAGCTAATCAGGAAAATTTTCCTGGCCCCGAACTGATTGGCGTAAAAGCCAAGGGGAATGCGAAGAATAGATCCTAAAATAACAGGAACAGCTGTTACCAGTGCAAGCTGACCATCCTGTATTGCGATATCTTCTTTAATAAAAGGCAGCAGGGACGAAATTAATACCCACACCATAAATCCTACAACGAGGTTTAAGGTTTGTAATGGAAGCTGAATTTTTCTAAACATCCTGACCACTCTCTCTTCTAATTACATATTGTAATCTCGCATTTTCGTCAAAAGCTGACCACTCATTTTCATTTTTAGTCACATTGGATATCAACGGGACAGCGAAAAAATTAATGTCGTCAAAGTAAATACGCAGATGTGTCATGTCAGGACAAAGCTTCACCTTAACAATCGTTTTAGAAACGAAAGGAGCTTTACCCTGGCCATCATCATCTAAGATGGCTACACTTGCTTTTTCCAATATTAATGGTTGTATATCTTCTATTTTAATGTGTTCCACAGGTATTGCATCCTCTCTTTGCCGTGTAAACATTCATTTGAAAACCCTGCAAATATTCCCAGAATGTATCTTCTGCATGATTCTCGATAAATTCAATTGTTTCCACTACAGACTCCCAATTGCTCATTCCCTTTACTTCGGCAACTACAATATCGGCCCCATCTATTGACTTTTCATCTAAATACCAGTTAAGACGGACATCTTTAAAAAGGTCTGAAAGGAGCTTATCGATTTCAGCAGCAAAATTTCCAGATGCTTCTTTTACAAAACAAAAATCAAAGTATGTTTCACTGTTCATTTGATTCACGCCTTTTCGTATTTGGTTTTTTTATATGTAAAAAACGCTAAGGGAAACACAACAATGTTCAATCCACCAAATATTAGTACATTTATATAATTTTCATAATAAAATTGGTGAACCATAAATTGGGTAAATACAATATTCATCATCAAGAAGGCACAAAGCAACGCGACACCGATGTACTTAAACTTCATAACGCTTCACCCTTACAGCGTATACTGCGCCATTTTCAACTTTCACTTGAATTTCAGGCAGGGGCCTCCTTGGCGGTCCGGCAGTTGGAGCACCTGTTTCAACATCAAATTTCCCATGATGGCAAGGACAGATCATTTCACCTTCTTCTTTCACCCAAAATACCGGGCAACGAAGATGTGTGCATGCATTTTGATATGCTACATATTTCGTTTCAGACAATCTGATCAAAATGGCATCATCATGATCCCCTGGAAATTTAAACTCCACTGCGTCACCAATTGCAAGTCCGCTTACATCGGTAATTTTTTTGTGAGGATACTCCTTTTCCCCAAGTCCCATCAATTCTTTAGCCGCAATCGCTCCCCAAGGAAGGGAGGAAATCGCGAATACTCCTGCAGCTCCCACTAATGTTTTCATGAACCCTCGTCTGTCGAGCTTTCTTTCATTATCCCGTTCAATATTATGGGTGTAATTATCTTCATTAAAGGGGATTTTATTATTTTTATCCGACGGCATATAAATCCCTCCTAAAATAGCTTTTCAATTCCCTGTAAAATACCAGGCAGATTTACCTTAACGTTCGTTTCACTTTCAAGATAAGGCAGGCTAGTCACCCATTTTCCATTATCTAGATTAAATTGTTTTTTTCTATTTCCAATTTCCTCATCGGTGAGCCACTGAAGTGTATTGGATGGACAAACACTTGCACACATTGGCGGGATACCGTTTTTTGTCCGGTCGATACATAAATCGCATTTGTACATTAAGTTTTGTTCAGTGTCAAATTTTGGTATTCCATATGGACAAGCAATCGTACAGTTTTGGCAGCCAATACATTTTTCAACGAGAGCTGATAAGACGGCCCCTGTTTCATGTATTTGGATTGCCTGGGCAGGACAGCTTCTTGCACAGGCCGGATTCACACAATGGAGGCACATAAGAGGCATCGTCTGCCGATTGACCAGAGGGTTTACATCATAAACGTAGTTCCTGTTCCGCTCTTCATGTCCTCCGCATTGTGTACAAGCAGCAAGGCATGACCGGCATCCTATGCAGTTTTCAAGTTCTAAGTAGAGCCTCTTTTTCATTTATTGCACCTTCTTTATTTCGACTTTTTCCAATTGAGCCGCACAGACCTTAAACTCCGGCATACGAGACATTGGGTCAAGTGCTGCAATGGTTAATAGGTTGATAGATTGCTCGTGCCCAAAGTGGTATGGAACAAATACAGTGTCCTCACGAATTGCTTCTGTAATTTTCACTTTATAGATTGCCTCGCCTCTTCGGGTGTACAGGCGGACGTTATCCTCATGGTCCATATTGTATTTTTTTGCTGTTTCCGGATGTACTTCGACGTATGGCTCCGGGCACATATCACGCAGGAACTGGATTCTTCTCGTCTGGTTTCCAGATAAGTAGTGGTAAACGACACGCCCGGTTGTTAAACGAAGTGGATATTTTTCATCTGGCTCCTCAGCAGGGGGGCGGTAAGGAAGCGCACAAATTTTCGCTTTGCCGTCTGCGTGATAGAATTTCTTATCCAGGAACATATGCGGCGTTCCCATATCATTTTCATCCTTACAAGGCCAAAATACTCCGTCCTGTTTGTCGATTTTATCCCACGTAGCTCCATAATAATCGGCATATCCTCCTTTACTAGCCAGTCTGAATTCATCAGCTATATCTTTTGCTGTTTTCAAATGGGAAAAGTATTTTCCTCTTCCAAGACGTTCTGCAAGTTCTACTTGTATTTGCCAATCGGGCTTAGATTCACCGATTGGTTCTTGTGCCTTATTTATCTTAATAATTCTTCCTTCAAGGTTTGTAACTGTTCCTTCATCTTCTGACCACGTTACAGATGGCAGGATCACATCCGCGAACTCTGCTGATTCAGAAAGATAGAAATCCGAACACAACATAAAATCAAGATTTTTCATCGCACTTCTGACGAAATTCAGATTCGGCGCAGATACTGCAGGATTAGAACATAGCAGATACAATCCGCGAATCGTTTTTTGTTCCATCAATTCAAACATTTCATATGCAGAAACACCCGGCTGGGGCATTTCTTCCGGAGTGATTTTCCATACTTTACAAACTTCTGCTACATGTTCAGGGTTTGTAATTTTACGGTATCCTGGCAATAAATCGGCTTTCTGGCCATGCTCCCGTCCCCCCTGTCCGTTTCCTTGACCAGTGAATGTCGCTACACCAGACTTGGGCCGTCCGATTTTACCTGTCACAAGCGCCAAGTTTGTATATCCAGATACATTGTCAACACCCTTTTGCTGCTGTTCGATTCCACGTGCAAACATCACAACTGCATTCGGTGATTTCCCATAAATCTCTGCTGCACGAATGATTTTTTCCGGTGCCACACCTGTAAGCTCACTCGTATATTCCGGTGTAAATTCTCGTACAAGCTCTTTTGTTTCTTCAAACCCGTTTGTATGATTATTAATAAACCCTTCATCCGCATAACCATTTTGAATTAATAAATTTAAGATTCCATTAGCAAGGGCAAGATCGGTTCCCGGTTTCAGGTCAAGGTGCACATCTGCTCTTCTCGCAATAGGAGTTTCACGGGGATCTGCCACGATAATGTATCCTCCTCTTTCTTGTACGTTCCAGACTCGGAACATAGAAGTCGGATGACATTCTGCTGTGTTGCTACCTGCAATAAATAAGCAATCCGTTTCATGAATATCAGTCCAGGGTAATGTTGAACCTCTATCAACTCCAAAAGAACGAAGGAATCCCCCGGCTGCACTCGACATGCAAAATCGGCCATTATAATCAATGTAGCGAGTTCCAAGAGCAACACGTGCAAATTTCCCTGTTAAATAGCATTTTTCATTTGTCATTGATACCCCGCTGAAAACGGATAATGAATCTTTTCCATATTTAACTTGAAGTTCCCTGAACTTATTTGCGATTAAATCATACGCCTCATTCCAGCTTGCTTCACGGAAACCTTCCTTTGTTCCCTTTAATGATGCATCATCACGAATAAGCGGTTTTAAAATACGATCATCATGATTCGTCTGCTGGTAAGCTGTAACCCCTTTTGGACACATTTTCCCAACGGTTACAGGCCAGTCATAACGGGGTTCAACCCCAATGATTTTATTCGTCGCAACATTTACCCTTAAATTCATTCCGCACTGCATTCCGCAATAAGCACAATGGGTTTTGACCAATGTTTCATTCGGGTGTATCACATTCTTTTCTGCTTTAAAAAACTTATCCTTTTGCATCCTGGTTTGCCTCCTTAACTTTTACTTCATGGATGGGGAACCCGGAAAATTGGGCAATCCTGTATTTTCTTCGACAAGGAAGGCACATTTCAGCGAGATGGTGGCCTTCTTTCGCTTGAAATTCTATATCATTCCTGCCGAGAACCTCTATGACATCTTTTGATTGTTCTGTTGAAACAAACTCATTACCGCATACTTTGCATCCTTTCATGGATTGTTCCGCATAATGCTCTCTGTAGTTTCTTGCAAATACACTCATAGGGCGGAAAGGTATGTGCGCAAGTTTTCCGAACGGAAGGTAAATCAATGTAATGATGACTGACCATTGGTGTATCAGGGACATGGCTGGCTGTCCTGCACCATGCATAAAAATGTTCATGAAGGTTAGTCCCAGTCCTGTAACGCTGACCAATAACAGCATGAATAATGGAAGGAAGTCATACATGAATTGTTGCTCTGCCCTTGCCTGCATATTTTTCAAACGGCGATAAAGGGCCATGCATACACCGGAAATGACCATCACTGCTGTAATGTTCAGTGCGTTATATGATAACGTCGCAATAAGCCCATCAGCTGGCACTGTCATTACCTGGATCCCCATAGCGATGATGTTGTAGTAACCGTTGTCGTCCATTGTGAAGTACATCCATCCAAATACTAGAGGAAAGGTCACGAAGCAGGAAAGTATGCAGCCCCAGCCCATTAGAACGTGCTGAGTCCATCGGTAAATCCCCCTGTTCCAGATGAAATTGTATGTTGCTAAATGTTCAACTGTTGTTTTGGGCGTTGATCTTCTTAAGAGAATTTTGATTCCTTTTTTTATAAAAACCTTTGTTGGCGGCCTTTCTCCCCATGCGATAAATCTGTAAAAGAAACCCCCAATAAAAATAAACGTCCCCACCATATAGCCATAAAGGTTTAAATCCACATGTGTAAACATTCTCGTACCTATAAACGATAAGAATACAAGTCCGCAAACTGCTAGAAACATAGACTTGGCAAAATGTGATGCAAAAGCATCATCAATCGATTTTCCTGTTTTTTGATTTACGGCGACTTTTGCCTGCATTATTATTCCTCCTCATTACAAACAATTACCATACCCTTATTGTAAGATCTTGCCTGATTGTTCGATATCGGGGAACTTCCCCATCCTATTGGAAAAATCCCCTTAACTTTTGAAAATAAACAAAAATTAAGATGCCAGAATGTTGATTACTTCGAATTTCATCATACCGATTTCCTCACTTCTTTATTGGGAATGAGGTAATAATGTAAATAAGTACGCATGAGGATGTTAGGTTTCAATATTTCAAGATTTTTTTGGAGAAGAAAATGCATCTCAACTTCTCCTCCCTTTCGAATTGCAAAACGGGTCCAGCAAAAAAAGCCATCTTTTAAAGACAGCATTGGATAAAGGGTGGAAAGGAAACGTCTTTATCATGTACTTTGTTTAATGAAACAAAAAAGAAAGCACTCTTTAGGAGTACTTTCAGTTTGCAGACAAAAGAGGGGCGGAATTAAAAAATTCCGAACCACTTTTAAACTTCCCTTTTAAAACAAAAAAGACTGTAGGCAAAAGGAGTTTATCCAATTTTTTAAACATAGTTGATTGGAGCGGGTGTGCGAGACTCCTGCGGGAATATCGAGTCCAAGGGAGACCCCACAGGCGCAAGTGCGCCGAGGAGGCTCCCGGACCGCCCGCGGAAAGCGAGTGCCCTACGTTCCAATCAACGTCAAATTTGTACAAGCAAAAAAAACTGTAGACAAACTCGATTTCCATCGAGTTTGTCTACAGCCTGAAAGCACTCATTAAGAGTACTTTCTCATCGTTTGCGTTTTTTATCGAAGCAATTATATATCCAGCCATTTGTTCAGGGCCAAGGAAATCGAAACTTGCAATTCCTTCAATTGCCGTTCTTTTTGAAGGAAAAGCCGCTCAGCTTCCTTTAAGTTCACCCTTGAGAACTGTATGGATTCCCCTGGTTTAACCTGAGCGATACTTGGTAAATCTGCCGTAATCACCTGAGCTATCTTAGGATACCCCCCCGTTGTTTGGCTATCCGCAAGGAGAATGATTGGATTTCCATCAGGAGGAACCTGAACGGACCCATTTGTGACCGCTTCAGATAATAACTCCCCATTATCCTTTAATTTCAGTGTAGGGCCCGATAATCTATATCCCATGCGGTCGGATTGATTGGAAACTTTAAAGGCACCCGCTACAAAACTATCTTTACTGTAATCTGTGAAATATTCATATTGGCTTCCATCGATGAACCGGATGAGAGCTTTTCCTCCTGGCATGAACTCCTTCTCATTGACAAACCACTTTGGGAAGGAAAATGAACCTTTGAACGTCCGATCACCAAGATTTTCCGAAGGTTCATTAAACTCCAAGACATCGTCAGCCTTTAATGCCCTCCCCATATAGCCGCCAATCCCAGCCCTTAGATATGTGCTTTTACTGGCCATGACTTCAGGAATAGCAAAGCCTCCCGCTACAGTTAAGTAAGCCCTGCAACCTGATTTACACCCTGCAAATCGAAGCATCGATCCATTTTTCACAAGAATGGGCCTCCACATCGGTACAGCATGATTATCGATTGTAGGTGATAAGTTTCCACCCGTTATCGAAATCAGGCAATTTTTCTCGACTTTAATGGTCGGCCCCATTAATGTAATTTCCAAGGCCGCTTCTCCTTCTTCATTGCCAACCAGCATATTGGCAATTCGTAACGAATGTGCATCCATCGCCCCGCTTACAATCACCCCATGTTGCTGGAATCCTTTTCTTCCAAGATCCTGTATACTAGTCAATATTCCCGGTTTGATTACGCGCAGGCTCACTGTATCTCCTCCTTAGTAATCATTTCTTTATATTCTTGATCCGTAATCGGATGGAACTTCACAATGTCCCCTGCTTGTAATAGACTTGGAGGATTTACATTTGGTAAAAATAGTTTGGTTGGCGTTTGTCCGATCAATTGCCATCCACCAGGCGTTGAAATAGGATATACACCCGTTTGCTTACCGGCGATCCCTACTGCCCCTGCCGGAATGGTCATTCGGGGAGAGGAACGCCTAGGTGTCGCGATGTTCCCTGACAGTCCGCCAAGAAACGGGAAACCCGGTGCGAACCCGATCATATAAGCCAAATATTCCCCGGTTGAATGAATATGAATGACTTCATCAGTGGTCAAATCATTATAGCGGGCAACATATTCCAAATCGGGTCCATATTCCTTCCCATAGCACACGGGAATGGTAACCGTTCGATGTATGAGTTTCTTATCTTCTTGTAAATCCTGTAATTTCATTTCCAAGATGGAACGGACCACATCAAAGGGAGAAATGGTTTCACTACCATTGCTTTTATTTTGATCCTTATAAATAACGAGTGGATCATAAAAAACCGTCAAATTGATATAAGCCGGTACACATTCTATAAACCCTGCAAAAGGTTCATTCTCCAGCAAATCCTTTAACAATTTTATTTTCTTGTGAACGCTGTATTCCATTCCATTCCCGAATGTTATCACGATTGCGGAATCGCCCAATGGAGAAAGTGTACATGCAGTTTTTTTCAAAAGCTTTTCCGGCATAGGAATCATCTCTTTCTATACGTTATAAAACTCCTAATTTTTCATCACGAATGTCCGTTATGAACATATATCCAGGTGCATGTGTGATCATGATCTCCGGTTTAGTCTCCATAGCAATGGATTGAGGTGTCACACCACATGCCCAAAAGACAGGGACTTCCCCTTCACGAATCGTTACTGGATCACCAAAATCCGGTTGCTGAATGCTGAAAACACCGATCGCTTCAGGGTCACCAATATGGATCGGAGCGCCATGAACGGCAGGAAACCGCGATGTCACTTGAGCCGCCCTCACCACATCCTTTTGTGGAATCGGCCTCATGCTAGCCACCATTTTCCCATGAAAAATCCCTGCTTCAATACAAGGGATATCGGTTTTATACATTGGTACATTGCATCCCTCTTCAATATGACGAATCGATATATCATTATTCAATAAGGCGTGTTCGAATGTAAAACTGCACCCGATTAAAAATCCAACCATATCGTCTTCCCAGTAGTTTGAGATATCCGTTACTTCTTCCACTAATTCTCCATATTTATATACCCTATATTTAGGAATATCGGTGCGTATATCCCCCGTATTTGCTGCAAATGCGGGAATGGGTGAACCAATTTCCGTAACGTCCAGCAATGGACAGGATTTAGGGTTACGCTGACAGAACAATAAGAAATCAAAAGCATGCTCTTTTTTTAAGATGGCTAAGTTCGCTTGTGCATAACCGTTAGCCATGCCAGCGGTCGGTTTTATCAATTCGTTGTTTCGAATCATTGAACGCAACTTAGCCGGGGTAGCTTGAGAAAGGTCGATCATTAGTATTCATCTCCTATTAAGAACTGCAGCCAGTTACAAACTGGCACGCCACTTCCACCTTTATTAATTGGGTTTACATTGATTAATCATTAAAAAAGTGCGGGCAGTTGTTTCATTAATGTATATACGCCCATTAACGCCATGATGACTACCACGAATACACCGGAAATCGTTAACCATAAAGGATGCTTATAATCACCCACGATGTTTTTCCTATATGCGGCAATTAGCAATGTTCCAAGAGCAATTGGTAAGATGAGTCCATTAATGGCCCCAACTACAAGCAGTACTTTAACCGGTTGACCAATCAATAGAAAGCATATGGTCGATACGGCTATAAAGCCAATGATTATCCAGTTAGCCTTATTATTTATCTTTTCGCTGAAAGTTCTGATAAATGAAACCGAAGTATATGCAGCTCCTACAACCGATGTGATAGCTGCTGCCCACATGACAATACCGAAGATTTTATATCCTATATCACCCGCAGCGAGTTGAAAAACGGATGCTGCAGGGTTATCCGGATTAATTTGTAAACCTTTCGATACAACACCCAGTACTGCTAGAAATAACGCAACACGCATGACCGTCGTTATCAGGATCCCCATTACCGAGCTCTTCGTGACCTGTGGTAATGAGTCAACGCCCTTCACGCCTGCATCCAATAGACGATGGCCTCCCGCAAAAGTAATATAGCCGCCTACAGATCCACCCACTAATGTAACGATCGCGATAATGTCGATTTTATCAGGCACAAAGGTCTTCACTACCGCTTCCCCTACAGGAGGAGAGGTTGTCCAAGCAACGTAAATCATCAAACAAATCATGAAAAATCCGGCGATTTGCGTAAAACGGTCCATCGCTTTTCCTGCTTCTTTCACTACAAAAATCAGTACGGCGATGACTGCACTTATTGCCGCCCCGGCTGTTGGAGATATTCCCGTCATTGCATTAAGACCTAATCCAGCTCCTGCTATATTTCCAATATTAAATGCCAGCCCGCCCATGACGATCAGAGCTGCCAGTACATAACCCAGCCCAGGAAGGACCATGTTTGCAATTTCCTGACCGCGTTTTTCGGATACAGCAATAATGCGCCATACATTTGTTTGGGCAAATATATCAAGAATGACCGAAATAAGAATAACGAAACCGAAACTTGCCGCAAGACTTTGGGTATAGACGGTTGTTTGCATTAAAAAGCCAGGTCCTATTGCCGAAGTTGCCATTAGGAATGCCGCACCTAACAATAAAGTGCGGTTCGTTTTTGGCTTAGTCGGATTCTTTTTCTGTGCTGTTGTATTTTTGATTGGCTCCAATGGAATCTGCCTCCTGATTGTTTATTTTTTTCAAGTAAAGGACTTGACTGTTATTTCAGATAATTGCAAAGATTCCTTAACATGCCGTGCAAAGGATAAAGCATGTACCCCGTCCCCGTGAATACAAATGGTATCTGCTTTTAAAGCCACATCTGAGCCTTGCTGAGACAGTACTTTCCCTTCCTTCACCATGCGAATGACTTGGGCAACGGCATCATCATCGTTTTCGATCAATGCGTCCTTTTCCAATCGGGAAGTCAATGAACCATCATGTTGGTAGGTTCGATCGGCAAATACTTCACTCCCGGTTTGCAATCCGATAGCCTGTCCGGCACGTATCAATTCACTGCCTGACAAACCAAATAAGATAAGCTCAGGATTCACTTTATATACCGCTTCGGCAATGGCCATGGATAACTCTTTGTTCTTTGCGGCCATATTGTATAAAGCCCCATGCGGTTTCACATGCTGCATACTTCCGCCTTCGGATTGCAGAAAGCCATTCAATGCACCAATTTGATAGACGACAATATCATAAGCTTCCTGTGGTGAAATATTCATATTGCGTCTGCCAAATCCTATTAAATCCTGTAAACCTGGGTGGGCTCCGATTTTGACATTTTTCCCTAAAGCAAGCTGAACCGTTTTTCTCATGACTGTCGGATCACCAGCGTGGAATCCACAAGCTACATTGACAGATGTTACATAATCCAAAATCTCTTGATCATTACCAATCCTATAAGCGCCAAAACTTTCTCCTAAATCACAATTCAAATCAACCGTGTTCATACTACCCTCTCCTTTATTAACGGAAATTTCAGTAAATAAAAATTATGTAGTTACTCTTTCAATCACTCAAATGTATTAGGTCCGAAATTCGGAATCAGAGTTTCATATTTCGGAATATTCTCATTCTAGCATATTTTAATTATTTCGACAATATTTTGTTAGGTAACCTAACATTTACTGTTTAATGCTAAAAAGCCGTTGTTTCCTTTGAAAGGAAGCAACGGCAATGATTACAGCACTAAAATCAGGAGTATATTATGACAATGAATTTTTAAATCGATTAATAGAAAACAATGAAATATCTTCCTTGCTAGTTCCGGAGATAATCAAGTCACTCAATATTTCTCCCATGACACTGCTGAATTTAAAACCATGTCCAGAGAAACCTGCCGCTATGGCAATGTGTGGATAATAAGGATGTTTATCCACTATAAAATGCTCATCAGGGGTCATGGTGTAGATGCAAGTTTTCCCATATTTCAATTTTTGATCAGCAGGCATATATTTCCGCAAAAACTTCACCAAATCTCCCTCATCTTCATCCAATTCACCAAAACCTTCAATACAGCCATCAGGATTTATACGGGTTCCCCCATCATGTCTCCCTACTTTCATTCCAGAACCATTTATACTAGGAAAGCCATAGTATGTACCAACTGAAGTATCAAAAGAAAAAGCCGGAAAATCATTATGATTATATAATCTTTCATTTGCATGAAACCAGGCAAATGTTTTTCTGATGGGTTCCAGCGGCAGATTTAAATCTAACATCGCCAATATTTTCGGTGCCCACGCCCCAACTGCAACGACTAAAGATTCTGAGTGGAAGGTCTGTTCATCCGTTTTAATCGTGACCCCATTGCCATGAACAACTATCTTCTTCACTTCACTGTTTACCCTGATGTCGGCACCATGAGATTTCGCAAGTTGCTGATACGCTCTTAAGCACTCTTCACTTTTCAATACGCCCGAAGTCGATTCAAAGCATCCAATGTAGTCTTCCGGCAGTTTTATTCCAGGCCATCTATCATGAATTTCATGGTAATCCAAGATTTTCATAGGTAACCCATATTCGTTTGAACCCGCTATCACTTGCTTAATGAAAGTGGAATTTTCGCTACCAGCATTCAGGACCCCCGTTGGAAGAAATAATTGTTTCCCCGAATTTCTTTCCAACTCACCCCATAGCTCTTGGGATTTAAGTGCCAAAGAAATATACTCCCTGCCTTCACCATAAGCATGTCTAATAATTCTTGTTTCCCCGTGATGGCTGCCCTTATTATGAGGAGGAGCAAAGGAATCCAATAATAATACTTTTTGTCCTTTTTTTGATAGATAATAACCTGAAGACATTCCCATAGATCCAGCTCCAATTACAATTACATCATAATGCATCTTTCATCCCTCCTCCTTTAAATATGATCCATCATTTTAAAAAAAGGAAGCCATTTTACCTTATTTAATAAAGTAAAACAGCTTCCACATAGTTTTAGAACTCTATTTCCCCGATTGCCGTTTCAACGAACTTCACTATTTCCCCTTCATGAATTTGCCTATATATCGCTTCAATGTCAGGATGGAAAAAGCGGTCTTCTTCAACCATCGGGACTTCGCTCCGAACTAAATGATATACCCCCTCCGTAACCGGTGACGGTTTCAAGGGCAGATGAAAATCCATTGCTTGGGTTGCCGTCATCAGTTCAATTGCTAAAATATATTCAAGTTTCTTCGAAATCCGATAGGCTTTCTTCGCAGCGAAATAGGCAAAACTTATCACGTCTTCTTGATTTGCACAGGTAGGGATATTATCTATTGTGGCTGGATGCGAGAGCACCCTGATTTCATTCAATAGTCCGGCGGCTGTATATTGCGGAATCATGTAGCCACTATTTAAACCTGGATTAACCACTAAGAAATTAGGTAATTCACTAAGGTGATGGTTTACAAGCCGATCTATTCTGCGTTCTGTTATTTTTGCTAAGTTTGCTAACGCGATGGAAATCGCATCCGTATAAATCCCAACAAATGAACCATCGAAATTTCCCGCCATCAGGGCAATTCCATCTTCCCCTTCCGGAAAAATCAGAGGATTGTCACTTACAGAGTTCATTTCATTCTCGATCGAAACAGCAGCGTCCTTCAAAACTCTTTTTACGGCTCCATGGACTTGTGGAATGCATCGTAAGCTAAGTGCATCTTGTAATCTATGTTCCTTGTAAGTTTCAATGATTTGGCTGCCTTCAAGAATCCTTGTAACATTTCTGGCTGTCTTAGCCTGTTCCTCATGTTTTTTCAATGCGTGAGAACGGTAATCAAATGCTTTTATTGTACCTTTTAGCACTTCTAAAGACATAGCTCCCGTAATGTCGGCGGTTTCCGCGGCTTGCATACTATTGTATAAAGCCAGGACAGCCATCGCAGTAACGGAAGTAGTCCCGCTTATAAGTGCCAATCCTTCTTTAGCACCTAACGTAACAGGTGCTAATCCAGCTTTCTCTAAAGCTTCCCTGCCAGGTATGAGCTCATCCTGATACCATGCCTTTCCCTCACCAATCACCACTAAGGCCATGTGAGCTTCAGGAGAAAGATACCCCACTGACCCATCACCTGGAACATAGGGAAGTATATCGTGATTTAACAGTGAAGCGATAAGCTTTAAAACTTGTAAACGGACCCCTGAATACCCTTGGCCTAAATTCACGAGGATCATCAATTGAATGGCTCTTACGACTTCTTTTTCAAGAGTTTCCCCAACAGAAACGGCATGTGAACGAACAATATTCCGTTGAAGGGTTTCGGCGTCCTGTGGAGAAATCACCTCCGTCATATTACTGCCAAAACCTGTCGTTACACCGTAAATCAATCTATTATCATCTAAAAACTTGTCTATTAAGCTTCGTGATTTATCCACCCTTTCACAATATGCCTCAGTGAAAGTAACTTTTGCACCATATCTTGCAACCGCAATTACCTCTTCGATTGAGATGGCATCATCTCCTATTACAACCTCTTTAATATCCATAGGGTGTAAACAATCGGTAGTTGTCATCCTTATACATCTCCTCTCATATGACTGATCAAGAAGGAGAAAAAAGTTTTGGTCCTTCTCATTTATTCGCTGGAAGTCAATCTTATGTTATTTTTTCATTTTCTGTAAAGGGAAGAGCGGTTCCCTTCGGAGAATTCTCCGTTTCTAGCAAAGGGTCACTTGCTTCATGTAATGAAAGATTCTTCGTTTCAGGTGCCCAGGCGATCGATACGATCAAGCCGACCAGCAGAATGGCTGCCATTCCTGCCATTGAGGCACTTAATCCAAATGAACTTAAAGAAACAGGCAGCAAAAATGTTCCAATTGCAGAACCAATCCGACTAATTGCCGTAACCATGCCTATTCCCGAGCCACGGATCTCAGTTGGAAAAAGCTCTGCCGGGTATACTAATGTAAGGTTCGATGCTGCTGACATGAAAAAAGTAAAGATCAAGAAGGCTAACAACATTAAGAATTGAAAACCATTGTGCAAGAAGCTGAGTGAAAACAATGAAACGGTAAGGATCGTGAAAGCCCCGATGGTAAATCCTCTACGAGAAAATTTTGCAAGCAGCCAAAGACCAACAATTGCCCCAACAAGCAAGAATAGATTTAACATTGTATCGGCAAAAAAGTTCTGTTCAAAACCCATTGTACTAAGTATGGAAGGCAGGAAAGTGTAAATTGCAAAGTACGGAATAACAAGAGTTAATTTGAATATTCCGCCAAAAGCCAAACGCTTACGAAGCCTTTTACTGAAAAGTCCACGAAATCCCAGAGTCTTTTGTTTTTCTGTGCCAGTCGTCGTTTCCCCCATTTCAACGTTCGATCCAAGGTGTTTTTTTACAATCTGGCGAGCTTCTTCGACTCGCCCCATGCTGACAAGCCATCTTGGTGATTCAGGCGTTCCTATTCTTAAGATTAAAACCACAATAGCCGGAATGGCAGCGCTGACAAGCATCCAACGCCATGAGTCTGAACCAGCCTGTCCCAAGTAATGACCAACAAAGTTTGATGCTACATATCCAAGCGTCCATACTACGTTTATAGACGCGAGGAGAGAGGAGCGATACTTTTTGGGTGAAAACTCGGCAAGCAAAGTCGTACCGACAGCGTAATCTCCTCCAAGTCCAAATCCAATCAGCAACCGTAAAATAAAAAGCTGTTCTGGGCTGCTAACAAAAAATTGTAAAATAGTAGCTACCGTGATAAGTAAAAAGTTTACGAGAAAGATTTTCTGTCTGCCTACACGGTCAGAAAGTCTTCCAAGTATTAAAGATCCCGCAAACAGACCGATTAAAGCAGAGCTGCCGATCAGCCCTGTCCACATTGAATTCATATTCATTTGAGGCCCGAATACTGTCAGGGCCATCGCAATGATCCCTAAAGAATAGCCATCACAAAAGCTGGACCCGAATGTAAGTCCTGCAATTCGAAAATGAAACCTATTAAATGGGGCATCGTCAATAGTGAATTTTT
This sequence comes from Peribacillus phoenicis, assembly GCF_047238085.1. Classification (NCBI taxonomy): domain Bacteria; kingdom Bacillati; phylum Bacillota; class Bacilli; order Caryophanales; family Bacillaceae; genus Peribacillus; species Peribacillus phoenicis. Next base: position 1,878,828 of record NZ_JBDFMF010000001.1, on the reverse strand, counting down.
GTTCGTTCAAAGAATCCCCTCCACTTTTTGCTTTATAAGATATATCGATTCAAAAAACACTCTTCCTGTAAAACTCAGTAGTGACCCTGAAATTGAATGAATCGATTAAGCTTAATACTATAAAAAAATTCAGCAAAGAATATTATGAAATAATACTCTTTTTATAAACTATATCAAATCATACTACCTTTTAAATTCTATTTAATATATGAAAATATAGTTTAAGATTCGATCAGTTGTATATCATTGAAATAAATGACTTCACTAAGTATTTTACAGCCTTCCATTACCTCGAATTTTTCCCTTGCTTCCTTTTCTGTGGTAAACTCAAACATTTTTATGTCATTTTTCGAATGGATAGTGATTATCCACATAAAATTCCCTCCACATGGAAGAGTCATTTCCACGAATTCCTTAAAACACTTTCATTTAATTTCACTGTAAAGCAGTAAAGTGTATAACGCTGAAAATGGGTAGGATGATAGATCATCATCCTACTATTCAGCACCATTACATTTGTTGTATACTTCCAAAAGCCCATCCATCCCCTGAATTTTTCAGCGGATGGAATGGGTAGACATTGATTGAGAATATTGATTTTTAAAGGCCCGTAAGGCTTTTGGAATCAGACTTCACTTTATCATTCACAACTTGAACACCGTTTTTCCATACAGTCTTAACATGGTTAACCCCAAATAAATATTGCAATTCCTGATAGTTTTCAACATTCCATAAAACGACATCCGCTTGTTTTCCCACTTCAAGTGAACCTACCTTTTCTTGTCTGTTGATTGCACAAGCAGCATTGTATGTTGCCGCCGTAAGTGCTTCAGCAGGGGTCAGCCGCATCGAGATGCATGCCAGGTTCATGACAAGCGGCATGGAAGTCGTCGGCGAGGATCCGGGATTGCAATCGGTCGAAATGGCGACAGCTACACCTTCATCAACCATTCGGCGACCTGGGGCCGCATCTTCTCTTAAATACAAAGCTGTGGCTGGAAGCAAGCAGGCAATTGTTCCTGACTTAGCCATGGCTTGAATTCCCTCTTCGGAAGCCTTTAATAAATGCTCAGCTGATATAGCCCCTATTTTGGCAGCTAGTTCCGCTCCCCCGTATGGCTCAATTTCATCAGCATGAATTTTAGGGATCAAGCCGTACTTTTTCCCCGCCTTTAAAATCCGCTCTGATTGTTCAGGGGTAAAAACCCCTTTTTCACAAAACACATCATTGAATTCAGCAAGCTTTTCTTCAGAGACGATTGGAAGCATATCATTAATCAGATGATCGACAAATTCATCCTCACGACCTTTATAATCCTTTGGAACCGCATGGGCTCCCATAAAAGTAGGAACTAAATCAATCGGATGCTCTTCCTGTAACTTCTTCATCACCCGCAACTGCTTCAATTCGGTTTCCAAATTCATTCCATAACCGCTTTTACCTTCTACAGTAGTCACGCCATGAGCGAGAAACGAATCAAGGCGGCGCATGGTTTGTTCCATCAACTCTTCTTCACTTGCTTCCCTTGTCATGCGGGTGGTTGCATGAATGCCCCCACCTGCGTTCATGATGTCCATATATGTTGCACCTTCTAGACGCATTTCGAATTCACGCTCACGGCTTCCGCCATATACAACATGCGTATGGGGATCAACAAGGCCTGGTGTCACCAAATGGCCAGTAGCATCGAAAACTTCAGCTTCATGCATTCTATCAGCATAGAGTTTTTCCAATTCCTTGGTTGTACCGACAGCTTGAATCAACCCAGATTCGATCCATATACTTCCGTCCTCTATCAAACCAAGCTCCGACATTGCTTCTTTGGAACGCGGACCTTTCCTTTCAGATGTAAGGGTAGCAAGTTGAGCGGCATGTTTTATCCAAATTGGCTTTGTCATTGTTTATCAATTCCTTTATCAAGCATCGGGATATTAATACCTCTTTCACGGGCTGTTTCCTCTGCAAGTTCATATCCTGCATCAACATGACGCACTACGCCCATCCCAGGGTCCGTTGTCAGCACTCGCTCAATCCTGGCTGCTGCTTCTTCGGTGCCGTCAGCCAAAATTACCACGCCAGCATGCATTGAGTATCCCATTCCTACGCCTCCGCCATGATGTACGGATACCCAAGTTGCGCCGCCCACTGCATTCACCATTGCATTTAAGATCGGCCAGTCAGCCACTACATCCGATCCATCCTTCATGGCTTCCGTTTCACGATTTGGAGAAGCGACAGAGCCTGAATCCAAATGGTCACGTCCAATTACTATCGGGGCTTTCAATTCACCGCTGGCAACCATATCATTAAGGATTTTACCAAAACGGGCGCGCTCCCCATAACCAAGCCAGCAAATGCGGGAAGGCAGACCTTGGAACTGAATTTTTTCTTGAGCCATTCTAATCCAGTTACATAAATGTTCATTATCCGCGAATTCGCGTAAAATGGCTTGGTCTGTTTTATAAATGTCTTCAGGATCACCAGATAAAGCGACCCAGCGGAATGGACCTTTTCCTTCACAAAATTGTGGACGGATATACGCTGGAACGAAGCCAGGGAAGTCAAAAGCATTCTCTACGCCTTCATCTTTCGCAACTTGACGGATATTATTGCCATAATCGAACGTCACGGCTCCTTTTTCCATCATTTCAAGCATCGCGCTAACATGTTTGGCCATTGAAGCTTTAGAGAGTTTAATATACTCTTCTGGATTCGCATTTCGTAATTCTGCCGCCTCCGCCATTGACATACCTGAAGGTGTATATCCATTTAGCGGATCATGGGCGGAAGTCTGATCAGTCAAGACATCCGGAATGAAGTTCCTTGCGATCATTTCCGGAAGAATATCTGAAGCATTCCCAATCAAACCAATCGATAATGCTTTTCCTGCAAGTTTAGCTTCTTTGGCTAAACGAATGGCTTCATCCAAAGAATCCGTTTTCACATCGGTATAACGAGTCTCGATCCTCCGGTCAATTCTTGTCTCATCAACATCGATTCCGATACAGACCCCACCGTTCATCGTAACTGCCAGTGGCTGTGCCCCACCCATGCCGCCTAGACCTGCCGTAAGAGTGATGGTGCCTTTTAACGAGTTATTGAAATGTTGTTTTGCAAGCTCGGCAAATGTCTCGTATGTACCCTGTACGATTCCTTGAGAGCCAATATATATCCAGCTGCCAGCCGTCATTTGCCCATACATCATCAAGCCCTTTTTATCAAGTTCATGGAATGTTTCCCAGTTTGCATACGCCGGGACGATATTTGAATTGGCAATCAGGACACGGGGTGCATCGGTATGCGTTTTAAAAATTGCCACCGGTTTCCCTGATTGGACCAGTAAAGTTTCATCATTTTCAAGCTCTTTTAGTGATTTGACGATTGCATCAAAGCATTCCCAGTTACGTGCTGCTTTCCCAATCCCTCCGTATACAACTAAATCTTCAGGACGTTCAGCGACTTCAGGATCCAAATTATTCATCAGCATTCTAAGCACTGACTCTTGTTGCCAGCCTTTCGTATGCAAATCAGTACCTCTATAACGTATAACCTTGTTTGTAATCGTATTCATTTTCACTTTCCCCCTTGGTTTGTTATATTTTCATTCTATAAGAAAAATTCAGAATAATTCATTATAATCTAATGATAATTTTATAATTTATTTACACTTTTTGTAGTTATCTTTATTTTTTTATGAATAATTTCATTAATTACATTGTTATGAAATAAATAAAAAAGGACGATTCATTTATTGAATCGTCCTTTTTTATAATCCAGACCGATATGCTGATGGTGTACAAGCTTCAAGCAATTTGAACTTTGCATTGAAATAAGTTTGATGTGAATAGCCGGCCAATTGTGAGATTTCCTCCAATGATAAATCCGTTTCCTTTAATAAACGTTTAGCTTCCCTAATTCGAACTTGATGCAGCGTATTTCGAAAAGACTCGCCGGATTCAGCCGCAAAACGCCGGCTGAGCGTGCTTTTATTGATACGCAGAGTCTCTGCACAACTTGCTAGATTCCACTGGGCGTCCCAATAGTTGGACTCGATCAGCTCTCTTGCCTTTTCACTAATTGTGCGCGCACCTTCCTGTAATTGTCCATGATCCTGCAGAAGCATATGGGTCGTGAACGCATGCAGCTCTTTTACTATTTGATGAATGACGGGTTTATGTACAATTTGTTGAAATACATCATAGTATATTGCTTCTAAAGAGGCAGTTTGCAAGTTGTATGATTTCATATGCCTACGAATCTGCGCAAGTACGCTTGTAAGGCGGATACGAACGATTTCCGGGTCGGGGTATGGTCGTTCAAAGGTAAGGAATTCACGCTCAATCCAGTTCCTGATGGCTTTCGCATCCCGTCGTTCGAGCATTTCTATCCAAAGTCTTTGTTCAAGAGGCGTGAGGAACGGATCCATCTCTTGATGCGAAGTTTGTTGACTTTCGGCTAAAATGATATCATATCCATCGAAAAAGATTTGTCTCGTAAATTCACGTGTTTGCTGATACATCCTTTTTAAAGACTCATCTGAAGATGCCGCTTTTATAATGATGGCAAGGGGCTCATCCATTCTTTCTTTCCAGTGGGCAAGAAACGCTTGGTACTCTTCCTTATAAACTTCAACTTCCTTTGTTTCCTGGACACATAAAATAAAATCCGATAAAGCGAAGATTTGATTCTTCCCAGTAAAAGAATATCGTTGCAGTTCATCATAAACTAATGGAAGGGTCTTGTTATCAGGTGTCAAAAAAGCGACCATGGTTATTCGACTTTCATGCCTCCGGTCCGTCAAGAAGAAATCAGGATACCCAATATCCAGAGCATTCCCATCATCCATGGTGTTTGATGAGAGAAGATTTGGACCATTTCTCAATTGAAAACGCAATTGTTGGATATGTTTTACCAAATCCGCCGAAGAAAAAGGACGGAATAATACATCTTCAGCACGGAAACGTAAGGCTCGATAAGCCGTCTGAAAAATTCGCTCAGATGAAATCCCTAACCATCGAATTCCCCTTCGCTTTAACGAAACACCCATCGCCTCACTTTCATCCGTCCAAATATCCATATCCAAAATAACGAATTCCGGTTGCTGATTGCGGATGCCCTTTTCAAATTCTTCAATCGTTTTCCATAAGATCAGTCTAACTCCCGTTAGGTGGGACTCGACTATCCAACGAATTCCTTGAGCCTCAATCTCATCTTTTGCCACCAAATGAATTTCCACATCATCACCTCATTTCTGCTGATATTCCTGTAATGAAAATAAATATGAAGTCAGCAATTGAAAAGACTTGTATCTCATCTCCATTCTAATCCCGCCGAAAACTACAAACAAGTCTTATTGGGCAGAACCTGCGATTAAGGTTAAATTTTTGACATGCTCAGCCGTTATTTTTATCTGCTCGGGAAGTAGCCATATGAAAATACAAAAAGAAACATCATAGGAACTTTGTGATTTCCAATGATGTTTCTTTTCTTTTAATCTTCAATACATTTAGAACCTTTATAATCGATTAATATTTACTTCAACTTCTTTTACGACGTTTTCCGCTGAAGCATCTGTCAATTTTAATGATAATAGGGTGATGACTCCTATTACAAGTAATCCAGATAAAATAAACATACCTTGAGTAAATGCAACAGTTCCAAGAATCATCGGTCCTACAAAACCTCCTAAAGCCGCAATTGAATTGACGATGGCTATTCCAACTGGTGCAGTGGACTCAGTGAAGAAAAATGTCATATAGGCAAAGAAACATCCACTGAACCCGTATAACCCGAAAGATGTAATCGTTAACATAAGCACCATCATAAAAACACTATCTGAAAAGCCGCACCCGATAAATCCGACAACTGCTATCATGAGGCAAACGAGCAAGTGTGATTTATGTTCATTGGTCCGATCTGAATTCCAGCCCACAAACATAATGGCAGGTACTCCTACTAACGATGGAATCATCGCTAACCAGCCTATTTCTAAATTGGTTGTTGCATTTTCCGATAAAGATTTAATTATGGTGGGCATCCAGAATGACAATCCATAGATAGATGTGTACCCCGCGAAATAAAACAGGGCCAGCTTCCAAATTTTCGCATCTTTCAGCATAGCAAGCTTTGTGACTTTATTTATTTTCGAGCTAACTTTTCTTTCTGCACTCAATTCCCCTTCTAACCAATCACTTTCTTCTTTAGATAACCATTTAGCGTTAGTCGGTCTATTAGTTAAATAGAAAACAACAACAACACCGATAATAATGGCCGGAATGCCTTCAAGGATGAACATCCATCTCCAGCCGGCCATACCGAACCAGGAAATATTGTCAAGTATCCACGTCGACACAGGCGCACCAATCAACCCGCCAATCGGTAAGGCTAAAAGCAGGGCCGCTGTTGCCCGTCCTCTCTCGCGGGCCCTGAACCAATAAGTTAAATACAAAATTATACCAGGAAAAAACCCAGCTTCGGCAACACCTAATAAAAAACGGAGAATATATAAATGCATCGTTGTTTGCGCAAAACCTGTTAATATTACCACGAGTCCCCACGAAATCATTATGCGGGCAATCCATATCCGAGCTCCCACTTTATGCATGATCATGTTGCTAGGAACTTCAAAGAAAAAATAGCCTATAAAAAAAATGCCGGAAAGCAATCCAAAAACTTCAGCGGATAAGGCTAATTCTGCATTCATTTGTAAAGCAGCATAGCCTAAATTGACCCTGTCCAAGTAAGCAATGATATAAAGGAGCAAGATAAATGGAAGAATCCGTTTCATCGTTTTACTGATCGTTCTTTTCTCTATCTCACCACTGGAATGATTCATGATAATTCCCTCCCTTTTCTTGCTACTATTTCCCAAAAAATAATCCGTTTAACGCACATCGCTTTTCCTGCTTCCCGATACTATGGTTTATTCCTAGGTCTTTAAGTTTATCCTGATACCCCCTCCTAATTCATCTACTTGAAAAACCTCCTAATTTAAACTGAACTAACCTCCCCCATACCTGATCTCAAAACTTTGTAAACGCTTTCTAAAAATGCTAAATGCGATTAAGAAAGCGTTGTGATTATTGATGATCTACGTTAGATTAAATAGACCACCAATCATTTAACTAGACTGTAGTCTGATATTAAACCATATAGGAATATTCTGTCAATTATCATTTGGAGGTTTTTTATGATCGAGCCTAGAAAGAAACAGCTTAGGGGAGAAAAGACTCGTGAAAAAATATTAAAAATATCTTTAAAGCTATTTAGCGAAAAAGGTTATGATAAAGTTACCGTTGACGAAATCGTGAAAAAAAGCGGCACATCAAAAGGGTCATTTTACCAACACTTTTCAGCGAAATCTGATATTTTTTTAGTGAGATTCATAGAGGTCGATGATTACTATCGTGAAGTCTTCCGTTCGTTCCCAGTCGATATGGACGCTACCGAGAAATTATTTATTTTCATACGCAAATTGATGCGTTTTCTGGAAGAAGAAATGGGCAAAGATTTAATGAAAGTGATTTACAGTTCTGCTTTAGATTCGAAAGAACATACTTACTTTTTAAATTCAAATCGTTCACTCTTCCTAATTATTCGTTCATTAATTGAAGAGGCGAAAGAACAAAACGACATTGGCACTGACCAATCAGTTAACGAAATTTCACAACTTATCACTCAAAGCCTAATGGGAATCATCTATCATTGGGGATTAAACAACTCTGAACAAAGCTTGGAATCACTATCCATACCGCTAACCAAAACAATCATTAACGGGCTGAAAACCAAGAACTAATACATAAATCAAAAGATTCATTTTCAAAGAATCTGACATTAATTCAATATTAACCCCAATCTCACTTAATGGTCAGGGGTAACTCCATTAACCTATAAAGTTCATACTTTTTCATTATTTTCAATTGAGTGTCAGACATATTAAACGAGGAGTCGAAAGCCAGATATCATGAAACGATTTTTATTTATCATCCTATATGCACTATTATTTGGATTATCGCTGCAGGCTTTTAATTTCAAGCTTGACCACCCTATTGCCAAAGATATCAGCCGGCTGATGCCGGTTAAAATGAAAACGATTAAGGCGGAAGATAGTGAAGAAGAAATCAAAAAGGTCGTTTTGGATGCCGAAAAAAACGATGATCCCATTTCAATTGCCGGAATGCAGCATAGCCAAGGAGGACAGACATTATATCCAAATGGGGTCCTGCTCGATATGAAGCACTATGATAAAATACTAGATTTGGATGTTAAAGAAAAACGCATCACGGTCCAAAGCGGAGCAACCTGGGCTGCTCTCCAGGAATATATCAACCCATATGGACTTGCACTGAAGGTCAGTCAATCTCAAAACATTTTTACCATTGGCGGGTCTTTGAGCGTTAATGTCCATGGCCGCGATATCCGTCATCATGCCTTGATAGAAACCGTGGAATCATTTAGATTGCTTAACGCAAAAGGACAAATCCTAACAGTGAGCCGCGAAGAAAATTCGGAGCTCTTCCATTCGGTTATTGGCGGGTATGGTTTGTTTGGCGTAATACTCGATGTAACACTCCACCTTACCGATGACGAACTTTATAACATTAAAACTAAATCACTCCATTATGATGAATATACGTCGTACTTTAAAAGAGAAGTTCTCCAAAACGATGATGTTAAAATGCACCTTGCAAGAATATCGGTTGCTCCTGGCTCCTATTTGGATGAAATGTATGTAACGGATTATTATAAGGCAAATGACCAAACACAGCTATCTGACTACAATACTCTCAAACGGGAAACGATCATTGCTGTGCCTAAATTCTTTCTTGGCCTATCACGTTTTAATGACTGGGGTAAAAAAAGATTTTGGGAAACTCAAAAAACCTACACGGCCAATATTGATGGCAACTTGGTTTCGAGGAATAATGTGATGCGGTCGGACTCAGCCTTTATGGATTACAGCAACCCCACCAAAACTGAAGTACTGCAAGAATACTTCGTTCCGATTGATCAATTTGCTGATTATATCGATGATTTAAGAAATACCTTATCTGATGAGAAAGATTTCAATTTATTAAATATTACAATTCGTTATGTGGAACATAATGATGAATCACTCATGTCCTATGCCAAGGATGATATGTTCGCTCTTGTAATGCTCATCAATCAAGGGACAGATAGCGATAGTAAGGAAAATACGGGAAGGGTCATCCGTAATATGATTGATGTGACGCTTGACCATAACGGCAGCTACTATCTGCCCTATTATGGGTATCCAACCAAGACACAATTATTTGAAGCGTATCCGCGTACTGAGGAATTCTTCCGATTAAAAAAGAAATATGATCCTGATAATCGCTTCATGAATCTTTTCTATGAGGAGTATCATCCATGAATTATAAACGTTTTGTTTTTTACCAAGGTACTGTTGGAATGGCTGCCAGCATGATTTTCCCTTTTTATATTTTGCTAATCAAAAATGTAGGTACAAGTTATTCGCAATTCGGGTGGGCATATGGAATATTCTCATTGACTGCAGCACTTAGCTATCCTATAATCGGAAAATTCACTGACAAAGCCGGTGACAAAGCATTTCTCCTCATCTATTCATGGGGGATGGCACTTATCCTTCTTGCCTTTCCCCTCGCATATGAAATTTGGCATGTCTATCTCCTGCAAATCATTATGGGAGTACTTGGGGCAGTGCAAAAAAACACTGAAAAAACCGTACTTGCAAGATATGTTACGAAGAAAACAGCGGGAGAGGAAATTGGAAACTACCATGTTTGGACATCCATCGGTGCTGCGGCTGCGGTGATTGCAACCGGATATTTAGTCGACTTTTTAACGATCGGCAGCATCTTTTACATTGCCTCCTTAATGTTTGCCTGGAGTGGATTTATTATAATGAAGATTGAGAAAAATACTTCACTATCTAATGCAGAAAAAATAAAAATATAAGCATTTATTACTGGTTAGCGCCAATAAATCGTTACCCCTTTTAGTAGAAGAAGCATCTGCATTAACCTCAGCAGATGCTTCTTCTACTATATAAATCATTTGCGGATCAAAAAACAAAAAAGATCTTACAAAGATATAATAAACCTGCTCCCCTTTTCTCAATTTGGTTTCGTTAAATATACGAGTTCTGAAATTACTGCGTTTATTAGTACAATTAAAGATAACGGACCAGAGCACATATAATAAAATACTACTTTCTTATCAACTTGGTTATTATTTTTCCGTCTAAAAAAACTAATGACATCATAACTATTCCCATTCCAATCAACTGATGAATAGACAACGCTTCATGTAAAAATAAAAAGCCTAAAATCATTCCGATGACAGGCACTATATAATTACTATATGAAGTAAATAATGCGCCTTCTTGCCGAATCAGCCTATTAAATAAGGCATAAACAACACCTGCATGGAAAATGCCTAAAATCGCTAAGTAGATTGATTGAGATCGTGCTAAATCCAATTCGAAAGATTGCTCAAACAAAAGGGACATGGGTATGAGCAATGCACTGGCAATCAGTAATACATTTCTCATATGAATAACGGAAGATCCCTCGTTTAATTTCTCCATGAAAATCAATGATAATCCAAAACTCATGGCAGCCAATATCAATAGGATGTTCCCCAGAATACTGTTAGAAAGGTCTTGGATTCCTTGTGTTGGCCAGGAAAGGAAGACAATGCCTGCAAATCCGAATAGGATACTTGTAATCTCCGGCCTTGTGCTTTTTCTTTTGAAAAATGCTAGTAAAAAGAGGATGGTAAAGACGGGAACCATTCCAATCAGCACCGCTGCGATACTGCTAGGCACCGATTTCTGGCCTTGTGCAATAAACACGAATGGCAGTACAACCTCTAAAAAAGCAATGATTATATACCATTTATAATAACTCCTGGGTACTCTTCGCTCTTCTTTTGATAAAAAAAAACCAAAGAAGAGTAAACAGATACCGCCGATACATGCTTTGATGGCTGACAATGTAATAACCCCAACATTTTCTATGACTAATGCAATAAAGAAGAATTGAGATCCCCATATACCACTAATCAAGAGTAGCAACAAATATTTATTCATTCACTTTACCTCCCTTTTCAGCAATGGATCGGCAACATTCTTACGGATATGTTTTGACCGATTTCCACCAAAATAGTTCGTGCCGATTACCCCAGCAAGAATAATCATTGCACCTATAACGTGATAATAATGAATGGATTCATGTAAGAAAATCACCCCTGCCATGATCGTAATCAATGTCGCTAAATTACTAAAAACGCTCATTTTAGATGCTGGTAATATGGATAATGCATAGTTTGATAAAAAAGCAGTAAGCAGTGACGATAATGCACCAAGATATAAGATTGAAAGGAGAAATGCACTACTTGTGAAGGGTAATAAAAAGCTACTAAAAGATTGGTTAATTACATGGTTGATGATGGCCATACTATTAAAAGCCACAAAACCAAAGAACGTCATCACATAAGTTAACGTAAATAGTGAATATTGCTTTGTTACCTTCCTCGCCACCACATTATAGAGAGCGGCAGCAATCGAGGATAATAAGATCAGGATCGTTCCTTTCAAACTGTGATCCGCAATTTGCAAGTCATTCATGACAAAGATAAAGATAACCCCCATCACAGATAAATAAAGAAAAAATTTCTGACCTCTACCAGCGTATTCTTTCAAAAATAATGAAGCTGATAATAACGTAAAAATTGGTATGGTCGCTTGGATAATACCCGCTTCTGAAGATGAGGTATACAAGAGGCCAAACACTTGAAATGTAAAGAATAAAATTGGATAAAGGAACACCAACGGAAGAATTTTCAAAGTATCCTTTGCACTTATTTTCACTGATGTCCTCCTATATAGCTTAAAAATTATGGCGATCAAAAAAGCCATCGTAAATCGATGTGCCAATGTATCTAACGGACTAGCTTCCATTAATGATATTTTTGTAAAGATAAATGAAAATCCAATAATAATGGCATATAGTATCGCCGCAAAATAGGCTTTTTTATTTTCTGGCATATTTAGTAACTCCTCCTTTTCAACACCCGGCCGGTTGTTAGTATCGTATTAAAAGTTCCACTACGATACAATACAAATAAGAAGCATCTGTAACGGTACAGTTTTAGGAGGTATTCATGCTAAAATACATAGCCTTGTTTAATGAATTTGAATCTCTCATCCAGAATGGACGGCTCAAAGCGGGCTTTAAACTCCCATCTATTCGTCAATTAAGCGATCAACATCAATGTAGTAAAAGTACAGTCTTGAAAGCACTGCAAGAATTGGTAAAGAGGCATTTAATCTACGCGGTTCCTAAAAGTGGATATTATGTCGTCCAAAAAGAATTTGATGGTAAAAGCGAACCAACAGCGGACATCGACTTTGTTACCTCCGCTCCCGCTTGGCATCAATTTCCGTATCATGACTTTCAACATTGCATCAACAAAGCCATCGATACCTATCAGCAAGAATTGTTTATCTATGGCACTCCAAAAGGACTGCCCTCTTTAATTAAAGTGATACAAAAACAATTAGAGCAGTATCAGGTTTTCGCAAAAGAAGAACAGATTTTCATCACTTCTGGCGTGCAGCAAGCACTTTCCTTATTAACGTTCATCCCCTTTCCAAATGAACGTACCGATATACTTGTTGAGCAGCCTAGTTATCATCTATTTGTGGAGCAATTGAAAGCGTACAAGATTTCCGTGCTAGGAATCCAACGAACAGCAGAAGGTATTGATTTAGGGGAATTAGAACGGATATTTAGTGATCAGAAAATTAAATTCTTTTATACGATGCCTCGTTTTCATAATCCGTTAGGGACTTCTTACTCTAAGATGGAAAGAGAGGAGATACTAAAACTTGCAGTAAAGTATGGTGTCTATATTGTAGAAGATGATTATTTAGCAGATTTCGAAGAAAATATGAAGGTAGACCCTATTTTTTCCGGGGATACCCATAACATGGTAATTTATTTAAAAAGCTTCTCTAAAATAATGTTTCCAGGATTACGCATAGGTGTTGCCGTATTGCCTAAACCATTAGCGGACAGCTTCCAACTATATAAAAGAACAGCTGATATTGATAGTTCCATGATTTCACAAGCAGCCTTGGAAATCTACATAAAAAGCGGTATGTTTGAACGCCATAGAAACAAGGTGCGTCTCTCCTATTTAGAGCGTGCAAACTTGCTATATGATGCTCTAGAAAAGCACTCTACCCTAGGCTTTTTTCGCCCAGCATCCATATGTATGAACGCACATATCGTACTGCCTCGTCGTTTAAATAGTACTCACCTCATCAATAACTTACAGAATCAACAAGTACTGGTAGAGACGATGGGTCAAAATTATATAGATGGCTTTCACCAGGACAAAATATTAAAATTAAACGTGTCCAATACAAATATACAAAAACTTGACCAAGGAATAGCTCTCATTTTTAAAGAATTGAATAACAAGCAGAACTATTACTTATAAAGCTTTTACATAAGGTATAGTCACTTTCCACACAGGGCAATAAACAAAAAAGAGCCAATTAGAATTGGCTCTTTACAAGGTTGCTCTTATCAGTCCACTTTATTTATAAAATTTTATACGATCCTCAAGTGGTTTGAATTCTTTATCACCCGGTTGAGCTGTTGGATTTCCAAATGGCATTTGTGCAATTAATTTCCAATTACTTGGAACATCCCATTCTTTTTTCACTTCATCATCAATTAGAGGATTATAATGCTGTAAAGTTGCTCCCAATCCTTCTGCTTCAAGTGCTGTCCAAACAACTAATTGATGCATGCCTGATGTTTGTTGTGACCAGATAGGGAAATTATCGGCATACGTTGCAAATTGTTCTTGAAGTGATTTCACAACAGATTCATCTTCAAAGAATAATATTGACCCATATCCAGCTTTGAAGGAATCCATTTTTTGTTGAGTGCCAGAGAAATCTCCCTCACCAACCGCTTTCCTTAAAGCCTGCGTTGTAATATCCCATAATTTATCATGGGCCGATCCTGTTAAAACAACAAGGCGGGAAGATTGGGAATTAAAAGCCGATGGCGTGTGTTTTACCGCAAATTCAACTATTTCTTTAATTTTCTCATCGGATACTCCGACCTCTTTATTGATCCCATAATATGAACGTCTCTCTTTAATTGCCGTGTAAAAATCTTTTGTCATAAGTCATTCCTCCAGAGCATTTTTTCTATTTCAAATGATTATTCCATTTTTTATTTTCTACCTGTTTTAGTATGGGCATAAACCAACATATCATTCGCTAAAGATTGTCAATTATTCTTTAATGAATTCTTTGGTGCTTCTTACTGTATCAATGGGACGGACCAACTTTTCGATTTGCTCCCTCTTTGATTCTAAGAACGGTGGTAAAGATAATTTTTCCCCAAGCGTTTCATACGGCTCATCCCCCATAAATCCAGGACCATCCGTGGCAAACTCGAATAAAATTTGCGGCGCCACTCTTACGTAAAGCGACTCAAAGAAGTGACGATCAACATAACCGGACGTATGAAATTGGAAGCTTTCCATTCGTTTGATCCATTCTTCCAGAACGGAACGGTCTTCAACACGGAAGGCTGTATGGTGAACAGTCCCAAAACCCTGCCGTGCCTGAGGGAGGATCGAATTATGCTCGACGATAACTTGAGCACCATTCCCACCTTCCCCTACCTCAAATAGGTGAAATGATCCTTCCTTGTCTATTTCTTTGAATAATAGGACTTTTTCCATCATTTCTTTAAAGTAATCGAAATTGGCGATCCGAATGAAAATTGGTCCTAATCCTGTAATAGCGTATTCCAGAGGAATAGGCCCTTTTTGCCAAGGGATTCCAGCTGCAACCCCTTCATTATTTTCATCTGAAATCAATTGATATTGCTGATCATCAAAATCCACAAAAGAAATGATCTTTTTGCCAAACTGTTCTTGGATTCCTGTATTTTTTACCTCTAAACGGTCAAAGCGTTTAACCCAATACTCCAATGCCGCATCAGTCGGTACACGGAAGGATGTTTTGGAAATCTCATTAGTCCCATGCTCTCCTTTAGGAATACCAGGAAAATCAAAGAATGTCATGTCAGTACCCGCACCGCCAACATCGTCGGCAAAAAACAGGTGATAGGTTTGGATATCATCTTGGTTAACTGTTTTCTTGACTAAACGCATGCCTAATATATTTGTGAAAAATTCATAATTCTTTTCTGCACTACTTGTTATGGCCGTTACGTGGTGTATACCTTTTAATCCATTCATAAAATATTCCTCCCATTTATAACGATTCAATTTTTGGATGTTCAGCTTTTTCATTAATCCCCTATATTTTTCCTTCAATAAGAGTGGCTATTCATTAAAGGGGTTTGATAAGTTTTTACATGCTTTTCTTTTTATCTCGAATTAATATATCTTAACTTAAAGATAATTTATCACGAATGCCATTCACTGTCAACAACATTATCTCAAATTAATATATCTCAAAATCAAAATAATTTCAGGCAAAAAAACACAATGTCAATTTTCCTTAAGCAAATACCATTCTGTATATGGGTTAATGTCTATAACTATAAATAGCGGCAAAGACAATCAATCACTTCTTTGGCAAAAATAAATCAGAATTAAGTAAAACTATTAAGGTGTTTCAATACGAAAGCCCCCAGGATAAAACAAAATCTTTAGGTGAGGGCTATTTCGTTTGGTTTCTTATTTTACGTGATGCAATTCCGCTTGTTTTCCGGATGAAGAGTTTGTGCCATCATTTTCTTTTGACTTCTTAGAAGATAGATAAACTCCTGCGAAAATAATCAGCAGGCCAATAATTACATTAGGACTAATTTCTTCTCCAAGCAAGACATAGCCCCAAACCATAGCGGTTGCAGGAATAAGATATGTAACAGATGCGGCTAACTCAGGGCTGCCATTTTTATTGATGTAGAAATAGATCAGCTGGCCGACCCCAGAGCCAAAGCACCCAAGACCGATTATGGCGAAAATCGTCAGCGGTTGCATCAACATCACTGGCTTAATCGGCTCTGTTATTAGCATCCCGATCAAGCCGATAACGGCACCCGTGAGCAGCGTAAACGTCGTAATGACCAATATGCTGGTACTGGAAAGAAATCTTTTCGTAAAATGACCGGCAAAACCATAACAGATGGATGCTAGCAGCATTGTCCCAATCCCGATGAATTCCTTTCCGAAAAGCTGACCGATTTGAAAATCCATCAATACTAGAATTCCGAAGAAACCAATTAGAATGCCCATCCATTGTCGGGCGGTTAGAACGTATGAAAAAATGATAAATCCGATGATCCCCGTCCAGATCGGAGTGGTTGCATTTAGAATCGATGCCGTGCTGCTGTTAATCTCTGTTTCACTTAAAGGTATTAATCCCCATGCTAATCCGCAATTGAAGATTCCGACAACGACCAGTGCTTTCCACGGCAATTTCCAATTGATTTCCCTGCGCTTCCACCATAAAATGGGAAGCAGAACAACAGCACCCGCCAAACAGCGGAGAAATACAATCCCCCAAATGCCCGCAGGCGGTAGCAGCCACTTCATAAATACAAACGATAAACCCCATATCAAACTAAGGCCGATTAAAGCCCCGTATAATCGAAGCATGATGTTCCCCCTTCCTACTTTCCTATTATGACAAACATTGTTAGGGATTTCATATAAAATCTTGCTATATAAGATGAACTTGAAATTTTTTTCAACCAAAATCGAAACAAAACCCTATAAAGGCAAGATAAAGATGTCTAAAAAAACTAAAGTGGCTTGAGTTCATTAAAGAAGGCAAGCCAGTGTGCAGGCTTGCCTTCATCAAAAATGAAGTAAAAAACGCAGCTTGTTATTTCGTTTCTTCAGCCTACCGCCCGTTTAAATTTCTGTGCTAAAGTTTGGGATAATACCTTTTACTTAGAATTTTCTCTTATACCCATAAGCTAATTTGATGTTGATATTAGTAATAAGTACGTTTTATCTGCTCAAATATTTACGTTTGTCGCCTAATAAATCAAGTGAATATTATATTTTTACATCGGCATCAGAATTGACCATTATTTTCATATTGGCGATGGCTACAGTTTCTCCATTTTGTTTTTTTATTTCTTGGATGACTGTTACAACACCTTGATAGCCCTTTTCAAAAAGATCAATCACCTTTAATTCTACATGTATCGTGTCCCCAATAAAAGTAGGGCTTGTAAATCGTACTTTCTCCAAACCATAAAATGCAACGACGATTCCTGGTTCAAATTGAAATAAGCCGGTTGCAGCAGATAGTATAAGCATTCCGTGGGCTATCCTTTGCTTAAATTGTGTATTTGCTGCATACTCCTTATCAGTATGGAGAGGAAACCAGTCACCGCTAAATGCAGAAAACATTACTAGATCTGCTTCGGTTATAGTACGTCCTTTCGACACCCATGTTTCTCCGATTTCATATTGATGGAAATATTTATTAAACATTATTCCAATCTCCTTCTACTTCGGGTTAAATTAGCAGGCGGAAAATTCAGATACTAAATACTATAGAATATATAATTTAGTGATAGTTTTTAAAATCAACAACTATAAAAAATGCTTTTCGAAGACATACTATTTGATGTAAATAGCGTTTAAAGCTAGAAATCGAAAATTATTTTCCAATGCTCACCGGCAAATATTTAAACGATGGCAAACAAGCTGAATATACCAATTACAAAGAATACAGCAAGTGTCTTTATAATGGTAATAACAAAAATGTCTTTATATGCCTGGCGATGAGTGAGTCCCGTAACAGCAAGAAGAGTTATTATTGCTCCATTATGTGGCAAAGTATCAAATCCACCTGCTGACATAGCAATGACACGATGTAAAACTTCCAACGGAATGTCAAAATGAGCAGCTGTTTGTATATACGTATCCGCCATTAGGCTCAACGTAATGCTCATCCCACCAGATCCAGAACCAGTAATGCCGCACAAAACATTTGTCATGATCGCCCCATTAATTAAAGGATTCGAAAACATACCAGTAAGGTAGTCTTGTATCACAGTAAAGCCGGGTAAAGCTGCAATCACACCCCCAAAACCATATTCGGTTGCCGTATTCATGGTTGCAAGCAATGCCCCACTAATCCCTATATTAATACTCGAATTGAATTTTAATTTGACAGCTTTTAAGTTTAATAAGACGGTTGCTATTATTCCGAGAATAAGAGCCATCTCTACAGACCAAACACCAATAACTTTAGACATATCAACATTTCCATAATCTTTTAACCCAATTGCAGCAAAATCAAATCCTTTGGCATACCAAAGAGGAAACGACTCAGTAAAAAACTTATTCATTACTCCAACTAACACCAACGGAATAAAAGCAAGCCAGTCTTTTCTTCTTATAGCTTTTTCAGAATCCATTCCCAACTTATTAGTCGTTTCCACCGATAAAGCAGAACTAGCTGCCATTTCTGCTTCAGCAGCTTCCTTATCAATAGCTTTATCCCCAATTCCAAAATACCCTTCACCATTTCTAGCTGCCTTATGTCGACAATGATTTAAATATAAAAGGCTCAAGGAAATGATAAATATTGCCCCAATAATCCCCAATGTCGGTGCAGCATAGATGTCAGTTTTAAAGAATCCCGTTGGAATGACATTCTGAATTTGGGGAGACCCTGGAAGTGAATCCATTGAAAAGGTAAAAGCACTAACTGCAATTGTCGCAGGAATTAAACGCTTTGGAATATTAGCTTCGCGAAACAGCTGAGCAGCAAATGGATAGATGGCAAACACTGCAACAAACAAACTAACTCCGCTATATGTCAGGATTGCGCCCATTATCACAATGGCTAGAATGGCTTGTTTAGCCCCGATAAAACGGACAATAATTTTAGCTATGCTCTTTGCAACTCCACTTATTTCAACCAATTTCCCAAAAATAGCACCTAGTAGAAAAACCGGGAAATATAATTTAACAAACTCAACCAACTTAACCATAAATATATTAGAGAAGAAAGGTAAAACATGTCCAGGATCCGTTAAAAATACAGCAAACAAAGCGCACAATGGTGCAAAAAGAATAACAGAAAATCCTCTATATGCTAGAAACATAAGTAATCCTAGTGAAATAATAATTATCATTACATCCATATTGAATTCCCCCTTTTTCTCAAAATATAATATGTTATCATTTGTTGCTGGTTTGAATGCATTGCCCCAAGACTTCTTGCGCATCATAGTCCACTTTTCTAGTGAACATAAAGTAAAGAACATTAATTAATTTCCCGAATAGATTTATTGTTTTTTAAAATAACTTTATCTATTTAGTTTATTAACAAAAATAGTAACTGCAAAATCTTCTTTTTTCAAAAATTGGACTTGACTCTGGTTTTGTCATGCAGGATTACTGATCAACGAAGTTCGGCTCTCTTTTATTAATAAAGGCTTCAACGCCTTCCTTAACATCCTTCGTCTGAAAAACATGACCAAAATTTTCAGCTTCAATCACGAGTCCATCTTCAAGTGTTTGTTCATAGCCATAATCAATAGAATGCTTTGCAAAAGTTAAAGATTGTAAAGAATAATTGCAAATACATTTTGCGATTTCCATTGCTTTATTTATGGATTCGCCCTTTGGCACCACATGATTAACAAGGCCTATTTGTTTGGCCTCTTCTGCATTCAGTGGCTCACCAGTAAAGATCAATTCTTTTGCTTTTGCCTTACCTATCAGTCTAGGAAGTCTTTGAGTTCCCCCTGCCCCTGGAAACAATCCCAATTTAATTTCAGGAAGTCCAATCCTAATTTGTTCCTCCGCAATTCGAATGTCACAACTTAAGGCAAGTTCACATCCTCCACCTAATGCTAATCCGTTGATTGCAGCAATGGTTGGACGTGATAGACGTTCAATTTTATTAAGTGGTTCCTGAAGCCAAAGTGATTTCCCCTTTCCTTCTTCGACTCCTTTTCCTATCCATCCTGGAAATTCTTTAATATCTCCACCAGCAACAAAAGCTCTTTCGCCCTCACCTGTAAGGATAATGACCTTAACCTTGTAATCGCTTTCAATTTCATCCACCACAAGATTCAATTGTTCTATAACATCTGCGCTTAGTACATTAACAGGTGGATTATCAATAATAATCATTGCAATATTCCCCTGTTTTGACCATGAAACAACTTGATTTTTATTCTTCATCGGCTTTCCTCCTCAACCTTAAGTGTACTTGTGGGTTCCAAATATTCTTGCATTGTTGAAAACGTGCATCAGTGGGTAAACACAGATATCTTGATAAAATCCATAGTGGTTATGTGCATTTTTTTAAAAATTGAAATAATGTATTTATAAACTTTTAACTTTTTGGAAATTCCTTATTTATTCCTTACCACTAAACTGTTTTCGAAGAATAAACTTTTGAACCTTACCGGATGGGGTACGTGGAATTTCATCAACAAATGTAACCTTTCTAGGTTTTTTGTAGCTAGCAAGATGTTCCTTACAGTAATTAACAACATCTTCTTCCGTAAGTTTGGCCCCTTCTTTTTTGACAATAACAGCACATACAGCCTCAATGTATTTCGGATCAGGAATACCAATTATAGAAACTTCCTTCACTTCCTCATGGCGATATAAGACATCTTCAATTTCCGCTGAGTATATGTTTTCACCACCGCTTCGAATCATATCTTTTTTTCTGCCTGCAATTGATAGATACCCATCATGATCGAATTTTCCCATGTCTCCTGTTTTACACCAACCATTCACAAATGTTTCCATTGTGGCATCAGGTTTCCTCCAATACCCCTCAGAAACCGCTGGACTTTTAATAGCGATTTCACCAATTTCACCAACAGGCAAGGGCGTTCCATCCTCATCAATAATATTAATTTCTGTAAGTGGCATCGGCTTTCCAACGGTATGGCCTTTTGTAAAAGCATCCTGTGGTTCAAGCGAAGCCGCAATTGGTTGTCCTTCAGTTAACCCGTAAACTTGAACAACTCCAATTTGAGGAAACCTCTTTTTTAATTGTTCTAATGCCCATGGCATTAGCGGATCACCACCTGTATAAATGGTTTTTAAAGAATTTAGCTGATACTCTTTAATTTCAGGTAAATTTAGCATTTCATAAATCATAAAAGGGAATAAAAAAGCATCGGTCACATTTTCCTGTTCAATAACGGAAAGAATTCTTCCAATCTCGAATTCTTGGCTTTTTGTAATTATTACGCTTCCACCCATCATGAGAATAGGAAGTGCGATATCTTCCATCGCTCCAACATGGTATAGTGGTCCTGTCGTCATCGCAACTTCTCTCCCTGTAAATTTCCATTTCAGCGCTTGTATCGTAGAAAACCAGAAAGTTGTATCATGAGTCCAAATCGCACCTTTAGGTCTTCCCGTTGTGCCTGATGTGTACATCAGCATGACCGGATCGTTTAATTTGATGTTATCGACTTTGACCTCATCTACCGAACCACTTTCTAAAACACTCCATGACTCAGACCAACCTGGGGTTGAGCCATTTCTATGAGGAAGACAAAAATAACGCTCAACAGGAACATGATTACAAACTGATTCCAGCTGATTGGCTAAGTTCGAATGAAAGCACAATATTTTTGTCTGTGAATCATTTAATGCATACTTAAGCTCAGCACTTGATAGCCTAAAATTAAGTCGAACGGCAATTGCGCCGATTTTCGCAATGGCAAAATATAGACTAAAATATTCGAGACAGTTGTAAAGTAATATACCGACACGATCCCCTTTTCGAACTCCTAATTCGTAAAGCTTGTTTGCATACGCATTTGATATATGGTGGAGATCCATGTAAGTCATTGACTTTCCTACTTCTTCTTTTATTGCTATTTTTCTAGGATTTATATTATTTAAATCATTTGCCATTTTTCTTGTTATAAAACCGACATCCAATGAAATTCCTCCTTTTCAATGTAAGCAGATTCAAATTACAGATCTCGAAGCGATAAATTTGTTCAAAGTAATTCTTACTAAACAAGGGCCTCTTAAATGCCATTAAATTGACCACTCGACTTTATCGATTCCTTTACCTCCTTTCATCAAATTTGAATGCAAGATTCATTCCAACACGTAAACCCCCTATACTGACTTACTTTTTCTAATTATCGAGGAATATTCAATTAATTATTTTCTGATTTTTCAGAAAAGAATTAAAAAAAATCAACTGAATTTAGATCAGTTGATTTTTTATTCATTAATTTTCATAATTTAAATAAAAATTAGAGCTGTTCTATAGTCTTTTTCTCCTTTAATGTGAACTTTACCTACACTAATATGGAAATTAAAATATTAATCCGGGATTTCGGAATGAATTCTGAAATCCCGGATTAATTTTTATTGGTCAGAAATCCGATATTTTTTTATTTTATCGTAAAGGGTAGAATTCCCTATTCCAAGAGTTTCCGCAACCCGTTTTTTATCAAACTTAAACCTTCCTAACGCTCTTTCGATTGCCTTCTTTTCTGTTTCCTCCACAATATCCTTTAAACTTTCTTCTTTCATTTTAACGTTATGACGTTTTAGATAATCAGGTAAAGCATCTTTTCCGATTACTTCGTCATTTGATAGGTGAACACCTGCATCAATCACATTCTCTAGTTCTCTGATATTCCCTGGCCAGTTATATTGCTCTATTACTGAAAGCACCTCAGGATGTACAGAAGTTACTCGTTTTCCTATTCGAGCTGTGACTTTTTTTAAAAAATAATCAACAAGTACAGGGATATCTTCAATTCTATCTCTTAAAGGAGGAACAAATAATTGGACAGCATTAATTCTATAAAATAGGTCTTCACGAAATAGCTTTTCTTCCACCAATTTTTCTAAAGGGCGATTTGTTGCAGCAATCACTCGAACATTTAGTTTTTTTGGATAAAGCGAACCTACAGGCTCAAATTCCTTTTCCTGAAGAACCCTTAATAACTTGACTTGCATATGCTGAGGCATATCACCAATTTCGTCAAGGAAAACCGTTCCACCATCAGCAAATTGAAACTTTCCTATTTTCCCTCCCTTGTTTGCCCCTGTAAAGGCACCTTCTTCATAACCGAAAAGTTCAGATTCTAACAAGTGTTCCGGAATTGAAGTACAATTTATTTTCACAAGTGGTTTGTCACTTCTCCCACTTAACTGATGAATGCTATGTGCTATTATTTCCTTGCCTGTACCACTTTCTCCTCTAATTAGTACAGAGATATCACCTCTAGCAACCCTTTTCACCCGTTCTTTTAACTGTTGTATTTCTTGTGAATTTCCAATTAAATTGTGTAAGGAATACTTTACTCCATTTGTAACATCTCTTTCATTTTTGTAAAAATTATGTTTTGTCAGTATCTCCTTAATGTGGCTATTCATTTTGTTCCAGTCATCAAGATCACGAAACATTATTGTCCCAATCGCACCAATTATTTCCTTATTCTCGATTATAGGAATGCGATTAGCGATAACAAAATCACCACGAAGAAAATGTATATCAGCGATTTCCGATTTACCTATTTGCACTACTAGGTGTAGCCTTGTATTTTCAATTATATTCGTCACATGTTCACCAATCACTGTACTGCGTTCAACATTTAAAAATTCACAATATTTATTGCTAATATATTGAATTTTTGCGTGACTATCGACAATTACAATTCCATAATATGTACTTTCAAACACCATATCTAATAGTTTATTATTGAATAATTGTCCAGTATTCATCATTAGTTCTCCTTTACCTAGAATGCTTTACCATATAATACCACGCATTTTATTCAATATATATTTACGAAGTGAAAATTCCCCAAAAATCACTGAGTTTTAAATGCCCCCCCTAACGTAATCCAACGGATTATTTTTTCACTATAGATGATTTATTCAGCGCAAAAAAAAAAGCCTGGCAACCTTTTTTATAGTTGCTAGACTTATCATTTTTAAGATCATTCCCAATATAAACAACAATTTAAACGGATGCGCAAGGTTTGTTCCTCCATGCAGATCATCTAATAGGCAGCCAGGTCACGCAGTGCCTTTTCCACTTTTTCTGGATTCACCATGAATGATTTCTCTAATGATGGTGAATATGGCATTGCTGGAACATCCGGACCCGCGAGTCTCATGATTGGGGCATCGAGATCGAAGAGGCAGTTTTCTGCAATGATCGCCGATACTTCACTTATGATGCTCCCTTCCTTATTATCTTCAGTAATCAATAGGACTTTTCCGGTTTTAGATGCAGCTTCCATAATGGCTTCTTGATCTAATGGATAAACGGTTCGTAAATCAAGTATATGAACAGATATGCCATCACTGGCCAGCTTTTCAGCTGCCTGAAGCGCAAAATGAACACAAAGTCCGTAAGTAATCACTGTAACGTCCTCGCCTTCACGTTTTACATCCGCTTTACCAATGGGTAAAACATAATCATCATTCGGCACTTCTTCTTTAATTAGGCGATAGGCTCGTTTATGTTCAAAGAAGAGGACCGGGTCATCATCGCGAATGGCTGCTTTCAATAACCCTTTCACGTCATAGGGTGTAGAGGGCATGACAATTTTAAGTCCCGGTTGATTGGCAAAAATGGCTTCAACGGATTGTGAATGGTATAACGCCCCATGTACGCCCCCACCGTATGGAGCTCTGATGACGATAGGGCAGTGCCAGTCATTATTGGAGCGATAACGGATTTTTGCAGCTTCCGAAATGATTTGGTTGATTGCAGGCATGATAAAATCAGCGAATTGCATTTCCGCAATCGGCCTCATTCCATACATGGCCGCGCCGATGCCAACTCCTGCGATTGCGGATTCAGCAAGCGGTGTATCAATAACACGCTGCTCCCCGAATTGTTCGTATAACCCTGAAGTCGCTTTAAAAACGCCGCCTTTTACGCCTACGTCCTCACCTAAGACAAATACTCGGGAATCACGTTCCATTTCTTCCCGCATCGCCATTATCACGGCATCTATATAAGATATCACTGCCATCTTTTTTCCTCCTTACCTTTCTGCGTAAACGTATTTTGTGAGCGTGTCTTCATTTGCAAATGGAGCATTTTCCGCATAATCCGTCGCTTCGTTCACAACTTCCATTATTTCCTCGTTCATTTGTTTCTCCATGAGATCATCCATTATTCCTGCCGCTTTTAAATAGGCGCCAAAAGTAATGATCGAATCTATTTTTTTTGCCTCCGATACTTCATCAGGCGACCTGTATTGACTATCATCATCATCGCTTGAGTGTGGTGTAAGCCTGTAAGAAACCGTTTCGATTAAGCTTGGGCCTTCACCGCGCCTTCCTCTCTCAGCAGCTTCTTTTACCACCCGGTATACTTCGATTGGATCATTTCCATCAACCGTCACCCCTGGCATGCCATAACCAATGGCCCTGTCGGACACTTTCTTGCAAGCCAATTGCTTTTCAATCGGGACGGAAATGGCATACTGATTATTTTCGCACATCAAGATGACCGGAAGTTTATGTACACCTGCAAAATTCGCTCCTTCATGGAAATCACCTTGGTTTGATGAACCCTCTCCGAATGTAACGAATGAAACAATATCATTTCCTTCCATTTTCGCAGCGAGTGCAATCCCCACTGCATGTGGCACTTGAGTGGTAACTGGCGAAGATCCCGTCACGATGCGATTCTTTTTTTGCCCAAAATGCCCAGGCATTTGACGCCCGCCTGAATTAGGATCTTCTGCTTTGGCAAAACTGGATAACATTAAATCCCTGGCGGTCATCCCAAACGCGAGCACCACTCCGAGATCCCGATAATAAGGAAGTACATAATCCTTTTCACGGTTCAATGCAAATGCTGCACCCACTTGTGCTGCTTCTTGCCCTTGACAAGAAACGACAAATGGAATTTTTCCAGATCTGTTCAACAGCCACATCCGTTCATCAATTCGTCTTGCCAACAACATAATTCTATACATCTCAAGCACCTGCTCATCACTAAGACCTGCCTGTAGATGGCGGTTTTCAACCATATGTCATCATCCCTCCTAATAATTAAACCTTTTCCCTGTTAAAACCAGAATATTTTGCTCATGCTGGCACCCAAATTTAAAAATGGGTATCTGTATCACAAATTACTAACCTTTCTTATTAGATGTTTGTTTTTCTAGCAAACTTAAATCCTCTTTTGTATCTAAGGAAGAAAAAGCTCTTTTATGTATGCATGCTTGCCATTTAAAACCCATGCGTTATCATCTAGTATTATTACCTGGTACTAACTCAATGCAATATTATCCTACCACTTTTCATCTCCCATTTTCAAGTTAATTTCACTTTGTATGGGTTGTTTTCATGCGAAAGCCTTGCCTGACTTGAAAACTCATTTCCATACATGCACCAAAGACTAAACACTGGGGTGTTGAAGTTATTTTTTTGTTGACTAAGCGGATATATAGCTGTAAATTAAAATGATTCATAAAATTAAATGTTCGTAATGGAACAGTTCAAAACAGAAAGAATGGTGAAGTTGAGTGGAGAATGAAAAACAATTAATGCGTTCCGTACAACTATTGCGTTCATTTTGGAACGTGCAGAAAAATATTATGCGGTTCGTTCAAAAGACTGCCGCAGAAAATGGATTAACAGTTCCTCAATATTCCATTTTGATGACCATTACCCTTTACAAAGAGACCACTCAAAAAAATGTCGGGGAGAAAACATTTCTTCCAAAAAGCACCTTGAGCCAAGCGGTCGATGGTCTCGTTCGCGCAGGCATGCTCCATCGTGAGCATGTGGAGGGCAATCGGCGTGAGATTCAGTTGTCAATCACAGATCAGGGGAAGGATTTATTAAAAACGATTCATTTTCACGAAGGAAGCATTCACCAAGTCTTTCAAACAGCCATTGAAATGCTTTCAGAAGAACAGTTTGAAGAGTTGCTAGAAACACATCTTCAAATTACAAACTTTTTAGAAGCACAAGCAACCGAACAGGGAGAGTGTACAAAATGATAAAAATACTGAAAAATTTATCCTTTTATAAGTGGATTATTTCAGCAGTTATCGGTCTGGTTTTTATTCAGTCCATGTCCGATCTCTTTCTGCCTACACTAATGGCCGATATTATTGACAAAGGCGTCGTTCAAGGAGACACTCCTTATATTTGGAAAATCGGTGGTTTGATGCTGTTGGTTTCCGCACTTGGCGCTTGTGCATCCATAATCGCAAGCTACTATTCGTCCAAAGCGGCAATGGGGATGGGACGCGATCTCCGCCTGAGAGTCTTTAATCATGTTGAAAAATTTTCGTTACAAGAATTTGATGAAGTCGGTACGGCATCATTGATTACAAGGACGACCAATGATATAACACAAGTCCAGCAAGTGGTTATCATGATGCTTCGTATGGTTATCAGTGCACCCATCATGTTAATCGGCGGAGTAATCATGGCTGTATCCATGGATGCAAAATTATCCCTTGTCATTGTTGTCACAATGCCTTTATTGATTGGGTCGATCTTGCTTATTCTATATAAAGGTGTGCCTCTCTTTCAAACGGTGCAAAAACGATTAGACCGGTTGAACCTTGTATTGCGAGAAAATTTAACTGGTATTCGCGTCATTCGTGCCTTCAATCGTGAAACACAAGAGAAAGAACGTCTTAAGAAAGCGAATAAAGAATTGACGGATGTGTCAATCAGAGTCAATAAAATCATGGCCTTCATGATGCCTGTAATGATGCTTGTCATGAACTTGACGGTTGTTGGTATCATTTGGTTTGGTGGAGTTCGTATTGATAATGGCGGTATGCAGATCGGGGATTTAATGGCATTTATCCAATATGTTATGCAAATTATGTTCGCTCTCGTTATGGCATCCATGATGTTCGTTATGGTTCCACGAGCAGCCGTGTCGGCAACAAGGATAAACGAAGTCCTTGACATGAAACCTTCATTCCTGGATAAGGGGACAGAAAAGGCAGATCGTGAGCACGGTACACTTGAATTTGAACATGTGACGTTCAGTTACCCAGGAGCAGAAGAACATGCATTATCGGATATTAGTTTTTCTGCAAGTCCTGGTGAAATCACCGCAATAATCGGTGGAACAGGTTCAGGGAAAACGACGCTCGTCAATTTGATACCTCGCTTCTATGATATTTCAAGTGGAACGATTCGCGTCAATGGTGTTGATATTCGTAATTCATCACAAGATGAAGTTCGTTCAAAGATTGGCTTTGTACCACAAAAGGCCGTCCTCTTTACAGGTACTATCGCTGAAAACATTCGCTTTGGAAAACAAACAGCCACACAAGATGAAGTTGAGCATGCGGCTCGGATCGCGCAAGCGGAAGATTTTATCAGCAACATGAAAGACGGCTATGAGGCAGAAATCGAACAAGGCGGTTCAAACCTATCGGGAGGGCAAAAACAACGGCTTTCGATTGCACGGGCACTCATTCGGAAACCCGATATTTATATATTCGACGATAGTTTTTCTGCACTTGACTTCAAGACGGATGCCAACCTTCGTGCAGCCCTGAAGGATGAAACGAAAAATTCGACGGTACTACTCGTTGCACAGCGTGTCAGTACAGTCGTGGACGCAGACCGAATCATTGTATTAGACGAAGGCAAAATTGTAGGTATGGGATCACACCAAGAGTTGCTTAGTACAAACGACATTTACTGTGAAATCGCCTTATCACAGCTCACAGAGGAGGAAATTGCATGAGTAATCAAAAAAAACCTCAAGGCGGCGGTCAGGTTGGGCATGGCCCTGGTGGCGGTAACATGATGATGATGGGTCAAAAAGCAAAAGATTTTAAAGGAACACTAAAACGTCTCTTGACCTATTTAAAACCTCGGCGCAACAAATTGATTTCCGTGTTCTTCGCTGCAATCATGAGTACGATTTTTATGATTGTTGGACCGAAAATCATGGGAAATGCAATTACAGAATTATTCGAAGGAGCATACGGGAAACTCCAGGGTATACCAGGAGCAGCTATTAACTTTGATAAAATTGGCCAGATCCTTCTACTCCTTGCCGGACTTTATGCTTTAAGCAGCCTTTTCAACTATGTACAACAATACATTATGTCAAGTGTTGCTCAAGATACGGTATATGATCTTCGACAAGATGTGAACGAAAAGCTCGAGAAACTTCCACTCAAATATTTTGAAGGACGTCCAAACGGAGAAACACTTAGCCGAATGACAAATGATATTGATACAATCGGGAGCACCCTTCAGCAAAGCTTAACGCAGTTCATCACATCAATCGTAACGATTTTGGGGATTATCATCATGATGCTTTCGATAAGCCCGTTATTGACATTAATCTCGATAGTCAGCTTACCTTTGTCAATATTTGCAATCCGGCCTATTTTAAAAAGATCCCAAAAATATTTTGCAGATCAACAGCGTAAGCTCGGACAATTAAATGGACACATTGAAGAGATGTATACCGGCCATCAGGTCGTTAAAGCATTCGGACATGAAAAAAAGGCGAGTGCCCAGTTTACTGCGGTTAATGAAGAATTGTATAAAGCGGGAAGCAAAGCCCAGTTTATATCGGGTATCATCATGCCCATAATGTTCTTTATCGGAAATTTAAGCTATGTCCTCATCAGCGTTGTCGGCGGAATATTGGTAACGCAACGTTCGATTTCAATTGGTGATATTCAAGCATTCATCACATATTCAAAGCAGTTCACCCAGCCAATCACACAAACGGCTAACATCGCTAACATTATTCAGTCAACGGTTGCAGCCGCTGAGCGTGTTTTTGAACTACTTGATGAAGAAGAGGAAATGAAAGAACAAACAACAGCTAATATAAAAAGGGCAAAAGGTGCTGTCTCTTTTGAACATGTGGACTTTGGATATGGGGAAGAAATGCTAATTGAAGATATGAACATCGATGTCTTGCCTGGACAGACGGTCGCAATTGTTGGACCGACTGGTGCTGGAAAAACAACTATGATAAATCTCTTGATGAGATTTTATGAACTCAATGGCGGAAAGATTAATATTGATGGTCTTGATACACGGAATATGTCACGGAATGATCTTCGAAAGAATTTTGGTATGGTACTTCAAGATACCTGGCTCTTTAATGGTACGATTAAAGAAAATATCGCTTATGGCAAAAATGGAGCAACTGATGAAGAAATTTTTGCAGCTGCTCGAACGGCACATGCCGACCATTTCATTCGGACACTGCCAGATGGTTATGAGACCATCTTAAACGAAGAAGCTTCAAACATCTCACAAGGCCAAAAGCAGCTTTTGACAATCGCCCGAGCGGTTCTAGCAGATCCACCAATCATGATATTGGATGAAGCGACGTCTAGTGTGGACACTCGGACAGAAGTCTTTATCCAAAAGGCCATGAACCGACTGATGGAAGGACGAACCAGCTTTGTCATTGCCCATCGTCTCTCAACAATTAAGGATGCAGATTTGATTCTTGTTATGGATCAAGGAAAAGTGATAGAGAAGGGAACGCATTCAGACCTTTTAAGGGAGAATGGTTTCTATGCAGAGCTGTACAATAGTCAGTTCACTGAAAATGTAGCTGGATAATAAGAAAGAGGCTCAATTTCCAATCGGAATCGAGCCTCTTTTTATAAAATTCTTATCCAATACCATTACATTCATGAATCTGTAATAACTTATAAAATATATGTATCAATACCCCCTTTTATTTCCCTTTTTCACAAATTCCCAATCTACCTCAATATTTTTTCTGACCCTTTGAAGAAGATGATGCATCGTTTCCGTTTCTTCCATAGAAAATCCAGATAACGCAACCTTGTCAGTATACTCTCCTTCTTTTTTCAAAAAAGGATAGACCTTTTCACCTTTATCGGTTGCATATAGCTTTTTTATTTTTTTGTTTTCCTCATCATTTTTCTTTTCAATAAAACCTTGAATTTCAAGTTTTTTAATAGCCCGAGCTGCTGTCGTCCGGTCAACCTTTATCATCTCTGCTAACTTTTCCTGAATGATTCCTGGATTTTCACATATTCGAACAAGATACAAATACTGCCCTTTTGTTAGATCAAATTCTTTAAATTCGATATTACTTATAGAGTCCAATGCCCTTGCTATCATTCCAATTTCACGAAGTATTTCCTTCATTCAAAAAGCCCCTGACTTTTTTGTTGTATTTACAACAAAATTAATTTCGTATATACTATAAAAAAGTTATACATATATTATGACTTGTCTTACTGAATAAATCTAGAAAAGGGATGAAGAACATTGGAATCAAAGAGAATAACTACAGAAAGTGATTTAAAAGTAGCCTTTCAAATCAGAAAAGAAGTATTTGTCGAGGAACAAGGCTTCCCTTTAGAAAGTGAATTTGATGAATACGATACACTTAATGCTTTATCTGAACACATATTAGTCTATTATAATGAAAAACCAGTCGGAACTGGTAGGTTAAGAGTTGTTGATGGTTTAGGAAAATTGGAGAGAATTTGCATCTTAGAGCCTTACCGTAAGTTTGGTCTTGGAAAAATAATAATTAAAACGTTGGAAGAAATCGCAAAGAAAAAGGAAATATCCCAGGTGAAATTACATGGGCAAACACAGGCAGAGGGTTTTTATAAAAAACTCGGCTATCAGACTTCATCCGATGTCTTTATGGAAGATGGCGGACCACATCTTTTAATGATAAAGGAATTAGTTAACGAATAAGTGTGTTAAATGTGAGTTAAACAAAAACTAACCTTTGATGGGGATCATACTATTAACACCAGGTTGTTCTTTAACCATCCAAGCAGACAATTCTCTTTTAAAAGGCAAAGAACAGAATGATTAGTCTACTAACTTTGTATTGTGAACTATATTCCGGATAAGGGAAACACATAAAAAGTGCCCCTTATCCCACACTTTTCTGACTCTTCTAAGTAAAAGGAAAGTTTGGTTTACAAGTTTCGGATTTACATTTAACCTCAAAATCTACGCGACCATCACAGTCTTTGGTCAGTATATTTTCCATTTCATGAGAGATATACACGAACAAAAAGACGAAGCCGTTTATAACATAAACGGCTTCGTCTTTTTATTACATTACGGGTGCTTTTTCATGAACAAGCGGGTGAAGGGCCTGAGTTTCATCAATGTAAACAAAAGCATCATATCTATCTGACATTACAGAAGGTACATAGTTTCCGTATTGTTCATATTCCGGTCGGTATACAACCCCGATAGCCCGATGTCCAATTTTATCTTGGAATAGCTGACGATTTTCATCGGTGAAAATGAGCAACTTATCATACGCGCCTGAAAGGTGCATAGCCTCCTCCCAACTTCCATTCATAGCCGGGGGTACTGTTTTTATTTCAAAATCCATGCCCCATTCATCTGCTGCAATAACAGTTCCGCTATAGGTTCCGAAACCAGTGATAAATACATCTTCAGTTGGGTTTTGTTCACGAATGACCTGGCCGACGTTAATCATCCCGGAATCTCTCATATCTGTAGCGCTGGCATCGCCAACATGAGTATTATGTTCCCATACAATCGCCTTGCCTTCAGAACCGTAAAAATCCATAATTTCATTTAGTGCATCCACCATATGCATATCACGAATATTCCATGATTTATCATCATGAACCACCATCGTCCTGTAATAATTTTCTGCATTATACGCTACCAGTGCATTCACTTGAAGGTTCAAATTCAATTCTTCATGATGAGGATATTTTTCTTTTTTTCGTTGAATAGTCGTCAGTAATTTGGCAACCTCCTCTATACAGTTCTCTGAAAAAATGCCTGCGGAAACTGCGTACTCCTCATTATTCCGATTGAATGGCTCAAAACATGTGAATGCCTGTCTGGCAGCCTCGAGGTCAGGTGAATCAATTTGTTTTAAGTAATGGATGACTTCATCCATGGATTCCCAAAGACTATAGATATCTATCCCATAAAATCCAACTTTCGTTTGATTTTGTCCGGACTCATTGTATTCTTTCATCCATTCAATCAGGTCGATCATTTCCTCGTTTGCCCACATCCATGTCGGCCAGCGGTCAAAACTTTTTAGCACATCCTTTGCGGATTTAGTCACTAGGTCATAGCCTTTTACATACCTATTGATTGCCTGGCATGCGGGCCAATCGCCTTCAACGGCTACAAAGGTGAACCCTTTTTCTTGAATCAGCTTTTTTGTTATTTCAACTCGGGCCGTGTAAAACTCGGATGTCCCATGTGATGCCTCACCCAGCAAAACAAATTTGGAATTATTGACTTGTTGAACGAGCTTATCCCAATCTGCTTCACTTGTAAGCATGACTGATTGTTCGATTATTGACTGAACCAGATTATGATGCACTGTTTTTCCTCCTTGTTCTCTTACGAACATTATCGTTTATACTCAGCATTGTAAGAATTTGAACCTGCGTGTACGGACAGTAAAGTATCAGCGTATCCCACTAGACGATTTATAAGTTCATCACAAATAGAGTAAACCAGCTGAAAGTTTTCCATCTCAAATAAAACAGGGTCATCCAGAATGACCGTCGTGTTAATGAACATATCTTTGTTTCCATATAGATTGTAGTGAACGATAGCCTTCCCAGCAGCTCCTCCAGTAACTGGATCATTAAAGCCGGGAATGAAAACAAACCATTCTTCAGCAGTAGCAGACCTGAAATTTTTGGTAAAAGACATTCGCTCGGTTACCTTCATGATCTTTTTTAACTCTTCCGGATTCATATCCTTGATCTTGTTCATCCCATTGCCACCTTAACACCTGTTAATTAATCTTCAGTTATATATTTTCCTTAAGTGACCCATCCTATAAATATTATTATAAAATGGTGACCTTCACCGAAAAAAGCATGCCAGAACACCTAGATCGGAAATTAAGCTTGCACTGAACACGACACAGCAAAAAGTATCATTATGTTGCATTAAGCAGGCTGTTATTAAATGCCGATAATCATGGAACTGCTGCATATAAAAATTATTATTGGGGTATCAAAAGAGTGAAGATAAAATCCTGGATTGGGTTGGACTGGTCTGGAGCGGAGTGGAGGAGTTGCTCATGGAAAAGATGAATCGGGGAATTTTAACGGCGCTGTCGGGAATCGGCATTGCGCAAGGGCTGAAAATTTTAACGCATTATAAGCTGACGGGAAAGTGGGACTTGAAGCAGGCTTTCACAACGGGTGGCATGCCTAGTTCGCACTCTGCGGGGGTGGCCGCACTGGCATCCTATGTGGCAGCGAATAAAGGCTGGATGCATACTGAAACAGCGCTTGCGACAGTGTTTGGCGTGATTGTGATGTATGATGCTCAGGGGATTCGGCGCCATACAGGCGAAATCGCTAAGCTTGTGAATGACCTTGAAGATAATATGGCGAAATTTTCGGGAGAGTTTCCGAGCTTTGAGTTTGTGGAGCGTGAGAAGGAACTGAATGAACTGCTCGGACATCAGCCTGTGGAAGTGGGGGCAGGTGCGTTGCTTGGAGTGGTACTTGGGCTTATCTCGGCTAAATTGGAGGATGGCAAGCCTTCCAAAACCAAACGGCTGAAAACGTTGAACAAGCCTGAATATTCCAGATCTTGAAGTGACGTATATAACAATAGATTATATTAAAACATGTCTATGTTATAAATATAGACAAACTCTCCATTAAAAGTCGTATCATTGTATATACTGGTAGGATTGAAAAAAATGACCTAGGCCTCTCAACTCTCTTAGAAAGGCATAGGTCATTTTTATGTGCAAAATCAATTCTTCCGGGACATTTTCATTGCGAATGAGTACATATCAGATCGGAATAATCCTTTGTAATACTCTACTAAATTACCATCAGAATCAAAAATCATTCGTTCTGTAATCAGCAAGCACATCGTTTCGTCTATACCTAAATGTTCTGCATCTTCTTTTGTTGGAAAGCCGCAGGTTATGATTTGTTCCGCCTCACAAAAGTTAATGTTTAGATCACCTTCGAGTGCATCATACAATACGGTTGTACTTAAATCGAATTTCGTCAATTTTTTTCCTAGGTCCAAAGAATAATAATGCAATTCAATGGCTATGGGGACATCTCCCTGTAACCGCAGCCTTTTAATATGGTAAGATTCATCTTCGAACCCATTTGCATCAGCAATATTTTCAGGTGTCATTACTCGGCCATGATCTAGTAATTTAATTCCCATGCTTTTAGTGGTTTCAGTGAAACTTATCATCTTTAGCCATTCTTGTACAGGTTTAAGGGAAACGAACGTTCCCTTTCCATGCCTCTTTTCCAATATTCCCTCACGAACCAGGATGGATACGGCTTCCCGTACAGTACTCCTGCTGACAGAATACATATCCATGAGTTCCCTTTCACTAGGGATTTTGTCTTTATAATAACCTTCCAAAATCTGATTTTCCAATATGCTTTTCAATTGAGCATGTAAAGGGATTGGATTTTTAAAGTCTAACTCCATAAAATTTCCTCCAAACAGAAAAAGACATCGTAATGTTCGTATCAGTTCTTATATTGTAAACCAAATAGTTATAATATTCAAACATGTCAACACTTATTTTTTTCCTTAAATTAGGATTTTATCAAATTTCGACCCTTCATTTCCAAAAACGTTTTCTTCGGATAAAAAAAAACCTGAATGGATTAATATATTCAGGGCTTATCCATATGCATTATTCATCACATTTTCAGGCCTATCTAACAGGGAAAACAATGGAAGCTTTTATATTAAACGATAAAGTACGAGATGATGGAAAGCAGCAAAGAGGTAATGGTCATGGCTAAAAGAGGACGCATGGCTTTTGTCCGCAGTGCCTGCAGGCTTACATTAAGTCCAAGACCGATCATGGCCATTGTCAATATAAATGTAGTCGTTTTCGAAATGCCATCCATTACAAGGGGTGACACCGTAATATAAGTTCCAAACACATAACTTCCTATTAGACTCATGATTATAAAACCAACGAGGAACCATGGAAAATCGATTTTGGCATCATGGCCCATTTTCCCGGATGTGCGTTTTTTCATCCAATACATAAAAATGAAACATAATGGGATAAGTAAAAAGACACGGCCTAATTTTGCGAGAAGTGCAATCGCTAGCGCATCTTCACCAGCCGGTGCTCCTGCCAATGCAACATGGGCGATTTCATGAAGGCTGATCCCAGACCAGATTCCATAATCCAAAGCAGACAGCGGAAGGATCGGACGTAAAAGTGTATATATAATCGAGAAAAGTGTTCCCATTAAAGCGATTATCCCAACGCCTATGGCTGTATCCTCTTCCCTCGCTTTCACGATTGGAGATATGGCCGCAATGGCTGCCGCTCCGCATATCCCGGTTCCTACAGCAAGAAGAAGTGAAATGGAAGCATCTGCCTTAAACCACTTAGCAATCAGGACCATCACGACTATGGCAAATGTTACTGTCCCTATGTCACGTACCAACAATGGCAGTCCTTGATTGAAAATCACATCAATATTTAATTTCAACCCGTATAAAATAATGGCAAAACGCAAAAGTTTTTTTGCGGAAAATTCAATTCCCATCCGGAACTTTTCTGGATATCCCGCAATTTGACGATAAATCACGGCAATGATGATCGAGCATGCAAGAGGTCCGATTCGATTGAATCCTGAAATCTTGGACAGCCCCAAGCCTAAGAGGGCAATAAAAAAGGTGAAAGCGATACCGCTCAGCCACAAAATCACCTTATTTTGAAGCGGTTTTTGCTGCGCCAGAGGTGTTTCTTCCATTGGCTCATATTTTTCTAATTCCATACATTCCTTCCCCCTTTCCAGATAATCTAACGCCCAAATTACGTATCATCCCATCCTTTCAATCGTTAAAAAAAACAGTTTCTTCTATATTAGTAGGTGAATTCCCTTTGATAAAATACTCGGATTCCTTTAAAAAAGGCAAGCTTGGATTTTGATTCCCCCACAATTCAGGAACTGCTAGTGTCTGGGAGCGATGGGACCTTAAGGCACGGATCTTTTTCTGTAAAGTTCCTGCTATATCCACTTCCGTGATACTGCTCTGCCCGTTTTCCTTTAACCATGCATCATAAAAAGCATGCCAAAGGACAAAGTACAGATTATGAACCTTAAAAGCTGGAAATACTGGATCTGGATAAAAATCGGGATCACCGGATTTTAGAAAAGCAAATTCGGCAGCTCGGCCAATCGCACAATGGTCTGGATGCCCCCCATATTTCTCATGGAATGTTATTAGGGCCTCCGGCTGAACTTCACGAATCACCTTTACGATTCTCTCCGCCAATAAATCGAAGCTCTCAAATTCTATCGTTTTATCCCTTACGTTTAAAAATCGCAGGTCGCTGATCCCCAATTCTTCACAAGCGTTTTTTAACTCCTTTACCCTTAGTCCAGGCAATGCCTCCCTTGTTGTAAGAATGGGATTTCCCATGCGCCTGCCCATTTCGCCTTTTGTCGCG
Source organism: Peribacillus phoenicis (assembly GCF_047238085.1). Taxonomy (NCBI): domain Bacteria; kingdom Bacillati; phylum Bacillota; class Bacilli; order Caryophanales; family Bacillaceae; genus Peribacillus; species Peribacillus phoenicis. The sequence continues at coordinate 1,841,362 of NZ_JBDFMF010000001.1, read as the reverse complement.
CATAGTAAGGTTATATGAACACCTTGCTCAGACATTTTAGCAATGGTTCCGCCACACAGGAATGACTCATCATCGGGATGTGCCAGAACCACCAATAATCTTTGTTGTGATTGCATATTTCCTCCTACTCCGGATTTTCCAGTTTTCCCACACTGTTAGACCCAATATGAAAAAATGGACATGGATGTCAAAGCGGCTAGACATATCATGCCCATCTTCATTTTTCGTCTATAAATATAGCACCCTAAAGCTAATCATCTTTTTGGTTATCATAATTCATATAAAACGGATTTAACGGTTTCTATGACAAAGCGTAAATCTTCAACGGTCGAAGATAAAGGCGGCGCAATGATCAGTACATTACCATATCCAGGAACTGTATCACCATTACGGCCGATGATAAGACCCTTTTCCTTGCAAGCCCCGATTATTTTCCCCATGAACTCATCGGAAACTGGTGTTTTTGCCTTTTTATCTTCCACTAATTCAATGCCGTATAAAAACCCTACTCCCCGAACTTCCCCTACTTTATCAAGAGCTGTCAATTCAAATAGCTCACTTAGTGTCGACTCACTAAGTTCAGATACTCGCTGAACGATTTTTTCATTTTCCAAGATTTCAATGTTCTTTAGGGCAACTGCGCAAGATGCAGGGTGGCCTCCATATGTTGACACATGCCTGAATTGATTTAAATTTCCGTTCTCTTTGAATTTCTCATAAATCCTCGAATTCACTGCCGTTGCTCCAAGTGGAAGATAACCGCTGGTCAAACCCTTTGCCATTGTTACAATATCCGGTTGAACTCCATCCGAGTGCATGAATCCAAACATTTTACCGGTTCTTCCAAAACCTGAAACCACTTCATCCACAATTAAAAGAACATCATGCTTCTTACAGATTTCCGAAACCCTCGTTAAGTATTCTTTTGAAGGAATTAGGACCCCGCCACCAGAGATGAATGGTTCAAGAATAACACCAGCTACCGTTTCAGCTCCTTCAAAGTTAATGACCTGATCGATATATTCAGCTGCAAGCAAATCGGAGTTTTCAACGTTTTCCCCAAACGGGCTTCGATAACTGTACGGCGGCGGCACATGCAGGAAACCTGGAACCGCCGGATCATATTTCACTCGCCGGTTTGCCTGTGCGGTCGCACTTAGCGCGCCAAAAGTATTGCCATGATAAGCTCTGTACCTAGATATGAATTTGTATTTACCCGGATTGCCATTTTGGGAATGATATTGCCTGGCTATTTTAAAAGCTGTCTCATTCGCCTCAGAGCCGCTGTTCGTAAAAAACGTTGTATAGGAGCTCTTTAAATGCTCACTTATTTTTGCAGATAATTCGATTGCCGGCTTATGGCTTAACGTTAAAGGGAAGTAAGATAAATTAACCATTTGTTCATAGGCTGCCTGGGCAATCTCTTTTCTTCCGTGACCTAGGTTCAAGCACCATAAACCGGAAACCCCATCTAAATATTTATCCCCTTTAGCATCTGTGAACCATGAGCCGGATCCTTCTGTAGCCATCATGGGAGCATCCTTTTCATTATAGCGATGCATCGCATGCCATAAATGGTCTTTATCCATTTGAACAAGGTCTTTCGTTTCAGTTTCCATCTTCACTTTTGAAACCCCCTTATTATTCATCGAATGCAATTAAGTTAAGTTCCCATGTTGTTACAGACCTTTATAGAGCGAATGGGTGATGGTGCAATGACCCAAAATTCAAGTCATCGCACCTGTCATATCACTCTATTTTCTGACCATTATTTATCCCAGTTCTTATGATCTAAATGAGAATATTTTTCTAATAATCTAGTAGGCATTTTTAATGCATCTTTTCTGAATGGCGGAGCCAATTGTGTTCCATCGACTTGTATATCAATGACAGTCGGTTTATTTAATTTTATTGCTTCTTCAATGGCAGCCCCTAACTCGTCAGCTTTTTCGACTCTAATACCAACAGCACCCATTGATCGGGCAACTTCTGCGAAATCAGGATTTTGGATATCTGCCCCTACAAAACGGTTATTATAAAAATCGACCTGATTCTTTTTCTCTGCACACCATGCATTATTATTGAAGACACATGCTATGACCGGTATATTTTCTTCAACGGCCGTACTCACTTCATGTAAGCTCATGCCCCACGCGCCATCTCCAACAATGGCTAAAACAGGCGTATTCGGCTCAGCTAACTTGGCACCAAGTGCGGATGGGTAAGCAAATCCCGTGTTCCCGAATGTAAGCGCAGCGATATGCCTGCGGCTCTGGTTGAACTTCAAGTAAGCGTTTGCAGTTGACGATACATTACCGATATCTGTAGTAACGATGGCATTTTCAGGCAACACTTTAGTCAATTCCAAAAGGGCCCGACGCGGATTGATTGGCGTTCCGTCGATCATCGCAAGTCTCACCAATTCTTCTTCCCATTTTTGTTTTTCATTCGTTACTTCGACCATCCGCTTTTTTTCTTGTTTCAGGTTAGGTTTACTAGCCTTCAACCGTTTCAAGATTTCATGGCTAGCTTCACGGGCATCTCCGATGATCCCAACTTCCACAGGGTGCGTCCTCGCTATTTGCCTCGGGTTAATATCTATTTGGATGATTTGCGCATCTTTAGGGAAATAATCAATGTCATAGCATGGTAGCGTTCCAAATACCGATAATCTAGTACCGACCGCCAATATGACGTCCGCTTTCTTAAGTGTATTCATGGCAGCCTTTGAACCCATGTAACCGATTGGGCCGACTGATAGTGGATGATCAGCAGGAAAGGCATCATTATGCATATAGGAGACAGCTACCGGAGCTGTTAAATATTCTGCAATATTCTTAATTTCCTCAATGCCATCCGAATCAACCGTTCCCCTGCCGGAAATGATGACAGGATACTCAGCTTCAGCTAAAATTTCAGCTGCTCTATCCAATGATGCAGATGATCCGCAGCCCCGTTCATCTACGCGATATTGATGTGGTTGAAGTATTTGATCTTCCACTTCACCATAGAAGTAATCACGCGGGATATCGAATAAAACCGGCCCCCTCTCGGCATAGGCAATCCGAAATGCTGTCCTGAGGCAATCAGCGACCCGGCCAGGGTGTGTCACTCTAACCGTTTCTTTCGTGATTGCCTTGAAGATGGAAACCTGATCACATTCCTGAAAACCATCCCATCCAACCGTTGGTGTACCAGCTGAAGGTGATATGACCACCATAGGAGTATGAGCTTGATTGGCCGCTGCAACAGAGGTGACCATATTCGTCATTCCAGGCCCGTTTTGCCCGATGACAACTCCTGCAACCCCGGAGACACGACAATAGGCATCTTCCATATGTGCTGCACTTTGTTCATGGCGGACACCAATGAAACGAATGCCTGCAGTTGGCAATAAATCAAGCATATCCATGAAAGCAGATCCCAGAATTCCCGAGATATGTTTAACTCCCTCGGCCACTAATGTCTCAACGATGGCTTCACTTGGTGTCATTTTAACTTTCGTACCTCTTAACATTTTTGTTTCGACCATAGCACATTCTCCTTAATTATATTATTTCTGATAATGACGTTGCGACGTCCGTACCAGTTATAAGATGTATAATACTACCATTGTGTGTGACAGTCAATAAATAAATTGAATATTTTGATTTTATTTAAAGTATCTGACCATCATAGTCACTAACTACTATATTTGAATCTTATTTAACCAATAAATATATCCTTTTTTTCTGTCAATCTGTAGTTGATCCTATCGATGATCTCCAATAAATCACCTATTTCATCAATTACGAAATCGGCACCTGCATTCCAAAACCGATTTTCTGCATGCTTCATCCGTTTTTGCAGATCATATGGGTCCATTTCGTTGATTTCTGCTTCTGAAAGGCCGATTTCACTGCCGCCCTTCAATACGGCAACAGTCCACATTCCCGCAGAAATGCCTTCTTTGATGTCATTGATCGTATCGCCGACTTTAACGATTTTGCTTAGTGGATACACTTGGAGATTCATCGCCGTCTTAAAGCACATCCAAGGGGCAGGCCTTCCTGTCGGCACTTCGGTAGACGCAACGATGGTATCTGGTTGATAGCCCCATTTTTCCGCCTCTTCTTTAACAACATCAATCATTTCACGTGTATACCCTGTTGTCGATCCGATTTTTATTCCTTGCTCCCTTAATCGGCTGACTAAGTCAATTACGCCTGGTATTGGCTTGGCGTTCTCCTTGAGAACCTTAAAAAGCAAAGCCTCAAAGTCCTTATATAATGATTTTAGATCTCTTTTGTCCGGTTCTTTCCCGAATTTAGCAATCCATAAATTGGAGATTCGTTTCATTTTCAGGAGTTCCATTATATGATCCATTTTCAATATACCCATAGGTCCCCTTGCTTCCCTAATGGTAATATCTATCCCCCTTATCCTGAATATCTCGACAAATGCTTGGACCGGCGCAAAACAACCATAATCCACCGTCGTTCCTGCCCAATCGAATATGACTGCCTGAACCTCTTTGCATTCTTTTGCATTTTCCAACCTATGCTCCCCTCCTTATCCTTACCTCCTCAAAAATCACCAAACATGATAAACCCGGGTATAGAGAGAATTCAATTAACTTCTTCCAAAAATAACTGAAGATCTTTTTTAGTAGCTTCTGAGAGTCGTTTAATCTTTTCAAGGTCCTTATCCGGATTCCCTGACTCTCCAATTAATGGGTAAAGGTTTTTCTCAATCCGTTCATACCAATTTGGGTATTCATCTTCCACTTGCTTTTCTATCGAATCCCAAGTAGAACTGATCTCTTTTCCCAATTCTTGAATTTTCCCTGAATTCGCATCCATACTTATTTCTGAATCCAACCCTTTTATGGATCGTATCACATCGCCGACACCTTTTTTAATAACCTGGGTTTCACCCGTATTTGAATCCGGATTTTCATTCATGACTGGACTATTTTCTTGTTGAGCCACGTCCGGTTCAGCTGAATTGTTGCAGCCTGACAGCAATATGGCTCCAAGGACAGCCCCATAAGTTATTACACGGAAACCATTCAACATAATTCCTCCTTCATGATTTAAAAGACAGATGGCACCAAGCACTTAATGGCACAACTTTCTTTTTCTATGGGAATCATATTATAGGTGATTAGTGATTGATGAATTCTGTCTGAGGAGTTCCTTAGAAGCAAAAGAAGAATTGCCTTAAAATGTATAGAGCCAAAGCTATAACTTTTCAGAATTAGGGGAACCAGAAACAATATTTAATTCATTCTCCATATACTTCGCTTTTTTTCTTCGAATGAAAAAGAATGAACAGATAACGATCAAGCTAAATAGCATGGTAAAGATAAACTGTGGACGCTGCGAATCGATAAAGGCCATTAATATTAACACGGAAATCATGGAAATTATGGTTGCATAAGTCAAATACGGGAATAGCCACATCTTGATCTTGAAAATTCCAGGATTTTCTTTCTCCATTCTCTTCCTTAATCGGAGATGGGAAACCGCAATGGCCAGATAAACAAGAATTCCGACCCCACCTGAGGAATTCACTAAAAAGAAAAAGATTTTATCAGGTGAAACATAACTGAAAATGGTGCTGATAAAGGCAAATATAGTAGAGCCGAATACAGCAAATATAGGAACGCCGTTCTTGCTCACTTTTGAAAATACCTTTGGAGCGTCGCCCTTTTGTGCAAGTGAAAATAACATGCGTGAACTCGTATATAATCCCGAATTCAAACAGGATAGCAATGCAATGAGAATCACTATATTCATGATCAGGGCAGCAGAAGGGATCCCCAGCAATTCAAGGACGGCAACAAATGGACTTTTCAGCAAAGAAGCCGAATTCCAGGGTAATAGCGTCACTAGTATGGCAATGGACCCAATATAGAAAATCAGGATTCGCCAAACGACACTATTCAATGCACTTCTAACTGATTTTACCGGATCACTGGTCTCACCCGCGGCAATCGCTGGAATCTCCACTCCAACAAATGCATGAAAAACAATGGCGACGCCAACGAGCACAGAACTTAGCCCATTCGGAATAAAACCGCCAAAATTCAAAAGATTGGAAGCGCCGGGTGGTTTTATCGTTGGAATAAACCCTAATATCACTGCCACACCCAGGCACAAAAATAGTATGATACTGATTATTTTAATGATTGAAAACCAGTATTCGAACTCACCAAACGATTTTACGGAAAAAATATTCGTCATTTTCAATAGGATGATCAATGATAGACTTATGACCCAGACGGGAACGGAAGGAAGCCAGCTGTGTATGATTGCTGCACCGGCTGTTGCTTCCAAAGCAATTACGATAACCCAAAAGAACCAATATAACCAACCTGTTGTAAAACCGGCCCATTCACCTATCCCCTCTCTCGCATAAACGGCAAAAGATCCAGTATTGGGATTAACTGTGGCCATTTCCCCAAGCATCCTCATGACTAAAACAACGATCAAGCCTGCCAAAACATATGATAATATCGCTCCGGGGCCCGTTTGACCAATTATGATACCGCTTCCTACAAATAAACCAGCGCCTATGACACCACTCAAAGATATCATCGTTAAATGTCTTTGTTTCAGACCTGGTTTCAGTTCTTCCTGTTGATGTTTCATACCCTCCACCAACTTTCAATATTTTGGGGAATCAACTAACATAATCGCTACTTGAATGTAAAAACAAGGCTTTTCAGCTGCCTGTCCTTTACACTTTCACAAAGATAGTGGGAACTTGGAAACATGGCATTTTAAAAACAACACAGGAGATGACTATGAAATTAAGATTCTATATCACTATTCCTCCTTCCTTAAGACTATTTTGAAATTCGAAGCGGATATAACATCACTACGTCATGATGTTAGTACCACTTTCTATGTGTATAATACACTCTGATTTTTTTAAAGTCAATTTAAAAATCAGAATATTTAGATAACAAAATGAAAATTTTTAAATACAACAAACTGTCTCCAGTTAGTCGGCAATTTTTTCATTTTACTTCTTTAACCTTGGTGGTTTCATCCAACACACTTTCCACTGCTGACTTTACGGCCTTCTGCTTTCTATCCAGCATTTTCTTTAGAAGATATGAAAAAAACAATGTAAACGCTATTCCCTTAACAATCGAAGTAAATCCGTAAACAAGAAGGCCCAATATGAGTACTATAAGATTAATAATCCTGATTGTCGCTGCAATACCAATTTTTTCATTTTTATGATGCAAAATTAAGGCAATCACGTCAAAGCCAACTGTAGAAGCATTTGCTGTTATACATAAATAATATCCTATCGCTATCAAAATCGACGAAATGATAATCACTAAAACGATATTTACATCAATATCAATGTTCAATGAATAGAAAAAATTGAAAAACAACATATAGCTAAGGGAACTTACGATCGACTTAAAAAAGTACTCTTTCCCTAGAAAAACTAAACAAATGATTAACAGTAATCCTGTAACGAAATTGGCTAGCATGGCAATGTTATATCCTGATAATGCATTCAATAATAATGCCGAGCTAGTTACCCCGCCATTGATAATTTCATTGGGAACGATTAAATAAGCATAGGCAAAGGTCATGGAAATGTTTCCTGCAATAATTTTCATCAAATCCTTCATAAACTTCTCACCATCCCTAATGATTTTTTGATAATGCTTTCCCCCCTAAATATATATTTACATTTGAACCATATGATACACATTCACCTCTTACACCGAATTTATTCGACCCTTTTCCCTTTCGATATTTTTGAATTATTTTACGAAGGATGCATATTTTTGTTCAAGTGATTAGAATAATTCGCTAACCAGAATCCTCTCTCCTTCTAATAAAATAAAACCTCCCCCTTAAAAGTTGAAGATTTTCTTGTTTACCACAAAATCATTTAGACATTGCAGATTTTCTGTACAAATTTTTTTCTGAATGAACTAAATTAGTACATCGAGAAGGCATCTTATAATACTAGCTTCAATGGACACATTTCGAAATGACACCCCAAAAACATGACAAAATAGATAAGAAAAGCATTAATGTAAGGAGGCAAATGCAAAAGAAAATTTCCCGATTATTTCTATCAAATATTTTTCCGCAATAAAAAAGTTGAGGGATATGCCCCTCAACTTTTAAGTGTTCCATTAACTATTTCCTAAGAAATGTTTCATTCAATAGGTTGTGATTATCATTTTCATGTTACAGGTAATGCTGACTCATCTTTCATAAGCCTTTTTCGATAAACCATATTGGACAGCTGTACGCTCACTTCATAAAGCACAAGCAAAGGGACAATAACCAAAATGTCCGAAATTATATCTGGAGGCGTAATCAGGATCGAGATTATGACCAGGACGAAATAAGAAATCTTACGAGACTTTTTCAACACTGCTGGATTGATGATGCCTAATCTGGTCAGGAACATGACCACAAGCGGCATCTCGAATAAAATCCCGAAAGGTAAGATCAAATTAATCATGAACCGAAAATACTTTTCCGCAGTGAACATCATCTCGAACTGCCCGGCCGATAGGGAAGTGAGGAAACCCAGCACTATTGGAAACAACACAAAATATCCAAATGAGATACCTGTGATGAATAAAATGAACAGCCCAGGTATGAACCGAAATGTAACTCTTCTCTCTTCCGGTTTCAAAGCTGGAGCCACAAAGCGCCATAACTGATAGGCTGCTAGCGGAATCGTTGCAGCTATTGCGCAAACCCCAGCGATTATCATATATACCCACAGGATCTCACTCGGACCGAGCACGGCGAGCTTTCCTTCCAAATCCTTAATGAGCAATTCATAAATATCCTGTACGAATATGAAACTCACTATGAAAAAAGCCACAAAACCTATCAGTGTTTTAATGATTCTGCTTCGGAGTTCCTCCATATGCTCAATAACGTGTAAATCCTTACTCTCCACTTTCACTCCTCCTTTTTAGACATTTTCTAGCACTATTGCTAATGGCACTTTCCCTCGAACTCTTCTCATGAAAAGAAGCAGGCGAGTCTTTCCGCCCGCTATATCTCATTTACTTCATCCCTCTTTTTTAACAGCTCTTAACGCAGCTTTATTCTCGTTCTCATCCTCTTTTTCTGAATCATTCACCAATCCTTTGGTTGCACTTTTGAATTCGGACAATGTCCGGCCAAATGCACGGCCTATTTCCGGCAGTTTGGACGGTCCAAAAATAATCAGTGCAATCACGAGTACGATCACCAAACCGGGTATTCCTATATTTGAAAGCATTCTTATTCACTCCTCTGATCTTCTCATTTTTTTTCGCTATATCCTTGTCAAGCATCATAATGGTACCCTATCAATTAGTCACTTTCCCCTGACTTTTCATTCTTTGTTTTTCATGTGCGCGATTATGGGCACGTGTCCGATCTTCCTCGACTTGGTTCGTTTTTTGCACACCTTCCATAACCGCTGCTGATGCAACCTTTCGCAGCCCTGTTTGATCCTTATCAAAAACAAAGGATGCTCTTGTCGATATATCCGCACCTGGTTCTGTCACGAATGGGACTACACGATAGTCAGCCTTCCATTGTTCTGGTGTTACTTTGCATCGGACATATCCCCGGTAATCATTAAAGAACTTTATATGTGGATTCTGACTTAGTATTTTATCCGTATCCGCACGCTTATCCGCTCCATTTCCACCAGATGTGATGGAAGTGCCGACAAACTCCACACCGAAAATCTTTGAATTTGGATCATCGAAATCCGCCTTTAAATTGGCTGCCCAGCTTGCATGTACATCACCAGTCAACACGACCAGATTTTCCAGGTTGTTTCTTTTGATTACATCAATTAAACGATCGCGTGCAGCCGGGTAACCATCCCAGGAATCCATGCTGAATTTGGGAGCGGTTGGTGTTCCATAATTCCGTTGTGAAAAGAAAATCTGCTGAGGCAGAACGTTCCATTTCGTTTTTGATTTTGATAGATTGTCAGTTAGCCACTGTTCCTGCTCTGGACCTAACAATGTCCGTTTCGGATCAAGTGACTCAGGCGTTTGCGGTGAACTTCCATCGCCGTTTGCCTGATCATCCCGGTATTGACGGGAATCCAATACAAAGAAAGAGGCCAGGTCGCCATATGTAAAATTTCGGTATAACCGCATATCCGCTCCCTTGGGCAAAGATGATTTACGAAGGGGCATATGCTCATAATAAGCCTGATAGGCGGCGGCCCTTCTCTTGATGAATGCTTCTACCGACTGTCCTTTTTCCGGGATGACATTTGCATAATTGTTTTCAACTTCATGGTCATCCCAAGTCACGACCCATGGGAAAGCTGCATGTGCCGCTTTTAAATGGGTATCAGAGCGGTATTGTGCGTATCTATTTCGATAATCCTCAAGCGTGATGATCTCCGGACCACTATGTACACGGACATTACCTGACGAAGAAACATATTCATTTGGTCCATATTCATATATATAATCGCCAAGGTGGAAGACAATATCCAGATCTTCTTTTGCCAAATGTTTATAGGCCGTATAATAGCCATGCTCAAATTGCTGGCATGAAACAAACGCGAATGACAAGCTCGAAACACTTGAACCTACTGGCGGAAGAGTTTTCGTTTTCCCAGTCTGACTTACTTCCCCTCCGCTTTTAAAACGGTAAAAATAGACCTTATCGGGTTTTAACCCGCTTACTTCCACATGAACGGAGTGGCCAAGTTCCGGCCTGGCTATTTCCTTGCCTTGCTGGACAATCTTTCGGAAATTCTCATCCTTTGCCACTTCCCATTTAACGGAAATGGCTTCTTTTGGCATTCCTCCGCCATTCAACGGGTCAGGTGCCAACCTTGTCCATAAAACTACACTGTCTGAGAGCGGATCACCTGAAGCTACACCGAGAGTAAATGGATAATCACTGAATTTCGGGGCAGCATTCACTTCAATCCCGCCCATTGATTGGGCAAGGGCAAGACCTAATGAAAGTCCGGCAAGCTTACTTGCTCCCTGGATAAAGTTTCGGCGGTCCATATTCTTACCTAATTCGCTCCAATTCTTAATTAAATCATCCATTGCTCTTTCATTATTCATTGATCTTTCCCTCCTATTATTTGAATCTGGTTCAAGTATAGAAGGCCATTTTTAAAGGTGTATGAAGATGTGTAAATCAATAAATTTCCAATTAGGAATTTTTATGCATGACTAATGGCACCTATTGAATACAAAAAAAGTTTTGATTCACTCATACATTTACATAGCCCTACAAACATTTACATATAACGACAGTCTTTCAGCCTAGTTCTCTTAATGAATCATTTATTTAATCGTTACAAATAACTTCCATGGGCTATTTTTACAATAAAAAATTTTTAATAATCTTATGGAAATCCAATCATCATTTATGATTCCTGTTACATTCTCCGGGAACTCAAAATTCCCAACTTGTTCGAATGCTTGGTTAATATCTTATAAGTAAATACTCACTTTTGGTTTAAATACATCCTAATTTATGTAATAATAGTTTCATAACAAAAAATGAAAGTACTTGAGGGATTCTGGATTGGAGAGTATGGAAGCATTATATGAAAAAATTGAATTATTGAGGAAAGAACTAATAACCACTGGATTGATATATGGATTTACCGCCCCAAAAACATTACATAAAAGCCAGGAACTAGATAAACTGTTGAATTTACTCGGGGCACAAAAAGAACCGAATGATTTAGAATATGTTTAAAAACAGGAATGAACTAATACTTAATGGGATCATTACTACTTCATGAACTATCACTCGGAATTATTTTGGATTATTTTTAATCGTCACTGTGCAGTTCTGCAGCATATTTCTCTTACCTCTTATACTTTTCTTGGACTCGTGACTAATTTTTATGTAATATCCGCTAAATCATTAGTTAATTGTTAACATCATCACTCTTCCTAATTAAAAAGCATCCAAAATGAATGGATGCCTCAGACTGTAGACAAACTCCATGAAAATCGAGTTTGTCCACAGTTTTTTTTTGCTTGTACAAATTTGGACGTTGATTTCCACTTCAGGCACTCGCTTTCCGCGGGCGGTCCGGGAGCCTCCTCGGCGCACTTGCGCCTGTGGGGTCTCCCTTGGACTCGCTATTCCCGCAGGAGTCTCGCACCTTCCGTTCCAATCAACTATGTTTAAAAATTTAGATAGAACCCTTTTTGCCTACAGTCTTTTTTGGTTTAAAATAGATCTATTAAAACTTGAGATAATGAGGTTGCTTTCGAAACATGATTCTATTCAGCAAGATCAACTGGAAATGATTACTTTAGACCCACTGGTGCCAGCGAACCATTGTGTTCGTAAAATGGATACTACCATTGATTTCTCTTTCAGAGATAGGACGCCCAAGTATTGATCCAGTTATATTAGTTAAACAGACTTCATTAAATATGCTCCCTCCCGATCTTGCTTTTTTATAAGTGACTACTTACTTAATCATTTAAAAACATCCCAATTAATGTAAAAATGGATATACTACAAAAAGGAAAGGTTTTGAGGGGATTTTCATTGAAAAGTATGGGTCTGCTACATAAAAAAATAGAGACAATGAGGAAAGAATTAATAAATACGGCATTGAAACATTGGATCACTTCACCAAAAACTTTACGTATAAACCAGGAACTAGAAAAACTGTTGGAAACCAGTGAAATGAAAGTGGCTGTTTTTTCTTCCGGAAATTCCCCAATTTCATAAGTCTAGCGTTTTCTAAGCATTAAATTTCCTATATCTTAATGTCATATCAGCTATTGTCAATAATAAAACGAACCATAAGATAGGATTTTTTAAGGAGATTCCTACATTGGATTTCCCCCCCATTAATGTTAATACTACTAGTAGCACTAAAGTATAAAAAATAAAAACTGCTTCTAAAATTAATGAATTTTCACTTTCTTTTGCATTACCTCGATTAATGACAATATAGATAAGCGCTAATGAGATAATTCCAATTGTCAGTGTCGTCTTAGGTATGGCATTGAAAACGATATTAGGGAAATAATCGAAAATTATTAAAATCGAAAATAATAAAAAGATACCTATTCTCAATAGTCTTTTCAATTTCATCTAATTCCCCATTTCCTAGATTATTATTTACCAAACCAGTAATTACATTGGAAATATTGAACTGATTTAGGTGATGTATAATTACTTTTGCCATAATGAACTACTGTCGCATGATAATTTCTTTTCTTTTCTGAAGTGCTATAAGAACTTGATACCCACGAACCCACATAAGTTGGACTAATTTTAGACCAGCTGTTTAACTTTACAAAAAGCCAATTTGCAAATACGCTATCTGTTAATTTTTTAGGAATCTTTTTCATAATATATGCGAAAATAAGATTTTTAGCTTCATTTACGGTGGTAGTTTTATAGTTTTAACCTTTGTTCCCTCATTTAAAGAAGTAATTCCCTTATGAAACATGCAGGTTTATGTAAAGAATCTATGTAGAAGGTGAAGCCGAAACAGTTCCAGATACAGTAAAATATCAGAGTATAATACAATTTAATAAGCTAATTAAAATACGGCGTTTTCTAAAATGGGTATTGTTTACTATTTAACCTTAACATTCATAAGACAATATATCTATATTGAATTTATATTTTTCAAAAAATATATAAATTACGGGTTTGAAGAACCATGAATTTTAAAATTTTCGATACCTATTTATCAGTCGCATTTTTGACGCTAGCCTTTGTAGGGACTCTGAACCGCCTGCTAATTTATTAATTTTTAAATGACCTACATATAAACGCTATCATAATATGTGTAAAGCAATATCCCCCGTTTCTTCAAGCCTTTCATTCATAAAAAAAAGACCAAGCATAGCTTGATCTGATTGCTAACATTTCTTCCCCCGTAGAATCACATAATTATTAACCTTCCACTTGATGCTATTCTTTCTATTAATTCACGAAATTTCCCCAAATGCTTTTGTCACCCATCAGAAAACATATAATCCTTTTTCTTCAAGGAAACATTCAAAACCAAACCAAGTCCCATCATCGTTGCCATCACCGAGCTTCCGCCATAACTCATTAGTGGCAGCGGAATTCCGGTGATGGGAATCAGTCCGATGACCATTCCGATATTTTGAAATATGTGAAAGGTCAAGAATGAGATGACACCCACACAAATAAAGGATTCGAAAAAAGAAGAACTCAGTGCAGTCGCAACGATTTTATAAATGATAAAGAAATAAAGCGATATTAGCAAGCTTGCCCCTATAAACCCGAATTCTTCAGCTACTATCGTAAATATAAAATCGGTATGTGCTTCAGGGATATATACATTGCTTTGGTTGAAGCCCTTTCCTTCTGTCATACCGGAACCGATCGCTAATATGGATTGCTTCAATTGATAACCGATTCCCTGGCCATGGCCAAACGGATCCAGCCAGGAATTAATCCTATCCAATTGATATCCATCCAGTAAGTTCAATAATAAATCCGGATCATATAGATAAGTGACTACCAAAGAAAATACAATACTGACTACTAAAGCAACTACAGAAGCAATCATTTTCCAATTGATTCCCGATACGAGGATGATCCCCATAGTGATGACGGCCATCACGAGGGAAGTGCCAAAGTCATTCTGCAGAAGTGTAAGTCCAATTGGCAAAGCAGCTATCATTCCCATTTTAAACAGTAATTTAAAATCGTCCTTTATCTCCCCTACCGGAAACTTGTCAATGTGTTTAGTCAGGATATAGGACAACATCAAGATTAAAAATATTTTCATGAACTCGGATGGTTGTATGGAGCCTAATCCTGGAATTTCAATCCATGATTTTGCCCCCTTCCGGACTGGGGCAATGCTCTCGGGACCCAACCATACAAATAATAGCAGCAAAATGCCGAATGAATAAATATAGGGAGTCAGTTTCATGATCGTCTCGAAATCAAAATAAAAAATGGCCAGTACAATAACACCACTTATCACGAACCAGACAATTTGCTGCTGAAAATAATCTATATTAAGCTGTGCATATTTTTGAGCACTGTATAAACTAACGCTACTGAAAACCATCAGAAAGATGATTAACATAGCTAAATTGGAATCAAAATGACTTTTACGTTTATTCACAAAATCACCGAATCTTTTCATTTTTTTGTTTTACTAACATATCATTCTACTTTTCTTTTTCATTACAATCTTTTACTCCAGTTACGGTTTGTATACGTACGCTTCCCTTTATTTCCCCTCCAATCCATAACAAACCACAATCTAATGTTAACATTTTTCAGTGCATTTATTTCATTTTTTTTCTAATTTTTCCACCTCATTATCAAAATCACATTGTGCTGATGGAGGTTTCTTTTTTTGAACAAAAGGAAACTTTTGTAATTATCAATCGTAATAAAATTAAAAAGAATAAATTTTACTTTGGGAGTTGTTGTAATGGACTATGGTTTATTGATTATCGGTATAGCTCTGTTATGGGTTTCCTTTTTAGTGGGAATCAAAAAACAAACGTGGTTGTTAGCTGGATTTAATGAAAAGAAAATTAACAATAAGAAATTATTGGGGAAGGTGACAGGCGGTGGCTTTTTTCTTCCGGTAGGCTTATTAATCGTTATAAATAGCATGATCGACTATCCTCATGAAGGCACTATTCTTATACTGGCCATATTAGTACTTTTAACAATTGTGTACGTGTTTATTAATAGAAGGTTACTGGATTAGTAACTGAAATAAAATCCTAAACAAAGATAAGTATTGGGAACTAAGGAAGCAGCTTTTGATAAAGGTATTCTTTAATTTATGTCGAAAAGGATATGTAACAATTGAAGGAGTGAAAAAATGGAAAGTAACCGTGCCAAGAAAATGTATGATTACCACGTTTGGGCTAATCAGCAAGTGTTCCAAAATATAAAACATTTACCGGACGGAGTCTATCGTGACACGATAAAAAGTGTCTTTCCATCCATCAAGGAAGTCCTTGTTCACCTTTACGCCACAGATATTACCTGGTTGGAGATAATGAAAGGAAGCACAGTTCCAGAAACTTTTAAGAAAGTTGAACAGCGGCGGAAAGAAGTGGACGGAGTCTCAATAAATGAACTTGAATCCTGCTATGATGAACTTGCAAAGGATTATGACAATTTTCTTGCTTCACAGCCTGATCTTGAACGGACGATTGTAACTGAACATCCCAAAATGGGGGTTTGTGAGTTTGTACTTGCCGACCTTATCCATCATGTAGTGAATCATGGGACCTATCATCGCGGTAATGTGTCAGCGATGCTCCATCAACAAGGCGAGCGTGGCGCACCTACAGATTATGTATTTTACTGTTTAAAATAAACTCGGCATGGCAAGCTCGACCGAACATGATCTCTGTATAGATTCTAAAGCACCGCTCATTCCAGATGAAAGCCGATGATCCTCTTACCAAGGAATCATCGGCTTTTATTATATGAAAATCCAAACGTTCGTTATATGGTTACCTTCAGTCAGTAGCAAAGCCTTCATTATTTGTTACATGATATTTAGAGCTTTACCCGTTGAAGGCGAAGTGCATTCAATACGACTGATACAGAACTGAAGGCCATGGCAGCACCCGCTAACCACGGTGCAAGCAGTCCGATTGCAGCAATTGGTATTCCGATTACATTATAGGCAAAAGCCCAAAATAGATTTTGTTTGATATTTCTCATCGTTTTCCTGCTCATGAGGATGGAATCTGCAATACTGTTCAAATCCCCCCGGATCAAAGTGATATCGGCAGCTTCCATGGCTACGTCCGTCCCGGTTCCTATAGCCATTCCTATATCGGCTAGTGCCAGTGCGGGAGCATCATTTATCCCATCTCCGACCATTGCCACTCTTTTTCCGGCGGCCTGCAGTTTTTTCACTTCTTCCGCTTTTCCTTCAGGAAGGACTTCTGCAATCACATGGTCTATGGCGACTTGTTTGCCGATGGCATTTGCTGTTCTTTGATTATCCCCGGTTATCATGATGACCTGGATATCCATTGCTTTTAACCTTTTAATCGCCGTAAGCGAGGTATTTTTTATCGTATCCGCAACGGCAATGAGTCCTGCATATTCCCCTTCAATGCTAGCGAGCATCGCGGTCTTCCCTTGCTTTTCAAGTTCTTCCATCGCTGTTAGTGCCTTAGTAATATCGACGTTATTTTGCTTCATCAATTTACGCGTTCCGACGAATAACACTTTTTGATCCACTACAGCTCTTACCCCATAACCAGGAATCGCTTCAAATTCCTCAACCATAGCAAGTGATATCTGTCTTGCTTGAATTCCTTGAACGATGGATTGCGCAAGAGGGTGTTCAGATTGTTTTTCAGCTGCACCGATTAGAGATAAAAACCGTTCTTCCTCCATACCGTTTTCGATGAGGACATCGGTCAACACTGGGGTACCATTCGTTACTGTTCCCGTTTTATCCAAAATGACCGTATCTATATGGTGAGTGGTTTCCAAGTGTTCCCCGCCTTTAAATAGTATACCGAATTCGGCGGCCCGACCTGATCCTGCCATGATCGATGTAGGAGTGGCCAGACCTAAAGCACATGGGCAGGCTATGACTAGCACTGCAATCATCGCTTCAAAAGCCGGGGTGAATTCTCCAGGGCTAACCCATATCATCCAAACCAGAAAAGTTAAAAGGGCAATCCCGACAACAATTGGAACGAAAACACCGGAAATTTGGTCAGCAAGACGTTGAATCGGAGCTTTGGAACCTTGAGCATCTTCAACCACCTTGATGATTTGGGAAAGAGCTGTATCCCTTCCGATCTTTGTCGCTTTCATTTTGAGAAACCCATTCTTATTCAATGTTGAACCGATTACAGTATCCCCGTTTGTTTTATCCACAGGAATGCTCTCACCCGTTAACATGGATTCATCGACGGCAGAGTTCCCTTCGACTACTTCTCCATCGACAGGTATCTTTTCACCGGGCTTCACCAAAATCGTATCTCCTACGATGACATCTTCAAGTGGTATTTCCCGTTCTTCCCCATTCCTTAAAACCAATGCCGTTTTGGCCTGAAGCCCCATCAATTTTTTGATGGCCTCGGAAGAACGTCCTTTTGCTTTTGCTTCAAACAGCTTTCCTAAAAGAATGAGGGTGATAAGAATCGAACTAGTTTCGAAATAAAGCTGTGCCGCATTGTGATGGGACCCCATTGAAATGATCGCCTGATAAACACTGTAAAAATAGGCAGCGGATGTTCCCATTGCAACTAATACATCCATATTGGCACTTTTATTTTTCAAGGCTTTATAAGCCCCAACATAAAACTGCCTTCCAATCAGAAATTGCACGGGGGTCGCGAATGCCATTTGCACCCAAGGATTCATGAGGAAATCAGGCATATAGATAAACGAAGTAAAACTAAAATGGCTTACCATCGCCCATAACAATGGAAACGATAATATGACCGAAAAGATGAATGTATTCTTTTGTTTTTGAATTTCTTTTTGACGGAAATCCATGGAATCCATATTATCTTCCTTGATGACCGCCCCATACCCCAGCTTCTCCACCCGTTGAATGATGTCAGCTGGTGAGGCTTCGGATGGATCATATTCGACGGTCGCATTTTCGAGCGCAAAATTCACATTGGCCATGCTTACTCCATCCAGCTTATTTAACCCTTTTTCAATTCGGTTAGCACAAGCCGCACAGGTCATGCCAGTAATCGTAAATTCCTTTTTCTCTTTTACTACATCATAACCAAGATCTTGAATTTTCTTTTCAAAGTCCTTGTTGCTTACTTTTTCCGAATCATATTTAATGACCGATTTCTCAAGAGCCAAATTAACGGTGGCTTCCTCAACGCCTTCCATTTTGTTTAACCCTTTTTCAATTCGGTTAGCACAGGCAGCGCAAGTCATTCCCGTAATCTGCATACTTGTTTCTTTTATTTGGCCGCTCACATCATCCCCGCCTTCCTATACCGCTATGGGGTATATATTTTTGTAAAAAAGAAGTGCTTAACAGCACTCTCATAACTTACTCGACATCATAGCCTTGATCATCGATCGTTTCTTTTATTTTCTCAAGTGATACTTTTTCCTTATCAAACGCTACATCCACTTTTCCTGCATCCAAATGCACTTTTACGCTTTCAACTCCTGCAAGTTTCCCTACATTCCCTTCAACTGCATTCACACAATGACCACAAGACATTCCACTTACATTCAATGTTACATTTTCCATTTCAACCACTACTCCTTTATTTTTTCATTAATTTTTGTATCGTTACAAGCACTTCATCTATAACCTCTGTATCCCCTTCATTCAGGCGTTCAACCACACAATTCCTTAGATGCCCTTCCAGTAAGATCTTGGCCACACTATTCATCGCGCTTTGTGTAGCTGCTATTTGGGTGATCACATCATCACAGTACGTATCTTTTTCAATAAGACCCTTTATACCGCGAATTTGACCCTCAATTCGATTTAACCGGGTCGTTAAATTCTTTTTTACTGCTTCTGAGTGATGACTCTTTCGGCCGTGGGAAGAGGTCGTACAGCATTCTTCTTCATTCATCGCATCTTGCCCTTTCATCATTTCATCCATTGCCCATCCCTCCTCGAAAGTTAATATACCATACCCTCCTATCCTATGCAAAGAGAAAGATTTATGTGCATTATTTATTACTATCCGTTTTTTATCGTTTTCTATTCTTAAGCTAAGAAAAGCACAGTTTGTAAGTTGAACTATCCAGATCCTTGCCCGCCAAGATCCTTATTGCTGTATACCGGCAATTTATTAAACAAAAAAACACTGACGATACTCTTGTTTCCTTAGCAGGACTGTAAACAAAATAGGGTTTTGAATGGATGAAACCTCGCTCGATTGGGGTCATTTGCGATAATCCTTCCGAATAACAGGCAAGCCGAATCCCCGCTGAAATTTGCACCGCGGAGGCTTGGAGACAGTGGGCGGAAAGGGAGCGGATTTAAGCCGTGGATCGCAAAATAAATGCACCGGAATTGGAATAATGAGATGAAGGTCGAATATACTGCCTGAACGGTCGAATAATGTGCTCCGGCTGAAAGCAATTGCGACTTTTTCAAAAAAAATCCTGCAGGAAACCTCTTTTTTCTACGAGTTTGCCTGCAGCCTTTTAATTTTCATTTAATTAAGATTACTAAATGTGATTATCACAGTTCTTTTGAAATATTATTATTCCTTTTCTTTTTCACTAAAAGAATGATGGCAACGATAAACGCTACTGCGCTATATATCCAGGTAAACATAAAGGCAAGGCCCAATCCGATATTTGCGTCCATATAATCGTTTTTCACATGATCTATCGCTAAATATAAAAGCGGTGCAGCTCCGATGATGAACAGGATCACCCAGAGAACATTTCTTTTCGGATTCTTGGTTGATAAAATAATAATGATGAAGGATAGCAAGAGAAACGCTTCTGAAGCTATCGTCCACGTTACCAGATTGCTCATAATAATTCACTCCTAATCGTGGTTTCATAAATGGAATATATTTATGTTCCCTTATATCTATGCTACTTTTCGTTCCTATATTATTATATTAAAAAAACCTGAATACCTCCAACAGGAATGAAGGATCCAGGTTTCATGTTAATTTTTCTTGGATAATTGCAAGGCATTCTTGATGCTTTTCAGTGATTTTGAGCTTCCATACATCAAGACACCACCCCGATAGATTTTTGCTCCGATTATTCCAAGTAAAACTATCGTTAAGATCAAGACTGCAATGCTGATGGCGATTTCCCAGAATGGAACTTCAAGCATCCCTACACGCAAGAACATGATCATCGGCGTGAAAAATGGAATGAATGATGTGATCGTAATATAACTGGCTGACGGATTTCCCAGTCCAAACATCGCAATCATGAAGGCGATGACAACTAACATGGTCATCGGTGAAATCATTTGCTGGACATCTTCAATTTTGCTGACAACGGACCCAAGGCATGCCGCAAGAGTCGCGTACAGAAAATACCCAAGCAAAGCGAAGATGATTGCATAAATGATCGTTGAGATATCGGTGCTGCCGAAACCGAAAAATGAAAAGAATCCTTCATCCATACCCGTCAAGTTTTGTTTAATCGAGAAATAGCCCACCCCAAAAAATAAAATCATTTGAGTAAGACTAAGCAATGCAACACCCATTATTTTGGCAAACATCTGTGTCACTGGCGGGACACTTGAAATCAGGATTTCCATGACTCGTGAAGTTTTTTCAGTAGCCACTTCCATTGCAATCATCGTTGCATACATCAACACACCGAAGTAAATCACGAATAAGAGAACATACACGAGACCTCGTGCTTGATTGAGATCCTCTTCCGTTTTTGCATTTTTCTGAAGCGCAATCGTATCAAATGCTGGCGGCGTATTCAATTGAGCGATTTGCTGCTCTGTCAAATTCAATTCCTTCGCGGTTATTTGACCCTTCAATTGGGTTAGCGCTAAAAGCAAATCATTACTTACCGCAGAATCTGAAATTTGATTCGCTTTATACGTTCCCTTGAAGCCGAGAGTTTCATCATTTTCGATTATCAAATACCCAACGATTTCTTCCTCACTGACCATTTCCTCCGCTTTCTTTTCATCCTGGGCGGATATTATCGATAGGTCATCGTTCACACCTGCTACCGCTTTTTTATAAGAATCAATTAAACCGCCTTCAGTCTGATCGATGACGGCAACCTTTTCCTGTTCATCACTGTCGAATTTATCAATAAGATTCGAAAGATTCGAAAGAACGAAAATCAGGGCCATCATAATGATTGTAGAAATGATAAAGGATTTCGTCTTTAATTTTGATAGATATGTATGGGAAAGGACAATCCAAAATTTATTCATAGACGGCACCTACTTTTTCAATGAAAATATCGGTCAGCGATGGTTCTTCCAATTCGAATTTCCGGACGAAACCTCTTGGAACAAGATCACGTAGCATGCTCTCAGCCACGTCTTCACCAGTGACTTGAAGAATTTTCCCTTCCATCGTGTTCTTGACTTTTGTTACACCTGAATAATTATCCAAAAAAGATAAATCAAAATCAGCTTTAATTGAGACATTCTTTTTACCAAAAGAACGCTTGATTTCTTTTAACTTTCCAGCCACAACAGGGGAACCTTTATGCATGATGCAAAGATGCTCGCACATCTCCTCGACATGCTCCATGCGATGGCTCGAGAAAACGATCGTCGTGCCGCTGTCCCTTAAGTCGATGACAGCTTTCTTCAGGATTTCCACATTCACTGGATCCAGTCCGCTGAATGGTTCGTCAAGGATAAGTAATTCAGGTTTATGGATCATGGAAGCGATCAGCTGGATTTTTTGTTGATTTCCCTTTGAAAGCTCTTCAACTCGCTTATCGATATACTCGGGCACCATAAAGCGGTCCAGCCAATACTCCAACTCTTTCAAAGCATCCCGTTTGTTCATCCCTCTTAATCTAGCCAAATACACAATTTGATCGCGCACCTTCAGTTTTGGATATAGTCCGCGTTCCTCAGGAAGATAGCCAATCATTGAACTGGTCGTATAATCGATTTTCTTGCCATCCCAGATCACTTCCCCTTCAGTGGGGTCAAGCAGGCCAAGTATCATTCGGAACGTGGTCGTTTTCCCCGCTCCATTCCCGCCTAAAAAGCCGAACATTTCTTTTTCGGGGATAGTTAAATCAAGCTGGTTTACAGCTGTGAAATCCCCGAATTTTTTCGTAACTTCTTTAATGTGTAAAACCAATGCACAACCTCCTATTATATGATTCTTATTATATGTTAGCGGAAAGGTTTTCCAATTTCAACTATCATCAAGAAACAACTAACTCTTTTTCTTCTTCGATTATATGCAAATTTCCAGAAAAAATTAACGTTTCACGTTTGCCCTTTCGTTTGCCCTTTACCCTAATAGTATTTTTTCTGCGAAACTTAAGACAAAACCCCCTTTCCCTTCCTATTGGTAATAACATGGTCAACATTTTCACAACCCCGTACGTCTCCTGCCTTTCCCTAACACGAGCATGTTACTAAACTGGAAGCCCTTTTTTTGAAAACAAGGCAATAAAAAAATAGATTGGGTACCGTAAAGATACCCAACCTCTATGAGTTATATATTGCTCGCTTTAAAGGACACATTTCCCAACTGTCGCTAATGAATCTATCTTAATTTACAATCGTTACTTTTACATTTCTTTTTTCAAGCAATTTTCTTGATACTTCATCTATTTCTCTATCCGTAATGACCTCATCCACTTCACTAGGCGGAACGATTAATGAAAACGCCTTTTTTCCAAACTTTGAGGAATCCACCATCAGGATCACTGTATCCGACCTTTCGATCATTTTCTTTTTTAATAAAGCCTGTCCTTCATTAGAATCACTTAGTCCTTCCTCTAAGTGAATCCCCTTGCAAGACAAAAACGTTTTGTTGACATGATACATCGTTAATGATTTCTCTGCTATCGGACCAACAAATGATAAAGACTTTGACAGCAATCTTCCCCCGGTTGAAATAACCTCTATTTTTTCTTTTTTACTCAATTCCATAACCACTTTGGTGGAATTCGTAATAACCGTTAGCGGTATGTTTGGTAAGGCTTTTGACATATACCAGGCAGTTGTACTTGCATCTAAAATAATCCTGTCACCTTCCACTATCCGCTTTGCCGCTTCATATGCTATCACTTTTTTTTCGTTGACATTTGTTATCACTCTTTCGGAAAAATGGATTTCCGAATCATCTTCTTGCAGGCTAACGGCACCGCCGTGGCTCCGTTTTAGTTTTGTTTCTTTCTCAAGCTTTTCGAGATCACGTCGGATCGTTTCCTCTGTTACTGAAAAGATTTCACTTAATTCTGTAACACGAATACTCGAACGTTCATTTACGAGTTCGACAATTTTTTGGTGTCTTTGAGCTACAAGCATACCAACTCTCTCCTATCTATATAATCTTTGTTTGCTTTTGTTTGTTTTTGTATTGTAACATATATAAAGCCCTCTATATAAATAGAGAGCTTAGGAACTGTCTTTTTTCATTGATATCGTTATTTGGCAATTAGCTTAAAACCTTCAATAATTTCTTCAATATCTTCATCACTAATATCGATAACTTCGCCAATACTTTTAGCGTACACCAATGCTTTTGCACTATATTCAGCTACTTCTAGCCTATCAAATACACTCAGTAAACTTTTTCCTGAGACAACTGCATATCCATTTTCAATTAATAGGACAGGATTATCCTCTGCTAGTTTATCTGCAATCATTCTATTATGATCTTCTCCCATTCCAAAAGGCACTTTATCTATATCCCGAAGAACAATGTAGGCCTCTGGAATTATATGTGTATTATATTTAACATCTGTCACTGCATATGCCATTAAAAATCTTGGGTTGGCAATGATTACGGATTTAAGCTCCGGGTTTAACTCATATATTTTTTGATGAAGCTCAAAAAACTCACATGGTTCCTTGCCAGCTTCACTAAACTCCTGATGAATCAGAACCAATTCATCTTCCTTAATATATTTACGGTCCTGTTGAGATGGCGTGATTAAAATAGATCCATCTTTAAGGCGTGTTGAAAAGCTGCCTGAGATACTTGTAAAAAGCTGACGATCATATAAGCGTTCCAATAACCTGATCATTTCTTGACGGCAAGTAACCTCTTCGACAGAATGGTGCTTCATTTCTATCTGTGTTAATTTATCCGCTTTATATAAATCTATTTCTTGTAAATTTTGATCGGTCAGTTCAAATGGTTTTCCTATATTTCTTGCATTTATTTCCATACAAGCAGTATCTTCAAGGGTTTCAAACAACATAAAGGCATCAAATATAGTAGGTTTCCCTACCACGATACCATGATTCTCCAATATGACCGCATCCCCTCCTTTTGCAAATTCAGCCGAAATATTTTCCTTTAATTTGTCGCTTCCAGGAATCGCATAGGGTGCAACCTGAAGGGAATCTGCTACACTCTTATATGCATGTAAAAGCAACTTTGGGTTTGGTCCTTTACGAGCCATACTAAAGGAAACCAATGCCGGGGGATGTGCATGTACGACAGCTTTTATATCGGGCCTTGCTTCATAAATTCCTTGATGAAAAGGAAGCTCTACCGATGGTTTATGTTTCCCTATGAATGTACCGTCCTTTTTGACGCACATGATATCATCCATGGTTAATGCTCCTTTATCAATGCCCGATGGAGTAATCCAAAGGTCACCATTTTCATCCAGAATAGAAAGGTTTCCTCCTGAAATTGTTGTCATGCCATATTTATAGACACGTTCCATGATCATAACAATTTGTTCGGCTGGATGCAGATTTTCATTCATACTTTATCACTCCTATTATTTACATTCTTCTTTCATGGAAATTGCTTGTTTGAATTTTTCAATCAGGGATGATTCAATTTTTTCTTTTGGCTCATATTTTTTTATAAGGAACGAGTGTTGTATTAACTGACGTGCCGTTTGTAAATCGCTTATTTCATTGCCTGAAATCATTTGAACTAGTATATTCCCAATCGCCGTAGCCTCTGTTGGTCCAGCGTATATGGTTTTCCCGCTAAGGTCTGCCGTAAGTTGATTAACGAATTCATTTTTCGCCCCTCCTCCGACAATATGAAGTTGCTCGATTTTTTTCCCGGTTATCTCTTCTATTTGCCGAATGGACATCGCATAAATAATAGACATATTTGTAAATATACAGTTCGCTAATTCGCCCACTGTATGTGGAATCTCCTGATTCGTCTCCCGACAATACTGCTGAATTTCTTGAATCATATTTTCTGGATTTAAAAATCGTTTATCATTAAAGTTGATGAACTGCCTGCACTCATTTATTTTCTCTGCCTCATGTACAAACTGCTCGAAGTTATAGTCTTCCTTTAAATGTCTTCTGACTTCTTGAATAACCCACATGCCAATGATATTTTTCAGAAAGCGGAAGGTTCCGTATGCACCCCATTCATTTGTATAATTGTTTTTAAGGGCTAACTCATTCACTATCGGTTTATCGCTTTCAATCCCAAGCAACGACCACGTCCCGCTACTAATATAGGCCCATTTCTCTCCATTACCAGGTGAACCGACTATGGCGGAAGCAGTATCATGTGAAGCAACGATAATCACTTCTGTATCGGGAAGATCAAAAGTAGAATAACGTTCTTTCATCAGTTTCCCTAATCGTTCTCCCGGATTAGCAAAAGGCGGGAATTGATCTTTTGACAATGCAATCAGGTTAAGTAACTCTTCATCAAACTTCTTCGTGTTTAAATTCAATAATTGCATCGAAGAAGCACTTGTAACTTCTGTGACCTTTTCCCCCGTTAGGCAGTAACCTAAATAATCTGGCACAGTCATGACATTCCTAGTGACTTTCAGGTTCTTTATATCTTCTTCGTACAATTGGTATAACGTGTTAAATGATAAGAATTGAATCCCCGTTTTTTGATAAATAATTTCTTTAGGTAGTGTTCTTGTGACCTTTTCGATTGTATTTTCGGTGCGCTTATCACGATAAGAGATAACTTCTTGCACTCTGTGTCCATCATCATCCAACAATACGTAATCCGTTCCCCACGTATCAATTCCAAGTGTACAGTGGTCGTATCCAAGTTTTTTTGCTGATTCTAACCCCTTTAAGATTTCATTCAATAAATGATCAATATCCCAAAAACATGTTTCATTTTGGGTGGTGAAACCATTCGCAAATCGATGAATTTCTTCAATTACTAATTTCCCGTTCTCCATTTTCCCTAAGACCAGCCGGCCACTTGAAGCACCAATATCCACCGCAATATGTATCATTGGTCCACACTCCTCAATTTCTTTAAACCATGCATTATGGAAATATGATCACGGCCAAAGAAGTCATGCATTTCTAAATAATAAGCATAGAGTTGTTGATAAATACTTACATTTTCTTTAACCGGTATAAAAGTATCTTCTTTTACTTTTGCCATTTTAGAGGATGCCTCCTCTATGGAATCATACCCACCATTTATACGGCCGGCAGCCGTGGCAGCGTATATGGCTGCTCCTAATGCAACCACTTGTTCCCCATCCGCGATTTTAATTTCACGATTTAAAATATCGGCATATATCTGCATTAATAGTTTATTTTTTTGAGGCAATCCGCCACAGGCAAACAAATCGTTTATCTCTATACCTTCATTCTCAAAGGTTTCAAGGATTTTCCTTGTTCCAAAAGCTGTTGATTCTAAAAGCGCACGGTATATTTCTTCGGGCTTTGTAGAAAGAGTAATCCCTGCAATCACACCTGACAAGTTCGCATCTACAAGGACTGTTCGGTTGCCATTCCACCAATCTAACGCCACTAACCCAGATTGACCAGGCATTAAGCAGGAAGCCTTTTTTTCCAGTAAACCATGTAGATTGACACCTTCTTGCTCAGCTTCTTTCTTTACATACTCCGGAACAGTTTGCTCAATATACCATGCAAACGAATCGCCAACAGCCACCTGTCCCGTTTCATAACTGAATGATCCGGGGATTATTCCATCCTCCACTACTCCACAAATACCTTCTACTGTTTGTTTTTTCTCAGAAATTAACATGTGGCAAGTAGAGGTTCCCATCGTCATCACAAATTGGCCTGGATGGACAGCTCCTACAGCTGGAACACCTGCGTGGGCATCGATTATGGATACAGAAACAGCCGTACCAGTTTTCAACCCCATCTTCTTAGCCATCCCTTCTGTTAAACCACCCGACCGCCCAGCGATGGGTAACACTTCACCACGCATTTTTGTATCCAGTATATCCAGAAGACGTTCATCAATAGCCGCTAAAAAAGCAGGGTCCGGATATCCATCTTTTTTATCCCAAAATGCTTTATAACCGCTCATATTACTGCTGCGTACCAGCTCATTCGTCAGACGGAAGGTAATCCAATCTCCGGCTTCCATAAATAGATCCGTTTCTTCATAGATATCAGGTGATTCACGCATCACTTGTAATATCTTAGGGAACATCCATTCAGAAGAAATTTTCCCGCCATATCTTTTCAGGAATGGTTGATTCGTTGCCTGTGCAATGCGTGTAATATCATCCGCTTCTTTTTGTGCGGCATGATGCTTCCATAATTTGACCCAACTGTGAGGGTCCCTTTTCCATTTCTCATCAAAACAAAGGGGATTTCCCTTCTTATCAATAGGCAAAATGGTGCATGAGGTAAAATCGATTCCAATGCCTATCACATCATTCGCATCTACTCCACTTAACCGGATCACTTCAGGAACAGAAGTGTATAAAACGTCCAAATAATCACCTGGATGCTGGAGAGCCCAATCTTTTTCAAGTTTACGTCCGTCTGGAAGCCTATTAGTCATTACTCCATGACGATAAGGTGTAACATGTGTAGCCACTTCATTTCCGTTCGCTATATCTACTAACAGCACTCTTCCTGATTCAGTGCCAAAATCAATTCCGATTGTATATCTCCCATTCATCCCTTTAACAACTCCTAACATGAAGTCACTCAATGATTTTTAATAAAAAGTCCCCTCTAGATAGTTGAGAGGGGACTTTTAGGTCTATCTAACCTTAAAAATTAAAATCAGCTGCATTGTCTTTCGTAAAATCTGTCGGTGGTCCCATGATGATTGTTTTTCCATCCTCCCACACGTCAATTTCACCTACATTTTCAACTTTCAAACCATCTTCTGGTTTCTCCCCTTCAGCTAGACGTTTGGCGAGGGCAACGGTTAAATAACCTAGTTTGTCTGGCTCCCAAAGAATGGCTACATCTAGAGATCCATCATTTAAATATGGTGAAGAGTCTTTCGGTAGAGCAGTTCCAACAACTGTAATATCATCTTGCAGTCCTTTTTCCTGAACAGCTTGGGCTGCCCCAAGAGGTGCCGGAGTAGAAAAAGCCATGATTCCTTTTAATTCAGGATTTGATTTTATTAAATCCAGTGTTTTTTGGTATGCCACCTGTTGTTTTTCATCTGTCGCGATTTTATCCGATACTAATTCAATACCTGGATAATTCTCTTCCAGTTCTTTTTTTGCTGCCTCTATCCAGGTGTTTAAGTTTGCAGCTGAAAGCCCTCCAGTTAATATAGCGATTTGCCCTTTTTCAACACCCATTTGTTTTACGAGGGATTTAGCGATATGTCGACCGTATGCTTCATCGTCTATTTGGTGGACGGATAATTCTACAAGGGATTGATCAGCTGGTGTATCCCAATCCATTACAATTATTCCTTCATCCTTCGCCTTTTGAAGGACTGGTGAGAGTGATGCAGCGTCATTTGGTGCTACTGCGATTACATCCACATCTTGACTAATTAAGTCTTCAATTACTTTTACTTGCTGTGCAGCATCCGGTTCCGTAGGTCCTGTGTAAATGGTTTCCACACCAAGATCTTTACCTGCTTGAATCGCTCCTTTTTCAGAAGCATTGAAATATGGTATCCCCATTAATTTTGGAACTACGGCAATTTTCAACTTCTCATTACCACCTCCGCCACTTGTTTCTTTTTCACTGTTCCCCGATGCTCCTTCTTGTGATACACAGCCTGCTAATAGTCCCCCAGCTAAAATAGCTGTTGCCAATATCCCCGTCATTTTCTTCATAATGATCCCCCTTGAAATTTTTCTAATTTTTTACTAAAGTATTTTCAGAGATTACATGGTCATGTAAATTACGCTACAGAGTTTGAAGGTAAATTCTTTTGACTTTTTTCGTCTAATTTCGTTTTCACGAAGTTTATGACCAATACCGTGATTAAAATAACCCCCATCATTACAGTTACGATCGATCGTGGTACACCCATTAAGTTCAATCCACTTGATAACATTTGGAAAATGACCACTGCGTAAACAGTGCCGATAACCTTGCCATAACCACCTTGAATTTCCGTTCCGCCAAGCACGGCAGCCGCTACACTTTGTAATAAATAAGAAGATCCCAGATCCACTTTTGCAGTATTATAACGGGATGTCATAATAATAGAAGCAATTGTGGCAAGAAGTGCCGCATATAAGTAAACCCTCATTAATACCTTGCTATTATTTACCCCTGAAAATAATGTGGCGATCGGATTGCTACCCACCATATAAACACTTCTGCCCCATTTGGTTTTTGACAGCAATATAGCTGTTAATATTGCAAATAGTACAAAAATAATGATGGAAAGAGGAACGATCCCCATATAGTAACCGTTTCCAATTAAGCTATAACCCTCACTGAATCCTGAAATTGAATTTCCTTTCGTAATGCTTAAGATCAAACCTTCAAAAAGCACCATCGTTCCGAGTGTCACCAGTATTGGCGAAACACCGATTTTTGAGATGAGTACGCCGTTAATCAATCCGCAGCTCAGCCCGACTAAAACACCGATTAAGATTGCGCCTAGCATTGGGTATCCGCTGCTTGCCATAAGTGCGATTGTCACGCCAGACAAGGCAGCTGTATACGTAATCGATAGGTCAATTCCTCCAGTTACAATCACCACCATCATTGCTAAAGCGATTAAACCAAACTCCGGGAGCTGGAACATCATATTGGTTAAATTATTTGAAGAAAAGAATCCAGGTATTGAAAAACTCATTAACACAAACAAGCCTGCTGTAATTACCCCTAAAGTATTTTCTTTTGATATTGAAAGCCGTTTCATTTTTTCACCTCTTTCTTACGCTTCCACTTCAATTTTTGCTAACTTATCTTTTGAGCGCTTATATTGAATGTGGTCGTATGACACAGCCAGTAATATAATCAATCCAGTGAATACTTTTTGCCAGAAGGTATCAATTTTTGCCAAGATAAGACCATTTTGTACAATGCCTAGCAGAAGAACGCCCAAAACCGTTCCCAAAATGGTACCGCGACCCCCCATGATGTTCGCACCGCCCAAAACAACGGCTGCTATGACCATCAGCTCCAGACCAAGCATTCCATTAGGATCAACAGCCTTTGTATATGCTGTTTGAGCAATGGCTGCTATTCCTGCAAGAAACCCCATATAGGAGAAAACAAATATTTGAACTTTGTCAAAATTTATCCCAACCCGAATGGCTGAATCTTTATTACCGCCAATCGCCAATACTTCGCGACCGATTAATGTGTATTTCAAAATATACCAAGTAAACAGAGCTACGGCGATAAAAATTAGAATGATGATAGATATACCGAACACCTCAAAACTAGCAAACTTGATGAATACGGTTGGAAAACTGCTGCTGTTCAAATACTGACCATTCGTAATGTACAACACGAGCCCATTAATGATACTCATCATTCCAAGTGTCACGACAATAGCTGGAATTTGAACCTTTGCAACAAGCAGTCCATTCAGTGCACCTAAACAAACCCCAAGAAATGGCCCAATCAAAAAGAGTAATAGTATAGAGATGGGATGGTCAGGCATGAGCATCATTACTTTTCCAACGATGACACAGACAGCGCTTGTAACAGCGGCGACCGATACGTCAATCCCGCCAGTGATGATTACAAGTGTCATACCCACCGCCAGAATTCCAAGTACAGCATTCCCTTTTAGTACATCCAGCAAATTGTCTACAGTTAAAAAATACGGGCTTAAGAATGTCAATGTAATACATAAAAGCAAAACAATCATTCCGATGCTGATTTCCTTCGACTTCAAAATGGCGTTCATGCACGTACCTCCTCTTTTAGCGGAAGCCCTTTTTTGGAAGGAGATTGAGAACCAAGCAGAGCATAATTCATGATATTTTCCTGTGTGGCTTCTTCTATACCAAGTTCTCCGGCTATTCTTCCGTGTCTCATGACCAAAATTCGATCACTGACAGCAAGTACTTCTGGAAGCTCTGAAGAAATCACAATAATGCCCATTCCTTCAGCAGCCAGTTCCCTCATTAACTTATGAATCTCTGACTTAGCCCCAATATCAATCCCATTCGTCGGTTCGTCAATAATTAGGATTTGTGGTTTAGTAGAAAGCCACTTGCCGATCACGACTTTCTGTTGATTTCCGCCTGACAGGTCACCAGCTGCCCTTTTAGGCAAAGCCGGTCTAACATCTAGCGTTTTCATATAATGATCAGCCAGCTTAACTTCTTCCTTTCGTTTGATCAATTTGAATTTATTTCTCAATTGTTTCAAAACAGGTAATGAAATATTGTTGATTATGGACTGGCGAAGGATGAGTCCTTGCGTTTTTCTGCTTTCTGGAATATATGCAATCCCTTGCTTTACAGCATGTTCCGAAGACTTGATTTTAGTAGAAACCCCATTTATTTTCATACTTCCATCGTAAGGCCTGTTGACCCCGAATATCGCCTGTGCAAGCTCTGTTCTTCCTGATCCGACAAGTCCTGTAATCCCAAGGACTTCTCCAGCTTTCAATTCAAAGGAAATATCTTTAAAGTTACCTTCTTTTGATAAACCATTCAGTTCCAAAAGAGTTTTTCCCGTTTTTCCTTTTACCATATTCTTTTTATATAAAATCTGACGTCCCACTATTAGTGTGATTAATTTATCTTCATCAAGTTCTTCAGTTTCGTAAGTGCCTACATATTTCCCATCGCGCAGTATTGTAAATCGATCGGAAACAGTAAATAACTCTTTTAACTTGTGGCTGACAAAGATTATGGAAATTCCGCGATCCTTTAACTTTTGTATAACTTTATAAAGCTTTTCAACTTCCCCTGCGGATAGGGATGAAGTCGGTTCGTCCATTACAATCAACTTGGAATCAAAAGCGAGGGCTCTGGCGATTTCAATCAGCTGCTGTTGAGCAATGCTTAATTTTTCAACGGGTGTATGAACATCAATCTCAAATTCCAGTTCTTTAAGTGCCCGTTTTGCCGTATCCTCCATCTCCTTCCATCTAATCTTTTTCCATGGTTTTTTATCACTATCCCGGCCAATATTGATATTTTCAGCTACAGATAGGTTTGAAAATAAACTTAAATCCTGATAAATGATTGAAATACCTTTTAGCGTAGCATCAATCGGTTTTTGAATTTCGGCTTCTTTTCCTTCAAAGTAAAACTTGGCTCCTGGGTCCGGTCGATAAATGCCAGCTAATATTTTAATGAGCGTTGATTTCCCGGCACCATTCTCACCTATTAACGCATGAACTTCTCCTTTTTTCACTTCAAGCTGAACGCTATCCAGTGCTTTTACACCTGGGAACGTTTTACTGACATTCGTCATTTGCAATAAGAAATCAGACATGTTTCTCTCCTTTCCAACCTTAATCAGTCATAAATTTGCTTCAACTTTTGTTTTTTTCCATAGTAATTAATGTTATTGGTTTCACAAAAATGTTCCACTTCTGCTAGCCTCGGCACACCATCTTGGGCCCCCATTTTCGTTACCTTCATCGCCGCTACAATTGAAGCAAACTCG
The DNA here is from genome assembly GCF_047238085.1 of Peribacillus phoenicis. NCBI lineage: Bacteria > Bacillati > Bacillota > Bacilli > Caryophanales > Bacillaceae > Peribacillus > Peribacillus phoenicis. The sequence goes on along the minus strand of NZ_JBDFMF010000001.1, from coordinate 1,807,978 downwards.
GCTGCTGATTCGATCGTCTCCCCATCTGCAATGGCACAGGCAAGGGCGCCTGCGAACGAGTCTCCTGCCCCCACTGTATCAACAGCTTTTACTGCAATGGGCTCGATAAAGTTTGTTTCACCATTTTGATAAACCAATGCTCCTTTATGGCCCAACTTAATAATGCTATTCTCCACGCCAAAATGATTCTTAAAGAAAACACCCGCTTTGCATGCACTTTCCTTCGAGTTGACTTCGATCCCAGTCAACACTTTTGTTTCCTGCCAATTCGGCGTAATCAAATTAGCATAGGTCAGTGCTTCAGTCGTTACCCCTTCTGCCGGAGCAGGGTCCAAGATAATAAACATATTTTTTTCTTTAGCCCTTTTCATGGCTTGTAGAACAGCCTCATCAGGAATTTCCATCTGTACAAGTAAAACAGCATAGTCATCACTGATGGTAGAAAAACAAATGTCAATATCACTTCTTGTCAAATGTTCATTGGCCCCTTTAATGACAAGCATGGTGTTTTCTGCTGTAGCATCTACTGTAATGACTGCGCATCCAGTTGGATGTTCTGCAACATGTTTCAAGGAGGATATATTCACGTTATTTTGAAGAAGAGAACGTTCTATTTCATGCCCGAATTCATCCTCGCCAACCGCACCGATTAGCTTTACTGGTTTTCCGAGTTTTGCGCACGTCGTTGCTTGATTTGCGCCTTTTCCACCACTTAATAGCTTCATATTTTCTCCGAAGATTGTTTCACCATGGGCTGGATACTGATTAGTGACTGCGACAATATCCATATTAATACTCCCTACCACTACAATCCCTTTCATGCACAACCCTCGTTTTTCATTTTCATTTGCTCTAAGAATGCCCGGAGTTGGCCAACGGCATCTTCCAGTAATACATCGTTTTTAAATAAACAGGACGTACCGCAAACCAACATGTCGGCTCCATTTTTCAATACACCCGGAATGGTTTCGAACCCAATGTTTCCATCTACCTGAATATCAATTTGGTAGCCTTCCGATTGAATTAATTCTTTTATCTTTTTTATTTTCTTATACATAAGCGGTACAAAGGACTGCCCGGCAAAACCTGGATTCACCGTCATCACCGTTACATAATCGACTACATCCAATACATGTTCAAGCTCTGTGATGGGGGTTGATGGATTTAAGGCTACCCCTGCCTTAATCCCATCATTCTTCAGCTTTTGAAGTGATCTCTGTAAATGGGCAGTTGCCTCTGCATGAATGGAAATCATATCTGCCCCCGACTGAATGAAAAGATCTAAATGGTCTTCCGGTCTTTCAACCATTAAGTGAACATCAAATGGTTTATCCGAGAATTGCCTAATGCTTTTAATTAGATCCGGGCCCATCGTAAAATTAGGAACAAACGATCCATCCATTATATCTAGATGAAAGAAATCAACACCTGCACGGTCTAATCTCATTACTGATTCTTGTAAATTCCCCATATCTGCACACATAAGTGAGGGTCCAATTAAGGTCATATAAACACTCCCGTTCCATTTCATCTTTTATTAAGAAAGCGTTTTCTTTGTAAAGGAAGCGCTTTCTTTGTTGATACTTTCACTATAAAGGGAATTGGCATAAGCTGGTAGGTGATAAAATTCGGGTAGGGGGGATTTTCTTCGGGACATTTTCAATGTAGACATAAAAAAAAGCTCCGGAATGGAAGCTTCTACTTTTTCACAAAAAACTCATGAGTATCTCGATATTGAGACGGCAGTTGTCCTGTCCATTGCTTAAACAGCCGACTAAAATATTTGGTATCTTGATAGCCTACTTTTGAAGCAATATCGTAAATCTTTAAATCTGTATGACTTAATAATTCCTTCGCGACTTTTAACCGTTCATTGGTTACATAGTCAAGCACGGTTTCACCTGTCTGATTTTTAAAATACTCACAAAAATAGGTTGAATTTAAATGGACATGATTGGCGATTTTTTTTATTGTGATGTTATCGCCTATATGATTTAGAATCCATTCTTTTGCCTGGCGTATGGGATCTGTTTGGTCATTTTGAAATGCTGCTTGCTTTTTTAACATATTCATGACCCAGCGCTCCGTCTCCTTTTTTAAATGATTAAAATGAGAAGAATCCTCGGCAATGCTAAATGCTTCCTCAAGTAAAAGCGGAAGCTCTTTAAAACCATCACTTTTAATCCATTTATTAATAATTCTAATAGACAAATAGCGAACCGATTCTTGTATTACAAAAGGGGACGTGACATCTTTCAATTCGTTAAAAAATTGCATGAGAGAACGAATGGCAGCTTCTTCCCCATGCTCCATCGCCTCCACTGTCTCTTCTGCCCATTTATAGATGGATGGCGGCACTTCAATCACTTTATTATATGATACATGTTTAAGCATTTCAGATCTGAAAATTTTATTGCCTCCTTGTATCATTCGATATTGCAAGGTAGATCGTAATTCATCTTTAATATTTACTAAAAGGGTAAGGTCATTAAACTCATTCCCAAGGGCAATGGAAACCGTAAAAGGGGTTTGCCGTTGGACAGTTGTTTTTAATGTTATACACAATTGCTCCAAAGCTGAAGGGGTAGTATCCTTAATCAATACCCAACTGGCATGTAGACTATCTTTCCACATCCAATGCGTTGAATGATCATCTAGTAAGTCTTTTATAAGTTTTTTTATTACATCATTCCATCTCCCCCAATCTTCTGGTGAAAAACTTTGGGTTTTGGCAAATGTATGATCGATTCCAATATGGATCAGGGAATAGGTTCCTTCTGGAAATTGCCGCGTCCATTCAAGTAATGATAAGTCCATTGCATCTTTCAACGTTATTTCCATCAGCAATTGAAGCTGCTTTTCATGGGTTAATATCAAGGCTCTTTCTTCTATTTCTCCTATCTTTTCCCTTTCCTTTCGCGCCTCAATTACTTTTTCCTGCACAGTCTTCAACTGCAATTTAAACTTTTCTCGATCAATCGGTTTCAATATATAATCGACAGCGCCTTCCCTTAGGGCAGTCTGTACATAAAGAAAATCATCATACCCGCTTATAATGAATGGAAATAGCGTTGGTTTAGTTTTTTTCAACTGTTGAATTAACGTTAACCCGTCCATGACAGGCATTTGTACATCTGTTATTAATACATCAACTTCTTCTACTTGATTGATAATTGCATCGTAGGCCTCTTGGCCATCGGAGTAAACACCTACAACCTGCCACTCTTCCCCACAAGATTGTACTAGTCTTTCTATGCCTCTTCTTATCCTTGGTTCATCATCTACAATGACCGTCCTGACCCTTTGTATCATCTCTGTTCTTCTCCTCTCCTTGAACATACATGCTTACTTGTTGGGCATTTATTTTGGGAAGTCGTATAACCACACTCGTTCCCTTTCCGTATTCGCTATTAATTTGAAGATTATATTGTTCCCCGAACATCATGCCAATTCTTGCATTTACATTGATAATCCCAAAGCCAGAGTCCCGTTTCATCATTGGATCTAAACGTAACTTTTCATTTAATTCAATTAATTCGCTTTCTGTTATCCCTGGTCCGTCATCACTGACTATCAGCAAAAGATCTTCCTCACCTGTCTGAGTTTCCTCATCAGAAATATGTATTTGAATGTCTATTTCCTTTCTTTTTTCCAATCCATATTTAATGGAATTTTCAACGATTGGCTGTAAAACAAACTTGGGTATATAATAATTAACCACATCTGCTCCTTTTTCTATCATAAAATGCAAACGATCTTCAAAACGGAATTGTTGGATGCTTAAATAATCTTCAATGTGCTGAACCTCACTGTTTATAGGAACCAAGCTTTCTTTATTACTGATTGAAAAGCGCATCATTCTACCAAGCAATGTCACCATCTTCACGACTTCATCGCTATCTCCTTCTTCCACAGCCATGCCTATGGTTTCCAGCGTATTATACATAAAGTGAGGATTTATTTGAGATTGAAGGGCGTATAATTCAGCTGTTTTTTTTCGTAGTTCAATGTGGTAGTTTTTTTGAATCAGCTCTCTTATCTCTGCAAGCATAGATCGAAAACTGTTCGCGAGCATCCCGACTTCATCCTTGGAATGTATGGGTATTTCTACTAATAAATCACCTTTTTCCACTCGCTTCATGATATCTCCTAATTCGTTTAGTGGACGTGTAACGGTCCAGGCAAAAAAGATAGAGATCAATGTAGTAATGAGTGTGAACAGGATAAAAACGAAAATTGTCACATTTCGGATAACATCCGTTTTTTCCGTCATATTTTTGATTGGCATGCTGTGAACGAGCACCCATGGCAGCTCATTTGATTCACTTATACTGATTAAATTCCGTTTTCCATCGATTTCTGTACGAAAACTACCATTCAGTAATGGGTAATCATGTATTCCTTTTTCCACAGAACCAATTTTTGAATGATCCTTATGATAAATTATCTTCCCCCGCTTATTCATGATCCACATCGTAACATTCTCTTCCTTTTGCAAATCCTGAAGTGATTGTTCAAAAAACGCTACATCGATGGCTATATAGAGCGTTCCTAAATTTTTTCTATTATCGAAATCAGTAATTGGTTTGACTAGCATAAAATAGGAGGGATCCCCTTCAAACGTTAAATTAGTCTGATTAGGAAGGAGCAACTGCATCTCGCCTAGCAATCCTAGGTCATCTGCATATGGCAAGGAACCATCTTCAAAACCAAAACTGTCATAATGGAGACTTGTACTTGCAAATGTACGATTCTTGGAAATAAGAAACGCCCCCAAAATATGAGATGAATTGTTATTTAAATAGGTCCTTGTCAAATAACTCTTCATGATATATTCATCGTGTAGCAAAACCGATTTTTTTTTTGATTGACTGTCTCTTAAAATAGCCATGACATCACCGGAATTATAAATTAAATCAGGTAAGGTCTCTAGTTTTTGAATGTCATTTTCAATGTTGCCATTAACCTGTTTGACAAGACGGGGAATATATTCGCCCACTTCTTCTTCTATTGATTTTGTGTATTGCCAGTATGCAATGAACCCAAGTAAGGCCATAGGTAGAACCGTTAATAATGTATAGGTTGTAACTAGTTTTGTAGTTAAACGCAAGTTTTTTATCTGGATCGGCTTTTTCCCTTTAAAAATCATACTGGTTCACATTTCCCTTTGTAAAATCGATGGGCTCTCCCATAATGACGATATCACCGTTGAATTTAATCCTACCTATGTTCTTAATGTTCTGTCCATCATAAGGAAATTCATCAATCAATAAGTTTTTTGCTAGGCTAACAGTCAAGTAACCCAACTTTTGTGGACTCCATAACGTAATGGTCTGGGCAGCACCCTCCTGTAAATACTCATTCATTAAATTAGGAGTCGATGTACCGACTACGGCAATCTTGCCGATTTTACCTGCATCTTTCACAGCCTGAGCCGCAGCAGGAGGGTTAACCGTTGAAATACCAATAATTCCTTTTAGGTCCGGGTATTTTTTAAATAAATTTTGTGTTACCTTATACGCTTTATGAATATCTTCGTTTGTATATTCCACTTCAACTAGTTTCATAGTTGGATAATATTCTTTTTGTTGGATTTGAATCCAATCAATCCATGTATTAAGATTGGCAGCGGTAGGAGATCCCGTCATTATCGCAAACTCCCCTTTTTCTTCCATTTCAATAGCGAGAGTATCCATTACATGCCTGCCGATTATCTCAGGATCTATCATGTTCACAAAAAAGCTTCTGTATGATGCATTAGTATCAGAATCCCAGGTGATCACCTTGATTCCTTTACGCTTTGCTTTTTGCAGCACCCTACCTAATTTATATGGATCATTTGCAGATACCGCAATTACGTCCACTTTTTTTTCAATTAATTTTGTTATAATCTCTTCCTGCTTTTCAGAGCTGGGGGTAGGTGGGCCTGTATATATGACCTTCACACCTAAGTCTTTTCCCGCCTCCAACGCCCCCTCCTCTACCGCTTTAAAATAAGGAATTCCGTCAATTTTAGGTATAACAGCTATCGTATATGTACCTTTTTTATCCTCGACAGGTTTTGTAGTGACGTCGATACTTTCTTCATCATTGTAAATAATCTCGTATTCTGAAGAATGATCACAGCCGCTTAGTATAAATAAAAACAAAATAAAAGAGATGGGCATCCTTAACATGATTAGCTACCTTCTTTCTTAAATTCTAAACATTAGCACGTATCATGGAAATTGTAAGAAGGAATGACTTAAGAAATGCTTTTATCATCCGGTTACATTTACCGCTGCTTCTTTCTAAGAAAACGGTTTCATAAATGATAGATCTTTCCGGGAGTAAAACCTTACTTTCTTTACTAAAATAGGAAACCTTTATATACTTTCAGGTTTCCCTACAATTTATTGTCCAGCCATGACCTTCTCTGTTTTGTTCATCTACTAAATTACACGAATAGCGCAATGGAAACTGGAAAAATCGTATTTTAGCATCAAGAGTGAAGGCCTTTCTCATTCTCTTTTATATGTATTAAAAATACCTCTATTGTACAATTGAACCCCATCATTTTTTTCTTTTTATTATTGATTTTTACTGTTTTTGAAAGGTTTGTCAATTCAAATTTTACAAACATTTTTAAAATTCAAATAATATTTTTATATAGTTTCACTTGCTCATAGTGTTTCATTTTTAGTTGTATTGGAAAATTACAAAGCAGTCTACGTCATTACATTAACGATTCTTCTTCAGTCATCAGTCTAATTTTCAACAGATTAAATCAATATGGTGTACGATACTCTCATTCCTGATTTAACATTTCGAGTACAAATTGACTAGCTTTCATGTCTATTCATTAACGTGCAATCAAAAAATAAAATATACCCATAGAAAGACCTGTGTCAAAGATCGTTATAGGTATATTTTATAAAGGAATTACCTTTCTAATAAGTTTTCCTTTTAACTATATTAATTTTCTAATTTAAAACAAAAACTTTTTTACTTTTTCTCCATCTCTTCGTTATACTTCGGAATTTCCAGACCAATCATTCGGGACGAATCGATAGACCCATATTAATTCAGCGGAATTAGTCACACATCGGTTTGCCGATTCAGGATAACCTTAATTTAACGTTTTGCTAAAACATCACGTTCATATTCTTTCACTTGCGTCAGCCAACTTTCCTTTACCGGTACATTCATTTTCTCACAATAATAATCCCAAATTGCACCAAATGGATAGGTTTTAAATTCCTCCATTAATGCCAGTCGCTCAGTAAAATCCCCTTTTTCTTGCAGTTCTTTCAAATGATCGTTCGGTACAAGTAAGGCATATAAGAGGGCTTTAATCATATTACGCGTACCAATCGTCCAGGCAGCAACACGGTTAATGCTGGCATCAAAGAAATCAAGACCAATGATCACCTGGTTTAAAGCATCATTGCGAACAATTTCAAGCGCAATTTCACGAAGCTCATCGTCTAAAATTACGACGTGGTCACTGTCCCATCGAACCGGGCGCGAAACATGAAGTGCCAGTTTATCACTGTATAATAGCATCGAAGAAATTTTGTTCGATACTGTTTCAGTCGGATGATAATGACCTGTATCCACTAAGCAAATTTTGTTATTTTTCAGTGCGTAGCCAAGGTAGAATTCATGCGATCCTACGACATAAGACTCGGAACCGATACCGAATACTTTACTTTCCACTGCATCCCAATTACATGTTTCATCCACTTCTGCCGTAAAAATTCGATCAAGGGATTCTTTTAATCTCTTTCTCGGTGTCAAACGGTCGCTTGGAATATCTTTGTAGCCGTCTGGAATCCATATATTTGTTAAGCAGGGCATGCCGAGTTCACGACCAAAGTACTCTCCGATTTTTCGGCTGGCGATGCAATGATCTATCCAGAATTCACGTATTTCTTCATCTGGATGAGAAAGTGTCAAGCCGTCTGCTGCTTTTTCATGGGAAAATAGTGTCGGGTTAAAATCCAAACCAAGACCGTTTTCTTTAGCCCAATTCAACCAGTTTTCGAAGTGCTTTGGCTCAAGCTGATCGCGTTCGACTGCTTCTCCATTTGTTTCCGCATAAATGGCATGCAAATTGACACGATGTTTCCCCGGAATAAGCGATAACGCTTTTTCAAGATCCATGCGTAGCTCTTCCGGCGTAGTGGCTTTTCCTGGATAATTCCCCGTCACATCAATTCCGCCCGATAATTCACTTTTGTTCACTTCAAATCCACCAATATCATCACCCTGCCAGCAATGTATCGAAATAGGCACTTTTTTCAGAGTTTCGAGTGCCGCATCCACATCAATTCCCCAATTCGCATACGCTTGTTTCGCCGCTTCGTACTGTTCTTTAATTGTCATATCGTCCCATCCTTTTTAACGGATTGAATAGTTCACTCCATGATTCCTACTACCTTTTCCAAATCATATATTCTTCATTTATCACAATGGGCAGTACATACTTAATCTATTATTTTTGGATAGATTGATTTCGCCTTTGACAAACCCTCCACTTAAAGCAACAAAATCCTAGAAAACAGGCAAAACCTATTCAGCGATTAAAAGCTCCAGGTACACCGCCGTCTACAGTGACCATGCAACCCGTTGTTTTGTCTGCTTTTGATGAAGCGAAAAACGCTATGGACTCAGCAATGTCTTCCGGGAATATATTTACTAGCAATGTCGTACGTTTTTTGTAATGATCTTCAAGCTGGTCTGGCTCTATTCCGTATGCAGCGGCACGCTCTTGACGCCAACCCGATCCCCAAATGGAAGATCCCTGTAATACGGCGTCTGGCAAAACAGAATTAACACGGATTCCGAAATCCCCGCCTTCCACTGCAATGCAACGTGCTAAATGTGTTTCAAGGGCTTTGACTGAACTGTAAGCAGAAGCATTTTTTCCAGCGTAAACAGAGTTTTTCGATCCGACAAATACCATATTTCCTCCTGTTCCCTGTTGTTTCATTTGCTTAAAAGCTTCACGTGCTACAAGGAAATAGCCCGTCCCCAGTACATTCATGTTTAGGTTCCATTCTTTTAAGGTTGTTTCATCAAACGGACTGGATGTGGCAAGGCCGGCATTGTTGACGATAATATCAATTCCCCCAAATGTAAGAGCTGATTTCTCAAAGGCAATCTGTACCTGCTCTTCACTGGTAACATCCATTTTAAAAGCTGCAGCACGTATTTCCCCGTATTCTTTATTGATTTCATCTGCAACTTTTTCAGCACCTTCAATATTTAAATCAGCTAGAACTACATGGGCACCTTCAGAAACTAAACGCCGTGCTGTTGCGCTGCCAATACCGCCCGCACCGCCTGTAATGAAGGCTACTTTGCGTGAGAACTCCGCTTCTGCCGGCGAAAGAGACAATTTATACAGCTCAAGTGGCCAGTATTCAACGTTATATGACTCATTTTCACTGAGAGATACGAAATCGCCAAGTGCTGTTGCCCCTTTCATAACCGCAATCGCTCGATGGTAAAGTGCTCCGCTCACGTTTGCCATGGCTACGTTTCTGCCTGTGTTGACCATTCCGACACCTGGTATCAAAATAACTCGTGGTGCCGCCTCAAACATCACATCTCCTTCGTTTTTATTGCGCTCGAAGTATTGCTTATATTCTTCCTTATATTGTTGAATACCCGTTTTAACTTTTTCCACCAAGGATTCTGTTCGTTCATTTTGAGGATCCCAGTTAATGTATAGCGGCTTCATTTTTGTATGTACAAGGTGATCCGGGCAAGCTGCACCGACTTGTGATAAGACTGCCGCATTTTTGCTATTCAAAAATTGCAGGACATCATCTGCATCGTCAAAGGTTAAAAGCATTTTTTTCTCCTCGCCCACAGCACCGCGGATAACTGGCATAATCGAAGCAAGTACCTTTTTGCGCTCTGCTTCAGGTAAAGAGTCAAATGCCTGTCCACCAAATGCATCTTCTTCATGCTGGCGGCTTTTAATAAACTCTTCTGCTTCCGTTATAATCGAAATGGTTTTTTCATAGGCTTCTTTCGATGTTTCACCCCAAGTTACCAATCCGTGCTTTTCCATTAAAACAAGCTCGGCCTGCGGGTTATTTTTCACACCTTTTGCAATCATTTTAGACAAAGTGAAGCCAGGGCGCTCATATGGTACCCAGACAAAACGATCACCGAAAATTTCATTGGCGACTTCTTTTCCATTGTCTGCACAGCAAAGACTAATAATTGCATCTGGATGTGTATGGTCAACATGTTTAAAGGGAAGGAAGGCATGAAGTAAAGTTTCAATCGACATACGTGGATGCTTACTGTCGATCATGCAGTGTGACAAATATTCAACCATATCTGCATCAGGCATTTCATCACGCTCGATTAAAGGGTGAATATCCGCTAGATTCAAACCTGTGAAATTGCCCGCTTTCATTGTCGCAAGGTCGGAACCGCTTCCTTTAACCCACATGACTTCAATTTCCCGGCCACGAAAATCTTTTTCAATTGTTTTCATGGATGTATTGCCGCCTCCCCAGTTGCAGACGGCTCGATCTGTACCGATTAAATTAGACCGATAAACCAGTTCTTCTACTCCGGATGTTACTTTTGACGCTTCTTTATCATTCCATAAATTATTAACCACTTTGTTTTACCCCCGTTTATCTTTATTTATGTTTGTTTTATTGTATAACACTTTTGTTTTCATTTGAAGAAGTTTTTTTAATTGTTACCAATTTTATGAAAACAAGGAAAATCGGTGAGCGTGAAAGACAATGGATGTATCCGCATTTTCAACAATCCAAATCATTCTGCAAGGTAATATCATCTAAAAAATCACCATTTTCCTTAGATGAAGTTTGTAAAATAAACGTAAGTACAACAAATGACCATGAATGTAAACACCATGTCCCTTCCATCTTAGAAAAAGACAGATGCAAAACTTCCCAAAGACTTCGCAGGACATTTCCTACGGAAAGACATCATTTTCCCGGGTAAACAGGCAGCTGCAGACAAACTTCTTTCTAACCCAAATACCAACGATGCAATAATGTCTCTCAATCCTTTTTACTGAAAAATCGGTGCTGTGGCTTTATTGAGATTATATGAGTTACTGTTCAAATAAGAAATGGACATGGGTTTTCACACCAAAGATGGAGTTAACCTTTTGTTGTTGTCTTTAGTTTTAGTACATTTGGAGCTTTTGTTTCTATTTAAAATCAAAGATTTACAAAAGAGTGGATTGGGTACAATATGAGATGAACTAGTAAACGTTATCGTAGTATTAGAAGATTCGGGAGGAAGTTTATATGATTAATGAAAAAGTGGCATTGATATTAGAAGAAAAAATTAACGTTATTAAAAGTGATGAAACATCCATTTATTTAGTCGGCCCAATCAAATTACCCATAAACTTAGAGGGCGAAACAATTATATTCCAGTGGTATTGCTGGTTACGATGTGAGTATATGGCGGGTCATTTTTGTGGTGACGGCACTTATAATATAGAAAAGATCATTGAAACTTTAGCCTCTTCCAACTTAGCGGAAATGCAGCAATCAAGTGTGTTACTGTATGGGGATTTTCAAAACTCCTCCGATGCCCTTATCCGGATGCATAGTATTTGTCATACTGGGGATATATTTGGCAGCAAACGCTGTGATTGTGGCTTTCAATTAAAGCAGGCTATGAAAATGATTGCAACTCAAGGATCCGGAGCTTTATTTTATTTAGCGAATCACGAAGGAAGAGGCATCGGATTATTTAGTAAAGCCATGGCTTATGTTCTACAAGAAAAAGGATTGGATACGGTGGAAGCGAATTTGGAGCTTGGATTTGTGGATGATGCACGTAACTATGATGACGCCATTCGGGTGTTAAAAAAACTGCGCTCTAATCCAGTCACCCTTATCACCAACAATCCGAGAAAATTAGAAGCCCTTCAAAACTCTGGTGCCAACGTTGCAGGCAGAGTTCCGTTATGGGGAGATATTTCCGAGTTTAATGAAAAATATTTAAAAACTAAAGTGGTACGTTCCGGTCATTTAAATGATATTAAAGATGAATGACTGATTGTTTTAAATGAAATTGGTTTGTTATATCCCTGAATAGGTTTATAAGTGTGTTTCCGAAAGAGCAGCTGAAGTTAAATTACCAAAAGAACCCTTAATGGTTTTTACTAACCCTTTTCAGTTAATCTTGGATTTTTCCATTAATGACAACACACTTCCCATTTGTAGCTTGCTTTATCATTCTTCCATCCTTGATGTATACAGTGTAAGTATTATTGACTTTAGCATCTAATCTTGCTAGGTCTCCCATTCCTGCTATGATATTTTTGACAGCTTCCCTCTTCAGATTATTCATGACTTGCTTTTTCCATTGTTCCCGTTTGTTTTTTTGTGTATTTTCATCAACCATCAGGATCCCATCCTTCTTGTTTGATTTATGTCTTCTCCGATAATAGTGTATTATTTTTTTATCATCTTGTTACCCATATGCTTTTCCTTATTGGGCCGCTTTTAGTGATAACAGCACAGGTTACGGTAAAATGAAAAAATATACAAGTAAAGTGGGGATAAAATAAAATAGCTCACGCAAGTGATAACAAGAAAATACATAAAAACAGGATGCAACGGAAAGTTGCACCCTGCCTGAAAAAGGGGTTTGCTTCATTTCGAATCAGCATACATTCTCTGCGATAAACACCTCATCTACTTTAGAGTAAATACTGGTATCTGACTAGAGTTTACCATCCAAAGCAACCATCCCCTATATCTTAAAAGTTTCCTCAACTTTCAAAGCATAAATGACAATTATTGAATGAGTTTTCTGCTTTTACGTGCAAGAGAACCATCTCCTTGCTCGAATCGATTTTTTAATGAAGCTACCAGTAGTTAAGTTAAACGTCTTTAACCGACACCTCATTTACTATATGATGTGAATCATACGTAATCAGTAGCCCCTTCTTCTTTATTTATAATGACCATCAGCGGTTAAAAAACACCTGGTTGTTTATGGATATCGAGAATTGTTTAAAATCAATTTATAGCTATATAATGAAATTTGGTGAATGAACTCATTGATTTATGGAATAGGATGCGTCTTATTATTGTCATTTTATCAGTTACAGAAGTTTATTTTCATGGTAATTTTAGTGAAATTCTTCGCAATCTCAATGGCATATGAAATGCATTGTTTCCTAACGATCCTTTTATAACAAGTAGTGGAATTAAGCTAAACGACACAGAAAAAATCTACACTAAGCTGGATGATTGTCCGTAGGGCGGGAAATGAGCAAAAATAAAAGGCCGCCAGTCAGTTAGTTTTCACCGACTTTCTGACAACCCCTTGCATACTTACTTCATAATTAAGAAAGAAACGACAAAGCGATTAATCTCGCTTTTCCATACCTCATAGCATTATGAAGACTTGATTATTGCGCCTTCAAATCTGCACGATAATCGTCTATAATCGCTTGTATCTCCAGGTCTGCCGGAACATTTGTGACGTCGTAGAGAAATCCATCGGATTCGACCAAAGTCATTTTGGCGTTAACGACTTCGAAAGTCAAATTCAGGCGGCCCAAATAATGTTCTTGTTCTCCGCCGGCTTGAGTAATTGGCACCATCACCTCTCCGTTGAATTCGTATTCGGGAGTTTCGATGACCTTGTGTGTATCTGCGCCGATTACCGCTGAGACTCCGGGAACCTGAGCCAGCTTATGGTCTTCTGGGTTTCCGGCATGCGAAAGGACAATGTTAACGTCTGACTTTTCACTCACTTCAGGAAGCAACGCATTCAACGCTTCAACCGGTTCGAAGAAATCGAGGTCAGCAACATCATCCCAACCGCGAATTTCCGGCTTCATCGAAGTAAGGCCGATCATGCCGACTTTAACGCCAGTGAAAGTAAAATTATTCCAAGGTTTTACATTCTGTATGTACTTTCCTGTTTCCCTGTCAATGACATTACCAGTAAGGATGGGGAAATTCACGTTACGGTGGTAATCCTTTAACTGTTCATAACGGCTGTCCGGTGTGCCCTCCCCGGCAGGGTAAACGCGGAAGTCGTTGTTTCCGAGAGCCATCGCATCATAGTCCAAAGCTTTCAAAAGAGACGTCTCCAACTCTCCTTGACCCGCTTGAAACTCTCCGCGCAGGAAGACATCCCCGCCATCGACGAGAAGCACATTCTCCTCTTCATTGCGTACATTTTCAATGATGGTGGCGTACTTCGCAATAGAATTGTGATGAACGGTTCCATCATCCAGCGTGACGATGTCATCCAAATGACCATGAAAGTCATTCGTCTGGAGAATGGTGAGTTTAAACTTCTCTCCCTCCTTGAGCTTTTCCTCCGCATCTGCCGTAACGGGCTTTGCGACAAAAGCGGCAGCCATCGCCAGCGAAAAGCAGCCAGTCAAAAATATTTTTCCCGTTTTTTTCATACTATTTCCTCCAAGCAATTACTCTATTAAATGATAAAAGAAGTTATTTAGTTTCCAGTCTTTTCGGATTTCTCAAGAGCTACTAGTTTATTTTTTTCTTCAGAGTTAGTTTTTTCTTCTTTTTCATTGCTGATCAAATCATTAGTCGCTTTTTTAAATTCTTTTAAAGTGTTTCCAAAAGACCTTCCAATTTCCGGTAATTTAGAAGGGCCAAAAATGATTAACGCTATGACTAGAATGAGAATTAGACCAGGGATGCCGATACTAGATAACAAAGGTCTCACCTCCTATACCATGATGGTTTGTTAGTACTCAAAAAAATGCGATCATTACTTATAAAATTGGCATACCATGACGCTCTAAAGCTGCTGCTTCTAATAAAGACATGCCTTGTTCTTCTGCGAATGCAGTAAGTCTATCCGAAACAACAGGAGCAAGACTTGCTGGCGGCATAGCCTGGTTCATAGCTCGTCTACGGGTAGAATTTCTGCGTGCAAATGGTCCCCAAATCGCAAAGGTGATACCTGGTGTTTGCATATTTACAAAGAAAGTATTTCCATCTGGAGAAAATGTAGGGCCAGCAAATTCAGAACCGTTCATCATATTTTCAGCGAAAGTATAAATATTTCCTTCAGGAGTTAATCCGACAATACGATCATTACCGCCTCCATCTTCGGCAATCCAAAGATCTCCCCAAGGAGTGATTGTAATGTTATCCGGTGCTTCTAAATCATTTTTATCAGTAGACTCATAGAATAGTTCTAAGGTGTTTGTCGCTGGCGTGTAGCGATAAACACGGCCAAGTCGTGCTGAACCTGCACTTGTATCATCAAACCATAAAGTACCTTCAGAAAAATAAGCCCCTTCTAAGCGGCTAAACTGAATACAGCCTTTATCCTTAGCATCCTGCTGTGCGATTTCAGGATTTAATTTTTTCCAAACAATCCCGAATTTTTGTCTAGTATTAAATTGACTTGCAGCTGCAGCCGGCAATTCATCAATCGCTGCCGCTTCAAGGATACCGCCCTTTTGCAGAGAACCTAGCTTTTGACTTCGGTCATGTGGTGTAAAACGGTACAAGAAGCTTGGACTTGCGTCTTCGGTTAAATACCAAATTCCTGTTGAAGGGTCTACATGCCCAGCTTCATGGGAGAAATAACCCATATCACGGATCGGTGTTCTTGACATTTCGTTTTCAGGATCATGCGGATTTACTTCAAATACAAAGCCATGTCCCATATCACGAGTTTCTTCCATTGTTAACCAAGTACCCCAAGTCGTAGCTCCACCCGCACAGTTACGTATTGTACCTGAACTTGATACATACTGATCAATGACTTTGTTATTTTGTCCAACGATTATTGTAGTTGTGCCGCCCGCAGCACCAGCGCTCCAAGGTTTTTTTCCGTTTACAGGGTAATCTGAATTTGTCCCATTTTCATGGTTTCTTACAAGAATGGTCGTACCCTTCTCTCCTTTATAGGCAGCCATTCCATCGTGAGCAGAAGGGACAAGGTCACCATTAGGCATGATATCACCAGTTCGTGAAAGCATTTTGTAATGAAATCCCCTTGGCAGATCAAGAACTCCATTTGGATCCTTTACTAGTGGGCCATAGCCACCAAATCCGCTTGTTGGATTGCTGGATTCCGCTGCAAATCCTTTTGTAGCCCCTGCAAGAGAAAATACCCCGGTTGAACCAAGTGTCAATGCTAAAGTACTCATTCCGCCAACTTTTAAGAAATTACGTCTGTTTAAACAGCTATTGCTAGATTTCATCAACATTACCTCCAAAAGATCTTTTTGAGGGATGCTATATTCCTTATAGCAAACTCTACACTTAAAATTAACAGACCATTTTAAATGCTCTGTTAAACCCATGTGATTTTATTCCTTTACATGAAAGATAAACCAAAAGTCACGGTTTATACGAAAACAAAGGAGGTTATAACGACATATATAACATGTAAAGGGTGGAAATTGATGGTATGAGTCAAAAATGGAGAAACAACTAAGGATTTTGTCATAAAAAGACCGATGCAGAATATTAAAGCTTATTAATGGTTTGTAAATATAAGAGATACACTATGACAAACTAGTTAACCCGATTAATTCTACCCAAATCTAATAAAATTTTTGAAAGAGGAACGGCTAAGACTTCGTATATAATTGAACTAGAAATATTCTAGTTGTAAACCTACTCCCACTTCCTCGCCAAATAAATTAAAGGGCATGTTTTGAATTACTGACATTTTTCAGAGTGTTAAATACTAATAATTTATAAATATCCATCAGTCTCAAGCATATGCTCATATTTACATGCATGATATCTCTATAATTCGTATAATAGAATAAAGGGAATCAAAATGAGTCTAATTTACAAAAAGAGGGAGCAGATTTGTTCTGTGGAACCAAAAGGCGAAGAAATAAACAGTTTAGCATTAAAAGTCAAAGAGATTATTCAATCTTCAGGATGTCAAAATGAAGATGTAATCTTTCTGTGTATTGGTTCAGACCGATCAGTTGGGGATTCATTGGGCCCATTAGTCGGGACGATGCTTAAAGAACATACGGTGCCTTATCGTGTTTACGGTACCTTGGAAAATCCCGTTCATGCATTTAATTTAAAAGACACGTTGAAAGAAATTAAAAAACAATTCAAAAAGCCACTTATTTTTAGTGTGGATGCTTGTTTAGGGAATCAAAACCAGGTCGGTTATGTCTTCTTGAAGGATGGACCTCTTGTCCCAGGGAAAGCATTAAAAAAAGTATTGCCTGAAGTGGGAGACTATCATATTATCGGAATGGTAAATTATATAGATCCGCTGCCAACGATGCAATTTCTAAATGATACTCGTCTATACACGGTTATGAACCTGGCAAATAAAATCGTAAAAATCATTACTTCTGGAATTAAATAAAAGAATGGGCTGTGCCAAAACCACTAATAATAATTGGTTTTGGCACAGCCCTACTTTGTATAAGTTTGAAGAAATTATTAGATGATTATTCTTAAATAATAGCCCCTGTCAAGATAGCAACTATGATAAGGACTAATGAACAAATTAGAGCCCATTTAAATGCATACCGCTGTAGTTCCCCGATATCTGTCTTTACCATCCCTACCAGTAAAAGAGTCGATGCCACGAGTGGACTTAAGAAATGTACAGGCTGGCCCAGTACCGAAGCTCTGGCAATTTCTAAAGGACTCACTCCATAAGCTTCTCCTGCTTCGGCAAGAATTGGCAAAACACCAAAGTAGTAAGCATCATTGGATAAAACGAACGTAAATGGCATGCTGGTGAATGCAACGACCATTGGTAAAAAAGAGCCTAAAGAATCCGGAATGATGGCCACTAATGAATTTGCAATGGCGTCTACCATTTTCGTTCCGGAAAAGATCCCTGTGAAAATACCAGCCGCAAATACTAATGTGACAACGGTTATAGCGTTTCCTGCATGTGATACGATTCGCTCTTTTTGCTGTTCTAAGTTAGGGTAATTAATGATTGAAGCAAGCACAAATCCGATTAGAAACAACACCGGTACCGGTACTAAGCCCATTACAAGAACGACCATGACAGTGAGCGCCAACAAAAGATTGACCCATATTAATTTAGGGCGCTTTAAATCGTCTTGGATGGCTGAAGCTACCGCAGCTTCAGCAAGAGCCCCTTTCATTTCAGGTGCAGCATTGATATGAACAACACCAAGCCTTTTGCGCTCTTTTTTCCCAAGTACATAAGCGGTAAACAGAATAGCTGCTATTCCCGCGAATAGTGTTGGGATAATCGGGACAAAGAATTCATTTGCATCCAGACCTAAAGATGCTATTGCCCTTGTAGCAGGTCCTCCCCAAGGAGTCATACCACTCATAATACTGACAGCCAGCATAGAAATAGTGGCAAGAATAAGTGGATTCATCCCAAGTCGTAAATAAAGAGGCAGCATAGCGGAAATCGTAATCATATGAGTAGTGGTACCATCACCATCCAAGGCAACGGTCATTGCGATTACTGCTGTTCCTATCGCTATTTTAACCGGATCCCCTTTTACGATTTTTAACATAGTTTTAATAAGTGGATCAAATAATCCAGCGTCAATCAGAACTCCGAAAAACAGAATAGCGAACAATAGCAAAGCGGCTGAAGGTGCGACAACCTTTATTCCATCCAGCATCATATCTCCGAGCTCTGGACCAAATCCGCCAATTAATGCAAAGATAATTGGGACGACTACAAGAGAAGTAACAGGCGATAACCGTTTTGACATGATTAAATAAGTAAAGACAACGACCATTGAAATTCCAAGTAACGTTAGAATATGAATCCCCTCCCATTAAAGAAACCGCTTACAAATCAGATAAAAAGTGTGAATAGTTAATAAATATTGCATATTATTTTCTGTTTTCCTGTTGCTTTGTTTTCTATTTTTAGAATAGTTCATATCATTAAATAAGTGAAATACATATTTTTTGTACTTTTTCGAAAAAAAAACTTATAATCCATTTTATATTAAATTAATAAATCAAAAAAGCACAATGAAATTGTCAATAATTTCATTGTGCTTTTTCGTTAAAGATTGGAATTTTTATTCAAGAAATCAATAAAGTTTTTCACAGTAGAGAGTTTTAATGAATCCTGATTATACATTAACCATGTATTTCTTAACACCGGCTTCCCATTTTTGTAGGATAACCCGTATGTATGCAAATTATCTGAAGGCTGCAGGCATATTTCTGGCAGAATAGAAACACCAAGATCATTTTTGACCATCTCTTTACACGTCTCCTGCCGATCTGTTTCCATAGTTACAAATGGTGGCTCCGGGAATCTATCATGCCACCAGCCATTTATTAAGTTTTTTAAAGAACTGTCGGTTTTATAATTTATGAATGGAAGCTCCGGTAAATTATCCAAGTCTACCTCTTTCTTAGAAATTAAACAAAGTCTTTCTTTATGCAGTAGCGATTTGATTCCATACCATTCATAATTTCCACGCAGAATGCCTAATTGAACACTAGAGGAATCCAGAAGATTCATGATTTCAGTACTCCAGCCTGTATTCACATTAAATTGTACATGAGGATATTGTGTTGAAAACTTTTTCAATATTTCTGGTAGTTTATATTGGGCAAAGTTGCTGGAAACGCCAAGCCTTAACGTTCCTCTTACCTCATTTTTCATATTCAGCATATAATCTTTCGTTTTTTGCAACTTTTTCACCATTTCTTCCGCATAGCCCGCTAAATGTATCCCTTCTGAAGTAAACTCAATGCCTCCTTTTATTTTAAAAAATAGGTTCGTGCTAAATTCTTTTTCTAAATTTTTAAGCCGGTACGTTAACGCCGGCTGGGATATATATAAACGCTCTGCGGCACGGCTAATGTTTTTTTCTTCATATAGTACCCTTATCGCAATCCAATCTTTTTCGTCCACTTAACCATCTCCCACTTTTTGATTATAAGTTTTTTTATCATTTTTATTAAAAAAATATGTATTTTACTTATGATTGAACTTATCATACTATATTTTCAAAGGAACCGGTAGTGCTATAAATTGGTTGAGAAAGGGTGGTTATACAATGAAAGTACCAGTAGTTGTAATGCGCGGCGGGACAAGTAAAGGTGTGTTCCTTCACTTTGAACATATGCCTTCGAATCCATCAGACTGGGAAAGTTTCTTACTTGACGTGATGGGCAGTCCGGATCGGAGACAGATTGATGGTCTTGGAGGAGCGAATTCATTGACAAGTAAAGCAGCGATCATCAAAAAATCAGATTCACCAGAATTCGATGTGGAATATACATTTGCTCAGATAAGCATCGATAATCAAATGGTTGATTTCAAAGGAAATTGTGGAAATATTTCATCTGCTGTAGGACCTTACGCAATTGAGCAAGGATTAGTCCCTGCAAAAGAACCTGTTACAACGGTGAAAATTTTTAACGTGAATACACAAAAATTGATTATTGCAGAAGTAGAGGTTGAAAATGGACAAGTAAAATCAGAAGGATGCTGCTCAATTCCTGGGGTGCCTGGTAAAGGATCACCTATCTATCTATCTTTTACTCGTGCAGAAGGAGCAGTTACAGGAAAACTTTTCCCTACAGGAAACCCGATTGATATGATAAAAACCAAGGATCGACTGATTCAAGTTTCAATTATAGATGTTGCCAATCCACTCGTTTTCGTAAGGGCACAGGATATTGGTCTAAGCGGAAGCGAATTGCCCTCTGATTATTCACAGGAAAAATTAAATGAACTAGAAGAAATCCGGTCGATTGCAGCTGAAATGTGTCAATTTTCCGATAAGAAATCAGCTACTGTCAAATCTCCGGCTGTACCTAAAATGACCCTAATTGCTCCTCCTATGGATTACGTCGATCTAAACGGATCGGTAAGAAAAGCGTCAGAGATGGATTTGATGATCAGAATGATGTCGATGCAAAAGCCCCATCAAGCGCTTGCTATTACAGGAGCCATCTGTGCAACAGCAGGGGCTTACTTACAGGAAACGATTTTATCTGAGATGGTGAATATTAAACACGAAATTTTTCGATTAGCCCACCCGGCAGGGATAATGGAAACAAAGGTTGATTTTTTGGCAGGACACATACGCGCTATTAAAGTGGTACGCACAGCAAGAATCATTTTGGAAGGATACGTGTACACGAAAAAAAATTACGAGCTATCCTATCAATTAGCTTGATTTGAATTGATCCTTAAATTACAGCAAAAAAAATTTTCTATCACTTGGAGGCTTGTCAAATGTGGGTCATCACTGTCTTTTTAAAAGGAAATATTAAAATATTTGAATTTGACACAGAAAAAGAAGCGAAAGAACTATTCAAAAATATGAAAGGCACTAAAATTCTTTCTGAAATAGTTTACTTCAATGATCCTTGTTTTGTATAAGTGAGTTTTCAATAGAACCCAGACTCTAATGTATCTCCAACTAACCGATGCCTACAAAATTCAATTATAAAATAGGATTGAGAATAGAAAAAAATTTTCCTAGGAAAGCTAAAACCCTTATACAAATTAGGGTACAGATACTGAAACCAGATTTTTATGGTTACCATATTATTTAAAAAAAGCTAATTACTATCTAACATCTTGTTTAGAGAAAATACCAATTCACAAATCCTTACCTTTTTTCATGCTGAATTTTAGCATCGGAGTGATAAACAGCAATATAACTGGTAAATCTTGATAAGTTAGAATTGACTTCATAAGCGTTAATGCTGATCCTTTCAAGCTGGTGCTGAACTCGAAAAGCTAGTACTGAAGAACCTTATTGTCTGGCCATCAGGACGCTTAAAGCTATACAATCACTCCATCTGAAAAAACTCCAATAGATAAACTGTTACTAAGTTTGACCTTTTATATACCTATATGATATGAGTTTTAGTCAAAGCATATAGACTTTAAATATGTTAAAATACCAAACAGCCAAGGACTTTTTAAGCCTTGGCTATTTTTCATTCTTCTACTTCACGTATCTCTATTATTTTTTGGACACATTCTTATCTAATAAACCATTCAAGGAAAAGACTCAGTGATTATTGATCGTTTCAACCTTTTCTTGAGTATAGCGTGCTGCTGATGAACCAGCTAATTTTCCAAAGACTGCTCCAGACATTAACCCGGATCCACCAGGATAGTTTTCATAAAAAATCCCCCCAATCATTTCACCAGCCGCAAAGAGACCTTTTATCGGTTGATCTTCTTTGTCTAACACATGACCCGTTGTATCTACATGCAGACCACCGAACGAGAAGGTGATTCCGCACGTTACAGGGAAAGCATAGAATGGACCTTGCTCAATTCGAAGTGCCCAGTTGGATTTAGGAGGGGTAATTCCTTTCGTTCCTTTGCCATCTTTCTCTGCGGGTCTATACTCGCCATCTTGTACCGCACTGTTATACTCTTCGATCGTTTTTAGAAATTGTGTTTGATTGACCGGCAGTAAACTAGCCAACTCTCCAAGCGTATCTGCTTTATAAATAGTCGCTTCTTCAAGGTCATATTCTTTACGCAGCATCGGGCGTACCTGTGCATCATAAATTTGATATGCCACATGTCCAGGCTGTTTTAATACCTCACGGCCGTACTTGGCATAGGTGTAATTTCGTAAATCTGCTCCTTCATCAACAAACCGTTTCCCTTCATTATTAAGCATGACGCTGTACGGATAAGAATGCTTTTTAAAAATATCCCCCGGCTTCGTGAAGTCCCCTACTTTTGGCGCATTATAATCTGTCCCAATAGAATGACATCCAGACCACTGCCCGAATTTTTGAGCCCCCACTGCCATAGCCATGGAAATGCCGTCTCCTGTGTTGAACTCGGTTCCACGAACAATAGCCGCTTCCCATTCTTCACCAATATTTTCACTTCTCATTTTCTTATTGGCTTCAAAGCCCCCACAAGCCAAAATCACACCGGATGTCTGAACAGTTACCATTGTATGACCCTTCTCAACAACGACACCGGTTATTGTGTTATGCTCTGATACAAGCTCCACAGCACGTGAATCGTACCAAACGTCGATACCAATTTCTTCTGTCCGCGCAAAGAGCTGTCTCATTAAGCCAACGCCTTTATCCTCCGTTTTGATAGGCAGTCCTCCCCAGAAATTGCGCTTGCCAGCTTGTACGAATGATTGATTTTCATAATTCAATTCAAATTTTATTCCCTGATCACGCATCCACGCAATTGTTTCATACGATCTAGAAACCAGCTGTTTTGCTAACTCAGGATTACTTTGTCCACCTGTTACTCGCATTAGATCATTGTAATAATCGGTTTCCGTGTATTTAGGCATTACAATTAACTCGGATTCTTCATCTGTTAATTCAGGTATTATATTTCTGATTCCGTCTAAATTATTGTATGCAACGCGAATGGCTCCATCCGTGAAGAAAGAGTTCCCTCCACGCTTTTCCACTGGTCCCCGTTCTAGTACAAGAACTCTAGCACCTCCCTCTTTTGCTGAGATTGCGGCACATAAAGCTGCGTTTCCTGCCCCTACTACAACTACATCATAAGTTTGTGCATTTGACATTTTTACCCCTCCTGTTAAGTAGTGATAACTCTTCATGTAAATAATAAGTGATAATAATGAATAAAAATAATATTGTTTTTTTATTCATTGCCATAGAAAAATTTTATGAAAGAATGCTGGAAAGGCAAAACTATAGTGAGTCTATTGATTTACATAAAAAGATAGATTTCTTTTTTAATTAGCTGTATTATACTTTTAGAAATCAAATAAATTATCATAATTTATAATTACCCATAAATATTTTTTATGGTTAAAGGAGAAAAGTTTTATGGATGAAAAAGACTGGCTTATATTAATTACTCTTTACGAAGAAAGAAATATAACAAAGGCAGCACAGCGACTATTTATTTCTCAGCCAGCTTTATCCTATCGTATAAAACAGCTGGAAAAAGAGTTCAAAACTAATTTGATCTCTAGAGGCAAAAGAGGTGTCGAGTTTACAGTTGAAGGGGAATACCTCGTTCAATATTCGAAAAATATGCGTAAGCAATTAGGAGCTGCAAAAGAACACATTTCAAATTTGGATAAAAAAGTAAAAGGAACTTTACGATTGGGTGTATCTGGCTTGTTTGCCCGATATAAACTACCAGTATTATTAAAAGAATTTCTAACCCTATATCCAGAGGTTGAAATCAGTTTGAAAACTGGATGGAGTTCTCAAATTCATCAAATGCTTCAAAAAGAAGAAGCACACCTCGGGATTGTTAGAGGTCCTTACAAATGGCAGGAAAATAAAGTGTTATTTCAAGAAGAAAAGATTTGTATTGCCTCCAGTAAAAAAATTGAATTAAAAGAACTTCCTTTTCTTCCTAGAGTTAATTATCAGACAGACCAATCGTTAAGAAATACTATTGAAAACTGGTGGCAGGAAACATTTGCGTTACCACCTAAGATTTCAATGGAGGTAGATCGGATTGAAACATGTAAGGAACTGGTTCTTAATGGTTTAGGATATGCCATTTTACCAGAAATCTGTATTAAAGATGATGAACCACTGTATACTTTCCCCATTGTATTAAGCAATAATAGCTATTTGCTTAGAGAAACTTGGGTTTTTTATCGGGATGTGACTATGGATTTGGCACAAGTAAAAGCATTTATTGATTTTCTTAATGATTCTAAACAATGAAACAAGACGAAACGAAGTAAAACTAATTCAAAGGAAGAGAATTAATATGAAAAAGTGGGATTTAAATAATGCAAGCAAGACAATCCAATTTTCGGCTGCACTTCTAACTGCTTTTATTGGAGGCGGCCTTTTCTCTCTTTTCAGGTTTCCAATCCCCTGGCTTCTTGGTCCAATGGCAGCCCTATTAATTGCATCACGTTTCAAAAACGTTAAATTGATTTGGCCCGTTTCGATGAGAAATACTGGATTAATTATTGTAGGTTATTCAATAGGCATCTCCTTTACCAAGAGCTCACTGTCTGATATGATTAGTCACCTTCCCTCAATGTTGATCCTTACAATCTTAATTGTCCTTGTGTGTGCATGTTCTTCTTTTGTTATGTCAAAATATTCCGGCATTGACTATCCCACCTCCTTAACGAGTAGTATTCCTGGAGGTTTGTCACAAATCGTTGTGTTTGTAGAAGAAATGAAAGGTATTGATATTACTACCGTAACCTTTTTCCATGTTACAAGAGTGATAATGGTGGTTTTCTTAGTTCCCCTTTTAATTATCAGTCCCCTGTTTGCAGCGAATCGTACCAATGATTCATCTAAAATAATGGATAACGTTATTCCTGAGTGGAGTGATTTATTTCCTCTTATCTTTCTGTTCGCCCTTATTTGTTTTCTCGCAGCAGGAATAGGTAAAATATTCAAATTACCAGCTCCTTACTTTTTAGGACCAGTAATCGTTACTGCTGCAATAGGTCTTTTAGGTTTGCAGGGACCACCACTTCCTCTTTCACTTCTTGATATATCTCAATTTATGGTTGGCGGTTATATCGGTTTATTATTAAAACCAGAACAACTTGATAACAAAAGAAAAACCTTATTATTGGCTTTGATGAACGGACTAATCTTGATCTGCGCAACAATGTTTTTTAGTTTTTTACTGACCAAGTATTATGATTTATCGCCTATTACGGGTTTTTTAAGTTTAGCCCCTGGTGGAATGGATCAAATGGGAATCATTGCACATGAAGTAAATGCTGATGTATCTACTGTTACCAGCTATCAACTATTTCGGATGGCGTTTATTTATGCCGCAGTGCCTCCATTACTAAAATTGGTATTAAAATTACGTTTAAGAAAAAAAGACAAGAACAGTAATGTAAAACTAAATGGTAAATAAAAAAGGGGGAAGCTTTGCTCAAGGACAATGAAAAAAGTCTGATTTATAAAGAAAAGAAGGTTATCATGCAAAATATTTAGATGATGACCTTCTTTTTTTGATCCTAAAAGTAGCATTAGACATAAAAAGAATTTCGTTATTGAATCATTTATCCTATGGCTTTATTTGCTCTCCTCCCCATTCTTTTTTAAAGAATAAATTATTTTGATACCAATACAAAAAAAATATGTATTTAACTTATTGTTCTCTCTGTATTACCTTTAATAAAGAAAAGCGCATAAGCATAGTTTAAAACTTATTAATCTACCAGTTAATTTTTCCGAAAAATCACAAAATTATTTCTAGTCACCCAGAGATCATTTGAAAGCGCATTCAAAGTATGGGAGGGGATTTAATAATGTTTCTTACAATTTTAGGCATCTCCATGGTTACCGTCTTTACCTATTTAATTATGTCCAAACGTTTATCACCCATTGTTGCTTTAACTTTAGTTCCGATCGTTTTTGCTGTAGTTGGTGGTTTTGGAAGTAAAATTGGCACTATGATGATGGAAGGCATTAAGCTAGTCGCTCCTTCTGCAGCTCTATTATTATTCGCCATATTGTTTTTTGGCATTATGATAGACACGGGCTTATTTGACCCACTTATCAAAAAGTTATTAGAAGTTGTCAAGGGAGATCCTGTCAAAATTTCGATAGGTACCACAATTCTTGCATTACTCGTGGCCCTAGATGGAGACGGTACAACAACTTATATCATTACTGTTTCAGCTATGTATCCACTTTATAAACGAATCGGTATGAATCCATTGGTTTTAGCTACAGTAGCCATGCTAGCTTTAAGTGTTATGAGTGGCATGACCCCCTGGGGCGGACCTGCTACCCGAGCAATAGCAGTATTGGGACTTGATGCATCCGAATTTTTTGTTCCACTTATTCCTACCATGATCGGCGGTGCTATTTGGGTTATTTTCGTGGCATTTATTTTAGGGAAAAAAGAACGTAAACGATTGGGTGTAATACACATAGAAGAGTTAAAAAATGAAATAGCTGCTACTGTAGAAAATGAAGCCACTGATGCATTACCTCATATTGAAATTAAACGCCCCCGTTTTTTGTGGGTTAACTTATTAATTGTGGTAGGCATTATGGTCATTCTTATTATGGGATTGGTACCTTCCCCTATTTTATTTTTGGTCGGTTTCACTATTGCTTTAATGATTAACTACCCTAATCTGGAAATGCAAAAAAGACGTATATTAGCACATTCTGGAAATGCCATAATTGTTGTTCTACTAGTTTTTGCAGCTGGAGTATTTGCAGGAATCTTTTCCGGTACAAAAATGGTTGATGCTATTGCTAATGGACTGGTTGCGATAATACCTGCTTCATTAGGACAGTTTTTCCCTGTAATTGTTGGCATTACAAGTATGCCATTCACGTTCGTTTTATCGAATGATGCCTATTATTTTGGGGTTCTCCCTATTCTTGCAGAAGCAGCTTCAGCCTATGGTATTAGTCCGTTAGAAATTGCTCGCGCTTCTATATTGGGACAACCCGCTCATTTAATGAGTCCACTTGTTGCATCAACCATTCTATTAGTTGGCATGGTTGATAAAGACCTTGGAGAATATCAGAAATTCGCATACAAATGGGCCATCTTGACATCGTTAACCTTAACAGTATTAGCTATAATTAGTGGCGCTATTTCTTTTATGTAAATTATAAAAGTCCTTGTATACTTGTTTGCTAGGAAATATCCGCAGGATCCTTTCCAAAAACAACTACTAAGGACTTTTAATCAATTTATCATAAATGTGAGGAACAACAACTATTGAAAGAAAGACTCAGCGGCATATCATTAACAGATAATCACATGGTAATCTTATATCCCATTTGAAAGATAATGAAAAGAAGTTGAAATTAAGCTGGCTGATTACTACATGGAGGTATTACATAATTTAATGGAGGAACTTTGGGATCGTACGAATGAATACCCAAACATTGAGCGTGAAAAAACAAAAAATCTTTTACAGCTACTCGATCAAGAATAACCAAACGAATGAATTGGGAAGAAATACAATTCTTACTTTAATGTTATTACAAAAAATATATTCTTATTTTTGTTATGAAACTGCCTAAAGTAAAAAGCTGCCTTAAAGACGGCTTCAATCTTATTATTTGCTCTCAAATCATAACCAATTGTATTTGAACTATACCGTAAATAACTCTTCCAAAAGCTAAAAGCAGTTGTATTTCTTAGGTGAAATCAACTGCTTTCATTGTTGTTTTTTATTTTCCCTATATGGAAACCTCTAAAGGTTGAGGCTTTTATGGAATCATTACTTAATAAATCCGTTGAGAAATTGATATAACTCTTCTAATTCACTTTCTTTTGCCACAATACAGTTAGGGTATTGTTTTATCTCTGCTACGCTGGATAATTTAAAATCATTGGGAGTCGGGAGTCCAGAAGCACAAATCATTAAAAAGTCAGCAAAGTGAATTAACCCAGTCACTGCTGACGTTTTTATGGTCATTTGCCCCATTGCTCGCCCTGCAAATAAACCCTTCATTGCACTTTTTCCACCTGTTCTTTCTATTACTATTCTACTTTCGTCTATTACTACTTTTGTTCCTGATTTTAAATCAAAAGTTTTCAACTTCTCAACCTCCTACATGTCCCTTAATATTACAACATCTTTATATGAAAATGGCTTATAAATGTCAATGAAAATAAGCTCCAACTAACCTGCCCAGTTTTTTGAATAAGAAAAAGGTTGCCGAAAAAACCCTAGTTAAAGTGTTAATATAAAGATTCATCAACAAGTTCTTATTGGCAAATTGAGAAATATTTTTATTTCATCATAAACTTAATCCATTTATACAAATTATACATCTAATGTTAATGAAAGCTGCATTCGTAAAGATTGTTGCAATAATAAGGAATCATTTTTTTGGGAGTATAATATAGTAAGTTCTTCCAAGAAAGAAGCAACCGCTTGAAAATCTAATATTAATCCAACATCTATGAGGTGAATTTTTTGGTTTTAAGTATATGGGAAACAAGTAATGACATAATCATGATCTAAACGCCTCCCGTTAGACAAAATAAAGAAAGGCCCAAATATCAAGGATTTGAGCCTTTGTTAGTTGATGACCTGTGCGGGATTCGAATATACAAGAACAGAATAAATGGTGTTTGTCCCTAAATAGAAATATAATTTAATAGATATATGAAAAAGTAAGTATGAAAAGGTGGAGTTTCATTGGATATTTTATGGTGGGGGTTAACGATCGTCTTATTTGCTTTAAGTTTTGTAGGAATTGTCTATCCTATTATTCCTTCGGTTGTTGCCATTTGGGGAGGATTCGCAGTTTATCAATTTCTCATTAATCCTGATGAGTTATCGTTATGGTTCTGGATCAGTATGGTTGTGTTGAGCGGTGTATTAATCGCGGCAGACATTATCGCAAATAGTTATTTTGTTAAAAAGTATGGGGGGTCAAAAACATCCGAGACAATAGCAGCTATTGCCACGATTGTTGGTTCATTTGTCTTTCCTCCTTTTGGAATAATTCTCGTACCATTTTTAGCAGTCCTCGTTTCGGAATTAATCATTCAAAAAGATATAATGAAGGCTACTAAAGTTGGGTTTGCAACTATCATCGGTTTTTTAGGCGGCAGTTTAGCCAAAGTATTAATTCAATTATTGATGATTGTTTGGTTTATTTTAGCGGCAATCTTTTAATTATTTATAAACGGCCGCATAAGGAAAAAGCTGACTTTCAACAGTCAGCTTTTTCTATTAACAGAAGTCCGTACAAGATAAGAAAAAAAGTGATGGAGGAAAAGGAACTATTAGTGTGGCCTATTGTGAACACTTCTTTAACGATAGAACTTTTCACAACTGCTCCCTTCTGTGTGAAAACTCAAGACATGATTCCCGCCCAAGTTTTTACAGCCGTGGCTAAAATCAATAGAGCCAGTATGACTTGTAGCACTTTTACATTCATTTTTTTACCGGCCATTGCCCCAAGCGGAGATGCTATTAAGCTAGCTATAACCATGATCAACGCCGGATAGAAGTCAACTTGACCGGTTGATATTTTCCCTGCTGTTGCACCAATGGATGAAATGAATGTGATAGCTAATGAAGACGCAATCGTTACCCTGGTTGGTATTCTTAAAACGATAAGCATGATCGGAACTAATAGAAAGCCCCCTCCGGCACCGACTATCCCGGAACCTAAACCTACGATTAAGGCAAGGATGGCCGCAAGCCATTTGTTGAAGGTAACTTGATCCAAAGGAATGTCATCTATCCCTTTCTTCGGAATGAACATCATGACAGCAGCTATCAACGCCAAAATGCCATAGACGATATTCACTCCGTTTTCCGACATCGATTGTGATCCAAAACTTCCAACCACGCTTCCGATTAACACACTGATCCCCATATAGAGAATCAGCGTTTTATTTAAATGTCCGCTCTTACGATAGCTCCATATACCTCCGATGGAAGCGAATAAGACTTGTACAGCACTTATACCTGTCACATCATGGGCACTAAATGCCGCTAAACCGAAGATTGGGGGAATAAACAGCAGCATTGGATAATTTATTATCGAACCGCCGATGCCGAGCATTCCTGAAACGTATGAACCTATAAAACCAATCAAAAAGATGGTAATGATAAAGGTGATATCCATTGTCAGTGCCTCCCTCAAAAGAAGGGAACCCTATTGGTTCCCTTCTCTTTATCAGCCTTTTCTAATCCAAAATTTCAGTATATCATTTTCTTCTGCCGTTTCCACCAGCTCATGGCCACCGGATTTTGACCAAGCGGCTAAGTCGGCTTTAGCTCCTTTATCGGTTACATGTATTTCCAGCACTTCCCCGGTTTGCAAATCATTCATCGCTTTTCTCGTTTTAACGATCGGCATTGGACAAGCTAGTCCCTTAGCATTTAACACTTTATCTGAATTCATATTTCATTCCTCCTATTTTTTTTGCTTCTATTTTTATCGGTATTAACGAACCGCACAGCGATTAGGCCCGATTTCCATTTCGCGCTGTTTTTCATCGTCAGGCTCGATTTTCCCCATATTGGTTTCGCGAATTTCTTGATAAGCGTTTGGCTGAGGCGGTAAATTACCTGTTACAAGCTCTCTGAATTCCGTTTCATCTGCAATGTTCAATCCGTGATTTTCAGCAAACAGCGCACCCAACTTTTTAGCGACACTTCCATCTTCATTCAATTCATCAATGATCATGAAATGTGATGGCAATACGATTAACTCGTCTGATAATTCTCTATAACGTGAATACAGTGTTTCTCTCAAGTCGCCTACCCAATCCTCAGCCAGCCCAGCTAGGTCCGGTCTGCCAATCGAATCAATGAATAGTATATCCCCGCTTAGCAAGTATTTTTGATCGACCACAAATGATGTAGATCCAATGGTATGGCCCGGGGAATATAATGCTTGGATATCAATCGCAGTATGACCAATCGTTATCACTTTCCCGCCTTCTAATGGCTGATATTCAAAAGTTACTTCAGCCGCATCTTTTGGCGGCAGCCAGTAAGCTGCATTTGTTAATTCCGCTATTCGTCTTCCACCTGAAATATGATCGGCATGTAAGTGCGTATCCAGAACATGTGTAATTTTCACGCCGATATCATCGGCGAAATCAAGATAGGTATCTATCATTCTTGTGGAATCAATTACGGCTGCTTCACCATTGGAAACGACCATGTAAGATAAACAGCCTTTACCAAGTCGAACAAATTGGAAAATTTCGCCGCCATTGGTCAATTCGCCGATTCTCACTGGTTCCAAATGTTCACTCCATGCTTTCATGCCGCCCTTTAAATAAAAAACATTCAATCCAGCTTCAGATAACATTTCAGCTACCATGACGGATGAGCCTTCCTTTGCACATACTACCAGGATTTCTTTATTGGACGGGATTTGATCGAGTATTTCTTCCACGCCATCCAGCAGATCAAAGTAAGGGATATTAAGGAATTCAAAATTCTCCCCTTCAATTTCCCAATCATTGTAGTCACTTTCATTTCGAACATCCAAAATAAATAAGTCGGTTTTATTGATTACTTTCTTTGAAACCTCAGCGGCTGTCATTTGCTTAAACGCCATATTTTATACCCCCTACAGTATTAATGATTTCAAAATTTTTTCCTTCATTAAAAGGTTAATGTAACATCAGCATTCTTAGCGAACTCCAAAAATGTGACCGCTCCACCTACTTCGATACCGGCAACGAAAGCTTCTTTTTCCATGCCCAAAACGTCCATGGTCATTTGACACCCAATCGTCCATTTCCTGTGCCATGGTAACTAATGCTGGAATGGAAGGAACATTGGCCTTTTTAAAGTCTTCGGCAAAGTGCTCTTTACCTTCAGGGAGTGGAAGTTGTCCATTCGCTTCTTTATGAATTAAGTTCAAGCCTTCGAAAGTAAAGAAAATGGCCACTTTTTGATCTGTTGCTGCTGCTGCCGTTGCGATGTTAAACACTTTATATGCGTCAAATAATCCACCATTACTTGCGATTATAGCTCTTTATTCGTCATGATATATTCCTCCATTTTGTAGTCACTTTTATTCATTCACGGATTTTTGTGAAGGACCGTTCCATTGGCTCATGCCGGGTACAACATTGAATACCCGTTCAAAACCGGCCGCCGTCAGTTTTTGTGCAGCAAGATCACTTCGGCTGCCTGTACGGCAAATCACGAAAATCTCTGACTCTTTATCAAGTTCACCCATACGTTGTTCCAATTCACCCATTGGAAGGGATCTTGCTTCTGAAATGTGATTAAAAGCATATTCTGCGGATTCTCGTACATCCAGGATGATCGTATTTTTGTTTTCTTGCATTAGTTGAAGGAGTTCTTCATTTGAAACGATTTTTTCATGCTTCTTCACTGCTGTTTCTTCTCCGTTTGCTTTCCGAAGATAATGTTTTAGTGTTGTTCCTTCTTCAACCGTACCCAAGTATTGGTGACCTGAACTTTCCGCCCAAGCTTTCATGTCGGCGGTTGACCCTTTATCAGTTGCTTGAACTTCCAATACTTCCCCCGCTTCCAAAACATTCATGGCTTTTTTCGTTTTTACGATTGGCATTGGACAAGCTAAACCTTTAGCATCCAAAACGGAATTTGTTTTAATCATTTTATTTCCTCCTTGTGTTTTTTAGGGGTGGGGGTATATTCGGATATAAAATTATGCTATGGGACCTTCCCATTCATTCATACCACCCATCATGTTCAACACCTTATATCCATAATCCTCAAGTAACTTTGCTGCCCTTGAACTTCTGCCCCCTGAACGGCAGACGATGATATATTCTTTTGATTTATCCAAATCCTGCATTCTAAATTCCACCAGACCCAACGGGATATTCAAAGCATTTGGTATTTTCCCTGCCTTTACTTCATCCACCTCCCGCACATCAATAATATGTACTGGCGAGTTTCCCTTCAATAATGCATTCACTTCATTCGGTAAAATTTCTTTCATCTTTTTAAGATCCTCCTTTTATTCGCGCCAAGAACTCATGCCGCCTTTTACGTTGGTGACTTCATTAAACCCAAGTTTCTTCAATACTTTACTCGCATTACTGCTCCTCATCCCGCTTTGGCAGATTACAACCACTTCTTTATCCTTTGAAAGTTCTTGTGTCCTTTTGCCAAGTTCGCTTAGAGGTATATTTTTAAAGTCCTTAATGTGATTGCCCCTATATTCATTAGAAGTACGGACATCAATGAACTGCTTATTTCCTTTATTATTCAACAGAGCTTTTAAATCAGCCGCATTTATATTTTTTATCCCCTTTGCCGGGACAAAGCGCTGATATAAAAACCAAACGATGAAACTTAATATGATGAGATTAAATATAGTTCCCAATTGGACTCACTCCAGTACCCAAATTTATATAAATAAGTTTACATTTCCATCCTCTGCTTCAGCTAAATAAGCCGCAACACCTGCTAACTCAATTCCATCCATTAATTCCTCTTGCTGCAAGCCCAATAAATCCATAGTCATCGTACAGGCTATTAGTTTGATTTCCTGTTCTTGGGCCAGCTCAATTAAATTCGGCAGTGACATGGCGTTATGCTTTTTCATCACATGTTTGATCATTTTAGGCCCCATCCCAGCAAAGTTCATGTTTGATAGACCCATTTTATCAGAACCACGCGGCATCATTTTTGCAAACATTTTTTCAAGAAATCCTTTTTTTAATGAAATCGGCTCATCCTTCCTTAAAGCATTCAATCCCCAGAATGTATGGAAGATGGTCACTTCATGATCGTAAGCCGCCGCCCCATTTGCAATGATATAAGCAGCCATTGCCTTATCATAATCACCACTAAATAATATGATCGTCGTTCTTTTCTTTTCAGTCATTTATGTTTTCCCCCTGATTTATATTTCATTTAACTTTAATACCCTATGGGGTATATATTATGCTAAAAAATTTAGTTCGTCAACCCACTTCACTAAAATTGAATGGAATAGGTTTTTCTTTATTTAATTGGTCCATGATTGATTGAAGTCAAACCTTCATTCACTTCGAATATTTTTCCATTAACCTTCTCTATACCAAATCCTGTTAACCGAGCTGTGTGCATAGTCAAGTACATACTTGCGGATTCCTTCGTTTCAAACAGATAAATGCCACCTGCTTCATTTGCCTCACTGTCTTCGGTCCAAATCTTCCAGATCAAGCCCTCTTCATCATTAATGCCTTTTGCTAAATCAGTAAATTCTTTTACCATTTCGTGACCAAATGGTCCCTCCATTTTAAAATCCACTTGTAAAATATAAGACATGAATAACACTCCTTTTTTTACAGGAAAGGATCTAATTCGTTTACCTACTTTTAATTAGTAAATTAACCGCTTCCTTGACTAGATGATCAGTGCCTTCGCCTTTCACGACATTTTCCCGAACGCATTTCTCAAGATTGGCACTTACGATAACACCCATGGCCCTATCGATGGCATTACGTGCAGCAGACAACTGAGTGACGACTTCCCTGCAATCTTTTCCCTGCTCCATCATGCCAAGAACACCCTTGATTTGTCCTTCAATCCGCTTCAAGCGATGAATGCTGCTTTTATCATACTCCATACTTCGCCTCCCTTCTATTTAAAACAATAGCCCCAAGTTCACTTCCCGTTTGTTAGAAGCAATGATATGAATGTTTTCAATTCAGATTTCTTCATTAAAACGTTTCAATAGGCATAATCAACCTTATCGTGCTTATGATTATAAGCCCATAGCCAAATTAAATCGATTTTACTCGTGAGTTTGCATTTTATTCTTGAATTTGAGTGCTTTTCTCATGAATTTGGGCGTTTTACTCGTGAGTTTGCGTGTTTTACTCGTGAATTTGGGCGTTTTACTCGTGAGTTTAGGCACTTTACTCGTGAATTTGGGCGATTTACTCGTGAGTTTGTGTTTTTTTAACTTGTGAGTTCATATTATACCTATGGGGGTATATTGTCAAGCTAGTTAAACTAACTTATAAAGTTTAGTATCAAGCTTAGAGGAGAATTCTTCAAACTCGTTTTAACCGGGGTGATGAAAAACTTGTCTTGATATAGATGTTTTTGAAAGCTTATGAAATTGCCAATCTAATCTCCCTCTAGAAAATTAATCTCTTGAACCGCATAATGTCTATCCTGCTATTGGATATAAGATGGCATCGTCTACTATTATTAACTAGATTTCATAATGACTATTAATTAGAAGGTTCCTACTGACTCCACCACTTATAGTAAAAAAATAGTAGTGCAAACCTATCCCTTGGTTTGCACTACTATTTTTTATTTACCCTATGCCTCTATGGTAGGTATAAGCTCTCGAATACTTTTCATATGTTCCAGGCTTTGAATGGATTCTAATAAACTCTTCGCAGATTCTTTTCCTAGAATTGGCGTTGTCAGCCAGAAAAACTTCTCTTTTTTTTCTTCAGCGTTTAACGGATAATCATAGTCTCCTCTTGCTTGTATAATATCGGATTGATAAGTGTCACCATCTTGCATTACTATTTTAACCATACTTAATGCCCTTTCAGGAAATGCTTCGTTAAGTTTTTGATCCACTACTACTGTAATCTTGTCCATCATGCTAAGAATAATTGGATCATTCAGATGTTCTAGTACTTGTTTTGGTCCCACTTTACCGTAAGAAAGAAATGCTGCAACAGGAAAAAGTAAATTATACTGTGCTTCCTCTGTAGTTTCTGGATATTCTTTCGATAATGCTGCAGATTCTGTGAATGTATGAATTACTATTTTTTTAATATTTTCGGATATTAGTATATTTCTAATTTGAATTTCCCTAATGGCTTCAATTGCTGGCTGTGCCCACCGACAGCATGCATACGGCTTATAATATAGTTCATTTACGCGATAACTTTTTCCTAAATCGTTTGTAAGTCCTTCTGCTTCTTCTAATGTAAATAGTGATGGAATCCCTGTATAGCCTGCTTTTGCCAAATAAGCTGCACTTA
Source organism: Peribacillus phoenicis (assembly GCF_047238085.1). Lineage (NCBI taxonomy): Bacteria > Bacillati > Bacillota > Bacilli > Caryophanales > Bacillaceae > Peribacillus > Peribacillus phoenicis. The sequence continues at coordinate 1,771,627 of NZ_JBDFMF010000001.1, read as the reverse complement.
CCCCAGCCATACATCCCCAATTGATCCCGTCCTTTAACATAGAAGGATGTTCGATGCAACGCATCATTGGAGAATAAGCACCGAAATATTCTGCATTGCCCAGTGAGTGATCAATTGTTCTACCCTTAAGTCCTAAAATGTACGAAACACCTGCGGCAGCTCCAACTGCTCCCCATGAACCGGTGCAGTGATAGTCTAGCCGGGTCAGGTGTGCAGCAATACCTGCACGGATCCCCACTTCATAGCCTATAAGGAGTGCCGTCAAAAACTCTTCTCCGCTTATATTATTATCTTCTGCAACGGCGAGCACAGCGGGGAAAATGACAGCGCCGGGATGTCCTTTTGTGAGGCGATGTCCATCATCTAAATCGAGGGCATTTGCCATTGTCGCATTAACAAAAGCTGCTCCGGCAGGCGTTAATCTTTCTGGGAACAGGAAAAGCGAACTGTTTCCCATCCCCCACTGCGAAACAGCAAATACTTTTGCAATCTCTGCTGCTTTCGTATTGCGGCCTGCAATGGTACAAGCGATAATGTCTGCTAAAGCTTCTTTGAGTGAAGTTAGTGTGCCACTATCTAAACTCTGAATCGACTCAGATTCAATATAGGTGATGAGCGAATTATTAGCTTTCATCTCAATCTAGCATTCCCTGTTCATCCAGCCATGTTTTAGCCACTTCATTAATATCTTCATGCTTAATATCAACACGATAATTTAAATTCTTCATTGTATCTGAATCTAACTTATCTGAAAGTGTATTAAGAAGATCTCTTAATTCCGGATTTTTCTTTAATACTTCTTGACGAATGACCGGTGCTCCATTATATGCCGGAAAAAACTGACTATCATCTTCTAACACAACAAGTTTAAAACCTTCAATTCGTCCATCTGTAGCAAAACCTACAGCTACATCAACCTGGCCTTCTTTTAAAGAGTTATATAGAAGTCCTGTATCCATTTTGACAACATTTTTAGCTGGTAAAGAGAAATTATATTTTTTCTCTAAACCTTTCATTCCATCTTTTCTCGCATAGAACTCAGAGTTCGATCCAAATTTTAATTTACTAGAATCTTGATTTACAATATCAGCTAGATCCGATATGGATTTGATTCCTAATTCTTTTGCATAATCTTCGCGCATTAAAATAGCATATGTGTTATTAAATTCGGATTTATTTAACCATTCAAGTTTATTCTTTTTGTCGATTTCTTTTACTTTTTCATATGCCTTTTCGGGATCAGTTTCAACTGGTTCCTTTAAATAAACCATAAGTGCTGTACCCGTATACTCCCAGTACACATCGAGCTGACCATTTTCAAGCGCGGAACGTGCCACTGTACTGCCCATACTACTTGCTTCATCGACTTTGTATCCTTTTTCTTTCAAATAAATAGAAGTGATTTGTGTCAAAATGTGCTGTTCAGTAAAATCCTTTCCTCCCACTGTAATTTTCCCTTTATTTTCATTTGAACCGGCATTAGACTCCGAAGAACTGCATGCTGTAAGCATACAGGCAAGAAGTGCGACACAAAATAACATGCTAAACTTTTTCATTTTTACTTCCCCCTTTATTGTCTTAAATAAAATCAGCTTTTCTTTGCAATCCTCTCGGAGTAGTGGCTACTTCAATTTTCCCTAATAAGAAATCAATAGCAATGGCCAAAAAGATAACGGGCATGGCACCTGCGAGCATAATGCCTGGATCGTAAAGTGAGATTCCGGTGAATATAAGGTCACCTAACCCACCTCCTCCAATTAAGAAGGCAAGTGCGGCTGATCCCACATTAATAACGGTTGCGGTACGAATGCCTGCAAGAATTGCATATGAAGCATTCGGGAGTTCAAGTTTGAAAAGAATGAGTTTTTGCGTCATACCCATTCCTGTTCCAGCATCAATTATCGATGGAGGAACCGATTGAATTCCAGCAATCGTATTCCGTAAAATTGGAAGAAGTGAGCTGAACCACAGCGCAAATACCGCGGTTTGCCAGCCTAAACCTAAATAACTCATGACAAGCGCTAAAATGGCTATACTTGGCACTGTTTGTCCGATATTCGCAAAATTAACTACAATAAATTCAAATTTTTTAAACTGTGGTCTCGTAATAAAAATTCCAAGCGGCACGGCCACAAGAATGGCTGCCATGGATGAAAGCGCCACCAATTTCAAATGCTGTCCGGCCAAATGAAGAAGTTCACCAGAGTTATCTTTTATATATTGAAATGCACCTGATTGGAGAGCATAAGCTAGCAGTGCAACAATAATCAACACTAACAAAGCACGAATCAATATTTCTATCTTGTTTATTTCCTTCATTAAGACACCCACCTTATTGAATTATTGACTTTAATTTCGAAGGGTGAACACCTGTCAAAACTTCAAAGTCACCAATACCTAATACTCCGCTTGGCTGTCCTTTATGATCCAAAATCACAGCTTCCCCTTTTGGTGATGATAATAATAGAGACAGTGCTGTTCGAAGATCTGCATCAATATTAACCACATATTCGCTAGATTCAATTTTCATATTCATTTTTCGATTTACCTTTTTCGCTTTATTTAATAGATCCCTGACCGTTAATAGTTGTAAACGTTTAATTTCACGATCACTTCCAATAAAGTTGTTAACAAAATCATTTTTTGGATTAGACAAAATCTCATCCGGTGTTCCATACTGCATGATTTGGCCATCGTTAAATATAGCAATTTTATCCCCAAGACACAAAGCCTCATCGATATCGTGACTGATAAATAAGATCGTTTTCTTTACATCTTTTTGAATTCGTAAAAATTCATTTTGCAACCGATCGCGAATAATCGGATCTAGTGCCCCAAATGGTTCATCCATCAACATAACTGGCGGGTCTGCCGCCAGCGCCCTTGCCACTCCAATACGCTGTTGCTGTCCGCCTGATAATTCCCAAGGATAACGCTTTCGGTATTCCTCATGGTTTAACCCCATCATCTCCATTAATTCTTTGTATCGTTTTTTCATTTCCCCTTCGTTCCAATCCAGCATCTTTGGTACAACATTAATGTTTTGTTCAATTGTCATATTCGGAAACAAACCATTTTGTTGAATTACATAACCGATTGAACGTCTTAATTCGATTGGATCCAATGAGTAAATATCTTTTCCTCCGACTTCAATAGTCCCCTCTGTGATAGAAACCAAACGATTAACCATTCGTAAAAGAGTTGTTTTCCCACAACCTGAGGGACCAAGAAATACACAAATTTCTCCTTTTTCAATTGTCATATTTACATTATCTACTGCCTTCACCGATTTTCCAGAGCTTTTGTATACCTTCGACACATTTTTAAATGTAATCATAAGTCATCCCCTTTCTTATCCTATATGAGCTTTTTTGGGCGAAACCCGTTTTTGTACCTGACCTAGTAAATAATCAGCAGCGATAGCTAATATTGAAACGGCAATGGCTCCAGCTTGAACCATCTCTGTGTAACTTGTGGATATTCCTCTTGCGATATATACCCCAAGTCCACCCGCACCGATATAGGCAGCAATTGCCCCAATTCCAATCGTTAATACAACGGCCATTCTAATTCCTGCCATAATTACTGGAAGGGCAATTGGGATTTCAACTTTTAAAAGACGTTGCCATGCCGTCATTCCCATTCCTATTGCAGCGTCGCGCATATTGGGATCTACATTTTTAACAGCGATGAATGTATTACGGATGATTGGAAGCTGCGAGTACAAGACCAATGCGATAAACGCTGGTAAAAACCCAATCCCTTGATTAATGATAGATAAAATCGGAATCATGATACCGAACAGTGCAATACTTGGTATCGTCATAATAATGCCTGCTACTGCCAGTACAAGATTTGATAACTTTTCATGCTGTGTAATATAAACTCCAAATGGAACACCGAGTAATATGGCTACACCAACTGCTAATCCAACTAATTGGATGTGCTCCCATGTCATTGCTAAAAGCTCTCCCCAGTTCGACCCGATAAAGTCCAATAAATCCACTTTTTACCCTCCTTTAATTTAAATGATTCGATTATGACTTGATAGTCTTGCATAATTCAGGTCACTTTTTTATTTAGTTGTAAAAATAAATTGCTTCTTAATATGGTCTAATGTCACTTATAAAAACGTGTTCCTACTTAATTAAACAAGCTTCTGCCAATATTTCCACAATGTGTTTAGCATCCACATCATCTCCTGTACCGCTTCTCTCTACACCTAGTTTCATTTGGAGCAGGCACCCCGGATTTGTTGTTACAATTGTTTTTGCATTTGTTTTTCCCGCCTTATACATCTTTTCGTCTAATATTTTCATCGATTCATCAAAATTCATTAAATTATAAATACCGCCGGATGCACAGCAGCGGTCACTTCCCTCCATCTCCATAAAACTTGCCCCTGGTATGGATTTAAGAAGCTCCCTAGGTTCTTGAAATACTCCCTGGACATTTCTCAAATGACAAGAATCTTGATAAGTTATAATACCATTCCATTCTTTTTTAAACGGGAGTGGACCAAACTTCACCAGAATTTCGGTAATATCTTTTGATTTCCCTACAAATGCTTCACTGCGCTTTTTCCATTCCGGTTCTTCGCCAAAAAGGTGATTATACTCACTAAGCATCGCTCCGCAGCCTCCAGCGTTATTGACATAATAATCGGCACCGGATGCTTCAAATGCTTCTATATTTGCTTTTGCGAGTTTTACAGCACCATCCTTCATTCCTTGATGGGAATGAAGTGCACCGCAACATTTTTGATTTTTCGGAATAATCACTTCACAGCCAATTACTTGAAGCAGTTCAATTGTTAGCCTATTAATCTTTGACATGATAGCGTCCATGATGCATCCCGGGAAAAAGGCAATTACTGCTTTTGTCTCGCCTAATGCTGGAAATTTTTGTCCGTATTTATATCGTTTGATTGGTGCTTCGAGCTCCGGCAGGATCTTTTCAAACTGTCCCATGGGCTCTGACACTTTGTTAATCATTTTTGTTTTTTGCACCACTTTATTTATTTTTGTTTTTTGATATAGCCACGTTAGATTGCCTAATGTACGAAGACGATTGCGATGCGGAAATAAACTGGTCAGCGTAAAATCGACCACTTTTGTTTGAATCTTAGGTTTATTTTTTTGCTTTTTATGATGTTCATGCTTTTGATGTTCTGTAATGACTTCTTTAGCTGCCTCATAAATTTGTCCGTATGGTACATTTACGGGGCACGCTACTTCACAGGCTCTGCAACCAAGACAAAGGTCAATTGGCTCAACTAGATCTTTTTGAAGATCGATTTTTCCCTCTGCAGCCATTTTAACCAGGTTAATTCGTCCGCGAGGCGATTGTGATTCTTTCCCCATAGATTCATATGTTGGACAAGCAGGAAGACAATATCCGCATTGCACACATTGATTGGTTGCTTCATACGAAAGATCACGCAATTTTTGAGTGAACTTATCTGTAATTGCTAATTCCTTTTCGTGAGGTGCTTTATTCATGTTAATTCCACCTTTAGTTTTCCAGGCTGTGGAAATATTTTTCCTGGGTTTAATATAGAATTTGGATCCCATGCATCTTTAATTTTTTTCATCATTAGCAATCCATCTGATCCAAGCTCCAATTCCATATAAGGAGATTTTAATATCCCAATCCCATGTTCCCCTGAAAGCGTACCGCCAAGTTCGATGGCAGCTTCAAAAATTTCACTGACTGCATCTTCGACACGTTTCATTTCTTCGATATTTCTCTTGTCTGTAATAATATTGGGATGGAGGTTACCGTCCCCCGCGTGACCAAAAACAACTAGGTTCAACTGATATTTCTCACGAATTTGATAAAGCTTTTCAATCATCTCGGGGATTTGACTTCTTGGTACTGTCGCATCTTCAGAAATTTTGGTTGGTCCCATTTGTGTAATAGCTGGAGAAACCATTTTACGCGCTTTCCAAATCTCATCACGCTCAGCATCTGTTTTCGCCACTTTGACACTAGTCGCCCCTTGTAAAAGACAGATATCTTCACATTTTTTTATTTCTTCATCGATTGCCGCTGGATGCCCATCCACTTCAATAATGACGATGGCTTCCGCCTCAATGGGCAAACCTGCTGGTGAGTAATTTTCAACCGCACGAATACATGCATTATCCATTAATTCCATCGCACTTGGTAATATTCCATTTGATAATATTTTTGTTATCGCATGCCCCGAATCAGCAATTCGTACAAATGAAGCTAAAAGTGTTTTTCTTGCAAGCGGCTTTGGTATCAGACGCAAAATGGCTTCTGTTACAATTCCCAGTGTGCCTTCCGATCCAACTATGAGCCTTGTTAAATCGTAGCCAGTCACATTTTTAACCGTTCGACCTCCTGTGCGAATAATTTCTCCAGTTGGTGTAACAACTTCTAAACCAATTACATATTCCTTCGTAGTACCATATTTCAAGCCTTTTGGACCACTTGAATTTTCCAACAAATTCCCTCCAATTGTTGAAACATGGGAACTGCTTGGGTCCGGTGGATAAAATAAGCCTACCTCTTCTGCCTTTTGTTGTATGTCACTTGTAATTACACTTGGTGAGGAGATTGCCAGTAAATTTTCACGGTCAATCACAAGTTTTTTTTCAAATTGTGACATATCTAGAATCATGCCCCCTTCAACAGCAAGGGAACCCCCGCTTAAGGAGGTAGCCGCTCCTCTAGGATAAACAGGAATTTTAAATTCGTTTGCAAGCTTGACCAAGTCAGCAACTTCTACTTTATTTTTTGGTTGAATAACGATTTCCGGCAAGTATTCGCCGAATGATGCATCAAAGCTATAAGAATAAAGCTCTGCTAAATCTGTCAGTACCCTTTCTTTTGGAACGATGGTATATATAAGCCTTAATAGCTGCTCTTTCATCACTTGTCATCCTCACTTTTCAATATCTAAAAGCTGCTTTGGATTATGAATGATCATCCTTTCAATCTCGGTTTCTGTTATACCTTCTTCGATCATTGCACTGACAAAGCGACTTAATGCTTCTATTGGCGGAATATTGTGTTCTTGGCCATAATCTGTTACAAGCACACATGACGCTGGACCAATTTCCCGTATTGACTTAGCCATTTGTGTTATCGTTAAATCTTGAAAATCCTCACCGCAGGCTAAATAGCATTTCTCGATTATAGCGCCTTTTTTGGCAAACTCTTTTTGCTTTTCTATTGATACTGGGGCAATGCCTAGATCTGCATGCTGAATTAAGATCTTGTCGATATGATGTTCATTGGCTGCGTCAATTAACACAGAGACTTCTTCTTCCGATAGATGACCTGTTGCAAGGGTGATATTTGCTTCACTGATAAGTTCCAGAATTTCAATGACTTCTGGTTTTATCTGTCTATTCTCATCCAAAATAGTTAAACCTTCTTCAATGGGCAGGCTTCGTTCACTATTGAAAAAGCGGGTCTTTTTTTTTGCAAAATTACAACAATGCTGATTTGCTGAAATAGTCGGCATCCAAATTATTTTGGCACCTTGCCTTATTGCTGCATCAACCGCTTTGGGTGATAAGCCACCTGTAAATTCATTTAAAACAAGTCCACCGTAAACATGAAGTTCTGGCTCTTTTAAACGGATTAATGTCGTGCGGTCCACAGTTGATGCCTCATGTGCTTTTAATACGGCACCTGCCATTTTAGCTTTTTTTAAGTCTTCTATAAATTCCCAATCATTCTGCTTTCTTGGGAAAATACTAGGATACGTATGGCAATGTAACTCTATTGCACCTTCTAATAACGGATGAAAATCCATCTATGCCACTCCTTTTTAAAAGTTAATTCTTTAATAAATTAATGCAAGTAACATGCCAACTATATATGGGCTTTTTTTCAATTTCTACATATCTTTTTGATATATTTTGTAAAAAAATTTTTCGCTTTGAAAAAATACTTTTACAAACTTTGAGGATTGCCAAAAACATCAGAAAAACGAAAAAAAAGAAGAATTAAAATAATTCTTCCTTTTTTTGCTTAATTTCTTCAGATGACTTATTCATTTGTTCATGATACTTATTTATCTTGTAAAATAGCCGCTGTCTTGAAATTCCCAGCTCTCTGGCTGCTGCGGAAATTTGCCCATCGTTCTCTTCAACCGCAGACAATATAAATTGCCGTTCAATGTCTTCCATTTGTTCTGGAAGCGTTCTCTTTTTATTAAAAGAAACGATTGAAGGAAACTCTGCATTCATTTCACTAGATCCCCTAATTTCAGAAGGGAAATCTTGTAACGACAAGTCTTCCTCCTTACATAAAACTGCTGCTCGCTCAACGGCATTTTGAAGCTCCCGAACATTTCCTGGCCATTCATATGCTTTCAATATATTCATAAGCTGAGGTGACACTCGAAAATTTTTCTTCATTTTTTTACGGTGCTTCTCCAAAAATTCCCCAACCAGAAGGGGAACATCTTCTTTTCTTTCTCTAAGTGCCGGAATATGCATATCTATAATATTCAAGCGATAATACAAATCTTCACGGAAATTCCCCTCTTGTACCATTTGTTTCAAATTACGATTTGTTGCAGAAATAATTCGAACGTCTACTTGTTTTAATTGATTGCTACCAAGACGCATGAAGGATTTCTCCTGCACGACTTGAAGAAGCTTAGCTTGAAGCGTAAGTGGCACTTCGCCAATTTCATCCAAGAAGATAGTACCATTTTGTGCTGCTTCAAATTTCCCTGCACGACTTGCTGTGGCACCGGTAAATGCACCCTTTTCATAACCGAAAATCTCGCTTTCCAGCAAATTTTCAGGGATAGCAGCGCAGTTTACAGCAATGAATTGACCGTTATTGCGATCACTTAAGGAATGAATCATCTTGGCGATCATACTTTTACCTGTTCCGCTTTCCCCATGAAGAAGAACCGTTGCATCAGTGGCGGAGACACGTTCAATTAATTCGTAAATCTGCTTCATTTGCTTGCTTATACTAATAAAGCCCTCTATAGATTCAAGTTTGTTTAACTGACTTTTCAGTTGGATATTCTCTTGTTTTACTTCAAGTAGTGTATAAGCTCTGTTAATAACAAGTTCTATTTCCTCTAGTTTCGCTGGTTTTTCTAAATAATCAAATGCACCTGCCCTTATAGCGGATACAGCGCTTTCTATATCGCCATAAGCCGTCATGATGACAAATACCTTTTGAGGATAGAGTGCCATGAATTCCTCTAAAAGTTCCAAACCATTTGCATCTGGAAGATTTAAATCGAGGAAAACAAGGTTGGGGCCGTCTTCTTTCATTCTTCTTCGTGCTTCTTGTCCATTGGCAGCAAGAATTACTTCATATCCCTTCTTGCGAAATGACAATGATAGAACACGCAAAAGTCTAATTTCATCATCCACAAACAGAATGCTCTTCATATTCATTCTCCTCATGTTTTAGTATTTCAATATGTATTGTGGTTCCTTGAGAGAATACGCTTTCCGCCCATATCTTCCCACCATGTTGAACTATAATTTCGTGAGCAATAGATAAACCTAAACCTGTTCCCTCTGGTTTCGTGGAATAAAACGGATTGAAGACCCAGTTTAATTTTTCTTTCCTAATGCCTTCTCCGGTATCCGAAATGGAAAGCTGCCAATATGCCCCTTTCTCTTTAAGCGCAACATGAATATTACCCTCATCTTTTATCGCTTGAATACTGTTCAAAAATATATTTAAAAGCAATTGTGTCAATTTATGCCGGTCCCCCAAAACGGGAGCTTTACTAAAATTGTATTCGGTTGTGACCATAAGGTTTGCATCATTAAATTTTCTTCTTAATAAATTAAGCAATTCATCAGTAATCATAACCAAATCTGTCAGAACATGATTGTTATATTCATCATCTTTCGTTAGCTTCAGAAAATCAGTTAACAGTTTGTTCATGCGATCAGAGGCTGTTAAAATATCTCCTGTCAATTCATCAATCACTTCTTTTTCTTTAAATTCATCTTCTATTTGTAGGCGAATTGTTTCTGCAGCAACCTGAATAATACTTAAAGGATTTTTTATTTCATGGGCAATCCCAGCAGTGAGCTCACCAAGGGATGCTAGCCGTTCACTTTGTTTTAAGTATTCTTCAAGCTTCTTCACTTCACTTACATCACGAATGACAAGAATGGCGCCGATGTACTCATCTTGTTCTCCTTTAAGAAGAGATGCATAAATACGGACATCATGATACCCCTTTTCTTTATCAATAATATAGCTTTCTACTTCTTCAAAAGACTTCCCTGCATTAAACGTTTTTAAAAGAACGAACTCTTGTATATCATGTATTATCGGCAAATTAAAAATAAGCTGATTTAATACTTCTTCCCGGCTATAAAGCATTAAATCTTCTGCTCCTTTATTGAAGGTCATAATCCTACCATCCTTGTCCGTAGTAATAACACAATATGGAATGGACTCCAGGATATAAAACATACTTCTTTCTTTTTCCCTCAATTCCGTTGCCATCTCTGATAATACAATCGATAATTCCTCAATTTCATCATTTGTTTTCACTTTAACGAATTCTTTACGCTTACCTACTTTATATTCTTGTACATGCTTGATGAGCTTCGTGACAGGAAGAATCACTCTTGATGCACTGAACATAGCAAGTCCTATTGCGATAATGAAAACGATGGAAAAACCTTGTAAAAGTAAACTTTGGACCACTCGTGCAGGCTTTAGCGCTTGTTTAATCGGTTCTCCCACAATCAAACTAATATCTCCCAAGAGAATGGGCCGATACGCAATGGCCATTTCTTTGTTGAAAATCTCGCCATTCCAAATATCTATATCTTCTTTTTGAAGATGAATCCCAACTTCATGATTTTTAATGGATTTGCCAATATAACTTTGGTCGGTATGTGCAATAATTGTTCCATTGCGGTCAATTATTGCATTCACACCCTCTTCCCCGATTGCAAATTTTTGAAGGTGTTCTGATAAAATGTTTAAATTTAAATAAGCGACTACACTCCCCTTAAATTCTCCCTTTTCATTAATGGATGGATATGCAATCGCAATGGTCTTGCGGCCGTCAGGCAGTTCCATCATATTTGAAATATAGCTTGTCTGACTCCAGCTGAGCCTTTTTAAAATAGTACCATTTTCAATAAAATCAGAAAATGGTACATTCGGAATACGTTGGTTCAACTGATTCTCTTTATATACTTCTATGAACAGATAAAGTGGATCCTGTGCCAAAATCGTCTCTATTTCTACATGAAAAGCATTCTCTGCTTTGTTATCAATATTTGTAACAATGGGCGATACCTGTCTCATATCGGAAATTGAATTTTTGAAGATATTCTCTGTTTGGTTGCCAAGGGTTTTGGCTATAAGTTCATCTCGATATTCCATTTGTGACCGTACAGATCCATTCATTACATGTATGGCAATCAAATAAAGAGAGGACAGTACAAACAAAATGACAACTAAAACAATAGTTACATAACGCTTCATTAGCCTTGATTGAAATACTTTCATTTACAAAACCTCGATATGTGAGAAATGAAAAAAGCACTTTATACATTGTTATTAAATTACTTTTTATTTGTGCTTCTTAACACCCTCACTTTTAATTGTTACCTATTATTAAAGTATACTAACGATTCAAAGCGCTTACATTTGTAACTTCTTTACCAGTTCCCGATAAAAAATCGGCCTTCTTGATAGTAATAGCTTATGCTGATCAAACCACCAATTTTGTCCCATTTTAGAATTAGCCACTATCAATACCTCTTCACTGTGAGAAGAGGCAACTACGGGAATGTCACTTCCATAAATCGGATCAGGTGTATAAACGGCACTCCCACCTTTACAATCAATATCTGAACCTATAAAATTCGCAATGAGTGTTTTTGTTTGCGAAAATCTTGCCGTGGCGTCCCATGTCGTCATCGAATTTATCGGAAACTTATTTTCCATCATTTTTTCAGGAAGCGCCAGTGTTGCACCAAATTCACCATGCCAGCATGAGGGGATGGCAATAAAATCGGCACGTTTTACGGCAATAATGCCCGCTACCTCAGGATATGCAGCATCACTACCGACTATAAGGCCCACACGCCCTATATCCGTTACATTTGCTACTACCATTTCCCAACCGGCAGAGGCCCAGCGTTCGTCCGATTCTGACAAATGAATTTTACGGGCTTTGGTAACCCTATCGTCCTCTGGCGTCAGAAGAACCACTGTATTATAAAGGAGATTCTTTTCTTCCTCTATCATACCAAAAATGATATTAATTTGATATTCAGTTGAAAGCATTCTCATTTCTCTTATGGTTTCTCCATATATGGGTTCAGCAAGTTTGCGGATTTCCTCAGGGCTAAGTGAATTAACGGGACCTGTTAAGGAAAGTTCCGGGCAAATAACTAGTGATAACAAGCTTTTTTGTTTTTTAGCCTTGAAGCTAGCATCCGCCAGGAGGTTTTTTATTTTCTTAAGATTTTCTTTTTTTTCTCCTATTACCGGTTCATACTGCAATAAAGCAGTAGAAGTCTTTTTTTCATAAGTCCCGGTATCCATTTGCTTTGATGGTGATTTTTTATACTCCCAAGGTCCGACGTGCAACATTAAATCAGAATATAGGTCTGGCTTTCGTTTTTCTATTCTTTTTTTTGCGGGATTTTCATATAAAGCAGGGTCAATATCCGCATATAAAATGACTGTCTCATCTCTCGTGTGACTTTTTTCTACGTATGGGGTTTCAGCAAGTTTCCTACCTAAAGGTGACCAAATGGCACTTGCACCGATCATATGGTAATCGGTTTCTGTATTGGAACGATTCGCACCAATGACGTACAGACCGTTCATTTCAGCCCATGCCTGCAGCATCGAAAGCGATCCACCTGTTGAATTCGTCGGAAAGCAAAGAATATCCGCTCCCTTCACAGCAACGATCCGGGCCGATTCAAAATAGCTTGAATCCATACAAATAATGACTGCAATCCTCCCAATAGACGTCTCGTATACCGGAATGCCCATGTCCCCCCAATGTGCCCAGCTATCTTCTGTTGCCCATTGATGCACTTTCCTGTATTTTCCGATATATCCCATAGGACCAACAAGCGCAGCCGAATTATAGCAAAGTCCGTCTTCTTCATCTACCTCCGCCATCCCTATGATAATATGTGTATCGTAAAAGTTTGCGATTTCTTCAAAACGTTTAGTGGTTTTCCCCGGGATCGTATCTGCAAATGGAAGTATAGACTGACGATTCTCGTAATGATAGCCTGTTGTAGCCATTTCCGGTGTGACAATTAATTTAGCTCCATTCTTCGCTGCTTCTGTTACCGCCTCAAGCAAATGATCAATATTGTTGTCCAATTGATTTAATAGTGGATTAAACTCAATAATGGCTGCTTTGAAAGGATGCTTATTATCCATAAAGTTGCTCCTTTTGATTCAAAATATGAAAAGACAGATGACAAAATAATTTGCCACCTGTCACGCGATTATCTATTTTACCCTTGCATTTGGATGACTTTAATATTTTCTTCCTTTTTTATTAGAATTTCACCAAAGAAAGCTTTAAGCGTTTCAATTAAATCTTGGAAAACTTCATGCTCATGATACATGAAATCATTATGCTTACCATTTATTATATAAAGTTTTTTCGGTTCATTTGCTGCTTCGTACAGTTCATTTGCCTCATCAAGCGGATGTAATAAGTTTTCTTTTCCATGGGCAATGAAAAGCGGCACCGTTACATTTTTCACTTCTAATTCTGCGTTCATGCTAATTATTGAGTCTGTAAACTGCAATACTGTCTGCTTACCAAATGGGGACAGAACGGCCAGTTCCTTTTCAACATAATCCGCTGTGGCCGGATCAAGCGGATAATGAATAAACGTACTTGCAAGTTGGGACTTCCCAGTTAATACCCGTTGTTCTCGATCTTTTTCAACCGTTTTCAAGATTTCATTCCATTCAACGTAGGAATGAATAGAGCGTAACCATCTTTGACCATTATAAAAACCATTTAGTGCTGAAACTGCCTTAACCCGTTTGTCTCTTGCGGCCACACGGACCACATTCGAACCGCCCATACCCCAACCTATTAATCCTATTCTATCTGAATCTACTTCTTCCTGGAGGGAGAGGAATGTTATCGCATTTTGAATATCTTCTACCTGCTCATCCAAAATAACGCGACCTTCTTCACCTTCACTTTTTGCGAAGCTCCGATAATCAAATCCAAAGCAGACATAACCTGCCGCTGTTAAATTTTTCGCAAATAACTTTGGATAAAATTCATTAAACCCTTGATATCCAGAATTCGGAATAATAGCCGGTCTTTTTTCTCCTTTTTTATAATCGTCTGGAAGATACACTGTGCCATCTAATTTGTAACCTTCACTATAAAATTGAATTTGACGCTCTATCATTTCCCTACCTCCAATAATGTTTTAATAGCTTTCATTATTAGTTATTGCAAGCAGCGTGCCAGTTTAATATTTAACCATTAGAATTAGAAAAATGGAGAAAATAAAAGGGAAATCTCAAAATTGTCATAGTAAGGATCTATTAAAACAGAAAATGTGTTAAATTTTTTTTACATGGAAAGTTATTTTTATGACAAATAGAGTTATGAGCTGTCTATTGAATCTAACATGCATACAAATACTCTTATTAGCTTCAATTGCTTATTAAATTTAACATCAACAACCATCTTAGTTTTTTCATATTTATAAGCAAGTTATAACAATTAAAAATAAAAAGCCACCATATACGGCAGCTTTCACTTATTACTTCAATTATTCGATTATTTCAGCACCATAAGAGCTGTCGATTATACAGCGCCATATACCCGTGGAATCCTTTTTAAATACATATGTCGCGGTTCTTTCCATAGAGAATTCCAACATCAGATTCTATTGCTAATTGCTCCCCTGTTAATTCAAGAGAAACAGATTTACTGAACGTATCATCTTCAAAGAGATTAATTTCCTCTTTAGCATTTATCTCAGCATACTCATATTTTTTAGATCCTGTCACGGTATAAATGCCTGGGGGCAAGCTTTGTATCGTTGTTTTAAGATTTCCTTCCTTTGTCATAGGTAATTAATTGTTCTAGATTTTTTTAGTAAGTTTCATTTCCTTGTTAACTTTTACTAGTTTTTCAAGCGTATCTATATCCCCTTGATTTACCGCAACTTCAAATTGATTTACTATTTCCTCACCACTTGGCCGAGTAAAATACATATAGAATGTTGCCACAATCCCTATTAAAAATAATCCTAATAGAATTAATATTAATGGCTTCAATTGTTTTGAATCCATATCTCCCTTAGGTGTTCTTCTACCCTCTGAATGTAAAGCGTCTTCAACAGCTCATGATTAATCTCAAAGCTAATCATTTGCTCTCCCCCTATCTATTTTGATTACAACCGAAACTTCCAAACAAAAAGGCCTTCTTCACCAAAATTCCGGGCCGACTTTTTCTAAAAAATATCGCACCCTGCCCAGTACTGGATAATTCCGTAGTATGGCGTGATGATTCTGATTTCGGTCAATATTATTATATAGATTAGAACCGATTTCCATATTCCCCCTCCTAGTTATGACTATTGAGGTTATTACCCTGAATTTCTTTATAATCCGCAAGTACATAATTTCTAGTGGGCAAAGCCAACATATAGGGAAAGAAATTGAAGTGGTCGAGGAGGGAATAATTTGAAAGCATCTGATTTGTTTGTAAGATGTTTAGAGAATGAAGGGGTTCAGTATATTTTTGGGATACCTGGTGAAGAAAATACGGATCTTATTGATTCTCTAATAAACTCTGATATTGAATTTATCTTGGTTCATCATGAACAAGCTGCAGCTTTTATGGCAGATATATATGGCCGGCTAACTGGAAATCCTGGCGTCTGCTTGGGCACATTGGGACCGGGTGCAACTAATTTATTGACAGGAATAGGAAATGCTTATCTGGATTATTCCCCTGTTGTCGCGATTACAGGACAGGCGGGCCTTGATCGAATTCATAAGGAGTCGCATCAATATGTGGACATTATTGGGGTTTTTGAGGAAGTAACGAAATGGAATCAACAAATTAAGGTGCCGCATACGATTCCGGAAATTATCCGTAAAGCATTTAAGACTGCAGTCATAGAAAAGCCGGGAGCTGTTCATATAGAACTCCCTGAAGATGTGGCGATGATGGATACAGAAGGTGAACCACTAAGGGTTACACCAATGCCAAGATCCCGCCCTGCCGAGGAAGAAATCAAAAAAGCTGTCGAATTAATCAGTCGCGCTAAAAAGCCGATTATTCTAGCTGGTAATGGCGTAGTTCGCGATGAAGCTGCTGAGTCCTTACTGAAATTTGCAGAAGAAAAGCAAATTCCCGTTGTGAATTCGTTCATGGCCAAAGGAGTTTTACCTTCTGACCATCCATTGACCCTTTTTACAGTAGGGATGCAAGCAAGGGATTATGTTCTATGCGGGTTTGATTTGGCCGATCTTATTATCACCGTCGGCTATGATTTCGTCGAGTATTTGCCAAAATATTGGAACGATGAGGCGAGAAATCCGATTATTCATATTGATGCCCGACCGGCTGAGATTGATGCCTATTACCCCGTTCAAGCTGAATTGGTCGGTAACGTCACAGAGGCACTTGAAGCCTTGACTACTGGTGTAGAAGAAAAGGAACTTTGGCCAGAAGTTAAAAGGTTAAGGTCTCAGATTGTTGAAAAGCTTCATTCTTCGGATGAAGTATCAGGAAGCCCAATCATCCCTCAGCGAATTATTGCCGATATAAAAAAGGCGGAAAAAGGGAATGCCATTGTCATTTCGGATGTGGGCGCCCATAAATTATGGATTGCCAGGATGTATCAGCCGGAAAAACCTAATCACACTATCATTTCTAATGGCTTTGCATCAATGGGTATTGCGGTTCCCGGTGCCATTGCGGCCAAATTGGCAAAACCTGACAAACCTGTCATTGCGGTTACAGGGGATGGTGGATTTCTGATGAATGGGGTTGAATTGGCAACTGCCAAACGTCTGGGTCTTGCTTTCGTTATTGTCATTTTCCATGATTCAAAATTTGGCCTTATCGAGTGGAAGCAATTGAATAAATTTGATCGTACGAATGCGATTGAATTTACAGACCCAGACTTTTTAGGATTCGCAAAAAGTTTTGGGGTTAAAGGAGTGAAAGTAACCCATTCCGATGAATTGCTTCCTGCATTAGAAGAAGCAATTTCGAGTCGGGAAATTGTCTTGATTGATGTGGATGTCGATTATTCGGAAAATGTAAAGCTATCGAAAACACTAGGTGATTATATTTGTAAATTATAAAGAGCATGTATTATTGGAGGAATGTCAAATGAAGAAAAAGTGGCAATTGTGGATCGGTGGCAAATGGCGGGAGGCTAAATCGTATGAGCCTTTATTTAATCCCCATTCAAATGAAGAAATTGCACAAATCGGCCAGGCTGAACCAGCGGATGCCATCGAAGCGATTGTTGAGGCAAATGCCGCTTTTCAGAAATACCGATCCTACCCGGCTCATGCACGAGCAGAAATTTTATTTAAAGCTGCAGCAATCATGGAAGAACGCAGTGAAGAACTTGCGAAAATCATTTCTCTAGAGGCGGCGAAAACGATTCGAAATGCTCGTGAAGAAATGAATCGTACGGTTCAGACCTATCGTTTTGCAGCAGAAGCTTCCAAGAACAATTATGGAGAGCAAATCCCGATGGATGCGGCAGTTGGCGGGGTAAACCGTTTTGGCTTCACGGTTCGCACCCCGATTGGTGTCGTTACTGCGATTACCCCATTTAACTTTCCCTTTAATCTGGTCGCACATAAAGTTGGGCCAGCTATTGCGGCTGGAAACTCGATTGTGTTAAAACCTGCCGAACAAACCCCGTTGAGTTCACTGGTTCTTGCCGATATTTTTAAAGAAGCAGGGTTGCCAGACGGAGTATTGAACATCATACCAGGAAAAGGGGATGTTTTGAGTGAAGCATTGACCACCCATCCTCATGTAAAAAAAGTGACTTTCACAGGCAGTGTAGAGGTCGGACACCTTATCCAGCAGCAGGCAGGCTTCCGTAAGCTTACCCTTGAACTCGGATCCAATTCGCCGTTCATCATTGATGAAGGAGTCGACATCAATAAAATCATTCAAAGAAGTGTGATGGGTTCATTTACGAATAATGGTCAGGTGTGTATCTCGATTCAACGAATTTATGTCCACAAATCACTATACCAACAATTTTTAGATCGATTCGTAAGCACAACAAAACAGCTTGTCATCGGTTCCCCACTGGACGAAAATACAAATATTACAGCGGTTATTTCAAAAAAATCATTGGAACGTTTACAAAGTTGGATTGACGAGGCAGTACAGGAAGGAGCAAAAATTGAGTGCGGCGGTACAGTGGAAGGCAATGTACTTTTGCCCACCGTCTTAACCAATGTAAATCGTGACTCAAAGGTATTTCGTTTCGAAGTATTTGGTCCAATTGTCTGCATTTTCCCATTCGATACGCTGGATGATGCAATCAATGATGCAAATGATTCGCGCTACGGATTGAACTCAGGAGTGATGACTCCGAGTATAGAACGAGCTTTTTATGCGGCGGAACGCTTGGAAACAGGTGGAGTCGTAATCAATGATATCCCAACTTACCGGATTGATAATATGCCTTATGGTGGTTGGAAGGACAGCGGAGTTGGCCGAGAAGGCGTCAAATATGCGATGCATGAAATGATGGAGCAGAAGTTTATCAGCTTTAAAATAAGCGACAATTGAAGAATATTAACGGTTAGTAAATGAGACGGCGATTTCTTAAAGATTTCGTCTTCTTGTTTTGTCGTAAATTAATGTTTTTATTGTAGTCTTTGTTCTTATTATTAATGGGCACAATCATTTCATCATCACTTATATACATAGGCGATTTTTTAATAACTAAAAACGCTATTTTTGTTTTCTCTTACAAAATGCCTCTTAGTTACATACAGATGTAATCTAGTTGGAAAAATAAAAAGCCACCATATACGGCAGCTTTCACTTATTACTTCAATTCTTCGATTATTTCAGCACCATAAGAGTTGTCGATTATGCAGCGCCATATACCCGTGGAATCCTTTTTAAATACATATGTCGCGGTTCTTTCCATGAGAATTCGGAATCTTCCTTTTGATTGGCACTTAGCTGGGCTTTTGCCACAACCAATGCCGTATCTCCCGTTTCGATTATTGCCATCTTATCTTGATTGACGATTAAACTATGTTTAAAGTATTCAGCGATAGCAATGAATGCCCGACGAATTTCCGCTTTCCCTTTTGCAAAAGTTCCAGGTTTGACAACTAAAGTTGCATCCTCTGAATAGAACTCCATTAAATGATCGAAATCCTCATTATTTATTGCCCTGTCCGCATTTTTTATGATTTGTTCCAGCTCATGATTCTGCATATTCACCTTCCTATTCAACTTCTCTTAATTGGACCGCTCCAATTGATGTTCGACTGCCCTGATGGGATATCCTGCTAATTAAGAGAAAAGAATCATTTTTAATCTTCAGCTAAAATACCCGTAAAGAAATCAATATGTCAGTTGCTGTTTCCATTGTTCTAATGAGGCAAGCAAGTTAGGCATTCCTTCCTGACCGAAATATTCCAGAGAAACAAAGCCTGTATAATTCCGCTCTCTCAATTCTTCGAGTAAGCGAATATTGTCAACATCCCCACTAAAAATGGGTGCTGGTTTGTTTTTATATCGCTCTTTATGATTGTAGTGATAATTTTTTAAATGTACATGGCTGACATGGGGGAAGATGGATTCCAATACCTCCTTCGGATTCAATTGATCAACGTATAAGTTAGCACCATCGAAAATCAGTTTTATCCGTGGATGGTCAATATCTTCTAAAAGCTTTTGAATGGCTTCAAGGTTATCAGCAAAAGAGTCATAGTGAATTTCTATTGCTACATCCACTCTATAGAGATCAGCCATTTGCCCTAATTTATTTAATTCGGTTGCCGTTTCCGACCATTGCTCTGGTGAGGCATTCCTTGATGCTATATGTCCTGCGAACGTCCGTATTAATGGGCAGTTTAATTGATGAGCCATATCTAACAATTTTCTTGCTTGATTGATTTCGTTTTGATGTTCTTTTTGGTTCCAGAGTTTTGAAAAAGTCGTATATCCACTAATGGATGGTATTTGTAAATCATTGTTTTCAAGTAATTTGGCTAACTTGTCCAATGGTCCGTGCTTCTCCTGAAACCGTTCTATATGTTTATTCCATAATTCAAGTCCTTTAACATCCGCTTGCAAAGGAAGCAGCCAATTTATTATTTCCTCTATGTCCCATTCTTTAAATCCTGTAGTGCATAAACTCAGTTTCAATGTAATTCCGCCTTTCTCCTTTTATTTTTTCATTGTGATTTCTATACGCTGTACTTTTCCGAGAAGGAAGATATAAGCAAAAGCGCCAATTAGGGCCACTACGGATATAAAGGTTAACGCTGCTGCATAAGAATGTGTCGCACTAATGATTAAACCGACGATTAACGGAGATAATGCCCCGCCAATGTTTGCTACAAAATATAGTGAGGAACCCGTCAGGCCTACCATTCCTTTCGGGGCAATATCAGCTAAAAGGGCTCCTGTAACTGTTGATGCCATCCCCTGTCCAAAGAACGCTATCGCCATAAAGGTGATGACTATGTTTGGTGAATCCGTATAATTCCCCCCGAGAATCAAACAAGACAGTAACAATCCGACAATGATGGGAAGTTTACGTGCCAATCCTGTTGATACCCCGCGTGTCAGCATCCAATCGGAACATCGGCCGCCAATTAGAGTTCCTAATATGGCTACAATGTAAGGAATACTCGCATAAATTCCGGTTTTCAACATCGTCATTCCCTTTTCATCAATCAAATAGGATGGAAACCAAGTCATAAAGAAAAACAAAGTAGTTTGAATGGAAAATTGCCCGATGAACATTCCCCAAATTTGACGGTGTTTAAGCAGTTGGCCTAATCGGCTCCAGGAGAAAGGATGCTTCTCTTCAGTTCCGATCATCCCTCCGCCTTCTTTGATATAATTTAGCTCTTCCTGAGAAATCCGCATATGTTCCCTAGGGTTCCGATAGAATCCATACCAAACAAATCCAATAAGAATCCCTATAATTCCGGCGATATAAAAAAGGTAATTCCATCCAAAGGTTATGATGATCCATGTAAAAACTGGAGTCAGGAAGGCTAACCCAATAT
This sequence comes from Peribacillus phoenicis, assembly GCF_047238085.1. NCBI lineage: Bacteria > Bacillati > Bacillota > Bacilli > Caryophanales > Bacillaceae > Peribacillus > Peribacillus phoenicis. The sequence goes on along the minus strand of NZ_JBDFMF010000001.1, from coordinate 1,750,363 downwards.
ATTGGGTACCCGTATAAATCCCAACAGCAGTAGCACGTTCTTTTTTAGGAAACCACTCGGATACACACCAGGCATTAGTAGGTATGGAGGGAGATTCAAAGGCACCCAGTCCTATGCGATATGTAATAAGTGACGATATATTTTTCGCGGTTCCTACCATGAATGTAAATACAGACCATAAAATGAGCGAAACCGTGTATACCTTTCTAGGACCGAATCTATCAAGAAAGTAGCCGCTGAATAGCATGGAGAAGGTATAGCTCCAGCCAAATACGGAAAATATGATTCCCATCATAGCCGGATCAATTTGTAAATCGGCTTGAATATTCGGAGCCGCAAGCGAAATGATGGCACGGTCGATGTAATTAATACACGTGACCAAAGCAATTAGAAATAAGATGAACCATCGAACAGTTTTCTGTTTTCTTTTTTTTGATCTGTCAGTTACCGGTTCCGATGTGCGATCTTCTATTATTGCCTTTAATTCTGAGCTCAATATATTTCCCCCTTAACCTAATGCCCAATATTAGTACATCGTTCTACTAAATTCATGAATGCTACTATGTTTCCTTCCATTACTTATAACCTTAGTTTATTATTTTCAAAAGCCCCTAGAAACATTGAATTGCAGATCCCCTTGTTGCAAAATTAAACAACCAAGGGGATTGTATTCCGAATTGTGAATCATTTCTTTAAATAGTTACAGTCTTCTCTGATTCTACCTCTTCATGGTCCTCCTTGACTACCCTGTCAAAAGATCCATGTTTTTCTTGGACCAGAATATAACCGACCGCTGCGATGATACTTGGCAGGGCAAATGTAGCAAAAGCCACCTTCGGATCCATGCCTGTTGACAGAAGAAAGGCAATTAAAGTAGGAGCGAGAATTGAGCCAATCCTGCCGATAGCTTGCGAATAGCCCATACCCGTCGTACGGATTTCACGGGGGTAATATTCTGTGATATACGGATTGGCTAAGTTCATGGCACCAACAGTACAGGCACCCCCCATAAAAATCAGTAAGTATACTCCGATGGTATTAGTCGTAGCGCTCAATGCGACAAATGTAACGGCCCCTAATAAGAATAGTGTAACAAGAATTTTACGATGACCCATTTTTCCAGCATAATAACCGCCTACTAAGGAACCTCCAATTTGACCAAGGCATAAAACCAGGTTAAATGAAAGGCTTGAGGTGATACTGAATCCGGAATCCTGCATCATTTTTGGAAGCCATGTATTTAATCCGTAAGCCATCATCAATGTACAGAACACAGCAACCCATATGGAAACCGTACTGAATGCCCGTTTGTTCGTGAATAGTTTTTTTACTGGAGATCCTTTCCCCCTATGTTCAGCTTCACTAAGTCTGAAATCGTCTGTTTCTTTAAAATTCCCTTCTGGTTTGACTTTATTGAGGATTTCAACAACCTTACCAATTTCCTTCTTTGCTAAATAGTAGGAAAGGGATTCAGGAAACTGCTTCATGAATATTGGAAGTGTAAGTAATGGCAGAATTCCAATAAAGTATAATACACGCCAATCCGTATAAGGAATGATATACATTCCCACTAATGATGCCATGATTCCACCGATTGAATAGCCACAATACATCGCAGCTACAATGATGGCCCGATTTTGTTTTGGGGAATATTCAGTCATTAGCGATATTACATTCGGCATCAATGCTCCCATGCCAATTGCCGCAATGAAACGCATGACAGTGAACCATGTGAGGTTAGGTGCAATCCCTGCCCCCAAGGTAAATACGCTGAACAAAATCATACAAATGACGAGAACATTCTTCCGGCCATATTTATCTGCGATCGGTGCTAAAATCAGGGCGCCAATCATCATGCCGAATAAGGAATAACTGCCGACTGCCCCTGCCTGAATGGAAGTTAAATCCCACTCTTCCATCATCCAAGGCAAACCCACACCATACATCGCTATTTCATACCCGTCGAAAGCGATGGCATAAAAACACCAAAGAAAAACAAGTAAATGAAAGCGGTTAAATTTACTGACAGCAATGATATCCGAAGCAACTACACTACGCATTTTCCGCCTCCCATCATAAAAATATCGGTTCGAATGTATTTTCCGAGTTCCAAAATAAGAACTCGGAAAATACTCAAAAAAATCAGATAATAACTTTTGAAATTGCCCATTAACAAACAATGCATATTCCTATCGATGATTAGTTTTTCACGACAGCATTATTGAAAACAGGTTTATCTTGTAATCTAAGTTCAAAATCTAAATGAGCCGTATAATAATCATTTTTCAATCCTTTTTCTGCACCGGAATGTTTTTCTAATTTTGTAATTAAGCTTCCGCGAACACCTTGTGCAACATCATTTTCTAAATATTCATCGCCTTCAAAATATATTTGCGTTACTAATCTATCGCCATTTTCCGGTTGGAATAATAGGTGCAAATGTGCTGGACGAAAAGCATGATGATCAATCCACTTTAAGAATTGACCAGAAGGTCCATCTGTAGGAATTGAATAATTACCCGGTACAACTGTTTTTATTTCAAAATTACCATTCGCATCCGTATAAAAAGCGCCACGTAAATTATCATCTGGGATTCCTTCAGCGAAGTATGAGTATTCACCATTTGTATCAGCCTGCCACATATCGATTTTGGTATTGGATAACGGATTTCCATTAACATCTTTAACAGATCCTGAAAAGTAAAGGACGTCACCTTGTTCATTTTCACGTTGTGGCAACACTCCGGGATTTTGAACGACTGGCGTATTTTCAATATAATAAGGTCCTAGAATAGTAGGTTCAGTTCCTTTTACACTTTTATACATTTCTTGAAGGGCATGAGTTTCAAAGAAAACATCCATAAATAACGGAATTTCCCCTGCCCTGCCTAATTGATCCATCCAATCAATAAGAGCTTGATAGTCATTATGATCAATTTCGTATTCACTAACTAATTCCTTGAATTTAACTACCAATCCATTATAAACGTCGATTACTTTTTGATTTTTCATAATATTTCCTCCATTTTTTAAGTTTTTTATATTTGTTGATTTTCAATGATGGTACTGATTCCTAATCCACCTGCTATACATAGTGTGACTAGCCCATATCTTTTTCCGGTTCTTTCTAACTCATGTATCAATTTGGTTGCTAAAATTGCACCAGTGGCACCTATTGGATGTCCCATGGCAATGGCACCGCCATTAGGATTCACCTTATTCATATCAAGCTTCAATTCTTTGATTACTGCCAAAGCTTGTGCAGAAAAGGCTTCGTTCAGTTCTATTAAATCAATATCATTCAGTTTCAGCCCTGATATTTGAAGCGCTTTCAAGGTGGAGTTGACAGGCCCCAGCCCCATGTAATTCGGTGATACGCCTGCTGCCGCTTGAGCAATCACTCTTGCTTTTGGCTTTTTACCACGCCTTTTTGCTGCTTCTTCCGACATTAGTATCAGAGCGGCTGCACCGTCATTCCTTCCACTACTATTTCCAGCGGTTACCGTTCCATTTTTCTTGAAAACCGGTTTTAAATTAGCCAACTTTTCCAGACTGGTATCTCTTGGGTGCTCATCCACATTAAATTCCATTAACCCTTTTTTCGTTTTAATTTGATAGGGAACGATCTCATTCGAAAATATTTCAGTAGAAATTGCCCGTTTTGCACTTTCTTGGCTCCTTAAAGCAAATTCATCTTGTTCAGTTCTTGAAATGGAATATTTTTCAGCCAGATTTTCTGCTGTCATTCCCATCGTCAACATTCCGTAATCTTCAACGGGCTGTGAACCTGGCTGGCTTTCCGTATTCGGGTCCAATAACTGTCCATTGCCTGATTTCAACCCAAAACGGATATTTCTCATATAGTATGGGGCCGTGCTCATTGATTCCGCTCCGCCTGCAATGATTACATCTCCAAACCCGCATTGTATTTGTTGACTGGCAGAATTGATCGCCTGGATGCCGGATCCGCATTGTCTGTGTACGGTATAACCTGGTACTTCAACAGGAAATCCTGCCCGGAGCAATGCAACTCTTGCCAAATTTGACGCATCTGAACTTTGTTTGGCTTGTCCCATAATCACTTCATCAATACTCTCTTTAGGAATATCCGCTCTCTTGATAACTTCATCAAGGACAGCAGCTGCCAGGAAATCGGCAGGAACATTTTCCAATGCTCCCCCTAATTTCCCAATAGCCGTGCGAACCGAGTCTATAATAACTACATTGCTCAATTTTCTACCTCCTGCTATTTTTATTTCTTTCTTCTAAACTATCCTTATATCTTTGGTGAGCTATTTTCAAGGCAACAATCACCGACTGCTGCGATGGAGCTAAAAAGTCCGTTTTAATATTCTCTATTAAGGAATCAATATCTTTACTAAAATCAAAACCAACTATCATTCGCTTAAAAAAATCCTGGGCCAAAGTTGTTAAAAACGTAAATTCTGCATTAATGATAATGTGACTTTCCTTGTGAATTTCCAGTACCATCCCAGCGTATTTATAATTTTCATACATGCTCGTATTTTGCGGTGCCTTCGCATAGGCGGTAATTAATAATGTTGGCTGTCCCATATAAAACTACATCCTCTCAAGATTACTTGCATAAACCAGTGGGTGTTCCATATTCCACTTTCCAGTTTATATTAATTAAAGACCTCTTGAAAAATGTTTTACTTTTTCCATATCTATCTCCATGCCAAATCCTGGCCCATCCGGGATGATTATTTCAAAATTCTCATATTTAATTTGGTTTAGCGTAATATTTTCTTTGAAAAGTAACGGTCCAAATAATTCAGTACCGAATTCAAATTTTGGAATGGTTGAATAAAGTTGTGCACAAATGGCCGTTCCCAATGATGATTCAATCATCGTTCCGCCATACAAACCAAAGCCTACACCTTCGGCAATCGCAGCCACCTTTTTCGTTTGGGTCATCCCGCCATGTTTACATATTTTCAAGGCGAAGGAATTACCTGCCCTATGTTTAGCTATTTGGAATGAATCTTGTAATGAATTCAATGATTCATCAGCCATGATCGGGACCTTAAAACGTTCGGTCAACCTTGCCATCCCTTCATTATCCCAAGCTGGCAGCGGCTGTTCGACCATGGAAACCCCGCCTTCCTCTAAAGCTTCAATGCAATACGTAGCCGTTGTTTCATCCCATGCTTGATTAACATCAACCGTAATGCGTGCTTGATCTCCCACGGCTTCAATAATTTTCAATACATGCTCCACATTCTTATTTGGATTACCTTTGCCAATTTTCAATTTAAAGATATTATGACGTTTTTGGTGTAAGGATTCTTTCGCTTCTTCGATATCTTTACTCGTATCCCCACTTGCCAAAGTCCATGCCACCGGCAATGATTTATGAATTTGTCCACCGAATAATTCATAAGCAGGGATGTTTCTCCTTCTGGCTACTAAATCCACCATGGCTGATTCAACGACAGCCTTCGCAAAATTATTTCCTCTAACATTTAGTGAAACTTCATGCATGATTTTGTCATAATGGACGGGGTTTTTACCAATGATAAGCGGGGCGATATATGTATCAATATTCACTTTGATCGCCTCAGGCGTCCCCTCACCATATGAAGCCCCGCCTATTGTCGCCACTTCCGCCCAACCTTCCGCACCCTCTTCATCCATAACACGGGCAAGAATGATCGTTTGTTCCACGATCGTATGCATGGCAAGCTGATGAGGACGAATTGTGGGTAAATCAATAATGTATACATCTACTGAACGTATTTTCATTTAATCCACCTTTTTAACATTTAATAGATAAAATCCGCTTCTGTTTTTGCTCTTACTTCTTCGATCGTTATACCTGGCATTAATTCAATCAATTTCAACTGTTTGTCTATAACTTCAAAGACAGCCAACTCGGTGATGATCAAGTCAACGCTTCTTGTGGAAGTAATCGGGTAGGTGCATTTCTTTAAAACTTTACTTTTACCTTCCTTACTTGTATGTGTCATGGTCACGATCACTTTTTTGGCACCAACCAACAGGTCCATCGCTCCTCCAACACCCATGATATTCTTGCCAGGCACCGCCCAATTTGCAATTTCCCCAGTTTGACCTACCTGCAAAACACCCAAGATGGCAACATCAATGTGCCCTCCACGGATCATTGCAAACGATTCTGCACTATTAAAGAATGATGCACCAATCGATTCCCCTACCGGTAACTTGCCTGCATTAACTAAATTGGGATCGATTTCATCTTCATCAACTTCTGCAACCCCTAGTAATCCATTTTCCGTATGGAAAAAAACATTTTCATCATCAATGTATTTTGCAACCAAGGTCGGAATCCCGATTCCAAGGTTTACTATACAAGGGCCCGTCAATTCTTTTGCCGCGCGTCTTGCTATCATATTTTGCATTAATTCTTTGTCACTCATAACCTTTGACACCTTCCTTCGTCAGGATTTTCTTTGCCTTAATAATTCCATCGACGAATAGATGCGGTGTTACAATCTCCTCTGGGGGGAGTTCACCAGGTTCAACTATCTCATCCACTTCCGCAATTACGACATCTGCGGCTGTTGCCATTACCGGATTAAAGTTTCGAGCCGTTTTATAATAAACAAGATTACCAAGTGTATCAGCCTTCCATGCCCTGATCAAAGCTACATTCGCTCTAATGGCAGGTTCAAAAATATATGCAGCCCCATTTATTTCCCTTTCTTCTTTTCCTTTAGCTAAATCGGTCCCTACACTCGTTTTCGTATAGTAACCGCCTATGCCGGCACCGCCAGCGCGAATGGATTCCGCTAATGTCCCCTGTGGTAATAGTTCTAATTCAATTTCACCACGTTGGTAGAACTCCCCAATTTCACGATTGCTTGTAAAATAAGAACCAATCGCCTTTTTTATTTTCTTCTGGCTTAGGAGAACTCCCAGACCTTTTCCTTTCTCGCCTAAATTGTTACTGATTACTGTCAAGCCTGCTACATCCTTTTTGGCCAAACCATCTATTAATGTAAGAGGGGCACCGATCAAGCCAAATCCACCTACCATTAATGTATGACCGTTCTTCACACAAGATAAAGCTGCTTCTATATCTTGATGTACTTTCGTCATGTTTTCCCCACCAATCTCACGTTACTTATTTTCAATCAATGAATCACTTGCCTCAAACCAAGCAGGTATTCCGGCAGTCAATAAGCAAATAAGTCCCACTTCAGCTAATTGTTCTTCCGAAGCTCCATTTAACCTTGCCGCCTCCATCCATTCCCCAACCTGTTCCCCTTTTAATTCTGTAATGAATATTCCTGCCATCAGGAGATGTTTTAGCCTTTTTGAAACCACTGAATCACTTAATATATAATCTTTGAGGGAGTTTTGGTCTTCCGATTTAACCAGTTTCAAAACATTCGTGACGAATCCCGTCTCCTCATCCCCTAATAGTTCAATCATATAAAGCAGGATTTCTTCTGCTGTTCCTTGATCGCCACTTATTTCGGGATATCGAATGCCTTTAAGTGTTAGAGCATACTCCAAAGACTTCATTCCTGTTTTTAATGCTTCTGTTCCGTTATATAAGTAAGGAACAATTAGGTATTCCACCAGTTCCGGTATTGTTGCCCCGCCATCGATTGCCCCTTTGGTATGGTAAACCATACTCCGTTCATACAACCTCGCAGCATTCATGCCAACCAGTAATATATCTTTTTCCTTCCTCGTCAAGGCTCCCTCTTGCATGATGTTACTGCGTAAGTTGGTATAGTGATCAAGTGCATTTGGGCTATAATCGTGCATTTTTTGCACCCAGCCTGGTACCACATCATAAACTTCTTTGAAATACAATAATCCCTCGCTCATTCGTCTGCACCTCTTTATATTAATTGTGAATCAAGTATCGATAGTGCCCTTATAGGTGAGGCTGTTGCATTTTTTAGTTTTAAAGGGATCCCGAAAAAAAGAAAGCGAGAATGCTTAGGCAGTTTTTCAAGATTCACTAGATTTTCAACGATATATATATCATGGTTCAGTAATTTTTGATGAATTCCGCTTTCTGAATCCTGGTTCAAATCGGCATTGGGCAAATCCAACCCGACAATATGTATTTGCTTTTCAATAAACCATTGGGCCACACTATCATCTAAGGCCTGCGCTTCAAAAAATCCTTCTTCCCCCCATGATTTCCCCCATGTCCTGATGAGGACGATATCGCTTTTTTCTACGTACACCCCCTGCCTGCGTTCCGCCTCTTCAAGTAAAGCTTTCGTAACAGGTTCGTGTGTCGCTTTTAACATGCTTACATCCAATATGAGGGCATCCCCAAACATATTCTTCAGATTGATGTTTTCAACCGACTCCCCGTTTTCAAAGTAATGTGAAGGCACATCGACATGTGTCCCACTATGGTCAGAAAAAGAAATCAACTTGGAACGGTATCCTTTAGGAAGTGAATCAGATTTCCCCTTTTGTTCAAGAGGTTCATCTTTAATGCCAATTGCAGGTAAATCATTATTTGTAACTAGACCATCGTAAAGTTCCAATGTTAAATCAATGATTTTCAACCATAAAACCCCCAAATTCATTAAGCGTTTACATTATCACGACAAAAATGGCTACCCTAAACATTACTATCAATAATTGACAGCAGGTGTTTAAGGTAGCCAGTTGTTCACTAGTTGTTATTAAAAAAGGTTATTTTTTAATAGCTAATGAATAGGCAATAATTAAGTTTATTATATATTCTTAATATTACACTATTTTCTGTTAATTTCAATATCTTTTTTTAAAAATAACTGCAAAAAATCAAATTCGATTTAAAAAAGATTTTATTCCTTCGTTAATTTCCACTCTATTTTCAAACACCATTGTATAGTGATTACATGTAGAAACGATCGTTTCGATATCAGGCGTATATTTCTTCGTATCAGCATAGGCTTCTTCATAAAATAATGGAGGAAATTCCCCTATCTTCCCACTGGCATACACCAATAAGGTTTTACAGGAAATTTGTCTACAAACTTCTTTAGGGACAAAAGAATAAAAACTATCAAAATCCCTAAGAATGCTATCTTCTGATGATTTATTCTCCCAGTGACCATCCACTTCATGAACCTCATACTCCGCCACACTTTGCAGGTGATCCGTCCAATTGATACCCAAACGGCTATAGATTTCCTTAATTTCTGCAATATAACTTTCCTGAGATTCATATTCTTTACTTAATCGGCCTAGTGATGGTTGTACGATGTCCCTTTGTTGTTGAGAGGAAATGGCCGCACCATCCAATAATATCAAGGCCTGTACCGAGGTTAATTTGCTGGCTACAACGCTTGAGATGAAGGCTCCCATTGAATATCCTATCAAAATCGGATTTTTAATCTTTAATTCTTGAATTAACTCAATTACATCTTCTGCATGTTTAAAAAGAGAAGACTGCACATCTGCCCTCGAACTATTTCCCCTTCCTCTTAAGTCAATCGAGATGACTCTGTACTCGCCTTTTAACATTTCTGCATAATAATGCATTTGCTTATGATTACCCGTTAAACCATGTATGGCGATGATTGGCCCTTTCCTTCCAGGATAATCTGCAATTTGAATTCTTTTGTTCCCCAATTCCTTTACATACATTTCCATAGTGTCACTCCTCAATTTCCATGATTATTAACATAAACCAACCAGCATATTTAAAAAAAAAAGCTATCTTAACTTCACCATCAAGGTAACTTGATCGAGAAATTAAGATAGCCAGTCAGTTCATTAATTTTCATTAAAAAAGGGCTTTTTTTAATGGTTAATGAATAGGCAAGTTATAAATCATGTAATGATTCCATTTTACATGAAGTTCTATTTATTTCAATCATAATTTGATAATTTCGATTTCTCAGCAACTTAAAGTCGGTACCTGGGAATTTTATTGAAGGAGATCCACTATGGTCTCACTCCAACGTTCAACAACTTCTTTAGGGTTTTTCAAGTCGATTTTAATTCCAGAAGTTATTTCAGCATACTTAGCAATATCCTCCCGTGCCTCCACAATTTTTGCGTGGAATCTTTCTCTTTTGTATTGGACATTTGGCAGATCTTTTAATCTCTCTAATGAAAGGCGAATATATTGTGCTTTACCTTTCCAAAACAAAACCAGTGTAGCTTTATGGGTACGAATGACATTGGCTGTAGTCGAAGTATTCGGCCATAGGCCAATCCTTAATTCGGTCCTGCTTACCGCTACGATCTCACCTACGCTAATCATTGCTGTATGAGGCCAGCCTTCTTCACTTATCGTCAACAGCATCATGGCTTCATGCTGCTTGTCGACAAGTTCTTTACCATTTAACAAGTCGAATACCTCAACTGGCATTTCCATCCCATTCATTTTTTCACCTTTTTCATTAATTCCCTAGTAATCTGTTATATTTTGGTGCGATATTTCATTCCGTCCCACCGTTTCGCGCCGTGAGCATCGATTTCAAATTGATCTAACGCCCGATAAGCCAGATGATCAATGATATCGTTAACATTCTCAGGATGATTATAGAAGGCTGGCATAGGAGGGAATATAATGGTCCCCATTTTGGAAAGCGCCGTCATATTCTCCAAATGAATCGTATTCAGAGGGGTTTCTCTTGTCATTAGTAATAATTTTTTTCTTTCTTTCAACATGACGTCAGCAGATCGTGTTAGTAAATTATCCGCTAGTCCCATTCGAATGGAAGCTAGTGTTTTCATACTGCAAGGTGCTACGATCATGCCATCAACCCGGTATGATCCACTTGATATTCTTGCAGCTTGATCTTTGTAAGAATAGGAATGATCAGCTAATCCCTCCACGTCTTTAACAGAATATGGTGTTTCATGTTGAATGGTGGCATGTGCCCACGGGGACATGATTAAATGGGTCTCCACTTCACTGCTTTTAAGCATCTGAAGAATCCTAATTCCGAAAATGGCTCCAGTCGCTCCTGTTATTCCAACAATGATTTTCATTAATTCCCCTCCTTACATTAGTCATCGAATCGAAACTTTATGGAAAATTATGCATTGGAAAATCCAGGAACGAATCGACTTGGATCCACCTCTTTAAATTCGGACCTTTTAAATTCATCTTTTAAATGAAATGGTACTGTGCAGTCAAAAATGGTTTTACAGGAAATTCCCTTTTCCTGAATGGTAGGGCTGTATGCGGGATCTTGTGTAGGATCTAACGGGTGACAGCGCACTCCAGGAATGAAAACCGTATCAACATCACCTTGGTAACGAGTATTTAACGCCCATAAAACATCATTGCTATCGAAGGGATCCACATCTTCATCCACGATGAATACATGCTTAAGTTCAGAAAAGGCAGAGAATGCCAATAGTGCAGCTTGTCTTTGGCGCCCTTCATCACTTGGCTGACTTTTCTTGAATTGAAGAACAGCCATGTATTTACCTCCTCCTGAAGTATGGGCATAAACATTCAATAATTTGCCTGGCATGGACTTTTCCACCATTTGCAGGATGCTTGCTTCTGTTGGAATGCCAGCCATATTCACATGCTCCTCACTTGGACCAATAACTGTTTGCATGATTGGATTGACTCGGTGCGTTACGGCTTTCACTTTGATTAGAGGCAGGTCCGCAACAGCTGAACCTGTATAACCAGGGAATTCCGGCATTGCTTTTCCAGTATTGGTGTTTTGATCTTCCCGAACACGCACACCGGGAACCAATTCCCCTTCTATTACATATTCAGCATTCGCGATAGCTTTTTCATCAATGGTCAAACATTGGACCAATTCTACCGCTTCTTTCCTGATCGCCCCTGCCACACTCAACTCATTAAAGCCAAGGGGAGTCGTAGGTGCTTCAAAACAAGCAGCGACTTCAATAGCAGGGTCAACACCGATACTAATGGAAATTGGTAACGGTTTTCCTGCTTTTTCAGCCTTTTCACGGAATACTTCTAAATGGCGGCCAGGAACAAAATACATGGACATCTCATCTTTACTTTGTAAACATAATCGGTGTATCGTTATATCAGATTCACCCGTTTCTGAATCGGAGGCATAGCACATTCCTATGGTGATATACGGGCCTGCATCTTCTTCTGTATTCGTAGGCGCAGGTATTAATTTTCTGATATCGAAATCGGGATCTTCTGCATAGTGAACCACTTCTTGAGCTTTCGCTTTATCATTCGAAATGGTGATTGGATCAATTGGATTTTTTACAGCTTCATTTAAAAGGAACCCGAGCCGCTCCGGTTTTGTATCCAGCATATGGCCGACTCTTTCCCGGCTGGCTAAAAGTCCGATCACCACGCTTGAATCTTCATGACCCAAAACATGATTGAAAACCATGGCAGGTCCGATCTTTGTTGGACGCATCACTGTCCCGCCTGCACCGACATGACGATACACCCCAGATAATTCAGCATGAGGATTGACTGGTTCATCCGTTTCAATCAATTGTCCTGGAATCGACTTCAGTAGTTCCAGCGCAGAACGTAAATCTCTCACTTTATTCATTTTTTCAGACATAATAAATCCCCCTGTCACTTTGTGATCAGTATCCTATGTATAGTCATTCAAATAACCTAAATGTTATCGGTTACAAATGATATTCTAAAGTGTATTTCTACTATACAGTCAATGGATATTTGAAAATTCAAGTAATTTTCTCTACAGGGATTTGCAGCTGACAAAAATCAACACTACTATCATTCTCGTAAAAGGTCGTATCCAATAAGCAAGCGTCCACAACGTCCCCTATAATTGTATAGTGATTTTCACTGATCCATTGAACCAATTCATTTAAAAACTCAATGTTATATGGCATTCCATATTTATACACACATGCATATTGCCCAGCAGGCAACGTCATCATGTTATCCATATCAGGATCTATAAAAGGTAATGCAGTATATATTCCCGCACCCTCGAAAACATCATCCGTTCCAAGCTTATCCTTTAAAATAACCGTGCCAAATCCCTCTGACGGAAGCATCTCATGTTTACTTAATACATTCCAAGCTTTCATCAGCGTTAAATGTAATTCTTCTCGGCACAATTCATTTTCAAATGGTATAAATAAGACATGCCTTTCAGGAAATTCTTCTATAATAGGTTTATCCAATTCACTTTTAATATTTTTGGCTTCTGAATATTTCATTAATCTTTGTTGAATAAATGTACGTGTATTCATCAAGGCATTTATTTCTTTTTCTATGAATTCTTGATGAAACTCCAAAAGTGATATGGCAGTGGTTAAATTTCGGTTTCCAATATGATCCTTAATATCATTCAGCTTGATGCCAATCGACTTCAAAAAGCAAATTTCCCTTAGAAATGGAATCTGAACTGCACTATAATATCGATAACCATGTTCATCTATATGTACCGGTTTAAATAGATCGATTTTATCGTAATAAATGAGAGTCTGCCTTGAGATACTGTGAATGGAAGCCATTTCACTGATTGATAAGTAATTGTCCATATGCGCTACTCCTCTGCAAATACTTTTTGTAAATTTCTTTCTAAGTCTTATATCATATATTAATTTATTAATTTCCCTCCTTCCATTCGGCAGCTACAACCGATTGGAGAGGGTCAGTATTCTAAAGAAAACTTCAATCCCCTCTAACTTTACCATTTTTCCATTTAAAATGAATGGATATTAAAGGCCCTGCCTATCGAAAAAATGGATCATATCTACATCTTCATTAATAAGCAATAAGTGAGAAAGTTAAATTCAATATTATTAAATTTTAAATGAGTATAAAAAAAATCCTCCTATGAATCAAAAGGATTATGGATTTTTTCACTATCGTCAGCAGTAACATCATTACCAGCATTAATGTTTTTGGACTTAAACTGATTCTGGAAGGAATATTATTTAGAAGGGAATCAAAAATCAGGCCACACAATAACCAAGAAAGAACAGGAGCTTACAAATACAATCAACTTGTGAAAGCAAAAAATAAAAACGTGCCTATTTGTGGACACGTTTTTCATATGAAAGGAATTTCCTGTATCTTAATTTGCATACAAGCGGTATTGGTCGCTTAATGTATCTCCATTACCGTAAATATAGGCTTTTGAGCCCGATGTATAGGAAGAATTATCGTACTTCCATTTAATTCTGAGTCCCATGTTTCCGCCTGCTCCATATGTTTCATTGCCATTCTTCTTAATATATTGCGAGAAGCTATCCCACGTCCGGGGGCCAACCACACCATCCACTTTCAAGTTGTTTTCTTTTTGGTATTTCTTCACTCCCGTTTCGGTTTTTGGTCCAAAGATACCATCAACGTCAACCACTGCAGAATCCGTATAAAAACCCATGACATTCAGGATATACTGCATATTTCTGACCTCCACCCCATGAGTGTCCTTCCGCAAAATAGAATTCTTATCCCAGCTTTCGGGGTGGTGAAAACCTCCAGCAGATGCTGAAGCGGTGGAAAAAGATATCCCAAGGGCCATTGCCAATACTGCCAAACTAGTAAGTAATTTCTTCATAGCTCCATCTCCCTCTTTTTTTGTACATCCGAACTACCTTTACTATTTCCCTTCAGATTGATATTTCCCTTCCGACCGATGTCCTGTTTTGTCCTTGCTAAACAAAAAGTGTCCCAGAAGGCTCGAATAAGTGGGATATCTAGATAAAGTAGATCTCATAACGCAAACCACTTCATACGAAACTTGGATAAAGGAGTTCAATACATGGCAGAAAGTCGAATTACAATAAATTTTTTGAATGGCAAATGGATTGCAGAAAAAAAAGGCATGCTCCCTTTTTCGGAAATCATACCTTTATGTAAGGAAAATAGATGTTGCAGGAAGTAACTACCCTAGCCGTTTCTATCAACATTCTAACTTAAATGATAGGTTTGACTGTGTATAGTATACTTATTGATTTTTTCCATGCTTGGTTCAAAGCCAATACCGGGCAATTCTGGAACACTGATTATTCCGTTTTCCACTGTAACTTCAGGGTCGGTAATATCTTCTGCCCAATAGAGGGAGGAAGCTGCGGTATCGCCGGGAAGAGTGAAGTTTGGCAGTGATGTGATTGCAATATTATGAGCTCTTCCAATGCCTGATTCCAGCATACCCCCACACCATAGCGGAATATCATGTTCAAGACATAAATCATGGATTTTCCTGGATTCAGTCAAACCTCCGACACGGCCAATCTTGATATTAATAATTTTACAGCTGCCCAATTTAATAGCTTTCCTTGCATCCGCTAATGAGTGAATGCTTTCATCCAGGCAAATAGGTGTTTTTAACCTTGACTGTAAATCTGCATGGTCAATAATATCATTATAGGCAAGCGGCTGTTCAATCATCATTAAATTAAAATCATCCAAGGCGGATAACCGGTCTATATCTTGTAAGGTATACGCTGAATTTGCATCTGCCATGAGCGGGATTTCAGGATATACTTTTCGGACCTTTTCTATTAATTCAACATCCCAGCCCGGTTTGATTTTTAGTTTAAAGCGTTTATAGCCTTCACCGAGACGAGCTTCGATTATATCTAGGGTCGAATCAATCGAATCCTTTATTCCGATGCTTACCCCAACTTCAATTTTCTTTTTTGTTCCACCTAACACTTTTGAAAGAGAAGCACCCTGTTTTTTAGCATACAAATCCCAAACAGCACCCTCTAAAGCGGCTTTTGCCATGTAATTGCCGCGAATATGGGTGAAATATTTTTCGGAAATTTCATCAGGATGCTTGATTTCATTTTTAAGGATAATTGGAATTAGATAATCTTCGAGTATATGCCAGTTTGTTTTTAAGGTCTCTTCATTATACAGTGGGTCGAGCATCGCAACTGATTCAGCCCAACCGGAAATGCCATCATCGCTTTTTGCTTCCACAAGGATAAAATCCCGATTGTATTCCGTCCCAAAGCTAGTTGTAAAGGGGTGAAGCAAGTCAAGCTTCAGATGCCTTAAATTAACTTGTTTAATTTTCACTAGTAGATTCTCCTTTTGGGGATAAAACTATTTACCCCAGTCATTTTCAATTGCTGACAGCAGCTTATTGTTAATTCATATTTAAATATAAACCTGCTTATTTCCTTGATAGCACATAAAACTGAACGGGAATTTCCTTCATGGAATTCTTCATAAAATTTGTTACCTGCCATCCTTGCTGAAATAAATCGGTAAAAATGTCCCTCGTTTTCATCCGCCATTCATTGGCCGCTTGAATGTTTGTGACTCTTATTGTTCGGAAGTCCTTTGGAATGGCCACAAAAGCTGTATCACATTCTTGTTCAGGCAGCGGAAGAGTGAAAGAAGGAACAGGCACTCCCTCTTCAATGGCATCCCATTGGATAAGCGAGTTTTCTATCATAAAGTCCAACGGCATTCCCTGTCCGATAGAATCCGTTTTCTCCTTTTTACCAATATGCCATTCGACAAGAAAGCGGTCAGAAGGAATTCCGCTGTTTAAAAGATCTTCCATTTCACCATAGCAGTTTGGTATATAAGTGGAACATACCCCGCCAAGCTTGGCTATATTTAAGTACCCATTAACACTTTCTAATGGATCGTATGTCCAGGTAATAAGGGAATAGCCGAGCTTTATCGCCTCCTCACGTTGTGCTGACTTTAACTTTTCCCCTATACCTTTGTTGCGATATTGCTCATCAATTCCCAGAATATGTGAACAAAGATAGGCTGATTGCCCATTGAATCCCGGAAAGCTATATTGAAATCCAATCAGTTTCTCCTCGCAATAAGCTCCTATAACCAAACCGCCGTTTTTCACAGCAGTTATGGTTTGGTGTGAAGGGATTGAGTCGGTTTCTCCCCAAATGGCGGATTCTAGCTTTCTTACTTCCTCTAGCTCTTCAATTCGATGAAGAGAACGAATTGCAATTTCATGTGTATTCGTCATGGTTAACCTCCTATGAAAAGCACAAGCGCCTTGATCGACCCAACATAAGATGGACAAGTAAGTTCCACAGCTGACGGCTTATCGTGCAAGGCACTGGAGCTATCATTTAAATACTTTATGTTTACGAAATACTCTCTTATTTTTCAACAAAAGAAATTATTCCACTTTACTGAAATCAGCCTCTTGCAATGGAGTCATTTTTGTTTTCTTTACGATTTTATAACCTAGAAAAGCCAGTAAAAATAATGGAAGCCCGATATAAGAAATTAAAATTCCATACCAGTCAATCTCAGGGCCGAAAAAAGCAGAGTAATTTTGTCCCAGGATAGCCGTAACACATAAAAATGTCGCTAATATTGGACCGAATGGGTACCATTTTGATACATAAGGTAAATCTTTTAAATCTCTTCCTTGTGCAATATATGCCTTCCGGAATCGATAATGTGTAATCGAAATTCCTAACCAGGATAAAAAGCCGGATAAACCTGCAGCATTCAATAACCAATTGTAAATCGAACCTTCACCGAAAAAAGAGGTCAGGAAAGCTGCCATCCCAACGATGGTAGAAAAGTACACAGCATTCACTGGAATGCCGCCTGAATTCACTTTTTTTAGAAACGAAGGGGCTTTGCCTTCTTTCGCCAGCACCCAAAGCACGCGAGAAGCCCCGTACATGGCCGAATTGCCCGCAGAAAGAACGGAAGTAAGAATGACCACATTCATAACGGAGGCAGCGATGGCAAGCCCTGCGTTTTGAAAAACTAGCGTAAAGGGACTTACCGCAATATCTTCAATATCCGAGCTTAACAAACGCGGATCATTATAGCTTATTAAAAATCCAATCACGATTATTGCCAATACATAAAACAAGAGCAGTCTCCAGAAGATTTGCTTAATGGCCTTTGGTATATTTTTTCTCGGGTTTTCACTCTCGCCGGCTGCAATTCCTACTAACTCGGTGCCTTGAAAGGCAAACCCGACCACCATAAAGACACTTATAATGGATAAAAAGCCTCCCTTAAACGGTGCCTCCCCTTTGGTGATATTTTCAAAACCTACGGCATCCCCTCCCATGATTCCTACAATCATTAATAACCCTACTGCTATAAAGATGATAATCGTCAAAACCTTTATAATGGCAAACCAGAATTCTGATTCTCCATATCCTTTTACCGATAAAATATTCAGGCCAAATATGAGTGCAAGAAATAATGCGCTCCAAATGATGCCCGGAACAGAAGGCAGCCAATATTTCATAATAAGGGAGGAGGCTGCTAATTCCAACGCGACTACGATTGCATTGTTATACCAATAGTTCCAACCGATCGCAAATCCTAAAGCCGGATCGACAAACCTTGATGTATAGGTACTAAAAGAGCCTGTGATAGGAATAAGGGCAGCCATTTCGGCTAAGCTTGTCATCAGGAAGTAAACCATGATTCCGGCAATTATATAGGCGGCTACAGCTCCTCCGGGACCCGCAGTATGAATAATGGAACCGCTTGCTAAAAATAGCCCTGTTCCAATGGTTCCGCCGATTGCGATCATGGAAAGATGCCTTGGTTTGAGTTTTCGCTCCAGTTGTTTTTCTTCAGCAGCTGTTTTGTCCCCGGTTTGTGATGTTTGTGCGGTATTTTCCATAAAACACCCCTTCATTAATTTTTTAAGTGAAAAATTTTATTCTCCTGCCGTCATCATTACTGTGTTAATTAAAATTTTCGTTCCATAAATAAGTGCTTTTAAATTAAACTTCATATCCGGATGGTGCAGACCAGGCGTTAGATCGCAGCCTAACCCTATCATGGTTGCTGTTAATTCAGGATTTTTGGCTGTATAAAAATGAAAATCCTCGCCTCCTTGAGAAACACAGACCGGAACGACATTTTCCGCCCCAAGGATATCTTCTATTGCGGCCTCAGCCAGCTTTATCGCTTTTTCATGCAAGGTCGCAGCGGGGACATATTCTTCCGCAGACCAGGAGATGGATGTTTCAGTTTGTTCCATTGTCTGGTCAATAGCATCCTTCGTTAAGCGATTCAGTTCATTCATTACATCATTTGACTGCGCTCTGGCATCAATAGCAAAGACAGCTGTTTCCGGGATAACATTTGATGCTTTGTTGTTTGTTTCAAATTGAGTCATTTTGATGGAATAAGGAGTTTCGGTTTCCAGATTAATCTGCTGTAATTTTTGGACCAGCAAAGCTGCTGCCTCGATTACATTTATTCCATCTTGCGGACGGGATGCATGGGCCTGAATGCCTTTGATTGTTCCCCTTATTGTTTCGGCTGAGCCATGGACAATGACGGGGGAAGCCTTCATATAAGGAACTTCCGTACTGGGTCTTACATGTATCCCGAATAAATATGTAACATTCTCCAACGCGCCATCATTGATCATTTGAAGAGCGCCTTCCCCTTTTTCTTCCGCAGGCTGAAATATAAATCGGAGAGAGTGTTTTGGCCGGATTCCGCTGGAGGCAATGGCCAATGCTGTATATAAAACCATTGTGCTATGTGCGTCGTGTCCACATGAATGATTTGCCTTTACAACTCCATCTACTTCCTGAACAAGCGCATCCATATCAGCCCTTAATGCCACAACCTTTTTTGAGATGCCTGGTATCTCGGCAATGATTCCATAATGGCTCTGAAATGTTTTTACGGTTATTCCTGCTTCCCTAAGACCATTTAATATATAGCTAGATGTTCTTTCCTCCCGCCAGCTTGGCTCAGCCAAGGAATGCAGGTCATGGTAGGACTTTATCAATGTTTCTTGATGCTGATCAATATATTGAATCGGGTTCATAATGATGCACCTCCCCCTTTACATGAATTTAAACTCATTCATTAAACACTTCATAACTTGAATATAGCCCTTCTAATTTTTGCTGATGGGTATATATCCGTTTTGCGTCTTTTTGATGTATGCCTGCAATAACCAAGTCCAATAAGCTAATGACGGAAGCGATTGAATTCGTTCCGGTTTCTGCGTTTTCTTCAGTTGTCAGTGCAATATCAGAGATGCGGCCAACAGGTGACAGGAGGCGGTCTGTAACTGAAATTAAACAAACTCCTTGTTCTTTTGCACACTCCGCAACTTTTAATGTTTCATTCGCATATCTTGGAAGGGAAAAAACAACTATCACAGACTTGTTAGTGAGATTACAAAACTTTTCATAGAAGTCACCTGTTGGAGAACATAAACTTACATTTTCCCTTAATGAACTTAGCGTATAGGAGAACCAATAGGCAGCAGCATGGGAAATCCGATGCCCTGCAATTAATATTTGGTCAGCCTGTATCAGGACATCGACCGCTTTCCATATATCCTGAACGTTCGTATGATCTAATAAGTGCCTTAAAATATGAACTTCGTTTTCTATCACTTTGGTAAATGGATCTTGCTTGTCATCAATGCTAAGAATGGAATCACTATTGGATATATCCGTTTGATTTTGGTGCAGCAGCTGTTTTTGAATTCGATCCTGCATTTTACTAAACCCTTCAAATCCTAATGAATAGGAAAACCGAATGACCGTCGTTTCACTGACCTCCGCTTCCCGACCAATTTGAAAAGCCGTTTTAAAGGCAGCTTGATCCAAATTTTCAATCAGGTAAGCGGCAACCTTTTTTTGACCTGTCGATAGATGGTCAAATCTTTCTTTCACTAATAATTTAAATGGTAGATTTTCCACAATGTCACTCCTTTCTGGTGAATCAAATACTTCTTTTTAACAAAATGAAGAAGGTAATACTTCTTTGTTTTATACACTATCACAATTTAATTAGAAAAAGAAGATGATTTTTTGATTTTTTTGATAATTATTAACTTCAAAATTCTAGTAACAATTTGCCTATCAGATAGTAAGCAAAAAAATGACTATTAAGAAAGCAGACTGTAGACAAATCCAAATAAAAGACCGTTTTTGCCTGCAGTTTTTTATTTTTAAAAAATCCCCGTGATTTCAGAAATCCGCTCCCTTTCCGCCGACTGTCTGCCGAGCCTCCTCGTCACAAGCGCCTGCGGGGTCTCGGCTAGCCAGTTATTCGGCAGGAGTGTCGCAAATTTCTTCAATCCATTAAGAATTATAGTAAAAAAACTTGAAGGATCATCCAGTTTTAAAATAATTCGGGATGAGACTATCCTAGAGTTTTTTCTTAATGGACGTTCCCTGTGATTTCTGAAATCCGCTCCCTTTCCGCCGACTGTCTGCCAAGCCTCCTCGACGCAAGCGTCTGTGGGGTCTAGGCTAGCCAGTTTTTCGGCAGGAGTGTCGCAAATTTCTTCAATCCATTAAGAATTATAGTAAAAAAACTTGAAGGATCATCCAGTCTTAAAATAATTCGGGAAGAGACTATCCTAGAGTTTTTTCTTAATAAACGTTCCCGTTGATTGGAACGGAAGGTGCGAGACTCCTGCGGGAAAAACGTGTCTAGGAGAGACCCCGCAGGCGCAAGCCGAGGAGGCTCCCCAGACCGCCCGCGGAAAGCGAGTGCCTGGAGTGGAAATCAAATCCACCACCAAATTACATTTCTTGGTTCGGGTCTCTAATTACTTTATTTGTAAAGTTAACTACTTCATTGACATTAAGATATATGTTAGAATATTCAGTAGTTTCAACTTATTCAAGGGGGGCTATTTAATGGGGGAATCATCTAAAGGACACGAACTTTTACAAGTTATAACGGAAGGGAAACAGCCTCCGAATTGTGATTTAACGTTGCAGATTGAAGCAAATCATGCACAGGATGGAATTGCTAGGGGACTATGGAAAGTGGATGAAAAATTCATAAACGGAAATGGTGTAGCAATGGGGGGATTTGTCACTTCTGCAGCAGATATTATTATGGCTTATGCGATCTCATCTAAATTAAGCATCGGACAATCCTTCGCATCGATTGATTTACATACTACCTTTCATCGGCCAGTAAGATTAGGAGATGTACAAGTTGAAGCAAAAGTAGACCGAATTGGAAAAAAAACAGCTTATGTACTGGCAGATTTATTTCAAAATGATAAAAAAGTGGCAAGTGTCGTGTCATCAGTTATGGTCCTTTAAACCAAATAAAAAAAGCATGTTGCACAAAAAATCCCTTCGTAACATGCTTCTTTCAATTAAATAATTCGGTAAATCAAGAACGGCTCACAAGATTTACCGCTTCGCCTAATCACTTCATTGTGAGCTCCATTATATATTTACTTGAAGTATCCCCATCATCAAACTAACCATCGCAACACAGGGCTTTTGAGATCCATGGTGAACAGACCGTAATCAATGACGACCATTTCATCATTCTCGTTATATCCGACATTATCCAATCGTAAATCTATTGGGATAATCCCGTACTTCAGGAGTTTTAATTCCAACTTGATCAGTTTCGTATATTCATTGATTGTATACGGCACTTTCGTGTCCACCTTCTTCATGATAATCCAGCCCGTACCATGCTCCTTAACCGGACAAAAATACTTTTTGACTTTCTCATTACAGTTATTATATATATAAGCTTCATTTGCATTGCTTAGTAATCCTACTTCCGAAAATGCAACTTTTAATATATAGCCATTATTTAAATCATAGACAACTCGGTTAAATCCATGCCCAATGATTTTATACTTGAACCTTAGCGTTTTTTTGGCAGAAGACATTTTTTGTCCAACTGTTTCATAAAATTGGAATTTCCCCATTTGAGATATCCAGGACTCAATGGCTTTTATCTCTTGCCGGGACAGCATTGTACTCTTATTCGTCTGATGTATCCTCGCCTTACCATTGTTAATAGGCCATAACATTCCCTAAACGTCTCCTTTTTTTTAATATTTGTTACTAGCGAGATGGGTTTCCAGGGATGAAAAAACAAGTACATAGAAGAATCAATAATAAGGAAAAGATTTTTGCAGCAGTTTCATGAACGGCAATTTCATAGGTATGGGTATGCTATTTGTCGTTCCTAAACCATTTCCAGCATCCATGGATCCATTACCGATCATGTTCTCAGTTTTTCAAGATTTCCCCTTCGTTATATAGTATGACTTTATTATTAAACGGCTTGTACTGTAGCTGAGGACCTGGAAAAAAACACTACACTTATTCCAATGAAGGGAATAGAGTGAGATAAAAATGCTTATTTTTTGAAGTCTTCTTAAATAAATTCAAAAACCTCGGGGTAGTTTATCCGAGGCTTTTGAATTTATGTTTTTTGATAAGTATGAAGAGGAATTTTTCAAGTGTTATGCTAATAAGTCTACATCTTTTGATTGCTCCATATGATTATTCTTTTTAATGGAAAGCGCAGCGATGATTGAAATTGCGGAACATGCGATTAAGAACCAAAAAGCCCCGTTGTAAGAACCTGTTAGTGTAATGATAAAGCCCATGACAAGCGGTGATATAAATCCTGCTGCCTGTGCCCCCATATTAATTATTCCCATTGCGGAACCGATAACCTGTTTAGACATGATTTTATGCGGCAAAGCAAAAGCAACTGTAAAGGCAAAACTTTTAAAGACCATACAAAGATTCAAATATACCATAGCTGCTACAATGGAGGTCGAGGTAAACATCATATATAGGAATATCCCTGACATAAGCATGCCAAATGCCGCATAATATTTTTCCAAGTTATTAAAAAACCTGTCAAGAAGCCATCCGCTGAACAACATAGCAACTCCAGTTGAGATACCCGGTAACGCTGCATAAAAACCCATGGACAACAGATCCATCCCCCTAGCTTCCATCAAATAGGATGGAATCCAGGAAGAAAGTCCCCAATTTACTATTCCGGCAGCAAACCACATCACAGTTATTTTCCACAAGCCAGAATTCGTCAGTAATTCCTTCATGGGAACACTATTCTCTTTTAATGTTTTGTTTGAAGCAGTGCTTTCTTTTGGTTTAAAATATACCCAGAAAGCTATCGTTAACAATATTCCTAGCAACCCGATTACATAAAACATGTTTCTCCAGCCCATAAATAATATCATCGGCGCGGCCACCAGTGGGGCAAGTGCCATCCCAAAGTAATTGGATGACATTAAGTAAGCAGAAGCCTTTGGCCTTTCTTCTCGGAGAAAATAATCCGCAATCCCCTTTTGGGAAGCGGAAGGATACCCTCCTTGACCAAGCCCGAAGAGAAAACGTATAACAAGTAACGAAATAAGAGACCAGGCAAAACCGGTAAATACTGTAAAAACAGACCAAACAATGATAGACCATATTAAGACTTTTCTGGAACCCAGTTTATCCGTTAGCCACCCTCCTGGTATTTGCATGATAGCATAGGATAAGAAGAAGCTACTCAAGATTGCCCCGACAGCGGCAGCATCCAAATTAAATTCTTCCTTAATAGATACAACAGCCACACTCATGACCATCCGATCCAAATAATCAACCAGATAACCAACGAACAGCAAAAATAATATAAAGTGCTTATTCTGGGACCCTCCAATGTAACGCTTCATCTTATTCCTCCCTTTTCTACTAATCCTTCATTTTTCTTTCCATAGGCGAATTGATAGGGACTATCTATCGATCCTAAATGTTGCCACTTTATCTATTTTTGAACTTTGGAACCTTCTAATTACCTTTCCATCTCGTGCTCCTGTGTATTCCCCATGATAAACGGTTAATTTCCCATTTATATAAACCACATGTATGCCCTCAGGCTCTAATAACGGCTCTTCAAATGTAGCTCTATCTTTAATTATTTCGGGATCAAATATAACAATATCTGCCTGATATCCCTCTTTTATTAACCCCCTATCCTTTAATCTCATTAACTGCGCAGGAGCACCTGTCATTCGACGAATCGCTTGTTCAAGCGTCAAAGCTCCTTCATCCCTAACATATTTGCCTAATACTCTCGGAAATGTCCCATATAATCGAGGATGCGGCTTACCTCCAAAAATCCCATCCGATCCCACCACTTGTAGTGGATGACACATACTCAGCAAAACATCTTCCGCAAAGCCCCAATGAATAACCATTGCTACATTCCCTTTTTCCTCAATGAGAATATCAAATGCGGCATCTTCAGGGGATTGTTGCCTAATTTCTGAAATTTCAATCATGTTCTTACCTTCTAAGCATTTATTAGAATCCGTTTGAACGGATGTAATAATAATATTTTTCCAGCCACAATTCAAAACCCAATTTTCATACTCTGTGTTTGTTTTAAATTCATCAGAGATTCTTTTTCTGATTTCTGGAATACTCAATCGTATCAGCGTTTCTTCCGTTCCCCCTGAATGCATCCAAGGTGGAAGTATGGCATGAAAAACGGTTGAAGCGGCTGAATATGGATATTGATCAAAGGTAATTTCAATACCTTCCTTTCTAGCGGCATTCATCTTGTCCAGTGCTTTCTTAAATTTATACCTATTTCCCTGGCCGATTATCTTAAAATGGGAAATATGCAATCTTACACCGGATTGTCTGGAAACATCTATGACTTCATCCAAAGCTGTTAAAGAATGAATGCTTTCATTCCGAATATGGACAACGAAACAGCCGTCATATTTCGCGGTACCCTTACATATTTCAATCAATTCTTCCTTATTGGAGAAAACATTTGGGGGATATACCAATCCTGAGGACAAGCCTACTGCTCCCATACGCATTCCTTCCTCGACCAGCAAACGCATTTTTTCCAGTTCCTGTTTAGTAGCCACTCTATCCTCAAATCCCATGACCAAGGAACGAACCGCGCCATGAGGTACCAGGTAAGCTGCGTTGCCTATTATTTTTGACTTTTCTAGAAATGAAAAATATTCATCTATGCTATTCCATGGCCACTCCCCAATATCGCCATTTAGTCCACTTAATTGTTTTTGCCATAACGGCTTTGTTTCTTCTGATACAGGAGCGACAGAAATGCCATCCTGTCCAAATAATTCTGTAGTCACACCCTGAAGTGCCTTTATTTTATGAACTTCCGGAACGGTGCAAAGTAAATCGGAATGGACATGTGGATCAATAAATCCTGGTGAAACTGCCAACCCATTGGCATCGATAATTTGCTCAGCCTGTTCGCTGCTTAAATTCCCGATAATAGTAATTCTCCCATCCTCTATTCCAATGTCAGTTTTCGTCCAAGGGTTCCCTGTTCCATCATAAACCCTTCCATTTTTTATTATCACGTCTAGCATTTGATCACATCCTTTTTATGTTAGTTAGACTAATAGATGATTCAAAATAGAATCAAAAGGGTAAATCGGTCTGGTTATATTCTTGTAATCAAAGGTTGATAACTTTGCACTGCTTAACCCTGGCGAGTCAACCGTTATTATTTCTTTAGCAATAGGCATGAAGGCTGCCCGGAAATGGTGTGATGATTTCAAACCAACAATACTTGATTTCTCAACATCTATTCCATGTAGGAGGAAAATTTGTTCATCAAACGTCTGTGAATTTACAGAGCATACAATGATATCCACATTTCCAACCGTTAATCTTGCACTTCTCCCCAAGTTCACTTTGCTTCCATTCCACATCGGTGAGGATTGAATAAACTTGCCATCAGAAAGGCTTTTTACATAAGCTGATATTTTTAGAGGGTTACCATGTAATGTATCTGTTTTACCACCTAATTCAACATGAATTAGGGAACCCACACCTTCTTTATGGGCCATTTTTGCTACTTCCGGATCAAAAATAAATCCAAAGCAGCTATTTAGAATGTTTGCTTCAATCATTTCTTTCAATAAAAAGGTCCCATCGCCTGGTGTACCTGCACCAGGGTTATCAGAAGCTTCATTAATGATGATTGGCATTTCAGTTCGGGAGAAAGCATATGAAATGGCTTTCTTTGGTGTCGGTAATATAGGAAAAAATTCATCTTTCTTCTCAAAAATTCTAACAGCTATATCATCTGAAATTTTTTGTGCTAAAGAGGGTTCATTATTCGTAATGGTAATTACAGAAACTCCTGCGTGAGGGATATCTGAATAGGGAAAGCCGTGAAATAAGGTGCAATCAAGCACCTCAGGATGCTTTTCCCATTCTTCGCACCATTCATTGATTTCTTTAATCGGAGAAAAGTAGGAGGTTGTAGTAGGGATAAGTAATGGTAATTTCGTTAGAGCCATTTCCGGGTTTACTTTCCCTTGAATGATGCGAGCAGTTAAATCAATCGCTTCAGTCCCCCTTTCATAGGAATCCGTATGAGGGTAATCTATATTGCCGAGTAGTACATTAGCTTCTTTAACCATGGTTTCCGTAATATTGCCATGCAGGTCCAAAGCAACTACAATTGGTATTTCTGATCCCAAAATGCTTCTTAATTCCGATAAAATTTCACCTTCAATATCGTCAATTCCTTCTGCTACTCCTGCTCCATGAAGAAATAGACAAATCCCATCCAGTTTGCCAGAATTCATAATGCTAGATATTAATAGATTTTTTGCTTTTTGGAACGTTTCCTGTGTTATCGTTCCTGAAGGATTGGCCATGGCTGCAAAGGTCGGCACAATTTCAATCCCCAGCTCTTCTCCCCGATCGATCATCCCACCCAAATAATCTAATACATCAGTATGCCTTTCGAGAAGTTCCTCTCCTTGGGTCCATTCCCAGACTTTAAATAAGTCGACTGTCGTTCTTACTCGAGAAAACGTATTCGTTTCATGGGCCAACTGACCGATTGCTATTCTCATAAAATTACCCCTTTCTTCACTCGTATTGACTAATAAAAATCCTATCTGACTGACTCCTTGGAAAATTGAAATTCATACAGCTGTCGGGGTCTTCCTCGGTGTATGGGCTGTTCCTCACCAACGATGACAGCTAGATTCGTATTTTCAAGGGTATTCAGGATTCTCCTTGCGCTCCTAATGGTTAAACCTAGTCCGTTAGCAAGATCATTTGCTGTGATGCATCTATTGCCAAAGTACTCACAAAAGGAAAGTAATTTGTTTATGGTTGCAATACTGAGTCCAGCTGTTTTTGCTAAGTTCATTAGATGTGGATCATCACTCCGCAAGGAATATTTCAATCTCCTATCTTTTCCAACAGGTCCAAAAACAGTTCCATCCATGTCAACCACAAAGCAACTCGGTTTATTAACTTTCGCTTTCATAAGTGCTTTACGAGCACTCACTTCCGCTTCGTTTGCTGTATGTCCGAATCCTATTCCGATGGTGGTCTCTACATCGATTTTCATGGCTATCTCATCTAACAAAGGAGCTTTTTTATATTTATGGGTAGTCCTTTCAATGGCGCCCCGAGTGGTTATAAATCGCACTTCATCTCGTTCTGACCAATCAAAAATAGCCTGGGCCTCTTCACAAAAATCTATAAGAAGATTTTGCAGTACAGCCTTTTTTCGCTGTTCTCCATATTCTGATATGGGCTTTTTTAAAGAAGAAAGCAAGTTATTAAAATGCAGGATTCCAATTGCAATTTGTGTATCGCTTTGAAGCAGGGCCTTCCCTTCTAAAAGAACATTATTCAGGCTAGTTCGAATAGCAGACATAGTAGGGACAACCCTGAATACTAGCACCCCTAGCCCTTTTAACGATTCGTATACGGATTTAACACATGTAACTGCCACTTGAGTTTGATTATTTTTCCATAGTTCATAATGAAAATGAACCAATTCATCTGCTTTTTGATCGGATTTTAGAAACAGCTTTTCTGGATATATTTCTAAATCCTCCAAACATTCTTTTACTTCTCTAGTTGGCAATGTGTCTATACTAATCCTCAACGGTTCCTTAATTGGATTAAATGAGGTTTCTGTAATGATCTTAAAAAGAGTACGATACAAAGATGTACCTGTTGAAGGAATAAAAACCATAGGCTTAGTAATATTTTGATTCTTTGCTATTTGATAAGGGATGGTGCCTAAAAAGAATAAAACATCCGCCTCATCGACTCTTTTTTTTATCACATCTATTGTTTCCTGTTCATGTTTGTACGGTGCAGGGAACATGGTAATGTCGGAGTACGATTGGCCGATGGTAAACACTAGTTCTACTAAATCTAAAGGACCTATAACTAATACTTTTGTATTCATTCATCCTCCACCTATTTTCAAATAATACTGAATAGTAAGTTTTTATTATTGTTTATAACTTTAACTATCAAAATATTAAAAGTAAATGTCTGTTAATGGACCGAATTACGTTTTTTTGAGCAGTCAGTTATTTATTTGATCTTTCTCCATTCCATTTCCACTAGAGGATACTATATCTTCGTACATTATATTCACTTCAAATAAACCCCGTTAGTTTAAAACTCCCTTTATCCAGTTGGCCATTTGCTTGAATTTTGAATAGGATTTTTTCTATTAAGATTAAATATTAATAGGAAAATAACTAACCATTCAAGTAGCTGTAAGATGGACATACTTGTAACGGTTTTACCACTGCCACTTTCCCCAACGAGACCGAGTACCTTTTCTTGTTTAAGTTCAAAATTAATGTCCTGAACAAGGACTATAGTTAACTGAATGGTAGCTGGCATACGATATGTAACCTCGTCCCAGTGAACCCAAAAAGTTAGACATTTTATTTAAATAAGCAGCCTTAAGGACATGTACCCGGAAATCTACTGGGCTCCTGCCTTTTAATTTCTTCAGATACCCAATCCCACCATATGCAAAAAAAATGGTATATTATTCTTTGACATCAATGGTTTAAGACAAGGAGTGATGAAGTATTCGTAAAAGTTGGATCATTTCAGCAATAGTTGGATTATTGCTTATTTGTTTAAGTGTAATTGCCTTCAATTATTTCAAGAGCGATAAAACTGAAAAAGGGAAAAATGCGGAAGCCAAGGAATCCAAAATTCCTGAGGTAGAGGAATATGGCGGGATCCATCTAAAAAAAGTCGGCGATAAGGTTCACCAAAAAAATTGGGGAACATTCACATTACTAGAAACGAAGTCTATTAATGAGTCATTTGAATTGGCACCCATGGTCATCACAGTCAAGGATATCCGCAGGATTCAATTATCATCACTTACAGATGAAACAAAGGAGGAGCTCAAGGCCTATACGGGATTGAGTTTTGAAGAGGCCTATTCGATATATTATAAAGAGAATTTATCCATGGAGGAAATCGATCAACAGGCGGCGTTGTCTAAAACGGATATCGATGAAGAGGTTTCTTTTCTAGAGATAACTTATTCTGTTGAAAATAAGGACTCGAAGGAACTTCAGTTCTTCAGCATGGAAAATGTTACTTTCAATGATGATCTTACATATGATGTGCCTTCTAAAAATTTCATCCATTCGGGGGATACTTTTATAGGGACAAAAAAAGTAAGTCGTTCAGATTACCAACCAGGAGAATTGAGAAAAGGCACAATTGGTTTATTGGTTGATCCCGAGGCAAACTTAGATCGGCTCGATTCCTTTTCATTCACTACCGATGATATAGCGGATGGTGAGTCTCATGAATTATTGGTGGATGGGACTTCATTTGATATTCCCCTAAAAGGAAAGTAGTTTTATAGTCTATAAACCCTAAATAAGGGGAACCTCGAAAAAAGGTTTCACTTATTTAAGGTTTCATCTGAGCTCCCTTACGATAACTGTTATGCTTATCTCTCCCCGGCAGTAGGGCTCTGCGTTGCTTCCTCCATTAATATTCTACGCAATATTTTCCCGACAGCTGATTTTGGCAGTTGCTCCCTGAACTCAAAACTTCGCGGCACTTTATATCTGGCCAATCGTTGCATGCAATACTCCTTGATTTCCTGCTCCGAGACTGACTTTCCCTTCTTTAAGACTATAACCGCTTTTACCGTTTCCCCTCGGTATGAATCCGGTACTCCATATACACATGTCTCTTTTACGGCTGGATGCTGATAAATAATATCCTCGACTTCAATTGGATAAACATTATAACCGCTTGCAATGATCATATCTTTCTTCCTGCCTACGATATAAAAATATCCGTCTTCATCCATCGTCGCGATATCCCCAGTGTAAAGCCATCCATCTCGCAAAGCTGTTGCCGTTGCCTCTGGATTTTTCCAATATCCCCTCATTACTTGCGGACCTTTAATGATCAGTTCGCCTGTTTCTCCTGCTGGCAATTCATCAATACCTGTTTTCAGATTGACGATTTTAGCATCGGTATTAGGGTATGGAATTCCGATACTTCCTGGTTTTTTCTGTCCTATGACTGGATTGCGGTGTGTAGTGGGTGAAGTTTCCGACATTCCAAAACCTTCAAATATTGTAACCCGTAATTTTTTTTCGAACTGTTGAATGATTTCTATCGGGAGCGGGGCAGAACCACAGCTGCAGTACTTAAAGCAGCTTAAATCGTCAGCCTTTATATCCGGGTGATTCAGTAAAGCAATATACATGGTCGGGACACCAGGAAAAATGGTTGGCCGATGTGTTCGAATCAAATCTACCACCTTATTTATTTCAAATTTCTCTAATGTGATATAAGTTGATCCGGCATATATGGCACTATTCAATCGTCCATTACCAAACACATGGAATAATGGGGTCAAGCCAAGCATCCGTTCGCCAGGCCTTTGGAGTTGTAGCGCATTTGCCGTGAAGGCAAAGTCTTGAAATACATTCGAGATCAAATTATAGTGCGTGAGCATAACCCCTTTTGATTTCCCTGTAGTCCCTCCTGTATATTGAAGAACAGCCACAGCTTCCTTGGGGTCGATAGCCAGGGCAGGAAGTTCCTTATCTTTCCTTGATAAATCGGTTCCAGTTTCCATTAATTGCTCGGCAGATATGAACGTTAATCTATCAGAAAAACTTGTTAGCACTAACTTTTCCCGCTGTTCCTCACGCCCAATGAACCAATTGGCTTCTGAATCCCGTAATATATAATCCAATTCACCCGACAAATACAGCGGGTTCACTTGAACGACCATACCTCCCAAACGATGAATGGCATAATAGGCAATGATATATTCTAGACAATTTGGCAGCATGATTGCTATACGATCGTCTTTTTGAAATCCACGGTTGTCTAAATTCACAGCAAAACGATCTGAGGCATCCTTTAATTCCATATATGTCATTTCCCGATCCCCATCTATTACGGCTTTGCAGGTTGGGAAAAGTCGGGCTGAACGTTCAAGGAGTCCATATAATGACAATGTTGGAATGTCAATTTCAGCAGGAGTTTCTTTCGGATAAAATCCATGCCAATTTCTAGTCAATTTTTTCACACCTCATTCTTTTCTAATAAAATGGAGCATAGGCAAGCCAACTTTGTCTTCCTTGCCTCATTTATCCCGAATGATTTTAAAAATTCCTGTGCCCTTTGCGATGATGTTGCCTTCAGTATCTTTTATTTCTCCTTCAGTAAAGGCAATTTTATATCCTTTTTGAAGGACTTTTGCTTCCGCAAACAATTCCCCGCTCGATATGCTGGCTAAATAATGTACAGTTAAACTTGTCGTCACGACTTTAGATTTGGTAACGGAGCGTGTCACCATTCCTAGAATGGTATCCAGCATGGTAGCATGAATGCCTCCGTGCAGTGTTCCATTAACATTAAGTAAATGTTCTTCAACGTTTAACTTTATCGTTACATTCCCTTCTTCAAATCGAATGATTTCAAACCCTATATGTGAAAAGAATGCACTACTTTCGAATTGGTTCCTAATATCCTCCACTTCAACAGGCAATCTTCCTCCCCCTCACTTTTGCGCAATTCAACTTATATACGGAAAGGAGCAGAAACGTATGGGGTTTCCACTCCTTTATCGTTGGCCTATATCGTTTCAATCATGATAGCCATTCCCTGTCCGCCGCCAACACAAAGTGTAGCAACTCCATATCTTTCTTTCCTGCGAATCAGTTCATATATTAGCGTTGTCACAATCCGGGCGCCTGTCGATCCGACTGGGTGCCCAAGTGCAATGGCTCCCCCATTTACATTAACCTTGTTTTCATCTAGCGATAAATCTCTGATTACTGCCAACGCCTGTGAAGCGAACGCTTCATTTAATTCGAAAAGCCCAATATCTTCTACTTTTTTTCCGGTACGCTCCATAAGTTTTCCAACTGCTGGTACTGGACCAATTCCCATCACTTCAGGAGAAACTCCGGCAGTCGCCCAATCGACAATCTTTGCGATTGGCTGTACTTGCAACCGTTCCGCTTCACTGGCTTTCATTAATACCAATGCTGCTGCCCCGTCATTACGGCCACAAGCATTACCGGCAGTGACTGTTCCGTTTTCCCTGAATGACGGTTTTAAGCCTGCAAGTTTTTCCATTGTGGTGTCCGGGCGCGGATATTCATCCGTTTCAATCGTAACCGTACTCTTCCTGTCAGAAACTTGAACAGGAACAATCTCATCTTTGAACTTTCCTTCTTCTATCGCTTTCGCCGCTCTTCGTTGACTTTCCACTGAAAAGGCATCTTGTTCTTCTCTGGAAATGTTGTATCGCTGTGCCACATTTTCAGCGGTAATTCCCATCCCCAAACCTTTTCCATAAATTTCTTGAGGCTGCTGTCCCGCTTCAGTATTTGAATCCACTAGCTTAGTCCTGTCTCCCCCAAAACGGGCACTTCTTAAATAAAGAGGTGCGCGGCTCATGCTTTCCGTACCGCCGGCAACGACTATATTGGCTTGACCTGAGCTTATTTGCTGCGCTGCTGAGGTAATGGCCTGCATCCCGGATGCACATAAGCGGTTTACCGTAAAAGCCGGTGCCGAATCGGGAATTCCTGAGCGCAGTGCTGCAACTCTCGCTACATTCGAGGATTCGGTCGTCTGCCTAACCTCCCCGAAAATGACTTCATCCACTTGTTCAGTTGCAATATTCGCCCGCTTGATCGCTTCTTTAATGGCAATGCTCGCCAAATGACCGGAACTGATCTCTTTAAATGCACCACCGTACCTTCCAATTGGTGTTCGTACAGCACTCACGATCACGATATCTTCACCCATTTCGTTCCTCCCCCTTAAAATCCGGATACCTGGGCAAAAGATTACCTGCCCGAATAAAACAGTAAACACTTAACACTCTTCCAAGACATTCCTAGCAATGATTAAACGTTGGATTTCATTCGTTCCTTCATAGATCTTCGTTATGCGGGCATCCCGATAAAAACGTTCAACTGGATATTCGGCCATATATCCCATTCCGCCATGAATTTGAACCGCTTTATCCGCCACCCGATTAAAAACGTCTGAAGCGAACAGTTTTGCCATAGACGCTTCCTTGATCACTTTTTTTCCTTCATCAATCTTTTGTGCCGCCATCATCGTCAATGCCCTTGCCGCTTCCGTTTCGGTTGCCATATCAGCAAGCATCCATTGAATCGCTTGGTTGTCTGCGATTGGTTTACCGAATTGAATGCGCTCTTTTGCATATTTGGCTGATAATTCAATTAATTTACCACTTGACCCCACTGCTCTTGCAGCCAATCCGACCCGCCCTTCAGCTAAAATTTTAAGGGCAGAGATATATCCCATTCCCACTTCGCCGATCACATTTTCTTCGGGTATGATACAATCCTCAAAAATGACCTGTGAGGTATATGATCCTCTCAACCCCATTTTTTTGTCCTTTTTGCCGACAGTCAAACCAGGAAAATCTCTTTCTACTAAAAAAGCTGTAATCCCTCCCTTTGCCCCTTTATCTTTATCCGTTAGAGCGAATACTGTATAAACATCAGCAATCGGCCCATTCGTGATGAAATGTTTCGTCCCGTTCATCACCCAGTAATCACCCTTCTTTTCTGCACTTGTTGCCAAATTGGTTGCATCCGATCCCGCTCCGGGTTCAGATAAAGCAAAGGCACCAATTTTCGTGCCTGCTGCCATTTCTGGCAAGTATTTATTTTTCAAATGTTCGGATGCAAGCTTAACCAAACCTGTACTTCCAATCCCGGTGTGAGCGCTTATTAATGAAACGAAACCATTATGTGTCCTTCCTAACTGCTCTAATACGGTAGCCTTTCCCACCGAATTTAAGCCAATTCCACCGTATTGTTCGGTATGCTTATCCCGAATAAGCCAAGGTCTTTTGCTTTTTCCACCAAATGCTCAGGGATGGCATCTTCTTCTTCAATTTGTATGGCGTAGGGTTCCACTTCCCTTTCAACAAAATTACGGATCATTTCCTTCATTTGCTGCATTTCCTTGGTTAAAGTGATTGTCATGAGTTTATTTCCTCCTTAGGTCTGTTCATGTATAGCAGCCATTGTACAAGTTTTCTTAATAGGGCATATAGAGCTGAATGCTGTGTTTTCTAACCATTTAACGGGCTAAACACACTTACAAAATCAAGCTTCACGTTCAATTATCGTAGCAATTCCCTGTCCGCCTCCAATGCAAGCCGTAATAAGAGCAAATCTTCCGGCAGAACGCTTCAATTCATAAACCGCTTTCGTAATGAGGATGGCACCCGTCGCACCAAGTGGGTGTCCATGTGCAATGGCTCCCCCGTTCACATTCACTCTGGCGGGATTCATATTAAGCTCCCTATTGCAAGCAATGACTTGAGCGGCAAATGCTTCATTAATTTCAATTATGTCCATTTCATTTAAGGAAAGCCCTGATTTATCCATTACCTTTCTTATAGCTGGAACAGGTCCTATTCCCATATAATTTGGATCTACCCCTGCAACGGCCTGTGCCCTGATCGTCGCTAAAGGCTTAATCCCCAATTCAACCGCTTTTTCCCTCGACATGATGACCAATGCTGATGCGGCATCATTCAATCCCGAACTATTGCCTGCAGTCACGGACCCGCCTTCTAAAAACGCAGGCGATAATTTGGCTAGCCCTTCTTTCGTTATTTGCGGTCGTGGATGTTCATCCAATTTAAATTCGATATCTTCACCTTTTCTGACGGGAATGTGAATAGGCGCAATTTGCTCATTGAAACGGCCCTCTTCCACGGCTCGGGCCATATTTTTTTGGCTTTGAAGAGCGAATTCATCTTGTTCTTCCCTGCTGACCTCATATTTTTCCGCTAAGTTTTCAGCCGTGATTCCCATCGGGGGATCGCCGATCGCTTTCGGGGACAACCGTGACTTTCTGAACTGCGGTGGCTTTGCACTGTATGCTTTTTCCGGACGATCCATCAAGTATGGCGCCCTGCTCATGCTCTCGACCCCACCGGCGATATAGATATCGCCTTCGCCAGCCCGGATTGCTTGTGCAGCCAAGTTGACAGCATTTATTCCCGAGCCGCATTGACGGTCGACAGTCAGTCCCGGAAGATGTATCGAGAGGCCAGTTTCGAGTGCAGTTAACCTGGCAATGTTTCCACCCCCACTTAACACATTCCCCATGATTACATCGTCTATCATTCGAGGTTCGACATTCGCTCGTTTCAAGGCTTCTTTCATCACTTCTGCTCCAAATACATGGGCAGGAACCGATGCAAGTGCACCTCCCTGCTTTCCAATTGCTGTTCGAACTGCAGAAACTATGACGGCATCTCTATTCATTTCCCATCCGCTCCTTTTCCTTATATTCACACCATTATTTGAAGGCATTCCTTCTCTTCACTAGTTTCATTGAATGTAAGCAGGTTCGACCCTGCTTATGAGGACTTAAGGTCAAAGTTATCAGACCTTTTATTTTTAAGTTTCCCGGCCGGTTTAACGAATATCGCAAACAGGATGCCAAAAGCCAGGACAAGGATGGCCATGAACAATATCGAAAGGTTATAACCCAATAGTTGATTTCCTCCAGCTAAACTTATGATATAGCCAGTTAATAGAGGCGCAACAATTCCCGCTAGATTTCCTGATGATGTTAAGATGCTAGTCATCAATCCCCCCCGCTCCTGCATTTCATTGATCATGATCGTTGGTCCGATCGGTAAGATGGCATATGTAAGGCCCTTTGCTAAACACATGGCGACTATCACCCAGATTGGATTTTGAAATACCATGATTGAGGAAAAGAACAATGCACCAAGAATCATGGCGCCCGCGACGACGAATACCCTTGATGATCGCCAATTCTGGTTCTTCTTGAATAAATGATCGGAAGCCATCGAAACACCCATATAAATACATACGGAAACGACTCCGATTATCACAACGCTGGTTCCCATTTGACCTGGAGACATTTTTACGGCTTCCACTAAATAAATCGGGAGCCAAACAGAAAACCAAACAACTAAAATATACGTTGAAAAATAAGCGAGCGTAGTAAACAAAGCAGTAGGTGAAGCCAATAGCAGCAAAAAGTCTTTCACTTTTATTTTTTCCAGTTTTTGTTTCTTTTTCTTTTGTACATTTTCGTATACTTCAACCGGATTTTCCTTTGTTAAAAATTGAAAGAGGAAGAACCAAACAAGGCTTGCTGCACCAAGTGCTGCAAAGGCAACCTTCCAGCCGAATATCGTAATTAAGGAAACGAGGATCGGTGCCACGATCATCGCACCAACGGTTCCTCCGCCAACAACTACCGAATTGGCAAAGCCTTTCAGTTTTGGCGGAAACCACTTATCGGCATGACTGTAAGCAATTGGGCTATAAGGCCCTTCGAATGCACCCAGCAAAATCCTGTATAGAATTAATAATGGAAGAGCAGTGATGGCTAAGACCCCGAATTGCAAAACGGTCCATGTCAGCATGATGAACCCAAGCACTTTTTTAGCCCCCAGCCGATCAGCCCATGCTGCCCCAAAAATCCCTGTTACTGGGTATAGCCAATAATAACTGCTTCCAACAAGACCCCACTCCGCATAGGTAAGATTGAATTCCTTCATGATGGGAACAGCTGCGAGACCTACGATCGATTTATCTGCAAAATTGATGACGGCTCCAAAGAATAATAGAATGAGAACAACCCACCGCATATGAATCCCTCCTCTTCTTTATTTTTGTTCACAAACTGGCATGCCTTCCAACGTAAGCTTCAACTTAGATGTTGGAACCATATTCCCCCTCTTTCAATCCTTTTCTAATTCCTCTTTAACTAACAATCTTTTTAAAAGTTTACCCACTGTATTTCGCGGAAGTTCTTTTCTCAATTCAAATACTTTTGGTACCTTATAAGGCGTCAATTGGGTATAACAATATCCTTCTATTTCTTCAAGATCCACGGAAGCGCTTTCTTTAGGTACGATGAATGCTTTCACTATTTCACCTTTTTCTTTATGGGGGATGCCCACCACAGCTGCCTCTTTAACTGCCGGATGTTCATACAGAACCCCTTCTACCTCCTGGGGGTAAATATTGAATCCGCCGACGATGATCATTTCTTTTTTCCTGCCGACGATATAGAAATAACCTTCGTCATCCATCACAGCAAGATCGCCAGTATATAGCCAGTCATTCTGTAGGGCCTTTTTGGTTTCGGCTTCGTTATTCCAATAACCCTTCATGATTTGCGGGCCTTTTATGAGCAACTCCCCGACGCATGTGTTAGGCACTTCATTATTTTCATCGTCAATGATCATACAGTCCGTGCCTGGAAAAGGGATGCCAATGCTTCCTATTTTCCTTTTTCCGAAAGGCGGATTACGATGAGTGGAAGGTGAGGCCTCCGACAAACCGAAACCCTCTCCGATTTTGGCACCGGTCAGCTCCTCAAATCGCTTAATTACTTCAACCGGCAGGGGCGCCGATCCACAAGAACAGCTTTTTAAACAATTCAGTCCATAATTTTCAATTCCAGGATGATTGACAAATGCATTATACATTTTTGGAACTCCTGGAAAGAATGTCGGACGATGCTTTTTTATTTTTGCAAGTACATCTTCAAGTTCGAATTTGGGAAATAAGAGGATGGCAGCTCCAATATAGATACCGAGATTCATTGCACTTGTCATGGCATAAACATGGTAAAGGGGCGTAGCTGCCAAAACGATTTCTTCGCCAGGTTTCAAGGAATCACCATACATTTCAAAGCTCTGCACGACATTGGAGGTTAAATTATGGTGAGTGAGCATGACACCCTTCATCTTCCCAGTGGTGCCACCAGTATATTGGATGACTGCAGTATCTTCATGAGGGCTTATCATTTCGGGCTTCTTAATGGCGTCACCGGTCTTAATCATCGTTTGAAGGGAATAAGACCCGTTTTGATCTTTCTCCGTATCAATGCAAACATCAAATTCATATATCGCTTTCGTTTCTTCGATTGTAACTGCGGCCGTATGGTCAAATACAATATTCTTGGTATTTGAGTCTATTAAAATTTGCAATAGTTCCCGCGGTTTATACATGGGATTAATTTGGACTACCAACAGACCTAGTGCCTGGGCAGCGTAATAACTGATAATGAAATAAGGGTGGTTTGCCATCATCAGACCAATCCGTTCACCTTTAACAAAGCCCATTTCTCTCCATTTACCAGCAAGTTTGTCTACCTGCAATTTTAAATTCTTATAATCCATTGACTGGTCTTCATAAATGATGGCTGTATGGTGTGGAAACTTACTTGCTGTTATATCAAGCAGTGAATAGACGGATATTTCCGGTAGCTTCATAGATTTCATTCTTTCAACATACCACTGCTCCCATGGTTTATTTATCGTTTTTCGCACCATTATCCCTCCACACATAAACGAATTTCATATCGCACATGTTTGTTTTATACTTATATGATTATGCAACTTGCATGCCAAGTCCTAATTTTGTGTAAAATCGCTTAGTATCAAAAATATTCAATTCATTAATGAATTTTATTAGCATATAATGCCTTTCTGTAGAGGATTCATCGAAAATGCCAATAATTCATTTTTGAATTTAAATAGGCTCTTATTGGTTTTCTAACGATATTAAAAAATAGGTTTTTACCATATTATAGATTATAACTACTCACAAATCGTGATTTAGACCTTATCCATGCTGTATTATAAAATTTGAAAAGCCCATCCAGCTAAGGATGGGCAAGTGTAATATTTTTTTAAACTTTGCTTACGAGTGTATTAATTCCACCAGTTATTTCAGCTCTATATATGTTAGTTGATTCTACGGAGACAAACTTTATAGACTTTCAAATAAAGTTTGTAATTTATGCTTGGCCCATTATACTTATATACCTAGTTGTTTATATATTAACCGGCCGATATAGGTCCTTATAAGAGCTTGAGTGAAACAAGTATCTTCCATTTCATTGCAACATAAATAGAAGAGTTGACCATTCAGAAATGTTAAGGTTCTGCTGAATTTATAACAAAGCTTGCTTAAGAGGAAACAGATCCAAGGTATTTTCAGGGTTGCAATTATTTTTGGTGAATTATTTAAAAAATACATTTAATATGACATTTTTAATTGTATTAACTTTAATGACATGATCGACAACTTGATTGTTTATAAACAAATGACCAACTCATTTAGAATTGGTCATCACTTTTTTATTGAATTCCTTCTAATTTTTGATTCTTTTATACCTACATACCCATCGTTCCTTTGCATTGGTTGTTTTTTCATTTTTTTCCGGTATCTTTTATCATCATCAATTTCACTTTTTCATTCACCATTCTTCATGCTCCAACATATAATACCTCAAAGGAAAACCGGGGGTATCAACATGCAAGACAATCAACATGGATCGCAAATGAATGAGGTTGAAAAGTTTGATGAATGGGTAAAAAGTTTTTTTCTGGATCCGGAAACTTGTGCGTTGGATCATCAACTTTTTTCAATTGATATATACGAAAGTGACGATGAGTATATGGTGGAAGCGGTTTTGGAAGATCATGATGTGAAAGATATTAAAGTATGCCTAAGTGATAATGAGCTATCGATCATAGTTGACGATACTCATAAGCCATTTCTTGAAAAAAAAGAAGATAAGCTGCCCACACAGAGAAAAATCCCTTTCCCCTTTTCGATTTGCTCACGCAGAATTACCGCTGAATTCTCGAATCCGATTTTGGTGATTCGCATCCATAAGTTTTCCCCCGGAAAAACAGCTGAAGATATTAACATTGAGTAGTCCGTTCATTAAAAATAAAAAGAATGGCCTGGGGAACCTCCCCTTAGCCATTCTTTTTTCTTGATTAACCAGCAAAATAAAAGGACGTCCGACTTCCTTTTTGCGTAGAAA
Organism: Peribacillus phoenicis; assembly: GCF_047238085.1. Taxonomy (NCBI): domain Bacteria; kingdom Bacillati; phylum Bacillota; class Bacilli; order Caryophanales; family Bacillaceae; genus Peribacillus; species Peribacillus phoenicis. Next base: position 1,709,521 of record NZ_JBDFMF010000001.1, on the reverse strand, counting down.
TGACTTGAAGCTGGGCATCGATTCTTTCTTTCAATTCCGGGACATGGGATATTATCCCGACCAATCTCCCGGTGCTTTGTATATCCATTAATGCTTCAATGGCATGATCAAGAGATTCAGGGTCGAGCGTACCGAAACCTTCATCGATGAACATCGTTTCAAGTGAAATTCCGCCAGCATTCTGCTGGACAACATCCGCAAGACCCAAGGCAAGTGCAAGGGAAGCCTTAAAGCTCTCTCCTCCCGAAAGGGTTTTGACATGCCTCTCTTGTCCTGTATATTGATCATACACAGATAACTCCAGACCGCTCTGGATATTCCTGCGTGTAGGATCAAGCTTTCGCAATAACTGATATCTGCCGCTGGTCATTTTCAGCAGCCTTGAATTGGCTTCTTTTAGGATATCATCTAAAAAGGCTGCCAGTACATAACGTTCAAAAGTTATTTTGAAGGAGTTTTGACCTTTGGAAATCTCAGACAGATGACCGACGATACTGTACCTTTCATCCAAACTTTTCTGTTCTTCCCTGATTTGCGCCAATTTCCTATCGATTTCTTCGTTAGTCCGTTTTTCAGCCTGCAATTCATTCTGATTTAGGCGTAAAGACTCCAATTCTCCATCTATGAAATCGAAAGTCTTTCTCAATCCTTCAAGATCCGGTTTGGTAACATCTTTTAATTTCATTTCCAAATCATGAAATAGACTTAAAACACTTTGCCAATTTTGATTATACTGCTGAACTTGGTCTTCCAAATTTCCAAGAGCAGCTTCCGATTTTTTTGCTGCCTTATATTCTTTATAATTAGAGAAGCCTTGATTGGTCATTTCCGTAATTAACTTTTCCCGCTCCTCTTTCAATTCTGTCTTGAAAGCCTCTATATTTCCACTCAAGGATTCTGTTTTTGCAATGATGGCCGATTCTCTTTCCTTCACCAGTTGAAGGTTTTTTTGTGCATCTTCCAAGGCTGATTGTAAGCGTTTCTGTGTTTTTACAGCCATTTGGTAAGCAGCATTATATTCTTCCTCTGTCCGTATTCCGTCTGGCAGGGAATCGGTTAATCCTGTTAGTTTTGTAGAGTTTTCAATATACCTGGTTTTCCCTTCGTCCTCTTTTCTTTCTAAAGAGGTCAGATTCTCCTTTAGCTGGGTTGACTTGCCTTTTAAATCCAGCAACCTTTTTTCCAGATCATTGAATACAGACTTTTTCCTCATCAATTCCTTTAGCTGCTCTTGCAGCACTTTTCCTTTTTGTACAAACTGTGTCAAATGCTCTTCAATATCCTCAAACCTAAACTCCGGCATGTCATTTTGTAAGTCACTAAGCTTTTCTTGTGAAGACTCTGCCAGTGCATCATATTTGGATTTCGCTTGATAATATTCACTTTCCGCTTGGCTTTTTTGTTGTTCCGCAGATTTCAGTTTGTTTTCTTGCTCTTTCAGTTCCAAATCTGTCGGCATATGCTCATGCATTTGCGCAGGTTTTGGATGACTTTGCGAACCGCAAACAGGACAATTTTCTCCAGAGTGCAGCATGGAGGCAAGCATACCCGCTTGTCCTGATCGCCAGTTTCGATTCAGGGTTTCCAGTTTTTCCTTCTCCTGAGTTTGTATTCTTTGTAACTCATGGAACCGATTATTCTTTTCATCCAGAACCCGTTTCGTATTAGTGATTTCATTAAGAACTTCTTGAAGCTTTTTAATTTTCGATAACGATGAATTATTTCTTTCTGCTTCAATTTCCTGATCACGATAAAGGACAGCGGCTTTTTCCGCTTCTGTTTTTTCTTGAGCGACTTTCTCTGCTTCCGCTTCAATCGACAAATGTTCCGAAACAGTTTTTTCACGAAGTCTTTTACTCTTTTGCCACTCTTTTTCGTCTAAAGTAACCTGTGCTTTCAAGCTTGCAAAAGTCATGACAGCCTCTTTTACCTGCTCAAGCTGATGAACAGTTCGGACTGCCTGCTCTCTTTCATTTTCCTTCAACATTTCCTTATCATAGGAATCCTGCTTCTCAATGCGCTCAGCCCGTAACTTCTCGGACTGCTCACTTAACTTTTGAAGTTCGGCATTAGCATCTTGTACTTGTTTGCCGATACGCAAATAGTATTGTTCCTGCTTTTCAAGCGATGCCGCTTTGTGTGCCATTTTTATTTGGACTTTCACTAGTTCCATTTCTGGCAGCTTTGCTTCAAGAGCCTCCTTTTCTTTTCGCAGTGTTTCTTTTTCCGAAAATCGATTCAATAAATCGACAGCTTTTGAAAGTTCTTGATTTACTTGATCACGAGCTTTTTGCTTTTCCTGTATTTGTTTATTTATATACTCATTTTTTTCTGTTGCTTGCAAAATGACTTCCCGTAACAAGGGCAAGACCTGCTGTTCATTAGGCTCTTCCCCTTGTAATTGCGCCTGCAATTCTTCATGATTGCCAGGCTGGATGCCTTTCATTAATTCAATTCTTCGCTGAGCACTTTTTTCACTTTGCTTTCTTAGGATGGAAGCCTCTTCTTTTAATTTTTCTTCTATTCGTTTATAAAGTTCAGTATGAAATAATTTCTGAAGAATCTGTTCCTTATCCTTGCTGTCGGAAGTTAGCAGTTTTCGGAATTCATTCTGAGGAATCATCAGGATTTGCCGGAATTGATTCGCATCAAGTCCAATGAGCACTTTTATTTTTTCTTCAACTTCTCGCACATTTGCACCAAGCAATTTTTTTCCTTCGGCCAATATCTCATATAATTCAGCCTTTGCTCCAACTGTTGTTGTTCCTTCACCTGCTTTTTTCTTGCGTTCCTGCTGCGGCGACCGGGTAACCAAATACGTTTTCCCACGCAGGGTAAATTGTAATGAGACTTCCGTCAACATATCATCTTCGGCAAACTGACTTCGCAAATCTTGCCCGCTACGATCTTCACCGCTGGCTTTACCATATATCGCAAAACTAATCCCATCAAATATCGTTGTTTTCCCTGCGCCTGTCTTTCCAGAAATGACAAACATGGTCCGTTCTCCAAGGGAATTAAAATCAATGGTTTCCCTTCCTGCATATGGTCCGAATGCCTGCATCGTTAAAATATCCGGTCTCATTTCAAAGCCTCCTCTTTCTTAACAGCTTCAATTACCGAAACCATCAAATCCTGCTTTTTGGAATCAAAGGCCCGATCTGTCATTTCTTGATAAAACGTCTCGAACAGGTCCAATTCCGATTTCCGTTCATCTTTTACTGAAGAGTAGGAATGTTTTCTCCTAAGGTCGGTCAAATCCCATTTACGTTCTAGATGTAGTACGTTCGGATAAATCTGGCGCAAGCGATTAATGGGATCGATGAGTGCCCCTTCATCATTTAGTGTTATTTTTAAATAGTCATCCCTTTTTTGCGATTGATAAAAATCGGGATCAAGCAACTCTTCCATCGATCCGGATATTTCCCTCATATCGAACTTGGGTGCCAAAGAACGATAGCGAATATCAAAGCTTCCATCTTCTTGCATATCGACGATGGAAAGCGACTTATTCTGCTTGGCCTCGGAAAAAGAATATTTTAATAGTGATCCAGAGTAAAACACCTTAGGATGACGTATCGCGTCTGGACTATGTAAATGCCCAAGTGCCGTATAATCAAACGCATCGAATAAGTCGGATGAAACACAGCCAGAACCACCTACCGACAAGACCCTTTCCGAATCGCTCGTTTTTCCGCCTAATACAAAAGCATGTCCTACGAAGACATTTGGCTCATCCTTATTGAAATTCTCAGCAATCGTTCCGGTTATCCGCTTCATCGCTTCTTGATGGGAATGGATACTATCATCTTCAAAAAGATGGCGAACCGTCCCGGGTTCTGCATATGGAACACAATAAAAGTTCACGCCTTTTATGCGAACCGGCTCACATGTTTTTGTCAATTTCCCATGAATGTATAACTGACTATGACGATACCATGATGAACCGAATGCAAGCCTTTCCGCAGAATCATGGTTTCCCGATATCGCAACGATTGGTGTATTCATTTTCACATTAATCGTATAAAGGATTTCATCAAGTAGCTCCACCGCTTCAGTCGGCGGAACGGAACGATCATATAGATCACCGGCGATCACAACCGCATCCGGTTTTTCCTCTTCGACAATTTCTATGAATTGCAAGAGCGCATGCCTTTGGTCATCTGTCATATGTACCCCGTGAACGATTTTCCCTAAATGCCAATCAGCCGTATGGATAAATTTCATAGTTTCACTCCGTCCTAATTTTCACTTACTATTATTATATCAAAAATTTTACGAATAGCATGGTTTGGGTACAGACGTTCTAATTTTTACCACACCGCACCATTCTTTTGAATTATTCAGAATAAAAAAAGCAAACTCCAAAAGAGTCTGCTTCTGACTATATACAAACTCGATGAAAATCGAGTTTGTATACATTTTTTTTGCTTGTACAAATTTTGACGTTGATTTCCACTTCAGGCACTCGCTTTCCGCGGGAGTCTCGCACCTTCCGTTCCAATCAACTATGTTTAAAAATTTAAATAGAACTCCTTTTGCCTACAGTCTTTTTTGTTTTAAAATAAATCTATTAAAACTTGAGCTGATGAGGATGTTTTCGAAACATCTTTCTATTCAACGAGATCAACTTGAAATGATTACTTTTGATCAACTGGTGCCGGCGAACCATTTGGTTCGTAAAATTGAGGCTTCCATTGACTTCACTTTCATTCATGACTTGGTTAAAGATATGTATTCAGAGGTAAGACGCCGAAGTAATGCCCAGTTATTTTAGTTAAACTGATATTCATTCAATATACCTTCGCTATTCGTTCCATGCGACTATTAAGTGTGTATTCGCGGATGCAAAAGAAAAGCAAGGTATGCGTTGTACTACTTTAAGGGGACTTAAAAAATTGTCGATGCAATCGATGCTTACTTTCGCTGCCATTAATTTAAAGAAGATGGCCATGTGGACATGGCTAGGTCCTAAAATAGCATAACCTAGTGGCTCGAAGAGCCCAAATCTCTTAACCTTTGGTCAAAATTTCAAAGGGAATTTTAAAAGGGGTTCGAAATTTTTTTATTCTGAACCCCTTTTGTCTACAAACTGAAGCAAACTCCAAAAGAGTCTGCTTTTTTCATCATTAGCTGAATAAGTGTTCATATGGACCCATATTCACCTTTCTTTCAGCTAATTTTTTTTGTAAAAATTTATGGTCACGTTTTGGTGTGGCAATGATATAGCCGCGTATTACTAAATCTTCCGTAATATCGCCCGCTTTTTCCTTTAACGCCAACTCTCCGATTTTCCCTGCGATTTTATGACGTGCAACATCACGAAAAAGTTCTGGCACAGGGCTCACTAAATCTTCTAGTAATTCCTTTTGCTGCTTTGACCATAAGTGCTTTGTTTGCTCCAAATAGTATTCTTCCCAATCCATATCGGATTTCCCATCTTCTTTGGGAAATCTTTTCAGGAACTTTCGAAACATGAAAAAGCCACCTATGCTCATCAATATAATTAACAGGGCTACCCAAAATAGAATAAACCATAAAAACCATCCGCTAAGCAAAGTACCACCTCATATGTATAGAATGATCGTCACTATTATTATAGACAGTAACCCATATCTTTACAAGACTGGCAATGCAATCATTCTGGACCGTTCACTTCCAGCAAGACAAGCGAAAAATCCCCCACCGCATTTTCTTCATATAGATTCGTTACCGAAGTTGCATAGTTAAAGATCTCTGCTCTAAACTCCTCGTTTGACTGTGGTATCTTTATATCAAATACCATTTGATAAAGCAGTGTTGTAATATCATGATATTCATTATGTGTAACCTTGAAATTGAAACTGATTTTCCTCATTTCCTTACCTTCAGAATCCTTTACATTTTCAGCATGAAAATCAGTAACATGAATTGGAACATCGTTTAAAATGACCTCGTCTACCATTATCAACATCTCCTTAAAAAAAGTGGTTAAAGCCATGTTATCACTGGGAGCTTCCAGCGCCAATCATTCAACCTTGTAAAATAGAAAAACGTGCACAGGAAACCCGAGCACGTTTTTTTCCAATCAATTTACTTTCCCTTTTTCACGATTATTCGCCATTTAGCGTCATCGATTTGCTCAAACTCCGTGATTTCATGACCTTCAGTAGCAGCCCAACGCGGAATGCTCTCCGTTGCTTGTGTGCAATCGAAATTAATGATCAATTCCTCTCCTTTTGCCATGTCCACTATCGCTTCTTTTGCTTCCACTAAAGGGAATGGACATACCATCCCAGTCGTTTCCAATACCTTTGCCATTTATATTCCACTCCTTGATCAAAAATTTTCGGCTCGTCTCTTAAGCCGCTTTGGATGCAGCTGCTGTCTGCTTTTGCTTACGGATAATCGTGAAATAAGTTGCTACCCATGTACCCAGCAGGAAAAAGACAATTGCGATCCAACCTTGCCAAGCAAATAGCGCCGAGTTCACCAGACCATTTCCGATTGTACATCCCCCGGCAACACTTGCGCCGAATCCCATGGTTACACCGCCAATTGCATTGTTACGTAACGTTTTCATATCAGGCAAACGCCAACGGAATTCCCCGCTCCCTTTGGCTGCAATGAAAGCACCGAGGAAAATGCCCAATACTAAAAACGTACCCCAATCGATTAACGCATCATCTCCGGTTATAAGGAAAGTTAAAATGTTCGCGGAAGGCGCTGTAATTCCAAGTCCGAACATTCGGCCTGTCATTGCACTTAGCGGCCATGCCATGATTGCAATAAGGCCGACCAATAATGCTGTAACAAAAGGATGCCAACGTTTCTCGAATAAGATGTGGGCCAATCCCGTTTTTTTCGGTTTCATTTTAAAAATTGGCAGTTTCGGCTTTCTCAATTCACGAATCACCAATATGCCAACCAAGAGTGTCACAATAATCACAAGCACCCAAGGCGAAACATTTAACGTTTCATGAATATACGTATCATTTGTACGATAAGATAACAGATTATCCCCTGCCACTTTCCATACACCATATTTCGTCATTGCTGCCCCTAGCATATATCCAAAAAGGGCAACCCAACTTCCGATCATGCCCTCTCCGGCACGATACCATGTTCCAGTGGCACAACCCCCTGCCAGAACCATACCAATACCAAAAATAAAGCCACCCACAATTGTTCCCAACCATGGAAAACCATCATTTCCAAACTGAATGACTCCTGTATCATTCAATGCATAAACACCAATACTTTGTATTGCTATTACAACAAAAGTAGCCAAAAACATCCGTCCATCTTTAGCTAAAATCAAATCACGATATGCACCAACAACACAGAAACGGCCTCTTTGAAGCACAAATCCCAGCAGTAAACCACAAATAATCCCAAACACAATCATTTGTAACATGTACCGTTTCCTCCTTAAATAAAATAATAATACTAATATAATATAATCCGGATGAAATTACTAGGTTTTTGCATATTTTTTTACTCATGAAAAGTTTCCAGGCAAATGAAAAACCCGAGTCATCATGAATATCGACTCAGGTTTTTTAGATTATCACACCATACTGCTTCCGCCGAAACTGGCTGCTTTAACTTTTTTATATTGGTAAAGCATGGCAATTCTCCACGGAACGATCATCGCGAAAGCAAGTAAGAAAAACATTCCGCTCAATACACCGATTTCTATCGTGCTCCCCAGCATCAGTTTTGCCACCAGTCGAATCACCATGAGCCCAATCAATATGAATATGAACGCTTTAGAGCGCAGAATATAAATTTTTTCATCTCTTACTTCAAATTTAGATGTTTTAATCAATAAGATGGAAAATAACATCCCTGCAACAATAGCCTCCAGCAATTCGTATCGAGTAACACGGAACATCGGGAAAATAAACATTAAAGCACCCGTACTCATAAACAGCGGCGGTAAGATGATTTTCTTTTCATTCACTGGTTTTTTCGTTTCCTTCATACGTAATATGAAAACACCTATAGCCATCACAATCGCTATACCTGTTGATATATATATCATCTATTAACCATCCCTTTAAACTAAAAATAGGTAAGTACCATTAAAAATTATATATGACTTCAATTTATAAACAAAGTATATATTACCTATTTGAGATAAACAAGGAGGTGTTCTTAAATAAGCTCCCTTTTGATGCTTCCAATGCCCCGCCCTCGTCAAAAGGCTTGAAGATAAAATCTTGCACCACGGCTTCTATAGCCTTCGATAACCATATTTTTGCTGACCACCTATAGCAGAGAGCATATTATACCCTTTGCGGCCTGAAATTCCTTCTTAATTTCTTAGGTCAGGATTTAATTTTGATATACCGACAGCTTAGTGACAGACATTAGACCCAAAATCAACGAAATTGACACCATCAGTCCTAATAGCAGGAAATCAACTAGATTATTGAAAAAATAACTTATTATGGACTAAAAACCCGTAAAGCCACCGAATAGTCTAGACAGGACTGCAATTATTTTGGTCATCCAATCAAAAAACAAAATCACACCCATTATAATCATTAAATATCCGCCAATCTTCATGATGTATTGGCTGTACTTTTTGATCCATTTCAATTTTCCGACAAAGAAGGATAATATGAAAAACGGTATGGCAAATCCTAAAATATAGGCAGTCATATAGCTCATGGCAGCACTAGGATTAGTTGCACCCAGTGAAATGACAGCGCCTAACAACGGACCTGCACAAGGGGTCCATCCAGCGGCAAAGGCAAGTCCGATAAGAATGGAACCTATATATCCGCTAGGTCGGTTCTTGAATTCAAAGCGGCTGTCTTTCATCAAAGATCTCGGCTGAAAGATTCCTACAATGAATAAACCAAAAATGATAATCAGGATGGCGCCGATCTGACGAATTAATTCTTTGTAATCCGAGAAGAAAGAACCTAGGTATGATGTGCTAAAACCTATTGCAATAAAAACCAGAGAAAACCCAAGCAGGAAGAATAAGGTATGCAGCATGCTTCTTCTTTGGAGCATGGCGTTCTCGGATTTGATTTCACCTACACTCATACCAGTGATATAAGATAAAAAGGCCGGATATAGCGGTAAGCAGCATGGCGAAATAAAACTCAGGAATCCCGCCCCAAATGCTAAAAACATATTAATATCATTCAAATAAGCTCACTCCTATGTATGTCAACCTATAAACATTGTAACAAATAAGATAAAAAAATACATTTATGGAACTGTGAATATTTCATGACAGCCAATTGCCTAAAAACAGAATGGGGCGACGGTTTAATTTTCCATAAGATAACTTATTTGAATTCATTAGTCCAAGCCGATATAATTGTTATATTCATACAGATTTTACAACGAACACATAATTTAATGGTACCATGAAAATATGTTGGGGCCAGAAAGGAAATATAATGGCTAAAAAGAATGAATTTCTCGAACAGATTGAATTGAAGAGAAATGAACTTATAAAGATTGTCGCTAAAGATGGTTTAAACTCACATGTTGCCGTTGAATACAGCCAGCAACTTGATCAATTATTAAATAAATATAATGAACTTTTTTATAAAACCGGTACAAATTTTTAACCCAGTACCTCTCCCATTGATAACCACATATGTTATTATATGATTTATTTTGCTGTCAATCTCCCCTTTTTACATTCTTTCTCAATTTGAATACATAGGCATATCCTTTGCTATATTAAAAAACAGGCAAGCGATATGGGCACTGCCTGTTTTCCTGTTTTTTCATTTAAAATAATGCATAGAAATCATGTTGCAATATCAACATCGGATGTCGGTGCATAGTTTGTCACAACAAGAACAATAGGAGATCCAGCTAAGATGGAAGAACCGTCCGGAACAGTGATCACAAGACTTCCTACCCCAGTGGCACCTGGTGTGTATGTTGTTAAATCCTCCATTTGCAGCACCCCATTAATAAACACCTCATATGAACTGTTTTCCGCACTTAATGCAGGCAGTACAGTCGCAGGATCACCAGTATCCGAGAAAAAACTTGCTGGATCAATTGAAAGCGTGGTTGGACCAGTCGATGTGGCAGTCGCCTCATAAAATAATCGCGTGATCAGTGGATTCACATTAATCACCGAGGTAGCCGCAATCGCTAACTTCATTATTTTTAACGGCAAAATATTCACCTCTCTTCTCTCCATGCTATGACTTTGCGAAAGGAATTGTATAGACAATTTTCAAAAATGGTCCTCACGATAATCCTTACTTTTTATAAAATGTATAGGAGATAAGAAAAGGGGAGAGTTTTAGAAATGAACAGTAAATATTGCCGATTCATTAAAGAGGATCCAGAAATCCCGAGACCTTTGTTGTTTTTCCCTATGTGCTCTCCCAACGAAGTTCGCACGAGAATCCCAAAAAGAATCATTTCTTATGAATTTTATGCTATTGCAAATGGCTGCCAACGGATTTATGAAGAAAAAGACGGAATAACTGACATAGAAAATCAGGTAATACTGGATCCATCAAAAGTATCCTATATGAATTTATTCATAAATGGCGTATTGCAGCCCCACGATAATTACACCGTTGAAAAAGGAAAACTTAAATTGAATACGATTGATATCCCAATAAAAGGGACACCAATCATATTGCAAATGTTCATTATTTAAATGAGCGGCCTGTTCCTAAACGATTCCTTAATTCCAGGTCGGCACCTACAATAAAATTGAAATTGAATTTCATATACTGTTCATGAGTAAAATTGAGTAATATACGAGTAATTGCGTAGAACTCACGAGTAAATCAGCAAATTTGACGAGTAAAAGTGCGAAACTCACGATTAACGCGTAAAACGCATGAGTAAAGTGGTTTATTGTTCTGCTCCAGGCTAAGCTCACCTGTTTTCCAAAACCCTCCCTATTGAAATAAGCATTAGAGATAAAATTATGTTTGACAAATCACTAAAATAATATTATCTTTAATTAAAGATAAATTAATTCGAGATAACACCCCTTATTTTTTAAGTATAAATCTCGAATTAAAGATATCTAAATTCAAAATAAATTCCAGGAGGAATCATAAATGATTGGTATAGGCTTATTAGTTATACGGGTAGTAATCGGTTTATCGTTTGTTGGTCATGGGGCTCAAAAATTATTTGGTTGGTTTGGCGGTCATGGCTTGAAAGGTACAGGAGGCTGGTTTGATTCGATTGGCATGAAGCCAGGAGTTACCATGGCCCTATTTGCTGGTCTATCAGAACTTATTGGCGGAGCTTTATTTGCTTTAGGTCTCTTTACACCCTTTGCAGGTATATTAATTGCACTTACTATGCTCGTTGCGATCGTTAAAGTCCATGGACCAAATGGTTACTGGGCAACTCAAAACGGTTATGAATATAATCTTGCCATCCTTGCAGTGGCGATTGGCATAGCGTTAACGGGAGCTGGCCCATACTCACTTGATTCCTTTCTATTTTAAGGAAATCGCTTGGGTTTGCTAAATCCCTACATTACGGGTAACACGGAGTTGGTTTAATCCACTCCGTGTTTTTTCTTTTTCCCCATTGTCCAGAAATTTTTCTATCGGTTATCAAAGCTTATAACTCGAATAATGGATACTTCGATTACAGTGTTGAGGAAATTGGAACATAGGTTGTCCCATATTTAAATAAGATGGTTTCAATATTGGAATAATGCCATTGAATTATAGAGTACCATCGAATCCTATTCTTTATGTTCTTACATAAGAAAATTTTGGATTGAAAACAATAGTTCCTAATTTGAAATATCATGTCTAAAAACTAAGACTCATAATCAAGAATAATAGAGTACAGTAATAATAAGAATGATCATAACCTCATGTTTTTTTATCTCCGGTGTGTCCTCAATGAATCAAAAGAAACGCTATTTTTTTATAGAACTAAGTTATATATTCCCTCAGAGACAGTTAAAGTGCTCCTATCCCATCCTGACTGAAGATAATAGAAATCAATGGTACTTTATTTTGTTCCTATGGCTTTCAGTAAACAAACGATCGATATATAGACTCTAGTAAAAAAAGATCATACCTAGATAAACAATATAAATCCCCGAGTGATGACATAATCATTTACTCTTTCATAAACCTTACTTCGATGAATATTCCTTAGCACTTGAAAACAGAAAAATACAGTAATAAAGAGATCAATGAAAAAGGGGGAAAAATAAATGAGGATTTTATCTTTTGTGACAGTATTTTTATTTTCTTTTAGTCTTGCTGCAACAGGATTTGCCGAGGAAAATGGTACAAGCCTTAGCGAAGAAAGACTGACACCAGAAGAGTTGAATTATCTTGTAAATGAAGTCGGCAATACTCAAGAAGAATCCGAGGATTTACCTGTTGAAGTTTCAAGACGATTAATTGAAGAGGAGGCTAAAGTTATAGATTCTGGATCGGAATTTATGGTTATATATGACTTAGAAGTTACTAAACCAGGGCAAATCAGCACTTTTGCATCAATTGCTGCAACAACTTTAAAAATGGGGGGAACTGTATATAAAGTAAAAAGTGATCGTTCAAAAGAAGATAAATTTTATATATACGGTAACTTTCAATGGCTAAAAACACCTTCATATACGTTAGTTGATAAAATGACAATTGGTTTCCCTTCAAGTTCAGGACTGTACCTGCCAACTAGTGGAGGGAAAGTAAAACAACACCAGCACAGATATTCTCAAGATCAACAAGGAAATGGACGTTGGATTGATTATGCAATCAAGTATTCCCCAAGTAATTGGGAACCAAGCGCTGGAGTGGCTGGTTCATATGATATAAGGGCTTCTACTAGTAAAACCAAGCATAAAGGATATATTGGACAATATGTATATGTTCCCACATCCAAAAATGGTAAAATAAACATTAAAATAACGTATGGTCATAAGAGAATTTCTGGTACACCTTCTGTGTCAGTTTATCCGGCCGGTTTATCTATTACACCAAATAATACTACAGATACAAGGTCATATGCATTGACGCTGTCTTATTGATCTGTTGTTAAAATGGGGGGGACCATGAGGCAAATCATTATTAATTTCATTTTCATTCTAATAATATCAGTGATCTTATTTTTTATCTTTAGCTATAATGCATCTTTAGATAGTGATTATATGTTGTCTCTTTTACTTATCATTTCTCTGCAAATATCTTTGATATTAGCTATTCTGTTAAAAAGAAGGTAACACCAGAAGAGCAGCCATTAATTAATGGTTGCTCTTCTGGTGTTACCTAACGTCCTTCCTAACCTTATTCACGTGTTCCGTAAAGATAGCCCCTATCCTCACAAAATTTCCGAATGTATCTGCCGGTGAGACTTAATTGCTGATTAATAAAAATTCGAAAGTCTTTCCCTTTTTTATTTTCCGAAACAGCTTAGAAATAGTTATTCATTCTTAAGGATTCAACTTGAAAACCACTCCCCTTCCATAAACATTAAAAACCCCGGATAAGGAACACTTTTATATGTGTTCCTTATTCGGGGTTATTTGAAACCCATTAATGCATTTTTTATTTTTTACTTTATTCTACTCCTGGAAACCATCCTGGAGAGTGGATGATTGCTTGCCATAATGGATCTGGAATATCAAGTTGCAGCTGATTATCTTTGTTTATTTTTGTCACGATATCAGCTTCCCTGCCTTGTTCCACTTTTTGTACCCATTCAGGATCGATTATAATTTCACGCCCTAATGCGATTAATGGAATCCCGGATTGCAGTGCCTTGATCGCATCATCCGCTGTATAGATGGAACCAACTCCAATGACGGGAACTTGATCTCCGATACGTTCTTTTATAATTTCTATCCGAGGTCGGTCAACGTCAGCTCCCCGTCTTGCTTTCGACCAGAAATCCATTAATGAAACATGAAGATAATCCAAATCCTTTGTTACAAGTCCATCAATTAATGCTAGTGTATCATCCATGGTGATTCCTGGTGTTTCCGGCTCCTCCGGTGAAAAACGATATCCTACGATGAACGGATCCCTGGCATGTTCAGCAACAGCCTTTTTCACTTCATCCACAACCGCTAATGGAAAAGTCAGGCGCTTTTCAAGGGAACCGCCCCACTTGTCTTCACGACGGTTTGAATGAGGCGAAAAGAATTGCTGTAGCAAGTAACCATTAGCACCGTGAATTTCCACTCCGTCAAATCCCGCTTCAATGGCACGTCGGGTGGTTTCACCAAAGTCGAGTATGATCGATTCTATTTCCTTTTCAGAAAGTGGACGCGGAACTGCTTTCCCTTCGCCTTCCGAAGGGATATTGCTTGCACTGACAACATCGCCATCTACCAATTCCGGCGGAACCTCTCGGCCGCCATGAAAAATCTGGAGAATTGCCTTTGCCCCTTTCGCTTTAATCGCTGATGCCAAACGACTTAGACTAGGTATCAATTCATCCTGATCTCCGCCAAATTCCCCGTGAAAACCTTTGCCATTAGCCATCACGTAAGTACATGCCGTTATAACCATGCCGACACCGCTTGACCGGCGTTCATAATAATTAACTTCTGCGTCGGTAACGGTACCGTCAGAATTAGAAGAGAAATTTGTCATAGGCGCCATCACCAATCGATTTTTCAATTCTATTCCCTTTCCTAAATTGAACGATTCAAATAATGGTGTATATTTAGAATTCATTTAGTAATCCTCCATTTTGTAACCCACCGGTTTGTATAATAAATCAAATCAAATCAAATCAAATCAAATCAAATCCGCAAACTAATCTAAATATCATGCATACTTTTCAATTAATGCCGAAATGGCTTCTTTTGGCTGGAAGCCAATAGCTTGATCTACCTTTTCTCCATCTTTGAATAGAATAAGTGCTGGAATTCCCATCACTCCATATTCGCTTGTCGTATTTGAATTTTCATCCACATTAAGTTTTACTATCTTAACCTGATCACCCATTTCCTCATCGATTTCATTAAGAACTGGGGCAATCATTTTGCACGGACCGCACCACGGTGCCCAAAAATCAACTAATACTAAACCTTCCTTGATTTCACTAGCAAAATTATCATCTGTAACATGTTCTATTGTCATGATCATTTCCTCCTTGTATTATCCGAAATATTTATGGTCTTTACTCACCATCTATTTTAAATCAAAATTTGCGATTCTATTTCCCGGGATAAAAGCCTCTGATTTCCTGGCATTCATTTTAGGATGGATTTTGATGGATTCCAATTTACCGGATAACTCCATGAACCATGTTTCATCTTTAGAAAGTAAAGCCAAATCAATTAAAGCCAAAAGATGTGTTTCGTTACTGATTTCTAGATCCGGCAGCTTTTCAGTCCATCTACTTGGAATCCAAATCGATTTTCCAACCGCTTTTTCATTGTCACTTTCCACCACATTCACTTTAACAATTTCACGATTATCGCTCACGTTTTCAACGAAACCATGGATAAGTTCTCCATCTCTTGATTTTCCCTGTACCCAATCCCCATTTTTGAACAGATTGTTTTCAACCATTTCCTTAACACCCCTTTTATGTTCATTTAATATTAAAACTATAGTTATTAACTGTATTAATAAAATATACATTTTGTGCAAAGAAAAAACTAAATCAATATCACGGACATTGTTTAATTTTTTCCAAAAAAGTGCTGAGACTTATATCTTCCAAATATTTTTCAAAATACAATTCCGCTTCATCGAATATTTGATCCATGACTACCTGGGTATTGGAGGATATGACACATTTTTTCTCCGGATCACCTGTACACCATTTCGGTTTCAAGGTTCCATGTGAGACCGTTATATAAATATCTGCCAAACTTACCTCTTCAGGATTACAGTCTAGAATATAGCCTCCGCCCACACCTTCTTTCGTTTTAACAAATCCCTTTTTTCTTAAGCAGCTCATCATTTTCCGAATCCTTGCCGAGTTTGTACAAACGTTTTCTGCGATAGACTCACTGCTTGCCATATGATCTGGTAGATAAGCTAAATAGACCAAACTATGCACAGCTATTGTAAAATCACTATTCACTTTTCGCATCCTCCTCAAGGAGATTACTGTAATTTTAATGTTTACAGTTGATAAAGTCAACTCAAAAAACTCAACCGAGTCCTAAACTTTGTTGATTACTTTTTCATTGCATTGAAATTCCCCCTATCCACTTAGGATAGGAGGCTTCATTGACCATCTTCAACAATTGGTTACTACTTATTGTTGCGAAAGGGTAATTGCAGTATTTGCCGCTCTTATATTCACTTGTGATTGTTCACTGATATCCCCGGGATGATAATAACCTTTCGAGATCATATAATCACTAATGACCCCGTGTGTTTCTACAGCAACCCTAAGCTGTTCCCGTAATGCAGCCCTCAATTCAGGTGAAGCTGTTTCTGTTATGGCGAAAGCCGTATTCCTTATTCCTGATTTGGCAGAATTCAGAAAGTCAGTAGCAATCACCTGATCGGTCATACCACCCATCCCCGCCATATTTTGCAAAAAGTTAGTCATTGTCTTCCCTCGCCTTGGTTTACCAGGATTTCCTGTAATTTTTGAATATGCTCTCTTCCGTTGCTCATGTCTTGTAAAAGAATGTTTTTTAATTCCGTATCTTGGACTAACCCATTCATTGTAGAAGCTTTTGATAGACAAAGGCTTTTGAAATTCAATATTTCATGCAGTTCTAACGTTTCATGCAGTCCCAACTTTTCCACTAGAAGTATCTCTCCTTTCAGTAACAATCACTTACTTATCTTTCGTTGTTCAAAAGCTCTTATTCATTCCTTTTCATTTTTTTAGAAGGTTAAAACCATTTGGAAAACAACATATAGTCCTCTGTATACCTGAGTGTTGAATAGGGAAAATTACTGTTGTTACCTAGACTTAGGAGGTGAGTGAATGGAAAATGAAAAGCTCGCATTTCACGAGACCATGGAGACGCATGAAATAATAAATTTTAAAACAATATGCTTAATGAAATCCAAATTGATGCAAGGAATTTGTTTTGATAATGATTTGAAAGCATTAATGGAAAAGGACGTACAACAATCCATAGTAGCCATTAATGAACTAAAGACTTTTTACGAAGGTGCCCGAACAAACTATAAACAATGAGGTGAGCTTTAATGGAAATGGACTTTTTAGATCCCCAAGGTGCTGAACATATGCCTGAAATGGCAGATTCCTCTTTTGCCCTGGATTTCCTACTGACGGTCAAAAGCGGTATTCATACGTATGGTATCGCTTTGTCAGAAACAGCAAGTCCAGAATTGCGAAAAGCATTATACCGGCAAATGGAGCAATCCATTGATTTACATGCAGCAATAACCGATTTAATGATAAGTAAAGGCTGGCTCTATCCAAATGATGTTGGAAAGCAAGTTGAATTGGATCTGAAATCAGCTGATATGGCAGTCAGCATCGCTGGGATGAAGTTATTTCCTAACGATACAGATAGACTCGGTATGTTTGCGACGCCGAATAAATAGAGGAGGAAATTTTATGAAAGCCGTAACTTACCAGGGCAGTAAAAACGTGCAGGTTAAAGAGGTTAAGGATCCCCATATCAAAAATTCAGATGATATTATCGTAAAAATTACAACTTCAGCCATTTGCGGTTCGGATTTGCACTTGATTCATCAAATGATTCCAAATATGCCAACGGATTATGTTATTGGACATGAGCCAATGGGGGTTGTCGAGGAAGTTGGTCCGGGTGTAAATAAATTGAAAAAGGGAGATCGTGTAATCATCCCATTTAATGTTAGTTGTGGAAGCTGCTGGTATTGCGACAACGATCTTACAAGTCAGTGCGATAATTCAAATCCTCATGGGGAAATGGGAGGCTTTTTTGGATATTCAGAAACAACAGGTGGGTATGCGGGTGGACAAGCGGAATACATGCGGGTTCCTTATGGGAATTTCACTCCCTTTAAGATTCCAGAAGACTGTGAGGTCGAAGATGAGAAATTGGTATTACTCGCCGATGCCGCTTCAACTGCATTTTGGAGTGTAGACCATGCAGGAGTTAAACCTGGTGATACAGTCATCATTTTGGGCTGTGGTCCCGTTGGATTACTCGCTCAAAAATTCGCTTGGTTTAAAGGAGCGAAAAGGGTCATTGCCGTCGATTATCTCAACTATCGCTTAGAACATGCAAAAAGGACAAATAAAGTTGAAACGGTTAATTTTGAACAATATGAAAACGTTGGCGAATATCTCAAAGAAATAACTAAAGGCGGAGCTGATATCGTAATTGACTGTTCGGGCATGAGCGGTAAAATGACGCCTATGGAATATCTTGCAACAGGCCTTAAGTTACACGGAGGTGCCATGGGTGGTCTTGTAATTGCTTCCCAAGCCGTACGTAAAGCAGGAACCATTCAAATTACCGGTGTTTACGGTGGGCGTTATAACGGATTTCCGCTAGGAGATATTTTTCAAAGAAACGTGGATATTAAGACCGGACAAGCTCCTGTTATTCCTTATATGCCATATCTCTATAAACTCATATCCGAAGGAAAAGTGGATCCCGGCGATGTCGTAACCCACGTACTACCATTGGATCAAGCTAAACATGGTTACCAAGTATTCGATACAAGGACAGACGGTTGCATTAAAGTCGTCTTAAAACCGTAAGTATTATATGTAAAATTGAATGGCCAGGCACTCAAATTCAGAAACCATACATGAAATATAGTAAGTTTCTGAATTTGATGAATCCTGTGTCTTGAAAGTCCATGAACTAGATTTCCTCTATATGAAACCTTTCATGCTCCCTGATTGCCCTCTTGCTTATCCCCTACCAACACAAAAAACCCCTCTCTCTGATTTAGTTCCCACCAGAGAAAGAAGTTTCGGATTAGTAACGAAAGATAAAGCAAAAACAAGGAAAATTTATGATGAAAGATTCACTCTTCAAGGTAGTTATGATTTGCTTATCTTATAATTGCTAACTTATTTTGTTTGTTGTTTATTCATGGCGCTCATCATTTGATTAATTTTCTTTTGGGATGGTTTCATACCCATTTGCATCATCATCATGAAAAACCCTGATACATCAATGTTTTTGTTCCCTTTAGGCTCACTTCTTCTGTTGAGAAAAATATACCTTTAAAATTGAATTTTGTCTATAACTTTTTATTCCTACTACTAGTTTTAGGTTTATCTTTCTTCTTTTATAATAAAAGGAAGGTATCTGTTATTAATTAGTTAATCACCCGATATTTACAGATGTAATCCATTGGAGACTCTTCGTGAAATTCTTCAGTATGCCATTTAGCAACACCTTCTGCAGTTTCAACGTTGTATGTAAATATCTCACCTGTGCCAGCTACGTAATCATGAAGGTCTTCAATTGAAGCAAGTCGATAATTGAACCCTGCTTGCATTTCTTCTTCTAACACAAATATAAAAAGTCTGAGCATTGTGCCCAGACTCCTATCCAGAAATCATTTTTGGTATGTTGGTTTTTTAACAGCTATCAAAACCCAAAAAACCATGATTATTGGAATAAAAAATAAATTTAAATTAATTCTTTTATCAACGATAATTGAAAAAACATCGTTGATAATTAAACTAACTAAGCTTAATAAAATGCATAAAAGCAAAGAATGTAACGATAATTTCAGCATTTTTATTCTCGAAAAGTCAGGTATGTCAAACAATGTGTTTCCCCCTTAGTTTCGGATATTTTACCAGTATCCTAGTGCTTTACAAGCCTTTTTAACTTTAGGTTTCTTTTTACCCCATTTGTGGCAAGCAGAATAAGCTCCTAATTTATACAAGTCTTGAACTATTAAAGTAGCAACAGTCATCCCAACAACAGCCCCAAATACAAGTTTTAAAGCCTTTTCGAAACCTGAAGGCGGTGGAGAATGTCTACCTATAGCTGACGCTGATAGTTCGTTTATTTGAATAAAATCGTCTTGTTTAAGTATTTCTTTCTCTAATGATGCTGTTGCGCTTTCAATTTCTTTTAAATCATCTGAAGAAATCCCAATAAGTGCCTGTTGGAGATTGTTAACTTCAGCAGTCGATAGACCATTTTCTTTAGCATAATCTAAGTTTAACTTAATTTCATCATTTTCTTCAACAATACCATTTTGTATAACTTCTAATACTGATAGAATTTTATCCTTTTCAATTGTAGTAGCAGCATATGCCGACGATTGATTTGTTTGGATAGAAATCGGTGAAAATACAATACCTACAAATAAAACAAAAGAAATAATGGAAATCATACCTTTTTTAAAACCCATAATACATTAACATCTCCCCTGTATAAATTTACCACTATATAAAACTACCATATATTTCATGGTAAATAATGTTTTATTCGAATAATAGTTCAGTAACATTTTCTCACTGAGGTTTCTATAAATCTTAGGAGCATCGTAACTTGACCTAGGGTTGAATGGTTTTGGTATCTCTCTCAGCTTATCTCTTAGTTTATGGATTTAGCATTTAATTCAATTTGATCATCTTTCCCATAAGGTATCTTAGGGAAAGTGATACTTTCGACTATGTATTTTCGCAAAAATAAAAAAACACCCAATTACTCAAATCCCTCCTTTATTCTGCAATTCATCGAATCTTTACATGATTAATACATTTATTGAACTTATCTATTTTATAATTAAATTACAATTTAATAATTCATCATCATATGGAGGGTACAATCATGGAAATAAATGAAAGGCAACCATTTGAGTCTTTTTTATCTCCTCGTCAACTTACTGAGCTAAAAATCTTATCTACTAAAACAAACATAGCTTTCCATGAATTATTAGCAATGCCATCAATAGTCTCACTTCTAGAGAAACTGGACAATACTACCGAACTGATTGATGAGCTTAATAATAAAGAAATGATATTAAGAAATAAAGTTTTCATTAATAAGAATAAAGAAGTATTAAATAAGACTCAAAAAGCACTCGACCATTTAGGTTAAGTGCTTTTTCTATGTATAAAGTTCATCCAAATACAAAACACCCGATTACTCGGATGCCTTCAATACTAAATCTTCTCTTTCTAATAGTTCTATACTATAGGAATCCAGGTTGAAGTTTGGACGCAAATTATCTTTTTTCATAGCGTTCTGATCCAAGGAACTTTCCTGCACTTGGAAAGTGAGCTAGAAAACAACTTTATTGGCTATTTCGTGTAAGTTTACCTACATTCCTAATAATGTTAGCTTTCTCTGTTAGAATCTTATTGACTTCTTTCTTATTGTATTTCCACATTTCCTTCTTAACTATATCCTGCTTATCCTCACAACCTAATTCAATCATTACCTCATCTTCAACTTGCATGTTTAATTGAATTTCATCCTTGGTAGTTAGCCTATGTTATTCTGTTACATCACCTTTTCCAATACACACTGTCTTAACTTTATTCCAATAAATCATAATTTTACGTTCAAGTCTGTCTAACGAATGTACGTTTTGTAAGGTTGAAAAATTCTTCTATATAAGCTTCTTTAATATCCATTTAGTTACTGACCTTATTCTGATTGTAATTACCATATGTAAAGTTTACATTGATCATCTTCATTTCTAGTAACAGCCTATTGATGGTAATTAATAATTCACCATCTTCTTGCTTAGGATATAAGTCAACATTTCATCCATCTTATCTGCATGTGCTAATTTTAAGGAAATAACAATCTTCTTTTATTTCCTTATCCATGATATATTCCTTTCTATATCTTTCATACTTGATCAGTACCTTTTTAAGAGCCGGACTGATGAATACTATCCTCTCCTTATTCCCTTTCCCTTTCCCTTTGACAATCATACTGGTATCTCTTTGATTTAAAAGCTTATATTAGGAGTAAACAAAAGGCTGGTTTACAAGCTGCAAGTATTATATCGATGCATAAGATGGTTTCAGTTTTTTTAAATTGTTGTGTAAAAGAGGAATATATAACAGGAAATCCAATGAGGTGAGTTGAAAGGCCAAAAGCTCACAAAAAGCTGCTTAAAGGATCCTCATTTGTTTAAGCTCTTGTCGCTTGTTAATCATCGTTTTCTTCGTAAATCCTTTTGCTAAACAATGATAATCATACTCTTCAATTATATCTATCAATTCCAAAACAAAAACCACCTTTACTGAATCATTCATTCAGAAAAAGTGGCTTAAGAAACAAAAATGAAAGATAAACCAAAATTTTATATAAAATCGGTGGAAGGATTCAGTCTAAATGGATCAACCATTTCGATATTATATAAAATTTTGCATCCAATCTTTCAAGAACATTGATATATCAAGGATTCATGCTAACTTATTTTGTTTGTTGTTTATTCATGGCGCTCATCATTTGATTAATTTTCTTTTGGGATGGTTTCATACCCATTTGCATCATCATCATTTTTAGCATCTGTTCGTTAATTGGCGGATTTTTCTTTAAGTAATCCATCATGTATTTACGAGCGATGAAAAATCCCAGCACTACTCCAGCAATCAATGCCAGTACGCCAACTAGAATGTAAACCCACATACTATTTCCTCCTTCGTGTTGTCTAACATCAGTGTACTAGACCAAAGGTTATTATACAATACCCGCTACTGAAAAGTCCCCCATTTAGACAAATTTTCTTTCTTTTATCGGTTTTAACCAACCGTATTTTTCATGTTCAAAATCAATGGCCAGAAAACTCGCTTCATATTTTCGAATACTTTCAAAGAAAGCCGTCTCCGCTTCATAGTCTCCTTCAGCTTTTAGAGTAATGGAATCATGCTGAATGATTAAAACGGCTTTACTTGATCCGTTTGTTTTTTCTAAATAGTATTTTCCATTTTGATTCCAATAATTCATCTTTTTTTGCAAACGTTGTTCAATAGCTAACTGCAACTGGATAATCGGGACTGTTTTGGTGACATATTCGATTTGTTTTTGCAAAATACTCTTCAGTCTGCCCTTTGCTTGAATATACTCCAAAAACAAATTGAAAAATAGCTTTTCTCTTCCATAATAATGATGGGCAAATTCATCTTCGATTAAATAAATTTGATAGGTTCTCATCAGCCAATGCCTCCTAGCTTTCCTATTTTGGTCACGAAAACAACTAACCACCAGGGACCTCTCCACTATTTTCCACTATTGATAACTTTCCCCTTTAACTGACACATTCAAACGAAATTTATTTATTCTCATTATATATTGACAAACTAAAAAGATATGTTGTTTGCTGGAGAAATTTTCTTCTTTTTTTGTCGAATGGAAGATTTCCCTTTAGAATGGGAGCACGCAATATAAATCAGGATTGTTTTGATAAAAAAACTGACACCAATCTAGTTGGTGTCAGTTCTCCATTACTATTAGTTAAGCATTTCCTTAACACGAGAAACTACATTTTCTACAGTGAAACCGAATTCCTCCATGATCTTACCGCCTGGTGCAGAAGCTCCGAAATGATTGATGGCCAATATTTCACCCTCATCACCTGCATAACGATCCCAACCAAACGGTGAAGCCACTTCGATAGCTAGACGTTTCTTCACTGCCGGATTGATTACGCTTTGTTTATATTCTTTAGATTGAGTTTCAAATCGATCCCATGATGGCATGCTGATAACAGAAACATCAATTCCTTCGTTCGCTAAAGCTTTCTGTGCTTCCACAGCCAAGTTCACTTCGGATCCAGTCGCAAGAAGTAATGCATCGGCTACTTCTTTCTTAGAAGCAGAGATGATGTAAGCACCTTTTGAAACACCTTCATACGCAGTTTCGGAAGTGTCTTTAATTGTTGGCAATCCTTGACGAGTAAGTACAAGGGCAGTTGGTTTATTTGTAGACTCCATAGCCACTTTCCAGGCTGCTGCCGTTTCATTGCCATCAGCTGGACGGATTACCCCTAGGTTAGGCATTGCACGCAATGATGCCAATTGTTCGATTGGCTCATGAGTCGGTCCGTCTTCCCCTACAGCAATGCTGTCATGAGTGAATACATAGTTTACAGGCAGTCCCATTAGTGCTGCCATTCTAATGGCAGGACGTAGATAATCAGAGAATACGAAGAATGTTCCTCCGTATACTTTTAATCCACCATGAAGTGCCATTCCGTTTAAAGCCGCACCCATAGCGAATTCACGTACACCGAACCATATATTACGGCCGCTGTAATTACCAGGTAATAGATCAGTCTCACCTTTGATGGCAGTATTATTAGATCCGGCTAAATCCGCAGAACCCCCAATGAAGCTAGGGACCCGTTTGGCAATCGCATTTAGCACTTCCCCACTTGAAGCACGGGAAGCTATTGTTTTACCTTCTTCATAGACCGGAATTTCCTGATCCCATTCAGCAGGCAGTTCACCTTTGATGGCCAGCTCCAATTGCTGTGCTAACTCAGGATGTGCTTCTTTGTAATTTTTGAACAATTCATTCCAAGCTTCTTCTTTTTGAGCGCCAGCATCAACAACAGCTTCATTGAAGTGTGAATACACTTCTTCCGGAACATGGAAGTCCTCTTCGAATGTCCATTTATATGCTTCTTTTGTCAATTTAAGCTCATCTGCACCAAGCGGAGCGCCGTGAACAGCGGATTTACCTGAACGGTTTGGTGAACCGTAACCAATAACCGTTTTCACTTCGATTAATGTTGGGCGTGCATCGTCGGTTTTCGCTTCTTCAATCGCTTTAGCAATTTCCTGAAGATCATTGCCATCCTCAACGCGGATATATTGCCATCCATAAGATTTGAACCGGTCTGCTACGCTTTCACTAAATGATTGACTTAAGTCGCCGTCAAGGGAAATATCATTAGAATCATATAAAACAACAAGTCTTCCGAGTTGTAGATGTCCAGCTAATGAAGCGGCTTCTGCAGAAACACCTTCCATTAAATCTCCATCTCCACAAATGCTATATGTATAATGATCGACCACATTATAAGAATCGCGGTTATAGCTTTCTGCCAAGTGACGTTCAGCCATTGCCATTCCGACTGCCATTGCGATACCTTGTCCAAGCGGCCCGGTAGTTGCATCTACACCAGCCGTATGTCCGAATTCAGGATGTCCTGGAGTTTTACTGCCCCATTGACGGAAGCTTTTCAAATCATCGATAGATAAGCCATAGCCCGATAAATGAAGAAGGCTGTATAACAGCATAGAACCATGTCCAGCTGAAAGAACAAAGCGATCTCTATTAAACCAATCTGGATTTTTCGGGTTATGGTTCATATATTCGGTCCATAGTTTATACGCCATCGGCGCTGCCCCCATTGGCATACCTGGATGGCCGGAATTAGCCTTTTCAATTGCATCAATTGATAATGTACGAATCGTATTGATAGAAAGTGCATCTAATTTATCTAACATATTGTAAAAACATCCCTTCCTGTAATGTACCTCTTTATATTATAGTGACAAGCATAATATCACAACTAAAATCACTATTTACTGCCTCAATATTAAAATTTTCTAGAAATAAGAGAAGCCCCCTATTTAGATTAAACTAAATAGGAGAATACATACATGCATGCACTCCCTTTTTACTCCTAAATGCTAATAGGATCCTCGTTCCATGAGAGGAATTCAAGCATTAATGTAAGTTTCTTTTTTCTTTTATATTTTTTATCTTTTGAGGAGTGACGTCATTACCTTCTGGATCAACGACTTTCACATGCTCCAACGTATCGGTCATGGACTTTCTGAATGTTTCCAAATACTCACTTCTCAATTGGGTTTGCTCTTTCGCCTCAACTTCCGTCAAACCTTCAGTCTTTGCCTTTTTAGAAAGTTCATTAATACGGGTTATTTTTTCTTTTGATAACATAATTTCGCTCCTTCATAATCTCCGGATATTGTCATGGTATTAAAAAAAAAGCGAAATTACAAGTTCTAAGATTGACTTTCCTTTTTATTCAGTTGATGTTCGAGAAAACGCCTGTTCACAGTAGCCTTGGAAACATTGTATCCAAAGCCCCTTAAAGTGGCTGCGATTTCTGCAAATGTCAATCCATTGGCCCGAAGTTTAATAATTTCTTCAATAGGAATTTCCATACGGTCCCTTCCAGTGGAATTCCTTTGATTCTGAAGGTTTTTTTGAGGACGGTACCCTTTTTCAACGGCTCTTATCATCCCGCGCTTTATTTTAAGATTATGTAGTTTCCTTTGGTATTCTTCTACAATACCGACTATCTGGATGACCATGGCATCCGAATCCGATAACTCAAGCTCCCCGTCATGTGAGAGCGTATAAATTTTCACATCTTCTTTAAGGATGACATGGAAAAGGGCTATTTTGGCATTCCCTCTTCCCAGCCTTGTTTCATCTTGAATTAATAGTACTTCAGCTTCTTTAGTTTTAAATAGTTCGAGCATGTCAAAAATGCCATCCCGATTCAACTCATAACCACTTGCCTGCTCTTTTATTATGGAAATGACTTCAACATCCATCTTTTCTGCCAATTTGACTAATTCATCTTCCTGCCTTGCCAATGATGTTTCCTGTGACTCTTTTTCTGTGCTTACCCTACAATAGATTACCGCCTTCATAATACCCTACCTTCACTACTTACTGCTCACTGGCCAAATTCTGGACAAGTTCTTCCCCTTTAACCGGTATGACGATGACTTGACCAGGTTTAATTGAATCCGCCCTGACTCCATTATGCTCTTCTATCCAACCAATGAATTCTTTTTTTGTCAAATTTGCTTCTTCATATTCTTCGGCAATTCCCCATAGGGTATCACCCTCACTTACTTCTATAGAAAGGAAATCCTTTTTTGGATCATTGTTCAATGTACAAGAGAATAAAATTGAAAAGATGAATACTGATCCCGCTAATAGAATCGTATAAATATAATTTTTGTATAAATTTTTCATAAATATCCCTCCAAAGCGAATGTTCGTTCGTATGTTATGGTCAAATTATAATACGAACGTTTGTTTCAGTCAACAACAAAATTCGAACTTATGTTTGTATAGAGTTGGGGGTCATGCTATAATGTAGCAAAGAACATTGGGGAAGAGGTGCACAAATGACTAAACTATCAAAACGGCAGCAAGATATTCTTGATTTCATTAAAGAAGAGGTCCGCCAAAAAGGGTATCCACCTTCCGTACGGGAGATTGGCGAAGCAGTGGGACTTGCTTCAAGTTCAACAGTACACGGACATTTATCACGCCTGGAAAGCAAAGGCCTGATTAGACGTGACCCAACCAAGCCAAGGGCCATTGAAATAATGAATTTGGAGGAAGCGAACAATATTCCCAAAGTCAATGTCGTGAACGTGCCGTTACTTGGAAAAGTAACAGCGGGAATGCCGATAACGGCCATTGAAAACATAGAAGAATACTTTCCGCTTCCCGAAAGCATGGTTCCGCATGATGACCATGTATTCATGCTGGAAATCATGGGTGAAAGTATGATCGAAGCAGGAATTCATGATGGGGATTATGTCATCGTGAAACAACAAAGCAATGCCAATAATGGAGATATCGTCGTGGCCATGACGGAAGATGATGAAGCCACTGTAAAACGATTCTTTAAGGAACCGGATTACATAAGGCTTCAGCCTGAGAACTCAAATATGGAACCAATTATTTTACGAGATGTTTCGATACTTGGAAAAGTAATAGGCTTATATAGACAAATACACTAAAAGCGCTAACCGCGCTTTTTTTGTTTGTTTAATCTATGTCCCGAATTCTCTCAATATGCATATGGAAGATTAGATATTGACATATTTTTTAATAGAATCAAGTTTTCATGGAAATTTAAACATCCTTTATTACGAATGGAAGTTATACGCTCGCCTAATATGTACTTTGGTAACAATCTGATTACAATAAAAAAGAGAGCTTTAACTACCGCTCCCAGTTAAAATTCACTTCACTCGTAATCTTTGGTTCACTTTAATGAGGTTAAGATCGACCAAACCGTTCCACTGTTGAATCTGCACTTGTGTAGAACCGTATGCTTTTGCAAGCGCAGAGACGGTATCCCCTTTTTGGACAATATGATAAACCTCTTCAATGCTTGCATCATATTTTGTTAAATCGCTTGTTTCGATAAGGTTCACCAGTTTTTCAATATATTTGGGATCCGAGGCGTACCCCGCATCGAATATTGCTTTGAGTGCTTTTCTATAATCTTTTTCTCCAATGACAGCTGTATAAAGACTTCTATTCCATGAAGTCCCCTTTACATATAAATTGGCGAGATCTCGAAGACTTTCTTCCCAAGATGGGTATTTTCTGAATTTGTTCCATACTTGAACGGGCACACCATTGACATATTCCATTGTTTGAATAATGACTGACTCACCCTTGAAGTCACCTTTTGTACCGAATATATTTTTTCCTTTGCTTGCTAATAAACTTGTCCCATATCCACTCTCCAAACAAGCTTGTGCAATGACAACAGAAGGTAATATTTTAAATTCCTGTTGAATTTTCTGGGCATAGGGAGCAATTTCCTTAATAAATGTTTCCTTGCTCATTAGAACCTCCCACTAATAGGCATTACTTTATTTTTCACTGTTTATCTTCATTCTTATCGTATTCTCCTCTATGAAAAAGGTTACAGCTTGTCCTGCACAAAAAGTTCCGATGTCTGGCTAATTTTTTCATTATAGATTACTTACCTAGAAGTGGATCGCTCCGCGTATTATTTATCCACTTCCCTACCAAACAGGAAAAGCCGTCAATCCATATAATTAAATGGATTGACGGCTTTTTAAGTTGGACACTGAAAACCTTCAAAACTTGTTCATTTCCATTTTCATCAGTCATCGTCATCACTTGGTTTCAGGAATTTTCATGGGCTGGTTTTATGGCTATGCAAACATTGGCAATTATGCTGCACTCAAAACTGGTATTTTGTCTTATAGAGAATCCTATAAAAAGACGGATTAAACCTATACAGGGTATCTCTCGCTGCAATTCAGCAATCTTTTTATTAAACACTAACACCCATGTTAACATCCCATTACACACATCCAAAAAACCCCTTCTCAATTAAGAGAAGGGATCAATTTGTCGGGAAAAGTAAGTTATCCTTTATGTTTTTTACACTCCTGACTAGCCGAGCAGGCTTGGCAGACAGTCGGCGGAAAGGAAGCGGATTTTCTGCAATCGACTGGATCTTTTTTTAAAAGAAAAGACTGTAGGCAAACTTAGAATTTGTCTACAGTCTGATACACTCTCAAAGAAGAGACGGCATTTCACTATTTCTCAATATAGACCGAACGAATCAGCGTCCGGGTTCTTTCAGTACCATACACATTTTTTTCCTTGACATCTATTGTTACATTATAAACACCTGACTTAGGTACTTCTGGAAGGGTGCCAGTAAAATTTTCGGTATCCATTGCCTTAATTGAGCTTTTTTCACTAATTTCATTACCGGTTTCATCTATTAGATGAACCGAAAATGTTGTGCTGATTGGCCTTTTTTTATCATTCATTGGGTTCTTTATTAAAAATTTTGCATCTTTTTGCTTAACTTTACCGGCCATACTTAATGTAATGGGATTCTTTTCGTTAAATTGTGCTGTGAAAAGGTAGGCGTCTTTTGGCGATTTAGTCTTCATTCGCACTTTCCAATCACCAATTTCAAGGTTGTTTCTATTGAATGATTGGATGGTTACACCATTAAAAAAGGAAGTTTCATTTTTGGCTGAATGAACCTTTAAGGAAGGTGAATACTTTTTATTGGATGGAGAAATCAATTCAATCTCAACATCATTTGAGGCTGTATATATGTTTATATTGCCTGGGGCTGCTTCATTTACATGGAAGCTTTGTTCGATCCAGACATTTTGTTTCAGGACATCACCCAGAACGGTTTGAGCGAGTGCGGTGGTAATGACATCATCTTCAACCCGTTCTTTATAATTGACATTATATTCAGGGATCCCAGCGGTGGAAGTGCTTCTTAAATATGGTTCAATTCTTGAAAATACAGCTGAGCCGACTCGTATATTGTCGTGATCAAAGTTGGGATCTGAAAATAAATGTGTTGCATAGGGTATTTTTGTACTCCATACATTCACTAGACCATCATTTTCCCCATATGAAGATAAATATTGTCCACCCATTGATAAGGCTGATAGAACCGGGCCTCTGTTCATGCCTGCCACAGTGAAATACATGTTTTTACGAGAATTAACGTGGTTATCCGTGACAGAACGAAATTCCGCCATTTTACCAACTTGTAAAGAATAAGTTCCCTCATCTTTTTGACCTAATAGGGAACCAAGCCAGCCTGCATACCAGCTATAAGCCAAATCAGCTAGGTGAGAACCATGATGAGGGGAAGCTAAAGTGATCACCCTTCCAACATATTGGTGTGCTCCATAATGCACTAGAGCCGCTTGGGTATCTGGGCCCCCTTTGCTGTGAGCTATAATATTTACTTTTTCGCCCCCGAAATGGTTACTGATTTCTGCAAGCATTTGAGCTAAAAGCCTTCCATTGGCATATTGGCTCACTGATCCATTTCCAGCTGAATCATGAAGCTGAACAAAAACAGTTTGGTAGCCTGCTTCATACGCTTTGGTATACATATCATTGACACCATGATAATCCGTTTCACCGTACCAGCTGGTTGAACTGCCGTTTTTCCCTTGAACAAACACGATCGGTGGTTTCTTCGTATCAAGATTGGGAGGAATACTTCCAAGAAACCAATCCCCTGGACTGAAAGTTTCGGAAGGAGGCTTTAATTTTCCTGCTGAGGAAATGTCTGGCTTAGCCATAATCAATATGGTTAGAATGAGGACAAGAAAAACGACATAATTGATTACATTCCTTTTCAATTGTTATCTCCTCCAATATCATGTGGAATTTTTCGAACTCATCCTATTATCAACGCCCTCCTTCCAGGCCTTTCATAGCCTTCATTAGTATATATTTGTACTTTTGCATACCATTACCTGCTATCTTCATAAAGATGGGAGAAAAAAACTAGAAGAATTCATAAAAAATGGAGATATAGTATGATGGTTTGCCTTCGATTCGATTATGTATACAGTCATTTTCCATTTATTAAATTATCCTTATGGAGGAAATCCATATATCGAATGCTTTATGTTCACGAAGGAAAAGAGAATAAGCCCTTCTCCTGCAAAGGATATAGGGCTTGACTTTTTTATGATCATCCAAATATTATTCTTCGAATTTGCCACTGTCCAATTGCTCCTATTCATGGTGATTTGAAGTCCATCCTATACATTAAGTAAATTGTTAAAAAAAACTCTTTCACAGCAATTGGCTGTCATTCATAGGGATCTCAGTATCAATCGTCTATTTGGATTTTTAACTCCTTAAAGCCCTTCCCTCAACCCCACATACACGTATTTCACAATGAGAACTGGATAAATGATATCAGGGCTATGCTCGTTCTTCCGATTGTACAATTTGTTTATCTGATTTTCCTTTCCCCTTTTTTTTCACCCTCTTTCGATCATTACTTAAATCTTGCCCCAGGAATGGTTACTTTGGTGAAGAAATGGTTGATAGTCTTGATCCATTAACTACATTTGAAGTGTAGGTGGGGATCAAAAAAAATGATATCGTCGATCGAGAACCCTACACATTCAGCAAACAAATAAGCCTTATCGATTCGCAAAGGAATCTTATATTGCTCATAGTCAATGTAAGTTCTCTTGGCCATCTTCAGCACTTTAGCCATTTCTTCTTGTGTTAAACCTTTATACTTCCTCGCTTGTTTAAGTGTGAACTTAACGTTTGTCATATCTTGTCACCACCTATCTAAAAAAATAATATCACACTTGAAGTATAGTTACCAACAATTTTTCGCAAAATTCACGCACTTTAAGTTTACTCATTTTCACTCATGGTGTATATTCAAGTAAGAGGTGAAGAAATATGCACATTGGTGAACGGATTAAAATGTTAAGAAAAGAAAGAAAAATGACACAAGAAGATTTGGCAAATATATTAAAGGTGGCGCCAACGGCAGTATCAGCATGGGAATCCGGACGGAATAAACCTTTAATGGATAAATTGAGCATGATGTCCGCATGCTTTGAAATACCGCTATCCCACCTCATTGAAGGAGCACCTAGCGTTAGAAATGCTCCTGGAATGGAATTTCTAAATGAAAAGAATGTAAGATTAATTGGGGTCTATGGTAATATTCCTGCTGGAAAGCCTAATTTTACCAATGAATATATAGAAGCCTATATGCCTACATTAAATTCAATGCTAAAAACGAATAAAGAATATTTTTTCCTTAGAGTGAACGGCAATAGCATGAACAAAGAATTCAGTGACGGATCTTTGATTCTCGTTGAAAAAACAACCTGCGTTGATAAAGGAAAAATTGGAGTGGTCTTGGTAAATGGTCACGATGCTACGGTCAAAAAAGTGAATATCGCTGAAGAAAACATCACACTCACTCCCTGCAGCACGGATCCTTTTTATGAAGAAAAAACCTATAACTTAAAAAATGATAGAGTTCGAATTTTAGGAAAAGTGGTTCAAGCCATTAAAATATACGATTAATATCAACTTAGAGTTTCTTTACGGAATATTACTTTAGTTCCCTTTGTTGACTGATACATATTAGGTACAAGCCATCATGGTTTGTGCTTTTTAGTATTGTTCTTTAAATATGTCTTTGCAAAATGTAAATATAAATTTGTGTCAGCCTATATCCGTTTTCCCCAGATTACTTATTTCATTGAGTGAATGTTTTTGGAACTATAAGCTTCCTAGTATTCTTATTTCAGTAAATTTCCCTTTCATACAGAATGAATATAATTGTCTGTATTAGGCAATCAAATTATCATATTTTTATTATTCGGTTCACAACCTCATATAAGAATCTTATAATGGGATGATAAGCATTTGCCTCTGTAGCTCTAGAAGGGAAGAGCGCCGGAAAACATTTGTAGCCACCGGGTCGCAAGGTAAGGGTTTCAGAAGCACCGAAAAGCAAATACGCTGAGGCAGGTGGAATTCCTGCCGGTGAAAATCCGTAGGGAAGCGTGTTCTCCCCTAGCCTATGCATACGAAAGGAGTGCGGGTTCGAATCCCGTCAGAGGCTTGTTTCCTGGAAAATCCGAGAGTATATATCAAATTCCACTTTTGCCTTCTGTGCAATTTTTTTATTTTTCCCTTTCACTTCCTCCGCTATTTTCCAAGTACTTATAGGACAGTAGTATGTACACGATTATTTTATTACATGCATATTCCTGAACAAGGAAAAGCCCCTCTTTTTGAGAAGGGCTGAGTTTGTAGACAAAGAGGTTCTACCTAAAAGTTAAAACAAGTTGATTTTGATTGGAGCGGGTGTGCGAGACTCCTGTGGGAAAAGCGTGTCCAGGGGTTCAAATTGTACAAACCCTAAAAAACTGTAGACAAACTCTTTTTGAGAAGGGCTTCGTGTGTGGTGTGCTTCTGGAAGTTAAAAATAATTTAACCAGGCATCTATTAATTATTCATTTAACACGCAATTTCTGGTTTACTGTAATGGTGTACTGACTGTCAAGATCGTTCCAATCTTTAATTTGCTGAACCGTACTGCCATAAGCAATGCTTAAGGAGTATACGGTGTCACCACTAACGACTGTGTGATATACAGCTGTATTTTTCTTTTTAAGATTGAAGCATTTAACTAAACCGTTTACATGTCCGCGAGCCAGTGATTCGATAAAGGATGCCGTTTTCAATTTGGCTGCGTCATTGACATTATCGATAAATCCATTTTCGGTCAGGAGTGCAGGCATGTCCGTTTCACGGAGCACATATAAATCTCCTGTTTTTTGTCCTCTGTCTTGGATGTTGATAAGCTTCATGACCTCTGAATGAATATGATCTTGATACGTTTTCGTAATCTGATTAGTAGAAGTATAAACGTAATCCTCATACCCAGTGCCACCGCCGGCATTAATGTGGATGGAGAGATAAAAATCGGCTCCCCACGCGTTCGCTGCATTCGTCCTATCGTTTAAAGAGGGGTACGTATCTTGGGACCTGCTCATTTTTACAGAAACGTTATTATATTCTATTAATAAGATGTCTTTGATTCGAGTTGCAATGGATAAAGTTAAATCCTTTTCTCTCAATCCATTCCCCACCGAGCCTGGATCCGTACCGCCGTGGCCGGGATCAATAAATACTTTTACCATTTCTATCACCTCTATTAATCTTATGTTACGTATCAATAAATGCTTGTACACGTAACTATCTGATTAAAGAAATTTCAAAATAAAGAATTCATCCTCTCGGCTACAGTTCAAAAAAAAATACACCCTAAAGGTGTCATGGCATTATATGATGACATTCGCCAAATGGACGGGAAATTTTTCAAAAAGCCTTCTTCCTTTTTTATACTTTTCTATCAGGAATTATTGGGCATCTAAAAATAAAGTAATAGATTATTTTTAGTTATGGTTTGTTTTATTTAATTGTTCTGCACAATCTTTGATTGAGTCAATCACTATAGTTGGTTCGGATAATTGCGGAAAATGCCCACTTTTTTTTGCGACAATGTGTTTGCTGTTTCTTGACAATGAAAGCAATTCCAATTGATTCTCAAGTCGTTTTTTTCGAATTTCCTCTGGCATCATTCGATTTTCTTGTCCACCAGTAATGACAAATACAGGTATTTCGGGAAAGATATCAGTTTGTTGGATTTGATCCACAGTTTTTTTTACAAAATTAACTTCATTGAATTGTTTATGCGAGGATAAGGAATCAAACACCTTGAACATCTTATTAATGGTTTTTACGGCATTGCTTTGATATTCATCAAGGCTTATATCTTTCGTTGTACTGGATTCTAAAAAAACTATTCCCCCCACATCATTTGGGTAAAGTCGGGCATATAAATTAGCATATAGGCCGCCTAGCGAATGTCCGACCAATAAGTATGGAGGTTCAAACCCCACGATTGTTAATGCCTCAATTAAAGTGTTAACAATACTTTTCCCGTCTTGGCTTTCCTTCGGTTTATCGCTGCCAGCAACACCAAAGCGATTATATGAAAATACAGATGCTGTTTCCGAAATTGCCGGTAGTATTTTCATCCAACCTTCTATCGGTCCAGAACCACCGTTAATCAAAACTATATTTGGTTTGCCTTTTCCACTAATATTATATTGTAAAGTCCCTTTTGATGTTTCCACTTTATATTTTTCTATTTTCAATGTCAGCGCACCTCACTTTGTTTAGATTACTCTACGTGTGAAACAAGCTATTGGTTTCATTTATTGAAGTACTAACATAATGCTTTAATTTTCACGGAAGTTATCTGGAAACTAATCCAAGAGCTTTAATTTTAAAGGAGAGCTGTATGATGAATGAATATGGTAAGTTTGAACAATTGGTTCAAAAGTTTAATCAAGGAAGCAAGCTAATTCGCGCATGGGAATTAAAAGGCGGAATTTCTGCACAGGTCACAGGCCTTGAAGTATTACATCCTTCAGGGCGGATCAAGAAAATGATCGTTCGTCAGCATGGTGATCATGACCTAAAACGGAATCCAAATGTTGCAGCTGATGAACACAAGCTCTTAGGGATATTGAAAGCTGCAGGTTTGCCTGTACCGATGCCATATTACCTAGAGCAATCGGGCGAGATTTTTTCCAAGCCGTGCATACTTATCGAGTTTATTGAGGGCAAGTCAGAATTCACACCCTCAAATCTCAACGATCATATCTTACAATCAGCAATCAATCTAGCAAAAATCCATCGTGTTGATTGTGCAAATCTATCTTTAACATTCCTGCCTAAATTAGTAAATACATATATCGAAATGTTAAATAATAACGATAGGGTAATCCTGGACGAAACATTAAATCTGAGCTTGATTAGAGATTTATTAAAATATTTCACGCCTTTACCATCCATGAATAAGGAAGTAATCCTTCATGGTGATTATTGGCCAGGAAATCTATTATGGAAAGAGGATAAACTAGTTTCCATAATTGATTGGGAAGATTCAGGCTTAGGGGACCCTTTGGCTGACCTTGCCAATAGTCAGCTTGAAATTTTATATCATTTTGGAATGCAAGCGATGAATGACTTCACCAATCAATATAAAACCCTGATGCCTGAGGTGAATTTTACAAACTTACCCTACTGGCAATTATTTGCCGCATTACGGTTATCTACATTTCCAGAATGGGGCTTGGAAAAGAGCAAGGAAAATAACTGGCGAAAAAGACACAAGTCATTTGTTCGTCAAGCGATTAACCGAATTCGTTTAAATTAATGCTTTTTAAAATGAGTGAAAAATCTGATATGCCCAGGATATTTTTGATAAAGGCATTTATACTAGTCCCTTTATCATTTATTTTCATAAACTAATAATGACTTTCAAAAAAATCCAGGAGGTGTTTAAATGTATAATAAGCCCTGGGGGCATCCGAAAGGTGGTCAATGTCCACGACAATATTGCCCACCTCACAGAATGCCTACTCAGTATACTCCAACACAAATCTCCACAGCAAAGCAATATGTAAAAACCAATGTCATCAACACGGTGATTCCGGTTTTTCACCCGACACATACAACTACGGTGAATAAACACTTCAACACATATATACCGCATACCCGAAGTATCGTGAAAGAGTGTTATTCCCAAAGCTTTATTTGTGGAGTCCCTCAACCCCCTAGTTTTTCTAGGAGAATGATAAGATATTAATTAAAAAAACCCCAATTCGGGGTTTTTATTAATTCCTTCCTCCATCCTTTGAATAATGAGTGTCAAAGGATTTACAACTGTCTAAATGCAAACTCCCTATACTTTTTAAAGTGTTGTTTTTGATAAAACTCTTTTGCAGCTTTGTTTTCAAACCAATAATCCAGTTCAATTAAATCTATATCATTCTTTTTGGCAATTTCATAGACCTCATTCATTAGTATTTTACCGTAACCTTTTTTGGTTTGATTTTCAACGATACTAAGCTGATGCACGTATACTGATTTATACGCATTTTTAAAAGCACTTTCTGGATAGTTTTTAATTTCAATCCATACGTAACCGATCGGTTCTTC
The DNA here is from genome assembly GCF_047238085.1 of Peribacillus phoenicis. Taxonomy (NCBI): domain Bacteria; kingdom Bacillati; phylum Bacillota; class Bacilli; order Caryophanales; family Bacillaceae; genus Peribacillus; species Peribacillus phoenicis. The sequence continues at coordinate 1,672,560 of NZ_JBDFMF010000001.1, read as the reverse complement.
ATGTTCTTTTAAAACGAGAAAAACAAAACTGTTATTTTCAACCAAACTTTTGAAAGACTCTTTCATTGCACTATAATTATATTCCTTAAAATACTTAGGATATAGTTTTGCATGCAGATTGTGAACATTTCGATTTAATTTTGCAATTACTTCATGATCCCTGGTTTGACTAACATACATAATTATCCCCCTGTTTATATCCTGTGAATTTCCATATACCAGTAATGTCCATATTCAAAGTACAATTATTTATATAGGCCAGTCAATAGCCATAAAGAAGAATCCCATTCCTAAAGAGGAAGGCAAAGTTCTTTTTTCATTCTGGGTAAAAAAAGAGGCGAATTAACAGTTTGAATATACTAATAAATAGAGTGGAAAATATCATTAGGATATTAGTAACCTATTTCCTTAACATACTGGAAGGTGATGATCATGACTTACCCTCTTTTTATTATGACTGGCATTAGTGGCTCGGGTAAATCAGCAACTTCACTGGAATTGCAGAAAATCATGGTGGATTTCAATGTATTTGATATGGATCTTATCGTTAACAATGACGACTATGACGGCATGTGATAATTGGTTGACAGTTGCCCATTATAGTGCTTATTCCGGACGTAATTCCGTATTATTAATAAATCCTACTGAAAAACGAATTGTGGGTATTTAGCTATTGTTGGATCACATTTATATTATGTATTCTATCGAGTTATATTTTGAAATAAATTTTGTATTTACAGAGGTTTTTTCGAAAGTGCTCAAGCAACTATATTGCCGAATAACTATTTATTTATTTCATATAATTGATTTGCCTGCTTGAAACCAAGAATGAAAACCGTTATTTCAATCTATATAAATATATGGGCCCAGACTTTTCTGGGCCTCTTTTTCATGGTGAATGCATTTGGCATTACCCCACTATCCATAACACCCATCCTTGTTTTTTTATTAATCAGCTGTTGCCGTTCACCCTGTTATTCGTTTTTTATAGTCTTTGTTCTTTAATATGTTCTCACTGGTGAAATAAGATGACGATAGGAGGGATTATCGCTTGGCTCAATTAAGACAGGTCTCATTGGACCGCCAAAACTTAGCTTTACCTCTTTTTCCTTTATCGCTTTTAAGGCATCCAATAAAAAACTTCCATCCAGTGATATACTTAACCCCGCATCACCTCTGATTTCCTTGATGCTTTGCGCTTCTTCAATTTTCCCCATTTCTGTTGAGTTAGAAGATATCTTTAGCTTACTATTGTCCAGAATTTCTAAATGTACATTGTTATTTTTCCATTCACTTGCAAAAAGGCAGGCCCTATCAATACCCCTTAACAGTGTTTTCGTATCCATGGTGATGATCGTTTTCAAATCTTTTGGCAGCAATCCTGATACATTCGGATAATTACCTTCAATCAGCCTTGAAAAAAGTGAGATATTATTTGATTTAAAGACGATATAACTTTTTGTAATGAAAATATGTATGATACCCGCTTCATCATTAATTAACTTGGTTAATTCATTAAGGCTTTTACTTGGAACGATGAAAGACCCATTCACCTTCGATTCCAACGAAAGTTCTCTTAACGCTAAACGATGGGAATTTGTTGCAACACAAGAAAGGCTGTTTTCTCTGATAGACAAATTAACTCCTGTCAGGGAAGGTCTTGCCTCGCTTTTAGAAACGGCAAACGCAGTCTGTTTTATGATTTCCAATAATTCAGCACTTGGGATATTAAAATAACAAGCTCCATCTATTTGTGGAAGATTTGGGTATTCCCCAGAATGTAATCCCTTTAAATTCATTACTATTTCATTTGATTTAATAGTAACTGAATGATTTTCATTCACCTTAACATGGATGACATCAGATAATTTTTTAACGATTTCACTTAAATATTTTGCCGATAAAACAACAGTGCCCTTTTCATGAACCTCCAATTCCTTTACATCATCAATCGTTAAAGGAATGGTTTTTTCAATGACAATATCGGAATTACTACCAAGAAGGGTTAAGCAATCGTCATTAGCCACTATCTTTATTCCTGATAAAATGGGTATAGGCGTTTTTATGGAAACGGCATGGCTGACATCTGAAATCGCCTTTTTGAAGCATTCTTTGTTTATTTTAAATTCCATGAAATAAGTTCACCCCAATATAATCGTTAAAGGAATCATTCGACAAAATCCCTAAAAATTCCTGTTCACCCTTGTTATATGTTGCTATCAGGTTCGAAGAAGCGGCTTATTGTATCACTTTCAGCCTAATATTGAGCGTGAAATGCAGTGACAGAAAATATGAAATTGACTATAGGTGGTATTAGTTTAATATAAGACTTTTAGATGATAAGATTCTTGGGTGAAGTGATTGAAAATATTAATCAATATTTAGGAGGAGTTCATCTTGAATCCTTATGCATTTTTGGCAATAGCCATCCTAAGTGAAGTGTTTGGCAGTTCGATGTTAAAAGTATCAAACGGGTTTAAAAGGTTATTCCCTTCCATTGGTGTGGTAATCGGAATGGGTTTGGCTTTTTATTGCCTATCGTTATCATTAATAACCATACCGCTTGGAACGGCTTATGCCATTTGGTCAGGAATAGGCACTGCTTTAACTGCTTTAGTGGGAGTTATCGTTTATAAAGAAAGCTTTAATGTGAAAAAATTTTTAGGTTTAGTCCTGATCATTGGAGGGGTGGTTGTTTTGAAACTCTCTAGTGGAGGCACTTCTTAACAATTTAGTAATCGGAGGTAATAATATGAAAGGATACATAGCTTTAGGAATATCAATCATAAGCGAAGTATTTGGTACGACCATGCTTAAGTTGTCCGAAGGCTTCACTCATTTATCCGCTTCATTTGGGGTTATAATAGGATTTGGAATAGCCTTTTATAGCTTATCTTTATGTCTTAAAACAATCCCGTTAAGCTTGGCATATGCCATTTGGGCAGGTATAGGCACAGCTTTAACAGCATTGATTGGCGTACTATTATGGAATGAGCCATTTAGTATTACTACATTAGGCGGCTTAGTATTAATCATTGGCGGAGTGGTTTTACTTAATGCTTCCCATACCACTAAACAAGCAGAAGGAGAGTCAAACTAAGTTTGACTCTCCTCCTCTCCCCGCTCGCTCAAAAATAAAAATGTCTTCAAAGCCCGCCACGGCCTCTCATTTTAAATGAAGCTGAACTTTCAATAGTCAGTCCTTCATTTCATTTCTTCCTTAACCTTCACCAAGTCCTTCGTGCAAAGTCCGTGAACTTGAATTTATCGGGTCTATGCCTGGATTCGCTATATTGAAACAAGCTTCCATCGATTAAATGGACCGTACTTTTCACAACTGCCACCATATCGAAGTCTTCAATGTCCAATAATTGTTTATCTTCCTCGCTGCATGGCTCCACGGTAATTTCCTTGTTGGAAAAACCAATCTGGAGCCCGAGTTCCTTTTCGATATATCCATAAATAGAATCCTCACAAATTTCCTTGGTCAGGTTAGTTACGAATTCGCTTTTGAAATAGTCTTTGTCCAGTATGATTTTCTTCCCATTGATTTGGCGTACCCGAAATACCTTCCATACTTCACCATCATCATTTAAGTCCAGAAGCTTGGCCATGTTAGTGTCGGGGGTCTCAAGCTCCAACTTATGGATGATCGTTTTGGAATGCAAATTCAACTTTTCCACCATTTCTTTATAGGAAATCAACCCTGCTACAGGAAAATTAAATTTGCTGAAATCCAAGACAAAGGAACCCTTGCCTTTGATTTTATGGATATATCCATTTTGTTCAAGCAACTGTAAGGATTTTCTCACAGTATCCCTGGATATGTCATACTCTTCCATGAAGCTGCTTTCGGAAGGAAGCTTTGAATTTGTCGGAAAGATTCCTTCTTCAATTTTTGAAACGATATCACTATATAACGATAGGTATTTGCTGTTCATTTCATCACCACAATATATTTTTCTTAGTCTGCTACTCGTCCTTTTTCAACAAATAGACAACCGATTCATAGGGACGAAGGATAACATCACCTGCAAGTTCTTTCGAATCGATATAGTTTGAGAGAAGGAGCTCTGAGTTGTATCCGGATAGGTCTATATCCTTTGGAATTTCGAAGGACGCTTCTTTTGCATAAAAGTTATTGATGACCAAAAGTTTCTCGTCATCATAACTGCGTACATAGGCGAACAATTGGTCATGGTCGCCAAGAATTTCCTGATAGTCCCCATATGCAATGATATCATGTTTCTTGCGTAAGAATATAAGTTTTTGGTAATGATGAAAAATGGAATCCTGATCCATCAGTGCGTGTTCAGCATTGATGATCTTGGCATTATCAGGCACTGCAATCCATGGAGTCCCTTTTGTAAAGCCTGCATGCTCCGAATTTTCCCACTGCATTGGAGTTCGCGAGTTATCACGGGATTTAGCTTGAAGGATTTCGATTATTTCCTTTTCATCCTTGCCTGCCTCTTTTAAAATATTGTAATAATTAATCGATTCCACGTCCCGATATTGTCCAATATCATTGAATTTCGGGTTGGTCATCCCTATTTCCTCGCCTTGATAAATATAAGGGGTTCCCCTAAGCATATGAATGGCTGTTGCCAGCATCTTGGCCGATTCCTTGTGATACTCTTGATCATTCCCAAATCTGGATACGATCCTCGGCTGGTCATGGTTACACCAGAACAGGGCATTCCATCCATTTCCTTCTTGCATCCCATATTGCCAGCTGCTTAGGATCTCCTTTAACTGCCTGAAGTCAAAATCTGCAAGTGACCACTTTTCCCCATCCTTATAATCCACCTTTAGATGATGGAAACTGAATACCATGGACAGCTCCTTTTCAACTGGAGATGAATATTTGATGCAATGGTCAATGGTCGTCGATGACATTTCCCCTACAGTCATCACCTCTTCATCCTTCCCGAAAGTTTCTTCATTCATCTCTTTTAGAAATTTATGAATCTTGGGACCGTCTGTATAAAAGCATCGTCCATCTCCATCTTTGTCATTTTCATAGATGTCAGGTTTCGAAATAAGATTGATGACATCCAAACGGAACCCTTTCACACCTTTATCCAGCCAGAAGTTCACTACATTGAAGATTTCCTGCCTCACTCTAGGATTTTCCCAATTAAGGTCAGCTTGTGTCCGATCGAACAAATGGAGGTAGTATTCATCATGTTCCGCTACATATTCCCATGCAGGGCCTCCGAATTTCGAAATCCAATTCGTAGGGGGCTCCCCATTTTTCGATTTCTTGAAAATATAATAGTCCTTATATTCTTTCTCTCCAGCCAGTGCTTTTTGGAACCATTCATGCTCTGTTGATGTATGGTTGAATACCATATCCAGCATGATTTGAATATCCCGCGAATTAGCTTCCTTCACCAATCTTTCGAAATCATCCATCGTCCCAAAAACAGGATCAATGGATGTATAATCCGCTACATCATATCCATTATCATTTTGAGGTGAACGATAAAAAGGGGTCAGCCAAATATAATCCACTCCCAGTTTACTCAAATAATCAAGTTTTTCTATCACACCATTTATGTCCCCGATGCCGTCACCGTTCGAGTCCTTAAATGACTTCGGATAAATTTGATAGATCGTACTTTTTTTAAAATCCTTCATTGTAATTCCTCCCCTGCTTAACCCTGATGTATCTTTTGCCAGTATGGTAAAAAAAGAGGGAGAATGCTCTCCCTCCGCGTTATTAAGCATTTAGTTTCGTTGTTTTCGTTCTTGTTTTCAAGTTCATATTAGGGCGCTTGGAGAATGCTATAGTCAAAATGAATGGCACAACGAATGCAACCAGCATCGCGAGTGCAAACATTCCCATATGCTGCGGCTTGATGGATAGGATACCTGGGATCCCTCCAACGCCGATGGAATTTGCCATTACTCCAGATCCGACTGAAACGATACCTGCGAAAAGTGAACCGATCATGCCCGCTAAGAACGGAAAGCCATATTTCAGGTTAATTCCGAACATGGCTGGCTCGGTTACACCTAGATAACATGAAATCGTGGCGGGAATGGAAACCTGTCTTTCCTCCTGGTCTTTTCTGTTGATGTAAATCATTGCTAGCACTGCCGTACCTTGCGCAATATTGGATAATGCGATCATCGGCCATAGGTTCGTACCGCCAAGTTCACTCATAAGCTGAAGATCGATTGCGTTTGTCATGTGATGCAGGCCTGTGATGACAAGCGGTGCATAGGCAAAGCCGAAAACGGCAGCAAATAGCCAGCCAACTGATGAGGTCAATCCGGAATATACAACCGTAGAAATGACAGAACCAATTTTCCAGCCTAAAGGCCCCAAAATGGTATGGGCAATGATTACAGTTGGAAGTAAAGCGAAAAATGGAACGACGATCATGGAAATGGAATTGTGCACCCTATCTCTCAAGAACCGTTCTAAATACGCCAAGACGAACCCTGCAAGTATCGCTGGGATGACTTGGGCCTGGTAGCCGATCATATCGACCTGGGCAAAACCGAAATCCCAAAAAGGTATATCACTTGCCTTTGTGTTTGCCACTGCATATGCATTTAGAAGCTGTGGGGAAACCAGGGTCAAACCAAGGACGATGCCGAGAATTTGGGTAGTGCCCATTTTCTTCGAGATCGACCATGTAATCCCAACAGGAAGAAAATGAAAAATTGCTTCACCTATCAGCCAAAGGAAGGCGTGTACCCCTCCCCAAAATTGTGAAATATCCACAAGGGTCTTTGTGCTGTCATCGAACATTTTAATATCCCCGATGATATTGCGGAATCCAAGAATGAGTCCGCCAACGACTATGGCAGGAATCAGCGGGGTGAAAATATCCGCAAGATGTGCAATCATCCGCTGCAGCCAGCTCATGTTCTGTTTTGCCGCATTTTTCACATCTTCTTTTGACGCTTCCTGAAGTCCAGCTATGGAAACGAATTCATTATAAAACGATGATACTTCGTTCCCGATTATGACCTGAAACTGGCCAGCTTGTGTAAACGTTCCTTTCACAAGCTTAATCGATTCGATATTCGTTACGTCCGCCTTGGCGGGATCTTTCAACGCAAAACGCATTCTTGTTGCACAATGCGTAACCGTCGCAATATTTTCTTTCCCTCCGACATGTTGGAGCAAATCCGTTGCTGGTTCTGTGTATTTACCCATTTCACTACTTCCTTTCCCTAGAAAGCAAAATATTGTTGTTTTTATAACCTGTACGTATAGGTTCTGTATACGCTTTCATATTATCCTGTACGTACAGGTTTTGTCAATAACTTTTTTCCTCACTTTAAAAGGATTGATTATCATGTACTTTCAATTACAATCCTGTTATTGCAAATATGGATGTTTGATAACATTCATGTTAACCCGTAATTTCTCTCAAGATAACGAGTAGCTGAAAAATACCGAAATAGGGTATAATTATGATATAACCCCTCAATTAACATTTTTATGGTTAGATTTCAGCAGGGAAATGGGAGATGAACTTATGTCTGAAACCAATAAATTTCCACTTATATCAGGTAATCTTTCTCTGGATTTAGTGAATACAGAACTGGTCAGTCGTGGTCAGCGGCAGGACTTATTACTTTCAGAACGGGATGTGCTGGACTGGCTTACTGTAATAAAAGGGAAAAACTCTTATTTGGCTAATCAGTTATCCTCAAAAATTAAAGAGAGAATCGGGCAGGTATTTGTAGGCATTCTACAAATGCGTACTATTTTAAGAAAACAATTTGAGTTAATAGCAGATGGGAATCCGATTCCTCATGAGTTTATCGCCTTTTTAGAAAAAAAAATCGAAAAATCACCTTTCACTTATAAACTAAGTGATCAAAAACTGGTTCCAATACCTGTTGGAGAAGCGGAAGATATCCTGCAATCTTATATTGCCTTTGACTCCTTAAAATTAATTGAAGAAAATAAGCTGTCATCACTAAAGCGATGCTCGAATGATGATTGCGTACTATTATTCATCGATGAAAGCGGGAGACGCAAGTGGTGTTCAATGAAAATATGCGGTAATAGAAAAAAAGTAGCACGATTTCAACACCGGAAATCTGATGATGAATGAATATCCAACTTATTAAATAAGTTTGTCTAACAGTTTTTTTAGGTTTGACAATTTAAACGTTGCCTCCAGGGACTCGCTTTCCGCGGGCGGACCGCCCTCGGCGCCTTTGGTGCCTCCCCTGGACGAGCTTTTCTCGAACACCCGCTCCAATCAGCTTTGTTTTTACTTATAGATAAACCCCTTTTGGCTACAGTCTTTCCAACTTATTATATAAGTTGGTTTTTTTATAGATTTTTAACTAACCATCAAAAATGGTTTTGACAGGTTAGTTTATTTCATGTAAAGTCTAATTATATAAAAAAGGAGGGGTAATATTGGATCGTATATCAGTAGCCAGGCTTAAAGAAAAACGCTTTTTTCATATTCGTTATTTATCCAAGATGAAGGGAAAAGGAAGAAGCCCTTTACAGATAAATGTAAAGGACGCAATAACGGGACTGATTGGGGGATTTTTAACAATATTCGCTTTAATTCTTTTAACAAAAATAACATCAGCACTGTGGTTAATGGCTCCTTTTGGTGCCAGCTGTGTCCTGGCGTTCGGTCTGTGGAACGCGCCATTATCACAGCCACGGAATATTATTGGCGGCCATTTCGTTTCAACATTCGTAGGTTTAGCTACCTATCATTTTTTTGGCGATGAGCCTTGGGCCATCGGCTTGGCAGTCGGATTAGCAATTGCGGTGATGATGCTGACAAAAACGACGCACCCGCCTGCTGGGGCAGACCCACTTGTAGTCATGCTTGGCCAGTATAGCTGGAGTTATTTATTTACGCCTGTTTTAACTGGTGCTGTGATAATCGTTTTACTGGCGTTGTTAATTAATAATTTGCGCAGCAATCGGAGCTATCCAACTTTTTGGATTTGATTGCTTTTTAATGTGTTATGAGAGAAAGAATGAAAAGTAACTACGTTTCACTATCAGGAAATAATTAAAATCGAGGAACTCTCAGGTTCCTCATTTTCCCAGTGGAAAATCCTGCAAATTATGATTTCCCACACTTTTCATTAACCTTTATCTTCCATCATTTAGTTTTACATCCGTTTCGGCAACTTCCACTCCGTTTATGAGAAGGGAGATTCGATGGATTCCCGTGTAATGACGACGTGTGGTCAGGTCCTTCCAATTGTGGATTCTCACTCTCTCGACTTGTTCTCCATCGGTGAAATCCCTATCTGCCAAAAGGAAAATTTTACGGGAAGTTTTCTGATTTGCTTTTACAAAATCGATGGCATACTCGATGCGAAGTTTTTCAGAGTTCTTTTCTTGAACTTGAAAGCCGAAATGAAGTTCACTCGTTTCCCCAATAAAAATCGAGTCTGGTTCATTTCTAATAAATGCGTTTGTAATGATATTCGGATTATTCAATATATCCGTGTATCCAAATAATGAAAGGACTTCTGGATCTGCTTGACGAACTAAGGTCCTGCATCCCCGTCGGACAATCCATATGGTGTTAGGTTCTCCGCTTTCATGCCAGCGCTTGGCTGTTTCTATTACGGTTTTCGGGTGATCCTTGGCAATATCATTCAAGTTATTGGCCACACTTTTGCGAACATATAGGGACGGATCGTTTTTCAGGTTCTCAAGTAATTCCAGGACGGGTGCCGGATCGGATTTGAACATCGGTAAAGCTTGTCCCCAAGGTAACCTGGGCCTGCATCCCTCACTTGCCAGCCTGCGGAAATGTTCATCTTCATGCTTGGTCCATTCCTTCATCTTCTCGATCATTAAAACGGGATCAAGCAAAATAAAAGCACGGATGGCAAACTCTGAGGATGACCTTGCTGTAAAACGCTCCAACGCATCTAGCGATAACGGCCAATCTTTCTTATTCAATCCATGTACCTCTACAAAATCCGGGAAAAATAAATATCTAAACCCTTCACAATCCTTATCAAGCCGATACAAAATATCCAAAGCCTCTTGATAATCACTTGGAAGATGCTTTCCAAGAGTAATGGAAATGTGCCTTATTCGTTCTTTTAACTTCCTCTCGTCCCAATGCTCATCAATTACTTCCCCTATAAACGATTCAGTTGAGAAGGACGGATGGACACCCTTTACTTTATCACCGAATTCACGAATGAACGTTTCATTATATAAATCCTTTAAAGGCTCGGCCATTTAATTCACTTCTTTTCTATATATTGGACTTGCAAATGTAACTCAACCATAGCATTTTCCCCTATCATATAACAAGGAGATAACGCAATTACCCTACACACAACCGTGAGATCCATATTAGGTCAGTAGATAATGAACTAATTAAAAGGAATCAGCAAAATCAACTAGTAAAAAGAAAAAAAGTTCGTAAAAGTGACCTTTCACAAACGTCAAAATGAAAAATCCAATGTAAACCTACCCTCATTTAATCAGAGGAACCATCCGAATTTTCTTTAATATCTTTTTTTGCGCTATAATAACCACATAAAAAGATGGTCAGGATAAAAATTATATAAAAAGAAAGACTTACAGCCCTACTGAGGATAAATCTAAAATATCTGTAAGGGAGAGGACTATTAAACACGCAATAGGTATGAAACACACAACCATATATAATCTTTTACCCTAATCGCTTGAATCATCAGTATTACCGCCAACACTGTACTAATCACTATAATAAACATTAAATCACCTAATTACTTTCTTTGGTTCTGGTGCAAAAATTACTCGCTAGAAACATAGAATGTCCGTTTCCTTTAAATTGCTAATTTATGAAGCTAACCCAAGCAGTTTATGGATGAATTCTTTTTGGTTTTGGGCAGACTTCCCCCCTTGGTAAACCTGCTTCTTTTTAATCATATGCATCGCTTCTATGCCACTCAGTATGTAAGTAGCTGTACGAAATGATTTCAATCCTAACATCGAACGAACTCGCTTCTTTATAAAACGATGATCCTGTTCCTCCATATTATTGAGATATTTAACTTGCCTTATTTGTATGCCTTCATGCAAACGTTTCTCTTCTTTTAACTCTTGAATCGCTACGGGATAGGCTGGGTTTTTGTCCACTGTTATGACACGAGGTTTACAAACATGAGAAGCAGCCAAGGCTTTCTTGAAAAAGCGCTTGGCTGCTTGTTTATCTCTTGATTCACTTAGATAAAAGTCAATCGTATTCCCTTCTGAATCGACTGCACGATACAACTACATCCATTGACCTTTTACTTTCACATACGTTTCATCGACTCTCCAAGAGTCATTTGTTGGCTTGAGGTGACGCCGTACTCTTTCATTTAATTCAGGTCCATATTGATGAACCCTACGCATAATGGTTGTGTGAGCGATAGATAAACCTCGTTCATCCATCATTTCTACCAAATCACGAAAACTCAAACTGTACCGCAGGTACCATCTCACCGTTAACATAATCATTTCCGGCTGATAGTGCTTCCACTTAACAGTATGTCCAAGATTTAGAGATTGTTTGTAATTGTTTTGAAGTTTTTGCACCAGAACCACTTTTTATGTTTAACTTTTATTAATTAAGCGCACCTTTTCATAATCCTCTTGAACCGATGACCCAACATCTTTCTTTCCGCGTTTTTGCAAAAATAAAATATATATCAAATGAAAAGCAATGGCTACTGGAACACCAATATAAATAGTCAATTTAGTTCCTTCGTCAAATACTAAACTTATTAATACAACTAGATTAAAGACAAATGCCAAGATAGGAACTAAAGGGTAAAGTGGGGTCCGAAATTTTAGATCACTAACTTTTCCTCCTTCAGCTACATATCGTCTGCGGAAAAAATACTGAGATGCCGCAATACTCATCCAAGCCAACATGGATGCCATTCCTGCTACAGAAAGAATCCAGGTATAAATAGTTTCAGCCGCTACTTTTGAAACAAGAATGGACACACAGGAGATTCCCATACTAGCCGTTAAAGCAAGTAAAGGCACACCTTTTTGGGTTAACTTTTGAAAGGATCTTGGTGCCATCTTAGAACTAGAAAGAGAGTATAACATCCTAGTTGTAGTATAAAGACCAGAGTTAGCAACAGATAGTAATGAGGTAATAATTACAAAATTCATAATATCGGCTGCATATGGTATACCGATGTTATCTAGTGCAGTAACAAACGGGCTAGCAGCTGGTTGGATTTGTTGCCAAGGAACTATAGAAACAACGATAATTATTGACAAAACAAAGAATAATATTATTCGGTAAGCAGTTTGGTTTATAGCCTTAGGGATCGTCTTCTCAGGATTTTCACTTTCACCAGAAGCAATTCCTATAAGTTCCGTACCACCTAACGAATAATTAACAGCCATCATAGCAATAACTACTGCAAATATTCCATTAGGAAAGAAGCCAAATTCTGTTAAGTGAGTAAAATAAGGAGCTGCTGGTTCACCTTCAATTGGTACAATACCAAAAATAACGGCTAACCCAATAAAGATAAAAGAGATTATAGCGATTACCTTGATACTCGCAAACCAGAATTCTGTTTCTGCAAAGCTGCGTGCAGAAAGGGCATTAACAGAAAATAGTACAATTCCTGCAATTAACGACCAGATCCATGGAGAAATATCAGGGAACCATCTTTGCATCAGTGAACCTATAATGATAATTTCATAGGCTACGGTAGAAGACCACCCAATCCAATAAATCCACCCAACTGTAAAACCTGTCGATGGATGAATGTATTTAGTCGCATAAGCTTGGAAAGATCCAGATACTGGCATTTCCACTGTCAATTCCCCTAAGCATAGCATAACTAAATACATAATAAGTCCGCCCATCATATAGGCTAAAACTGCGCCTATAGGGCCTGCCTGACTAATCGTAAAACCTGAAGCGTTGAAAAACCCTGCACCGATTACACCACCTAAAGCAATCATAAATAAATGGCGACTTTTCATTACCCTTTTGAGACCTTGTTCATTATCTAATTCAGCCATAATACCCTCCTAAATTAAATCAGCCGTTTTATGCATGTACTAATTATGGCATTTCCTTTAATTCAGATATTGTTCTTGATACTACACCACTGAATTATAGTTAATGCAATAATTTCTGCAGATTTAAAAACTTTATCCAATTCAATATACTCATCTGGGAAGTGTGCCATTTCCGTTGTTCCTGGTCCAAAAACTACCGTTGGAATTTCCCCTACTTCTGTAAGTAATCCCCCGTCAGTTCCCCAAGGAGAAGCCTCTATCACGGGTTCTTCACCAGTAGTTTCTCTATATTGATGAACTAACGTATTCATCAAATCATGTTCAAGATCGATTTCCCCTGGTAGCCATCGAGCACCAAACCATTCTAAGACAGGTGGATTTTCTTTAAACCATGGGTCTAGGACTGATAGTTGTTGTAAACATTCCTCCATTTCATGTTGTGCATCTTCTATCTTCTCGTTAGGTGCTATACCCATTCTTCCCTCTATTTTTAGCAAATCAGGTACTGAAGATGGCCAGTTTCCTCCTGAAATAACTCCGATATTAATAGGAATAGGGATAGGGGTCTGCTCGTATAAAGGATCATTAATACGTTGATTCCGGTTAAACTCCAAAGCCCTGATTTGCTCCACTAGTATCATTGCTTTATCAATAGCGCTTACTCCCTCATATCGTGTTCCCCCGTGGGCTGATCGTCCTTTGACAAAGATCCTAAACCACATGGATCCTTGCTGTTTAGGGAAAACTCTCATATTAGTAGGTTCAGTGATTAGTGCAGCATCAGCTTTATAGCCTTTTAGAATAGTAGATAAAGTCCCTGTTCCACCACTCTCTTCTTCTATAACACTCTGAAAAATAACGTCGCCTCTAAGCTTAATATCGAGTTGTAGAATAGCTTGTAAGGCTAAAAGAAATGAAACTAGCCCACCTTTCATATCCGTAACACCACGACCATACATTTTTCCTTCCTTAATAGCTCCACTATAGGGATCATCTGTCCATTGTTCATGATCACCTTCAGGGACAACATCAATATGTCCGTTTAAGATTATGGAACGGCCACCACCTGTTCCAGGTAGAACACCTACAACATTAGGACTTCCTGTAAAATCATCCCTTGACGAACAAAAGTAGGGACTTTCGGTTAATTCTTTTCCACATGGCTCCCAGGCATCCACCTTTAACCCCATAGTCGACAATACTTCAGTGATTATTGATTGCGCTTTTGCCTCATTTTTAGAAATACTAGGAGATTGTACAAGTCGTTGTAATAATTCTGTACCTTCTTCATAATGCTCTTTTAACCATGTTTGAATTTGTGCTTTGATTAATTGCAATACAGTTCACCTCGCTTTAATGTGGTTATAGTGTTAGGTTTTCATATATGACGGTAAGCCCCATTCCTCCAGCCATACATAGCGTCACCATTCCATACTTTGTTTTGGTACGTAACATTTCATTCATTAGACTAACAGTTAGTTTAGCACCAGTTGCTCCAACTGGATGCCCCAACGCAATAGCTCCACCATTAACATTTACTTTTGAATAGTCTAACTCTAGTTCTTTAATAACAGCTAATGCCTGTGCAGCAAAGGCTTCATTAAGCTCAATCAAACCAATATCATCTAAAGTTAATCCGGCTAACTCTAGTGCCTTTTTTGTTGCAGGAACAGGTCCAATCCCCATAATACCTGGTTCTACACCAGCACTAGAAAACGCTCTCACTTTTAGCAAAGGTTTTATACCTTTTTGTATAGCTTTCTTTTTTGACATCATTAATACTGCTGCTGCACCATCGTTCATAGGGCACGCATTCCCAGCAGTGATTGACCCATCTGTATTAAAAACAGGTGGAAGATTTTTTAATTTATCTAGCAGAATATCCGAGCGTACAGACTCATCTGTCCTGAAAAGGTAAGATTCTTTCGTACCGGGGACCTGAACAGGCAAAATTTCATCTTGAAAATAATGATTTTCAATAGCCTGAATTGCCTTTTTATGGCTATCAAAGGCAAATTTATCTTGTTCCTCGCGGGAGATACTGTAAATTCGCGTTAAGCGTTCAGCCGTCATTCCCATATGTTCATTTTCCAACGAGCAAATTAAACCATCAGTTAATAGGGCATCTTCCATTTCTACGTTCCCAAATTTTGTTCCCCATCTATTTTTAACTAAATATGGGACCTGACTCATATTCTCTACCCCACCTGCAATTACCACCTCTTCTTGACCGGCCTTAATCGTTAAGGCCGCGTTAGTAATTGCTTTTAAACTTGAACCACATGCCTTGATTACAACATGTCCTGGAACACTCGTTGGGAATCCAGCTAATTGCGATGATATTCTAGCTGAATTCAATCCTCCCCCATGTACATAGCCATGTCCAAATATTACTTCATTTACATCCGCTTTGGTAAGAGTGGTCTTCCCCATTAAACCCTCCAATATTTGTCTTCCCATTTCAGTGGCGGAAGCACTTTTAAGTGACTTTCCAAATGCACCCACTCCAGTACGAACTCCTGATACGATTACGGCATCTTCCATTTCAATCACTCCTAAACTTTTCCTGTGATTTTAAGTACTTTCAATTGTGCATCTGTATGTTTAATTACATCTTCCACTGTGTAAGGTTCCATAACTTCTTTTAACTCTAATCCTTGTGGCGTTACCTCGATGACAGCCATTTCAGTGATGATCAAACTAACACAACCTTTAGCGGTAAGTGGTAGTGTACATTCCTTCAGTATTTTAGATTTACCTTGTTTATTTGTATGGTTCATCAGTACAATTACCTTTTTAGACTTTTGAGCCAACTCCATGGCCCCACCCATACCAGGGACAAGTTTTCCAGGAACAATCCAATTTGCCAGGTCGCCTTCTTCGCTTACTTCAAGGGCTCCTAAAATGGTAACATCTAAACGGCCTCGCCGGATCATACCAAATGCAGTAGCACTGTCAAAAAAGGAAGCCCCTTGAACCACAGAACAGGGATAACCACCGGCATTACATAAATTAGGATTAATATCACTCCTTTTGGGTGTCGGGCCAGTGCCCAACACTCCATTTTCGGCATGGAATTGGACAGAAATATCTGGTGGGATATAATCAGCAATTAATGTAGGAATGCCTATTCCTAGATTAACAATCATTCCATTTTCTATTTCTTGGGCAGCGCGCTTAGCGATACAATGGCGATCTTCTACTCCCAAACCCATTTCCAATTCACTCCTTCACTTGGAATTACCATATCCACAAAGATTCCAGGGGTTATAATCGATTCTGGATCAAGTTCACCAACTTGAACAATCTCATCTGCTTCAACTATCGTAAAATCCCCCGCCATAGCAACTAAAGGGTTAAAATTACGTGCGCTTTTATCAAATACGAGATTTCCAAGATAATCAGCCTTTGAAGCATGGATTATAGATACTTCAGCAGTTAATGCTGTTTCAATCAAATATTCCTGTCCATTTACAGTAATATGTGTCTTTCCTTCCTCTGCAACCGTGGCTAATCCCACATCGGATAAAATACCACCTAATCCCATACCACCGGCTCGAATACGTTCAATCAACGTTCCTTGTGGAGAAAATGTTACTTCCATTTCCCCCTTGTTCATTAATTGACCGGCTATTGGGTTGGAGCCAATATGAGAAGTAATTAGTTTCTTCACCCTTCCTGAACTAACCAATCTCCCAACCCCAACGTCCGGGAAACCTGCGTCATTACCTATTAAACTTAAATGTTTACATCCTTTATTTAATATCCCTTCTATAATGGTAGGGGGAGTACCAATGCCACCAAATCCTCCGTACATTAAGGAACATCCGTCAGAAATTCTTTGAAGGGCAGCCTCTAAAGTACTTACCTTTCCTTGTTTAGACTTGGACAGTAGCATTGATCTTGCCCTCCATGTTAAGTTCACATTGCACTTCAGAAATTGCTTCTTCTAAAATATTTACTAAACTATCAATTTCATCTTTTGTAATAACCAAAGGTGGCGAAATGATAATAGCATCCCCCATTCCATTAATAGCTCCTGACGCTGGGTAAACAAGTAACCCTTTTTCAAAGGCTTGTTTAATTACCCTATTTGTTACATTTAATTCAGGTGGATAAGGGTTTTTCTTTTCACGGTCGGCTACAAACTCCATTCCAATTAAAAGGCCCTTTCCTCTTACGTCCCCAATCATTTCGCAAGAATTTAAAAGCGTTTTCAATTTACTCATAAGATATATACCTTGTTCTTCTGCCTTTTCTACCAATTGATGTTTCTCAACGTATGTAATAACCTTTAGTGCAACTGCTGCAGATTGAGGATTAGCACTATAAGTATGGCCTCCTATAATAGACTTAGATCCATTTAATATAGGTTCCATAACTTTATCACTGACTAGAGTAGCTGCCATTGGGGTATACCCTGAACTCATTCCTTTTCCTAGAGTGATAAGGTCCGGAGTAACATCCCAATGTTCTATTGCAAACATCTTCCCAGTACGTCCAATTCCGGTCATTACTTCATCTGCAATAAATAGGACGTTACAACGCTCACAGATCTCCTTGATTTTTTGATAGTAATTAGCTGGTGGAGTGATAGCCCCCCCAGAAGCACCTATAATTGGCTCGGCAATAAATGCAGCAACACGTTCTTCCCCAATACGCCTAATCTCCGTTTCAAGTTCTTGAGCACAAAGAAGACCCCATTCTTCTTCAGTTAAATTATCAGGTCGACGATAAGTGTATGGGGCGGACACTGAAGGATAATCAGCTAACATCGCTGCAAACCTCTGTCTTCTTAATACATGTCCTGACATGGATAATGCTCCCATTGTAATGCCATGATAACTAGTCCACCTAGATATAATGCGATCTTTTTGTGGTTGTCCTTTTTCTTGCCAATATTGTATAGCAATCTTCATCGCTGTCTCCGTCGCTTCTGATCCACTATTTACAAAGAATGACCAATTAAGATCTCCTGGAGCCAATTGACTCAATTTTTCTGCTAGTTTTTCAGCCGGTTCATTCGTAAATTGTGATCTATAAGAAAATGAAATTTTTTCTGCCTGTGCAAGGGTTTCTTTAATAACCTCCTGTACACCGTGTCCAATACTTACCGTTACAGCTCCAGACGACCCATCAATATATTTCTTACCACCCTGATCATATATATATATGCCTTTTGCAGATGCAGCTATTGGATATTGCTGTCCTAATACCGGTTTAATTAAATAATCTCGTTTCTTCATCCATTACATCTCCCTCGGAATTATAAGAGTATATTAAAACTTTATTAAAATTTCTGACAAATAACAATTTGACAAACGTATGAAAAAATAGATGTTCCATTATACACCGCGTATAATGGATGATAGGATAACTAAGTTTAATCACTAGGGGGGCTATCTATGGCTATTCGGATTTATGAAGCTTTGCAACTACCTATTATGAAACAAACAAAATTAAAGGCTGGAAAAAAGGGGTTACAAAATTGGATCAAATGGGTAACTATTGTGGAGGTAATTGAAGATATCCATCGTTTACAAGATGGAGAGTTTTTGATCACAACAGGATTCGGATTAGGAGAAAATACGAAGAAACGTAAGGAATTTGAAAAGCTTTTATCCATCGGAAAACTATCTGGAATAGCTATATATACAGGATTTTATTTAAAGGAAATTCCAAAATCATTTATTACCATCGCAGACGAATTTGCCTTACCTTTAATTGAAATTCCTGCAAACATAAATTTTTCTATGATTACAAAAGAACTACTGGTACAAATTGTTAACAAACAAAGCCAAACATTTGAATATTCACTACGAATCCATCAGGATTTTACAAGGCTTGTATTAGAACAACACGGATTTGATCCTATTACAAAAACCCTTCATGAAATAATTGATGCAAGTGTAATCCTTATAGCAAAAGATGAAATAATAAGTTCCTACATAAAACATGACTTTATTGATATTAACAATTTAAAAAATCTATATGAAAAACAAATGGATAACTACAAAATTAATAGTCAACCTATTATAGCTAATAAAAATACCTACGGAAGTCTACTCATTATAAAGGAAAAAAGGTTATCGGAAGAATTGGATTCAATTGCAATTGAGCATGCCACTACTGTATATGCGATTGAATTTTTGCGGAGGAAAGCAGTAGAGGAGACACAATTGAGGCTCACTAGTGACTTCCTAGAAGAAGTATTAAATCCTATAATCCCAAATAATAAAGATATGATCGAGAGAGGACGTAAACTAGGAGTAGACCTTTCAAATCCACAAAGTATCATATACATTTATTTCCCATTATTGAAAGAGGAGGAAATCAAGGAAAAATACAATGAGTTAACCGAAATTATTCAATACACCATGGGAAAGTCAAAAATCCCCTACCTCATGAGGACAAAATCCGATAGTGTCATTATTTTGGTGGAAGCAAAACCTGGATTAAATATTTTAGAGGTAGCTGAGACCCTCTTAAATAGTTGGAATTCGACATTATCAAATGAACAAATAGCTATAGGTATTGGTAAAACAACTGCCGACATTTATCAATTACACAAAAGTGCTGCTGAATCTGAGCAAGCAGCACGATTTTCCCAAATTCTATTTAAACCAAAATCCATAGTCCATTATAACGATTTTGGCTTATATCAATTACTCATTGAAATGAAAGAATCAGGGGTAGATTTAGAAGAATTTTACCAAAAATACCTTGGAAATCTATTTGATTCAAAAGGTATAGACCTCATTACTACACTTGAAGCTTATCTTTTTTTCAATCAAAGTATTAAAGAAACAGCAAGCGAGCTATATATTCATCGCCATACACTGAAATACAGGTTGGAACAGATACAGAAAAAAACTGGATTAGACCTAAACAATTATGATAATGGCATAAAGTTATACTTAGCTATTTTGGCATATAAATTATTAAAAAACATTCAAATTCAGTAAGGTGGAACGGATTTAACAATCTTTCACCTTTCCTTTTTACTGTAACCCTGACTTATAATAGGGTAGGAACATATTAATTTTCTTGGAGAATATAAATTTGATTCAAATAGAATACCAATTAACTCACTAAGACCCTTAAATAAACATAAAACCATAGAACTTACAGGTATTTGGCTATATCTATGTCAAAATTTGATTAGCGTACAAAATATCCGAAATATTGACGTTACCCCATAGCCATCAAATTAAAATTTTGCAGCACCCCCAAAACGAAATTTTAGACCTTCTTGTAACAAAGGTGATCATTTTATCGTTTTGGGGGTGACCTTTTTTCTTGGATTGATAGGCATGATACTGATTCCCTTTTTTAAGATCATTTTTCATTTTATCTCATGTATACTCTATTTATTTTTAGTTAACATAATGTCGATTCTTGGAACACACAAAAAATGAAATCCCTTACAACCACAAGGAATTTCACCACCTCAAGATTCATCATTATTATTTACTATCTTAAACTACACTATTAGTTTGAGCGAATGGATATACTCTTTTCTAAACTTCTTTCTTTTTTGGGAGAATAACTGACCCCTACAAACACTAGAAATATTCCGAGAAGCTGATAAACATCAGGTCGGTAGTGCAAAATAGTCACATCAAGTAAAATCGCGATAACCGGATCAACAAACACTAAAATAGCAATTGTTTGTGCCTTTAACTCACGTAAACTACTGAAAAATAAATAAAACACAAATCCTGTGTGTATAAATCCTGTAACAAGGATATAGAACCAGTTTTCAAAGGTAAGATGCATAAAGTTTGACCAATCCACTAATGGCATCAATAATAAAACACCCAGACTTGTTTGAATAACGGTTGTTAACAAAGGACTAAGCATTTGAATTCCCTTTCCAGTAATAGAAGTTAGAGCGTAGAAGAATGCTGCTGCAAACACCCATAAAACACCGGTGGATAAAAATCCAGCCACAGTTGTATGTTGATGAATACCCCCAACTAACAATGTCCCTAAAAAGCAAACAAAGAAAAAGACTAATCCCATTTTTGTTATTTTTTCTTTAAAAATAACAGACCCTAAGAGAAGTACAATAACGGGTGCTAAATGATAAATGGATACAGCCACAGTAATAGGCATTACTTCTAATGAACGGAAGAAAAACACCCAATTTACGATAAGGAATACACCGCATAATAAGGCAAGTAAATACTCTCTACGAGGAATAGGAATTTCCCTCGGTTGTTGTGTTTTTAATGTACTCCCCCCCAAAATTGTTCCTAAAAGAATACTTGCACAGAGGCAACGGACAAAAACTAGTTCAATCGAGTGTAGACCTGTTTTTTCTGAAAATAGACCGATTGAACCGAATATGGCCATGGAGATGGCAAACTTTAATTTGGCATACATTTAACATCTCTCCCTAAGTCGTTATTATTATAACTACTATAAATTGGTAAAAAAACAGCTTTATGCTAAGCTGTTTTTTCCTGTCATTACATTAATTAAATCTTCTCGCGCTTTCCATAGCTCATCTAGCTTTTCAGGACCGAATGTATTTTTGATTTCTTCTACCATAATGTCGTGCCTAATATATTCAGTACCAATAAGAACGAGAGCAGGATCTGTTGACTTCACAGCCCAATATAGCTCTTGCCAATGCAATCTGGTACGATGAGAACGGAATGCTCCTAACGAACAAACCAATGCTTCCTAGAATCAGCATTGACAAAATAAATTGAATCCTTACCTTATTTATAATGATTCTCCTTTCGAACTGCCTTTTCACTTGCTATAGCAAACGGAAATCTTATAAAATATATTTTACGATCGTTTATTATATTTAACGTTAGTTATATTATACGAATGTTCGTTATATTTTTCAATAGGGGGATTTTTATGAACTTAAATGATATAATTTCTGCAAATTTAAAGAGGTTAAGAACAGAGCGAAATCTTAGTCTCGGTCAGTTATCAGAGTTGTCCGGTATCAGTAAGGTAATGCTCTCTCAGATAGAGAAAGGTGGATCTAACCCAACCATCAACACGATTTGGAAGATTGCCATCGGCCTGCAGGTGCCTTATACCCGGCTGATTGATTCTCCAATAGATGATGCCGTTGTCATCCGCAAGAGCGACTGCAAGAAGCAGTCCGAGAATAAGAATTCCTTTGTCTCCTACTGTTACTACACTACCAATCCAAACCGTAGTTTTGAATTATTTAAGGTTGAGTTACAGCCTAATTGTAAGCATAACTCTGATGGTCACGCTCCTAAAACTCAGGAATATATTTTTGTGATTCGGGGTGAATTGACGATTCAGCTGAATACAGGGGAATATGTGCTTCGGGAAGGTGACTCTATCCACTTTGACTGCTCCCTTCCGCATACCTTTATCAATCATCTGGATACGGTGCTTGAATTTATAGATATAATTTATTACTACTAAAAATGGGGTCTAGCCCTGGCGGTACCCCATGCCCATCAAGCGAAGTTAAAAATCATACCCTCAAAATGAAAAAACGCTATGCTTATCGTAAGAAGTTTACGAGAAAGGATGGCGTTTTTGATGAATCCCCTATCATTTTAAATGAACTGAATCTTTTCGCACAAGAGCTACAATACTTTTTATCTCCAGTAGTCCTACAAGACATCGCTAAACAAGTTGGCTTTGTACAGCGATCTAGTAAGTATCCATTGCCCTTTGCGTATGGCTCAGTCAAGCAATCGCTTGCACATCATACACAATTGTGCAGTCAGTTAGAAGCTTCCACTGGGGTACTGATGAGCTCAGAAGGACTGAATCAACGCTTTAATTCAGCAGCTGTCGCATTTCTTCGAGAAGTCTTTACTTCTCTTCTCACACAAAAACTCTGTTCAAATCAATCGCTTTCTGCACACATGATCTCTACTTTCAATCGTATCCGTATTTTAGATGCGGCAGTGTTTCACTGCCTTATCATTTCGCCACTGACTATCAAGGTTCAGGTAGGAGTAGTAATACGGCAGGCGTGAAAATCCAATTGGAATATGATTTACTTAGTGGTCAATTTCTTAACGTGCAGCTTGGACCAGGTAAGAATAATGATAAAACATACGGTACCATCTGCCTTGAAACCGTTGAGGTGGGCGATTTGTGTTTGCGTGATCTTGGTTACTTCGATTTAGGAGACTTACAAGCCATTCATAATAAAAAGGCTTACTATATCTCGCGGTTGAAGCTGAATACACGCATTTATATCAATAACCCTAAGCCAGAATACTTCAACAATGGCACGTTAAAAAAGCAAATAGAATACATCCAGCTTGATATGAATTAGTTGTTAAACAAACCTGCCCTTTGATTTATTAAAGACTAGGCTCTGTTAAAGATAGTTGTTGATAATACCCTAAAAATAAGAGTGCTCTTATCCAGAGCACTCTTGCTTTTACTGGTGAAAAAACTGTTAACTGAGTCCTCAGACTTCAGGTGTTCCTGTATCAGTTTCTTTAAGTCTTGTTCATTTTCAAACCCATCCAATTTATTGTTGTACCAATCTTGTAATTTCTCTTTTGTTACAGAGAATTCTCGGTCTGGAAATTTGAATGTAATCCAATCTACATTTTTGATTAGAGCAAAAAGAAATGTAGAGTTGGATATAACAGTTTCCTTCATTTCTTTATCTACTTTTTTTGCATCTATATCGTTGTTCTTGCGCCTTTTTGTTGAAGGAGTAAATACTTAAGAATTCTTTACAGTTCATTTCCACTCTTCCTCTAAAATAGCGTAATAATATTCATCCCACCATTCATTCCCTTTTGGAATACATTTTTTGAAAAAGCCTTCTCTTCTCATTCCAATCTTTTCCATAACTCGGTATGATGGAATATTTTCAGGTTGACACGTAGCAATAATCCTATGTAAGTTCATTTCTTTAAAACCATATTCCAAAACAGCTTGTGCTGCTTCAGAAGCATACCCTCTATTTTGATATTTTGGATTAAACACCCATCCAATCTCATAAGTATGCTTACCAAAATACTTATAAAAAACAATGTGCCCTATAAGAATATCTTTATCTATTAGTACTACAGGAAATTTTTCAGCCTTATCACCTTTGTTTTTATTTACAAACTCTTTTGCATCTTCTTCAGTAAAAACCCCTTCTGGTATATACTTCATAACATTAATATCTGATGTATACTCATATACAGCTTTCCAATCCTTGAATTCAAATTCACGTATCAATAACCTTTTTGTTTTTATGTTCATTAAACTAACTCCCATCAAAAATACTTCCCTTTATTTTTAATTCGGTATTAAGCCAACAATAACCTCTATAAATACCAATTCCCTATTCAACAATCTGGCCCTATTGTTAAAAAAAGCCTATAATCTAATTATTATAATAACGTTCTGACAGTTTATTTTTATGTGACTGAAACACTTCTTCTAGAGGGATATTGTACTTGTTTGCAATCACAATTAAATTACCTAATACATCACCTAACTCTTCAGTTAATTCCTGTTTTTTTCCGCATAAGATCCTCTTACTTCATCAGGCCTATTCCTACCTATCTCAAGGGCTCTTATAGCTCGTGCAACTTCGCCCGTTTCTTCTGCTAAAAAGCCAATACGAATAAAAATGTCTAACTCAGACCAGCCCTTACTTTCATAATAATCCTTTACTCATTGTTGAAATTCAGTTACATTCATTTTCCTCTAACCTCCAATTCAATATCTTAAGTTTAACAAAATAATGAAAGTAATTCGTTATTAGCTACTAAAACTTGTAAATTGCATAAAAATAAGTGGATTTTGAACGTGGTGTGCCCTATTATTTAGTCAATCCTGTCATCTCATTTGAGACTTAATGACTCAATGGAATATATTAAAAGTGTGTTTTGAAAAAAGAGCAAAACACACTTTTTCTTTTTGTTCGTTTATTAAGGTTTCTGTAAATCTGGATCTGTTTACTTTTTGGGGCAAGCCCCTTTGAATTATTTTTGTAATGAGCTGACTAATTCAGGTTTTTTTCCTTGAAGAGGATTTGTTTTTTCTAAGGCATAACCGACATTTAACACCGTTTCTTCATTCATTGCCGCTCCCATGATTTGTAATCCAACAGGCATGCCATTTTTAAGTCCACATGGGACAGTAAGTGCCGGTAGGCCAGTTAAGTTCCCTGGTCCAGTAAAGCGGATGATATGATCAATTAGGTCTACCTTTGCCCCGTTCAAGTCGGCATAGTCATCACCGATATTTGGTGCAATGATTGGCAGTGTTGGAGCTATTAAGACATCTACTTTTTCAAATGCTTTTTGAAAATCCAGCTTGATTTGTCGTCTTAACTGTTGGGCCTGAAGGTAATCCACCGCAGAAGGGATTTCCCCTAATTCAAACAGTAAACGAATATCTGCTCCAAAGTCTTCTGGACGTTTTAAAAGGTTTGGATGATGAATCGTCGCAGCTTCTGTTAGAATCGTAATCATTTCTGCATATTCCGCGTATTTTAATGAAGGAATACTCACTTCTTCTACTTTTGCTCCTTGATCGACGAGAGACTGAATACCAGCTCTTACTAGTTTTTCTACTTCATAGTCCACATTTTTGAAAAAATATTCTTCATTCACGCCAATTACAAGGTTTTTCACATCCCCATTTAATTTTTCTGTATAATTACCGACCGGGGCTTTTACAGACGTTGGATCGTTTTTATCGTAACCTGCAATGATTTCAAGTAGCCCGGCGGCATCTTTTACCGTTTTTGTCATCGGTCCGATATGGTCAAGAGACCAGGAGAGTGGGAAGCAACCATATTTACTTACTCTGCCGTGGGTTGGTTTTAACCCTACAATCCCGCACGCGGATGAAGGAATGCGGATTGAACCTGCTGTATCTGTTCCGAGTGTTGCCACACACATGTCAGCCGCTATGGCAGCCCCCGAACCACCACTTGAACCTCCTGGGATTTTTTCTAGATCCCATGGGTTACGGCAAGCACCAAAGTAAGGGTTATTTGTCGTAATTCCCCAGGCATATTCATGCATGTTTAATTTTCCTGTAAATACAACACCGGCTTCTCTTAGCTTACTAATAATTGTGGCATCAAAATCTGGAACGAAATCTTGATGAATTTTTGAAGCCATTGTTGTGACTTCATTTTTAAAATATAGATTATCTTTAATGGCCATTGGAATGCCATGATACATGCCGCGGTAATTACCTGATGCAATCTCGTTATCAGCTTGCTGAGCCGTTTCTTCAGCTTGTTTACGGGTAAAGCTAATATATGCATTCACTGTTTCATTTAGAGATTCCGCATGATCTAATACTGCTTTTGTTAATTCGAGAGAAGATACGTCTCTTTTTGCAATTAAAGGGGCCAGCTCTTCAACGGATTTAGTAATAAGTTCTTTACTCAATGTGATCACCTCCAGGAATATTGCGAAGCGAAATATCATAATCGTTTAATGCAGCGTTGTCTAAGTCTGCTTTCATGTTTTCGATAGCTTGCCAGCGTGTTTTTAGAATAGGAAGGTGATTCTCCGTAGCAGATATTCCTTTACTTTCCAAGATATCACGTATTGATAGTTTCATTGTTAATCCTCTCCTTTTACTTTAAGTATAGAAATACTAAATTGTTATGAGTGAAGCTTTAGGTATGGGAAACACCTACATCTAAACTGCGACCTATCAATTGAAACCCCCTTTCTTTTCATACTTTTTAAATGCAATTTGTGTGCCAATACCGAAACCTTGAAAGGACAAGATTTTCAATTTTTAAGATTGTTTTAAAATAGGACAAGTAATTTGGGTACATTGTAAAATTTGTTATATTATGGATATAAAGAAGGCTTGTCCGATTTTGAGACGCCTTTCTCAAAATGAAACAAGGGGATGGGGCAGATATGTTGATTAAAGTTGGATTGTTATTTTCCTTAACAGGAACAACTTCTATTACAGAGAAGGGGCAGTATGAAGCGGCAAAATTTGCGATTGATGAATGCGATAGCCGTGTATGTGAAGTTGAAGCAATCGTACGTGATATTTGTTCAGATCCAATCAAAAGCGCACAGGAAGCAGAAGCTCTTGCTAAAGATGGAGTGAAAATTTTTATCGGTTGCTATACATCTGCGTGTCGAAAAGCTGTTTTGCCAGTGCTTGAAAAATATGATTGTCTGCTTGTTTATCCAACTTTATATGAAGGGAGAGAGTGTCACCCAAACGTCTTTTATACGGGAGAAGTACCGAATCAACAAGTTCATACTCTTTTAGATTATTTAACAAGTCATTATGGTAAGCGAGTTTATTGCATAGGTACAGACTATATCTATCCTCGGGAAACAAATAAACAAGTTCAAACGTATTTAAAAGAATTGGATGGGGCAGTTATTGGAGAGCGGTATGTACCTTTCGGCCAACAGAAATTTTATGATATTTTAGAAGATATTATTTTTAAAAAACCAGATGCTATTTTTTCTACACTTGTTGGGAAAAGTATCATTCCTTTTTATCGTGATTATGAGCGGATGGGACTAAATCATAAGAAAATTCCTATTTTCAGCCCGATTACAAAAGAAACGGAAGTCGCGGCAATGGGAAGCGAATTTGGCATAGGGCACTATAGTTCTGCTAGCTATTTTCAATCTATTTCTAATCAATTGAATATGGACTTTATAAGCAAATTTCATCATTTCACCGGGGAAAAAGGAGCTATCTCCTCGGTGATGTTTAACACTTATCAAGGCACAAAAATGATTATTGAAAGTATTATCGAAATGAAGAGCGAAGACCACCGGGATATTTTTCATCATTTAAGTGGAAAAGAACTCGACACAGCCTGCGGGAAAATTGTTGTTGATACAGATCATCGCCATCTGGCACGCCAAGTGAAAATTGGCAAAGGTATGCCTGATGGGCAATTTGAGATTGTCTGGGATTCAGAACGGAATATTTCCCCGCGACCATTTAAAGTGAAGCATAGTCAGTCGGATGATTTGAGTGAAGTTGTACTAAAATCTTGGGGACAAATCAGTGAAGAAGCAATCTTAGTGTTATCTAAGGAGAATGTTGTTTTGTATATGAGCAAAAAAGCAGCGGATATGACTCGTTTCTATCAAGGACAAACCCTTACGAAACAACTGCTTCAATCTATGTACCTTTCTTTTAACGTCAATCATTACGAAGCAAATCATCAACATTTGTATATGCTTAAACAGAAAATGAATGTTCGGTATGTGAAACCATTTCTTTCATTCGGTCGTATTCAAACATTAAGTCAAGGTTTCCAAACAGAGCTGGAGGTAGCGAGAATAGCTGCCCAATCATCTGCTAATGTCCTTATTCTTGGAGAAACAGGAACGGGAAAAGATGTGATTGCCCAGACGATTCATGAACAAAGTGACCGAAGAAATGGACCTTTTATTCCTGTAAACGCGGGTTTGTTGCCGAAGGACTTAATCGCTAGTGAGTTGTTTGGTTTTACAGACGGGGCTTTTACAGGTGCGAAAAAAGGGGGAGCGATTGGTAAGTTTGAAGCAGCTAATAACGGTACCCTATTTTTAGACGAAATTGGTGATATGCCGCTCGA
Organism: Peribacillus phoenicis; assembly: GCF_047238085.1. Taxonomy (NCBI): domain Bacteria; kingdom Bacillati; phylum Bacillota; class Bacilli; order Caryophanales; family Bacillaceae; genus Peribacillus; species Peribacillus phoenicis. Next base: position 1,644,007 of record NZ_JBDFMF010000001.1, on the reverse strand, counting down.
GCTGCAAGTTGTCCTATTAAGAGCACTTGAAACGAAAAAAATAGTCCGGCTTGGGGAAACGGGGGAGCGAGCGGTAAATGTCCGGATAATCGCGGCGACTCACCGTAACCTTTCGGAGGAAATTGCTTATAGCGGTTCATTTCGCTCTGATTTATTTTATCGATTAAATGTATTATCGATTACACTCCTACCATTAAGAGAGCGGTCAGAAGATATGGAACACCTTTGTCAGGAACTATTACAAGAGTTCGTATCTTCCTATGGAGAAGGACCTATTCATGTCAGTGAAGAAGTACTCCAAGTTTTTATCCAATATCATTGGCCAGGCAATATCCGAGAATTAAAAAATGTTTTGGAACGGGCCTTTTTACTTGCTAAAGGAAAATATTCTACAATAGAAAAAATACACTTGCCACAATCTTTAATGGGCTACTATCAACGAAAAGATCATCAGGCTAAAACAATGAAAAACTATGAAAAAAAGCTGATTGAACAAGCTTTACGAGAAACCAAAACAGTCTCCGAAGCATCAATTGTACTTGGAATTGCACGCAGCACATTATATAGAAAAATAAAAGAGTTTAAGATATCTATGTAGTGAGGCTAGGATTGAAAGTAGACGTCATGTGTGCGGAAAGCTTTTGTGTAAGAAGGGATGTAAATAATTCTCGAAAAAATGCGACAGCTGCTGGATTAAAGCGTTGTTTGAGTCCCTCTTGGCTCATGAGTACGCCAGTCGAAGCCTCTAACCGACTACATAGTTGCATAACCGATGTACTGGCGACTTAGCCCTATCATGGATAATTGGACGGACTCTTTCGAATTCGGAAGTTCCATCCCGGAAGGATGGGTCGCTTTGAATCCTTGATCGGTCATGAATGGTTCAAACTTTTTATATCGTTCGGCAGTGGTTTGATAGGTGAAAAAACTTTCAAGAAACTTGTGATTCACCTTTAAAGCATCCGTGTTTTGGATGGATGATAGGGATTGAATCTGCTCTTCATAGTTGCCTTGGTTGGTCCTGACTTCATTCAGCTGTGACCGCAGAGAGAAAATATACATGATGACCAAAGAAGCCGAGACGAATACTATCATTAAAAACAAGAAATTTTTTTTTGGGTTGGCTCCATGCCTTCACCTCCGTTTCTAGATCCGTTTAAAACCTAGGAAGGGATATAAGTTTTTCCATTCTTCAACGGACGAATAAGAAGTACCACCACTGCTATTGGCATTGATAGCACCGGGTGGGAGCCCGATTGATTCGGAAGATTGCATCACATCCAATTCACATCCACCTCATTCCTGTTGGATCATGGCCAGAATAAGTCCGACATATTCCCCAACCCCATTTTGTTCCGCATATTTCCGGATTAACGGCTCGTATCGCTTGTCTTCAGAAGACACCTGCGCTGTACCCACTGCTCTTTCACCGGACATGCCTGATTCAAACTGATTCTCACCGCCCAAACTGATTGAAATGAACAAGGCAAATCCGAAAAGTGATGTAAGGAGAAGATTTATAAAAGGGGTAAAGAGTGATGTTCCAGTCGTTCACTTGATTTGATAGGTTGGTCTTTGCGGAAGTTTTGGAGAAATGTCATGAGAGATTTGGTTACACGATACCCTGTCTACAACTGAGTTGATTCCCAATGATTTTTTAAGCGAAAAAGAATGGGCCCTCCTTTTTGGAAGTCCCATTCCTCTTGTTCAAAGGTCTGTTTATTAGGGAATATCATGTCCCATCGAGCTGGTTAAAATGTTAAACCATTGCTCTTTTTCCATGCTTAGGTTTAGTGAATCAATGGCGCTGTCCAATCGTTCTTTCTTACCTGATCCAACGATCGGCATGATTTTTGCAGGATGTCTCAACAGCCATGCATACATCACTTCATCTATTCCATTAGCCCCGATTTCTTCTTTTACGATTTCTAACGTTTTTCTTAAGCGGGCAGCCTTTTCATTCGATTCCTCAAAGATGCTTCCTCCTGCAAGCGGTGAACACGCCATCGGCGCCACGCCCTTTTCCTGACAAAAGTTCAGATTTCCGTCTGTTCAACAAGATTGACAGGGTTTTGTCCGCATATGCGAAACCCTAAAAATATATAAGAATTCAATAGTTGTCCAGAGGCTTCAGGGATTTTGCTTTTAAATAAGACAGGAATTTCGGGGAAAATTCAATATTCGCATCACCAAAAAGAAAAAATGTTCGTAAAATTGAGGTCTTACGAACATCCATGTACAACTACCCTCATTTAATCAGAGGAACTATCTGAATTTTCTTTAATATCTTTTTTTGCGCTATAAAAACCACAAAAACTGATAGTCAGGATAAAAATTATATAAAAAGAAATACTTACAGCCAAATTGGGTATGAATTCTAGAATATCTGTAAGGGAGAAAATTATTAAAAACACCCCTGGTATAAAGGTAATGAACCATATATACATTTTATTTCTAATAATAAAAATAGAAGTTATGACCAAAAATGCTGCACCATACATTATATAAAACAATTGAATCACCTATTCATTTTTTTCTCTTCTTAAGATATAACAATTAATTTAGGTAGAGAAGTTACTACATTTCTAATGAGTTACATTTACTGTCCCTCTTCTTCGTCAAATTGTTTAGACAGGTAATTTCTAACGCTGCTCATTTATGAGTTTATTTCCTCAAGAGCTCCTTGTAATGAAGAACATGCTGCATCTGTCTGTTCGTTCTTTAGAGCAAATAGTAAGCTTTGTTTGATTAGATATACATTCTCTTGATTTAATAAGTCCACAACGCTATTGGCAACAGCGCATCTTACTCTATAAGAGGGATCCTTAAGTAAATCTAACATTAATCTTAAATATTTTCTTTCACCTAATCCTACAAAAAAACCTAGTTTTGACAAGCTGCTTGTTTCATATTTAAGATATTTTTCTAAGATCGGTATAGATGCAGCTTTTCCGATCTTACCAATCCCTTCTGCCGCATACCCCCTTACAATTTCTTCTTTATCCGTTAATGCTTCGTAAAGATGTTCTAGTCCTTTTATTTCATTTAGATCACCTATGGCTTCTACCACTGACCAATTCATCACTATCTTTTAAATTTCTCACTATTGCTTCGAAAACATCTTCTCCCTCATATCCATTAAGTGATTCCAGAGCATAATAACGATTTTATTCATCTGAATTTTCAGTTAATTTAATCAAGATGGACTTAATACAGTCGCTATTAGGGAGCTCCCCCAATGCTTCGATAGCCGTTAATTTAACGGCTAAATCATCATCTTCTAAATATTTCAAAATTTTCAAACTTGAATCCCGTGCCTGATATTGTAGTAACTCTTTAATTATGTTTATTTTTTAGCTGAAGTATTCATGTCAGATAATTCCCCCCCCTATGATTATCTTAGCAAAAATCACGACGACTAAAATAGTGCGGGGGCACTTATTGGTTTATATGATTGGCAAGCAGATTCGTTGTTGTTTCAACTTCAGCTTTTCTGCAATTAATATATCCCTTATTTTAAAAATATCCTAGAAAATAACCATTGTTCCACCTGGAACTAGTACTCTTTAAACGATTCTCCTCTAATAATTTAAAAATCAAGTATGGTTTCTATACTTTCATAATACCTATCCACAAGCTTAATGCCCTTTTCTTCAGCCTCATTTTCATCCATTTTTTCATCTTTTATCCATTGCTGATAATGGATAAGTTCATGCGCAATACTATCTAACTTATCATAAAGAGCATCGACTTTTCCTCGATTTTGAATAAGTTCATCATAATCTCCAGTTGCAATACGTATATAAGGTTCTATATCTTTATCATAGGGTGCAAAAAAGGTAGCAGTTACATACTCTTTTGTTTTACGAGTTTTAATTTGATAATCACTTTTTAAATATACAACAACTCGAATTGGAAAATTCATGTTTTTTCGAAGCCATCTCCCAAAATTCAAACACACAGTTCGTACCTCAGGGTGAACTCCTTTTCACATCTAATCCTTAACCCACTTCTTGGATATTTCATACTTTCTCCTTTTAGAATTAATTTGATCAGGGTAATTTCCCCTTTAAGCCACAACGTTGCTACTAAATTAACAATTGTAGAAAAAACGTTCGCAAAAGTGAGCTCTTACGAACGTCCATGTACCCCTCTCCTCTTTCAATCAGAGGAATCGTCCGCATTTTCTTTATTATGTTTTTTTAAGCCATAATATGCACATAAATAGAACGTCAGGATACCAATTATATAAAAAGAAAGACTTACAGCCCAACTGGGGATGAAATCTAAAAAATCTGTTAGGGAGAGGACTATTAAACACGCAAAAGGTACTAAACACAGCAACCATATATAATCTTTATCCCTAATCACTTGAATCATCAGTATTACCGCCAACACTGTACTAATCACTATACTAGACATTAAATCACCTATTTATTTTTGTTCTTCTTAAGATCGAACAATAAATTAAGGTAGCTTGCCAAGACAATCTAGGCAATCGAAAGATAAATAAAAATACTAAATGCAATCAGCATAACGATTCTCCTCTAATAATTTAAAAATCAAGTATGGTTTCTATACTTTCAGAATACCTATCCACAAGCTTAATGCCTTTTTCTTCTGCCTCATTTTCATCCATTTTTTCATCTTTTATCCATTGCTGATAATGGATAAGTTCATGCGCAATACTATCTAACTTATCATAAAGAGCATCGACTTTTCCTCGATTTTGAATAAGTTCATCATAATCTCCAGTTGCAATACGTATATAAGGTTCTACATCTTTATCATAGGGTGCAAAAAAGGTAGCTGTTACATACTCTTTTGTTGTACGATTTTTAATCTGATAATCACTCTTCAGATATACAACAACTCGAATTGGAAAATCCATGTTTTTTCGAAGCCATCTCCCAAAATTCAAACACACAGTTCGTACGGTGAACTCCTTTTTCACATCTAATCCTTAACCCACTTCTAGGATATTTCATACTTTTCTCCTTGTAGGATTAATTTGATAACGGTAATTCCCTCTTATCATTTAATTAAAGTTTTCGTAAAAGAACTCGCAAATTTCTACCTGAATAATCAACTACATACTTTCTATTCGGGCTTGCTTTAGGCCCTCCCCATAAAAAAAAATTCATTTTTATACTCTAATTCCTTTACTTTTTCACATGGATGATCAAAGGGGGTAATTCCAATTTTTTCCTCCATCACAAAGTCCAAACTAAATTTAAGTATTTCAAGTGCTTCCTTTTTCTTTTTTAAATCTGGGTAACTAAGAAAATCCTTTGTATTAAAAGGGACTTACAAATCATAAAACCCATTTACATACTCTAAAAAATTTATTTCTGGATACTCCCCACAACGAAAGTTTATTTGCTTACAATTAGTTGTATTGTATTTCATTATAAAGAGTCTTTCATATAATTTTTTTATACACCTAGTTTGAGATGTCCAGTGTCTAAAGCATATCTAGCTTTTACTCAAGACAGGAATTTCGAGGAAAATTCTAAAATCGCATCATCAAAAGGAAAAAACGTTCGTAAAAGTGAACTCCTACGAACGTCCATTTACACCTATCCTCATTCAATCAGAGGAATCGTCCGTATTTTCTTTATTATCTTTTTTTAAGCTATAGACAACACAAAAGAAAATGGTCAAAATAAAAATTATATAAAAAGTAAGACCTACAGCCCAACTGGGGATGAAATCTAAAATATCTGTAATGGAAAAAATCATTAAACATGCCAATGGTATAAAGGAAATGAACCATATATACATTTTATTTTTAATGAAGAAAATAGTAGATATGATTAAACATATTGCACCATACACTATATGAAACAATCGAATCACCAATCACTTTCTTTTTGTATAACTTTTATATCCTTTATAGTAACCGCGAGAAAAAGTATAAGCATCGACAGCCCAGGTGGCAGGCCCAAAGATAGTTCTACTACCTACTTTGAGGGCAATTCTACTCGACTTAGTTCTCTTCAATACCCGGCCTCTGGCTTTCTTTACAGGCTTTTTTTTATTCTTCTTGTACGTAGCTCCCCCCTCGATTGCTCCTCCAACCCCTCTTCCAACAGCTCCACTGTAACCATCACCAATATATGATTTTTTCACTGCCTTTAATCCTTGTTTAGTTGCATAAAGATGTCTTTTGTTGTTTAGCACTAAAGTCATCCCGTACCATGCTCGTTTCCCATCGGGATCAACCAACATAACTGGATTATTATCTGCATAGTTATAACCATTCTGTGTAATAGGGTTTTCCTTATCACCCAAGACTGGATCTAACGTTAAGAATCTTCCAATATCCGGGTTATAATAACGTTGTTGTAAATAGTATAGCTTAGTTTCAGTATCATAACGGTATCCAGCGTAACGGAATGGAACTTGTGAGGCAAAGGTGCCAGATTCTTTTAGATGGTTGCCCCATGCGTCGTATTGGAAGCTTGCAACGATCGTTCCTGCTTCATCTGTAACTGAGGTGATATCGCCATGGGCGTTTGCATGAAAGGTGTAGGTTTTCCCGGCCTTTGTCATCGTTAATGGGCGGTTGGCGTTGTCATAGACGTAAGATGCGAGAACTGCACCACTTTGATTGGTTTCTAATACCACATTATTGTTTTCATCATAAGTGTAATAAGTGGCTGTCGAGCCAATGGTTTTGCTCGTTCTTAGGCCTTCAGAGTTATATTGGTATTTTCCTAGACTAGTTGCCCCTTCTTTTACTTCCATTAAACGATCTTGAGCATCATACACGAATGTTCTTTTTCCGTCGCTTGTAAGATTCCCGTTTTTATCGTGAGAAACGGAAGCTCCGTTATTCGTGGCAAGCTGATTGGCCGCATCATACGTATACGTATGGGTCGTAAAGGTTGAACCCTTTGTTACTTTTTTCGTCAGACGATTTCCTACTGCATCATACGTGTAATCAATCACGTTTCCATTTGGACGGACTTCCTTGGTAAGCTGTCCACTCTTATCGTAAGTGAATTGGCTTGTGCCATCTTTCGTCTTTTCTGATGAACGGTTTCCTTTTGCATCATACGTATAGTCAAAAGATTCAAGGATCGTGCCGCTTGCATTAGTTGTTAACAAGCGGGTCAGTTGATCAGCGCCATTATAATTATATAAAGTGAACGTCCCGTTTTTATTTTTCAATCCTGCAAGTTGATCATTTTCTGTAAACGTAAAGGACGCGGATGTATTCCCGCTAGAAATATTAGTGATCTGATCGTTTTTATCTACCTTACGATTAACGGCTATATTTGTAGACCCAGAGGAAAAAGAGCTTGTTAAGGCATTACCGTTTTTATCATACGTATACGAGTTTTTCCTTCCGTTGGAATAACTCTTCTCTTTTAGTTTGTCGTCTGCATCGTAGACGAAGTTAGTCGTTACTCCTGTTAAGAGGTCCTTTTCACTTAGCTGGTTGCCATTGGCATCAAACGAGAATTCATAACGCTTTACACCGTTCAATGAAGTTGACGTTTTTCGGTTTACATTATTATAGGAATGCTCGATTATACTTCCATTTGGTGAACTTGTTTTAGTCTCGTTTCCAACTAAATCATAGTCATACTTTATTTGTCGTCCAAGCGCATCCGTTAACGATGTAATATGATCTCTCTCATTGTAGACAGACAGATTTTTTTTGCCATTCGCATTGATAGTCGCTGTATGATTGCCAGCTTTATCATATTCGTAGGTAGTTGTTCTGCCATTCTCATCAATAACCTTCGTTAAATTATCATTCGAATTGTATTCATATTTCCTTGTATCCCCGCCGGTTGTTTCCCCTGTTACATTTCCAATGGAATCATATGTTTTCCATACCGTGTTCCCTTCAGGGTCGGTACTATTCACGACATAGTTCCCTTTTGCATCATAAGCCTGTTTCGTCCGAATAGAACCTATTTGCACTTTAGCTGCATCAAACCAAGCCGTTCCCGTCTGATCCTTATATTGGTAGTACACAGTCAATGATTTAAACTCTTTCGCTGTTACGAATCTTAATGAAGTATGCTGCCAATCATGTGTTTTACTACTGTCAAAATATCCGTTTACCCATTGTGTCGTGCCATCTTTATGATTAATCGCTACATTCATTTGGTAAGGTCCCGCAGAAGCGGTTGGAGAAGTGGCCTTTGAAAACCCTGAAACCGTAAGCTCTTGTCCCGCTTTTCCGTTTACGGAAACCTCCTGGCGAACAAACTTGTCCACCTCGCGCTTACCCGTTAATTTGATTGACTTTTTTCCGGTATACGCTGTTGTTGCATCCACTCCATCCGAAGATGTTAAGGTACCCGGATAATACCAGCCATCTGCAACCCCATTCTTATCCGTTATTTCAAAATTACTGTTATCAATTAAGTTGAAGGCTCCATAATATTCCTCTTCAACTTGTAAACCATCAAAATAAAAGTCTCCCTTACCAGCATTGACATAGGCCTTGAGGGTGAAGGATTCAGTATCACTTGATAGGTCACCAGGGTTAATGACCAGGTGCATCCGCTCTACATTGCTTGTCCCAGAAAGCATCGGACTACTAATGGTTTGAGTCATTTTACCACTTGCGTTTCCGCCGGTAATAACTAATTTAGCATTGGAATTGGCATTGGTCGTTTTCATGTACCCACTGATTACATACTTTTTTTGAGCATTATAAGGGATACGTCCACTTTCGACTGCTGCCGCTGTGGTTGGATTGGAAATTTTAAGTTGCTTTACGCCAAGATTAGCTTTTTGAATCGATATGCCAGTTGAATCGTAGGTGAATGTAGCTGTACCGATTTTTGTCCAATTATCTGGCCATTTATCATTGTTGGCATCTGTTTCAAAACTGCCATTTTTCAAGAGATTTTCACCGATACTTAAAGATGATGTTTCCTCTATGGTATTCCCGTTCGAATCATACTTTACAGCAGAAGATTTCGTTGCTGCATCCGTAGACGCCACATTGTTATTGTTACTGTCATATTCCTCGGTTGATACATTACCTTTCGCATCAATAAATTCGATGGGATTATTGTTTTCATCGTACTTAATTTTTTCTTGCTCATTTAATGTATTGCTGAATGATGTTACATTCCCTGAATCATCATAGCCATAATCATACGTTGCATTGGAACCCGATTTATTTGCATTTTCATCTTTTTCTTGAATAATGTTATTTTGATCATCATAGTTAAATGTTCGCGTATAATTAAGACCGCCGACATCTGAAACAGACTTTATCACGTTTCCGTAAGCATTATGGGTGTAGGCTGTTTTGACACCTCTTGAATCGGTTAACGTGGTGACTCCAGTTGACCCATTATAGGACATTGTATAATAATCTTTTTGGAGAGCTCCGGCAATTGTAACTGGCTGTTCATATTTTACAAGCTGTTTTTCAGCATTGTAGGTCATGGATAATTTCTTGCCTTTTTCATCCGTATAGGACGTCATTTGATGATTTGCGCCATAACCATAGCCGGTATTTTGGGTAACGGTTCGTTTGGAATCCGTTTCAGAATACCCTGTCAGGTTACTGGCTGCATCATACGTATACATATATTCTCGGTTTGATGGATCTACAATCGAACTCACCTTTCCGTTGGAACCATAACTGATCGTCATTTTTCTTCCGGATGGATCGGTTACAGATACTAGTTTATTCCCTGAATAGGCATAAGTCGTTTTATTATTATTCGTATCCGTTGCGTTAACCATTTTCCCTGAAGCATCAAACGTTGTAAAAGATTCATCCTTTTCCACGAGCTTAAATGTTCCATTTGTGTTTTTCTCAAGTTGTACATAAACGCCTCCAGGTGAATCATACTCACCAGATGCATTCTTTGAAAAGATATGATTCGTGCCATCCTCATCGCGATAAAGGACAAGGTCATCCGCTGCAAAAATCAGTTTTTGATCAAGATTCGAACTCCAACCAAAGCCAAACACACCTGATTCGTCGGACCGGCTATTATACGTACGATTCACGGTTAAAGGCAGGCCGCGTCCATCAATCGTAAAGTCCGTTTCCTGTGTATAAAAGTTACCGTTATACGTATTGACATTGGAGTCCGCTGAGGTCCAAAAACTTTCAACGCCAATGGGTTCAATCGTATAAACGACAGTCAATTTAGGCTTTTTCAATGGATCTGCAGAGTAATCACTAGAACGAAACATTTTACGATTTACGGTTTCAGTTGCATTTTTCAGCATGATGCCATGGTTCGCTTTTTTTCCGCTATACCATTCTTTAACAAGATTTGTCATGAAGAATGTATACTCGTTATCTTTTGTCACATTCAAGTTTGATACTTGCGATTCAATGGATGGCTGGTTACTCCAGGTTGCTGAATCTGAAGCCCATGGCTTTGAAATGGGATAAACCCCAACACTTGCTGTATGATCGAATCCATTTAAGTTAGAATGTGAGCTTAATTTTAAATTTGCAGATGTAATCTTTGCACCGCTTAATAAATTTTTCAAATTAAATTTAACTAAAGATCGAGTTGTTCCGTAATATATTTGTTTTCCTGTGATAAGAGAAGGATCCAGCCAGTAATTCACTTTCGGATATGCGGATGAAATGAATGTGTCTGAAGTGGTGTGATCTTGGATTCCAACTGTTGGATCAATGACAATGGGGTATTTCCGTTCTTTTGAATTTAGCCAGCCTTCATCAGCGACTACATCGACATAAGTCTTCCCTTTCTCCTGACGAAGCTTCATGGAAACATCGTGTGAAATATTTTCGGCCGCATCATACATAAAAGGCTTCGTTAAAACGAAAAATTCATTTTTGTCTTTATCTTCAAAAATGATATCTCCATTATCGCCTTCTTTTGCTTGTAGATTTTTCAAAGTAAACTCATAGGAGAACTTATTATTTTCAGGCTTGCTCTCAAAAACCAATTCTTCTTTTACGGCATTATTATCGACATGAAAAACTAAATCAGCGTTTGAAAAAACACGAGGATATGTCATACGATTTTCTTCAGCTACACCTTTTACCTTCTTTACACCGACTAAACCGAATTCAAGCTGCTTATCTTGCTTTTTTAATCGTATCGTTCGATTTTGCTTACTTTTCTTAGAGAACTTCACCTTGTAATCATTTGCTTTATTTCCAACAGATAAATCCCCATCGTCTGATTCAGCTTTTTCAGCGACTATATCATTGTTAATATCCTCCCATTTATTGTCTTTTTCAAAGTGGATGGGTTCTGTATATTCCTCTAGCACATATTCTCGTGTCTTAGTATCAAGGTACGTCTTAGAATTTTCCGTCCTTAATTCATCCATCTCTTGTAATTCATGTACATCTTTGATTGGTTCGTTCTTCTCTGCAAAAGTGACACTTCCCTGAAAAGGCGGAATAATGGATACAATCAGTGCGAGAATCAATGTCCATACTACCAATTTATATTTATTTAGCTTTCTTTTATTAAGCTTCATCTTATTTCCCCCCATTAATTTATGGTGGTGCTGCATAAGTATCGTTAGTGATGTCGTATGATTTGTTATTTATTTGAATACTATTGGTACCGGGAATTCAATCAATGATTTGAAGTCCCTCTTTTACCGGTATAGGTTGTCGGTATAATGATCTCCAAAATCACTAGAGACTGATAAATAACCTTTTGTATGTGTATCTTTTTTAGGTACAGTTGTTGTTTTTAATTGGTGTCATTGTAAACGATGACATGAACTGGAATCATTGGTTTGGATGAATAATCAAGTATACCATGGGTATCATAGCGACTTTGTAAACAGGAATCCTTATCCTCTTCGAATAAAAAACATCTCCCCGACAACTATTGAAGTACCATGAAGTATGACTACGCATATTGGTTAATATTCTTTTTTGAGGTACATTCGGAAAAGAATGAGGTTTTAAAGTGGAATTGGTCGGATGGTCGTTCGAATACAAAATTATGTGGTTTGTGTTTCATCTTGAAGAAATTGAACAACAACACCCTGATTGGCAGCTGCAATGTACCAGTCTTTGGTTATTGACTTCTAAACAAATGAATAATCAACATACATGGGAGCACTTTCCAATTTAAGATATGGTTGCTTCTGTCTCCTTCATTAGCACCCTCCTATAATTCTACAATTTTCCTCAAATGGAATTAAGGAAAGTATAATTCGACCCATGAAAAATAGGAATAGGCCAAAAGATTAGTAGGTATAAAGAACTATATTTTTGAACATATATTAAAAAAACATCATCATAATAGGTATAATTATTCTCACTAACAATTTTACTTTATAAAACTTGTTTACCCATGGATTTTTATCGAATGGAGAAATTGAATGACTCATAGAGTAGACTTTACCCTTGATTTTGAAGTTTTGCCATTTACAAGACATATTTCATTTAATTACTTACAATGATTTTTGAGGTATGTCTTCGTTTAATAATATATCAGTAGAACATTTTTGGTGGGAATTCGGTTAAAAAAAAGAGGGTTATTTGAAGTTTTATTCATAAAAGGGATAAAGATTGATGTTCCTGTCGTTCGCTTGATTAGATAGATTGGTCTTTGGGGAATTTTTGGAGAAATGTCATGAGAGGTTTGGTTAAACGTCTACAACTGAGTTGATTCCCAATGATTTTTCACGCAAAAAGAAAAGACCCCCTCTTGGAAGTCCCATTCTTTTTGTTCAAAGGTCTGTTTATTAGGGAATATCATGTCCCATCGAGCTTGTTAAAATGTTAAACCATTGCTCTTTTTCCATGCTTAGGTTTAGTGAATCAATGGCGCTGTCCAGTCTTTCTTTCTTACCGGATCCAACGATTGGAATGATTTTTGCGGGATGTCTCAACAGCCATGCATACATCACTTCATCTATTCCATTGGCACCGATTTCTTCTTTCACGATTTCTAACGTTTTTCTTAAGCGGACAGCCTTTTCATTCGACTCCTCAAAAATGCTTCCTCCTGCAAGCGGTGACCATGCCATTGGCGCCACGCCCATTTCCTGACATGAGTTCATGGTTCCGTCTTCGAAGTTTTCAAGATTATATGCAGAAAGCTCCAACTGATTCGTCACAAGCGGATATTCTAGATAAGATTGAAGCATATCCCATTGCGGTTTTTTGAAGTTCGATACTCCAAAGTTACGGACCTTTCCTGATTCTTTTAATTGATTAAACGCCTCAGCCGTTTCCGCAGGGTCCATCAGGGGATCCGGACGATGAATAAGTAACAGATCAATATAATCCGTTTTAAGATTCATAAGAGATTGATCAACAGACTTTATGATATGGGCTTTACTAGTGTCATAATGGTGACTTTTATGGGAAGGACGGTTTTCTGATTTAAGAACTATGCCACATTTCGTAACAATCTCCATTTTATCGCGTAAAGATGGCTTTAATGAAAGTGCGTTCCCAAAAATCTCCTCACACGTATAACTGCCATATATATCGGCGTGATCATATGTAGTGACGCCCCGATCCATTCCGTGTTCAATAAGAGATAGGATTTCCTCGGTAGAAAATCTCCAATCTGCCAATCTCCACATACCGTGTACAATGCGTGAAAGACTAAGATCTTCAGTTAGATTGACTCTTTGCATGTTTTTCTCCCCTTTTATAACATGATTGGGCTTGCTAATTAGTTGTTTGTTTTTCTATCATGACTACCCTTCGTTAATCTGTTACAGCATCAATTGCTGCTGCCATGAACCTTAGTATAATTTAAAATTTCGGAGATTCCTAATCTTGAGTGACCCTTTCATGCCATATTTTTTGAGCTTAGGTTCATGAAGAAATATATCGCCGCCTTCTCGTGCAAGTTCACACGTTATGAACATAAGAAAAAGGCTGCCGCAGCAACCTCTTGAATATTATTAGTTCCTTTGTGTTTTCTCATGTAATTCCACGATTTCTATCGCTAAATCTTTTGTTGTCATGGAAGTCATCAAGTGATCCTGAGCATGGATCAAGAGCATTGGAATCTCGAATTTCTCACCATTCACTTCTTGTTGATTCAATGCGGTTTGGATTTTATGTGCCGCAACGATTTCTTGTTCCGCTTCCTTTAATTTATCCTGGGCATCGCTTGATTTACCTTGTTTTTGCAAGGCGATGGCTTCCATTGCACAGCTGCGGGCATTCCCGCTATGGAGAATTAATTGAAATGATTATTCAGAGAGATCCTCTTTCGTTTTCGTCATATTATCACCCCTTTTGATAGTATGTTATTTTGATATTAATTGGAGGGCCGTACGCAATACTTCCTTAATTTTCATTTTTCTACCTATATCCAAAACTATTTTAAAAACAACATCGGAAAAATATATCGTGATGTAGTAGATGCTTGGTATAAAGAAGAAGAGCGAAAGAAAGACCCATCGTACAAGAAAAATATTGCTCCTCAATTTGAATACAATAAATTTATTCGTGATTTTTTTGCTGATCCTAATAATCAAGGGAAAAGTCGTGAAGAAGCGATTGAAGCCTGGAACAAAATCAAGAAACTCCCAGGAAGCAATAAATATATGTCTAATAATAAGTCTTTTAAGCACAACTAAACATTTCTATTGACATTATTTCGACGTTCATAAAACGCTATTTGTTTCCTTATTTCAAGCCAACAGAACCAGTTGAGATTTATCCAAATATTAAAACCAAGACTTACTAATGCGTTCAGGAATTTATCTCCTAAATAATGCTTCTTTCCAATTCTGTACAAGCCTACATACATTTCCCTACACTAAATTTGTTTACCCTCAATTAAAGGTATATGATAGATTAAAAGACTGAAGGTGGAACGGCCTATCAATTCTGAAACGCGAAAACCAATAAACATTACCCTCAATCCGTACTTGACTAATAGACTCGCTAATTTGGCTGAAGAAAGAGGTATCCCCATCGAAAGACTGATGGATAAAGCGGTAGACTTGCTGCTTGAATACATGGAAGACAATGAGACCGTTAATCAGGTGAAATACAGTAATAACGAAGCGATAGAAAAGAATAAAGAAATGATTGCAAAAAGTAGAGAATTCATTAATAAAAAACAAGCACTTAACCCCTAGGTAAAGTGCTTGTTCATACTTTAGGCAAACTCGATGAAAATCGGGTTTGTCTAGTGTTTTTTATGGCTTGTACAATTTGGACGTTGCTTTCCACTCCAGGCACTCGCTTTCCGCGGGCGGTCCGGGAGCCTCCTCGGCTTTCGCCTGTGGGGTCTCCCGTAGACACGCTGTTCCCGCAGGAGTCTCGTACCTTCCGTTCCAATCAACTTTGTTTTAACCTTTAGATAGAATCCTTTTGCCTAGAGTCCTTTTAGAAATATTAAAACTTGAGGTGATGTTTCTAAAACATGATTCTATTCAGCAAGATCAACTTGAAATGGATCACATTCATGATTCTGTGATGTCCCACTGCGGGTTCCAAACGACCTCCCAAAGGTGTCCATCAGGGTCTTGAAAGTGTGCAGAGTATCCTCCCCAGAAAGTGTCATGTGCCGGATCGGTTATGATTGCGCCAGCTTTTTTTGCTTTTTCCAACACAATATTCACTTCCTCTTTACTGCCTACATTGTGACCAAGGGTAAATTCAGTAGGACTTGTCGGAGACAAAGGAACCTTGGCATCATGAGCTATATCCCTGCGACTCCATATGGCAAGCTTTAGGCCTTCTTGCAGGTCGAAAAAGGCAACGGCTCCATGCTCAAATTCCTTGCCCACTATCCCTTCTGTTTGAAATCCCAGGCCATCCCGATAGAATTCCAGCGATTTTTCCAAATCATCCACACCTAATGTAATGACAGTAATACGTGGCTTCATGATTGTCCCCCTTCTTACTTAGTTTCTCCTTCTATTGTTTACCAACGCTTCTAGTCCAAATCAGATCAAAATAAACAGGTTTCTTTGTCAATCTAAACTGAATTCCTGTATAGTAGAATGATTAACAGATCAAGCTCGAATATCAGGATTTACTCATTCACTTTACTTAAAATGTAATGAACCGAAAGGAAATTCGATTACCAATGATTTCATTTATCCTCACCTTGAAACGTTTTCTAAAAGCGCTCTGGTCCGCTTTTAAACTGAAGAACTTCCAGGTTCTTTTCGTCTTGGTCCTCGTTATGTTATTTTCCGGCACGATTTTCTATGTTAAGCAGGAAGGTCTAACTGTGATTGATTCCCTTTACTTCTGTGTTGTTACTCTTAGCACGGTTGGGCATCCCAGTTTTGAACCGCAGACAACATTAGGAAAAGTGTTTACAATGATTTATATTGTAGGCGGCACCGGATTATTTATGGGCTTAATAGGATACCTAGCATACGCAATCATAAAGAAACCGGAAAACGAGAGCAACAGCAGCAAAATCTGAATGCATAGGAATGCTTATAATAATTGGCATTCTTTTTTGATTGGTGTAAATACCCCTTCTACATAAACTCGGTTAATTTTAACATTTGTCATCTTTTTTTTTCATTAATTTTCACTAATCCACTTTGTTGGTATTTTAAGTGTAAAATAACTCTCTCTACTTTGACCGCTCTTTATCAATCAAAAGGCCCCTCTCGATTGAGAAGGGCCTTTTATGGGTTGCACTTAATCTTCAAGTTCCTTTTTCTTGTTCAAGAGTCGAAGGTATTCCCTATCCAATTCCTCCTTTTCCTCTTCCTTCACAACACTGGACAGTTTCCCAAGTGTCTCGATGATTTGCACTTCAATCATAAGAAGTTCAGCCTGTTTATCTTGATGATCATCCTTACGTTTGGACGATTTTGTTGCTTCCTGATTGATGGCACTTACTCTCGGAGGTTCATCTTCAAATGAAAGTGAATGCGTTGCAAGCGATTGGATCAATGAACGATCATGAGTCACAAAAACGATGGTTCCTGGATATGCTTTTAACACCTCGGTTAAAGCCTCTTTAGTATGAATGTCCAGGTAATTTGTAGGTTCATCCAAAACCAGTACATTATAATTTCCCAAAAAAACTTTAGCTAGGGAAGCCCTGACTCTTTCCCCACCGCTTAAAAGTGATACTTGTTTGTGAACGTCATTTCCTTTAAAAGCTAATCGTGATAATAGCGTCCGAATAAAAGCCTGATTGTAGGGACTGTCCTCCAATATATTTTCAAGAACCGTTTTACTTTCATTCAAATTTTCTTGTTGTTGTGCAAAAAATCCAATCTTTGCCGGCTTCGCGACATATAAATCTGGGTGCCTTTCCACTATCTTTTTCAATAATGTCGTTTTTCCTGAACCATTTTGACCATTGATGGCGAGTCTGCAAGCTAGTTTGACATCTCCAAAAATATGTTGCTTCAGCACCCTTGAGCCAACTTTCAGGGAACAGCCATTAAATCGAATGACCCTTTTGCTATGCAAAGATGGAAATTCTGAAATATCAAAAATGATAGGAGGATCTTCCCTCGGTTTTTCTTTTTTTGCTAATTTTTCGATCCGAGTTTCGATCGCTTCGGCAGAACGGTTCAATTTCGCCTTTTGTTTCCCGGAGCTCCGTTTATGCAGCCTTGCTTCTGAATTACCCATTCGTGTAGGGGCTTTCCTAATTGAATCGGATTTGGCTTGGAGGTTTTGTGCAGCCTGTTTCAACCGGTTCTTTTCACGGGTATACTCTTCATATTGCTTATTTTCCTTTTCTGTTTTTACTTGCTTTTGTTTGATATAAGCTTCGTAATTCCCTTCATATACAGTTACCTTGCCTTGCTCTACTTCCCATATTGTTGTACACAGATGATTCAGGAATGCTTTATCATGTGAAGTAAGCAAAATAGCTCCATTAAAAGATTTTAAATCCTTTTCCAATTGTTCAATTCCGGATATATCCAAATGACTCGTAGGTTCATCCGCGATCAATACATCCGCATTGGAAGACAGAGCTGCGGCGATTTTTCTTCGAGTACGTTCACCGCCGCTTATGATTTCTTGATTTTCATCTGGCAGTTTCCATATGCTCGTTAATATACCGCTTATTTCTTGTTCAGTTTCTTCTATTTGCGGGATATAGCTGACTGTTCCATAGCTCTCGATATGACCGGAATCGGGTTCCCTCACTCCCGCAAGTATAGAAAGCAGGGTCGTTTTACCTTCTCCATTCCTGCCAACCAAACCAATACGGTCATTACTGTAAAGATGAAGTGTATCGACGGAAAGAACTTCACGGCTCCCGTAGCTTTTCTTTAAATCATTCGCTTTTAAAAATAACATAAAAAAATCCCCCTCCATTTTTCTAGAGAGAGATCGCCTGCTACTAAATTAATATACATAAACCAAATATACCTCATCTGCTTTGATAACAGAAAAAGTAGTTGTATATGAATTAGTACCTATAAACGAACAGACGTATCCCATCTCTAAACATAATCATTAAAAATCTCACATGGGTATCTAAAAAGATTCTTGTTCAAATGAAAAAGTGAAATCACTTGACTTACCGATAAAACCAGTAAGCAAAAAAAGTGACGCGTATTTTCATTGAAAATATCTAACCGATAACACCCAATGAAATTGATTTAGATTTACTGTTTATTTGATAAGATTACTGCTTCATTGTATAAGGTACCTATTCCTTCCAATGTAATGAATTAATGATTGCATATTATTCATATGTTTGTAAAGCAGATTTATACCCCTTTTTAGTTAATTCATAAAAAGAGAAAATTAATTGGGCTCTACATGGACATGAACATCATACACTCCATGATCTTTCATCATCACTTTTTCTACATGTGTCGCTATATCATGTGCTTCTTTAATATCCAAGGTAGAATTGACAAGGATCACAACATCAATCACTTCATTATTCCCGTAATTTCTCCCTTTAATTTCTTTTATCCCCTTGACTCCATCGACATTTGTAATTACATCCTTATATAGATGAATTTTATTTTCATCAAATCCGTCAGAAAGTTCATGCGAGGCTTGAATGAATATATCCCATGCTGTTTTGCATATTAATAATCCAACAATGACTGCAGTAAGGGGATCCAGCCAAGGCATGTTTAATTGGGAGCCGAAAATCCCTATAGCTGTTCCGATACTTACCCAAGCATCGGAAATATTATCTTTCGAAGCTGCCATAACGGCTTTACTGTTAATTTTCATAGCAAGCTTTTTATTATATCGGTATACAAAATACATGGCTATTGCTGATAAAACACCCACATACCCGGCAATAATGTCAGGTGATTCCTTTCCACCTTTAAGCATGGAACCAACTGCATCTATCAATACTTGTACACCAACAGCAAACATGATAAATGATGCTACCATCGATGCAATCGTTTCACTTTTCCAATGACCATAACCATGATCTTTATCGGGGGGTCTTTGAGCTAGCCTTAAACCGATCAGTACGGCAATGGACGCAATAATATCAGTCGTGTTATTCAAACCATCCGCTTTCAAGGCCGCTGAGTCGCTTATGTATCCGATAGCCAGCTTCATGATTGATAGACAAATATAAGCAATTATACTAATGATTGCTCCACGTTCGCCTAATTTGAGGTCATTATATTTTTGTTCTTCCATTCAACTTCCCCCCACAATTAAGTACCTGAATATCATATCAACTTAAAAATGGGTGGGTCTATAGCAACCTTTTTGTATCGCTTTATATAAGTAAGTGATAGATAACTATGTTGCATATGGCAAACTATCTGAATAGAATGATATTGATGAGTCCCTGACAAAATCCCCGGATGTATCCCCGCAAAATAACGAAACAAGTGAGATCTATATCGTATTTTCGACAGTAAAACAAAATAACGTTCCGCTTTCATTTGATTGCAAATTATATTTTATATGAAGTGTCTTAGCTATATCCTCGATTATTTTTAAGCCAAGCCCCTTACTACTATCGATATCGAAACCAATTCCATTATCCTTGATACTGACCACGTTATTTTCAATGGTTATCACAAGTTTATCAGCCTTCGAATGGTTCAATACATTTTGGAAAACGTTATCGAATAACCTTTGGAGCCACAAGTCATTACTCATCCATTCCAACTCTCCATTTAAAGGATGATATATTAATTCAATACCATGCATGTTATACAAATAGGCCCATTTTTTAACCATCATTTCTATTAAATCGTGCATATTCACTTCGTCATTTAAGATATAAGAATTATCAAGCGTATCTATGGATTGAATATTATACTCATTTGTTAATTCGGAAATATAATTTATTTGTTGATATAGTGATTGTAATAGTGGAGCTTGATCCGTATATTGACCTTCTAAATAGAATAATTGTAATCTTACTGCTGTTAAAGGTGTATTGATGTCATGCCTTAATTTATTTAAGAGTTCCTTTTTCATTTCTCCTTGTTGCTTTAGTTCCAATTCCCGATAGGTCGTTCTTTCAATTAGTAAGTTCACCGATTTAGTTAATTTTCCGAGTTCATCATTGCTATTGACCTCTAATTTATTCGGAATCTCCTCATCACTGGCTAAATTCCTGATGGTTTCATTCAATATATTTATTTTATTTAATAGCGAGTTAATAGATTTGGAAAATAAGAAGGCTAACAATAATAGTGATAAAATAAATACTCCCAGCATTGTAGGATATGCAAAAGATTCATGAAAAGGAATGTCACTATTATTGGATTTAAAGGCCATATCATAAATTAGTGACATAAGGATACTGATTAACAGCAATATAAATGGCACGCTAATAACGGCAATAAATAACAATAGCTGGTATTTTTTCTTTAATTTCATTTCTTTATATAGGTATTCAATCTATACCCTTCTCCATATATATTTTGGATGATCTCTCCCGTGTTATCATTGATTTTTGTTCTGACTTTTTTTATATGCACATTAATGATATTTTGATTCCTATCTTCGAGCTGCCATAAATATTCAAAGAAATGTTCTTTCGTTAAAATCCGATTCCTATTTTCATATAAATAGAAAAATATTTTACGCTCTATCGCAGTAAAAACCACTTCATTATGCAAGGCATTATTGAATACCTTTTTATGTTCGGCATCAATATATAAATGTTTAATTTGTGTGAAAGTACCATATTGATTTTCCAGCAATTTCTGCATTCTTAGTAATAGCTCCCTGGGATCAAAAGGCTTAGTCATATAATCCTCACCAATTGTCAAACCTTGTAGTTTGCTATCCATATCATTTCGGGCGGATAGAAAAATAACCGGAATATTCAATCCTAGACTTTTTACTTTCTTTGTAATTTGATAGCCATCATCTCCTGGCAGCATAACATCCATAATGACTAAATCCATCTCATGGATTATATCGATAATATCTTTTCCTTCTTTCATCCAACATACATTATACTCTTCGCGCTGCAATATACTTTTCAATAAATCACCAATCATTAAATCATCTTCAACAATTAAAATATTATATCTTTTCATAACAGGGCCTTTCTATATTCATTTGATAAATTCCATGGCTAGATCATATATTTCATCTGGCACGTATAGATAAATGCTGTGCGACCCTTTCAGTTTTATTACATCCGCTTTTAATAGTTTCTCTGCAAACTCCTCATAATCTTCATTTTTTTGTTTTGTATATTTCGAATTTTTATTTTCATCGGCAATCGCATCTAAAAATAAAATGGGTGTTTCTTTTGGAATCGGCAAGTTAACAGATTTTTTACCATTATTGTAACTATGCAAAAGCTCTTGCTCCATATCATCATTAAAAAACTGTTTATATGATAGTGCTTTATACATTTCTTTTTCATGGTCAGTCAAGAATGATTGCCGAATCACTTCGGGATTATAAACAGCAGAAGGAACAAGACGGTGCAAACCCATTTTCGTTAAAATATTCACTCCTCTTACTGTCAATGAATCAACCATGCCCATTTTATGAGTTACATATTGGTGCGGTAGACCAATATCCAAAGCAATAATTCCCTTTACTTCGCTTGGGTATTTTTGTGCCCAGTAAATAGCTTCAATACCTGATACTGAGTGTGGAACCAAAATATAAGGAGGTTTATTCCCACTTTCCATTAACGATTTCCTGCTTTGTTCCAATATTACATCAATATCCCTATCATCATGAAAAACATCACTGTATCCATATCCTGCTCTTTCAATGACTGCAATCTTATTTTCTTTTGCAAACTTACTATATAATCCTTTCAATTCATAAACGGGAGCAGCAATTCCGGAACCGGACATAAAAACGTATGTATCCTCCCCGCTTCCTTCCGTATATACATTAATTTCTTTGTTATTAAAATCAACGGATGTTCCTACGCTAATTAATGATGATTCCTTGCCCTTTTGATAATTATGATAAATAAAAACAGCTAATACTACAAATAAGATAATAGCAAAGAAGGTAACAAATATATTCTTTGATACTTTTAATATTTTTCTCATATAGAAAACTCCTTTCAAGTTATACTGAAAGGATATAAGTTAAAAATAAATTTCTAATTAATTTTCTTTGTGAATTTTCAATAAAGAAAAATTCACCTTTTATTGTTCATTGATTTGCATTAAAAAAGCTGCGTCAGCGCAGCCCTAAGTATAAATAATATTATATGTCGGTTTAATCACACCGTTTGAATATTGTTTCATTTCAACTAAATCCAATTTTAGACTTGGCTTAACGCTGCCGAAAAGAGGGATGCCTTCACCGATTATGACTGGATTCACTTTCAGCACCAATTGATCAATGAGTTTATGTTTTAATAACGTTCCAGCCAGTTCTCCGCCCCCGCAAAGCCATAGCTTTCCGTCACTTTGCTGTTTGAGGTTTTCTATAAACGCAACGGCATCTCCTTCGATAAGTTCTACCTCTTCATTCGATTCAAACTGAAGGGAGCTCGAGAATATATAATGTTTCAAACCCTTATAACCTGGTTCACCCGGTTTAGCTCCGAATTGAAATCCAAATTCATATGTTTTACTTCCCATCAACACCGCTTCATATTGCTGGATATCGGATAAAAAGTCCGGGACATGATCTCCTTCAAATAAGAAAAAAGAATGATTGATATCCCCTTCCAACATTGCTTGGTCGGCAATGAAATTGTCCAGTGAAATGGCTACATGATATACCAACTCTGCCACTTAGTCATCCCTCCATAACTGATTACATAATTCACACGAACAACAATGTTCCATAATCTTTTGTAAAAGGCATCAGATAGCCATATCCAATATTCTTTTGATATGGTCTTCATTTGTTTCGACACCCACTTGGGTACATAGGTATTTATTTAGTCTAAGGAATTCTGGGATCATATGTCTCAACGTTTTAATAATTTCATTCGGATTGCGGCCACAATCCCAACTTTCCAACAATGATAATTGCTTTCCAGCTAATTTACTTCTATTGCCCTCGATTTTTGTCCATGCTCCATAGGGGACATCCATATGTTGTTCCATTTCCATATACCAACCAGACACAATCAGCCACCGTATCCTATCAAGATTGGATAGTGCATATAACATTTCTCTTCTCATAACGGCCCTGTAGGTTTCATGGACAAAAGCAAGCAGCTTTCCTCTCCAATGCTCAACTTCATCAGGTGTAGGTTTATACACTTTCTTTGCCGATTCCTTAATAACAGGACTCATTATATTAAAAGGATCATAGATGACTTCTACCTCTTTTAACCAGATGGAGGGAACAATTTCCTCAGGTGCATGATACCAGCTATCCACTTTCACAAAGGTATTATAATGAGTGACGATATACGGTGAAGAAGGATTGCAGTCTTCGTGAAATGAAACATTTCCCCAGTTATTGGCTCTATTCCTTTTTTCCTTTAAAAAATCTGCTTTACGTTTTGGAATAACAATAGTGTGCAAATCTATATCCGAGTAGTTATCATCGTTTCCTTTTGCTAATGAACCGGCTATGTAAATAGCCAAAACATCAGGATCTGCCGATAAATCTTTTAATGCATTTTCCAAAAGAATATCGCGTTGTTTCGGTAAAAATGCATCTCTTTCTATATGTTTGCTAACGAATCCCGCACACAAAACCATCTCCTTTTTTTGTAAAACCGTCAAAGTAATATATATTCGTGAATTAGAATAAAATCCCTTCCGTAGAAATTCCAAGTCAGTGATATATACTGCTTCTTACCTCCTTGTTTTCTTTGCTGAGTACCCGCTTTACCGGGCATCTATCCATGCTCTTGCCGATATGATATTATTTTGAATATTAAGTTAAAAGGAGGCATCATTGCATGTTTTTTGCAAATACTCCCGAACCGCCCTATTACGCTTGTATTTTCACTTCCCAAAGAAGCGATAAGAATGCCGCAAGCTATAATTCAACCGCTGAATTCATGGATGAACTTGCCGCTCAACAAGATGGCTATTTAGGAGTCGAAAGCGTAAGAGATCAAAACGGGTTAGGAATTACCGTATCCTATTGGAAGTCCTTGGATGCCATTAAGCTTTGGAAGGAAAATGCCGCTCACAAAAAGGCACAAGAAAAAGGTATGAAAGATTGGTACTCGTCATACACTACCCGAATTTGTAAGGTTGAAAGAGATTATACCAGCAAATAAGGAAACTGAAATTTATGAATTTTCAGCTATAAAAAAAGACCGCTTTTACTTTTTTGAGGGTTTGTAAATTTGAACGTTGATTTACATTCCAGGCACTCGCTTTCCGCGGGCGGTCCGGGAGCCTCCTCGGCGCTCTTTGCGCCTGTGGGGTCTCCCTTGGACGCGCTTTTCCCGCAGGAGTCTCGTACCTTCCATTCCAATCAACTAGAATTTTTTTACATTAGGCTGTTCATCCCAAACCATGTTCAAGACTAATTTCCATTATTGATTTTTACTGTTTTATGAAACACTTATTAAATTGAAGAAATTTACCATACTCCTGGTGAGTAACTGGCAGATACCAAAGACGCTTGCGGATAGAACGTTTTTTAAACTGAAGTCAAACTAGCTTTCTATTGAGTTTGTCTTCAGCAAGAGACCGCTAAAATTCCCTTAAAAATTATTAATCATTCCCTCAGTAAAATCGTAAAAGAGCTTCGTGTGCGAGCATTCCGAAACCCACTTTGTCTACAAACAGAGACCGCTTTTTAACCGGTCTTCACAATGAATTAGAAGGTCACTAAATCCTCTTTTATGAGTGAGTACATATATAAATCATCGAATTTGCCACGGGTAAATTCATAATGCCTAAGAAGTCCTTCTCTTCTAAATCCTTGTTTTTCCACTAGTTTTTGGGATAAGTGATTATCAGGTTCAATTAAAGCTTCAATCCTTTCCAGCTGAAAGTGGCGATAACCATACATAACAACGGCTTCCAATGCTTCACTCGCAATGCCTATTCCCCAATGATCTTTACTTAATTCATATCCAATTTCAGCACGATGGTGTTTGGTTACCATATTCAGAAAACCACAACTTCCTATAACCTTACCGGAATCTTTTAATGTAATTCCCCATCTAATTCCCGAACCTTTTTCGAATATAGATTCGTACCATTTAATTTCATCCCATACATCATTTACTGTCTCAAATGGATCTAACCCCATTGGCTTCACCACATCTGTATCAGATAGATATTTGAACATGTCACCCGCATCTTCCAGTGTTACTTCCCTTAATATCAATCGTTTGGTTTCAATAACCGGAAATACCTTCTCTATCCAATTTCCCTCCTCCAAACTCCCATTTTCTTATTTAACTATTTAATCATTACCTATTTAAAGTCGATAATCAACGCTTAATTGTATAGAAAATTATGATAGTAAATAAAAAGGCGTCCCAACTTTCGTAGAAACGCCTTTTTTTCGTTTATTTGATTCCTTCATTAATAGAATTATTTGTTTCCTTTACTGCTGAAATGATTAAAAACATGGGCCTTCGATTTTCATCTTTCATTTCAGGAACACTTTTTAACATTTCATCAGAAGGCATCGGTTCCTTTACTGCTTTAATGCTGAAACCAGCACAAATTAAGTCATTCATATATGTTGAAATCGTACGATGATACTTTACTACATCTTCGGTTAAGAAGGTTGTTTCTCTCACACCTTCGGATTGATAGTTGTCAACTGGCCAATGCAGATGATTTCCGTGATCATCGTCATACCAGGCTTGTTCGTTGCGAGAAGTAAAGATTGGATGTTCAACCGAGAAAACAAAGGTGCCTCCGGGCTTTAAACAATCATGCACCTTTTTGCAGATCGCCTCATATGACTCAATGTAATGAAAAGCCAATGAACTGATAACCACATCAAATTCAGAGCCGGAAAAATCGATGTCTTCAATTGGCATTTTAATATATGAAATACAAGGGTCATCCGTTTTCTCACGTGCTCTTTGAAGCATATTGTCAGAAATATCCACACCAACGACGGAACTGGCATGTTGCTCTCGGGCAAATCGGCAATGCCAGCCGAAACCGCAGCCCAAATCAAGTACCCTCTTATTATGCAGATTTGGCATTAGCTCTTTTAATACATGCCATTCTCCGGCAGCTTCAAGTCCTTTGACTGATCGTGGCATCTGCTCATACCCAGAAAAGAAATTTGCATCATCATATTTGTTTTGTTTCATATTCAAACATCTCCTATTATCAAGATAGCCTCCTAAGATTCATACCACATCTATTACAGGAGGCAACTATCTCCTTCTCACCATTTTTTTCACCTCATTTTCTTGATGAATCACTGTCCTAATACTAACACACTGCTTTTTTATCCTACATCTCCGTTGTTCGTCGTATTGATCTCTTTGTGGTCTATATCTTGATCTCAATAAGTTAAATCGTTCGCTTTAGGTCTTATCTCCTAATGTCTTTTTTAGGAGTAAGACTTTTTTACTCATCCTTAATAAGTTAACGAGAAGATAAGCAAACTATACCATATTGCAGCTGTACGGAATCTACCTTGGCTTAGTACGCTAAAAATTAATCCAGGTAGTAAAAAGGATAAATGTATATCGCTTAATCAAAATGTAATGGGGTGAATGTTTTATGAGAATGAAAAAAGCATTAATAGGTCTCTCACTCTTATGTATGATTGTTCCTGGTATTGCCAAATCGGCTGATTCCATTGCTGAAAATAATCGAAGCAATATCGTGGCAAATTGGAAATTCACAAAACAACATGTTAAAAGCGGTTCAATCGATAAAGGTAATTTAATTATAGAAGATACAAGCAAACATGGAAATGATTTAGAGTTAGTGACGATAGGAGACCCTGCATCACCCGAATTAAAAAATATGATTCAATGGTCCGAAGAAGATTATTATGCTCAAGATGAAGTTGATAGCTTGAAGTTCGCTAATTACGAAAACGCCCCTGCAGGAAGATATTTCAAGACCAAAAAGGATGCACCTATCAATTCGGAGAATTTCAATAAGGGTTTTACCATTGAAACGGTATTTAAGATGCCAAGCGATTCCAAGAATGTCATGGGGCTTTTTTCTAGACAAGGACAGGCAGCAGATCTTAATAAAATGGAAGGCGAGAAGAAAACCCTTTCTGCTTTAACTGTATCCAGTGATCAAAAAATCCACTGGACAAGCCATCCATCTAATTTAAATTATAATGTAAGCAATTGGTCTCGATCATTAAATGCTGATGAATGGTACCATTTGGCGGTTGTTAATGATGGTAACACGACGACTCTGACTCTGAATGGCGTCAGTGATTACGGAAAATCGGAAAAAGTAATCGGTATTGCAGCAGTTATAGGGAAAGGCTGGAACATCGGAGCATCTGAGTGGGGAAATAAGTTTAATGCACTATTCAAAGGGAATATCCAGCAAATACGAATTGCTAATAAGGCTTTAACTGAAAAAGAATGGCTTGTACAGGATGCTCGTGACGATGAACCCTTTGAAGGATCAAACAAATCCTTCCCCATTCTATCGAATAAGAAGAATTATAATTTCCTTTTCGTTCCAGATACCCAGAAATATTCAAGCCAAAATCCTGAGATTTTCAATAGCCAAATGAACTGGATTTCCAATAACACCAAGAAGAACAATATTATCATGAATACATTTGTTGGGGACATTGTCGATAGTGATTCAGAAAAACAATGGCAGAATTCACTCAGAGCCATTTCCCATTTGGATAAAAAGGAAGTTCCATATATGATGGCGGCAGGGAATCATGACTATGCTGACGGAGATCCTTTTTTAACACATTATGGGCCACAGCGTTTTATGAATAAAAAATACTATAAGGGTTCGTCTCCCTCTGGGTATAGCTCATATGCAATCGCTAAGGCAGGCAGTTATGAATACTTAGTTTTAATAGTGGATATGAAAAATCTGCATAAGGACTTGGAATGGTCAAAAAAAGTTCTAGAACGGCATAAAGATAAACCGACAATCCTCGTCTCACATGATATTATTTTTCCGAAAGTTAAAGATGATAAAACCATTGCCGTCGATTCGTCTAATGGCCGGCTGATTTGGGATGAACTTGTAAAGAACCATAATCAAGTGTTCATGACGGTTAATGGACATTTTTATGGAATAGCACATCGGGTAAAACAAAACTCAGCAGGAAATGATGTCATTCAAATGCTGGTCAATTACCAAACGAATTATCGAGGGGGAAATGGCTGGCTAAGACTTGTAGAATTTGATGAAAAGAAAAATGTATTATTATTCCGTACCTATTCCCCTTTTGTGGACGAAATGTCCAAAAAAGAAAAATCCTATATCGATTATAAATTTTTAACAGGTGAAAATAATTCATTTAAATTAGATTGGGACTTTAAAAAAAGATTTAATTTCAGGTAATTAAAAGAGGCGGAAAAATCCAATTCCCCAGGTGTATCTGATTGACCTCATCACCTGGGTGAATTCCTTTTTTTGGTGTCCTACTATTTGTTGATGGATAAAAGTTCACTCTTCACGATGAATTTAAAATGCTACGATTTTTCAAACAACTATCATGCTGCTTTTTTCATCACTGATTTATACTTTCCGAACCCATTAACAACAAGAACCCCTAATATCGCAATTCCGCCGCCAATGACCGAAAGAGTACTAGGTACTTCCCGCAGCCAAACCCAAGCGACGAAAATGGCAATCACAGGTTCAAGGTATAACAAACTGGAAACGGAACTGGCTTTTCCTAATGATAGTGCGACTGCCCATGTTACATAACCGATGGCAGCAGGGAAAATACCAACAAAAATGGCTGATAAATGACCTTCCATCGTTGCATGTTGAATTTCTTGAAATAGCCCAGGTATAAATATTAAAAAGGGTATTGTACCGATCCATGTGAAATACGCTGTCAATTCAATCGGATTATAACGGCTGAACAATGGCTTTTGGAAAACAAAAAACACTGCAGAAGCAATAGCCGACATCAGCACTAAAAATGCTCCTTCAGAAATATTCAGGGAAGGTCCTGCAGTACCTAAAGTTATTAAGGTGATTCCTGTGAACCCTATTCCTAAACCAATCCATCCGAATAGGCCGAGGCGTTCTTTTAAGACGAAAGCAGCAATGATCGCGATGAAGACAGGTGCTGAACCAATCAGCATTCCAGCCGTTCCCGCCGAAACTGTTTGTTCCCCGAATGTCACCCCAATATGGTAAATACTAATACCAATAAATGCAAGGATCGATATCCTCAACAAATCCGCTTTTTTCGGGAGTCGAAATTTCACCCCAGGCCATAGAGCATAAAGGAAAAAAATCCCTGATGCTATAAGATAACGAACAAGTACCAAATGGCCAGCTGAATACCCGCCATGTAAGCTTGCACGAATAGCAGCGAATGTAGATCCCCAAATAATAACTGTAATTGATGCCAATATAAATGCCTTCGTGTTCAAAACCTATTCCTCCCATACCCATTCACTATAAACTGAAGGTATCATGGATATGGGAGAACTTCAATAAATTTTCTATCTCACTGTGAAGTGGAACAGTCAGATAAGGTTTGGCAAGGAAATCCTCATACAAAGTTGAATCATGTTTGAAAATCATGTTTACCTTTTCAAATATTTTGTCGTCAAGAATCCTAGTAATTAACTTAAAGACGATAACTCAGAATTATATTAACTTATCTTGTTTTCTTTATCTAAATTGAAAGTACTATTTACTTCTACCCTCTCCTATTTTGAGATAGATAGCTTAAGTCCCTTTTTAAAATCAAACATTTCGGGCTAGCTTAAAATTAACAGGAATTAATAGTTTTTACGAGTTTATAATAAAATCATCACGCATAATTTAAAAATTAAACTGCTTCTTCAGCTTCATCAAAATTTATTTCAGGCGGTTGCTTTTTAAAAAAGTTTGTTAAGAACAGCAAATAAACAAAACCGATAGTTGCCCAGAGGCTGCCCAGTAGTAAAGCGTTCTTATCCAAGTTGAAAAACAACCAAATATCAAGGGAAGCTCCGATGCCAGGTAAGAGAAAATAAAGTAAAAAATGTTTCCCTCTGCGTTTTTTTCCTTTTACATAATAATGGGCAATGACTGAAATATTCACAAATATAAAAGTAGCAAAAGCTCCAAAGTTAATAAAAGAAGTTGAGGTCGTTATATCAAAGGTCAAGGCTAATAAAGCTATACAGCCAATGAAAAATAAATTAAACACTGGTGTACGGAATACTGGATGAATATATCCGAAAAGCTTTTTTGGAAGAACAGAATCTCTTCCCATTGCAAGCATAAGACGAGCCGCACTTGTTTGAGCTGTTAAACCGGAAGCAAATTGTGCAATGATTAATCCCGCGAGGAAAAGGGCACTAAAAAAATTCCCACCAATTAGTTTGGCAATCTCAAAAGCTGCGGAATCAATATTTTGAAATTCAGTATAGTGGGGAAAAACAAGGTAAAGAAAGTAAGAGGAGATGATGAAAATCCCTCCACCGATAAACGTAATGAGCAAAATTGCTTTTGGAATTGTTTTTTTCGGATTAATCGTTTCTTCGGAAAGAGTGGAAACTGCATCAAACCCTAAAAATGAGTAGCAGGCAACAGAAGCTCCTGCAAATAATAGGGAGAAAGATGTTTCACCGCTCATAAATGGCTCCATAGAAAACAGGGTTCCTACTCCAGTGCCTTGGATAATATTCAAGAAACACAAAACCAGAAATAGGACAAGAACAAGTAATTGAAAAACCATCATTAAAAGGTTTACATTCTTCATCACTTTTGTTCCTATTAAATTTATTGTTGTGGTGAGAACAATAAAGGCAACGATCCATACCCAAGATGGAACAGATGGAAAAACGGCGTTCAAGTAAACGCTTCCTATAAGCCAGATTACCATTGGCAAAAATAAATAATCCAATAAAACGGACCAGCCTATAAGAAAGCCGAGTTGCGGGCTAATTGATTTCCTTGTATACGTATAGGCTGATCCTGAAACTGGATAGGCTTTCACCATTTCACCATAGCTGTAAGCAGTGAAGAGCATGGCAGTTAAAGCAATGATATACGCAACAGGTACAAGGCCTTTTGTTAGCTCAGCCATCACTCCGTATGTCCCAAAGACAACCATCGGTGTCATGTAAGCAAGACCAAATAATATAACATGCGACAATGTTAATGTTCGTTTAAATGAAACTCGATTCTTTTCCATTTGAAATCCTCCTTTTCGTTTAAATAGCCTTGTTCTTTTAGATGAGACCGTTATTAAGATCGGGCGGACGTTTGATGTAAATCAGTCAATTTTGAGTAGATTTGTTTGTTCACATTGCCAATATAATTTAACCGGGGATCTTTTTTTGGTTTTAAGTCAATGGCCGCGGAAACAATACCTTCGTTATCCTTCGCATCAGCCATCACTCGGCCTGTATGGTCAACAATCATGCTGCTACCGAAAAACTCTAACTCTTCTTCTCTACCAAGTCTGTTACAAATTGCAATAGGTATTTCATTTTCAATTGCCCGGCTTTTTAAGAAAATGGATTGTGCTTCTTCATATGGTTTCATATTGGCTGTCGTAATAAAGAGAATTTCAGCTCCGCTTGTTCGTAAAATTCTTGCCACTTCCGGAAATTCAAGGTCATAACAGATCATCATCCCTACTTTTCCAAACTTGGTAGAAAAAACGGGGTATTCCGTTCCTCTTGAAAAATAGTCCGTTTCCGTATGGAATAAATGTGTTTTTCTATACTTTCCGAGAATGACTCCATATTCATCAATATAGAGAACTGATATAAAGTAAAACTCATTTTCTCTTTCAGGAAAGGAAAGAACCAGTGCGAGCGACAACTCTTTGCAAACTGCCTGTAATGAACGAATGCTTGGACCATTCTCCTCTTCCGCAAATTTGCTAACATCCTCTTTTAACAGATAACCTGTCAAAGCCAACTCCGGAAACACAATCACATCGGCCCCTGCTGTTTTGGCTTCCTTCATATAGGCTACTATCTTTTGTACATTCGCTTGTTTATCTTTTAGCTTTGGTTTGAACTGTGCTAATGAAATTTTCATTTGAATCACCCTTTCTACTTTATTAATTGCAATTATTGTGCCAATTATTGAAATATTGATTTATTAAACGATGAATGCTTTAATAATAGAAAAATGATGAATTTTATCATTAAAATAGACAAAACTTTATTATTCCGATGAATTTTTTCATCAAGATGAATCTTCGCATCATTGAAAGGAGTGGGCAACTTTTGGATCAAAAGAATAGTTTTAGCTGTTTACTAAATGATCAGGGGATGATTATCAAGTTGTTTGGGGATTTGAGTAAAGTGCTGGATGAAAGCAGCCATCTGCTTGCAGAAGGAATTAACTTTACCCATGTGAAATGGCAAGACCTTTTTATTGGAGGATGTGACCTGAAGCAAGACGTTCAGCTTCTTCAAACTCTTCAGGGGACAAGTGTGATCGTTCATTCCCTTTCACTTCATGATCCTTTGAAGAACAACAAATTGGTTACCTTTATTAATTTATCGAGCGTTAATTTGTTGGTCTCCCAGCGAAAACAACCCTTTTCCGAGTTGATTATTAATTCCCCGTCCATGCAAAAAATTATTAATATCATTGAAAAGGTATCTGATGTGAATTCTACCGTCTTGCTGCTGGGAGAATCAGGAGTTGGCAAAAGTGCGATCGCCAAACTGATTCACCAAAAGAGCACAAGGAATAAAGGTCCTTTCATTTCCATCAATTGCAGTACACTGCCTGAAAATTTGGTGGAGTCTGAACTGTTTGGATACGAAGCCGGCACATTTACAGGCGGAAAAAATAAAGGGAAAACAGGTTTGTTTCAAGCAGCTGAAAAGGGGACCATTTTTCTTGATGAAATAGCAGAATTACCGCTGAATGTTCAGTCTAAATTGCTTGATGTTATTCAGGAAAGTCGAATTCGGAAAGTGGGAGGGACGACGTTCCAGATGATTGATGTCCGTCTCATCGCAGCAACAAATAAAGACCTTTCCTCTTTAGTCCAAAAGCAACTGTTTCGAGAAGATTTATTTTATCGATTAAACGTAATTCCATTAACTATTCCGCCTTTGAGAGAGAGGAAAGAGAGCATCCCGGAACTTGCTCAAAATTTCTTGCATAATTTCAATCTGAAATATAACCGAAACTACATGTTGGATAAGCAATTGTTGGAAGGGTTTATGGATGCTGATTGGCCAGGAAATGTCAGGGAGCTGGAGAATACAATAGAAAGGCTTGTGGTTACCAATTTTTCAGTCTTAGATACGCCATCACATGATGAAAGTAAGGAAAGTAACCTGCCTGCTTTCACCTACAATCCTAATCGCTATCGGAACTCCGCTTCCTTTTCTTCGTTAAAAGAAGCAAAAGAGGCGCTCGAAAAGGATCTGATTTTACAAACTTACCAGGTCTTTCAAAACACATATAAAACAGCTCAATACCTACATGTTGATCAATCAACGATTTCAAAAAAGCTAAAAAAATATAATAGTGAAAATTGATCTAACTATAGGAGGAAAGTAAATGGCCAGGACACTTCGTATAGCACTTGCCCAATTAAAGTGTGAACTGTTGAATAAAGGATACAACTTGAAAAGATCTATAGAAACGATAAAAGAAGCAAAACAAAAACAAGCGGATTATGTCCTCTTTCCGGAATTGTTTTTAACAGGCTATATTATGAATGAACAAATCAAAGAGTTAGGAGAAACAGTCGAAGGAGAAAGCGTACAAGCAATTTGTGCCTGTGCGAAAGAGTATCAGATAGGCGTCATCTTTGGATTTCCAGAAAAACAAGATGATTGTCTATATAACTCGGCTGTTTTCATTAATAAAAACGGAGAGATAGTCGATGTGTACAGAAAAACGCATCTTTATCATGAAGAACAAAAGCACTTTTCATCAGGAGACCGCTGTGTGGTGATTGAGGCTCCGGAAGGCAGGTTCGGTTTATTGATCACATATGATCTCGAGTTTCCTGAAATGGCGCGCTTGCTGGCACTGCAAGGAGCTGAGATCATCTTTATTTTGTCTGCCAATATGGTTCCTTACCAAATATATCAACATGCTTTTGTTCATTCTAGGGCCATTGAAAACCATCTATTTACTGCAGTTACAAATAAAGTCGGATTGCATATTGATAACATCTTTTTTGGGGAAAGCCAGGTTGTCGCGCCGGATGGGAAAACAATATACAAGGCAGATAACAATGAAATACTGCCTGTCGTTGAAATTGATTTGGAAGAGAGCGAACGGTCGAAAGGAATTTTGAATTATTTGTCCAACAGAAGGCCGGAGTTTTATCGCGGTCATGGTTTATAAGCTAAAGACATTTTGGGTCACATGTTAAAAAAGGGCTTTATTGATTTACTAAAAGCTCGTATTCTCACATCAATTTAACTTTTAACAACGCCGCCCCTGGAGGCTTTCCCTCCCATGCCGTATCATGCCTTCGTCATGGTAACTCATGAAATAAAAAAAGATACTGAATCCGCACTGGAACCCTGAGAATAAGCGGGATTTGCGAGAAAATCGTATTAAACTGAGGGAGTTCAATAAGAGGAGCGAGTCTGGCGGCGAAAATAGGATATTTAATTTAAAAAGAATCACAAGTAGATAAATCTATATTGTGATTCTTTTTAAGCTTAAAAACTCGAATTAAAATATTTAATTCTTCTCTCCTATCTCTTTTCCTGCTGATTTTTGATCCTTTATTTTAAAAGAAATGAGGAAGCTAATTAACGAAAGTACAGCGACGACAATAAATGAGATTTGCGCGCCATACATATCAGGATGTACTATCTCGGGACGCTGCTGAGCATTTTCGGTAGCTGATGTCATCACAGTAACAAGTATTGCTGTACCTACAGATGCGGCAATCATTTTCATCGTATTATCCATTGCTGCACCATGGGCGATTAAACGTTTAGGCAGCTGGTTTAAGGCGGCCGTTGAAACAGGCATCATAACCATGGCTAATCCGAACATCCGAATACTGTACATTACCATAATAAATGTAAAACTTGTCGAAGGACCAACATCCATAAAAGTAAAGGAGGACGCGGTAATGAGGAGTAATCCGCCAATAACCAGCCACCTGGCCCCAATCCGGTCAAAAATACGTCCAATGAACGGGGACATTATTCCGGTAATAAGTGCTCCAGGGAGTATCGCTAATCCAGCTTCAAAGGCAGTAAATCCTCGCATGTTTTGCATAAATAGAGGGATGAGCGTTTCGGCACCAATCAGCCCCATAAAGGTAATGGCTCCAATAATAATAGCAATCGGGAATAATGAATACGTGAACACCCGGAACTCCAGCATTGGATGCTTCAATCGCAATTGCCTTTTGATAAACCATACAAGTGAAATTGTTCCAATGCCTAGGGATATGATGGTACTCCCGTCTGTCCAGCCATAATTACCAGCAGCTGTAAATCCGTACAATAATCCACCGAAACCTACGGAAGATAAAACAATCGAAAGCACATCCACTTTTGGCCGTGTAACTTCTGTTACATTTTTTAAAGCGAAGAACGCAACTATGATATCAATAATAGCAATTGGAAGTATGATAAAGAATAACACCCTCCATGAGTAGGTTTCCGTAACCCAGCCCGACAAAGCGGGCCCAATAGCCGGCGCGAAGGAAATGACCAGCCCGACCAGTCCCATGGCTGCACCCCGTTTATGAACAGGGAAAATCATTAGGAAGACTGTCTGCATTAACGGGAGCATAATTCCGGCTCCGCTCGACTGAATCATCCGTCCTAGCAGCAGCATTCCAAAATTTGGAGCTAGCCCCGCTACCAATGTACCAATAGCAAAAATCCCCATCGCGGAAAGGAAAAGCTGTCTGGTGGTAAAGCGCTCCAGTAAAAACGCGCTAACAGGGATCATGATCCCATTAACCAGCATAAAAACGGTAGTTAGCCACTGTGCACTATTTGCCGTAACATTCATCTCCTCCATTACAGGAGGAATGGCGGTAATCATTAATGTTTGATTCAAGATCGCAATAAATGTACCCGCAAGCAAAAGAGCAACAATTGTTGTCTGTTTACGATTTGTTGAACTCAATTATGGTCCCCCTTTACGATTTGGAAAAAACATACTTTTGTAGATTACACGAATTTACATCAGATTTCCAGTAATTTGCTGTTAAAAATAAATGCAATAAAGAAGGCATATTCAAAGTAGTTTTGCTGAATTTTGTACTCTATTGAACGGCGCTCTCTTAATAGATCCATAAATGGTTTAAAAATTAAATATATGATAAATAGTCCAGGATTTAATTATTAAAGATATTTCCCCACCTACATCTAATTCATCTTGTTTATTTAGCTTCTTCTTTTTATAAAGAAAAAGATCAAAGAGGGCGAACTAGTCATCTGAATGATTTGGTCATCCTCTTTTTTGAATAACTACTACTAAAACAAGAATTATAATAAACTCATTTAAATTCACTAGTATTGGTTTGAACTGTTTGGCTCAGAAGATAATTAGGTCTTTACCACGGGTAGGTTTTATAAATATAAAGATGGAGATACGTAGCAAAATCATGCTGGGCTTTTGAATATTATAAGTGATAATCCTAGTATTCGCGGTTATTTTAACTCTTCTATTTATTTCATTAAAAAGCCTATATTTTCTTTTTCCCTCCTGCAAATAAAAAGCACCCAATTTAATGGATGCTTAGATTTCCTTTCTTTCGTAATCTTATTTCAAATTTATCACTGAAAAATTCATTTGCATTAAAAATAGTACTAATGTCTGAAATATCACCTATGTTTACAATTAAGGCTTCATCAACTTCTTGATCTGTAAGAACTATGCGATATTCATATTGATTTTCAAAGTATTTATCTTTCCAAAAATAAATATCAGTCCCTTGATTTTTATAAGAGCTCATCCTAGCTGAGGAATTGATGTTATAATCATCATATTTTACCAAGCCCCCTCTGTAAGCATAACCTTTTTCATTGAGTGTTCTAGTAATTCTGTCAATAAATTGCGATGGGGTAACAAAAATTAAGCTATCTCCGAACTCCCTGATCATTTTATCGATTTGTTCATTAGGTAAATCAAATTTGGTATAGTAATATTTTTCATCCTCCTTAACCACTTTTAACATATCGCTAACAATTGCAAACATAGAATATAATGGCCTTTTTTCATTTATATTTTTTCTGAAATTCATTTTTTTAGTTCGCCCCGACATTATTAATTCATGGGTATCTTGAGTAAAGAAATTCATTGTTAATTCCGTAAAAACATGTGCTGCTTCAAATTTGTCTCCTACACCTTTTTCTCCTGAAGCATTTTCTATATCAATATACTTTTTAAAATTATTCATATATAAATCTCCAGATAAAAACCTTTCCACAAAAGGTGTGAACTTTATAAATCCAAAAACTTGACCTTTAAATCCAACGTCTGATATTTTCATTCTCTTCATTCCCTCCTATTTGACTACTAAATTCGACAAAAGGGACTATTCACCGGTATTTATTCCAAGACTATTAAGGAACGTTTACTGTTAGTGAACATGTAAGAATGTATGCCTAGTTCACAAAGAATATACTTCATTAAAAAACGCTTATCCAAAGGATAGACAGTCTTTCTTCTGTTTAGCTTCCACAAGCATATTCGTTATGATTTCCTGTTGTCTTAACAAATTACTAAGGTCTAAAAGCTGAATTACTCTAATTTTATGAGGTTCACCTTTGTAATACAGCACACACAACTGGTTCGCATCGATTGCGTATGTTTTTACCTTCCGTAAACAGGTATTCTTTGCCTGATAAGAAATATCGGATTTAATAAGATATATAGAATCCCTTGTTCCTCCAGATATTGAATAACGGGAAAAGTAATGCCCTGTAGATACAAAAATGAGCATATCCAGCCTTAAAGAATTTTCAGAGCTTCAGCAATTATTTCGGCTGTTTCTTTATCAGGTAATGTACCTGTTAATAAGCGGAACGGTTTAATTATTTCTTAGTTATTGCTTGTACTTACTTTTTAATTTCTTATAAAGCTTTCTTTAAATATGTCCTGGACTTAAAAAATTTTTAAAGCAGCAATCGTGAACATACCGAATATCACGAGGGCAGCGGTACTGTATAATAGAAGTATAAGTTTACATATTTTTGATGCTAATTACTTTGCGTTCAGCTTATTTAAACTAAAATATCGGTAGAAAGGTTGGTAACTATTGTGAGTATAAATCCAAATATGGTGGAGATAGCCTCCCTCCTAGGAGAAACGTCACGTGCAACAATACTTGCTAGTTTACTGGATGGGCGTTTTCATACTGCAGGTGAATTAGCATTGATGGCTGTAATAACACCTCAAACCGCCAGCCTTCACCTTTCTAAATTAGTGGAAGGTAACCTTGTTAAAGTTGAAAAACACGGGCGACATCGTTACTATCAGCTAGCAAATGGAGAAATTGCGCAGATTTTAGAATCGTTTCTTGCCATTTCCCCACCTCCTCAAGTTCGGTCGTTAAAACAATCAAGCCAAGTTAAAATGCTTCAGGAAGCCAGAACCTGTTATGATCATTTGGCAGGAAAACTAGGAGTCCAATTAACTGAATCGATGTTGAAGGCCAGATATTTGAAAAAAGAAGAGAGAGAGTTTACAGTTACGCCCAAAGGAAATCATTTTTTTTCTGAATTCGGCATCGATTTACTTGAATTAAGAAGAAAACGCCGTTCATTTTCCCACTCATGTTTAGATTGGAGTGAACGTCACCATCATCTTGGTGGAGCTTTAGGGAATGGGCTCCTTACACATTTTTTTGATTTAGGCTGGATAGTCCGTGTTCCATCTATTCGCGCAGTAAAAGTAACACCTAAAGGGAAAGAAGGATTTAAAGAATTTTTTTGTATAGAGGTATAATTTAATAATCCCTCATAATGAAAAAGAATAGGGCTCTTTTCTTTTTCATTATGAGGGATTTTCTGTCTTTAGCAGCTTAGAACAATCAATACTTACTATAAAGCTCTTTTAACAAATTTATTTTCCTTTTGGAAATTGCTATTTACCAGATAGATGCCAATGATGATAAACAGTCCGCCAATTAAGAGTGAAGTGTATATCTGTTCACCTAATAGTGCCCACCCTGATAATACACCGAAGAAAGGTGCCAAAAATAAAAAGGCACTTGTTTTTCCGGGATCACTCTTTTGTAAAAGGTAATACCAAACAGCAAATTGCACGATCGATGACATGATACTTAACCATAATAAAATGAACAACGAATTACCATTCAGTATGAAAAATGGTTTTTCAAGAATAAAGCTGCCAAGTAAAAGCAGTAAACCGCCAAAAAGCATCTGATAGGCAGATAATACCCATGTATCGGAAATCGCCCCCCATTTTTTCGCCAATAAAGTGGAAATCGCCCAGAAAACAGAAGAAAGAATGCCGAAAAGAATACCAACCTTAAATTCAAGTTGCGCTCCCATCGTTATAATTACTCCAACTAATCCTAATAAAACACCAAACCATTGATATAGTTTATAGCGTGTTTGTGAAAAGATAGTACCGAAAACAACAACAAGCAACGGGTTCGTGAATGTAAGAATGGAGGATTCACTTGCTGTAATCGTGCGTAAACTCAGGAAAATGCACCCCATAACTCCGGCTGTTTGAAAAGTGCCGATAATGAGCATTTTTATCCAATCCCCTTTAGAGTTTGGATGCGGTCTTTTTAAAAAGATTACGATCATCGCCATTATGAGTCCGGCAAGTGTGAAGCGTAATGCTGCTAATAATAATGGGGATGAATAAGGTAGACCAATTTTAACTACTGCAAAAGAAGAACCCATCAAAAATGTCGTTAAA
The DNA here is from genome assembly GCF_047238085.1 of Peribacillus phoenicis. Taxonomy (NCBI): domain Bacteria; kingdom Bacillati; phylum Bacillota; class Bacilli; order Caryophanales; family Bacillaceae; genus Peribacillus; species Peribacillus phoenicis. The sequence continues at coordinate 1,603,771 of NZ_JBDFMF010000001.1, read as the reverse complement.
AGTATCAACACTGTAAATTTGTAAACATTCATTTTTTTATCTCCTGACATATTTAAATGACCAATCTACAGATATTATAGCCGGTGATTATTTCAGCTCTCATCGAAATATGGAATACAAGTGGAGATAAATTTAATAATATCGACATATTAAAGGGAATCTTCATGTTTAATTCGCATAAGTAACCTCTTTAAATCATCATATTCATCTATACAAATCAAATTTAAAAAAAGAGTTTACCTCAATTCTTGAAGTTTTACCTCTCCTATCAACCTTACTAAGCTTGCAATTCCTACTTTTCATATATCTCTAGAGGCAAATCATCCGGATCACAAAAAAAAGTAAACCTTTTTCCTGTTAACTCATCAACGCGGATAGGTTCGACTGGAATGTTTTCATTTTCTAGATCTTCAATCGCTTGATTAATATCTTCCACTTCAAAAGCAAGGTGTCTAAGCCCTCTAGCTTCAGGATAACTAGGACGATCGGGGCTATCAGGAAATGAGAACAATTCCAGCTGATATTCCCCTCCGACCATTAGATCCAATTTATACGATTTCCTTTCTGACCGATATGTTTCCTTCTCGATATCACACCCTAAAATATTTACATAGAAGTTCTTTGACTTTTCATAATCAGAACAAATTATTGCTACATGATGTATTTTTTTCACCTTCATTTGTGTCCTCCCTAAGAACATTGATTATTTTTATAAACTAATTTTACCAAAGTTATACATTAATAAAAACTTAGATTTCAGTGTCTCCTTCAGACTCCACTAGTACATCCATTTTCCTGGATATAGGACTAAACACTCCACCAAATAGAGAATTGCAACAAATTGGAAAAATTGTATATTTGAATCATGGAAAATACCCAGGCCATACTGTTTGAATAATATTATTGATTATATCGTATAAAAAAATAAAAAGCCCTGTTAACTGAAATTCAGTAACATCAGGCTTGTCAAGATAGTAGCTGGCAGACTTTTTTACTCTCTATATACCATTTCGAACAAACTTTTATAAATCCGAACGCCCACTTTTGCCTGCTTTTATATCGATCTATTTTACAGCAGGAATTGTTTGTGGATTTTCAGTCATGAAATTTTCCTTACCCGATTTCAAGGTCATAAAAGCGATAAAACAAACGACTCCGAATGAAACCAATAACCAAACAGCTCCATTAAACGATCCATCAAAAGCGTCTATGACAAAACCGATCGTTAAAGGAGCAATGAAGCCAGCTACTTGCATCCCTAAATTGACCACACCAACTGCAGAACCTCCGATTGCTTCCGGTAAATACTTCAGCGGCAGACTAAATATAATAGTGGATAGAGCTGCGGAAAATATAGGTATTATGGTTTGATAGATGATAACTCCCGTTACCGTTTCTGCATGAAACATGAGATAAACGAATAATGCTAGACCTAATCCACTAAAGCCCCCTATCCATTTTTCCCGACCAACTTTCACTTTATCCAATACATAACCGGCGATAATATAGAAAGCCACCGACGCTATTGCAGGGATCATCTGTAAAAGACCCATGGAAATTAAATTCAGGCCACGTTCCTGCACCAAGTAGGTCGGCATCCATGACATCACTCCCCAGCTGATGAAACCATATGCAAACGAGGCAGCCATCAAACTAAGGACCAAGGGGGTTTTAAACAGCTTAATAAAAGAACCCTTGACAGGAACTTCCGTTAAGGAATCTACTTCTTGCGGGCCCTGACTCCCTACTCTTGGTTTTAATAAGAACAAATATAGTAACCCAATCGTAAACCCGAAAATCCCAATAATGCCAAACATCATCCTCCATCCGATACTAACAAGCAGAGTGGCTGCTAGAATGGGTGAAATGACACCCGCAACAGTGAGTGCGGAAAGAAACAAAGACATTGCCCGGGATCGCTTTTCTTCCGCGATGGACACTGATATCATTTTGGCCCCAGCAGGAAAGAAACTTCCTTCCCCCAATCCGAACATAAAACGAATGACCAACAACGATACAAAAGACCATGCCAATCCTGTTAGACTGGTAAAAATGGTAAAACTAAAGACAGAGACAATAAGCACGATTCTAGCGCCGAAACGATCGGCCATCCAACCGCCGGGGATCTGCATAATTGCATATCCTAAAAAGAAGACGCTTAATATCAGACCTGTGGAGGATGCGCTCAATTGGAGGTCATCGGATATATGGACAATCCCATAATTAATGACAAAGCGATCCAGTGCCGAGAACAAATTACCTGCAAAAAGTAATAACAAAATCATTTTTGGATTTTGACCGAATGCTAATTTGTTCACTAGCATAGCCCCCTAGTTTAGCTTAAATTTTCATCACAATTTTATAAACTCTAGGAAAACAGGATCATGGAGTCTCTAATGTCGAGGATGCGGGTTCAATGATAATCGGTGCCTTTATGTCAAACATATAGGATTTTCTTTTATAATTAGACCAGTAAATTTCCGGTAAGAAATTAAGTAGTCTTTACCTTTTCTTGTCCATATACTGGGTTTCCATCTATGAAGGTGGCCAGAATTGCTATGTCCCTAATTTCTTCTGGATGAACAGCTGTAGGGTCAGTCTCGAGAATGGTAAAGTCTGCTTGTTTTCCAATTTCTATGCTGCCTGATCGTGACTCATCAAAATTTAGTTTTGCGCCAAAAATAGTCATCGACTTTAAAGCTGTTTCTACATCAATGCGCTGTTCTGGGCCTAAAACATGACCTTCTCTCGTTATTCTATTAACTGCAGCCCATACGGAAAATAGGGGTGAGATTGGGGTAATTGGACAATCGGAATGCAGGGTGAACAATAAATTGTGTGCAACAGCTTCAGCTAACGGACTTATACGCCTTCCACGCTCCGGACCCAGGAAAATTTGTTTATGCCTGTCCCCCCAATAATATACATGATTGATGAAGAAGGACCCGGCTACATCAAGTTCCCTCATCTTCATGATGTCCTCGGTGGTTGCGGTTTGGACATGTTCGATTCTATGACGATGCTCTGTACGAGGGCTATTGGATAAAGCATATTCATAGGCCGCTAATATCGAGCCGATCGCTCGATCCCCGTTTCCATGCGTCGTGATTCTAAACCCTCGTCTGTGCAGGTCTAAGACTTCTTCATTAAATGCTTCCTGATGATGAATGAGATCTCCGTATACATCTTGATTTTGATAATATGGAAGACGTAAAGCTCCTGTTAATCCTTGGATGGAGCCGTCCTGAAACATTTTTGCGCTATCTAATTTAACCCGTCCCCCAGACCTTTCCCTGAGTTCCAGGTCCAGTTGAGCTGGAGAATAACCTCCGAATGGCTGTCCTTCACGAAGCTGCTGATGCATGATCATCAGTCTCGTTCGCATCGGATTAATTTTTTGTTCAGCCGCTTTAAGATGAACCTCTAAATCTTCCAAATTATTAAATCCAACTGCAGCATCTGTATTCGTGGTAATTCCTTGAGCGACATAATCCTTTGAAGCCTTTCCTATCATGTCAACCTGTTGCCCAATTGTCATTTGCGGTATGTGATTATTTATTGGTGCCATTGCCGCTGGTTCATAGATTACCCCATTCAGCCTTCCGTTCTCATCCCGTCCATAATATCCGCCCTGGGGATCTGAAACATCATCAGTCAAACCTGCACATTGCAAAGTTAGCGAATTTACTGCGGATAAGTGCTCTGAAGTGTGTGTGATGACTACAGGGTTATTTGGCGAAACCTTATCTAAATCACTCCGTGTAACATGGCGCTTTTCATACAAAAGCGTATCATCATAGCCATATCCCCTTATCCATTCGCCATCGGGAGTTTCTTTTGCTTTTGCACCAATTACCTCTAAAATATCTTTTATGGATTGATTGGGCGGAGTACCGCAGTTCACCTGTCCCATCGTTAATCCATACATTAAAATATGGTTATGAGTATCGATAAAGCCTGGTATTAGGGTGGATCCCTTTAAATCTACAACATCAGTACTTGCTGTAATCTCCACTGCACTTTTAGGTGGCTCACACTCATCCCAAATCCCGACAATTTTCCCATCTGAAACAGCAATTGACCTAGCCCGACGATTCCTGTTATCTAGAGTCAGCACATTTGCATTTTTAAGTAAAAGATCGATTTTTATCATAAAATAAAGTCCCTCCCTTTTTTTTTGGTTTTAAATCCACTTCATTTCGTCATTATTCTAACTTGGCAAACTGACAGATGGAAATAATGAATAGATAGGGCAAATATTCACAAGTCAATCAGGAGTATAATGACACATCCTTTCTTTAATGAAACAATAGATTTACCCCATTTCACTAGTGGTGTTAACATCACGTCGTCCGAACCAGTATAAAAGGCATAGTTACATTAAAACATTTAATTTTATAATTTTCAATATTTTCTAAAAATAACAATAAATATAGGATGCTTTATTCAGCTATAAATGCTATTTAACCTAAAAAAAAACTGGAACCTAGTCTTTTAAGCTTTCACATATTTGATAGGACTTCATCTCATAATATTCAACTAATAAAATAGGCAGCATAATTCCCACCTTTATGCCAATACGACATTACCCCTCTTTTCACATTGATATATATGTCCCTAAAAAGAGAGGATTTTTGAATGTACATATATTTTATATATCCTATTATGTGCCATATTATTTTGATTCTGAGCTTATTTGAAAAAGAAACTCTCTTTCAATTGTTGGACAAGGTTCTTTTTCATCTTAAACATGATGATTCCCGATATCATGATCCCGATCCCGATCAATTTATTTAGGGTTAACGGGGCTCTTTCAAATCCGAACCACCCTAAGGTGTCAATCAGAACTGCCATCGTCAGTTGCGCGACAAGTACAATTGATATGGCATAGGCCGGTCCTAGGAGCCGGATTGCCTGCATGATGCAATAGACGAGCACAACTCCCAAGACTCCACTTAATAGATACAGCTTGTTTATGTGCCCAATCGCTAACAGGCTCGAATCATCCATGATGGTGAAAATGGATAGTGATGAGATAAAACCAAGCCCGAGAACAATCGTGGTTGTCGCCCAAGCTCCTACCTTTTCACTAACTCTAGTGTTAAGGACCGTTTGCAGACTGATGAAGACACCAGCTACTACGGCAAACATAATTCCTTGCATTAGATACAGCCTCCTGACTCATTCATATATATTGCCCTCCGCCCTTTCCCGTAGCCGCGATAAATCTTTAATATAAAGAATTCCTTTTTTTCTTTGAATGATACCTTCTCCACAGAGTTTATGGATGACACGATTTAAGTGCCGATAGCTTGTTCCTATGAGGTCTGCTATTTCGGTCAGATTCGAAGTGTTCATTTCTTTATGAAACATGGAGCCGCTCCCTTCTGATGAAAGAGATAACAGATAGCTTGCGAGACGTACTTCGACAGGGTAGAGCCTGTTCAAACTTGCGGCATGGGATTCTGTGTAAAATTTTTGTGTAACAATCTCCAATAAAAAATGCAAAAACTCATATCGGTTCGTTTCCATCGTTCGTAAATCATCAAAATGAATACCGATTACATATACTTCACTGACTGCCTCAACTGTATGGAGTACTTCCATCCCTTTTATATATTCCACATCTCCAATAAGGGCCAATGGCGTTTTAAACCGAACAATTAACGATTTTCCTTCGGGTGAAGTTGTAAAAATCTTCACCTTTCCCTTTACGAGAAAATACATATAATGAATATCCTCACCCTTTGAACATAAAATTTCTCCATTATGGAATTGATAGAGAGATATTTTCTCCTTCAATTCTTCAGAAAAAATCATATTCAGCTCATATTGTTCAAGATATTTATTGAGACCTGAACTATTTTTTAATTTTTTCAATGTTCTATCACCTTTTTTACAGTTTAAATATGACTACACCCATTAACATCATAGCCATTCCAATAACTTGTTGAATCGACACCTTCATCTTGATCATTCCGAATAGTCCCCTTGTATCGATAATGAAAGCACATATAAGCTGTGCAATTAAAATGGTTACTATTGCGAAAGACATGCCTATTTGATTGATCGCAATCATTTCTCCTAACACAATCACGACGCCGAGCATTCCTCCAAGCAGGTATAAAATGGGAACCTCCTGAAACCCCTCCGCCCTTCCATCACGGACGAATAAATAAATGATGATGGAAAAAATAAATCCTACGAGATGTACAAGCGCGGTAGTGTGCCACTCACTTAACTCCTCACTCATTCTTGAATTAAACACTCCTTGCAATGAAATAAACACTCCTGCAATTATGGAAGATATGATCCCTTTCACCCTGACTCCTCCTCTATGAGATTCTTCTATAATTAAAATACGGAAGTGGAGTGCAGAGAAAGGACATATGTCCCATTTTCATTTTTAATTTTTACGAAAAAATGATTTTCAACTTAAAATTCTCGAAATAAAAAGTCTTGTATCGTTTGAAATTTTATTAGTATTTCCGGGAATATTTCGTTATATGTAAAAAAGAGCCCTCCAGTATGATTTGGGTGTACGAACACCACTCATCTTACAGAAGAAGCTCTATTAATTGGCACCTCAAACCTAATTTGACTGTTTGAGAGACAGAGCGAATAATCCTTAAAATTTAAACTGCGGTATATCCGCCGTCGACAATAAGACTTGTGCCTGTAACAAATGATGCATCGTCACTAGCAAGGAAGAGAACGGCTTTCGCCACTTCTTCCGCTCTGCCTAAACGGCCGATTGGATGTAAATCGATCAAACCTTGTCTTATTTCACCTTGTGCTTCGGCAATAAGTGGAGTATCTATATATCCAGGGCAAACTGCATTGACACGAATGCCATCTTTCGCATAAGTCGAACCTAACGTTTGTGTTAATAGTTTGACCCCACCTTTCGCAGCAGAATAGGCTGTTACCCCCGGTTTCCCTGCATGGCTATGGATGGAACCTGTATTGACAATGGCGCCGCCAGTAGCTTGTTTTTGCATTTGCTCTATCGCATATTTATCGGATAGGAAGACACCGGATAAATTAATATCAATTGTTTTTTGCCATTGCTCATAGCTTAACTCATGAATGTTTCCGTCTCTTGCAATTCCTGCGTTTGCGAACATGATATCCAGTTTTCCATATTTATTAACCGTCTCTTCGATCATATTCTTTACGTCATTTTCATTCGTCACGTCAGTTTTAACAAAAAGAGTATCATACCCTTTTCCATTTAACTCTTCTGACACAGCCTGTCCATGATCAGCAAAATCGGCAATGACCACCTTTGCTCCTTCTTCTGCAAATAATTGAGCCGTGCTTGCTCCAATCCCGCTTGCTCCCCCTGTTACGATTGCCACTTTGTTTTCAAGTCTCATCATATTACCAGACTCCTTTTCTTATTTTCTACGCAACAGATTCCTTAAACACCAGAAATCTCCATCCCTAGGGTTCTCCATAGACGACCATTCTTATACAAGCAAAAAGCTGACTACATTGTGAAACCCTCGATTGAAATAGACTGGCCATCAAATAGCTTCATTCTGTGTTCATACATTTATTTTACTCCTTACAATTTGAATTACTATCCTATAAACTGCTGTATAATAATATGGTTAGTCCCCCCTTTTTATAGGGTATTTTGTTTTAAGGAGAAGGAATTCACATGGCTCATCCCTTTCATGCATATGAAGAAATAACATTGCAGCAATTCATATTATTCATTAAAAGCCATAACAAACAGATTCAAGAAAATATCAATATTTATTTGAATCTAGAACCCTTCATATTAGAAACTGAACGTAAGATGATACAAACATTACTGGAATCATTTTTACTATTTTTATCCGCTCCAAATATCGAGGAAGTAAAAGACACATACGAAGAGCACTTGGATTCTTGGCTGCAATTACATTTACCCCTTTTAAATGATAATCATTTCAGCATGTTCCGATTAATCTTTGAAAAGTCGATTGTTACCTTAATGGTAAATCTGAAACATGCCCAAACCCTATCCATTCTCATGTTCTTATTATCCATTTTCTCTCATCTCATCCATAGCTATAACAAGTGGAGGGGCGACGAATCAGAGCAAAATCCCAAAAGTGAGAATGCAGAACTTAAAAGACTGCAGCTACTGGACCAATTAGATGAACTTTTAATTAACTCAGCAGGATTTAAGGATTTTGCTTTTATCCTAAAAAAATGTGAGTAGTTCTTTAACTATAAAAGATGTGTTTTTTATGCTTATATTCCTTGGTCCAATCAATTATACGGCACCATTGGGTCGGAGCTGCCAAAAGTTCAAAGCATGAGGGGGCAGCTCAGCTCCAAGCAATCCATGGTATTCAATTCAAAAAAGCCGGTATTTATAAAGAATCCCCGTAATTACATTAAAGAGGAGCATATACAGCTATTTAATCTTTCATCTGTCATTTTTGTACCGATTGTTCATGACCAGCAAGTGTTCGGCTGGCTGACCTTTGATCAATTAGGGGAGGAATTCGATTATTCAATAGATGAACTGACTTTACTTGAACAGGTCGGAAAAAGGCTCGGATTATATTTATCAAGAAAGGATGATGAGGTACCAATTGGTACCGACATACAATTGACGGAACGTGAATCCATGATTTTAAATTTGCTGGCGGAGGGCTATAACAATAAAAAAATGGCCAAATTATTGCAATTAAGCGAGCATACTGTTAGAGATTATGTAAGCAGTTTAATGACAAAGTTTAAAGCTAAAAACCGTACACAGGCAGTAGTTTATGGGTTTCGGTTAGGTCTATTGAAATAAAATTGAATCAATCAACAGCTTATGACGATTTGTCATTAACGAATCTATATAGAGGGCCAAAAAAAGACCGAAAAATTTTTTCGGTCTTTGATCTTCTTGAAATTTTCATTTATTACAAAAGAATATTCTTTATTTACCTTCACCTTTTTTTTCTGTTTTTCCAGATAAAAACCATCCGCCTATAGCGATAAGAAGCATGACTGACCAAAAGATTATATTCCAAATCGGTCCTTCAACAAAATCGTGAGAAATAATGTGAACGGCTGGATGTGCAAGGGTATGCATTAATAACTTAACCCCTACCCAACCAACGATCAACATGGCTGCCGTTTCGAGGCTAGGCCGCTCCGTCAGTATCTTAACGAAGTATCCTGCCGCAAACCGGATGACGATTAAACCTGCAATTGCTCCTAACAATATAACAATGAATTTAGCTCCATCCATACCTCCTATATCACCCATTGGTGTATCTGGCAAGGCAATGACAAGAGCGACTGCAGCTAAAATGGAATCAATAGCAAAAGCAATATCAGCTAATGCAATTTGCGCAACGGTCATACGGTAGCTTTTCCCTTTTTTTTCTTTGTCACCGTGGTCCCTTTTTAGTAAATGCTTTAATGAAATGAAAATCAAATACGCAGCCCCAATTGCTTGAACTTGCCAAACATGGAAAAGGTACGAAATGATGAAGATTGCACCAATCCTAAATATAAAAGCCAAAAGCAACCCAATATTTATCGCTTTTTTTTGCTGTTCTTTTGGTAAATGCTTTGACATGATAGCTAAAACCAATGCATTATCAGCAGATAATAAACCTTCTAAAAAAATTAGAATAATTAACACCCAGCCATATTCCAATAATAACGATAGTTCCATGATACCCCCCTAAAAGCATGTATAAGAATGCGTATATGAATTCAAACCAACAACACTTTCTCCTCCAATATTGTCCCATCTTCTCTTCTTCCTTATTCAACCCTTCCGTCCAATTAGCTTCATTAAAATAATACCGAAGCCACTCCCTATTTAAAGTAAAGCATCCGTCAGCTCTATAATATTCTTTTATGCTTAGACTTCATTCCAATTGGGAAAAGTTAGGATTTACATCTTCGCACTTCGAAAAGCACCAACTCAATTCCTATTCTGCCATTAAATGATATTTCTGTAAAACTTTTTGTGATGTTCCTGACGTCGCAATTGTACCGGAGAAATTCGTAACAAAAACATAGTCACTTTTATTTGACTAAATATTTTTAAGATTAAAAATTCTCATCTTTTCATACATGCTTAATTAAAAAGAGAGCTACGGCGGATAACAAGGAAGGTTAAACATCATTGTTCCTTATGTGATTTAGTTGCAACATTAATCAAATGAATAAAATTAAGGCTTTTCCTAAATAATAGGAAGACTAATTAACAGGGAGGGATTTATATGGATGCTAAGCGTGTAAAGCAGATTCTTTCGTCTTCATCTGACATTGAGGTTAGATATAATGGCACTTCAGTATGGATTGATAATTTAAATGAAGATGGAAGAACGGCTACAGTACATCTAAGAGGCCCATTAGAGGAAAGATCAGACGTAGCAATTGACGAACTTAAAGAAATCTAAGGAATATCCATTAAAAACTGAGCTCCTCTCGTAATGAGAAGAGCCTTTACTTATTTCAACCTTAATTTTTGACCGATATAAATTTTGTCGGGGTCTTTAATCCCGTTAAGACTAACAAGGGATTTTACCGTTGTTTTATATTTTTTTGCAATGAAGCTAAGTGTGTCGCCTTTTGTTACAGTATAAGTTGTGGTTGTTTCCGTTTTCAATGCACGGGAGTTTTGCGTCCTAAAAGTATTTATTGTATTTGTAAAATCCCTATAGGCTATATTCAAATCCACCTTTGTGCTGATCCCGCTTACCTTACCTGAATCAGAATGCTGCCATATATCTGTGCTACGTCCCAACGTGCTGTTGTATCTGGCAATCCACAAGGCGTATTTCGTCAACCTTGATTCATCTAAAGTATTTTCGAGAAAGTATTTACCAGTATACAGCATAGCCGTGTATCCAGCTTCTTCAATAGCTTCCAAAAACGCGATTGCTGCATCGGTCAGCGTTTTTTTCTTTGCCTTTTTTTTATTTTCTTCAAGATCAAGAACAACAGGATAATTTAAAGCGAAAGAGCTGATAGAATCTAAAAAATAAGCAGCCTCAGCCTTTGCTTCTGCAACAGTTGCAAACTTCGCATAGTGATAGGCCCCGACTTTCAATCCCGCTGCCAATGCTTGTGGTGCATTTTCTTTGAAATAGGATAGCTTTGAATAACTCGTTCCCTCTGTTGCTTTAATGAACACGAACTTCACGCCTGCCTTTGCAACTTCCTCCCAATTAATAGCACCTTGCCAATGTGAAACATCGATTCCCTTTATATATTCCATATTAATATTCTCCTCCTTTCTCTAAAAAAGATCCACCCATTGGACATGATTATCATCCTTTTTTCTATGTTTTATGATTATGTATCAGTTTTTATAGACACCTAATTAGCAGACATACCGTCCTATTGCCCACACTATAATTGTGGATAATATTGCCGTTATAATACAAGTAAAACATTAATATTTTTTCCTCCTTTGTAAAAATCTTTGATCTAGCTTGTATTGGGGAGTTGTTTATTTTATCTTTCTCCAATATCAATACCCCGCTCCTTATATCTAACATAGCCTGCTTACTTTAAAGCTCAAGCATCGATTATGTAAATTAAAGATTCTCATTACCTGAACCAGAATTAGAGCAATTTAAATGATGTCTCCCTCCATACCCTTCCTAGAGAAACATTAACTGCATCTTTTGAACCTTTTATTCGAAAAAAAAGTGTTGAATCTATCGAGACACCAAGCCTAATATCCTTATTAACATTGTTATTTTAACGTAACGAATATAAACCTTTTATGACTCATATTATGAGGTGAACAATAGATGGAAGTTAAAGGAGGATGACTTTAATGAGTAAACAAGTGGTAGGAATATATGAAAACGGTGAAGATGCGGTAAAAGTTGTTGAAGAACTTTTGATACAAGGGTATAAACGTGATGAAATTTCTGTTGTTGCCAAAGATCTGAAGGAAACAAAAGTGGTCGAGAGAAAAACGGGTACGAAGGCTGAAGAAGGATTAGCAACTGGAGCTGCAACAGGTGGAGTTATTGGCGGGACGGCTGGCCTTCTTGCCGGCGCGGGTGCATTGGCCATTCCAGGAATAGGACCGCTGCTCGCTGCTGGACCTATCGTTTCAGCACTGGCAGGAGTGGCTGTTGGTGCAGGAACTGGAGGATTGGCTGGTACTCTCATTGGATTAGGCATTTCAGAAAAAGAGGCAGAAAGTTATGAAACGGATATAAAGGCCGGAAAAGTTTTAATACTAGTTGATAATGATATAAAAAAAGGCCCCTCTACTTATAGAAGATAACCGGCACTAATATTCATTTAGAAAGCAGTAATTAAGGCTAGATAATTTGTTTCAATAAATGAAAAACTTCCTTTTGTTTTCAAAGATTATTTTATGCTATACTGATTTTATTAATATCAGAAGGGATGATGGGTGGCCGATGATTAACTAATCTTATTTTTAAAATTTGAAATCGCATATTTCAAATCATACAAAATAGGATTAGTCTGCCCATTTTCTATAAATTGTAGAGCTATCATGAAAATAGCTCTTATTTGATAATGCACAGGTACGGCTAATCCTTCCATATGAACTGGGAGGATTTTTTTTATTCTCCCTTTAAGGAGAGGGATAATTATATGAAAGAACTATTAAAATTAACCAATATCAGCTTTGAAGTATTGGACCATAACATTTTTGAAAATGTTAATGCTAGTGTTCAACAAGGGGAAATCATCGGTATCATTGGCAAAAATGGTGCCGGTAAATCTACGTTGCTGCAATTAATTAACAATGATTTAGAGCCTGCACATGGACAGATCCAATGGCTGCAGCAAGATTTGAAAGTTTTTATGGTTGAACAAGAAGTCGAGTCACATTCTTCAGAAGATAAGACGCCTACCGAAGTTAAATTACTGGATAAAATGCATGTACCAAGCCATGACTTCCTACAATTAAGCGGAGGAGAAAAACTCAAAGCCCGGCTAGCAAAAGGACTTTCTAAAGATGCAGACCTTTTACTATTAGATGAACCGACGAACCATCTTGATGAGGCCAGTTTAGGATTCCTTAATGAACAAATAAAAAATTATAGAGGTACCATTATTTTTGTTTCGCACGATCGTTATTTTTTGGATGCTGTCGTAACGAAAATTTGGTCGATTGAAGATAAAAAGCTAATTGAGCACAGAGGGAATTATTCTAGTTATATGGAGGTTCGCAAACAGAAAAGACTTACACAACAACGTGAATATGAAAAACAGCAAAAAATGGTTGAACGGATCGAGGGACAAATGAATGAAATCACTTCTTGGTCAAAAAAAGCCCATTCACAATCGACGAAAAAGGAAGGAGTTAAGGAATACTATCGCGTGAAAGCGAAGCGAATGGATGCACAGGTAAAATCTAAACAAAAGCGTCTTGAAAAAGAGCTTGAAAAAGCAAAAGCTGAACCTGTTGAATTAGAATATACTGTACGCTTTTCAATTAAAACAAAAAACAAGACGGGAAAACGTTTTTTGGAAGTTAAGAATTTAACGAAGACTTTTAGCGGGCGAACACTGTTTAAAAATGTCAATTTCACGATTCAGCATGGTGAGAAGATTTCCATTATAGGCCCCAACGGCAGCGGAAAGACGACATTATTAAAAATAATTCTTGGACATGAAACTTTTGCGGGCGATGTATGGATTTCTCCATCTGCAAAAATAGGCTATCTTACGCAAGAAGTATTTGATTTACCACTTGAATTAACACCCGCCCAGCTTTTTCATAAAGATACATTCGAGTCGAGAGGGACCGTTCAAACTTTAATGAAGCATTTAGGCTTCACGGCGTCTCATTGGACAGAACCCATTAAGAATATGAGTATGGGTGAACGGGTGAAGTGTAAGTTAATGGAATATATATTAGAAGAAAAAGATGTGCTTATTTTGGATGAGCCGACAAATCATCTGGACTTAGCTTCACGGGAACAACTTGAAGAAACCTTAGCACAGTATACTGGAACGCTAATCGTCGTTTCGCATGATCGATATTTTCTCGAAAAAACGACAAGCAGCAAACTTGTCATTTCGAATCATCGCATACAAAAGCAATTGTATGAATCATCATCCTCAAAAAGAGATGATTTTGAAGAACTGCGATTAACTCTTGAAACAGAAAGACAGGAAGTTTTGGGAAAGCTTAGCTTTATGACTCCAAACGATAAAGCGTACACAGAACTCGATAAGAAGTTTAATGAGCTTACGAAAAAAATAAACGAACTTCGTGACAAATGACTATCAACTGTAACTTAATGTGCTGGATGATAACCCTAAGAATGAATTAATTCTAAGGGTTTTCTTAGATATTACCCTGGAGTCCTGCCGAAGTATTATAGAATATCTAAGAAAGTACAGTCTCCGATCGTCCAGGAAATTTTACACACCTTGGTCATCAAGAACCAATTGGTTTGAGGTGCCAAAAGGATATTAGTAAATGACTTTATTTACAAATTGAGCAGAATACTAATGTCCCCTTGTTAATAAGATTGAATGATGGATATGTTTTAAGAGGGGGGCTTAGTTATGAGTGAGAACACACAGGAAAATATGAGGAAAAACTCTGGAATGTTTGTTGAACGCTCTTTAGATGAGATTCGTTTTTGGTCAAGAATAATGAAGGAACACTCGTTATTTCTAAGACTAGGTTTTAGATGTGAAGATACACAGCTAATTGAGGAAGCTAATCAGTTTTATCTTTTGTTTGAACGGATAGAACAGCAATCCCATTCATTTACAAATCAAGCAGATCCAGAACAGATCAGGAGATTTAACGCGGAGGTGCAACAAGCTGCCACAGGCATATTTTTGTTTAAAAGGAAGGTATTAGGATTAATACTCACCTGTAAACTGCCTGGTGCAAACAACTTCCCACTTCTAGTCGACCATACAAGCAGAGAAGCCAATTATTTTAGAAAACGATTAATAGAATTAAATGAAGGTAAATTGAAACCACTTGCAGATGCCATCATCAAGGAAAATGTTTTCTTTTTAAGAATAATGGCGGATCATGCAAAATTCATTGGACATCTCCTTGATCCATCGGAAAGAAAGCTGGTGGATATGGCGCGAAACTTTAGTAATGATTTTGATCAATTAGTCTTTCAAGCCGTAGACTTAGAGTCCATGAAACCACAATCTCAAACGGCCCCTCTTCTGGATCAATTTCTAGATCAGAACCGTGTTTCCGTCGTATCACTTCGAGACTTTAAGAAAACCGCCAGAGATTTAATCGAAGAATGCAAAATCAAGAGCATCATTCATCCACTATTGGCTGATCACGTTTTCCGTGAGGCCGAACGTTTCCTTGAAATTATCGATATGTTTGAATCCCATCTTACAGGTTAAATAATACAATTAATTGAGTATGAAGGATATAGAAAATTGAAATTACCGGATAAAGAAATTCTAACCTAAAATAGGCCCCTCTTGATTTAGAGAAGGGCTTTTATATGTAAAAAGTTATGCCAGGGAGTTCACCAATGTTTTAAGTTTCTCTTTATCAGATACAGAAATCCATGGTAAATCCAGATTATCATCATTAATACCAGGTTGGATAACGCGGCTATTTAATAGATCACAAATACAATCATTTATGAATTGGATATCTTGGTCTGATATTTTCCGGTTATATGTTATGGAAGCAGGTCCTGTTCGTTTGGTTATCCCCCCTATCAAGCCTCTTTGATTTAATGAACTTCTGATTACTTCTCTGATTGCCTCTACACTAGTCAATGGAAATACATCAAGGTGCTTAACAATCATTCTAAAAATATCTTCTTTAGTTAAATCCTGTTCAATTTCTTGTCGCAATTATTCCACCCCCATTCGTCAAAACATTCTTCAAAAGAAACGTAAAATCCTCCTTTATTATTAAAAAGGTCGATACACACTTCCCTTTTGAGTGCCGTACAGTATCCCGAATATAAAAATTAACACAAAAAAAACCCCTCTCGATTAAGAGAAGGGCTTTTAACAATGGAGGAGTACCACTTAGGGGGTAGTACAATAATATAATTATCGCCAAACGAATACATTTATATTCACCTTCTATGGCAAGTTAGTGAAAGCTACTTTACCTGCCTTCTAGACATTGAAGGTTGACGCTTTTAGCCGTTCTCCATCTGCCTCCCATTACTAATTTTTTTTTATTGAATGGTTTTTTTAATTTTTTTAGCTTTGGGTCTCTGACCATTACATTAAATCCTTTTAATAAAAGACCCTGCTATTATAACGGATCTTTAACGTTTATTGAATGGAAGCCAGAGTCTTTCCTCTATGAACGGACTGCCGTCATTGCGACAAACTTAAGGATTCAAATGATCAAACGGATGGATGGTCCTATCTTTTGAATTATGGATGCCTCTTACACTATTCAATTTTCACCATGTTTCTGATATGCTTTTATCAATTGAAAATAGAAAGGTGTAGTTACGATGATAAAGGAATTCAGGGAGTTTATTACCAAAGGAAACGTTCTCGAACTTGCAATAGCTGTAGTAATGGGGGCTGCTTTTGGGAAGATCGTTTCATCACTAGTCAATAATATTATCACACCGCTAATAGGAATTTTATTAGGGGGGATCAATCTTTCTTCGTTAAAGATTACAGTTGGAAAAGCAGTTGTTCAATACGGTGAATTTGTCCAAGCTGTGATTGATTTCTTGATCATTTCATTTGCGATTTTCATGTTTATGAAGGTAGCGAATTCTCTTATCAGAAAAAAACAAGCGAACGAGGAAGAGGTATTGGAAGCGGTACCGGCATCCGAGCAATATTTAAAGGAAATCCGTGATCTTTTACAAAAAAATTCACGGCAGGATGAAACATCATAAGTTCATAATTAATTCATCTCATTGTCTACAATAACCAACGCTTTTAACTAGCCACTCTCGATTAAGAGAGTGGCTTTATCTTATTCTATCAGTGATTTTTGACCAAATTGTATATTAGTGCATCCTGATTATTTCACTGCCTGTTTAATAACTGATCCCTCTAAATTGCCAATGGCATTTTCTTGTTTTATTAAATAACGCTGAAAGTTCAAATTTTCCTGATTCACCGCTCCTACTCCAAATAAAAAGCATCCCCGAGGGGATGCCATTACATTGTTTCATAGTTCTTTATTTCAAATTCATTTACGGGCCGATTAATCGACTTACTCAATTTTTTAATAAGCTCTTCGTAATCCTTAGTATCATTTGGATCTATACCTTCTCTGACGTTTAGTATCTCGTATCGGTCATACTGTTCTGGAATAAGTTTTCCGTCTACATGGATATAAAGCCTATATTTGACCCTTAGATTCATATTACCATCTCCTTTACTATCAGTTCGATATAAGGAGCTATTTTCCTGCAAGAAAAAATGCCATTATGTGGTACTCCACTAACAATTCATTTTTTATACTCAGAATGTTAAGCAGTTTGTCTTATCTCAAAACCTCTTTTTTTATCATGGTATATTCGCGATGAGCAGACATACCGATAGAATCATTAGGAGGAAATGTTATATATATAAGAGAACTACATATACTATACTTTTTTAAAAACACCTGAATTTTTTTGTTCTTCCTGCATAAATTGTTCAATACGAAAAAACTAGTGTATATGGAGGTTTTTCAAATGAATCATCCCGAGCCAGTATTAGAAATGTATAACTATCACGCGTGGGCAAATGAAGTCATCATTGATCGGCTAAATGAACTTCCACAGCACATTTACCATAAGGAAATTCAGACTGGTTTTTCGTCGGTATCAAAAGTGTTGTCTCATATTTATCTCACAGATTACGCGTGGTTTGACATTATCTCAGGTAAAAGTATGAATGAAGCAATGGCATTTTCTAATCAATTAAAAGAAGGGGTGGAAAAGAAAAGTATTGGGGAAATGAAAAAAATATTTATAGACTTATATGAAAAAAACAAAGCACTTCTGAGTACAGAGGATATGGAAAAGGTAATTGTCGTGGATAACCCATATGCTGGCTTGCTTGAAACTTCCATTCCCGAATCTGTATTACACGTTGTCACTCACGGATCATATCACCGTGGCAATATAGCAACCATGCTGCGGCAAATGGGGCACACTTCCGTTATGCAAGATTTTGGCCTTTACCTTTATTCAAAATAGAACACCAAACTATACCCGATTCCTGATTAAGGAGATTAATAGATGGATGAACTAGTTGGCCCTTGTGTTCGCTGTGCACGTGATGTATATTGTACGGCTGGTTTTCTGAACGGCATTCTGTTAGATAACAAGAAAATCTTATGTTTTAATTGTAAGGATATTTTAAATGCGATGACCGAAGAAGAAAGATTGGAGGAGGAAAATCAAAACTAGATATTTAAATAGGTCATGCCAAATTATTGGCATGACCTATTTTGCCCGATGAACAGTCAGATTAACCTTGTTGGTTTCACACATGAACGTCGAGAGATGCACAGGTTGGTCGTTTGCATCGAAAGCAATCTTCACTATTCTAAATAAATTTGCGCCAATATCGCATTCTAAATATTTAGCATAGATTTTTGTAGCACCAATCACGTCGATAATTTTATCGTTACTGACTATTTCTGTATGGTAATCTTCCAAAAGGATCTTATAAGTTGATTCATCCCTTGCAATCTTCTTTTCTAAATCCGGAAAACGAAGTAACGAATAATGAGCGGTATCGTAGAAAAGCGGACGCTCATCTACATACATGAGTCGCTCAAGTTCGAGAACGGGGCTTCCTTCTTCAATGAGGAGATGACCTGCAACATCTTTTGGGGCGGCTATGACCTCACTTCTTAAAATCCGGGAATTCGGTATCTTCCCAAGCTGATGACTAAACTCTGAGAATCCACTTATGGATAACAACTCATTATGAAACTTATTAGATGCAACAAAGGTACCCCTGCGCGGAATACGTGTCAGTGTTCCTTCCTTCACCAATTCCTCTATTGCTTTTCGTATGGTAATGCGGCTAACGTTATAAGTTTCACAAAGCTCTGCTTCGGTTGGGATCTGTTCATCTGGTTTGTATTTACCGTTCTGAATATCATTCTTCAACATTTGCCTTATTTGCATATATAATGGCTGGGGGGTTGAAGGATTTAAATTCATATTAAATTCATCCTTATCCGTCAAAATTTATTATTTATTATTTATTATTTATTATCTATTATACATTATTTCCAGTCCCAGTCACCACGCACCGAAATATCTAATTGTCTTCGCAGCAGACTCAGTGCCCAATTCTAAACAATTGCCGATGGATTGGCCTTTCAATATTCCATAAATAAAACCGGAAATGAAGGAATCCCCCGCCCCCATCGTATCGACCACATTATCTTCAACGACACCGCATTGATAAAATTGAATGCCATCATAGGCAAGTGAACCATTTTCACCTAAAGTGGCGACCGCAATTTTAGCTCCTTGACTTTTTACATCCTTTAAAAACTGGCGGATAAAAGCATCATCCTTCGTATAAGAGAAAAAAGGATAATCAACAAACTGAGGTAAAGTCTTCACCAGATCATGATCTAGCTGATCTGAGAAATCAAAAGACGTGAGCATACCTTTTTCTTTAAAAAAGGAATAGTACTTATCCGCATGTCCCCAAATCCCTGAATGTATAAGCTGATATGTTTGAATGTAATGGAGTTCTTCCGTCGTTAAACAGAAATGTTCCATGACACCTTCGTCGTATTCTCCAAACCTGCGGTCATTTCCTACCATTTCAACAAAAGTAACAGCTGTTTTTCCTTCTTTCCGCGAAAGATGAGAAATATCAACACCTTTTTCCTGAATCGCTTTAACCATTTTTTCACTGTATTGATCGGAGCCCACCCAGCCAATATAAGCAGATTCAGCACCTAACCCTCTTAAATAGACAGCCACATTTAAAGAATTACCGCCAGGATAGACCTCCCCTTTCCTTTGATATACATCCATACAGTTATCTCCGATTGAAACCGTTCTCATCTTTTTCCCCCGCTTTCTTTAAACTTAAGAAATGAGCACTACTAAGTAGTGCTCCACATATCTTAATATTCCATTTGGCGATAGTATCTTCTAAGTGTTAATGGATGATTTCTTTCACGCTCAAGGTAAACGCTGATTCGACTTAATACTGACCAGTTAATACTAACAGAAAAGTGCTTTCTGAATTCTTCGCTGATACCTTCCATTTCAAAGCTTTTGGTATCAATAACCGTTAAATTTTTCGAGATATTTTCTACAAATCTCTCTACACGGTCCATCAGCGGTCTAGTTTCATCTTCTCCTTTTAGTAAAATAACACTTGTATCTTCAACAACAAGTTCAAGCGTACCATGGAAAAACTCTGCAGCGTGGATGGATTTCGCCTGGATCCATTGCATTTCCTCTAAAATGCACATTGCATATGAATAAGTGTTTCCCCATAGGTTACCAGAACCGACCATCATGTGGTAATCCGTATCTTTATGTGTAATGGCAAATTCCTCTGCTTTTTTGTCAAAAGATTTAACGGCATCTAGAATTGCACGCGGAAGTAGAGAAACCTCCTTCGTGAATTGTTCATATTGCGGGAATTCATTGTTGTTATGCATGAAACGGAAGACGACCATGTACAAAAGCATAAAGAAAGTATCAAAAGAGTGCGTTTCAGAACCTGTCGTTATACAGTAATCCGCAATTTGTGTTAACGGAGTATTTGGCTCTGCAACTAAAGCGATTGTAGTGGCGCCTTTTCCTTTACAATATTCAGCCGCTGCAACTGTTTCTTGAGTAGTCCCGGATACAGATGTAAAAATACAGACTGAATCTTTGCTGAAATGCTTATGATTCATCACCATGAACTCAGCAGCAATTTCTGCATGGACATCGATGGTAGAATTTGATTTTAAAATGTATTCATATGGATACATCATGGCTATGGTGCCACCAGCGCCGATCAGAAAAATATTGCTGTAGCCCCTTTTTGTGATTCCATCTACGATTTCTTCAATCTGGCCTCTAGAAGCAAGGCCCTCTTTTTCTACAAGATTTAGAAATAACTCTTCATCAAACTTTAGCATCAACAGCTTCCTCCCTGTATCTCTGTTTATTTGTTATGTCTTGTATTATATATAAACATAATAATTTGTACAATTGTTTTATTTTAAATTTTAGTGCGTTTGTCAAGAGAAGGCCCAACTTCCCTTAACATTCTGCTAAGCCACGATATCGCTGTCGTTATTTTTCTTGGATCCATATTTCCTTTCCCAATAATAGTAAACCGGCAGACCTGTTGCGATGACGATCATTGCTGCAATCACTCCTTGAATAGGCGCCCAAGTAAAAGTTCCCCAAGCCAGCCATGATGCTCCAAGAATAGCTAAAACCGTCGTTAATCTCCACATTGGCATACGATAGATTGGGTTATAATCATCCCTTTTACGACATTTATAAACAGCGGCAAAGTCCATGATGTTAATAACCAATTGAATCAGTGTGAAATAGCCAAGTAACACTGTTAAATTACTGAAGCACACAAGAATACATGCATACGTAACCTGAACGATGATGGAGAAGCTTGGAGTTTCATATTTAGGATGGACCTTCGCAAAGCGTTGAAAGAATAGTCCGTCCTTTGCCATTGCATACTCAAGGCGGGGCTGAAACATTATGCAAGAGCTTAGCGAACCCAAGATAACAATAATCGCCGTAATGGCCACAAATGATGATGCAATATCCGATAATCCCGGAATATATTTTACAGCTTCGGAAACAGCAGCATTGGAGTTGATTAATTCTTCAAATGGCATCAAGCCGATGACACAAATGGCTAGCAGCGTATATAGAGCCAACACGATGAATACCGAACTAATAAGAGCTCGGGGAAGTATTTTCCCTGGATTTTTGAACTCCCCAGCCATGAAACAAATTGCAGCCATCCCCGTATATGCCCATGTGGTTGCAGATACACCGCCTATTAAACTTGACTTTTGGGCACCAGGTCCTGGAGTATAAGCAAAGTTTTCAGGGTTCATATACATTATTCCCAGCACAATGACGATCAGGAAAGGAATGATCTTGATAGCCGTGATAATGACTTGGAAAAGACCTCCTTCTTTCACACTTCGATAATGAATCGATGTGATGAGCAGGATGATCGCAATACCCAATAATTTCCCGGCAACTCCTGAGAAAAATGGGAAAAAGGTTGCTAAATAAGAAACAATCGCTAAAGCCATAATCGATATGGATGGAGGATCCAACGCCCAGAAAGTGGCCCATCCATATAAAAATGCCAAAGGCCTCCACCCAGCTTTATTCAAATAAACGTAACCGCTTCCATTTTGGGGGTATGCTGTCGATAACTCGGCCAGAACCATTACTTGCGGTATGGCAATCACCCCGCCTATTATCCAGGCTAGAATAGAAATGGAAGGAGTACCCGCAGCCCTTGCAACATCACCAGATGAGACAAAAATACCCGATCCTATAGTAGTTCCAACAGCAATTGCTAGAGCAGACCAAAAACCCAGTTTTCGTGTAAGTGTGCCATTACTCATAAAGAGTTCCTCCAAATTAGATGATTAAATTCCCAATTCCCTTACTTTTTCAATAGATTTCATGATTGCATCACTTGGATTTTGATAATAATTTGATCCCATAATCTCTAGAGTACAACTTCCTTTGTAACGATGGCTTTTAAGCATCAAACCTTCCTTCTCAGCTACTTTGGTTAATTGAAAGATTGAGTCACTTGCATACTTCCATGATTCCTCTTGTGAAACAAGATTTAATTTCCCTTCTCAAACTCCTTATATTTCCTAGTATGTTGCGATAAACATACAAATGAGGCTCCCCACCCCATAATTCAATGCTTTTAATCTCAAGTTTGTCCATGCAATCCAAAAAATAATGAAAAGGGAAATGCCTAAAAGTGATATTCATCCCTGCAATATTAAATTCTTTCACCCCCTCAAAACGACTTTTTTTATTTGTTATGTTTTGTATTATAATTAACCAATACATTGATTGCAATAATTATTTTGAATATTTAAAAAATATTAATTCTCAATATACGGAAAATGCATGATTTTATTGTTCATCACACCTTTTTATCAATTAACTATTTTTTAGTGAATACGAATGATAGAATGTTAAAGTATTTATACCTAGTGCAAAAATTTCTCTGGTACATTGTAAGTATTATATTGGTGATTATTGTTTGAAATATGATATACCTGTAGAATGGATGTTAACCTGGGGGATTTCCAAGAGAATGTATCCTGAAATATTGTCAAGTGAGTGGTTAATGTTAATAAAGAATAAACATCTCAAAAAAGCCGTAAATTGAGGTGAATCTCCTTAAATGGTATATTTTATTGAAAAATATAGGTTGGTTTACACTGATACTTCGTGAGACGAATTAGTTTCTATAACTTTTAAAAATCGCTGGCAGTACAATTTGTACTTCCTAGCGGGAAGGACGTGCCATAATAATGAATCACGACAAAACAGCCATCACTAAAATTCGTACAGGCCCCATGTTTGCGGTGATGCTGGCTGGTGCTCTAGTCGCTTTCTTAAATCAGACTTTAATCAATATCGCATTGCCTCAATTAATGACTCATTTTGACATATCAGCTGCAACAGCTAATTGGCTTACAACAATCTTCTTATTGGTCAATGGGATTGTCATCCCGATTACCGCTTTCTTAATGGAACGATTCAATACAAGACAATTATATCTTGCTTCGATGGGACTCTTTGCATTAGGAACTTTTTTATGTGGAATTGCCCCCAGCTTCTCCGTCTTATTGATCGGACGTGTGGTTCAAGCTGCAGGTGCGGGGATTTTGTTCCCGTTGATTACAAATGTAATTTTCACTTTATTTCCGCCTAACAGACGCGGTTTCGCAATGGGCATATTTGGTATCGCGATGAATTTTGCCCCAGCTGTAGGACCGACATTATCAGGGTGGATTATCCAAAACTATTCATGGCGGGTTCTGTTTTTCATCATTTTCCCATTCGCCCTGCTTGACTTCATCTTTGCCATTTTCATCATTAAAAAAGTAGGGAAAACCAGCCGGCCTAAACTCGATAAACTGGGTGTAATTCTATCCACTATCGGATTCGGCGGAGTTCTATATGGATTTGCTACAGGCGGCACCAAGGGCTGGGGCAGTCCTGAAGTACTGACGATGTTCCTAGTTGGAGGAATCAGTTTAGCTTTATTTGTCTGGAGGCAATTCACTGTATCTCATCCTATTTTGGAATTTAGAATTTTTCGGTATCGGATGTTCACTTTAACGACAATCATCAACGTCATCGCAACTATGGGTATGTTCTCCGGAATGATCATCATGCCAATCTATATGCAGAATATCCGTGGGTTTACTCCGATGGAATCTGGTCTGATGCTATTGCCTGGCGGGATTTTAATGGGGATCATGTCTCCTATTACAGGTAAGCTTTTTGATCGATTTGGTGCAAGATGGCTTGCGGTGAGCGGACTTGCCATCACTATCATTACAACCTATCTTTTAGCGCGGCTAGAAACAGATACGTCCTATTCTTATGTGGTATGGGTATATACGATTAGAATGTTCGGAATGTCGATACTGATGATGCCTATCTTCACAGCTGGATTAAATGAATTGGCACTTAGCCTAAATAAATATGGTACAGCAATGGTCAATACATTGAGAATGGTAGCAGGCGCTGTTGGTATGGCGTTCTTTGTGTCCATCATGACAAACCAGGGAACGAAACATGTACAGGAAATCTTATCTCAAAAGAATATATCACCAGATAATACATCACAAATGGCGATGGCCATTAAACAAGGCAGCGTAATGGGAGTGGATGATGCATTCATGATCGCAACAGGATTGACCATAGTTGCATTCATACTGGCCTTCTATATACGGCAAACATCACCGCAAGAAGATACCATTACAAATCGCCTATCAAAAAAAAGCACCTTGAATAATCAAGGCTAAATTCAACCTATTTTCCAAGGTAAAAAAATTCTTATATCATTAAACTGACTTGCCCCATGAAGACATATAAATGCCAAAAAAAGAGACACTTTTTATTGAGTGTCTCTTTTTTTGCCCAAATTACCTCATGGCCTCCAGGAGACGGCGTTAATTTTGATCCAGCGTAATCCCCTGTCTCTTCAGAATATCTTCTGAAGAACAAAGCCAACAATTCACAAATTGCACTGGTACTTTCATATGCTGAGTATATATTTACATTCCTCTCATATATTTTAAGATAATGATTTGGACAAGGGGAATGTATTAATGAAAAAGTTAGTTACTCTGCTTTTTTCAAGTTTTTGCATTGGAATTGGTATTAACCTGTTTATCGTTCCCATTCATCTAATAAATGGCGGGATATTTGGAATAAGTTTGTTAATCAAATATGTTTGGGGAATCCAGGTTGGACATACCATGATCATGATCAATATTCCCATATACCTTTTATCTCTTCTATACGATAAGTCTTATTTCTTTAATGCCATCCTTGGGTTAGCTTTTACATCAACCATTATTGATTGGCTAACACCACTAAACGGTTTGGTTCATCTACCGATCATAACAAGTGCCATTATCGGCGGAATGACGATTGGGATTGGTGTCGGTTTTATGCTGAGACAACATATTAGCCCCGGTGGAGTGGATTTACTAGCACTATTAATCTCTAAAACCACAGCAACTAATCCTGGAATTATTATTTTTATCATTGATTCTCTCATAGTAATTGCGGGAATTATTATACTGAAAGACTTAAAGTTAATGTATTCCCTCATCACGATTTCCTGTGTCGGGATATGCGTCATTTTAATCAATTCTTTTAAATCAATAAACTTTTAAGATAAAGTTGTACCTACAAGTGCTGGAACAGGGGCTAATATATAGTGTTCGCAATGTTATTATTCATATATGCCATCATTTCCAGGGATAAAAGCAGAAAAGCTAATCATGTCATGATTTTTTACTGTTTTATATGAGATGAAAACTCACTGGATTGAAGAAATTTGGAACACTCCTGCCGAATAACTGGCTAGCCGTGGCCCGCTAGATGCATGCTTTGATGAGGCTTTGCAGACAGTCGGCGTTTACTCTTGAATTCAGTACGTTTACTCGTCATTTCGTGCTGCATTCGTGATTTCGCGCCGTTTACTCGTGAGTTTTGCTGTTTTACTCGTAAGTTTGAGCTATTTACTCGTGAAGTCAGCTTATTTACTCGTGATTTCGTGATGCACTCGTGATTTCGCGACGTTTACTCGTGAATTTTGCTGTTTTACTCGTGAGTTTGCGACGTTTACTCGTGAATTTTGGCTATTTACTCGTGATTTCAGTACGTTTACTCGTGAATTCATGCTGCACTAGTGATATTACTGTTGAATCTCAATAATTTTTTATAGAATGCATTAATAAAAGGAAAGTGGAATATGATTAGAATGTCAATCTAAGGGAGGGAATGAGAATAGATGAAAAAAACAAAAATTATTTATTGGATTTTCACAGGACTTTTAGTGGCACTAATGGTTTTGGGCTCTATTCCGGATATACTGTCTGTTCCCGATGCAGTCGCTTTATTTAATCATTTAGGTTATCCCACCTACCTCCTACCCTTCATTGGAATTGCCAAATTATTAGGTGTCGTGGCTATACTTATTCCAGGCTTTCCAAGAATCAAGGAATGGGCTTATGCAGGTTTTGTATTTGATTTGACGGGTGCTATGTATTCAAGCATATCAGTGGGGGACCCTGCCAGTGGATGGCTTCTTTTCATTATCGGATATATTTTGATAGCCGGCTCTTATATTTATTATCATAAAATATTAAAATCCGCTTCAGTGAGTAATAAGGATACCGTAACAATATAAATAAATCAAAGTGATATTACTTTCACCTTCGTTTTCTTTTCTAAATAGAAATTAAAAGAGTCCCAATAGGTTTTCCTTATTGGGACTCTTGTTTTTAGAAATTTGATGATTAACTTACTGTTTTTGAAGTCAAATAAGCGACAAGTATATAGCGTTCAGGTGCTGACCCGATATAATCAAAGGGGTAACAGGTACTGACGGTTAGCGTTGCCCGTGGTTTTGGTACGATCACGGTTCGATCATCCTCATCCACAATTCGAACTTTTTTGATTTTGTATGTGAACTCTCCTGCCGATGTTGTTACTATCAACAAATCTCCTTCGCCAACTTGCCCGAGTTTACGGAATACCGTATCTCTATGACCGGAAAGAACGGAATTGTCATTTTCACCAGGTAGCACACTTCCTGCAAAGTGACCAACGCCTTTTTCCAATTCATCCTCGTTTGTGCCATGGAAAATAGGGAGTTTTGTTTTTAGTTTGGGTATATACAGTTCCCCGATTTCTTCACCCGTTTTAGGGCGGACAGGATATAGCTCTTTCTTTGTTGTTTTATTACTTGGTGGTTTCTGTACAGTTTCATCTACTTGGCTACTTGGAGCATGAGTCTTGTAAAGAAAGTAGCCTTTTGCAAACTTATACATATTGGATGTGGAAAACCAAATTCCAAATAAAATAATGGCAATTGTACAAGAAAGCAGAAGCAAACGCTTTTTCTTTAATTGTTTCATATTAAGCTTTCCTGATTTTTCGATACATCAAGCTTCCGAACAAGACAAGAAATAGTCCTAAAAGGGTGCTAGGCAAATAATCGGAAGCGGTATTTGGCAGTTTAGCCCCTTTTACGGTTTGATTTTCTGAATTTGTATGAGTACTGATCTTTTGCTTTACTGGTTTAGCAACTGGTGCCTTTTCAATGGTTTTTTGCACCTCTTTTGCAGATTCCTTTATTTGCCCGCCTGCATTGGTAAGAGTGTCAGAATCGACCATTTCACCTGTTATTAAAAGATCAGCCAAGAACTTTCCGTCAGTATTATATATCGCTATCTTCAGGTTAGCACCCTTCAATTCTTCCAATTTCATTAAATCCATAAGGGATACAGGTGATTCCGAGCCACTTTTCACAAGGGAATAGGATACATTAAGCTTAAAGATTGAAAGTAATTCTTCATAGATTGATGCCATTTCAGCTATCTGTTCAGCTGTAAGCTCGGTTGCTACATCGAATTCCTCGAAAGCCATCATGCGGTTGCCCAATGCTTCTAGTTGCTTGACTGTTTCCGGATTGGAAAGATGCTCTTCCAAAGACATTAAGTGTTCTTCAAGCCGCTGTAGTTCCTCTTCCGTCAAACCGAGTTCTTCCTCGAAAATGGGAAGCAGATCTTCTGCAACCTCACCATCCATCCCGCCACCAGTAAGGTTCCAAACAGTTTCTTCAAGATTATCTATGTATATATAATCGTTAATGTCTTCACCATTTTCTTCCAACATTTGAAGCAAGGCTTGTTTATCTATTCCATAATTCTCATTAAAATAATCTAAGTTGCTTAGATCTGCCTTTATGACATCACCCAAGAATTCGCTAAGTTCTTCGACAGATTCAAATTCTTCCAGGCTAAAATCATAAAGTTCCAATGACGCTTCGATATCTTCTTTTGTTACTTCGAAGCCTCTTTCCTTGCTAACTTTGGCTAAATAATTGACTAATTCTTTGTCAAAGTTTGGATCGCGTTCAAAATCGCCCTCTTCTGTATAGAAATAAACAGCTTCATCTAAGTCCCAGATAAAGATATAATCGTCTAGTTCTTCGCCATTTTCGTGTAATAGATTAATTAGGCTCTCATTAGTCAGATTATAATCTTCATAAATGGCATCTAAATTACTTAAATCTGCCTTAATGACTTCGCCTAAGGCTTCTTTTAAATCACCAATAGATTCAAAGTTTTTAATACTTTCATCGTAAAAAGAAAGAGATGTTTCAATATCATCCTTCGTCACTTCAAACCCCCTTACAAGGCTTACCTCTTTTAAATACTTTGTAAGTTCTTGCTCAAAATTTTTGCTTGGTGATGCCGATGCTAATTGCGGGAATAAGCTAATTAACAACGAAAATGAAACTAAAATCGTCCACAGTTTTTTCATACTTTTCTCCTATTCATAACATTTCATATGTTTCTAGAAAAATTATAAGGTAATAACAATAATTTAACAATGAAGTTATTTTTTCCAATAGCGGAAAATTTCTATTTTACTTACTTTGCTAACAAACTTTTTAAAAGCATTTACCCTCTGTTCGGGGTAATTTAGACGTATTTCTTCCTATTAATATATTGATTTCAAAAAGAGGGATTACAACAACCCCTCCCCTTGTGTCTCCAGATAAAAGAATTATTAATATTAATACGGTTATATAGACAAGAGTATAATTTTTTAATTCATTCACTTTTATCCATGTACTTCCCTTAACTATGGGGATGTTAGTGATGGTATGTTCCGTTTCAATCAATCTTTTCTCAAAAAACCTGCAGATATCTTTTCACATTGAGAATTTTAAAACCCGCCATTATTAACTCATTTTTTAAATTTACAAGTTTTTATTTTTTTCGATATACGGTTTAGTCGAGCAAGAGATTGCCGAAATAATTGGTGAATAAGCACCGACAGCTAAAGGAAGACCTAGAAAGATATATCGAGTTAATGGTGAATTGGAGACTAAAACGGAATAGACCGATTAAAAACCCAGGACACTCAATTCCTAAGTGGAATTCTCACATCTCACCTTTTAAATTAGATTAGGAACATAATGCTCCTTTTTTTGTTCAAATGGTAATCGGAAGTTTTATGTGTTGCATGTTTTCAAATAAAAAAACGCCTATTTTGGCGTTTCAGCAGTAGTTCATCAAAGAATTAATTCATTGCCATTTATTTTTTATCTTCTGACCTTCCTCAAAAGACAAAGATTTTTTATCTATCATTTTCAATGAATTACTCTTTAAATCCAATTCATAAGTATTTAATACCCAAGGTAAATCTTCCATATTGTAATAACTCATTGTTTCTAACTCATTTTTCTCATTGAACCTTGGCGGTAAAGTATAGGACAAAGCACTCTTTACTGATACTATTTTTTCATTATCAACATAATACAGATAGCCCGCCTTTGTGTTACAGTCTAATTGATTTGAAACCATCACAATATCAGGATAAGATTTTGATATTATCGGAAACACAGTTCTTTGGGTTTTGTTATAAGGATAATCCTTTAATATGATGGATGTCGTTTTTATTTCTTTTTCACCTTGTTTTTGAATTAGAAAACTATAATTACCTATAAATACTTCATCGCCTGTGCTGCAAAGGTAATAGTCTGTTTTAGTTTCTTTAGGAGCAAAAAAATAAACATCATAACTAATCCCTTTAGTATCTTTAACTTTTAACAAAACTCTACTTTTTTCAGAAACATTAATTTCTGTTGCATAAGAGTAAGTTTGAAGGTGTAAATAAGTAAAAAGAAATACTGCTATAAAAAATACTCTTGTTAACTTCATTAGGTTCACTCCTATTAAAATAACTATTGCTGTATTTTCAATGCATTTTAGTCCCAAAAAATGAATTACGAAGTGTCGATATCGCAGCCCTCCTTTCATTTAATATTTGGAGACTTGAGAATTCTATACTGCTTTTCACGCGCATCTCAACTACCCTGCTAAATAGGCTGACAATTCCCTTATTCAGTCTAAATTGGCCATGCCAAAAAACCCTCCTAAACTCTTTTGGAAGGGTGTTTCTCTGTAACACAAAACCGTTATTTGGCCAAATCCAGGAACGACTTTTCTCATTTTCTTAACACTATATCCACTGAAGGAGTTTCTTGCTACGGAAGCGAGCGACTCTTTGTCCGACGTTCCTGGTAATTTTCTACGATTAACTAAATTGATTTAACCAATTTCAAAGATAATCACGGCTGATTTTTTTCCTATCGATTGGATCACTTATATTCTTCTTCAATAATTTATTCTCCCGTTACTTTATCTAAAAATAAATTAATAGTCATTCTACCTTAACCTTAATTTGATCAATGGCATTATACCCATAACCTTTTTTATTCCAAAAAGGAAAATTCGGTTGAATTTGACCAAATGAATCTGTTGCTCTGGATTTAATCGTGTACTCACCTTTTTCTAATATATTCCACTCGAATGACCAACTAACCCATCCATAACCAATATTCTGATGAGGTAATATATCGGCGTTTCTCCATGTATAGCCACCATCAAGACTAATTTCCATCTTTGTAATTACTCCTTTTCCTGTCCATGCAATTCCTTTTATTGCATGCTTACCAGTATTTATAATTTCCATATCCAGCGGTTTTTGGATAGTCGAATTGATATTTATTGTAGTAACTGGAAATGCGCCTTCATTATTGTATTTATTTAGATAATACACATAATCATTTGTTTGAAACGGCCCATTGAATGTAGAATTAATAACACTTATCTGCTTTATCCACTTAACAGATGCCATTGCATACCACTGCGGAACGATTAACCTCAATGGATAACCATGTTTAAAAGGAATTGGCTGGTTATTATATTCATATGCAATAATGGTATCTGGATGCAGTGCTTTCTCGATAGGCAAACTCCTGGTATAGGTATAAATCTCATCTAGATCTTTCCTATTTCCATAATCATAACCCTCCACGACAACTTCTTTTGCCCCTTCCCCTATTCCAGATAATTCAAGTAATGTCTGTAATGGTACACCTTTCCACCTACCTTGGCTAATAGCTCCCTTTCCCCATTGTTCTCCAAATATTTTAGGTTCGAAGAGATTACGCTTGTCACCCGAGCATTCCAGGACAACTTCCAAAGTTTTTGATGGGTATTGAAGAATGTCTTGCATGGACAGTAGCAAAGGGGCGGATACTAACCCATTTATAGGGAGCCAATAGTTTGAATAGGAAAGAGTCGGATAAGAAAAGTGGTTCCTTCTATAAAATAATTGGTTTTCCATGCTATCATTATTGATGAAATGAATCGGTGTCTCCTGATTTTCCGGCTGCAAACTTCGTGTCAATAAATAGGGTTTCACTTTATGTGGATTTGTCATAATTTCCTCCTAATTAAAATGAATCATTATATATGTATACGTTCAGTACAGCCTAATTAGGTTATTGGTATATTTTCAACTTCAAATATTTCACCAAGCGAGCTTTATGCCGGCTTAAACTGGCCCGCCTCTCGAAAAAACTTATTGTAAGTATATTTTTCATTTGAAATAATTATAATTGGACTAGCTGGCTATTCGGGACAGAACAACAGTGATGAGAGGCTGCCTATCATATTTTAAGAAGGAGTTTTTCTAATGGATAGTGCTATACAAACTTCTTTTGAAAATTTACTTTCTCAAGATAAGGACTTACAATACGAAGCCTACAATCATATCCTTGCTTCTTCCAAAGAAGAGGTGGACTGGGCTTATGATGTATGGAACCAATTGAAGGAGGATTTAACTCATTCTGATAACCACCGAAGATCAAGGGCTGCACAATTTCTTTGCAGTTTGGCGAAAAGTGATCCTGAAAAAAGAATGCTAACGGATTTCCCATTGGTTTGGGAAGTGGCAAAAGATAAAAAATTCGTCACCGCAAGGCATAGCCTACAATCTATATGGAAAATAGGTCTAGCTGGCGCTGAGCAAAAAGAAATGGTAATAAAAAGTCTTGTTGATCGGTATTTAAATTGCGTTCATGAAAAAAACTACACGTTAATTCGTTTTGATATTATTCAAGGACTTAGGAACTTATTTAATGAAATAAAAGATGAAGAAATAAAGCAAATCGCACTGAATTTAGTTGAAAAAGAAGAGGATGCAAAATATAAAAAGAAGTATGCAAATGTATGGAAAAATATGTAGAAACGCCAACGTTGTATCCTTATAAAAAGGAGAATACATATCAGGCGTTTATAATATGTATTCTCTTCTTGTTAAACAAAGCTCCATTTCGTGGAATTCATAACCTTTAGGATATTAATCCAATTGCATTTTTTAGAACTTTCGGTGCCTTTTTAATTCCTTCTGTTCCAATAAAACTGCTCGCACTCGCTATTAATATACTTGAAGAAATGAATTTGACCACATAAAAAATTCCTGATCCAATAATTAGATCTAGGATTAAAAACCTTTTAATTGTTGAGCCTTTTACTATATAAATAACGATTTGGTCGTTTTTCTTCATACTCAGAATTGTCACACCTTTATCTTTTTATAAAGGGTATGACAAAGAGGGGTTGTCATATTCTTCTGCACCATGTCTTTCCTTTATAATAAAACTGATTTCCGTCAACTGAAATTTTACCAAAATTATGTTTTTAGCTGAATACATATGAGTAACTCTCATACCCTTGTATGATACTTTCCAAAAGAAAGAGCACCCAATGAATGGATGCTCCAAGGAAATGGGTTCTAACCCTTAATGGTGTTAGCAATTGTTTCTTGTTTTTACTGCAATCACAACATCATTTTTTATCCTCTTTTTTCTTGCTGTTATTTTTATCTTCTTTATTCTTGCTGCCATTTTTATCTTCTTTTTTCTTGCTGCCATTTTTATCTTTACTCTTACAACATTTATTATCCTCTTCATTACTGCATTTCTCTAGTTTAAAACTATATTCCAATTTAAAACAGCATTTTTCTTCTTTAGACTTATGGTCTTTCTTACTATTATTTTTATCTTTATTACTATAATATTTATCTTTCTTACTATTATTTTTTTCCTCTTTTTCTTGTCCCATGTAATTCACCTCCATATCATGCTTTGTTTTATATTATGGAAATTATTAAATTGTGCTTGTGCTTGTCCCCAAAATAATTAAATTACACATTTAATACACAGTGAAAAAGCACCAGACAATGAGTGCCTTTCAATGATTTATAAAAACATACAGAAGATGTTTAGGCACACACTTATTTTACTAATAACATAAAAAACCGCCTACCCATGGATAGACGGTCACGTAATATTCTTGGAATGATGGATGGAATGAATGGTACGCTTATAAAAATCTTAATTATAATAACCTCAAAAATACAGGAGAATGTATTAGAGATGTTTAATAAACTTACAACACTCATTAGGATGCATACTTTATTTTTCCCATTGTTAGGAAACCTCCATTACATATGAGGAGGTGTTTTTGATTAAACTTAATCTCCTGTTTGGGATATTTGATCGACAATTTGACTCAAAGCTTCATTTATTGGTGTAGAAGAGTGACCAAGTAATTTTTCTAAATCGTTGCTCTCAATCTCTAATCCACCATTTCGAATACCTTTTTGCGTATTTACAAGCATAGGGAGGTAGGCTTCTGGTACCCCTGCACCTTTCATCATGTTCGCATAAGCAATATCATCGATATGCTGTAGAGGTACTTCTTTCCCTAATACATCTCCAAGGGCAGATGTTAATTCCTCTTGAGTCATTGGCTTACCGGAAAGTTCGTAAACCGTATTTTCATGTCCTTCTCCGGTCAATACATTTGATGCTGCCTCCGCTAAATCTTGTCGAAGTACCCAGCCTGCTTTTCCTGTTCCTGCTGATGTTATCCAAGGTGCTCCTGCCATCACGCCTTGTATGCTTCCGATTTCATTTTCCAAATACCAATTGTTCCTTAAAAACGAGTATGGAATACCTGTTTTCAAAATAGCTTCTTCTCTAGCTTTATGTAGTGGAGCGAGGAAAAATTTGCTTTGACTTGCATTTGTTACACTAGTATAAGCAATAAATTTAACTTGAGCATGTTGAGCAGCAATTAAAGCATTCGTATGCTGTCTCATTATTGTTTCATGATCCCCAAACGTAGATATTATTAAAAGCCGATCAATTCCTGAAAAAGCAGCATCTAATGTTTCTGATTTATCAAAGTCTCCGTGTCGAACTTCTACTCCGCGAGCTCGTAATCCTTCTGCTTTCTCTGGATTTCGTACACTAACAGCTAATTGACTCGCTGGTACAGTTTTTAATAACGTTTCTACAACCTTTGTCCCTAATTTCCCTGTTGCACCTGTAACTAATATTTTCATCCTTTTTCCTCCGATTTTAATTTTTTCGTATTAGAGGGCGACAATAGAATCTAAATAATTTCTCCATCAATAACCCTTAATAATTGTGTATTGATATCTTAGTAAAATAATTTTTAATGGGTTTATTTATATAGCCCCCTTCATTTTCCAGAGATATACGTGAACTTGTTGAATTATTAAGTACAGGTATATACTATTTCCACGGTCACAATAATAAAAGTAGGCATTTTTTTATGACATAGTACAAAAATAGGACCATTATGAGAGAGAGGGGAAAATACAATCAATCGCTCGATTTAATTTCCAAGGAGAACCGCCTCCTGAAGAACAAGAAGAAGTATGCTCTTTGACACTTACTCAAAATGTAATTTCTGGAAGATGGAAAATTGTTATTTTATGGTATATAAGTCGACAAACAAGAAGATTTAACGAACTTCAAAGGTTGTTACCGGGCATTTCAAAAGGAATATTGACAAGACAACTGAGAGAATTGGAAGAAGACGGAATGGTTCACAGAGAGGTGTATAAAGAAGTTCCTCCTAAAGTAGAATACTCGCTAACACCACAAGGGAAAAGCTTTATCCCAGTACTGGACATTATGGGAGATTGGGGTAAAAAATATATGAAAAAAATACAAAGTGAACAAAAAAACTACTCCATTGAAGATAATAAAAAAGGGCTATAGTATTTAGCTTGAATTATACCCGGATAAGAGACACGCATGAACAAGTGTCCCTTTTCCGGAATTTTTTATGCTTCAAAAGATGTAATGAGTATGAGGGGATTTTAAATTAAGATGCTTTTCAGTGGACCCTACCCTATAATTATTCTGATAATCTACTACATAAAAAGACAAAAATTTATATTTGGAATTTTAACAAACTCGTCATGCCTTTACATGAAGGAACAATTTTCTTTTTTAATAAGTTCCAGCTGATTTCAGCAATCCGCTCCCTTTCCGCCGACTGTCTGCCAAGCGTATGTGGGGTATCGGCTAGCCAGTTGTTCGGCAGGAGTTTCGCAAATTTCTTCAATCTAGTGAGGGTTTCATTCGTTTAATCCACTATAAGAACATGAACGATAATCAATTTTTCTTTTATAATCCTGGTTCGGGGTGGGAGGATTCCGAACCTCCTTTTGTTGTCAACCTGAAAGTACCCTTTAGGTGTTTTTTTCATTTTTCCACTTCCCTCTAACAGCTCCATTCGATATCACGATTCATCCCTATCAATTAAAAGAGAATCAGAAATGAAAAAAATTTGCCTATTAACAGCTTCTTGGTACTAATCTCTTTTTCTCCTAATAAACTTAATAAACTAACTATTTAGGAGGGGTGCAATGTTTAATCAAAAACTGGATAGTAATAGTCCACTTATATGTAAAATTAATGACATCACTTACCATAAATACAAACTATATAAGAAGTCATATGAGCGGGAAGTATTCGTCATAAAAGATTACGGTGAAAACCGCGGTGTTACCAATAAAAGTATTGCGTTATTCGAAGCAGTTAAAGATCATTTTGATCGTTTTAAAATCGCAAAAATTGTTAAAGAAATTAATAAAGATAATAATTTGCTTGATAGCGATCTCATCCTTATAGACAAAAAAGGAAATGAGCTGCACCTATCAGGTTGTAGTTGCGGGTATGCTGGCACAGGTTCGCATGGAACTGTTGAAATTTTGAATAAGGCTGGATTCGAGATAGATAGAAGGTTTGTATTTTGTTCAAAAGGATTCACTCTTTTTCATCCAATTGAAGAAAAAGAACTTTATGGCGAACGTTTATAAATTATATACACTCACTACCTCAACTTATGCAGTTAACTGATAGAAGTCGGTAAAGAGGACACGGTAGTATGCTAATTACAAGAAAAAAGTAAAATGATACATGGATTATGCAAGATAGAATATGGAAATCTATGAAATGCAGTCAGCCAATCTGCTCCTTTTCATTATTTAATAAATAAAGCCTTAGTAACTGAGAAATCAGTATTACCAAGGCTTTAAAGCTATTAATACATTGACATTAATTTAAAATCGGGATATATCTCCGAAAAACAACAATATATCGACGAAAAGCAGGATATATCTCCGAAAACAGCAATATATCATCGAAAAGCAGGATATATCTCCGAAAAAAAGCAATTTATCGACGAAAAGCAGGATATATCTCCGAAAACAGCAATATATCATCGAAAAGCAGGATATATCTCCGAAAAAAAGCAATTTATCGACGAAAGACGAAAATCGAGGTATATCTGTATTCGGATAATTTTTGCCATAAGAAAAGTCCATGCGACCAGGATTTGCCGCATGGACTGGTTTGTATAATTGCTTAATACACGGAAAAAGTTTCCGCATGAAGTCTCCTTAAGGATTCCCATGGTTCCAAACAGTTATGAACTAATTTCACTGCGAGACCCTATTACTGCAGAAGCTGTTATTCCTCAAGCATGCCCTTCACTCGCTTTACTTTGTCTTCCATCCTGCGTTCTTTATCACGACGGTCATCGATTCGGATATTCGTACAGACTCTAGCAAGACCTTTTTCAAAAGGTACCTCGTGCATCGCTTGAATAACTTCAAACAGTTTAGGCAGGTCGCCTTCAATGATTGTATTCATGGGAGTCAGTTGAAAACGGATTTCTCCCTTATTTTCATACTGCTTTAATACTCTTTGAATATCTGCCACATAGCTGCTAACACTTGGAGTTTGTGTACCGACAGGTATAACCGTTACATCAACAATTGCCATTTTTATTCACCAATCCTTTTTATGTATTAATCAAGAAGATTACTGACATCCATCCTACATAGACGGATGTTTTTTACTATTATAACTCAAACTTCGCACCTGGGAAATTTGATATAGCTTTGCAGCGTGGAATTCGAAAATCAAAGCACTTCTACTGGCAAGAAAATTCGGTCAATTAAAAAAGAATTATTGATTTTTGACACTTGACCTGCTGACTAGGTCATCAGCTGCTTTTTTTATACATCCCTTATATGCGTACGAGTAGAATTGGTATTTCCAGTAAACAAATCCACCTCTATTAAAATAGAGGTGGATTTGTTTTAGATCGATTTCTTATTCCTTATCTTTTCATTTAAATAATCCTTATAGACTAAAACAGCAACAACAATAAAACTTAGACTAACAAACCTGAAGATCATCTCTAAACTGATCCATTCAGCTAAAATACCTAATACAAATGCACTAACTCCAACACCTACGTCAAAACTGGAAAAAAAGGTTGCGTTGGCTGCTCCTCTTTTTTCTTCACTTACCTTTTGAACAGTCCATGTTTGTAAACATGGCATAACAGTTCCATAACCTGCCCCAAAGAAAATCGCCGCAATGATAAGTTGAGAATCATTTGTCGTATACGACAGGATAACAAGTGAAAAAAATCCTAACACAGCTGACATAATGATAATAGACCAAGGTCCTTTTTTGTCATACCATTTTCCGGTAAACGGACGTAGTAAAGTTGAGACAGTTGCATTGATAAGGAAGAATAGAAAAATATGATCTACTTCCCTTTGTTTTCCAAAAAGAACCAAAAATGTAATGATAGCCCCAAAACCAAGTGTTGTAATAACTGTAAGTAATGCTGGGAACCATACGTCTTTTTCAAAAATCATATCCAAAAAGCGAAATGGCTTCTTCTCACGCTTTACAATAGTAGGTGAATATACAAATTGAAGCGCAATTACTGCCAACAAGCTCAGAATTACTGATGACCATATCAAAATAGCGAAGGAAAAAGAGTCATAGATAAGGATACCTATACTCGGTGCAACGATAGCCCCGACTGTTGTGGATATAGAAAAATACCCTATTCCTTCTCCTAAGCGTGTCTTAGGAATCAAATCCACTACTATTGTACTATTAGCTGTGGTTGATACCCCCCACGCTGCACCATGGAAAAGTCGTAACAATAGAAGAAGCCAAATAATATTTAGAAACGGATATAGTATCGTAATGATCATTAAAGCTATACTTGCACAAATGGCTAGACTTTTCCTCCGGTTATCAATTAAATAGTAACCTACAAAAGGCCTGATTAAAACAGCACCTATCGTAAATAATGATGTTACTAGACCAACCTGAATGGAAGATGCATTCATGCTTAACAAATAGGCAGGCAAAATAGGAAGCAACATTTCAAACCCAATAAAAACTAAAAAGTTGCTTAAAAATAAAAAAAGAAATGATTTATTAAAAATTCTTTGATTTTTCATATAATTATTCCTCGCTTCTAAATTATTTTCTAAGTTAGAAGCGTTTGGAACACCGAAACGTTTTTCAATTGTCTAAGGTTTTTAGTCAATTGACTCACCCTCTCTAAACCCTTTAAAAAATTATCAAACAATCATATCAGAACCTCCACTTATAAACAAGCTAATTTTTAAACAGC
Source organism: Peribacillus phoenicis (assembly GCF_047238085.1). Taxonomy (NCBI): domain Bacteria; kingdom Bacillati; phylum Bacillota; class Bacilli; order Caryophanales; family Bacillaceae; genus Peribacillus; species Peribacillus phoenicis. Next base: position 1,564,389 of record NZ_JBDFMF010000001.1, on the reverse strand, counting down.
TAAAAATTAAATGACTTTATAGTAATTGGAGCAACTTTATTGTCATCCTACAGGAATTAATAGCCAGTTTTTGTTATTGTATATTTATTCCAATAAAAAAACATCCTCGACAGGATGCTTTAAAATTACTAGGCTATAGAATCAGTTCAAAAACAATAATCAGAATAAAATTAAGCTGCTAAGTATATACGTTTATAATATGACTCCCGCAAAGCTTCCTCTTAATACTTGTTCCTGATTCTGATTTGCGCATAGGAAAGTTGCCAATATAGATATTCTACCATTATCTTTCTTTTCAAACTTTTCAATCGTTACTTCACATATTATTGTATCTCGTGTAAAAACTGGTTTAACAAACTCAAAATTCATAGTACGAGCCAGTACATTGTTTTCTCCACCAACTTTTGTTGGTAAACAAGCAGTCAACAACCCTTGAATAACAAGTCTCCCCTGTTCATCGGGAGTAATATGGTGATTCCCCTCATCCCAGGATACTTTTGTGAACAATTCAACATCCTCTTTAGTGAAAGTCCGTTCAAATTTAATAATATCCCCTACGTTTAAAGACAACTATATACCCCCTTTTATTTTTATCCTAATTTAATCGTGTAGACTTATACGATTGCCGCCATTATATTACTTGAAGTTTTTCAAGATAGATAGCCGTGGTAACGTCTAATGTGCAAATTCTCCCCATTAAAAATGCTGTAATGTTTAGTTTTACATTGTAAAAGAATCAGTCTCAATCTATCCGTTCTCATTTTAAATGTGACATATATTCAAATGCCGTTATTCCATATACGCTTTTAAAATGTTTATTTAAATGGGTTAAATCAACAAAACCACAATCAGCAACAGCTGAATAAATATCTCCGTTTTTTTCTATTAGCTGCTTTGCACGTTCTATCTTGCAGTTAAGAAAGTATTGGTATGGTGAAATTCCAGTATGGGCCTTGAATAATCTGATAAACTGGAATTTAGATAAATTAAGCTCTTTACATATCTCGTCAAGTTTAAGTATATTGTCTAAATTGGTATGAAACATATCCTTTGCTTTTCTAATTGAAGCGTTATCTTTCTTACAGTCTGTAGAAAGATTAGTTTGAATAAGGCTATCTGCGAGGGATAAGAGTAATTCACTGCACAAAGCCTCATCTTTATCACTTAAAATAGCATTAGAAAGATTTAATATTCTTTGTTCAATTCTATAATCATACACAATGGGAGTTGAAAATCGTACTAAATCCTTTTTCTCAATAACCTCTAAAAGCAATTGTGGCTCAATATATAGCATAACATAGTCAAGACCTGCCTCATCATGTGCCATTCCGTCATGTGCCTGTTCTGGATTAAAAAGCATAACACCATTTTGATATGACAATTGTAAACTTCCATCCAAGTTATAATGTTGAATACCACGCAATGTTACACCTATAGCATATTCCTTGTGAGAGTGCTTTTTATACGTAAAATCAGTTATACTGGCTGACAACGCCGTAATACCTGCAGATTTTTTATAGATAAATTTGTCCAATTAATTCACCCCTTATCTACAACCAAATCATTATAGCAGAATAAGCTAAAGATAATGCCATCACGGCATTAACAATTTTTTCATGCTTCTGTAAAAACTCCTTGAAGATCGTACCGAAAAGAACCCATGTAATAAATGCTAAAAATCCAACAATGGTAATAGAAACAACACTTATTGTCACTGCAGGCATTGCGGTATAGTGGGGCATAATAAAGCTGGGAATTACAGTCATTGTAAATAGAACCACCTTAGGATTTAAAAACTGCATAAGGAAGCCTGACATAAAAGTGGCAGTTTGGTTTACAGTTGGTTTTGATGTATCCATTTTATAAATTTGATAAGCGAGATAGAACATATAAAAGCTTCCGATTAACTGTATAACGATCAAAATTTTTGGGATTATCGTTACTAGCATAGTATTCAACATAGCAGAAATAACAAGTAATAAACCAAAAGCAATAGTTGCTCCATACGTATATTCCATTGCCTTCTTTGTCCCCTTATTATGCACTGTGGATAATATCACGATATTAGTAGGTCCTGGTGTAAAAGTTACAATAAAACAGTAAATTAAAAAAGATGTAATATTCATGAGGAAAACTCCTTTCAAGTAACCCATATATTACATCTTAAAATCAATTGGTATATAGTATATTATTGCAGGTTTATTAGGGTAGTACCTCAAAGACCTCACAGAAAACAGCTTTAACCCTTTATCTTGCCTTTTGTAATATGGGAGTACATAAAGGTTTATTTCAAAAAGAACATCAAAGGATAGTTTACAGTTTTTGAAAGTAAGTAAATATGTCTCGAATGATTGCTCAAATTCTAAGTTACATAATCAACCGTTTTGATTTATGCTTGGAAAACCGTATAATCCTCTGATACTGCCCTCTATAAAAACTTACCATTACTATATGAGTAAAAAGTTATTTGGAGTAATATGATTTTTTCTTCTGTCAATTAAAGCAATACAGTGAGCCAATCGTTCTACCCCTAGTTTAATTTGACTCTCGTTCACTTGAGAGATGCATAATCGAACGAGATTTTCCTTTTTATATTCTGCTAAAAACATCCTTGAGGCATCATCAACATATATATGCTGCTCGTTTAGCATATGAACCACCTGTTTTGCTTTCACATTCTCGGGCAAACTGATGGAAAGATAGAATCCTGAATTCGGTTTAGAAAAAGAAGTATTAGCCGGCAGCAATAATTCACATGCTTCTTGAAGGATTTGCATTTTAGTTCGGTATACCTCTTTTACTTTTTTGAGATGACTATTAAACATACCGCTTTTTAAGTAGATTTCTAGCGCACCTTGAGAAAGTGCTGAACTGTTAAAATCCGAACTGAATTTATATCGCAAGAAATTGTTAATCATTAATGCAGGAAGAACGACAGTCCCAATCCTTAACCCGGGGAGAAAAATTTTCGAAAGGCTTTTAATATAAATCACTCTCCCAGAAGGATCAAAAGAAAATAAAGGATCTGATTTTGGATTTGGATCAAGGTCTCCTAAAATATCATCCTCCACTATATATACATCGTATTTTTCAGCTAACTCAACGATTTTTTTCTTTTCGCCATTCGTGTAACTATGTCCAAGTGGATTGTGAAATCTCGGGATAATATAGAAAAATTTTATATCATTATTTCGAAAAATGTATTCCAGTCGATCCAGATCAATCCCTTCCATTGATAATTCAATCCCAAAAGTAGTAGCTTGATGCAGATTGATCGACTCAATGAATCCAAAATAAGTAGGCTGTTCAATTAGAATATTGTTTTTCCCATTTGGAAATGGCATAGAAACTAATAAATGGAGGGCTTGCTGCGAGCCAGAAACAACCACTAATCTCTCCGGTTGAGTGAACACCTGTAAATTTTGCAAATATTTCACCAACTGCACTCGCAGTTGGTAAAGCCCTTGTTGATCAGAGTATGTAAAAAGCTCTTCCTTATAATGGTCAATTGCTTGATTCATACAATGTTGAAATTCCACATAAGGCATAACATTTTTATCTGGACCGGCAGACAAAAAATCAATCACCCCATTTTCTTCCGCCGCTTTTTTATAATCATTCACAACATAGTAGCCGCTTTTAGGAACAGAATAAATTAAATGCTCTTTTTCAAGTCCGTCGTATGCTTTAATGACCGTATTCTTGCTGCATGAAAAATACTCAGATAACTGACGAACAGAAGGAAGTTTACTGCCTGCATTTAGCGAACCACCTGCTAGTCGAAGCTTAATTTCTTCCATTATCTTAATATATTTTGAGTTCATCAATTAATCCTCCTTAAACTGTACCAGGTCAGATGGGTAAAAAATGGGTTTATTTTTATTGTATGTACTCATAGTATGTTAATTATAGCAAAACTGTTTTTTATGATAAATAAACAATGATACAGATGTGATACAAAATATAAAGATTGGGGTTGGGTAAGATGCAGGGAGTAACCAGGGAGAAATTAGGATTATTGTTGGGATTAGTAGGCGTCATTTGTTTTAGCTTAACGCTCCCTGCTACAAGTATTGCTGTAGAGTATTTTGGGACTACGGTCGTCGGTTTAGGAAGAACGGTTTTTGCTGCTATTTTAGTAGCTGTGGTATTGATCGTTCGAAAGGAAAAACTGCCTTCTCCAGGCCAATTCAAAAGTCTACTTATTGTTGCTGTTGGTGCAGTTTTAGGATTTCCTCTCCTCACTTCTTGGGCAATGGAATCCTTGCCTGTTTCTCATGGAGCTGTGGAAGTAGCACTGTTACCGTTAGCGACAGCTGGATTTGCTATGTTTAGAGCAGGTGAAATCCCTTCAATCAAATTCTGGGTTTCAAGTATAATCGGCTCTTTAGCTGTCATTATGTATGCACTTCATCTTGGATTCGGTCAATTGCAATTTGCCGATTTAGCTTTACTAACGGCAGTGATCATACTGGGACTTAGTTACGCAGAAGGGGGGAAATTAGCGAAAGAATTAGGCAGCTGGCAAGTGATTGCTTGGGCAATAATGATCGGTGCTCCATTTTTCATTATTCCAGTTGGTCTAAACCTTACAACTGAAATGATCCATGCCCCTATCCAAGCTTGGGTTAGCTTAATTTATCTCGCAGTGGTTAGTCAATTTCTAGCATATGTTGCTTGGTATAGCGGAATGGCTATGGGCGGAATATCAAGGGTTAGTCAGATTCAATACTTACAACCATTTTTGATGATTCTATTTGCAACAGTATTTCTAGATGAATCCATCACAATTTTCACTCTTGTCATAGCAGTGATTGTTGTCTTTTCTGTTATATTAGGCAAAAATGCTCCTGTATCAAAAAACGGAGCTGTATCGGGGAAAACCTAACTGCATGTTCAATTGAGATTTCTGTATAATTAAATAAAAAATGTATATTCCTGCACAATTTATCAGTAAAGACCCAACACTGGCCTTCGAGATTATGAGGGACATAGTATTGCGACCCTTTTTAAACATAATGGAATGTCTTACGGGACTCATTTAGCATTAATATTGAACGAGGATAATTCATGCTTATATGGACATTTTGCCCGTCCTAATCCTCAGTGGAAAGACATCAAAAATCAAACCGTCATGGCTATTTTTCATGGACCGCATTGTTATATTTCTCCATCTTGGTATGAGACGAAAAATGCAGTACCAACGTGGAATTATGTGACCGTCCATGTTATGGAGAAGTCGAACTTCAAGAGGATGAACATGAATTAATGAGCGCCCTACATGATATGGTATCGAAGTACGAAGCCCCTGACAGCTCATACAGTTTGCAAAATGTAGATGCTGAGTTTCTCGCTGGTATGAACAAAGGAATTCAAGGATTCAAAATAAAAATCAACAAAATAGAAGGGAAAGCTAAGTTAAGTCAAAATCATCCATTGCAAAGACAAAAGTTAATTGTTGATCAACTGGAACAAATGTCAAATACTGATGAGCAACAGATTTCATTATTAATGAAATCAAATCTAAAAAAATAACATGAATGTTACTGAACTATCGGGAGTGTTGATCAAATTAGGATTAACGCTCTTTCTTTTTTCACATTAGGTTTAAATCTCGTATTGTAAAATCCTTATATGTAAAAGCTTTCATATTTATTAGGTCTTCTTAGATCCTACGACTTAGTTTCACTGGCTTCGGTTATTTTTCTTATCGTTCTCACCTCAAAAAAAAACACCCAAATTAATGGATGCCTCCTTTTATTCATCAATTTTGACTTCTTTCAATAGATCATTTCTATACGAAATTGCATCACGTTCAAAAACTTTTTTAAACCTGTTTTCGTACTCTCCGCGGGTTATTAGACCTTTTTCTTCCAGTAATTCTACTATAGCTCTAACCCTTACTCTACTCGACACTAATTCGTTTGTCATATTGGACAATAAAATACCGATTTTCTCATCATCATTCATTTTCTCATCATCATTCATTTTTTCATCCCCTTTGTTTAATTAATTTGACAAAAGGGACCAATTTCCTGCAAAGAAAAGCACCCGAAAATAATAGATGTTAATGTTTTTCAATAGGTAAAATAAGGTGGGCTGTTAGGTCCTCTTTTATAGCCTCATTTAATGAGCCATACTATCACACCCGATTATGGAACACTTTATAGGTTCACTTTATTTTTTTAAGGACTACTTTATTGCATCCTATGGAAATAATGCACCTTTTACTTTATGTACACTCCTTCAATCTTTGCTACATTAAATAATGAATGCATGTTAACAGCTAAGAGTTTATGCTATTCTATTGGCTTAACCTTATATCTCAAAACAGTTTTTAATTTAGCAGGTTCGACTTTTCTAAAATCTGAAAGATATATTTCTCTGTGTTGTAATGAAGTTCTTTCAAGATTATTATTTTTTATGAATTCATTCATTAATTTAAAACTTTGAGGTTCATCATCATATGGACCTACATGAAGCATTTGGACAGATAATCCATCATGAAATGTACCGAACTTTACATCATTAAGGAATGGATGTGGTTTCTTGTTTCCTACATGTTCAAATGCTCTCTCCACTACTTCTTTTGTAACAAAATCTGGTTGTCTAATCATGATCGTATATAATAATTCATCTTTATTTAAAGTATCTTTTTTTCTTCCCTCTTCTGTTAAATCCCATATTCCTTCCAATGGATATACGGTATATTCAAAATATCCATCTGGAGTGTATCCTTGCTTCGGCATCATTCTGACCGCATAAGCCAATGAATAAAGAACACCTATCTTTTCAGCGAATTCGTGCTCATTTGGATTTCCTTTTCCCTTTATCGAAAAGAATTTCTGTTCTGGAATTGTTACAAGTTCAGATTTTTGTTTTGGGATATATAAATTCTTCTCTTGTTTTCTCCATTCGTATTTCATTAGTTTTTGTTCCCCTTCTCTATAACTCTTCAATATGTTTGAATACTACTTCAACGTCCTTTTAATTGAACCTTCATCTGGACAATTCCTTCAAGCCCTTATTGTTTCACTAAATCAAAATAAGCTGGGATATTCCCGTACATCCATCGAGTATCTTTTGACCAATATGATAGATTACGTCAAATACACAATATTGTATAGTATTCTATGAATTCTTAGATTGAGCTCTTTCCATTTTTCTTCAAAACCAGGCTTACTTTGTAGGTTTGTCATGCCAAGAAAGAGTGGTACATATTTGTACCACCCTTCTACTTCTCTTTCCACAATCGTGCCCTTTAATTTTATTGAACAAGAAAAGCTTTAAACTCATATACGAATTACTTGTATTTCATCATAAAGTTACTGCTGCATTATCTGAATAAGGTTGCCGCATGTATCGTCGAAGACAGCTATTGTGACTTCGCCCATTTTTGTCGGCTCCATAGTAAACTTCACGCCGTTTTCCATTAATCGTTCGTACTCTTTACGAATATCTGCAACGCCAAACATTGTTGCTGGGATGCCTTCGGAAAATATCTTCTTTTGATACTCCTTTGCGGCAGGATGCTCATTCGGTTCGAGTAAAAGCTCGGTACCGTCATGATCATCGGGAGAAACAAGCGTAATCCACCTGAATTTCCCCATGGGAACGTCATGCTTTTTTTCAAATCCCAGCTTTTCTGAATAAAATTCCAGTGCCTTGTCTTGGTCTTGTACGAATATACTGGTAACAATGATTTTCATAATGTTTTGCCTCCTTGGATATTTGCAACGTATGGTGCTCTGCTAACAATCTGGCTGCAAGCAAAACAACCTACATTCGCCAGAAGTCCTGTTCCGAAAAGATTACTCTATCCATCCTTTCAACAAGTTTTTAAGTGGTTCGTTGTTGAACATAAGTACTCGATATTTTCCCTTTCGTTTAGATTTTACGAGACCTGCATCTTCCAATGCAGTAAGATGTTTAGCTATCGCCTGTCTCGAAATGGAAAGGTCGTGCTTCATAATGAGACGTACCGTAAGTTCATACAACGTCAACTCGTTGCGTTCGGATAGTTCATCTAATATAAGTCGACGAGTCGAATCGCCTAGTGCTTTGAATATAGCGTCTTTGTCCCAATTCATATATCGATTATAAGCAACTATACGGTTGCTTGTCAATCATAAACAACTGTATGGTTGCGTGACAAGGAACCGTATCTTGCAATCCTAACAAGTTAAAGTCACATAATAGTAGTTTGAACCATTATAGAAATTTAAACTGTTTTTCAACAAAAAAGTAACACACTAGTTAAAATTATAAGCACCTTGTATGTTTTTTTAATACGTTTCTTATTCAACTCCAGTTAGTCTAATTCCATACAATTTAGGATATCCATCTCATATGAAGTGTTTCTCCATTGTAGTGTTTTTAAATCAATTACAATCATTTAACATAGAAAAAAATCCCTGATCAAAAAGCAGGGATTTTTGGCATTTTAATGATCTTAGAGAACATTAAAATTATTATTCTATAACAAAGATAAGAATTTCAATATAACATCCTTTATACTGTAAGGTATTCAGCAATTACAATATTTCGATATACCCCTCTGTCCCATGCACTCGAATTCGTTGCCCATCTTTTATCAGTTCGGTCGCATGTTCCACCCCAACAACTGCTGGTAAGCCATATTCACGTGCGATAACTGCTCCATGGGTCATCAGTCCACCAACTTCGGTGACTAAGCCTTTTATGGATACAAACAATGGTGTCCAGCTAGGGTCAGTAAAGGAAGTGACTAATATATCTCCATCTTCTAGATTAGCTTCTTCCATGTTTAAGATGACACGTGCTCTTCCCTCAATAACACCGGAAGAAACAGGCAGACCTACAATAGCTTCGGCTGGGAGATTTTCTCGTTTGTACTCACCTACAATGATTTCACCATCAGACGTGATCACACGCGGTGGAGTTAGTTTTTCATATAATTTGAACTCGTCTTTCCGTTTGCTGATGATCTGGTAATCCAGTTTTTTTGTGCGCACAACTTCGTAAAGTTCTTCAAAAGTGAGATAGTATATATCTTCTTTTTCATGAATGACGCCTATTTGTACGAGTTGATCGGCTTCTTTCAGTAAAGCCTGCTTATAAACGAAGTAGCGATTAACCATGCCGTATTTTGGATATTCACGATAACCGATGAAATTCCGTATCAGGTCGATCATTCGTTTTGTTTCTTTGGCTTTTTGATCACCATCCGGTAATTGCTTCAATCGATCTAATAACTCTTGTTCTTTTATCAAAGCTTCCTGTCGCCCTTGCTCAAATTTCCGATTGCTGGCGTTAGGCTCAAAGTTTTTGATGTTACCCAGAATCAACGGGACAAGTGTAATTGGTTTTTCACTCCAACGAGTTCTAGTAATATCGATTTCTCCGGCACATCGCATGCCGTATTTGCCGAGATAATCATAGATAGCTTCTTGCGTTATTTGTCCACCATCAAACTTAACCAGTTCATCCAAAAAGTTATCATCTTTTACATGTTGTAAATAATCAATGACTTCCGGATAAGGACGAATCACATCTGCGACATCCAATAGCGCCAGACCCATTTCCGAAGTAATATTGTTTGGTACAGATTGAGAAAGCGTATCTGCTGCGTTTTTTTCACCTAACCACTCATTCATATTTTCATTGATCCATGATGAAGCATCCATAGCAGCCATAAACACAGCTGAACTTTGTGGGTCAAATAAAATCTTCTTTAATATCTGGATATCTTCCAGAATAAAATCAAATAAATCCGACCCTGATTTCGTTTGGATGTTTTGTTTTAACTCTTCTATCGATGTTTGACTGTTCTTAATCAAATCAGAAACGATTGTTGGGTCGTTTTCGATTTGTGCCCTAGAATCCGCAGACATCACACCTTTATTGCTTTTACCGGAACTCTGTTCTTGCTTAACATTTGGTAAAGATTTTATGAAATCTCCTCGCTCTATTATGGTAAAGAGTGCGTCTTTCATGAGCAGATCGTGTTGTCCCATGGCATCTAATAACATTTTTCTGCTGTCAGGTGAAGCCAGCATATGTGTGACATCAACAAATAGCCTTCCACCAGCTTTACGCATAGGTGCAGGAGTCGTTAACAGGAAAAAAGACAATCCCAATGGTTTCATGGGGTCGGTCATCATTTGTTGATGACCGACAGATACGTAAACGTGATTTTCTTGATCATTCGCCTCAGGGATCGGGTATAAAGTAGTGATTGGCCGGCTCTGGACAATATAAAATGTATCATCAACCAAACACCATTCGATATCTTGTGGGTAACCAAAATAAGTTTCGATCTGTCTTCCTATGCGTGCCAGCTGTAAAATCTGTTGATCAGTAAGTGTTTGTTTCTTTTGCTGATCCGGATCGATTTGTTGTTTCACTGTTCCGCCTTCTTTTCGTCCATAGATAGCCAATTTCTTCGTTGCTATCATCTTATCGACGATTTCCTCTTCCTCTACTTTATAACAATCGGCTGATACCAAGCCAGAGACCAGTGCTTCGCCAAGTCCAAAACTGGCATCGATTGATAGCAGTTTTCGGTTTGAAGTAATCGGATCAGCGGTAAATAGAACCCCTGAAGCCTGTGGGAAAACCATCCTTTGAACGATAACGGATAAATAAACTTGACTGTGGTCAAATCCATTTTGCATACGGTAGATTACAGCGCGATCCGTAAATAGGGAAGCCCAGCATTTGCTGATATGCTGCAAGATGGCATCGACGCCGATGATATTTATATAGGTGTCTTGTTGACCAGCAAAAGAGGCATGTGGTAAATCTTCTGCAGTCGCACTGGAACGCACTGCATATGCATGCTCATCACCAAACTGGGAGAGATGGTGAGTAACTGCTTTCACAACATCGGAAGGAATATCTATTTCCATAATGATATGTCGAATCATCCTGCTGATTTCACCAATTTGTTCACGATCTTCTACTTTTAGCATTGTCAGTCGATCCAACAAAGCTTGGTACGTTTCGTTTTGTTCGATGGCTTTTTGATATCCCACTGTTGTAACACAAAATCCTTCTGGTACTTGTATTCCTTCAATTTTTGATAATTCCCCTAAATTTAATCCTTTTCCGCCAACGAGCAATAGCTGTGTTTTTTCCATTTCCTGAAAACCGAGAATCAATGAACCCATTCTATACCCCTCCCACAAATCTCAATAAAGGTCTATTGTATTTTAGCAGTAGCAAATAAGAATAAATAGTCTATTTTTACCATTTTTTATATGCTATAATTAAATTAGGAAGAGGAAGAGTTCAACTGCCATACAGTAACCAAATGCCCCGGTTCATCCCCTTGAAAGCAGTTCCATAAAAAATACCAGAATCAAAATAAATTGGCCCTGGCAGAACTGTATCATCATGATTTAATTTAGTACTTTAAAAGAAATGACAGTAATTTCATGCCATAATCATCATTATAATTATGTTTACGATAATCGGAATTGCTATTAACATAATAAATATTCATTACTTTAAAAAGATATTTAACTGAGCACCTGCACCTTTTTGGTGCTTTTTTATTTCCTCCTCATAGATCTACCAACTGGTTTAATTCTTCTTTTTTCTTAGGCTTCGCCAGACGTTTTTTATATAGTTCTAGTAAAATGAAATAATGTATCTAGAGAGAAGGTCCATTTTTAAACATAGGCAGTATCACTCCCCTTCTCTCTGCCTATTAATTAGTTTTTTAGGATTCTCACCCACATTCTTTTCATAATTCCTCTACTGTTTTATCTTCGTTTCGTAAATGATTTGTTAAGTTTTTATAAAAATCCTATTTAATTCTTTATGCATGATAAAATTCTGGTTAGACAAAGTATAAATCGCCTAAACCAATGATTCATTTGTTAAGGTGCAAGGCTGCACATTTATATTTTTTGATTTTGCTTATAATAATTAAAAGAGGGTTTTAAATGATTTTTCCTACTATTTATTTACCTAGTACAGAAGATAGACACATAGTTAAAGATAAAAATACTTTTGAGTGCGGAGCCAGATACCAAGTATTCCCTATGTTAACAAGAAGGGACCTAAGAAAGATTAGATTCATGCATTACGAAGAAGTAACATGTCTAAGATGTAAAACGAGTGTAACGAAGAGATAATTATCATTCCAAAACGCAAACCCTTATGTCGCAGTTTGTGTTCCTTATCCACTTTAAATGTGATCTAAGCATTCTTTGCCACAATTCTTTTTGCCAACCTTCTTACCTATAGGTGTTGTAATTTTTAGTTGTGGCATGGACGGCAATATCGTTTTGTAAATTATCTTTGTTTCCCCGTACCAACCATCTGGTGGATTCATAGGATTCAGTTTTTGATTGATTTTAAAGAACTAGCCGGGTATACTCAGTTCAATTTGATGAATATAGCATAAATAAAAAAGCCCCTCTCGATTAATGAATTGTGCCCCTTTTACGGACAGTATAAAAAAAGCACCTAAACAGCTAATCGAATATTCAAAGTTGCAGGAATGTATCTAATAACTGTCCTAACTTTGAAGGTATTAACGCCCTCTTAAGAGAACTCTATATGATATGGAAATTAGGGATGAGATTGTACAAATAGGGAATTCACTTAAGCAAGCCGAATTGGAAGTTTTTAAAGAATTGGTTGAGAAGCACTTGCTTTTGGGATTGTAAATCTCATCCTTAAATTCATATTTGATAAAGGGCAGGAGGACACAACTTTGAAAAAGTTCATATTATCTTTATTAGGTGGAGTAATTATAGGAGGAATCATTTGTTACATTTTCATGGACTATGAAACTTCGAACTATGTAATTCAAGATTTTAATGGCCAGGAAGAGAAAGAAGTTAAAGAGTGGGACTTTATGTATATCACACAAGCTGGTTTCATAATTTTAGGCATCACTCTATTGTTTTATTTCTCTTGGGGCATTATAGAAAAGCGAATGGATAAAGATCATAAAATGTAAATACTTACAACATTTAGTGTATTTTAACATTTATTTGTTGTTTTGTGCTACTGTTGTTTTGTGTTATCAATTTTGATAATCACAAATACAATTGATTGGGGATGTAAGGAATGAAAGTCTTGAAAAGGATACTATTCTCGTGTTTGCCAGTGATGTTGTTTTCTTCGCTACTAAGTACGATACAAGTAAAAGAGCTATACCAATAACCAATAATCCATAATCCACCTTTTCACCCCCAAAGGACAATTTTATTTCCTGCTACTCTTTTAATACAATCTAAAAAGGTAAAAGTTACCTTTTATTATTTTTTTACCACAAAAACCATTTTCCTTATTCAACTACCTGCCCCGTTAGTTCAATTTGAATTTGTCATACAAAGCTTGTATTTTTTATAAACTTAGAAAGAAGTTAATTATGATCAGAATGGAGCGGAAATATGCTTCTCCCTAAATTTGTAGATGAACTTCCTATCCCGCCTATTTTAAAACCTCGATGGAAAGATCAACTTCAAACTTATTATGAAGTTAATATGACAGAATTTAAACAATCACTCCATAGTGAGCAAAATGATACAACTGTATGGGGCTATGAAGGCAGCTACCCAGGACCTACAATTGAAGTAGAGAGCGGAGAAAAAGTTTTTATTAAATGGATCAACAATCTTCCAGAAAAACATCTTTTTCCGGTAGACTATACGGTGCATGGTGCTAATGTGGATGTACCGGAAGTACGAACGGTAGTACATGTTCATGGAGCTAGTGTTGAACCGGAAAGCGATGGCTACCCGGAGGCTTGGTTTACAAAAGGATTCGAACGAGTAGGACCTTATTTTAAAAAGGAAGTATATCAATATGATAATAACCAGAAATCTGTTACTCAATGGTATCATGACCATGCACTTGGGATTACGAGACTCAATGTATATGCGGGACTGGCAGGTTTTTATCTCATAAGAGATAATCGTGAACGTTTATTAAATTTACCCTTCGGTGACTATGAAATCCCTCTTATTATCCAAGACAGATCATTTCATAAAAACGGTGCTCTTTATTATCCAAACCAGCAAGATAAACCGATTAAGGGATTAGAAACATCAATCGTTCCTGAATTTTTTGGGGACACAATCCTGGTTAATGGCAAAGTATGGCCTTATTTAGAAGTGGAACCACGAAAATACCGATTTCGGCTGTTAAATGGTTCTAACTCCCGTTTTTATAGGATCAAGCTGGATTCAGGACAACTAATTTATCAAATCGGGACGGATAGCGGATTAATGGAATATCCGATAGGGATCAAAGAAATCATACTTGCTCCAGCAGAAAGAGCAGATGTCATCATTGATTTTACCAATCTTGTGGGAAAGAACATTATTGTGACAAATGACGCCCCCGCCCCTTTTCCAGATGGAGATCCCGCAAGTGCAGTAGGTATAGTGATGGAATTTAGAGTCTCTCTTCCTCTTACAAGTATTGATACCAGTGTTATTCCATCGTATATGGAGCCTTTTTCAAAGATAATTGAACAGTCGGCTTCAAAGGAAAGATACTTAACTTTAAATGATAATATGGATCAGTACGGACGGGAATTCATGTTATTAGATAATAAAACTTGGGATGCTCCTATTACAGAAAATCCAAAATTGGGATCAATCGAAATATGGTATCTAATTAACTTAACTACGGATACACACCCTATTCATCTCCACTTAATTGATTTTCAAATATTAGACCGGAGAGATTTCGATGTAGAAAAGTATAACAAGGAGAGAATTATCCATTATACGGGTCCCGCGTTGCCACCCGAACCACAAGAACGAGGAAGGAAGGATACAGTAAGAGCTAATCCTAAACAAGTAACTCGAATTATCATGAAGTTTGGTCCCTATACAGGATTATATGTTTGGCACTGTCATATATTGGAGCACGAGGATTATGAGATGATGAGACCATATATTGTTATCCGATAATAGACTGTATCCTTACAACCCTCTATGCTCGCTTGTCTTATCGAGAGTACTTCTTTCTCAGTTAAAATAATGTTATTGGAAATAATAAAAAAATCTTTAGATTATCCCTGTTCTATTCATGAATAGATTCTCTTACTTCTAAAAATCAACAACACCCTTTAACAGGGCCAAAACAAAATAAGCCCCTACTCAAAGCGAGTAAGGGCTTTTATTAATCCTCAACGATTACACTAATGATATCACTAAACTGAATATACTCAAAGGAACTATCTTTCTTCTGAATACGTAACTCTTTCGTGACAGGATGTATGTACACACAGTAACCCTGCAATTCATGTGGATTTCCCTCGTTATGCAATCTAAAACTAATTGGTAAATGATATTCCACCGCATAATGAATGTTGTTTTCAAATTCTTCAACCTCGTATTCATCAAAGACAGGCCTTTTATTTAGGAAATAATCAACCTCTCCCAGTTTTTTATTTAAAGCTTTATGTTCTGGCATAATCAATGCTGCTTGCCATTTAACAAGCCCTCTATCACGAATTGTGCCCATCAGAAAGATCCCTCCCTTACATCCATTACATACGAACGATCGTTCTTATAAAAGTCAGAATATCCATTAAGTTCAGGCTAGAGAATTTTTATATAAATAAATAAAATGCTTTATTAAACATTAATATTGATATTTGTACAAAAAAAAGACCACTTATTGGGTCTTCTTTTTTGCATCCTATGGAACTAACACAGTTTAATAACGAGTTGTTAGTGAGAAAGAAACACACCTTTCCCCATCTAGCTGAGTCGCGTGATAACAAGGTGTGCTGAAACAGCCCTTGTTCCCCCAGCAGAAGGAGTGATGGTTAGTGCCGGGGAATTGCCAGCAGGATTTCGTACAGTCAGTATTGAATTGATGACTGACGTTTGCACAAGAGCCATTCCTACTATCTGAGAAGTACCGGTGGCTCGCCCGACCACCGTATAGGGTAGGTCAATGCCATTGAGAGTTAAAATCAGTTGGCCCGCTTCGCTCACACTCACCTGAAAAAAGACCTGATAAATGCCAATTGCAGACAAAGTAAATGAATCGACAGTAGCCCGTACAATACCACCCGCGCTAGTAGGTCCATTTTGCGGAAAATCTACATCTTGACCGCCTCCAACTGTTGTTGCATTATCACCAGGCATCAACGCATAAAAGTCCGCAAAATCTAATACTGACCCTGCTGGTCCTTGTGGCCCTGTTGCTCCTGTCGCTCCGGTTGCCCCTGCTGGTCCTGCTGGTCCCGTTGCTCCTGCTGGTCCTGCTGGTCCTGCTGGTCCCGTTGCTCCTGCTGGTCCTGCTGGTCCCGCTGGTCCCGTTGCTCCTGTTGCTCCTGTCGCTCCGGTTGCCCCTGCTGGTCCCGCTGGTCCGATTGCTCCTGCTGGTCCTGCTGGTCCCGCTGGTCCTGTTGCTCCTGCTGGTCCCGCTGGTCCGATTGCTCCTGCTGGTCCCGCTGGTCCGATTGCTCCTGCTGGTCCTGTTGCTCCTGCTGGTCCCGCTGGTCCGATTGCTCCTGCTGGTCCTGTTGCTCCTGCTGGTCCCGCTGGTCCTGTTGCTCCGGTTGCTCCGGTTGCCCCTGCTGGTCCCGCTGGTCCGATTGCTCCCGATGCTCCTGTTGCTCCTGCTGGTCCCGCTGGTCCGATTGCTCCCCCTGGTCCTGTTGCTCCTGCTGGTCCCGCTGGTCCTGTTGCTCCGGTTGCTCCGGTTGCCCCTGCTGGTCCCGCTGGTCCGATTGCTCCCGATGCTCCTGTTGATCCTGCTGGTCCCGCTGGTCCCGCTGGTCCGATTGCTCCTCCTGGTCCTGTTGCTCCTGCTGGTCCCGCTGGTCCTGTTGCTCCGTTTGCTCCTGTTGCCCCTGCTGGTCCCGCTGGTCCTGTTGCTCCTGCTGGTCCTGTTGCTCCTGCTGGTCCCGCTGGCCCCGTTGCTCCTGCTGGCCCCGTTGCTCCTGCTGGTCCCCTTGCTCCGGTTGCTCCGGTTGCTCCTGTTGCTCCTGTTGCTCCTGTTGCCCCTGCTGGCCCCCTTGCTCCTGTTGCTCCTGTTGCCCCTGCTGGTCCCCTTGCTCCGGTTGCTCCTGCTGGTCCCGCTGGTCCCGCTGGTCCCCTTGCTCCTGTTGCTCCTGCTGATCCCGCTGGTCCCCTTGCTCCTGTTGCTCCTGCTGGTCCCGCTGGTCCCCTTGCTCCTGTTGCTCCTGCTGGTCCCGCTGCTCCTGTTGCTCCTGCTGGTCCCTGTTTTCCTTTTTTACCTCTTGGCCCTCTAGGTCCAGGGGGTCCTTCTTTTTGCTCGCACTTACAATGTCTCTTTTCACATCGTAGGCAAATTTCTATACTTTTGTCGTCACAGGAAGATTCATGATTTTTTTCGCACTTACAATGCCTCTTTCCACAACCCTGGCAAATTTCTATACTCTTGTCGTCACAGGAAGATTCATGATTTTTTTCGCACTTACAATGCCTCTTTCCACATAGCTGGCAGCGCCTTTTAATTCTGACATTTAATTTTAGCTTTTTGAGATCCCCTTCTTCATTATTTATCTTCATACAATTCCATGCCTCCTTTCTTTTTTAACATGTATATTGCACTAGATTAAAGAGCGGAACGGCTACATGGTAAAAACAAAAGGAGTATATTTAGGTATTTTTCGAATTTGTAATTATCGAGAAAAATTACCAAGGCATATAAATTTATAAATTAGCTTTTGAATTTAAATTTCCACGTTATTTCCCTAAGAGATTCATATCGTTTAACAAATTCTAAAACAGAAATTAGCCCCTACTCAGTGAGTAAGGGCCTTTAAATGGTGTGTGCTTCCTAGGAGAAGCACAAATATAAGCATCAACAATCAAAGCAAGGATTATACTAAAAACATTTTAAATTGAGTCAGTGGGGTAAAAAAGGGGTAAACCTTCTATCTCTAATTCATATTAATTATTACCCCACAAATAAAAAACCCCTGACACCAGAGGTGCCAAGGGTTTGAGATATTAATACATTGACATATATTGTTCGCGTTCCCATGGGTGAACTTGTGTACGGAACATATCCCACTCGATTTCTTTTGCTTCGATGAAGTGTTCAAGTAAGTGTTCGCCTAATGCTTCTTTGATTACTTCATCAGATTTTAATGTTTCCAATGCAGCATATAAAGTAGCTGGTAGATCAACGATACCTACTTCTTCACGTTCTTCTTTATTCATAACATAGATGTTGCGGTCAACTGGAGCTGGAGGAGTCAAGTCGTTCTTGATACCGTCAAGACCAGCTTTTAGTAGAACTGCAAGTGCCAAGTATGGGTTTGCTGCTGGATCGACACTACGTACCTCAACGCGAGTACTTACTCCGCGTGAAGCTGGGATACGGATTAATGGGCTACGGTTTTTAGCGGACCATGCAACATAACAAGGAGCTTCGTAACCAGGAACTAGACGTTTGTATGAGTTAACAGTTGGGTTTGTTACCGCAGTGAAGCTTGGAGCATGCTTAATGATACCTGCGATAAATTGCTCAGCTGTTTTGCTTAATTCCAATTTACCTTCTTTATCATAAAATGCGTTTTCGTTGCCTTTGAATAGAGAAACGTTACAGTGCATACCAGATCCGTTAACACCGAACAATGGTTTTGGCATGAATGTCGCGTGTAAACCATGTTTGCGGGCAATCGTTTTAACAACCAATTTAAATGTTTGGATGTTATCACAAGCTGAGATGGCATCTGCATATTTAAAGTCAATTTCATGTTGTCCTGGAGCTACTTCATGGTGGGATGCTTCGATTTCAAATCCCATTTCTTCAAGCTCAAGAACGATATCACGACGGCAGTTTTCTCCTAGGTCAGTAGGTGCAAGGTCAAAGTATCCGCCTTTATCGTTCAATTCCAGCGTCGGCTCGCCTGCTGCGTCCAGTTTGAATAGGAAGAATTCAGGTTCAGGTCCAAGATTGAAATCTGTGAAGCCCATTTCTCTTGCTTCTGCAAGAACACGTTTTAGGTTAGCACGTGGATCTCCATCAAAAGGTGTTCCATCCGTATTGTAAATATCACAGATCAAACGTGCCACTTTACCTTTTTCGGAAGTCCAAGGGAAGATAACCCATGTGTTTAAATCAGGATATAGGTACATATCAGACTCTTCGATACGAACGAAGCCTTCAATGGAAGATCCGTCAAACATCATTTTATTATCAAGTGCTTTTTCTAATTGACTGACTGGGATTTCAACGTTTTTAATTGTCCCTAAAATGTCAGTAAACTGTAAACGAATGTACTTAACATTTTCTTCTTTCGCTAAACGAGTGATGTCTTCACGTGTGAACTTTGCCAATTTCTATTCCCCCTAATAATTCATAAATCATATTTTTTATTGGAAAAAACGGGACATATCCCCTTGTCTAAGAGATGTTCGATGCTTGCTTCCTTGTAAAAGCTCGGCACGCAGAAGCTTGCGAAGCTCCTCGTCACTAAGGTCATGCCTTATTTTTTCCGCTTGTTCTAATTCTTGAGTTTTAGGTAAATTCTGTTCCTTTACAGTGAAAATCTTTTTAATGCCGGCCAGATTGACTCCTTGTTCGATTAAATCTTTAATCTCAAGCAGTCGATCGATATCGTTTAATGAAAAAACCCGACGATTTCCATCTGTTCTCATAGGAGTAATAAGTTGATGCTCTTCGTAATACCGAATTTGGCGTGCAGACAACTCAGTTAACTGCATGACGATTCCGATGGAAAAAAGAGGCATCGAACGCCGAATGTTGTTGCCGCTCATTCTTAGCATCCTCCTTTTGTTTATCTTAAAGTAATCTTATCTCATGTTATTAAACTTGTCAATATGATGTTACATTTTATGACGTGTTTTTTTCAGAAAAATTAAATGATTTGTTACTACTCAAATATTTTGACTACTTTTTATGCTGGAATCCAATTGTAAATGGATTCCCATGACTTACCTAATTATTTTCATTTACAATTGAATCAGCTTTTTGTCCATTAGCGCATTAACAGCAGTCAATACAGCTATTTTAACATGGGCGTATGTCAATCCGCCTTGAACGTAGGCAACATATGGAGCCCTTGTCGGCCCATCTGCCGTCAGTTCAATGCTGGCCCCCTGAATAAAGGTGCCCGCAGCCATGATTACATCATCCTCATACCCCGGCATATAGGCAGGATATGGTGTCACATGTGAATTTATTGGTGATGCATATTGGATGGCCTGACAGAAGGCAACCATCTTATCCCGGTCATCAAATTGGACGGATTGAATCAAGTCAGTTCGCTTCGCATCCCATTTAGGAGATGTATTCATACCAAGTTTTTCTAAAAAGGCAGCTGTGAACATGGCTCCTTTAACAGCTTGGCCCACGACATGCGGTGCAAGGAAGAATCCCTGGTACATTTCCTGCAGACTATAAAGCGACGCACCTGCTTCAGCCCCTATTCCTGGTGATGTTAACCGAAATGAGCAAGCTTCAACCAGGTCCTTTTTACCAACAATGTATCCACCGGTTTTCACTATCCCGCCACCAGGATTTTTAATGAGTGAACCAGCCATTAAATCCGCTCCGACATGACATGGTTCTTGTGTCTCAACAAACTCTCCATAACAATTGTCCACGAACACGACGATTTCCGGGTTAATGCCTTTAACAAAGGAAATCATTTCCTTTATTTCATCGATCGTAAAGGAAGGACGTGTAGCATACCCTTTTGACCGTTGTATACCGATCATTTTCGTATTTGGTTGTATGGCTTGTTTGACGGCTTCAAAATCAACGGTTCCAGCTTCCGCTAACGGAACGGCCTTATAGCTGATCTGAAAATCACGCAAAGATCCGATACCCGACCCCCGGATACCGACAATTTCTTCCAAAGTATCATAAGGCTTTCCAGTTATGTATAACAATTCATCCCCTGGGCGCAATATGCCAAAAAGAGCGGTGGAGATGGCGTGTGTGCCTGATATAATTTGGGGGCGCACCAATCCAGCTTCCGCTCCAAAAACCTCTGCGTATATCAATTCCAGCGTATCGCGGCCCATATCATCGTATCCATACCCTGTAGTCGGGATGAAATGGGAATCACTCACTTTATGTGCTTGATAACTTTGTAATACACGAAATTGATTTTCTTCGATTCGTTCGTCCACTTGCTTATGTAATGGAGAAATCATTGCTTCCACTTCCTGCGCAATGTTTTTCAACACTTCTCCATTTGTTAACTGCTGATACATCAAAATTCCCCTTTATAATGAATATTTCTCTAGCTGCCCGGTTATTGGATGATCAGCTAGACAAAAACCTTTGCATTCATATCTTTCCGATTCTTCATTAAAGGAGAGAGTGCGCAATATGGTTTCATTTTTCAGCTGTGATAATAGTTTACCCTCACTCGATGGCAGGAAAACATGATACGGGACCATTTCTTCAATCACGTACTTTTCAATTTCTTCCATGATTTCATTCAGATCCGATTGTTCATAGGCACTGATCATTAATGAAGCACGACTGCCTGACCTGACAAAATCAGAGTGAACCTTATCTTTCTTATTATACAACGTTAGCTGTGGAATGGAAGGGACATCTAAGTCATTTAGCAAATCCTGCACTGTTTTCTGATGATTAAAGTAATCTGTACTTGACGAATCCACCACATGGAGCAATAGATCCGCTTCTTTCACTTCTTCAAGGGTCGAGCGGAATGCGGCAATTAAAGATGTCGGCAAATCTTGAATGAAGCCAACCGTATCCGTCAGCAGCACGGTAAATCCGCTAGGAAGAATCGCCTTTCGTGTCATGGGATCAAGTGTAGCGAATAACTGGTTCTCTTCGTAAGAATCCGCCTCCGTCAAACGGTTGAACAGTGTTGATTTACCTGCATTCGTGTATCCCACAAGGGCTATTTGAAATGTCTTATTACGTTTCCTTCTGTCACGATAACGTTCACGATGCTTCACTATGCCACTTAATTGTTGCTTGATTTCATCTATTTTCCCGCGAATGTGGCGGCGGTCGCTTTCCAGCTTCGTCTCACCTGGTCCCCTGGTGCCGATTCCGCCGCCCAGCCTGGACATTGCCATCCCCTGTCCGACCAAACGCGGTAATAAATATTGGAGCTGAGCAAGTTCGACCTGCAGCTTCCCTTCCCTGGATCGCGCCCGCTGAGCGAATATATCCAATATTAGCTGTGTCCGGTCTATGATCCTTGCCTCCAATTGCTTCGAAAGGTTCCGAATCTGGCTCGGGGAAAGTTCATCATTAAAGATAAATAAATCCGGCTCAAGCTCCTCTTCCAGATTCCGAAGTTCCTCCACTTTTCCTTTTCCTATATATGTAGCTGGATCGACGCTTTCCCTTTTCTGGGTGATGGTCATTAAAACCTCACCATTCGCCGTCTTCGCCAATGAAGCCAGTTCATCAAGTGAATATTCAAAACGTTCATTAGTCTCAGTTGTTTGACACCCAATCAAAACGGCCGTTTCCTTTATTGCTTCTTCCAAATCACATGCACCACCTTCGGATAGATTTCAGTTAATCATAACAAAAAAATTGAATATATAAAAATTTCCTGAAAACGTAGCTTTTAACCGTTTTAAAAATTCCGATAACATGCTAAAATCAAATTTGGCTTTACCATCAAAATCAAAAAGACATAGAGGGACATTCATATGACATGGGAAGTATTAAGCTTCATAGGTACGATTGCATTCGCTATTAGCGGGACCATCATCGCCATGGAAGAAGAGTATGATATTTTGGGAGTTTATATTTTAGGAATAATTACAGCCTTTGGCGGAGGGGCAATCCGCAATCTGCTGATCGGTGTCCCCGTTTCAGCGTTATGGGATCAAAGTTTCTATTTTGTCATCGCTTTAGTATCCATCACCATCGTTTTTGTTTTTCCTACTAACCTTTCAAAGCACTGGGATAGATGGGGAAACTTCAGTGATGCCATTGGCCTTTCAGCCTTTGCCATCCAAGGGGCGATGTATGCCGTGGAACTTAATCATCCAATAAGCGCCATCATTGTATCAGCTGCATTAACCGGGTGCGGCGGCGGAATACTCCGTGACGTACTGGCCGGAAGAAAGCCATTGGTCTTCAGAAAAGAAATCTACGTAGTATGGGCCATCATTGCTGGCTTGGCTTTAGGCAGTGGTGTATTATCCCAGTCATGGCAGCTATATTCGCTCTTTGCCGTCATCACGATATTGCGAGTCCTTTCCTACACCAACAATTGGCATCTTCCTAATAAAAAATGGGTGCCTAAAACATAAATTTGAAAAGCCCGCCATCTTGGTGGGCTTTTCCATGTCATTCTTTTTCATCATCCTCGAAAACCAAATCTTGGCTGGTAAGCGTCAGTAAATCGGATTTTTCAAATGAATCCTCCAATAAAAGCCGCATTGCCTGAGCCCTAATTGACTTTTCAAGTACATTACGGATATAACGTCCGTTAGAAAATGAAATAGGTCCCCGAAATGAACGCAATATGATTAAATGTTCTTTTAATTTCCTCTCGGCATCCCGATTCATTAGATATTCCTTTTCCTGCAGCATCCGATCGGCTATTTCCATTAACTGTTCAATAGTATAATCCGGAAAATCAATAACAAGCGGGAATCTGGAATGAAGTCCGGGATTAAGGCTGAGGAAATAATCCATTTCCCTCGAATATCCAGCAAGGATCAAAATGAATTCGTGCTGCCGATCCTCCATATGCTTGACAAGGGTATCTATGGCTTCTTTGCCAAAATCCTTTTCCCCTCCTCTTCCCAAGGAATAGGCTTCATCAATAAATAAGATCCCGCCAATGGCCTTTTTAATTAAATCCCTTGTTTTTTGGGCAGTATGACCAATGTATTCCCCGACCAAATCTGCCCTCTCCGCTTCAATTAAATGCCCTTTCGATAGTACATTCATTTTTTGAAACAACTTACCGATTAAACGTGCAACCGTTGTTTTCCCCGTTCCGGGATTTCCTTTAAACATCATATGCAGTGCTTGCCTGCCAGTCTTCAGCCCTTTTGCCTCACGTTGTTTATTGATGTAGATCCAGGCATATATCTCTTTTATCATCTTTTTCATTTCTTCCATCCCGACCAGCGATTTCAGCTCATCTTCAATCTCTTTCAATGCCACATGCTGGTGGGGGATTTCCTGCACCAAAATTTCTTTTATCGGCAGTTCCTTTTGTAGCGCTTTTCTGTTTTCCGCATTAAACACAATATTGATTTGCCCGTTATTTTTCATACGGATCGGTTGTTCCAATGCATTCACCTCTCCATCTTGGACCCTTACTCTAATTCCACAAATTTTCATTCGATTTATGATGGTTACAACTAAACCATCGGAAAATTCGATTATTTGAGCCGTATTCCCTTCCTGAAAAGCGACTTATTCTGACAGAATTCTTTCCTTGGAGGATGTGTTACGACAATCTCCGTTCCCTTTCACCAATTTATATGGGGGAATGTCATTTCCTGCGGTTTCCCGGAAAATAATCCGTCCCTTGATATATATTCAAAACAGGTACGTAAAATTATCGATTCTTTGAAAAAGAACAGCGAATTGCATGCAAAAAAAAACAGGTCGCTATAAGCTAAACCTGTTTTTTACATACATATATATGATTATTCCTTCACTTCGTAATCAATCTGAACATTACGTTGTGGAGCAAATGTAGAGATCGCATGTTTATAGACTAATTGCTGTTTGCCCTCCGACTCAAATAAAACGGTAAAATTATCGAACCCTTTCACTTGTCCTCTAATCTGGAACCCGTTTAATAAAAATACCGTCACATACGTACCATCTTTCCGTAATTGATTAAGAAACTGATCTTGAATATTTACTGATTGTTTCATGAACTAGTCCTCCTCTTTTCTCTCTAAATTTATGTATTCGCCTTCACTGAAAAGCTTTCCTGCTATAAATCCAGATATTTCATGTATTTTTTTTGGAAAACCATCGAGATCGGTCATATCAAACCAATTTACATCCATTTTATTCCGAAACCAGGTCAATTGCCTTTTTGCATAACGACGGGAGTTTTGCTTTAATGTATCAACCGCTTCATCCAATGAAGCCATTCCATCAAAATAATCATAGATTTCTTTATAGCCTATTGCCTGGATCGATTGGCAATCCCTCAAACCTTTTTCATGAAATGACTCCACTTCAGAAATCAGCCCTTCTTCTACCATGACATCAACACGTTGATCGATGCGTTGATATAACTTTTCACGTTCCATTGTCAACCCAATGATGCACGTATCATATTTCAATTCTGTAGGCTGCTCATTCAGCTGTTCACTCATCGTTTTACCGGTACAATGAAAAATCTCAAGTGCCCTGATCACCCTTCTTACATTATTAGGATGAATTCGATTCGCGCTTTCCGGGTCAACGCTGCGTAATTGTTCAAAAACTGGATCGATTCCTGACTCCCTTACCTGTTTTTCGAGTCCCTCCCTATAAACAGGGTCGGATGGCGCCTCCGAAAATTGATAATCATAAATGACCGATTGTATGTATAATCCTGTTCCACCGACGATAATGGGGAGTTTACCTCTGCTTTGGATATCCTCAATACAAGCATTAGCTCGCTCCTGGAACTCCGCCGCACTAAATGGTTCATCCGGGTCTTTAATATCAAGTAAATAATGAGGAATTCCTTCTGTTTCTTCCTTCTTGATTTTTGCAGTCCCAATATCCATCCCTTTATAAACCTGCATGGAGTCTCCGCTAATAATTTCACCATTAAATAACTTTGCCATCTCAATGCTCATCTTTGTCTTCCCAACAGCAGTCGGTCCAATGATCACGAGAAGTTTTCCTTTTTGTTGTTTCACAATCTCACTGCCTTAATTGATTTTTTCCCTATCTTATCATAATCTCGAAGAAAGCAGCTAAACATCTACCCATTATGTCCAATTAAGGTACTTTTATTCAACTTTTCATCTTTATAACTCTTAGATAGTCAGAGTGTAAAATACCGAAAATGAATTTGAAGCTCATAGCTCCATTTGCGGACTGGGGAAAAATGAATCCCCTTCTCCTGATAGCATTGGATTCTAATCCCGATAATTGAATCATAAAAAAGGCATGATTCCTCCTGTATTTGAGGAATCATGCCTTTTTATCAATTTTCAATTTAGCCCATTTTTCCATTTACGGGTATGATCATCGTAACGGCCGTTTCTTTTTCAGAGGATTGTACATGAATCTCTCCATCATATCTGGTCACTAAGTCTTTGACGATGAACAATCCTTGTCCGCGAACTTTGCCCTTTTGTTCCTTTTTGGTTGAAAAACCACTGGCGAATATATTCTCCAGATCTAATTCCGAAATCATTGGTCCGGTGTTGGTAACCATAAACGTATACTTTTCATCATCAGCTTTGCAGGCAATATTCATTCGGCGTTCTTGCTCTGGCAATTCAATTGTTGCCTCAATAGCATTGTCGATAACATTTGATAATAATTTTATCAAATCGGTTGTTTTGACCCGATTGAAGGATTCGGGTGATACATCGATTTCAATATCGATGTTATAATTCTGGGCCGAGAGCCTTTTCGTCTCTAACAGGACGGATAAGCCCGGATGACTCACATCCAATTTCTTCGATTCAATCGAATGCACTTCTTTTGAAAGACCTGTTAAGTATTCGAGTGCTTTTGCGTTCTCCTCTAATTTAAGCAGTCCATGTATCACCTGAATATGATTGGAAAAATCATGCCTTAATGAGCGGACTGAAGCAATGAGCGATTGAAATTCCGATTGATACGTATCTTCCGTATCCCCCACTTCACGTGTCAGTTCCTTTTGATACCATTTTTGAATGACAAAAAAGGTAACCAGCAGCATGATAACAAATCCACCATTATAAACAAGAATGGCAATGCTGCTTTTCAATACCTCGCCGTTAATTGCATTAATATCTTCTGCGCTCATATCAATGCCCAAAAAACCAATAATGTCGCCATCTTGATTTTTCATTGGCACTCCCACAGTCAAATACTCACCATATTCCGGATCTTCTAGAATCCCGGTAATAAAGCTTTTCCCTTCATACGCCTGTTTGACCTGCTCCGGGGGAACAGTACATACACCACCAATAGGAAAATCCCCTTTATGATCTTTAGAAAATCCAGTGATCATAGCTTTAGATACTCGCGGATTATCAATCATGATGGTATAAACATATAATGCTCCTATTTTTTCACGGGCATCCTCTAAGTAAGCTTTTATATCCCTATAATCCCGGCTATTTACTTGGTTATTAAGAAAACGCTGATAGGCCTCCTTATCCATCGAGTCGGCGATAGATCTAGCAGCTACCAAGTTTTGATTTGCAACGGATTTTTGTACAGAATTTTTAATGCTTAAATATGTTGAAAACATATTAAGAAGAATGAAAACAATCAATAAAAGAATGGTCAAATAAAGAAATGCCCTTAACTTTTTATTTTTCATAGGATTAAACTTACCTCATCTCTAGCAGCTAAAAGTTAACGAACCTATTCTGAGTTTACTATATAAAGTGTCAAAGAAATAGAGAAAAATCTAATATTCTCTATAATCCCAGGCATATAATACTATAATTAATCAAGTAATTAACAGTTCACCCACTATTTTTTAATCATCTAACTTTTTATATTTTAATCTAAACCACTTTAACTATTAATCATTTCTAATAAATCATTTTATTTCCATATAAAAAATTATATCAGTATAATTACATATGTGAAAATGGAAAAAATTAATGATTCGGAGTTCGATATTTTCGCTTCAAATGAATAATTTTACCCTTTATATGAAAATATTACAAGATTCTAGAGGATTCACCTGTAAAATCACACCATAATTCATATTTTTTTTATTAAGTTGTGCGAAATAGTGGATCAATCCCCTTTCAATAGTACATATTAACTAATTTCTCATTAATGAAAACGCCATTTCCATGAGAAGATCTCCTGAATAAAAAAATGGAATCAGAGCCTGATCCCCCTGATTCCATTTACATATGATAGCTTTTATTTAATCGAATTGATGACTGCCCGCTCATACATCTTTTTAGTTACTTGATAATAGAGTAGTTGAAAAAGAAAATAAGTTGCTATGACGATGGCCGAATAGACAAACAAATTGGATCCCAATAAATTGCTTAATGCCACGTAGGCGACTATGGCATGAATCATTCCTATCAGAAAAGGAGCGAAAAAGAGAATCCGTATTTCCGCACTTAAAATTTGCCGTATTTCTTTTTTTGTCAGGCCCAATCGATGAAGGGCGTGAATTTGAATTTTTTTATCTTCTAAATTCGTAAAAACTCGCAAATACATCATGCTTCCTTGGACGATAAAGAATAATAAACTGACAAACAAGCCGATAAAAAGTATCAAAATGATAGGTATGAGGGAAACCATCGTTTGCTCCAAGTAAATCAGTTTTCTTAATTGGGATTTGGACATTCCAAGCAGTGTCTGCACCCCAAACTCTTTTTTCGCGGCTGTATAAATGCAGCATTCGAATAAGCGATAAAGAAAACTGAAAATATGATGATCACTATTTCAGCTGCAATGAGTCCCTTACCAATTAACTGTCCCCCAGGGATATTCGCATGGACCACATCTGGATGAAAGATAAATGATGCATAAATAAAAAAGATTGAGACCGAAAGGACAATACTGAAAAAATAAGCTAGATAACGTTGTGCATTTCCTTGGATATTTCTCTTAGCGAGAAGTCGGATGTTCATGATAGACTCCTCCCAAAACGCTTAACGTATCTAAAATCCTTTGGTGGAAGCTCTTTCTTTCCCCTACGTAGGACACTCTTTATTTTCGCCAGTACCATTTCCAAATGAAACGGTTTCGTTAAATAATCATCTCCCCCATATTCAATGGCCATGACTTGGTTCATTTCATCTGTCCTAGCAGAGATGAATATGATGTGAACCTTTGAAACCGTCCTTATTAGCCGGCACCAATGGAAACCATCAAAATAGTGCAGATTAATATCCAATAAAACCAAATCTGGCTTTATCTCTTGGAACTCCGCAAAGACTTGGTCCAGTTGCTTCACTTCAAAAACCTCATACCCATACCTTTTTAAGTAATTGACCAAGATTCCAGCTATTTTGGAATCGTCTTCAACCAATAATATTTTATACATCTTTTTCTCCTCATTAACATGACAATAAAAAACCTTGAATGGTATGAGCCAATCAAGGGGATTACAATAAAATTAGATTTCCTCCGGGATTTTCAATCCCTCAATGAAGGACTGAAAACTCGATGCAACTTTATAAATATTTTCATCCTGGCTTGATGGATCCGAATACCAACCCTGATCCCAGAAGTAAACTCCCTTTTCCTCTTCATTATTTATCAGCAAGATTTTACCTGCACATGTAGCATTACCTATTATAATGCAATTCTTATGTAAGTCATCTCTGTTTTCTTCATGCCATTTCCGTAAATCCAGTTCTTTATCTTGAAGCTCTAATCCATAAAGTACATTTAAGCAAACGAGTGTGTCTAATCCATCTACATAAAACTTACAGTTTTGGACCGCCGTTGTGCCGCCATTATGCTTAAGGAGAAATTGTTGATAATCTGCAGGGATTTCAAAACCCACAAATTTCTGAAAATTATTCACTGCTTCTTGTGTCGCTTTGCCATATCCAGTAATATTAACCATTGTATCGACTCCATTTCCATTTAATTGATAATCTTATTCTATTAGGCTATTTCACTTGCTATTCGCTGCATATAAAATGGCCAGGTCCTACACTCCATTTATGGAGATCCTTTAAAAATAAATTATTCATTATTATTTAGAAAATAATACTTTTTTTAAATATATTAACATAATTTTACTATCCTTTTCAGTATTTTCTGATATATTTTTTGACAATTTCGTTTCTTTTCATAAAAAAATAGCTTATTTAAAAGAAGTTTTTGTCGAAAAATCGATAAATCGAATAATTCGTAGATAAATCAGGAGTTTTCGATGATATATCTCCATTTTCGAAGATATATTCCCGATATCGCAGATAAAAATATTATTCTATAAAAAAAGGCGCATGTTGGGCGCCTTTTACAACTCAGATAATTTGATAGTCATCATAAGTAATTAATAACCTGCTCATAGAAACTGTCTCAGCACGTAGCTTATTCTTATCACGACAATAAGCAATAATGGAACTATTGGGAATTTTAGCTGTACAATTCCATTTACTATATTTTTCATTGTACCTAGAGGATATTTCGATATTCTCACCACGGACCTTTAACATCCTGCGTTCTACCAAGGGCATCATCTCCAATTCCGATAATATTATTTACCCTAAATCAGATAAAATATTCTTGGGTCTCATTCAAGCATGGCATATTCAAAGATTATGGACATTGTAGTGTTCTATTATTTATAGGAAATGAGAAAAAAGGTATTAACATCAGAATAATCTTAATGTTTTCTCGGAATATTAAGATAAATCTCCAAACCCACCTAATAACTCTTATTTAAAACTATAAAAATTATATTCGTATCACAAAAGAAATATTTGAAATTAAGAGATTAGAGTCGTATGATTAGTAGTATCGGCGGAAAACACATAAATCAAAATAATTGAGTTTAAAGGGGAATTAGATATGGTAGATGTAGTCACAAAACCTGAACATGAAACACTTAATATTTCTGCAAACCAAGAACAATTGGATATCCTAGATCAGCTTTTAAAGCCTGAGGTTCAGGAATCATTGAACACTTTAGTTGAGCAGTTACCAAAACTGACTGAGTTAGTGAATATTTTAACAAAGTCTTATGATTTCGCTCAATCGGTTGCGACTGATGATGTTTTGAAAAATGATACGGTCAGCGCCATTTCGGAGATCGCTACACCTGTAGTCCATTCAGTGAAAGGGCTTGCGGCTAATGCCATCGAAGCTAAGGATCGTGCTGAAGAGAATACTGATGTGATCGGTCTTTTTGGTCTGTTAAAAATGATGAAAGACCCGCAAGCACAAAAGCTTTTCCGTTTTGCCCAAGCTTTTCTTGAAGTCTCTTCAGAACGTAAAAACCAAAAATAATTTGATAAACTTTCAATCAGTAAGGACGGGGGATTAACTATGTCAAAACAAATCGTCATCTTAGGTGCGGGTTACGCTGGATTGCTATCTGCATTATCAGTACGTGAATATTACAAAAGAGATGAAGTGCAGGTTACCGTGGTGAACCAATTTCCAACGCACCAAATCATCACCGAATTGCACCGTCTTGCAGGCGGATCCATTTCTGAACAAGCCGTTTCCATTCCGTTGGAAAAGCTTTTCAAAGGAAAAGATATCGACCTTGTCATTTCCAAAGTGGAGTCATTCTCAGTCGATAACAAAGAAGTGAAACTTGCCAATGGTTCCACTTTATCTTATGATGCCCTGGTCGTTGCTTTGGGAAGCCAAACAGGATTCTTCGGCATTCCGGGACTTGAGGAAAACAGCATGGTCTTGAAATCCGTAAATGATGCAAACAAGATCTACAAACATATCGAAGATCGCATTCGCGAATATGCACAAACAAATAATGAAGCGGACGCAACCATCGTGATCGGCGGCGGCGGATTGACGGGCGTCGAGCTAATCGGTGAAATCGTGGATCACTTCCCTAAAATCGCCAAAAAGTTCGGAGTGGACTTCAAGGACTTGAAAATCAAGCTTGTGGAAGCTGGTCCAAAAATCCTTCCGGTCCTGCCTGACCACTTAATCGAACGTGCGATGACAAGCTTGGAAGCACGCGGCGTTGAGTTCTTGACAGGTCTGCCTGTAACGGGTGTTAAAGGCAATCAAATCGAATTGAAAGATGGACAAACGATAACGGCCAATACGCTTGTTTGGACAGGCGGAGTTGCGGCCCTTCCTATCGTAGGCGAATCAGGCCTTGAAGTGGACCGCGGCAAAGCAACCGTTAATGAGTTCTTGCAATCCAAATCCCATAAAGACGTATTCGTCGTCGGGGACAGTGCCGTTGCTTTCCCTCCAGAAGGCGGCCGTCCATACGCTCCTACTGCTCAAAATGCTTGGCAAATGGGTGAGCTTGTTGGTTACAACCTATTTGCAGCCTTTGAAGGCAAGAAACTTGAAGCATTTTCACCTGTAAACTCAGGTACACTTGCGAGCCTTGGCCGTAAGGATGCGGTGGCAACGGTTGGGGCCAATAACACATCACTTAAAGGTCTTCCGGCTACATTGATGAAAGAAGCAAGTAATGTTCGTTATCTATCACACATCAAAGCCCTATTCAGCTTGGCTTATTAATTTTTAAGATATAGCACTCATTGAATTTAAAAGGACCATTCATCATTTGGATGAATGGTCCTCTTTTGCAATTAAAGGGCTATATTTATCGAAATCAAATGTTAACCTGGTTGATGCTGAATCTAAGGAAAAATCCCTCAGGTAATTTTGCATTTGTCAAGATCCGGGTTTCTTTTAAGCGTTTATGATTATATGAGGAGACTTCCATCAATTCTTCATCCATATAAGCAGGATGAGTCATTATCTCCACGCTCGCCCCATCCATTACCCTCCCCTTCAAGTTTTGAAAGTAATCTTCAACCACCATTTCTCCATAAAAATCATCCAGGAATACATCTGTAACGGTTTGAATCCCAGCAAGGTGCTTTCCGGCATTTCGCACTGGCAATCCATATTTATCTGACAGCTTTTTAATAACCGGTAGAAATGCTGTGATCCCATGTACATGATGATGGCTGTCAAAATGAGTCGGGAATAGACCAAATTCCAAGAATCTTTCG
The DNA here is from genome assembly GCF_047238085.1 of Peribacillus phoenicis. Lineage (NCBI taxonomy): Bacteria > Bacillati > Bacillota > Bacilli > Caryophanales > Bacillaceae > Peribacillus > Peribacillus phoenicis. The sequence continues at coordinate 1,531,618 of NZ_JBDFMF010000001.1, read as the reverse complement.
ATTTGTGCTGACCACTCCCTCTCCAATTCGCTCAAGGAAATACCGGCAGGATCCCCATATACCAACCCTTGCTTCTTAAAGAAACCAGATTCATCAACCAAACTCGGAACATCACTCAACAAAGGTTTCCCCCATGTCAGCACTAAGTGTATACCTACCTTCAACGATGGTGTCTTCTTGGCGATTTCAATCGCATGCTCCGTTGCTTTGGCATTCATCATGATCGTTGCTGAATTGACAATTCCATATTTGTGGCTATCCAAAATCCCATAATTCACCGCTTTAGTTAACCCGAAATCATCTGCATTTACAAGGACTTCAATCATGATAAATTATCCTGCAACTCCTTTTTTTCAAAAAACTGCGGCAGATAATCTTTATGTGCCTCCAGCATTTCGTCTAAGATAAGTTTTGCAACCCGGTCACTTGGAACGAGTGGATTGATCGTCATGGCAAGCAACGCAGTATCATAGTCCCCCGAAATTGCAGCTTCGATGGCTACCCTTTCAAAGGATTTGATTTGCTGGATTAATCCGCGGACAGCGACAGGAAGCTCTCCTACATTGATCGGCTTAGGACCATCCTTAGTTATCACGCAACTGGTTTCGATCGCCGAGCCGTAAGGAATTCCTTCAATCGCACCATGGTTGACCGTATTTACCGCTTGAATATCTCGCTTATCCGTATGCATCGAGCAAATCAACCGGACAGCCGCATCGCTGTAGTACGCACCTCCGCGCTCTTCAAGCTGCGGCGGCTTGATAGCCAGATCCTGGTCTTTGTATAGCTCGAATAAACCTGCTTCAAGTCTTTGAACGACCTCTGCACGTGTTTCCCCTTTTTCTGCATCCTTCAATTCTTGGGCCAGCACATCTCCCGTTTTGTAATAGTAGTTGTGGTATGGACACGGAAACAGGTTTAACGCCCTAAGGAATTCCGGCTCCCAGCCCATTGCATGGATATTCTTCATCGTGACAGCTTTAGCTGGATCCGTAATTAAATTGATGATTTGATCTTTGACACTCTCGCCATCAACGAATACATCCAATCCGTAAACCATATGGTTCAAGCCGGCAAAGTCGATCCGGACTCTTGATGGCTCTACATCCATCAAATCCGCAACACCTCGTTCCATACCAATCGGCACATTGCAAAGTCCGATGATTTGGGAAATATTACTGTGACGCAGAACTGCTTCCGTTACCATTCCAGCAGGATTCGTGAAGTTAATCAGCCATGCTTCCGGACATAATTCCTCCATTTCATGAGCAATATCCAGAATGACGGGAATCGTTCTAAAAGCCTTGAAAAGCCCGCCTGGTCCATTCGTCTCCTGTCCGATCACTCCATGTTTCAATGGAATCTTTTCATCAAGTGCCCTTGCAGCGAGCTGGCCAACCCGCAGCTGGGTTGTTACATAATCAGCGCCTTTAAGCGCTTTCTTTCTATCTAGTGTGAGGTGGATATCAATATTCACACCAGCCTTTTCAATCATCCTTCTTGCCAAATTCCCGACAATTTCAAGCTTTTCCTTTCCCGCTTCGATGTCCACAAGCCAAATTTCACTCACGGGAAGTTCTTCATGATATTTGATGAAACCTTCGATCAGTTCTGGCGTATAGCTCGATCCTCCGCCAATCGTGACAACCTTCAGCCCCTTGCTCATTCGGCAGTCCTCTCCTTCACAACATTTGCATGTAAGAATTCTTCGCGTAGATCGATCATTTCCATTGCAAGATCCTTTACTGTCATCGCCGTCATTAAATGATCTTGTGCATGCACTAGGATGATGGGAAGATCAAAATGGTCCCCGCCCGCTTCAGCATGGATTAATTGGGTTTGGTATTTATGGGCCTGCAGTAATTCCGTTTCCGCCTCGGCGATTTTCAAACGGGCAGAATCAAAATTCTTTTTCTTTGCTTCCTGCAATGCTTCCATTGCAAAGCTTCTCGCATTCCCACTATATAAAATCAATTGAAAGGATAGTTGGTATAATTCTTCTTTTTCCATTTTCATCACTACTTTCTTAAACGCTTAGCGTTTCTGAATCTTTTGTAAGCTTTGTTTCATTTTTGGTGTCTATCTTCACTTGAGCATAAACGAATGGTAAATAAATAGCGGTTGAAATTACTAGATTGATTGCAGCCAAAACCGCTCCAGATACATGTCCGCCCGTGGCCAGAAATCCACCCACAATCGGTGGGGTAACCCATGGAATCTTAGCGACGATCGGGAAAACCATTCCGCTGCTTACCGCGATATAAGAGATCACCGTTGTAATTACCGGGCCGAGAACAAATGGGATGAACCACATTGGATTCAGAACGATAGGCAATCCGAAAAGAATGGGTTCGTTAATCTGGAACACTCCTGGTGCCCCTCCGAGTGCAATCATCTGTTTATACCGTTTCCGGCCGGCAATGATCATTGCAATGATGAGGCCCAATGTTGCACCAGATCCGCCTAAATAAACAAATGCATCTAGGAAAGAACCAGCCAATACCCCATATTGGTCCATGTCTTTGACGCCTTTTGCATATAAATCGATATTTTTCACTCCCGAACTTTCAAAAAGCGGTGTCGTTATCCCACCAAGGATATTGGGTCCATGCAAACCGATCATCCATAATAAATGAACAAGAAATACTAGTAAAATAGCGAATGGCAATGAATCTACTGCACTTTGTAATGGAGATACAATCACTTTACTCAACCAGTCATTCAATACCTGCCCATCCGTAGCTTTACGGAATAGCAGTCCGAATATACCAGCGATAAAGATCGTTGCCATACCCGGCACTAACTTTGCAAATGAACGGGCAACCGCAGGAGGTACCCCATCAGGAAGCTTGATGACTAAAAACTTCACTCGGGAAAGTCTCACAAATATTTCAGTGGCTATCAAGGCAACGACAATTCCTGTAAAGAGGGCTGTAGCATTAAAATAGTTCACGCTTACAAAACCCCAGGCCCCTCCAGTAACATCCTTATCATCGATGGTTAAAGTGACATTTCCGATTTGAGGCAATAGTAAGAAGAAACAGGCTGCAGATACCAGCATCGCTTCAAAACCATCGTCACCGTATGATCGTGCCAATTTATAAGAAATGCCGAATACAGCGAATACCGTCATGAATGCAAAGGTTCCAAACCAAATATCACCGCCAAGTGTATTCCATGCAGGACCGAAGATGGCCTCCATCATTCTTCCATAAGGCTTGATGACTTGCCCTAGATTATTAAACAGGACGGCGAATGACCCGATCATTGTAATCGCTATCATTCCAATCAATGCATCACGAATTGCAAGCAAATGCCGGTTATTTCCTACCTTTACCGCCCCAGGCATAATATACTTATCAATAAAAGTCATCATATCCTTATTCTCCTTTTATTAAAGTAGTGGCTTGTTTTAGCACTTCTTCACCATTACATAGTCCATAGAACATTGGATTGATGGTTGCGACTGGAATACCCTTTTCTTTCCCCGCTTCCTGTAGCTTGGAAAGAAGATATCTAACCTGCGGACCTAATAAAATCACATCGGCCTTATCTATTTCATTGTTCACTTCTGTAGAACCAACCGCCCATATATGACACTCTACCCCTTGTTTTTTAGCACTTTCCTCCATCTTGGTAACTAATAAACTAGTAGACATCCCTGCAGAACAACATAATAAGATATTCATTGAAATTACCCCCCTTTTTAATAATTGATTATTCAGTATTTTTAAGTAAGACTAAATCGCATTTTTATAATAATCGATGTTACTTTTTTATCACTTCCCTTGGAATGAAATGGGTATTATTGCCTCCATACATACATTGTAGTTACAAATTGAAAAAATATCAACACAATTTTTAATTTGTTACTACAAATTTGTGAATTAAAGTTGATTATTGAACTTATCCGAGATAATCTATATGTATATATTGGGAATGAACATAGGAGGAATCACTGTGGAGACCATGAATAAAGAAGCGGCATTGCATTCCATAGTTAAGGAATCGATTATCGATCTCATAAAAAATGGCGAATATCAAACAAATACAAAATTACCGACTGAGGCCGAATTTTGTAAAATATACGGAGTAAGCAGGACAACAGTTCGCACGGCCTTACAGCAATTGAACGTCGAAGGCTACATCTACCGTGTTCAGGGCAAAGGGACTTTCGTTTCGGAAAATAAAGTGAAGCAATTTCTTTCAAGCACGGTTGAAAAGTTTTCTGAGCAAGTCACGATGCAAGGAAAAAACCCTTCTACAAAGGTCATTAGCTTAAAGGTGATTGAAGCAAATGCTACCCTTGCCAAGCTTTTCAAACAAAATATTGGAGACCCCGTAAATAAACTGGAACGGATACGTTACGTAAACGACATCCCCCTTCAATATGAAATTGCTTTTCTCCCTTGGTATAAAACACCCGGGCTTAATATCGAAGCCTGCGAAAAATCACTCTTTAAAGTACTTGAGACACAATTCAATTTAAAAGTAAAAAAAACGGTCGAACACTTGGAGTTTTCACTTGCCGACGATTCCATTTCTGACAAATTGGACGTACCGAACGGCTCACCTTGTTTTTCATTGGAAACTTACACATATGAGAATGACGGATCGGTCATTGAATTCTCAAAAACTCTCTTTAGAGCCGATCGTGCGCACTTTGTCATCGAGCGAAACTATTGAATATTATTATATAAAAATAAGACGGCTGCCTTATTGATTAAGGCAGCCATTTTTTTTGTGTACTACGGCACTTTGATTCTAATTCAGTATGCTCTCACACCGAACCATGATTTTAAAAGAGACTTTTTTATCCTTTACGCTTTACCTTTTTATGGATAAAGCCCTCATTGGATTGAAGAAATTTGCGACACTCCTGCCGAATAACTGGCTAGCCGACACCCCACAGCCGCTTGCATTGATGAGGCCTTGCAGACAGTCGGCGGACAGGGCACGGTAAATTAAGTAATAGTAAGCCTTTTTCTATCGCATAAGTTGAAGTTCGTGAATGAAATCGAGGCAAAACCAAGATTAAAAGAGAAAATCGGAATCCGCTACTGCATTTCACTTCACCTTCCTCAAGGAATTTTGAGGTGTGGTGCTTGTCGTTAAGTCTACATCCCCACCCTTTTTCTGCATACCGGATCCCTTTGGCTCATTGTTTCCAAGTCCAAATAAACTTCAGTATGAAAATGCCCCCAATTAATTCATTGAGGGCATTTCTACATCATCTTAGAATAACGGGTCCTTTTTCTCATGGCTCAAGCTGAATTTTACTTACTCCCCATTCTGATTAAGCCATTTTTTTGTGACAACTATCATTTCTTCTTGTTGTTTCTTAGCTGAGATAGTCGCTTCATTATCTCCCTTTTGCTTTCCGTATACTCCAAATTGACCGTGGTTTCCCCCTGCTATCTTATGCATGTTTGCCTCTTTAGATAGTAAGTGCTTTGTCTCCTCAATCTTCTCTAATGTAGATAGCCCATCATGTTCTGCATATAACGATAGCATAGGAACTTTCATTTTTGAAAAGTCATTTGAGTTACTGGGATATGAACCGAGGAGGATAATCCCTTCCACCTCTTTTGGATTTTCATAAGCATATGCGGAGGCGGCTACTCCTCCTAACGAGTGTCCAGCAACGTACCATTTCTCCACAGCTGGATATGCATCTTTAGCTTCCACCGCTTTATTTTTATCAAACAAAGCGAAATTGAACCTCACATCTGGGATAACGACTGTATATCCATCTTTCGATAATTCTTTTGCATAATATCCGTATGCTTCCGGCTCAACCTTGGCACCTGGATACAGGACAATGCCCACTTTCTTAGTTTTTGTTGGTTCGAATGTGACAAACCCATTTTCCTTTGTTATATTCCCCTTTCCAACTAACGCATACAATTCATCTGATGGCTTGTATGTTTGTTCTGACCATATGTAAAAGCCGCCAAAAGCGATAATCATTAATGCAATTATACTAACGAGAATATATTTAATAACTTTTTTCATTTTTATACCTCACTGTTCCTAATATTTATTTCTAGGTGATGTTACGAACACACACAGCTACTAGTGTTGCTTTTCATTCACCCTGTCCTTATGGGCTATATAAAACGAACTTTACATCTAACTTCCTTCTCTTTTGAATATTTAATGACATCTTCCTCATGTAGACGGATATTTAGGCTGGTCTCGTTTGGATTATCACATATTTACTTGCTGTGCTATGTCTCACCTTATTGGGTGTAACCACGCTGTACGAATCTTCTCTTTCTTTGTTTGGATGCCAGCTATCGATCATTGCCACAAGTTTTTCGGACACGTAGTTCGTCAAGTCCACATTGGGAGTTATTACACAATCTGTGCACGTATTTCAATGGCTGCTTATCAGTAATATCACTATTTATGTGCATTTTTCATGCAATGCTCCCATCCTTGTTTAAATATAAAGTTTCTTATGTAGACCTTTAATACTTATAAAAACCACATATAAAGCCAACCCATTATATTCTCCGATATAGGTATTTACAATCTTACCTGAATATGAATTTCACATTAAACTAAAATTATATTTAAAGGGCACTTTTATTTAAAGTAATTTCTTGTGATATGTTTTGTTCTTTTATAGTATGAAAAAAACAAAATAGGGGGTGAATTAGTTGGATACTATTTTATATTTTTGTTATTCAATCATTTATATTATTCTTTTTATCATGGGAATGATGTTACTTCGACAGGACCGTAAACTCTTTTCGTATTCAAGCTTTCTTCTTCTAGTTACTTTCGGGCTTATCGTGGATAACTTAATTATTGCCTCTGGAAAGTTCATTGGTGATGGCCCTTTGTTAGAGTCATTAAATGCATTACGTTTCTGGAGTCATGGATTTATCACTCCCACATTGATCTTGTTTGGATGGGGAATGGCGAAAAGGATACATATTCCTTTTACAAAAAAAATGATAGCACCCTACTTTTTCCTTTTCCTTACAGCTGGGCTTATCCTCTATGAATTTATTGAAAATATGCATAAGATATTTGTACCAATCTACGAGTATGGTGTTTTAAGATATGTTAGTGAGGAATCTTCAGGCCCGCCTTTAATGGTGCTTATTGTAACCTTTATATTATTGGTGATTAGCATCTACATATTTATAAGAACACGTTGGATTTGGATGCTTTTAGGAGTTATAGTCATGATAGTTGGAAGTGCCATCCCTATTCCCATAGAAAGTTCGGCTGTTACCAATGCATTTGAATTAATTTTTTTATGTTTACTATGGCTTACAAACTATAAACTAGAACCTCGCTCCCCACAAACAAAGTGATTCATCCTTAGAAATAGAAGAGCATAAAACTAAAAGATAGAAAATGGAATAGGAGCATGCAAAAAGAAAAAAAGTAATAAGGATTTTACAATATGCTTTAAATTAAGCACCTTTATTGACTTCACTCTTTGCACCCAAGCATCAATAAATATCGCTTGGGTGCTTCTAATATTTGCTTGATTATCACCAAAAAACGAGTATCCATTCAAATTAACAATTGGTATATGACGAATTTCTCAAATGGATTAGATTCTGTCAAGCCAGGTAACATCACTTCGTTTTTCAGCTCGAAGGCGGTTTGATTTTCGAGGAAAAAAATATAATCCTGTGAAGCATAATATAATATCAGTTCGATTTGGCGCGGTTCTTTTTCAAAGGAAAGCAAAATGTTATTGGTGATTTTCATGAAAATCTGTACCGAGAACGGATTAAAGAAATAAAAACGATTGTCTTTCGTATCAATATCATATTCTTCTGCCAAGCAACAGTGGAATTCTATATTGCCATCGATGTTTTTCCTTTTCTTCACGTAGTCATTCAGATTCTCGATCGCTTCTTTATAGAAATTTTCATTCATCTCCACGCCAACCACAGATGATTGATATAAATGATGGATGAAAAAATTCAAGCGGCCTTTACCGCATCCAAAATCCACAATGCGATCATTTCTTTTCAGTGCATATTTTTTGAATAAATGTTCTAATGCGCTGTAAGGCGTAGGTTCGTATCGGTGATAATGCAAGGAATCATTGAATTTTTTTTGTTCACCTTCTGTTTTGATGTTCAGCATTTCGTCATAATTCGTTTCTTCCATTGTTAATGCACCTGCTTTATGGTTTTTCAATAAAGGGCTTCCTAACTAAAAACCCCGGAAAGGTTGATCTTATCCAGGGTAAGGTTTTGTTGTAGGTATGTCCAGACAATTAATTGGATTTTGCTTTAGTTACATAATCATTAAAATCAGAGATGCTTGGGTTGGCCATATAATGACCGCCTTCCACTTGGATCGTCTGACCTGTAATGAATTTGGACTCATTAGATGCAAGGAATAGAACGGTATAACCGATATCATCCGCTTCACCATGATATGGCAATGCATTAAATTTGGCAAAAATATCGAGTACGGCAGGAGGCATATTATTTTTCGCTGCAGGAGTTAAAATAAGGCCCGGTGCCACTCCATTACAACGAATATGATCTTTACCATACTGTGCAGCGATATAACGGGTCAAATTCACTACCCCCGCTTTGGACGCACCATATGCAGATCGTACGGAGTCACCTGTAAATCCAGCCATGGAGGCCGTATTGATTATCGACCCTCCTCCCGCTTTAATCATATAAGGAATCGCAAACCTGCTTCCTAATAGCACACTTTTTAAATTCACATCCATGAGTCGGTCCCATTCTTCCAAATCTAAATTCACGACATCCAGATCTTTATGCAAGTTAGTTAAACCCACATTATTAACAAGTACCGTAACCGTTCCATATTGTTCAATTGTAAAGTCGACTGCTGCCTGGATGGAAGCTGCTTGTCCAGCATCCAAGAATACTCCAGCCGCTTCCCCACCTTGTTTTTTAATGTTTTCAGCCGCTTCTTTCGCTCCTGCTTCGTTAAAATCAGCAATCACGACTTTTGCGCCTTCTTTAGCCATTAGTGTGGATATGGATAACCCTATACCTGAAGCTCCACCTGTCACTAATGCTACTTTACCTTGTACTCTTCCCATAATAACCCACCTGCTCTTCATAATATGAATATTCTTGTACTATTAATCATGACTAATAGTACAAGAATACAACGTATATAAAGTTATTACAAATAATTATACTCAGAGTTCATTTTCGTAAAAATACAGATTATTAGAATGTCGTAAACTATGAAAATTTTTGATTTTTATCAAATTTAAAACAGAAAAAAGCTGAAGCATCCAAAAGAGCTTCAGCTTTTTTTCATTTTTCTTCTTCATCATCCCATATGATCCAATCATGAACCTCAAGAATTTCCAGGAATTTCATCAACCTCGGTAAGGTTGGTTCTGCTTCCTCTCCAAAATGTTCACTCATCGCTTCAGAAATCTGATTTACATTTCTTTGGAACTCCATCTGTTTAATGGCATATGCCCCAAACTTATCAAGCTTGATTTTACGGACTGATGGTTGTTTAAAGAAACGAATTGTAATTCGTTCCACAAAATTGGTCCTTTGAATGACTAAAAAAGTTGCTTCCGAAGATTCTTGTACCATAGTGACGCGTTTTTCCAAAAGGGGAACCATGGTTAACAGGTTCCTCTTTTTTGATTGGCGTTTACGAAGCATCTTCTTTTTTCCCTTTGCTGGATACGAACCATAGCAATCCAGCTAGAGCAAGGAATAGTAGGAAAGGTAGCAAATTGCTGGCTAATTTAGCCGCAGCCGGAACTTGGACACCTGCTGCTATCAATATGGCAATAAGTACACCAATCAATGATTCACCCGCTATTAAACCAGATGCAAATAATACTCCTCTATCAACCCGTGCTTTAAGCGCTTCTTTTGTTTTCGAGAAGAACTCAACGAAGAAACGAATAAATCCACCGATCATGATTGGGGCACTAGTATGAACCGGCAAGTATATGCCGACAGCAACAACAAGTGAATTTAGACCGAAAAATTCTAATGTGATCGAAATAGCCGCACCGATAAAGATGAGTGTCCAAGGTAAGTCTCCTCCAAGAACACCTTCAGCAAGTATTTTCATTAGTGCCGCTTTAGGTGCAGGCAGTTCTGCAGATCCCATCGTATATGCGTTATCCATCAGAACCAGGATAAAACCAATGACAGAAGCTGATGCAACAACACCGATCATCATGGCAACTTGTTGTTTCCATGGTGTTCCGCCGACGATATATCCTGTTTTTAGATCTTGAGAAACATCACCTGAAACCGCAAGTGCCGTACAAATGATCGCAGCGACGGTTAAAGCGGCTACCATCCCCGTCGTACCAGTAAAACCAGTAGCTTTATAGACAATCGCTACAATCAATAGTGTGGCTATCGTCATTCCTGAGACTGGGGAAGAAGAACTTCCGACGATCCCAACAACCCTTGAAGCTACTGTCACGAATAAAAACCCAAAAATCGCAATTGCAATCGCACCGATGATTCCTACATCCGTGATAGGTGTGAAAGCAATGATTAAAATAACGATGATCGTTCCCAGCCAAACGTATTTAGCCGGTATGTCTTGTTCTGTACGGATCGAACCTGATTTTAGTTGCCCTTTATTGGCTTTTACACCTTTAAGAGTATCGAAAACTGAACTGAAAAGTATTGGTAATGTTTTGATCAATGTGATCAATCCGCCAGTTGCAACGGCACCAGCACCAATGTAGCGTATATAATTATCCCAAATTCCCCATGCATCCAATTCACCGATCGGTACTTCAGAAGGGAAAATGGCTGTTCCATTGCTTCCGCCAAAAAAGCTGATGGCCGGTATTAGAACAACCCAGGCTAATAAACCCCCACCTAGCATTTGTCCTGCAACACGAGGTCCAATAATATAACCTACACCCAAAAGGGAAGGAAAGGCATCAAGACCAACCACCGCATTTTTAAAATTCGTGATTCCTGTTTCAACCTCTGTCTTGAAAAGCTTAAACCCATCACCAAGCCCTTTAACCACACCGCCGATAACCAAACCGGCTCCGATTAGTTTCGCGCTTGTACCACCCTTTTCTCCTGACTTCAGGACCTCGGCACATGCTGTACCTTCAGGATAAGGTAATGTTTCATGTTCCCTTACAATTAAAAGCTGGCGAAGGGGAACCATCATGAAGACCCCTAAAAATCCCCCAGTTAAAACAACGAAAATGATGAATGCTTGACTGACGTCCATGTCCCACATAAATAATGCTGGAATGGTAAATACAGCACCGGCACCAATAGCCTCACCTGCCGTGGTCATCGTTTGCACAATATTGTTTTCTAATATTGAATCCCTGCGAAAAACCCCTCTTAAAATAGCCATTGAAATTACCGCCGCGGGTATTGAAGCAGAGACAGTTAAACCAATAAGTAGGCCTAAGTATGCATTTGCCGCCCCGAATACGATTGCAAGAATGATCCCTAGAATGATTGCAGTTGCAGTCAATTCCGGTAGAGATTTAGATGCAGAGACGTACGGGACGAATTTACTCTCTTTTGAATTGTTCGACAATTTAGCCACTTCCTATGTTAAACTTTAAAATCACAGAGAACATTATATCACTGTAATTTAAAGTCATGCAATGGGAAAATTACGCTTAGCAAAAGTTTGATTATATCAAAAATTCAGTTTAGTAGATTCGGTTTTAAAATATATAAAAATAATATTATTCTAATAACCATCGGTTTTTGGCTATTCGTTACACGAAGTCACTGCCTATCATTCATTCAATGACAGTATCTTCAATACTCCTTATTAGCTCCATAGGCAAATAACCCACTGGGTTATTGCACATTAAAATGAGATCTAACATATCCTGAAAAATCAAGTCTTAAAAAAAGGAATGATAAATTCATGGTCTCCTATATGGACTATACTTCACCATCCACACAATACTTTTTCGATATTAATAAAAGCAATTTAATGAAAAAAGACAATCAAAACTATATAAATGTATTAGGTATCAAACAATTGAACACACTCGAAAATGTTTCATTATTAGATATTTACCTTAGTACAGACAATGTCGTAGAACCGCATTATCACCAAAATGCAGCAGAGCTCGTGTATTGCATTTCTGGAGCGGCAACCGTTTCATTACTGAATCCTTTTACAAAGCAAATACAAAATTATCCCATTAAACCCGGTCAAGTAGCCAACGTCCCACAAGGTTGGTGGCATTATGAAGTGGCTAATACGGATAATACTCATTTGCTCGCCATTTTTAATGCACCAACACCTGAGGTGATCCTCGGTTCCGATATCTTGAAATTGACGCCTGCAAATATTATGGCACATACTTATTGCATGGATGAAAACCAATGGAAAAAAGCAATTGCACCGGTTCAGCCATCAACATTCATCGGTCCGCCAGCCAACTGCCATCGAGCGGCCGAAGAAGACATGCAGCAATATCCGCAATATAATAATTCCTATGGTAATCAAATGTATACTGCCCCGGCATACAATTATCATTACCAGCCAAATCCCCCATATTATTATTGAAGATAACGTGGGGAAGCCGTTTACCCTGATCAAGGCCTTTCCCCCTTCATGTCATGGATGACGTCTATAAATCGAAAAAAGCAATGGAGAAACCTATTACATTAGGGTTCTCCATTGCTTTTTTCATAATCCGCTTAAAAAGCCGAATTCATTTACTCCAATAACTTACATCTTGGTGCATGGTTTATGAGCATTATCACTCCTATACACACTTAGATACAATTGGTCATTATACATTTTATATATATTCTATCGAGTTTCTTCTTATAATATAAGAAATTCTAAATTGCTCTCCCTAATACAGCAACAGATTATTCACTTCATTTTTGCGGTTGTCTCCATTCCCTTTGTATCCTAAGAGGCTTTCAGTCGATATCCTTATATCATTAACATTTCATGAAGAATACAGCTCTGAACAATCTTCTTCATCGCCTAAAAAGAGACACTCCCTATTTGAGTGTCTCCCTTTTTCTTTATTCCCCATGATATAAATTTTTAATACCAAATTTTCTCCCCTTGCTTTGTAAGCCGCTAATCCTTTTTGATAATACACTCTACTCTTCTAATATGCTATTCTGCTTTAAATGTTTTTTTCACTTTGTCGCTTTCATTCATTCCAGGGCGTGTCACGGTTACATAAACTGATCCTGAGCCCTTACCTAACTGCTTAACCGTAATGGTTGCAGAGGAAGAAGTTGATGTTTTTTTTGATAGATACTTCCCGGAGGATGAATATAGTTTTACAACATCGCTTTTTTTCAATCCTTTGACTATTACTGAATCTGACTTTCCTTTATTATTCTTAACCGTAATGTTGGAAACGCTTGGCTTAGGTGTCTTCGGTTCAGCTTTAAACGATACCTTTACTCTTGAACTCTCAAGCATACCACTCCGGATGTTTGACACATAAATAAAACCGGCATTTTTTCCTAATTGTTTGATGTTAAAAGTTGTAGTGGAACCTGAAACAGGTTTAGATGTAGCAAATAGCTTTCCTTTCGAATCGAACAACTTCACTACATCGCCTTTAGCCAGGGTACTCACTTTCACGCTATCTGATTTGCCTACATAATTTGTTATTTGTACCGACTTACTGCTGATTGACGGCGTTGGGACTTTTACAGCCAGTTGGTATCTATAATTAAGAGCGTCTGAATAATCGTCCACCGATATATAATACCGCCCTGCCGGAAGAGAGTACCTCTTCGATTCTATACCGTTTGCAAACTGGTCATACTTCGTATGAAACGATCCCACTTCATCACCGTTTGAATTATAAAGGCTCATATTCCAACTGACAGATGGCTTCCTTCCCATCTCTAGAGATACACTTGATGGTTTTGATAGGAAAAAAGTAAAATAATCGGCGTCACCGTAACTTTGGAGGTGCCCGTAATAGTTTTTGCCCAACCCAATACTGTTTGCCTGCTGGGCGTTGTTATTGAATTCTTTTTCATAGGTAGTTGACTTTGCAAACTTCACGGTAAAGGCATAGGGCTGGTGAATTGAATCGAAATAATCTTCAATATGAATTAAATACTCTCCTTTAGGTAGCCCGACCGTCCGTTCCGTCGGTTTTGTGACGTTTGAAGAATATTCAGTCGTCAGCTCACTAAGCACTTCCCCTTCTTTATTTAATATGCTCGCTTCCCATCCGACATCAGCTTTTTGACTCATATTGAGAGTAACTGCCCCATCTTCAGGGAGGGTGAATCTAAAATAATCCTCATCGCTATAATTTTGTATCTCACCAACATAAGGAGTATTCAAATTAATTCGGTTTGCTACACTCGAACTGTTGTTGAATTCGTATTCCACATTTGCATTTTCTGAAAAATTAACAGTAAAATAATATGTTTTATTAATAGAATCAGTATAATCTTCAATATGTATGTAATAAGTACCAGCAGGCAATCCTACTTTCCTTGCCGACACACCCATCGCTTTATTGCTGTAATCAGTTGTTCCACCTGTAAACTCATTTCCACTACCATCTAAGATTTCAAATTCCCATGCATATCCCGGATAGTTATTCATGTTAAAGGTGACTTGTCCCGGTTTAGTCAACGTGAATTTCCAATAATCTTCATAATCTCCATTTCCATTAAGGATGGCATGGTTAACAGCATTTACATTGATTGGCTTTGCTGCTTGCATTGAATCAAGTCCAACGTTTGCAGAAACGTTCATGCCTCCGTTAATCAGGATTAGACTTAGAACGGTAAATAATGCACTTGCTACCATTAAGTATTTTTTCATTGATACATTCCTCCTATGACATTCTACTCACATTTTATAATTCTACCATGTTTCACAACTTATTTCCCATCTTTTTTATCTAATGGAATTATTTAGATTGGATACTTTTTGTACTTACGTTGCCTATTACTAACGCGGGAAAAATGTTCTTCACTATTATTAGGAATTCACTTAACAGATTGTTTATAGACCCCTTTTTAAAGTTTATTACTCTCGTTTTTATAAATCTCAATAGCAAGTTTATAAATTATTCTCGCTATTAATCGATGATACTTATTTCACTAAAAAAGCTTAGGATAAGAAATTTTGCTATTAATAGCTCAAATTGACTTATCGAATAATTGCATTAGCCCTCTTTGTTGATGATGGTGCCAAACAAAGCCCTTAAGGATTATTTCCTATTTTTCATAAGATACTTTAATGATGGATTTACTTCCGCTGCCAATGCTAAATTAATATTACAATGCCTATCTTGGGTTTAACTAGTAAATTTCCAATATTCCTCTTATACCTTACCTGTGCATATTCCTTAAATTCCGGAAAACCATATTTATCAAACGGGACTTTTGTAATAGATTGAGATTTACTAGCTAAATGCCCATATAGATCCTTTTAAAAGTCTTGACTAGTGTATGTTAAACATATCTCGCAACGTCGCTGCTAGTATTATTTATATTATGTTTAAGTGAAAACAATAAAGGAGAGTGCGATACTTGGAATCTATTTTTGAAGAATTCGAAGATATGGATTTTGATGAATATAAACTAAATGAATTAACAGCAGGAGATATCCTTGATGCTGAAATAAATTTAAACATTAATCTCCCAAAAGAATATATTGAACTATTAAAAATTCAAAATGGGCGATATTTAAAATACAAGGCATTACCAGTGAGTTTTAAAAATTCCTACGCTGATGATCATATTGCTGTAGACTTTCTGTTTGGAATTAAAGAGAATGAAGGAATTTATAAATCAAAATACCTTCTTAATGAATGGGGAATTAAAAAAAAAGATTTTGTAACAATTTCCGGAGATGAACATACGTGGCTTGTATTAGATTATAGAAAAAATAAAGATGAACCAGAAATAACATTTATTGACACTGAAGAGAACAAAATTTCCGTTATCTTTAAGACTTTTAAAGAATTTGTCCAAATACATTGGTGGATATGAGTTATCCGTTGAACGTGCAAAAGAGTTGTGTAAAAGTATAGATACTGAGGACATTTTAGATGGTATAAGCATATGGGTAAGTAGTTATAAAGATTTGACAGAACTCGCATCTACACTGATTATGTTCCTTTAAACTAACTCAGATATATATATTCAAGAAAGCGCATCTCAAAATTTAGTTGAATTAATTACCGATGAGTTTGTAACTGATGAAATCATAATAAGAAAAGCGTTGCGTATTTTAGGCTCTGTAGAAGATAGTGAAATAAATAGTGATATAAAGTATTCACACAAGTTATTACTTGACTTTATAAACAGGAACTAACTCAGTTACTCATGATATACAGGACTCCACTGCAGAAAACTTTTCAAGAGCTCTAGAAAAAAAGAGTATGGACCAATAAATGTTGTCATTTAACTAAAAAAGCAATGGAGAACCCCATTACATAAGGGTTCTCCATTGCTTTTAATTACATGATCCGCTTGAAAAGCTGAATTCTTTTAACCTCGTAACATCTCATAATAGATTTATTTTTTTTGCTTCTGTAATAATATTTTTCATTAATGATACAACAGATTGATTTTTAGCTAATCTTGGGCTCTGGCCAGACCAGAGTGACATGAAGTCTTGATTATTCTGTCCACTGCACGTTTTTCTAATTTCTTGAGTTAATAGGTTTTGAACAGGAAAATCGGGTACAAGCAATTCATGTTCCGACATATCTGCAATAAATTTGTTTTTAATACCTCTTGCCCATTTACCAGAAAAGGCGCGGGTAAAGGTTGTCTGGTCTTCATCAGCATTCAAAATGGCTTCTTTATGTACCTTATGTGCTCCACTTTCGATACATGTCAAGAAAGCTGTACCCATTTGTACACCTTGTGCTCCTAAGCAGAGTGAAGCCATTAATCCTCTTCCATCCATAATTCCGCCCGCAGCAATAACAGGTATGCTTACATTGTCAACAACCTGCGGAATAAGTGACATTAAACCTACCAGGCTCTCCTTATGACCACCAATAAAGTTCCCGCGGTGCCCGCCAGCTTCACTGCCCTGAATAACAACCATATCCATTCCTGCTTTTTCATTTTCAACGGCTTCCCTAACCGTTGTAGCTGTTCCTATAAGAGTGATTTTATGCTGTTTTAATTCATCCATCACTTCCTTGGGAGGAATACCAAATGTAAAGGAACAAATAGATACATTCTCTTCAATGACAACCTTAACCTGTTCAATAAAGCTTTCAAAAATTTTTTTATACTCAGGAATGTCAAAGCTGTCTGTTTGTTCTAAATTTAATTGCTTACGAACAGTGTGTAAAAGCTGGTTAGCTGATTGGACTGCGTCTGACGTTACGTTAAACTCGTTTGGCACGAATAGATTGATGCCAAAAGGGTTTGACGTTAACTGCTTGATTTCTCTAATCTGCTCTCTTGATTGTATTGGTGTCTGATAGCCTGCTCCGATCATTCCAAGTCCCCCAGCATTGGATACCTCGGCCACTAAATTCGAAGTGGTGATCCCGCCAGCCATAGGAGCTTGTATAATAGGATTCTTAATCTTCAAATGCTTCATCATTTCATTATTTAACATCAATTACTCCCCCGATTTTGTATTTTAATCCCTATTATTTCTCTTCTGTTTTTTTGTATTGGATAATTGAATTTATTATGTTAGGGTTGTTCTCGAAATGAATCCCACTTGAAAGCAAAATTGCCCCAAAGAAGACAACACACGCTGCGCCAATAAAAGCAGCATTAAAATCATGTGTGAATGATGATAAGACTCCAGCAAGGGCTGGTCCTATCAACTGTCCAATAGCATAAATAGCAGAGAGAATGCCAATAGTCCGACTGCTATCAGATGGATTCATTTCTCGTCCCAATGTTGTAGCCAGGGTGGTGATACCCATAAAGGTGGCTCCAAATAATAAAGCACTAATGACAAAACTAGTTTTTGACATCCAAAAGGCTGGCATCGCAATACCGAAGGATTGCAGAGCCATTGCAAGCACTAAAGATTTAATGAATCCCCATTTTTTAGCTAGTAAAGACCAGATGAGACAGGACGGAATCGCAGCCAATCCCACCATCATCCAAACTAAGGTGGCACCATTATGAAAGGATGAGGTCTTTTCAGCGATAGCTACGATAAACGTTCCTGTAACAATGTAACCCAATCCTTCTAAACCATACGCAATAATCAACCATATAAGCCATTTAGCGGGGGGTACTTTTCCAATCATATCTCGTTTATTTTTCTTCTCGACGACGTTGGGGGTTTCATCGAGCCAGATCCATACAAAGATAGCAAGAATTCCACTCACAATAGCTAGTCCTATCCATGTTCCTTCCCACCGAAATAAATGGTTTAAACTCGGAATCATTAGACTTGATAAAAAGATTCCCAAACCTACTCCCCCATAAAACATCCCCGACCAACTGGTTTTTCTTATAGTTGCAAGTTTATCTAACACGATACCGGAGGCTAAGACCAATACAAAAGCACTGGCAAATCCTGATAGGAAGCGAATTCCATTCCAAAGTGAATTAGAGTATGTGAGACCCATTAGGGCCGTGGTTAAGATACTGATGATTAGACTTATTCTTAACAAAATGGTTCTATACTTCTTAAAAGGAATGGCACTTGCTAAAATTGCTCCAAGCAAATATCCTGCGTAATTACTGGTTGCTATATAACCAGCAGCTGTATTTGATAAAGAAAGTTCTTTTTGCATAAGGGGAAGAATGGGAGTATATGCAAATCTTCCAATCCCCATAGCAATGATTAAAGAAAATATTCCCCCTATTAAAAAATGATAAGTTTGATTCTTCAAAGATTCTCCTCCAATTAACTATAATGAACCTGTTAGAAACTGTGCTTCCCCTCGTCCAAAACTCCAGTCAGCATCGCTGTTTTCTGCTATAGAAACCATCAAGTCCTGTGGAGAAATCCCACAGTCCGATTCAAGTTTATGAGCAAGAAGTGAGTATAAGGTTTCTTTCTGTTTTACAGTTCTTTTTTTACTTACAATACTAATGATTACTAGGTCTCTGCTTCTTTTAAACCCCAGTCCGGTATCCTCGATTATTAGCTCATGCGGCGGGTGTTGATGAACTATTTGATAACGATCACTTTCAGGCACTTGGAAAGCTTCCACCATCGCATGGTGAGCCGAATCCAATAATTTCTTTAAAGTTTCTTCGTTTCTTCCTTCTACTAAATCAAAACGTAATAATGGCATCTTGTATCTCCCCTCAAAATAAATAATGATTTTAGAGTGTCCAACTGAAATGTAGGATATTATAAGCATATCTTCTTTTTGCTATATGGTATAATACTTAAAATCGATATTTGGTATCACTCATAATGATGGCTAAAAGATATATCAACTAAGGAGAGATTATTTTGGATTTGCACTCATTAAAAATTTTCCACAGTGTTGCTAAGATGGGAAGCATTTCTCAAGCAGCAAGAGAACTTCAATATGCACAGTCAAATATCACGATGAAAATACAGCAGTTGGAATCGGATCTTCAAACAACTCTTTTTTATAGACATAATCGTGGCACTGCATTAACTGACAAAGGAAGCATGTTGCTAACATATACAGAAAAAATATTCGATCTTATAGAAGAGACCAAAAATATGATGAATGATGATCAAACACCCAGAGGTCCGTTAATTATTGGTTCAATGGAAACAACCGCAGCAGTTCGCTTACCAGTCTTGTTTTCAAAGTATCACAAAGATTTTCCAGAGGTTGATTTAACTTTAAAAACAGGCTCCACTGAACAAAATATTCAAGCAGTCCTTCAGAATGAACTTGATGGAGCATTTGTGGCTGGACCCATTAATCATCCAGATCTCATTCAGAAAGAAGTATTCGAAGAAGAACTAATGCTCATTACAGATACAGTTCATCCTCCTATATCTTCTATCAAAGATATTCAAACAAGGACGCTGCTTGTATTTCATGCAGGATGTGCTTATCGGGAAAAGTTTGAACTATGGCTACAACAAGAGAAGATGATACCCAATAAGATAATGGAATTTGGCACTATAGATGGGATCATCGGTTGTGTAGCAGCTGGTCTAGGTATAAGTATGCTTCCGCAAAGTGTTGTTTCAAAACAGGTACAAGAAGGAATCATTCGACAACACTCAATTCCGAATGGAAAAGTTAGGACAGTTTTCATTTATCGAAAAGATAAGTATGTACCTGCATCCTTAGAAAAATTTATAAATTTGTTGAGTGAAGAGGAGGAACTAATTAATAAAATAGAGGGGTAACCTAGATTATATTTTCGATAAGGAAGAATAAAATAATTTCGTTTAATGTGTCATTGAGGTGTTGGAAGTTGAACATTATTATCAAAGCTTACTTACATTCGAAGGAAACAAAGTTCATACAAAGTGGCAGCTTCCCTGTTCCTAATTCAGATTTTAAAAAGGATTCAGATTGTCAGCTGCCATTGCGGCATACGAGTTGTTTCAGAGATTAAAAACCACTACGTGAGATCTGCATCCCAACCAGCCTCAAACTTGTTTCTACAAGTAGGGGGCGGACAGTTTAGTTCACGGGATCAAGCCCCACGCACCCGTACGTCCTCCCCTGGCTAATTATATAACGGTTCTATTTAAAAAAGGCCAACCAGTAAAAACTGGCTAACCTTATAATACGAACGCACGGTTAGTTCCAGCCATAAAGACAGCTTCGATCTTCAGCTAACGCACCCTTTAGCTTAATAAGGAATGTTTATTTACATAGCAACTGTAATAATAATTCCCTTGTCTCTTCATAGTTTTTATATTCTTGTGAAAAATCGTTAAAGTTCCCTATTTTGTCTTCAAAAAATCTATACTTTTTAAATAAATCAAAGAAGGAAAGATGTATCATTTCAATCTGACCTTGAGGGATTTCATTCAATTTACCTACTAAAATATAACTTAGAGTTCCTGCTATATTCATACAGTAAGTATTAAAATCACCTGTCCCCCGTTAGTTGCATAAAGCTGCCTTAAAGACAGCACCGATCTACAGATAACGCCCCCGTTAGTTCATTAAGGAATACCTTAAAGAATTTCGTATAGACCCAAAACAACACACATTAATCCTCCGAAAATAAATAAAACTTTAAGAAACCAATAATTAAATGTTAGAGGTAAGGGCGTTATATATTTGATGTGTTCAAAAAATTTTCTATTATCAAACCGATAACGAGTCGTATAGATCAAACCAGTCCAGGTTGCGATAATACCAAATATAGTTGCAAATATAGAACCAAAAAAGTCTTTAACCACTCTAATCCCACCTAGCTTAAAATGCCTTTCTTTTATACGTTTTTTCCAAACCATTATGGTTTAACTCTAATTAGAAAATTTTTAATGAATAAGGGAGGACAGCCATTCAACTAGATAACCAATATACCAAGCAAAAAATATGCTAAATGTCATAAATAGATTCCCTGCAATCCCAAACAAAGAAAATTTATTATTGTATTTTGAACCTATCCTAGCCAAGATGATACCAATTGGATTCATAATAAAAGTCCAAGCCCAAATAGGAAACCCTTTGTCAAGACCTATATTTTGACTAGGAACCAAAAAGAATATAAACCAGAATAGAATTCCTAATAAAACACAAACCAGTGATAAAATACTCCAATAAGATTTCCTTAATGGCAAAACTTCTTTTGTTTCATTCATACATTATCCTCGTTCCTATATTCAACATATAATTACGTTCCGATAATCATCCTAACAGAAATCCTTCCTTATGTAAGGAAAATATGCCAATGTACATTTCTTTAATGAACTAACCTGCCCCGTTAGTACCATAAGAAAAAGCTGCCTTAAAGACAGCTCAGATCTTTCAGCTAACGCACCCGTTAGTTCATTAAGAAGTACTTTCGACTTAATCAATTAAAATAAACTCTTTACTAAACGAATTATCATTCTTGGAATAAGAGTTAAGATGTTAAAAACCAATTCAGATAAGATGGAATCACGAATTTCATTAATTATGCTTTTGAAAAAGCCTTCTTTGCCTTTCTTTTTCATCTTTTGTATCCTCTTTTTATCTTCATAATTACTCCAATTATATTCCTCTAAAATACATCCTCAATTATTCTGCCTCTTTAGTCCATAAAAAAAAGAGCAGCTAATTGGCTCCTGATATTGAGGTAAAGCATCCGTTTGTTCAATTACAAAAAATATATAACCCACAATTGAGATGAAATGATTAGTAGAAATGTCAAACCTAGCCCAATTAGTTCCTTTTTTGTTGCCTTTTCTAGTAAATACCGTTCAATTAATGTTAAAGACAATCCAATGACTATGAAGATATATGCCATAGACCGATAATCATTGTAAACACCGTAATGCAAGGTGGAAACAAAGTGGATAATTCCTGCTGTTATCCATAAAAGTAACGCTGGAATAAACAAAGGCTTTATTCTATTTTTTAAAATTTTCATTGTAATATCACTTCTCCATAAAGACATCTTACCAAAAATCGTCCTTTATACCTCAAGAAAAAATTCCCTTTTCTTATTGAACTATCCTGCCCCTTTAGTTCCATAAGAAAAGAGCTGCCTTAAAGACAGCCCCGATCTTCAGCTAACGCATCCGTTACTTGAAGAAAAGTGATACAAAAATAAAGCCAATAATGATTACAAGAATGAGAATTCCCGTACCTTTCCAACCTAAACTTCCTACTAAATCAGCAAGACCGCCACTGTTTGCTTTATTAAAAGCATCATTCAAACTACCAGTCGGATTTCTTTTTAATTCTTCTTGTCTTAATCTCTCTCTTTTTCGTTCAGGAGTTTCTTTGTTTTCTTGCACTTAAAACAACCCCCTATAAATTAAACAACTATTCTTTTATACTTTACCACAAATAACCATTTCCCTTGTTGAACTATCCTGCCCCGATAGTTGCATAAAGAAAAAGCTTCCTTAAAGGCAGCTCCGATCTTCAGCTAACGCACCCTGTTAGTTCATTAAGAAAAGCGAAACTTCTTCAAGAATCGCGCCTTTAATTGAACAAGGAAGTCATTTTAAAAGATATTCTTCTTATAAATGTTCTTCAATTAAATCTATTCTTTCTCGTACCGCCAATTAATCTCTATTATTTATTCGTTATTTCTTTGCTGTAGTAAAAATAATGCTAAACCGATTAAGATGAGTGCGATACCCATACCTTGTTGTAAAGAAATAACCTCATCCAAAATAAAATAAGCGAGTATACAGGTTCCAATCGTCTCTCCTAATATGCTCATTGAAATAACTGAAGTACTTAGCCATTTCAACAGCCAATTAAAAATCGTTTGCCCTAATATCGTTGCAATAAACGCTAATCCAATAAAGGACAACCATGTTTGTGTGGAATAATCAACGAAAGAAGTTTGCTGGCTGAACGCAAAAATACACAAAAATAGTGCACTGCTGGCATAACCGATAACTGAATATGGAATAAGAGATAGCTTTTTACGAACATGCTGGCCTACAAAGAAATAGGCTGTAATAACCCCCGCTGCAATAAAGGCTAGTATATCACCAAATAAAGCTTGTCCACTAATTTGAAAATCTTGCCATCCAATAACGATACTTCCGGCAATCGCTACAAGACAACCTATTACAGCACCTTTACTGAATCTCTCTTTAAATAGAAAATATCCACCGACCATCGAAAAAAGTGGCTGCAATGTAACGATAACCGTCGAACTTGCTACAGAAGTGTAATTTAATGATTCAAACCATAATACATAATGAACTGCTAAAAATAAGCCTGATAATAGTCCGAGTCCCCATTGTTTTTTTGACAATGAATATAATTCATGTCGATTCCTTTTATTTATTAATAAAAATGGCAAAAGCATTATTGTTGCAAAAAACAGCCGATAGAACGCCGTGATTGTCGCAGGTGCATCTGCTAACTTTACAAAGATTGCTGAAGTTGATAATGCAAATACGCCAAAAAATAAAATTACATAAGAAATAATTGATGATTGCAATTTTATATCCTCCGATTCCTTGTTTATAATATTGAAATTTATATAATATAATGTACAAACGTAAGTATAAAATTTTTATGTAATTTAAGAAAGTACTAATTACTTATGTTCAGTATGTCAGCACAAAAGGAATGAAATATACATTATTGTGGAAAGGAGTCTTTACCATGATTAATTATCGCCTTGGTCAAACAGTATTAAGTTATCGTAAGAAAAACGATATGACAATTCGTGAATTTGCCGATTATGCAGGAATCAGCACTTCGCTTATTAGCCAAATTGAAAGAGGACAAGCAAACCCTTCGCTAAGTGTACTAGAATTGATTGCAAAAGCATTAAATGTACCATTGTTTACGCTTTTCATTAACGATATTGATACCGATTCACTCATTTCTAGAAAAAAAGATCGGAAGAAGGTGTATCGTGAAAATAACGACCATATTGTCTATGATGTGTTAACGCCAGATTTCATGAAAGCACGTATCGAACTCTTAATGATGGATTTAAATGCACACGCAATCACTACGGAAAGCCACTATTCACACGACGACAAAGAAGAAATTGCTGTAGTCATGAAAGGTCAATCGTATGTTGAATTGGAAGGCACTGAATATTTTTTAGATGAAGGGGATGTAGTGCGTATTCCACCCAATATTAAACATCGATTTTTGAACAAGAGTGATGAAACAAATCATATTTTATTTGTACTAACTCCAGCGCTAGTTTAAATAGCACTCTTCCTATGTAAGAATGAAAAGATAAAATAACTACCGTTACAAAAAAGAGGCTGCTCCAAAAATCGATCAATTATCGATTTTTGGAACAGCCCCGTTAGTTCCATAAAGAAAAAGCTGCCTAAAAGACAGCTCTGATCGTCCTAGCCTATTACAATTTTCATATTGAGGCTTTGAATTCCTTTATTTTTTGCATTAAACCCTAATAAATTTTTCAGAGATAACTAATTATTATGTCGTT
Organism: Peribacillus phoenicis; assembly: GCF_047238085.1. Lineage (NCBI taxonomy): Bacteria > Bacillati > Bacillota > Bacilli > Caryophanales > Bacillaceae > Peribacillus > Peribacillus phoenicis. The sequence goes on along the minus strand of NZ_JBDFMF010000001.1, from coordinate 1,506,662 downwards.
TGTTAACTTCAATTGTAATGAACTCCGGCAAATAGCTGGGAGTACATCCTTTTGCTACTATTTCATCTTTGTAAAGACCTGTTTTCTCACCAAGTTTAATACAACGTGCACGATTCTTTTCATCATAAACGCCTATCCAGCCTGCGGTGAAATTCATAGCCCATTGAACTTCCGGTACTTCCTGCGTAATATTAGCTTCTAATGCAGATAGCAAGTATGTGGTGTTATCAGGCGGTGTTTGTCCAGTCCATCTCAATCGCCCTTGATAATACCAGAAAGCTCGCCTTTGAAGAGCAGAAGGACTATTTTCCCATGACTCCATCAATGCAATTTTCTTCTTGTCTTTGGTGAGCTGATTAGCCATTAACCAATCCATTAAGTTATTTCGCTCATCAAAAGTGTGAGTCTGCATATCCTTATCAAGCTTATTTAGCACATCTTGTGAAAGAAGTTTTTTGTCCATAATTAAGATTGCTAATAGTCTGGGCAAAAACTCTTCGGTTGACCAAAGTTCCATAGCTAGTTCGTGATCTTTTTTAATGTCCTTCGCGATTTTTCGTAAGTCGCCTAGCTTAGTTTTACTATTGATCTGAGGTAGAATGTTTTCTGCTTTTGAAAAGCGTTTTATTTCTGTACCTTTATTTTCATTCATTTTATACAACTCCTTTATTAAAGCACTGTTTCATAATATGTCCTTTACGGGATATATCAAGAACTTAATTTCGTTATAAGTCTTATTGCAGTGGTGTGCCTCCAAAGTTAATATTGTAGTATATATCGTATCAAAGCTTTCTCCACCTATAATAGAAGAGCAACCATCTTTAATATAATAATAACATTTACTTCCTTTTAATTGGATACGAAAAGAGCATTCCTTTTTAAAGAAACGCACCCGTTAGTTTAAGTGTATTAAATCACAAACTTAGCTGGTTTTGTTTAATAGAAGAGATTTGCTCATTAAATAAGAAAAAGGCTTTACTCTATATTGAAGTAAAGCCACACGTTGAACAAGTAAATTAGATTAGTACATAAATCAAAACTATAATTCCTATTAACATAACAAAAAGGGCACTCAAGAACCCATTATTTATTAAAGATTTCCATAAATTCTTTTTCTCATTCTCATTAATTCTCATACAAAACCTCTTCCATTTTACTATTTCTTAATGAAGTAAAGCACCCGTTAGTTTAAGTGGATTTCTTCACAAACTTTTTAGTATTTCAGTTAATACAGGAATGCTGCCCCTTTAGTGCCATAAGAAAAGGAGCTGCTGATCAGCTCCTGATAAAGAAGCTGTTAGCTTAATAAAAATTATTTATCTAGTTGTTCATTATAAATACTAATTGAATGTACCCTCTCTTTTAATAAGTTATCTATTATTTGCTTTAGTACCCTTGGTTCACGTAGTTCTTCATTATCAAATTTCACAAGGTCATTCACCTTAATCCATCTACTGTCTAAAATTTCATCTTCTTCAAGATTTAATGAACCACCATTAACCTCACCAGTAAAATGAAATAGAATAACTTGATTGTTTGTACTACTGATAAAATTATATACACCCGTTGTACCATTAAGTTTTACATCAAAGCCAGTTTCCTCTTTTACCTCCCTACGAGCTGAATAGAGAATGTCTTCACCATATTCAATGCGTCCACTCGGAAAGTTCCACTTATCAATAGCAGTTGGTTTATTTTCTCTAATTATTAAGACTTCATCATCTCTGAATATTGATACACTAACTGCTAAAACTATCCCATTATGAGCCATCCTTTTCGCCTCAGTTATTTAATTTTATATTTATTGCTACCTTATTCTCTACTTAACACCTGATTACCTTCTTCTACCACTAACCTGCCCCGTTAGTTCATCAAGGAAATCAACAACATCCTTAACATACCCTTCTAATAAAAAAGAGCAGGCATTAGCTCACTCTTAAATTTCTTTAATGACTGGTTTACCCAGCTTGTTCTCAGACGATTTCACGATTTACGCCATACACATGCAACTATGATGTTGGAGATCGGAGAAAATGCTAAAGTGGGATCAGAAAGATTAGGACATTCAAAAGTTTCTATAACCCTAGATACATAAAGTCATGTACACATAATATACAGGACTCTTCAGCTGAAAACTTTTCAAAAGCCCTAGGATAAAAGTCCTTGGACCAATAAATGTGGTCATTTAACTAAAAAAGCAATGAAGGGCCCTATTACATAAGGGTCCTCCATTGCTTTTAATTACATGATCCTCTTGAACATTTTCTCCATTTCATAAATGGAATACGAGATGATTATAGGTTTTCCATGAGGGCATGTGAAGGGATCGGTTGTCCGCCTTAGTTCATCCAATAGTGCTTGGATTTCATCATTGCGCAGATGACGGTTTGCCTTTATGGAGGCTTTACAGCTCATCATGATAGCTGCTTCTTCGCGCAATTTTTTGATGTCGACCTTTTTCATCGAGAGCAATTGTTCAATCATTTCTTCAAGTATTTCCTGTTCAATTCCTTTAGGGAACCATTGTGGATGCGATCGGACAATATAGGCGTTGTAGCCAAACTCCTCTAAATAGACGCCGACTTTTTCCAACTCATGCCGATATTCATTTATCCGGATACATTGGTCTGTTGAAAATTCAAGGGTGATGGGAACCAGCATGTCTTGTAGCTCGTTTTCAACACGTCCGACCTTCTCTTTAAAATACTCGTATTTGATCCGTTCCTGGGCAGCATGTTGGTCTATGATATATAAACCTTTTTCGTTTTGGGCGAAAATATATGTTCCATGCATTTGCCCAATCGGGTACATGGGAGGGATGCGGTTAGCAGGTTCATTCGCTTCGATTTCTTCCTCTTGTTCGACAGTGTAGGTTGTATACTTTTCGGCTGACTCGAAATATGGTTTGCTTTCATCATCTTGTAAGACCGGTACATAGACATCTTCCATTTGCTGCTGTTCATTGCTATAGATTATTTCCTTTACTGGTTCAAAGTCGAAATCTTCATTATGATCCACATAACTCTTTTGTTCCTGCTTTTCACGAATCAAGGTATCCTTCAAGAGTGAAGCTTCTTTCTTGGCTTCTTCAAGAACCCGCTTGCCGCTTTCCACAACATGGTCCAATTCCAGCGTAGTTTGCTCACTTTTCACCTGTTCCGGCTTTGCTGCAGGTGTATATCCACTTGGAATTAGAGACATCTTTTTAAACGAAGATTTGATCGTTTCCGATACAAGACTGAACAATTCCTGTTCCTTACTGAGCCTTACCTCCATTTTGGACGGATGTACATTGACATCGACAAGAATCGGGTCCATTTCAATATTCAACAAAGCAATTGGAAAACGCCCAATTGGTAGAAGTGTATGGTAACCATCCAGGATTGCTTTCACGAGCGCATAGTTTTTAATGAAGCGGCCGTTTATCATGGTTGAAATATAATTTCTTGAAGCCCGTGTGACTTCGGGCATGACGATATATCCGGATAATTTGAAGTCCAATGAGCTTGCCTGAACCGGAATCATCTTTTTGGCAATATTCGTCCCATAAATTGCGGCTAGCACCTGCCTGACATCGCCGTTACCATTCGTATGCAGAATACGCTTCTCATTGTGTGTTAACCGTATAGAAACATCCGGGTGCGAAAGTGCAAGCCTGTTAGCGACATCCGTAATATTTCCTAGCTCGGTATGAATGGTTTTCATATATTTCAACCTTGCAGGAGTATTGTAAAACAAGTCGGAAACAAGGATATCCGTTCCTTTACGGCTGGATGAAGCCTCAAGTTCCTTAACCATGCCGCCTTCAAGAAGTATGCGCGTTCCTACACCTTCGCCAGTGCTGCTTTTCATTTCAAAACGGGAAACTGAAGCAATACTGGGCATTGCTTCACCGCGGAAGCCGAGTGTTCGGATTCGGAAGAGGTCATTTTCATCTTTTATTTTACTTGTGGCGTGACGTTTAAATGCCGCTTCTATGTCATCAGCCAATATCCCATCGCCATTATCCACGATCCTAATGGAACCAAGTCCAGCCTCCACCAATTCAATCTCTATAATGGTACTGTTTGCATCTATTGCGTTTTCCACAAGTTCCTTAACCACTGAGGCTGGGCGTTCAACAACTTCGCCAGCTGCGATTTTATTAGATAAAGCCTCGTCGAGCTGTATGATTTTCCCCATTTTTATCGCCTCGCTTTATTATCTCATTTAAGTTTCTTTTGTAATTTATAAAGGGTATTCATCGCCTCAAGTGGCGTCATTTCAAGAATATCCAGTGATTTTATGTCATCAAGCACCTTTTTTTCCTTAGGCGAGGAATTCATTTTTCCTTTAGGAGCCTCTTCCCCAAAGAAGGAAAGCTGTGCCTCATTGACGGATGTTACCGGGGCTACTTCAGCAATAGGTGCTTTTACAGAAGCAGCAGGCTGTTCAGGCATCTCCTTTGCCAGTCCATTTTCATTTTCCAGCTGCGCTAAAATTGCGGCCGCCCGATCTATTAACTGCTCCGGTAAATCAGCTAGCTTTGCCACGTGAATTCCATAGCTTTTATCTGCAGGACCTTCTTTAATTTTATGAAGGAAAACGACATTTCCATTTTGCTCAATGGCACTGACATGGATATTTTTCAATTTTGGCAGTTCCGCTGCCAGCACTGTCAATTCGTGATAATGAGTCGAAAAGAGAGTTTTTGCCCCAATTTCCTCATGAATATATTCAATGATGGCCTGGGCAAGCGCCATCCCATCGTAAGTTGATGTTCCCCGCCCTATCTCATCAAATAATATTAAACTGTTTTCTGTCGCATTCATGATGGCATTTCTTGCTTCAAGCATCTCGACCATGAATGTACTTTGACCGGAAATCAAATCATCTGCCGCGCCGATCCTAGTGAATACCTTATCAAAAATAGGCAATTCAGCTATACTTGCGGATACGAAGCATCCAATTTGCGCTAAAATCGATGTTAGCGCTATCTGACGCATATAGGTACTTTTACCCGACATATTAGGCCCTGTAATCAAGAGTAACTCCCGGTCTCCATCCATGAAGCAGTCATTAGGGACATACTCCTGTGATTGAAGGACTTTCTCGACCACTGGATGCCGGCCTTCCTTCAGTACGATTCTTCGATCATCAGAAAAGACAGGCTTCACATAATGGCGTTCTTCGCTAATCGTCGCAAAGCACTGCAAGACATCCAGTTCACTGACACCTTTCGCTAAATCCTGTAAGCGCGGGATATAGCTTTTGACCTCTTCACGAAGATTGAGGAATAGGTCATATTCCAAACTGATGCTTTTTTCTTCTGCTTGTAAAATCAAAGCTTCCTTCTCTTTCAACTCAGGTGTGATATAACGTTCGGCATTCGTTAAAGTTTGCTTCCGTTCATAACGGCCTTCTTCAAGCAGATGCAAATTGGCTCGTGTGACTTCAATATAATAGCCAAAAACACGATTATATCCGATTTTCAATGATTTGATTCCTGTGCGTTCCCGCTCTTCCCGTTCAAGCTGTGCAATCCAAGTTTTCCCGTTTCTGCTGGCATCCCTGTATGTATCCAGCTCCTTATGGAAACCGTCCTGAATGATATTTCCTTCCTTCACGGACAATGGAGGGTTTTCTACAAGTGCCGTTTCAAGCAAATCCGTCACTTCTTCGCAAGGATCCAATTTATCGGCCAGAATTGAAATATCCTGATTTGAAGCCATTGACTTAACGATTTCACGAATGATCGGCACCTGTTGCAATGAACGTTTCAGTTGAATCAAGTCCCGAGCGTTTACATTCCCGAAGGCCACCCTTCCGGCAAGTCGCTCCAAGTCGTACACTTCCTTCAGGCGTTCACGTAAGTCCTGCCGTTCGAAGTATTGATTTTTTAGGGTTTCAACAAGGCTTTGTCTCCGCTCGATCTGTTTTTTATTAATGAGCGGTCTATCAATCCATTGTTTCAACATTCTTCCGCCCATGGCTGTTTTCGTTTCATCAAGCAGCCATAATAATGAGCCTTTTTTACCTTTGGAACGAATGGTTTCAGTTAATTCCAAATTACGTTTGCTATAATAATCAATTTTCATATATTGAGATGTTTCATATGCAAGCACTGGCTGTAAATGATCCAGGCTGCGCTTTTGGGTACGGTATAGATAATTCAATAAACGTGAAGTCGTTGTCGCCAGTTTCTGGTCTTTTAACAGATGAAGCAGTGCAACGAATGACTCGCTTTGATCCAAATTATTCTCTAGGGATAGAGCGGCAGCGCCCCGTTCTTGCAGCTTTTTTTTCCATTCTTCATTGAAATCCTCGGCAATGACCACTTCACTCGCACCAAGGATGGCAAATTCATTCAGAACTTCCTCGAAACTCTCAATTAGAGTGACCTTATTTTCCCCTGTCGATAAATCATTGTATCCAAAGCCAAACTGACCATCCGAGAAATAAGTGATCGTGGCAATATAATTATTTTCCTTTTCACGAAGACCCTTACTATCCATTTTCGTTCCCGGAGTAATCAGCTGGACAACTTCCCTGCGTACAACTCCTTTGGCTTGCTTCGGATCTTCGGTTTGTTCACAAATAGCTACTTTAAAACCTTTTTCTATCAATATATCAATATAATTAGCAGCCGAGTGATACGGAATGCCGCACATCGGAATTCGCTCTTCACTACCGCCTTCTCGGCTTGTTAATGTGATTTCGAGCTCTTGAGATGCATTCAGCGCATCGTCAAAAAACATTTCATAAAAATCGCCTAAACGAAAAAATAAAAAGGCATCCTGATACTCTGCCTTAATTTTTAAATATTGCTGTATCATCGGAGTATATCCAGCCATTCCTTCAAAACCTTTCCAAACTATAATCTATTACACATTTATGTCCTTCATTATAACATATGGGAAAGCAACATTGCCTGTATTCGAAATTGCATGGTAAATCAATTATCCTTTAAATTGTAGCTAGCTGTATCTGCAAGCCATACGCAGGGATATAGTAACATTTCATTCCTATTTTTTTCTCATTGCCAGGCCTGCAAGGGACTTGTCCCGCTTCAAATTAAATAAAACCGGATGAAGGGAATGTCATCCGGTATTAATTTCTATATTCTATTCGTCTTCGAATTCATCAAGGAAATCCGGATCTAAATCTTCGAAATCCTCATCATCGAAATCAGAGCCCCAGTCATCCTCACAGCGGCCATCTGGACTTACAGCGACACAAATTTTCGTTTCGCCGACGACTTCCACAAAGAATTCCCTTTCCACATGGACAATGATTTTTTGTCCACATGGGGAGATGCAAGCTTCTAAACAATTCGGCTGTTGGACAGCTTTTGCAACGATTTCATGGTCATCAAGACAATCGGGATCACGGTATTTCAGCGAAATAACGTCGGTATATTGCACTTTTTCAGTTACAACTTCCGTCTTCGAATTTTGGTTATAGGAATACCAGACGTTGATTTCGTAGCTGCCGTGAATTTCTACCTTTTTGCCGACTTTCTTTGCATCGTATTTATGGTTGATGATCCAACAACCTAGAATGCTAGAAGGATGATGAGCCGGGCAAATGGTGTGAGAGGACTTTGTGAATTTGCGTCCTTTTGCCACCACCGCTTTAGTAATTATCTCTCTATATTGTGACATGCTAGCGAACCCTCCTCATACAGTTTCCATTCATCCTATGCGTGGTAAAAGTCTAGTGTGCGTAGAATTTTAATTGTTTGAAAACTGCTGTAATGTTTTAAACCTAGGTTATTTTATGCGCATGTTTTGGGATATGTGTCACGAATGGGCACTGTATAAGGATTTCTGAATCTAAAAAAAGCCCTTCTGAAATCAGAAGGGCTTTTTTTTATTCATGAACAGCTTCCGCCGCCTGCTTGTACCTTTGAACCTGTCTCACCGCGAAGGACGTCTCCTTCGGTCGATTCAATAATCAGGTCCGTCACCTTATTCGATACCTGTGATGAAACCATTTGTAAAAGGTCATTTACATCCACTTGGGATTGTTTGAATTCTTGCACGATCGGAAGTTCATCCAATTGTTTTTCCAGTGCATCGATTTTGGCCTGAACTTGACTGTATGCTTTCTCTTTGCCGTAATGCTGGAAGTTTACAGCCTGTTTTTGTAAGCTCTTGATGCTGGCGATCATTTCACGGATTTTTTGGTTTTCATTGATGTGAGCTTCTGCCCGTTTAAAGAAATCGACTTCTTCCGTGCTTGCGATCATTTCAGCAAGCTCGGCAGCTTTGTTCAGAATGTCATCTTTAGTATATTTCGTCATATTACTCCACCTCAATCGCCGTTGCTTCTTCAACCATATCCCCATTCAGTGACCATGTTTTCGTTCCGGTGATTTTCACTTTTACGATTTGGCCAATAGCGGATTTTGGTCCTTTGAAGTTCACGAGCTTATTTTTCGTTGTATAACCTGCTAATACTTCCGCATTCTTCTTGCTTTCGCCTTCAACGAGCACTTCAACAATCTGCCCATCATACTCCTTCATTTTCAATGCACACGTTTCATTGACAAGGGAGTTCAAGCGCTGCAGACGTTCCTTTTTCACTTCCATCGGTACATTATCCTGCATTTTCGCAGCCGGTGTTCCCTCACGTGGTGAATAGATGTAAGTATATGCCGCATCGAAACCAACTTCACGGTATAAAGACATCGTTTCTTCAAAGTGCTCTTCCGTTTCATTCGGATAACCTACAATGATGTCAGTGGTTAGCGATGCACCTGGGATAGCTTCCTTGATTTTTTTTACTAGCTCTAAATATTGTTCACGTGTATATTTACGGGCCATGATTTTAAGTGTTTCCGTACTTCCCGATTGAACTGGAAGATGGATATGGTCAACGAGATTACCGCCCTTAGCCAATACTTCAATCAAGTGATCATCGAAATCACGTGGATGGCTTGTCGTAAAACGAATACGCGGAATATCGATTTTGCGGATTTCATCCATCAAATCACCGAAACGGTATTCGATATCCGTAAAATCTTTACCATAAGCATTCACATTCTGTCCAAGCAGGGTTATTTCCTTGTAACCCTGTGCCGCTAAATGACGGACTTCCTGTATGATATCTGCAGGCCTGCGGCTTCTTTCTTTCCCTCTTGTGTACGGTACGATGCAGTATGTACAAAACTTATCGCAGCCATACATGATATTGACCCATGCCTTCGTTTTTCCTTTACGCACTTTCGGAAGGTTCTCGATTACATCACCTTCTTTAGACCAAACCTCAATGACCATTTCCTTGGAAAGATAAGCTTCATTAAGAATTTGCGGCAGGCGGTGGATATTATGCGTTCCGAAAATCATATCTACAAAATGGTGCTTCTCTAGAATCCGCTTTACAACTGACTCCTCTTGTGACATACAACCGCAAACCCCAAGCAATAGATCCGGCTTTTCCAATTTCAATGATTTTAAATGTCCCAATTCACCGAACACTTTATTCTCTGCGCCTTCCCGAATCGCACAAGTGTTAAGTAAAATGACGTTAGCATCATCCACCGTGTCTGTCGGCTGATAACCAAGTGCCATAAAGATGCCCGCCATGACTTCTGTATCATGTTCGTTCATTTGACAGCCAAAAGTACGAATGTAAAACTTTTTACCTTCTCCCATTCCACGGAAACCTTCAGGAATGGCAAAGTCATCATGATATTCTACTTCTTCTTTTCCTCGCTTTTTCGCATCTTTTAAGGAAGGCGGAATATAAACGGCTTGAAAGTACTTACTGAAGTCCTTTTCGGATTTTTTGTCCGCTGGATTCTCAGCCTGTACTTGTTGTGATTCTAATCGTTGTTTCTCGTTCATAGTTAATCTCCTTTCAAAATAGTTAGTTTATTTCTTTCACCAACTATTTCAAGACCTATCTTCTAATGGTTTTATACGGATTCCTTTTTAGGAATTACCAGTAAATATTTGCTTTTAAGTGTGATATATCCACATTATTATAGTATAAAGCTTTTAACAGCAAGAAACAATCATTCTGTCATGGCTTCTTGAATTGTAAGAAATTTTTCACAAATACGGGAAATAAGAACATGAAAAAAGAGGCTAAGACGAAATTAGCCTCTTCTTATTTAAAAGATAGGAAGATACTATTCCTCACAGCTTTTTCAAATGCAGACCATGCAATTTACTCGTGAGTTTGGGCGATTTACTCGTGAATATGGGCACTTCACTCGTGAATTTGCACTTTACTCGTGAGTTTGAGCGATTTACTCGTGAGTTTAGGCACTTTACTCGTGAGTTTAGGCACTTTACTCGTGAATTTGAGCGATTTACTCGTGAGTTTGGGCACTTTACTCGTGAATTTGCGTTTTACTCGTAAACCTTCTCACTCTTTAAGGTATCAGGAGCACCTTACCACACTGACCTTTGATCATCAGTTCAAATCCCTTTTCAAAATCGCTTAGTGGAAAACGGTGGGTAATCATTGGTTTTACATCAACCTTGCCACTTTCAAGCAGGCTTGAAACCTGTTGCCAGGTTGAAAACATCTTCCTTCCTGTTATTCCTTGGACAGTAAGGCCCTTGAATACTATATCCTCCGTTATATTAAGGGTGACGGGCTTAGAAGGCAAACTTAGAATTGATATTCTTCCACCATTTGTCGCCATCTTAAACCCTTGTTGGATAGCCGCCGGATTACCGCTCATTTCGCAAACGACATCCACCCCATCGGCACTTGTGAGGCTTTTCGTGATTTTCAATGGATCCTGTTTAATCGAATGAATGAGGTCTGTAGCACCCATCTTTTGGGCCAGCTGAAGTCGATATTCATTAATATCAAGAGCGATTACTTTATCAGCACCTGCGGCCTTTGCTACAGCAATCGCCATCAGCCCGATTGGGCCACAGCCAATTATTGCCACCGTTTTACCCAGCACCTCGCCAGCTAGCACTGAATGGACTGCATTGCCCATCGGTTCTTGTATGGTAGCCATATCAAGTGGCATATCACTTGGATTTTTCCATAAATTTTTGGCGGGCAGAGCTATATACTCTGCAAAGCATCCTTGTTTATCGACACCGATAATATTTGTTTTTTTACAAATATGGAATTGTCCGGTTAAGCACTGCCTGCATGTGCCGCAAACAATATGTGTTTCTGCAGATACGCAATCACCAACCGAAACATTGCTTACACTTGCTCCTATCTCCATTACTTCCCCAGCAAATTCGTGCCCAAATACGTATGGTGGATTCACTCTTCCCTGCGACCATTCATCCCAGGTGAAAATATGAATATCCGTTCCACATATCGAGGTCATTTTCACTCGAATCAATACTTCGTCATCACGAATTTCCGGAATATCGACATTTTGTAATTGAGCCCCATAACCTCGGTGGTGTTTGACGACGGCTTTCATTTTCCCACTCAACATGTACACTCCCCCTGAACTAGGGCTGCTACTTTCATCTACCTTAATATGTAAAGATATGAAAAACTAAATAAAAAAATACCATAAACGCTTTTGTACCGACTGGGGAATTCGTACATTTTTATTAAATGGGTCATGTTTCTATAGCATCCTGTGCGCTCTCGAATAAGATATCTTGTACAACAAATTAACTGAAGGAGTGACTTATATGTCATGTGGATGCAATAATCACGATCATCACGATCGGGACAGAGATAATGATAGAATCGCAAACGATTTTTGTCGTGCTGTGAGGGGCTGTAATAGGCGTGACCGCGATCACCATCACGATCGCGATAACCACCACGATCGGGATAACCACCACGATCGGGATCGGGATCGGGACAACGATAGAATCGCAGACAATTTTTGTCGTGCTGTGAGAGGCTGTAATAGGCGCGACCACGACCGCGACCGTGATCGGGACCGTGACCGCGACCGCGACCGTGATCGGGACCGCCATTGTCACAGAAGGAACCGTTGCAATATCTTCGGCTGCGGATGCAATAACGGTTGGTGGTAAGCTAATTCAGAGAGTATAGTGATTCTCTCTAATTGAGCTTTCCAATTAATCACAAAAAAGGTTCACCCCATCTTAAGGGGTGAACCTTTTACCTTTTACCTTTTACATAAATTCAGCAACAAGCTTATCAAAGTGCGCTTGATCAAGAGTCAAATCTGATTTATTTAACGCTTTTTCAGCATACCCTGGCACTAATTCCTGGTATGAAGGGCGCGAAGAGTCTTGATAAATAATCCCTGTCACAAGGCTGTCATGCTGCATCAAAGTCTGCATGGCCTGTTCTTTATTTGATGGATCATAGCCTTCAATACTGTTCAATTTAGTCAAGTTTTGTTTAAACCAATCATACGTATTGATTTTATTGTATGTTACGCAAGGAGAGAAAACATTGATAAAGGAGAACCCTTTATGGTTTATCCCTGCTTCAATGATCGCCGTCAGGTCTTTCAAGTCTGTGGAAAAGCTTTGGGCGACAAACGTAGCGCCAGCTGATAATGCTAATTCCATAGGTGAAACAGCCTGTTCTATTGATCCTTCTGGAGTGGATTTCGTTTTAAATCCAGCAGCGGACCTAGGAGAAGTCTGACCTTTTGTCAATCCATATATTTGGTTATCCATGACAATATACGTAATGTCGATATTACGGCGGATCGCATGGATGGTGTGTCCCATCCCGATCGCAAAACCATCTCCGTCACCGCCTGAAGCTATAACGGTCAATTCACGATTGGCCATTTTTACTCCTTGGGCGATTGGCAGTGAGCGGCCATGGATGCCGTGGAAACCATATGACTTGATGTAACCGGAAATACGGCCTGAACAGCCGATACCGGAAACAACAGCCAAGTTCTCCGGCTCCAATCCCACATTCGCTGCCGCACGCTGCATGGCAGCCTGAACGGAGAAATCTCCGCAGCCAGGACACCAGTTAGGTTTTACATCATTCCGAAACTCTTTAAACGTTGCCATATTCGAACATCTCCTTGCATTGTGTGTGAATTTCATGCGGGAGGAATGGGTTGCCATCATATTTTAGGATGCTTTTAATTTTATTAACATGTCCGACATTCATCTTGATGATATTAGCCAATTGTCCAGTCGCATTATTTTCAATAACTACTACTTTCTTAGCACTTTGCACCAATGATAGGACTTCATCAGCTGGGAAAGGATGAATCAAACGGATTTGCGCATGATTCACTTTCATTCCATCCGTTTCTAACCGGCCGATCGCTTCATCAATCGTCCCGCGTGTTGAGTTAAAGCCAAGAATTAATAAATCCGCTTCTTCATGCGGTGTGTTTTTGTATACTGGTGTTTGGAATGTGTTAGTTAAATTATTCAGCTTACGCATCCGTTTATCCATTTGCAATTTACGATTCAAAGCCGTCTCGGAAGGTCTGCCCGTTTCATCATGTTCAACACCAGTAACATGGTGAATTCCATTTTTCATACCAGGCACCACACGCGGTGAGACTCCGTCTTCCGTTACTTCATAACGCTTGAAGTAAGATTTGTCTTCAGCCTCTTCAATTTCAAAGTCCACCAATTTCCCTCGTCTTATCTCCACTTTGCCGTAATCAAGCGGCTGAACCGTTTGTTTACCTAATGATAGCTGTAAGTCGGATAGAACGATAACTGGACATTGATATTCCTCTGCAAGGTTGAATGCTTCCGCCGTATCATAAAATGCTTCCTCAACAGTACTCGGAGCCATGACGATTTTAGGTATTTCACCATGTGTACCATAAATCATGGCCATTAAATCGGATTGCTCCTGTTTTGTAGGAAGTCCCGTAGATGGACCGCCACGTTGAGTATCGACGATGACAATTGGCGTTTCGGTAATGCCCGCTAAACCAATTGCTTCCATTTTTAAGGAAAGTCCAGGTCCAGCTGAAGCTGTGATGGCACGTACACCACCATAGTTTGCACCGATTGCCATTGTAGCCGCCGCGATTTCATCTTCAGTCTGGATGACCGTTCCGCCAAATTGAGGAAGTTTTTTAATTAGGTATTCCATAATTTCCGAGGCAGGAGTAATCGGGTAAGCTGCCATGAAGCGGCAACCGCCTGCAACTGCACCTAAAGCGATAGCATCGTTTCCAATCATGAACATTCGTTTTTGGCCGTCTGCCTTTTCCAGCTCCATTGCGCCCAGTTTTTCTCCAAGCAACACTTCCATTGCCTTATAGCCAGCAGTAATGGCATCCATATTCTTCTTAACGATTTCTTCACCCTTACGGCCGAATATTTCATCAACCACATCGTTGAATACGGAAATCTCCATTCCTAGAACAGCACATGTCGCACCGATGGCGACCATATTTTTCATTAATGATGTTCCTAATTCGGCTGCTATTTCCGTAAAGGGAACAATATATAATTCTGCCTTTGTATCTTCTGGGCAGACAGGTTTGAATTTTGCATCTGCAATTATGATGCCACCCTCATGTAATTCTTTATAATTGACGTCAATTGTTTCTTGGTCAAAAGCAACTAAGATGTCTAAATCATCAGAGATAGCACGAGTTTCCGTAGTACTTACACGAATTTTGTTATTCGTGTGTCCACCCTTGATTCGGGATGAGAAATGACGGTAGCCATACAAGTAATAACCTAAGCGATTGAGGGCAATACAGAATATTTCTCCTGTACTTTCAATACCTTCACCTTGTTGTCCGCCAACTTTCCATGAAAGTTGATTGATCATGTCTTACACTCCTTTAGGACGTTCGTATATAAATGCATTTAACCGCACCTCTCTTCAGAACATTCAACTATGTAAAATTATCGTTCTAATTTAGGAAAGGTGTACTAAACGCTTTCAATTCTATCGGTTAAATCATCAAATTGCAACCTTTTTGCTTTTATTTTTTATATTTTCAGAATATTTATTCATATCTATATAGTAAGAATTGAAAATCACTTAAGATATTTCCTTTCCAAGCGGAAAATTACGAGTGAAATTATCAAAAAGGAGACCTTTTACAAACTCACTGGAATAAAGCCTGTTCAGTTCATTGATTAAGTTATGATAATCATTATATGACCTTAAATTTTCTACCATTTGATCGATTCCATCGAAGTCAGACCCTAATCCAATTTGTCTTTCCCCTCCCAAACTGCATATATGCTCAATATGTTTCAGGATATCCTTTATCGTAGCCGATTCACCATTTGCCAGAAATTGCGGGACAAAGGTTACGCCGATCACCCCATTTTTCTGCAAAAGGGCTTTTATCTGCCCGTCTTTTAAATTTCGCGGATGCGGACAAAGATGGTAAGCATTCGAATGGGAGGCAATTGGGAATTTCGCCAAATTTAAGGTGTCCCAAAATCCCGCTTCGGATAAATGGGATAAATCGCACCAAATCGAATTCTCATTCAATTGCGCGACCACCTCGGTTCCAAACCCTGTCAAGCCGCCCCCTCTTGTTTCTAATGCCCCATCCGCTACCAAGTTGGCGTAATTCCAAGTTAGACCTACGGAGGAAACTCCAAGATGAATAAGGGTTTTAAGTTTCAACAAATCATTCCCGATGCAATCGCACCCCTCCAAAGTTAGCATTGCACCTATTTCCTTTTCTTTTAAAGATTCGATATCTGCCTTGGTCTTTATAAATTTCATTTCCGGCTCTGATAAAATCTTTTCATGAAAAATATCCACCATTGCCAAAGCCGCTTGAAATCTCATATCAGGGTGGACTTTTTCAGGAATATATATGGCAAAACATTGGACCTTTCCCCCTTCATCCAATAATCCCCGCTTTGTTATATGTAACTTATCACTATTCGCAAAAGAAATATCCGGATCGATGAACATCTTCATCAGTACATCACAATGGGCATCAAAAATAGCCAATGTAATCCCCCTTCCTGTGTCTTTTTATGATTCTATATTCCATTATAAAGGGATATATATTTTTCGTCATTTGGATTTCACGACAAAAAAGAGCCTGCTCGCCATCCGACAAACAGGGCATCCAAACATGAATTATCTTGGTTCAATGATTAGTTTTATTGCCGTTCGCTCTTCGCCATCAATAAGTATATCTGTAAAGGCAGGAATACAAATCAAGTCAACTCCACTAGGTGCGACAAACCCTCTTGCGATTGCAACTGCCTTGACGGCTTGATTTAACGCACCTGCACCGATTGCTTGAATTTCGGCTGCTCCTCTTTCCCTGAGCACTCCCGCTAGTGCGCCTGCTACAGAATTAGGATTAGATTTTGCTGAAACTTTTAATATTTCCATTCCTAGTCCTCCTTGTTTTCCCTGCCGATTCTAACTTGGCTCAATAGTTATAACACTTTCCACTGCTACTATATTCATCAAGTAAAACTTGTATGACAAAGAAAACCGGGATTGTCCACCATTTATTAATGAATGGAAAAACGGATGGCCAGTTTGACTGTCCATCCGTTCGAATCAATGATAAAAGGGGTGATCCTCGTTAATCAGTATCCTTTCTATTTTTTTAGCTCTGCCAGTTTTATCATCAATTTCAAGGAGTACCCCACTTAATAGGGTCCGCCCCTCTTTTGGCACTTCGAAACGAGCAGGAAGGCTAGTTAGGAACCGCTGAATGACTGCATCTCTTCCCATACCAAGGATGCCATCATATGGTCCTGTCATGCCTACATCTGATATGTAAGCGGTGCCTCCAGGCAGTATACGGTTATCGGCTGTCTGGACGTGTGTGTGTGTACCGACAACGGCTGTAACCTTCCCATCCAGGAACCACCCCATAGCCTGCTTTTCACTTGTAGCTTCTCCATGAAAATCGACAAAGATGATTGGTGTCTTTTTTTGAGCCTCTGCCACGAGTTCTTCAGCCTTTTTGAACGGACAATCCAAATCCGGCATGAATGTTCTCGCTTGCAAATTGATGACCGCTATTTCATACTGGTTCAATTTTAAAAATTTCATTCCTTCTCCAGGTGCCCCGTCTGGAAAGTTCGCTGGACGGACGAGATATTTCGCTTCATCAATAAAATTGAAGATATCACGATTATCCCATGTATGATTTCCCATGGTCACCGCCTGCGCCCCCCACTCTAAAAAACTGCGGTAAATCTTTTCTGTAATTCCCCGGCCACTTGCTGCATTCTCGCCATTGATGACCGTGATGTGCGGACGATGCTTTTCTTTTAACTTAGGAAGGTATTCTTGGATCATGTCACGACCAGGAGACCCCACTACATCTCCAATAAATAGCAATTTCATTGTAAAACCCTTTCTGGATTCACCTAATTATATGAATTATTCAAGTAAGTATTGTAACATAATTTGGGGTAAGTATAAGAATTACGCTTAACGAAAAAGAAAAAACGAAGTGGTTTGCACCACTTCGTTTTTCATTAACGATTATTTAGCGTATTCGACTGCTCTTGTTTCACGGATGACCGTGACTTTTATATGACCAGGGTAATCGAGCTCTTCTTCAATCCTTTTCCGGATATCACGTGCGAGTCGATGGGCCGAAAGATCATCAATTTGTTCTGGTTTCACTAGAATCCGCACTTCTCGTCCGGCTTGAATTGCAAATGATTTTTCCACTCCATCATAGGATTCGGAAATTTCCTCAAGTTTTTCAAGTCTTCTAATGTAATTTTCAAGCGTTTCACTTCTAGCTCCCGGTCTTGCAGCTGATAATGCATCAGCGGCAGCCACAAGCACTGAAATGATGGAAGTTGGTTCAGTATCGCCATGATGTGAAGCGATGCTGTTAATGACCGTTGGATGCTCTTTATATTTGGTTGCTAATTCAACGCCAATTTCAACGTGACTGCCTTCCACTTCATGATCAATCGCTTTCCCAATATCATGCAGTAGACCTGCACGGCGGGCAAGAACTTCATCCTCACCAAGCTCAGCGGCCAGTAAACCTGAAAGCTGGGCCACTTCAATTGAATGTTTAAGTACGTTTTGCCCATAACTGGTACGGAACTTCAAACGTCCTAGTATTTTGATGAGATCTGGATGGAGACCGTGAACTCCAACTTCAAAAGTCGTTTGTTCACCAATTTCACGAATATGTTCATCTACCTCACGTCTTGCTTTGTCAACCATTTCTTCAATGCGGGCCGGATGGATCCGTCCGTCCTGAACAAGTTTCTCAAGAGCCAAGCGTGCCGTTTCCCGTCTAATTGGATCGAATCCAGATAAAATGACAGCTTCAGGAGTATCATCAATAATAAGGTCAATACCTGTTAGCGTTTCTAACGTCCGGATATTTCGTCCTTCACGTCCGATTATCCGTCCTTTCATTTCATCGTTTGGAAGATTTACTACAGAAACGGTGGTTTCTGCAACATGATCAGCCGCACAACGCTGAATGGCAAGAGAAAGAACTTCTTTTGCTTTTTTATCAGCTTCTTCTTTGGCACGGGTATCACTTTCTTTAATCATAAGCGCTACATCGTGAGCAAGCTCGTTTTCCATTCGGTCTATAATGATTGCTTTAGCTTCTTCACGAGTTAAACCGGAAACACGTTCAAGCTCTGTTTGCTGCTTACGAACCGTCTCGTCCACTTTGCTTTCCATCTCTTCAATATGCTGTTGTCTTTGGTTTAGAGAATCTTCTTTTTTCTCCAAAAGGCTTTCACGTTTGTCTAACGTTTCATCCTTGCGGTCCAGATTCTCTTCTCTTTGCAATAACCGATTTTCTTGTTTTTGTAATTCGTTCCTTCTTTCACGGGCTTCCCGATCCGAATCGGCACGAACTTTATGAATTTCATCTTTTGCTTCCAACAAGGCTTCTTTCTTAAGTGCTTCCGCTTCACGTTTTGCATCCTCAAGGATGTGTTCAGCAGAGCCCTTTGCCCCTGCTATTTTACTCTCAAATTTTGATTTGTGAATAAAATAACCAACAACTGCACCGACGATTAGGCCAAGCAAAGTGAAGATGATTGTCATGGGTTCCATCGTTTCACCTCCCCTTGCTATGAACTTTTTACATAAAATGTTGAACTGTCGGCAAGTACATTGCACATAAATTCAATATACAGCACTTAATTTTCAAAATTTTAGTTTGAAAAATTGTAAAATATACATATTAATTGTATAGTTGAGAATTTTTATTGTCAAGCGTTTGTCCCTTATGTATCAATGATTATTCAAGTTTTCTTAATATCAACCATCATTATGTACAGCATTCTTTATGGAAGAAGTCTGTAAATCTGATTTCAATGCCATTTATTCCGCTGAAAATTTCACACTTTTCTCAAAATATATAGAAAAGGCCTAAGCGAACAAGCTTAGGCCTTTTCCAAATACCATTAATCAAGCAATTCAAAATGCTCTTCTGGTTCATTTTCTTCTGGCGGTAATTCATGCTCTCCATCGAGATTATAGTGATCTCTGATTTTCTGAGAAATTTCCTGAGCGATATCCTGATTTTCTTTCAAGAACAGCTTCGCATTTTCGCGGCCTTGTCCGACACGCTCTTCATTGTATGAATACCACGAACCGCTTTTAAGGACGATATCAAGATCTGCACCCATATCGATGATTTCACCTTCCTGGGAAATCCCTTGACCATACATGATGTCAACTTCCGCTTGACGGAATGGTGGAGCAACCTTGTTTTTAACAACTTTGATTTTCGTTTTATTACCGACGATTTCATTACCCTGTTTTAATTGTTCCGCACGACGCACTTCCAGACGAACAGTTGAATAGAACTTCAATGCCCGGCCTCCCGGAGTCGTTTCAGGGTTCCCAAACATAACACCGATTTTTTCACGGACTTGGTTAATGAAAATGGCAATGGTATTTGATTTATTAATGGCACCAGACAGTTTTCTAAGCGCCTGGGACATCATCCGCGCTTGAAGACCCATATGGGAATCTCCCATTTCGCCTTCGATTTCAGCTTTAGGAACAAGTGCTGCCACCGAATCAATGACAATGATATCCACCGCTCCACTTCGAACTAATGCTTCAGCGATCTCCAAGGCCTGTTCACCCGTATCAGGCTGTGAAAGCAGTAAGTCATCGATATTCACACCAAGTTTTTCTGAATATGCTGGATCTAAAGCATGCTCTGCATCAATGAATGCAGCCGTGCCGCCAGTCTTTTGTACTTCTGCAATAGCATGTAATGCAACAGTCGTTTTACCGGAGCTTTCAGGTCCATATATTTCAATGACCCGGCCTCTTGGATATCCGCCCACTCCCAATGCTACGTCCAATGCTAAAGAACCGCTTGAAATCGTTGAAATCCTACGATCAGACTGTTCCCCAAGTTTCATAATAGAACCTTTACCAAATTGTTTTTCAATTTGTTTTAACGCCATATCTAAAGCCGCTTGACGATCACTCACTCAATTTCCTCCTCTATATTCAAATAATCGGCTGTCCGATTAAAGGTGTACTTACGTTAGCAATTATTCGAGATCAAGGTTTGCATCCTGTCTCAAAACCTATCTTTACTATATACTCTTTTTACAATTTTGCCAAGCAAAAAGTCGAACATTCATTCGTTTTTTTCTTTCGGGGTATTCTCTGTAAAAAAACGTTTTATCTTTAAGAAATCTCCATTTCCTTTCACTTGCTCCCTAAAAAAAACATTTTCATTGAATTAACTTTTTTCTTTTTTTCCCTATTTTTCAAGAAACAAACTTCTAAAACCAAATAAAAAGCAGAGCTGTAAAAAGCTCTGCTCAGACTGTAGACAAACCTCGATGAAAATCGTGTTTGTCTATTTTTATGGCTTGTACAAATTTGGACGTTGATTTCCACTTCAGGCACTCGCTTTCCGCGGGCGGTCCGGGAGCCTCCTCGGCGCACTTGCGCCTGTGGGGTCTCCCTTGGACTCGCTATTCCCGCAGGAGTCTCGCACCTTACGTTCCAATCAACTATGTTTTTAGTTAGAACTCCTTTTGCCTACAGTCTTTTTTGTTTTAAAATAGAATTATTAAAACTTGAGGTGATGAGGATGCTTTCGAAACATAATTCTATTCAGCGAGACCAACTTGAAATGATTACTTTAGATTAACTGGTGCCTCCGAATCATTTGGTTCGTAAAATGGAGGCTTCCATTGACTTCACTTTCATTTATGACAGATATGTATTCAGAGGTAGGACGCCCAAGTATTGATCCAGTTATTTTAGTTAAACTGACTTTCATTCAATATACCTTTGGTATTCGTTCCATGCGTAAAACGATTGAAGAAGTTGAAACCAATATGGCTTACCGTTGGTTCTTAGGCTATGGTTTCCATGATAAAGTACCTCATTTCTCTACGTTCGGGAAAAATTATGAGCGACGCTTTAAAGATACAGACCTGTTTGAACAAATTTTCTATCGCATTTTAATGACAGCTGCTAATAAAAAGTTAAAGTGCTGAACACGTTTTCGTGGATTCCACACATGTGAAAGCCAGTGCGAATAAACGGAAATTTGAAAAGAAAATCGTTCGTAAAGAAACACGAGCGTATCAAGGACGTCTTCAAGAAGAAATCAATCAAGATCGTGAAAACCATGGAAAAAAGCCTTTTCCATCAGATAAATTTGATAAAGAAGAGACCAAAGAGATTAAAGAAAGTACAACCGATTCTGAGAGTGGCTACTATGTGAAAGATGAACGAACAAAACAGTTTGCCTATTCATTCCACGCGGCCGCAGACCGCAACGGTTTTGTATTGGAACGATTGTAACACCTGGAAATACACATGACAGTCAGATTTTAGAGCCACTAGTTGAACAAGTGATTGAGAAAATTGGAAAACCGGAAGCAGTTGCCGCAGATGCAGCTTATAAAACACCAGCGATTACAAGCTACCTATTTAACAAAGAAATCATACCGGCTTTACCTTATACACGTCCTCGCACCAAAGAAGGATTTTTCCGCAAACAGGACTATGTATACGATGAACATTTTGATTGTTACCTTTGCCCTTCGGGAGAGCTATTAAAGTACTCAACAACAAATAAAGAGGGCTATCGCGAGTACAAATCGCCAAAACAAATTGTTCAAGATGCTCATTTTTATTCGGTGTACAGAAAGCAAAGACTGTCAAAAAGTGGTGACACGGCATATCTGGCAAACACATGTGAAAGAAGCAGATCATCTGCGTCATCATCAAGATGTAAAACCTATATATGCAAAACGTAAAGAAACGATTGAGCGTGTATTCGCAGATGCAAAAGAAAAGCATGGTATGCGTTGGACTACTTTAAGGGGACTTAAAAAATTGTCGATGCTGGCGATGCTTACTTTCGCTGCCATTAATTTAAAGAAGATGGCCAATTGGACATGGCGAGGTCCAAAAATGGCCTAACATAGTGGGCTCGTAGAGCTCCAATCTCTTAACTTTAGGCGAAAATTCAAAGGGAATTTCAAAAGGGGTTCAGAATTTTTTAATTCCGAACCCCTTTTGTCTACAAACTGAGCAGAGCTGTAAAAAGCTCTGCTTATAGCATTTATAAATCCCTTAATAGGTAATGACAGCCGTACTTCACACTCCGAATCCGGTTTTGCGCCCTGCTTCCGGAAAGATTCAACTCCTTGAAATGAGTGTTTCCATCCCGATAGGAAATGCCAATGAATACTGTCCCTACAGGCTTGCCTTCTTGTTCATCCGGACCTGCAACACCCGTAAAGCTTATGCCTACATCCGCATTGAGCTTGCTCCGGACATTAGAGGCCATTTCCATTGCACACTCACCGCTGACCACCCCATGCTCAGATATGGTATCATCGCTGACGCCAAGGACGTTCGACTTCGCATCATTCGTATAGCAGACAATTCCGCCTTTGAAGATCTTACCGGCGCCAGGAATGGTTGTCAGCTGTTCTTGGAACATCCCTCCGGTCAAGCTTTCAGCTGCCGCAATTGAAAGCTTGCGGACCGTTAATTCTTTTACAAGTTCCTTTATTAGCGAAGTATTATCACTTCCATAATGGAACTTACCGACCCTGCTAAGAATTTCTTTTTCCGCTTCTAAAATAAGCTCTTCGCATTTTTCTTTAGAAGAGTCTTTAGCGGTGATCCTTAACGTCACTTCCCCTTCGGCTGCCAGCGGAGCAATTGTCGGATTCGTTTGATTGACAAGAAGATCTTCAATCACCGTTTCCAGTTCGGCTTCACCTATACCGTAGAACCGAAGAACCTTGGAATCGATCCGTTCATGCTTTTCCAGTTTATTCATGATCTTTTCATAACCATAACTTAAAAACATCGGCTCCATTTCACTTGGCGGACCAGGGAGAAGCATATATGTAATCCCGGATTTGGACAAGACCATTCCCGGTGCCATGCCATGATCGTTTGCCAAC
This sequence comes from Peribacillus phoenicis, assembly GCF_047238085.1. Taxonomy (NCBI): domain Bacteria; kingdom Bacillati; phylum Bacillota; class Bacilli; order Caryophanales; family Bacillaceae; genus Peribacillus; species Peribacillus phoenicis. The sequence continues at coordinate 1,483,407 of NZ_JBDFMF010000001.1, read as the reverse complement.
ACTTCACTGCCTTCTAAGACAAGGGCCTGTTTTTTGTTGTTTTCCGTCATCGGCCGTTCCCGTTTTTGGAAGTAAGCTTCAATGGATTGCAAAGCTTCATCATTAAAAACGAGCTTTTTCCCTATATGGCGAGCAATCGTTTCTTTCGTTAAATCATCTTTGGTAGGACCGAGTCCACCGGTAAAGACAATCAAGTTCGCCCTCGATTCAGCGATTTCTATAGCTTGTTGTAAACGGCGGTCGTTATCCCCGACGACAGTATGGTAAAAAACGTTGATACCCATTTCCGCAAACTGCTGCGATAAGAACCTTCCATTAGTGTTATTGATTTGTCCTAAAAGAAGCTCTGAGCCCACTGCAATGATTTCTGCATCCATCTTTTCAAAACCACCATTCGTTTTTACTTTGAATTAACAAATACTTCTTTGTTTTTTATAAAATAATCCAAACCAGACCAGATTGTAAAGATTAATGCAATCCATAATGCGATATTGGCAAATGGAAGTGAAATGAGGGTAAATGGAAGGTTATGCAGCAATAAAGCTGAAATGGAAACAATTTGTGCCCATGTTTTAATTTTACCAAGCTGGTTCGCTGCAACCACTTCCCCTGTACCCGCTAGCACCAAACGCAATCCGGTGACTGCAAACTCGCGACTTATGATCACGATGGCGATCCATGATTGACCGTACATTAAATCTAGATCAACCAAAACGATTAAGGCAGCCGAAACCAGAAGCTTATCAGCCAATGGATCTAAAAATTTCCCTAAATCAGTAATCATATTATATTTTCTGGCAAAATGGCCATCGATCCAATCCGTAGTGGAAGCGATAATAAAGAGGATGGCTCCAGCTAAGTGCGCCACTGGCAAACTGTATTCTCCCCAAGTCAGCGTCCCCCATGAAAAAGGAACGAGCATGATGATTAAAAATACTGGTATTAAACAGATTCTTGCTACTGTAATCTTATTAGGCAGATTCAAAACTTTTACCTCCAAAATTTACGCCTGCCATTTGGGCCTGCGTCTTAGATCTAAAATACGCTTTTATGTATAATTTAACTCAAAATCCAATCTTATATGCCGGGTAATCCATTTCCCGTCGCCTTACTATTATATAGAGCAAAAATAGTCATCTATAAGATGACTATTCGGCTTTCGTAAATTGTATCGTAACCAATTGCGTATTCACTTCAGTCGGTGAAATGGAATACTCCAGCTTCTCATCATTCACATAAATCTCAGTTTCATATGCTCTGCCTATATTGATGACAGCTTCTTTTTCATTGGTGAAATCAATTTCCTGGCTTTTGTCCTTGTCGATAGTGCCCTGGAATAGTAATTTACCTTCACCATTTTTTATGCCGACCCATGGTGAGCCTTTTGAGGTCACCTTTAATTTAAAGGAATCGGTATTTTTTAATTCATACGTACTGTTTTTACCGCTGGAACTTGTGACGGCAAGTTTTTGCTCTTTCTTTTCATCTTTGACAACTGCATCATCTTCATTCTTCTCATCAGATGACTCAGATTTTTCTTCATTCTGTTTTTTGTCTGCATTCTCTTCTTCTTTGTTAAACTCTTCACTTTTATTGTAATCCACGGCATCGCTCTGTTTTGCGTCCTTTTTGTCATCATTGTCCGGATTACTCATATAGTTCAATACCAGCACCCAAATCAATACGGCCGCACCAATGATTAAAACGGCAGCCAGGATCTTCGGTAACATTTCCACAACCTTTGAATCCCCTGCCGGTATAGTTTTCCGGGATTGGACCCTTGAAAGCTGTTCTGGCAATTCCTCGCTATAGACTGATGGCACTTCACTCTTATATTGTTCGAAAATCTCTTCTGAGTCCAGTCCGACCGCTTCACAATATTGCTTTATGAATGCCCGTACATAGAACTTTCCAGGCATCATACTGTAATTTCCCTCTTCAATGCCTATAAGGTAACGCTTTTGAATCTTCGTTAATTCCTGCAAATCTTCTAAGCTAAGGCCTTTGGCTTCCCTAGCTTCCTTTAATCGATTACCTAACTCAGTCAAATAAAACACCTGCCATTTTAAAAGTCAAAGGAACCAAAATCGGACCCTGAAAACTGGTCTTTTTGGTCGACAACTTCATATGTTATTTCTTCTTCAGGATTGTTTCGCAGTTCAATAATATAATCAAAGTCTTCGAGGGTATACTCTGTATTTTGGACAAAAACATCCGGATGTTCGATTACTTTGACAGCATCAAGCCTCATTATTTCGCGAATCAACTGCCAATGACGCTCATTTGCACGGCGAGTGGAAACAATTCCATCTAAAATGAACAAATTATCATTATTATATTCATCCTCAATAAGCTGACTGCGGATAGTCTGCTTTAAAAGGGTCGATGACACAAACAACCATCTCTTATTAGCACATACACTCGAGGCTACGATGGATTCAGTTTTCCCGACACGAGGCATCCCCCGTATCCCGATCAATTTATGACCTTCCTGTTTAAACAGCTCGGCCAGGAAATCGACAAGCAAGCCCAGTTCATCACGGACAAACCTAAAGGTGTTCTTCTCATCGGCATCGCGCTGAATATAACGTCCATGCCTGACTGCGAGGCGATCACGCAATTTAGGTTCCCTCAGCTTAATGACCTTTATCGTATCCATCGTACGGAGGATTGACTCGAATCTTTCTATATTACGGCTGTCTTTCGCCAACAAAAGTAAACCACGCCTGCCTTCATCGACCCCGTTAATGGTGATGATATTAATGGAAAGCATACCCAGAAGGGATGAAATATCCCCTAATAAACCAGGACGGTTGACTTGGATTTCATATTCAAAATACCATTCTTTATTATCCACGATAACACTCCTTAAGCCTAAAAGCTTTTACCCTACTCAGGGCAAAAAACTTATCCATCGTAAATTTCAAGGTCTGAACACTTTAATATTAATTGTCTAGCTTCTATAATATAGCATTTCGTGATAAGTTAAAAGGAAAAACCCTAGAAAAATATTCATTTTTATATAAGAGGATAAATAGTCAGCCACTTAAACCCAAAAGGCCCTGTTAATTAATAACAGGGCCTTTGGATTGATATTTTACTTCGTTCCATTGTTCTCGACTAACTTGACCATGACACTTGCCATGGCATGTTTTTCTTCATCACTTGCGACCGACCAAAGATCAGCAAGCACTTTCTCTTGATCATTCTGGGGCTCAACCTGGTTAGCCAGGTAATCACCGATTTCGTAAGCCAAGTTGTTAACAGCGCTTCCTGACAAACCTTGTTGTTCACCTTGATGTAATCTGTCGCCTAAGAAGTTTTTCCATTGATCCCAATTGTCCAGTACAGACATGAATGGTCACCCTTTCCTTCAAAATAGTACATAGATATTTTGTGAAGGAACCGAGGAAATTATACATGTCTTAAAAAAAATCATGTGTACCATCCGCCATTTACGCCTAAAATTTGCCCGGTTATATAGGATGACTTGTCGGAAAGCAAGTAGTATACGGCCTCTGCGACTTCTTTGGAATGTCCCATCCTGCCCATCGGGATATCGCCTTTGATGATCTCCAGATCTTCTGCACTGAAAGATTCGAGCATGGAAGTGGAAATCGCACCGGGGGCAACAGCATTCACCCGGATTCCATTAAGCGAGACTTCTTTGCTAAGCGCTTTGATAAAAGCATTTTGACTGCCCTTGACCATTGAATATAAGACTTCACAGGATGCACCTGTCTGCCCCCAAATCGATGTGACCGCAACGATGGCAGCCTGTTCTTGGTACATAAGCTTTGGAAGCAGTTCCTTTGTTAATTGGAAAGGGCTCGTTACATGCAGCTGCACCATTTCATTAACGATTTTCTCATCCATGTCTGATATTAGCCCATAATAGCTATTGCCACTATTGAGGACGATTGCATGGAGGGCAAAGATATTTTCCGCCAATTTCTTGTATCCATCCGGTGCAGCCAAATCCGCTTGAACCGGAATAAGTTCGACTTGATGGGGCTTCAGTTCTTCAATCAATTCAAGTATCGCTTCTTCATTGCTGTTATAATGTAAATAAAGTGAATAATTCTCCTCGGCGAGCTTTATAGCGATTTCCCGGCCGATCCCTCCACTGGCTCCAGTAATAAGGGCAAAACGTTTCCCCACATTCGAGCCCCCTTTATATTATTTAGGAAGTACCTGACAGACTGTCATCCGTTCATCGGATATTAAGTCCTTGGCGACCTCCCTGATATCTTCGATCGTTAGTTTTTCCAATACTGATACAACATCGAACAAGTTCATATCATTGAATGCATATCTGGTGAATTGATTCGCTATATATTCCGGCGAATTCAGAGAACGAAGGAAAGAACCGATTTTTTTCTTGATTGTCCTTTGCAGGCTTTCTTCATTCAGGCCGGTTCCGGCTTTTGATTTATGCAGGATACCAAATAAAGACTCCGTCAACTCATCAGGTTTGGCACTGTCCCCGCCAATTAACGCAAATCCAAAACCTTGTTCCTGTGTATAATCATATGAGAAGCTTTGATCGATCAATCCTTCCTCATATAGCTCCTCATGCAAAGGTGAACTTTTGCCGAACAGCATTTCCAGATAAATATTGGTTGCCAATTCCCTTTTCAAAAGTTGTAAACCGGATTGATGGACATTGGTCGCCTTGATTCCCAGCATCACTTTTGGTGTCTGGACATTCATTCTTAAGACTTCCTTATCCTTGGCAACGATTTCCGGCTCTTGGTCAAACTTACGTTCCACCTCAGGTTGTTCGTTGTACCCTTTATTATTTTGATTATCCCGGATCAGCTTCATGGTGCTTTCGACATCCACCGGTCCTACCACGAATAGGAGCATGTTGCTAGGATGATAAAACGTATTATAACATTCGTAAAGCATATCCTTCGTAATATCTGCAATGGATTCCACAGTACCGGCGATATCGATTTTCACGGGATGCTGATGATACATATTGGCTATCGTTCCGAAATATAATCGCCAGTCCGAATTATCATCATACATATTGATCTCCTGCCCAATGATTCCTTTTTCCTTCTCTACCGTCTTTTCCGAAAAGTAAGGATCCTGGACAAAGTCGATTAAGGTAGTTAGATTCCTATCGAAATCGGACGTGCTGGAAAATAAATAAGCTGTACGGGTGAAAGAAGTAAAGGCATTTGCAGATGCTCCCTGCTTTGAAAATTGCTGAAAAACATCTCCATCTTCCTTTTCAAAAAGCTTATGTTCAAGAAAATGGGCAATTCCATCAGGTACTTTAGTGAATTCCGTTTCATTCAAAGGTTTGAAATGGTTGTCGATCGAACCATAATTCGTCGTGAAAGTGGCAAATGATTTATTGAAGCCACTTTTCGGAAGAATATACACTTCTAGGCCATTATCCATTTTTTCATGGAAAAGTTCTTCTTTCAATTGAGTGAATGCTATTTTTTCCATTACCCTTGCACCTCCTCTTCCGTTAGGAAATAAATCGTATCAAGCTGAATTTTTTGACCAACTGCAATGATTTCTTCCTTTGTCGTCCGCTCTGTGTTTGCAAACCACTCGTCGAGTGATATATCCTGCCCGGAAACCACATTATGATATAAAATTTCCACAAGTCCTCTCGAAACGTCAATGGTTTCAAGGAGTTGGTTCTTAACGACCGCCTTTGTCTGCGCCAGCTCTTCTTCGGAAAAGTTCCCTTGCTTCATTTCTTTCATTTGCGCATGAATGATATCCAATGCCTGCTTGTAGTTGGCATTTTCAATGCCGGCCATGACCATTAATAGACCTTTATGACTTTCGAGCCTCGAAGCTGCATAATAAGCAAGGCTGGCCTTCTCCCGGACATTGATGAAAAGTTTTGAATGTGAAAAGCCACCAAAAATCCCATTGAAAAGCTGAAGTGCATAATAATCCGGATCACCGTAGGCAACTTGGGTTCGATAACCGATATTCAATTTCCCTTGCTTCACATCCGAATTCTCAATGATTTCTTTTTCCTTCTCCACTACCTTGCCCGTCTTCCCTGGCAGTCTCACAGGCACTCGTTCTTGCAATGAAACATACTTGTCAGCCAGAGCCTGCACTTCCGATTGATCGATGTCACCGATTACATATAAATCGATTTCATCCTCCGCCAGCACTTTTTTGTAATAGGCGAAAAGGGACTCGGGAGTCATCGTTTCCAAGTCTTGAAGATTACCGCTCGCTTCTAAAGCATATGGTTCGTTTTTACACATTTCCTCTACAAGGCGTGTAGCTGAATATCGCATTTTATCATCGGAAATGGATTGAATCCGCTGTTTTAAAGAACGGATTTCATTGGAAACCGTTTTAGAGTCAAAGGCTTCGCCATTCTTCTTCGGATTAAAGATCACCTCTGATAATAACCCAAAAGCCTTTTCGAGAAGCGGGGTTGAATCACTAAGAAATTTTTCATTGACGATATCGATCGTAAAACTTATGATTTGATATTCGCCTTTTTTAGCTACATCGACATAAAACCCTGCTCCATATAAATCATCAAGATAAGATCGAAGCTCGGGTGTTGTAGGATATTTACTTGTATTGCTTTGTAACACATATGGCAGCAATGCACGATATGTAACGTCCTCTTTTGTCAACGGGGCTTTCATCTTGAGCACGAGAGTATTCGTTTTATATTTATCCGTCCGGACCACATGAAGCTTGTAGCCGCTTTTTTCCGTAATTGTTTCGGAAGCAATAGACATGAATAATCCTCCTCATTATATAAATCACCTTTATTAGCTTATTGTTTGTAGATTGGAACCCTTTTAAACATCTACTTAAAATATACATGTGAAAGGAAAAATCATGCAAGTTACAGCTACTTTTTTTGGTTTTTCACCAGCTCACGATCACTTACGGCTCAATCTCAAAAAACCGGTCAGCATAGTTTGCTGACCGGTTAAAACCTTATCTTTTTCCTTTGATGTACGGCTGTCCGGATGCTTTAGGAGCATCTGCACGTCCAATGAAACCAGTTAATGCAATGATCGTCAGAACATAAGGAGCGATCAATAGGTAAACCGAAGGAATATCCTTGAAGAAGGGAAGGCTCGAGCCAACGATACTTAAACTTTGAGCCAAACCAAAGAATAACGCTGCACCCATTGCCCCGACCGGGTGCCATTTACCAAAAATCATGGCGGCAATGGCCATGAAACCTTGACCATTAATTGTCGCATGATTGAATTCATTCGAAAAGATGGTAGCATATATCGCTCCGCCTATACCTCCAAAAGCACCTGATAATAAAACAGCGGCATATCGGATTTTCGTAACATTGACACCCATCGTATCAGCAGCCATGGGATGCTCACCCACTGCACGGATCCTTAACCCGAAAGGTGTTTTATAAAGTACATACCAGACGACAAAGGATATAAGGATCGCTATATATACGATATAATATCCATTCGCGAAAAAGATGGGTCCTATAAATGGGATATCACTTAGTAAAGGAACATCAATCCTTGGGAATGTTTCCGTTATTCTATCAGTTTGACCTTTGTCAAAAATCAGCTTCACCAAAAACATGGTCAGACCCACTGCCAACAAGTTGATGGCTACCCCACTAACCGTTTGGTCCGCCCTGAATGTAATGCATGCCACGGCGTGCAGAATGGAAAACAGCAAGCCGGCAACCATTGCCGCTAGCACAGCAAGCCAAGGAGTCCATTCCCCAAAAACATCAGCAAACATTAAGTTAAAAACGATCCCTGTAAAGGCACCGATGACCATCAATCCTTCTAAACCGATGTTTATGACACCTGCCCGTTCAGATAACACTCCTCCAAGCGAAGTAAAAATAAGTGGTGCAGCTAGAGCAATCATAGATGGAATAATAATTTGTAATACTTGGTAAAAATCCACTTATTTCACCCCTTTCTTAAATCGAGCGGCAATCCAACGAATAAAATAACTGGATGCGACGAAGAAGATGATCAATGCTATGACAATATCTACAATTTCACTAGGTATGCCGGTTTCTAGCGGCATATTTAACGCCCCTGCTTTCAGTCCCCCAAATAATAAGGCTGCCAGCACTACACCAATAGCCGTATTAGCTCCTAGTAAGGCTACTGCAATCCCATCAAAGCCCATACCTGTGAACCCGCCTTTGACTGCAGCATAACCGAAAGTTCCAAGGCCTTCCATCGCACCCGCAAGCCCTGCAAACGCACCTGAAATAACCATGGAAAGTATGATGTTCTTATTTACACTCATCCCTGCATATTCGGACGCGTGCTGATTGAAACCTACCGCTTTCAGTTCAAAGCCGGTTTTTGTCCTTTCAAGAAGGAACCACATGATGATCACGCAAATAATCGCTACCACTATTCCCCAATGCATCCGGGAAAAATCCGTAATGCTTTCAAAAAAAGGAGACCGCAGTGATGCTGTATCAGCAACTCTTTCTGTTTTATCCAGCTTGTCAGTCATTACATTCCGAATTAAATAATTTGTCACATATAAAGCTGTATAATTCAACATGATCGAAACGATTACTTCATGTACACGGAACTTAGCTTTTAAATAACCAGGGATAAACGCCCACAAGGCACCTGCAGCTGCACCAGCTAATATGGCAAACGGCAAATGGATGATCCTTGGTAGATCAAAAGCGATTCCGACCCAAACTGCCGCCAGCCAGCCTACAATTAATTGCCCTTCTACACCGATATTGAATAGGCCCGTACGGAAAGCAAAAGCCACTGCCAAACCGGCAAGGATATAAGGGATGATTGTCCTGACGGATTCCCCTACATAATAAGAATCCCCAATAATTCCATTTATCATGGAGCCATAGCCGGCAACAGGATCATAGCCGCTTACTAACATGATTATGGCCCCAACGACTAAGCCGAGGATAACTGCTATTAACGGACTCGTTAATTTAGATAAATACTTAGACATTTTGTTTTCCCCCTGCTACCGTCCGTTTACTGCCAGCCATAAGAAGGCCAAGCTCCTGTTCAGTCGTTTCTTTCGGATCGACTATTGCGACGATTTCCCCTTCGTATATAACGGCAATTCTATCGCTCACATTCATGATTTCTTCCAATTCAAATGATATGAGGAGTACCGCTTTTCCTGCATCACGCTGTTCAATCAGACGTTTATGGATAAACTCGATCGCCCCGACATCAAGCCCGCGTGTCGGCTGTGCGGCTATCAATAAATCCGGGTTCCTATCAACTTCCCGTCCAATGATCGCTTTTTGCTGATTCCCTCCAGAAAGCGCCCTTGCCGGGGTATATTCACTCGGAGTGCGAACATCGTAACTTTTGATCAGTGAACGGGCCTTTTCAAAAATTTTCTTTGAGTTCAAGATACCAGCTTTTGAAAAAGGCTTTTGATAATAGGTTTGCAAGACAATATTTTCCCCAATGCTGTAATCAAGAACCAAACCATGCTTATGTCTGTCTTCTGGAATATGGCCGACACCTGCTTCAGTGATTTTACGCGGCTTCAGATTCCTGATTTCTTTTCCATTTAGCTTTATCGAACCTGCGGTTGTCTTCCTTAGGCCAGCCAATGCTTCAATTAGTTCGGATTGTCCATTCCCATCCACACCGGCGATACCGACGATTTCTCCTGCACGGACAGTTAAATCCAAGTTCCGAACAGCTGAAACGCCCCGGGAATCCTTGACTTCCAGTTCCCGGACCTCGAGAACTACATCCGAAGGAATAGCTGCCGTTTTTTCCGTCTTGAACAGAACTTCCCTACCGACCATTAAACTGGCCAATTCGTTAGGATTCGTTTCGTTGACATTCACTGTACCAATTCCTTGGCCTTTGCGTATTACCGTTACCCGGTCACAAACCTCCATGATTTCCTTAAGTTTGTGTGTAATTAAAATGATGGATTTCCCCTCTTTGATAAGGGCTTTCATAATATAAATCAATTCCTTGATTTCTTGAGGAGTCAATACAGCGGTCGGCTCATCAAAAATCAATATCTCCGCACCACGGTATAGCGTTTTAAGAATTTCGACACGCTGCTGCATCCCTATTGATATATCGGCAATTTTCGCATAGGGGTCAACACGAAGCTGATATTGTTCCGATAGTTTCCTAACTTCCTCGCTCGCTTCTTTTAAATCGATTTTACCCGCTTTTGATGGTTCTTTTCCTAAAATGATATTTTCTGTTACTGTAAAGGGGTCTACGAGCATAAAATGCTGATGGACCATCCCAATCCCTAAATCATTGGCAATGTTAGGACTGGTAATCTTGACTGGCTTGCCATTCACACGGATTTCTCCCTGTTCAGGCTGGTATAAGCCGAATAAGACATTCATCAAAGTGGATTTGCCCGCGCCATTTTCACCTAATAATGCGTGAATCTCCCCTTTTTTAACCTGAAGGGTAACGTTATCATTTGCGACGATGCCGGGGAATTCCTTACGGATATTAAGCATCTCAATTACATATTCCACGTATTATCAACTCCTAAAATGAGTGTAAATATTCTTAAATCATATAATTGCTTCTACTAGCTTATTGATTTTTTTAAAAAAACCAAATGAAAAACTACGATTCTATCATAGTTTTTCATTCGATATTTTTCAGATGCAAAGAGCAATTGGGAAAAGAAAGAATAGAGGGCAATTCGCCTCCCTATTCTTTCTGGCATTACAGCTTATAAACCAAGTTTTTTGAATTCTTCATCCGTGCCCGGAACTACGAATTCACCTGATTTAATTTTTTCTGTCCACTCTTCGACCGCTTTTAAAGATTCTTCTGTTACATTATCTTTTGTATCGGAAATGCCTACACCATTTTCTTCGATACCGTACTCAATTACTTTTCCGCCTGGGAAGTTTCCTTCTTTCGCTTTTTCGGAAAGGTCTTTAACTGCCACGTCAACACGTTTTAACATGGAAGTAAGTGTGATGTTGTCGTCAGTTCCAGGAACTGCCCCTAATTTAGCTTGGTCGCTATCTACACCGATAACATAGATTTCTCTCTTAGGATCTTTTTGCTTTTGCTCGACTGCTTCAGTGAATACACCTTTTCCAGTTCCGCCAGCAGCATGATAAATGATATCGATACCTGAAGAATACATGGAGCCTGCTGTGGATTTACCGATATCAGCTTTATTGAAATCTCCGGCATATTTAACTTCAACTTTCGCATCCGGATTTACAGATAAAACCCCAGCCTTAAAGCCAACTTCGAATTTCTTGATTAATTCAGATTCAACTCCGCCGATAAAACCGACCTTGTTTGTTTTCGTTTGCAGACCGGCAATTACACCTACAAGGAATGAACCTTGCTGCTCTTTAAAATTAATGCTGGCTACATTCTTTTTATCTACAACTGTATCAACGATAGCAAAGTGTGAGTCCGGACGTTGATCGGCCACTTCACCAACAGCTTCGGCTAAAAGAAAACCGATACCATAGATTAGTTGGTAATCTTCACGTACAAGCGTATTCAGGTTTTTAGCGTAATCTGCATCAGATTTAGATTGCAGGTAGTTGTAGCCATCCTTACCTTTTTCCAGACCATTATCCTTACCGAATTCCTGAATGCCCTTCCAAGCGGATTGGTTGAACGACTCGTCATCCACGCCGCCAGTATCAGTTACCATTGCAACAGTGAAGTTATCTTTGTTTTTCCCATTTGAAGATTCTTTATCATCATTCTCTGAATTACCACATGCTCCTAGTAGCGTACCGGCTGCAAGAACAAGTGAAAGAGCTAGTCCTAATTTGCGCTTTTTCAATTTTTATCCCCCTAGTTTTACATAGTTTTTTTTAGCAGGAATGTTCTGAAAAGTCATTTATGTTTGCGTTTTCACTTCTCGTTAATTTTTTTTGCATCCGCTTGATCGACTTTTTCGGAATCGAAACAAACGCTTGCATTCACCCGTCTGCAGAGTCAAGACCTACACACGTTTACGAAGAACATGAAAGCTGAACATATTGGCTTTAAAGTAGTTTACAGAATACAGGATAGGCTGGTCCCAATCATCCAGATGCATCTGCTTTAGAACGAGTAGTGCGGCTTCTGGCGAGCATTTAAGGATAGGAGAAACTTTCTCATGATATCCAATAGGCTCAATCTCTGCTACGGCATGCGTAATTTTTCGATGCGCATCTCTTTCCAAAATATCTAAAAGAGACTCATCATTACGGTCAAAATTTTCTGATAGTATAGATTCAGGAATTTTGTCAATACAGTAGACAACTGGCTCCCCATTCGCAGTCCTTACTCGTTCGATGATGACGATGCGTTCATCTGTCGAACACGAAAACCTGCGTATATCTTCTTCTGTAGGTTCTTGGGCCGTCGAGCTTAAGAAAATCGTACCCGGTTTCATTCCTGCCTCTTCAATCATGTTCGTGACACTTTTTAATTGCTCGATACCTGAAGTGAACCGAGGTTTCGGATTGACGAAAGTCCCAACTCCATGGCGGCGAATGATGATGTTTTCTTCTTCTAAAATTCGCAGCGCTTCTCGAAGTGTCGCCCTACTCACTCCCAATTTTTTTGCAAGATCGAATTCTGAAGGGAATTTTTCATTTTCCTGATAGACTCCAGCTTCAATATCCTGCTTCAGGTAATCAATGACCTGCAAATATAAATGTCGACTATCTGATTTTATTGACATACAGTTTCCCCCAGCTAATTTCTTAAGACATCAGACCTCTGATGTTGAATCATTCCTACTAATCGAAAATAATATAACATTTTTTTTGACATAAATAAATAGTGTTTTACTATTTACTTTAAAAGAATTTAGGAGAAATTACCCTTCCCTGTGTCTTTCAATCTAGATGAGGCCGCGGAATTTGCACGATTATTCTCCTAAATCAGATAAATTTTTTTTGAAAATGCAAAATGAATGCAGCTCTGTTCAAGATGCTGTTTTCCTGTATAATAGGATTTATCTTCTTTGAAGGGATGTACACAAGATGTTAAAGATTACAGAATACACGATCGAAAAATTGAATGATCCATTTGGTATTTTGTCCGGGGAACGTTACGAGTTGTTCCTGGATATTGAAGTGCCTGAAGAGGATGAGCTCTTTTCAGAAAATGGTTTATATATCCGGGTGCTTTTTGCAGTGGAAGAGCAAGTAGGAAAATTGATTAAATATGATATTTTTGAAAAAGGTAATGAGGGCACACTCGAATTCGATTTAGAAGAAGATGAAGAAGCGATGATTACCGACTTCTGCCTTAAACATTTAGACGAGGCGATGAATAATTAAAAAACCGGGCTGCTGCCCGGTTTTTTTTACCTATGATGAATGCGCTTCATCCTGTTCATCTTTAGTGACCAACACATTTCGTGGTTTACTGCCTTCATATGGACCGACAATTCCCCTCGCTTCCATTTCATCAATCAATCTCGCTGCCCGCGTATAGCCAATCCGGAAACGGCGCTGCAGCATGGAAACCGAAGCAGTCTGCATTTCTACTATCAAGGACACGGCATCCCCATATAAATCATCTTCGACTTCACCATTTGAAGTTTCTGCAATTTCATCGGGTATCATCTCTTCGCTGTATTGTGCTTTTTGCTGTGAAATGACATATGTGACAACTTCCTCGACTTCATTGTCGGATAAAAAGGCACCTTGGACGCGAACCGGTTTTGAAGCTCCTGCTGGCAGGAAGAGCATGTCACCCCGGCCTAACAGTTTTTCAGCTCCGCCCATGTCGAGGATCGTTCTCGAATCGGTCATTGATGAGACACTAAAAGCAATCCGGGATGGGATGTTCGCTTTAATGACCCCTGTAATTACATCGACGGATGGCCGCTGAGTGGCAATTATCAAGTGGATGCCCGCGGCACGTGCCATTTGTGCAAGCCGTGTGATGGCATCCTCTACATCATTTGAGGCGACCATCATCAAATCCGCCAGCTCATCGACAATGACTACGATATAAGGCAAGAGCGGTTGTTTGGCATCTTCTTCGATGTTATACCGGTTAATATAATCATTGTAGCCTTCAATATTACGCGTACCGGAATGAGAAAATAGCTCATAGCGCCTTTCCATTTCACTGACAACTTTTTGCAAAGCCTGTGCAGCTTTCTTTGGATTTGTCACTACAGGTGCGAGTAAGTGGGGAATTCCATTATAGACATTCAGCTCCACCATTTTTGGATCGATCATCATCATTTTCACTTCATGCGGTTTTGCCCGCATCAGGATACTCGTGATAATCCCGTTGATACAAACGGATTTCCCGCTGCCAGTAGCACCAGCCACTAGTAAATGCGGCATTTTATTGAGCTCCGCCTTAACCGCTTCACCGGAAATATTCCGCCCTAGGCCTATTTGCAGTTTTGCGTCAGGTTTGTCAACTTCCTTGGCCTCTAAAACTTCCCTTAATGACACCATCGCCACTTCCGAGTTGGGCACTTCTATCCCGATTGCCGATTTTCCGGGAATCGGGGCTTCGATCCTAATATCCTTTGCGGCAAGTGCAAGGGCCAAGTCATCGGATAGGCTGACAATTTTACTTACCTTCACTCCTACGTCCGGATGAACTTCGTATTTGGTTACGGCTGGGCCTAAATGAACTTGAGTGACCCTCGCTTTCACTCCAAAGCTATGAAAGGTGCGCTCAAGCTTAGCCGCATTATCATGGATCAATTGGTATTCTCCGCTTTGATCCGTTTTTTTGGGCTGTAATAGTAAAGAAAGAGGCGGTAAAAGATATTCTTTATTCTCCACTTCCGTAAAATTCATAGGCGGAACGGCATCATCCTGGTCCTCTTTATTATCAGCTGCAGATTCCGTGACGACCGGAATTATTTCGTCTTCGTCGCTATAGGCTTTATCAGCAAAGCTGGAAATAATCCGCTCCGTCGCCATTTGCTCTGTATCCTCTTCTTGAAGAAGGGGCTGATCCGTTTCTTCCACCGGTTCTTTTTCCCGTTTCTTCTTTTTAACCGGATTCTTTTTCTTTTCTTTTTTGTCTTCATTCCACGTTCTCATATCATCTCTGAATGCAGACCATTGCTTTTTGAAAAAGCCGCCAAGACCCATGAAAAACTTCCCGAGGGTTTCACCTAACGTTTTCCCTGTCAATAGGACGGCACCTACAATGATAAAAAGGAATGAAACGATTTTCGATCCAGCTTCGTCGAATAAAAAGTATGAGGCTGCAAATAATATCGCTCCAATCATACCGCCCCCAAGGTCCTTTGTGCTGGCCTTGCCGGTCACTTCCATCCAGAATAGTTCCCATGTATTCGAAATGACGCTGGGCTTCGTGAACGGTCCTCCATCTGCAAGCATGTTGAACAGCGTGACATGACTCAGTAGGAGCATGCTCGCAACAAGGAAATACATCCCGACGAATTGCCGTTTTAACAGGTAAGGGACCTCCCTCTTTATCATCAAATAGAATCCAGCTGCGATTGCTCCCAACAAAAAGAGGATATACCATTCCCCCATGAAGAAGCGGATTAAAAAGACCGTCCCGTTTCCCACTGCTCCGAGCTTGGCAATGGCAATGATGGCCAAACCTATTATAGTGAGGCCAATCAATTCATATTTAAGCGTTAGTTTTAACTTCTCTGTACTATTCTTTTTTCTGCGTTTCTTCTTTGCCATAATATCACCTGATTCTTCATGAAACTATTCTAACTTTCCTATTCAACATCACTACATGATTTCCCTTCACGAAACAAACGTTCGCTACTGATTATACCAAATAAATATGACCTTGTCCTTGATATAAGTACCATTCATTCTTAAGGCGGACATTTTTCCCATATAATGAATAAAGCAGCCAAGCGGCTGCTGATTTTCATTCCAGTATATCATAATTTACCTCAGTTAGTCGTTTTTACTAATGGTTCATATGTTCGAACACATTTATGACAGCTCCCGGCTGAATGTGTACATTCATATAATCTTCAGGATCGGTGCTGACGATTCGGTCAATGCGAAACGTACGGCCACCGTCATGTTCAACCATCACATGGACACCATTGTAGATCATTTCTATTAAATTTGCCGTCTTCTCATGGTGATGAGGGAAAATTATTTCTTCAGGAACGATCGTATAAAGCGTCATTGCAGAAGCCCCTCCTCTTCCCCGGCAATTTTTGGCCTTCTTTCTTCCATGAAGCTATTTAGTTTTCTCATTGCCTGGCCCACTCCTCCTACATCATCGATCATACCGATTTCAACTGCCTCGGCCCCGATAACATTCGTACCGATATCACGGGTCAAGTTTCCTTTGGCAAACATTAAATCCTTAAAACTTTCTTCTGTAACGTTGGAGTGGCGAGTAACAAATTTAATGACTCTTTCCTGCATTTTATCCAAGTATTCAAAGGTTTGAGGCACGCCAATGACTAGCCCTGTCAAACGAATGGGATGAATCGTCATCGTTGCTGTTTCTGCTATATAGCTATGGTCACACGAAACCGCAATCGGCACACCGATCGAGTGCCCTCCCCCAAGTACAATCGAGACGGATGGCTTTGATAGGGAAGCCAGCATTTCTGCGATTGCCAGTCCCGCTTCGACATCTCCTCCGACTGTATTTAATATGACAAGCAGTCCCTCTATATTGGGATTTTGTTCAATTGCCACAATTTGCGGAATAACATGTTCATATTTGGTCGTTTTATTTTGAGGCGGCAGCTGCATATGTCCTTCAATTTGTCCAATGATCGTCAAACAATGGATTTTTGAGTCTTGAGATAGTTGCGGAACATTAGTAGCCCCCAGCTGCTGGATCTTTTCGATTAAAGTTGAATTCTTACCTTCCTGCTTGCCTTCATTTTCATTTGGTAATGGTGCATTATCCACTATGCCAACCCCTTTCTCTTATAGCCTATAGCTTTATTATGTCTCGAGTCTCGGACTTCATTCTTCAAGATATAAGAGGTTTGAAACAGAAAAAGAACCCCTGACTGTTAAATCAGGGGTTCCTTACTTAATATTCCATGATGATCGGTAAAATCATTGGACGGCGTTTCGTTTTTTCATAGAAGAATTGGTTTAACGCATCACGCATTTCCTGCTTCAGCGTGGACCAATCAAATGGTTGGCGCGACCCATTTTTCTTTACGATTTCACTTACAATTTCAGTTGCTTCGCCAATCATTTTCTCTGATTCGCGAACATATACGAAGCCCCTTGAAATGATTTCAGGGCCTGCTGCAATGCTTTTATCCTGACGGTTCAACGTGACCACTACAATCAAAATGCCATCCTGGGATAACAAGCGCCGATCACGAAGTACGATATTACCCACATCTCCAACACCACTGCCATCTATCAAGATATTTCCTGCAGAGACTTTCCCGGAAAGGCCCATTTTATTGCCCTTAAGTTCGATGACATCACCTTTTTCGGCAATGATGATGTTTTCCCGCTTAATCCCCGCTGCAATCCCAACTTTTTGATGGGCATATAAATGGCGGTATTCCCCATGTACAGGGATGAGGAATTTAGGATTCATCAAATTGATCATCATTTTCAGTTCTTCCTGGCTGCCATGCCCTGTTACGTGCACTTTATATTTATTAGCAGATACCACTTCAGCACCTACCCTGTATAGTAAATCGACGGTTTTGGATAAAATAAGTTCACCGCCCTGTAGCGGTGATGCACTGATCAAAACGGTGTCTCCCTTTTTGATCGTTACCTGCTTGTGCGTCTGTTTTGCCATTTTTTGAAGTGCCGCAATGGGTTCGCCCTGATGACCTGTCGATAACACGACGATTTCACGGTCGTCATACTGGCCTATTTCATTAATTGGGATTATCAGCTCTTCTTCTACCTTTAAGTAGCCGAGGTTCAATGCTGTTTCATAAACGCGTTGCAGGCTTTTCCCGACAACTGCCACTTTTCTGCGACTTGCTGCCGCTGCATTGAAAACATGTTGAATCCGGTTGATATTCGAAGCGAAGCACGCAACAATGATCCTTCCGGAGGCAGCATGAAATACCTCTGTAATATCTTTGGCCACAACTGCTTCTGATGTCGTATAACCTGGCCTCTCGGCTCCGGTACTATCCGAAAGCAAGCATAGGACACCTTCTTCACCGATACTGGCCATTTTACCGATTTCCGGTTTATATAGATCTGTTGCTGCTTGATCGAATTTGAAATCCCCTGTATATACGATTGCACCTTCACGAGTGTGGATCACGACTCCGACGGAATCGGGAATACTATGGTTTGTCCGGAAAAAAGACACGGCTGCTTGAGGGAAACTTAAAAGAGAATCCGAATCGATTTCAGTGAATGTCGCCCTGCCGTTAAAGCCATCTTCCTTTAATTTCGTTTTGATTAAAGCAAGAGTAAGCTTTGTTCCATAAACAGGGACCGGTAAATATTTCAAGACATAAGCAAGCGCTCCCATATGGTCTTCATGACCATGGGAAATGAATATCCCCTGCACACGTTCCTTATTATCCATCAAATACGTAATATCAGGGATAACCGCATCGATTCCGAGCATTTCATCTTCTGGCAGCATTAACCCTGCATCAAGAAGATAGATGTCCTCGTTCACCTCAACGACGTACATATTTTTACCAAGTTCCCCTTGTCCTCCAAGAGAAATCACTTTTATTCCATTATTTTTATCTTTACCCAATCGAATATCCTCCTTAAAAAATCCCGTTCATAATTTCCCAATGATTTCATTATAACCGATGTTCAAAAAACATGACAACACTTACCATTTTCAGAGGGACTTTTTCATTTAATCCAATAAAACAACCTATTATGTAAGAGATCCTTTGTACTTTTATCCAGTCTCGATTGATCATAAAAAAATTTAAATATTTTCATCCGAAATCAGAAAGTTATCCCATTCATATACATCATTATGTAAAAACAAGCCAATCTTCAACGATCAGCTTGTTCTGTGTCCTTTTATTTTTTTAATACCTTGGTTAATGCAAGGCGCTCCTGCTCAGTCAACGGCACGATTGGAAGTCTCACCGATCCAACGTCAATTCCATATAACTGAAGCGCTGTTTTGACAGGTGCAGGGCTTGGCGCTGCAAACAAACCTTTTATAAGCGGTATCAGTTCCTGATGCAGCCTGGCTGCCTCTTTCAAGTTCCCGCTGATGAAGGCCTCCACTATTTTCTGCAGCTCATTACCTGCAATATGTGAAGCAACCGAGACTACACCCACACCACCAATCGCCAATACTGGGAGTGTTAAAGCGTCGTCCCCACTATATAATGCAAAATCTTCATCCGTGCCTGCTATGATTTGGGTCATAGCGTTTAAATCCCCGCTCGCTTCCTTAACGGCTACGATATTAGGAATTTTTGAAAGGCGGATGATCGTTTCCGGTTCAATGTTAACCGAAGCGCGCCCAGGGATATTGTAAACCATAACAGGGAGAGTCGTACTAGCTGCAATAGCCTTAAAATGCTGGTACAGACCTTCTTGATTGGTTTTACTATAATACGGGGCAACCAGCATTATCGCATCGGCGCCATTTTGTTCCGCTTTTTTTGTCAACTCGATGGACGCATACGTATTGTTGCTTCCTGTACCCATGATGATGGGCACACGTTTTTCAACAACCTTAGAAACATGACGCAATAATGCAATTTTCTCCTCCGAAGATAAAGTTGGAGACTCCCCTGTCGTTCCCGAAAGCACAAGCGAATCTGTTCCATTCGCTATTAAGTAATTAACCAATGAAGTCGTCTTTTGAAAATCAACATTTCCCTTGCTATCGAAAGGGGTGACCATTGCGGTTGATACTCTACCAAATATCATTATCTAACACCTCTTTAATTTTTAAAACCTTTATTTATTAAAAAACCTTATTATTGGACTTCCCTTTCATGCAATTGAAACGCATAGTGCAGGGAATTAACAGCTTCTATTAAATCTTCCTCTTTTACGAGTACCCAAATTGTCGTATGGCTGTCCGCTGACTGGAGAATGGCAATTTCCTTTTCGGAAAGCGCTGTGACAATCTTCGCTGCAACGCCTGGCACTCCATTGATGCCTGCACCGACTACTGAAACCTTGGCACAATTGCGTTCAATGACCGGTTCATGACCAAGCTCGGCCAAAATCGAGAGGGCAAGTTCTGTCATCTCCTCGGAAACGGTATAAACTACGCCACTTGGATATATATTTATAAAGTCCACTGAAATGGAGGCATTGGCCATTGCTTTGAAAACTTCTGCCTGTAGATTATATTGATCTTTTTTCGCACGGACCTTGATTTGAGTGATCTTTGGTACATGGGCAATCCCGGTCACGAGCCTTTCACGTATGTCGCTGCCCTGGCTTCCCTTGTTCATGCTTGTAACAAGTGTTCCCAAGCCTTCGCTGTAAGTTGACCTTATCCGAATCGGGACTTTCGCCTGCATCGCAATTTCAACAGCTCTCGGATGAATGACCTTCGCCCCTTGATATGCCATATTGCAAACTTCCGTATATGAAACGATTGACAATGGACGAGCTTGGTCGGCAATACGTGGATCTGCCGTCATGATTCCTTCCACATCCGTAAAAATATCGACCCGTTCAGCTTGCAAAGCCGCACCTAATGCTGCGGCTGAAGTATCACTTCCACCACGGCCGATGGTCGTGATGTCCCCGTTTTTAGCCGCTCCCTGGAAACCTGCTACAACGACAACATCCTTCACTTCAAGTTCTTTCATGAGACGGTCGCATTTCATTTCGATAATTTTCGCACTTGAATAGTCGGTATTCGTCAAGAATCCCGCTTGGGCTCCAGTATATGCGACCGCATCAATACCATGTTCCAAGAGCATGTTCGTAAATACGACTGATGATATCGTTTCCCCTACTGACATAAGTAAATCCTGTTCTCGTTTTGAAAGGCAGGCTTTCGCTCCATTTACCAGGGAAAGTAAGGTATCCGTTGCATAAGGATCGCCTTTTCTTCCCATTGCTGAAACCACAACCACCACTTTATAGCCTTCTTTAATCGCATTTTCAATATGCCCCTTGGCGAATGAACGGCTTTCCTCATCACGAACGGATGTCCCACCGTATTTCTGGACGATAATTTTCATAATATGCACCCCAAATATAAGCCAGCTTCCCAATCCGGGAAGCTGACAAAAACTCTCTATCCTATTGGAATTTAATTTTCTGTCGAGTTCATTAAGAATAAAATTTTTACTTAACGGTAACCAAACCTAATTTCAAAAGGCTCTCAGCAATTTGAACGGAATTCCAAGCTGCTCCTTTTAATAGATTATCGGAAACCACCCATAAATGGAAGCCTTTATCTTCATCCAAATCTTTGCGTATCCGACCGACGAATACATCATTCTTGCCGACGGATGAAGCAGGCGTAGGGTAAACTTGTTGTTCCGGTTCATCTTCTAACACTATTCCAGGTGCCGTTTTCATTAAATCTTTGATTTGAGAAGCCGCTATGCCTTCTTTTTCAACTTCAATGTATACAGATTCCGAATGACCTGTTACAACAGGAAGCCTCACGCAAGTTGCAGCCACTGGAAGGTTTTGCATATGCATGATTTTCTTTGTTTCATTAATCATTTTCATCTCTTCGAACGTGTACCCGTTATCTTGGAATTTATCGATTTGGGGAATGACGTTAAATGCGATTTGATAATGCTTTTCGTCCCCTTTTACCGGTAAAATTTTCGGATCTATTTCTTTTTCATCAAGCAAGTCGCGAGCTTGTTCCTTTAATTCATTTATCGCAGCTGCACCTGCACCCGAAACAGCCTGATAGGTAGAAACAACAATTTTTGATAAGCCGTATGTCTTGCGAATAGGTTCCAATGCCACAACCATTTGGATAGTTGAACAATTCGGATTTGCAATGATCCCATTATGCTGTTTCAAGTCTTCCTCATTTACTTCAGGAACGACTAGCGGCACATTTTCATCCATGCGGAATGCGCTTGTATTATCGACTACTATCGCACCGCGTTTCACTGCTTCTGGAGCCAATTCCTTAGACACGCTTCCTCCAGCACTGAATAAAGCTATATCGATGCCTTCAAAGCTTTCAGGTTTTGCTTCCTGCACTTCGATTTCTTCGCCCTTAAACGTAAGTTTGATTCCTGCGGAACGAGCCGATGATAAAAAGATGATTTTCTTAATCGGTAAGTCCCTTTGTTCGAGTGTTGAAATCATTTGTTGTCCTACTGCTCCAGTTGCTCCCACAACTGCAATACGCAATCCCTGTGTCTCAGTCATTTATACATACTCCTTTTCTATCTCTTAAATTAGTTATTTATTGGATTTATTACTTCTTTTTTAGAATATCATTTATTTTAACACATTAACATTCCAAAGGGTCGCACTTTAACAAAATATTCTGGTAGTGGAGTGGTTTTTTATAACTTCAACCTACAAATTTATGCATATATGTCAGTCGTTAGAAAGCTGGTTTGAGGCAGAAATACTTGTTCAGACTAAATCATCCTTGAACCTTTCGACGATGACAGGTTGAATCTGTTCCCTTTCCAGTGCCGCTATGATTGTATCCCTTATCATGCTCATCCTTGCAACCATGGAACTTGGTTTGCCTTTGGGATTATCCTGGCCATATGGAACGAAATAAATATCTTTAGCTGCCATCAGCCTCATTAGATTGACACCATTTAACCCAAGTGCATCATTTGTTGAAATCGCGACCACGACTGGACGGTGATTTCTCATCGTCGCTTTTGCAGCCATAAGTACTGGCGAATCGGTAAGTGCATTTGCCATTTTACTCATTGAGTTACCCGTTAAAGGAGCGATCACCATGCAATCAAGTGGCAATTTAGGTCCTAAAGGCTCTGCTTTGACGATTGTATCAACGACATGGTTCCCCGTCAATTTTTCTATTCTTTCAACCCAGTCCTCTCCCTTTCCAAAACGGGTTTCTGTGTTTTGGACAGTCGATGTTACGATTGGAATGACTTCCGCACCTTCATTTACAAGTTTTTCTATTTCCGGAAACACTTCATCATATGTGCAATGTGATCCTGTTAATCCGAATCCAATACGTTTCCCTTTGAGACTCATATCATTTTCCCCTTCCTTTTCAAGAACTCGCCTTGAATCAATAGTCCCAGTGCATTCGCTAATATCTGACCAGCTGTTTTCGGGGCAACTATACCCGGTAGGCTCGGTGCCAACAGCGCCTTAATTCCCCTTTTTTCAGCGTACCGAAAATCCGTCCCCCCCGGTTTTGAAGCAAGGTCGATGATTAATGTATGAACGGGCATATTGGCTATAACTTTTGCGGTAATTATCGGAAAAGGAATCGTATTGATACATATATCAACATCTTTCATTTCTGCAGCGAGTTCATTTAAATGAAAAGGGGCTAATGCCATTTCACTGATTCTCGCAATATCTTCGCTTTTTCTTGCCCCCACCTTCACTTTTGCTCCAAGTGCATGGAATGACCGGGCTACACTCATTCCGACCCTTCCCAGTCCGAGAACGGCTACATTCGATCCATGGATAGTAAAATCCGTATGTTGAATGGCCATCATGATTGCACCCTCAACAGTGGGAATCGAATTATAAATAGCCACATCATCACGTTCGAACAATAGAACGAGTTTGCGATCCACTTTCTTGAATATCTCATTAAGGTAGTCGTTACTGATTCCTGCATAAAAAATGCAATGTGCCGGGGTATTTTTTATCATTTCTTCAGTCAAAACAACCTCTTCACTGGAAAAGATCGTTTCTACTTTCCCATCTGAATCCGTGCCCCGGACAGGTAAAATAACTGAATCTAATTCCTTGAAGTTTATATCTTCCATTTTTTCCTTAACCGCTCCGGTAAAAGCATGGTCGAGCTGTTCAAAACCTACCAATAATAGCTTTGCATCAAGCTCCGTCAGTTTACGGACAACTTCAAGCTGACGCGCATCTCCACCAATTACAGCGATTTGCATGCCTGTGAGCATTAAAACCGTCACCTTCTTTATATAAAAGATCCTAAACATTCCTTGCCTCATGATATACAATTCCTTCAGGAAGCAATTCGGTTTTTGCTACATTCTCTAGTTACCCTGCCATCTTATGTTTTCACTTAAAAAACGGTGATAAGAAAAGAAAAAACGCCATAGCTATTGCCAGCTAAGGCGTTTTCGAGCTTGCATTCCGAGAAGTTCAAGGAGCCTGACACGAGCGCGATCATCCGTCCATATGCTCTCCGTCTTTATGTGAAAGTCCTTCCTGGAAATCAATGATGACCATATCCGCACCGATTTTTTTTATATGTTCCCAAGGAACTCTTATTTCACTGCCATTCCTTAAAAGACCGAACCATTTGACAGATGGGATGATCAATGAGGTAATTTGTCCAGTTTCATCTATTTCCAAATCGGTCTGACCAAGGATCCCTAATCTCTCCGCCCTATTCACATCGACTATTTCCTTACCGCTCAATTCGCTCAACCTCAAATTTGGTTCCCCCTTTTTCGCCTTCTATTCAATCTATATCCGAAAAAGGTAAACTTAGAAGGCATTTGTCCAAATATTGTCCATAACATTGGACCCTCCTGCATTCAAAGAAAAAAAGCCTGACCTCCCATTAATTAAAGGAAGGTGCAGACTTGTTCGTCATTATTTATCCCAGTTTTCCAGCGGGCTCACTAATGACAAGGAATGTTCCGTAAAGATCTGGTTTGCCAATTCATTGACGGTATCCTCCGTCACCGCGTCAATCTTGATGATGATATCATCAAGGGAACGGTGCTCACCCAACATCAGCTCATTTTTTCCGTTCCGGCTCATGCGGCTATTCGTGCTTTCAAGGCTAAGCATCAAGCTGCCTTTAAGTTGCTCTTTACTATTCCGTAATTCCTTTTCCGTAATGCCATCCCTCTTTAAAGTATCCAGTGTTTCCTGAATGGTTTCATACAGGCTGTCAAGCTGATTTGTGCCTGTCCCCCCATATACTGTCACCATACCGCTATCTTGATAGCTGGAATGATAGGAATAAACGGAATAGGCAAGGCCTCGTTGCTCCCTGACGTCCTGGAATAGGCGGCTGCTCATGCTTCCTCCAAGAATATTATTCAAGGTAATCAGGCTGTATGTTTTATCATTGCCAATTTCCAACCCTTTGTAACCAAGGCATAAGTGGGCTTGTTCCGTATCTTTTTTACGGGTGATCCTATTTTCATGGAAGGAAGGCTTGACCAATTCAAGACGATCTTCCCCTCCTTGATACGAGCCAAAGTAGCTTTCGACTTCCTTAATCATTTTTTCATCTACATTCCCAGCAATGGATACAACTACTTTATCGGGTGTATACATGTCATGGACGTATTTTTTTAATGTATCACTATTGAACGTTTCAAGCGTATTTTCCGTGCCAAGTATCGGATAGCCAAGGGGATGATTTTCATATACCGCCTTGCTTAAGAGGTCATGGACAATGTCATCTGGTGTGTCTTCGTACATTTTGATTTCTTCGTAGACGACATTTTTTTCTTTTTTCAATTCTTCCCCATCAAATGTTGAGTTGAAGAACATATCAGCAAGGATTTCAAGCGCATAGCTTGCATGGTTATCCATTACTTTAGCATAATAGCATGTATACTCTTTTGAAGTGAATGCATTCACCTGTCCGCCAATACTATCGAATGACTCGGCAATTTCACGCGCATTTCTCGTAGTTGTCCCTTTGAAGAACATATGCTCCAAGAAATGTGAAACCCCATTCAATTCCGGTGTTTCATTTCTTGAACCTGTTTTGATCCAAACTCCAATTGCTGCAGAGCGTACAGTTGGAATATTTTCCAATACAATTCGAACTCCATTTTGACACGTGTATTTCTTAATCAACTAACATTCCTCCCAATCATTCTATGCTGCTATCGTAACCAATACATTATGGATTCGATCGCTCTTCATCTACTGCTTCCGAAACGGTAACAACATCTAAGTCTTTCTTTTTTATTTCAATTATTAACGTTTCCAATGATTTTGCAGTAGATTCCGTCGGATGCATCAATATAAATGCTCCGGGGTGTACCTTAGAAAGCACTCTTTGTTGAAGGACTTCAGGGCTTGGCTTTTGCCAGTCGATTGTATCCACACTCCACATGACGGTCTCCATACCGAAAGAATCCGCTATTTTCACCGTTTCGTCCCGATAGCTTCCACTTGGTGGTGCGAACCATTTCATTTTCAAACCTGTCACAGCTTCAATGACTTCGTTCGTTTTTCGAATTTCCTCACGTGTAGCTTGTGCGGATATGTTTTTCATATCGGGATGTGAATAAGAATGATTTCCAATTTCGTGCCCGCCACCCTTAATCATCTTGGCCAAATCTGGGTTTTTCTTGGTCCAATTACCTTCAAGGAAAAATGTGGCCTTGACATTATTCTTTTTTAACACGGCCAACATATCTTGTAAGAATTCATTCCCCCAGGCCACATTGATTAAAAATGATACCACTGGCTTTTCGGGATGGGCCCGGTATATGGGAGCCGGATCCAGATCCTCCATATGTATCTTTGCAGGAACCTGCTGAAACACCAGCTTATCCTTATCGAACACGCCCTCCTTCTTCATGGCTTTATACGAATCATCAATATTTACCTTCAGGCCGTTATATGCAGGAACGGTTTTCCAGACAGAATCTATTCGTGCATCCTGTGGTGCAATCTCATATTTTTTTGTTGATTCTTTTATTTGTAAAAGAAGCTCGTCTTCTTGCTTCATTGATGCAACTGAATCATCGGTTAATTGGGTCAAATAAATTTGTGTATATGGATTTTGCACTAATAACCATGATATACCTGCAATGGCACTTATCGCAACTATCTGCTTCCATTTATTATTCATTTTTTACGCCCCCTTCATACCAAAATGTATGAAGAAAACGGACAAGGTAGAACATGACATCCTTTTAACGCCATTCACACTATGGATATTCCCATACTTTTAAACAAAAAAAGCATGCAGATTCACAAGGAACTGCATGCCGGATTTACATTATTCATTACGATTGAGTAGGGTTGGCTGCCTCTTTTTGCTCTTTCAAGACCGCTTTACGGGAAAGGTTTACCCTTCCTTGCTTATCGATCTCAGTAACTTTGACCAATAATTCATCGCCAAGTGAAACGACATCTTCCACTTTTCCGACTCTTTCTTCAGCCAGTTCAGAAATATGTACCAAACCGTCTTTACCGTTGAAGATTTCAACGAAGGCACCGAACTTTTCGATACGTTTAACTTTACCTAAGTATAGTTCGCCCACTACGACTTCACGTACGATATCCTCAATGATTTTCTTCGCTTTTTGAATCATTGGTTCATCAGTAGAAGATATGAATACCGTTCCATCTTGTTCGATGTCGATTTTCACGCCAGTTTCTTCAATGATTTTGTTGATATGTTTTCCGCTCGGTCCAATCACATCACGGATCTTATCCGGATTTATGGACATTGTAACGATTTTTGGAGCATATTTGGATAACTGCTCACGCGGTTGATTGATAGTTGACATCATTGATTCCAAAATATGCATCCGGCCATGTTTGGCTTGAAGTAAAGCTTCTTCAAGGATCTCTCTTGAAAGACCCTCAATCTTAATATCCATTTGTAGGGCAGTAACACCTTTTGAAGTACCTGCGACTTTAAAGTCCATGTCTCCCAGATGGTCTTCCATGCCTTGAATATCCGTTAAGATTGTATAGTGCTCACCTGATTTGACAAGACCCATGGCAATACCGGCAACTGGAGCTTTCAATGGAACACCTGCATCCATCATTGCCAAAGTGCTTGCACAGATACTTGCTTGTGATGTTGAACCGTTTGATTCAAGCACTTCAGAAACAAGCCTGATTGTATAAGGGAAGTCTTTATCGTTTGGAATAACAGGCTCCAATGCCCTTTCACCAAGTGCACCATGACCGATTTCACGGCGTCCTGCCCCACGGATAGGTCCAGTTTCACCGACACTGAAATGCGGGAAGTTATAGTGGTGCATAAAACGTTTTGACTCTTCGGTTCCAAGTCCGTCCAGAATCTGCACATCACCAAGTGCACCTAATGTACAGATGGATAGAGCTTGGGTTTGTCCGCGTGTGAACAATCCGGAACCATGTGTACGTGGCAGAATGGTAACTTCTGATGATAATGGTCTGATTTCGTCAGGATTACGGCCATCCGGACGCACTTTTTCTTCCGTGATTAAACGGCGGACTTCGGATTTGACCAATTTATTCAGGATTTCTTTGATTTGCTTTAATTTCTCTTCATCAGTTTCTTCCTCATAATGACCCAATACACGATCTTTTACTTCTTTGATCGCGTCTTCACGAGCATGTTTTTCCTGAACTTGTACAGCTTTGTTCAAGTCTGCTTCACATAGGCCTTTCACTTCTGCTTCCAGTTCTGCATCCACTTGATATAAAGTGACCTGCATTTTTTCCTTGCCGATTTCAGCAACGATTTTCTCTTGGAATGCAATGATCTTCTTGATTTCATCATGTCCAAACATGATTGCTTCAAGCATCGTTTCCTCTGGTACTTCATTTGCTCCGGCTTCAACCATGTTGATAGCATCTTTTGTTCCGGCAACCGTCAGATTGATGTCACTTTCAGCTAGTTGGTCGACAGTAGGGTTAATAATGAATTCATTATTGATCCTCCCCACTACAACTCCGGCAATTGGACCTTCGAACGGAATATCGGAAACTGAAAGTGCAAGTGAAGAACCTAGCATAGCTGCCATTTCCGTAGAACAATCTTGATCGACACTCATGACCATGCTGATGATCTGAACATCATTCCTGAAGCCGTCGGCGAAAAGCGGACGGATAGGACGGTCAATCAAGCGGCTTGCAAGAATTGCCCTTTCACTCGGTCGTCCTTCACGTTTAATGAAGCCTCCCGGAATTTTACCGACTGCATAAAGTCTTTCTTCGTAGTTGACTGTCAAAGGGAAAAAGTCGACATTTCTAGGTTCCTTCGAAGCCGTTGCTGTACTTAATACAGCAGTTTCTCCATAACGAACTAATACTGCCCCGTTCGCTTGTTTGGCCAATTGCCCTATCTCTACCGTTACATTACGGCCGGCCCAGTCAAATGAATACGTATGTTTTTCCTGCCCCATTTATTAAACCCCTCTCTGAATCTTCACTTAGAGGCTTAGTTTACCTAAACCTGTATTGGATAAATCATTTATATGGAAAAGTAACTGAACTCGAGTTAAAACCAAACTATTCCTATTATGCACGAAAAAAACAAGCATTAACAGTAAAATGAATAAAAATTTCATTCATTTGATTATGTATATCCCGATCATTTATAAATGGAAAAGGACCCGGCTCCTGCCGAGTCCCAAGGACGAAGGCCCAGCCTTAAGTAGAATACGTCCAAATCATTTGATTAACATCAAAAAAGCGGGAAATTTCCCGCCTTCCTGAAAAAATTATCTACGTAGACCTAATTTGTTAATTAGTGTACGGTAACGAGTAACGTCTTTGTTACGTAGGTAAGTTAAAAGATTACGACGTTTACCTACCATTTTTAGAAGACCGCGACGTGAATGGTGGTCTTTTTTGTGTGTGCGTAAGTGACCGTTCAAGTTGTTGATTTCTTCTGTTAATACTGCGATTTGAACTTCTGGAGAACCAGTGTCAGTATCGTGAGTTCTGAACTCAGCGATAAGTTCGTTTTTGCGTACTTGTGTAATTGCCATGTTATTATTCCTCCTAAAATTCTGTAAAATCACCTATTACCGAGCCAGCGTCGGAGTCTCGACTAGCCAAGCAATGGTTATTTTCATACATACAATAGAATACATGTTTTTCATTAAAATTGCAAGTCTTGTCTTTTTATCCTTCAAGCTTTGCAAAATAGGCTATGGCATTTTGCTTATCCGTTTCGATCTGAGCGACCAATGCTTCAAGTCCGGAAAATTTCTGCTCACTCCGAAGTCTTGTATGCCATTCAACCGAGACCTGGTTGCCATAAATATCCCCCGAGAACTCCAAAGCATGAACCTCTACAGTCGGATATTTAGGTTTTTCTTCGTGGAATGTAGGTTTGTAGCCGACATTGCAAACCCCTTTATACCATTTACCGCTTATTTTGATCCTGACGGCATATACGCCGGCAGCAGGAAAAATATAATCATCACCCACTTCAATATTAGCGGTGGGGAAACCCAATTTCCTGCCCCGCTTTTCACCGTGAACGACATGACCTTTCGTTAAATAGCGGCGGCCAGCCAAATGATAAAAGTCGGTAAAGCTGCCATTACCGAGAGTTTCCCTGATTCTCGTCGAGCTAACCTTTTCATCTTCAATTGTCTGTTTTGCGACGACTGTCTGTGAAAATCTGCCCTGTGCATAAACAGGCAAATCTTCCATCGATCCTTGACCATAGCGACCGTAGGAATAATCAAAGCCTGCAACTACGTGACGGACATTCAGCCCGGCAATGTATTCGTCAACGAACCGTTCCGGCAGTACCGAAGCAAATTCCTTGCTGAAATGGACTATGAATAAATAATCTATCTCCATCGACTCTATGATATTCACTTTATCTTCAAGTGGAGTGATATAGCGGATATTTTCCGTTTTCCTACCCAGTACTGCAGAAGGATGCGGGTCAAATGTCATTACTGCTGACTTAAGATTCATTTCATCGGCTTTTTGCTTGGCGGTCTGAATAACAATCTGATGACCTTTATGTATACCATCAAAAAATCCAAGCGCCATTACAAGCTCGGGAAAATCATCCGAATTAAATTGATGAGGATGCTCTATTGCGATCACTTTCACCTTTCAATCTCCTCTTTCCGGCGGTAAAACGGTCTATAATTCTTGTGCCAATACTTTTACAGGTTTAATTAATCCCTCTTTTGTCGGATGTATTTGATAAATGGCAATGGCCTTATCTGCTGGGTCGACCATAACAAAAGGCATCCCTTTATCAACTACAACATCCTTTGTTTGTTCCAATACCGCACCATTAAGTACTTTCTTTGCTACTTTATCACTAATCTGAAATTTGGGCAAATGAAATAATCCCCGTTCCAAAGGCAGCAGAAATTTATCCGTTTGTCCACTTTCCATGAAGTCTTCCACTTCAGCAAATGTGAAACAATCCTCCTGCTTAAAACCTGCTGATTCAATACGTGTCAAGTCTGACATATGTGCAGGAAAACCCAATTCTTCCCCCATCATGACTGCAAGCGTCCGAATATAAGTTCCTTTGCTACATTTGACGCGAAACCGAAAAGAAATGGTTTCCCCTTTAAATTCAGAACGATCATCGAGAAGGCTAATATCATAAATGGTGACCTCCCTTGTCGGCCTCTCCACTTCCACCCCTGCACGGGCATATTCATATAACTTCTTCCCGTTTACCTTTACTGCTGAATACATTGGCGGCGTCTGTTCAATCTTTCCAGTCAGTGATTCCAGCACTTCCAGAATCCGTTTACGCTGAATCACTTGATCAACCTTTTTCTCTTCCACTTTTTCACCGCTTGCGTCTTCAGTTGTCGTGGAAAAACCAAGGGTCACTTCCCCTTCATACGCTTTACCGGCTTCTGTCAAATATTCGGCTATCTTGGTTGCCCTGCCAATACAAATAGGTAAAACCCCTGTTACATCAGGATCTAAAGTACCTGTGTGCCCTACCTTTTTTGTCTTCAGGATCTTTCTTAATTTAAAAACACAATCATGGGATGTCAATCCCTTGGGTTTCCATAATGGAAGAATTCCGTTCACGCTTTCACCTCATCATTTATAAAACACCCTAAATTACTATCATAAAGCAAAATGAATTCCAATTCCGATAGGTGTTTTTCACTTTTTTACATATCCATTTTTCAAAAAAAGAGACCGACTTCAAGAAGTGCAAAGCACTTATTGAGTCGGCCACCTTTTACTGCTTGTTTATTCCTCGTCTTTTTCAGCCGGTTTATTGATTTGGGAAATCAACGACTCGATACGATTACCATAATCGACCGATTCATCAAATTCAAAAAACAGCTCAGGGGTTTTGCGGAGGCGGATTCGCTGCCCAATTTCTGAACGCATGAATCCTTTCGCCTTAGCTAGACCTTGCAGGGTTTTCTCCCTTTGTTCCTGGTCACCCAAAACGGAAATATAAACTGTTGCCTGTTGTAAATCGCCTGTAACCGCGACATCCGTCACAGTAACAAATCCGATTCTTGGATCTTTAATTTTTCGGCCGATAATTTCACTCAGCTCTTTTTTCATTTGTTCGCCAACACGATTTGAACGAAGGCTCATAATATCACCTCAATAGCCTAAAGCCAGTCTATATCTGTTATTGTTCGCTCTAGTTCCGGAAAAGAATCTAGAAATTTAAGGGCATTTTGAAGTTCCCGTTCAGTAGCCTTCCTCGAGGATGTTACGGTAACGATAGTAATCTTTGTCCGCTGCCATAAATCCTGAAAATCGGTTTCTGCTACAGAAATGTTGAACTTCTGCTTAAGCCGTGTCATGACACGCTGAAGCACGGCCCGTTTTTCTTTCAAAGAATGGGTGTCATGGATGATGCATTCACATTGGACAGAGCCAACGATCATTTACGTTCAATCTCTTCCATAACATACGCTTCAATTACATCGCCTTCTTTAAGGTCGTTGTAATTTTTAATCGTAATACCGCACTCATAGTTCGTTGCCACTTCTTTTACATCATCTTTAAAGCGTTTCAATGCATCAATTTCACCTTCGAAAATGACGACACCTTGACGAATTAAGCGAATTCCGCTGTCACGAGTAATTTTTCCTTCTGTAACGTAAGAACCGGCAATCGTACCCACCTTGGATACTTTGAAAGTCGTACGGACTTCAGCCTGACCGATAATTTTTTCTTCGAATTCAGGGTCAAGCATCCCTTTCATAGCCGACTCGATCTCTTCGATCGCTTTGTAGATGATGCGGTGAAGGCGGACATCAACATTTTCTGATTCAGCTGCACGCTTCGCATTCACGTCAGGACGGACGTTGAAACCGATGACGATTGCATTCGAAGCTGTAGCAAGGATGATGTCAGACTCTGTGATAGCACCGACGCCAGTGTGTATGATTTTCACTTTAGCGCCTTCCACTTCTATTTTATTCAGGGAAGCGGCTACTGCTTCCGCAGAACCTTGAACATCAGCCTTTAAAATGATGTTCAATTCTTTAATTTCCCCTTCTTTCATTTGCTCGAACAATGTATCAAGGGTTACACGGGATTTTTCATTACGTTGTGAAGCAAGTTGCCTTTGTGCACGCACTTCCCCAACTTGACGGGCCGTTTTCTCATCTTCAAAGACGATGAAACGATCGCCGGCCTGTGGCACTTCGTTCAATCCAGTGATTTCAACCGGTGTTGAAGGACCTGCATCCTTAACACGGCGTCCAAGATCGTTAACCATAGCACGAACACGTCCGAATGTATTACCGATAACAATCGGATCGCCGATTTTCAACGTTCCGTTTTGAACTAGCAAAGTGGCAACCGATCCGCGCCCTTTATCCAAACGTGCTTCGATGACCGTTCCATTTGCTTTACGAGATGGATTAGCTTTATACTCTTCCACTTCACTGACAAGAAGAATCATTTCAAGCAAGCTGTCGATTCCTTCACCGTTTTTAGCTGAAATTGGTACGAAGATCGTGTCTCCGCCCCATGCTTCAGAAACTAAACCGTGTTCTGTCAATTCTTGCATGACACGGTCCGGATTGGCAGCTTCTTTATCCATCTTATTGACAGCGACGATAATTGGAACTTCTGCCGCTTTAGCATGGTTGATCGCTTCAATCGTTTGAGGCATAACGCCATCATCCGCAGCGACGACAAGGATGGTGATATCGGTAACTTGTGCACCGCGGGCACGCATTGTTGTAAACGCAGCATGGCCTGGTGTATCCAGGAATGTTATTTTCTTATCATTAACTTTAACTTGATAAGCACCGATATGCTGAGTGATTCCGCCCGCTTCGCCTTCAGTTACTTTTGTATGGCGTATAGAATCAAGCAATGTCGTTTTACCATGGTCAACGTGACCCATGATCGTCACGACAGCCGGACGTTCGATCAAATCTTCAGAAGCGTCCTCAGTGACAAGTGATTCAAGGTCTGTTAGGTCGACACGAATCTCTTCTTCGGCCACTACACCGTATTCCGCACAAATCAATTCAATTGCATCTTTTTCCAAAGTTTGGTTGATTGTTGCCATAACTCCAAGCATAAAGAGCTTTTTAATGATTTCAGAAGGTTCACGGTGAAGTTTTTTTCCAAGCTCCATAACCGTCAAAGACTCATAAAACGTAATTTTCTCTGGAAGTTCCCTTTCTTTACGTTTTGTTACAGGTGCCTGAGGCGCTTGTTGTCTTTGTTTATTATTTTTATTCTTGTTATTGCGACCTTTGTTGAACTGACCTGTTGGTTTTTTCGTCCCTACAGGTTTAACTGGTGGTTTCTTCTTCAGTTTTTCTTTATTGACTGTGCTCTTTTCATCCGCTTCAGCTTCGTACTTCGCAACCGTAGCGTTAGCTTTTGGTTCTTGGCTTTTATCTTCGTTTTTAGGTTTGATTGAATCGTTTAATTTATTTACAGTTGAATCGTCTAATGCTGTCATATGGTTTGTTACCTCTATATTCATTTCTTTAAGTTTATTTATTACATCCTTGCTTGAAACGTTCTTTTGTTTTGCATATTCATATACACGCAATTTTGTCATACGTTCACCCCCGTAAAATTTAATCGAGCAGCGTTCGGAGTTTTTGTGCAAAACCTTCATCCAGAACTGCGACGGCAACTCTAGCATCCTTGCCTATCGCATGGCCGAGCAATGACCTGCTTTCGACTCTTTTTAAAGGAACCTGATAAAATGCGCACTTATCAGATATTTTTTTTTCAGTGTTTTTTGAAGCGTCCGCGGATAAAATAACAACTTTGGCATTACCGCTTCTAATCTCTTTAACCACTAATTCTTCACCCGAAATTAGCTTGCGTGCTCGATTGGCCAAACCTAATAGAGACATCCATTGTTGTTGTTGGGTCATGGTGTTAGTTTTTCTCCTTATTCACTAATTCAAGCAATTGTTCATAAAGGGAAGAATCGATTTGGGTACTAAGGTGATTAGCCAGCACATTTTTCTTTTTGGCCAGCTCGATAACATCCCGATCAAGAGTCAAATAAGCTCCCCTTCCAGATTTCTTTCCGGTAGGATCCAGGCTGACTTCCCCTTCTTTAGATCGAACGATGCGAATGAGTTCTTTCTTCGGCTTCATTTCGCCTGTAGCCACACATTTACGCATCGGGATTTTTTTTCGGCTATTCATCTTTTTTCACCTCGAATTACTCGTTATCCTCTTCGAAATCTGTTTCCTCTTCAGTAACATAACTATCTCTGCTCAAAAGGAATTCCTGTTCTTCCACAGGATAAATACCAGCTTCGCGGGCTTCCGTTTCACTCTTGATATCAATTTTCCAGCCTGTAAGCTTGGCAGCTAAACGGGCATTTTGTCCACGCTTACCAATTGCCAGGGAAAGTTGATAATCCGGAACGATTACAGTCGTAGCCTTTTCCTCTTCTTTAACAATAACTTCAAGTACTTTTGAAGGGCTTAAAGCATTCGCAACGAAAATGACCGGATTCTCCGACCATTTAACGATATCGATTTTTTCACCTTTCAATTCATTGACGATGGCCTGGACACGCTGTCCTTTTTGGCCTACACAAGAACCGACTGGATCTACTTCTTCGTTATCGGAGTGCACGGAGATTTTTGAACGGTCGCCTGCTTCGCGGGCAACTGACTTAATTTCTACTGTTCCATCAAAAATTTCAGGCACTTCGATTTCGAATAAACGTTTTAAAAGGCCAGGATGTGAACGGGATACAAAAATTTGCGGGCCCTTGGAAGTCTTTTCAACTTTAGTGATGAAAACTTTAATGCGGTCATGTGGCTTATACTGTTCATTCGGCATTTGCTCATTCACCGGGAGCAAAGCTTCGATTTTACCTAGGCTCACATAAATGAATCGGGAATCCTGGCGTTGAACGATGCCAGTCATGATATCCTCTTCACGATCGATGAATTCGGCATAAATGATGCCCCGTTCCGCTTCACGCACCCTTTGAGTGACGACTTGTTTTGCTGTTTGTGCAGCAATACGGCCGAAATCCTTAGGTGTTACTTCCATTTCGACAATATCCTCTAACTGATAGTTGGGATCAATTGCTCTTGCTTCTTCAACAGAAATTTCCAGACGTGAATCGAACACTTCGTCAACAACGTCTTTTCTGGCAAATACACGCATTGTTCCTTTACCAAGATTCAAGTCGATACGTACGTTTTGTGCTTGGTTAAAGTTACGGCGGTATGCCGATATAAGGGCAGATTCAATCGCGTCGATCAAAACCTCCCTGGAAATCCCTTTTTCGTTTTCTAAAATATAGAGAGCATCCAATAACTCATTGCCCATGGTGATCCCCCTTACGGATATTTAAATTAATGATTTGCCTGACTTAAGAGAAGGTAATCGCCAATCTTGCTTTGGCTACCTTTTCGAATGGTATGACAATCGTTCTCTTTCTTGTCTTGATTGTGACTTCGAGTGTCACTTCTTCACCATCGAAACTGGTTAAGATTCCTTCGAATTCTTTTTCATCTAAAATGGGCTCGTATGTTTTTATGTAAACATTTTTACCGATAGCATTAAGGAAATCCTTCTCTTTTTTCAGAGGCCTTTCTGCTCCGGGTGATGAAACTTCGAGAAAATAATTTTGTGGAATCGGATCAACCTCATCAAGCTTTTCACTGAGTTTTTCACTCACATTTCCGCAATCATCAATATCTACGCCTGTTTCTTTATCAATGTACACTCGAAGGAACCAGCTTTTACCTTCCTTCACATACTCCACTTCGACTAATTCAAGCTGCAATTCTTCTAGAATTGGTAATGCTAATTCCTCTACGACTTCCGTTACCTTTTTACTCATTTGTTTCCTCCATACGTGCGTTGTATGCGCTTGGTTTCGGATTCAAAATTAAATGGTCAATACAACACGAAAGAGTGGGTTTCCCCACTCTTGCCATTGGTTCCTCTTAGTATTTCCAATAAAAATATACCATAATCAAGATATTTATGCAAATGTCATGTCTGTTTCTTCCTTTTTGAAATCAGATCCCTATTTAAAATAAAGATAACTGATTTTGTTCAGGCAATGACTCCAGACAGCCTTGTTTATCAAGGTATTCAAGGATGGTCTTCGAAACCTTACCCCGTTGTTGAAGGTCTTCTTTGGAGAGGAATTCACCATTTTTCCGCGCATTGACAATATTGATCGCCGCATTCGTCCCAAGACCCGGTATCGAATTGAAAGGCGGTATCAAAGTATTTCCTTCAATTAAGAATTGATCTGCACTGGATTTGTACAAGTCAACTTTAGCGAAGGAATATCCGCGTTCACACATTTCCAAAGCAAGTTCGAGAACCGTCAATGTATTCTTTTCCTTGGTGGATGCATCCAATCCCTTTACCATGATTTCTTCCATTTTTGATTTGATGGCCTGCGATCCCCGTGTCATGGCGTCGATTTCAAAATCATCGGCACGCACTGTGAAATAGGCTGCATAATACAATAAAGGCAAATGGACTTTAAAATAGGCAATCCGGACAGCCATTAAGACGTAAGCTGCAGCATGGGCTTTCGGGAACATGTATTTAATCTTCTTACATGAATCGATATACCATTCCGGTACCTCATTTTTCCTCATTTCCTCTTCGAATTCCTCAGAGAGCCCTTTCCCTTTACGTACAGATTCCATGATTTTAAACGCTAGGGAAGGATCAAGACCTTGATAAATCAGATAGACCATAATATCATCCCGGCAGCCTATAACCTCACTTAGTGTACATATCCGGTTGTGAATCAGTTCCTGTGCATTGCTCAGCCATACATCCGTACCGTGTGAAAGCCCCGAAATCTGAACAAGCTCCGAAAATGTCGTAGGTTTCGTATCTTCAAGCATTTGCCGGACAAAACGCGTACCAAATTCCGGGATGCCAAGCGTACCCGTTTTACACATGATCTGTTCTTCGGTAACTCCTAAAGATTCAGTGCTGCTGAATATTTTCATTACTTCTGGATCATCGGTAGGAACGGTCTTTGGATCGATGCCGCTTAAATCTTGAAGCATCCGGATTACAGTCGGATCATCGTGTCCAAGTATATCAAGTTTCAAAATATTATCATGAATGGAATGGAAATCAAAGTGAGTAGTTTTCCACTCGGAATTCCTGTCATCCGCCGGGAACTGAATAGGTGTGAAATCATAGATATCCATATAATCCGGAACAACGATGATTCCGCCCGGATGCTGTCCTGTCGTCCGTTTCACACCAGTACAGCCGGCAACAAGGCGATCAGTCTCGGCTCCACGCATATGGATGTTATTATCAGAGGAATACCCCTTTACATATCCATAAGCCGTTTTTTCGGCGACCGTACCAATCGTCCCTGCACGATATACATATTCTTCTCCGAATAAGACCTTCGTATAGTTATGGGCCTTCGGCTGATATTCACCGGAGAAGTTCAAGTCGATATCGGGAACCTTATCCCCTTTAAACCCAAGGAAAGTTTCAAACGGAATATCATGCCCGTCTTTTGTATAAGCAATGCCGCAATCGGGACAGTCTTTATCGGGCAGGTCAAACCCGGAACCTACAGAACCGTCATTGAAGAATTCGGATTTTTTGCACTCCGGGCATACATAATGCGGCGGAAGCGGATTCACCTCTGTAATTTCAGTCATGGTGGCAACGAAAGATGATCCAACCGATCCCCTTGAACCAACTAGATAACCATCATTCAATGATTTTTTAACAAGTTTGTGAGAAATTAAATAAATAACGGCAAAACCGTGGCCAATGATGCTTTTCAATTCTTTCTCAAGACGGGCTTCCACGATTTCCGGCAGGTTCTCTCCATAAATCTTCCTTGCCATGCCATAACTCATTTCACGCATCTCTTCATCTGCACCTTCAATTTTAGGTGTATATAACTCATCCTTGATTGGCTTAATTTCATCAATCATATCAGCGATTTTATTCGTGTTGGTCACCACGACCTCTTTAGCTTTCTCGGAACCGAGGAAGGAGAATTCCCGCAGCATTTCATCTGTTGTCCGAAAATGTACGTCAGGAAGCTTATGACGATTCAGCGGATTGGCGCCGCCTTGTGAATTCACGAGAATTTTACGGTAAATTTTATCATTCGGATCCAAATAATGCACATTTCCCGTAGCTACGACTGGCTTATCCAATTTTTCACCAAGCTTGACGATATTGGAGATGATCGTTTCTAATGATTTATTATCCCGTACATATTCAAGCTCAATCAAATGCTGATACACTTCCTTCGGATGGATTTCAAGATAATCGTAGAATTCGGCGATATCGACGACTTCCTCAAAACCCTTCTGCATCATCCCTTCAAAAACTTCCCCTTTATCGCATCCCGACCCGACCAGGATTCCTTCACGATACTTTTTAAGTTGTGAGCGCGGTAATCGCGGAACACGATAGAAATAATCGATGTGTGATATTGAAATTAATTTAAAAAGGTTTTTTAAGCCAGCCTGCGTTTGCGCGATCAACGTACAATGGGACGGCCGGGAACGCTGATAAGCATTTCCTTTGCCCATATTGTCATTAAGTTGATCATGATGGGTAATCTCCTTTTCAATTGCATCCTTCAGCATCTTCAGCATAAGGTAACCTGTAGCTTCGGCATCATAAATGGCCCTATGATGCTGGGTCAAATCAATATCGAACTTTTTACATAATGTATTTAACCGGTGATTTTTAAACTCCGGATATAAGAAACGGGCAAGTTCCAATGTATCAAGAACTGGATTGGAAGCTTTAGGATAACCCAAGTTTTTATAACCTATATTCAAAAAGCCCATATCGAAGGCTGCGTTGTGGGCAACCAGGATCGCATCGCCCGCCCAGTCCTTGAACTTTTCTAGTACTTCCGAGACTTCTGGAGCATTTTGTACAAGATCATCAGTGATCCCAGTCAATTCTATCGTCGTATTGGATAGTGGGTGATGCGGATTAGCAAATGACTCGAATCGATCTATGATGTCACCGTCACGGATTTTCACTGCAGCAAATTCAATGATCGTATCATAAACGGCTGACAGACCCGTCGTCTCTACGTCAAACACAACATAGGTGGCATCTGCCAAAGCAATATGCGCCTCATTATAAACGATGGGTACACCATCATTTACAAGATTCACTTCGACACCATAAAGGATTTTGATACCATTCTTTTTACCGGCACTATAAGCTTCAGGAAATGATTGTGCTCCCGCATGATCTGTAATGGCCACAGCCTTATGCCCCCACTTTGCAGCTTGGGCAACAAGCGCTGATGTAGGTGTCACTGCATCCATCGAGCTCATTGGGGTATGCATATGCAGTTCTACACGCTTTTCTCCTTCTGGGGCCTTATCCTGCCGTCCTTGTTTAGAAATTTCATTTATATCATTTGCGATCATTACAAGGTCACGAACGAATGTATCATTTTGGATGCTGCCTTGGGCACGTACCCACATCCCTTTTTTCACTCGGGCAAGTATGGCAGCATCTTCTTTATCACGCGAAAACATTTTGACCAATATCGAGCTCGTATAATCCGTGACTTTAAATGTCAACAGGCTTCGTCCGCTTCGCAACTCACGCACTTCTGCATCAAATACGAAGCCTTCGATAGCAATCCTTCGCTCTTCATCGATAATTTGTTCGATTCTGCGGAAATCCGCATCTTCTTTAATCGTATAGCCAATTTTAACCGGTCCTTCGTAGACGCCATCGTCGCCGCCTTTTTCCGATTCTTTCTTCTGCATTTCCACTAGCGCAGCAAGTCCTTTTTCCGCGTCTTCCTTTTGTTTCTCTTCCAAAAACTTTTGGTAATCAGGATTCGACACCGTTTCCTTCACTTCCGCTTCAAGTGTCAACGGAGGAAAACCGAATGTTTGGTAGATATTCGAAATGATGCCGGAGTATTTTCGTTTTAACTGACCAGCCTCCGTATCATTTCGGGCGCTTACGATAAGCTTATATCCATTCACCGTTGGCACTTGTTCATTCAGAAGTGATAACAGTGCTGGAGACATGCCTTCAAGCTCGCCAATGCAGTTTTTCCAATACTCTTTCACCAATTGTTCCGTCACTTGCGGATTGGCCACATTCAAGTTGAATGTGACCTTTGCAATATGGGAAAACGTACTTGCTAGATGAGTAGCAAGTCTTGTATGAACACTGCAAGGAATTAATGCAGGTATATTAAAGGCAAAATGCCATGTTTTGGACTCCCTCTCGATTGAGAGTTTATCAATTTCGGCACCTATGAAATAATTCACAAAGGCATCCTCAGTCAAGTCCATTTGCTGGAGCAAGAGTTGAAATCTCTCTCTACCGCTATTTGGATTTTGATCCATTCCCTCTCTCCCCTATCTACTATCTCTTTAGATATTATTCACTATCATTTTCGTTTTGATATCAGAGGCTATTATAACATATCATGAATGTTTCACTAGTATCCAAATCCATGAAAAGGAAAGGCATCATCCAATTGAATGATGCCTAGTTCCCTTATTTTTAAATTACCCCAGTATTTCGTGAAGCTTTTGAGTTAGTTCAGCTCTTTCAATTTCAAGAACCTCACCCGTTTTACGGATTTTCACTTCGACGATTCCGTCGGATGCCTTTTTACCTACAGTCACCCTGACAGGAAGACCGATCAAGTCAGAGTCTGCGAATTTTACGCCCGCACGTTCTTGACGATCATCCATTAGAACTTCCATGCCTTGTGCCTTTAAATCATTATATAAATCTTCTCCCAGTGCAGCCTGAGACTCATCCTTCATATTGATTGGAATCAAATGGACTTGGTATGGCGCTAAATTCGCTGGCCAGACCAACCCTTTTTCATCGTTGAATTGTTCAGCAACAGCTGCAAGTGTACGGGAAACCCCAATACCATAACATCCCATGATCATAGGCTGCGAGCGTCCATTCTCATCCAGGAATGTCGCATTCATAGCTTCGGAATATTTAGTTCCTAGTTTGAATACGTGGCCTACCTCAATCCCTTTGGCAAATTTAATTTTTCCGTTACCGTCCGGTGATGGGTCACCCTCTTGGATGAAACGTAGATCTATATAGTTGGCCACGTTAAAATCACGTGCGGGATTTACGTTCACATAATGGTGGTCTTCCTCATTTGCACCACAAACTCCATTAACCATGGCTTCGACGGCAACATCCGCAATCACTTCAACTTCAGAAGTGACATTGATTGGTCCAAGAGATCCAATTGTACATCCTAAGACTTCCTTCGTCTCATTTGGATCGACCAAATCAACGATTGAAGCGTTATAGAAATTCTTTAGCTTGATATCATTGACTTCATGATCTCCTCGTACCAAAACAAGCACATACTTTTCATCCACTTTAAACAATAACGATTTTATTAGTTTCTCTGCATCAGTATTCAAGAATGATGCAACTTCATCAATCGATTTTTGGCCTGGTGTATGAATTTTTTCAAGTGCAATTTGTTCTTCGGAGCTTTTTTCATAGTTTACACTCACAGGTGCCATTTCAATATTAGCTGCATAATCGGAAGTATCCGAATATGCGATTGTATCCTCCCCTATGTCAGACAGGACCATGAATTCATGTGTATCCTTACCACCCATCGCCCCAGAATCGGCAATGACGGCCCGGAAGTTCAACCCACAACGGCTAAATATATTCGAATATGCCGCATATAAATTTTTATAAACAGCATCCAGGCTTTCTTGATTGGCATGGAAAGAATAAGCATCCTTCATGATGAACTCACGTCCACGCAGCAATCCGAAACGCGGTCTTTTTTCATCACGGAATTTGGTTTGGATTTGGTAAACCGTCAATGGAAGACGCTTATAGGACTTCACCTCATCACGAACTAAGCTGGTTATCACTTCTTCATGTGTGGCACCAAGCGCAAATTCACGGTTGTTGCGATCCTTAAGCCGCATCAACTCTGGACCATAGGTATACCAGCGTCCAGATTCCTGCCAGAATTCGGCTTGTTGTAAAGCCGGCATCAACAATTCTACTGCACCAGCATTTTCCAGCTCTTCCCGAACGATCGCCTCAACCTTTTGAAGCACCTTTTTTCCAAGCGGCATAAAACTATAAACCCCGCTGGAGTTTTGTCTCATAAATCCTGCACGTAATAGCAGCTGATGGCTTTTGATTTCAGCATCTGCAGGCACTTCCCTCAATGTAGGGATCAACGTCATACTTTGTTTCATATCTGCACCTCTTCAATATTTCCTTTAAATTACTTACAGCTACGGTAAATTTAATACCGCAACATTAATACGGTCATTTCATACAAAAAAGACTTTCCGCGTTATTCAGAAAAGCTAATTTAATATACTCATTCTCGATTATACTTACGATTTCCCTAGAAAACAAACAATTTCCCCAAAACGGTTAAAAAACTAGGAAATCCTTCAGATAAGAAAACGGCCAACAGATAAATCTGCTGGCCTGTTTTGCATTATCCAAACATATCTTACAGGAAGAAGCGCTGGATGTCATTCCATGTAACGACAATCATCAATAACATCAGCAAAGCAAAGCCGATGAAGTGGACCATTCCTTCTTTTTGACGATCGATCGGTTTCCCTCTCAAAAATTCGACCACAAAGAATAACAGCCTTCCTCCATCCAATGCCGGTAGTGGAAGCAGGTTCATGATTCCCAGGTTAATGCTGAGCAGCCCTGCCCATTTCATTAACGTGAATAAACCTTGTTTCGCCACTTCCTCAGTTGATTTATATATTCCTACAGGACCAGATAAACTGTCGATCGTAAACCCACCCGTTACGAGGTCACCAAGGATGATGAAGATTTGTTTTGTCCAAAAATACGTTTCTGTAAAACCGTATTGTATAGCTTTAATCGGTGCTTTTTCAACCGGAGGGTAGACACCGATAATCCCGATTTTCTTCCCTTCCCTCTCCACTTCTTGCGGAACAACCGGAACTTCTAATGTTTTCCCGTCCCTGTCAACGACGAACTCGATCTCTTGCCCAGGGTTCTTTTGAATGCTTTCCTGAACATCTCCCCAAGTGGAGACTTCCGTTCCTTCTATGGATTGAATGACATCCCCCGATTTTAAACCGGCATTTACAGCCGAACCATCCGGTGTCAACTCACCAAGTTTCGCTTCATCCACCACGACTCCTTGAAACAAGCCGATCAACACAAAAATGACAAAAGCCAAAACAAAATTCATTGCCGGTCCAGCTACAATCGTTAGAAAACGGTGCCCAAGCGACTTTGAGGCAAATTGCCGGTCAAAAGGGGCAATCTGGTTCTCTACACCATTTTCAACGATCACCGCTTCTTTATGAATGGCAAACGTTTTTAGTGTTTCTTCCTCTCCCTCTTCATAACCAGTAAGGATCAGTTTATGGTCAAGGTCGATCACTTCAACTTCCACAAGACGAATATCAGGATATTTATCTTTATTGTTCAAAATGATTTTTGTAACATTCTCTTCATTATCAAACATTAATCCCACTCGATAGCCGGGCTTCAATTCTATATTCTCTGCGTCTTCACCAGCCATACGCACGTAGCCGCCAAGAGGAAGCAATCGAATGGTATAAACGGTTTCCTTCTTTTTATATGTGAATACTTTTGGCCCGAAACCGATTGCGAACTCACGGCATAAAATTCCTGCTCGCTTTGCAAACACTAAGTGCCCAAGCTCATGGAAAAATACTAGAGCTCCAAAAATGATGATGAACGCTATAATCGTTTCTAAAGTCTGCATGTTCCGGTCACCTATCTTTCACTAAAGATTCTATATACTGCCTTGTCATATGATCGACTTCCTGAATCGTTTCTAAATCTGGAAGGGCTATGAC
Organism: Peribacillus phoenicis; assembly: GCF_047238085.1. NCBI lineage: Bacteria > Bacillati > Bacillota > Bacilli > Caryophanales > Bacillaceae > Peribacillus > Peribacillus phoenicis. Next base: position 1,438,418 of record NZ_JBDFMF010000001.1, on the reverse strand, counting down.
GGAATGCTGATTCAGCGCTTTTTCAATCAATGTTTCAATATCAAGGAAGGTTACCTTTCCAGATAAGAATGCAGAGACTGCGGCTTCATTGGCGGCATTTAGCACAGTAGTCATCGTTCCGCCCATTTTACCCGCTTTATAAGCGAATTGCAAACAAGGATATCTGGTGAAATCCATATCGCTAAAATGCAGTTTGCCTGCTTCAGCAAGGTTAAGCCGTTTGCGTCCTGCCAGCGGAACGCGGTCTGGATAAGTAAGTGCATATTGTATCGGCACCCGCATATCCGGTGTCCCCAGTTGTGCTATCACGCTGGAGTCATGAAACTCAACCATGGAATGGATGATGCTCTCCTTATGTAGCAATACATCAATTTTATCGTAGGGAAGATCGAATAGCCAGTGGGCCTCAATTACTTCCAATCCTTTATTCATCATTGATGCCGAATCGATCGTGATTTTAGCTCCCATTGACCAGTTCGGATGGTTCAGTGCCTCTTCCACCGTTACATCCTTCAATTCTTCCCTGGTCCGATCTCGAAAACTGCCTCCTGAAGCAGTAATGACAAGTCGTTCTATATTTTTTTCCTTTTCACCTTGCAATGCCTGAAAAATAGCGGAATGCTCACTGTCAACCGGCAGCAATCTAACTCCCGCTTTTTTTGCTTCACTTATGACCAAATGACCTGCCGTCACCAAAGTCTCCTTGTTGGCGATCGCAATATCCTTTTTAGCCTTTATTGCTTGAAGTGTAGGATAAAGACCCACGCTTCCGATTACAGCATTGACCAATATCGTCGCTTGACCATAAACGGCAACAGCAGTCAAACCCTCATCCCCATACATGAACTCGATATCTTTGCGGCTGGAGAATTCACTTTTCAAAACATGATAATCTTCTTCCGTCTGGACTGAAACCAGTTTCGGTTCAAACTCTTTTATATAAGTCCTGACCAATTCCATATTCTTTCCAGCAGAAAGCGCCACGATCTTGAATTGATCTGGATGGGACCTTACTACATCCGCTGTTTGTTGACCAATCGATCCTGTCGCGCCCAAAAGGCTGATATTTTTCAAATTGTTCATCTCCTAATTCAGATAACACTTGCCTATATTTATATTATAAAACGTGCAATAAATGCAAAATTGGTAAAATGAATATCACGCTATCAAGCCTGTCCAAAATTCCACCATGTCCCGGGAGAAGCGTTCCTGAATCCTTAACGCCATAATGCCGTTTATACGCCGATTGGACGAGATCGCCCAATTGGCCGAATACCCCAATGATTAACGAAATCAATAATAATTGTAATAACGTGTAATCAAGGCTGGAGAAGGCGTAAAATAGAACCCCCACTACCATCGCGGAAAATAACCCGCCGATAAATCCTTCCACCGTCTTGTTTGGACTTATTTCTGGCCATAACTTTCTTTTACCTAGTGATTTACCTATGAAGTAGGCCCCGGAATCGGTTGCCCAGATCGTAAATAGGGTAAGCAGGATATAGATCAGCCCCAACCCCAATGAGTCACGTGTTTCAAATAGGTAATAGAAGCCTATCCCCAAGTATAGGATTGAAATCACTAGAAAGCCTGCGTCATCAAAAGTAAAACGGTTTTTTGAAACGACTGTATAAAGCAACAGCAGCAAAACCCCGATTAAGAAAACTTGAACTTTATCGTAATTTATTTCTGCTAAAAAAGCAGTATGCTCATTAGGCAATAAAAGCACCCACAATAATATGTAGGAAAGAAATGCTTCAAAAGACAGTACACGTAACTTTTTCATTTTCATCAGTTCATACAAACCAATTGACCCTAACAGGTATACCGTCAGTAAAAAGGGAGTGCCCCCTAAAATGACTAGTGGAATGAAGATAGCGGCAACTACGACCGCCGTAATAATTCGTTGTTTCATTATTCCATTTTCCTCGCCTTCTACATTAAACGCCACCGAATCTTCGTGAACGCTTTTGATACTCCTCAACTGCCTGCAATAAATGCTCTTCACTAAAATCCGGCCATAGCACCTCAGTAAACCACAGCTCAGTATAAGCCGCCTGCCAAAGCATGAAATTACTTAAACGGATTTCACCGCTTGTACGGATCAGTAAATCAGGATCCGACAAATGTTTGGTCATCAGGTAACTGGATAGCATTTCCTCAGTTACATTTTCCTTTATTATACCATTCTTAGCATCTTGGATGATGCTATTCACTGCAGATACAATCTCCCCACGGCTTCCATAGTTCAGGGCAAAATTCAGAATCATCCCATCATTGTCTTTCGTGTCTTCCATTGCCCGTTTAACGGCACCTTGAGTATGTGACGGAATGAGTGACAAGTCCCCTATCGTTTCAACTCTTACATTTTCTGAAATGAGCTCTGGTAAAAATGTTCCCAGAAATTCCTGGGGAAGCTTCATCAAAAAGTCGACTTCACTTTTCGGACGTTTCCAATTTTCAGTGGAAAACGCATAGACTGTCAAAGTTTTGACCCCTAATTTATTGGCAACTTTCGTAATTCTACGAACGGTTTTCATTCCTTCATGATGACCCGCTACACGTGGCAATGCACGCTTTTTGGCCCAACGGCCGTTCCCATCCATAATGATGGCGATATGCCGAGGAACATCAAACTGTTTAATATGCTGAATCCTATTTGTTACATCGGAAGAAGCATCTTTTTTAACGAAACGCTTCCAAAGTGAATACATATGTTAGTCCCCCATCAGGTTGTACTTATCTCTCTACAAAGGCAAAGTTTTCGTGCACTATGTATATCAAGCTTTCTGCCGCTTAAAAAGAATCTATATTATAATATCAAAAAAAAACTGGTTCTCATATTATTAATATGAAAATTATTTCTTTATTAGAAGCTAGAAAGGGAGAAATCATTACTTCTTTTTTTCTAAAACCGGTTATGATTACCATGAAAAATGCAAAAAAGGACCACCTCCAACGTTTGCATGCAACATACTAACTCAAGGAGTAATCATTATCGGAGAAACCTTATTATAACAGTTTTCTCCTTTAAGCACACCTATATGTTAGAACCAAGACATGACCCAGTATGGATTCGGCCCTCTTTATTTAATCAATTCTTCAATGGGAATTACACTTCCAAAATTTCTTTTTCTTTATCTTTTGTAATTTCATCGATTTTCGTGATATTGCCATCTGTCATCTTTTGGATGTCATCAGCATAGCCACGTAAATCATCTTCAGTGATTTCACCACTTTTTTCAAGCTTTTTCAAATCATCATTAGCATCGCGACGCACATTACGGACAGCAATTTTCGCTTCTTCCGCTTCTTTTTTAACGACTTTCACAAGCTCTTTTCTTCGCTCTTCCGTTAAGGCTGGGATGGCTATCCTGATAATCGATCCATCATTAGAAGGATTTAAGCCTAAGTCTGATTTCAAGATCGCCTTTTCAATTTCACCCAAAACCGTTTTATCATATGGTTGAATGACTAACAGTCTAGCTTCCGGGACAGAAATACCAGCCACCTGATTAACCGGTGTCGGCGATCCATAATAATCGATCGAGATTCTATCCAGCAATGAGGCATTTGCCCTTCCGGCACGGATGCTTGCTAATTCACGTGTATACGCTCCAATGGCTTTTTCCATTTTCGTTTTCGCATTCGAAATAACTTGTTTCGGCATCTTTTATTTCCCCCTTACAATAGTACCAAGCGTTTCGCCTAATACGGCCCGTTTAATATTACCTTTTTCCATGATCGAGAAGACGATCAATGGAATATCATTGTCCATGCATAGTGAGGACGCAGTTGAATCCATTACTTCTAACCCTTCTTTAATCACATCAAGGTAGGAAAGTTTATCATACTTCACTGCATTTTTGTCCTTAACCGGATCTGCATTGTATACGCCATCCACATTATTCTTCGCCATCAAGATGACATCAGCTTCAATTTCAGCAGCACGCAGGGCGGCAGTGGTATCCGTTGAGAAGTATGGATTACCTGTACCAGCTGCAAAAATCACCACTCTCTTTTTCTCTAGATGCCTGATAGCACGGCGTCTAATGTATGGCTCAGCGACTTGCCTCATTTCAATGGAAGTTTGCACGCGCGTTTCAATTCCAAGCTGATCAAGGCTGTCTTGTAATGCCAATGAGTTCATGACTGTAGCCAGCATACCCATATAATCGGCATTAGCACGATCCATGCCCATTTCACTGCCTATTTTCCCGCGCCAAATGTTTCCGCCGCCGACAACAACAGCCACTTCCACATCAAGCTCAGCCACTTCCTTGACTTGTTCAGCAATAGATTTAATTACTGCAGGGTTAATTCCAAATCCTTCTTCACCGGCTAATGCTTCGCCACTTAGTTTTAAAACGACACGTTTATATTTAGCGTTACTCATGAGAACCTCCAACTATGTAATCTTTTCATTCGTTCATCATGCTTTCTTGCAATTCTACCAAAAATTCATGACATTTCAAAAAATAGGGAACACCAGAGTGTTCCCTATTATTAATTATCTGACAATTAGTCTTTTTTAACTTGGTTCATTACTTCTTCAGCAAAGTTTTCTTGACGTTTTTCAAGACCTTCCCCTACTTCATAACGAACGAATGATAGGATTTTTCCGCCTTTTGATTCAACGAATTGTCCCACTTTTTGATCTGGGTTCTTAACGAAAGCTTGTTCGTTAACACAGATTTCTTCGTAGAATTTATTGATACGTCCTTCAACCATTTTTGCAACGATTTTTTCAGGTTTGCCTTCATTAAGCGCTTGTTGCGTAAGAACTTCGCGTTCGCGTTCTAATTCGCTAGCATCTACTTGGTCGCGAGAGATATATTTAGGGTTGATTGCAGCGATATGCATTGAAACGCCTTTAGCTGCCTCTTCGTCAGTTGTACCTTCAAGAACTGATAGTACGCTGATGCGTCCACCCATGTGAAGGTATGCACCAAATGCGTCATTATCTGTTTTAGAAACGACTTGGAAACGGCGAAGAGTTAATTTTTCCCCGATTTTAGCAACTGCAGCATTGATATGATCTGCTACTTTTGCTCCATTTTCCATTGTTTGCTCAAGAGCTGCTTCAACGCTTTCAGGTTTGTTAGCAAGAAGGAATCCAGCCAATTCTTTAACAAGCGTTTGGAAGCCTTCGTTTTTAGCAACGAAATCAGTTTCTGAGTTCACTTCAAGGATAACCGCTTGGTTTCCTTCCACAACGATTGAAGTTAGACCTTCAGCAGCAATGCGGTCGCCTTTATTAGCAGCTTTTGCAATTCCTTTTTCACGTAGGAAATCGATTGCCTTTTCCATATCGCCTTCTGTTTGTACAAGTGCCTTTTTACAGTCCATCATACCGGCACCAGTTTTTTCACGCAATTCTTTAACTAATTGTGCAGTGATTGCCATAATATATATCCTCCTCAAATTAAATGCAGTTTATTCAATCTTTACCCATTATTGCCAAAAAATACTTGTTATCATCAAAGAAAATAACGAGACTTGACAATATTGACTGAAAAAACATCCACTTTTCCAGTCAATATGACGGAACATTTTCATCCCTGAAAAATCGCCCATACCTTTTTAAAAAGACATTACGTACAGTGATTTTATGTATGCTTATTTAGTGCAAAAAAAAGGGATAAAAGGCATTATCCTCTTATCACCTTTTTTCTTACTGAATAAGCAACCTTTTTTACTTATTAAGCAGTAGTTGTTTCAGTTGCTGTTTCTTCGCCTTGTTTAGCTTCTAAGATAGCATCTGCCATTTTACCTGTTAATAATTTAACAGCACGGATTGCATCGTCATTCGCAGGAATAACTACATCGATTTCATCCGGATCACAGTTTGTATCAACGATACCAACAAGTGGAATGTGTAATTTGTGTGCTTCCGCAACAGCAATACGCTCTTTGCGAGGGTCGATAACGAAGATCGCATCTGGAAGAGTCTTCATATCTTTAATACCGCCTAAGAATTTCTCTAAGCGATCCCATTCTTTTTTAAGTTGGATAACTTCTTTTTTAGGAAGTACTTCGAAAGTTCCGTTTTCTTCCATTTTTTCGATATCTTTAAGACGAGCGATACGTTTTTGGATTGTTTCAAAGTTTGTTAAAGTTCCACCTAACCAACGTTGGTTTACATAGTACATACCAGAACGGATAGCTTCTTCTTTAACAGATTCTTGAGCTTGTTTTTTAGTTCCGACGAAAAGAACAGTACCACCGTTAGCAGCTAGTTCTTTCACGAAGTTATAAGCTTCTTCAACCTTTTTAACTGTTTTTTGAAGGTCGATGATGTAGATGCCGTTACGCTCAGTGAAGATATATTTCTTCATTTTTGGGTTCCAGCGACGTGTTTGGTGTCCGAAATGCACACCAGCTTCAAGCAATTGTTTCATAGAAATGACTGACATTTTAGTTCCTCCTAAATGGTTTTGTTTTTCCTCCGCACCGATCATTTTCATACAGAAACTGTCATAACAGCACCATCTGCAAGAATCACGGGGCGTGTGTATTAACACCATTTCATAATATATCATAATGGCTCTGCACAATCAAGAGATAACTTTATCTATTCATGCGAAACTTTAGTAATAGCTCAATCTCGGTTTGACCGCGACCTAACTTTTTGGCGATTTCCTCTACTGAATGTCCTTGATCCGCTAACATATCCACTTTTTCATTTAATGATCGTTTATTTAACGAAGCCTCCAGCATGTCCGAAAATTCCATGCCAGCCGGCTTCACCTCTTTTTTTGGGGAAGCGGCTGCCGGTGACAGCTCCAATTTGTCCTTGACTTTTACTGGTAAAGCATTGGTCTCATTTTCTTCAGGCATAATTTTATAGGCATTGATCGCCTGCTTTTTAGCAGCTGCGCGGCTTCCCTCTTTATACTCTAGCAGCGTGTTTTGTTCTTGTTTTTCTTCTTTATCTTCCTTTGTTTCTTTGATCGAGCCATGTACTTGTCCTTTTTGACCTTGCTCGTGATCCATTGCCACCGAATTGGTGAATGCCTTTACCAATGCCTCGTTATCCTCTTTCATCTCCATTAAATAACCAGACAAAAGTTGTTCCATTTCTCCAATGATGGCTTTTTGGTCTTTTTCCAACTTACTTAAACGATTTTGCCGAAGATATAAAACGATGATGGCGAAAATGGTGAATATGTTTAATACAAACAACAGAAATATAAAAAATGCTGTCATGTTGCCTCCTAATAAACCGGAATAGTCAATCTGTTGTTTTGCTCTTATTGGCTAAGTACAGTTCGAACATTCTGTAATCTCGAAGCATTATTGATGCGGGTACCCGTATCAATTCTTCAAGCTGGCAGGGGGCCTTCTTAGTTCAATTGGGATTTTATGCTTCCCAGACTCCGTAGCCCTCTTCAATAAAATATCATGATTAATTTTTTTGATCTTGCATCGTGTTTCTTAATTTATATATCGCTTTTGAATGAATTTGGGATATCCGTGATGTAGATAGGCTCATCACTTGCCCGATTTCGGTCAATGTTAGTTCTTCTTTATAAAAAAGCTGTAAAACCAACTGTTCTTTTTCATTAAGGGTTTCTATGACTTTGGCTAATTCAACATACAGTTCATCCCTTAACACATGTTCCTCAGGTAAATCCGCCTTTTCATCTTTAATATGAAAATTCGCGCTTTCTTTATCGTCTTCTTGGGGATTTTCATCCATGGATAGTACATTGGCAAAGAAGTTCTCATTTAATGCAGCATATACTTCATCTTCCGGAATATTCAATTCAGCGGCAATCTCATTTGGCGAAAGGTTCCTCATGTATTGCTGCTCCAGCTTTTCTATTGCAGCTTCAATTTTCTTGGCTTTATCTCTTGCGCTCCGCGGAAGCCAATCCTCTTTTCTTAATCCATCTAAAATAGCACCACGTATTCTAAATGATGCATATGTGTCAAACTTCAGGTCACGCTTCGTGTCAAAACGTTCCAGGGCATCGAATAACCCCATCATCCCTAAACTCCTTATATCATCACGGCTCACATTTTTAGGAAGACTTACTGAAATACGTTGAACATGATACGATACGAGAGGTATGTATTTCTTCACCAAAATGTCCCCGGCTAGCGGATCTCTGCGATCCACCCAATTCTTCCAACATAACTGCTCTTCTTCGATGGTCAGATGAGACATTGGACATCCTCCTAACATTGTTATACGATTTGTGATCAATACGGCCCCTAAAGCCATAAATGCAATAATAATTCGATTGCAAGTGTACCTGTCATATTTTTGGCTTTTCAAAAGCCAAATCCGATCCTATATGTTTTTAGTCCCTTTTGTAACGGTCCGTATATTTAGCAAACAATCACTTAATTTGAATTCAATCGTTCTTCCGCTATTCCCGCCAACATCTTCAGCGACGACTCTAATGCGCAAGTCAGATAACTCTTTCCGGACAGCTTCCACATTCCGGGGTCCTATTCTCATTAAATCCCCTCCGGATGCAAATTGAAACATTTGTGCTCCGCCAGCCAACTTCGCTTTTAGGAATGGCATTCTTGCGCCTTCTTTTACTAAGAGCTGCACTAATTCCTTTATTGCCGTATCTGCAAATTTGGCAACGTTGATCGGCCCCGATTTAGCTAATGAAGAGTCAGGCAGCATAATATGTGCCAAACCTGCAATTTCTTTTTTCTCATCATAAATTACAACACCAACACACGAACCCAACCCGGAAGTGCGAATTGTATAGGGAGGTTTTATTATATTCATATCCGCTATTCCAACCTTAACAACCTGGACCTTTAACAATTCAGTCATTAGGTGACACTCCTAAAGCGGAAAAAATGATATCAAAAAATTCGGGATCAGGTAATAAAAAGAAATGACCATTAATGGAGTCAGCGAAAAGTTGGTCTTTTTCAAGCACAGTATCAATGACGATGGCTGCGTCACTTACTATGGATAATTCCAATAATCCGTAACTGATCGTTGCCCCTACCATATCGATGCTCAAGGATGGGACGGACGGATAGATATTCAAATTGGTGAAATCAGAAAGGGAAGAGAGATAGGATCCCGATAAGATATTCCCTAATTCCTGAAGGCAAGAAAGCGCCAATTCAGTATAGGGTGCGGATTCCATCATAAAGGTCTCATCACCAGTCATCTTACGAATCAAGTATTGGGCTACAGGAAGCGAAAGGATAAAAAACATACTCCCTGAAGCATCACCTTCTATTCTAAGGAAAACGCTGGCGACGACGTGATCGGCCCCGCCAGCCATTTCCATCATTTCATCAAAGGAAACGATTCGGACATTAGGAACATTCATATCAATTTTCCTATTAAGGATGGCAGAAAGCGCAGTTGCTGCGTTCCCTGCACCTATATTGCCGATTTCCTTCAAAATATCGAGTTGAAAAGGGTTGATTTTCTCAATGAACGACATATGATTATCCTTCTCTTAACATATTTTCAGTCATTTCCAGACTTAGAGCCTTCTCCATATTGATTAGGACGAGCAGTCGCTTTTCAATTTTAGCCACTCCGCTAATGTATTCTGAAGCCAAATGTCCCACAACTTCAGGCTGAGGTTCGATACTCTCCACTGGAATATCCAAAACATCATTGGCAGAGTCCACTATTAACCCAACTTCCATATCATCCAGAATGACGATGATAATCCTTGTTGATTCATCGTATTCCACCTCTTCAAAACCAAAACGCACCCGTAAATCAATAATTGGAGTGATTACACCCCTTAGATTTATGACTCCTTTAACAAACTTTACAGCCTTTGGAACTCTGGTAATATGCAGAATCTTTTCGATACCGCTGACTTTATCAACTGGAATTGCATATTCTTTATCCTTAATTTGAAATACGATTACTTTCATATCCTCCGACATCTATTCCCCTCCTTTTAATAAACTCATGATTGTTGTGCAGTCTTAACGAAAACCTGAATCGAAACGGGTGAACCAACGACCCATTCCCCTGCCCCATTTATCTATCATTCAATGAATCAATGTGTTGCAATCTATGATTAAAGCAACTTGACCATCACCAAGAATCGTTGCCCCCGATATTGCAAATGCGCTATTTAAATAATTACCTAGTGATTTCAGAACGATTTCCAGCTGCCCGATGAATGAATCAACGACTAATCCGGCTAATTTATCGCCTTTTCTTACAATGACCACAGAGAGGGACTCTTCTTCTTCCTGACTGATAGGCACTTCAAATATATCTTTCAAGAACAGAAGCGGCAGAATCTTTCCCCTGAAGTCAATAACCTGTTGATTATGGGCATTCAAGATATCTGCTTTTTTTATGATTGCTGTTTCTATTATCGAAGAAAGCGGTATGGCATATTTTTCGTTTTGGATTGCAACCAGCATGACAGAGATAATGGACAATGTAAGCGGAAGCTGAATAAGGAAGATGGATCCTTCATTCTCTTTGGAATCGATCGTGACAGATCCACCGAGAGACTCAATAGTATTTTTTACCACATCCAGTCCAACACCGCGCCCCGATACATCTGAAATGGTTTCCGCTGTTGAGAAACCAGAAGCGAATATCAATTCATAGATTTGCTTATCCGTTAGGGTGGCGGCAGTTTCCTTGGTTAATATCCCATTGGATAGCGCCTTGTTCAAGACTCGATCTTTATTGATTCCTGCACCGTCATCCTCGATTTCAATGAAAACATGATTGCCGCTGTGGTAGGCTTTTAACAGGATTTTACCTTCTTCATTCTTTCCTTTCGCTAAACGTTCTTCAGGTGTTTCAATTCCATGATCCATGGCGTTTCTTAATAAATGGACGAGAGGATCACCGATTTCATCAATGACTGTACGGTCAAGTTCCGTTTCGGCACCGTTGATTTCCAAATTGACTTTCTTGTTTAAATCCCTTGCCAATTGACGAACCATTTTAGGAAAACGATTGAATACAGTTTCAACGGGCACCATCCGCATATTCAAAACGATTGTTTGTAAATCACTTGTTATACGGGACATTCTTTCTACTGTTTCATGTAATTCTTGATTATCCAAATCACTGGAAATTTGGTCAAGTCTGCCTCTATCGATTACTAGTTCCTCGAATAGGTTCATTAATATATCAAGCCGCTCAATGTTCACCCGAATGGTCTTGCTTGATGCCGGCTTAACGGGTGCCTGTTTTTTCTTATCATCATTATCAGTTGGAAGCACGGCTTTATTTTTCTCTTGTTCCGGTATTTCAGCAACTTGGTTCTCTATAGAATTGGCTGCATGCCTCAAGCCCTCAAGATCAAGGGCATTTACCACAACTTGATCCACTTCGGAAACCTTCATGATTTTTTCCTTTATCTCATCACTCGATTCTGTTGTTACCATCGTGACCGTAAATTGCTGATCGAATTGCTCTTCTTCCAAAAGTTCGACGGGCGGGTGTGACTTGATTACTTCACCTGACTTTTCAAGCACCTCGAAAACCATAAACACCCGGGCAGCTTTTAAAAGACAGTCCTCACGCAACCCTATCGAGATTTCAAAGCTGTTGAAGCCTTGATCTTTGGACTGCTGAAGCACTGTCCATTCAAATTCATCGTACTCTCCCGCAGTCATTTCCTCTTTTTCAAGGACGGCAGAAGCTGCTGCAATCTCTGCAATGGTCGAAGAAACGGGCGACTCCCCTTTTTCAATCATTTCCAGCTGATGGACAACCTCCTCCACATTTCTTTTTCCATCTCCACCTTCGGCAATGGACATGACCATCGCTTCTAAATCATCAACCGCTAAAAATATCACATCAAATAACTCTGAAGAGAGGGCGATTTGACTATTTCGGATCGCATCCAACACATTCTCCATTTTATGAGTTAAATTGGTTAGATCCTCATACCCCATAGTCGCCGACATCCCTTTTAAGGTATGGGCGGAACGAAAGATTTCGTTTACGATCGAGAGGTCTTCCGGGTTCTTTTCGAGTACCAGCAACTGTTCGCTGCACGTTTGAAGATGTTCTTTACTTTCTTCTATAAAAACCTCTAAATACTGATTCATATCCATACAATCTCACACCTCCATGTGTTAACAATAGCTTATTATCGCTTTAGCTATTTTTTCTACATCCTCTATGCTATCTATTAACTTGGTATTGATTGCCGCCTTAGGCATACCAAAAACGATTGATGTCTCCTGTGATTCGGCTATTGCTTTTAATGGACCCTCCTGTTTAAGCTTCATGAGTCCCATCGACCCGTCCATCCCCATTCCGGTCATGATAACGGCTATTTTCGCAGAATCATTCATTTCACTTACCGATTCAAATAGCACATCAACCGACGGGCGATGTCCATTACGCAATTCGGATTGATCCAAAAGGATTGCCCAGCTCATTCCGACTTTCCTCACTTTCAAGTGAAAACCTCCAGGTGCGATATAGGCGACACCTTTTTGAATCAGTTCCCCCTCTTCAGCTTCCTTCACTTTAATCTTGCATAATGAATTCAGGCGTGTTGCCAAGGATTTTGTGAAACCGGGGGGCATATGCTGGACAATGAGAATGGGAGCATCCACTTCTTCCGGGAGACCTGCCAAGACGGTCTGCAGAGCTCTCGGGCCTCCTGTTGATGTACCGATGACTATTATCTTTTTGTGCCCATGGGACCATTTTTTTTGATTTTTTTCAATTTCTGACGATTCTTTTGAATCCATTTTACTATATTTTCCCCAAACGGATGGGCTTCTTTCAATATTCATCGCATTTTTTTCTAGTTTGTGAACATTCGCCCTGCTGGCAGCCATAACTTTTTCATGGAGTTCTTTCTTGATTTTATGTAAATCCAATGAAATGGCACCCGAAGGTTTAGCCACAAAGTCAAAGGCTCCACTGTTCATGGCGGCAAATGTATTTTCCGTTCCTTTTTTCGTTGTGCTTGATAACATGACTACAGCAGTTGGACATTCATTCATGATCCGGCTTAATGCTTCCAATCCGTCCATAATCGGCATTTCCACATCCAAAGTCACGACATCGGGTTTTAAAGCCTTTATTTTGTCTATGGCATCTCTTCCATTCCTGGCAGTCCCGATGACTTCCATCCTGCTATCTTCTGCTAAAAACTCTGAAATTAACTTTCTCATAAACGCAGAATCGTCCACTATCAGCACTTTTACTTTACTCATATAAGGAGACCTACTTTCCAAAAAAATATCTCTTCATATTTTGGAGGAAATGGCTTTTTTGCAAAGTCATTTCTTCCCCAAATGAATGATTTGCATATCTCGAAGCAATGTCCATAATGGCTTTGGATACATCGGCTTCTGAATCGAAAAGGAGAAAGGGCATCTGTTTGGTAACAGAATTGGGTACGGTTCTATCATCTGGCAAGTACCCTAGAGCTACAGTTTCCAGTCCCAAAAATTTCACTAGTGCATTTTGGAGGCGCTTAATCGTTTCTTTGCCGTCCTTACTCGTGAAAACCCGATTGCAAACCAGGAACAATGGAGTCTCTTTATTTACCGAATGGATATATTTCATTGCGGAATATGCATCCATGATAGAAGTGGGTTCAGGCGTCGTGATAACGACTAATTCATCCACACATAACAGGAATTTCATGGAATCCTGAGTGATGCCTGCACCCATATCAAATAAGATATAATCGTAATTCGACAACAATAAACTGAATTCCTCATTAAACCGGGTATACTTTTCTTCATTAAGTGAAAAGAGATTCGTCAACCCCGTTCCACCTGTAATGATTGAAATGTTTCCCGGTCCTGTGATGATGATATCCTTCAAACTACAATCGTTTTCAAAAAAATCAATAATGCTGCAGGGAGATTGTTCCCCGATCAAAATATCAATATTCCCCATACCGATATCCATGTCGAACAACAGTACTTTTTTGCCTCTTTGGGATAAAGCAATCGAAAAATTCAAAGAAAAGTTCGATTTTCCCACTCCACCTTTCCCGCTTAAAACGGCAATCGTTTTGGCCATTGATCGATTTTGGCGGGCTTCCAATCTTTTTCGTAAATTCTCAGCTTGATCTTTCATATTTATTAGCCCCAATAGCCATTTTCAATAGCTGTGATGATGTAGCTATTTCAATATCGTCTGGCACATTCTGTCCATCTGTTATATAGGCGGCTCCTAATTTATGAGTGTGTATAAAATTGAATATCTGCCCGAAAGTGGAGGTTTCGTCCGCTTTTGTAAAAATGACCTGTTTAATAGGTATGGCAGCAAACTGTCGATAAATATCTTCCATATCCTTTTGTTTAGAGGTCAATGACAATACTAAATAGGTTTCCATCTCATCTGTAAAATGGATGATTTCATTGAGATCCTTGACATATTGCGGGTTACGGAAATTCCTTCCGGCCGTATCAATAAAAACAAAATCATAATGGGAGAAGCGTTCAGCAGCCCTTTTGAAGTCTTCCAAATTATAAGCGACTTCAATTGGAACGTTTAAAATCTTGGCATATGTCTTAAGTTGATCTATTGCAGCAATCCTATACGTATCCGTCGTAATGAAAGCCACCTTTTTATCATGCTTCAACATGGTTTCCGCAGCTACTTTTGCCAAGGTCGTTGTCTTTCCCACACCTGTTGGGCCAACAATATTAATATATTTTTTTTGCAGCCCGGGTTTTCCGTTTTCAACCTTTTCCAAAATCCCTAGCATGGCTTCTTCCAACCAAACTTGAACCTCTTCATCAGTGGATTGCTGTTTAAAAACGAACCATTTTTCAAGCAATTCATCCATGATTTGGGACCGAAGTGATATATCCACTTCCTGCTCGGTTAGGTATTCGTGGATTTTCTCCAGCCTCCCCGGATATTTTTTATCAGTTGAATAGATTTGCAAACTCTTTATCATATCTTTCAAACCTTCGATTTCTTTTAATAAGTCTGCACTTTCCCTATTCCCTTCATTAGGTTCAGGCGCATGACTTGCCATATCCAGCTTAGATGGCAACTTCTTCGATTTTTGCTTGGTTACGGCTTGGATAGGCTGGGACACAGGGTCTATGGCTGCAATGACTTCAATATTCCTCTTTTTGAATAATCCTAAGAAACCACCATTATATACAGCCTTCGAACTTAAGATTACTGCATCGCTGCCCAGTTCCGCCCTTATTCGCTTCATTGCCTCGTTCATTGATGGCGCCAAATATTTCTTTACCTTCAATCGATATCCACCACCCCTACACTTTGTACTTCTACATTCGATTCGAGTTCATTGTATGAAAGAATCGGTACATTAGGAAAATAACGTTCAGTTAGTTGCCGGGCATACATCCTTACTGCTGGAGAGCAGAGTAAGATCGGTTGGTGATCCATTAGGGTCAGCTCTTCCAATTTGGCTGCAACTGCCTCCAATATGGATTGCGATATAGTTGGATCCAATGATAAAAAATTGCCATGATCGGTTTGCTGTACACCATCCGCGATGGTCTTTTCAACTTTCCCCGATAATGTTATGACTTTAATTCTATTTTCATCCGAAATAAAAGAATTCGTTATTTGTCTGGCTAAATTCTGCCTTACATATTCAGTAAGCAAATCTGTGTCAGTCGATAACTTGCCATAATCAGCAAGCGTTTCGAAAATGATCGGTAAGTTCCTTATCGAAACTTTTTCCTTCAATAATTTTGCCAATACCTTTTGGACATCTCCTATAGACAAGGGATTCGGAGTGACTTCCTCTACTAGTATAGGTGACGATTCGTTGAGATGATCGATCAATTGTTTCGTTTCCTGCCTGCCCAATAATTCCTGCGCATTGGACTTTATGACTTCCGTCAAGTGGGTGGATACAACACTTGGCGGGTCCACAACTGTATAACCCAGCATCTCGGCATGTTCTTTCATATCATCCGTAATCCACTTGGCCGGTAAACCGAAAGACGGTTCTATCGTATCGATTCCTTCTATTGAATCGTCTTCCATCCCTGGACTCATGGCCAAGAAATGATTTAGGAGCAATTCCCCCTTTGCCATGACACTTCCCTTAATCTTCAGCCGATACTCATTAGGATTCAACTGAATATTATCACGTATTCTGACGACAGGGATTACGAGCCCCAACTCAATTGCAAGCTGCCGGCGGATCATGACAACCCGGTCCAGTAGGTCTCCCCCTTGATTGGCATCCGCAAGCGGAATCAATCCATATCCAAACTCAAATTCGATCGGGTCGACACTTAAAAGGTTAACGACGCTTTCTGGACTTTTCATTTCATCGGTTTCCAGCACTTCTTCCATTTCTTGTATTTCACTTTCGTCCTGCTTCGGTATCCTTGAAATTGTATACCCTCCAACGACTAATAAAGCAGCGATCGGAATGGTGAACAAGTCGGAAATGGGAGTGAATAACCCTAAAAGGAAAATGGTTGCTGCTGTTAGGTAAAGCATTTTTGGAAATTGAAATAACTGTTCAACAATATCCGCTCCGAGGTTTCCATTCGAGGCTGCCCGGGTTACGACAATTCCCGTAGCTGTAGAAATCAATAAAGCTGGTACCTGACTCACGATACCGTCACCAACCGATAACATGGAAAAATGGACGGCTGCTTCTCCAAAGCTCATGTCCAATTGCATGACGCCAATGATCATACCGAAAATCAAGTTAATGATGACAATGATGATGCCCGCTATGGCGTCCCCTTTAACAAACTTACTCGCCCCATCCATGGATCCATAAAAGTCTGCTTCGTTACTAATTTTTTCCCTTCTGGCACGTGCTTCGTTTTCCGAAATCATCCCAGCATTCAAATCTGCATCGATGGCCATCTGTTTTCCCGGCATCGCATCCAGCGTAAACCTAGCCGCTACCTCCGAGACCCGTTCGGAACCTTTCGTGATGACGATGAAATTTATGATGACCAAAATGATGAATACAACTAATCCTACAAGCACGTTACCGCCGACTACAAACGACCCAAAGGTTTCTACAACTCCCCCAGCATCACCATAGGTCAAAATGGCACGAGTCGTCGAAACATTCAACCCCAGCCTGAACAATGTCAGTAAAAGGAGCAAGGAAGGAAAGATCGAAAATTCGAGAGGTTCTTTCATATTCATCGTAGTCAATAGAACCAGCAACGCAAGAGAGATATTTAAAAGGAGTAAAATACTTAACAACCATGTTGGCAATGGAATGACCAACATGGCAACGATCATGATGACGCTCGATATAACTACTAAATCTCTTGCTCGCATGTTTTTTTCTCTCCTAACTAGCGGGTTACCCTATTACTCTTACACTTTACCTTTGGTTTTATATACAAAGGCCAGAATTTCAGCGACCGCCTTAAAGAACTCTTCGGGTATCGCCTGGCCTAATTCAGCTTGATCATATAAAGACCTGGCCAAAGGCCGATTTTCCACCATGGTCACATCGTTTTCTTTGGCAATGAATTTAATTTTCTGGGCAACAAAATCTACGCCCTTTGCCACTACATACGGAGCCTCAGCTTTTTCTTCATCATATTTTAAAGCAATAGCAAAATGTGTCGGGTTAGTGATGACGACATCCGCATTGGGAATTTCCTGCATCATTCTCTGAGCGGCCATCTGCCTCTGCTTTTGCTTTATTTTGGATTTGATGAGCGGGTCCCCTTCGGAATTTTTATACTCATCCTTTATATCCTGTTTGGACATCCGGATGTTTTTTTCAAAGTCATATTTTTGATACAAATAGTCTAATAGAGCAATGAACAATAAAGCCACGGCAGAATAAAATCCTACTTTAATCGTAATATCCGCCAGTGTTGCCATCGCTTCTTCCACAGAAACCTGTGATAAAATCATAATCTCGTCCATGCGCTGCCATAGTACATAAAAGGCAACAAAACCAACAAATGATATTTTAAGAATGGATTTCAATAATTCAACAATGGCCCTCATTGAAAAAATACGTTTGAATCCTTTAATGGGATCCAATTTATCAAGTTTGAACTGTATGGATTCAGTCGAAAACAAAAACCCGACTTGCATGACATTAGCCAATATCCCAGCCACTATCGCTGCTGCAAAAACGGGTCCTAGGATAAGGCCCATCTCCTTTAAAACCTCTATCATGATAATTTGCATATTCTCCTCACTGAATCCAGCCAAGGTAAAATGTTGCAGATATTCTTTCATAAGACCGAGCAAATGATTATACATGTACGGTCCCATAAGCAATAACACTGAAAACACTGCAATTAAATTCACAGAGGTATTTACATCCTGACTCTTTGCCACTTGACCTTTTTTCTTCGAATCCTGACGTTTTTTGGGAGTCGCCTTTTCGGTCTTTTCACCAGCGAAAAACTGCAAATCCAGCTGATACCACTCCATATCAAACGCCTCCAATCAACTGCATTAGGTGACGCATGGTCAAAAGCAAGAAATTGAAGAGTTGGGTGACAACCGTCATCATCATCCCCATTACCAGTATGATAACCGCTAATCCGGCAATGATTTTCACTGGAATCCCAACAACGAACACATTTAATTGAGGAACTGTCCTGGCAAGTATCCCAAGCGTGACATCCACTAAGAAAATACTTCCCACCACAGGTATGGACATTTGAAAAGCAATCATGAAAGCTTTGCTGAAAGCTTTGGCCAAATATTCTATCAGCGCATGATCTCCGAATGGTACAAATAATTGGTCAATCGGGATGAACTGATAACTATAAAAAATTCCATCCAAAAGCAAATGATGGCCATTAGTACTCAATAGGAATAATAAGGCGATTGTGTAAAGGTATTGTCCCATCAACGGGCTTTGTGCCCCCGTTTGGGGATCGATGACATTCGCTATTGAAAAACCCATTTGAAAATCAATCAATCCACCAGCGATTTGAACGGCCGATAAAATCATATACGCTGCAAACCCAATGAAAAGGCCAACAAGCGCTTCCTTCATGATCAATAAATAAAATGTGACATCCAATTCCAGAACCGGAGCATCAATGGTGTAGTACATGATCCAGGCAAGGAAGATTCCAAGCCCGACCCGATGTTGTACCGGTATTGAACGGTACGAAAAAATCGGCATGGCCACGAAAAATGTAGTGACCCGGACCACAATTAATAAAAAGGCGGGAAAGTGCGGAAATAATTCCTCCATGCCCTACCCTACAAATCGATTCAGATTACCGAATATTTCATTTGCATATGATAATAGGTGGCTCAACATCCATGGAGCCAATAAAATGAGTCCCAATAAGACTGCGACGATTTTCGGAACAAATGCCAAGGTTTGTTCCTGGATCTGTGTAGTCGCCTGAAAGATGCTTACTAATAGTCCTACAATAAGAGCGATTACCATCAATGGGCCAGCGATAATCAATACCATATAAATTCCTTTTTCTGCTATATCAATAACAAAATCTGCACTCATTTTTTCTCACCTGCTTAAAAACTCTGTAATAAAGACTTCACCACTAAATACCATCCGTCAACCAGAATGAAAAGGAGGATTTTAAATGGCAGGGAAATCATGACTGGCGGCAACATCATCATCCCCATCGACATCAGGACACTTGCAATGACCATATCAATAACCAAAAAGGGAATGAAAATCATGAAACCTATTTGAAAAGCTGTTTTGATTTCACTGATTGCAAAAGCTGGTACAAAGGCAGTCAAGGGAATGTCCTGTATCGTTTCAGGCTTATCCACCTTGGCATATTCCAAGAATAGCTCAAGGTCCTTTTGCCTTGTATGGGCACTCATGAATTCCTTAAATGGTATCGAGGCCTGTACATATGCTTCTTCTAAATCTATCTCTTCATTAAATAACGGGGTTAATGCCTTTTCATTCACTTCCTGAAAAGTCGGTGCCATTATGAAAAATGTCATGAAAAGTGCCAGGCCGATCAACACCTGATTCGGCGGCATCTGCTGTGTAGCTAGCGATGTTCTCACAAAGCTCAGGACAATGATGATTCTTGTAAAACAGGTCATCAAGATCAATATGCTTGGAGCCAGCGATAAGACAGTCATCAGTAGAACAAGTTTGACGGAAGTAGAGACATTAGCGGGATCACTGTTATTAAAAAACTCCATGAACTCATTCATTCATTGTCTCTTCCTTTCCTATCAAGCTCCTTTAACAGCTTTTTCCTGCTATCAGACAATTGATCAAGTTGGCTTTTGAACTCTGCAGTGAAACTGGCGGTTTCGGATCCGCTTTTCTTCAACCACTTATTTTTCAACTTCATTGCAAGTTCCCCTGGCTGGATCATTTGATCGATCTTATCGTTGTGATCTTTCAAAAGCTGTTCATATTCCTCGGGATCATCTATTTCTTTCAAGAGCTGAATATTTTCACCGACCCCGATCACCAATATTCTCCCGCCGACTTTAACAAGCTGGACAGAACGATTTGCACCAAGGCCCGTACCGCCTAAATTCTCCACTGAATTTGCCTTTTGATACGATTTACTTTTTTTATTGATGAACTTTAATAGGATATATAGAAGGGCCACTACAAAAATCGTGGCAAATATCATCCTCAGAAACTCCCAAACGGTTATCCCCACTTTATCAGGATTCGTTGTCTGTTTGGTAGATTTCGAGCCTTTTGATTCACCTTTATCCACCTTTAAATCATCTGGCTGTTCATAAACATCCTTCACTGTTTTTTCAAGATCTTCCGCATGGGCCTGTATGGCCCCAGAGAAGAATACTGCTATCATCAGTGAGACCTGAAGCCATTTTTTAATTAAAAACAATATGAAGACACCCTCTTAACTTAATGCTTTATTTATGGCTTCCAAAACACGGTCCGCCTGGAATGGCTTCACGATAAAGTCTTTTGCACCCGCCTGGATCGCATCAATGACCATGGCTTGCTGTCCCATCGCTGAACACATGATGACCTTAGCTTGAGGATTTACCTTTTTAATTTCCTTTAATGCTGTAATTCCATCCATTTCAGGCATGGTAATATCCATCGTTACAAGATCCGGATGAGTTTCTTTATATTTTTCCACTGCTTGGGCTCCATCTGCTGCTTCCCCGACTATTTCAAAACCATTTTTTGAAAGGATATCCTTAATCATCATTCTCATAAATGCTGCATCGTCCACAATTAAAATTCTATTAGCCATAATTTTCGTCCCCCAAATTATCTTATTTTATTTAATCGGTCACTTTGACTCATGATATCCGTAACACGTACTCCAAAGTTTTCATCAATCACCACTACCTCGCCTTTTGCTATCAAACGGCTGTTTACCAGGATATCAACTGGCTCTCCCGCTAATTTATCCAATTCGATGATCGAACCGGAGGACAGCTCCAATATATCCTTGACGGAGCGTTTCGTTCTTCCAAGCTCCACAGTCACCTGCAAAGGGATATCCATCAGCATGCTGAGATTTTTCGTTTCAGACTCCTGAAGCTGATAAGGCTGAAAACTGGTGAAACTGGCAGGCTGAACATTTACCGGATGTCCTGTTGGTACGGATGAAACTCCAAAATGTTGTGGTACATTCGGCATTTGGTTCGCAGGTTGGGTTTGGTGACCGCCTTGTCCATAAGTTTCATTTGCCGATCGATCAGACCGGATGTCCTGGAATGGTGCCGGCTCCTGAGTTGGAATGTTTGTTACTGGATCACTTAGTGCTTTTTGCGTTTTCATCTCGGCAGGATCGCTTTCGCTCGTCCCATTTAATAATTCAGAAACTAACCCTTTAGCAAACTCTAACGGCAGCAATTGCATGATATTGGAATCAATTAAGTTGCCGACACGGAGACGGAATGAGATTTTTGCAAATAAATCCTCGTCCGGTATCGCATTTTCACCTTCACCATTTAAAAAGTTAAGTAAATCTATGCTAGGTGGAGAAATATCCACTTTTTTACTGAAAATGGTCGACATGGATGTCGCAGCAGAACCCATCATTTGGTTCATGGCTTCCTGGACAGCACTCAATTGAATTTCCCCAAGCAGGTCAGAAGGATTCTCCCCATCTCCGCCTAGCATCAAATCCGCAATGATAGCAGCATCGCTCTGCTTGATGACCAGCATATTTATACCTGAAAAACCTTCTGTATATTGCACTTGAATCGCTACATACGGATGCGGGAATTCTTCCCCGATCTGTCCCCTTTCAATCAATGTAACCGTCGGGGTGGTGATATCCACTTTCTGATTCAACAAAGTGGATAGGGCAGTGGCCGAACTTCCGAAGGAGATATTACCAATTTCACCGAGGGCGTCGAGTTCCATCATCGATAAATAATCGTCAATCGAGTGAGGGACCACCTCATCTTCTATATCACTTGTACCTTTTAAAAGGGCATCTATCTCGTCTTGTGAAAGCATTCCATCACTTACCATCTTCGTCTCCCCCTTTCAAAATATCAAGAATCTGGATAGCATGTTTTTTTCCTACTTTTCCTGGCTGCCCGCTGTATTTTGGAATCCCTCCAATTGTAATCGTCAAAGGTTCATCGATTGCCTTATTTAAATCGATGACATCGCCAACATCAAGCAGCAAAAAATCCTCGATGGTGATGTCTGTGGAACCAAGTTCGGAAATAATGGGAAGATCTGCGTTTCGGATACGCTTTTCCAAAATCATGATTTCCTCTGGGATTTTTTCCTTTTGGGAATTTTCCATCCAATAATGAGCAGATAACTTTGGTATGATCGGTTCCAATACGACGTGAGGAATGCAAACATTAATCATTCCGCTCGTTTCGCCGATTTGTGTATTCAAGGAAATGACCACAACAGTATCGTTTGGAGAAACCAGTTGTAAAAATTGTGGATTCACCTCGAACTCCGTCATCACCGGTTCGATTTCAACAATCGTTCCCCAAGCTTCCTGTAAATTTTCAAAAGCCTTCTCGAATAAATTCGACATGATTTTCGTTTCTATTTCCGTTAAACTATCCACCTTATTCACGCTTATGCCCCGCCCGCCCAAAACACGATCCATCATGGAATAAGCGATATTCGGGTTGACCTCAATAATGATTCGGCCATCCAAGGGCGGCACCTCAAAAACATTCAATATGGTCATTTTAGGAATCGATCGGATAAACTCTTCGTATGGTATTTGATCTGCCGAAGCAACGGATATTTGGACATATGTTCTTAGCTGAGCAGAAAAGTATGTTGTCAGCAGCCTTGCAAAGTTCTCGTGTATCCTGGTCAAACTCCGGATTTGATCCTTTGAAAACCTAAGCGCCCTTTTAAAGTCGTATACTTTCACTCTTTTTTCTACTTCTTCTTTTTTTAAATCATCTGCATCCATTTCACCTGTGGAAATGGCCGATAACAAAGCATCGATTTCATTTTGCGATAATATTTCCCCGGACATTAACACTCACCTCCAAAGCTTCTCCTTCTTATTTAATGAAGCAAGGATGTTCTTATTGCAGAATCGAGGAGGTTATATAAACCTTTTCAACTTTTCCTTCTTCCATTAATTCATTCATTCTAGTCTTTAACGCTTCTTGAAGCTTTTCCTTGCCTTTTTTACCGGTTAACTCTTCCGCTTTCATTTCTGATAGTTCGGTAATGATGATATTTTTCACTTGAAAATTTCTTTTTTCCAACTCTTCTTTTGCTTTTTTATTTTCTGTTTGGACCATAAATGAGATTTTGATATAATCATTGCCGGCAAGATTCGTAGTAATTTCAGGAATCTCAACTGATGATTTGACAATTTCGTCAATGCTAGGTTTATCTTCGGCAGATGTGGGATCCGATAACTTTGTCACAACCACGACCGCTATGACACCAACAAGCGTTATAGCCACGAGTATAATCAACATTATGGTCAATAGATTTTTTTTCATGAACTTTCCTCCACATCCTTACGAAAACCTAGAATATTAACGGTACGATAAAATTGTATAATAGCTTCAACCAGTTCTTCTTCCTTCTCTAGCACAACGATTTTCTTACCATTTGTAAAAGTAATGGTCGTATCTGGCAATGACTCGACTGTGTCTATGTACAATGCATTGATATAAAAGCATTTTCCATTGAGCCTTGTGACTTTGATAATGATATTTAGGAGCCAGGGCAAAAAGCACCTGGCTCCTCCCTCCCTTAACCTATCGTTTTAAGTTAACCAATTCCTGTAAAATTTCATCCGACGTCGTGATGATCCTCGAATTCGATTGGAAACCACGTTGAGCAACGATCATTTCAGTAAACTCTTCGGATAAATCCACATTGGACATTTCCAAAGAACCTGATGCAATCACACCGCGCCCCTCACCTGCGATATTGATATTTGCAGTACCTGAATTTATTGATTCCTGAAAAGTATTGCCACCGGTTTTCGTCAAGCCAGATGCATTGGAAAACTTGGCAACGGCCAGTTGGCCTAAAGTAGTGATCAGACCGTTGGAATAAACGCCATTTATTTCCCCTGATGAACCAATATTAAAGCTTTCCAGTTTACCTTCTTTATTACCATTCGGATTGACAAGAGCAGTGGTGGAACCTTTAACTTGAGTAAGATTCGAGAAATCAAAATCCAAATTAACTTTTTGTACGCTTTCATCACCTTGTGTATCCGAGTCATCCTCTTTGCCGCTTGAAATGTTTATGGTTCGACCTGCCTGGGTTTTATCTGCAGCCACTATCTGACCATTTGCGTCGAAATTAACCGTAGTGAACGGTTTTGGTTTAGTAGCTGATGTATTCCCCAAAGCAGCAGGTTCTTCATCAAAAAGCTCCCATTTATCATCACCGTTTTTTTGGAAATAGATAGTTGCCGTTTGTTCTTTACCCTTTTCATCCACAACTTTCATTTGCTGGCTAAATACGGTACCATCAATTGCGTCAGCAGCTAGATTTCCACTTACTGATATTTTAGTGGTGGTAATGGCAGGTAAAATCGCATTGACGTTAACTGCAACGTCGCCAATCGTTTTTGATCGTTTCCCGTTTTCATCAACCTTGTAAGCCTGCACTTTCAAACCATTCGCGTTGACAAGCGTACCATTATCATCCAGATAAAAGTTTCCTGCACGTGTATATGAAAGTGAATCTCCTTGCTTGACGACGAAATAGCCATCACCAGATATTCCTAAATCAAGATCGCGGCCGGTGGTTTGCAGGCTTGACTGTGTATGGATCGTATCGATTGTAGCAATCGTGGAGCCCAATCCAATTTGTTTAGAATTGGTTCCTCCTTTATTGGCTGTTGCTGCACTTGCACCAGATACCGTTTGGTTCATCGCATCGCTGAATGTCACACGGCTTTTTTTGAAACCATATGTATTGACATTGGCGACGTTATTACCGATAACATCCAGTTTTGTTTGTAAGTTTTTTAATCCGCTTATTCCCGAATACATTGAACGTAGCATGTAAAAGCTCCCCTTTCATATAAAGACTGCTTTCGTCATTCCACAGTCCAGGCTTCCTATTTCAGGTCCAGCCTATTTATCTAAAATTATGGTTCCATTGATGTTCGTGAAAATTTGTGATGTTGCTTCTTTCCTGTCCATGACTGTGATGACCTTATTGTTTTTCGTGCTTACTATCAGTGCCGCATTCTCTGTAATGATAAGAGATTCGGTTACACCCATGTTTTTGGCCTCATTGGTTTTAAGGGCTATTTTGTCCCAGGTTTGTGACGCTATTTCTATACTCCTTTGATTCATCCGCAATTGAGCATGTTTACTGATGGTCGATTTTTCGTTCGTGGAGACAGCAGCTTGAAAATGCTGTTGAAAGCCTTGCTGGATCATCTGCCCTTAACGGTAATTTTGTTTGTGGCATCAGCTGAGCTGAATTTGCTTGAAAACCAAGTTTATTCATATTCCCGCCCTTTAGGCTTCAGCGATTTTTATCAATTGCTCTGATGATAACTTGGTGTTGTTTTCATCATCCACTTCAATTTGCAGTTTGCCATTACTCATGGATACCGAGATTACGACAGCTGATGTCTCTCCATTTTTTTCATCCATCCAGGAAACGCGCTTGCCTATTAATTCGCTTGCCGACGTCAAGCTATTCGACGTGGAACTTGTTTGTTTCATTGCCGAAATATTTGCGGGTTCAAGCTTTGTGCCATCTTCTAAAAGAAAATAAACGCCATCACCCTTATATTGGATCGATTTAACGATGCCTGTTCCTTCTTCTATCGCAAGGTCATCATCGCCTTCATCCAATTTGTGCCAAGTGACTTCCTTTCCGACAAAAGAGTTATAGTTCATTAAACTATTTTGCTGATTGATCCCGATTATTTCTTCCATTTGGGCTCCCATATTCATCATCTGTTCCAGAGAAGAAAAAGTGGCCATTTGGGCGATGAACTCGGTATTGTCCATCGGGCTTGACGGATCTTGGTTTTGAAGCTGGGTAAGCAACAATTTCAAGAAATCATCTTTTCCCAATGCATCCCCGGTTTTTCTGTTTTCAGTTTGAGATTTTGATAATAATAGTGATGTATCGATGGTCGTCATTTTTTCACCTACACTTCTAGATTTAACAGAGCATCGGCAAGGGATCCCGTAAACTCGCTTTCCGTTTCATCATTGCTTTCTTCCTTACTCTCCTGTTGTTCATTATGTTCATCCGCGTCTTTCTGGCTGAATTTCTCAGAGTTAAAAGCATTGAAGGCCTGTGATATTTCAATTCTTTCAATTTGAATGTTTTGTCCGCTAAACGCTTGTTTTAAACCATGAATCTGATTCTCCAGCATATCTTTGGCCTGGGCAGTAGTAGCCAGAATCTTGGCTGACAGCATACCATCTTTTTGAATCAGCTCGATTCTTAGGGACCCTAAATGTTCTGGATTCAATCTGATCAACAGTTTATTTACACCGTTAGTTCCGCTAAAGTTCGCCTTACTTAAAATATTTTCAAATTGCTTAACAAATTCATCTTGACTGACAGTTTGCTCACCTTTGGGAGCCGCCAAGACGAATTGCTCCAGCTTTGTCATGAGAAAAGGCATACCAGACCCTTGATGTTTACCGCTATCCGGGCTTTGCAAAGTCACACTGCTAGCGACTGCTCCGTCTTTATTTACCTTGTCACTCCCAGATAAATGCGAGAATGCGCTTTTAAATGTTTCTATTGCTTTAGTTTGCCCTGTCTCCAAAGTGTTGGATTGGTCAGGTTCTGTTTTTGATTTTGACTGATTGGACAGCCATTTCTCCAGCTTCCCCGTTATCCCTTCAAGCAGGTGTTTCATTTGTTTCTGGATGGCCGCTTCATCTTGTGTCATATCCTTATTCTCCGAGAGAAAATCTTGAATTTTCACCAGTTTCAAAAGATTCACCACACCAGATAATGGGAGAGCATGCCATTCTTCTTCGCTCAATACAGTAACTTTTTTCAGGGTGGTATACAGTTCCATGACATTGGCTGATAACAAACTTTGTGGATTCAGGCTGAAGTCCTCACCTTCTTGTTCTAAATCCAGTTCCTCGATGCTCGCAAAGAAATCATCAAGGGCACCCTCATCATTTCCAACTATATTTTTTAGGACCTGTAAAATAAGGCTGCTGTCTTGTTTGTTTACTGAAGGGGCAACGGCTGCACTCTCTTCCCCTGTATCACTTAACCTTTCAAGTTTCAAAAAACCAAGCA
Organism: Peribacillus phoenicis; assembly: GCF_047238085.1. Lineage (NCBI taxonomy): Bacteria > Bacillati > Bacillota > Bacilli > Caryophanales > Bacillaceae > Peribacillus > Peribacillus phoenicis. The sequence goes on along the minus strand of NZ_JBDFMF010000001.1, from coordinate 1,410,852 downwards.
AATCATTTATTTCAGACATTCGTCCTTCAGGGTTGCCGCCTATATCCGATGGAATGGGAGGTTCTGCCCCTATCGCTGATTGAAGGACTGACCCAAACCCTGAATTAGATTGCTGATTTGGCTTAATTGGTACCTTTATACTTAATGATGCCAAGGGAAGTAAAGAATTAATGGCAGAATTCATATATTCACCTCCTAACTCTTTCCACTTAAGAACTTTGTTCCGTTAGTTTCTTCGTTAACCTTGCAGCATCAGCCGTTGTCATTTGCTCCAAAACCTTAGCTAAAGTGGCTGCTTTCATACTTGAGAGAATCTTCACTGCATCTTCATCATTCATTTCGGTAATGATGGGTGCAGCCTTCTTGGGAGCCATCGTTTCATAAGTACGGATTATATCTTTGAACGCTTGTTTACTATTATTCTGGCTATCTTTAAGTTGATTCATTTCTGTTTGAAGCTGCTGTTTTTCCGCTTCTGCCTTTTCAATGGCCTTGTCACGTGTATCGATGATGCTCTCAAGCTTGTCTATCTCTTTTTCCTTGTTTTCAATCTCGGTTTCTAATTTTTCGAGCTTCATGGTAACTTTCTCATCACTCTTGGCTGGTTTATCTTTCTCTTCATCCTTTTGATCCGATTCAATGAAGGGTATTTTCGCAGACATTTCCTTTGCCTTTTCCACTACATTCACCCCTGCTACTGTAAAAACGATCAACGCTACAGTTACCGCAAAGATTAATGGAATGAAGATGACAAGAAACCATTGAAACTTACTTATCTTGCTTTCTTCCAATTCTTCCAAATCATTAGATTCACCTTTTTTACGCATTCCATCACCTTACGCCTTTGCTTAAGAATTGCCGGATTGATATTTCATCCATTTGTTTGTTCTCAGCTTCCTTAATGACATCGAGGAATTTAAGAAAATCATTTTCTTTCATTTTCTCGTACTTTTTAACCTCGATATTTCTTTCCATTAATATATCCCGTTGAATATTCATCTTGTAGCGCGCTTCAATGACTTCCTGTTGACAGTGGTTTAAGAGTTTTTCCAAGTTGTCCATAAATAACTGATGATGACGAATTTCCTGTATGGATAGTCCATTTCGCAGCTTTTCCTGTTGAAACTCAAGCAACTCTTCCTTTTTCTTTAAAAGCTTATATAACTTTTCTGCCACTTCTTCAAATTTTTTTAAAGCAGCATTGTATTTAGCTAGTGCATCGGTTTTTTCTTTTTCTTTGATGGTCAGGATCTTCTCGAATTTATATTGATAAATCATTATTAATCACCTTTCTCCATCAATTCGACAAGGGCATTGATACTATTATCTTTGGTAGCTTTTTCATGGGTTCCTTGCTTCAAAAATGAAATGATTTCCGGATAGCGTGTAATCGAGTTATCAATTTGTTTGGAAGAACCCTTCTTATAAGCTCCTATATTAATCAAATCTTCCGACTCCATATAGGTTGATAAACTTGCCCGTACTTTTTCCGCGGCGTTTTTATGCTTGTCACCAACTATATTGTTCATGACACGACTAATGCTCTTTAATACATTGAGCGCTGGAAACTGTCCTTTATTGGCTAAGTTTCGGTCCAGTATGAAGTGACCATCCAAAATTCCCCTGACAGCATCAGCAATCGGTTCATTCATATCATCACCGTCGACGAGTACCGTATAAAAAGCTGTAATGGTACCGAGCTGATTTGTTCCCGTTCTTTCGAGTAACCTTGGCAGGATGGCGAAAACGGAGGGGGTATATCCTTTGGTCGTCGGCGGTTCCCCGATGGCAAGCCCAATTTCCCTCTGGGCCATCGCAACCCTCGTGACCGAATCCATCATCAGCATCACATTCAATCCCTTATCACGAAAATATTCCGCGATGGCAGTTGCCGTCAAAGCACCCTTTATCCTCATCAACGCTGGCTGGTCAGATGTCGCCACCACAACGATTGATCGTGCCAGCCCTTCGGGTCCAAGATCTTTCTCGATGAATTCACGAACTTCACGGCCACGTTCTCCAATAAGACCGATTACGTTTAAGTCAGCCGTCGTATTCCTTGCTACCATACCAAGCAACGTGCTTTTCCCGACGCCGCTTCCTGCAAAGATACCAACACGTTGTCCTTTACCAACTGTTAATAAACTATCAATTACCCGGACTCCTACATCTATCGGTTCATTAATGGGAGGTCGTTTCATCGGATTCGGCGGATCTTGATCCACAGAAATTGTCGCCAGACCTTTTGGAAGAAGTGAGTCATCAATAGGATGTCCCAATGGATCGACTACTTTGCCAATAAGTCCACTTCCCACCTTTATCTCAAGGCTCCGTCCGCTTCCTTCCACGATACAGCCCGGTGCAATATCACTAACTGCTGTAAAAGGCATTAAAATAACCATTTCATCACGGAAACCGACCACTTCGGCTAAGATTCGATTTTTCTTTTTTTGTATGCCTGTATGGATATAACAAACATCACCTACAGAGCTTTCAGGGCCTTGAGATTCTATCATTAACCCCACGACACGTTTGACCCGTCCATAATGTTTGAATGGATCAACTTCATCAACCAAGGGCAATAGGTCTCTAGTTTTCATCTTTATTCCCCTTCCAGCAATTCAGTTAGTTTCACTTTTATTTCCTGCAGCTGACTGTCGACACTCGCATCCATCCTTCCGTTTTCGGATTCGATGATACAGCTGCTTACTTCAAGCTCATCATCCGGAAAGATATACAGCTCAGTATCTTTCGGAAAGATTGCCATCAACTCATCTTTATGAGAAAGAATCGAGTGATATCGGATCGGATGGATATGCAATTGCACTTCACGGTAATCCCTAACTTCTTTGATGGCTCTTTTGACTATGGATAAAAAAGACTCTTCATCTTTTTCAAGCTGTTGCCCGATAATTTTCTCTGCCACCTTCAGGGCAAGATTCAAAATAACGGTTTCAGATGTTTCGATATGGTGCCGATAATCTTTTTTAGAGGACTCCACCACTTCTTTTGCGAAAGCTATTTCCTTGGCAATTTCGCTATAACCCTTTTGGATCCCATCTTCGACTCCCTGCTGATACCCTTCTTTTTGAGCTTGTTCGATAAACATTGCTTTTTCTTGATTCTCCCAAAGTTCTCGGTCTTGCTGGATTTCAGCAGCAATCGCTTGGGCTTTATGCTTAGCATCGAGCAATAACGTTTCCGCTTCCTGTTTGGCATCTTTGAGAAATTCATCAGATTGAATATAATGAAGGTTTTTTCGCTCGTCTGCATCACCATTTTGAAGAAAGTCAAAAGGGCGAACTTTTATCGCTATCTTTTTGCTTTTCTCCTGGTTAGCCTGCTGGGATTTGATAATCCTAGACAATGATATCATCCCCTCCGCCGCGGGCAATCACGATGTCTCCAGTTTCCTCCAGTCGTCGAATGACGGCAACAATTCTTGATTGTGCTTCTTCTACATCACGCAAACGTACCGGCCCCATATATTCCATTTCTTCCTGGAACGTTTCAGCCATACGTTTTGACATGTTTCGGAAAACGATTTCCTTCACTTCATCACTAGCCACTTTAAGAGAAAGTTTAAGATCTTCGTTATCAGATTCCCTGACAACGCGCTGAATCGCTCTGCCATCAAGGGTCACGATATCTTCAAAAACAAACATTCGTTTCTTGATTTCCTCAGCAAGCTCCGGATCTTGAATTTCAAGTGCATCCAAGATCGTTCTTTCCGTTGAGCGGTCAACACCATTCAACACATCTACAACAGCTTCCACTCCACCAGTCTGTGTATAATCTTGGGTTACAGTCGCTGAAAGTTTCCTTTCGAGTATTTGCTCCACTTCATTGATGATTTCCGGAGAAGTGCTATCCATTAAAGCAATCCTTCTTGCAATATCGGCCTGCACCTCTTGCGGAAGCTCAGACAATATTTGTCCAGCCTGGGTAGGATCAAGATAGGACAAGATCAATGCAATGGTCTGCGGATGCTCGTTCTGAATGAAATTCAAGATCTGTCCAGGATCTGCCTTTCTCGCAAAGTCGAATGGACGAACCTGCAAGGATGATGTTAAACGGTTAATGATGGCGGTTGCCTGATCAGTACCTAATGCCTTTTCAAGCACCTGCTTGGCATATCCTATCCCGCCCTGGGAGATATAATCCTGTGCCAAAGCAATATTATGGAATTCTTCCAGAATTTCCTCTTTATCTTGGGAGTCCACTTTCCTCACTCCCGAAATTTCAAGGGTCAATCTCTCAATTTCCTCTTCGGAAAGATGCTTATAAACGGATGCAGAAACATCCGGGCCTAAGGAAATAAGGAGGATGGCAGCTTTTTGTTTGCCAGTCAATCCGGCCTTTTTTTTTCTATCTGTCATTTTCTTAAGCCTCCTAGTCTTCTGCTATCCAGCTTCTTAATAATTTTGCAAATTCATCTGGCTTATCTTTTGCCAGCTTCTCCAGTTGTTTTCTTTTTAAAGATGCTTCCGTTTCCTTCTCTTTGTTCAGATCCGGAACATCGAATACGACTTCTTCCTCTTCAACCACGTACTCCTCTTCCATTTCAGTTTGCTTTCGTGAACGGAGGAATAAGATTAAGAGAATGATAATGGCAAGTATTAGCAATCCGCCGACGATGTATGCCCATATTGGTAACGAAGGTTTCGTTTCATCTTTTTGCAACTTCATTTTTCCATTAAACGGCTGAACGGAAATCGCAATTTTATTATTAAGCTCCTCGTCCGTCAGCTCTTCCCCTTCAGCTTTTTTCTCGATTGTCGTGCGGATTATCGTACCAAGGATTTGTGTAATATCATCCATACTCTGTTGAGATAAAGAATTCGGATCGTCAGCTGTGGGCGGTTCGACCATGACCTGAATACCTAAATCTTTGACTTTATATGGGCTTTCGACTATTTCTTTCTTGATTCGGTTCACTTCACTATTTATCGTTTCATCTACTTTTTCATAATCACCGGATCCGTTTGTGCCTTCAACGTAACTCGATCCCAATGAATCTGAGGAATCCTCACTTTGCGGAACGCCTCCTGCACCTGCTGCGTCCCCGCTATACGATTCATTGATCCTTTGCGCAGAAATCTCAATTCCAGCCATATTTTCTTCATCGACCGGTTCCACTAAATTCTCTTCCCGATTTTCTTGAGTGAAATCAAGGTCTGTCGTGACTGAAACAACCACTTTGTCTCTCCCCATTAACGTTCCAAGCATATTTTGTACCTGTCTTTGAATATCGCGTTCTATTTCTTTTTTTATTTCGTTTTGGGTTGCAAATGCGGACGCGAAAGAAGAATTTTCATTTTCAAGATCGAAGTACTCAAACTCTTGGTTCATAATGACGATATTATCTGTAGGGAGATTCGGAACACTTTTTGAGACCAGATGATAAAGGGAATTGATTTGACTTTCTTCAAATTTATAACCGGGTTTCGTATTCAATACAATGGATGCTGACGCTTCCCCAGCTGAATCACTGACAAAAACTCCTTTATCAGGAAGAGTGATCATAACACTGGCATCTTCTACTCCATCAATCTTTTTTATTAAACTGGCCAATTCCGTTTGCATAGAGTCAAGTTTAATGACATTGAATTCATTTTCAGTCATTCCGATACCGGCACTTTGACTAAAAAAGGAATAGTCAATACTGCCTGATTCCGGAATTCCTTCAGCTGCCAGTTCCACTTTAAGTGAATCCAGTTTTTCTTCTGGAACTTTTATGGTCGTTCCATTTTCAGAAACTTCATTCATAATCCCTTGACTGTCTAAATTTTCTTTAATGCTCCCCGTTTCCGAAGGAGTTAAGTTGGAATATAAGGGCACCAGCGTAGTACGCGTGGTTAAAATTGAAACTGCCGTAATGATGATGATAATTAATGCCGCTGAACCAATCATCATGAATTTTTGTTTTTTACTGCGGCTTGTCCAGTAAGCAGTTATTTTGTTTTTAAAGTTCACTAGTACTTCATTCATTTAAATCCCCCGGTCAGTCTATGAATTTATGATTGGGGGATTTCTTTTCCCCCTGGTCATTTTTCTCTATATAATGAGGTTAAAAAATGAATGCTATATACTCATTCTCATCATTTCCTGGTAGGCTTCCACAACCTTATTCCGAACCTCTAATGTAGCCTGCATGGAAACGCTGGCTTTTTGTGAAGCTATCATCACCGAATGAAGCTCAACATCCTCCCCATTAACCAATTTGGTTGTAAGATCGTCAGATGCCACTTGTGTTTCGTTGACTTTATTCATTGATTCTTTTAATACCGACGCAAAATCTTGCTGTGCTTCGTATGGTGTATTAGTCTTGCTTTGCTCTTTATTCAGAACATTACTTGCATTGTTCACTGCAGAAAGAGAAATCCCTTCCATATCAACAATCTCCTTTCAAACTTTTATTTCCCGATTTCCAAAGCTTTCATCATCATTCCCTTTGATGCATTTAAAACTGTCACATTCGCTTCGTATGAGCGAGTGACACTCATTAAATCAACCATTTCCCGAAGCGGGTCGACATTTGGCATTTCAACATAACCATCTTCATTGGCATCAGGATGTTCGGGATTGTAATCCAGTTCAAAAGGTGTTTTATCTTTTACTATTCCAGTCACCTTCACTCCATTACCTACCTCGCTCGTTGTTCCTGATGCTGCGTTTAAGAAACTCGAAAAGCCGTTTTCCTTACTTTGCAGCACAACCGATTTTCTTGTGTATGGCTTCCATGTTTTTGATTCGGCGTCATATTCCGCCCTGGTAGTATCGGCATTAGCCATATTAGCGGAGATTACATCCATCCTTACCCTTTGACTCGTCAGGCTAGATCCGGTCATGTTTATACTTTGGAAGATTCCCATCACTTACCTCCTCTAATTACATTCTGCAATGATTGAAACTTACCTGAAAGCCTGTCGGTTACTGCATTATAATAAATCTGGTTGGCAGCAAGGTCCGTCATTTCCTTATCAACGTCCACGCTATTTCCATTATTGTTATATCGGACATTTTTCTGCGTCACGATGTGAGAAGCATTACTCCCCTCTGATTTGAAGGTAAAATGTCTTTCATCGGTACGATATGACTCCAGGGAAGATTCCAGTTCTCCCTTAAAGGATTGTGTTTTGTCGACCTCTTTAGCTTTATAATTAGGCGTATCCGAATTGGCTATGTTCTGTGAAATGACTTTTTGTTTGGCATTAGAATAATCAAGGGCATTTTCAAGTGATTGAAAAGTATTCGAAAATAATTCCATATCGATCACCTCTTTCTATAATTAACAGATAATGACTTTGTCAATAAATTAATCCAGCGCATTTACGTTTTAATTTTAAAGAAACATTATTACTATGTCCATAAACAATACATAGACTTTAGACCTATTATCGTCGAAAAATGTCACAAATCGCTCAAATTTGTCGTTTTTATTAGTATAATTACAGGATTAATATGACGTTATATTACATTTTATTATGATATTCTACATATTAACCAAATTTTACTGCTATTAGCTTATATATCATATCGAAAAACAAATCCATATACCTGATACTTTAGAACTAATTTTCAAATTTACTTTAATTTTTTTTATTCATTTTAGTTGATTTCAGCCTTTCAAATAAAGGATTCTTAAGGTAACAATGATTACTGCATTTTTTCTTTTTTTTGAAAAAAACGATGTTTTTTAAAGCTCTGATCCAGTCTACAAAATCCCCAACTGGCTGAACCCCCTTATCAATAGGATTTTTAAAATCAAAAAGTGACATCATCGTTCATTTTTCATCATATCGACAGTTATAATAATATAATTACCCTTTTAAAGAAAAATTTAACTATTTTTACTGCTTCTAATAGAAAACATGCCTATATTCACATTTCCATTTAATCCGAATTACCTCTTTTTCCTTTCTACCCCTGTCATACACCCGCATTTGCCCTGTTAGTCCCAGAACAGCAACAGATCCAAATATCACACAAAAAAAGGCAGCCCTTTTTCAAGGACTGCCTTTTTAGTATGTTAATTATTTTTAAGCTTCTCTAATTCAAGTAGGAATTTATCGTTCAATACTTTGATATAAGTACCTTTCATTCCAAGAGAGCGTGATTCAATGACTCCTGCACTTTCCAGTTTCCTTAGTGCATTTACGATAACGGAACGGGTGATGCCGACACGGTCTGCAATTTTGGATGCTACAAGCAGACCTTCATTACCTTTAAGCTCCTCAAAGATGTGCTCAATTGCTTCCAATTCGCTGTAAGATAACGAGGAAATTGCCATTTGAACGACAGCTTTACTACGAGCTTCTTCTTCTATCTCCTCTGATTTTTCACGCAGGATTTCCATGCCGACTACAGTCGCACCATATTCAGCCAAAATTAAATCATCATCGTGAAATTTTTCTTGTAATCGGGCAAGTACCAATGTTCCTAAACGTTCTCCCCCACCCATAATCGGTACGATCGTTGTTAATCCAGTTGCGAAAAGCTCTTTATTTTCGACTGGGAAAGCAGTATATTCGCTTTCGATATCAAGGTTCGAAGAGGTTTCGGGAATATTGAAAAGGTTTTTTGTGTACTCTTCTGGGAATTGTTTATCTTCCAACATTTTGTACATGCGTTCGTTTTCAATTTGCTGACTTACCGCTATGCCAAGTAATTTCCCGCGGCGGCTGACGACGAAAACATTCGCTTCGATAACTTCACTTAAACTTTCTGCCATTTCCTTGAAGTTAACTGCTTTACCTGCTGCTTTTTGGAGCATTGCATTGATTTTTCTTGTTTTTGCTAATAAGTTCATTTGATTTGTTCCTCCTAAAAATACCATGGTTCACAATAACTATGAAGTTGTATTTCCGTAATTTTATTTTCATTGCCTAGGCAAATCATTGCCCAATTGTTTCTTAATTAAAGGATAAAATGGCTTAAATCTTTGTTCCGGGCGATAGAACCAAGCTTACCTTCGACATATTGGGGGGTAATTGTAATCTTCTCCATCGTTATTTCCGGAGCTTCAAACGATAAGTCTTCAAGCAACCGTTCCAAAATGGTATGAAGTCTTCTCGCACCAATATTGTCAGTGTTTTGATTTACTTCGAAGGCCACTTCAGCTATCTTACGAACAGCATCGTCAGAAAATTCAATTTCTATACCTTCAGTTTCTAATAATGCAACATATTGTTTTAACAAGGCATTATCCGGTTCATGAAGAATCCGTACAAAGTCGTCTACAGTCAGTTTGTTCAATTCAACACGAATTGGGAATCTACCTTGTAATTCAGGGATAAGGTCGGATGGCTTAGCCATATGAAAGGCCCCAGCAGCAATAAATAGGACATGATCCGTTTTAACTGACCCATATTTAGTCACTACTGTCGAACCTTCAACAATTGGCAGGATATCCCTTTGGACACCCTCTCTTGATACATCCGCTGATGAACTTCCAGATTGCTTACTTGCAATTTTGTCTATTTCATCAATAAAGATAATCCCATTTTGCTCAGCCCCGTATACTGCATCGGAAGTGACTTCATCCATATCAATCAATTTCGCCGCTTCTTCATTTGTTAAAACGGTTCTCGCTTCACTTACTTTCAATTTGCGCTTCTTGCTTTTTTTCGGCATCAAGCTTCCTAAAGCGTCCTGCATGTTCATCCCCATTTGTTCCATTCCCGAACCTTGGAGCATATCAAACATCGAAGCTGCCTGTTCTTCCACTTCGACCGTTATCATTTCACTTTCCAACTCACCATTAGCCAGCTTTTCAGCGACGATTTTTCTTTTTTCCTGCAAACTTAAATCTTCGGAATTTTCTTCCGGGTCCTGTTCGTCTTGATTGTTATTGCCTCCAAAAAAGACTTCAAGCGGATTCTTGAAATTACTCTGTTTTTTAGTGGATGGCACTAATAGCTCTATTAAACGGCGATTTGCATTTTCCTCTGCCCGTTCCTTTACGCTGGCCATCTTTTCTTCCTTCACGAGGCGGACGGAAGTCTCCACCAAGTCACGGACCATGGACTCTACATCCCGGCCGACATACCCGACTTCCGTAAATTTCGTTGCTTCAACTTTTACAAAAGGAGCACCTACCAATTTAGCCATTCTCCGAGCTATTTCTGTTTTCCCAACGCCTGTCGGTCCAATCATTAATATATTCTTCGGAACGACTTCGTCACGAAGTTGATCCGAGAGAAGGGAACGTCGGTAGCGATTCCGAAGAGCCACTGCCACTGCCCGTTTTGCCTCACGCTGCCCTACGATATACTGATCCAGTTTTTCAACGATTTGCCTCGGTGTTAAATTAGCTTTTTTTGACATTTGCGCTCCTCCTTACAACTCTTCCACGATTATATTCGTATTTGTAAATACACAAATTTCCGCTGCAATTTGTAAAGATGATTGAGCGATTTCCTTTGCCGATAGGTGGTCGCTGGAAAACCGCATTAATGCCCTGCCGGCAGCCAATGCATAATTCCCTCCCGATCCTATGGCGAGAATCCCGTCATCCGGTTCAATTACTTCCCCGGTGCCAGAAACGAGCAGTAAATGTTTCTTATCCATCACGACTAACATGGCTTCCAGCTTCCTCAATACATTGTCACTTCTCCATTGCTTTGCCATTTCGACGGCAGCGCGCTGAAGATTGCCATTATACTCTTCAAGTTTAGCTTCGAACATCTCAAATAAAGTGAAAGCATCTGCAACGGAACCTGCAAAACCTGCAAGGACATTACCATTAAAGATTTTTCTTACTTTCCTCGCTGTATGCTTCATCACTACTGAATTTCCTAAAGTAACCTGCCCATCACCGGACATGGCACATTCACCTTTATGATGCACTGCAAATATCGTTGTCATAAAGTGTCCCCTTTCAACATTTAAGGCCGCGGATGTGATGCATTGTAGACTTTTTTCAATTGGTCTTTTGTAACATGCGTATACACTTGCGTTGATGAAATTTTTGAATGACCAAGCAATTCCTGAACCGTGCGAATGTCCGCCCCATTATTCAATAGGTGTGTAGCAAACGAATGCCTTAGCATATGGGGATGAAGACTTCCATCTGCGGCTGACTTTTTAATCAATTCATTCAATATATAGCGAACTCCCCTAGGTGTCAGAGGGTCTCCACGAAAATTAACAAATAAATAAACATGCGCCTTGGCGTCAGACGAAGTCAATTCCATCCTGGCTGAACGTATGTATAAATCTATCGCTTCCTGTGCATATCTACCAACCGGAACGTAGCGATCTTTTTTTCCTTTTCCATGGATCAGTACCGTCCCTAAGGAAAGGTCGATATCCTGCAGTTTAATCTCACAACATTCACTTACGCGAATGCCTGTAGCATACAATAATTCCAGTAAGGCATTATTCCTTATTCCTATCGGTGAATCTTTATTTAAAGAAGAAAACAACTGATCCATTTCCTTCTCATAAAGAAAACGTGGCAGTCTTTGATCCTTTTTAGGTAAAGAAGCAAGGGAAAAAGGATTATCCTTCACATCACCTTCACGTAGTAAAAATTTATAAAGGCTCCGCAAACAAGAAGTTTTCCTTGCTACAGTGCGCTTAGAAAGTTTTTTCTCATATAAATTCGTTAAATATAACCGGACATCAAGATATTCAACGGACGTGATGTCCTCAATGCCCTGTTCATTAAGGAACAGAAAAAATTCGTGAATATCACGTTTGTAATTTTCAATGGTGTAATGTGAACTGTTCTTTTCAATTTGTAAATATTCGATGAAGGATGATAATGCCTTTTTTTGATTAATCATGGAAACACCTCGCAAAGGCTAATAAATAGTATCATACTTTAAAACAGCAGGCAAATATTTTACAAATTTTTCACAAAGTTCTGAATTGTGTCCAAAGCGCGTTTAGCATGTGTTTCATTCCGCTCTTTTTTGGATTTGATTCTCACTTCAAGGTCTGGAAGCAATCCAAAGTTTGCATTCATCGGCTGGAAGCTCTTGCCATTCGTCGAAGTTATGTACCTTGCCATGCTGCCCATCGTCGTTTCTGCTGGGAAAATGATAGGATCCGATCCTTGAACGATCCTCGCAGCATTGATACCTGCAACCAAGCCCGATGCAGCCGATTCTACATATCCTTCGACGCCAGTCATCTGACCGGCAAAGAATAAATCATCCCGATTCTTGAATTGGTACGTAGGCTTCAAAACATTAGGTGAGTTTATGAAGGTGTTTCGATGCATAACTCCATAACGGACAATTTCCGCATTTTCCAATCCAGGAATGAGCTGCAATACTTCTTTTTGCGGCCCCCATTTCAAATGTGTCTGAAAACCAACAATATTGTAAAGTGTTCCTGCCGCATCATCTTGACGCAATTGAACTACAGCAAAAGGACGTTTTCCCGTTTTTGGATCTTCTAAGCCAACAGGCTTCAATGGTCCAAATAACATCGTTTTCTTCCCGCGTGATGCCATCACTTCAATTGGCATGCAGCCTTCAAAAAAGATTTCTTTTTCGAATTCTTTAAGTGGAACTGTTTCAGCAGCAATCAATGCTTCATAAAAGCGGTCAAACTCTTCTTCCGTCATCGGACAGTTCAGATAAGCTGCTTCGCCTTTATCATAGCGGGATTTCAAATATACTTTATCCATGTTGATGCTGTCTTTTTCAAGAATTGGTGCGGCAGCATCATAGAAGTACAAGTATTCTTCATCCATGATTTGCTTTAAGCTGTCAGATAGTGACTGACTTGTAAGCGGACCGGTTGCAATGACGGTAGGACCTTCCGGGATTTCCGTCACTTCTTCATTAATGACCGTTACATTCGGATGATTTTTGACCCTTTCCGTAACAAGACCGGCAAATTCATGACGATCAACAGCTAAAGCACCGCCAGCCGGTACAGCACAAGCATCTGCTGCGGACATGATGACCGAATCCAGAATACGCATTTCTTCTTTTAATACACCAACTGCATTTGTTAACGTATTTGCCCGAAGTGAATTGGAACAAACAAGTTCAGCGAATTTATCGGTATGATGGGCTGGCGTTTGTTTTACAGGGCGCATTTCATATAGATCGACTTTAATTCCTCTTTTAGCTAACTGCCACGCCGCTTCACTTCCAGCAAGCCCAGCACCGATTACACTTACTTTTGTTTCTTTCATTTTTCGAACCTCCATGTATAGATATGATAAGACAGGATCATTTATCATTAAAACTGCTTTCATAAAAATTTCATTTTTAACGATATCTATGTATTTATACCCGAAATACTCATTCCTGCTAACGATAATTAAAGAATATGCCAGATAGCCGGCATTCTTCCTGCAATCCATTTCTTCTAAAAAGGATAACGGACACAAATAGGAATTATATCTTTAAAGGAATGTACTTGTCCACTGAATTTTACATCACATGGCTTAAATAAAAAAGTTTCAAGCTTTATCCATTTTCTTCTTGGAAGTAAATCCACATACTATCATGATATCATACTTACCTGAACATAAAGAAACTCGGCAGATGCCGAGTCAATTTATATTTAGGTTTTTTCGATAGTTCACAATGATAGTAAACGATTTCACGGCCTTTTCTATGCTTGGGGCAATTCTTTGAAATCACAATCCATGCACTGTACCTGGACGCCTTTTTTGAGTTTTTTCTCAACAAGTGTACCTTCACATTTTGGACAACTCCGCGGCAGCGGTTTATCCCAAGATATGAAGTCACAGCCAGGATAGGTATCACACCCGTAAAATATGCGGCGTTTTTTACTTTTCCTTTCAATGATGTTTCCTTCTTTACATTTTGGGCATTTAACACCGATTTCTTTAACGATTGGCTTTGTGTTACGGCAATCCGGGAAATTACTGCATGCCATGAACTTTCCATAACGCCCCATCTTAAAGACCATCCCATGTCCGCATTCCACGCAATCTTCACCTGCAGGTTCATCCTTGATTTCAATTTTCTCCATCTCGACTTCGGCTTTAGCCAAATGAACTGCAAATTCCTTATAAAATTCATCGATGACCTTTATCCATTCGATACTGCCTTCCTCGACGCTGTCGAATTCCTGTTCCATCTTGGCAGTGAACTCTGCATCAAGAATATCCGGGAAGAATTCGCGTATCAATTCAAGAACGATCTCACCAAGCTCTGTCGGTATGAACCGTTTATTATCCAAGGTAACATAGCCCCGTTTTTGAATCGTATCCAAGGTAGGAGCATATGTAGAAGGACGGCCTATTCCCAGTTCCTCTAGGGTTTTGACAAGACGGGCTTCAGTATATCGGGGCGGAGGCTGTGTGAAATGCTGCTTCGGCTCGATATCTTTTGAAAAGAATTGATCCCCTTTTTTCACATCAGGAAGTGCATTTTCCTTTTCTTCCACCGAGTCATCGGACCCTTCAACATATACCTTCATGAAACCTGGGAATTTAATTTTTGAACCATTTGCCCTGAAGATGACATCCCCGTTATGCAGGTCGATGCTCATCGTATCCATGACCGCCGAAGACATTTGACTAGAAACGAATCGTTCCCAAATCAATTTATAAAGACGGAATTGATCTCTGGATAAGAATTCCTTGACTACACCCGGTTCACGTAATGTGCTTGTTGGCCTGACCGCTTCATGGGCGTCCTGGGCATTAGTCTGTTTTTTCTCTTTGCGCTGTTCAACCTGAACATAATCTTTACCATAATTATTTTGAATGAAGGTATGGACTTCCTCTTTCGCAACATCGGAAATCCGGGTCGAATCGGTTCTCATATAAGTGATTAACCCGACTGTACCTTCCTTGCCAAGCTCGATTCCCTCATAAAGCTGTTGAGCAAGCATCATGGTTTTCTTTGCACGGAAATTCAATTTACGTGCCGCTTCCTGTTGCAGGGAAGAAGTCGTAAAAGGAGCGGCTGGATTGCGCCTTCTTTCTTTTTTAGCCACAGCTCCTATCGTAAATTCGCCGCCATTTAAAGAAGCGAGCACTTTTTTGACGTCCTCTTCGTTATTCAACTCCTTCTTCTCACCGCCAATGCTGAAGAAGGAACCTTCAAACTGTTCTTTTCCTTTTACAAAATCAGCCTTGATTGTCCAATACTCTTCAGGGGTAAAATCTTTGATCTCCTTCTCCCGGTCAATGATCATCCGTACAGCAACCGATTGGACCCGTCCCGCGCTTAAGCCTTTTTTCACCTTTTTCCACAAAAGCGGGCTTATATTGTATCCGACCAAACGATCCAAGACCCTTCTTGCCTGCTGGGCATCAACCAATTTCATATTTATTGGCCTCGGTGATTTAAATGATTCTTTGATAGCCTCTTTCGTGATCTCATTGAATACCACGCGGCAATCTGAGTTAACGTCAACATCAAGACTGTGGGCCAAGTGCCAAGCAATGGCTTCCCCTTCCCTGTCGGGGTCAGCCGCGAGATAGATTTTTTTCGCTTTTTTTGCAGCGGTTTTCAATTCTTTTAAAACCGGGCCTTTGCCGCGGATAGTTATATATTTAGGTTCATATTCATGTTCAACATCGACACCCATTTGACTTTTAGGCAAATCGCGTACATGCCCCATGGAAGCCTTTACTTTATATTTTTTTCCCAAGTAACGTTCTATTGTTTTCGCCTTTGCGGGCGATTCCACAATCACTAAGTATTCTGACATCCAATAAATCCTCCTCAAAGAGGTAATATAAATCTTCACTATTATTAATCATTCAAAAATCATTTGTCAACACCTCTTTACTTTTCAAAGCATGCTGATTCATTTATTTATAGGTATTTTGACAAGAGGTGCCATTTGCAAAACTTATAACAGTTTTACAATATTTTCAACCTTTTTGTCTAATAATTCAACCCATCCTTTTAAAAAACCACCTTTTTTTCTTTATTTTCCCGTTTGAATCTCCGTCTATCTTCTATATTATATTGTTCAAAACTCTTCCTCGATCTGCCTGGCACTCAAAACAAGTTTGGCACCATCAGAAATCAATTGATTGGTCCCCAGCGATTCAGGGCTCGTAACATTACCAGGAAGTGCAAACACATCCCTGCCGTGTTCCAATGCAGCTTGTGCCGTAATAAGGGATCCGCTTCTTTCTTTTGCCTCGACCACGAATACTCCCTGTGATAATCCACTGATGATTCGATTCCGAAGCGGAAACATCCAAGGTTCCGCCCTCATTTCCGGTGGAGTCTCAGATATAAGCAAGCCTTTTTTGATGATTTCTTCAGCAAGGGGGACATTAGATTTTGGATATATTTGCATAAGCCCCCCTCCTAAAATCCCAATCGTATCTCCGCCTTCGCTTAATGTGATCTTATGTGACTCTGCATCGATTCCAGCCGCCACTCCACTTATGATCACGAACTTTTTCTTTACAAGCGGTAATAGAATCGTTTTTAAGGCCTCCAGACCATACGAGGTTGGCTTACGCGTTCCAACAACACCTAGCGTATTCTTCCTTGTTAAAAGCCTCTTATCGCCTTTAAAATAAAGAACCCACGGAGGATCGAATATTTGCTTCAGCAAAAAAGGGTATTCATCATCGAAGATCGTCAAACAATGAATTTGGCTATCTTCGTATAATTTAAGTTTATCGATGGTATTTAGTGAATGTAAATCTTTGAGAAAGAGGTTGAGCTTATTTGAAGGGATAGGGAGCATTTTTGCCCATTCAGCGTGATTCGTCGTGAACAGGGAAGATAATGACGGGTCTTTGGACATGATTATTTGGATTGTTTTCCATCCTGCTCCGCGGCAATGATGGAGATGGATTAACTTTTCTTTGTTATTCAATTGGAAACGCCCCTAATTGGATATTTTTTAAAAGTAGGTTGATAGTGATACACTTGGTGTCTCCCGAGGAAAGTGGAGGAAAAAAAGGCCGACCCAAAAAAAAGGTCGGCCCAGCTTGAATCAATGTGTTTTACAAGGTTCGTAAATATCTTTTTCTTTCAAGACGGAGATCAATGTTTCACCCATTACGGATGGAGTTTCGGCAACTTTAATTCCACATTCGTTCATAACGCGGATTTTCTCGTCAGCAGTCCCTTTTCCTCCTGAGATAATGGCACCAGCATGACCCATGCGTTTACCGGCTGGAGCCGTACGGCCACCAATGAAACCAACAACTGGCTTAGTCATATTTTCCTTCACCCAGATTGCTGCTTCTTCTTCTGCCGTTCCACCGATTTCCCCAATCATGATCACCGCATGTGTTTCCGGATCTTCATTGAACGCTTTCAAAACATCAATGAAATCCGTTCCGTTAACGGGATCTCCACCGATGCCGACAGCCGAAGATTGCCCAATGCCTGCTTGCGATAATTGGTGAACGGCTTCATACGTCAAAGTTCCAGAACGTGAAACTACACCTACATGGCCTTTTTTGTGGATATACCCTGGCATGATACCAATCTTACACTCTTCAGGAGTAATGACACCTGGGCAGTTCGGTCCGATCAAGCGAGTTTTTTTGCCTTCCATGTAGCGTTTAACCTTGACCATATCCAGGACAGGAATATGTTCCGTGATACAAATGACAAGATCAAGTTCTGCGTCGACGGCTTCTAGAATTGCATCGGCAGCAAATGGAGCCGGTACATAGATAACAGATGCATTCGCGCCGGTTTCAGTGACAGCTTCGGAAACTGTATTGAATACAGGTACCCCTTCCACTTCTGTTCCACCTTTACCCGGAGTGACTCCTCCAACGATTTTCGTGCCGTATTCCAACATTTGTTTTGTATGAAATAATGCTGTTGCACCAGTGATTCCCTGAACGATCACTTTCGTATCTTTATTAATATAAACGCTCATTATGTTCCCCCCTGCCTATTATCCTACAAGTGATACTATTTTTTGTGCTCCATCTGCCATTGATTCAGCAGACGTAATATTTAAACCTGACTCTTTTAGAATCTTTTTGCCAAGGTCCACATTCGTTCCTTCAAGACGAACAACAAGAGGGACATCCAGGCCAAGCTCTTTAGCAGCAGCCACGACGCCTGTAGCGATGATGTCACATTTCATGATTCCTCCGAAGATATTAACGAAGATGCCTTTAACATTTTGATCGGATAGGATGATTTTGAAAGCCTCTTTCACTTTTTCCTCAGTGGCGCCGCCACCAACGTCAAGGAAGTTAGCCGGATCTCCCATATAATGTTTAATGATGTCCATCGTCGCCATAGCAAGACCGGCACCATTAACCATGCATCCGATATTTCCGTCAAGCGATATGTAACTAAGGCCATGTTTTGATGCTTCAATCTCTTTCGCATCCTCTTCATCCAAATCACGGTACTCCGCGATGTCTTTATGGCGGTAAATCGCATTATCATCGAAGTTCAATTTAGCATCAAGCGCCATTACATCGCCGTCGCCAGTTACCACTAATGGGTTGATTTCTGCGATTGAGCAATCTTTATCAACGAAAGCTGTATATAAGTTAACCATCAGTTTGGATGCTTTATTTATAAGTGAAGCCGGAATATTGATATTGAATGCAATCCTCCGTGCCTGGAAACCAGTCAGGCCGACAACCGGATCGATTACTTCTTTGAAAATTTTCTCTGGTGTCTTTTCAGCCACTTCCTCAATTTCCGTTCCGCCTTCTTCAGAAGCCATCAATACGACACTGTCCGTAGCACGGTCAAGGACCAGCCCGATATAATATTCTTTTGTAATGTCGCAGCCTTCTTCAATAAGTAAACGCTTAACTTCCTTGCCTGCAGGACCTGTTTGATGGGTCACCAATGTCTTGCCAAGAATCTCTTCTGCATATGTACGCGCTTCATCAAGATTCTTCGCTACCTTGACTCCGCCGGCTTTCCCGCGGCCACCCGCATGAATTTGAGCTTTGACGACAACAACTTCCGTACCTAACTCCTTCGCTGCTTCCACTGCTTCATCAACAGTAAAGGCAACCCGGCCATTTGGAACGGATACCCCGTATTGTCGCAATATCTCTTTCCCCTGATACTCATGGATATTCATTTCCCATCCTCCTTATCTACTAAAAAACAACTTTGAAATTTAATGCGTGTTTTCTCTACCATATTACAACAAAATTCTCCTTCGTGCATAATTTTCTTTCACATAATTTTTAAAATATTATTATAATATACTTCTAAACCCATGTTTAAAATGGAGAAAACCTTCTTCACCATTGTGTTTTTTTCTTATTAAATTCATATATTTTGGTTCTGAAAATCTATTTTCAAAAAAGTCATTACAGTTTTAAATCTTCTAAAAACGCCTCTATGAAAGCCTTTTCAATATATTAAACCAGAGGTCGATTCATTGATAAATTACAATTATCCTTGTCTTGATTCAAAGGAAAAGCAAAAGGACAAAGCCATGGCCTTGTCCTTTTGCAAATACTTTAGTATTTTTTTAATATAATGAAAATTCGTCAGTGATTTCCCTAGTATTCTACATAAACCAACAGTATTCCAGTTAGCGATATAACCTGGATAAATTAGGAAACTACCGACTCATGTCCTTGTCAACTTTGTAAATGAATGCGAATACCTCCGCAACAGCTCCATACAATTCTTCCGGAATCGTTTGATTTATATCCAATTGACCTAAAAGTGCAGCTAGCGATTCGTCCCTTTGGACCGGTATATCCAGTTTCATCGCCTTTTCCAGAATATTTTCAGCCGTTTTACCTTTTCCCTTCGCCAATATGACGGGCGCTTTAGATGTCTTTTGATCATACTTTAAGGCAATCGCTTCTTTTCGTTTATCATTCATCATATTCGAATATCCACTCCACTATACGAACCGGCTTCTGAAAAAGGAATCGGTTTCACCCCTTGGTCCCGCTCTTTTTCATTCACGGGATTTACAAAGGAAACCCCTGACAATCTGTAATCCATTTTTTCGAGATTCTCCCTCAGGATGTCAAGATATTGACCGGCTGCCTCTTCAAGGACCGCACCTTTCCCATTGATGACCGTCACTTTGATGATTCGGTTTTGAACCTGCATGTCGATGACCGTCTCTTTAAGGCGTTCCAATTCTAAATAAAATAGGACACGGCAGTAATCCGGGTCGATTTTTCCATCTTTTGTCTTTCTTCCGCTCCATTGTAAAGTCAGATCCGTTTGAGCAGGTCCCAGATTGAGTGGAAGTGTAAGGAGTAAATTCTGAATCGGTCCATTTTCCTGTGAAAGGATCTGTTGCGCAGTAATCCGATTTAGGATTTGTTCTGCCATCTCCTTCATAGATGCCGGCATTTGTTCATTCAGCAATTTAAGCAGCAGCGGTTTAAGTGTCTCCAAATCCTTCGGGAACTCCGCCACATCATTTCCAGAAAGATTAATGAGTGCATGTTCCAGCTGAAGACCAAGGATCTTGGTCATTTCTTTCAGTTGATGTGCAACAGAAGGTCCATCGGTGAAATCGATTGTTTGAAACTCAGCTTCCAATACAAGTGAAAGGACCAGCTTCTCATTATTCCTAGTGTATTGGGCCTCAGGAAGCCTATTAAGCGACTGGAACAATAATTCAGCCGCCTTACCCTTCGACTCAGCCACTTGATCTGTGTCCTTATTCAAGTAGCCTATTAGGTCATTCACTTCCATTTTTCCGCCTACTGCCTTATTAGCTGTTGCTTCGGTAAAAGAACTCTGGAGTAAATGGAAGGCAAGAGAGGAAAGTTTTTCTGCAGTAATGTTTTTTCTCGGCATCGAGTGGATATCATTTGGCAGTTTTGCCCCCACATGTTCATGACCATTCAATATGCGATCAATAGCAGTATCGATCTCTTCAACTTTTGTAAATGCTCCGCTTTTTGCCTCGGAAAGCAGCTGCAATCCTTGGTGTAGTTTATCAACCGCTGAATTCTTAGCAATACTTGCCCTAGTCTCAGCTCCATCAATTAAATTTTCCAGAAAGACAGATTCCGTCATTCCCTTTGGTATGAAACCCGTCTTTTGAAGCAGGGAAAATGCACCGGATTTCATTTCTGGCTTTGAATCGGAATCCAGCCAAGTGGTCACTAGTTTTTGCAAACCGATTTGTTGAAACTGGTGCTGTTTAGTAACATGTAAGGAGTTCAATACTTCCATCAGCTTGACGGCAGTCCTCGTTACTGCCCCACCATCCTCCAGCTTTTGCTTGAAGCCACTGAGGAGTTTATGGAAAGGTTCACCTTTGGACTGTGTAAATAAAGCATCAAATACATCTTTTACAAAAGGCAGTTGCTGAATGAACATCGTTTTTATTACAGGCAGACCGACTTCTGCAGCATCAGCAGCTTTTAACCATTGCATGGCGGGCTGAAAAGTTTCCTTGGTTATCGGGAGGCGATTTGTCAGGAGATATTCGGCAAGCTTCGTTGCGGACGGATCGGGCGTTATGCCGAGATGAGCGATTAATTTTGCAGCCGTTCCCTTTATGCTGGAATCGTTCAAATCGGGAGAATTTAAAGCTTTTAACACGAGCCCCCCCTCAATTGGGTGCTGCACTTGAAACCAATGCTTTTCTCCTGTTCGAAGCGGGATATCGAGAGTGGCAATCATTTTTTGATGGCCAATCTGGACCTCGGCCGTTTGGTTAGGAAAAACCTTATTCACCTTCCCGAAAAGGATTTGCCCGTTTTTCCAACTCGCAGTTCCTTTTATTTCAATGGGTGAAGATAACGGTTGACCGCTTGTTATGGATTGCATCACTCATCCCCCCTTAATCCTTCGTTCGTGCAGCTATTTCCTTAACTGGTGCAAAACTTCTTCTATGCCAAGGTGTAAGCCCGTGCGTGTCGAGCGCTTCTAAATGTTGGCTTGTCCCGTAACCCATGTGCTTTTCAAAACCATATTCCGGATATTTCTCACCATAATCCTTCATCATTCTATCACGGGTCACTTTCGCTATTATGGATGCCGCAGAGATGCTAATGCTTCTTGCGTCCCCCTTTATGAGCGAAAGCTGCGGAATCGGCACATCCAGTTCCATTGCATCGATCAACAAATGATCAGGAAGTTCCGACAGATCGTTCAATGCAGCCACCATTGCCTTTTTCGTAGCTTGATATATATTGATTTCATCAATTACTTCACTATGTACAACACCTACACCTATGGATAGTGCTTCCTTAAAAATCATTTCATAAAACAGTTCCCTTTTTGCTTCTGGAATCTTTTTGGAATCATTAAGCCCTGGCAAATAAAAAGATTCAGGCAAGATGACTGCACTGGTCACAACTGGTCCTGCCAGAGGTCCTCTTCCAACTTCATCGATACCAGCCAGAATGGAAAACCCCTGTTTTCGCAATTGACGTTCAAACTCCGTCATTTCCGTGAAAGCATCCCTTACCTGTTGTTCTTTTTCATAAGCTCTTTGCCATTTGCTTACTAAGTCGGTTACTCCCTTTCGTCCGTCCTCCCGGCATTTCTGTAAAAATAAATCTTCGGGCTCTCTTATTGTCTTTAACTTTGAGGAGATTTCCTTAATGCTCATTTCAGTTATCATCTTTATCACCCATCATATTAATTATCGGCAGCCTTGCTCCCTTTCTACAGTTCAGACGAAAATACGGAGCGGAAAAGAGACATCAAAAAGAGTAAGCCTTTTCGACATCCAACTCCAGCTCCGTATCAATCCTTTTCATTGATTGTCTTCAACAATCAGGTCAATGTTAATGTTATTCGGGGATATCATTCTCTTCATCATCCAAAGGGACCTCAAACGTAAGCGGACCCATCTTTTCTGAACGGATTTCACGTACGACCAACTCTGCCGTTTTGTCATAATCGATGAAGCCCCCAGATGCTAAACAGCCCCTGAACTTTCCGACAGCATCAAACAATTCGAGCGTTTCCTGCGGAATTACATCCAGGTTATAACGGGATTTCAACCTATCGGGATATTCTTTTTCCAAAAAGCGAAGGCCGTATAATGAGACTTCATGCAAGTTTAAAATCGTATCTTTAATCGCACCTGTCAACGCAAGCTTCAAGCCTACTTCTTGATCCTCGAATTTCGGCCAGAGAATCCCCGGCGTGTCGAGCAATTCCAATTCCTTGCCAACTTTTATCCATTGCTGCGCTTTAGTGACGCCAGGCGTATTCCCTGTTTTGGCAATGTTCTTTTTGGCAAGTCGATTGATTAAGGTCGATTTCCCCACGTTCGGAATGCCGACTATCATGGCACGGATCGCTCTCGGCTTTATTCCTCTTGATTCCATCCGCTCATACTTCTCTTTTAAAAGTTTTTTGGAAGCAGCAGTAATCTGGTTTAAACCGTTTCCCGCCTGTGAGTTAATGGCAATCGCCGTTTTCCCCTGCGATTTATAATGTTCAAGCCACATATTCGTTTTTACCGGATCGGCCATATCAGCTTTATTCAAAAGGATGACCCTTGGTTTATGCTGAATGATTTCATCGATCATCGGGTTTCGTGAAGATGCCGGTATCCGGGCATCCACAAGTTCAAAGATGATGTCGATCAGTTTTAATTTCTCTGTTACTTCCCGTCTTGCTTTGGCCATATGGCCAGGGAACCACTGTATTGTCAATGGAATGCACCTTCCTACTATTCCGCCAATCGAAAGTCTTCGATCGGCCAATAAACTAATTTAGTTTTTCCTAACACTTTATCGTAAGGAACGACACCTACGCCGCTATGACGGCTGTCCTTACTAAAACGGCGATTATCCCCCAGGACAAATAGGTGGCCTTCAGGCACCGTTTCTTGTTCTATGACATCACTTAATGTAAAAGGTTCCGTCAAGTCCCCGCCATCTATCAATTGTTCTTTATATTCATCCAAGTATGGCTCATCATAAGCTTTTCCATTCACGTAAAGAGTATCATTTTTATATTCGACTTTTTCCCCTGGCAATCCGATGACACGCTTTATGTAATCCTTGCCTTCTGGAGCTTTGAAAACGATAATGTCGAATCTTTTCGGTTCGCCAATCGAATAGGAGATTTTATTAACGATCATGCGGTCCGTATCCTTTAATGTCGGCATCATGGAATTACCGTCCACAACAATAGGAGCCAGCAGGAAATAACGAATCAGCGTCGCCGCTATAACTGCGATTATGACCGCCTTTGTCCATTCCCACAATTCATTTTTCTTTTTCGCCATCCTTACCCACCCTTTTTGAAGCATATCAACAATTATTTTAACATGTTGCGGACGCTATAGCGAGCAGGATTCTATATAGTTTTCACCGTAAGTGTATTCATCGTTTCTTAAAGTGCAAAAAGGGAGCCTGATAAACAAGCTCCCTTTTTGCATGATACTCTTTGGTTATTCACCTTATGTGGATCATGGTAAACCCGCATGAAGATATTCGAAGAATTAACGACGAATTTCTTTAATACGTGCTTTTTTACCACGAAGTTCGCGTAGGTAATAAAGTTTCGCACGACGTACTTTACCGTGACGGATAACTTCTAATTTCGCAATTTTTGGTGTGTGAACAGGGAAAGCACGTTCTACTCCAACGCCGTAAGAAATCTTACGTACTGTGAAAGTTTCACTAACTCCGCCGCCACGACGTTTGATTACAACGCCTTCAAACAACTGGATACGTTCGCGAGTTCCTTCAATAACCTTTACGTGTACACGTACTGTGTCACCAGGTCTGAATGATGGAAGATCTGAGCGAAGTTGTTCTTTTGTGATTTCGTTAATAAGATTTTGCATCGATTTCAACTCCTCCTGGACGCTCTTGCAAATACTTATTGTTTGCAGCGGAACATCGTTATAAGACTGAGCATTTTGCCCAAGTCACAAGGTATATCCTATCATACTATAAACGTCGATGCAATAGAGATCAGTCTTCTTTTTTAATCTCGGACAATAATTTTTCTTCAACTTCCGATAGTTCATAACTATCGAGCAAGTCCGGACGTCGAATCCAAGTTCTGCGCAGGGATTCCTTCATCCGCCATTCATCGATTTTTTTATGATTCCCGGATATTAGCGGATCGGGAACTTTCATCCCCCGGAAATCTGCAGGTCTAGTATAATGTGGATGCTCTAACAAACCAGAAGAATAGGAATCAAGAATCGGGGAGTCAACATTTCCAAGAACGCCAGGCAGCAAGCGCACAACGCTGTCAATAATGACCATTGCTCCCAATTCCCCGCCTGTAAGCACAAAGTCACCTATCGATATTTCATCAGTGACGACATGCTCCCGGATCCGCTCATCATACCCTTCATAATGCCCGCAAATGAAAATGAGATGTTCCTCTCCAGCTAACTCTTCGGCTTTTTTCTGCGTGTAACGCTCTCCCTGGGGACAAAGCAGGACTACCCTTGGGATTAGCTCAGCTTGCCCTTTAAGAGCTTCCACGGCATCAAAGATCGGCTGTGCCTTCAATACCATTCCGGCACCGCCGCCATACGGATAATCGTCTACCGTCGAATGCTTATTATCTGCATAATCTCGGAAATTGGTCACCTTATAGCTGACAGCCTGCTTTTCCGCTGCCTTTTTTAAGATTGACGAGCCAAGTACCCCTTCGAACATTTCTGGAAAAAGCGAAAGCACATCGATTTTCATCAGTCTAAAAGTCCTTCCATCGGTGTAATAATGACCTTTTTAGCGGATATATCCACTTCTTTTACAATTTGTTCAATATACGGAATCAGAATGTCCTTACTGCCAGCTTTCTTAATGACCCAAACATCATTTGCACCAGGCGTAAGAACCTCAATGATCTCCCCAACTTCCATGCCTTCATCCGTAAATACCGAACAGCCGATGATTTCATGGAAGTAGAACTCACCTTCGTCCAATTTACCAAGCTGTGCTTCCTTGACTTTAAGGACCCCGTTTTTAAAAGCCTCGACCTGTCCGACGTTATAATAGTTCTCGAACGTCAATAGGTTAAAGTTTTTATGGGTGCGATGCGACCTGATGACAAGCGGCAAAGGTTTTTTCTCAGTGTCCCTAAACAAATACAGAGTATTTCCCACTTTGTATCGTTTTTCCGGAAAGTCTGTTGAAGAAATAACACGGACTTCTCCTAAAAGACCATGTGTGTTGACAATTTTACCTACATTAAACCATTTTTCCATTCTTTCACCTCTAACGAATTTCCGAGACGATTCCATCTTTAATGACAATGGTCTTCGTTGCCATGATTTCGTCCCAATCTGCCCCAATTTCCACATCAATGATACTTTGAACTTCCCGTTCCTTCAATTCACTTCCGGCGGGAAGGATCTCCAGCTGCTCCATTTGAAATTCAAGCAGTTTAATTTTTTCTTGCCTCTGGTTAATTTCTTTTTCGAAATGAGCACGGAGACTAGCAGGTTGGAGAGTTCTTGTTTTTTCAAGTTTTTTCAGTTCAAAGCGAAGCTGTTCACTCTCTTTTTGAAGCTGAAGGCGTTTTGACTTGTATTTCTCGAGGAGCTGATTCTTGCTGGATTCCGTTAATACTTGGTTAACGATTACATTTTGGAGAATTTTCATTCCAGCACCTCCTATTATCTATGATTTCGTATTTCCTTCTAAAAATATGTATGATGGGGTAATCTTTTTGAAATGGGGGTCATTCTCTTAAGTATAACGTAAATCGGTAAAAGATGCGTCTTAAAAGGCGTAAAGTTTAAAGCCCGAATTTGATCAATTGGGATCTAAGCTTTCTTGAAGTACAAAAAAAGGAGGGGTATTAACCCTCCTTATTCGGAAATCTCCAAATAGATTTTCTTCTGCTGTGAAGATCCTGCTGCATATACCACAGTCCGAATCGCCTTAGCAACACGCCCTTGTTTACCGATCACCTTGCCCATATCCTCTTTATGAACGGAGAGGATATAAACAATCCGGTCGGATTCTTCCTTGGAGGTCACGATGACCTCTTCCGGATAATCCACAAGTGCTGAAACAATCGTTTCAATCAGTGCTTTCATCAACTACCGTCGATTACTTGCTGTTTTTTGCAACATGGAATTTTTCCATGATGCCTTGTGTTGAGAATAAGTTACGAACTGTATCAGATGGTTTAGCTCCATCTTGTAACCATTTAAGAGCAAGCTCTTCGTTGATATCAACTTTTGCTGGTTGAGCCACCGGGTTATAAGTTCCTACCACTTCAATGTAACGTCCGTCACGTGGTGAACGAGAATCTGCAACTACAATACGATAGAAAGGAGATTTTTTAGCTCCCATACGTTTTAAGCGAATTTTTACTGCCATTTTAAATAAGCACCTCCGAATAGTTTCACACAAGATAGTATAATATCAAATGTCTTGTATGTTTGTAAAGGTTTTTTTCTTAACAGGTAAAAAAAGTGTTGAAATACATGGCTTCGACCCGTATTTCACCTTAGTTCCGAGCTGAAATAAACCTTACATGAACGGGAATTTGAATCCCTTTTTCTTTCCTTTTTGCATGTTCGTAACCTGTTTCATCATCTTTTTCATTTCTTCGAATTGCTTCAGTAGACGGTTCACTTCTTGAATCGATCTGCCGCTTCCTTTGGCAATCCGTTTCTTGCGGGATGCATTCATGGTTTCCGGATGTTCCTTTTCATGCGTTGTCATTGATCGGATGATAGCTTCAACATGACCGATTTGTTTTTCATCGATCTGAAGGTTGTCCATCCCTTTCATTTTATTCGCACCGGGAATCATTTTCAGAATATCATCAAGCGGTCCCATATTCCGCACCTGACCGAGCTGATCAAGGAAATCATCAAAGGTAAAAGTGGCTGTACGCATCTTTTTCTCTAATTCTTTCGCTTTTTCTTCATCTACATTGGCCTGTGCTTTTTCGATAAGGGTCAATACATCACCCATGCCGAGGATCCTTGACGCCATCCGTTCTGGATGGAACGCTTCAAGTGCATCCAATTTTTCACCCATACCGACGAATTTAATCGGCGTGTTGGTGACTGAACGAATTGAAAGTGCCGCACCACCACGTGTATCCCCATCAAGTTTCGTTAATACGGCTCCTGTCAGGCCCAGCTGTTCATTGAAGCTTTGGGCTACATTGACCGCATCCTGACCGGTCATCGCATCGACAACCAGGAAGATTTCATCTGGTTTTGTCAACTCTTTGATATCCTTCAGTTCGCCCATCAAGTTTTCATC
Source organism: Peribacillus phoenicis (assembly GCF_047238085.1). Taxonomy (NCBI): domain Bacteria; kingdom Bacillati; phylum Bacillota; class Bacilli; order Caryophanales; family Bacillaceae; genus Peribacillus; species Peribacillus phoenicis. The sequence goes on along the minus strand of NZ_JBDFMF010000001.1, from coordinate 1,382,783 downwards.
AACATGAAGGCGGCCTGCGGTATCAATCAACACATAATCATGATGTTCTTCCTTAGCTTTTTCAATTGCCTGTTTGGCAATTTCAACAGGACTGACCTGGTCCCCAAGGGAGAAAACAGGCATGCTTAATTGTTTGCCAAGTGTTTCAAGCTGCTTAATCGCCGCCGGACGGTAAATATCAGCCGCAACGAGCAATGGCTTGCGGTTGTATTTTTTCCTTAGAAGATTGGCAAGCTTTCCGGTGGTCGTCGTTTTACCTGCACCTTGAAGACCTACCATCATGATGACAGTCGGTGGTTTCGAGGCAACGGCGATCTTGCTTTGTTCGCCGCCCATCAGCTCCGTCAATTCTTCCTTGACTACCTTTATTACCTGTTGACCGGGGGTTAAGCTTTTCAGCACTTCCTGACCTACCGAACGTTCACTGACACGTTTTACAAAATCCTTCACGACTTTAAAGTTAACATCCGCTTCAAGCAGGGCCAATCGAACTTCACGCATCATTTCTTTAACGTCCGCTTCGTTGACTTTCCCTTTTCCACGGATCTTTTGCATCGTGCTCTGCAGTCGGTCGGCCAATCCTTCAAATGCCATATTGCCGCCTCCTAATCCAACTTCTCAAGCGTTGTGATTGCGTCTAGCAGCTTCTCTTTTGAAAAGGATTCCTTTTCTATGAGTCCCTTCATATTCGCAATCCACTGGTTACGCTCTTGAAATTTTTGAAATAACAATAGCTTTGCTTCATATTCCTCAAGCATCGCTTCTGTTCTTTTTATATTATCATAGACTGCCTGCCTACTGACTTCGTATTCATCGGCAATCTCGCCAAGAGAGTAATCATCCAGATAGTAGAGGGACATATAGCTCTGCTGCTTCTCTGTTAACAACGATTGGTAAAAGTCATACAAATAATTAATCCGCGTTGTCTTTTCAAGCATCTTAGCAAGCCTCCCTGCTGTTAAGTGAAAACCCTTTACAAGTTTATATTGTAAAGCCTTGTTTATTTGATGTCAAGTTAAACTCCTTACCACTTGTTTGCAAAGCATTATTTATTTCTTTTCCCGCCTCTTTTTTGGACATTTCTGCAATTGTTCCTTCAATTATCTCTGTAAAAAAACCAGAAGAGAATTATCTCTTCCGGCTTACAATTTTTCTTAAACCTCTTCTTTATCGATGATATCAGCAAAAAGGCCATAAACATATTTCTCAGCATCGAATTCCTGTAGATCGTCCATCTTTTCACCTAGCCCGACAAATTTAACGGGAATGGCCAATTCATTGCGAATTGCCAATACAATTCCGCCTTTTGCGGTGCCATCAAGCTTTGTTAAAACAATACCGGACACATTGGTCGCTTCCTTGAATGTCTTGGCCTGAATGAGGGCATTTTGTCCAGTTGTTGCGTCAAGGGCAAGCAACACCTCGTGTGGTGCACCAGGTACTTCACGTTCAATTACACGTTTCACCTTTTCCAATTCCTTCATTAAGTTCACTTTATTCTGTAAGCGACCGGCAGTGTCACAGATCAGGATATCCGCTTTTCGTGCTTTGGCGGCCTGAATGGCGTCGAACATGACCGCAGCAGGGTCAGAGCCTTCACCCTGTTTGATTACACTGACGCCGACACGCTCTCCCCAAACCTCAAGCTGTTCAATCGCACCGGCACGGAAGGTATCCCCGGCAGCCAATACGACAGATTTACCTTCCATTTTAAATTTATGGGCAAGTTTACCAATGGTCGTCGTTTTCCCTACCCCATTAACCCCTACAAACAAAATGACCGTCAAACCTTCTTCTTGTATATTCAGGCTTGAAGTCGCTTCATCATCACCTTGGTAGATTTCCACTAGCTTTTCGGAAATGACGGACTGCACTTCCCTCGTATCAGAGATATTGCGAAGCTTGACTTCCCTTTTCAATTGATCAATCAGTTCCATCACAGTATCGAAGCCTACATCAGCCTGTATCAGGATTTCTTCAAGTTCTTCAAAAAAGTCCTCATCCACTTTCCGATAACGGGCAACAAGTTCATTAACCCTTCCAGTAAAGGAATTCCTTGTCTTTGTCAAACCTTGCTTGAATTTTTCCCCAATGGATACTTCTGCTTCAACTGATTTTTCTTTTTCTTCCTGGGTCGTAAATTTCTCTTTTAGCTTTTTGAAAAAACTCATTGTCCCACTTCCTCTAATTCATGAATTTTAAACTTCAATAAAGTTTTCTGATTCTTCCATCCGGACGGAAACAAGTTTGGAGACGCCTGACTCCTGCATCGTAATGCCATATAGGACATCTGCTTCTTCCATCGTGCCTTTGCGGTGAGTAATCACGATGAACTGCGTTTCCCTGCTGAACTTCCTTAAAAATTGACTGAACCGGACAACATTCGCCTCATCAAGCGCTGCCTCGACTTCATCAAGGATACAGAAAGGCACCGGACGCACTTTTAGAATGGAGAATAAAAGGGCTATGGCTGTCAATGCTCGTTCCCCACCCGATAAGAGGCTCAAATTTTGCAGTTTTTTCCCGGGAGGCTGTGCAATGATATCCACCCCTGTATTTAGTAAATCATCCGGATTTGTCAGTTTCAGCTCGGCTCTGCCTCCGCCAAATAAAGCTTTGAAGACTTGTTCGAATTCTTCACGGATCGAATAGAAGGTATCCGCAAAGCGCCGCTTCATTTCATCATCCATTTCATCGATGACTTGGAATAATGTATCCTTCGCCTGTTGAAGGTCTTCCTTTTGACTTAGAAGGAATTCATAGCGTTCAGCTACACGTGCGTATTCATCAATTGCACCTAGATTCACCGTCCCCAGTTCCTCGATTGCAAGCTTGATGAGCTTCACCCTTTTTTGAGCTTCTTCTGAAGGCATCATCAATGGATACTGTTCTTTAGCACCTTCAAAGGAAAGGGTATATTCTTCTCTCAAGTGGTCGAGACGATTTTCCAGTTCGACATCCAGACGAGTTAATTTCACTTCTTCATCCTTCATCACTTCGACAATGCCTCTATAAAGTCGATTTTCTTCTTTCAAGGACAGTTCAAGCGATTCAACTTCCTTTAGAAGCTCGTTTTTTTCCTGTTTTTTTATGGTGATCCCTTCAATTGCCCCATTTTTGTCGAGCAATTTCTGCTGAGCCATATCTTCCAGTGACTCTTCCCCGCTTGAACTGTCTGTCATTTCATTGGTCAGGAGCCCTAAATCATCTTTGTTTTCGGCAAGCCTGCTTGTTTCCTTTGAAAGATCCGATTCAATGCGTTCCATCTTCTCTTTTTGGTTTTGCAGCTGGCCACGCTTAGAGGCAAGCATTACCCTCAGTTCATTCGTTTCTTCAGCAAGGCTCTCTTTTGAGGATTGTTGGGATTGCTTTTGTTCGGTCATTTCGGAAATCAACCTGTCAAGCCCTTCAATTTCCGATTTACATGAGTCCAAAAGTTCTTCCAGCTCTTCAAGTCTTGCTGTTTTTTGCTGTTGTTCTTCTAAATATGAATTTTTATCCAAATCATAAAGATGCAGCCGCTCATTCACATTTCTTTCCTGCAGCTCCACTTCACGGAGTTCGCCCTTAAGGGTTTGTTCTTGTAATCGAAGTCTCTCTCCAGTTTTTCTGGTTTGTTCAAGCGTTTGCTCTTGAACACCCACATCCACTTTGAGCTGTTTGACTTGCTTTTCTAGCTGATTCGTTTTAGCTTCCATGGCAGCAAGTTTTTGTTGGAGCTCTTCCAATTCCGTTTTCCTTGAAAGCAGGGAGGTCGTTTTTTGCTTTAAGGCTCCGCCAGTCATTGAACCGCCTGGATTGACGATATCCCCCTCAAGTGTTACGAAGCGGAAACGGTGCTGCATCATTTTCGCCAGGTCATTTGCACCTTTTAAATCTGTAGTGATCATCACGGTTCCCAATAGGTTTTCTGCAATCGCTGCATGCCTATCATCATATTGGATCAATGAGGAACCAGTCCCTACAAAAGCTGAATGGCTCTTCAGCATCGATAATTGGTTAGCTGATATCTCTCTTGCCTTTATGACTGATAAAGGCAAGAACGTCGCACGCCCATACCTATTTTTCTTCAAGAAGGAAATGGCTTCCCGTGCATGCTCTTCGCGTTCCACGACAACATGCTGCATCGCTCCGCCCAGAGCCGTTTCGATGGCCGTTTCATATTCCTTTGGAACCTTAATCAATTCCGCAACTGCCCCTTCAATGCCTGGAAGGGTTTCTTTCGCTTTTAAAACCTCTTTTACACCCTGAAAGAAGCCTGCATAATCATCTTCCATTTCTTCAAGCAGTTCCTTACGTGATTTTGCCTGTTGAAGGAATTGATAGGCCTTGTAAAGGGTGGTTTCTTGTTTTTGATACGTATCTTTTGCCGCATTCAATTTATTCTGCTGATTTCGGAAATAAGTGACATGCTCTTCAAGCTGCTTGGTCATATTGTCCATCAGCTTTGAATATTCCACTTTTTTAGCAGTGATATCCATTCTTTCGGTTAAGAACTTTTCATTTTCCATGTCAAGTTTAGCATTTTTATGTTCCTGCTGTGTTAGCTGCTGGAGCAGGTATTGTTTTTCGTTTTTAGCCGATGCCTGCTTGTTCAACCACTCGATATAGTCACTCTTTTTCGCTTCGATCATCGCCTCGATATCACTATTGAATAGGCCCAGGCTTTTTTGTTTTTCATGTAAGGTTTCAGAAATCCCTTTCACTTCCAAGTTCAGTGCATTCAGGATTTCCGTTTCTCTTTCCTTTTGCAAAGACAGACGCTCGACAGCAGCCTCACCTTCCACAATCGCTTTTTCCAGCTGTGACTTGTTTTGGGCGGCATTTTTCTTCCGTTCTTTCAAAACTTCTTTACGGCCTTCAAGCTTTTCAAGTTCTTCGCTGGCATTCAGGAGAATTTCCTGAAGACCATTGATCGATGTCTCAAGCGTCGCAAGACTATCCCTTAGCTTTTTGAGATGCGCTTCCCTATCATGAAGCTGTCCTGCCATTTGCTGTTCCATTTCATTATGTTTTTCAAGTTCCTGTGAAAGTTTTTCCCATTTTTCATAAAGTTCTTCTATTTCAAAAACGGTTAAAGCCACTTCTATTTGCTCAAGCTCGTCTTTCTTCGCCAAAAATTCCTTGGCGAGGGAAGACTGAATTTTTAACGGCTCCACCTGCCCCTCCAATTCATGGAGGATATCATGGACACGGTTTAAGTTATCCTGTGTTTCCGTCAGCTTCGATTCCGCTTTTCGTTTTCTCGTTTTATACTTCAGGACACCGGCTGCTTCTTCAAAAATCACTCGTCTTTCTTCAGCCTTACTGCTAAGGATTTCTTCCACTTTCCCTTGGCTGATGATGGAAAACGCTTCTCTCCCAAGACCAGAATCCATGAAAAGGTCTATGATGTCTTTCAGACGGCAACCTTGATTATTAATGAAAAATTCACTTTCTCCCGATCGATATACACGTCTTGTCACACTGACTTCATGAAAGTCAATTGGCAGGGAATTGGTCTCGTTATCAAGGGTCAATGATACTTCCGCAAAATTCAACGCTTTCCTCGTGTCACTTCCCGAAAAGATGATATCTTCCATTTTTGCTCCACGCAGTGATTTCGCAGACTGCTCTCCAAGTACCCATCGGACTGCATCGGTCACATTACTTTTACCGCTTCCGTTTGGTCCAACCACTGCCGTGACACCAGGTACAAAATCAATCGAAATTTTCTCTGCGAAAGATTTAAATCCTACAACGTCCAAACGTTTGAGGAACATGACCTTTCCCCCTCTACTGTTCAACTATCTTGTTGATTTTTTTTCTTTTAAAACGATCAATGCATGCTCGGCAGCATGCTGCTCCGCTTCTTTTTTGGATTTTCCTATTCCAGAGCCCAGCTCTTCCCCATTCAAGGAGACGGTCGAAACAAACTCCCGATTATGAGCAGGTCCTTTTTCCTGTAAAATCTTATATTGCAGGACACCGATGGCATCACGCTGGATCAGCTCCTGAAGCTGGCTCTTATAATCCATCACATGAGAAAAAGCACCCTCGTCTATCTTCGGAAACACGACATTAGTCAAAAACTGCACCACTGGCTCTAATCCTTGATCAAGGTACAAAGCACCAATATAGGCTTCGAATACATCCGCAAGCATGGCAGGGCGTTCTCTTCCGCCTGTCATTTCTTCCCCTTTTCCGAGCAATACATATTCCCCGTAAGAAAGACTATTGGCAAAAGCAACAAGTGAAGGCTCACATACAATGGCTGCCCTCAGTTTGGTAAGTTCACCTTCGCTCATCATCGGATATTTTTGATATAAGTATTTAGAGATGGTCAGTTCAAGTACAGCGTCCCCCAAGAATTCAAGCCTTTCATTATCTTCATAAGGCTTACGGCGATGCTCATTCACATAAGATGAATGTGTAAAAGCTTGTTTCAATAAATTTTCATCTTTAAAATGAAAACCCAGATTTTCTTGCAACTGTTTAAATTTATTATCCTTGATTGATGGTTTACGATTATTTCCGTTCCTACGCATCACAAAAAACCCTCCACAACGGTTCAAAAAGCATATTTTTCCAATATATAAAAAGAAACCTGGCAGGAATTCCTGTCAAGCTTTCCTATGTACCATCATACATTATTATCCGCTTAAAGAAAACTAATGGCAAAAGACCGCTGCCATTCAGGCGGTGCTTACCCGCGTACATGCTCATTCCCATATCTGACGCGGCATCAAACTTCTTTAGTAATAAGAGAAAGCCCCGTTAAAAAACGGAGCTTTTAGTCAAATGACAATTCATTACATAGTGCTTTGTATGTAATTCACAGCATCACCTACTGTGGCGATTTTTTCAGCGTCATCGTCCGAAATTTCCATATCAAACTCGTCTTCGAATTCCATGACTAGTTCAACTACATCCAGGGAATCGGCACCAAGATCTTCTTTGAAAGAAGCTTCAAGTTTTACTTCTGATTCTTCTACGTTCAAACGATCTACAACGATTTTAGTTACTCTTTCTAATACATCTGCCAATGTGTTCACCTCCCCTCAAGACATTATAAATTAATTTCGAAAAAAATCAAAGAAAACTTACATGACCATTCCGCCATCCACATGAAGTGTTTGCCCAGTCATATATTTGCTGGCATCGGAAGCGAGGAAAGACGCCACTGCAGCAATATCTTTAGGGTCACCGAACCGTGCAAGCGGAATTTGGTCCAGCATGGCTTTTCGGACGTCTTCAGGCAATTCCCCAGTCATATCCGTAGAGATGAAACCTGGGGCAATCGCATTGACCGTAATGCCTCTTGAAGCAAGTTCCTTTGCCGTGGTTTTAGTCAAACCGATCACGCCAGCTTTAGCCGCTACATAATTAGCCTGCCCTGCATTTCCGCTGACGCCGACGATCGATGCCATATTGATGATCCTGCCGCTGCGCTGCTTCATCATTTGCCTTGTAACCGCCTTTGTGCATAGGAACACGCCTTTAAGATTCGTATTGATAACAGAATCCCATTCATCTTCTTTCATACGCATCAATAGGTTATCACGTGTGATACCTGCATTATTAACCAGGATATCCACTCTGTCAAACTGTTCGATGACCTCTTTGATCATGCTTGTCACCGATTCACTATTTGCAACATCGCATTGGACGGCGAATGCCTTACGGCCCAATGCCTTGATTTCTTCAACCACTTCATTCGCTTTAGCTTCACTGCCGGAATAGTTGATGGCAACGTCTGCTCCCTGACGGGCAAGTTCCAATGCAACTTCCCTGCCAATACCTCGTGAAGCTCCCGTTACAAGTGCTTTTTTACCTTCGAGGATCATGCTTGTACCCCCTTCAATGTTTCAATTGTTTTAGTTAGAGTATCTATATCGGAAACCGAATGAATTTGAACGGAACGATCGATTTTCTTTATCAAACCGCCCAATACTTTCCCAGGGCCCACCTCGATGAACGTATCCACGCCCAATTCAAGCAGATTTTTCACGCTGTCTTCCCAAAGGACCGGTGAATACAGCTGTTCGATTAATTTTTCTTTAATTTCAGCAGGTGCTGTAATCGGCTTAGCAGTTACGTTTGAAATGACAGGAATTTCTGCCTGTTTGAAGCTTACTTCATCGAGGACACCCTGTAACTTTTCTGCTGCCGGTTTCATTAATTCCGAATGGAACGGTCCACTCACTTCAAGAGGAAGAGCCCGTTTAGCCCCATTTTCCTTGGCTTTTACACTTGCAAGTTTAACCCCTTCAGAGGTGCCTGAAATGACGATTTGCCCTGGACAATTAATATTGGCCAATTGAACGGATTCACCAGTGGCCGTAATTTCAGAAGTGACTTCAGATAGAGCTTCACGGTCCATTCCCAATATCGCAGCCATAGAGCCTTGGCCATTCGGTACCGCAGCTTCCATGAATTCACCACGTTTACGCACTGTATATACGGCATCTTCAAAAGAAATTGCGCCAGATGCCACTAATGCGGTATATTCGCCTAAGCTGTGCCCGGCTGTATAATCGGGTTTGATCCCCGCTTCTTCCAGTTCCTTGACAAAAGCATAACTCGTGGTCAATAAAGCAGGCTGTGCATTATAAGTCACCGTTAATTCTTGTTGTGTGCCATTAAAGATCAATTCGGAAAGTGGAAAATCAAGTTTTTCATCTGCTGATCGAAAAATTTGCTGAGCACGCTCGTTTTCCTGAAATAAGCCATGCCCCATTCCTATTGATTGTGATCCTTGTCCTGGAAAGACAAATGCAATTTTACCCATATGTTACTCCCCTGCCTCTTTGATTTATTATTGTTTTTCTATCGTCTCCGCAATTGTCGATATGACGTCATTTCCAACCATATCGCGAGTCTGGCGGATTGCATTATAGACTGCATTCGCATCTGAAGAACCATGAGCCTTAATGACAGGGGCCTTCAAACCGAAGAGGCCGGCACCACCATACTCCGAGTAATCCATTTTATTTTTTATGCCTTTTAGTTCAGGCTTTACCATTGCTGCAGCCAGCTTACTCTTTAGGTTGCTCATCAAGGCCGTTTTCACCATTTTAAATACACTCATAGCAGTGCCTTCAAGCGTCTTTAACACCATATTTCCCGTGAAGCCGTCCGTTACGACAACATCTGCCGGCCCGCTTAGGAGGTCCCTTGCCTCTACATTGCCTATAAAGGATATCTCCGATGATTGCTGCAGTAATGTAAAGGCATGCTTAGTCAGTTCATTCCCCTTTTTTTCTTCTGTTCCGATATTAAGTAATCCGACACGGGGCTTTTCGATTCCCCGCACTTTTTGAGCATAAACAGACCCCATTATGGCGAATTGAAGGAGATGCTCCGGTTTCGCATCGGAGTTTGCGCCTACATCCAGTAGTACAAAACCTTTGCCATCGATTGTCGGAAGGGTTGGAGCCAACGCCGGACGTTCAATGCCTTCTATCCTTCCGACCACAAACAAGCCTGCAGCCATTAGCGCCCCCGTATTGCCTGAAGAAATGCATGCATCCGCTTCTCCGTCAGCCACTTGCTGTGCAGCCAATACCATCGAGGCGCTTTTCTTGCGGCGAACCGCACGAACAGGTTCATCGGTGCTTAATATTTTTTCATCAGTATGTATGACCTTTATACGGCCATGTTTCGCTAAGTATTGGTTGATCTCCGATTCATTGCCTATCAAGGTGATTTCCACATCGGAAAAAGTCTCGACAGCTTTCATCGCTCCCAAAACCTGTGCCTTGGGAGCATTATCGCCACCCATTGCATCTATCGTTATCTTCATTTTCTTTCATCCTTTACTAGCAAGTTAAGAGCGATACATTTCGAACTCGCCTTTAAAAACCAGTTCATTACCCACGTAGCTTCTAACCTCCACCACGGAACGATCGTTGGTGTGGTCCACGTTTTTAACCCTAGCTTTAGCTACCACTCTTTCATTTTCCTTAACAGAACGAGTAAATAAAATGGATGCTTTCGCAGTTAATGCCAATTCATCATTTATGACTGCTACAGCCAATGAATTTGCTTGGGCAAAAAGGTGATGTCCCCTTGCAATTCCATTCCTCTTAAAGACATGCTCCTTATTTATATCCAAAATCGAAATTGCATTGTCATCTAAATTAAGATCAATTACTTCCCCGATGATTTCATCCAAAGGCAATGCCCTGATTTCGTCACTGAATTTTTTCTCGGCCACGCTTTTAATACGTTCACGCAGTTCCGGTATCGATAATTCAAGACGGTCAAGCCTAATGGTCTGGACGCTCACCGAATATTTTTCAGCCAGCTCCTCATCCGTTACAAAAGGATTCTGTTTAATCGTTTCGATTAATAATTGCTGGCGTTCCTTCTTATTTCTTCGCATTTGAAGGTCACCATCCGTAGTATTATGACTAGGTACTAATAGTAGTATATATATTTTAAAAACAGATTGCAAGATATTGAGTAAAATCTCACAATCTGCTATTGGGTTTTTTATTCAGTTCAGTCCAGCTTTTCTCCCGTGAATACTCCCGTTCCCGCTAAATAGTTCCGCAGCGGTGCATACTCAGGGGAATGCCAAAAGCTTTGGGAGGCAATCAATTTTGCAGCATCTTCCCTTGCAACTTCCAGGGTCCTGTAATCATGGACCATGTCGGCTACCTTGAACTCGGGAAGGCCGCTTTGTTTTTTACCGAAGAAGTCCCCGGGGCCGCGTAGTTCCAAATCTTTTTCGGAAAGGGCGAATCCATCGTTTGTCTCGGTCATGATTTTCATCCGTTCTTTGCCGACTTCCGTTTTCGGATCAGCCAGCAGGATGCAAAAGGACTGATCGCTTCCACGTCCAACCCTTCCGCGCAGCTGATGCAACTGTGAAAGCCCAAAGCGCTCCGCATCATAAATGACCATTACCGTTGCATTTGGAACATTCACCCCAACCTCGACAACCGTCGTGGAAACAAGGATTTGTGCTTCATTGGCACTAAACTGCTGCATCACTTCGTCTTTTTCATCCGCGGGCAGCCGGCCATGCATAAGTCCCACTTTGTACCTGTTCGCAAAGTATTGAGTCAGCATTGCATGAACATCGAGAACATTCTGTAAAGAATCGAGTTTCTCCGACTCCTCAATCAATGGACAGATAACGTAAGCCTGTCTCCCTTTCTTTAGTTCCTTTTCGACAAATGTTAAGATCCGATCAAGCATTTGGTGTTTCGCCCAATAGGTTTCTATCGCTTTACGCCCGGCAGGCATTTCATCGATCGTCGAGACGTCCATTTCCCCAAACACTGTAATTGCAAGCGTTCGCGGAATCGGTGTAGCCGTCATGAAAAGTACATCTGGATTTGTACCCTTTTCACGAAGGATCCGGCGCTGCTCCACTCCGAAACGATGTTGTTCGTCCGTTATGACAAGTCCCAGGTTCCGAAAATTCACTTCATCCTGTATCAATGCATGTGTTCCTATCAAAAGATCTAGCTCGCCGGATTCCAGCATTTGCAATAGTTCCTTGCGCTTTTTGCCTTTTACCGAACTTGTCAACAATGCGACCTTCACTCCACTCGGTTCCAACATCACCTTCAGCGATTGAGTATGCTGCTCAGCCAAGATTTCCGTCGGGACCATTAGAGCACCTTGGAAACCTGCTGTAATCGTCGCCTTCAGGCATATGGCGGCAACCACCGTTTTTCCAGACCCGACATCACCTTGAAGCAGGCGATTCATCCTGTAGGGAGATTTCATGTCATTCATTATTTCCTCGACGACCCTATTCTGGGCGTTCGTCAAAGGAAAAGGGAGAGTTCCTACAAAGGCTTCCAGCTGCTCCATGTCAAACTCCTGGCCAATTCCTTTTGACTGCTCCCGCTGCACTTTACGAAGTGCCTGCATTTTAAGTTGAAACAATAAAAATTCTTCATAGACAAAACGGCGGCGAGCCTTTTTCACCTCATTGGCCGATTGAGGGAAATGCATGGTACGAAGAGCGTCGTTACGCGGCATCAGTTTGTATGCCGACAATAATTGCGGGGGCAGATTTTCTTCTATCATGGCCCCATATTCAGAAAATGCATTGGAGATAAAGCGGCGGAGCCCTTTGACAGTAATGCTGCCCTTCACTGAGTACACCGGTTCGAACTCTTTCTCCCGGCTACGATCGCCAACGTGGCATTCCGAGCCTGTAATGGTTTGGCGATGACGATCCCACTTTCCCGTTACCGTTACGGTTTCGCCTATCGCAAGCTTCGGCTTCAGATATGGCTGGTTAAAAAAAATCACATTTATTAAATATCTCCCCGTTAACACTTTAATCGTAAGCCTGGATTTTTTCTTTCCGAAGTATCCTAATGTAGGCACCGTATGAACTTTGCCTTCTATGGTAACCCGCTCATCATGCTCGACCGTTTCTAAATCCCTCAATCGGTAATCTTCATAGCGATATGGGAGATGCTCAAGGAGATCCGCGACGGTATGGATCTCCATTTCCCCCAAAGCTGCCCCCGTTTCGGCCCCAATGCCCTTTACTGCTGTTATGGGTTCCTGTAAAGCGGGGTTCACTTCTTATTCAGCGGCAAGCCAAAGATTTTGGCTTCCAACTCCCGTCCAGTCGGTGTTGCCGCTAAACCTCCTTGTGCAGTTTCCCTAAGAGCCGATGGCATTGTTTGCCCGATTTTGTACATCGCATCAATCACTTCATCACACGGTATGCGGCTTGTGATCCCCGCTAGCGCCATATCAGCGGCAACCATAGCATTGGCTGCCCCCATGGCATTACGCTTTACACAAGGCACCTCCACAAGCCCAGCAACAGGGTCACACACAAGGCCAAGCATGTTCTTTAATGTGATTGCCATCGCTTCTGCACTTTGTGCAGGTGTCCCTCCTGCCATTTCAACGATGGCTGCCGCCGCCATGCCCGAAGCAGAACCGACTTCAGCCTGACAGCCCCCTGCGGCTCCAGAGATCGAAGCATTATTCGCTACAACAAAACCAAACGCCCCTGCTGTAAATAGGAACTCAATTTTCTGTTCCCGATTCGGCTTTAATTTATTTTGCAAAGCAAAAAGTGTTCCAGGCACAACACCGGCAGATCCGGCAGTCGGTGTCGCACAAATCGTTCCCATGGCTGCGTTCACTTCGTTTGTTGCCACCGCTTTGCTTACCGCATCCAGCAGCAGTTCACCGGATAAGGAATTTCCTGATTTAATGTAAGTCTGAAGAAGGACTGCATCCCCTCCCGTCAGGCCGGAAACGGACCGGACACCTTGAAGTCCTTTTTCAACTGCCTGTTCCATTACATCCAGGTTGACCCCCATCTGGCGGATGATTTCTTCACGGCTTTTTCCCGTAACTTCCATTTCCTGTTCTATCATCAGCGTTGAAATTTTCTTTTGCTTTGATTCAGCTAATTCTACTAATTCCGCTACATTTCGAAACATGATTTCTTCTCCTTCCTAAGTGGAGACGATTGCCCTATCAATCCACAATCCTCGCTACTTGAGTGATGTTGGGGAGTGCTGTAATTTCAGCGATGACGTGATCCTCCAGGTTTTGATCCACTTCAATCGTCATCAAGGCCATCTTCCCTTTTTCTTTTCGGGAGACTTCCATCTGGCCAATATTGATTTGATGCTTGGCTAATATGTTTGAAACATTTGCGATGGCACCAAATCGATCATCATGAACGACGAGTATGGCAGGGTTGTGCCCGGAGAGCCTCAATTTAAACCCGTTCAGTTCGACGATTTCGATTTTTCCCCCGCCTATCGATATTCCGACAAGTTCCAGTTCACCATCATCATCACCAACCGTTATTTTTGCTGTATTGGGATGCTCCGGTACGGCTTCTTCTTCCCGAAAAGTAATTTTCATCTTTTTTTTACGGGCTATTTCCAGCGATTCTTTGATTCTCTCATCAAATGTATCAAAATCAAGTAAGCCTCCTACAATGGCTACATCCGTTCCATGGCCTTTATAGGTTTTGGCAAATGATCCGTAAAAAGAAATATGGACCCATTTTGGTTCCCGGTCGAATAAATTCCTGGCAACCCTGCCGATCCTTGCAGCTCCTGCCGTATGGGAACTAGAGGGGCCGATCATAACAGGACCAATTATATCGAATACACTTCTAAATTTCATGACTTGCTCCTCCTTCTATACACTGGGAGTCAGTTTAATAATAAAGGCTGATATATTGTAATTACAATTACTCTGTCCGTAATCCTTCTTTTCATAAAAAATAAAACTGCATAGCCTAATGACATATGCAGTTTATTGCCTTTTATTTTTTTCAGGATCCTCAAACATCGTGACGAATAAGTCTCCCTCATCTTCATGGTTCTCTACTTATTCAATTGAAAAAATGAAAGAATATAAAGGTTGTTTCCCATTATGGACTTCAACTTCAACGTCTTCGTAATTCTCATTACAAAACGCAACAAGACTTTCGACATTTTCAGCAGTGGCATCTTCTCCATATAAAATGGTAAGGATTTCTGAATCTTCGTCAATCATATCGGAAAGAAGATCTTTTGCCGCTTGGGTCATGTCTTTATCCTTCACTTTGATGGTGCCTTCAGCAATTCCCATGAAGTCCCCGGTCTCGATTGCAAGACCGTCAATGTTGGTATCCCGGACAGCATAAGTAATCTGGCCCGTTTTCACATGCGAAAGGGCTTCGATCATCGCTTTTTTATTCTCTTCAGCATCAATTGAAGGGTTGAAAGCCAGCAATGCAGCCATTCCCTGTGGTACTGTTTTCGTTGGGATGACAGTCACATGATCCCCAAGTACATCTGCAGCCTGATTGGCCGCCATGATGATATTTTTATTGTTAGGCAAGATGATCACATGATCTGCATATGCCTCTTCGACAGCTTTAACGATATCTTCCGTGCTAGGATTCATCGTTTGTCCGCCTTCGATGACGGACTTAGCACCGATGCTTTTGAATAATTCGCTGATGCCAGCACCCATCGCCACTGACACTACAGCGTACTTCTCTTTGGTGGACGGTTTAGTTTGAAGCGGTGTATTCGTCTGACCTACAATCGCAGTATGCTGTTCACGCATATTATCGATTTTCATTTTTATTAAGCTACCATATTGCTGTCCATAATTCAGGCACGTGCCAGGCTGTTCAGAGTGAATATGTACCTTGACGACTTCATCATCTGAGATGACTAATAAAGAATCTCCGTATTCACTTAAATCATTTCTGAATTTTTCTTCATCAAATGATTCATTGGCAAGTTTTTCACTTTCCAATCGGACCATGAATTCCGTGCAGTAGCCATACACGATATCTTCCGTGTTCATATGCCCTTGTACATTCATGTGATGTTCGGCATTGATCATGTCATCCATGCTTGGGCCATTTGCAGGTCGGGATGGAAGGGCCTCACCTTTCAGCTCAGCAAGGAAACCTTCATAAACGAACACCAACCCTTGCCCGCCGCTATCAACGACTCCCACTTCTTTTAAGACTGGAAGAAGATCCGGTGTGCGTTTTAAAGAAGCATTGGCCTCCGTAACGATTTCTTCCATCACCTGAATAAGGTCTATATGATTTGCTGCTGATGAAACCGCTTGCTTGGCTGCATCTTTTGCAACCGTTAAAATGGTTCCTTCAACAGGTTTCATGACGGCTTTATAAGCTGTCTGAACCCCCGCTTCAAAAGCTTGGGCAAATTCTTCACTATTGATTTCCGATTTATGTTCAATCGCTTTAGCAAAACCGCGGAACAGTTGCGAAAGGATAACTCCCGAATTGCCGCGTGCGCCCATTAGCAGTCCTCTTGAAAGTGACGCACCCACTTTCCCGATGTGTTCCTGGACGTTATTTTGCACTTCCTTCGCACCCGAAGTCATCGATAAATTCATATTCGTTCCTGTATCCCCATCTGGAACAGGGAAAACATTCAACGCATCAACCATTTGGGCATTAGCCGCTAAATGGTTGGCACCTTGAATGATCATTTCTGCAAAGCGCTTTCCGTTCAAACTTGTAATTGACACAAAACTTTCCTCCTATACTTAAGGGTTCGTCACACGAACTCCCTGTACAAAAATGTTGACGGAATCAACAGCTAATCCTACAGTTTTGTCCAGGGTGTACTTTACCTTTGATTGCACATTATGTGCAACTTCCGAGATTTTCGTTCCATAACTTACGATAATATACATATCGATATGAACTTCTTCCTCTTCTTGACGGACAATTACACCCTTAGTAAAGTTTTCTTTTCTTAAAATTTCGGCAATGCCGTCTTTAAATTGTTTTTTGGAAGACATTCCTATAATTCCGTAGCAATCCACGGCTGCGCCGCCTGCTACAGTAGCGATAACCTCATTAGAGATATCAATTTGTCCATACTTCGTTTGTAATTCGATAGACATTTTCTTTTCCCTCCCAAAAATCAAATCAACTAAAGACATTTTACTATAATGTCTATGGTTTTAAAAGTAAATGTCTTACGGTACTATATATAATTCAATTTTGAAGTATGTATGTCAAGGTTTTTTTCTTGAAAGTAATTAACTGAAGTATTGCATTCTAACGGTAGGTATGATAAATTATTAAAGTATTTTACAAAGACTTAAGACGACTGCGAAAAACTTAAGCTTGTTGTAGTTAGGAGGGAATTTGACATGGCACGTAAATGTGTAATCACTGGAAGAAGAACTCGTTCTGGTAACAGCCGCTCTCACGCAATGAACGCTAGCAAGCGTACATGGGGCGCTAACCTTCAAAAAGTACGTATTTTAGTTGACGGTAAACCTAAACGTGTATACGTTTCTGCAAGAGCTCTTAAATCGGGCAAAGTAGAACGCGTATAATGTTACGGCATCCTCTTAGGATGCCTTTTTACTTGTAATGGCCGGTATTTAATGGGGAGGGTTTCAATTCGTTGATCAGGTCTTTCCTGCATCAAGGAGGGAGCCTTCACCCATTAATGGATGGCCGCCCCTTTTTACCGAAAAAATAACACCTCCCTTAATTTGAGAGGTGTCATGGAGATAAGTATCAGCCTTTTTTAAACGCTCCGAGCATAGCCCTTACCAAACTGCCCAGAACTTTTGGCAATTTAATCGTATAAAATTTCATCATGCCCCTCCTCTTTGCATCCCACAATTAAAGATGAAGTGGAATTTTTCTATTACAACATAAGCTTTTAAGCGGATATAGGATGATCGTAATTATATCCGAATCTGCTCTAAGCATGAATTTTAATCACTGCTTCTTATCACCATTAATATGCCTTTCTCAAATGAAACATTCCCAGATTCGGAAATTAGTTCATTGCTGATGCAAAGCGTCGAACCTATTTCCAAGCTTGCATCATCCAGCGGGTATTTGAAACCCGAAAGTGTAATGCCGGTGACTTCAGCCGTTACGGGGAGCAATGACAAGTATTTCTTATCTTTCAAAGCAGTGACCTCATATGAACCTGCTGTCTTTACTGTGAATATATTTTGCCGATCGACTATGTATATATCCATATCGCCATGATGAGGGAGGACACTTTCTTTTTGGAGCAGCTGGATATTCCCAAGAAAATGGTCCATTCTTCCCCCTGTTGCGCCCAGAATGTGAATTTCACTTGGCTTTTGCCCTATTGCCCATTTAAAAGCGATTTCTAAATCCGTTTCATCCTTTTCCGAAGAATATAGATTGATTTGTTCCAGCCTTTGCTCAATTTTCCTGTATTCACCTTCCGAAACTGAATCAAAATCCCCAAAACCGTATCTAGGTTCGATACCTTTTTCAAGCAAAGACCATACTCCCCTGTCAACCCCGACCCAAAGGTCAGTCTTCTCCTTATACGATGTCAGATCCGGCCAAAAACATTCCGGACCTCCAGCCATAATACTAATAATCATCGAAATCATCCTTTTCTTTACATATTCATATTAAAGATTCCTATGTTTGATTGATAAAAAAAGCCGATCACCATCATACGAATATGATAGTGTCGGCTTATATCACTTTCCCCGAATCTTTTGAATCGCTGCGTTTCGATCTTCTTGATTATATATTGCCGAGCCTGCCACAAGGATTGTCGCCCCTTGTTCAATACATAGTTTAGCCGTTTCTTCATTTACTCCACCATCAATCTCTATTTCCAGATTTTGATTATACATTTCCGCCATCGCCTTCACTTCGGCAATTTTGGGAAGAACGGATTTAATGAACTTTTGTCCGCCAAAACCAGGATTGACCGTCATCAACAATACCATGTCAATATCTTCGATTATTGGTTGGATCAAGGAAGCTGGAGTGGCTGGATTAAGCACCACGCCTGCCTTTACACCAAAAGATTTAATCAATTGGATCGTCCGATGCAAATGTGTGCATGCCTCTACATGTACAGTTATATAATCGGCTCCTGCTTTCGCAAAGGCCTCGATATAACGATCTGGTTGTTCGATCATTAAATGAACATCAAGCGGAAGCTTTGTTATGGGACGGATGGCATCGACAATCAGCGAGCCTATCGTTATATTCGGCACGAAATGCCCATCCATGACATCTACATGGATTAAATCCGCTCCGCCCCTTTCCACATCAAGAATTTCTTCTCCCAATTTTGCAAAGTCAGCTGATAAAATGGATGGTGCGATTTTAACCATTTTAATACCTCGGCTTTCTATCTCTGATTTCTTCTAAGAATTGCATATAATGTTCATATCGATAACGTGGAATTTCCCCGGCATCAACCGCTTCCTTCACTGCACACTTTGGTTCTTTATCGTGCAGGCAGGCCCTGAATTTACAGTCTTCCCCATGCTTATGCATTTCCGGGAAGCAATAGGATAACCGTTCAGCTTCCATTTCCATGAATTCAAGTGAACTGAACCCTGGAGTATCCGCGACAAGTCCAGAGCCGATATGAATCAATTCAACGTGGCGGGTGGTATGCTTCCCACGTCCCAAGTGTGAAGAAATATCATCCGTCTTTAAAGCCAATTCAGGATTGATTGCATTCAGCAAAGACGATTTCCCAACACCTGACTGCCCGGCAAATACACTGGTTTTTCCTTCTAAATACGGCACTAGTTCTTCAATTCCTCCAGCGGTAACAGAAGATGTTTCCAGTACAGTATAGCCAAGTTTCTGATAGTCCTTGATATACTGAGACAATTTCTTTTGGTTTTCAGCTGTAACCAAGTCCAGTTTCGTCACGACGATAATCGGTTCGATTTCGTTATCTTCAATCAGTACGAGGAATCGATCAAGCAATGCCGGACTGAAATCAGGTTCTACTGCCGAAAAGACAAGGATTGCCTGGTCTACATTCGAGATTTGCGGACGTATCAATTCATTCTTTCGCGGTTTTATTTCGGTCACGGTCCCGTCCGTTTTATTTTCCGCTTCAAACACAACATAATCACCCACGAGCGGGGTTACCTTATTCTTCCTGAACAGGCCCCTTCCACGGCATTGATAGACCTCTTCACCATCAAGGACATAATAAAATCCACTTAGTGCTTTGATAATTTTTCCTTCGGGCATAACCACACTCCTAATTATTAAATTTATTCTGGATATGAGACGGATTCGTCAATGATGACCTGATTGTCCCGCATGACTTTATATCCTGCTTTCTTATCCGGGGAAACCATTAATTCGATCGTTCTCTTCGCATCTTCCCTTATATAGAATGTTTCTTGAGGCTCAGTCATGCTATTGTCGATATCCTCGATGAAAATTTGTATTTTTTGCGTTTTGCCTGGCTCAACCGGATCATACTCGATTTTGATTTCCTCCGTTACACTCTTCGGAGGAATCTCTTCTTTCCCTTTTGAAATGACCACTTTCACAGTACTGCCCTTTTCCACCTTCGTAGCAGGTTCCGGTGACTGGGAAATGACAAGCCCCTCCGCTACGGAATCATCATAGATTTCTTCTTCGACATCGATCTTTATTCCACTTTCACTGGAATAATCATCAAGGCCAGCTTTATTGAACCCCGTTAAGTTCTTCAAGCTCAGGAGATCTGCCCCTTTACTGACCGTTAACTCGAGCTCCGTTTCGGATGGTACGACCTCAGTGGCACCCGAGGGCGATTGTTCAATGATCGTGCCGGCTGCACTGTCATCATATTTTTCGGTAACGCTTATGTTTTTGAATCCCATTTTATCAAGCAGGGATTTAACATCAGAGTAGTCTCGACCTTCATAGCTGGACAATGAAATCGTCTCTTTACCAATGCTTTGATAAATATCGATCACTGCACCTTCCTTGACCGTCTTACCTTCCTTAGGGTTGGTTTTGATCACAAGACCAGCTTCCACCTCTTCATCTTCAATCTCGATCGTTTCTCCAACTTTCAAATCCAATTCAAGCAATTCAGTAATGGCATCATCCAATTCTTCCCCTTTAAGGTCCGGGATCGTCACTTCCTTCGAGACAAGGAGGGGAGGTAAAACAGTGACAGATAAAACAGCAAGCAGGGCGAGAACTAAAAAGGTGGTCACCAGGATTGCAGGCATGTTCTTTCGTTTTTTACCTTTATGTTCCGACTTGTTTTTTTGTTTTTTCTGTTTCTTTTGTTTCTTCTGTTTCTTTTTCGATTTACTCTCTGCTACAGAATCACTTTCCTCATCATCCGCATAAACTAAAGTATTTTTTTCAGGACCCCTTATGATTGTCTCATCGACGCTGGAAAGCTGATCATCCGTTATGACGGGGATGGCTTTTGTTGCATCATGATCTTCGGGAATGGCAAAAGGCAGTTCATTTGAACGCTCAGGATTAAGCGACGTCCGTATGTCATCTTCCATCGAGTCTACGCTCTCATAGCGGTAATATGAATCTTTGGCTGTCGCTTTCAAGATAATATTTTCCACACTCTGTGGTATTTCAGAGTTCCAGCGTTTTGGAGACGGAGTTTCCGATTGTAAATGTTTAAGAGCTATCGACACGGCTGATTCACCCGAAAATGGCAATCTTCCCGTCAACAATTCAAACATGACGATGCCAAGTGAATAAATGTCCGACTTCTTATTGGCCATACCGCCTCTGGCCTGTTCCGGAGATAAATAATGAACCGAGCCCAAGACTGCGTTGGTCTGCGTGATGTTTGTTGCACTTAGTGCCAATGCAATGCCGAAGTCCGTAATCTTGACGGTTCCTTCTTTATCAATCAAAATGTTCTGTGGCTTGATATCACGATGAATGATCCCATTATGATGGGCATGGGAAATCGCTGCCGTGATTTGCCTCATGATATCCAAGGCTTCATCAACTGGAATTGGATAATATTTTTGTATGTATTGCTTAAGTGTAAACCCGTCAACGTATTCCATTACAATATAATAGATGGAATCTTCTTCACCAACATCATAAATGCTTACGATATTGGGATGGGCCAAACTGGTTGCCGATTGGGCTTCCCGATTGAAGCGCTTGATGAACTCCTCGTCATTATTAAAGTCCATGCGAAGGATTTTCAATGCGACATCCCTATCTAAGATCATATCCCTTGCAAGGTAAACATTCGCCATACCGCCGCCGCCGACCATCTCGATCAGTTTATAACGGCCGTTGATTCTTCTACCAATCAACATTCAATTCACCTGCTTTCACTTTCTTCAGTAAATTGAACAAGTACAAGTGTGATATTATCTTCCCCACCGTAGTGATTGGCCTTATCTATTAATGAATTCGCCTTTTCTTCAAGTGACTGTCCATTGGTTACCGTTTCTTCCAGTTCCTGTTCACTCACTTTATTCGTCAATCCATCCGAACAAAGCAATAGTAAATCATTTTCTTCGAAGATGACCGTCATAATGTCCATTTCCACTTGCATTTCTGTCCCCAAGGCTCGTAATAAAACATTTTTCCGTGGATGGTTTTCGGCATCTTCCTTCGATATCTGCCCGGAACGGACCAATTCGTTAACGAGTGAATGATCTTCCGTGACCTGCTTAAAACCGCTATCATTATACAAATAACACCGGCTGTCCCCGATGTTGGCAATCGTAGCAAACTTGTCGGTGCAAATGGCTGCAACAATGGTGGTCCCCATGCCTTTACATTCCGTATTCGCTTCTGCATGTTCAAAAAGCAACTGATTGACCGAGAAGATTTGCTGCTTCAGCCAATCCTCGGCATCATTTGCCGTTTCGATTCCGGTTGATACTTCCCAGCCCTTTTTCAGAAGGTCTATCGTCATTGCACTGGCTACATCCCCGGCACGGTGGCCGCCCATGCCATCTGCAACGATGGCAAGGCGAACGCCTTCCGAGTTCTTAAAGATTCCGCCATTATCTTCATTATGCTGGCGGACTTTTCCACGGTCTGTCTTAAATATTGCCCTCATAGGGTCACCTCGTCTCTTCTTTGCGCTCCTTGGCCCGAAGCTGGCCGCAGGCTGCGTCAATATCACTGCCTTGTTCCCTTCGGATCGTTACATTAATGCCGCGCTTCTTCAATGTTTTTTCAAACTCAAAAATTTGGTCCCGAGGTGTTCGTACATAGTTGCGTTCAGGTACATAGTTAACCGGTATTAAGTTAACATGGCATTTTATCCCTTTTATTAAAGTTGCTAATTCTTCAGCGTGCTCCACTGTATCATTCTCGCCACCGAATAGACCATATTCAAAACTTACACGGCGACCTGTTTTTTCTGTATAGTACTTGATTGCTTCGATCAAGTCTGGAAGTTTGTAGGCCTTATTGATTGGCATCAATTTACTTCTCAATTCCGTATTCGGTGCATGAAGGGAAACAGCAAAGTTTATTTGCATGCTTTCTTCGGCAAACTTATAAATCTTAGGAATGATTCCACTTGTGGAAACGGTAATATGACGTGCCCCGATGTTCAAGCCCTTTTCATGGTTTATATTCTTCAAGAATGACATCATATTATCGTAGTTATCAAACGGTTCACCTATACCCATGATTACGACAGAACTAACACGTTCTTCCGATTCGTCAAGTGCTTGCTGAACCTTTACGACCTGGGCAACTATTTCCCCTGATTCAAGATTCCGCTTTAAACCGCCTAATGTCGACGCACAGAATGTACAGCCAATTCTACATCCTACCTGCGTTGTCACGCAAATGGAGTTTCCGTATTCATGGCGCATAAGCACCGTTTCTATCGAATAACCATCTTGGAGTTCAAATAAAAACTTCATCGTTCCGTCATTGGACGTTTGCTGAATCAAAGTTTTCAAAGTTGTGAAGGTGAATTGCGATTCCAGCTTATCCCGCAATGATTTCGAAAGGTTGGACATGTCTTCAAAACTGGAGACACGTTTTTTATAAAGCCAGTCATATACTTGATCGGCCCGGAATGCCTTTTCTCCATTTTGAACAAGCCATTCTTTAATTTGGTGTAGCTCCAATGAGTAAATCGACGGTTTTTCTGGTGTCGTATCTTTTCTTACTCTAGATGATTTAGTGATTTCTGCCATTACAGCACCTTCTTTCTAAAACTCGCAATAAAGAATCCGTCACTGCTAAAATATTGCGGAAAAACTTGCAGCGTATGACCCTCGATGAATGGCTGAACGCTTTCAGGCATTCTTGCGGACAAGGTTGCATCGCTTTCAAAATCCGGGTGGCTTTCCAAAAATGCTGCAGCGACTTTGTCATTTTCTTCTTTATCCACCGTACAGGTACTATATACTAACCGTCCGCCTTGCTTAACAAGCGGGGCAGCCGATTCCAATAATTGTTTTTGTATACTTGAGAGTTTCATTATATCATCTTTTGTTTTAGTGTACTTTACATCAGGCTTCCGGCGCATGACTCCCAACCCGGAACATGGTGCATCGATCAGGACCCTGTCAAAACCTTCCTTATTGAAGTGTTCTTGCACTTTTCTGCTATCAAGGGCCATTGTCTTAATATTGTTTCTGAGCTTTAGGCGCTCCGCCTGCTCTTTAATGAGCTTGACCTTATGCTCATGAAGGTCGAGCGCATATACTTGTCCAGTGGTCAAGCCTTCTGCGATATGTGTCGTTTTCCCTCCAGGTGCGGCACAGCAATCGAGTACAGCATCATTTTCATTCGCACCCAATGCATGGGCAACAAGCATTGAACTCTCGTCCTGAATCGATAAATAACCCAACTTATAGCTTTCTGAATGAGCAAGATTCCCTTTATAGCTGACAATTGCTTCGGGAACGACTTCACTTGCTTCAACATCATATCCTTCTTCCGTTAATATGCTGATCAGTTCACTGCGTGAAATCTTCTTTAAATTAACCCGCCCCGTCTGTAATGGCGCAGTTAAGTTGATTTCACACATTTCCTTGGTTTTTTCATAGCCAAATTGCTCTACCCAGCGCTTTACAAGCCAAATTGGATGACTTACTTCTATGGAAAGCCGTTCCAGATCATCTTTAATTTCATCTAAAGAAGGAACACCATTCCTTTGGATGTTGCGAAGCACGCCATTGACCATCGAAGATGTACCCTTGTGTCCGCGTTTTTTGGAAATTTCGACAGCCTCGAAAATGATTGCATGATCAGGCACTTTATCTAAATAGACCATTTGGTAAACGGAAAGCCTAAGTAAATTGATGACCCAGCTTTGCGTTTTTTTAGGTTGTTTAATATATGGGTTCAAATAATAATCCAAAGTCATCTTACGCTGTATGGTACCGTAGCTTATTTCTGTAAGCAAACCGCTGTCCACGACGGATAACTGGTGCTTTTTAATCAAGTTGTTCAATAATAGGTTACTGTAGGATTGGTTTTTCTCCACAGATTCCAAAATATCGAGAGCGATTTCACGTACTCCCTTTTTAGTTTGCTTCATTCTGTTCTCCTAACTTCATGCCTGCTTTAATGAACGATCCGGCTCCGCGCAAGTAATCTTTCGCCGGCATTTTTTTCTTTCCTGAAGGCTGCAGTTCTGTAACCAGTATTGCCGTCTCATTGCCTGTCGAAACGATGAAACCATCATTTTGTACATCAATGACCGTGCCCGGCACAGCCTGATTGCCATCTTCAAGTTTCTTTACCTGCCAAATCTTCAAAATGGACCCGTCTAAGGTTGTATAAGCAACAGGCCAAGGATTCAGGCCGCGTACATGGTTATAGATGTCTTCCCCTGATTTCGACCAGTCGATCCTTTCCTCTGACCGCTTGATGTTAGGTGCAAAAGACGCTTTAGCCTCATCCTGCTTGATCGGCTGTAACTCCTCATTAATTAGTTTCGGAAGTGTCTCTGCAAGTAAATCCGACCCTATCTTGCTTAATTTATCATGCAGCGTTCCGACATTATCTTGTTCCTCTATAGCAACTTCCGCCTGAGTCAATATATCACCGGCATCCAATTTTTCCGCCATATACATGATGGTTATCCCAGTCTTTTCTTTCCCCTGTAAAATGGAATAATGAATGGGCGCCCCTCCACGCAGTTCTGGAAGCAGGGAGGCATGTACATTAATACATCCGTACTTAGGGGCATCCAGCAATTCATTCGGAAGGATTTGTCCGAAAGCCGCCGTCACCACCAAGTCAGCATTCAATGCGATGATCTTTTCAAGTTCTTCTTTTTCACGGATTTTTTCGGGCTGATAAACGGGAATCCCATGCTTTTCGGCTTCGACCTTAACTGGAGGCGGCGTTAGCACCTTTTTGCGGCCTACTGGACGATCGGGCTGTGTGACAACAGCGATCACATCATACCCTTCATCAATGATTCTTCTCAATACCGGCACTGAAAAGTCCGGTGTACCCATAAATATTATTTTCGTCATTCTTCTCCATACCTTTCTAACTCTTCTTCCGAAATATACCGGGAAACCTTACTTGTAAATAAAACTCCTTGCAGATGATCGATTTCGTGCTGAAGGGCCCTTGCAAGGAAATCTTCCGCTTCTATCTCGAAAAAAGAGCCTTTTCGGTCTTGTGCCCGGACTATGACACGGTATGGACGCGTTACTTCGCCATATAAACTCGGGAAGCTCAAGCATCCTTCAACACCTGTCTGTTCGCCTTCCATTTCCAGCACTTCCGGATTAATCAGTTCGATTGCACCTGATCCTTCCTCTATTTCAACGACGGCCACTTGCTTTTTCACACCAACCTGAGGTGCTGCAAGTCCAACGCCATCCGCCTCCACCATCGTTTCATACATGTTATTTAACAGCTTTGCCAACTTTTTATCAAAACTTGTTACTTTATCGCATTTTTGTTGTAAAATTTTTTCAGGAAACAAGACAATCGGTAAAATAGCCAAAATTAAAGGTAACCTCCTAGATATGAAAAACAGCACTTCATTATATAAAAACGCAAGCTGTAACAGCTCGCGGTAATCATCCATCTCTTAAACAATTACATCATGATCTGTGGATTTAAATCTATTGAAATCTGCAGCTGATTCTGAGCGGTTTCTTTTTGGTAATGCTCCAAAAGTGTGCGTAAATGCAGATTCAGGTCCGGCTCTCGTTTGTATTTTATCAGACATTGATAGCGATATCTATTGTTGATTCGACTAATGGGCGAAGCAACCGGACCTAGTACGATAGAATCCCGATTCAATCGTGAGCCTAAATAATTCGTGATTTTCTCAGTAACACTCACTGTCTTCATTAAATCTTCATGTGAAACAGTTATAAGGACAACATAATAATAGGGAGGGTAATGACTTTGCCTCCTTAGAAGCATCTCCCGTTCATAAAAAGCATCATAATCCTGAAAGGCAGAAAGCTCGATGCTATAGTGCTCAGGTGTATAGGTTTGGATGACCACTTCTCCCGGAAGCTGATGACGTCCTGCCCTTCCGCTGACCTGTGTCAGCAGCTGGAATGTCTTTTCCGAAGAACGGAAATCAGGCAGATGCAGCATCGTATCAGCTGAAAGGACTCCAACAAGGGTGATATTAGGAAAATCAAGGCCCTTGGCAATCATTTGGGTGCCTAACAATATATCGGCCTTCCCTTCACCAAAGGCATTCAGCAACCGCTCATGTGAACCCTTCTTACTCGTCGTGTCAACATCCATCCGTATGACCCGTGCTTCAGGGAGGATTTTCGCAAGCTCTTCTTCAACCTTTTGAGTGCCTGTACCGAAAAACCTTATATGTTCACTTTCACATTCAGGGCAAGCGGAAGGCATTCCCTCTTCAAAACCGCAATAATGGCATTTCATTATATCATTAAAGCGATGATATGTGAGTGAAATGTCACAATTAGGGCAGTTGATGACCAATCCGCAGCTTCGGCACATCACAAAGGAAGAATGCCCCCTTTTATTTAGCATCAGAACTGTTTGCTCCCCCTTCTCAAGCCGGTCTTTCAGCTTGGTAAAGAGCAGCTCCGAAAACATGGAACGATTTCCTGTTCTTAGTTCTTCGCGCATATCTACAATATCCACTGCTGGCAACGCATTTTTATTCATCCTCTGGCTAAGTGTCAATAATTTATAGACATTTTTCTTGGCTCGCGCAAAAGATTCAAGTGTAGGTGTCGCGCTGCCAAGAATAACCGGACACCCATATGATTTTGCTCTTTCAATGGCTACGTCCCTGGCGTGGTACCTTGGCGTTTCTTCTTGCTTATAACTGGATTCATGCTCTTCATCAATGATGACCAGCCCCAGGTTTTCAAAAGGGGCAAACACGGCGGAACGCGCGCCCACCACAACTTTTACTTCTTTACGGTGGATTTTCCGCCATTCATCATATTTTTCACCTACGGATAAACCGCTATGCATGACAGCTACCTGCTCCCCAAACCGTTCCTTAAACCTCTTCACCGTCTGTGGCGTTAAGGAGATTTCAGGTACAAGCATGATGGCCTCCTTCCCTTTTTCAATGACAGAGGCTATTGCCTGTAGATACACTTCCGTCTTCCCGCTGCCGGTTACACCATACAAAAGGAAGACATCATGTTCATCTTGATGTATTTTCTTGTGGATGGGCTTCAATGCAGCTGCTTGTTCAGCTGTAAGTGTAAAGGGAGTGGATTTTTCGAACACACGGTTTTCATAAGGATCACGGTATATTTCTTGATCCATTTCCGCCAAGGCCCCTTTTGACACTAGGGATTTGACGGTACCGCTTGATGTGTTCATCAATTCAAGCAATTCTTTTAACGGGATGGGTTCTTGATGTTCAATAAAGTATTGAAGGAGTTCCTGTTGTTTTTTTGCATTGCTTGACATGGCTGATGCCATTTCTTTCAGTTCCTTAGGGGAAAGCAAAGATTTTATGACACGGACTGTCTTCTTATTAAGTCGGTTTTTCACATTATATACGAGCTCAAGATTGCCATTTTGCATTTCCTTTTGGAAAAAGGAGGCGTTCTCCCCTTCAATCACGTCTTTCCAAGATATTGAATCATTTTTACCGAAAAGGTTTTGAATGAAGGGAGGCAGCTGATCCTTTTTATCTTCAACGACTTTGATCACTTTTTCATACTTTGCTTTCATCGCTGCCGGAAGCATGGCCTGTAGCGCTGAAATTTTAAAACACATCGCCTCTTTGGTCAACCAGTCACCAAGCTGAAGCAATTCATCATTAAGGATGGGCTCCAAATCCATTGGTTCTTTTATATAGCGTAATTTCGCAAAGTCGCTTTTAGCTTTTAAGCCTGTAACGAATCCCTGAACCATTCTTGGACCGAATGGGACGATGACCCGCATTCCGGGTTTGATGACTTGGTTCCACTTTTCAGGTATGCGATAGTCGAATTCTCGATCTGTTTGTTTTGCAGGTACATCCACGATGACGGATGCTATATCCATATGACATCATTCCTTTTGCATGCGAGATACTTCTGCGAGGATGCTTTTAGCTATATCCGCTTTACTCATTTTTGGAAGTTCGGTCGCACTTCCATCTTTATCGTAAATAGTCACGATGTTCGTATCCGTTCCAAATCCTGCCCCTGGGGCGGTAACATTATTGGCAACGATCATATCTGCATTCTTTTTGGCTAATTTCCCTCTTGCGTATTCTTCAACATTGTTCGTTTCAGCCGCAAAGCCTACCAAGAACTGATGGGTTTTATTTTCACCGAGTTCCATGAGGATATCCTTTGTCCGTTCAAATTCAATCACATTTTCCCCTGGTTGCTTTTTCATCTTTTGAGCATGATAAATCTTCGGTTTATAGTCCGCCACTGCAGCTGTCATGATTACGACGTCACTGGAATCGAACTGATCGAATACCGCATCATACATATCTGCTGCTGATACCACTGGCATTACTTTGGCATTGGAAGGTGGTGTCAAATTCACTGGGCCAGTGATCAATGTCACCTCAGCGCCCATTTCGATTGCCTTTTCGGCTAGGGCATAGCCCATTTTGCCGCTGGAATGATTCGTCATGTAACGCACGGGATCGATTGCTTCACGAGTCGGTCCTGCC
This sequence comes from Peribacillus phoenicis, assembly GCF_047238085.1. Classification (NCBI taxonomy): domain Bacteria; kingdom Bacillati; phylum Bacillota; class Bacilli; order Caryophanales; family Bacillaceae; genus Peribacillus; species Peribacillus phoenicis. The sequence goes on along the minus strand of NZ_JBDFMF010000001.1, from coordinate 1,353,465 downwards.
GTTATCAAATATTTCTTTCCTTTAAGAGGCTGTTGGTGTGATTTGCGTTCATCGAAATATCGATTAAGATGTTCTACGATTGTTTCCGGTTCCTCCAATCGCCCTTTCCCTACATAACCGCAGGCCAAATACCCTTCACCCGGTTCAATGAATTGATATCCAAACGACCGAAGTGTCTCCATATTTTTTTGAACCGCTGGGTGGGCGTACATGTGCACGTTCATTGCCGGCGCAACCCAGACAGGCGCTTCCGTTGCCAGAAGTGTGGTCGTAATCATATCATCCGCGATTCCATTGGCTACCTTTCCGATGACATTGGCTGTAGCTGGAGCCAACAGGATGATATCAGCCCAATCAGCCAAGTCGATGTGGGCAATGACTGATGAATCCTTCTCATCAAAAGTATCTGTATACACATCATTTCTCGAAAGTGCTTGAAAGGTGAGCGGCGTCACGAATTTACGTGCCGATTCACTCATGATCACTTTAACATGTGCACCTTCCTGAGTTAATTTACTTGTCAGGGCAGCAGCCTTATATACAGCAATCCCGCCGGTGACACAAAGAAGTACTTTTTTATCGATAAGCATGCAAATTTCCCCTAACTATACATTCTATTTTCTTCTAATTATGACGGAAAACCGAAAAAATTTCATTTGAAATGCGCATACCATATGAATTTCCCTAAACATTCCATATCTCTGCCTGCTTTCATCATGACTTCCGGACTTTTTAAAACCAAAACAAACAGGCCTGACACCTTGGCCGCAGGAAGGAAGCACTTTCCAAATGTAACGCTCCTGTTTGCTTTAGGGTGTCAGGCCCGATAGGTCAAGCTATGTGTTCTTTTAGTTTTCCTCGTAAGAATTATCGTAAGTCAATTTACCGGAATGAATCTCTTCAAGGGCACGACCTACTGATTTATGGGAAACCGGTTTCGTTACGAGGCAATTATCTTTAATTTGCATTTCCCTGGCACGCTTAGCTGCCACTGATACAAGTGAGTATTTTGAATCGATTTTAAGTAATAGAGAATCAATTGATGGATATAACATAATTTATTCCGCCTCCAACATTTTTTTATATAGAACAGCAACTCTTTCCCGACGGCAATGCTCGGCTATTACAATTGCATTAATTCTAGCACATGCGGCATCCACATGATCATTTTCAACAACATAATCATACAGATCCATAAGTTCTATTTCTTCCTTGGCCACTTTCATCCGGCCTTTTATCGCTTCCTCCGTCTCGGTTCCGCGAGTAACGATGCGGCTTTCGAGTTCGGTCAAACTCGGAGGAGCAAGGAAAATGAAAAGTCCTTCAGGGAATTTCTCCCGGACCTGTTTAGCTCCTTGAACTTCAATTTCCAGAAATACATCTTTTCCGGAATCGATTGTTTCACGGACATAATCCACGGGTGTTCCATAATAATTACCGACGAACTCAGCATATTCCAGCAATTTGCCTTCTTCGATCAGTGCTTCGAATTCCTCGCGTTTTTTGAAGAAATAGTCCACTCCGTCCACTTCACCATGGCGAGGCAGCCGTGTGGTCATCGAAATCGAATATTCGAATGCCGTTCCTGGCTGAGAAAAAATCGCCTTTCTTACAGTTCCTTTACCAACGCCGGATGGACCGGACAAAACGATTAATAAACCTTTTTCTCTCATATTGTTTCAGTTACCCCTCTTCTACGCTGTCATCTCTATCTTGAAGCCGTGCGGCAACCGTTTCCGGTTGAACGGCAGATAAGATAACATGGTCGCTGTCTGTAATTATAACGGCCCTAGTCCTTCTACCATATGTAGCATCTATTAAGGATCCGCGGTCCCGGGCATCTTGGATGATCCTTTTGATCGGAGCCGATTCAGGGCTCACGATGGATACGATCCGGTTTGCGGAAACGATATTCCCAAAACCAATATTAATGAGCTTAATTGACATTTTTGTCCCCCATTCATATCTATTGTCACCTTGTTAGGTTCATCATAAACCGACTACTCGATATTTTGAACCTGTTCCTTTAATTTTTCAAGCAGACTTTTCATTTCCACCACTTCTTTGGTAATGGCTGAATCATTTGCCTTTGATCCAATCGTATTGACTTCCCTATTCATTTCCTGGACAAGGAAGTCGAGTTTCCTTCCAATTGGTTCACTATGGGTAAGCGTCCTTGAAAATTGCTGTACATGGCTATCGAGTCTGGTCAGTTCTTCATTTATATCACATTTATCAGCAAAAATGGCCGCTTCTGTCACAATGCGGCTATCTTCGATCAATCCTTCAGTCAACTCTGCCAGTTTGATTTCCAAGCGGGCTTTATATTTTTCGACGACTGAAGGTGCATGCATTTTGACACCTGCTACAATCTCACCAAACTTTTCAAGCTGGCGTTTCATGTCCAAGGCCAGTTCCTGACCTTCCAAATTCCGCATTTTTTTCAGGTTTTCCAATGCTCCCGTGACAGCCTTCAATAAAAGGGATTCCAAATCGGCAGGAACCGCAGGTACTTCCTCGGTTATGAAAATCGATTCAAGTTGCAGCATATCCTGTAATGTAATGGAACTTTCCAGATTGTATTTTCCCTTGACTTCTTCCATCAATCCCACATACTGATCAGCAAGATCCCAATCGATCTTCACCTTTTTGGAAACCAGGCTCTCACCTTCAACTGTAATGAAGATTTCCACCCGTCCCCTTCTTATGTATTGATTCGCCTTCTTCTTCACCTTTTCTTCCAAAACCAAAAGCTGGCGCGGCATTCGAATCGTATATTCACAAAAACGATGGTTCACGGTCTTAATTTCAGCAAAAACCTTGACCTGTTCGTTTTCCGCTTCTTCTCTTCCATAGCCCGTCATACTGGTAACCATGGTTCCACATCCTATCAAACATAATGTAGTAATTTAGCCTTTAACATTCATTATATATTAGCTACAGCACGAAAACTTTAGCTCACAAATAAAATACTACAAAAATAAAAAGGCAATAGAGCAAGACTCTACCACCTTAAAGATTATATCATATATCATTGTGCTTTTCTTGCTAAAAAGGTTCCAGCCAGTAAAAAAGTTGGAATGGATGCCATTCCTATTACTAATAGCCAATCCCTTCCCGAAATCGGTACCGTATGAAAGATTGTTTGTAAAGGCTGCACATACATGACGGCTACCATCAATAATAGGGAGGATAATACCGCCCCCACTAGATAAAGGTTACCGAATGGATTTCTCGAGAAGATCGAACGTTCACTTCGGCAATCGAATACATGTATAAGCTGAGCCAGTACCAAGGTAGCGAAAGCAATCGTTTGTGCATAAGCAAGGTTTTCCGGATTTGCACGATATACAACATAAAATGCGATCAATGTAGAAACCCCGATCAGAAAACCGCGTGAGATGATCTTCCAACCAAGCCCTCTTCCAAAAACACCTTCATTGGCATTTCTTGGATTTCTTTTCATTACATCTTCTTCGGCGGCATCCAGGCCCAACGCCATCGCGGGCAGTCCGTCAGTTACAAGGTTCACGAATAAGATCTGGATTGGTATCAAAGGTAAAGGCAAGGCACATAGCATCGCAAAAAACATGACCAAGATCTCCCCCACATTGGAAGCAAGCAGATAACGGATGAACTTCCTGATGTTTTCATAAATATTCCTGCCTTCTTTGATGGCCGATTTAATTGTGGCAAAATTATCATCAACCAATATCAAGGAAGAAGCTTCCTTCGCGACATCAGTACCCGTGATGCCCATGGATATACCAATATCCGCTGATTTTATTGCAGGGGCATCATTGACTCCATCCCCTGTCATTGCAACGACATGTCCTTTATTTTGCAAGGCTTTTACGATTTTCAACTTATGTTCCGGGGAAACGCGGGCAAATACCGAAACACTTTCAACAACTTCCTCAAGTTCCCCGACATCCATGTCCGCCAATTGCCGTCCTTCAAGTACACGTTCTTTTCCTTTTAAAATACCAAGTTCTTTAGCTATTGCCTTTGCGGTTATTACATGGTCGCCAGTAATCATGACAGTTTTGATCCCGGCATCCCGGCATTCCTTAACTGCCTGCTTCACCTCCGGACGCGGGGGATCGATCATGCCCTGCAGTCCCATGAAAGTCAAATTGCGCTCAGCTTCGGTTTCTTGAAGCAAAATCGTTCCTTTTGAAAGGGGTTTATAACCAACAGCAATCATTCTAAGTGCCTGCGAGGCAAGCTCATTCATGTCCTGCTGTACCCTTTCCTTACTCTCCCGATTTAATATTTCCGACCTTCCTTCCCAAAGAATCGTATCGGACTGGGCGATCAATACGTCAGGGGCCCCTTTTGCGATTACAAAATGATTATCTTTATCATCCTTCACTATGACACTCATCATTTTGCGGCTCGAGTCAAACGGAAACTCCTTGACTATCGTAAACCTCTTAGACAGGTGTTCCCTCGTCAATCCCGCTTTCATTGCCGCAACCAACATCGCCCCTTCTGTCGGATCACCGTCTAAAATATATTGTTTACCATTCTCCTTTAACTCAGCCTTGTTACAGAGCATGCCAAATGTAATTATTTGCAACAATGCATTATGGTTTCTCGGGGCAACGGAAACTCCCTCTAAAGAAAACTCTCCGACAGGTTTATAACCAGTACCGCTGACATCCCAAGTTTTCCCTCCACTCCAAACCTTCGTCACCGTCATTTTGTTTTGGGTCAGTGTTCCTGTCTTATCTGAGCAAATCACCGTTGCGCAGCCTAGCGTTTCTACGGCAGGAAGTTTGCGGACAATCGCTTTTTGTTTGATCATTCGCTGAACGCCTAAAGACAAGGCTACGGTCACAATGGCTGGCAAGCCTTCGGGAATCGCCGCAACAGCCAATGATACCCCGGCCAAAAACATCGTATAAAGGTCATGCCCTTGAATGACACCAGTCAGGACCACGATTACAGTTAATATTAAAGCCGTGACGATCAAAATTTTGCCTAGCTGCTCCAACCTCCGCTGTAGCGGTGTTTCTTTTGTTTCTGCAGTCTGCAGGAGATCCGCAATCTTGCCCATCGCCGTATCCATACCTGTAGCGGTTACGATTCCGACTCCATTTCCTCTTGTCACCATCGTTCCCATAAAAGCCATATTTTCCTGATCACCGATACCTTCGACTTCATTCATCAATGGATCGGAACATTTAACGGCCGGGAGTGACTCGCCAGTAAGTGCCGACTCTTCTATTTCAAGGCTTGAATGGTCGACGATCCGTAAATCGGCACCAATTCGGTCACCGCTCGAAAACTTCAGGATATCCCCCACAACGACTTCTTTCGATGGGATTTTCAACCACTGTCCCCCACGAAGCACGTTAACTTGCGGCGCGGCCATTTCCTTTAGGGCATCCAAGGATTTTTCTGCCTTCCGTTCTTGAAAAAAACCAAGTAATCCATTCAAAAAAACAATCGCCATGATGGCAATCGCATCGATATATTCACCCAATATCCCGGAGACCAATGTCGCGGCAAGTAAAACTATGACCATGAAATCTTTGAATTGGGCGAAGAATAAAAGAATGGCAGACTGTTTTTCTCCTTCCTTCAATTCGTTAAAGCCATGCTTTCGCAGCCTGTCCTTTACTTCATCATCGTCCAAACCGTGTGTAACGTTTGTTTGAAGCGCTTTCTCCATTTCTTGATTATTCATTTCCTTGAACTCCATCAAGTATCACACATCCCTTTGAATAGAATGAAATAGGCTCCTGTATACATCTCAACAGGCGCTTTTTGCTTTACCCATCCAACACCTGCCTGCTTACCGATACATAAAACAACCTGCTCTTCTTCCATGATTATTCAGACTCGTCCAAAATAATGCTATAATTAAACAGAATTGCGGAAAGAAGAACGATGCGGATAATATAATGAATGAACGAGAGCTAATCATGATGGATGGTCAAATTTAGGATTAGTCTCAGGAACCTATAAAAATAGCATCCATTCAATATTCCCGAACGGCAGCTTCAGCTTTTCACCCAGTTCGGTTAAATTTGTGATTAGCTAAAATGGGGAGTCCTGATGCACTGATAACGCCTAGCAAAATGAGTATCTTAGAAAATCTTATGTAAAGGAAGTAAAAATAGAATGTCATTTGATGGATTATTTACGAAAGCGATGACGGAAGAAATCGCTTCTATATTAAAAGGTGGACGAATCAATAAGGTACATCAGCCTTATAAAAATGAAGTAATACTGGTTATTCGTGCTGGAGGTAAGAACCATAAGCTCTTATTGTCAGCCCACCCAAGTTATTCGAGGGTGCAAATGACCGAGGAAAGCTATGAAAATCCCAAAGAAGCACCCATGTTCTGCATGCTTCTTAGGAAGCACCTCGAAGGCTACACGATAGAAAATATTTATCAATATGAACTTGATAGGATGATCATTTTTGAAGTGAAGGGCCGCAATGAGCTTGGTGATGTCTCCCAAAAGCAGTTAATCATCGAAATCATGGGGCGTCACAGCAACATTGTTTTAGTCGATAAAGAACGGAATATGATTTTGGACAGCATTAAGCATGTTTCACATGCAGTAAACAGTTATCGGGCGATATTGCCCGGCCAGGAATATAAGGCTCCACCCGCACAAGAAAAGAATAATCCCTTCGATGCTACCGAGGACAATATCAGGAAGAATATCGACTTCAATGCAGGAAAGCTGGATCGACAGCTTGTTGCCCATTTTTCCGGAGTTTCACCATTAGTTGCAAAGGAAGCCGTCTACCGGGCTGGACTTGCCAACAGCACGACCCTTCCTTCAGCATTTTTAAGTATTATCCAGGAAATCTCGGAGCAGAAGTATTCCGCCACGATCAAACAAGATGGAAATAAAGAAGTTTTTTATATGCTTTCACTAGAGCACCTGACTGGCAATCAACGTACGTTTTCTTCATTGAGCGAGATGCTCGACCGCTATTACTTCGGAAAGGCAGAAAGAGATCGGGTTAAGCAAAAGAGCCAGGATGTAGAACGTTTCATTACGAATGAAATTGAAAAGAACTCAAAAAAAATCGGGAAGCTCGAACGTACATTAAAAGATACGGAACGCGGGGAACAGTATCAGTTGTTCGGTGAGCTGCTTACAGCTAATCTATATCAAATGAAAAAAGGTATGAAGGAAATAGAAGTCGTCAATTATTATGATGAAGATCAAAGTATGGTCACCATCCCGCTTGACCCATTAAAAAATCCATCAGATAATGCACAAAAGTACTTCTCCAGATACCAAAAGTCCAAAAATGCAGTCGGAGTCGTCCAAGAACAAATCGAAAAAACAAAATTGGAATTGGCCTACTTTGAAGCCTTGCATCAGCAGCTTCAATCAGCGTCACCCAGAGATATAGAGGAGATTCGCGAAGAACTTCAGGAAGAAGGATACATTCGGCAAAAAAAGAAAAAAGGCATGAAAAAGCCTGCAAATGCAAAACCGCAGCTTGAAACATATTATGCTACAGATGGAGATCTCATTTTTGTCGGAAAGAATAATAAACAAAATGATTACCTAACCAATAAGTTTGCACGCCGTGATGAAATATGGCTTCATACCAAAGATATACCTGGCTCACATGTTGTGATTCGAAATGAATCGCCAAGTGAAGAAACGATAAAAGAGGCAGCCGTATTAGCAGCTTTCTTCAGTAAAGCTAAGCAATCGAGCTCAGTGCCCGTTGACTTCACACAAGTTCGCCATGTTAAGAAACCGAATGGTTCCAAGCCCGGGTTCGTGATCTATGAGCAGCAGCAGACCGTATATATTACACCTGATGCCGATACCGTCATACGCTTAAAGGAAGCGGTAAAGGAGTAAAAAAATAGAGGTGGCCCAATCCTCCGTGATTGGGCCACCTCTATTTTCATGCTGAAATCCAAGCTGTATCAGCCGGATTCTCCCGCCATTTTTTTAGCTTTTCCAATTCATCTGCCGTGATGTACCCTTTTTCATTAGCGACTTTTATCAAAGTCGAGTAGTCACTCAACGAATGGTTAATAATGCCCTCAGCATCGAATTTTTCTTTTCCCTTTTCCAATTCATAAGTAAAGATCGAAACGACTCCTAGAACATCACAGCCTGCTTCCTTCAGCGCGTTAACAGCAGTAATTACACTTCCGCCAGTTGAAATCAAGTCTTCCACAACCACCACTTTTTGTCCTGGAACAGCGCGGCCTTCGATTTGATTGCCCTTTCCGTGCTCCTTGGCTTTGGATCGAACATAGCACATCGGTGCATTTAATTTTTCACTCACCCAAGCTGCATGCGGAATGCCGGCAGTTGCTGTGCCTGCAATCAGTTCAGCCTCAGGGAAGTGCTGTTCAATCAATCCTTTCAATCCTTCCGCTATTTCATTGCGAACCTCTGGGTACGAAAGGGTTAAGCGGTTGTCACAATAAATGGGTGATTGAATTCCAGATGCCCAAGTAAATGGGTCATTCGGCTGTAAGTACACTGCTTTTATTTCCAATAGATGTTCAGCTATCTTATTATTTAACATGATATTCCCTCCCAAGCTGCTTTCATATCCAAATAAGCCCTTAATGGATCTTCTGCCCCCGTTATGGCTCTTCCTACAACGATGGCATCCGCTCCAAATTCCCTAGCCTGTTCAGGCGTGGCAATTCTCTTTTGATCATGCGTCTGTCCTCCTGCATTTCGGATTCCAGGTGTGACCGTTAAAAATTCATGACCGATGCGTTCATGTATGTTCTTTACTTCATGGGTGGAACATACGACGCCATCCAAACCTGCCTGTTTAGTAAGTTTTGCATAGTGGAGGACCGAATCCTCCAGAGATCCGGCAATGTTTTGCTCAACATTCATTTGTTCTTGTGACGTGCTCGTCAGTTGGGTAACCCCTATGCATAATGGACGCTTTTTACCAGCAGATGTTCCCTTATCCAGGCCTTCGATAGCTGCCTCCATCATCTTTTGGCCACCCGCCGCATGAACATTGACCAAGTCGGCACCTAAAGTTGCCAATCCTGTCATGGCCATTTTTACCGTATTCGGAATATCATGAAGCTTCAAGTCCAAAAACACATCGTGGCCTTGCTCTTTTACGAAAGAGATTATTGATGGTCCATTCTGATAAAATAATTCCATCCCCACTTTTACAGCCAGTTTTTCCGAGTGGAACTGTTTTAGGAATTTCTCCGTTTTAATGAAGTCAGGGAAATCAAGAGCGATAATTAGTGACTGTTTCATTCTGCTTCCAGCTCCTTCCGGTACATTCTGAAATATGGTCAAATCCCAGCTCATCCAACAATTTCGGTAATTCTTCAATGATGGTCGGGCATACAAAGGGATCCACGAAGTTCGCGGTTCCCACCGCAACAGCACTGGCACCCGCATAGAAAAATTCAATGACGTCTTCCGCTGTAGCGATGCCGCCCATTCCGATTATTGGAATCGACACTTGCTGGCTTACCTCATAAATCATCCGGAGCGCAACAGGTTTTATTGCAGGGCCAGATAAACCTCCCGTTCTGTTCGAAAGAATCGGTTTGCCTGTCTTTAAATCCAATCGCATGCCGACTAATGTATTTATCATTGTCAGCCCGTCTGCCCCGCCTTCTTCTACAGCTTTGGCCATTTCCACAATATTACTGACATTCGGAGAAAGCTTCACATATACAGGAACGGAAGATACTTCCTTTACCGCCTTGGTTACCTCTTTGGCAACTTCCGGTACAGTACCGAAAGCTATGCCTCCTTCTTTTACATTCGGACAAGAGATATTCAATTCAAGTGCTTTTACATTCCCCACCTTACTTATTTCCCTGGCAACCTTTACATAGTCAGCTATTTGCGAACCTGCAATGTTGGCGATGATGGGAACATCATACCCACCTAGCCAGGCCAGTTCTTCACTGATGACCTTTTCTAAACCTGGATTCTGCAGACCGATGGCGTTCAGCATTCCCGAAGAGGTTTCCGCAACACGCGGAGTCGGGTTACCGAACCTCGGCTCAGGAGTGGTCGCTTTGATCATGATCGCCCCAAGAATATCCAAGTTGAAAAATTGACTGTATTCACGGCCGAATCCAAAGCATCCAGATGCTGGCATGACTGGATTTTTCAAATGTAATCCTGGTAATTCAACTGAAAGCCTGCTCATAGTACCACCTCTCCTGCCCGGAATACGGGTCCATCGCTGCATACCTTTTTATAACTGAAACCAGTTGGATCATCCCCTGTATGACACACGCAGGCAAAGCATGCACCGATGCCGCATCCCATCCTTTCCTCGAGGGACAGGTAAAGCTTTTTCTCACGATAGCCCGCTTCCAACGCTCTTAACATTGGTGTAGGCCCGCAGGAAAAGATCGTTGCAAACTCTTGCTCCAGGTTGTCTATTACAGTCGTAACAAATCCTTTTGTCCCATATGAACCATCCACCGTGGCAATATGGGTATCACCTAATTCACTGAATTCTTTTTCGTAAAAGATGGCTGACTTGGTCTGGAAGCCCAATACATGGATTACCTTAACACCTTTCGCAACCAACATCTGTGATAGTTGATACAGGGGCGGGACACCAATCCCGCCGCCAACCAATAATGCCGTTTCTCCCTTTTTGGCCTCATGAACGGGAAATCCGTTGCCAAGGGGTCCAAGAATATCGACCGCTTCCGCCTCTTTACGCTGTGATAACAGCGTCGTTCCTTTCCCTTCAGCCCGGTATATCATCGTGAACTGTTTTTCACTGCTGTTGTAAGAAGAAATTGAAATCGGGCGTCTTAACAATGGCTCAGTGCCTTCTGTAGTCTTGACCTGGACAAACTGGCCTGGTTGCTTCATCTCTGAAACCAATTCACCTTGCAGAGTAAGTTCAAAGATGGATGGGGCCAGCTCCTTATGATTTAACACCTTCATTCGTTCCTTCTTGATCATATATAGCTCACCTCACGACTTTTTTCCGTTTTTCCCATTGCTTCTGCCGAGAAGGTCATGGATTCTATCACTCTTAAAATAGCTTCTGCCGTATCAAGTGATGTTAAGCATGTCACTCCATTTTCAACCGATTCACGTCGGATTCTGAAACCATCCCGGGCCGGCTGCTTGCCTTTTGTCAAAGTATTTATGACAAATTGCGCTTCCCCGTTCCGGATAACATCCAGCAGGTTTGTACCTTCTTCGCCAATTTTACCGACAATCGCAGTCGGGATGCCCGATTGCTGCAATAGGGCCGCAGTTCCGCTGGTGGCTATCAGCTTGAAACCGATATTGTGGAAACGTCTTGCTAAAAGTAGCGCTTCTTGCTTATCTTTATCCGATATCGTCAATAACACCGAACCATGCCCCTTAATTTTGAAGCCGGAAGCAACCAATCCTTTATATAAAGCCTTTTCAAGGGTGCTATCTTTCCCCATTACTTCACCAGTCGATTTCATTTCAGGTCCGAGAGAAATGTCCACGCCTCTTAATTTTGCAAAAGAGAAGACCGGCACTTTCACAAAGACCCCAGTTTGTTCTGGCACTAACCCAGATTTGTAACCTTGGCTTTCTAGTGTGTGGCCCAAGATGACCTTCGTGGCTAAGTTAGCCATCGGCACATTCGTAATTTTACTTAAGAATGGAACGGTCCGGCTCGAACGTGGATTTACTTCAATTACATACACTTCTTCGTTGCTGATGACATATTGAATGTTCAAAAGACCAATTATATTCAATCCTTTTGCCAATCGGGTCGTATAGTCGATGATTACTTCTTTTTGTTTTTCAGTTAAATTTTGCGGCGGATAAACTGCAATCGAATCACCTGAATGGACGCCGGCACGTTCGATATGCTCCATGATTCCAGGGATAACGACCGTTTCACCATCGGAAATACCATCGACTTCGATTTCCTTACCCGTTAAGTAGCGGTCTATCAGGACAGGATGGTCCGGATTTATTTTCACGGCATTTTTCATGTAATGCAGCAATTCTTCTTGTTTATAGACGATTTCCATCGCTCTTCCTCCGAGAACATACGATGGCCTTACTAAAACAGGGTAACCAATATCTTCAGCGATGACGATCGCTTCATCAACCGATGTTGCGGTTTTACCCTTTGGCTGCGGAATGCCTAAATCCTTAAGTGCTTTTTCAAATTTATTGCGATTTTCCGCCCTATCCAGGTCTTCAAGTGAAGTACCTAGGATTTTCACTCCTCTTTCAACTAGTCCATCTGCAAGGTTGATTGCTGTCTGTCCGCCAAACTGGACGATGACCCCTTCCGGTTTTTCCAAATCGATGACATGCATGACATCTTCAATAGTCAATGGTTCGAAATAAAGTTTGTCGGAGATACTGAAATCCGTCGAAACTGTTTCGGGATTGTTGTTGATGATGATCGCTTCATATCCCGCTTCTTTAATGGCCCATACCGAATGTACGGTCGCATAATCAAACTCTACTCCTTGCCCGATCCGAATTGGACCTGATCCCAGAACAATGACACTTTTCTTGTCGGTAACGATGGATTCATTCTCATCTTCATATGTCCCATAAAAATACGGTGTTTCCGATTCGAATTCGGCAGCACATGTATCAACCATTTTGTAAACAGGGATGATTCCTTGCTGTTTCCGGTACTCATAGACGTCAATTTCGGGAACTTCCCATATTTCCGCGATCGTTTTGTCAGAAAACCCTAGTTCTTTAGCCTTTTGCAATACTTCACAATCAAATGAATGTTCTTTAAGCTGCTTTTCAAAGTCGATTATCTTTTTCAACTTATGCAAGAAGAATAAATCGATCTGGCTCCATTCATGAATGGTTTCGATCGTTTTGCCCCTTCTTATAGCTTCACCGATATAGAATAACCGTTCATCTCCGGCTTTTCGGATCCGTTTCTCTATTTTTTCATCCTCAAACTCGTCATTCAAGTTAAGATGGTATATACCCGCTTCAAGGGAACGGACAGCTTTTAAGATGGATTCCTCGAATGTACGGCCAATTGCCATGACTTCTCCGGTCGCTTTCATTTGGGTCCCAAGTCTACGGTTGGCGCTTTCGAACTTATCGAAAGGCCAGCGCGGAATTTTCGTAACGACATAGTCCAGTGCCGGTTCAAAGCTGGCATAGGTTTTGCCTGTGACAGGGTTCATCATTTCATCTAGCGTCAAACCAACGGCTATCTTTGCTGCTAGCTTTGCAATTGGATACCCAGTAGCTTTTGAAGCAAGTGCCGAAGAACGGCTGACCCTTGGGTTCACTTCAATGACATAATATTGATAGCTGTTTGGGTCTAGCGCAAGCTGAACATTACATCCACCTTCAATTTTCAAGGCGCGGATAATCTTCAAAGACGTATTTCGAAGCATTTGATACTCTCTGTCACTTAATGTTTGGCTTGGTGCCGCAACTATTGAATCGCCTGTATGGACACCGACAGGATCGAAGTTTTCCATATTACAAACGACTATTGCATTATCATTGGAATCACGCATCACTTCATATTCCACTTCTTTGAAACCGGCAATGCTCTTCTCAAGCAGACATTGGTGAACCGGACTGCTTTTCAGGCCACCCTCAACGATCTCGATAAGCTGCTCTTCGTTATCACAAATCCCACCGCCTGTTCCGCCAAGCGTGAAGGCTGGACGAACAATGACCGGATAGCCGACTCGTTCAACGAATGTATAAGCTTCTTCCAAGTTATGAATAATGTCGCTGTCAGGCACTGGTTCCCCAAGATCGTTCATTAGCGTACGGAAAAGGTCACGGTCTTCCGCTTGTTGGATAGCCGAAAGTTTGGTACCAAGAATCTGGACATTGCATTCCTCCAGGATTCCTGATTCGGCAAGCTCAACGGCCATGTTCAAGCCAGTCTGTCCGCCCAAGGTAGGTAACAGTGCATCCGGGCGCTCTTTACGAATGATTTTGCTGACAAATTCCAATGTGATCGGTTCGATATAAACCGCGTCAGCCATTTCAGTGTCTGTCATGATTGTAGCAGGGTTAGAGTTAATCAGGATCACTCGATAACCTTCTTCTTTTAAGGCTATACACGCTTGGGTTCCTGCATAATCGAACTCGGCGGCCTGTCCGATGACGATCGGACCGGAACCAATTACTAGGATGCTTTTTATATCAGTGCGTTTTGGCATGTTTTTTCCCCCTTGTTGGTTGCAGCTTCAATCATTTGTAAGAATTCATTGAATAAGTAGTTGGCATCTTCCGGACCTGGTGATGCTTCCGGGTGATATTGTACGGTGAAAGCCGGATACTTTTTATGGCGCAGACCTTCAATCGTATCGTCATTCAATGCTGTATGTGTCACAATAAGATCTGTACTTTCTATGGAAAGCTCTTCAACTGTATATCCATGATTTTGAGATGTGATGGATACTTTTCCGGTACGAAGGTCCCTAACCGGATGATTCGAACCTCGATGGCCGAATTTTAATTTTGCTGTATCCGCCCCGTTTGCAAGTGCGAATAATTGATGTCCTAAACAGATTCCGAATAACGGCACTTGCGTTTGGATTGTACGGATCATTTCGAGCGTCTCATGAACACTTTTCGGATCTCCAGGACCGTTTGAAAGCATCACGCCATCCGGATGATATTGCATCACTTCTTCGGCCGTGACGTTATAAGGCACAACCACGACATCACAGCCGCGCTTCGTCAACTCACGTAAAATCCCGTGCTTCATGCCGTAGTCTACAAGAACTACCCGCGGGCCTCTGCCCGGGCTGGAATAAGGTGCTTTTGTTGAAACCTGTTTTACCTGATTAGAAGGAATCACCGTTGCTTTCAATTGGGAAACCACTTCATTTGCATCTTTATTGATATTGCAAAGCGCCCCTTTAAGTGCACCTGATTTCCTGATGATTCTTGTCAGCTTTCTCGTATCTATTCCGCTTATTCCAGGTATGTTCTTCATTTTCAGATATTCATCTAGTGATAATTGGTTTCGCCAGTTGGAAGGAAGTTCTGCTGTTTCCTTAACGACGAATCCTGCTATGGCTGGATTGATGGATTCAAAGTCATCCCGGTTTATCCCGTAGTTCCCGATTAATGGATACGTAAGTGTAACGATTTGACCGCAATACGATGGATCGGATAGAATCTCCTGGTACCCCGTCATTCCTGTGTTAAAAACGACTTCACCGATTTTTTCTACGTCCCCTCCGAATGCTTCCCCAAGGAATACTGTCCCATCTTCTAAAATTAGCTGTCTTTTCATCCTTGAACACGTCCTTTTTCCCAAGCTATTTTTCCTTCTGCAATCGTCATGACTGGCCAGCCATAACATTTCTTTTCATTAAAAGGTGTATTTTTCCCTTTTGAAGCAAACTCTTCAGCATTGATTTCTTTTTCCGTTTCCAAATCGATGAGCACGATATCCGCAGTAGCACCTTCCTTTAGCTCTCCATAAGGAAGGGAGAAACTTTCACATGGTTTGATTGTCATGAAATCGATCAATTGCTTTAATGTTATGACGCCCTTTTTAACCAATTCGGTGTAAAGCAGCGGGAAGGCCGTTTCCAATCCTACTATTCCGAAAGGAGCCAGCTGCATCCCCTGCGCCTTTTCCTCTGCCGCATGCGGGGCATGGTCTGTTGCTATAAAATCGATGGTTCCGTCAAGCAGTCCTTCAATCAACGCGTCGCGATCTTCACGGCCCCTTAATGGCGGGTTCATTTTATAATTCGTATCAAGTCCCGGTATATCATCTTCACACAATAATAAGTGATGCGGTGTAACTTCGGCTGTAACTCGGATACCTGCACGTTTTGCATCCCTTACCGTCCTTACCGATTCCTTCGTGGATATATGGCACACGTGATAATGGCAGTCCGCCGCTTCGGCAAGAAGGATATCCCGGGCAATATGTACAGCTTCACATACGGACGGAATTCCATTGATTCCCTGTTCTTTTGAGAATCTTCCTTCATGGACGGAGCCTTTATTGATTAAGCTATTGTCTTCACAATGAGCAACTATGGCCATATCTTGAGCGGCTGCCCGTTTCATCGCTTCCAGCATCATCCCGGCTTGTTGAATTCCTACACCATCGTCCGTAAAGGCGAAAGCACCCGTTTGTTTTAATGAAGAAAAGTCGGTCAGCTCCTTGCCTGCTTCCCTAATCGTAATGGATGCATATGGGAGTACCCTGACATGAGCCGTTTCTTCAATTTTCCTGTTAAGCGCCTCAAGGTTCTCCACTGTATCAGGAACTGGCCTTGTATTCGGCATCGCCGCTACCGTAGTGAAACCTCCTCTTGCCGCTGCAAGCGTCCCGCTTGCGATTGTTTCTTTATGTTCACCGCCCGGTTCACGTAGATGGACATGCAGGTCAACAAATCCTGATGAAATAAGTAACCCTTCAGCGTCAACTACCTTACAATTTTCCGTTGCCAAGTTCTCGCCGATTTTTGTGATGACCTTGCCTTCCATTTCAATGTCCGCTTTTTTGAATGAGTTTTGATTATCTAGCAATACTCCATTTTTGATTACTGTTTTCATGAATGTTTCCCCCTTCGGATTGTTCAAGCACATTTTTTAATACGGCCATTCTAATGAACACGCCATTCTCCATTTGTTTGAAAATTCTTGAGCGGCTGCATTCGACTAAATCACTGTCTATTTCAACACCGCGGTTTATTGGTGCAGGATGCATGATGATCGCATCCGGTTTCATATTTTTTTCACGTTGTTTGGTCAGGCCGAAACTTTCCAGATAATCTCCATTTGCCTGATCGTATTTTTCAACATGCCTTTCATGCTGTATTCTGAGCAGCATGACCACATCCGCTGTAGCTACCGCATGATCGATGTCTTCATACCTTCCTAAACTGTTTGTTGTGTCAAACCATTCAGGCGGACCCGAAAATACGACATTCGCTCCTAAACGGGTTAATGCTTCTGCATTGGATTTTGCAACCCGACTATGCATCACATCACCGATTATCGCAATCTTCAGACCTTTGAAACTTTTAAACTCTTGTTTTATCGTCAATAAGTCCAGTAATGATTGGGTTGGGTGATTTCCGCAGCCATCCCCTGCATTGATTATTGGAATCCCGATCTTCTCATTCAATTCGTCAAAATAATTATCCTGTTCATGACGGATGATCAAGGCATTTACACCTATTGCTTCCAACGTTTTAACAGTGTCATATAAGGTTTCGCCTTTTAACACGGATGAAGTACCCGCATCAAAAGGAATGACCTCAAGTCCCAGTTTTCTTTCAGCCATTTCAAAGCTTGATTTTGTACGCGTGCTTGGTTCAAAGAAGAGATTGGCAACTGTAGTCTGCTGCTTTGGATTCCAGCTGGAGCCATTGGCAAAACCCTCTGCCTCATGTAAAATCCTTTCAATATCAGGTAAAGTCAATTCTTTCATGGTCAATAATCTTTTCATTGATCCTGCTCCTTTCACATTTGTGATGCGGGGCATAAAAAACACCCCGCCATTAAGGACAGGGTGTAGGTCATAAAGATTGTGAGGACACGGAATGGTTTACACTTTATCCCGTTCTCATTCATCTTTACAGCAACACCCTTTTAAGCCTCTCTGGACTTCTTTTAAAAGGTGATTTATTTTTTTGATGCAGTATCTTATTTTTCAAATATATCTCCGGATATTTTTTCCCGGTCCGGAAGAATCAAGTTAAGAAGGATTCCGACGATGGCTGAAAGTGCCATTCCGGAAAGCGAAACCGTTTCCGATAGTTGTACGAACGCTCCTCCGATTCCTAACACCAGGATGACTGAAGCTATCATCAGGTTTCTTTTCTTGTCAAAATCGACCTTATTATCAATCAGCATCCTTAATCCGCTTGATGCGATGATACCGAAGAGCAAGATGGAAATGCCGCCCATCACCGCGCTGGGTATCGAGCTGATCACTGCTGAAATCTTACCGTTAAAGCCAAAGATGATGGCAGTCAATGCTGCCCCGCCGATGATATACACACTGTACGCCTTTGTCATCGTCAGGACCCCAATATTTTCACCATATGATGTCAGCGGCGGACCACCGATGAAGGAACCAATCATGATTCCTGCTCCATCTCCTAAAATCGAGCGATGCAAACCGGGCTTTTCCAAAAAGTTTCTGCCGACTACTTTGCTCAGTACCATCTGGTGACCAATATGTTCTGATAAAGTTACGATGGCGACGGGTACCATGATGGCAATGACCTCCCATGAGAAGGTCGGTGTATAGGTTACATATGGCAACATGAAGTCAGGCATTTCCCACCATTGTGCTGACTTGATCGGTTCATAATCTATTATTCCTGCAACAGCCGAACAGGCGTAGCCCACTATGATTCCCATTAAAATCGGGATTAAGTTAATGAATCCTTTAAAGAACACGTTACAGATGATGGTTACCGCTAAAGTGATCAGCGCTATAACTATATAAGTGACGCTGTATTTATCTTGAGGATCATACATTGCCATGTCCACGGCCGTTCCGGCAAGGCTTAATCCGATTACGATGATGACCGGGCCTACCACAACCGGAGGAAGTATATTCATTAACCAGCGCAATCCGACTTTTTGGATAATCAATGCTACTATCCCATATATGAACCCTGCTGCAAAACAGCCGATCATGGCCGCCTCCGGACCACCTAATGCCTTTGCAGCGATGATTGGCGTAATGAAAGCGAAAGATGACCCGAGATAAGCTGGTATCTGACCTTTGGTTATCAATAAGTATGAAAGTGTGCCCAACCCGCTTGAAACCAACGCTACCGCCGGGCTTAACCCTACCAAGAATGGCACCAGCACCGTTGCACCGAACATGGCGAACAAATGCTGGATGCTTAACGTAATCCACTGGCCAGCCTTTGGTACGTCCTCGACATCCAGTACGATATCCCTTTTTGTTTCTTCCATTTCCGTATCCCCCTCATGAAAATTCCATCAAAACTGCAAAAACCCTCTTTGCAGTATACAAAGAGGGTTTCTCAGAAGGCGAATGCCTATGCATAAGCATAGCTCTCCCGATTGACTCCCCTTTGCCAGCCTCTCTGGACTGTCTTTAAAAGGGTAATATGAAATTTTCATGTTGTTTAGTTTTCTAATATAGTAACTTGATCTACTTCATCTACTTCTGTTAACGTAACGGTAATTTTTTCAGATTGGGAAGTCGGAACGTTTTTTCCGACGAAATCCGCTCGAATCGGCAATTCCCTATGTCCCCTATCCACTAATACGGCAAGCTGAATTTGCGAAGGTCTTCCCAAATCCACCAGAGCATCCATTGCCGCTCTAACGGTTCTGCCTGTGAAAAGAACATCATCCACTAAAATCACTTTCTTGTCGGTGATATTGACCGGAATATCTGAACCTTTTACGATGGGTTCCCCATCATTGGTCTTTTTCGAAAGGTCATCGCGATAAAGTGTAATATCCAGTTCACCCAGTTCTATTTCCTTGCCTTCTATTTGATTGATGCGCTTTGCAAGTCGGTCTGCGAGGAAAATCCCGCGTGTACGTATCCCGATTAAGACGCAATCTTCTATACCCTTATTTTTCTCAATAATTTCATGGGCAATTCTCGTCAAGGCTCTGCTAATGGCCTTCTCATCAAGTACTATGGCTTTCTCATTCAACACGTCGGCCACCCCGATTCCATTTTTCTGATAGGTCAATTTCAACAAAAAATCCTCATGCCAAGAAGGCATGAGGATTTTATCGCCATGGGCATAATTATCCCATTTTGCGTATCCGTTTCCTTCTCAGTCTCTCTGAACTGTGTTAAAGGTTCTTATTAAGTTGTTATTATAATATATCAGAAAAACGAATTTGTCAATCCTTACTTCTACGCAATTGATTAATTAGATTTTCAAACTCTTCCGGAATCGGAGCTTCGAATTCCATATACTCATTTGTACGAGGATGAATGAAACCTAGAAGACCGGCGTGCAATGCTTGTCCATCTAATTTCAGGGTCTTTTTCGGACCGTATTTCGGATCACCCGCTAGCGGGAAGCCAATGTATTTCATGTGAACACGAATTTGATGTGTCCTTCCTGTTTCAAGCTGGCATTCCACTAAAGTGAAATCCTTGAAGCGTTCGATGACCCGGAAATGCGTGACAGCATTTTTGGCATTCGAATCTGTGACAGTCATGCTTTGGCGATCTTTTTTATCGCGGCCGATCGGTGCATCGATCGTTCCGAAGTCATGTGGGATCACACCATGAACTACAGCTTGATACTTACGGGTAACCGTTTTGTCAACAAGCTGCTGTACCAGCTTTTCGTGTGCCATATCATTTTTGGCAACCATCAATAGACCTGATGTATCTTTATCGATTCGATGGACGATTCCAGGCCGCATGACACCGTTGATTCCAGAAAGATCCTTGCAGTGAGCCATCAATCCATTTACAAGCGTGCCGGATACATGTCCAGGTGCCGGATGGACGACCATACCGCTCGGTTTATTAACCACAAGTACATCTGCATCTTCATAATAGATATCCAAATCCATTTCCTCTGCTACCGCATCCAATTCCTCAAGATCCGGAATCGTCACTTCGATTGTATCGCCAGGAACAGCTTTGTAATTCGTCTTTATCGCCGTGCCATTTACCAAAACATGATCATCCTTAATCCATTGCTGGACCTGAGTACGTGACCATTCCTCATTCAAAGTGGAAAGAGCCTTATCAATCCTGACTCCTTTTAGTGTTTCATCGATGCTGTATAACCTTTTATCCATTATCTTTCTCCTTAGCGTTTTTTTCTTCTAAAAACATATGAATCACGAGCAGTCCGACACCAATTGAAAGCGCAGCATCAGCAACATTGAATACCGGGAAACTGTAGCTGAAAATATAGGTATGAACGAAATCCACCACTTCCTGACGAACAACACGATCGATGAAATTACCAATCGCACCGCCTAGCATGAGACCAAGTGCAGCTCCAAGCAAAACGCTTTCCTTCGCCATTTTCTGAATATAATAGACAAGTCCAATAATGACAGCGATGGTGATGATGTAGAAAAACCACATTTGACCTTGTAGAATTCCCCATGCTGCCCCACGATTACGATGCGAGGTGATATATAGAAGGTTTTCAATAATTTCAATGCTTTCTCCGTACTCCATTTTTTTCACAATCATCCATTTTGTCAGCTGATCGAGAGCTATGACCAAAAGGGCAATCAAATAATAAAACACATTTTTTCCCCCAAACTAATCAAATCTTCACTTTTGAATTGTAGCATAAACTAGAAATAATGACTAATCCGAAAAACAGAATCTGCTGTCGGTACTTGAAGAATATAGGGGAGATTGGATAAAGGCAATTCCCTCTGGGGGTTTTACACAAAAAAGCCGGCCCTTCATAAAGGGACCGGCTTTCCTTTTTTGAATTATTGATTCACGTAATGCTCTTTCACGACTGTAGCACAACGCGGGCAAAGTGTTGGATGTTCTTCCACTTGACCTACTTCCTTCGAAACATTCCAGCAACGTTCACACGTTTCACCTTCTGCTTTTGTAACAAGGATCGCTATATCCTCAAGTTTAACCGCTTCTGCTGGGGCACTTGCCACATCGCCAGCGATTTCGAATTCAGATACGATGAATAGCTGTTCAAAGCTTTCCTTGATGCCATCAAGCAAATTCTTCGTTTCTTCATTAACATAGACCATCACTTTAGCGTTCAGTGATTTTCCAATGACCTTCTGGTTACGGGCTTCTTCTAATGCTTTCAGAACATTATCACGGACATCCATGAACGCCGTCCATTTTTCTTCAATGACTTCAGCATCATCAATTGAAATTTCTTCAGGCATCAATGTCAACTGTACACTTTCTTCCGTTACACCCGGAATGAACGCCCATACTTCATCAGCTGTATGAGAAAGGATCGGTGACACCAATTTCGTTAAGCTGACCAATGATTCGTAAAGGACCGTTTGAATGGCCAAACGCTCTTTACCATTTGGCGCTTCACAATAAAGAATGTCTTTTGCATAATCGAGGTAGAACGAACTTAAATCCTGTGTACAGAAATTATTGACCATATTATAAATTGTAGCAAACTCATAATTTTCATAACTTAGCTTCGACTGTTTGATCAGTTTATTCAATTTAACCAGCATGTATCGATCGACTTCAGGCAATTCTTGAACTGCCACTTTATCGGTTTTTGGATTGAATCCATCCAAGTTCCCTAACAAGAAGCGGAATGTATTACGGATTTTACGGTAAACTTCCGAAACTTGTTTTAAAATAGGATCGGAAACCCTGACATCCGATTGGTAATCCACCGAAGCTACCCAAAGGCGTAAGATATCTGCTCCAAGTTGGTTCATGACTTTGGATGGCAGTACGACGTTCCCAATCGACTTACTCATTTTACGGCCTTCGCCATCCAATGCGAACCCGTGGCTAAGTACACCTTTATATGGCGCTTTGCCTGTAACCGCAACACTTGTTGAAAGTGATGAGTTAAACCAGCCGCGATATTGATCGGAACCTTCTAAATAAAGGTCAGCAGGACGCTGCAAGTCTTCTCTTTCTTCAAGTACCGCTTGATGGGAAGAACCGGAATCGAACCATACGTCCATGATATCCGTTTCTTTCGTGAAGATACCATTCGGGCTGCCTTCATGTGTATAGCCTTCAGGCAGAAGTTCTTTCGCTTCACGCTCAAACCAGATGTTTGAACCGTGTTCACGGAATAGGTTTGAAATATGGTCGATGGTTTCATCCGTAATGATCGGCTCGCCATTTTCTGCATAAAACACTGGAATTGGCACGCCCCAAGCGCGTTGGCGGGAAATACACCAATCCCCGCGGTCACGGACCATATTGAATAGGCGAGTTTCGCCCCAAGCCGGTACCCATTTGGTTTCTTCAATCGCTTCCAGAAGCTCACTGCGGAAGTCTTTGATTGACGCGAACCATTGTGCTGTTGCACGGAAAATCGTCGGCTTCTTCGTCCGCCAGTCATGTGGGTAAGAGTGCGTAATGAACGTCAAGTTCAATAACGCGCCTGCTTCAGTTAATTTTTCGGTAATTGGTTTATTCGCTTGATCATAAAATAATCCGGCAAACTCCCCTGCCTCTTCCGTCATGACTCCTTTTTCATCTACAGGACAAAGTACGTCCAAGCCATATTTTTGCCCAATGATAAAGTCATCTTCACCATGGCCAGGCGCCGTATGAACACAGCCCGTTCCAGCTTCAGTCGTTACGTGCTCACCTAACATCACTAAAGATTCGCGGTCATAAAGAGGATGTTTGGCAACAGCACGGTCCAACTCGCTACCTTTTACCGTTTTTTCGATAGACGGGTTTTCCCAGCCTAATGTTTCCGTTACCGATTCAAGCAGTGCCTCAGCAAGTAAGAATTTTTCATTTTCGACAGCCACTACTACGTAATTTAATTGCGGATGCAATGAGATACCAAGATTGGCAGGAATCGTCCATGGAGTTGTCGTCCAGATGATGATTTTGACGCCTTCATCGATTACGCCTTTGCCATCAGTGACTTCAAAAGCAACATAGATGGACGCAGAGCGTTTGTCTTGATATTCAATTTCAGCTTCGGCTAGCGCTGATTCACTTGATGGGGACCAGTAAACAGGTTTTTTCCCTTTATAAATGTAGCCTTTTTTCGCCATTTCACCGAATACCTTGATTTGCTGTGCTTCATATTCAGGCTTTAATGTGATATAAGGATTTTCCCAATCACCACGGACCCCTATTCTCTTAAACTGCTCACGTTGATTGTCAATCTGACCATAAGCATACTCTTCACAAAGCTTTCTGAATTCGGCAACGCTCATTTCTTTCCGTTTCACGCCTTTTTTCGTCAATGCCGTTTCGATTGGAAGCCCATGCGTATCCCAGCCAGGTACATACGGTGCTTGAAAACCGCTCATCGATTTAAATCGGACAATGAAATCCTTTAAAACCTTATTCATTGCATGGCCCATATGGATATCGCCGTTGGCATATGGAGGTCCATCATGCAAAATGAATAAAGGACGTCCTTCCGTTTGTTCTTGCACTTTTTTATAGATGTTCATTTCTTTCCATTTTTCTTGGATTTCCGGTTCACGTTTCGGTAAATTCCCCCGCATTGGAAATTCAGTTTTAGGCATCAATAAGGTATCTTTGTATTCCATCATAAAATCCTCCATCCGTCTTTTAAAAAAATTCATTCGATCCGATGACTTGATATCCGGCCAAAATAAAAAGCCCTCTCATCCCTAAAAAAGGGACGAGAAAGCTTTGCTTCCCGCGGTACCACCCTGGCTAGAAAGATCCACATAGTGAATCCAACCTCTCGAGCATTCGTAACGTGAATGAAACGCTTCATTTACTTACTGCACAAGCAGGTTCAACTCAGAACTCAAGGGTGATCTTCAATATCTTCGCTTATTCCGGGCTTTCACCATCCCCGGTTCGCTAAAAATAAGTGTGTGAAGAATTTACTTTCCCTGTCATCGTCTAATTTCATAATGAATAGTATTGTTAAAAAATTATATGCGAAAAAAGTGTTCAAAGTCAAGGAATCGTTTAAATTTCCTCTTCCACTCTCTCATTTAATTCTATTTCAGTCGCATCCACTTCATAATCCAGAAGATGATCCCAATCGTCATTGTCCAGCAAATCCAGCTGTGCACCGACAAGCATTTTGAAACGCGTCCGGAATACTTTCGATTGCTTTTTCAAATCCTCAATATCCATCGCTATTTTCCTTGCTTTCACAAGTGACTCATTGACGATCCTGTCAGCATTTTTCTCTGCTTCCTTTATGATCAGTTTCGCTTCTTTTTGGGCATTGCGCCTTAATTCTTCGGCTGCTTCCTGAGCGACAATAATCGACTTGTTAAGTGTACCCTCAATTGTCGTAAAATGTCCCAAACGATCAAAAGTCTCGTTCAGTTTATCTTCAAGTTCTTTCTTCTCCCTCAAAATCAGTTCATAATCTTTAATGACCTGGTCGAGAAATTCATTTACTTCATCTTCATCATACCCTCGAAATACTTTGTTAAATTCCTTGTTATGTATATCTATCGGGGTTAAGGGCATTACGGCACCTCCAGAACGGTTTCTACTCTAGTATGTTAAAACTCTATATTCGACAATAAATTTATAAATCCTGCTTTTTATTGAATTATTTTTGTCTGCCTAACGAGATTCTCCACTTATCCTTCTTGGTTTTCCCATCAATGGAAGCTATTTTACATCTGCCAAAACCTCTGATGGAAAGTGTATCACCTTCACGGCATTCTTCCGAGACGTTTTCCGTTTGCTTGAAATTCACCTTTACTTTTCCTGACGTTATCAAGGCCTGCGTCTTTTGACGGGACATATTCAGGACGGACGATAGCACACTGTCAAGCCTAAGGGAACTGACGGTGGTTACATGCTCTTCCCATTTTTCCTTAACTTGGACGATATTCTCGATCGGAAGCCGTTTCATGGAAACGGAAGCATTACCTATTTTCTCCAGATTCCCAGTGAGATATGAATCCATCTCTTCGGCAGCTATAAATTGAATATGCTCCTCCGTCACTATTATATCACCAAATTTTTCACGCTTTACCCCCAGTGACATCAAGGTTCCAAGTATTTGCCTATGTTCAAGCGTTACAAATTTTTTTGGATAGGAGATATCGTATAAGGAGATATTGAAATCCGATGGTTCAGGAGAGTAATAATCAGGGTAAATGAGCACACGTTTTCGCTCTACGAAATCGCTCCCGCCATTGAATTGCAGTTTCACATCCGGATCATTCCCCATTAAGGAAGTAAGGATTTCCTGCTGACGCGGATCAAGAAAATCAGATAGTTTCGGAGCGTAGGAATTTTTAACCTGATCAATCCAATTCATGGCCTGGTCAATAAAATCTTTTTCCTCCGGCCTGAAATGCTGATAAATGCTCATGATTGAATAAATGCTCCTTAGTTATTAAATTAATGGTTTATCATAGGAATTGATTAAACTCATTCTGCGTTGCAACTACACAGCGGAGAATCTTCCGACTGTGTAGTAAAATGC
The DNA here is from genome assembly GCF_047238085.1 of Peribacillus phoenicis. Lineage (NCBI taxonomy): Bacteria > Bacillati > Bacillota > Bacilli > Caryophanales > Bacillaceae > Peribacillus > Peribacillus phoenicis. Next base: position 1,327,432 of record NZ_JBDFMF010000001.1, on the reverse strand, counting down.
ATGTCAGGTTAATTGTTGATCATCCTATCAAAGTCTGTAAGTAATTAATTCCATAACCGCTGGCAAAATTAAGTACCAGCAAAGCAACAAGAGGTGAAAGATCAATCATGCCAAGTGGCGGAATGAACTTTCTGAACGGTTCTAAATACGGTTCGCAAATCTTTTCCAGAAATTGACCAATCGATGTCTCCCTTGCATTGGGGAACCATGACATCAATATGTAAACGATTAATGCCATTGAATAAAATTCAATTAAATAATATAAACCCTGAAGCACTAAACCCATTAACCATTACCACCTCGCTTCTTCGTACTCCTCTTCGGCGGCGAAGCCGGTAATATTACCGGAAACATCGACGTTGTCCGGGGTACATAAGAATATATCTGTTCCAATTTTTTGGATATCCCCGCTGATTGCATAGACAGTCCCACTTAGAAAATCAATGATTCGCTTTCCTTGGTCATGCTGGATTCGTTGAAGGTTCACGACTACAGCGCGCCTGTTTTTTAAATGGTCAGCTACCTCCTGGGCTTCTGCATAAGCACGAGGCTCCAATAATACTACTTTAGAAGATTTCTGTACGCTTTGCAAACTTACGATATTCTGATTTGTATTATTCCCTGCAGAAGCTGACTGCTGCTGTTTAGCTGACTTCACGACTTTTGGTTCAGCCTCCTCTTCTTCCATCACTTCATCCCTGTACTCATACTCATCATCCAGCGCGAAATAAGATTTAAATTTTGATACGAACGACATCTATAGCGTACCTCCTTAAAATTATTCGCCTACAAGTGCTGTACCAATCCTGATCATTGTAGCGCCTTCTTCAATGGCAATCATGAAATCATTGGACATACCCATGGACAATTCAGTGCAGGGGGCATGCTTCAACTCTAAATTTTGTATTTCAACCTGGATGCCCTTCAGTTTCCGGAAGCATTCCCGCAAAACCTGTTCATCATCGGTCAATGGAGCCATCGTCATCAATCCTGCAACATTCACCTTATCAAAATCGGATAACCCTTTTATGAAATCCATTGTCGCGTCAGGATCCAGACCATGTTTTGATTCCTCACCAGAAACATTCACCTGCACTAAACAGTTTATCGGCTCTTTTGCGCGTTTTTGAATTTCTTCTGCCAAAGAAATGCGGTCCAATGAATGGATATACGAAATTTTATCGATGACATTCTTTACTTTGCGTGTTTGCATGGAACCAATATAATGCCAGGTGGGCTTGTCCTTGAGCACTTCATATTTAGTCAAAAGCCCTTCGTCACGGTTTTCACCCAAATCGAGTATTCCCGCTTCCAATGCTTCATTCGCTCTCTCGACCGAAACATATTTCGTCACTGCGATCAACTTTATCGTTTCACGGTCCCTTCCACTATTTTCACATGCTCTATTTATTTTTTCTTCGATGTTTTTTAAATTGTCCACTACTTTCACTATTACTCTAAATCCTCCTTCCAACCGATAAAGCTCATCAATCTGCCTGTCTTCCCGTTATCACGGCGATGTGAAAAAAACAATTCATGATCACAGCTTGTACAGTATGATGTAACGTCGATCTGACTTTGTGGAATTCCTGATTTTTGAAGAATCAATGCATTAAGTTGCTTAAGGTCCAACTGATATTGTCCTTCACTGATTAAATTATAGGGCTTTTCGTCAATATCTACCAGCAAATTCTGCACTAAATCCATGACATAATCATCAACTACATAGCACTTCGAACAAATTGACGGTCCAACAACGGCAAATATCTCATTTGCTTTTATACCCTCACTCAGCCAAGCCTCAACCATTTTTCGTGCAATTCCATTAACGGTACCCTTCCAGCCAGCATGTGCCACCCCAATCATACCATGTGCCGGAGCAAGAAAGTATAAGGGCACGCAGTCTGCATAGCAAAGGGTCAATAGAGCGTTTTTGTCCTTCGTATAGAATCCGTCAGTCGCTTTAAAGGCCGAATCATAATCTGCAGCACCTCTCCCGCCATCATGGCTGGTAACTTGACGGATTTTCGTTTCATGTGTCTGCTCGGCGCCTATCCATTCATTAAGCGGAAACATCAGCTTATCGGCTATAACCCTGCGGTTTTCCTGGACATCTTCAAGTTCATCACCGACATGAAAACCGGTATTCAATGTTTGAAAATCACCTGTACTGACTCCCCCATTTTTTGTGGTGAAGCCCGCTACGAGCTGGAGATTTTTTTGTCTCCAGCTGTCAATGAGCATGTATTGATCTTTTATTAAAACAAATGGCTCTTTCATGCTATAAACCTCTTTATTTTTAGTCTAGTGTATCATATATTTGCGCCATGCACCTTAAAACCGTTCATCTTTCAGTTCTGCTTGAAATACCGTCTGATGTTCAACAAGTATGACATCTGCACCGATTTTTTTTATTTTGCGCCACGGAATCACAATATCCTGCTCCTTGCCAAAAAAACCCATTAATCTGGTTCCATTCGAAACGACAATGGCCTCTATTTTCCCCGTGGCCGTATTGATTTCAAGATCTGACATATTACCTAATTTCTTGCCATCCGCTATATTGACGATATCCTTAATTTGAAATTCGGAAATCCTGGTCACATCACTCAGCTCCTCAAAATTTCATCATAGATGAAGGTCCTATTCCTATGTATATGACATGATGCGCTCAAGGATGAAGAATACGATAAATAAACGTCCATTCGATTCACGGAAGGGCTTTTCTACAAAATAAAAAAGCCGCTATGGATAAGTAGCTGCTAAGCGGGTATCGACATTTTTGCCCTACCCGCTTCAGCTAACTACTTCTCATGCTCAGCTTCTACTGTTGGATATTTTTATTCATTTGCTTGATTGCCGCTTTTTCCAATCGGGAGACCTGTGCTTGTGAAATGCCGATTTCCTCGGCTACCTCCATTTGCGTCTTTCCTTGGAAAAACCGTTTACGAAGGATCATTTTTTCCCGGTCATTCAACCGTCTCATACCTTCATTTATAGCTATCTCATCAATCCAGGTACTATCTTTATTTTTTTCATCACTCAGTTGGTCGAGTACATAAATCGGATCCCCGCCATCATTATAAATCGGTTCAAAAAGTGAAACTGGATCTTGTATAGCATCTAGTGCAAAAACAATTTCTTCATGAGGTACTTCCAACACCTTGGCGATTTCTTCAGCTGTCGGCTCACGAAGGGTCTGGCTTATGAGCTTCTCTTTTACCTGCAAAGCTTTGTAAGCGATGTCTCTTAAAGAACGGGATACCCGAATTGGATTATTGTCACGAAGATATCTTCTTATTTCTCCAATAATCATCGGTACAGCATACGTTGAAAACTTAACATTTTGACCTAGGTCAAAGTTATCTATCGACTTCATCAACCCTATACAGCCTACCTGAAATAGATCATCTACATACTCTCCCCGATTGTTGAAGCGTTGAATGACGCTTAGAACGAGTCGAAGATTCCCGTTTACCAGTTTTTCTCTTGCTGAAATATCGCCATCTTGCAGTTCTTTAAAGAGTTTTCTCATTTCTTCATTCTTTAAAACCGGTAATTTTGATGTATCCACACCGCAGATTTCAACCTTATTACGAGACAAAATTATTCCCTCCTCACAGGAGCGCTGTACAAAAAACAGTATCTCCGCGGGAGGAAAAAATATGCACATGGCTAGAACAGAAATCCGCCATTATTTTTCAATATAGCTACCAAAGTATTGATTTGATTGACATTTAAGCAAAATTATTTTTTTACACCATTTTATTAAATTCTTTACGAAGCCTCTTAATAATCCTTTTTTCCAAACGAGAAATGTAAGATTGGGAAATCCCCAGCATGTCGGCAACATCCTTTTGGGTTTTTTCTTCTCCGCCTGCAAGTCCAAAACGGAGTTCCATTATCTGTTTTTCACGTTCAGATAACTGTGTAAGTGCTTTTGTCAGCAGCTTACGGTCAACGTTTGCTTCAAGATCTTTCGTGATAATGTCATCGTCCGTTCCAAGTACATCGGATAACAGAAGTTCGTTTCCATCCCAATCAATATTCAGAGGTTCATCAAAAGAAACTTCAGAACGGATTTTGTTATTTCTGCGTAAATACATTAATATTTCATTCTCGATGCATCTTGAAGCATATGTAGCCAGTTTTATTTTCTTCTCAGGATTGAATGTATTCACAGCTTTGATTAAACCTATGGTACCAATGCTGATTAAATCTTCAATATTGATGCCGGTATTTTCAAATTTCCTGGCAATATAAACCACCAGCCTTAAATTACGTTCAATCAAGATCGAGCGTGCAGCTTCATCGCCATTGGGTAATTTATTGATCAGTATAGCTTCTTCTTCCTTTGAAAGGGGAGGCGGCAGTGCCTCACTCCCTCCTATATAAAATATTTCGTCCGTTTTCAATCCGAGCTTGAACAATAGTTTGTACCAAAAATAAGTGAGCCGAAGAATGAATTTCTTCAAAATAATTCTCCCTTCTAATAAACGGATTATGGGTCAAATTTAAGAGTGAATCGATGGTTCAGGAGGCATTTTGCACCGGTATCCCGGTTAACATTTTCGGGTGAACGATAGATTGATAGCTATTGTCGGGAGAGAGTTGCTGAAAGGTAAACGAAACGAGACCCTGCTTGACGTGAAATTCTTTTTCTCCTTGAACGATTTTGATGTAATCCGGTTTGATTGCGGTTAACAGCTGATGTTCATGACCCACAACTTTATAAGGGATTACACGCATTCTTCCTGTCCATGAATATTCGGGCTGCTCTTCCTGACTAATCAGGTTATCAGGGTTTTTAAAAAGCTCCAGCATATCGTCCGGAATTCCTGTTTCCCCGCCAGAAAGTGCGATGATCATTACTGGGGAACGTGTAATGGGGTCATATAGTTGATTGCCGCTATCCACCAATCCATGAAATTTCCCTTCGAAGTCAGAAATTTTAACCGAGACCGAAACCATTTGTTCATGTGTAAGTTTTGTCATCTCCATTCCTTCAAGTGTTCGCTTGGAAAATTGCCATGCGAGCGGGAACCCGATCATTATGAATATCCAGCTGACAGGGTCCCCAAAACGGTTGATTCCTGCATATTGACCAGGGTCCTTGGACACGATTTGGAATTCAAATAGGTAATGTAGTCCTAGAAGGATACCTCCCGATAAAAACGTCACGAAATATAAAGTGGCCACCGATTTCATGAAAAGTTTTAACCTATTGAACCCAAAGGTTGCCAGCACCATGACCAGGGATACTAAAATCTTCATGTACACTCGGTCGGCAATTGCATAAAAAGGAGTGAATGCCAATACGATAATGAAGGAACCAATCAGCCCGCCGATGCATACCCGCCAAAGAGCTACCCTTCGTTTGAGAATGATTGCGGTCCAATATAAAAGGAGGCAGTCAAATAACCAATTCAACAACCAGATCACATCTAAATATAAAGTCAAACACCCTCCCCTCCTTTTATGAACTAACCTTCCACTAGCAAAAAGTATAGCGTACCTGCCCTTAGAAAGTGTGTCACTTTTTGTACTGAAAACTTAAGAGTTTTTCAGTCATTTTTACCCTTTTTGTAGAAAAACAGCTATTGATATTTTCATTACTGTCATAGAGACTATCCTGCTCCCTTTTACTTCTGTCGATTTATGTTATAAAAGTTTAATAATTTATTGCTCTCATCTTTTTGGATTCCTTCTGCCAAGGCGATCCGTCAGATACCGCTGAGGGACATGCAGGCAAGAACAAAGATACTATTATGCAGATTTCGTTCTGCACATCGGTCAGAGTGATAAAGCTGAAGAATGCCCCATTATGATTGGACACTACTGCTTTTAAGGAATTCATTTATTAACGTCAAAAAACCGTCCCCAAATGGGGACGGCATGTGACGTCGATATTAACGGCGTCTATTGCGGTTACGGAGGAATGTTGGAATATCCAAGGCCTCGTCACCTTGATTGGCATTACGTGCAGGCTGTTCATTGACTTCTTCCCTCTTCACTTCCCGCTTCACGTTTTGCTGTGGCGTTTGTTGTGTCTGAGGTCTTGATTGCTGCTGTTGTCCGAGTGTTGGACGTCCAGTAGGCCGTATTGAAGCTTCAACCTCGTTAAAGCCTGTTGCAATTACCGTAACGACGATTTCATCTTTTAAGTTTTCATTGATAACCGAACCAAAGATCATGTTTACGTCTTGATCGGATGCAGTAGCCACGATATCGGCCGCTTCCTGGACTTCAAAAAGACTTAGGTTCGTACCACCTGTAATATTCATCAGTACACCTTGGGCACCATCAATCGATGTTTCAAGCAGCGGACTGGAAATGGCTTTTTTCGCCGCTTCCGCCGCACGGTTTTCCCCTGAGGAAATCCCGATTCCCATAAGTGCGGAACCTTTGTTTGACATGATGGTCTTCACATCGGCAAAGTCCAAGTTAATTAGACCTGGAACAGCAATTAGATCTGAAATCCCTTGTACACCTTGACGAAGCACATTATCTGCTTCACGGAATGCTTCAAGCATTGGCGTGCTTTTATCGACGATTTCAAGGAGGCGGTCGTTCGGAATGACGATCAGTGTGTCAACCGATTCCTTCATGGATGAAATGCCGCCTTGTGCCTGTGTTGCACGTTTTCGGCCTTCGAAGGTAAATGGACGCGTAACTACACCCACTGTAAGTGCTCCTAGATCTTTAGCAATGCCAGCTATGACAGGAGCAGCCCCCGTTCCCGTACCGCCGCCCATTCCAGCCGTTACGAATACCATATCGGCACCTTTAAGCGCTTCTTCGATCTGCTCTTTGCTTTCTTCTGCAGCTTTTTTTCCTACCTCGGGATTGGCACCTGCACCCAAACCGCGTGTAAGCTTTCCACCGATTTGCATTTTGATTTCTGCTTTTGATAGATTAAGAGCCTGTGCATCCGTATTGACAGAAATAAACTCAACACCCTGTACACCATGCTCGATCATTCTGTTTACCGCATTGTTGCCGCCGCCGCCAACACCTATTACTTTTATCGTTGCTAATTGTTCTAGATTAGAATCAAACTCCAACATGACAATCCTCCTATTTTGACGAAATTCCCGATTCTTAATGATTGTTATTCAAAAAAGTAACCCAGGATTTTTTTGAATTTAGATTCACCTTTTTCACCTTGTTTTTTAGCCGTGTTCTCTTTGTTTTTCTGAGAAACCTTCTGGCTGCGCTGGTCGTTATCTTCTTGTGCTTGTCCAGCTGCTACAGGAGTTTTATTAGCGGTGTTTTTTTGCATTCTCTCTTTCTTGCATGCGTGTTTAATCAAACCAACAGCTGTCGTGTATTGAGGTTCCCTGACACCGATGTAATTCGGTTCAGCTGTCCTTACCCGGTTTTGGAACACATATTGAGCAAGCTCCAGGACTCCCGGCATCTTGACGACGCCCCCGGTCAACACGAAACCACCCGGTATATCCTGGAAGCCAAGTCTCCTCAAATCATCTTGAATCAACTCGAATATTTCGGTCACCCGCGCTTCAATGATATCCGAAAGCATTAACTGGTTGCAGGTTTGCTGCTGATCGCTGCCGATGATCGGTATTTGGAATACTTCATCTTCAGACGCGTCATCATAAAAGGCATGTCCATGCTTCACTTTTATTTTCTCAGCTTCTTCCATCGTTGTCCTTAGAACGATGGAAAGATCCTTCGTAAGTGTTTCCCCGCCTATAGGTATCACAGACGTATATTGTAAATAGCCTTGTTCGAAAATTGCCAGAGTCGTGGAACCTCCGCCAATATCGACAAGTGCCACACCAAGTTCTTTTTCATCCTTGGATAATACAAGGGAACCTGCGGCTAAGGGCTGAAGGGCGATATCGGTTATTTCTAACCCTGCCCTTTCCACACAGCGCAGCGTATTATGTAAAATTGTCCGAAGACCTGTGATTAATATCCCTCTCATTTCCAACCGGACACCTATCATGCCCCTTGGATCACTGATTTCATCAAGTTCATCAACTTTGTAATGGATCGGCACCACGTCGATGATTTCCCTGTCGGATGGTATCGTTATTAACTCCGCGGCTTCCCTGACACGGAAAACGTCATGCTCGGTAATCTCTTTATTGTCACTGGATACCGCTACTACCCCATGACACGGCTGAAGCGTCACATGATTTCCGCTTATGCCGACGATTACCTTTTTTATCTCCATCCCTATCATCCGTTCTGCTTGCTCTATAGCCTTTTGAATGGATTGGACGGTTTCATCTATGCCGACGATCGAACCCTTTTTGAGCCCCTCTGATTTAACATTTCCCACGCCGATTATATTTAATGTGTCATTGACCATTTCCCCAATGATAACTTTTACACTGGATGTACCGATGTCAAGACTTACGTATATTTCGTTGCTGTTCATTCCATGGCACCTCCTTCAGTTTTATACATGTATTAGTAGAATAACATTTTTATATCGAAGACTTATACATTATAGGATAACAGAACTGATTACAACAACTCGCAAATTTTTTCATAATAAGCGGTTCAATTTGTATTTCCCGAACAAAACTCGTAAATTTCTCTCTTTATGATGCTTATTGTTCGCTTCTTTAACGAGTCTGATATCATTAATAAACTAGATACTGCCATAAACTATTCGTCATTTATGACTTAATTCCCTTTAAAATTATCGATTTTTTTTCTGCTTTTTCCGGGAAATGGACCATTTTTCAATTAGGATCCTTCTAATCAGGGCAATATTTTGAAACAGCCTTACGCCGAACACAAAGATTGCGGCTAAATATAAGTCTACACCAAGATGTACACCTAGAAAAGCCAAACCTGCGGCTAAAACAATATTAAAGAAGAATCCTGTTACAAATACTACTTCATCATAAAGGTTTTGCAGATGAGCCCGTATGCCCCCAAATAAGGTATCAAAAGCAGCAAGCACGGCAATGGAGAGATAATTTGAATATTCATGGGGAATATCAAAGTCCACCAAAAAACCAAGCGTGATTCCAATCAATAGTCCGAAAACCGGAAGCCACATTACGATCCCCCCCCATCCATAATGGGTTCCATGTGTTTTACATCAATAGCATTTTGGTAGGCCGGCAATGTCAACTCACCGGAAGGCACCTTAATCTGCACTTCAAAATTATCTATAAAGAAATCATCCATAAGTTCGGAACCTTCTATGCGCTGCTTCAGTTTCTTTGGATTAACGGTTATTGCCTGCAGTTCGACCGGGTAATGAACAAGAGGATATCCGTCCATTTTCGGCTGCCCATTAATATCACGAATAACCGATGTTGATATATACCTTTGTCCTGAAATGGAAATTTCGTCAGCGCCATACCTATACATTTCATTAATGAGCCGAATGATCAAAACAGGTGAAATATATTCGACCTTCTCACCAAGAAGGATATCCGCTTTGATAGGCTGTATGGAAACGATGACCCCATTACCTTTTATTTCGGTCAAACCTGCGTCAGTCTTTAATTCGGTCAGGGTGTCACGCAATACTTCTTCTTTACTCTCATTTTTCTTTGTTTCATAGGATGCTATTTTTCCCTCAAGCTTACTGATACCCTCTATTAACTCCGCCTGGGTCTGCTGTTCTTTCAATAAATCATTTTTCAGCTCCCACATATCCCTTGTATCGGATACGACAGGCTGATTCACCAAATTGAATTGAATTGCGAGCATGAAGCCAGCAATCAACGTAACCAAACTAAAAGAAAGCTTTTTATTCATTTCCAGTTTCTCACCAATCTTTCATCGACTCCGGCGGTCTGATCACCCTCCAATAATTGGATCAAAAATGATATTCTTTTGCTTTTCCACTGTAAAGATAATATTCTCATTAACCAGCTGTTCCTTGATGCCACCGGGCAGGTCTAGTGAAGCAGCCAGGACATCCGGGTCCCCAATCGCAGAAATGATGAAGGGAGCAGGATGCTGATGGCCATCGATTGTAATCACAGGCCCATTACAGATTATGTATGAATCATGATTTAACCTTTGACCGTTAATCGCAACAGCCTCTGCACCTGATATGTATAGTTCATTGACGACCTTGAAGACATGCTGTTCATGAACGAGATAGTTATTAACATTGGCTTCCGACTCCATATCTGTACCATCTTCAAGCGTCACCTGAAGGCCTGAGCCTTTCACCTTCACTTTTCCGAGAAACATCCGGTATTTTTCCGTATCTCTTGCCAAATTGAAAAAAAGCTGTTTTTCCTGCGCTAGGTCCTTTTCTATTTGGGACACATTTTCCTGCTTCTGAAGGAGTTCCTTCTGAAGTTCCCGGTTCTGTTTCTCTTGTTCGATCAGCTGCTGCCTGAGTTCATATTCCTGATCCCAGGCTTTGTCCTTCCCTGCACCTTCACCTTCTTTGGTCAGATTGTAAGAGAAGGCAATCATGAATCCGAGAACCACGCAAACCAGGGGTAAAACCACCCGTTTGCCATTAATTTTCCTCATTGGTTTCTTCCTTTTGTTCATCGTCATCATATGCTTTAAAATAAGAACCCACTTCCAGATCGATGACTCCCTTTACCTCTGGATCCAGCTGGCTGACTATCGATGGGTAGTGAATCATTTTCTCGTATAAAGTACGGCTCGTCGCACTTACTTCAAACCCATCGTTCATAAACATGACGATATGGTAGTCATCGGTTTTGGTTGGAGCGTAATGAATTTCCGAAATGGCATTCTGGATCTCGACAGGAAGCTTGTCCAGCTCTTCTAAAAGCAACTTTAATGCTTTACCCTCTTTGAAACCAATTAAAACAGGGGCAAATACTGGAATTTCGCCTGTTGCTAACTCCTCTAAAACGGACCCGTTTTCCAAAATGGGTGCAAACTTCCCATTATTGGACAGATATGCCATCCTGTTGTGTTCCGAAACCGTAATTTTAATGGAATTAGGAAATACCGGAGTCACCTTAACGCTTTTTATTTCTTGATTTTTTTTGATATTGGCTGCTGCTGCCCCTGTATCAACCTTCCAGATGCTTCGATCCTTCTTCACTTTACTCAATTTAATGATCTGTTTGGAAGTAATATAACGATTCCCCTCTACCTGCACGGATTTCACATAGCTCAACGGGGATAAGAAATATAGCACACAAGCAACCAGAATGAAGAAAAGGGAAAGCAAAAGAACAAGCCGCCTGTTTGCTTTGCTTTTTCTTAATTGTTTTAATTTCGGGATGCGGTCCTCAATGGAAACGATTTTCCCCTTTTCCATCCCCTTCACCTCTTCCTGTAAAAATGGATGGTTCTTGAAAGTGTGAAATCAAGACAAACTCAATATTTGGCTATTTACAAACTTTAAAAGGTAACACATTATATCACAATATTTGGATATAATGAATCCACTATTTTCTGCCGATAATTTCCACTTCTGTTTCCATTTCAATTTCAAATTTATCATACACAGTATCCTTCACATGCTGTATCAAGGCTTGAACATCCGCTGCACTTCCATTACCTGTGTTAACGATAAAGTTCCCGTGCATCGGTGAAATTTGGGCTCCGCCAATAGAATGTCCCTTCAGGCCTGCATTCTCGACCAATTTACCAGCATGATGTGGAAGTGGATTCCTAAATATGCTCCCGGCACATGGAAGATTATACGGCTGGGTATCTTTACGGTAATTCTTGTTATTCTGCATTCTTTCTACGATTTCGGTTTTATCGCCCTCTGTCAATTGAAAAATTGCTTCCAGCACGATACCCGGTCTTTTCTTCTGAAGCAGAGAAGTTCGATAAGAAAACTCCATTTCTTCCTTCGAAAGCCAAGCTAAAGTTCCATCTTCGAAAAGAACATGTGCCTCCTTGAGAATTTCACTCATATCGGAACCGTGTGCACCAGCGTTCATATAGACAGCTCCGCCGACGGAACCAGGAATCCCACTGGCAAATTCCAATCCTGCATACCCTTTTTTACTGATTTGCACGGACAGGCTGACAAGTGATACCCCAGCTCCTGCTTTTATCTCCGTCCCATTTATCTCGAGATGATCAAGTCCTTTACCCAATTTAAGAACGGCACCTTCAATTCCGCCATCACTGACAAGTAGGTTCGAGCCCCTGCCGATCACCCTCCATGGCATCCCATGATCTTTAATGACCTGCATCGTTTTTTCTATATTTTCAATGGATGACGGCACGATGAATAAATCTGCCGGCCCCCCAATTTTCATAGTTGTATGATTCGCAAGCGGTTCCTGTTCAAGAACTTTGCCGATTTTCATTTCAGTTAATTGCTTTATCACATTATCCATGATAAACCTCCTTGTTGTTCCAAAAATTCCAAGTTATAAATTTTCATTTCCTCTTCCATGAGGTCCCTTATATTACAAGATTAATAACGCATTTTAGCAGAAAAATGAACAGAAGCAAGCCCCAGTACGGCCTAACCCTCTTATACTATAGTCTAAACAAAGCCGTATTGCCAATATTTATTGTGGATTCCCCAACATTCATACATGGTAATATTTAAGCGGCATTTCATTTATTACTAAATTTCGGCAAGGGACCCTCCAAAATCGTTTTCCTGCAGGGGTTTTTGACTTAAAAAAAGGGAAGCCCTGCGTTCAACAGGACTTCCCTTTTGCCAAACCCTATATTTTACTTATTTCAGAACCTTGAATACCGGCTAATATTCAGGAGCACCCCAATCGCCATCAACATGAGCGTCAGTGATGAACCGCCATAACTTAAGAGGGGCAAGGTGATCCCCGTAACTGGCATCAGTCCCGTTACCACCCCTATATTGATCATCACTTGAATGGCGACCATCGCAATGATTCCCACCGCTACAAGGCTCCCATATAAATCAGGGGCACCAAGTGCGATCCGAATTCCCCGCCAAAGCATGAGCGCAAATAATAAAATGACGAGAGAGCCCCCGATGAAGCCAAGTTCCTCTGAGAGGATGGCAAAAATGAAATCAGTCTGCGGTTCTGGTAAATAGAAAAACTTTTGGCGGCTTTGCCCGAGTCCCAGGCCGAACAATCCACCGGGCCCGATTGCATAAAACGATTGAATCATTTGAAATCCGCTGCCTAAAGGGTCTTCCCAAGGATCCAGAAAAGACGTGATCCTTTTTATCCGGTAGGGCGCTGACAAAATCAGACCGATAAAACCTGCTACCCCGATTAGCCCCAAGCCGACAAAGTGACTGATCTTTGCCCCGGAAATAAAAATCATGACGATGCACGTTCCAACCATTACCGTTCCCGTTCCTAGGTCCGGCTGTAACATGATCAATCCAAATGCCAAAAACACTAAACCCAAGGATGGAAGCATCCCTTTTTTAAAGGAGGTGATCAGCTTTTGCCGTTCCGATAAAAACTTAGCTAAAAAAGCGATCATTGCCAGCTTCATGAACTCAGAGGGTTGGACCGAAAAGGCACCTACCCCAATCCAGCTCCTCGAACCATTTCTCGCCATCCCTATACCCGGTACAAGCACAGCCAGTAACATAATGAAACAAATGATGATAAGGATCTTGGCCCATGTCCGCCACGTCCAGTAATCCACATTCATGATGAAAAACATGGCTATGACACCAACGCAGGCAAACAGCAACTGTCTTTTAGCAAAATAAAACGAATCATCAAATTTATATGTTGCCCATATGGCACTCGCGCTGTAAACCATGATTAATCCAACAGTCAAAAGACTTAAGGTGACGATAATAAGAATGAGATCAGGATTCGATTTTTTTAATGGCACGGACATCCACCTCTAGGAAGTTTTTCGAGCCTGCGAATATAAACATCAATGCTGATTGCTTGTCAGCACTTTAGTCAAAAAAAAAGCGATAACGGCTCATTATCGCTTTTTTCCAAGGTGTCAACGTAGAAGCAGGTTCACTTCTCTTTTGCGAAAGCTCTTACTTAAGTTTATGCACGGCCTCCATAAACATGTCTCCTCTTTGCTCAAAAGTTTTATATTGATCCCAGCTTGCACAAGCCGGGGAGAGAAGAATGCAGTCGCCTTCATTTGATAATTCAAATGCAGCCGGCACGGCCTTTTCTACATTATCGACACGTTTTATATTCGCTATTCCTATTTCTTTGGCTACCCGTTCAATTTTTTCTGCCGTTTCACCAAAAGTTATCACGGCTTTGACATTTTTCATCGCCGGTTTCAACTCATCGAATTCATTTCCGCGATCCAAACCGCCTGCCAATAAGATGACAGGTTCCGTAAAGGATGTTAATGCTTTGGATGCTGCAAGAATGTTCGTCGCTTTCGAATCATTATAAAATTTACGGTTATCGATCGCTGCGACAAACTGCAGACGGTGCTCCACACCATAAAATGTTTTCAGTACAGTCTGAATGGCTTCGTTAGCTACACCCTTCAGTTTTGCCGCCGAGATGGCCGCGAGCACATTTTCCAAATTATGCTTACCAGGAAGGGCTATCTCTGAAACTTCAATGATTTTTTCCCCTCGGAAACAGGCGGCTCCATTTTCCACATAGGCTCCATTTTCATGTTTCACTTCAGCTGAAAAAGGAACAAGTTCAGCCATGGTCTTTTTCGCCATGGATAAAACAAGATCTTGATCTGCATTATAAATCATGAAATCTGAGGCTATTTGATTTTTCGTAATGGCAGCTTTTGCTTCGACATATTCCTGTTTGGAACTGTGATAATCCAAATGTGCATCATACAAATTTGTCACGATTGAGATTTCAGGACGAAATTCGTCTATTCCCATTAACTGAAACGACGACAATTCAATGACGATCGAGTCATCGGGTTTTGCTTTTTGGGCAACACCAGAAGCCACTGTACCGATATTACCGGCAATCAGCGGGGATTTTTCACCGATCTTCAACATTTCGTATATCAATGTTGTCGTGGTCGTTTTCCCATTTGTACCAGTGATTCCTATGAAAGGTGCCTCACTTATCTGATAGGCTAGTTCCACTTCCGTTATAACTGGAATCCCTTTTTCCAATGCGCCTTTTATAATAGGGTTCCGATAGGGGATTCCCGGGTTTTTCACGATCAGCTCGAAACCTTCATGAAGGAGCTCGATCGGATGACTGCCGCAGATGACTTTGATTCCCTGTTCAAGAAGTCCTTGAGCCTCAGGATTTTCCGATAATGGCTTCATGTCATTAACTGTCACGAATGCACCTAATTTATGTAGAAGCGAAGCTGCCATCACTCCGCTTTTTGCCAAACCCAATACTAATATCTTTTTCTCTGAATATTTTGCAGTCTCTTTCAATTATATCCACACCTCTAAATAGATTCCGAGTACCGCACACAGCAGCCCCACTGTCCAGAAAGTCACGACGACGCGCCATTCCGACCAGCCGGAAAGCTCATAATGGTGGTGAAGCGGACTCATTTTAAAAATACGTTTACCAGTCGTTTTAAAAGATCCTACCTGCAGGATGACCGAGAGCGTCTCTATGACGAAGACTCCGCCAATGATTACCAGGAGGATTTCAAGCTTCGTTAACAAAGCGATGGTTGCGATTGCTCCTCCAAGGGCCAAGGAACCCGTATCCCCCATGAAAACCTTTGCTGGATGTGCATTGAATACCAAAAATCCGAGTACTGCACCGACAACCGCCACCGAAAAAATAGCGACATCATATTGCGACTGACTCCAGGCCAAAATGGCAAAAGCACCAAAGGCAATGGCTGATGTTCCTGAGACAAGTCCATCAAGCCCATCCGTCAAATTGACGGCATTCGAAAAACCTACAAGCCAGAAAATAACGATAAACAGATAAAACCAGCCAAAATCAAAAGCAAAGTCAGTGCCCGGAATCGTCAATTCAGGATTAAAACGGTCAGTCTGCTTAAAGACGAAGTAAAAGATGACCGAAATCACAATTTGTCCAAGCAGTTTTTGCTTGGAGGTCAGTCCCAGGTTTCGCTTCATGACCACTTTGATGAAATCATCCAGGAAACCTAATAAACCAAAACCTAAAGTAACGAATAGTAATAAATACGTTTCGGTTGAAGGTGCCGAGAATTTCAAAGTCATGATCAGTGTAGCGATGGTAACAGATAATAATATGACCAAACCGCCCATGGTGGGTGTTCCCGTTTTCTTCAGATGCGATTGTGGGCCTTCTTCCCTGATACTTTGCCCGAATTTCAATCTTCTTAAAAACGGGATGAAAATCGGCGAAAGAAGAACGGTTACTAAAAACGCCACCAAAATCGTATAAAAAATCACTTGTTCCAACATTCCTTACTCCCTCATTCCTAACACAATTCAAATATAAAATTCTGCTTAATGTCTTTTCTTATTTGCTCCAGGGCAATTTAGCGTCGGTTCAAACTGAACCCAAACGACTTTGAATCGCCTTTTCCGCTTCTTCACGGTCATCGAAGTGAAGCACTTCGTCACCGACCAATTGATAGGTTTCATGACCTTTTCCAGCTATTAATATAACGTCGCCCTCTTCCGCCTTGGAAACAGCGTAAGCTATCGCCTGCCTG
Source organism: Peribacillus phoenicis (assembly GCF_047238085.1). NCBI lineage: Bacteria > Bacillati > Bacillota > Bacilli > Caryophanales > Bacillaceae > Peribacillus > Peribacillus phoenicis. The sequence goes on along the minus strand of NZ_JBDFMF010000001.1, from coordinate 1,310,935 downwards.
CGGTCTTCGATAACCGTATATTCTTTGCCTGCTACACCAGCTTCCATATCCCGGAGGATCTGGGCAGCATCTTCACTGCGCGGATTATCCGAAGTGAAGATCGGGTCAGTCGCCAAGCTGCAAGCAATTTCAGCCATGATGGGACGCTTTGTCTTGTCTCGGTCCCCGCCGCAGCCCACTATCACAAAGATTTTCTTTCTAGCAAACTCACCAACAGTCTTGAGAACATTTTCTAAGCTGTCCGGAGTATGGGCATAATCAACAATGACCGGGAAGTCCTGATTCGCTGTAATGAGCTCAAAACGGCCTGCAACACCTTTTATTTCCTCGATGGATTTAATTGTCTCATCCAGATCGTTACCGGCGCACAGAGCGGCAGAGATGGCAGAGAGTACATTATAAACACTGAATTTACCAATCAGCTTCAGCTGAATGTAACGCTCTTCTTTACCTGCTGTCAAGGTGAAAGAGGTGCCATTTGCATCAATTTTTATATCCGTGGCCCTGATATCCGCATCTTTGTCTATGCCGTATGTAACCACTGTCGCAGCAGTCGCTTTAATGAACTCGGCTGTTGCCTCATCATCAGCATTAAGCACAGCATATTTAGGACGATTTTCTATGTAAGCATTGCCGAGCTGTGAGAAAAACAAGGATTTTGCTTGCCTGTATCTGTCCATGGTTTTATGAAAATCCAAATGATCCTGGGTAAGATTCGTAAAGACGGCAATATCATAATCACAGCCATGGACACGTCCCAGCTCAAGTGCATGAGATGAAACTTCCATAATGGCCGTGGTAACAGATGCTTCGGCCATTTCATGAAAAGCCTTCTGCAGCGTAACGCTATCTGGCGTCGTATTCTTGGTTTCATATACCGTATCGGCAATTTTCGTATACATCGTGCCAATCAAGCCGGTTTTTTCTTGTCGATCCTCGAAAATCTTTTCCAATAAGTGACTTGTCGTCGTCTTTCCATTCGTACCTGTAATTCCGATCAAGCGCATCTTTTGAGTCGGATGGCCATAAAATGCATCGGCAAGCACCGCCATCGCCCTGCTCGAATCCCTGACTACGATCACGGGAACATCGAGGTCAAGTGGCCTTTCGGCAATGACTGCTGCAGCTCCATGTTCTACAGCAAGTCGGGCAAAATCATGACCATCGACTGTATAACCTTTTATACAAACAAATAAACTTCCGTCTATGACTTTACGGTTATCATTTTCAATGGAGGTGATTTCAGGATTCTCTCCTTCATACGGAAATAAGGAGTGTAAATAAGATAGTAATTTGTGAAGCTTCATTTTTCCATCCCTCTCAACTTAATTTGAGGATTCATTATATGTGATTAGCCTCGGCTTGTCGAGAAAACCAATTTCAATTATACGGTGTTATCCCGACTCCGTAAACAAAGCGGCTGATGATTCTTCAGCCGCTTTAACTATTCATATATTATATTATACTTATTCTGTATTTTCGCCAAGATAAATTCTTATTGTAGAGCCTTGTTTTACTTTAACGCCTGGATCCGGGGCTTGATTTATGACTTTATCCCCATTTCCGGCAATATCAAGCTTAAGATCGATGAGCTGGGTTTGCAACTCTTTTTTGCTGAGACCCACAACGTCAGGTACCTCGACCATGACGGGATCCGTCCAGACCGTTTCCTTCTCAATCTGGTTTTTCCTTGGCTTGACGCCCATGGCCCTAAGTGAATCCTCCATGATGTTCCCAACGATCGGTGCGGCTACTACCCCGCCGAATTGCACCGTCCCTTTCGGATTATCCACAGCTATATAAACGACGATTTGCGGATCATCCGCTGGAGCGACACCTATGAATGAGAGAATATAATTATTTTCAAGGTATCGGCCATTTTCAGCTTTTTGGGCAGTACCCGTTTTCCCGCCGACCCGGTACGACTCCACGAAAGCTCCTTTACCGCTGCCTTGGGCGACAACGGATTCAAGTGCTTTACGGACTTTCTTCGAGGTTGCTTCTGAAATCACCTTTTTCTTCGCCTGTGGGGTCTTTCGCATCAGCACTTCCCCATTTTTTGGGTTCACCAGTTCCTTCGCGATATAAGGTGTATACAAAGTTCCGCCATTCACAGCAGCCGATACGGCTGTCACCTGCTGAATGGGCGTTACGGCTACACCTTGTCCAAACGCAGTCGTTGCCTGCTCAACCGGACCCACTTGATCCATGTTGAACATGATTCCTTTTCCTTCTCCGGTTAAATCTATCCCCGTCTTTTGCCCAAACCCGAAATCATTTATATATTTAAACAGCTTGTCTTTACCAAGCCGGTTCCCTAATTCTACAAACCCTGGGTTACACGAGTTCTCGACGACTTCAAGAAAAGTTTGGTCCCCATGTCCTCCGCTTTTCCAGCAGTGCAGTGTAGACCCTGACACTTCCACATGTCCGGAATCATAAAAATGTTCCTTTTCTAAGTCGACCTTCCCTTCCTCAAGCGCCGCAGCAAGCGTGATGATCTTAAAAGTCGAACCTGGTTCATATATACTCCAAACTGGTAAATTACGATTATACACTTCTGAAGGTACATTTTGGAAATTGGCTGGGTCGAAGGTTGGCCTGCTGGACATTGCCAATATTTCCCCGGTATTCGGGTTCATTGCAATGGCAATTATACCATCGGGATCATATGTCGCCTCCGCATTATCGAGCTCCCTCTCCACGATTGTCTGGATTTTGCTATCGATGGTTAGCTTCAGGTTATCGCCATCAACAGGGGGCTTATAGTCATCAGCCATATTCTCGAGCCTTTTCCCTTTCGCATCCGAGTAAAATTTAACGAATCCTTTTTCCCCGCTCAGTTCCTTATCATAAGACAATTCAATACCCATCAACCCTTGATTATCGGAGCCCGTAAAGCCAAGAACATGCGAAAGGTATTCACCAAATGGGTAATGCCGCTTTGAATCTTCAGCGATATAAACACCCTTTATCCCTAATGCTTTAATTTCCTTCGCTTTTTCATGAGATATCTTTCTGCCTTCCGGAATCCTGACGCTCATCGCCTGTTTCGTTAACCATTGATAAGCCTTTTCCTTTGTCATATCCAATATTGAAGCAAGCTGTTCCGCCGTCTCCCCTGGATTCTCAATTTGCCTTGGGATGACATAGACCGTTGGTGCAGATATATTCGTTGCCAGCTCGACACCATTCCGATCGAGAATTTCTCCTCGTTTGGCTTCAAAAGGAATATTCCTGCTCCAGGAATCTTTAGCCAGCCCCGTCAACTTATCCCCAAGATAAAATTGTACAATTCCCAATCGGATATCAATGATAAAAAAAACAACGATACCGATCGCCAATGCGATTGCCAGCCGTTTTCGGACAGTAACATTCGAAACACGCAAAAACAGGCACCTCCATTTCATACATGCTTCAATATATGCTTGTCTACTCGATGCTAGACTAGAAACCTTAAAAGAAATAAAGAGGGAATCCATTTGGGATCCCCTCTTTATCTTCACTCTGTTTTCTCTTTAGTCGGTTTATCTACACCAGCCCCTTCAGGCTGGGATAATTCAATATTGATGGTTTCTCCTTCCTTTACTTTTTTCCCGGCCTCAAGACTTTGTTTACTCACATATCCAGTACCTTCAGTTTTCAGATCCAGTTTTGCAACCTTAGCCAATTTCATAACATCGCGCAGGGACCATCCCTTCATGTCAGGAACTTTCATTTCTCCTTCAGTACGCAGTATTATCTTTTCACCCTGTAAAAGTATACTCTCGGCTTTTGGGGATTGATCGAGCACTTTACGCCCACTTCCGATCGTACTTACATCATAGCCAAGTTCCTTCAGTTCTTTGACAGCTGAACTCTCGGTTTGATTCGTATAGTCTTTGATTTTATTTGCTTTTTGTTTTTTAACATCAGAAGGTTTGATGTTTAGATATTGCAGGCTATTTTGCATGACAGGATTAAATATCTCTGACAATGGATCAGCCCCAACATAAGATGCACCTAACTTCGGCTGCTTGACCGCCACATACATGACCAACTGCGGATCATCTTTTGGAGCCATGCCTAAAAAGGAGAATACATAGTTATTTTTCCCTTCTAAATATCTACCTGTCGGACCTGGAATTTGTGCGGTACCGGTTTTTCCCGCTACTTCATAACCATCAATGGCATATTTTTTCCCGGTTCCTTTTTTCGCGGAAATTACCGTTTCCAAATAATCTCGTACCTGTTTTGCAGTTTCTTCCGAAATCGGTTGCCCTGTCACTTTCGGCTTTGTCGTTTTTAAAATTTTTCCGGTATCTTGATCGGAAATGCTTTTTATCACGTATGGCCGCATCATTTTTCCGTCATTGGCTATTGCGGATGCAGCTTGGATTTGTTGAATCGGTGTAACGGTCGAACCCTGTCCAAAGGAAGTAGTCACTTTTTCAAGCTTATACTTGTATTGAATTTTACCGGTTATCTCGTTCGGCAGGTCAATTCCCGTTTTTTTATCAAATCCGAACTTGGTCAAATACTCACGAAAAGTATCCGCTCCTATCTTATCCATTGCAAGTGTAGCAAAAGCGACGTTGGAGGAACGCTGAACCCCTTCAAGAAAGGTCATGCTCTTCCCTCTTTCGATTCCGCTATGATCTCCGATTTTCCCCGATCCGGCTTTGTAGGTTCCTGCAACAAAACTTTCATTCGGATTAAAGACCCCTTCCTCAACAGCAGCGGCAAGAGTGAATGTTTTCATGGTTGAACCCGGTTCGAAGGATTCTTCAATAGCCAGGTTACGCCATGTATCCGTTAACCCGACTTTCGTTGTCGGATGGAAGGTAGGCCTTTGCCCCATCGCCACTATCTCCCCCGTTTTTGGATTGGAGACAATCGCTATGATTTGTTCGGGATCGTATTTTTCCTGTACTTTGCTCATTGAATCTTCCAAGAACGTTTGTATTTTCTTATCGATGGTCAGCATGACATCATTGCCATTATCCGGGGCAACCACCTTTTCCTTCTTATCTGGTAAAAGGAAGCCCCATGAGTCACTGTCATATGTCAGCTTCCCATCCGTTTCCTGCAATTCTTTATTGAGGTACCTTTCAATGCCGAACTTACCAGCCATTTCCTCCGTTTCTTCATCCTTTTCTACATAGCCAATCAGATGGGAGGCGAAAATCCCATTAGGATAGAAACGTTTATTGGTTCTTCCGAATGTAATTCCCGGCAGTTCCAGTTTTTCTATTTTCTGCTTGACGACCTGAGTCAAATCCTTGCCGGCACTGCCAAATTCCACCTGGTATGCCCCTTTTTTCGTAAGTCTTTCATAAATGTCCTGTTCATCCATGTCGATATATTTTGCAAGCTTACTAGCGGTCATCTCCGGATCCTTGACATGCTCGGGCTCCTTTTCACTGAGTACAGCCCTTAAGATATAGGAGGAAGTATCCTCGGCGATGACTTCACCTTTTGTATCGAGTATGCTTCCCCTTTTGGCTTCTATGACCTGTTTTTTTTCATATTTCTTGTCGATTTTCGCAGCCAGTACCTCCCCGCCTGCTGTTCCTGTCACCTGAATATACAAAAAGCGGCAGACTAATACAAAAAAGAGCAGGCCGAATAAGAAGAATAATCCGGCTGCCCCATGCTTCATATTTTTTTGTTTCTGCATTATCACTGCACACCCTTCACATTATTCTCATTTAACTTGAACCCTAGCGCTGCAGCTTTTTTCCAAATTCTTTCGTATGTACTAAGTTCAGCAACCTGCACTTTCAAATCATCATTCACTTTACCCTGTTCTTCAATCGACGTTTCCACTAGCTGGATCTCTTTATTCGTTTCATAGATGGCCGCTTGATTTGAGACAATTTTCACTCCCATAAAGGTAACCATGATAGCAAGGGCACATAGTAAGAAAACTTCACCAATGGATATCTTCGCTTTACGGATGACCACCGTTTGATGTGTCTGTTGCTGCTGTTGATCTTCATATTGCTGTTCTTGTATTTTTTTGGCTATGGAACTCATTCATGTTCCCCCTTACTGTTTTTTTCTGTAATTATTGCTTTTCGGCAATTCTTAGCTTGGCCGACCGGGAACGATTATTCCCTTCCAATTCTTCTTCCGAAGGTAAAATCGGTTTTCTCGTAATTATTTTCATGGTTGGCTTGAATTCATCCGGGATAACTGGAAGTCCAGGCGGAAGGTCAGGCATGCTACTGGCCTTTTTAAATACCGTTTTACAAATTCTATCTTCAAGTGAATGGAATGTAATGACAGATATTCTTCCCTCTTTATCCAAAAGCGATATGGCTTGCTCCAAGGAATCCTCAAAGACACCAAGTTCGTCATTCACAGCGATTCTTATTGCTTGGAACACTCGTTTCGCAGGGTGTCCGCCTTTACGTCTTGCCGGGGCCGGTATCCCATCCTTTATTAGCTCCACAAGCTCGAACGTCGTTTCAATCGGTTTTATTTCACGTGCTGCTTCAATTTTCCTGGCAATTTGTTTCGAAAACTTTTCTTCTCCATATTGGAAGAAAATTCTCAGCAAATCATGGAATGACCAAGTATTCACGACATCATAGGCAGAAATGGCAGCACTTTGGTCCATCCTCATATCCAAAGGTGCATCATGGTTATAGCTGAAACCACGCTCTGGTGTATCCAATTGTGGGGATGACACGCCTAAATCATAAAGGATCCCGTCCACTTTCTCGATTCCCCGGGCATTCAACTCTTCTTTTAAGTATTTAAAATTATTAGGAACAAGAACAATACGTTCGCCATAGCTTTCCAATTTTTCCTTAGCATTCCGAATTGCCGTTTCGTCCTGATCAAAAGCATAAAGCCTGCCTTTGTCAGAGAGCTGTGAAAGCAAGTATTCGCTGTGACCGGCTCCTCCTAAAGTACAATCCACATAAATTCCATCAGGTTTGATGTTCAATCCATCAACCGTCTCTTTTAATAACACTGTTGTATGTTGAAACATGCTAGACATCCTTCCAATCGGTTATTGAGTGACTCTATTTCTGAGGGCAGCCTTAAATATCAAAGCCAATCATATTTTCTGCTATCTCAGCGAAAGAATCCTCCGAAGCTGAAAAATAGTTTTCCCAAAGGGATTTGCTCCAAATCTCAATACGATTGGTAACACCAAGAATTACACATTCTTTTTCCAATTGGCCATATGAAGTAAGCGGCGTGGGGATATTAATTCGCCCTTGTTTATCAATTTCGCATTCTGTAGCTGCAGAAAAGAAAAAACGGGTAAAGGCTCGGGCATCTTTTTTTGTTAAGGGCAGGGCTTTCAGCTTTTCTTCAAGCAGCTTCCACTCTTCCATAGGATAACCAAATAAACATTGATCGAGTCCGCGGGTAAGGACAAATTGCTCCCCGAGATTTTCCCTGAATTTCACAGGGACTATCAAACGGCCCTTTATATCGATGTTATGATGGTACTCTCCCATGAACATACCCACTACCCCCACATTCTAATCTCAATGTACCACATTCCCCCACCTTTCTCCACTTGTTTTTACTTTCTCCTTCCAAGTAAAAATTCCCTTCTTTTCTTCTTAAGTTTATTTAGCCAAATTATTCAAAGAAACGTGCATTTCCCTCGAATGCACTCAGACTAAGACGCAGTCCCACTATTACTGTCGAAGCCCCACCTGACAAGTGCCCGGGAAACAGAAAAAAAGACAGGCTTTAGCACCTGTCTTTTTTTTACTTTTATTCTCTCCGTCAGGATTGGTAAGTGGCAACCCTATTAAAAAATGATTAGTCCGCCACTATTCCCCAAAACGGTTTCTAAATGAAAATCAATTTATGCTGATTATTGAACCGGTATTCCAGTTTCATCATATCCCGAACGAACTCTGGCCCATATTGATTCAAGTAATAAAACACGTTCCAAATCCGCTCCTGAGGTGATTCAAGAGGGTACAGTGAATTTGCTATCCGTTCATATTTCTTCAATATGACCGAATGCCGTTCCTTTGTACGGTCATCGATTTTGCCATACATGAAATTCAATTGTTTTTGGATGAATTCGATGTTTTTGTTCAACATCGGCTCAAGTCCTCTATCTAAAGAGACAGCGTGGACAAATAGCTTTTCATGGTTCTCTTCAAGCTGTGATTTCAGCGTCCCAAACAGATTGTCAATCGTCTCATCCTTCACGGAATCAAGGTAACTTTTCACTGCATTAGCGGTTCCTTCAGTCAGAACAGTTTCCAAACTGAGTTCCATTTCTTCAAGATCGCTATGGATACTGCGCTCCACCAGCGTGATGTTTAACCTAGGGATGATTGGCGGCATCTTCATGGAAAACAACTCAAATACCTTTTTTAATTCGGCCCAATAAGCTATTTCCCCTGGCCCTGAAACGAAAGCCAATACAGGGAAAAGCATTTCCTGCATAAGCGGGCGTGTAATGACATTATTGCTTAATCGTTCTGGATGGTTTTTGGCTATTTGCAAGAGTTCCAGCTCGGTAAATGATACCTCACCGTTTTTTCCGCTGAAACCGCCTTCTACACGCTCGAGTAAACATCGATCTTTTTTTTCTGGATCATAATAAAATAAATTAGCAGCATGTTTATCCATTTCAATCATTTTCGCATACCCTTTCGCATGCATGAATGATTGCTGGTCCTCGACCATTTCAGCAATCCGTCCACTTTCATTGACCATCGATTCAAAGTATGCCTTCTCAATTCGCCTTAATTCCTGATCTCCGGCATCGACTAGTAAAAGGCCATATTCTTTGAACCATTCATGAATCAGCCTGGCGAAGAAGTCGACGAAGGTATTCGATTGCTTAATGGTTTCCTTCATATCAATCAGGAGTTTATTCGTAAAGGCCGTTTCTCCATATGTTTCAATGATTTCCTCAAGCCACTTCTCTGCCTTTTCCGTTTCCAGCTCCACGTCAGAAACCATTGTTTTATACGGTTGATAGGAAGGGTAGGTTTTTTTATCGGGTTTACCGTTTTTCATGACATAAACATGATTGACTTCAGCTAAATCATGATCTTCTCCAGCTATCCAAAAAACAGGAATGACTGGCTGCCCCAATTCTTTTTCCTGTTCTTCCGCAAGCTTAATGATCGAAATCACTTTATGAATGGTATACAGCGGCCCTGATAATAACCCAGCCTGCTGTCCTCCAATCACAACCACGGAATCATCCCTGCGCAACCTTTCAATATTCCCCTTAACTGCCTCACTGAATGAAAGACGAGACATGTATTGTTGTATGTAATCCGACAATTCATCACGTGAAAAAGAGCGGTTCATCAATTCACTATATCTATTGAGATAAATGTCAGGCTTTGCTAAGTCATAGTGAAAATAATCCTCCGTTTCAAGACGGTTTTGTAAATAGTCCGATGCAAAACGGTTTAAAGATGGTAACGCGAGATCTTTCATCTCCATTTCTGTTCTCCCTTTCTCTGCAACTACAATTCTTTTTAGAGTATAACATTCCGGTTTAAGAAAACAAAAGAAGTTGCCCAGCAGCAGAAAATTGATGCGATGTTCTATGTTATGTAGTCAATATCTTCGTAATACTTGTAATTATACCGATGGAAAATAATAGAAGGTAAGCCACGAAAAAGAAGGCGAAGTTCACTCTCCAAAAACCCTTTAATACCTTATGGAATATGATTTCTTCTTTTACCTTGTAATGGACAAGGACCACCAAGAATGCATTAAGAATCATGATGAGCATGATCACCCAAAGAATTTGCTTATCCCAAATCGTAATGATCAAATAATGGACGGACAATACGAATAGCAACGTACTCATGTCCATTGCAAATTGAACGGAGCGCCTATGGTTCCCAGTGAATTGTTTGGCACTAATAAAAAAAAGTATATACCCTGCGAAAGGCAAGGTAATAAATATCGCGGCAAGGTTTGAAACTACGTACGGCACATCCTCATCCCCCCTGAGACTCTTTTCCTTTGACCATCTTATATAGAGAAGACGTCAGGCAATGACTTTTCCCTTTGCTCTTTGCCTCCAAGAGGATATGACCCAAAATGGCATCAATTTCCGTTTGACGGCCATTTTCTAAATCTTTTAGCATCGATGATCGATTTTCAGCTGTTGCCATACAAACGGACCTCACATTTTCGAATGACTCATCCTTATTTTGAACTTCCAAAATATCGGAGACTTCTTCAAAAAGGTCTTGAAACATTTGGTAATAAAAGGGGTTAGTGATCAAACCGCCATTTTCCACGCCAAGTATCGCCGTTAATGGATTTATCACTGCATTGACGACAAGCTTATCCATCAGCATCGAGTGAAAATCCTCACTCTTCGTAAAAGGAAAATGATCGATCCTTTCATCCACTAACGATAGTTGCTCAAGTTCCCCTTTAAAGGAAGCGATCCTTGTAATGCCGAGCCCTGTATGCTCGACGGTATTCCCGTCATGTTTCAATGCCCCATGCTCCACTACCCCCACATATATGATAGGGGATTGAAGCTGCTTTAAATAAGAAATATGCCCATAGCCATTCTGCAAGAATAGCAACGGAACCTGTATACCTTTGATTCTAGGCAGTATTAGCGGCAGGTGATATTGCTTGACGGCCAATATTAGAAGATCTACATCCGATATCCCTTCATCCAGACCCATAGAAATGATGCCTGTCTGCAGCCGGCTTTCACCATCCGCAATAAGACGGATTCCATCACGTTGGATGATGGACGCCTGATCCGCAGTATGGGTATAAAGAGCCACACTATGTTTTTCACTTAAATGAGACGCAAACAGCAGCCCGATGGCCCCTCCCCCAATGATTCCAATTCTCATAATACCCTTCCTTACTTTTTGAAATATATTTACTATTTTATCACATTATCTTTTTTATCCTGCATCAATTTCACATCAACAACTTTGGAAACGCCGTCAACCTGATTGCATGGAGTTTACCCGCCAACAACAAGGCTCGCCATAAAATATCAATGGAAAGAATTATTAATACGCCATTGAAGATATATTCTCTTCTTTAAGCGTTAATTTAATGGTATATTAGATACGAAAAGCTTAGCCATTTTATAGACTTTATAGGAACAAAAGATAACTCCAATCTCTACCTACGAAATATTGGAGGGAAAAGGGCGGGGGATAAAAGGCTATAAGCATTTAATCAGCTAGGATAAATCGATGATGTCATACTAGATATAACCTAAGCTGGAATTCCACATGTTAAAGATCAGTGGGATGACTTTCAAAGGGTACTATCGGAAGAGGTTTATCAGAATTAAGGGGGAGCTTTTTTATGGAATACAAGGTTGAACGATTACTTGTAAATTTTAAAACGCTTGAGGAATTCAAAAAATTCAAAGAATACGGGATACAGGAACTGTCCATGCTCGATGATTTAGAGGCTAACATCATTGAAAATGACAGCCAATCACCTTTTTACGGAATCTTTTATGGCGACAAACTTGTAGCCCGCATGAGCCTGTATAAAAGAAGCGCTAAATTTGACCGGTATTTTGACAATTCTAGGGACTTCCTTGTTCTCTGGAAACTTGAAGTCCTGCCTAACTATCAGAAAAAAGGTTATGGAAGAGCCTTGGTTGAATTCGCCAAAAGCCTGAACATGCCTATCAAAACCAACCCAAGAGTTCATTCACAAGACTTTTGGAAAAAGATGGGCTTTTCTGCTGTTTCCTATGATTTGGACAGGGACCTTGGAGAAAACCCGCTGATTTGGAGCCCATTTGACATACAAGATAAAAAAGAAATAGATACGCAGGAATAAGGAATACCAAGAAAAATGCGGGCGGATTTTCCCACCCGCATTTTTCATTTATTGACCCTTTCCAAATTGCCATTCTTATCCATTTGAAAACTCACCTTCGGATTCGTCTTTTCGTCCTCTTGTACACTAAGCTTCCTTGCACGCTCCATGATCTGCATTAACGCACGATAATCTTCCTCAACAGCTTTCAGGTTTTCTTTAAGCAAAGCATTCTCTTCCAGCAATCGGACATTTTCCTGTTCAAGAATTAGGTACCGCTCTGAAATCCGTTCTTTTTCCTTATTATCAAGCTGAAAGAATTCATCCATTTTGGTTAAATATAATATAACTTCCTGAAGGGTAATAGATTCTTTCTCTTCAAGCCGGGGGGACTTTTCTTCAATCGTGACATTTTCCACAGCCGCAACCGAATCCCTTTCCATTTCAGGATTATTGACCACCTGTTCTTTCCTTTGTTTTTTCGCCAGCTCTATCCCTGATTTATATTGCTTCCTTACAAATGAGTTCCAACGGAACCCACAAGCAGCAGATGTCCTCGATAGCTGTTTCCCCACTTCTTCAAACGCCTTTAATTGTGTACTGCCTTCTCGTATATGCCTCAGCACCACTTCAGCCAACAACAGATCCTCATCATGAGTCCATGCATCTTGTCTCGCAATCGTCATCTCTCTACCTCCTAAGCAAGTTTTAATTCATAATATGCACATGCTAGGAAAGATAGAAGATATATAGAGCGTGTAATATTTATTTTTTCTTATTTAAAAAACGATCGACTGCAGCATGATGCTCATCACTCGCCCACAGTTTAGAACATTCCCGGATTTCCGCATCCATTCTTCCTTTAAGCCCGCTACCCTGCCATTTATGGACCAGCAATCGCTTATAGGCCATCAATACCCCTGTCTCATGGCGAAGGAAATCTTCTGCGAATCTTTCCCATCCATCCGCACCTTCTCCGACTATCTCATCTACGAAACCCAATTCCTTTGCTTCCTCGGCTTTATGTATTTTTGCATCCAATAATAGCTTTAGCGCTTTTTGCCCTGATATTTTTTCAAGTAAAAGTGAAGCCCCGCCCCAGCCTGTCGTTATTCCCAGAGTACCTTGTACAAACCCCAGCTTAACTTCCCTCTTTGCTATTCTGAAATCACAAGCTGTCGCAATTTCGCACCCACCGCCTAAAGCACTTCCATTGATGAGCGCGATTGTTGGTTTTGGGAAAACTGCTAGTTTATACAGAATTTCACCCATTTTCGATAACATAGCAAAGGCCTCTTCTTCTGTGCGCAAATCCTGAAATTCCTTTAGATCCCCGCCTGAACAGAATGCCTCGGAGCCCGCCCCTGTCAGGACCAGCAACTTAACTTCAGCATCGCCTGCAGCTTCTGACAATATCGACTCGAGTTCGTCCATCAATTGATAATTCACGGCATTCCTTTTCTCCGGTCTATTAAACAGGAGCTTCATGAAACCGCGTTCATCTTTTTCAACATTAATTACTTGATCCACGTTAACACCTTCTCCGAAACCATCGGCAAACATAGATGATTCAAAATATTCTGCCAAATATATTTATAAAAAAAGCACAGAGAAAAATCCCTGCGCTTTGATTAGCGTGTTGCATCAAGAAAGCAAAGCTCTCAAGTAGGTCAAGAAATTATTTTGCGACAACTTCTTTTCCTTTATATGTTCCACATTCTTTACAAACGTGATGTGAAAGAGTCATTCCACCACAGCTCGGGCATTCTACCATACCAGGTACTTGAAGCTTGAAGTGTGTACGACGTTTTCTTTTTACAGTTTTCGACGTTCTTCTAAAAGGTACAGCCATTATTCCCACCTCCTTAAAAAATATAAAAAAGCTGGAAAAATCGGATTAACGATTTTTCGTTCCAATCAAGATTCTTTATTGTTGTCAAAAAAGTCGGCAAGCTTTGCAAATCTCGGATCAACCTTATGCTCATTTTCCTCTTCAGAAATAACAGCCCAGTCTTTCCCGGATTGAGGAGCAGCTTCATTCGAATCGACATCCTCACAAAAAACCTGCATCGGAATTTCTAGCAATAAATTTTCTTTAATTACCGGTATTAAGTCTACAACGTCACCTTCCACAACAGTGACATCGTCTCCGTAGAAATCGGCGCCATCTGCCTTTAAAAGAAAGGTTTCCTTTGTATCAATATCAATCGGATATTTAACGTCTACCAGTGTACGGGAGCAAGGTAATGTTAATTCACCTGAAAGATGCAAGTGAAAAGTAATCTCGGTCGAGCTGAAATCAGCTCTTCCTGCTACTCTGATCGGAGAAACATCGCGAATTTGCGGGTCTCTTTCTCTAATGTCCAAGACATCCACCAGTTCATCAAACCGTAAATCTTTGTCCCGAATTTTTTGAAGTTGACTAATCGTCCATTTCAATTGAAATCACCTCAAGGCAACAAAAATAATTATAGCTTTCAATTATAAGTTTGTCAATATTTTTTCTTTACACTATAATGTAGTCATCCTAACTGATTGTCTAGGTTTAAGAAACATTACAAACAAAAAAATCCGGACGATTACTTATAGTAATTTTACTTGAAATACTATTTTAGCACTAAGTTGATAAAATACAAAGTTTTTCTCTGAGGTGATCGAATGAAAGCTTGCGGTTTAGTAGTCGAATATAACCCTTTTCATAATGGACATGTTTTACATGCAAGAGAAAGTAGAGAAAAAACAGGGGCAGATGTTGTGGTCGCTGTCATGAGCGGGCCCTTTTTACAGCGTGGCGAGCCCGCTATCGTCAGCAAGTGGACCCGTGCCGAAATGGCCTTGAATGGCGGCATAGATCTTGTCATTGAACTTCCCTATGCTTTCGCGACACAGAAGGCGGAGATATTTGCAAAAGGATCTATTTCCCTTTTGGAATCCCTTGGCTGTGACTCCTTTTGCTTCGGAAGCGAAGATGGCCGAATTGAACCATTCATCACCGCCCACAGAATTCTTTCGGATAATTCCGCTGCATTCGATGCTGCAATTAAATCGGCTATGGATGCCGGTAATAGTTATCCGGCCAGTGCTGCCCAGGCTTATCGATCGATCATCAATGATGATGCGGCATTGGATTTGACGAAGCCAAATAATATTCTTGGAAAGGAGTATGTAAGTGCTGCCCTATCAAATGGCTACTCCATTCGCCCTTATACGATTCAAAGGGTCGCTGCCGGATACCATGAAACAAAATTGTCCAAAGACCCTATTGCCAGCGCAACGGGGATACGTAAAGCCATCCATGAACACAGGGAATTAAATCCTGTTTCCAGTTATATTCCTCAGCCGACAATGAATGGTCTTGAGCAATATTTAACGCGCTACCATGCCTTGCATGACTGGGAAATGTATTGGCCCCTGTTGAAATACCGAATCCTTTCTTCCTCTTTAATCGAATTGGCAGGGATATACGAAATCGAGGAAGGCATAGAACACCGAATAAAGGAGATGGCCAAACAATCTTCGAGCTTTTCTGGATTCATGGCAGATCTGAAGACAAAACGCTACACATGGACACGACTACAGCGGATGTGCGTCCACATATTGACCCATACATTAAAGGAACAGATGATTCACAATGATCAACCAGCCTATATAAGACTTCTTGGCATGAATGGCCGGGGACAAGAATATCTTCGCACTGTAAAAAAAGGTTTACCCCTCCCGCTCATCTCTAAACTTTCGTCCTATCAGAAGCAGGACATCGATACGGACTTGCGAGCGGCACAGGTGTATGCACTCGGCTTGTCCGAACCGTATCAGGCTGCCTTGATGAAACGGGAATTTGAATCTCCCATCATTTTCAAATGAAGAATGGTTTAAGCTTGGCCCGTCCATCTTTAAGAGTAAAAATCCAATCATCAAAAAAGCGCAAACAGTAGATGACTGCCTGCGCTTTTTTTCATTTTTCCTTTCCTTTCAGCTTCGCTAAATAGGCTATTGCATCATCGAAGTTGTCAACCGGTACGATCTTCATGTCCGTGTCGATATCCTTTGCTGCAATGAGTGCATCTTCATAATTCGAACCTGCTGCTCCGTTTTCATTTGGGGCAAAGAATATTTCCGCTCCAGATTTATCGGCTGCAACTATTTTCTGTTGAATTCCGCCAATTGGACCGACTGTCCCATCATCAGACATCGTTCCTGTACCCGCTATGTCATAGCCACTTGTAAGATCGCCTTTTGTTAATTGATTATAAATCTCCAATGAAAACATTAAACCAGCTGAAGGACCGCCTATTTGTTCTGAATCTATGGCAATCGCCGGTATTGTGGTCACTTTTCGATTGTCATCCAGCGAAATGCCTATTCCGACCCTATTTGGGTCATTTTTAAAAGGCTGCAATGAAAGAACGGCCGTTTTATCCGTCTCTTCCCGCTTATACACTATTTTCACTTCATCTCCAGCCTTTTTTCCGTTAATGTAGTCCATGAATTCCTGCGCAGACTTGAATTTAACGTCATCGACCTGAATGATTTGATCGCCCGCTTTCAGCTCTTTAGCTGCCGGCATTCCTTTTAGCACGTCCAAAACATATACACCCAGGTACTCGTAATCGACTTCTTTCCCTGCTTTTTCATATGCGATCTGAATGGCATTATTTTTAGAACCATCCATTAAGTGCAGCTGCCTGATATTATATTCTTCATCCGTTTCATCTTCGCTTCGAATGGAGGTTTCCGGATAAAGCTCCTGATATTTGCTCCATTTCGCCAGCATGTAGGAATATATATTCGCCCGGCCCATCCTTACAGTGGTTAACATAAAGCTTCCTTTTGCTTCATCTCCTCCGGATACCTCAATGATTGGCTCCAATTCTTTAGCCATTCCTGGTTTTGATACATAAAAAGGTAGGGAATAAAGGGCTGATGCTATGAGAAGTATAGCCACCACCAGGAAAGTGCGTACATACATTTTACGGCTCATCTTCAAAGGACTCCTTCCAAGTAACAATGCTCTGCTTAATTTGATCTATCTTTCCTCTTGCAGCTTCTTCTCCAATACTAATTATTTCCTGAACGTTTGTAAATGATTTAGAGCTGTATTTCTCAACCCTGGGGCGTATCATGACGTCTGAAGCAAACTCCCTGCTTTTAACCAGTTCCATTTGCAGGATATCGAGGCTTTGCATGATGACATCATAGATGGAGTTTATCTCCATATCCTGTTTCACGTGGGCTACATCCACACCAATTATGATGTCTGCTCCCATATCCTTCACGACTGAAACAGGAACCCTGTCAACAACGCCGCCATCAACAAGCAGTCTGTTTCCGATTTTTTCGGGAATGAAAATGCCAGGAATGGAAATGCTTGCCCTTACAGCCGGTGCGATGGGACCTTCCTGAAAAATGACTTTTTCCCCCGTTTTTATATCAGTGGCTACCACCGCCACAGGAATATCAAGTTCTTCAAATTTCTTGCCATATGTAAATACCCTGATTAAATCCTTTGTTCGTTTACCCGAAATGAAGCCCATTTTAGGTATGGTGAAGTCTAAATAATACTTTCGCTTAAATGCACGGGACAACTTATAAAGCCTCTCGATATCCGAACCCGCTCCATAAAAGGCTGCAACCATAGCTCCCATGCTGCTTCCAGCAATCATATCTATCGGAATGCCTTCTTGCTGTAATACCTTTATCACGCCAATATGTGCAAACCCCCTAGCTCCTCCTGATCCAAGTGCAAGCCCGACCTTTGGTTTCGACAAAGATATCCCTCCCGCTATAACTAGTTCAAAATATTGAAATAACACTCATTCAAAGTTATGGTCTTAAACGGATTTATAGAAGCATATTATTTATATTGACAGTGAAACAAGCATGGCAGATATAAACTATGCCAGCCAATAAAGTGCAGGGTTTCATTGAAATTCCACCGTGAGGCTCATCCTCATTTATAATGTCGGAACAATCCACATTTCATCATGCGCTTACTTTTCGAGAAAAGGAAGTTCATATTTTATTATATACGAAACGGACTGCCCTTATTTAGTAACCTTCAAGAGGAGGCTGAATTTTGCTAAAATCAAAATCTAAAACAGTACTGTTAGCTACCTCCGTCACGATGATGGCAGTTGGCTTGATCATCTTCCCCCAAGAATCCTTTGAAGCTTCCAAAGGCGGACTCAATATTTGGTGGACAATTGTGTTCCCTTCGCTTCTACCTTTCTTGATTTTCTCGGAGTTATTAATCAGTTTTGGGGTTGTCAGGTTCATTGGCGTCATGCTCGAACCATTTATGCGCCCCTTATTCCGTGTACCAGGAGTGGGCGGTTTCGTTTGGGCGATGGGACTTGCATCAGGATTTCCAGCCGGGGCGAAATACACTGTGAGGCTTCGTCAGGAAGAACAATTGACCCGCATTGAAGCTGAAAGACTCGTTTGTTTTACTAATTCATCTAATCCATTGTTCCTGTTCGTTGCCGTTGCCGTCGGGTTTTTCCACAATCCTCATTTAGGGATCATCCTTGCACTTTCCCACTACCTAGGAAATTTTTGTGTAGGCATCATCATGCGTTTTTACCGTTGGAAAGAAGAAAAATCCCATACTAAAGTAATGACCAAGCTCCCCTCCATAAGACAAGCTTTTAGCCAAATGCATCGAACCAGAATAAAAGAAACAAGACCATTTGGCAGTTTACTCGGAGATGCGGTACTCTCATCCATCCAAACCCTATTAATGATCGGGGGGTTCATCATTCTCTTTTCGGTGGTGAACAAGCTTTTATTTCATATGAACATTACCGGATTGCTAGCATCGTGGGTCGGAGGAATTTTACATATTTTTAATTTCCCGGATTCCTTAAGCCTCCCCTTCATATCAGGCATGTTTGAAATGACCCTTGGTTCAAAATTAACCAGTACGGTCGAAGATGCGACACTCTTTCAGCAAACTGTGATGACAAGTTTCATCTTAGCTTTCAACGGTTTCAGCATCCAAGCGCAAGTTGCCAGCATCATTGCCGCAACAGACATTCGTTTCACTCCCTTTTTTCTGGCTAGGATAGCACATGGCCTTCTGGCATCCATTATTACCATCTTGCTTTGGGAACCATTCTATAAAGGCAATATGTACAGTGGCAGCCCGTTAAACGCATTCCCAGTCAGCGGATCCGGTGAACACGCGAATTCCCTATATCAGAACATGCTTGATTTCGGCCCCATTCTAACACTTTTGTTTTTGATCCTATATATCATCATATTTACCAAAAGGCTATTCAAAAGCCTTTCTTAAACCGAAAAAAAGAGCATTGCGCGTAGGCAATGCTCTTTTTTTCTATCCTTTCAGTTCCTTGTACTTTTTGGCCAGGGCTTTCTGGACGACGCTTGGCACTAGTTCGGAGATATCCCCGCCATACTTCGCTACCTCTTTCACGATACTCGAACTCAAGAAAGAATATTGATTTTTCGTCATGATAAAGAATGACTCTATTTTATTGTTTAGGAATCGGTTCATCGAAGTTCCCTGCATTTCATATTCAAAGTCGGAAGTCGCCCTCAATCCCCTGATAATGGCATTCGCGGAAACGCTTTCAGCATAGTCGACCGTCAATCCCTGATAGAAATCCACTTTAACATTCGGCATATGGGCAGTCGCCTCAGTAATCAATTCCAGTCTCTCCTCCACTGTAAAAAGTGAATTTTTCGCTGAATTGTTCACGATGACCACATATACCTCATCAAAAACATTCGCTCCCCTTTGAATGATATCAAGATGACCAAATGTTATTGGATCAAAACTCCCCGGACAAATCGCTATTTTGGACATTCATAGTTCCCCCTGTTCGTGTACGTTTCCCCATTGATAAATCGTAACGGCAATGACGCCATAAACTTCTTTTCTCTTAACGGTAAAGTCACCAACTTTTTCTGGCAATGTAACATCATGGCCATGCTCACAAACAATGTATCCCATATCGTTCAGCAATCGGTATTTATGTATTTCTTCAAGAATCTCGACTAGCTTTTGTTTCTTATAAGGTGGATCAAGAAAAATCAATTCAAAAGTCATTTCCCTTTTCACCAAAGCCTTCAGTGCACGCTCTGAATCATTTTTATAAACTTCTGCCCGGTCTGAAAACTTGCATAGTTCCAAATTGGCCTTAACCGTTTGATTTGCTTTAAAATCCCGGTCGACAAATATGGCTTTATCCATGCCTCTGCTTAACGCTTCAATTCCCAGTCCACCGCTCCCGGCAAATAAGTCGAGGACCAGCCCTCCTTCGAAATAAGGACCAATCATATTGAAAATGGATTCCTTGACTTTATCAGTAGTCGGCCGGGTTCCTGTACCCGGTACAGCCTTAAGTGGTCTTCCTTTGCAAATTCCGGAAACGACCCTCATAATCCTCACCACATTTTATGACAAATTTCTGTTACTTTCCTATCCTAACATATTAGAAAAAGCTAGCCAATATTTAAACCCATTTGGCTTCATTTCCAAGATGAAAACCAACGTATCATTTCGGTCCATGGATTCTTTTTATAAATCTTTTACATTTTGAATAATAAAGTGGTTTTTGGCAATAATGTGAATAACAACATTCCTTTTTAGGTGTTGTTGCCAACCGCGGAGAAGGCTTACGTTTCCCCATAAGCTCTTCCTCCGGTTTCTCCTCTCCCTTTGCCTTCTGGTCCTTAGTTAGACATAGAAGGACCCTGCATATTTTTGCAGGGCTTTTTTTATTGTTAAATCTCTGATATCTAAGTGTCTTTGTCATGCTTCGTCAATGAAGTTGTCCTTCTCTTTTATGAGGGATAATGATAAAGTAATGAATAATAAGTTAGTTAGGAGAGGTTTAATTGATTCAACGTTTTATTGAAATTGGACAAGGATATTCCGATATATATGAGTTGCTGGAAGTAGGACGCAATCAGAAACATCGAGTTGCAAGACTTATGGCCATGCATACTACTATAAATGATAAAAAGGTCACGTCATTGGTGATCGTCATGCAGCCCACAGATCCCGGGAAATTCCAGCCGCTTTACATTTGCCGTGAAGGTATACCTAACCCTCATGAGACAAAAAACAAACGCTATGAGCTTTTTGAGAACTTGGCGGAGGAACTGGATAGACCGATTATTGAAATCGACGTGAAACCTTCGGTGCTCTTCGCAGAAATCGAGTTGTACTACCAACACTTAATCGGCATTTTGCGAATGAATAGGTATCTGCCCCCATTAGGCTGATTGATCCCCCTGAATTGAAAAAAGCTGACTCCGCATGAGTCAGCTTTTTTTAAATTCCCATTTTATAATCATATTCTTTCGCTTTATCCGGTTTGGAGTTTTCGAACTCCACCTTCAAAAAAGGCTTGTAAGAAAGGTCCACTTTTTTAACGAACGAATAATTATTCAGCTTTTCCACTAGTGGTTCCACTTCATCCATATTCGTATAAAGCACAACATATTTCAACTTTTTTGAAACATAATGGATATTTCCAAATTTCCTAAGCATTTTGGCTTGTTTTAATGTATGTAAATAGACGATGATTCCCTGTCTCGCTCCAAGCATATCAATAACTCCCTTTTATAAAGGTTTTAACTAAGTGTAGCATAGCAGAATCTTTACTTTCAACCAAGAAAAAAGATTATAAACGAAATTCTCTCACTATTATGAATATACACACTGTGAAGGGAGCGTAACAAACGATGGATTTAAACCAAATTTGGCATCAATTTATTGTTCATCTATTAGATAATGATGAAATTACCCAAGCTTCGATAAAAAAGATCACAGGTATACCATTTTTATATATCCATTACCATCCGGCTCAAAATGATAATAGTAAGCTTTCTTTTTTAATAAAAAAAGCCGCAAGCCTTTCCATGCGCGGCAAGCAGCTTCATTGTGAAACCATCTTCGTACGGCAGGAAGAACATTTATATGTATTCCGGCATCGTTTTTATGTGCCGCAGCAAAAGATGTTTTGCTGCGGCAACCTATGTCCGGATTGTATTTTATATCGCAGTTAATCGCTTCATCACGTATCCGGAATATAATCTTTATACATGCATCGGTTCATTGACCGAAGTCTTGACGTAGGTTCTTTACATGACACAGCCACCGAACTCCGTAGTAATGTCGAATTTCGATGGCTGCATTCAATATACCGGCCTATTGTTCACAATCTGGCCATTACCTTAAGCAGAGCAACCGCAGCTTCCGCCGGTTCCGCAGCTTCCCGTTGAACATCCACCGGATGAAACAAAAAATGGATTCCCCGCTGGAGTTTTGACTTGTTCAGAAACCGCTCGGCCAATCCTTCCGCTTATTTCATCAAGAACGGATTGCAATTCGGTCTCAGCCCGCTTAAACTCAGCAACGGCAGGGTGCATATCCATGTCTCGTTTTGCTTGCCTGGTTTCTAAATTGATGCGTTTATAATCCGGATGATATTTACCGAACCTTTGAACATCTTCAAATAGATCCTTTAGCGAAGTAAACTTGGAAATTTTCCGCTGGGCCTCTTTGTCGCTTTGTAATTTATATAAACTAAGGAGGTATTCTTCCCCTATTTCAGAATGAAGGATCATTTCAGCTAATCCATCAGCCTGTTGTAAAATGTCGATGATTTCCATAGTAGCAAGCATTAACAAGCTCACCTCCACAACCATTTTACCATTTCTCCCTTTTAGATGCTAATGGTTTGATTAAATCGAGGAAGTGATATGTACCTCAATCTCTTTTTGCAGCCCTGTTTTTTCTCCTGAACCATTCAAAATCTCCAGCTTAATTTTATGCTTGCCATTCGGGACTTCCTTTAAGATAAATGCTGCCGTTTTCATATCGACTTTCTTTTGATTATCAATAAATACGGACACAGTTGCCAACTGTTCTGGATTTGATTCAGAAAAACCATAGTTTTTCAAGTAGCACTCTACATAGACAGAGTTGCCTTTTACAAAAGTTTTTACCCTAAAGTCCTCATCTGAATTTCGGATGCTCGATACAGTGGTGGCAGCTTTATGTGTAGAAACACCCTGCATGGCTACTCCTGAATTTTCAGGTTCCGGTATTTTCTTCCCACAACCCGAAACTGCCATCAACACTGTTAGAGCCAATATTAACTTTCTCATTCCATCGTCCCCCTTTTGCCTTTATTGTTCGCCAAAAGGAGTAATTTACTCTTTTTTTCTTCATTCACTTGAAACATTCATCGCTTGAAACATATGAAGCATCATGGAGGCTACCTGAACGCTTTCCGAAAATTTAGAGACCCGATGCGGAATCGACTTTTCAAAATAATATTTCGCCTCGGTTTCAAACACATCCACTTCATGGGGATTACGCATTAACCTTCTGTACCATCCAGGCTGAACCCTCAAGTAATTTCGCATATCTTCGTTTGTTTGGATGAATTCATATATATTCTGACGCATGAAAAACCCTCCTTAATCTTTTGTGAATAAAAAAGGGTTAGCTCTCTGCTCTTTTTCTTTTGGGGGAGGACTTGTATCACCTGATTTATTCCCTTGGAAAGCAGATAGCACTCCTTGGATTGCACCGATAGCCTGATTGGCATTCGTAATATATTGTTGAATCTGCCCCATATCCATATTTTTAACTGCACTCATTAACGAACCGATCAACTCAGTGCTTTGGTCTCCCTTTTCCACCGGCGGTGATGGGGATTCTGCATTCATTTTGGACTCACCCACACTGCCGTCAGCCTGCCAGCGTGGATGATCATCTCCGAGTAAATACCACTCTTCAAAAAGTTCCTGCCATGTTGCTTGTTTGCTTCTCACTTCATTTACTAAATGAGGATGCTCCTTTACAAACTCACGAAATCGATCCACGGAGGGCCGTTTTCTTTTTGCCATTACTCTCACCTCACACTTAGACATCGCCTATTGCACCATATGCTCAAGGTAAATAAAAAGTGCATCACATTTCATTTTAAATCCAAATGGATTTTCCAAAAGGAGGTAATGAATGTGTTTCAATCAAAGACCTCCAAAACCTAGCTGAATCTGCAGATGAAACAGAGTTATCTGATTTATCGGGAATTGTTTCAGGGTTAAAAGCCAAAGTAGAGCAAGGGAACCGCTCTTATTTTTCAATCCTGCTGCAATTAAATAAAGATGGAAGCAAACAAGGGACAAGATTCGACTTTAAGCTCAACGGTTCCAAAAGGGTATGCTACCTTTACTGCAGATGTCCAAGTTCGTTACGTAAAACCCTTCATCGGCTGATTTCGTGCCACGCAAATTAATACATAGGCAAACGATCATCATTGAGGGGAAGGTCCACCGTAATGATGGATGGGGAACTTTTCGCTATATCCAGAACAAGAAAACGGACCCAAATCGGATCCGTTTTTTTATCTCTTTATGAAATTCTGAGTGTAATACTTTTTATATACCCCGACGCCCAGACCTGTAAATTCCTCGTTCAGCATCGCATCCCGATGACCTTTGCTATTTAGCCAGCCTTCCATGACTGCAGCTGCATCCACATAATTAGCCGCTATATTTTCACCTGCTGTCCTGTATTTTACATGACCTGAATCGAGACGCTTTTCCAAATCCCCATTTGTTTCGGAAACATGGGTTCCTTCAGGTGCGTCCGTCATTTCCCGGCTATGAAGATAGGCAACCCTTGCTGTTGGAGCATCCCATTCTAAAGGCTCCAAATCAAACCGGCTGCGCATTATATTCGTAATATCGAATATTTGCTGCTCATTGCCATCTTCCACTTTCGCCATGTCTTCCTCTGAAAGATCCTTAACTGTCACAAACTCACCATGATAGGTTAACTCATACGGCTGTTGTTTCAATAGGGTCGAATCATTCAAAAATCGGATGCTTGAAACAGTCCCTGTGAATTTATCCAAATAAAGCTGAACATTAATATTCCCTAAATCAATCAACGGTCTCATGTTCATATCTTCCTCCGACAATTCAAAACGATAGGAACTGTCACCAACTTCAATATCAACAGTTGGTTCCACATATAAGCTGGAATAGATGGCATCAATCGATTGTCCAATTTTAAAAGGAGCGACATTCACCTCATCACCGATTCCATAAGCAGATACCACTTTTTCATTTTCAACGGCTAATTGAAAATAATTATTATAACTCTTTTTATAAACCCACCATTCATATCCATAGGCGGACATATCAATTCGATCTGGCTTACCGTATTCCTTTTCTATCTCTTTTGCATTTTTCCCGATTGTTACTGCCAGACCTTCTGTCACTTCAGTAACCCCTTCCTTTTCAGAGGAAGGGCTTTTATCATTTATATGTCCATTGGGGTTAACACCTTTGTTACCATCAATAAGAGGGTTCCCTTCATCTTCATCGCCGATATTGAGATAAATACCGATTACGAAAAAAATAACGATTAACACCAACACCTTACCTAAATTGCGCAGAGGAACACTCCCTCTCTCTATCTAATTTATGTATCCAATGCAAAAAACCTTTCTTTCCTGATTATATCACTGTTCAATCATAATTTTCTAATTTACGATAGACTGCCCCTTCATTAAATTTATTTAAAAAATGGAACTTTTGTGAATGATTGAAATACCATGGTTGAGTTCATTGCAACTTCCACCATTTCGTACTATTATAAAATATAGGATAAAATGGTATATTATAAACATACTTGGAGATTTTTAATATATTCATGTACATAATATTTTCCCGGTATGTCATTTTAATTCTCAATAGTAAACATAGGAGGTACTACTCGTGAAATTTGAACGCTTTGGAATCGAAAACATCACAGCCGACTTAAACCGATTAGATGACCTAATGCCGCAATATGGTTTAATACGTGCAGAACAATGGGATTACGAAAGAGTCAGTTACGATCGTAAGTTCGAATTAAAAGAAGGCACGTTTTACCTGAGAATACTTGGCTATGCTACAGAGGGCGATGTAGGCTCTCACAGGGCCGTCATTAAGCTTATGGTCCCTCTATTAGGAAAACACTATTATCCACACGGACTTGAATATGGTGAAGGAGAGGATTTCCCTGCATCACTAGTTAAACAAAGTGAAAAAATCCTCACTCAAATCAAAGAAGAACTTACACAATTCAACGGCCTGTAAAAGCCGTAAGTTAAAAGTGAGGTACAAAGAGAGAGGATCATGTGTGATGCTCTCTCTTTTTCGTATCCATTACAAAAGCCTGATGCTTTTTTGCACCAGGCTTTTTCGTTATTTTAAAATCCTAGGATCGCCTTTATTAAAGATGTTGTTTCGCCGCCATGATAAATGACATAAAGCAGGATGTAAACAGCTACTCCTGTAATCCCAGTGAAAAACCAAATGATGCTGGTAGCAGGTCCGATTTTTTTATGAATGGCGAATTCACCTTTAAAACCAGTGGTAAGCATGATGATCCCCAAAACTGCTCCAGTTGTCGCAAGCGTTATATGGAAGATCAAAAAAATCGTATAATAAATCTTAATGTCATCGGGTCCGCCAAATGACGTACTGCCAATGAAGACCGTCCGGGAAAGATATATGGTGAAAAAGATTACCGCAAAAACCGCAGCTGCCATCATGGTTTTCTTATGGGTCTCGATTTTGCGTTGTTTAATTTGATACCAGCCTATTGCAACAGTGATGGCACTTAATACAATGAAAGCTGTACTTATCGTTGGAAGGATTGGTAAAGACATATGTATTGTAGTCCTCTCTATATTTATTAATCAACTACCATTTTATAAGAGGCAATCATAAAATTCAATAAAATCAAGGATTATTAACAGAATGCTCACTTTTATAGAATAGCCAAGTCGAATCACTGGCTATTTGCTTAAAATCAAATATTAGGCAAAGGCAAATAAAAGACTTGTCCGCCCCAAGACAAGTCTTTTATCGTACAATTATTCTACAGTCTGAAAATCCGAAGGTATCGGATCGATATCATTTTGGCCGCCATTCTCCTTTTTGAACCAAGCAAAGAAAATGACACCCAATACATAGCCTAAAACGATTTCTTGGATTACCTTCATCAGAACCCCGCCAAGCTGTTGATCCTCAAGCAATGGCAGTCCATTGAACATTTCCGGGCCACTGAGCGTTAAGCCGGACAGCGCTGAAGCCGGGACGCAAAGTTCCATGGCACTGGCCCAAGATTCTGCATTGGTGAATGTATCATACATCGGATCATTAGCAAAAATGATCAAAGCGCAAGCAGGGGTCATTAAAATGCCACTGCCGAAAATATAAGCTACTTTTTTCACACCTGACAGACTTTCACGTTCCGGAAGTTGATTGACAAGCGGGAACCACATCAAAACAGCGGTAGTAAATAAAAGGACCGTGTATCCGGCATGAAACCACATCCCCGTTTTGATAAAGTCGAACACTAACGGGATATGGTACAACGAGAAAAGAACATTAAATACTAAAAGGGCGATAAGAGGTCTCGTGAAAAATTGAAATAACGGCTTCACTCCCCTTGAGTTTATGAAAGTTCTCATAAGCCAATCCGGAATCGCTATGATAAATAAAGGCGGAATCACGAGATAGAGCAGTGCCATTTGAAACATGTGGGCACTGAACATGATATGGCTCAATAAATCCAGCGGTGATCCTTTTACTGCATATAGAAGGAACATGGCTATCAAAAAATAAGTTGCCTGTTTTACTGTTAGCGCTGAACTGCCCGAAAACTTCTCCCTTTTTTTTGTCACCAGCCAAAAATAGCCAACGGTTATAAGTACGAGGACGGCAAAATAATAAGGACTCCACAAAGCGCGAAATCCGAAAATATCAATAGACAAAAAAATCACCTCGTTCATAAACTTTTTCTTACTTTCATTATACCTAAAATGAAACATGGTAACAAATATAGATAAACTTGGATTCTTTTTCTAGCTAATCAACACATAAAGAAAACCGGCTATCATTCAATAGCCGATTTCCTTTATGGTTTATAACCAAACAATCGTTGTGAACACAAGGACAGTTATCAAGCCGACTGCAAGGCCGGAAAATAAGAACAATGCAATGGTGCCATGCCCTTTATGCTTCATATGCATGAAATAATACAATTGGAAAATCACTTGTACAACTGCCAGCAGCAAAATGACTGGTTTAATGAACCAATGGGAAAACCCCTCGATCCCTACAGCTGCAAAAGCAAGTAATGTAAAGAAAATCATAAGTGTAAATGATATCACTTGGTGTTTCATCTCTTCAGCATTTTTCTTACGGCGATATTTTAAATCGACATTCGGGTTCGCTGAATTTGATTGTTCATTCGCCATCAGTTATCCCACCATTCCCATTAAGTATACGACAGTAAAGATAAACACCCAGACTACGTCAATGAAATGCCAATATAGACTAGCAACATAAAATTTAGGAGCGTTATATAAATTCAAGCCCCTTCTTGCATTACGAACCATAAGAGATATGATCCAAACCAGACCGAAAGCAACGTGTCCTCCATGAAAACCGACTAACGTATAAAACGCGGAGCCGAATGCACTGCTCGTAAAGGTATGATGGAATTCATGAACATAGTGATTAAATTCATAAATCTCAAGACCTAGAAAAGCAAAACCAAGTGCAACTGTAATTACAAGCCATGCTTGCATTTGTTTAAAATGGTTATTTTTCATATGGTACATCGCATACACACTGGTTAATGAACTGGTCAATAACAGCATGGTTGCTACAAATGTCAGCGGTAATTCGAACAAGTCTTTAGCTAAGGCTGCATCACCATTTGGAACTTTATCCTTCAATGCAAGGTAAGTTGCAAAAAGTGAGGCGAATAGTACCGTCTCTCCACCAAGAAACAACCAGAATCCCAAATACTTATTTTTACCTTCTAAAGTCGCTTTCTCGGGAGAAGCAGGCCAAGTGGCATCCGTGAATCTTTCATCTGTTTGCATTATGCCTTACCTCCCTTGTCTTTATCGTCCATAAGTTCTTCTTTATGAATGTGGTATCCATGATCGTCTTTTACGGAACGGATAAACATTGAAGCGAATGTGATCAAAAGTCCAACAATCATTATAGGCAGGGTCCATGTCTTATCATCCATATTATATAAAGCTCCGAATGCGGCAACAAATAAACCCAAGGCAATCGTTAAAGGAAGTATGGATGAATTCGGCATATGGATATCCCCCAGTGGTTCTGCAGGAGTCATTTCCTTTTTCCCTTCCATTTTTTCAACCCAGTAAGGATCTAATCCGCGGACAAGCGGAAGTTGTTTGAAATTATAAAACGGCGGTGGTGATGGGATGGCCCATTCCAGCGTACGGCCGTCTCCCCATGGATCATTGCCGACTTTCTCATTCTTCACAGATGTAATGATTATATTGATGACCATAACCAAGACCCCAAATGCCATTAAGAAGGCTCCAACTGTACTAATCATATTACCTGTATTGAGACCTTGATCGTCCAAGAATGTAAATACGCGACGAGGCATCCCCATCAAACCTAAGAAATGTTGAATGAAGAATGTTAAATGGAAACCGATCAAGAACGTCCAAAATGTGATTTGTCCCAATTTTTCACTTAACATCGTTCCAAACATTTTTGGCCAATAAAAATTGATTCCAGCCAGTAAGCCCAATACAACCCCGCCAACGATTACATAGTGGAAATGGGCAACAACGAAATAACTATCATGGTATTGATAATCAGCTGGTGCTGATGCGAGCATGATACCTGTCACGCCGCCCATGGTAAATGTAGGGATAAAGGCAACTGCATAAAGCATCGGTACCGTGAACTTGACGCTTCCGCCCCACATCGTAAAAATCCAGTTGAATATCTTAATACCCGTCGGCACTGCAATAGCCATGGTAGCAACGGCAAAAATCGCATTCGCGATAGGTCCTAAACCAGTCGTAAACATGTGATGCGCCCAAACCATGAAACCTAAGAAACCGATTAAAACGGTTGCAAATACCATTGATGAATAACCAAATAATCTTTTTCTGGAGAATGTAGCGAAAATTTCGGAAAAAATACCGAAAGCTGGAAGAATCAGGATATATACTTCCGGGTGACCGAATATCCAGAATAAATGCTCCCAAATGATCGTATTCCCGCCCGCTGCTACATCAAAGAAATTCGAGCCGAACATCCTGTCGAACATCATTAACACCAATCCTACGGTAAGCGGAGGAAAAGCGAATAATATCAATGCGGAAACAACGAAAGTTGACCATGTGAACAGCGGCATACGCATATATGTCATACCAGGCGTACGCATATTAATAATGGTTACAAGGAAATTGATCCCCGCAATTAATGTTCCCAATCCTGATATCTGTAATCCCAGGACGTAAAAATCAATACCGTGGCCTTCGGAATGCAGGGAAAGTGATGCATATGATGTCCAGCCTGCATCAGGAGCCCCCCCTAAAAACCATGAAAGATTCAGAAAGACTCCTCCAAAGAAAAACAACCAAAAACCTAACGAGTTCAAAAATGGGAACGCGACATCACGTGCCCCTATCTGTAAGGGTACAACCGCATTCATTACAGCAAACACCAATGGCATGGCTGCCAGAAATATCATAGTTGTACCGTGCATGGTCAATATTTCATTATAAAATCCGGCACTTACGAAGTCATTATTTGGGATTGCAAGCTGGATACGGATAAACATCGCTTCCAAACCGCCGATTACAAAGAATAATCCGCCAGAGATAAGATATAAAATGGCGATTTTCTTATGGTCCACCGTCGTCAGATAATCCCAAAGCGTAGCGCCAAATCCTTTTTTATTAGCGTACGTACTCACGATTTAACCTCCTTAATCAATGTTCTATTTGTCTTCCACCTTAAGCTCTAATAGATAGGCTGCCAGTGCATTAATATCTGAATCCGAAAGTTCGCCGTAAGTACCGGTCATCGTGTTGCCCGGTTTATACTTCTCAGGATCTTTGATCCATTTTTTTACATTCTCTTCAGTATGATCCAATACGCCAGCCACTTTTTGACGCTCACCGAATGTAGCGAGATTCGGAGCCTGACGAGCAGCTTCAGGCCTGCTGTCATTTGGTGTCACCGCATGGCAGCCTATACAACTTTGATTAAAGACATCTTCACCCTGTTTGGCCAGATCACCTTCAACGACAGGTTCCTTCGCGGCTTTCATATCTTTGGTCCACGCTTCAAAATCGCTTTTGGACTTCGTTACGACCTTAAAATCCATCAAAGCATGTGAAGGACCGCAAAGTTCAGCACATTTTCCGTAAAACAAGTTGTTTGAATCTTCAGCCTTTTCACTGTCGAATTCTAAGAAAAACTGATTGACCCCTTCTGTATTGGTATCCATCTTTCCTCCGACAGACGGTACCCAGAATGAATGCTTAACATCTGAAGCAGTTAGATTGAAGTACACTTTTTGATCGGTTGGCACAACCAAATCCTGACTTGTTACAACGCCAAGGTCCGGATATTCAAACTCCCACCAATAAAGGTTCGCCCTGACATTCACGACAAGTGCATCCTTCGTTTTTCCATCCTTATCTTTCTTATCCATTGCCTTTGTGTCGGCTAAGTCGAAAGTCGTGACGACGGTTGGAACAGCCAGAACAATTAAAAGAAGGATAGGAATAACAGTCCAGATAATTTCGAGTTTATGACTTCCTTCAATTTGTTTCGGTATTGTTTCGTCGCCTTCCTTCCGACGGAAGCGTAGTAAAACTACAACGAACAAAATAATCACAACAATAATAACCAGTACCATGATCAGTGTACTCAATATCAGTAAGTCATACTGAGATTGCGCAACATCGCCAGCTGGCTTCAGTGCGGATAGAAATGGTTCGCCGCAGCCCGAAAGGACAAGTCCTACAATACCCAGCAGAGCAATTAGGCGCCATTTGTGCAGCCTTTTTTTCATAGCTTCAGAAACCCCTCTTTCGTCAAAATTTTCTCACAAAAATAAAAATGGGCGCAATTGCGAATATTCTCTCTATGTCAATTTCTAAAAAGAAAGAATCCCTAAACTAAGGAATTATTATGATGATCCATGTAACCGCTCTTATGTATGACCCCGTTGGTTCCGTTAATATGTATGAGTGGCGGTCAGTGCAATATATATCAGTAAGCTGGAGCCTGTAAAAGAACAGGCTCCCAGCTTATTTTAACCAAAACTAGATGAGAGTGACAATAACCATCGCTACAAATAAAATGGTCATATAATTTAAAGAATATACAAACATGGATGTTGCCCATTTAACATCATCTTTCTTTTTATACCCCTTAATTCCCAAAATAAGCCACCCCGTGCTCAATAATGCAGCAAGAATAACTAGCGGAGTTCCTAATGGAGTTAAAAAGAAAGGAACGAACATTAAACAGATGATCCATAGCATAATCGACCTTTTTGCGGCCTTGAAGCCTTTTACGACCGGAAGCATGGGTACTCCGGCTGCACGATATTCTTCGACACGCCTCATTGCTAGTGCATAAAAATGAGGCGGCTGCCACAAGAACATGATCGCAAACAGGACCCAGGCGATCTTATCAAGGCCCGGGTCGACTGCAGCCCACCCGATAAGTGGAGGCACGGCTCCGGATATACTGCCTATAATCGTATTCGAGACAAATCTACGCTTGAAAACCATTGTATATAGAACAACATAGGCGAAGACGCCGAATGCACCTAGTATGGCAGTTGTCATATTAGTCAATGCAAGTAAAATCAGCCCTGCAGCAATTAAGCCGAAACTTAATGCCAATACCTTTGAAGGCTGTACTTTCCCAGTTACCGTTGGACGGTTTTTCGTTCTTTCCATTAAATGATCGATATCACGGTCATAATAATTATTGAAACTGCAAGATCCCGCCATAATGAGCGCCGAACCTGCAAGTGTATAAAACACTACATCTAGATTGCTTAAGAAGCTAAGCCCCGAAAAATGAAGAGCTAACCACACGCCGGTAAAAGCTGTAATTATATTTGAATTGACAATCCCCACTTTTATAAGTGCGAGAAAATCCTTCCAAGCTGTTGTTTCAGGTATATCCGATTGAAGGGCGGCTTTACTGTCCTCCATGACAGCTTCTGACAAACCCCTTGTTTCTGACATTTGTTTTCCTCCTTTAAATCATTCAGCACAGACGCAAATGCAAAAAAATACTTACATATGCTATAGAACATTATTTCATACTTTTTGATATTTGTAACCAAGGAAGCGTAAACAAAAAGTAAATTATTTACCAATGACCGTTGTCAATGGAATCCATCGAGGGACATCATTCTTAATATCATGCTTAATAACAGTAAAATTTAGTAAAATCATTTCTTCAATATATTAAAACACATTTTTGGAAGCTTTTGTGAAAATTTTTCGGATAATTTTTGACCAATTTGTGTCTCGATAATTTACTGCTGTTATAAGAAGTTCATCAAGAACATGAATAGTATGCTGTTATCATCATCCCCTAGGCTTATTCCCTATTTTGCTCCTACTTGAAGGTTTACACTCCCTTTATTTCTATCAAAGTCTTTTGTAACTTTCAACTATTTCAGGCATTTTAATTAATAGCTATAATATAAACTGAACTTGTAAAATCATTCTATTTTGTGTAATATCGAGGAAGTTCGACAAATATTATGAAAAATCTTATGCTATTATTAATTTTAAGAACAATCCTATTTGCTACAGAGAAAAAGGTGGGACTACTAGTGAAATCGTCTCTTAAATGGTTTGCTGTTTTAACAACGATTGTAATGCTTTTCATCTTACTTGGTGGAGCTTTAGTCACGAAGACGGATTCCGGCATGGGTTGCGGCAGGTCATGGCCGTTGTGCAATGGCCAATTGATCCCGGACAAAATCACGATTGAATTGGTCATTGAGCTTTCCCATCGGCTCGTTTCAGGTGCTGGAGGATTCTTGGTTTTAATTTTATCGTATATGTCTTGGAAAAAAATCGGCCATATCCGTGAAGCGCGTTTCTTATCCGTCCTTTCTTTTGGCTTTCTGTTACTGCAAGGGTTGATCGGAGCCGCTGCCGTCATTTGGTCACAATCCGATTTCGTCCTTGCCCTTCATTTTGGCATATCGCTCATTTCCTTTGCTTCCGTCTTTTTACTGACACTGTTGATTTTTGAAGTAGACAAGAAGTTCGAAGCCGAAAAACTTATAGTGGACAAACGAATGACATTCCATATTATTGGCGTATTGATTTTTTGTCTGGCAGTCGTATATACGGGTGCTCTTGTAAGGCATACAGAATCCAGTCTTATCTGTAAGGATTGGCCTTTATGTGTAAATGACAGCGCTGCACTCCCATCCAACCTTTATGAATGGATTCAGATGGGTCACCGTGCAATGGCAGGCGCTATATTCATTTGGGTATCATATGTGGCTTATATCGCCCAAAAACATTACAAAAATCAAAAAGTTTTATATGGCGGTTGGATTGCTGCATTCATTCTCGTATTTTTACAGGTTACAGCTGGAGCCTTCATCATTTTCTCAAGGCAAAACTTATATATCGCATTGACACACGCATTGTTCATTGCCTGCTTTTTTGGTGTAATGAGCTATTTGATGCTATTGACATCAAGAAGTAAAAAAAATGCCCTAGCCAAGCAAAAAGGGAACTCCACGCACACAGTCAAAGGACAGGATGAACAGGATATAACACCAACTGTACCCGCTCGTTAATGTCTGATTGTTCAATCAATAATATAAAAGGACAAAACAAAAACCACCATTCCCGGGAATGGTGGTTTTTGTTTTGTCTCAAGATGACCGTACATTGCCTAAAAAGAGGGTACAGAGCAGCTTGAAACCTCAAGCATACCCTATATACCCCAAATCGTTTACAAGGTCACAGTCAGCTAGATTACTTAGTTATTTCAATCAATAAGTCTCCAGTACTGATCGCTTCTCCATCTTTTACATAAATATCTTTAATGGTCCCGGAGAATGGTGCTTGAACGGTAGTTTCCATTTTCATCGCTTCCGTAATGATTAGGTGATCACCCTGCTTGACCTGATCGCCTTTCTCGACCACTACACGAATAACCGTACCTGGCATTGTCGCACCGAGTTGTTCTTTATTTTTTGGGTCTGCTTTCATTTTTGATATAACGGATGATTTAATGTTTTCATCCTTGATGATCACTTCACGCGATTGACCATTCAACTCAAAATAAACGACCCTTGTTCCATCAGCCAATGGCTGACCGATTGAAACCAATTTTACGATGAGCGTTTTACCCTTTTCAATTTCAACTTCGATTTCTTCCCCTAGCCTCATGCCATATAAGAAAGTTGCGGTATCGAGGTTGGAAACATCTCCAAACAGTTCAATCGTTTTATTGTAGTCCAGGAATACTTTTGGATATAGGGCATATGCAAGCACATCGAAATCAGTGACTGCCCGTCCCAATTCCTTGAATAATTCTTCTTTAAGTGCTGCAAAGTCCACTTCTTCCAATAATTCACCCGGTCTTACTGTTATAGGTTTCTTCCCTTTCAGGATAACTTCCTGAAGCTCTTTAGGGAATCCCCCAACTGGCTGACCTAGATAGCCTTCGAATAACTCTATGACCGAATCAGGGAAATCGATGGATTTGCCTTTTGTCAGAACATCTTCTTCAGACAGGTTATTTTGTACCATGAATAAAGCCATATCCCCAACAACTTTGGATGAAGGAGTTACTTTAACGATATCGCCGAACATTACATTGACGCGCTGGTACATCTCTTTCACTTCATGCCAGCGGTCTCCCAGCCCCACTGCTTTGGCTTGCTGCTGCAGATTACTATATTGACCGCCCGGCATCTCATGTTTGTAAACCTCGGTATGAGGTGCATTCATGCCGCTTTCGAAGTCATGATAGAATTTCCTGACCTCTCCCCAGTATTCTCCTAAACGCTCTAGTGAATCGACTTCCAATTTAGGCTGTCTGCTTGACCCCTCCAATGCATAATGAAGTGTTTGTACACTTGGCTGCGAAGTCAGTCCAGCTAAAGAACCAATCGCCGTATCAACGATATCCACACCAGCTTCGATCGCTTTAGAATACATGTAAATTCCATTTCCGCTTGTATCATGAGTATGCAGATGGATCGGAAGGGATGTCGATTCTTTCAGTTCCGATACAAGGCGGTAAGCAGCTTCAGGTTTCAAGAGGCCGGCCATATCCTTGATCGCTAAAATATGGGCACCGGCTTGTTCTAATTCCACCGCCATATTTTTATAGTATTCGATATTATACTTGCTGCGTGATGGATCATTCAAATCCCCTGTATAACAAATGGCAGCTTCCGCAATTTTGCCGGATTGACGGACTGCATCAATAGCCAATTCCATTCCTTTAACCCAGTTTAAACTATCGAAGATACGGAAAACATCAATGCCTGCATCCGCTGATTTCTCTACGAATTCACGAATGACATTATCAGGGTAATTTTTATAACCAACTGCATTTGAAGCCCTTAAAAGCATTTGCAAAAGGACATTCGGAGCTTTTTTCCTGAAACTTAACAGCCTGTCCCATGGATCTTCTTTCAAGAAGCGATATGCGACATCGAAAGTTGCCCCGCCCCACATTTCCATTGAAAATAAATCAGGAAGGAGTTTTGCTGTAGGCTCAGCGATATCAAGGATATCTTTCGACCTGATTCTCGTCGCCAGTAATGATTGATGTGCATCACGGAAAGTCGTATCGGTGATCAATACCTCTTTCTGTTCTTTGATCCATTTGACAAGTCCCTCTGCACCTTGCTCTTCAAGTATATTTTTTGTACCAGAGATAAGCGGCAGACCACCAACATTCGGAATTGGAGCTGGATCAAAAACCGGCTTTTTCTTTTTCTCGACTCCCGGGAATCCATTCACGGTCACATTTCCGATATATGAAAGCATTTTTGTCCCACGGTCTTTTCTGATTGGGAAGCTAAATAATTCAGGTGTTGTATCAATGAATGATGTATCATATTCCCCATTTATGAATTTTTCATGTTTTACAACATTTTCAAGGAAGGGGATATTTGTTTTAATACCACGAATCCTGAATTCCTTAAGGTTACGAACCATTTTGGAAGCTGCCTGCTCAAATGAAAGCGCATGAGTCGAAAGTTTAACGAGAAGGGAATCATAGTATGGTGTGATGACCGCACCTTGGAACCCATTCCCTGCGTCCAGACGAACACCGA
This sequence comes from Peribacillus phoenicis, assembly GCF_047238085.1. Taxonomy (NCBI): domain Bacteria; kingdom Bacillati; phylum Bacillota; class Bacilli; order Caryophanales; family Bacillaceae; genus Peribacillus; species Peribacillus phoenicis. The sequence continues at coordinate 1,273,980 of NZ_JBDFMF010000001.1, read as the reverse complement.
ATCCCCCACCAGAACGGTAAACCATCATTTTCCCGGTGTCGGGCATGAAATTATTCAATGGGTCCTCAGTCGTCACCCTTGATTGAATCGCATATCCATGAGTTTTAATTCCTGCTTGTTCGGGAATCCCGATCTTTTTGCCATGGAGTTCATGGCCTTCAGCTACCATGATTTGAGATTGAACAATATCAATGCCCGTAATCATTTCAGTAATGGTATGCTCAACCTGTACCCGTGGATTGACTTCAATAAAGTAAAATTCGCCATTTGCGACAAGGAACTCGACCGTACCAGCGTTTACATAATCAATATTTTTCGCCAACTTGACGGCTGCCTCACAAATCCTTTCCCTTAAATCTTCGGTAAGGGAAACGGAAGGTGCCACTTCCACAACTTTTTGATGCCGTCTCTGAACGGAACAGTCACGTTCATATAAATGGACGATATTCCCATGAGTATCAGCCAAAATCTGAACTTCGATATGCTTCGGATTTTGTATGAATCTCTCTACATAGACTTCATCATTACCAAAAGCTGCTTTAGCTTCTGATTTTGCGCGATCATAAGCCTCTTCAACTTCTTCGATTTTTTCGACAATCCGCATTCCGCGTCCGCCGCCGCCTAAAGAGGCTTTTATAATAATTGGAAAACCGTATTGTTCACCAAATTCCTTGACTTCTTCAACACTGGTCACCGGTCCATCGGTACCAGGGATAACCGGAATATCAGCCAGTTCAGCTTGTGTTCTGGCTTTTACTTTGTCACCAAACATATCTAGGTGTCTTGATTCTGGTCCGATGAAGATTATGCCCTCTTCCTCACAACGTTTTGCAAATTCAATATTTTCTGAAAGGAAACCATAACCGGGATGAATCGCATCAACTCCGCTCATTTTGGCAATCGCAATTATGCCTTCAATATCCAGGTATGCATCAATCGGCTTTTTGCCTTCCCCGACCAAATATGCCTCATCCGCTTTATATCTGTGATAAGAACCATAATCTTCCTTTGAATAGATTGCAACTGTGTGAATGTCTAATTCCGTACATGCACGAAAAATCCTTATCGCTATTTCCCCACGATTTGCCGCAAGTACTTTTTCTATACGTTTCCCCATTGCTACCACCCTAATCAATATGTATTTTTATTGAATATATAGAAAAAAAGCGTGAAAGATTTCCACCACTTTTTATTCATGAATTGATTTCCCAAATAAGGAGTCCAATCTGATGAAGCTCATTTTATCGCTGATGTAATTATTTCGATATATTTTATATTTTCGTTTTTTACTTTCTATAAAGATAAAAAAGAGCCCTATACCACTAGCAAATGAAAATTTAGCTATAATAATATATTATCAATTTGATTTAACATTCAATTAATATAACAATAATACTAAAATTAACTGAATACAATAAAAAAATAAAAAATTGCATATATTCGTATATAAAAACAAGGAATTAAATCTGATTTCCCACCAAGACTCCAATGCCGCAGCAAAGGAACAGGACCATAAATTGCCAATATCAAAATAAAAATTCAAAATAATACAAAAACTCAAATTGAACTTCAGTAGTTCAATTAGTATGTCACTATTGAATATAGTATAACACTATTAATTAATTATGTACATAAATAAAAAACTCAAACAATCATCGAGATTTGTTTGAGTTAGTATGTTTTATCTATTATTTTTTTAATGATGCTTCATGCAAAACTGACAATTCCTGTTCAAGGGTTTCCAACAGGGATTTACCCTCGGTTTCCTCTACCAAACCTAAGCGTACGGCAAAATCAATTTCTCTTGATAGACCGAACATCTGTGTATCAAGGACCTCTTCATATAAAGGACATTGAGGCATAGTGAGATTTTCCATTTGAACTTTTATCAGTTTTAGAATCTTGTCAGCATCTGCTTTTAATAAAGCATAAGCTTTTTCTCGATGATTGACAAGCATATCAGATGCCATGTTAAATCCCCCCGCTCAGAGCGATTAAATCTTATCTCTAAATTCTACCTTTAGTTTTGTGAAAAAGCAAGGACATTGACAAACAATTTGCCATTGAGATATCACGATCACCTCTCAAATGAATATACCTAGCCATGGAAATTGTTCACCATCGTGAAGATGTGACATTTCAATTATAATTGATTATAATCATTAAAGAGCAACAGAAAGGAATGAGATATTTGGAACCCATCGTATTTATAAATGGAAAAGTGAAATATCCAATTACGCTAGATCCCGGAGTATGGATTTTTGATGACCGTAAAGTTGAAATAAATACATATTTCCACGCTGAAAGAGTCCAAGTCAATGAATTAGAAGAATATACGATTGCCGCCTCCAAACATTGGCAAAAAGAAATACAGGAAGGCGCAATAATGCCACCCACATTAAAAACGGAACGAAAGTTCGAGAAGCAAAGATTGCTGGAAGGGACTTTCGGCATCCCTTTTGAACCTTTTTTAAAAAATGCCGAACCTGAAAATGGGGTAACTGAAGTCATCGTTACAACCGATGATGAGGAGCTTACATTCCCGTTGGAAACGGCACTTGAATTTTTCCTGGGCTTTTCCAAGAAAGGAAAGCCGCTTAAAATATCCGAGGGCGGTCCTTTGGAAATTTATTTCGGAGACGCTTCCAACATCAATGATCCGATAAAAAATGTACGGTCTTTCACTGTTAAATAAGACTTAGTCCATTCTCACCAAAAACTTTAGAGCAATCGGCAAGGGATATCCCTTGCCGATTGCATTATAAAAGCGTAGCTGCCAGCTGGGCCAATCCAGATCTTTCCCCTTTTATCAATTTAACATGGCCTGCAATACGCTCGGTCTTGAATTTTTCCACCACATATGTCAAACCATTATTATATTCATCTAAATACGGATGATCTATTTGCTCCGGATCTCCCATTAATACAATTTTGCTTCGCTCCCCGACCCTTGTCAAAATGGTCTTGACCTCATGTTTCGTTAAGTTCTGCGCTTCATCGATGATAATGAACTGATCCGGGATGCTCCTTCCCCTGATATAGGTGAGGGCCTCCACTTCGATCGAACTCATTCCTGCTAAAATGGCATCCAATTCACCAGGTTTTTTCGTATTGAACAAAAATTCGAGATTATCAAAAATAGGCTGCATCCATGGTCTTAATTTTTCTTCTTTTTCCCCTGGCAGATAACCAATATCTTTACCAACCGGAACAATGGGCCTGGCAACCAAAAGTTTCTTATATTGTGACAAATCTTCAGTTTGCATCAATCCTGTTGCCAATGCCAATAAAGTCTTACCTGTCCCAGCCTTACCAATGAGCGTCACAAGCTTGATATCCGAACGAAGCAACAAATCTAAGGCCATCGTCTGCTGGACATTTCTCGGTTTAATTCCCCAAATATGTTCCCCTTCATACATCAATTTCTTAACGAACCTGCAATTCTCATCCACAATCCCTATCGCAGAAGCTGAACTGCCCAGCGTGTCCTTCATCAACAGGAATTGATTTGGATAATATGAATCTTTTGTCAGTTCTTCCAGTGCCAGAAAACTTTTTTCATAAAACTTATTCAGATTATCAATCGATACAAACACTTCTTTGTGCCCAGCGTAAATATGGTCCAGTTCTACGACACGGTCATTTAAAAAGTCCTCTGCCTCAAAACCGATCGCATCAGCCTTAACCCTGACGAGAGTATCTTTACTAACCAAAATGACCGTTTTTCCAGCTTCCTTCGTCTCTTCTTCCAAAGATAAATTTTTCGCGACTGCCAATATCCTGTTATCATTCGTTTTCTCCACAAAAATTTCCTGAAGCTTATGAAATGAACGGTGGTTGAGTTCAATCCTTATGCTGCCTCCATTATGAAGCGGAATGCTCTGATGAAGCTTCCCTTTTTCCCGAAAGCCATCGATCAATTTCGATACTTGCCTGGCATTCCTTCCGATTTCATCCATGTACCTTTTTTTCGAATCCAATTCTTCTAATACGACTGCTGGAATGACAACTTCATTATCTTCGAATGAATAAATCGAATACGGATCCTGCAACAGGACATTCGTATCTAAAACATAGATTTTTTTCCCCAATATGATGCCTCCTGCCTGCTCTATAGGATATGCCTTACCATTTACTACACTCAGCATTTATGTAGCGGACGAGACTGTTGATAAAATATATGTTCCTTTGCATAAAGATAGAAGAACATTTACAGACTATAAAGAAAACTTCCAGCAAAGAATGCAATCCCCAACATTGATTACACCATGTTTCACTGCATTTTATACTTATATGCATCAGACTTGGTAGTGATGGACAGGCTGGAACAAAATAAAGAGCATTAAGGAGGTTTTACATTGCAAAAAATCATATTGTCGCTCGCTGCGGTTCTGTTGATGTCAGGTTGCACAATGGATAATAATAACGAAGTGTCTGAAAATAATGCGAAAAACAATATAACGAAGGTCAATAATACGACCATTAAGGAAGCAGACAGAAATACAGGCCAGCAAACAGCGGAAAGACTCACCGGTTTGGCTAAATCCATTCCGGAGGTGAACGATGCCACCGCAGTCGTACTTGGCAAATATGCCATCGTCGGAATAGATATTGACCAAGATATTGAGCGTTCACAGGTTGGAACGATAAAGTACTCTGTTGGAGAAACTTTAAAACATGATCCTGAAGGCGCAAATGCCCTCATCGTCGCTGACCCGGATATAAATGAGCGGATCAGGGAGGTGGCCAGAGACATTAAAGACGGCAAACCGGTTACCGGGATACTGAATGAACTGGCTGACATCACAAGCCGAGTCATTCCTGAGGTTCCTGGTGATATTTTAACCCCAACGCCGTCCAAGAACATTGAAAAGGAAAAAAATAAACTTGATGATGAAACGGAAAGAAAAGAACTCGATAAAGAGCAAAATGATCAATCCAATCACTTTAAAGAATGAATTTTCCTGACCCGAAGTGAATCTTCGGGTTTTTTGTCTATACCCGCCATGCACCAAGTAACATTAACTTTCAAATGTCAGTTCACTTTATCCTCGTTTTACCATAAAAATATTGGTATACTTAAAAGCATATTCGAATTGAAGTGAGGTTCAACTAATATGAAGGTTAAATGTGTAATATGCGATCAAATTGAATCTATACCTGACGATAGCCCAGAAGCAAAGAAACTTCGAAACCGTCCTATACATACCTATATGTGCAATACATGTAACCAACGCATAGAAGAGCGTACGAACGAACGGATTGCAACCGGAAACTTCCGTCTGTACCGGACAATCAAAAATGAAGATGAATGGTAGAATATTTTATAAAGTTTGCCTCATTGGTCTCATCAATGGAGTTCTGCTTGGATTGATAATGAAGTGGGTAGAAATGTTTTCCGGCAAGCAAGTGTATAAGCTTTTATTGAATGTTGATTTCCTTCCTCTAATTGGAGCCGTTTCCTGGAGTGAGGCATCATTGTTCTTTTTCCATCTCCTTTTTTCACTTGCCATTACGTTTATTTACGCTTATATTCTTCTTCCTTTGAAAATTTTCAGGAAATGGAACAAATACGCACTTGCTTTTATCACGATCATTCCCGCCATCATGCTTTACTTCCCGCTATCGGCGCTGTCGAAAACAGAAGTTGTCCTTCCTTCTGATTTGACAGCTTTCTTTTTGTGGACAATCTTACATCTTTTTTACGGACTTTTCCTCCCTAAAGCAATATAAAAAAGAACCGTGCGTAATCGCACGGTTCTTTTTTCATTACTCGATATTTTTATACTTTTCTGGCTCTAACTGAATTTGGTCTAACATGATATCAATCAATTCAATCGGATAACGTTGCTTTTTCATTTCGTCTCCCAAAAGGTACTCGACGAAATAAAATGGTTCTGTTTTTGTAACCGAATCGATTATCACCTGATGATCGTCTTTCAGCATCTGCATGAAAAACATTTCTGTATCGCGTGCAGCTGTATCATCAGGCCTTGCATCACAGACAACTTTGATCGTCAACCAATTGTATAAAGCATCCTGTAATGATTTCATCATCTTAAGCCTGTTCTTCTTTTCTCGAATTATGAAGACGGATCCTATAGATCCCCAGAACAAGCGAAGCGATGACTAATGCTTCCCCCATAGGAAGAAACACCGCAAAGAAAGAAAGAAGGGTACATCCAAGTGCCATTACCACATAAATGACCACATTTTTTAGCAATGGTAACTTTTTGGCAAAACCTAACTGATAGACAAGGATGCATAATCCAAAGACCGTCAAATATAAATACCACATTCCTGCTTCAGGGTTTTCATCCACTCTGTACAATGCTGCAAAAAATGATAATCGCTCTTGGATATCCAATCTTTTCTCCTCCTCTTGCTATTTATTTTTCTTCAACAGCAACTTTTTTTCTTTTAGCTGCTCTTTCACGCTCGTTTTTATCTAGAATTTTTTTACGAAGACGGATTGAATCCGGAGTTACTTCACAGTACTCGTCATCGTTCAAATATTCCAGAGCTTCTTCAAGGGACATGATTCTTGGTTTTTTCATGGAAGAAGTTTGGTCTTTATTTGCTGAACGCATATTTGTCATTTGTTTCGCTTTAACGATATTAACTGTCAAATCGCTATCACGGTTATGTTCCCCGACGATCATGCCTTCGTAAATATCCGTACCTGGCTCAACGAAAATAACACCGCGGTCTTCAACTTGCATAATACCATATTGTGTAGTTTTTCCTGATTCCATGGATACAAGTACACCTTGACGTCTTCCGCCGACTTGACCTTGTGCCATTGGTTGGTAGCTGTCAAATGAATGGTTCATGATACCATATCCGCGTGTAATCGTTAAGAACTCAGTTGAATAGCCAATAAGTCCGCGAGCTGGGATCGTGAACAGTAAACGAACTTGACCGCTTCCGCTGTTGATCATATCCAATAATTCACCTTTACGGGCTCCCATTGATTCCATGATCGAACCAGTGTGCTCCTCAGGTACGTCGATTTGTACACGTTCAACCGGCTCACAACGGACACCATCAATCAAACGAACGATAACTTCCGGTTTAGAAACTTGCAGTTCATAACCTTCACGTCTCATGTTTTCAATCAGGATGGAAAGGTGAAGCTCCCCACGACCTGAAACAATCCAGACATCCGGAGAATCAGTATTTTCGACTCTTAAGCTGACATCAGTCTGCAATTGGTTTCTCAAACGCTCTTCAATTTTACGAGCTGTAACGAATTTACCTTCACGGCCTGCGAATGGGCTGTTATTTACAAGGAAAGTCATTTGTAATGTTGGCTCGTCAATACGCAGGATAGGTAGAGCTTCAGGGTGTTCAGTCGGACAAACTGTTTCCCCTACGTTAATATCCTCCATACCAGAAACGGCAATTAAATCACCGGCAACGGCTTCTTGGATTTCAACTTTCTTCAAGCCAATATAACCAAAGATTTTCGTTACACGGAATTGTTTAACCTTCCCATCAAGTTTCATTAATGAAACCTGTTGACCTACATGCATTTTACCGCGGAATACACGGCCAACGCCAATACGTCCTACATAATCATTATAGTCAAGTAAAGCCACTTGGAATTGAAGCGGTTCATCTGAGTTATCAATTGGTGCAGGGATCGTTTCAACGATTGTTTCGAAAAGTGGGGTCATGTCTTCTTCTTGTTTAGCAGGATCTGAATCCAAGCTTGCAGTACCAGCAATACCTGAAGTGAAGACAACCGGGAAGTCTAATTGTTCTTCTTCAGCTCCTAGTTCGATGAATAAGTCAATTACTTCATCGACCACTTCATTTGGACGTGCAGAATCTTTATCGATTTTGTTCACGACAACGATTGGCGTGATCTTTTGTTCCAATGCTTTTTTCAACACGAAGCGAGTTTGCGGCATACAGCCTTCATATGCATCAACAACAAGAAGAACGCCATCAACCATTTTCATGATCCGTTCCACTTCACCACCAAAGTCGGCATGACCAGGTGTATCCAAAATATTGATCCTTGTATCTTGGTATTGAACTGCTGTATTTTTCGCAAGAATCGTAATTCCGCGTTCTTTTTCAATCGCATTAGAATCCATCGCACGTTCTTCCACATGTTCATTTTCACGGAAAGTACCAGATTGCTTAAGCAACTGATCCACTAACGTTGTTTTACCATGGTCAACGTGGGCAATGATGGCTATATTACGAATATTTTCTCTTAATTTCAAAAAATTCACTCCTAAAAAAGTTTGTGTATAACGTATCACTAGTATTAACTTACATATTATATCACAAACATACTAGAAACAAATACAGAAATTATGTACAATAGATATATTAGGGGTGATATTAATGAACATTAAATGGAATTTCTTAATATTAGCGGTATTGGCAACATCCAGCATTGGCTCCATTGGCATCTTCATTGCTGAAAAAAGCTTGATTGGAATATTGGCTGCAATCGTTATTCTTTGCGGAATCATGGGGTTCGGTTTCACCCAGAAGAAGAAATTACGCGAAGCCGGGAAGTTATAATATAAAAAACTCGCTGACAGACAGCGAGTTTTTTTTGTTAATTATTTCAAAATGGGTATTTGATTCCATCCATGCAAGATATTTATCTTGCACGCAATAAGGCCCTTGATGCTAACGGCTGGTGTTTCCTGATAAGTATTTATCGAATACTTCTTCGTGAAGCCCAGGTTTAGATACGAAAAGTGAGTCTCCTTTCAAATAATTCAATTTGTCACCTTTAATATTACTAACTTCCCCGCCCACTTCCTCAACCAGTAAAACTCCCCCGGCAAAGTCCCAAGGCATGAGTCTCATGGTTATGTATGCATCAATCCTTCCAGCTGCCACGAATGCCAGCTCCAATGCTGCCGAGCCATAAGAACGTGTCCCTCTTGCATCCCGAACCAGCGGTGCCAGAAGACTCGGGTCAATCCTCCGGTTTTCCGTTACCCAGCTAGCATTAATGGAAATGATCGCTTTGCTTACTGATGCCTCTTCAAGCGATGGAAGCCTTTGATCATTCAGAAATGCTCCCTGCCCCTTGACCGCATGATATAATTCATCACTGAAGACATCATAAACCATGCCAATCTTTCCAATGCCATCCACATAAACCCCAAGAGAAATTGCAAAATTCCTCTGTTGATGAATGAAATTCAAAGTTCCATCAATTGGATCGATTATCCACACCGTACCTTTTAAGTCTTTAATATCATGGCCCATTCCCTCTTCGCCAAAAATGCGATGTTCAGGAAAGACTTCGCCGATTTTTTCGCAAAAAAACTTTTCTATCCCCTTATCCATATTAGTGACCAAATCATTCGGATTCGTTTTCATTTCAATATTCAACTTGGTTTTAAAGGACGCCCTTAGCCTAGTACCCGCTTCTTTCATCCATAACTTCGCATATGTATCCATTTCCTTGACCGATGCCATTATAATATCCCCGTCCTTTATGATCAGAAACTACATTAAAATGATCCACTTCTAAAGATTAAAGCAAATATAGCTTGCCTTCAAGTTTTTAACATCTTAAATTTTCCATTTTTTAAAACATATGAAGAAAGAAGGTTCCTTGACCATCCATCCATTAATCGGTATCGCAATCATGAGTTAGCCCGCACGAATACTTATCAGACCACTTTGCCTTAACGTCTCGCTTCCTTATTAATTGGAACCGAACCGAACTAAAACAAAATACCACCTTATATATATTGGACATTTAATGAAAAACGGACACATTATTTTTTAATAAAATAAAGTGTCCGTTCATCTATAATAAAATTCCTTGTATTGAAATTGATTCATTTCCTTTATTCATTCTCCTTCAAGATCTCTGCAGCCAATATTTACAAGGCTTTCAGTTTTAACAATTCCAAGCGGATGCGTTCAAGCCTTTGCTTGCATTGTGACCTCTTTTGGTCATTCTCTTCACCAATTGCTTCAAAAAGGGTTGCTAATTCATAGTCCATTTCCATTCTCAACACTGCAGCTCTATGTCTTTCAACTTCTTTAGCTTTTAATGCTTGGTTCATGACTTGTTTCATAATTAACATTCTCCCTTCATCAATTAACGTAATTTTCTGAATTTATATTATCATATGATTTCCTACAACAAATAGCAACTAATTTGTGCTTTAACCTATAAGTAATTTTATATCGCCAACCCAAATCGTATTTTTTAAATTTTACTTTTACTTATGCTACAATATGTGCAGATATTACGGTAGGAGAGATGAAAATGACTATAGCAAGTTTTACAGCAAGTGATTTTGACGTTTTTAAAATTGATGGATTGGAATCGCGCATGGATGCTTTAAAAGAACGGATCCAGCCCAAATTACAAGCCCTAGGAGAGCACTTTTCTCAAAAACTGTCAGTTATGACCGGCGATGAAATGTACCCTCACGTTGCAAAGCATGCTAGACGGACAGTGAATCCTCCTAATGATACATGGGTTGCTTTCGCTGCCAACAGCAGAGGCTATAAAATGATGCCGCATTTCCAAATCGGATTATGGGAAACGCATATGTTCATCTGGTATGCCGTCATTTATGAAGCCCCTAATAAAACGGAAATCGGAAAGCATCTGGAGCAGCAGGCAGACCGATTGGTGAATAGCATTCCCTCACATTATGTGTGGTCAATGGACCATACAAAACCTGATGTCATCCCTCATGAAGGTCTTGAAGTAGATGATTTGAATTCAATGTTCACTCGTTTGCAAACGGTAAAGAAAGCCGAAATTCTATGCGGTATAAAAATTTCCCGTGATGACGCCATTAAGTTAAAAGATGATGATTTCATTCAAACCATTCAAGATGCGTTTGAACATCTTTTACCCTTATATCAATTAAATTAAACACATTTGATTTGTATTCGGATCCAACAAAAAACTGGTTTAGATAAAAGGAGAGCCTTAAGGCTCTCCTCGGACTGTAGACAAACTCGATCATTATAGAGTTTGACTACAGTTTTTTTTAGGTTTTTAAAATTTGACCGTTGCCTACAGACACTTGCTTTCCGCGGGCGGTCCGCCCTTGGCGCTCTTGCGCCTGCGGGAATCTCGAACTCCCCCAATCAACTTTGTTTTAAAATCCTTTTGCCTACAAACTGAGGGCAGCCCGGGAGTCTCTCCATTCCTATTTTTGCACTACCCCTTTACTTGCTTGTATCAAGTCACTAATTTGATCTTCCTTACCTGTCTCGAAGCAATCGATGATCTTGCTGCCGACTATGACACCATCGCAGTATTGCATTGCATCACGGACATGATCTGGCGTCGATATGCCGAACCCAGCAAGAACGGGAACCGGGCTTATCTCTTTTACCTTCTTTAGATAGCCTCCAAGTTCTTCCCCGAAGGCGTCACGGGCACCTGTAATGCCTTTGACTGTAACTGCGTAGATAAAGCCCTCAGCCCCTGCGGTAATCTCAGTGATACGCTCTTCCGATGACGTGAGTGTCACAAGTCGGATAAGAACGATTCCTGCAGTTTTGATTGATGAAAAGATGGCTTCTTCTTCAATTGGTAAATCAGGGATGATGCACCCGGAAATCCCTGCTTGTAGACAGTCATTCGTAAACTCTTTAAGTCCATATGCCAGGATTGAATTCGTATATCCCATTAAAATAATTGGGATGTTCACATCGTTTTTGATTTCCATTACTTTTTTCAAGACATCTTTTAAAGTTGTTCCATTTTCCAAAGAACGGATGCCGGCTTGTTGGATAACCGGTCCATCTGCGACGGGGTCAGAGAATGGGATACCTAGTTCAACAGCAGTCGCTCCGCTGTTTTCAAGGAAAAGAAGTTGGCTCTTTAACCGTTCAAGACCTCCATCGCCTGCCATAATATATGGGATGAATGCTTTTTCCTGTTTTGTTTGACATTCTTGAAGCGCGTTTGTTAATTTATTCATGTTCACTACCCCCCATCAACGATTGGACCGTTTCAACATCCTTATCACCACGGCCGGACAGGCAAATCACCAGTCCTGTTCCTTTCTCCATTTCTTTAGCAAGCTTTAAACCATAGGAAATCGCATGTGAACTTTCTAAAGCAGGGATGATCCCTTCCTCCCTTGAAAGCAACGCTAGAGCTTCCAATGCTTCAGCATCGGTTACCGAAGTATATTCCACCCGATTTGTATCTTTTAAGTAACTATGTTCAGGTCCTACCCCTGGATAATCCAGCCCTGCTGAAATTGAATGTGCCTCCTGGATCTGACCGTCCTCGTTCTGCAATACGTACATGAATGCCCCGTGGAGCACCCCAGGTTTCCCCTTCGTCAAACTTGATGCATGCAATGGCGTTTCAAGTCCACGCCCTGCCGCTTCCACTCCGTATAATTTTACCGTTTCATCCTCAATAAAGGGATAAAACATTCCCATTGCATTACTTCCTCCGCCAATGCAAGCGACTACTGCATCAGGTAGGGAATGAACCTCCTCCGAATATTGACGCTTTGTTTCAATGCCTATCACGCTTTGAAAATCACGAACTATAACGGGGAATGGATGCGGTCCAAGAACCGATCCCATTATATAATGGGTGTCATCCACATTCGCCACCCAATATCGTAACGCCTCATTCACTGCATCCTTCAGTGTCCCGCTTCCTTGTGATACAGATATGACCTTGGCTCCCAAAAGCTCCATCCTGAATACATTTAATTTCTGTCTCCTGATATCTTCTTCTCCCATAAAGATGATGCATTCCAGCTTCAGCAATGCACACACAGTCGCCGTTGCTACCCCATGCTGTCCTGCACCCGTTTCGGCAATCACCTTTTTCTTGCCCATTTTCTGAGTCAGCAAAGCCTGACCGATCGTATTATTTATTTTGTGGGCCCCGGTATGATTCAAGTCTTCGCGCTTCAGGTAAATATTTGCACCACCAGCCAGTTTCGTTAAGTTCTCCGCAAAATAAAGTGGTGTTTCCCGACCGATATATTGTTTCAGGTAATAGCTTAGCTGACTTTGGAATTCAGGATCATTTTTAGATTGTTCATATACTTCTTCAAGCTCCGTAATCGCCGCCATTAAAGTTTCCGGAACGAAACGGCCTCCATATGCTCCAAAATGTCCAGTTTTATCAGGCTGTGTATAAGTGTTCATCTATTCATTCCTCTTTTCCGGCTGTATATTTTGCCTCATTAATAAATGCTTTTATTTTTGCAGCATCTTTTAATCCGTTTGTTTCAACACCACTGGCTACGTCAACTGCGAACGGTGAAACGGCATCAATCGCTTTTCCGACATTTTCCGGAGTCAGCCCACCCGCTAGAATCACCTTCCCCAGTGGCAGTTCCGCTTTTCGGATCATTTCCCAATCCAATGTCAATCCCTTTCCAGATGAACTCTTAGGAAGATCAACTAATAGATAATCTGCTGGGTATTCATGAAGGTTTTCAAGGTCTTTCTCTGTATGGACCGCAAAGGCCTTGATCACCGGTAAGGGCATTCTGCGGGCGAAGCTGGCAGACTCGTTACCATGAAGCTGAATATAATCCAATCCTGCAATTTCAGCACTTTTTATCACTTCTTGTTCAGTTTGATTGGCAAACACTCCGACTTTTTTAACATGTCCAGCTAGATTTGCTCCGAATTCTCCCACTATCTCCGGCTCAACCTTCCTGCTGCTCTCGGCAAAGATGAAACCAATGAAGTCTGCCCCTGATTCAACAGCAGTCTGGGCGGCTGCCAATGTCTTTATCCCACAGATTTTCACTAACATATTAATCTCCTTATATACTCATTTGCAGTTCGGCCATCGTGTGCGGAAGATTTGATGCAGTCATCAGCGTCTCCCCGACTAAAATCGCTTTTGCACCAGCTTCCTTCACACGCATCACGTCTTCTTTTGTCTTGATCCCACTTTCACTGATAATGATATGGCGTGTTGGATCAAGTAACATCGCCAGTCGTTCCGTTACAGCCAAATCCACTTTAAAGGTCTTTAAATTCCGATTGTTAATCCCTATGAGCTCTGCATTCAGCTCGAGAGCCTGTTTTAGTTCGGCTTCATCATGGACTTCCGTCAATACTTCAAGCCCTTTCTTTTTTGCATATTGATATAATTCATGAAGGCGTTCTTTAGAAAGTGCTGCCACAATCAATAGAATGATAGTTGCACCAGCTTGATGGGCACGATCGATTTGGATTTCATCGATGATGAAATCTTTGCAAAGCCTGGGAATCCGTATAGCCTCGCTTACGTTTTTCAAATCTGCAATTGATCCTTTAAAGAAAACCTCATCCGTCAATACGGATATCGCTGCCGCTCCGCCGCTTTCATATGAAAGGGCCTGCTCAATCGGATTAACATGGATTTTAATGTCCCCTTTTGAAGGGGAAGCCCTTTTTATTTCCGCGATAACAGCCATCGATTTCGCCGTTTTCAAATTATCCACCAAAGATGGTCTGACTATGTTGACCATGACCGAATCACCTAAGCCCCTTTCTTTTAATTTTGCGACTTCTACCTTTTTCTGTTCGATGATTTTCGTTAAAATATTTTCCATTACATGACCACCTTATTTCTATTGCCATAAGCAATCAGATTTTCTAACTTTTCAAGAGCCGATCCGCTATCAAGGCTTTCCTTGGCCATAGAGATTCCTTTTTTGATCGTTGCTGCCGTTCCATGTGCGAATAATCCCAATCCAGCATTCAATAAAACGGTATCACGATAGGCCCCTTTTTCCCCCTTGAGAAGCCTAAGCATGATATCGGCATTTTGTTTGGCGTCACCGCCGCGGATGGCATCATTTCCGTAAACCGGCAAATCCACTTCTTCAGGATGCAGCGTAAATGGGATAATATCCCCCTGCTCCAAAAGCACGAGTGAATTTTCACCCTGTAGGCTCGCTTCATCCATGAATCCGGCACCATTTATCACGACCGCGCGTTTCCTGCCTAATTTATGCAGGACTTCCGCAAAAAGCTCGAGCATATCGCGTCGATTGATACCCATTAATTGCGTATCGAGTTGGACTGGATTTGTCAAAGGTCCGATGAGATTAAATATCGTCGGGATTTTCAGTTCTTTTCTCACTTTCATTATCCGTGCAATATTAGGGTGGACCGATGGGGCAAATAAGAATGCGATCCCATTCTCCTCCAACAGTTCTTTTAACATGGCAGGCTCCAAGTACAAATTAACACCTAGCTCTTCCAATACATCCGCACTGCCCGTTTTGCTTGAAATGCTACGGTTTCCATGTTTGGCAACCTTGACACCGGCACCAGCCAGCACGAAGGCCGATGCTGTACTTATATTGAAGCTTTGTGATCCATCTCCTCCCGTTCCGCAATTATCCATTACATTAAGGGAGCTTGTTTGTACACTTCTTGCTTCTTTTCTCATGACCCTGACAAGGCTCGCTATTTCACCTGCCGTTTCCCCTTTGGATTTTAGGGCAATGATGAATGCTGCCATTTCGCTTTCGGTGATATCTTTAGAAAATAACGATTGGGCTGCTCTGCTCATCTCTTCTTCCGTCAATGTTTGACGCTCTGCTAACTTCGCTAAATATTCCTTCACCGCTAACTCCCCCAGTCGTTTTTTGTTTTATAAAATGGATTGTTGCTTCTCTGATTGAAAGGTTCCGGCAATCTCATAAAATTGATGTAATAATTCCTTGCCGATTTTCGTCCCTATTGATTCAGGGTGGAACTGTAAACCGTAGAGCGGGAATTCCTGATGTTTCAGGGCCATGATTTCCCCATCATCCAGTGCTACTGCCGTCACAGTCAGTTCTTCTGGCAAACTCGCCCTTTCAACTACAAGGGAATGGTAACGCATTACCGGGAATTGCAAGTCCAGTTTGGCAAATACACCTGTTCCATCATGTTCGATTACCGATGTTTTCCCATGCATGATTTGTTTCGCTCCAACCACATTCGCACCAAAAACTGCACCAATGGCCTGATGCCCCAGACAAATGCCTAAAAGCGGAACCTTCTCATAAAAATTACGGATGATCTCCATACTGATACCAGCATCTTCCGGCCTGCCGGGTCCCGGGGAAATGACGATTGCCATTGGATTCAGTTCCTCAATTTCCGCAAGGGTGATTTCGTCATTCCTTTTTACTACGATTTCTTTTTCCACTTCCCCTAAATATTGATAAAGGTTGTAAGTGAACGAGTCATAGTTATCAATTAATAAAATCATTTAGTGTGAACCTCCATTAAAGCGCGTGCTTTATTTTGTGTTTCTTCATATTCCGTTTTTGGATCTGAATCATATACAATTCCAGCCCCTGCCTGAACATAGGCCTTGCCATCTTTAATGATCATCGTCCGAATGGCTAAAGCCATATCAAGATCCCCTCCAAAACCTATGTAGCCTATCGAGCCCGAATACATCCCCCGTTTACAATTTTCCAGTTCATTGATCAGCTCCATTGCCCTGATTTTAGGAGCACCTGAAACTGTTCCGGCAGGGAGGCAAACCGTAAGGGCATCTAAACTCGTGTACCCTTCCCTAAGCTTTCCGCTAACCTTCGAAGCAATATGCATGACATGCTGATATCTTTGAATTTCCATTTCCTCAGTAAGGTGGATTGAACCTATTTCGCAAACCCTGCCAAGATCATTCCTGCCTAAATCAACAAGCATCTTATGCTCGGCAAGTTCCTTTTCATCCATCAGCAGGCTTTTTTCGAAGCCCTTATCTTCTTCATCCGTTTTCCCTCTCGGCCGTGTGCCGGCGATGGGATTAACATGAACCATTCCTGATGAAACACTGATTAAACTTTCTGGAGACGACCCAATGATTGTATAGTCGCCAAATTCTATATAAAACATATAAGGAGACGGGTTGGCTAATCGCAAACGTCGGTAAGCATCGAAAGGCTCCCCATCGAAGTCCGCTTTAAACCTTTGAGATAAAACGACTTGGAACACTTCACCGGCTACAATCGCCGCTTTGACTTCAAGGACCATTTTCTCGAATTCATCCTGACTGAAATTCGAATCGAATTCCAAATATTCAGACGATATTTCCTTTGACGGCTTGCTTGCCTGATTGATTTTTCCCTTCATCTCCAATAAACTTTTTTCACTATCTTCTTCCGCAGTCAAAAGATGGATCTTTTGTAGAACATGATCGAATATATACAATTCTTTATAAAAAAGAAAATGAGCATCAGGCATTTGCAGTGAATCAGGAGGAACCGTACCTATATTTTCATATAGACGAATGATATCATAGCCCATATATCCGATTGCGCCACCGTTAAAAGGAGGAAGATGTATGGGAGCTTCTCCTATTTCCACTAATAATTCGTTTTTTAGAAACTCGATGATATTTGTGTTCTTTACGATTTGGTCACCTGTTACCGTGTCTTTCACATATACTTTGTCACCAAGTGATGTTACCTCCAGGTACGGTTTTGAACCTAGATAAGAGTAGCGGCCGTTGTCATGATGCGAATTTGAACTTTCCAATAAAAACTTCTGGTCACCATCCAATTTCTGAAATATGGCAATGGGTGTGTGGATATCCCCTTCAATTGTGTCCATTTTAAAACGGAGTATTTTTTTTTCATCCAAATTATTCATCTCAATTCCCTCCCGATCCTTATGCGTGCGTTCTTATAAACCTCCGAAGGAAAACCCTTTTGGCCAATTGCCGGAGTTTTCAATTCCTCTGGATATTTTTTGATGCTTCTCTAAAAGGTATATATATTGAAATTTCAATAAAAAAATCCCCTGCAAACACAAATATGTGTCTGCAGAGGACGGTATACCGCGGTGCCACCTCAAGTTGGAAAAACGCATCATTTTTCCCTCTCAAGCAAGAATGAAAAATTCTTGCGTTTACCCTTTAACGGTGGCAGCCGAGTTTCCCTACTTATTTCAAGAAACCACTCATAAGTCCATTCATCTTCTTATATCGTACCGGTTTCCACCTATTCCGGCTCTCTGTGACGCATCTAAAAAGATTACTACTCTCATTCATAGATTTAATTATCATTTTCAAAAAAAACGCAAAAAGGGCCCTCATCCAAAGGACGAGGAACCCGTGGTACCACCTTAATTAGCTAAATTAGCTCACTTTACGGCATTAACATGCCTATCTCCATTAACGATGAGATAATCGCCAAAGCCTACTCCGTTATCCGTTT
Organism: Peribacillus phoenicis; assembly: GCF_047238085.1. NCBI lineage: Bacteria > Bacillati > Bacillota > Bacilli > Caryophanales > Bacillaceae > Peribacillus > Peribacillus phoenicis. Next base: position 1,255,819 of record NZ_JBDFMF010000001.1, on the reverse strand, counting down.
CGGTTTGGGGCTCGGAAGTCCATTCGCTTAAATTCGTTCACCAGTTTTCAGCAACCACTGGCTCTCTGCAGAACATCATTAAGGTACTCTTCTTCGTCACTGCCTTTATCTTTTTCTTGTTTATTATGTTAAAACAATCTTTTCAGTAAGTCAATGGAGTTTTCTAAAAATTATATTTTTAATTTTTCATTTTTATCCATTCTCCGTCATCGATTCCTTTTGCCTTCTTTATAACAAGATAGGCTGAATAGGTGCTTACTGACTCGAACTCATCCGTATACTTTTTTTCATCCGCCTTACCAGGGACTATTTCCTTGAATCTTCGGTAAGCCTTCATGAATTCTTCCTTTTGTATTTTATTTTCATAAGCCTTTTCTACCGCTTCAAAGAATTTAATCACATCTACGATTTCGTCAGTAGACCAATCAAGATCCATTGGATATTGATAATCCATACCCTAAACACGCTCCTTCTAGATAGTTTTTCATGTTGTCCGGCAGACCATTTATATCAGTCTGCCCATTTTGAACGAATTGCTTCCGCCTGGTCGATAATCCGACTGAATAGTTCAGCAGTCGATGGTACATCATGAATCAGCCCCATCACTTGTCCAGCCCAGGCAAAGCCTTCAGCTTCAATACCGTCATGGATATAACGCTGGTTCGCTTTACCACTTATGTAATCCTTCAATTCTTCATATCCGCCGTTTTCTTTTTCTATATCAAGGATCTTATCGGTCCAGCTGTTAGCAATTACCCTTGCTGGTGCACCAATGGACCGCTTGATGATAACGGTATCATTTTCCGTGCCGGAAACCAAGGTATTTTTATATAATTCATGTGCATGAACACACTCCTTGACTGCTATGAATCTTGTCCCCATCTCGATTCCTTCGGCACCAAGTGCCATTGCTGCCATCAAACCGCGTCCATCGCCAAATCCACCCGAGGCGATTACTGGAATTTTAACGGAGTCCACAACTTGAGGAATTAACACAGAAGTTCCAATATCATCACGGCCTAAATGTCCTCCTCCCTCCTGACCAACCACCATCACTGCATCTGCCCCAAGCTGTTCAGCCTTCATTGCCTGCCTTCTTGCAGCAACAAGCACAAGTTTTTTCACCTGGGTGCCATTGACGTAATCAAGGAATGGGCCAGGGTTGCCGCCGGTTACGGAAACAGCTGCAATATCCTCTTTCAAGGCTGCTTCCAGCATGTGTTCATAAGGCCTTCCATGCTGACCGATTGCAAAGTTCACACCAAACGGTTTATCCGTCAATGATTTCGTTTTTCTAATTTCATCTACCAGTTGCTCCGGGTTGTCCAAGGACATGGCCGTTACCTGCCCAAGCCCCCCTGCATTCGAAACTGCCGCAGCCAGGTCTGCATATGCTAAATGGGCCAATCCCCCTTGTACGATTGGGTATTGAATGCCTAACAAATCGGTCACACGCGTTTTCCACTTCAAACTCCTCATCTCCCTTTTCATTTTGGTCGTTTGTTTATTTAGCTGAATCCAAATCATTAGCTTCATTATGGCAAATATTGTTTACCCGTTCAATTTTTAAACTCACAAATACAATATTAATAAAAGAAGAATTCTTGAGTAAATCCAGTAAATACTAGGAAAATGGACATTTATAAACTGCAGATAATTTTATTGAGCCCCTTAACAACAAAGACATATATAAATTGTTTAAGTCAGGACATTAAAGTCACTCTAGGCATTTATTATAAGACGTGCTATAATTCATATGTTTTATGTCTATCCACAAGCTTACAAACCATTTGAATGGAATCGGAGAAACATACGATCGTTAATAGAAAGGGAGTATATGCTCCCAAATATTTCGTACCTATTTTATTGAAAAGGGGCCACAAAGAATTGTCACAGAATGAAACACCCTTATACACTGCCTTATTGCAGCATGCAAAAAGAAATCCCGTTCAATTTCATATTCCAGGTCATAAAAAAGGAAAAGGAATGGACGCTGATTTCCGTAATTTCATTGGAGAAAATGCATTATCCATAGATTTAATCAATATCGCTCCACTCGATGATCTCCATCAGCCAAAAGGGATCATTAAACAAGCTCAGGATCTTGCAGCCGAGGCTTTTGGGGCAGATCACACATTCTTTTCCGTTCAAGGAACAAGTGGAGCAATCATGACGATGGTCATGACAGTATGCGGACCTGGGGACAAAATCATCGTTCCAAGGAATGTACATAAATCCGTAATGTCCGCCATTGTATTTTCTGGAGCTGTTCCCATTTTCATCAATCCTGAAATAGACAAAGATTTGGGCATCTCACACGGTATCACCGTCGAGGCCGTTGAAAAAACTTTAAGCGAACATAGCGATGCAAAAGGATTGCTTGTCATCAACCCCACTTATTTCGGCATTTCGGCTGATTTGCAGAAAATAGTGGAAGTGGCTCATTCCCACCAAATCCCAGTACTCGTAGATGAAGCGCATGGTGTCCATATTCACTTCCACGAAGACTTGCCGATGTCAGCCATGCAAGCTGGAGCAGATATGGCTGCAACGAGTGTTCATAAACTGGGAGGTTCACTGACGGGAAGTTCCATATTGAATGTTAAGACTGGATTGGTTTCCGCAAATCGTGTTCAAGCCATATTGAGCATGCTCACAACCACCTCAACCTCCTATATCCTTCTGGCTTCCCTGGATACGGCTAGAAGACAACTTGCGACGGTAGGCAGGGAAATGGTCGATGAAGCGATCAATCTCGCAGGGTATATCCGTGAGGCCGTTAATGAGATTCCTTATCTATACTGTGTCGGCAGCGAAATTCTCGAGAGTAAGGCAGCATATAGCTATGATCCGACTAAATTGATCATATCCATTAAGGAATTGAATATTACCGGATACGACGTCGAGAAATGGCTTCGTGAAAAGCATAATATCGAAGTTGAACTTTCTGACTTGTACAACATCCTTTGCCTGATAACACCTGGAGACTCAAAAACAGAAGCGGATCTGCTGATCGCTGCCCTTAGAGACTTATCGGATGAGTTTAAGGAAATGGCTGCAGAACATGAAAAAATTGAAGTCCTGCTTCCTGATACACCACCACTGGCTTTATCACCCAGGGAGGCATTTTATGCAGAAACCGAAGTGGTTCCCATTGAGGAATCGGTCGGCAAAATCAGCGCTGAATTCATAATGGTTTACCCGCCGGGAATCCCGATCTTCATTCCAGGTGAATTGATTACTGAAGATAATATCAATTACATCCGGAAAAACATCGAGGCCGGACTTCCTGTTCAAGGCCCTGAGGACCCAGAAATAAAATATTTACGCATTATTAAGAATTGATCGATTCCATCAAACCAGAGCAGAGTACTGCTCTGGTTTTTTTGTACCTTTTAATATTAAGCACTGACTTCTATAAAAAGGGTGCTCCAGGTTACAATCCTGAAACACCCTTAAATTCTATTAATCTTGAAAATCCTTTTTCGATTTATTTTTCAGAGGCAGCTGTATCACAGCTTTGGCAGTTGTGATTATGTGTATATAGTACACTTACTTTCTCATCTTCAAAATGTTCAATCGTGCTATTGCAAGTTTGACATACGATAGTTCCCATTTTTACAACCCCTTCCCCTATATTGTATGCATTATTGATATAATGTAACCGCTTTAAATGAATTATAATATAACACATTTATTATTTCAAGCTAAAAAGTATAACATATATACTTTTCCCCACTTTATGAACGATCATCTTGAAAGAACTGCATTCCAATCGTTCGTTAGACTGATTCTTTTTTTTAGGCTCTTTTCATAAAGATTGTTGTTTTTAAAACGAAACTATTTAAGGTTGATTGGAGCGGAAGTGCGAGACTCCTGCGGGAGCAGCGGGACAGGTGAGACCCCACAGGCGTTTACGCCGAGGAGGCTCACCGCCCGCCCCGCGGAAAGCGAGCATCTGGAGGGGAAATCAACCACACCGCACTACTTGGTAAATAGCAACAAAGTATGCGAAAACAGCCTTTTTTAAAACACGGGAATTTATTTATAAACGAAGGGCCCTTGACTCAATGCATCATACTCCTTGCTTCAGCATAGCAAGGTGAAAAAGGAATTTCGCCTTTTCATTTACATATAGATATGTATATAATACATCCATAAAATGTTAATATATTCTTACATTCTATTAAGGGGGATCCACATGACTGAAAATGCCTATATCAAACTTGTTCCTGAGTCCGCGAAAGGAACTGTAACCATCGAAGACGTGAAAGAATTGCTGAACTATTATCGAATGATCACAGCGAAAACCGGAAAGCAGCTGGATTGGGACTATGATAAGAAGGCATTTCCTTATGAAATGAAAGAACCGGCAAGAATGAAAGATAAGGCCATATACCTCCAATCCAAAGAAGATCGATATCACATGATATTGATAGGCGTCGACCAAGAGATCGTTAAGGATGAAGATGGATCTGAGCGGATTCAATCCTATATCCAATTCACCCTCCCTGAAACAGCCACTTTCGGTGATAAGGGAAAAGCAAATGAATTGTGCAAGTTCCTTGCAAAGAAATTACGGGCACAGCTTCACCTCTTCAATAAACGGGTGATGTATTATTATCCAAGGAAATAAAAAACCTGCAGATTGCCTAAATTGGCTCATGCAGGCGTTTCAATTAATTTTGGATCAAGGATCTCATAACCTTTCTTTTGAAAACCTTTCACGATATCCTCTATCGCTTCACTCGTCCATTTCCGGTCATGCATCAGTAAGTTCGCGCCATTTCCTAAATAAGGGCTGTTCAACATGATTTCCGTTAAAGCTTTTTTATCCTGATACTCTTTTTCCCAGTCATATCCGTATGTCCAGTTCATGACCAACATTTTTTCTTTCTCAGCGACTTTTTTTGAATGCTCGGTATTCGATCCAAATGGCGCCCTGAAGTACTTAGGGCGTACCCCTGTAATGCCCTCAACCAAATTGTTCAATTTTACGATTTCCCGCTCCTGTTCCTTTTCGGTCAACTCTTTTAAATTCACATGGGAATAAGTATGATTGCCGATAGAAAAACCCATTTCATAAATTTCTTTTAGCATCGCTTTATTTTCATCATTTTCAAGAAAGTGACCATTCACGAAAAATATTGCAGGTACTTTAAGTCGCTTCAGGGTTTGGGCGATTGCCAGGGAATATTTATCAGGTGCATCATCAAATGTTAACAACACAACTTTCGGATTTGCATCCCCAATCGGTTTAAATGACCAATTCTCTTTATTCACCCGATATTCTGCCTTTACATTCCTTTCGCCAATTGTTTTTGACGTTTCTTTTTTCAAATCTTTCTCTTGATGGCTTTCATCTTGGATCGTTGTGGTCGTTTCAACACTTTTTTGATTCTCATTTTCAGTTTGACCGGAACTCGGATCATTACAAGCCATCAATAAAAATGATACAAATGTAAATAATGCTACTACTTTGTTAATCATGATTCCTCCGTGGTTGATTGTGTGTCATTGCGGCTTACTTAAAAATTCAATAAACGGGTACCAGCGTTTCCAAAAGGATTTGCAAAATCCCGTAACATAATAGACTTATCACGGTAACAAGCATGGTTCGTCTATTGGATTTTAAAATCATCTTACCAATGTAGATGGCTAAATAAGAAAAGACCAGAAACATGAATACTTTGAAAACGAATCGATCGTTAACAGACAGCCATTCAACTAATGTATACCCGCTCCAAACGATTAGTTGAAAGAGGATTACCAGATAGTTTTTCAAGTGATCCACCTCATTTTAATATGAATATATCAGCCATGATCTTTTTATTGGCAAAAAATATTCCTATAGCACATCGCTCATCTTATTTTTTATCCTCTATTAACTTTTTCAAACCCTTTCAAGGAAAAAAGTAAGAAGTCCTTTTTATAGCTTATGCCCTTTTTGTCCTTTTCATTTAACTAGTGTGAAGAAAATCATGAATGGGGAGTCATCCTTAATTTTTTTAATCCGGCCAAAAAAAGCGTACTGCATTAGCAGTACGCTTTTATATAACTCAATTACTTAATGATGTGGATAGGAGTTCCAAGGGCAACTTCAGCAGCTTCCATTGTGATTTCCCCTAATGTTGGATGTGCATGGATTGTCATTGCTATATCTTCGGCAGTCATTCCTGCTTCGATAGCCAAACCAAGTTCTGCAATCATATCAGAAGCGTTTGGTCCTGCAATTTGTGCTCCAATAACCAATCCGTCTTCTTTGCGAGTAATAAGCTTCACAAATCCGTCCGTATTATTTAAGGAAAGAGCACGTCCATTTGCAGCGAATGGGAATTTAGAAGCAAGCGCTTCGATTCCAGCTTCCTTCGCTTCTTTTTCATTGTAACCGACAGAAGCAAGTTCCGGTTCAGAGAATACAACAGCCGGAATAGCAAGATAGTCGATTTCAGATGAATGTCCTGCAATGGCTTCAGCTGCAATTTTACCTTCATAAGAAGCTTTATGAGCCAACTGAGGCCCAGAAACGATATCACCGATTGCGTAAATGTTTTTCACGCTTGTACGGCATTGTTTATCCGTTTCGATTAAACCTCGGTCAGTCATTTTGATACCGACTTGTTCCAGGCCGATTTCTGCAGTATTTGGACGACGTCCAACTGTTACTAAAACGTAATCGGCTTCAACTTTTTTCTCTTCGCCTTTTACTTCATAAGTAACTGTTACGCCTGTTTCAGTTTCTTCCACGCCTTTAGCATTAGCTTTAGTGACAATTTCAGCACCTTTGTTTTTAAGGTTACGCTTAACAAGTGCTGCCATTTGTTTTTCAAAGCCTGCAGAAAGGATTTCTTCCGTACCTTCAAGGATGGTCACTTTAGTGCCAAAGCTTGCGAATGCTCCGCCAAGCTCAGTTCCGATGTAACCTCCGCCGATTACTACGATCGAACTTGGAACTTCTTCCAAAGCAAGAGCGCCAGTGGAATTAAGTACACGTTTCGTATATTTAAATGACGGAATCTCGATTGGCGATGAGCCAGTGGCGATGATTGCGTTTTTAAATGTATATGTTTGGGCTGAGTCATCATTCATAACACGGATGCTGTTTTCATCAACGAAATAAGCTTCGCCAGTTACAACATCAACGTTATTGCCTTTTAATAGGCTGCTTACACCGCCTGTTAATTTTTTGACAACAGAACCTTTCCAAGCTTGTACTTTAGAAAAATCAACCGTAACTTTTTCTGCAAAGATACCCATATCTTCTGAATGCTGAGCTTCATGGAAACGGTGTCCAGCCGAAATTAAAGCTTTCGATGGGATACAGCCTACATTCAAACAAACTCCGCCGATTGTTCCTTTTTCAACGACCGTTACTTTCTGTCCAAGCTGTGCTGCGCGAATTGCGGCAACATATCCCCCTGGGCCTGAACCGATCACTAAAGTATCTGTTTCGATTGGAAAATCTCCTACTACCATTGTTTACGCCTCCATTAACAATAATTCTGGGTCGTTCAATAACTTTTTGATATGATTCAATGCATGTTGAGCTGTTGCTCCATCAATCATGCGGTGATCAAAGCTCAGTGATAATGCCAGAACTGGAGCGGCGATAATTTCCCCGTCGCGTACAATTGCTTTTTCGGCAATGCGTCCAATCCCTAGAATGGCAACTTCTGGATGATTGATTACAGGTGTGAACCATTGACCGCCTGCGGAACCGATATTCGTAATGGAGCAAGAAGCACCTTTCATTTCGTTAGGAGCCAATTTGCCGTCACGGGCTTTCGTCGCTAATTCGTTAATTTCTTGTGAAATAGCAAAAGTTGATTTACGATCTGCATCTTTTACAACTGGAACGAGCAGTCCTTTATCTGTGTCTGCCGCAATTCCGATATTGTAATAGTGTTTATGGATAATCTCACTAGCTTCATCATCAAATGATGTGTTTAGCATAGGGAATTCACGTAATGCACTTGTTAACGCTTTAACAACATAAGGTAGGAATGTAAGCTTGATTCCTTTTTCTGCAGCAATTTCCTTGAATTTCTTACGGTGAGCAACCAATAGCGTCACATCGACTTCATCCATTAATGTTACATGCGGAGCTGTCTGCTTGGATTTAACCATTGCTTTTGCGATCGCTTTTCTCATACCGCTCATTTTCTCGCGAGTTTCAGGATATTGCCCTTCTGGAATTGAAACTTTTTGTTTTTCGGTTGTTTCCGTATCATTTTGTTGTGAAGCTTCACTTTGAGCTGCTGGTTGCTGTGGAGCGGTTTTGCCGTTTTTGAAAGCATCTATGTCTTCTTTCATGATGCGGCCGTTATCCCCAGAACCAGAGATCTCACGAATGTTTACCCCTTGTTCGCGTGCATATTTCCTGACAGAAGGCATGGCGATAATACGTCGTGAAGGATCTGCCTCAACCTGTGGTTGTGCTCCCGCGCCCGTTACTCCGCTATTTTCTTGAACCGGAGCAGCCTCTTTCTTGACTTCCTGTCCAGCTTCAGCAGTTGCTTGAACCTGGGCCTCCGTATTCTTCTCGCCTTCTGCCTTCGCTTCTTCTCCATGATCCCCTTTAAACTGAAGATTTTCATAACCTGGAGCATCGAATGTTACAAGCACATCGCCAACAACGGCAACCGTTCCTTCTTGAACAAGGATTTCTTCAACGGTACCTTCCACCGGTGATGGGATTTCAACAACGGCCTTATCGTTTTGAACCTCGCAAAGCACGTCATCCTCTTGAATCTTATCTCCTGGTTTTACAAACCATTTCACTATTTCACCTTCGTGTATACCTTCTCCGATATCAGGGAGTCTAAATTGGAATGCCACTGAGTTCAACCTCCTATATTAAATCATACTTAGTGCTTTGAATAAAGTCCTTTATCTTGCATTACCGTTAATGCAAAACTACTTTCCCAAGCAGGACATTCATTCCATTACTTAAGATTGTTAAAACTTCAAGACTTTAGTCGCCGTTTCAATAATGTCTTTATAATTAGGGAGCCATACTGTTTCAGCTTGTGAAAACGGGAATACCGTATCAGCTGCCGCCACTCGCAGTACTGGAGCATCCAAGCTTAAAATGGCACGTTCGTTAATTTCCGCTACAACATTAGCTGCTATACCAGCTTGCTTTTGTGCTTCTTGAACAACGATAGCGCGTCCTGTTTTTTCTACAGAAGCAATGATTGTATCGATATCCAATGGAGATACAGTACGTAAGTCGACCACTTCGACGGAATGACCATCCTTAGCCAATTCCTCAGCTGCCTTGATGGATTCCTGCACCATCGCACCATACGTAATAATGGATAAATCCGTTCCTTCTCTTTTCACGTCCGCTTTTCCTAATGGAATTGTATATTCTTCTTCAGGAACTTCCTGACGGAAAGAACGGTACAATTTCATGTGCTCAAGGAAAATGACAGGGTCATTATCACGAATCGCAGAAATCAATAAGCCTTTTGCATCGTAAGGAGTGGAAGGGATAACTACTTTTAACCCTGGTTGCTGAGCCATTAAACCTTCTAAGCTATCAGCATGCATTTCCGGTGTATGCACTCCTCCTCCAAAAGGTGAACGAATTGTAACAGGTGCACTGTAACGTCCGCCTGAACGGTAGCGCATACGAGCAAGCTGACCGCTTACGGAATCCATTACTTCATATACAAATCCGAAGAATTGAATTTCAGGAACAGGACGGAAACCTTGTAAAGAAAGACCGACCGCTAATCCACCGATTCCAGATTCAGCTAGAGGTGTATCGAATACACGATCTTCACCGAATTCTTTTTGAAGATTTTCCGTTGCACGGAAAACTCCTCCATTAAGACCAACATCTTCCCCAAAAACGAGTACATTCTCGTCATTTTTAAGTTCTGTGCGTAATGCTTCTGTAATTGCTTGAATCATCGTCAATTGAGCCATGGCTTACTTCGACTCCTTCTCTTTATAAATTTCATATTGTTCTTTTAAGTTATAAGGCATTTCTTCATACATAATTTCAATTAGGTCTGTAACCTTTTGTTTAGGTTCTGCATCAGCCAATTTGATTGCTTCTTTAATATCGTCTTTTGCTTTTTCTATCGTTTCGTTTTCTAATTCTTCATTCCAAAGTTTTTTGTTTTCCAAGAACTTGCGGAAACGAACCAATGGATCTTTCAGTTCCCACTCGTTATCCATTTCGGAAGTACGGTAACGTGTCGGGTCATCCCCAGCCATCGTATGCGGACCATAACGGTAAGTTAATGTTTCAATCAATGTAGGGCCTTCACCATTGATTGCACGTTCACGTGCTTCTTTAACGGCTGTATAAACGGCCAACGCATCCATACCATCAACCTGGATTCCAGGAATACCTGCAGCCACACCCTTTTGAGCCAATGTTTTAGCTGCTGATTGCAAATCAACCGGTGTCGAGATTGCGAAACGGTTATTTTGCACGATGAAGATAGCTGGCGCTTTAAATGCACCTGCAAAGTTAATTCCCTCATAGAAGTCACCTTGTGAGGTTCCACCGTCACCCGTATATGTAATGGCAACAGCTTTTTTCCCGCGTTTCTTCAACCCAAGAGCCACTCCGGCAGCTTGGATATATTGAGCGCCGATAATGATTTGAGGGGAAATGACATTGACGTCTTCAGGAATTTGATTTCCTTTAAAGTGTCCCCGGGAGAATAAGAATGCTTGCCAAAGCGGCAGACCATGCCAAACGATTTGCGGAACATCACGGTAACCAGGCAAAATGAAATCTTCTTTTTCCAAAGCATACTGGGAAGCGATTTGAGAAGCTTCTTGACCGGCAGTCGGTGCATAGAAACCTAATCTGCCTTGGCGGTTCAGTGATATGGAACGTTGATCCAAGATACGTGTATAAACCATACGACGCATTAATTCTTGCAATTGTTCATCACTTAAATCAGGCATAGCCGCTTCATTAACGACTTCTCCCTCTTCATTTAAAATTTGAAAAGTTTCAAATTGTTCTTCTACTTTCTTAAGCTGATCTTGAACATTAATTTTAGCTTGCTTAGTTTTTTGAGCCATTTGGCACCTCATCCTTTCATTAAAAAGGTTTGCTATTATTATTCTATAAAGCAAAAAAAGTTTGCTTTTTAGTTTCTTCAACAATACATTCTTTTATTTTTCCCTTAAGACCAATCCCTCAAACGTGGATATGCTTAATATGTCTCAATCTTATTCTGTACCATAAAAAAAATCAAGGAAAATGATACAAGAATTTTTATAGATTAAGTTTACAAGATGAATTAACATCAAGTCAATCACTTGGAGCTCCTTATAATTTTGATTTAATAGAATTTCCAGCACTCATACTTCTTCTCTGTATTAGTTTTCACTTTACAACTGTACTATTAAAATTTACGTCTTTATCGATTTAAGGTTGGCGAAGGATAACATTTCAATTCCCCCGCATATCCCATCGATTCCAAAACCGCTTTAACTAAAGGCATTTGAGGCTTCGGAATAATATTCCAAAAAAACGTTCAAACGCTTTCATATAACGCTGCTGTTAGATTTTTAATTATCGATTTTTTTTAGTACAGGTATAAAATCTCACATCAATTTGGTTACACAAAAAAAGATCATTCTAGAAATTTTCAGTCCATAAATGGACTGGGTGGAATAAAATATGGGCTGTGATTGAGGATCACAGCCCATCATTATTTATATTATTTTGTTGAATCAGCCATTTCTATGCCGGAACTATCATAAAAACTTTCTTTTTTTTGATTTGATTTTTCCGTTAATGCATTAAATTCCTCATTCGCTTTTAAAACTTTTGTATAAGAAGTATTGATTTTCTCGATTTGCATTTGTAATTCATCCATTTTCAAATCCTCTTTTTTAAACAGTTCATATAATTCACGATCATAAGCCAGACTTTGTTGATAGGCATCATATAAATTATCGTAGGTGCTATAGCGCTCACTCATGACCTTTTTCATTTCAGTCGCTTCTTTTTTTATCTTTTCATCCTCTATTTTCCCGATTTGTTCGTCAATCTGATTGAATTGTTCTTTTGAGGATTGCATACTGCTTTGTTCCTTTTCAATTATTTCTTCCCTTTGGTCGATATTCTTGGTTGCTTCATCTGAGAGCTCGACGATCTGTTCATAATCATCCAATCCAAGTTTAATGATTTTCTCATATTTTTCTTTTTCTTTTTTCTCCAAATCATTAAGAGGCTCTTGATTCTCGGTGAAATCACTTTCCTTTTCTGCAGTTTTCTCTAGGATTTTGTGGATTTTTTCTTCCGGTGAACCATTGAAACAACCAGTCAAGACCACTAAAGAAAGAAGTAAAATAACATATGGGCCAAAACGATTCAAAATAGACAGCTCCTTCTGATAATTCTTCGAAGATTCATATTTCTCTAAATTCCCTTATAAGCCGCTGACACTTGTTACAATAATATTCCGAACAGGTTTTTTTCATTACTGGGCGCTAGCCTACACCCTTTAAACCATACTGCATAGGCTGTAGGGACCGTTTCAAATCAGAGTGGTCAGCATTTTAATAATACAAAAACGGAGGTATGAAATTATGTATGGAGGTTCCAACCAGGAATGTTGTTATCCGGTTTCCGTTGCACCCAGCTATGGTTATGGTGATGGTGGAGGCTGCGGCTTTGGAAGTGGCTTCGCCATAATCATTGTCCTGTTCATTCTACTAATCATTGTCGGCGCGTGCTTATGCTAAGCAGGTAATTACTATTACCTATACCCGAAAATGTTAACTATTTACCCTGATTCACAAAAAATGATTTATTTATTTAAATAGACCTCAACAGGCAAATAAAATAATGGTTGGGTTAGGAATTAATCGATTTGATTCCATCCCTTCCATTTTTCTTTCATTAGACCATCCATTAACTTTCAGCATTTTTTTTGTTAAAATAACCCTATACATATTATTAGAATTTTTATGGGGTGAAAGATTATGCTAACCATGGATGATTTTGTTAATGAAGACGATCCAATCTTAAGGCAAGTCGCGGTAGAGGTTCCGCTTCCGGCATCATATGAAGATAAACAACTTTTAGCCAGCCTGATGGAATATGTCCAAAACAGCCAGAAGCCCGATATTGCTGCTATATATGGGTTAAGGGCAGGCATTGGCTTGGCTGCACCTCAAGTGAATGTTTCAAAAAGGATGATTGCGGTTCATTTGAAAGAAAAAGATGATCAACTGTATAGCTATGCACTTTTCAACCCTAAACTCATTAGCCATTCAGTGGAAAAAGCATACTTGACATCCGGAGAAGGCTGCCTTTCCGTAAATCGTCCCGTTTCCGGCTATGTGCCCCGTTATGCTCGAATAACGGTTGTGGGTACCGACCTGGAAGGAAAGTCGGTTAAACTCCGCCTGAAAGGCATCGCAGCCATTTGCTTTCAACATGAAATCGACCACCTTAATGGAATCATGTTCTATGATCATATCAACCCGGAAGACCCTTATGCCATTCCGGAAAATTCTATTGCAGTGGAAAGGTAACGTAATAAGCAAAACCCCCGCAAGTTGGTTGACGGGGGTTTTGTTTTTTATATCAATTCAAGTTCCTTCAAACCAAAAAGTATGCCATCATCATCGACATCCTTCGTTACAAAGTCGGCCTCTTGCTTCACAAGTTGACCGGCATTCCCCATCGCCACGCCATATCCCGCTACTTTTAACATCTCTATATCATTTAAGCCATCTCCAAAGGCGTAAACATCCTCCAGAGCAAACCCGACTTTTTCCATTAATATTTTAATGCCTTCAGCTTTTGAACCCCCGAATGGAAGTACATCCGTGGAATACTCATGCCATCTAATGAAGTGAAAGTCATCATAATTCCCAACAAAGTTCCCTTCTTCATCTTCCGAGCAGAATAACAAGGCTTGGTATATTTCATGGTTCTCATAAAAATCTGCCACATGTTCAGGATGGGGAAACTTCAGGCTGCTTAATGCCTCTTCAATTCGGCTATGATGAGGAACACTCGATTTCATTGTCTCCTCATTCATGAAAACGATCGGGATTTCATTATTTTCAGCATGTTCGTGGAGCCGTTTTATCTCAGGTTTGCTCAAAGGGTTTTTATAAACGACTTTCCCTTCAAAAACAACGTATTGTCCATTGAAACTTACGAATGTATCGATGCCAAGCTCTTCCCTTAAGGACTCGAACATGAACGGAGCCCTTCCTGTGGCAATCGCTACAAAAACCCCGCTATCCTGCAGTTGCTTAATGGCTTTTTTTGTTGAAGCAGGTAACTTTTTTTCATGATCAAGCAATGTTCCGTCAATATCAAAGAATACGATTTTCACTAACGATTCACTTCCAATTCATTCATTTTTTCCTTTTTTAATATGTACTCATTTAATAATTGTCATCAAGATAAGTCAAGTAACTCTACCGGATCCACCTCAAAGTTACGTTTTTTATTCGGGAATGGGCATATACTATTGTTAATCAGAAATCAACTAAGGCTTTCCGATTACACTTCTCCCACCCTTCTTGCCTCTAAAATCCCAGTTGCTAGTTTGAATGAGCCTTTTTTTTCAAAAATGGGCCAAGTACCTGTAAAGACGTATTTACATTATTGAATAATCCTATACAATAATAACTAAGGGAGCGTGATCGCCATGTTAAAAAAGCTTCGTAAAAAGCTTGTTAAACAGTGGAATGATCTTTTAAGAAAAAAAACTATCGCATGATTTGCCACTCATTCCTGCCTTGGCCGTCATCCATATGCGAATTTTTTTCGGACAGCCCTTCAAAAACTTGCGGAGGGCTTCTTCCTTGTTGTAAAGTTCTTGTTAAGCATTCTTTCTATCTTGGCTTTTATATGGTCAGGTGAATACATATTTCAATCAAAATATGAGTCGTTGTCTTTTCATGAAACGGTGTGCACATTGAAACTAGATTAATTTAGAAAGAAATCGTTTACGAAAAAAAGATCAGATGATTTAAGTTTTACACATGGCAAAAACGGATAGGATATAAGATAGAGGAAGCTACAATTGGATTGATACCAAATCTGCCATCTATTTTTTTATATACTTTTAGACATTGGTATATTTAATTCATCAAACCCCTTCCGTTTTTATGGCGGAGCTGGGTTTATTTTTACATGATGTTGAAAAACATGAAAAAATTGTTGTTTTTATATATAATGAAAAAAGCAATGCAAACAAGTGAGGAGAGATTAAAATGGTTTTTAAGGTATACTATCAAGTAACCATATCAGAGGTTCCCATCAGGGAGAATACTAAAACAATGTTTGTCGAAGGTGAATCCGTTCGTGACGTCCGTTTAAAATTAAAAAAAGAACCTTATAACGTAGAAATCGTACTACCCGTAACCGGAGCATATTTAGAATATGAAAAACAAAATGAAGATTACAAAGTATTGGAGCTATAATTTATGAAATTTGTAAAAAATGATCAAACAGCTGTATTCGCCCTGGGCGGTTTAGGCGAAATCGGTAAGAACACATATGCTGTTCAGTTTCAAGATGAAATCATCATCATTGATGCTGGAATTAAATTTCCTGAAGATGAACTTCTCGGTATTGACTATGTGATTCCAGATTACAGCTATTTAGAGAAAAATGTAGATAAAATTAAAGGTGTCTTCATTACCCATGGCCATGAAGACCATATTGGCGGGATTCCTTATTTACTTAGAAAAGTGAATGTCCCTGTATACGGCGGGAAGCTGGCACTTGGACTGCTTCGTAATAAATTGGAAGAACACGGCCTTTTACGTCAGACAACCATGATTGAAATCAGTGAAGATGAAGTGATCAAGTTCCGGAAGACGTCCGTTTCTTTCTTCCGCACAACTCACAGTATCCCTGATTCTTATGGGATCGTCGTTAAAACGCCACCTGGACAAATTGTCCATACTGGTGATTTTAAATTCGACTTCACACCAGTGGGCGAGCCTGCTAACCTGACCAAGATGGCGGAAATCGGAAAAGAAGGCGTATTGTGCTTACTCTCGGATAGCACAAATAGTGAAGTGCAGAACTTTACTATGTCCGAAAGCCGTGTCGGCGATACCATTCAAGATATTTTCCGTAAGGTTGACGGCCGGATCATTTTTGCAACGTTTGCATCGAACATCCATCGCCTTCAGCAAGTTGTGGAAGCAGCCGTGGCTAACGGACGCAAAATCGCCGTTTTTGGCCGAAGCATGGATTCAGCCATATCAATCGGACAAGATCTTGGTTATATCGTAGCGCCTAAAGATACATTTATTGATGTACAGCAATTGAATCGCATGCCTGCGAATAAAGTAACCATCCTTTGTACAGGCAGCCAAGGGGAACCAATGGCAGCCCTGTCGCGCATAGCGAATGGCACTCACCGTCAAATTCAAATCATCCCTGGTGATACTGTCGTATTTTCTTCTTCACCCATCCCAGGTAACACAATCAGTGTATCCAGAACGATCAATCAATTATATCGTGCAGGAGCAGACGTCATTTCAGGTCCTTTGAATGACATTCATACATCAGGACATGGCGGACAGCAGGAACAAAAGCTAATGCTACGTTTGATAAAACCAAAATTCTTCATGCCGATCCATGGTGAATACCGTATGCAAAAACTTCATGCCCGCCATGCAGTCGACTGCGGAGTTCCGGAAGAAAATTGTTTTATCATGGATAATGGTGAAGTTCTTTCCTTAAGTGAAAACACAGCACAAATCGCTGGTAAAATCCCTTCAGGTTCGGTTTATATCGATGGAAGCGGTATCGGGGATATCGGAAATATCGTTCTCCGTGATCGTCGGATTCTTTCCGAGGAAGGTCTTGTGGTTGTCGTTGTCAGCATCAATATGAAGGAATTCAAAATTGCATCCGGTCCTGACATCATCTCACGCGGATTTGTTTATATGAGAGAATCAGGAGACCTGATCAGCGATGCTCAATCCTTGATCACCAAGCATTTAAATAAGGTGATGGATCGCAAAACTACACAATGGTCTGAAATCAAAAATGAAATTACTGACACTCTATCTCCATTCCTATATGAAAAAACTAAACGCCGTCCGATGATCCTGCCGATCATCATGGAAGTGCAATAAATAATAGAAGCCCAGCCATCATTTGGCTGGGCTTTTTTTGTTTAGGTTTGTAAATCTCGAACGTTGAATTCCGCTCCAGGCACTAGCTTTCCGCGGGCGGCCCGGAGCCTCGAACACCCGCTCCAATCAACTTTGTTTTAACAGTTAGATAGAACTTCTTTTGCCTACAGTCTTTTTTGTTTAAAAAAAGGATTATTAAAACTTGAGGTGATAAGGATGCTTGAATAGATTTTCTATCGCATCTTAATGGAAAGCTTCCGAAAGTAAACTGATAAGAAGCATGTATTTGTTGATTCCACACTGTGGAAAGCCAGTGCCCGAAACACGAGCCTATCAAGTACGCCTTCAAGAAAAAATAAATCAAAATAGAGAGTACAAATCATCCAAACCCTTTCGTGCACTTGTTCACTATTATCACAGTGTACAGAAAGTAAAGATCATTTGTGTCATTATGTGAATCTATATATGCGAAACGCAAAGAAACAATATTGCGTGTACTTGCAGATGTAAAAGAAAAGAATGGTTTTCGTAGGACTACTTAAGGGAATTAAAAAAATGTCGATGCATGCTATTCTCTATAACTACTTCAAATCCAATTAAAAAACAAAAAGGTTTCGGAATGAGACCATTCCGAAACCTTTTTGTTTTCCTTTGATAAAAGCGCTGCTCGATTTTAGCAGGACGTTGCTTATTCCACAATTTTTTTTTCAAAGCGATTGATGTCCGAATCCGCGCCGATGACGATCAATATATCACCTTTATGAATTAAATCGCTCGCCTGTGGGGAGACATTTATTTCGTTCCCTCTTTTGATCGCGACGATATTCAGCCCATAGTGAGCACGGATATCAAGGTCAAATATCGAGTTTCCATTCATCTTTTGGCTGGCAACAATTTCGACGATGGAGTGTTCATCAGAAAGCTCCAAATAATCGAGAATATTATTGGAGACGATATTGTGGGCAATCCTTCTTCCCATATCTCGTTCGGGGTGCACGACAAAGTCGGCCCCGATTTTCCGGAGAACCTTCTCATGATAATCATTTTGCGCTTTAACCGTTACATTTCCGACACCCAATTCCTTAAGCATGAGGGTCGTCAATATACTAGCTTGAATATTCTCGCCAATCGCTACAATGACGTGATCAAAATTACGAATACCTATGTTTCTCAGCACATTTTCATCCGTCGTATCCCCTACAACGGCATGTGAAGCTATCCTGGCAAATTCATTCACTCGATCTTCGTCAGCATCGATGGCCAGAACCCCTAATCCTTCTTCAGCTAATGTCCTGACTATGCTGCCGCCAAAACGGCCAAGTCCAATCACCGCAAATTCTTTTTTCACAATAAGCCCTCCAACGTGATTCGTTCGCTCTTTAGAGCATGTTCTGTACTGAAAAGCATTTTTACGCTTCGCTTCCTTTAAACGTTATATATTCCGTTAAGTGATTGATCGCGAGTTCAATCGCTTTTTCATCAGGACTTAACTTGGCGTGGTGCAATCCGTATTCCGATGAAACCCCCAGCCAGAACATGAATCCTGGAATCTCTTTTAACATATATCCAAAATCTTCACCAGTCATCGCTTCAGTACAACAATGCAAATGAACAGCATTTGACTTCTCTGTAAATTCCATGAATTCCCGGGTCAACCGTTCTTCATTATATACCTGGTGATACATCGCTCCATAGTCGATATCAGCCAAGCACTCATATCCCACTTGTATACCATCCACAAGCGCTTTTATTCTTGACTTGACCTTTACCATCGATTCGGGGTTAAGAGTGCGTATTGTGCCTTCTAACCGCGCTGTCTCCGCAATAATGTTTTGAACGGTGCCTCCAGTAATCTTCCCAACTGTAATGACAGCTGAATCAAGTGGATTGACATTCCTTGAAACGATTGTTTGCAGCTGCCCTACAAGCGAGCAGGCCGCAATGACCATGTCATTTGTTTCATGCGGATAGGCTGCATGCCCTCCTTTCCCCCTCAAATCGATGAATAATTCAGATGTATTGGCAAATAGAAGCCCTTCTTTAACGGCAATCGTACCAACTGGATACTCTGGAGCAATATGTAAAGCAAGAATCATATCCGGCTTCCATTTTTTCATTGTTTCCGATTTAAGCATTGGTTCAGCTCCTCCAGGCCCCTCTTCTGCAGGCTGGAAGATGAATAGCAAGTCATCATCAATCGGATTTTCAGTGAAATATGTCAATAACCCCAAACCTATGCTCATATGAAAATCGTGACCGCAGGCATGCATATATTCCTCGTGGTTGGATGCGAACGGCAATCCGGTTTCCTCTTTTATCGGCAGACCATCAATATCAGCCCGGTAGCCAATAGTTTTTCGCGGATTCCTTCCCTTCACTTTCACGAATATCCCAGTCCGCCAAGTTTCGATTTCCATTCGCTCCTGGGCAAGATTCGTTATGTAATTCAGTAGGTATTGCTGCGTCTTGAATTCCTTGAATCCTATCTCCGGTATTTGATGCAAATCACGCCGGATCTCGGCAAAAGGATTTATTTTCACATTATTCCCTCCCTATACAGAAAGCGTGGATATATTTATCCACGCTTCAGGCAATATTCACTAAAGAAATTAAAGTTGACGAAGTTCTTGCATGATTTCTGTTTTTGATTTTGTTTTTTCGTCAATTTGTTTAATGACCCTCGCCGGGATACCAGCAGCCACGGAGTATGGAGGAACGTCTTTCGTTACAACTGCACCAGCCGCTACAACGGAACCTTCACCGATTTTGACACCTTCTAGTACGACCGCATTGGCTCCGATTAACACATCATCTTCCAAAATGACCGGTTGTGCGGAAGGAGGCTCGATGACACCTGCTAAAACGGCACCTGCACCTACGTGACAGTTTTTGCCCACTGTTGCACGTCCGCCAAGTATTGCGTTCATGTCGATCATTGTACCTTCACCGATAACAGAACCAATATTGATTGATGCGCCCATCATGATGACTGCGTTGTCTCCAATGGATACTTGGTCACGAATTATTGCGCCAGGCTCGATACGGGCTTTGATGCCTTTTAGGTCCAATAAAGGAATGGCAGAGTTACGACGATCATTTTCAACTACATAATCCTCGATTTTTGTTCCTGCTGCCTTGATTGCTTCTTCGACTTCAGACCACTCACCGAATACAACCCCTGTATTTCCTGTAATGAAAGTTTTAGAAGTTGGACCAAAATCCATGCCTTCTAAATCACCTTTGACATATACCTTTACAGGTGTAGATTTTTTACTATTTGAGATAAAAGAAATAATTTCGTTTGCATCCATTTTATTCATTCCGGGTAAACCTCCTAAATATGTATCATTACTCGTTTTAAATTTACCAGACAACAGCCGGCAAGACAAGTTGAATGTCACTCTTATATATTATTCTGCCCTATTGACATTTTCGTAGGCGGACCTATAACATTCCTTGGTCGCGAATATGCTCTTTCACCACTTCCGTGAATGCCTGGACTTGCTTTAACTGGAAGGCAGATTCATAGCCGCAAAGCCATGTATCACGTTCGATTGAGTGGTTATGCCCATCCAGTAAAGGGATTTTAAATACATTAGTATCTTTATCATGTAAAGTGATGGCTGGCAGGATCGCATATCCTATACCATTAAACACCATTTGTTTGCATGTTTCGATTTGATCCACGACTATGGTGTTTTTTGGTGTCGTTTTAAATTGCCGATGCCACCAGTCCTGGATTTCCTGGTAATAATTCGAATCGCTTTTAAACTGAATGAATGGCCGGTCCGTTTCGAATACTTGATTCAGTTCCTTCATTTCAGTATCCACCAAATAAAGCATATCCGTGAATAAATGCTGTTTTACCCCTTTCCAATCCGGGGCTCCCCTTATGATGCCAATATGCACTTGCCCTTCATACAAAGACTTTAAAATCTCACTGCTCCAGCCAGTGATCAAGGAAATTTTGGCATACGGGTATTTTTGGACGAACTTTTTCAATACTTGCGGCAGCCAATTTTGACCGACAATCGAGGCGCAGGCTATTTTCAAAGTGCCATATACTTCATGGTCCATAGCTTGAATACTTTCCCTGACCTTTTCTTCTTTTTCTATAACTTCATTGGCCAAACGAATTACCGCTTCGCCTGCTGGCGTCAGTGACAGTCCTTTTTGTGAACGCAAAAACAGTTTCGAGCCCCAATCCTTTTCTATTGATTGTAAACGCTGAGATAAAGCCGGCTGGGAAACGAACAGCCGCTCAGCCGCTTTTCTCATATTCATTTCCTGAGCAAGCACGGATAATAAATGAAATTCTGAAAATGACATACACACCAACCTCTTGATAATCAAATCTTATCATGATGAATTAATTTATTTAAATTTTATTATCAACAAAGTCAGCTTATAATACAAGAGAAAAGAAACGGAGTGGATATCCTTTGACAATCATTGTATTGCTTGCCATCAGTTTTGCAGCATCTTTTGTCGGTACATTGGCCGGGAGCGGCGGTCTTATCGGCATGCCATCCCTTCTGTTGATAGGTTTACCCATCCACCAGGTTATTGGTTCAGTCAAGTTTTCCAATATCTTTTCTTCTTTTTCCAGTTTTTATATTTTACTCAAAAAGAAACAGTTAAAATTGAAGGCTGCCCTCCAGTTAATCCCATTTGCCCTTTTCGGTGGCTTTTGTGGCGGGCTGCTTGCTAATTCATTCTCTGAAAAGGCGATGAATCTATTGGCCATCTGTCTTTTGACTGTCGCTTTGATCATGAATTTCATAAAAAAACCGAAACCTTCCGATGAAACGGATTGGCATCTCACAAAAAAAGTCTATCCATCCCTATTCGGAATCAGTGTCTATGACGGAATGTTCGGACCGGGACAGGCAACCATGCTCATGTATACCTTTTTAAGAAATGGGGCCACCTACCTTCAATCTCTGGCTTTTACTAGATTCCAAACTTTCATTAGCTGTACAGCTGCTTTCATCACCTATTTCCTTGCCGGTAACATTGCTTGGGAGATTGCCATTTATTACACGATCGGTTCCCTGATCGGATCACAGCTGGCCCTGCGGGTGGCTCAAAAAATCTCCACTCGACAATTGAAATTCATTTTACATTCGGTCACGATCGCATTATTGATTCAATTGATCATCAGAGTCGCGTTTCCTTAAGAAAAGGCAAACTCCATTTAAAGAGTCTGCCTTTTTTCCCTATGCCTTTTTATTCTTTCTAAGTCTCGTAAGTAACAGGAAGCTGATTATAGAGAAGACTAGAACGATGAGATAAATCGTCTGCAGTGACAATGTAAGTCCTTCCTGTAAAACCTTCACCACATTTTCAGGAAGCGACATGCGTTCTTCACTGTTCAACAGTTTGTTAGCCGTATTTATCGTCACTCCCGAGCCGGCAGGCGCATGCTCGTTCAAATAGGCTTGAAGTCTCATATTCATGATTCCTCCAAGTAATGCGGCACCTACCGTATTACCTAAATTACGCATGAACATATTGGAAGCTGTCGCAATACCCCTGCGTTCCCAGCTGACTGTTTTTTGAATGACGACAATGAATGAGGTAGAAGTCAACCCCATGCCTACACCGACAAAGAATGATCCCATGGCAGCAATCAGGGGCCCAGCCTCCGGCTTCATCCATACTAGGATCAAACTCCCAAGGACCAATGAGCACCCTCCAAGGAGTGAGGTTGATTTGAATCCTATTTTTATCAATAACCTGCCTGAGACCATTGATGCGATCGGCCAGCCAATCGACATGGCTGTCAATGTAAAACCAGCTACCGTAGGCGAGCGCTCCATCACGCCCTGAACGAATGTCGGGAGGAAACTTGATAATCCAATCATCATCACCCCTGTCGTCAGGGATACAAGGTTCGCAATCAGAATCGAACGCTCCTGCCAAATTTCAAATGGCATCATCGGTTCGGCCGCTTTCTTTTCCTGAAGGATGAATAAGATAAAGGTGATGATGGCCACTAATGCCAAGGATATGACCGGAGCTGAAGCCCATGACCATTTCACTCCTCCTTCTACGAGTATCACCATAAGAGTGGATATGGATAACGTCAATAGCGCTGCACCCAGGTAATCGATATCACGTTTTTTCTTTTCGATTTTTTCATGAAGGAAAAACCAAATCCCAATAAAAGATAATAAGCCCAAAGGAACATTAACCCAGAAGACAAGCTTCCAAGTCAGGGATTCAACGAGGACGCCGCCCAAAGCGGGTCCCATGACCGCTGAAATGCCCCAAACGCTCGATAGATACCCTTGAACGCGGGCCCTCTCTTCATTTTTATAGATATCACCAACAATCGTCGAAGCTACAGGAGCTACAGCCCCCGCCCCGAATCCTTGTACAAAGCGATAAATGATGAGTTCCGTCATAGAATCGGCAAAGCCGCATAGAATGGAGCCAATTAAAAAGACAACGATTCCAAATAATAAGACAGGTTTTCTCCCGAGAATATCCGATAGCTTTCCATAAATCAAGACTGTTACGGCGTTCATTAGCAAATAACTTGAAAACACCCAGCTGTAAAGTGAAAAACCACCTAAATCACTTACAATGGCTGGCATTGCTGTCGAAACGATCGTTCCTTCAATAGCATTCATAAACATAGCCAACATAATGGCAGCTAATATGAAGGGACGTTTCAATTTTTCATTCTGCAATTTTGCACTATCCGCTGCTTGGCCCAATTCCCGCATCCTCCCCTTAGACCTTAATTGTTTTTATAGACTTTACCACTAGCTGGATTGAATATGTAAAAAAACAAGAAAACTCGCCAACTGGCGAGTCTTGAGGTTAACCATCATCATTTTATGCCTTGCTTATTTGTCAGGTGTATTTTGTTTAAATACCTTTTTCAAGATTGCCCTTCTCGTTAAGATCCCTTCAAATACATGTTCGTCATTCTCTACACAGACAAACGGATGATCAATCAACAATTCCACACCCTTGGTCAATGTATCTTCAATATGAAGGCGAGGTATTTCTATATTCATTATTTCGGAAACTTTTTTATTCTCAAGATTATCAAATTCAATTCGTTCCAGTCCCAAGATTGAATCAAGAATGACTGGTGTGCTGATTAAACCATGCAGTTTATACATCGGATCTAACACAGGAATGGCCGTATAACCGCTCTTTGTTAATACCAATAGTGCATGTTCTAAATTATTGGTTACCTGCACGTGGGCCACGCGTTCAGAAGAAATCATTAAGTCTTTAACGCTGGATTCCAATAAATCCCCATCATGAGTACCGATCATGTTAAAACCCCTTACCATATGTTTTTATATACAGCTCTTTCTATAGTTTAACATATGTAAGCAGAAAAGGCTCATTCCTAGACCAATAAAATCCCAAACGGCGGGATTTCAGCAATAGCCCCTTAGCCCTTACTAGTTTTGATGTTAACCTGTTTAAAACCGCATTCCGGGCATTGGTAAATCACATTTTGGTTGGATTGTGCCGTTAATACATTTTCCATTTCCCTTTCCTCACCGCATACCGGGCATATTACCATTGGATTTTTCATTTACATCCCTCCAATTAATAAGATGTCGTAAAAATCACTACTTCATTCAAGTAAAAATTGACCGGTTCACAATAAAAAAGCCGCTTCCAATGGAAGGCGGCTTTTTGTGATTTTTTTAAGATTGAAGAAGATCAAAGATTTCAATGGTAATCATATCAATATTATCGAATTGATATTTAGATGATTTCCCTTTATCACTGTATACTTCAAGCTCGAACATTTCTGTTTTGCTGAAATATGTAACCTGGCACTTTTTCACACCATCTATTTCAAAAAAACGTTGAGCAGATTCAGATTCCTTCGCTTGCTCTTGAAGACTTTTCAATCTGGTAAGAATGCCCTGTAATTGAGACATACTCCCTCTCCTTTCTGAATAAAACCTTTTCGATAGGTTTCACTATACCATACTTTTCTATCCAGTAGCCACGCTGAAATAAATTCAGAATAATTTAAAACTTCATTCTTTACATGGCACTATTAACAGAATAAAATAAGGAATGGATTTTGTACATGAAAAATTTTCTGGGGGTAGATACTGTTGCAAAACATTAGTGAGCTTGGATATCGCATTTCATTGATTGATGGTTTTGATTTGGATAGAAGAGATCGTACAGGAACATATGTAATTGCCGATGAAGACATCACCTTAGTCGAAACTTCTGCCAGCCCTTCCATCCCCCACTTAATGAAGGGGCTCGAACATTTGGGAATCGCCCTCGAAGATATTACATATATCATTCTTACCCATATTCATTTGGACCATGCAGGCGGAGCTGGACTTTTTTTACAGCATTGTCCGAATGCGAAAGTGATCGTTCACCCAAAAGGCGCACGGCATCTAGAAGATCCAACACGTTTGATCGCTGGTGCTAAAGCAGTCTATGGTGAAGAATTCAACAAGCTTTTCGATCCGATATTACCTATTCCATTAGATAGAATCCTGACTAAACATGATAGGGAATCGCTAAAAACAAGTGAAAATTCCAAGTTGACCTTTTATGACACGCCAGGACACGCAAACCATCATTTAAGCATTTTCGATTCAGTTTCAAAAGGGATGTTTTCAGGTGACACCGTAGGCATCTATTATCGTGAACTCGATGATGAAGGTTTGGAATTTTACTTACCGTCCACATCGCCGAACCAATTTAATCCCGGTGCGATGCTTGCTGCAGCGGATTTGTATGAAAGCATCGGCGTCGAACGTATATATTTTGGCCATTACGGCGTATCGGAAAACCCTAAGGAAGTATATAAACAACTTCATTACTGGCTGCCTAAATTTGTGGAGACTGCCAAAATGGCATATAGGGAATATGCTAGCTTCGAGGATCAAGTGGCAGCAACCAGTAAAAATATTTTCACGGAAGTCGCTGTTCATTTAGGCGAAAAAGGAATCACCGCTGATCATCCAGTTTTTGATATCATTGCCATGGACCTGAACGTTTGTTCCATGGGATTGATAGACTATCTTGTAAAACAGGAGAAAGATCGGTAAAAGGATCCTTAAGGTTTATCCCTATTCAAATGTCGTTGCATTCTCTATAATGAAAAAGTGAACCTTACTAAAGCATATATGGAGGAATGAAATGAAAGACGTTACGCTCTATACCCAACCTGATTGCCCTCCCTGCAAAATCATGAAAATGTTCTTTGATGATAATAATGTCGTATACAAAGAAAAAGATATTAAAGCGGATGGACATGCACGAAAAGAACTAATGAATAAATATGGCGCCTATTCCACACCGACGGTCGTCATCGATGGGAAAGCCATTATTGGTTTTGAATTGGACGAAATAAAGAAAGAACTGAATATATAACAAAAAGTCCAGGGAAGGCTGTAACCTTCCTTGGACTTTTTCATTTCAGCCTCCATACTTTTCAGCTTTGAAGGACTTTCCTCTAAATCCCTTATTTCATTTTTTTACTTCCATACTTTACGTCCATTATCTTCCAAACTCCATTTTCCTTTTTCAAAGTAACTGATTCAACATGTTTTTCCATCGATACAGGTCCGTCCCCTGTGTCCTGGAATTCCTCCTGAACATAAATGAAATCACCGTTTTTGCCATATTTAATTTCCGTATTTTTGTCGTAGCTGAAAAATGGGATATAATATGGAGCGAAATCTGATCCAAATGCGGTATAACCGCCATCAACTTTCACTACATTCGCTTGGACGAACTTCTCGATGAAATCATCTGTGAAATGTTTATCCAACTTCCCTTCAATCGCTTCCTTAGTACGTACTTCTTCACTGATCGAGCCTTGATTCTCCATGGCATCCTGTACTAAGGATAGCACTTCCTCTCTATGTAAGCCCTCCGCTGAAGCAGTGAATCCCCCACTTAAAATTAGAAGGATACTGGCAAGACATGCAACTAAATATTTACTCATTACAATCATCTCCTAGTTATAGAATTTCTCCTAATGATTCGGATTTTTGCCCATGTCTTTCAATACCCGTCCAGATCAAAGCCAAACTACAAAATCACATTCTCCGTTAGACCTTGAAACCATTGCCCATTCTTCACAATAAAAAAGAAGATTTCATGATATTGAAATCTTCTTCTTACAGCTATCGAAAAGCATAGTAAAAAATAAAACCGGCAACCAAAATCGTCCCAACTAAAAGAGAAACGAATATCGGGTTCTTTAAATAAGGATGTTCTTTAACTGAATCATCGATAGTCGAATCATATCTGGCTTTCACTTTCTGTGCCCTTGCCACAGAATAAGTATAAAAGAGCAGATATAACGCCATGACTGTAACGATTATGATTAGAATCCAGATGTACGTGCTCAAAATATGTCTCCTCCAAGCGCATCATTTCTGCTTATCGTTACACATTTAAAGCGATTATATTCATGAATCGTTTTTTATAATAGTGCTTCATTTTCATATAAATAACTATAAGAAAGATCACAGAATATGTATTCCTTATTATTCAGGGGATATGAAAAGGTCCGAATGGTTTCTCCCGTTTCGATATCACTGTATAAATCGGATAGTATTCCTGTTTTCCCATTACGCATCTTTACGATATTTTCGAGAAAATAAGGTCTCCAGCTCCAATTTTTATTCATATAGCTCGGTTGGACTAACCATTGCCCGTCCTTATGGAGGATATTGGGAGATTTTTGATACCCCTCTTCATCACAAATATAAAGCCGGAAACATACGGAATCCAACTTTTTCGCCAAAACTCCGAGAAACTCTTCATGGGAGCTGGCCCGCTTTTGCTGTTTTAAGAAGTTTTGCATATTCTCGTTGAATTGCAAAGTCTTTTGATAAACGGCTTCAAGCTTCTTGGTCTCTAAAGAAATGAAAGACTGACATTCTTGATGGAATTTTTCACGAAGTAAATCTTTATTAATGAACTCGCCTTCCGGTTTCGCCAAAAAATACCCTTGATAATATCGTCCCCCATTCTTCCATGCAAAGCGAAGCTGGTATTCGGATTCAATGTTCTCAAATAGTAAATTGGCGCCGATTTTCCGTGCAAGCATGCTTAGAGAAAACAGGATGACCTGATAGGCATCTCCACCTGAAATGCGAAGCTGGTCCAGGTTAACTTTTAAAATATTCGGAGAAATCTGTGCGATTCGGTCCAATTGCGTATCTTGCCCTAAATGATCTAAAGCTATCTTAATCCCATATGTTTTAAAGTAAGCAAGCACATGCTGCAAAGGATCTAAGTTATCCGGACTGATCGTGTCTGATAATTCCAGCACGATCCGGTGCATTTCCTCCGGTTGAAAATGACGATGTAAAATCTCCATGAATTCTTCGCCATGATCCAGCATAAGCAAATTAGGATCTCTGTTGATAAAGATAAGAAAATCTTCACCATAGTCTTTTATTCTCTCCAAGGCAATTTCAAGTACGTAATTATCCACTTCCACCCTATACTCTTCCGGCACTGCAGAATCGTGAAAAAAAGGGCCAAGGCTTTTATATTCCGCTTGTTCCTCATAGCGCCCTAGAATTTCATACCCGATTACCTGATGTTGATCTGCACTGAAAATCGGTTGAAAGAATGGTGTCACCTTGTCTAAATTCTTTAATATCTTTTCTGTATCCATGATGCATCTTCCCCCTAATTACGAAAACACCAATATGCCAAAATTATACCATTAGTTTCTGGCATTGATAATAAATAATTTTAATTCCTACTGAACAACTCTTTTTTCAGAACATTAAAATACCCGTTCATCCTATCCATTTGAAAAAAATAAATTGAAAAGGCATTGTCCATAATGGAACAATGCCTTAAGTCTGATCAAAAAGGGAAGAACCACGGAATCGTGATCACCATGATAACACCAATGAAGATCTGTATGGAAATCCCGATTATGATAAAATCTTTATGCTTGTAATCACCCGCCGTCATGACAAGCGCGTTGGTAGTGGCAACCCTTGGAGTGGATAACGCCAAACTGCCAGCAACGGCAAGGCATAGAAACACAGGAAGCGGATCGATTCCTTGATTCACCGCAGATGTCAGGGCAATGGGCGTCATGATTACCGTGGCGGCTCCATACGGGATGAATTGGCTCAGTAGCAGTGTCAGGAGGTAAAAGACCGCCAATATGCCGTGTGCCCCGATATTACTGAATAAAACGGTCAGCCAATCACTTATCATTCTCACTCCACCCGTATTATCCAAAGCAGCCGTTATTCCGAACATGGCAGCAATCAAGAGAACAGGTTCCCAGTTAATCTTTTGGTAAGCATCCTCCATCGAACGGACACAGCCAGTGATCACCATCAACAATGCTGCCGTCAATACTGATAGTACAGCAGGTACGGACTCCATCGATAAAAGAATGACCATCAATGCAGTGATTCCCAAGGCGATCCATGCTTTGCCCCTGGAGTGAACCGGAGAGCCATCTTCCGAGGTACTTCCAATAACGATGACATCCTGTAAATCCGAGGAAATCCTCTCAATGTTCTCCCATTCCCCATGTATCAGGATTGCATCACCCGGTTTCAAGCGTTCCGTTCCGACATCCGCTTGAATATATTCGCCATTCCGATTGATTGCCAGCACATTACATTGGTATTTCTCACGAAAATGCACATCTATCAAGGTTTGATTTTCATAATCCGAATTCGGGACGATCAATATTTCTGTCAATCCAAATCTACTGCTAAGAAAATGTTTCTTTATTTGTTCGGTATTGAAATGTTTAAACTCCAGTTCATAGTTAAGTGCCAACCTCTCGACTGCTTCTTCTTCTCCAAACACCAAAATGACATCTTCAGGATGAAGAACTTCATCCGCCCTGGCTGAAATCGTCAGCTGTCTTTGCAGCAGTGGCAATTGCTTGTCCTTTGGCTTCCGCTGGATTTCAATCAAAGTCAATTCATACTGAATAGGAAGCTGGAGGTCTGACAGCCTTTCTCCAACAATATCGGAAGTAGCGGGTATATGCAGATAATGCAATCGGTCATATACTTTGTACATGCCGGCAAGCTCCCCTGCCGACAGTCCCTTGACACTGTTGTTCGCGGCAATCGTTTTCTCGGGAAGCAACAGGCGCCCGAGTGTCAACATGAAGAATAACCCTGCTGCAAAGGCGATTAAGCCAACAGGTGTAAAGTCAAAAAATTCTAAAGTCCCTATTCCGTTTTGTCTAAATACATCAGCAACGATCATATTGGAGGGAGTACCGGTAAGTGTTAATAGCCCCCCAATACTGCTTGCGTAGGCAAGGGGCAATAAATACCTTGTCGGACTTGTTTTTTGTTGTAAGGCCATGCTCATAACCAGCGGAAGCAGTATGGAAACAATTCCTGTTCCACTTAAAAATGCACTTAATATTCCTGCAGTCAGCATGACGATAAGCAGCGATTTCCATTCACTGCCCCCACATAAACCTAACAACTTATTTCCTGCCTTTTCCACGATTCCTGTATTTAACAGGCCGGCACCGACGATGAATAGCCCTGCCAGCATGATGACCACTTGATTCGCAAACCCGGCCACCAGTTCATCCA
This sequence comes from Peribacillus phoenicis, assembly GCF_047238085.1. Lineage (NCBI taxonomy): Bacteria > Bacillati > Bacillota > Bacilli > Caryophanales > Bacillaceae > Peribacillus > Peribacillus phoenicis. Next base: position 1,225,133 of record NZ_JBDFMF010000001.1, on the reverse strand, counting down.
ATGTAAGAATCCCCAATAAACCCAGTATGGATAGTGCACTAAGTGCAATTAAATCAGCTCGAAATTTTCCTTGTATAAAAAGCGCAATCGCGCATAGAAGTATAATCAGTGTAATAAACATTGGTTCGGTCATCATGTTACCTCCGTATAGATGTTCAATTTCAAACCGGATACGGTTTCATCAAACCCCAGTTTACATGTTTTTCATAGGATTATAGAAGATATTTTCTTCAATTTATGTATATTGTTTGTTAGTATGAGGAAGTAACATTTTTATATTAGATAGGTTGATTAATTTGAATAAACCCATATCAAGAAGAACATTTTTAAAGAAAAGTCTTGGTACATTGGCTACCTTAACCGGTTTAGGTATTGGCGGAAACTATTATGCCCATAATTTGGAGCCGAAATGGTTAGAAACCAAGCATAAAATTATCAGCCATCCGCTTATCCCAAAAGGTTTTCATGGCATGAAAATGGTCCAATTCAGTGATACGCATTTAGGCTTTCAATTTCAGCTTAAAGATTTACAAGCAATTGTCAATAAGATAAACCAACTGGACCCTGATGTTATTTTATTTACCGGAGATTTAATGGACCAGCCTAATAAATACAAGGCTCACCAGAAAATCCCTCTTGTTTTGAATCAGCTCAAAGCGCCGCTTGGAAAGTTCAGCATCTACGGTAACCATGATCATGGGGGATATGGCTCAGAAATTTACAGCGATATCATGGAAAAATCCCATTTTACCATGTTGCAGAATACCTCAGCTAAGATAACCTTATTGACGGCTGAAGAAATAATCATTGCCGGGGTTGATGATGCCATGCTAGGAAAGCCGGATTTTGAAAAAGCCCTTTCCGGCATCCCGGAAGGAGTATTCACCATTATGCTTTCACATGCCCCTGACCTTGCCGACATATCAAGGACTTACGACATCCAGTATCAAATTAGCGGTCACAGTCATGGAGGCCAAGTACAAATTCCGTTTGCCGGTGCCCTTGTAACTCCTCCATACGCTGAAAAGTACCGGGAAGGCACATATGAAATCGATTCATTAACGTTACATGTTAATAGAGGGCTTGGCACTACCCGTCTCCCCTATCGTTTTCTTTCACGTCCGGAGTTGACTGTTTACGAGCTACAAACCGAAAAATGATAGAAAAAGAACACAGGGGAAAACAGCCAGACTTATTAACAAAACCTGTGCGGATAAAACAACTTGTTGCCATGTATCATTTGTAATGGACTCCTATGAATTATAGCATTAGAAGTATATCCGAGAAAACCAGGTTTTTTTTACCAGTATCAAAGGTAATGCCATAAAGGTTATACCATACTTAAATAGCCACACAGGAAAGTGCCGATACACCCTAAAACAGACACCGTTATATAGATAAGGCTATCTATATAACGGTGTTTTCTAATAAGTTCAAGCGTTTCCATACTGAATGTCGAAAAGGTCGTAAAAGCACCCAGGAAACCTATCGCCAGAAAAACCTGCAAAGATAAAGCCCAGCTCTCTTTTTGCGGAAACACCATTCCCAGCCCAAAGGAACCTATAAGGTTAATCAGTAAAATGCTAATGGGTATAGAGACCGCTGGCAATAGCCTATTAAAAATAATCTGCAAGACATATCTAGAGGCCGCCCCAAAAAAGCCTCCTATAAAAACTGAAAGAACCTCAATCAAAGGGAGTCACCTCTTTGTCTATTAAAAAGGCCCAGTCCGAGGAAACAAGCGACCAAACCAAATAAAAGCGTAGCTCCAAGATACAGTCCCGCCATTGGCAGAGAAGTCTGCAGTAGATTCACCATTTCTTGGGAAAATGTGGACATCGTGGTGAAGCCGCCGCAAAACCCGCTGCCCAGCGCTAAAAAAACAAGCGACTTCTTTTTCGAGGCGAAATAGCCATTGATCATTCCAATCAAAAAGCTGCCTACTATATTTATCAATAGGGTTCCAAACGGAAAGATGGAATGGCCAGCAGTCAAGATTATGCAATATCGCAATATCGCTCCTGCCGCTCCTCCAAAACCGACTGCAAAAATGCTTTTAAATCGATCCATTAAGGTCCCCCCGAATATTTCTCATAAGTAGACTCATTATAACAGATTAAGATGAAACAGGCTCTTTTCTTTAAAAAAACCATACTATGTAAAGAATTTGAGAAAAGGAGGCTAATTTATGCAAACACAGTATTTTCCTTACTACCACTATCCACAAACCCTGATGCTACAGAACGAATACAGAAATGCATATGGGAATGAATATGGACCTGAAAATTGGAATGACGAGCGCTTCTTTCCTTTCTTTCCTCTATTGGCACCTGTAGCTTTTGTTGCAGGATTGGCAATTGGACCGTTGCTATTCAATAACCGTCCACCTGTCTACCCTGCATATCCTCCATATCCTCCTCCATACCCGCCCGCTTACCCTCCTTACCCTGCTTATCCAGCTTATCCTGCTTATCAAGGCTTTCAGGGTTACCAGCAACAACAATTCGGCGCACAGGCTGGGGTATCCGAAAATATCAATATATACACTCGATAAGGATTGCACAGAAGGCGACATTGAACGCCTTCTTTTTCTTGGACCAAAAGCCGTCAGATTGAATTTTACTTCCCTATATATTTTGAAGTGGTATAATATGAAAATGAATAGATGGTAAAGTGTTAGGAAATGATGGTCATACCCTAGAGATGTACATGCATTGTTTTTTCACTGTTTCTGCCTGGTTGCACACACGTCTCTATTTCAACCAATATATAAGAACAGGTTTTGATTGAAGGACGTCTGTTTGTAACGTCCTTCTAACCTTATTAAGAAAAGGAGTTTCCATGATGAACCAAACGAAAGGACATTCTGAAAGGGATGAGTTTTCGATTAACTCCATTGCCCAAGCCGTGTTTATTGTCAATAAACATGCAAAGACTGCATTGGAGCCCAAAAATTTATATAATTTAAAACGGCTCGCATTAAGCAAGCTTATGCAAGAAGGAAAAGCGAAGAAGATTGGACTTCATTTCTCTGATAACCCTCGCTTTGCAGCACAACAATCCGACGTCATTGTCGAATGCGGATCATATGTTTTTCATTTACCTCCCACTAAGGAAGATTTGAAAAAACTACCCCACCTCGGCAGCCGGGCAGCCTCCATACGGAACCCTAAAGCCGCATTGTCATTATCCAAGGCAAAACAGATCCTGCAATCTTACGTTGGACAAGCAGGTGAAAAACAACCGAACCCTCCCAACAACGAGAAAAGGGCTCACGGGCGTGGGTCGGTCAAGCAACCTTTCCACAATCCATTCCCATCCTCCTTTTTAGGAAAAGGTTCCAAGTATTAATCATTGATAAACCAAACGGGCCGTGAGGTAATGCTCACAGGCCCGTTTCACATTCATAATACCAATCTGTCTATCAACTTTATTAGCTCTGCAATTTCTGGCTTGCTGATTTGTGCGTCAGCCCCTACGACCTGACCTTTATGACGCAGGCTGTCCGTAATCAAAGAAGAGAAAATAATCACCGGCAATCCAGCGAGTTCCCCGTTTTCCTTTATTCTTCTAGTCAAATGATGCCCATCCATTTGAGGCATCTCAATATCGGTAATCACCAGTTGCACTTCTTCTTCAATCACTTTTCCTGATTCAATTAAATTCTCCAGATAATTAAATGCATCAAGTCCATTTTCATAAAACTCCAAGTACTTGAATCCAGCTTCTGACAATGTATCAAACAGCAGCTTTCTCAGTAATGGAGAATCTTCTGCGATCAGGATCCTCTTGTCTGAATTTTGCCGGATACCAAGCTTTTTAACCTGTTGGATGTTTATTCCTGATTCTGGATTGATTTCGACCACTATTTTTTCAAAATCGAGTAACAGCAACATTTCACTATTTAATTTTATTACTCCGATAATCTGACTTTCAAGGCCTTGATACATATCCGAAGGCTTTTCGATTTGTGACCAGGAAATACGGTGGATCTGTGTTACGGTATGTACATGGAAAACCACTTTTTGCTGATTGAATTCAGCCACTATGAATTTATCCTGCTCAGGAGTTTCAGATGGCGGAAATCCTAAAGCATCCGCCACATTCACAACTGGCAGGACTTCTCCGCGAAGCTCAATGATCCCCTCCACATTTGGATGCGAATGCGGGACAAGCGTGATGGGGACAGGATTGATGATTTCCTTCACCTTAATTACGTTAATGCCGAATTTATTCTTTCCGAGACCGAATTCCACTATCTCAAGCTCATTCGTTCCACTTTCAAGTAATATTCCTTTATTTGCTTCCATTGTTTCATCTCGCCCTTCTGCTTTTTCATTTCATAATCCATAAATCATTTAACCGCTAGGGAAATATCATGGTTTCATCAATGAACTCATACCTAATAATTCGGTTAAATATTTCTTTTGTTTAGAGCACAGCTAAAAAAAGAATCAAGAAGGGATTATTTATTAATGCCAAACTAAAAAGGGACCCATCAGAGTCCCCTTTTTCCAAGCTCATTTTTCACCACTGCCATTCCGGCCATCATATCGTTCGTAAGGCTGTCTCTTCGATAAAACCCCTCCATGATTGGGCGATCAGCCAAATGACGCCTTGCCGCCCTTCCAAACCCACTTAAAATAGCAGGTCAGTTGGGTCTTTCATCTCCTTCGCGACCTTTTCTTTGGATTGAGCCAACCTTTTTTAACAAAGAATAAAAACATCATCAAGGCAATTCCGCCCATCATTCCAAGAATGAGGAAATAGCCATAATGCCAATCTAATTCCGGCATATATTCAAAATTCATCCCATATACGCCCACTATGAAGGTCAGCGGCATGAAAATGGTAGTGATGACAGTCAATGTCATCATCGTTGAATTCATATTATTAGAGTTCACAGACAAATAGCTATCTCGGATATCGGATGAAAAATCTCGATACGATTCAAGCATTTCAGTCAATTTAAGAAGATGATCGTACACATCATTAAAATAAAGGTGCTGATCTTTCAAGTAATTCAGACGCTCTGATGAAATCATTCTGTACAATAAATCACGCATCGGCAATATGGTCCGACGGAGCCTGGACATATCTGTACGTAAATCGAAAAGCTGATCCATCAATTCGTTAATCGTGTCATTTTCAGTATTTTCCTCAATGCCGCCCAATTCGCTTTCAATTTTATAAACAGGCGGGAAAAATTCATCGACGATCCTGTCAATTATCCTATGCATCAAGAAAAAGGGACTTTGCTTCAACATTTTATTACCAGCAATTTCTTCCCATACTTTTTCCAGTTCAAGCATCTCTTCCTTATGAAAACTGACTATCCATTTTTCACCAACAAACATATCCAATTCCACTGCTTTAAATACCTTCTCCCTTAAAGCATGTATCACAAGAAATTGGTAGCCCTCATAAAAATCCATTTTGGGACGTTGGTTAAAATCATCCAGACAGTCTTCAATTGCCAGCGGATGAAAGTGAAAATGATTGGTTAAAAGTTCGATTTCCTTGTTTGTCGGGTTGGAAAAATCCACCCAGTACCACTCGATATCCGGATTATTCATTTCGGTTAGCGGTAAATCAAAACTGACTTCATGATTAGAAGTTATTGCGCAAGTCCTTATCATATGTATCAACCCTCAAAATGTTCTTATCATACATTATACCTTTAATTCATTAATCTCAAAAATTTTTCTCCCCCCTCCAAACTAAATGATAAAATAGAATGAATGAGTCAAACATAGTACATAATTCATATAGTTAGAAAAGGGAGGATATTCATAGATGGAACATTTAATAAACCCTCTAGTAAAAGACGTTAAAATATCAGGAATCCGTAAATTCTACAATATGGTCGCTGATATCGAAGGCACCATTTCCTTAACGATAGGACAGCCTGACTTTCCAACTCCGATGCATATTAAAGAAGCGGCAAAACAAGCCATCGATAATGACTATACCGTTTATACTCACAATGCGGGCTATTTGGAATTACGGGAAGCCGCTTCAACTTATGTAAAGGATAAATACAAGCTTAACTATGATCCGGCGAATGAAGTGATAGTGACCTCTGGTGCCAGCGAAGGCATAGACATAACCTTTCGGACGATCCTCATCCCCGGAAACGAAGTAATATTACCGGGTCCGGTATATCCGGGATACGAACCCATCATTAAGATGTGCGGGGCAACACCTGTATATGCCGATACAACAAAAAATGGATTTCGTTTGACTGCAGATATACTTGAAAAATACATAACTGAGCATATTCGGTGCATCGTTCTGCCCTATCCATCGAATCCGACCGGGGTTACATTATCTGCCGAAGAATTACTGGACATTGCCGAACTTGTTAGGGGCAAGGACATCTTCATATTGGCTGATGAAATATACAGTGAACTGGTATTCGATCAGGAGCATGTTTCGATTGCCACTTTCTTAAAAGAACAAACCATCGTCCTGAACGGATTGTCCAAGTCCCATTCCATGACCGGGTGGAGAATCGGCCTTCTGTTTGCGCCTGCAGCCATCTCTCAGCATCTCCTGAAGGTTCACCAATACAATGTGACCTGTGCCGCCTCCATATCGCAGAGAGCTGCCTTGGCAGCATTGACGGCAGGCAGAGATGATGCAATCCCCATGAAGACTGAGTATGCACGGAGACGGGAATACGTATTCAGCCGCTTACAAGCGATGAATCTGGAAGTAGTCAAACCAAACGGGGCCTTTTACTTCTTTATAAAGCTGCCTGAAGGCTATGCCTCTTCGCTTGATTTTTGCCTTAAGCTTGTTCAACAGGAAAAAGTGGCAGTGGTCCCTGGAGATGCATTCTCTCCCCTTGGTGAAGGGTACTTCAGGATATCTTATGCATATTCCATGGAAACCCTGGAAACGGCTTTGGACCGTATTGAGGCTTTTTTAACTATAAAATAACCGAAAAAAAGTGGCCTTCAATTGAATGAACAATTGAAGGCCATTTTCCTATTTTCAAAGATGTCATACGAAGATTTTCACCAAGTCAGTCAACTAATACAACCTCCGTAAGAAACGAATTTCCCGATATCCCTCTTCCTTATTTGTCGTGGTAAGGCTCACTTCAACGATTGACCCAAGTAAATCAGCCATCACTTCTTCAAATTCCTTTGCGGATCGCGGCTTTGAAAAACCTAAACTCTTCAATTCGCGCATCAGGATCTGAAAACCGGCATTCGTTTCGATATGACTGAATTTCACCGGCAGTATCAGCGGACTTTCATTCATTAATTTCAGATCCCAACGAATGGGCTTTGTTTGATGAATGGTTTTTTCTCGCTTAAAACCTTCAATCCTTACAATATATCGACCATCTTCTAATTCCTGGAATTTCATATTGATATCATCGAATTCGCCCATAGCTTTCACTCCTTTTTGTAAAGGCTGTCGCTATCAGCTTATTCATGATATAGAAATGCTAGCACTAATTATAATGTTTATATAATGCTTGTGTGCCGCTATTTTCCTCGCCAACTTCTGCCAGCCCCTCATATAGGGATTTGCTCAGGCTTAATCCTGGAGCGTCCATTCCCATTCTTTCCGCTTCATCAAGTGCTATCTTCATATCCTTGATAAAATGCTTGATATAAAAACCAGGTTCAAAATCCCCTTCAACCATTCGCGGCACAAGATTGGACAGTGACCAGCTTCCGGCAGAACCCGATGATATGCTCCTTAAAACCCGGGCCGGATCCAACCCAGCCTTTTTGGCATAGGAAATCGCTTCAGTCACTCCGATCATATTGGATGCAATGGCGATTTGATTGCACATTTTCGTATGCTGTCCTGAGCCAGCCGGGCCTTGATGGACAACATTGCTGCCAATGATATCAAAAATGGGACGGACAGCTTCAAATGCCTCACTAGACCCGCCGACCATGATCGTAAGCTTCGCATCACGAGCACCGATATCTCCTCCGGAAACCGGTGCATCCAATGATTCCATGCCCCTTTTCTTGGCTTCTTCTGCAATTTTCACTGCCAAAGATGGAGTGGATGTCGTCATATCGATTAAATAGGTTCCTTGTTTTCCGTTCTCGATAAGCCCATTTTCCCCAAGATAGATTTCTTCCACATCACTTGGGTATCCCACCATGGAAATGATCACATTAGCTCTCTGCGCAATTTCCTTTGGTGCAGATGACCACTTCGCACCCTGTAAGAGCAGTTCACTTGCCTTATCTTTCGTCCTTGTATAAACAAACACCTCAAATCCCGCCTTAAGAAGATTTGCGGCCATGCTTTTTCCCATAACTCCTAAACCTATGAAGCCGATCACTTTGTTCGATTGCATATTGTAGATTCCTCCCAATTATTTTGTTTCAAACTGTCTTAAATGGACTTTATCATTCCTCCGTCAACTAAGTACGACTGGCCCGTTAAATATGTATTAGCGCCTGAAACAAGGAAAGTAACGAACTTTGCAAATTCCTCGGGTTCCCCATAACGGCCAAGAGGGATTTTGTTAATCGATTGTTCAGTCATCTCCTCAGGAGTGACGCCTAGTTTCTCCGCATTCATTTCATCAAGGTGCTGAACGCGGTCTGTTGCGATTCTTCCTGGACCGACTGTATTGATCAAAATCCGGTCCGGTGCCAATTCTGAAGCTAACGTCTTTGACAATCCAACGATTGCCGTCCGGAATGTATTCGATAATATCAATCCTGGAATCGGTTCCTTAATGGATGAAGAAGCAATATTAACGATTTTCCCGCCCTGTTTTTTTAAATGTGGCAAGCTTTCACGGATCGTCCTTATGAAACTTAGTAAATTAAGTTCAAAGGATTGTTGCCATTCTTCATCATTTAAATCTGTAAATGAACCCCCTGGAGGACCTCCAGCGTTATTAATAAGAATGTCGATACCGCCGAATTCCTCAGCAGTTTGCCCAACCAGGCTTTTAATATCTTCAGCTTTTGTTATATCCGTCACCTTATAAGAAACTTTACCCGTCCCAAGCTGCGATAATTCCCTTTGTACGGCGGCAAGCTTTTCTCCATCACGGCTTGCCAGCATGACATTTGCTCCTTCCTTAACCAATTCAGCTGCCATAGCCTTCCCCAAACCTTGACTTGAAGCTAAAATCAAGGCAGTTTTCTTTTCCAAATGTAATTCCATATAATATTTAACCTCCATTTTCATAAAATCATAATTCCATTATATCGTCATAACCGTAAAGTGAAAAATCTGAATAATCATTCTTATGATTTTTATTTACAAAAAAATAGCCGGTTGGATAACCCAACCGGCGTCAAAGGGGGAAATGAGAATGTCAGCTGCCCTAATAGAGCTAAACAACTGTGCTTGCTTTTTATTTACCCCCATTTTAAAGCAATAAACATTTTATCTCAAAGTATCAAGAAAGAATTACAGGACAGCACCCCATCCGAAGGTTCTTATGGATGGGGGTGCGTTTTTCCTGATTTAATTATTTCTTCAAAGCGTTAACAACCGCTTCTTTCACATTATCATTCGTATCCAGCCCTAAAACTTCCTGAGATAGTTTTTTCATCTCTTCAAGCGAAAGTTGGCTAATTAAAGAACGTGCTTTTAAAATCGAAGTGGCACTCATTGAGAATTCATCAAGGCCCAATCCGATCAAAATCGGTATAGCCACTTCATCTCCAGCCATTTCCCCGCACATTCCGGCCCATTTCCCTTCTTTATGAGCTGCATCTATGACCATTTTAACCAGGCGTAATATCGCTGGATTGTATGGTTGATATAAATAGGATACTCTCTCATTCATTCGGTCAGCGGCCATCGTATACTGAATCAAGTCATTAGTGCCTATGCTGAAGAAATCGACTTCCTTAGCAAATATATCCGCCATCACTGCAGTTGAAGGGATTTCAACCATGATTCCGACTTCAATTTTTTCGGCTACTTGAACACCATTATCAAGCAATTCCTGCCTAACTTCAGCCAAAACGGCTTTAGCTTCGCGGAATTCAGCAAGCGTGGCAATCATCGGGAACATGATTTTCAAATCTCCGTAAATGCTTGCACGAAGCAGGGCACGGAGCTGAGTCCGGAAAATCTCCTGCTCATTTAAGCAAAGGCGAATCGCACGGTATCCAAGGAAAGGATTCATTTCCTTAGGAAGCTCTAAATAAGGCAACTCCTTGTCCCCGCCTATATCAAGCGTTCTGACGACTACAGGCTTACCTGACATTCCTTCCAGCACCGCTTTGTATGCCTCGAACTGTTCTTCTTCACTTGGAAAGTCATTTCTGCCCATATAAAGAAATTCCGTACGATATAACCCGATGCCTTCACCGCCATTTTGATGCACGCCCTCCAGATCTTTCGGCGTACCAATATTGGCTGCCAATTCCACATGATGGCCATCATTTGTAACGGTTTTTTCATGAACCAATTTCGCCCACTCAGCCTTTTGCCTAGCATAGGCTTCCTGCTCCTCTTCGTAGCGTTTCACGAGCTCAGGAGTAGGATTGATGTGAACTTCACCCTTTAACCCGTCAATAATGACCAAGTCACCATTTTCAATGGACGAGGTCACTGACTTCGCTCCAACGACTGCTGGAATTTCCAATGAACGTGCCATTATGGCTGAATGGGATGTACGTCCACCGATATCGGTCGTAAATCCTTTAACATATGCCGGATTCAACTGTGCTGTATCGGATGGTGTCAAATCCTCCGCAATGATGATTACTTCTTCAGCAATCATGCTCGGATTTGGAATATGAACACCTAAAAGATGTGACAGCACCCGTTTCGTGACGTCACGGATATCCGCCGCACGTTCCTTCATGTATTCATTATCCATTTGTTCAAACATCGTAATGAACATGCTTGCGGTTTCATTTAAGGAAAACTCAGCGTTGACGCCTTCTGATTGTATTTTATCCTGAATTGGAGTGATAAGTTCCGGATCAGCCAAAACAAGCAGGTGTGCGTCAAAAATAGCGGCTTTATCGGCCCCTAAATCCTTTTCGGCTTTATCCCTTATTATCTCCAATTCATTTGTTGACTTTTGAATAGCTTCCTTAAAACGGGATATTTCAGCCCCGACATCTTCTATGCTTCTTTTTTCAATCGATAAATCTGGCTCAGTCAGTCGATAGGCTTTAGCGATGGCTATTCCGTTTGAAGCTGCTATTCCACTAATCAAAGTGGACATTATTCTGCTAATCCTTCTCTGTTCAACGTTTCAGCAAGTGTGTTTAGTGCATCATTTTCATCGCTTCCTTCAGCAGAAATCGTAATTTCCGCCCCTTTGCCAATACCTAGAGACATTACACCCATAATGGACTTAAGGTTCACTTTTTTCTCTTTATAAGCAAGGTTTATTTCTGAATCAAATTTTCCTGCAGCTTGTACAAGCAATGTAGCCGGACGAGCGTGAATTCCTGTTTCTGCAGTTACTGTAAATGTTTTTTCTACCATATAAATCAATCTCCTTTAAGATAAATTAACAAAATAGGTTATGTAAGGGGGTTTTCTCCATCCAATCAGGAAAGAAACGAAAAAAAGAAATGCCCTTTTCCTTATCAGGATAGCATTATCATTCCCAACAAACAAACCAAAACTATTGGTACCTACAAAATAGTACAAAAATATAGAAGGAACTGCAACTATTACTTTTCAGATTCTTCAATGATTAAATGGACAGCTGTGCATTTTTGGTAAAAAAAGCCCTAAAACTCAGCATAATGAAAAGAACCACCGTTAATGAAACACTTCCGAGAATCCCGATTAGTATCGCAATCTGGTACTCAATAGCGATAAGCGGGCTTATCCCCGACAGGATTTGCCCTGTCATCATTCCTGGAAGGAAGATAATCCCCATCCCGAGCATATTGTTCAAAGTCGGGAGCACTGCCGAGTCGAATGCAGCATCCACATATTTCTTCACAGCCCTCGCTGGAGTCGCTCCAAGCATCATCATCGCTTCTACCTTTTCACGATTACTGCTAATCCCATCATGGAGGTTTTTAAGCGCCAATGTCACTCCTGTCATCGCATTTCCCACGATCATCCCTGCAATTGGAATGAAATACCTGGGTTCATACCATGGAGTGAAATGAATCACGACCACATTAAAATAAAACAAGGCAGCCATGGGACCTGACAACATACTTAGGATAACCATCCTTTTGATTTTCTTATTAAGTGTATGGGACACTTGCTTAAAAATATTATGGATGGAAAACAGGGACATCGCACATAAAAATCCCAAAGAAAGTAAAGGGTGCGGATTTTCAAAGATATATGTCAAAACATAACCGGCGAGAATGAGCTGGACCGTCATCCGTACCGTAGCGAGCATGATTTGCTTCTCCCGTGAAATCCCGCGCCATTTCACGATTATGAGCAGGATTATTACAAACACGTAGGCTGCACAAAGACGCCAGAACTCAATATCTATTATCCCATTCGCCTCCATTAATAGTCACCATCCTTCGCCTTTTCCAGAACGATCCTCTTTTCAGCACAGATGTCCGCAAGCTGTTTTGAATGTGTTATCATGATGACCGTTCCTTTTTCCCGCTTTACTTCTTCTAAAAAACGGCTCATGACCGTCAGCTCGGCTTCCTCATCAAGAGCCGAGGTCGGCTCATCCAGTAAATACACCTCGGGTTTCAATAATAGTAGCCTCGCCAGTGCCAGCCTCTGTTTCTCCCCGCCAGAAAGATTCTCCGCCCCCTCGTCTAAAGACTTCTGCAACTGGACGGTTTCAAGTGCTTTAACCAATTCGGCTTTATCCTTTTTTTCCCGTTCTGTCAATTCCAGGCCAATCTGCAGATTTTCTTCAATCGTACCCGGTAAAGTGAACGGTGTCTGAGAAAGCATTGTGACTTTACGCCGGAGCTCTATCGGGTTGAATTTATCCAGCAGCTGATCCTGATAATAGATCGAACCGCTATCCGGGTCATCCATCCTGTTCAATAATCGGAGCAGTGAGGTTTTTCCTGCACCGCTTTCCCCAGTCAAGCAAGTGACCATACAAGCGGGTATTTTCAAATCATCAATTTTCAAAATCCCTTTATACCTAATATTTTCAAGCCTAAATATCATTTTGTACCCCCTGCCTCCCTTACTCCACCATATCATTATAAGAAACTATCATGATATGGGGTAGCGATGCATGTAAAAATTTTCATTTTCTTTCGCTTTTTAATGGGTTAGTATTAGTCCTGCCGAATATATCCATGACGGACGTGGAAAACACCTTAATAAATGGGGGGACTTATCATGAACGGAAATTCCTTGTTACATTCTTATCTGAATGTTTTTCTCCTGACTGCACTTTGCCTGATTACGTTGTCTGGCTGCCAGGCAGCATCAGATAACCAGATTAATCAATCCAAACAGGAAGATTCAATTTCAAATGAAGAAAAAGGCAAGACATTCACAGCCGAGATCATCAAAGTTGTTGACGGAGATACAGTAAAAATCAAAATGGCTAATGGAAATGAAGAAACGGTCAGGCTCCTTTTGGTAGATACTCCTGAAACCGTGCACCCATCCAAGCCCGTTCAGCCTTTTGGACCTGAAGCAAGCAAGTTCGCCAAGGAACTCATGCCTGCGGGCTCTGAAGTGGAAGTAGAAACCGGCATAGGTGAAAGGGATAAATACGGCCGGCTGCTGGCCTATTTTTATGTTGATGGTAAAATGGTGAATAAACTCCTGCTTGAAAAAGGACTGGCAAGGGTAGCCTACGTTTATGCACCGAACACGAAATACCTTGATGAATTGGAAGATATTCAGAAACAAGCCCAAAGAGACGAAATCGGTATTTGGTCTCTTGAAAACTATGCAACTTCAAATGGGTTTGATGATTCCCAGTCAAAAGAAGTATCAGTGGAAAAGCCGACTGGATCTTGCAGTAACCCGGAAATTAAAGGGAATATAAACTCTAAAGGCAATAAAATATATCACATTCCTTCGGGCCAATATTACGAAATTACTAAACCAGAAGAAATGTTTTGTACCGAACAGGACGCACAGGATGCCGGTTTCCGAAAATCGCAAAGTTAACAAATTCAACGGTTTATCAATATGCCCGCTTCCGTTTTTTTTAATAACTATATGATGATTTGCAAAATAACACATCTTTATATGTACAGACTGCAGGCAAATTAAAAAAAGATCAGATTGCCTGCAGTTTTTATTAAAAAAGATCCATCGGATTTCAGAAATCCACTCCCTTTCCGCCGACAGTCTGCCAAGCCGCATCAAAGCAAGCGTCTGTGGGGTCTCTACTAGACAGTTTTTCGGCAGGAGTGTCGCATATTTCTTCAATCCAATAAGGATTACAGTAAAAAAACTAAATACCGGAGCACTTTATTCGCCCCGCTGCACTGTCTTGGGCCGTTGACGCAGTTTATCGACCTAAACCACACTTTATTCAGCCGTTCACGCACATTATTCGACCTACCTCGTACTGTATTCGACCGTTGAGGCACTATATTCGACCTACCCCGCACATTATTCGACCGTTCACGATTTTTTTCGACCTTCACCTCACTATTTGCCTCCGAAACCCATTTTGTCGTCAAACTGAAACCGTGGAGTCCATCTCCGTGGTTTCAGACTCTAGGCAAACTTAATGAAAAATCAGTTTGCCTACAGTTTTTTTCCTTTTAAAAATTTCAAGTTGATTTCAGAAATCCGCTCCCTCCGCCGACTGTCTGCCAAGCCTCATCAAAGCAAGCGCCTGTGGGGTCTCGGCTAGACAGTTATTCGTCAGGAGTGTCGCAAATTTCTTCAATCCAATAAGGATTACAGTAAAAAAACATTAAGGATATATAATCATGGATCGGGTTGAGAACATTCCGAACCTCCTTTTGCAGACAAACTGAACACATCTTCATGTGTATATGACTTTTCATTTGGTCTCCCCACATTCAAGATAACTTGAATCTCCCTTTTTTCCCTTCGATAAGGTTCTTTTTAGCTCCCTTAAACCCCACTTTTTTCCCCTCCATTTTTCCGTTACGCTTTTTGGCTATATATGATCGATTTATTTATGGTAGAAGCACCCGGGAATACAGGAAAGTGCACTTTCTAAAGGTGACTTGCTTAATGGAAGATTTCTCAGCACTAACGAAGGAATTCACCCCGATGATCCATCATATTATCCGCTCACTTTCCATCTATAAAAATAAGGAAGAATATTTTCAAGTAGGCTTGATTGCTTTATGGGAGTCATTAGGGAATTTCAATGAGGAATACGGAAAATTCTCCAACTATGCCTATACGGTAATCAAAGGCAAAATTCTGAACGAATTAAAGCATCATCATAAATATGAGATCCGTACCGAACCCTTTGATTCCTTCATATTAGAGATTAAGGATCCTTTTTCGATGCATGAAGAGGCCTTTGCCATCGATAATATCTTAACCTACATGGAAGGATTAACACTGAATCAGCAACGCTGGCTTTTACAGACATACCTCGAAAATAAAACGGTGTCTGAAATCGCTGAGGTCTATCAAGTCACTGCAGCAGCCGTCAAATCATGGAGAAAGTCCGCTTTAAATAAATTAAGGAAACAAGTGATTTTTCCATTGTAAATAATTAGGGGTGGCTCAATCATGAGCCACCCCTAATTATTTACATCGATTAACTTCTCGCTTCTTCTAAATACGTATAAATTATCACACCGTTATGTTGGGCATTCCCCCGAAAATGTTTAAAGTCTTCCCTTTTAACAAGAACCTCACGAAAAGCCAAAAATTCTTCCTTTGTTATCCTGAATTCATCCATTTCCCGATTTGCCAGTTTATCGAGTACATCTTTTGCTTCATCTGCATTCATCATATTATCCCCCTTAATTATCAAATGTCCCTTCATATTCAGACAGGAGAAATTCCGTTTTCATTTTAACATAAGCATGCCACTAAATATAAATCAGAATTTTTTGAGGCCCTCTTGCTACATTATTCTTTACGTATGCTTTAAAATAGTGCAAACTGTATAGTAAAATATCATAATGTAAAATGATTGGCATATTTTGTACATAGAATTACATACTGGTACGTATAACTGCGTTTGCAAGATATACCAAATTATGCCACATCATTGCAGCTGCTCCATTTCAAGAATCGCACCTCCCTTTAAAAGTTTAGCTTACTGTACCGACATAAGAGATAACTAATTCTCTTACTGGCACTTCCCACGTCAAAATCTAAACGGCAAGATGTTCGAATAATCCAATTACTCCATAGTTACTTTTTGATCATTGGAAACAAAATGGGAAAGGATGATTACCATGAAGAAAGCGGAAGTTGGAAATATCATTGAATTTAGAGAAGGCTTAAAAGGAATCGTCGAGAAAGTGAACGAGAACTCAGTAATCGTGGACGTCACGTATATGGAAAATTATCGTGATTTGGAACTTGAACAGAAAACCGTCGTCAACCATAAAAATTATAAAATCATAGGTTAATTCAAAACGGGATGGTTTCTCAATACCATTCCGTTTTTCACTTTTTTAGCAAGTGTACGAATTGATTCTCCAGTTTTTTGTAACCATTTCCATTTTACTCCGTCTAATTCATTAAAGGGCAAAACACTTGTATGTGATGCAAAATATCATGATTCAGATTGGAATTTCTATCAGAAAGATGAGGGAAACAAATGACTCGTTGGACACGTTATATTGGCTGTGTCACATTCGCCGCTTTTCTGCTGACTGGCTGCGGTACGACCACAGACGAAAATGCAGATGAGCCACAAGAAGGTTCAGTAAAAGAGGGGAACGAAAGCAATACTTCTCAAGGAGATAATCGCAATAACAAAGTAAGACTGATGGAGCAAAACCTGCAATATTCAATTAACGGGGAAGCAAAAGAAAAAACAGCGTTCCTAAAAAAAAGTGATAATCAACCGTTCAGCCTTTACGTTTTGCAACAATTCAGATTAAGTGCCGAAGAACCTGGAAAGGATATTGTTTTCCTGACTGAAGATGACTCCATTTATATGAGAATAGAATTATTGAAGACGGATGTCAATTGGGATGAGGTTGAAAAAAATGTTCAATCCCAGCTGGAAAGCATTTCAGAAACGATTAGGGATCCTTCACTTGATATCGAGAGCGGCACGGGATTTGAAGTGGAAAGTGGGGATGATGTAATCACTTCCATATTGCTCAAGGATGAAAAAGCACCCGTCCGCTTAACTATGTTCACAAAAAAAGATCGAGATTACCGGGATGCTTTTCTAGAGATGGCTAAGACGCTGATGAAAGGATGAACATTGATTCCCCCCTGATACGGAGGGCTAAGTTCAGGCCCCCCGTTCTTCATCACTCCTTCCCCGCCTTGCTTTTCCAGACAAGCATTAAAAAAAGGAGGCTTATGTATCCAAAAACCGGATAAATATATCCTAGTAACCTTCCATAGCCGAATTCACTAATGATCAAAGCTATTAAAAAAATCACCGCTATGATCAGCATGCTTGGCAATTTAATATAACTGCTGATTTGCCTCTGTAATCCATATATGTTTCCGATGACCGAAGTGAATATCTCCCCGTAAATCACCAAAATGAACATCCAATATAACTGACTGGCTGCCGTTCTCATAATAACTGCTGAAGGAATTTCATAACCATTCACGTCAGGAAGTGTCATAAGTGAAAAATGCCCCGTCAATAAAATGATCGTTAGGAATATCCCTCCAAGGATTGCACCATGTTTTATGACCTTCTCATCTCGAACTTCATACGCAACCGGAACCAGCACAGCCTGTGCCAAAGCAAGGTTAAAGGCTGTATAGGCAAATGGTGACAAAATCATTTTCACGGTGATTACTTCATCAGGAACTTTTGTAAGGGTCTTAAAGAAATCCCCATTACCCAAGGTCGAGAAAAAAAGGATCAAACTAAAACAGATCATGATTGGTACAACAAACGAGTTCACAGTGAAAACACCGCGCATGCCCATCATCAGGACCAAGGATGCCAGTATGATCGTAGACCAACTTCCTATACTTTTAGACACGCCAAGTTGTTCTTCGAAAACGGCTCCTGAACCCGAAATCATGACAGCCGTCACCCCTAACAGCATGATAAGGAAGAAGATGTTGATTATTCCTGCTATTTTCCTGCCAAAAAGAAATTGATTGAACTCTTCATAAGAAGATGCTCTGATCCTTGCGGAAATGAGCATGATTTTCGTTCCAGTGAAAATGAAAATATAACCTGCTATTAAAATCCCGATAAAGCCATAAAAGCCATAACGGGTAAAAAACTCGACAATCTCTTTTCCAGTTGCAAAGCCTGCACCGACGACCGTGCCTACATAAACCGCTGCAATCTGAAAACTTCCTGACCACCTTGACAGCATACTCTCCCCTCCTCCCTACATTTATATGTAAGGAAGAGACATTTAAGACAAGCCGAGCAATATTCCTTTCGTCGGCTGTTTTTTTACTGTGCTAACATTCTCTCATTAATGTAAAACTGACCCCCCTATGCATTTCTCCGTGAGGCTTCAAACAGAACTTTTCATGCCCAACATTTCAAACGTATGAAAGATTAAAAAGAACGCTTGGAATAATCTCCAAGCGTTCTTTCTAGTATCCGTTTCGTATCATACAGCCTAATATTTCATAATGCCTTATCATCTACAGTGGAGAGCCATTCGTCTATCACCTTCACAACGGACTCTACAGTCCCGTCATCAAATGGGGATTTCAGATTTGCAGATTCAACGAGATCAAGGAAAGACTTGCTGCCTCCAAGTTGGCACAGATTCAAATAATCCTCCCAAGCCGTATCATCTTTTTCTGTCGACCTTTTCCAGAATTGGAAAGCACAAATCTGGGCCAATGTATAGTCGATATAATAAAAAGGTGATTGATAAATGTGGCTTTGCCGCTGCCAATACCCGCCATTCTCCAAGAATTCATTTTCTTCATAATCGCGATGCGGCAAATATTCCATCTCGATCTTACGCCAAGCCTGCTTTCTTTCAACTGGTGAGGCATCAGGATTTTCATAGACAAAATGCTGAAATTCATCAACAGCCACCCCATACGGAAGGAATATGAGGGCACCGCTTAAATGGGAAAACTTATACTTTTCCGTATCTTCCTTGAAAAATAGCTCCATCCAAGGCCAAGTTAAAAATTCCATGCTCATCGAATGGATTTCACATGCTTCATATGTGGGCCAATAATGCTCAGGAATGTCAAGATCACGGCTGCGATACACTTGGAATGCATGACCTGCCTCATGTGTCAAAACATCTATATCCCCGGAAGTACCGTTGAAATTGGAAAAGATGAATGGAGCCTTATAGTCTTCTATAAAAGTACAATAGCCTCCGCTCTCTTTTCCTTTCTTCGCCACAAGGTCCATCAGGTCATTATCTATCATATAGTTGAAAAACTGATTCGTTTCAGGCGAAAGCTCCTGGTACATCTTTTTCCCGTTTTCGATGATCCACTCTGCATCGCCTTTTGGAATGGCATTACCCGTTCTGAAATGAAAATTCTCATCATAATAGTTCAGGTTCTCCAATCCAAGACGTTCGCGTTGACGTCCCTTCAGCCGTGTGACAAGCGGTACCACTTCCTCTTTCACCTGCTTGCGGAATGCAGCAACCATTTCAGCATCATAATCAGTCCTTGTCATTCGATAATACCCAAGTTCCACGAAATTCCCATAACCGAGCGCTGTTGAAATTCCATGCCTCACCTTGACAAGTTCATCGAATATACGATCCAATTCCTCCTGCTTTTCTTCAAAGAAACCGTAATATGCCTCACTTGCATTTTTCCTTAATTCACGGTCCGAGGACTCCATAAAAGGCTGAAGCTGCGCTAGTGTTAATTCTTTTCCATCAAAGGGGATTTTTGCAGAGGCAATCAATTGTGAATATTCACTTGATAATTTATTTTCTTTTTGCAGCTGTGGTATGATTTCCGGCGAAAAAGTTTTGAGTTGGGCCTCTGCCAGGTCAAATAGTTGAGTTCCCCATTTCAACTCAAGCTCCTTGCGATATTTCGAGCGAACGAGTTCATTGTAAAATTTGGAGGTTAACTCTTCCATTTCAGGGGAGAAGTCATCTAAATAATCATTCTCCGCTTTATAAAAATCATCATTGGTATCAATGGAATGCCGTATATAGACCAAATTAAACATCGTACCTACATAATTTCGAATTTCATTTATTTCTTCCATGGCTTTTATTTGTGCATCGGCATTAGCAGCGTCAGTAAATTTTTCCAAAGCTTTCATGAACCGTGTTTTAATTTCATCCATTTCAGGACGTTTATATTCATACTCATTAAATTTCATATGTACGCTCCTTTTCACGATATAAAAACATTTTTTCCTGTATAAGCCAGAGTAACATTTTCCAACCCAGGTCACATTCATCATTATTGCGGTTATCGTAATATAATTTAATTCGCCACACCTTTATTAAAAACCTCTATGTCCCCAAAACAAATTCAGGTTTTATCAGACATAAAAAACCAGCACCTGCAGTTAAATCCGGGTGCTGGTTCTTTAGTTAATTTTGAGCGGAATACCCAATCTTTTTAAGCAATTCGATCACGGTGGCCTTTTCATCTTGCGTAAGTACACTCATGATATCATCGATTCTTTTTTCATGCTCAGGAAATACTCCTTCAATGAAGGCCTTTCCTTTATCCGTTATTTTTGCAAAGGTTACACGGCGATCCTCTTTACATGCTATTCGCTGTAGATATTCCTTCTGTTCAAGTTTATCCACGACATAGGTAATGCTGCCGCTCGCCAGCAGGATCTTTCCGCCTATTTGCTGAAGAGGCTGATCCCCTTTATGATAAAGTAATTCCAGTACTGCAAACTCAGTTGGATTCAAACCCTCTTCAGCTATATGTTTATTTACCACATCATTGATGGATCGATGAGCTCTAGACATCACAATGAACAGTTTCAAAGACTGTTGGATGTTATTATTCTCCATAACTTCACAACCTTAAAAATTTTTAATTAAAATATCTTGAATTAAAAGTTATTATATGACATAAAGACTTTTTTGTCAATCTGCCCTGTTAGTATGTACTATTGTTTAATCAATCATTTTGATATACTTGAAAAAAAAGCTAAAGTAGTGACAAACATGAAAACAAGGCATAAATTCACCACATATCTACTTATTGTTATTTTACCATTAATTTTTCTCTCTATCATTTATTGGATGCATTTAGAACGTTCCATTCAAAAAGAAAGACAGGAACAAGCTAAATGGGCGGGAACGGTTTATCAAGAATACATAGATCAAGTTATCAGTGAAACGAAGGAAAGCCTTGAGCTGCTTAGCCTTAGCAGTTCCGTGCTTTATATGGATGACAAAAAAACCGAACTTCTTTTGAAATGGATCAAAGATACAGATCCCAGGTATGCAGGAGTGTATTGGCTAAATCGCGACGGTGTATCCATTTTAGGGACGAATAAGAATTTCCATCATTACTATTTAATTGAACAGAATGATATTGAGCGTGCCGTAAAAACTCAAAAATCGTTTGTTGCAGGAACAAAAAAGCTACATAACCGTGATTTTAATTATTTTTCCATTTTTGCTCCCATTCTTGATCAAGATAGAAAAGTGCAAGGGTTTTTATTGGCACATATCAGGCTGGATCATTTGGAAAAAAGATTAAAGATCCTGATCCCCGGTCATACCTTTAAATTGGAAACAAAGGACAAAACCCGAATTTTAGATATAAATGCCGAAGGATTCACTGGACATTCAACGTGGGTGGATGTCCCTTTGACCGAAGTCGATTGGACACTGTCTGTCAAAGCGCCCGACAAGATTAACACAAATAACATGAATGTTTTTTTAATGCTTGTCTTTTTCACCTTCTTTTTTACTCACATGATCTATATCATCGTGGAGGAACTGATCGTTGGCAGGAATATTAAAAATCAAAAGTTACTAAACGAAAGCCAAAAAATAGATTTTGTCGGTACATTAGCTGCCAGTACTGCACATGAAATAAAAAACCCACTTACCGGCATAAAGGGGCTAGTGCAATTATTGGTTGAAAAACACCCTGAAGAACAAGATCAGTTCTATTACTCTGTCATCATGAAGGAAATTGAACGGATCAATAGCATCGTCAGCGAATTTTTGATTTTAGGGAAGCCAATGGCCCAGACTTTATCCTTATATGATATTCGCAGTATCATTGCTGAATTGAGACCAATAATAGAATCAGAAGCACGTCACTTCAATATTGAAGTGGAATGGAATATCATAAAGGAGCCGATCCGGGTTCATTGTACAAAGGACCAACTCAAACAAGTCATTCTCAACATTGCCAAAAACGGTTTCGAGGCCATGGAAGTTGGGAAAAAGTTAAGGATTCAAATTCACCATGAAAATGAATGGGCTAAAATCAGGATCATCGACACCGGGCAAGGACTGAATGAAAAAGATATAGATAAAGTGTTCGATCCCTTCTATACATCGAAAAAGGAAGGAACCGGATTAGGGCTATTTGTGTGTAAACGAATAATTGAATCTTTTAACGGTACCATCAAGTTTTCAAGTAAACCTCAAAACGGTACAACCGTTACAATCAGCTTACCGCTGATAAAACATTCATAGCAATACTTTGAAGGGTTTCATTTTTTTATGAAGACTATAAACGATTCCGATTTATTTTAAGACGTCATGCATACGCTGCATGCCTCTTGAATCTATTTATGAATAGGTAAAAATCTTAATCAGGAAGAAGGAAATAAACAGATGGGAAGTATCGCTGCCATTAAAACAAAGCCGCAAAAACAGGATATGACTCTTAAAATCATGATCATCATAGGCATATGCCATTTAATGAATGATTCTCTACAGGCTGTCGTACCGGCCATGTTCCCAATCCTCGAAAAATCAATGTCGTTAACGTATACACAGCTGGGGATGATTGCATTCTGCCTGAATATCGTCTCATCGCTTCTGCAGCCGGCAGTTGGGTTCTATACGGATAAAAGGCCCTTTCCATATGCATTGCCCATTGGGTTGACCAGTACTTTAATCGGGGTCATCATTCTTGCAATTGCCCCAAACTATACCATTATCCTTGGTGCGGTCATCTTGATGGGCTTAGGGTCAGCCATATTCCATCCGGAAGGCTCCAGGGTTGCCTACATGGCAGGCGGACCAAAGAGAGGCCTGGCACAATCAATTTATCAGGTCGGAGGGAATAGCGGGCAGGCACTTGCCCCGCTCATCACAGCCATCGTACTTGTTCCTTTTGGACAAAAAGGCGCACTCTGGTTTGCCCTGGTTGCCTTAATGGCCGTTTTCCTATTAGTGTATATTGCCAAGTGGTATTCACAAAAATTGGTTCACTTCCAGCCTAAAAAGCTGGCTGCAAAAGTAATCAATAAAGAGCGGTCCCATAAAGTGGCAAAAGCCCTGGTATTGATTTTATTCATTATTTTTGCCCGTTCCTGGTATGTATCTTGCATGACGAACTTTTATAGTTTTTATTTGATCGAGCAATATTCATTCACGATAAAATCCGCACAATTTTTCCTATTTGCCTTTTTAGCCGCTGGTGCTGTAGGTACGTTTTTCGGAGGTCCGCTTGCTGATAAATTCGGGCGCAAAAATGTCATTTTCTTTTCATTCGCTGCCAGCATGCCACTAACCGCACTTTTACCATTCGTACCTCCTACAGCCGCTTTTATCTTATTATTGATGGCGGGATTCATTATAATGAGCAGTTTTTCCGTCACTGTAATATACGCACAGGAATTGGTCCCGGGGAAAGTCGGAACGATGGCAGGCTTGACTGTAGGGTTAGCCTTTGGAATGGGTGCCATTGGATCCGTTTCATTGGGAGCCATTGCCGATATAATTGGAATCGAATCCATGATTAAGCTAGTGGGATTCCTGCCATTGCTGGGGATCATCAGCATGTCGCTGCCGACTGATCAAACATTGAAAAAATGGTATGCAGAAGAATAACTGCATAATTGCCATTTACTGGAACATATTCTTTATGTCTAAATACAATAAATTATTGTTCCACCCAAAATTATACAAATAAGTAACGATAAGTACCATACAAAGGAGAAATTTATGAGTGGAGTTTTATTAGGCAGCATCCTATCTGCTATGTCTACAGGGTTTGGTGCGTTACCAATCTTGTTCATTCAAGGTTCAATCACACATCGATTCAGAGATACGCTTCTGGCATTCACCGCTGGAATCATGATGGCTGCTTCGTTATTGAGCCTGATCCCGGAGTCTCTGGCCACCGGAGGGTATATTCAGCTAGTCATTGGAGTTTTTCTCGGGGTATTGACATTAACGATCATGGAAAAAAACATTCCTCATATCGATCTCAGCCATACGAAAAGTGGCATTAAGTTCGATGAAAAGGCTTTGCTCATCATCACTGCCATTACACTTCATAATATTCCTGAGGGTCTTTCGGTCGGGGTCAGTTATGCCTCTGATACAGCTGATACAGGTAACTTGATCGCTTTTGCCATCGGCCTGCAAAATGCTCCGGAAGGCTTACTGGTAGCCTTGTTTTTAATTAATCAAAAAATCGGTAAACTCACAGCGTTCCTGATAGCAACCTTAACCGGTACCATCGAAATAATTACAGGGTTATTGGGTTATTATTTAACCTCTTACATTGGGTTCCTGGTTCCATACGGCCTAGCTTTCGCCGCCGGGGCCATGCTTTTCATCGTTTATAAGGAATTGATTCCTGAAAGCCATGGGGATGGTAATGAACGCACATCTACCTATTCCTTCATTGTCGGCCTTTTGTTCATGGTAATATTATTGGAAGTATTGTAATTTCCCACACCTGCCATGGCTGGCTCCATCAAGTGAGTCAGCCCTTACTTTTTATTTATCAGTGTAATCCATTCAGAAAAAGTAAGTCCTCTAAACCAAGCCCGATGCATGAAGGACACCCTCTGGTGACCTCCCCCGATATATACCCCAAGCCCATGAAAATTCCAAAGATATATTCTTGTGTATATAAGTCTTTCTTTAATTGTTTTAAATGATATGTTGAGGTTCGTTCATGAGAAATCGCAAAAAGGGGATTGTCTCCCTGCCTGCCAATTTAAAAAGTCATGCATGCATTCAGTTCCCTCTAAAAGGTTATGTCATCATTAAAGGGCTGCTGCACTATAACAACCATTTCTTCCCGCTTATTTCTCACTTCCGATGAATGATGTTGAAGGATCAAATACTCATTTATTAGTTTATCAAGCTGCTCACTTTGGCGAAGGGGATACTCATGACCTAGTCCATACATTTTGGCCAACTCCATCATTTCCCAACGCTTCATCCGAATCTCAGAACAAATTTCCATTGCACACCTAGAATTCATAACTACATTCACTACTCCTGCCCTTTTAAAGTTACATTATAATAAAGAAGTATTACAAAATATGCCTTATATGTAAATAGATTCGCAAAAAAAGACAAAACTTCTTAAATTGCGATAAAGCTTTACCCACTAGCAGACAGGATATGACGGAAATTTCTAACCATAAAACTCTTATAATGATCAGGAAGAAATCATATGAAGCCAGCTCCGAAAAATGATTCGAAAGTTCACCAATTTGAGGGGATTATAAGTTTCCGCTTAATTATTTCGGCAGCTTCCCTTTAATGAAAGCACAACATTTTTATTGAGCTTAATTGTGGTTCCATGATAATAATGAAGGACTAAAAAAAGGAATCCAATAATGGATTCCCCAGACTGTAGAAAATTCGAAGAAAAGCCAGTTTGCCTGCAGTTTTTTAGGATAAGTACCATTTTGTCCACTCCAAGCACTCGCTTTCCGTTCCAATCCCTCTGTTTAATAAATTAGATAGAACCTATTTTCGCGAAAAACGTTTCAGTTATTTTCAGAAAGCCGCTCCCTTTCCGCCGACTGCCTGCCAAGCAGCATCAAAGCAGGCATCTAGCGGTGTCTCGGCTAGCCAGTTATTAGGCAGTAATGTCGCAAATATCTTCTACTCGAAAGGCAAATAAATATGAAAGCTCGTCCCTTTTCCCACCTCGCTTTCGACTTCTATATAGCCATTGTGCTCTTCAATGATTTTATAGCTGACCATGAGCCCGAGTCCGGTTCCCCTATCCTTCGTCGTATAAAAAGGTTCACCCAATTTTTTTAGCATTTCCGTTGAAATCCCCATGCCTTTATCGGTAATTGAGATACAACCGTATTTCTCTGAAAACCGGCTTGTTTTAATTTGAACAGATCCGCCATCCGGCATGACTTCCAATGCATTTTTGATGATGTTAATGAACACTTGCTTTAACTGGTTCGCTTCACATAAAACCTTAAATTCATCTTCTTCAAAATCTGTCTCGAATTGAATATTTTCCAATAGTGCCTGAGCGGCCAGTAATTCTAGTGTCTCTCTCAATATTGTATGAACATCCTGTTTGAAAATTTTTAGCGCCTGCGGCTTTGCCAGTACCAAAAATTCCGTGATAATAGATTCGATTCGCTTAATTTCGGATGTAATCACATGAAAATATGTGGAAAACTCCCCCTTGACACCATCCTCAAGCAACTGGATAAAACCTTTTAAGGCTGTCATTGGATTCCTGATTTCATGAGCAATTCCGGCCGCCAGTTCACCAACGACATTCAAAGTATCCGATTTCCTGATCTGTTCCTGCATTTCGAGATTTTTACTCACATCTCGGAAAATGCTTAAATTCAGGTTCGAATATAAATTTTTCCTTGTCAAAAATTCAATATGCTTCACTCTTCCATCTTCGAATGTTATTGGAATGATGGATGAGTAGACCTCATGCTTATAAACATTTTCAATGTGAGTGTTCAAGACAGGAGCATTTTCAGGAATTTTTTTGATGAATCCCTTAACAGATAAAGAAAGCAGTTTACGCTTTGAAATCTCCAATATTTTTTGACCCGCTTCATTAATATCCGTGAACCCTTCATGGTTCCAGAGAATCAAGCCGTCTAATGTTCCCTCAAAAATCTTCCTGAACTTCTTCTCACTATCCCTTAATTCCTTCTCAATCAGCCAGCGCTCACTGACATTTCGAAATATCGTTACGTTATACCCGTCACCTTCATGTTTTTTGGCAGTCAATTCAAGCAATTTAATTTGGTTATTAGGCATTTTATAAATCAGCTCGCCCCGAACTTGGGTGTCTCTTTCAAATGTTTCCATCATCTGACCAAAATGGTTAGTATTGCTGTACACGTATTTCCAGATATAACTGCCTATCAAATCCTCTCTGCTGGATTCGAATATTTTACATGCTGAATGATTGACCCGAAAAATGATTCCATCATCATTCCAGAATATGATCGCATCCATGGACTGGTCGAATAATTCCGCAAAAATCCGTTCGCTCGTCTCTAACTTTTTTTCTATTATATTTGATTCTGTAATTCTTCGAAGCACTGACATGTATAATTCATTTCCTACCGTTGAACTTATGGAAAAAGTAAAGTGATGCAGTTCATCCCCAACCTTAATCTCTACCTCTCCTTTGAAGTTCGACTCATAACAGGCTCTTTGTATGCTCTCATCCCAATATCCCCGATAATCAGGGGATATGAGGTCCCTCATATTTTTACCGACAATCTCTTTTTTCGGGATGCCCATGACATGGATAAAGGCATGGTTCACTTCCATGATTATTCCTGAACTGTCGAATAGAACGATACTTTCTATGGCTGTATCAAAAATGTCCAAAAACATCTGCCTTGACATCCTTGTTTCTCTTGACGAAGAAACATCCAATGTCACATCCCCCAAACGATAGAACTGCTGCCCTTCGGAAAGATCGCCTATACGTATAAACTCTATTTGCTTAAGGGCTCCGGTATGAAGCTGGATAATTTGCCTTTGAGATGCATTCGAGGTTTTTAGGGAACTTGACACTTCCTGATTATTTAAAGGGATGACATCGAGAAAATCTGTTATCTTCATGGACTCCAGCTGATCTTTCGATGATTCCAGCAGGGCACATGAGGCATCATTGGCAAAAGTGATACGCAGTTCCTCATCAACCCTAATATAAGGCTCTGACATTGAATTGAAAATATTCAAAAACCCTTCTATTTGTTTATTCAATTTTATAATTTCCTGTTTATATCCCGTCTCATTCTCATAACCGATATTCATATAAACCCCCCTCATCAAAACCCCTACTTACCAACTTTATTCGACATCCATCTTGATTTTCCTCGGTATTTCCAAAAATCGATAAGATTCCAAAATTATCCTATATATCAAACTATAGTATATTGAATACTATAAAACTTAGCGTTAAGCTTAATTTAAGATTTTTATAATAAATTTAATAAATATTGATTTCGTACAAGGTATTTAGGGTATAAGAAATAACAATGCTTTCTAGCTACCTTAAAAATTTATTAAATGGAGGCAATAATGAAACAACGTGATTTTTTCTTCGATAACGCGAAGTTCATTCTCATGGCTTTTGTCGTCTTTGGACATTTGCTGAATACGTATATACATGACAGTGAAACGATTTATGCATTATATAAAACCATTTATTCCTTTCACATGCCTGCCTTTATCCTGGTTTCAGGCTTCTTTGCGAAAGGTTTTTATCAAAAAGGGTATCTAGGTAAAATTACTAAAAAACTGATTTTACCCTACATCATTTTCCAATTGATATATACCGTTTACTATTATTTCTTATATGAACGCTCTGCCATCACTGTAGACCTGCTTGATCCCCAATGGTCGCTATGGTTCTTGATCAGTTTATTCTGCTGGAACATCATGCTGCTTGGTTTTTCAAAGCTAAAGCCATCAGTAGGCATAGGTTTATCTATTTTAATCGCATTATTGATTGGATATATTGACAATATTTCCAATTACCTTAGTCTCTCCAGGACATTCGTTTTTTTCCCGATGTTCTTGATCGGATACCATTTAAGCAAGGACCATTTAAAAAAACTATTCACTCCCAAAATTCGTTTGGCTTCACTTAGTGTCATGTTAGTGATTTTTATCGGTTTTTATTTAAATACCGATATCAATTATAAATGGCTGCTCGGTTCGAAACCATATGCCGAACTCGAAGATGCGACAATCGTGTCCATGTTCAAACGCCTAGGATTTTATGGATTGAGCATCATTTCAGTGTTCAGCTTTCTTTCATTCATCCCACGCGGACAATATTTCTTTACGAATTGGGGTAAACAAACCCTTTATGTCTATCTGCTGCATGGTTTCTTCATTCGGTTCTTCCGTGAAAGCACCATACAGGAATACTTCAGCAATACAGAGAGCTTCATCATGCTCGCCGGCCTCTCTTTCTTGATTACGGTGTTATTATCAAGTGAAATGATCGCTACGATGGCACAGCCGATCATCGAATTGAAGACGACTAAAACAAAACGTTTCATGACTAAAACAAAAGAATATATTAAACAAGCTTTTTAAATAAAACGGATGAAGCATTTTCTGCTTTATCCGTTTTTAATTCATATCGACCTTCAAGGTGAAAAGATTCCCCTTCAATGCAATAACTCATTTTTCAAATGAAGCACGCTATGGTAAAATTACTCGTTAGTGCTTGTTGGCTTAAAAAGACATGTACACGAAAGGAGTCAGGCGTTTACTTTACGCCCTTTAACATGAATATAATAATCAGTACTCTTAATGCAAAATATATCCATACATCGCTATCCATCCGATATTTAAAAGCTTATGCCCAGCCAGATTATGATGTACAGCTGGCAGAATATACAATAAAAGATCCGATTATGAACATAGTTGGTGACCTTCATTCCAAAAAACCTGATGTAATCGGGTTCAGCTGCTATATTTGGAACATCGAGGAAACAATGAAGGTCGTAGCCATGCTGAAGAAGATCAATCCAGGATTGGTTATCATCCTGGGCGGACCTGAAGTCACCTATGATGTTGGGGAATGGCTTGATCAGATTCCCGGTGCTGATTTCATCGTAATTGGCGAAGGTGAAGTCACCTTTAAGGCCCTTTTATCAGAAATCGAAGGTTCGAATGACTATAAGAAGGTCGGCGGCATTGCGTATCGGCAGGATGGGAAAAAAATCATCCAGCCTCAGAACGGCAAGGTAGATTTGAAATCCCTCCCTACTCCATATCGTTTGGAGGAAGACCGTGGCGACCTATCTAAACGTGTCACCTATATCGAAACTAGCCGAGGCTGCCCTTTTAGCTGCCAATTTTGCCTTTCATCGATTGAAGTGGGTGTCAGGTATTTTGATCGTGAAAAGATTAAAGAAGATATCAGGTACCTAATGTCTAATGGTGCAAAGACCATTAAGTTCGTTGACCGAACCTTCAATATCAGCCGAAGCTATGCCATGGAAATGTTTCAATTCTTAATCGATGAACATCTTCCCGGTGTGGTTTTCCAATTCGAGATCACGGCGGACATCATGCGTCCGGAAGTTATCCAGTTCTTAAACGATAATGCCCCCGCAGGTTTGTTCCGCTTTGAAATAGGGGTACAATCGACGAATGATCATACGAATGATCTAGTTATGAGAAGGCAGAATTTCGAAAAACTAACAAGGACCGTAACCATGGTAAAAGAAGGTCAGAAAATTGATCAGCATTTAGACCTTATTGCCGGTTTACCAGAAGAAGATTATCATTCTTTCAGAAAGACCTTCAATGATGTTTTCGAGCTCAGACCCGAAGAGATGCAGCTTGGTTTCTTAAAGATGCTTCGTGGCACTGGCTTAAGGATACGTGCCGATGAACACCAATATATATACAGCGAACATGCTCCCTATGAAATCCTGGGGAATAATGTTTTATCCTTCGATGACATTGTCCGCATTAAACAAGTTGAAGATGTCCTTGAAAAATACTGGAACGATCATAGAATGGACCATACCACGGAATATCTTGTCCAAACGGTATTTCAATCACCGTTCGACTTCTTTCAAGATTTCGGTACCTATTGGGATGAACAAGGGTGGTCACGAATCGGACATCAGCTTGAAGACTTATTCAGACGTTTACAGCAGTTTTTGGCTTCCCGGGAATCTGCCGAACTGAAAAACATTATCGGACTCATGAAATTGGATTATTTCATGAATCAAAAATACAAACCACGTAAACCTTGGTGGGAAGCTTCATTAGATAAAAATGGGCGGAAAGAGATATATGAAGATATTCTGAATAACCCTGAACAGCTTGGTTCCTCTTTCACAGCTTTGGCCCTTAATGAAAAGGAAATACACAAACACACATTGCTCGAGGCACTTCCCTTTGATTTGGAAACGTATTTAGCTGAGGGAACAATCGTCGATAAACCATCGTTCATGCTTGCCTATTTTGATCCGAGTGGTAAGGGATCAACAATTTTCCCTCTCTCAAAATCTGGCAGCATCATGCTTTAAGAATAAGGACGGACCCAAGAATTGGGTCCGTCCTTATTTACTTATCACTTTCACGTTTTTTATTTTCTTTTGCCAAAATTTCATAAATTTTTGTTGCGTTCATATCGCCGCTGAATTCGATTCCAAATTCCGTTCGTACATGTTCCCCCATCTTTTCCCTGCTGTCTCGTTTTTCTTTATCCATTAACTTCTTCCTTTTCTGCCTTGCTTTGAATTGCGGTTGGCACCTTTCATTGCGTTTTCCTCCATTGCGAACTCATTGGAAAATTCATTTTCAGCTTGGTTTCTTTTTGGCGTTTTACTTGCTTTGACAGCACCATCCACATTGGCTTTCCGTTTCATTTTCATCCACCCTTTTTAATATAGTTTACATCTTTAGAATGGGGTAAAAATGCCGGAAATTATTCAGGGATAATATAGGGACAGACGAGAAAAATAACCGTAAAACGGAAAGGGAGACGCTATATGAAAAAAAAATTGGATTCACCAATTATCGACGATACACAACCACACCAAATTAACGCACCAAGCTTTAAAGGAACCGGCATAAAACCACAGGCTCCATTCGTTAATGATTATGGAGTCGTCATCGGCGACAGTAAATATGCATCCGAAAACTCACCACTTGAAAATTGGAATGAAGATACAGATCCGGAAATCATGGCTGGAGACGAATGGATACACCCCACCAATGATATAGGCTGGAATTCAACTGAAAACCGTGAATTGTTAGAGGCTAAAAGAGCACCGCAGCCGCCTTTCATGCATCCCGATAAAGATGTCAGCACCGATACGGATTGAGTCGTTCCAGAAGGGCAAAAATCCATTATCATACAAGGGGTGCATCACACCCCTTCTTCTCATTTAACCTGCAAAATCAACTTCCCTTTTGTTTGACGGGCGTTCATTTCCTCATGGACGGCTGCTGCCTTTTCAATTGGATAGATTCCGCCGATGGTTAGCTTAAGTTCCCCAGACGCGACGTATGCAAAAAGTTCTTGAATGCTGGGCAACAGTAAATCTGGGTGTTTCATGATCTGTGGCAGGAAAAAACCTACGACGGATTGATTGCGCCTCATTAATTGCTGCGGGTTCATCGTATAAGGCTTACGGCTGGCATTACCAAAAACAACTAGACGTCCAAATGGTGCCAAACATTTCAATGTTTTATTGAAAATATCCCCTCCAGCCATTTCGAGCGCCACGTCGACTCCCTTTCCTCCCGTGACCTCACGGACTTCCATTTCCCATCCTTCTTTCGTGTAATCGATGAGTTCATCTGCCCCCATCTCTTTAGCCAGTTCCAACTTTTCCACTGTGCTGGCTGTGGCAATCACTTTTCCAGCTCCGAAGATTTTGGCTAGCTGGACAGCAATCGTTCCTACTCCACCTGCAGCAGCATGGACCAATACCGTATCCCCCTGTTGCATGCGTCCCATTGTCTTTAAAATATGATAGGCGCTCAGGCCTTGCAGGGGCAGGGCAACAGCTTCATGGAACTGAATGGCATCAGGAAGCGGAATGGCCGAGAATTCATCAGATAGGGCATATTCTGAATATCCACCTGATTCAATTAAACTCACGACCCTTGTACCAGGTTTGATTTTAGTCACCTTTCCACCAACTTCCACCACAACGCCCGCCACTTCCGCACCTGGAATGAACGGAAGCGGCGTAGGTACTACATATTGCCCTTCCCTTCTGGCTGTATCTGCATAATTGACGCCGACACAATCGATTTCAATCAGAACTTCATGCCCAGTTGGCACTGGTCTTTCCATTTCAGTCAATTTCAGTACTTCCGGTCCGCCGTATTCTTCAAAATGAATGGCTCTCATCTTTATCCCTCCCCTATTAATTCCCAGTAAATTCCGGTTTTCTCTTTTCTTTGAATGCTGCAACTCCCTCCAGATGATCTTCTGTTGAAGCCATCAAGGTTTGCGTGATGCGCTCCTGTTCGAGTATTTCATCAAGTGTAGCCGTAAATGAATGACTAACGAGCTTTTTCATCATTCCATAAGCTTTTGTCGGTCCATTTGCCAGCTTTTCCGCAAGTTTCAATGATTCTTCTTCAAGTTGATTGAGTGGGTAAATATAATTAATGACACCTAACTGGTATAAGCGCTCCGCAGAAATCGGTTCAGCAGAAAAGAAGAGCTGCTTTGCAAGATGGGGCCCTACTAATTTAGGTAAAAAATAAGAACCCCCTCCATCAGAAATCAGACCTACCTGTGAAAAACTCATGGCAAATTGACTATCATCGGAAGCAACGATCAAATCACAAGCGAGTGCCAAATTGAATCCTGCCCCTGCCGCAAATCCATGGACGGCAGCGATTACGGGAACCTCAGAAGCATCCAGAGCCATTATGCATTCGTTCATTCTGCCGACATGATCATACAATTGACCTGCAGAGGCCTTCCCCATCGACTTTACGTCTCCTCCTGCAGTGAACGACCTTCCCGCCCCTTTGATGATGACGGCCCTTATATGTGGTGTATGTTTTACATCCTTAATCGCTTTCGTTAAGCTTGCAATCATATCCGGACTAAACGCATTCAAGCTTTCAGGACGATTCAAAGTCAGGATCATTACATTATCGATTACTTCAGTCACTAAGTGTTCTTTTAACATTTACCCATCCCCTTTTTCTATTTGATCAACCAGCCGCCATCCACCAATAAATCCGTCCCAGTCATATAGGAAGCCTCCGGGGAAGCAGCAAAGGTAATGACATTACTTATTTCCTCCGCTTTCCCCACTCTTTCCAGTGCAGTGTTCCGTTGAATGGACTTTACGAATTTTTCATTTTGCAATCCACCCTCCGTTAATGGAGTTTCAATGAATCCAGGTGATACGGAATTGACCCGAATGCCGACTGCAGCGAGTTCCAGTGCCAATGATTTAGTTAAACTGATGACACCTGCTTTAGCAGAGCTGTAATGCGGGATGAATGCCCCTGCCTGATGCCCTGACAGTGAAGCCACATTCACGATTGCCCGATTGGCGGAGCCTTCATTACCAGTGCCCGCTCCTTCTTCCATCACTTTCCCCAAGTACTTGGAAACAAGAAAGACACTTTTCAAATTGACATGCTGAATCATATCCCAATCAGCTGCAGATGTATCCAAAAGCTTCGAGGACTTTGATCCACCTGCGTTATTGATTAAAATGTGAAGGTCACGATATTGTTCCTTTACATACATGGCCAGCTCTTTTACATCCTCCTCGACGGTAACATCTGCAGGGAAAATGTCGGCCACGGGAATCGTATGCCTGGCATTGATTTCTGCAGCCGCTTCCTCCAGCTTTCCTTTCGTCCGCCCTACCAATAACACTTTTGCCCCTTCGTCCGATAGGCGCATCGCTGTAGCTTTCCCAATACCGGAGCCTGCACCTGTCACCACCGCTATTGATTGTGAAAACCTCATCCCCTTCACTCCTTAACTGGATTTTGAACTACGATTCCTGCCTTTTCAATTCAGCCTCGATCCTTCCATCCACCAACTCCGGCACAAGATCCAACGAACCTTTTTGCGCCGCCAATTCCAAATCGGCGATCAAACTATGTTTGTCAAACAGCTTTCCGACATACGATGATTTCAGGATATCAAAGGCATTTTCGCTATTCGTGCGATAAAGTGCATGGGCAGCCTTTGCTGCATCATTGAGGATGAACGAGCCTTGCGATCCAGCAATCAGGCAATCTATCAAATGGCCTGCACCGTAAAAATCTTCCAGACTGAATTCACCTGAGTTTCCCGAGCAAACGATGATGATCGTTTCTGTTTTATGATGTTTTTTTATTTTTTCCGCAACCGACGGATTATTCAACAAAGAAGCGATATAAACCTTTTGGGCAGCGGCTGAATTTCTCAACGCAACCGTTCCATTAGTCGTGGACAGTATTAATGTTTTGTCGCGTACCAACTTACTCAATAGCGTCGGACTCGGGTACATTAAATCATCAACCGGCTTAGCTTTTAGTTCCCCTGCCACTACTACATCCCCATGGTCCAATTCCTGGCTTTTCACCAAGGCATCCACTGGATCCATGACAGGTATCACCTGGCGTGCTCCCTCATGAAGTGCTGAAATAATCGTAGTGGTTGCTAATAACACATCAAGTACGACCGCGACTTTCTCCCCTTCTTGAAGCTTTTTCCCATCTATCTCTTCTTTTTTTAGCAGCAAATGAATGTTTTGTATATATTCCATTGTATTAAACTTCCTTCGCAGCTACATTTGCTGCATGAGTGAGTAAGCTTTTAACCGTTTTTCCGAGATTGGAAAAACGGGGATCATTAGTCTGGCCTTTTTTATATCGATAATAGATTTGCTGAAGAATGACAGCCAACTTAAAGTAACCGAATGTTAAATAAAAATCGACGTTGGAAACATCCCTGCCGCTTCTTGCTGCATACATCTCGATAAATTCCCTTCGTGTCGGAAAACCAGTTAAAGTCGTGACGGACGCTTTACCCACACCGATTTTGATAAGTTCCGGATCACCGCTTTCCGTCCAGTAGCTTAAAGCCACTCCTAGATCGGCTAACGGATCACCAACGGTGGACATTTCCCAATCAAATAAACCAACCATCTCTGTAAGGTCCTGGTTAAACATGGCATTATTGATCTTATAGTCATAATGGATAATAGAAGTCTGGCTATGTTTCGGGATATTATGTTGAAAATAATCGGTAAGCGGTCGTATTTCCTTGATTTCATCAGTTTTTGCTCTCTCATAGCGGGAAATCCATCCGCGCACCTGTCTTTCAATGAACCCTTCAGGTTTGGAGATTTCCACCAACCCAGTTTTCTCATAGGGAATCGAGTGCAGATCAGCAAGCCGATTGACCATGACATGAGAAAGCTGTCGGCACTTTTCGACAGTTGGCTCGATTTCCTTGGGAAATTCGGTATCTATTACAATTCCATGTTTCCTTTCCATTAGGAAAAAAGGGGCCCCGGCAATCGATTCGTCATCCGAGAACAGAATAGGCTCGGGAGCCGCTTGAAAATATGGGTTGATTGAGGAAAGGATATGATGTTCACGCTTCATATCATGTGCCTTTGGAGCAACAGGACCAAGCGGAGGCCTTCTGAGAACAGCCTCCCACTCACCCATTTTCAGCTGATAGGTCAAATTGGAATAGCCCGTTGAAAATTGTTGCAATTCTAACGGTTCATTTGGAAGGTCCAATATATTTTTTCTTAGGAAACCTTCTAATGCACCAATATTCAGTTCCTCGCCGGGCCGAACGGGAATCGTATCGTCAACCATGTTCTTCCACTCCTTCATTCTAATTATGAACAAGATGTGAAATGAGTTTTTCTTTAATCATTTCAGGAATAGGTTCACTTTTTTGATTCAAAAAATTAAAACAAACTAAAACTGCACTTCCCTTAGCAATGATTTCCCCAGTTTGTGAGCAGAGGATATCATGTACCATATCACAGCTTTTCGTACCTACCTTTGTCAAAGATGTACGAATGGTCAAGAGTTGATTGAAATATCCCTGAGCAATAAAGTCGCATTTAGTGGAGGCTAACAAAAAGTTCCATGACTCGACATTCGTCGCTAAGCCCAAAGCTTCAAAAAATTTCATGCGTGCTTCTTCGAGGTAAATGAAATAGCTTGTGTTATTGATGTGGCCCAAAGCATCCGTTTCGGAAAAACGGACGTCGACTTCCAATTCATGCATAAGACCCCTCCTTGAATTAACGATGTACAAAAGCAGGTTTACGTTTATCCAAGAAAGCGGAAACCCCTTCTTTAACATCTTCAGTTTGGAAGATTTCTTCAAAAAGATTCGTTTCAATCTCCAGACCTTGTTCAAGCGTGGCTTCACTTCCTTCATTAATCGCCTTCTTGATTCTCGAAAGTGCCTGAAGTGAGTGCCTTGTCATTCGTGAGGCCAAGATTTTCGCTTCCGATAAGCCGCAGCCTTGCTCGACGACTTTATTGACAAGCCCGATCTTTTCCGCTTCTATGGCACCTAGCGGATCACCGGTAAATATAATCTCTTTTGCCTTTGCGTTTCCGACAAGTCTGGACAAACGCTGTGTACCGCCAGCTCCAGGAAATAAGCCTAATTTCACTTCCGGCAGACCAATTTGAACCTGTGTTTCAGCCACTCGCAAATCACAGGCCAGAGCCAGTTCACATCCGCCGCCCAAAGTCAGGCCGTTTAATACAGCTATTGTAGGTTTAGGAAACTGGTCGATTTTGGTTAGGACGGCATGACCTTCCTTTACCATTTCCTTCATATTCGGGTTCCCCATCATGCTAGGGAATTCTTTTATATCAGCCCCAGCTGCAAATGCGATATTGCCTGCACCTGTTATGAGTACCGCAACAGTTTCATTATCTTTTGAAAGTTCATCGAATGTTTCTCCCAAGTCTCTGAATACCTGTTTACTGATTACGTTTAATGGAGGATTATCGATGGTGATGACCACAAGCTTATTTTCCTTAACCACTCTAATTAATTTTGTCATCGATTCTTCACTCCTTGATTTGGATAATCATACCAGCCTTTTCCTGTTTTCCTTCCTAAATGTCCCTTATTCACCTTTTCTGCTATACAAGCATTTGGCTTGTCTTCTGGATTTCCAGTTTCATTGTATCGCTGCTGCATGACAAAATATCCTACATCAATACCTGATAGATCCATCAGTTCAAAAGGGCCGATGGGATGGCCTAAAGCTTTCCTGCAAATTAAATCGATATCCTTATAATCCACAATTCCTTCTTCATACAAATATAAGGCCTCACGCTGTAACGCTCCCAAAATTCGATTGGCTACGAATCCCGATATCTCTTTCCTCAACAAAACTCCTGTCCTATTCATTTTCTCTGTCACTTCCATCGCAAGCTTGGCTGTTTCCTCCGATGTTTGATCACTCATGACAACCTCAACGCAATCCATTACTAGAGGCGGAAAAAAGAAATGCATATTAATAAACTTATCCGGACGATTCGTCACACTTGCAAGCAGGCTATTGACGATCGTTGAACTATTCGTTGCAAAAATGGTTTCCGCGGGGGCGAATTCTTCAAGTTTAGCGAAGACTTCCTGTTTCACATCAAGTTTTTCAACTACCGCTTCAATGATCAGATCAGCTCCACTCGCAGCTTTCTCAAGATCGGAAGTATATTGAAGACGGCTAAAAGCAGCCAATTTACGATCTTCAGACAATCTTCCCTTTTGAACCCATTTAGTCAAAATGACGTCCAATTTTTCTTTGGCTGCATTCAACGCGTTTTCCTGAACATCCTGAAGAATCGTTTCGTAACCTCCAAGTGCAGCAAGCATCGCAATTTGATGCCCCATCTGCCCGGCCCCAATTACGGTTATCGATTGAATTTGCTTGTTGGCCATGCCTTCTATCTCCCTTCTACTAACTGGTTAGTATGTGTCCTGGTCACGCTTCAATTCCGTGCAGAATCATCCCCATAAAAATGGATGCAACTTCCTGTTCGGTTTTTTCACCTTCTGGGTCGAACCAATGATAGCTCCAATTGGCTACACCCAAAATAGCAAAAGAGATGATGGATGCATCGAGATTGGAACGCAGTTCTCCGCTCTCGATGCCGCTAATCAGCACTTGCTCGATTTTATTACGGAACTCATCCCGCTTAGGAAGGATTTGTGCAAGTTTTTCGTCACTTAGATTTTTCATTTCACGGAAAAAGACCGTTGCGCTGGATTTTTTGGTTTTGATGCTTTTTAAAAGCATATATACCATATCGAAAAGCTTATCCTTACAGCTTTTCCCAGGTTCCGAAATGATCATTTCCTGCTCACCAAGCAACTCGTCTATATAAGCGAGATGAATATCCATAAGTAATTGCTCTTTGCTCGTAAAGTAATAATAAAACGTTCCCTTCGTCACCCCGACCGATTCGACGATGTCAGAAATCGACGTTTCACTAAAGCCCTTCTTTTCAAATAAGCGTATGCTATGTTCTGTCATTTTTTCTTTCATGTAAGCACCCTCGCAATCTGTTAAAATTTCAGCTGAATTGATATCATACGCTTTCGTACTATCAAAGCCCTCTTATTTCCTGGAAAGTTCTTCTCTTAAAGCCCGCCTTAAAATCTTTCCGACATTTGTTTTCGGTAACTCTTCACGAAATTCAACGAAATGCGGAACTTTATAGGCCGATAGGTTGGCACGGCAATAATCGATGATTTCCAGTTCATTTGCCGTTTTATTATTTTTAAGTACAAGCACCGCTTTTACCGACTCCCCTCGGTACGCATCCGGAACGCCGATGACAACCGCTTCCTGGACAGCAGGATGTTCATAAAGCACTTCCTCCACATCTCGCGGATATATATTATAACCACTTGCGATGATCAAATCTTTTTTCCTGTCGACAATATAGAGATACCCGTCTTCATCAACTTTGGCGATATCACCCGTATAAAGCCAACCATCCCTAAGGGTTACCGCCGTCTCCTCGGGCATATTCCAGTACCCTTTCATCACTTGGGGTCCTTTGACGACCAATTCCCCCATTTCGCCAGTGGCCACTTCTTTTGTCCCGTCTCCCAGGTCCATCACTTTATATTCAGTCGAAGGGATTCCGATCCCGACGCTCCCCGGCTTCCTTTTAGCAAATACCGGGTTACAATGAGTTGTTGGCGAAGCTTCCGTAAGACCGTAGCCTTCCAATATCTTTGCACCTGATTTTCGTTCGAACTCACGCAGCAGTTCCACGGGCATCGGTGCACTTCCGCTGTTACAGACCTGAATTGAGCCCATTCCATATTCTTCTGCCTTCGGGTGATTCGTCAACGCTACATACATGGTAGGTACACCAGGAAAAGTGGTCGGCTGTTCACGCTTTATCGTTTCCAGCACTTCTTCTATTTCAAATCGTGGCAGCATGATCGAGTCACCCGCGATATACACGGATAAATTCATTGCGGATGTCATTCCAAAAACATGAAAAAGCGGGATGACCGACAGCGTTCTTTCAGAGCCCATTTTTAATTCATGCTTGAAGAATTCATACGATTGAACGACATTGGCCAGAATATTGCTGTGAGTCAGCATCGCCCCTTTTGAACGGCCTGTCGTCCCACCTGTGTACTGAAGAACGGCTATATCATTTTCCGGATCGATTGATACTGGATTGATTTTCCCGTCTCCTGTCTTCATGAATTGGTCAAAAGAAGCATCAGGCTGGAAATCTGCTTCCGAAGGCTGAAGGCTTACGGCGATAATATTTTTCAGGTTTGCA
The DNA here is from genome assembly GCF_047238085.1 of Peribacillus phoenicis. Taxonomy (NCBI): domain Bacteria; kingdom Bacillati; phylum Bacillota; class Bacilli; order Caryophanales; family Bacillaceae; genus Peribacillus; species Peribacillus phoenicis. The sequence continues at coordinate 1,184,454 of NZ_JBDFMF010000001.1, read as the reverse complement.
TGTTGCTGAACACTTTTCACTTTCGGATATAATCCGTCCAATACCACGATCGTTTCTGCACCGGAGTCCTGTAAAATATGCTGCAGCTCCCTTTCAACCAGCATTGGGTTGATTTGGGTGATAATGGCTCCTGTTGTCAACGAACCATAATACGCAATGACGTATTGCGGACAGTTAGGCAGCATGATGGCGACACGGTCGCCTTTTTGAACACCTTTTTTTTGCAGGGCTGAAGCAAAGGCTTGCGACGCATGAAAAAGTTCCTGATAAGATATCTTTCGGTCATAAAAAGTAATAGCTGTATTGTTTGGATAGGACTGACATGCATTTTGAAGGATTCTTTGCATCGGAAACTCAGGGACTTTTATTTCCTTTGAAATTGAATCAGGATAAACGGACAGCCATTTTTTTTCATTCATCATTTCATACCCTCCAGCCATATTTACTTACCTTTCATTACTTTGCATGTGAACCCCCATCGACAATCAAGATATTTCCAGTCACAAAATCAGATGCCTTCGAGGCCAGGAAAACCGCTGCCCCTTTTAAATCATCATCACTCCCAAATCTTTTTAGCGGCGTGGAATCCAAGATAGGATTCTTCCCTTGCTCAAGAACCCCTTTCGTCATTTTTGTCGGAAAGAATCCAGGTGCGATTGCATTTACATTAATATTATGCTGACCCCATTTAACAGCTAAATCCTTTGTTAAAGTAATGACCGCCCCTTTACTCGTATTATATCCGACCGTATCGAGCACCCTGGGGTCTGTCCCCCCTAATCCAGCGACGGAAGCGATGTTTATGATTTTCCCATGTCCCTGCTCAATCATGACCCTGCCTGCTGTCTGGCTCATGATAAAGGTTCCGGTTACATTGACATTCATCACCTTCTGCCATGCTTCAAGGGGCATGTCGACGGCCGGTGCCCCCCAGGATGCCCCGCTATTGTTTACTAAAATGTCTATGGCACCGAATTCACGGTAAGTTTCGTTAACAACCTCCTGTACATCTGACGGATTGGTGATATCACACTTGAAGGAAAGTGCCTTGACTCCAAGCTTTTCGATTTGCGAAGCAACTTCGTCGCATGCCTCCTTCTTCCTTGAACAAAGAACGACATTTGCCCCAGCCTCGGCAAAGCCGGTCGCTATTTGTGCTCCCAATCCTCTCCCTCCGCCGGTTATGATCGCCGTCTTTCCAGTCAGATCGAATAAGTCGGTAACTTTCATATTTTCACCTCATGCTTTTGTTGGTATTTTCGAAGTTCTATTTTAGCAACTTGTGAGCGGTGAACTTCATCGGGACCATCAGCAAGCCTTAATGTCCGTGCATTTGCCCAATGTGCAGCAAAAGGGAAATCATCGGAAATCCCTGCAGCACCAAAGCCTTGGATGGCCCTGTCCAGCACTTTCAATGCCATATTAGGTGCCACCACTTTTATCATGGCAATCTCCGCCTTCGCTTCCTTGTTCCCGACAGTATCCATCATATAAGCGGCTTTTAGGGTCAGAAGTCTTGCTTGTTCGATTTCAATCCGTGAATCGGCAACCCACTCCATGATCACACCTTGTCTCGCCAATGTTTTACCAAAAGCGACACGATATTGAATGCGCTTACATAATTCTTCAAGTGCTCTTTCAGCAGCGCCGATTAGCCTCATGCAATGATGTATCCTTCCGGGTCCGAGTCGTCCTTGGGCAATTGCAAATCCTTTACCTTCACCCCATAGAATATTCGTTGCCGGGACCCTCACATTTTCAAAAGTGATTTCAGCATGGCCATGCGGGGCATGATCATAACCAAACACAGGGAGCATTCTCTCGATTTTGACACCCGGGGTATCCAGCGGTACAAGAATCATTGACTGTTGTTCATGCTTGGACGCCTCAGGATCTGTCTTACCCATGACGATGGCAATCTTGCATCGGGGATCGCCTGCTCCTGAAGACCACCATTTTCGGCCGTTTATGACATACTCATTACCCGCCTTTTCTATCCTGCATTCGATATTGGTCGCATCGGAAGACGCCACTTCCGGTTCCGTCATCGAGAAGCATGAGCGGATTTCCCCAGCAAGCAAGGGCTTCAGCCAGCGTTCCTTATGTTCATCTGAACCGTATCTCACCAACACTTCCATATTACCGGTGTCCGGCGCATTACAGTTGAAGATTTCAGGTCCTATCGTCGACCTTCCCATGATTTCACAAAGCGGGGCATATTCTAGATTTGTTAAACCCGCGCCATAATTGCTATCAGGCAAAAATAAATTCCATAATCCTTCTTCCTTTGCTTTTGCCGTCAATTCAGATAATATCGGGGGTATTTCACTCCAGCGGCTCTTCTGTGCTTCGAGCTGCTTTTTGTATATTGATTCATTTGGGTATACGTGCTTTTCCATGAATTCCGTTAACTTCTTTTCCAAGTTTTTCACCTTTTGAGTATGTTCAAAGTTCAAATTGATTCCTCCTTTTTACTTACTAACCGGTTAGTATGTTATTACTTTTAAAGTATATACACAACATTCAGATTTTTTCAACAATTAAATCATTTTTTTCTTATCATTCAAAGGCCTGTACCTGGACCTTTTGGTCCCCACTATATTCCTTTTGTTGGACGGTGGGAAATATACAAACGATTTTCGTACCTTTTTTCAGTTCACTTGTGATGAAAACTTTTCCGCCATGATTTTCGATGATTCTAAAACAAACGGAAAGACCCAATCCCGTTCCTGATGTTTTTGTAGTAAAAAATGGTTCTCCTACTTTTTGCAGGGAGTTTTCCGGAATACCCTCCCCTTCGTCCAAAATGCTCAAAAAAACTTCCCCATTTTCCCCATTTATGCTCACAAAAATATTCCCGCCATTCGGCATCGATTCTATGGAATTTTTTATCATGTTTATTAGTACTTGCTTGATTTGGTTTTCATCAAAATACATAAAAATAGGTTCCGAATCATAATTTTTATGTATTTGAATATTGTTCAGTACGGCGTTTGTCTCCAATAGCGTCACGACATGGTTGCAGCTTTCCTTTAAATCCTTCTCAAGAAAAACCGCCTCAGCAGGTTTCGATAGCAGCAAGAGTTCATTCAGCACTTGCTCAATTCGATTTATTTCCGAAAAAATAATATCATAGTACTCCTGCTTTTCGGCACCGCCATCTTTAATCAACTTCACGAATCCCATTATCGCTGTCATCGGGTTCCTGACCTCATGTGCAATCCCTGCCGCAAGCTGGGCAGCCGTTGATAATTTGCTTGATGTGATTGCCAAATGTTCGTTTAAGCTCACAAGCTTTTCCTCCGCATGTTTACGTTCATTGATTTCCGATAATATGCCCGCCGTCCCGATGAATTTCCCAGCGTCATCATAAATTAGTTTAACGAATGCTTCAACCCAACTTGTTCCCTTTTTCGCATTTAGTTTGATGTCCGCACGAAAATATTTATTCCCCCGATGAAAGGTGTCCGCAAAGGCCTTTAATACGTCTTGATAAGAATTGTTATCCATATGTTTAGAAAAGTGAAGCCCTAGGGATTCATTCACGGTTGCACCACTCATCGATTTCCATGCCGGGTTTAAGTACAGCCAATTTCCTTTATTATCCGTTTGGAAAATAACCTCATTGAAGCTATTGACCAGTTCTTTGGAGTAATTGGAGATAATGCGATAACGCCCTTCGCTATCCTGCAATAAAGCAATCGTTTTTCGTTTATGATCAAAGATGGCACCCAAACACCAGGCTATGGTTAAGATTATGATTAAATATATTCCTGCAAAGGCGGAAAACCTGCGTTCTTCATGACCCAGCCACCCTATATAGGGCAGTATCAATATGAAGAAAAGGGTAGGGACAATGATTCTTCCTGTATATTTCTTCACTTCTTCCACCTCCTTACCAAAATGATTTATACTTCATCCGATTGATTTCCAAGTAAGGGGTCAAATTCGCATAACTTTTAAATAGAATTGGTGGAAAACTCACTTATAGGTAAATTTCAACATTTTATCAAAGATTCCTGCAAACAACACAAAAAACCTTTCCACGGGTGGAAAGGTCACTGTTAAACTTAAATCATTTACCCAATGATGACGCGTTCTTTTGGATAATGGAAATTTTCCGTAACTTCTTTATGACCTATGATATACAGGAGGGAGGTTATCCCGACACGGCCAATGAACATAATGATCATAATGACAATTTTACCGGTATTGCTGAGGTCAGGCGTGATTCCCATCGAGAGGCCGACTGATCCGAAAGCCGAACATACCTCAAAAATGATTTGCATCAAAGTAAAATTTTCGGTAATTGATAAAATGAAGACCGCCATTATGCAAAGGAGGGATCCCATGATCATAACTGCCGTCGCTTTTCGGATATCATCGGGATGAATCTCGCGTTTGAACACTTTAATGGAACGCCTTCCTCTCATGAAATTCCATAAAAATAAAATCATGATGGCCAGTGTAGTTGTCCGGATTCCTCCACCGACTGAACTTGGGGATGCTCCAATGAACATCAATATGCTCATCAATAAAAGGGTAGGTTCCGAAAAGTCACTCACATTCATGGTTGCTAACCCGCCGCTTCGCGTATTGGAGGACATAAATAAAGAGTAGAAGAACGATTCATGCCAGCTCTTATTTTTAAAGAATCCATTTATTTCTAGGAGGTAAATCAGGATCGTTCCCCCAATGATAAGGGAAAAGAAAGTGACTGAGGTCAGCTTCGTGAACAAAGAAAAATGAAACTTATAAGTACGGGCCCTATTGGACAAAAACTCTTTCAGCTCAATCAAGACAGGAAACCCAATGGCGCCAAGGGTAAGCAGGATAATCGTAATGAACTGTACAAAATAATCGTCTTTAAATGGGATCATCGATATACCGGTAATATCAAAACCAGCATTCGTGGTGGCACTTACGGCTAAAAATAAGCCATTTAAGAAGGCCTCTTTCCAGTCTGGAAAATAATTCAGAAAGTAAATGCCTAATACGAGAGCTCCAATCATTTCAATTACGACAAATATCTGAATGATTTGGATCAATAATTTAACAAGGCCCGAAAGATTCGATTGGTTTTGATCAGTCATGATCAATTGCCTTTCCTTCAAACCGATTTTCTTGCCCACTATAAGCCAGAAAAAGGTTCCGAGTGTCATGATGCCAATACCGCCAAATTGGAGAACGAACATTAGAATGAAATAGCCTACCTCATTATACACTTCGGGCAAACTAACAACTGTCAGACCTGTCACACTAACTGCACTTACGGCTGTGAATAAAGCATCCATGAATTTAAATTCCACGCCTGGCTTCAGAGCAACCGGCAAACTCAACAGTACGGTCGAGATAGTGACGGCCAAAAAATAATAACCGACAATAAGCTGAGCTGGTGTTAACTTTGATAATATTTTTTTGATAGCAAACATAAAGAGTTTCCTTTCTTACTCCTATATAGTTATGTGAATCACATAACCATTAAAAATCTAGTTTACCCTTTTTTCATTCTTTTTTCCATTCTCTTTTAATACTGACTTACTTACAACAAAAAGGCAGGTTTACCAATAAGTTTGATGCTGCTCATATAAGTAAAACTCGACATTCTACTTATACTATCATTACAGCGGCAAAAGCCGTTGAAAAAGTAAAGGGGAGATTCAAAAATGGCTAACAGCAGCAACAATCTTCTTGTTCCTGGAATCGAACAAGCATTAGAACAAATCAAATATGAAATTGCATCTGAATTCGGTGTACAATTAGGATCCGATACTTCAGCACGTGCCAATGGTTCAGTTGGCGGAGAAATTACGAAACGTCTTGTACAACAAGCACAGTCTCAACTTAAAGGTCAATAATTCCTAACACAATTAAATATCCATGGCTAAGAGTCCAGCTGCATGCTGGACTCTTTTTAATCATTATGTCCATTTCCGTTTCCATTATTGCCTTTACCCCTTTTCGACTTATCCCAATCTTGCTTATCTTGTTTATTTTGCTTATTTTGCTTATTTTGCTTATCTTGCTTATCCCGTTTAGCCTGCTTCACTTGGTTAGCTTGTTTATTTTTATTTTCGTGCTTTATATGATCGTCATTATTATTTTCTTTGGCTGATGAAACTTTTTTTACATCGAACTTTTTATCATTCTTTTCATTTTTCTGCTTGTTCTTTGATTGGTTGCTGTAGTCGCTATCGGATTTCCCTTTTGACTCGTTGCTTTTTTCCTTGTATCCATTTATTGCATCCCGTTTTTCAATTGTATCTTTCTGTTCAGTTTGTTCCTTAATTTTGGCAACTTCCATACCCGCGTTTTTCCGTTCATTCGGTTTGGCTTCATTGGCCGGCTTTTGCTTTATTTCAATTTCATTATTCTCTTTTTTCTTTTCTCCATCCGATTTGTTTTCCGTACTCAGCGTTACGCTCTTCTCTTTCGGAATAACAACCCTTTCCTCGACTTTTTTTTCTGGTGCTGGAGCAGGCTCCCTCTTATTGACTTTCACCTTATCTTTATCTTCATTCAACTTCTTTTCGAGATACTTACCAGTGGATATGCCTTGTTCCCGTGCTTGCTTCCGATCGCTTTTTGTTGCCTGGATCACTTTCATTTTTGTGTTAGAAACATTATCCTTCTCAGAAATTTCTTTTATCTCTTCTTTTAAATTCTTATCCAGTTCTTTATCTTTTTCCAATAACGTTGTGGAAACCACAATTTGTTTATTTCCTTTCAAATAACCAAGTTGCTTCGTCGTTTCAACGATCCGGTTTGTAACAGTCTTCATATCCTTGCCTTTCCAGGCCTTCAGCTGACCAATCACAAGCTTGCCGTCTTCATTTAAACCGGTAAGTTTGAGAACTTCTAAATCATCGTCAAGCTCCAATTCAATGCTTGGATTCACATCTATCGTCATATATGCCGACACAGGGCCGGAGAAATAAGAAGGAAGAATCGAAAACAGAATCAAGAAGGTGGAGGCAATGCTTAGCACGGCCGTTTTTTTGAAAGATGAATGAAAATTGGAAAAGGCTAAAGTGAACTTTTGTTTAGCAGGTGCAAAAGTGATTTCCTCACCCACTTCATATACCCGTTCCTGCCTTTTGGTTTTCAGAAATTCACCCTCGGGGGTCAATAGGGTTACAAATCGCTTATTAACTGAAAGAATAACTCCTTTTTTCATCCATCGATAGCCCCTTTTATATAATCATTCAAATACAAGAAATCTCCGTTTATTATGATTGCCACAGCAATGATGTACTTTCTGTTCCGTTCAATCGTTTTTCTGCTTACTTCCACTTTTCCCTCAAGCTGTTTTACGGGCAGCCGCTTTTTTGCAAACAGGATTTCTTTCAGTTCGTCATCTTCCATTAACAATTTAGCGATCATAATAGCTCCCTTCCTGGCATCTGCATGTTTGGGAGAGTTTTCAACTAAATCCTCAAATGACAGACCAAAATCCTCTAGATGGCTTATATAAAGCAGAATTTCTTCTTTTCTTCTTTCCGATTCCTTCTGCTTCTCGTATTCATTGATGGAATTTTCATTATCGATATATATATGGCTTTGCTCATTATCATCATTCAGTGATAAATCCAATAGGACTTCTTTTTGTTTGGACTGGCTTCTTATATAATCTATAACCCTTCGTTTAACGAGGGTTTCGGCAAATGCCAATAAAGAACGGCCTTTTTCCGGGGAATATTTATCGATTGCCTCGTTAAAAGCAATCAGTCCAATACTGAATTCATCATCTGATTCGTATATGTAACGTTTGCAAACCGATGACACTGTTTTCGCAATAAAAGGTTTGAATGACTCTATGGTATCATTACGAAGGCTAATATCGCCTTGTTGAATTTTCAATACGGTTTCTTCTAAAGAACGCTTTTTTTTGAATGCTGTAAACAACAATCCAAGCATTTGCTCACCTCGCTCCTGTTGAACATAAAATACGCATCAACATACTTATCTTAAGCGGAGGGAGTCTAAAAGACAGTACCAAAAGAACTATTTTTGCATTAAAAATGAAATCACATAATATATCAACATGATAAAATACTTAGTTTTTTCTCGTTTATTACAGTGCAATTACAGTAAGTTATCTTTTTCCTGATTTTCGTCCGATACAATGGGACAATTGTCATTTTTATAACCGGAATTTAATATTCACATCTTTTAACATATCATTCGTAAACACCCCTGCGCTTTTGAGGGTCATCTCCATAAATACATGAAAAAGCAAAAAAAATAGGCGTGACCAGCACGCCTGCAGACTGTAGACAAACTCGATAAAATCGTTTATCTCAGTTTTATAAAGGTTTATAAAACCCAAACGTCGATTTCCACTCCAGGCACTCGCTTTCCGCGGGCGGTCCGGGAGCCTCCTCGGCGCGCTTTTCCCGCAGGAGTCTCGCACACCCACTCCAATCAACTTTGTTTTGAAATTTTAGTTAAAACCCCTTTAGTCTACAAATTAGGCGTGACCAGCACGCCTGTTTTTTTAAGCTTCCTGTATTTTTTTCTCTTCTTTTTCTTTTTTTTCTTTCTTGCTTGAAATGATCCATGCACCTGCTGCAATTCCAATCAATACAACCCAGAAAATCGATTTCCAAAGAGTTGATTCAGGGAAATGATGATCGATGACAGCCAGTGAAGGGTGTGCGAGTGTGTGTACCGCCAACTTCACTCCTACCCAACCCACTATCAAAAATGCAGCCGTTTCTAGGGAAGGACGCTTATGAAGCAACTTCACGAACGCATTTGCTGCAAATCGCATAATGATCAATCCAATCATGCCGCCGAGGAACATGACAGCGAATTGCCCTCCGTCAATACCGCCGACTTTCATCCAGCCTGTTTCAGGAAGTGTAACAGCAAGTGCGACGGCAGCCAACATCGAATCGATTGCGAAAGCTATATCAGCCGCTTCAACCTTTACCACAGTCATCCAGAAGCCGGATTGCTTTTTAGGTTTCGTGATTTCCTTCTCACCTTTACCAGCGTATTTTTTGTAAATGTGCTGAAAAGCAATGAAAAGTAAATAAATCGCACCGATTGCTTGAACTTGCCACACCTCGACAAGAAAGGAAATAAGGAATAAACTTGCAAAGCGGAAAACAAAAGCTCCCATCAGACCATAAAACAAGGCTTTTCGCTGTTGTTCTTTTGGCAAATGCTTAACCATGACAGCCATGACGACCGCATTATCCGCAGCAAGTATCCCTTCTAATCCAACCAAGATAAGAAGGACCCAGCCATATTCCAATAATATTGATGCTTCCATGCATTCAACCTCCAATAGTTAGTATTTCCTTCCTACTGGCATTGGCAAAATAAAAAGACCTCTGCCATATAGGCAAAGGTCTTGCTGAACATGAAATCATGTCAACAAAGCCGATGAATGTTTAACATTCACGTAATGACGACTTTGTTTTAGGGCGAACCCTAACGCTACTCCCCTTTGAAAAGGAAAATCAGTTATTAAGTATATTAATAGTATACGCGCTCGTTATGAAAATAACAATCTTTTTTATAAATGGATCTCATTTTCTGTTCCCTTTGGATAATTTAATCAATCGCAAATATTCTTTGCCGAAACGAATCCAGTTCGGTTTGGCAGAAAAGTAATTCTGAAACAGCGATAAAAAACTCGTGTATTTCCCTTCATATGGATACCACTGTATTTCTGTATTGTTTTTACCTTTATCGATCATGATCGCTTTTTCATGGCAGAAAATCTTTAATCCATGCTCGCCATGATACCGGCCAACTCCGCTTTGTTTGGCACCGCCAAATGGTAAATGATGATTAGCAACCGTTATCAGCACATCATTGATGGTCACCGCTCCTGTTACTAACCGAGACGCAATTTTGCTTGCTTTTTCCCTATCCATCGTCCAAACGCTGGAATTGAGCCCATATTCACTTTCATTTGCCAGGGCGATCACTTCTTCCTCCGTATCGAAAGGCACAACAGGCAATACGGGTCCGAACGTTTCTTCTTTCATGATTTTCATGGAATGATCGACATTGGACAGAATCGTCGGCGGAATGAAATGGGTCTGTCCCGTTTTCCACTCTTTCGGAGGTATTCCGGCTTCAAGTACGGCCCCCTTATTCAGTGCATCCTCCAGTTGTCCAGCCACAATATCAACTTGTGCCAGGAAAGTCATTGAACCGATATCATCCTGCGAATGCACCCCCTGCCTCATGGACTTCGTTTTTTCCCTAAGAAGCATGAGGAATTCCTTATAAACAGGACGTGCCACATAAACCCTTTCAACACTCATGCACACCTGCCCGCTATTTGTAAAAGCCCCCCAAAGGGCCCCGTTCACAGCCCGTTCCAGGTTGGCATCACGCAGAACGATCATTGGATCCTTCCCGCCAAGCTCCAAAGTCGTTGGGATCAGTTGTCTAGCTGCGACCTCACCAATCATTTTCCCAGTCCTTACAGATCCAGTAAAAAATATATAATCTGGCTTTTGCTCAGTTAATGCCGCACCCAATTCTTTTCCTCCATGGGCAAACTGTATAGTTCCGTCCGGGAAACCAGCTTCAAGAAACAACTTTTCAATGCACACCCCAACTAAAGGAGTTACCTCTGAGGGCTTGGCGATGACTGCATTTCCCGCTGCTAGCGCATTAAGAATGGGTACCATGGAAAGCTGCAGCGGATAATTCCATGGTGAAATGACGAGAACCGTTCCACGGGGCATATAATGGATATAAGATTTTTTTCCAATTAACATGAGCGGAGTGGTGACCTTTCGTCCGGAAAGAGTTTTCACTGCATGTTTCTCGATATGCTTGATTGCATCAATCGTTGGCATGATATCAGCAACCAGTGCTTCAATTTTCACTTTTCCTGTATCTTTTGAAATGACTTCAGCTATTTCATCCATTTTTTCAACCATCAATAAACGAAGCCGTTTTAAATACTGCAGCCGTTCCTTGATGGGAAGATTCGACCATGCTTGGAACGCATGTCTTGATTTCTTATATATATGAGGAATCGCCTTCAATGGCGTTGGGACTATTTCCGCAATCTTCTCACCTGTTGCCGGAGAAAACACTTCCAGCTTGTCTTGTATTTCTTCCATAACTACTCCCCTTGCTTTACCTTATTTTCATTGGTACTTCCTATCATATTTATGCTTTTAATTAAGATCGACCAAGGAGGTACGCCTTCCCTAATTCACTAAACATACGAGGTTTTTCGCGTCAACCCTCTTTATATAATGCCAGAGACGCAGCAGCCTGTATAATATAATCGATTGGAACCAAGTCCATAACGGGTTCCCTCTCTTCATAAAATCCCTGCCCGATTCCGTGCCACATAACCGGTGCTAAAATAAGTATACCTCTTAAGATGAGTTACTCTAACAAATTCGTTTTCAGTATCCACTGCATCACATCAAGTTTTAACCTTAAATAGTAATCTTCCAGACATAACAGCACCGCCAAATGGAATATATAGTAAAAATTTTCCCGTTATTAAAAGGAGTATTCACGTTTACTATCGAAGGTAATGTATAGGAATCCGAATTCGGCTATAAGCAAAAAGGAAATCCGGCAGACCAAGTTTCTCGGTTTTAGTGTTTAATATTGGTTTATGTAGGATAAATTCATATTATTGAATAAAAATTATTATCTATATAACCGATTTTCCGTTACTATATAAGAAGGCGATTTTTTCGCGCATACATATTTGAGGTGAGCGCACAAGTGAAAAGAATAATTAAAGCATACGACTTCCCTATTTTCATCGCTGTCGTATTACTCTGTTTGTTTGGTTTAGTCATGATTTACAGTTCGAGCATGATCACTGCTGTCGCTCGATACGGCTGGCCCATGGATTACTTCTTTGAGAAGCAAAAAACGGCTTTTCTCATTTCATTCGTGGCAATGATCGTCACGATGATCCTTCCTTATAAGATGTACAAAAACAAAATGTTCTTGATGTCTATGATGTTTGGAATGGCCGGTATCCTTTTGCTGCTCTTTATCTTCGGCCATACAGCAGGAAATGCCACAAGCTGGTTCAAATTAGGGACAAAATCGATCCAACCCGCTGAATTTTCCAAGTTAGCCATAATCATTTATCTGGCAGCCATTTACGGAAAAAGGCAGGATCGAATCAATAGTATTGATAAAGCCGTCATCCCACCGATTTTCTTTCTGGTATTCATCTGCTTTTTAATCGGAATACAGCCTGACTATGGAACGGCAGCGGTCATTTTCCTGATTTCAAGTACCATGATCATTTCATCCGGGATGTCTTTTAAGAGTATATTCAAACTCTCTTTGATCACTGCGATATTCGTTGCCATTTTTGCATTAGGGGTACTCGTGACAGGTAATTTCTCAGCCGTTCTTTCTGAAAATAAGATGTCTCGTTTTACGGGGTTTGCAGACCCTTTCGGAAAGGCAGGAGAAAGCGGGTATCAACTCGTGAATTCCTTATTCGCAATAGGATCCGGCGGCCTTACTGGAGTGGGACTTGGTGACAGTGTACAAAAATACGGGTACCTGCCTGAATCGCATACTGATTTCATCATGTCTGTCATTGCGGAAGAGCTCGGAATATTCGGAGTGGGGTTCGTTCTATTGACACTAGGTTTTATCGTTTTAAGGGGATTTGTACTTTCAGCAAAATGCAAGGATCCATTTGGAAGCCTTTTATTGATCGGCATCTCATCCATGATCGGCATTCAAGTCGGCATCAACGTTGGCGGAGTGACTGGACTTATCCCTATCACAGGGATCACCCTTCCATTCATCAGTTATGGAGGATCTTCCTTACTGCTGCTCATGCTTTCAATGGGCATATTCCAAAATGTCGTCATGCGAATGAACTTGCTTGAACAGAAAGAAAAGGTCGTGTCCATCCCAAAAGATGAGATCGCGTCTTCAAAATAATCAATCAAATACCCCCTGACATTTCTGTTCATGTCAGGGGGTTCCCTTCTCTATAAGGTTATGTAAGTTCACATAAAAAAACAGGCAGTCAAAACCGACCGCCTGTTTTTTTCATTTATAATGGATACCGATTTTCGTAAAGCCAGAAATCAGACTGAGCAAAGGACAAAGCAGGCAGAAGAATGCAAATGGGGCATATTCAAGGGTTGAAACACCCAATACCTGTGTCAGGAATACACCGCAGACACCCCAAGGAACCAGAGGATTCACAACTGTTCCCGCATCTTCAAGTACCCTCGCAAGCGTTTTGGGCTGCAAGCCTAAATCTTCATATTTCTGCTGAAAGGCTTTCCCAGGCAGTATAACTGACAAATACTGTTCACCCACCAGGAAGTTCACGCTGATTCCTGCAAATACAGTAGCGGAAATCACTTTCGCTACACTCGTCAATGAATCCTGGATTGCTTTTAAAATAGAAGGGATGACCCCCAATTCGAACAATAGTCCGCCCATGGCCAATGCCAACAACACCATCGAAACGGAGAACATCATACTTTCAATGCCGCCCCGTGATAAGATTGAGTCAAGTTGATCCATTCCACTCTTGAGGACAAATCCGCCGTATAAAATATCCGCCAGTTTTGCTACCGTCAAATTAGGCGTTTGAATGAAAGCGATGATGGCTGCCGAAATGATTCCTGCCGACAATGTCGGAATGGCTGACACCTTTTTCAAAGCCATGATTAGGACGATGACAAACGGAATCAAACTCCATATGCTTATATTCGTTTCCATTTCCAGCGCTTTGGTCATGGCTTCGATTTCCTCAACACGAGCAACTTTGACATTCGGTGAAAGGAGGTAAAAGATGATAAGCGATATTAAAAAACCTGGAATCGTAGTCCAAAGCATATTATTAATATGTTCAAATAATGGTGCTCCAACCGTTCCCGATGCAAGGTTGGTAGAGTCGGATAATGGAGACATTTTATCCCCAAGAAATGCACCGGAAATGATTGCACCGGCTGTAATCGCCAACGATAAATCCATCGCCGCCGCCATACCTATTAAAGCAACGCCGATAGTGGCTGATGTTGTAAGTGAACTCCCGATACAGAGCCCAATTAGCGAACACACCAGAAATGTGATCGCATAGAAATATTCACCAGAAATCCAGTCAAACCCATAGTACATGATGGTAGGGATCGTCCCGCTTGCCATCCAGATGGAAATCAGCATTCCAATGAAAAAGAATATATAAATGGCTCCCATACCAGTACCTGCACCTTTGACTATAGCCGCCTCCATAATTGAAAATGGCAGCTTCTTGATCTTCCCATAAACAAATAAGAAAAGGATTGCCGCTATTATTGGAATATGGGGGGCAAGTCCATAATGTATGATTCCAGTTGCAATGATTAAGAATAGAATGGCCGAAACCCCAATTGCTTCAAGTAAGGAGAGTTTTAGCTTTGCATCTTCAAGACGCATGATGTATTTCCCCGCTTTCAATGTTGTATATACTCTGAGGTAAGGCTAGGACCTTTTCACTCCTCACAATTACTGAAACGCTTTTAAGCACTAAAGTACTAGCTAAATATATAGTAGTTTCAGGAGATTGTCAAAGGAATATTTTAGTATAATTCGATTTTATCAGTGATGCTTCTCTCCACTGATACAACGCAAACCATTACCAAGCTCCTTCCGATAGATACATTTGTAAATTAATTCCACGATAATGACTTTTATGTGAAAAATAATGAAACAGTTTTTTCTCATAATGATCAATCAGGACTATGTAGCCTGGTTTCCTGAGCAGAGCTTCTTCTTTAATTGAATAAATTACCCCACATTCCCACGAGAAAAGTCTGCTGAGGCCATCAGGAGGCTTTCGGCACTATTCATTCGCTGTATATAAGTTCACCCGTAAGGAAAGCGATAGTTATAGTAGCATTAAAATATCTCCAGATAATGAAAAAATCCCTTGTATTCATAACACTAGGGGTTCGAGTTTGTAGACAAAAGGGGGCCTATCTAAATTAAGACAAAGTAGATTGGAACGGATGGTGCGAGACTCCTGCGGGGAAAACGCTCCAAGGGAGACCCAACAGACCAACAGACGCAAAGGCGCCGAGGAGGCTCCCGGACTGCCCGCGGAAAGCGAGTGCCTGTAGTGGAAATCTACGTTCGAGTTTTTGCACACCCAAAAAAACTGTAGACAAATGAGGTTCTATCTAAAATTTAAGACAAAGTAGATTGGAACGGAAGGTGCGAGACTCCTGCGGGGAAAACGCGTCCAAGGGAGACCCCACAGGCGCAAGTGCGCCGAGGAGGCTCCCGGACCGCCCGCGGAAAGCGAGTGCCTGTAGTAGAAATCAACGTCCGAGTTTTTGCACACCAAAAAAAACTGTAGACAAATGAGGTTCTATCTAAAATTTAAGACAAAGTAAATTGGAACGGAAGGTGCGAGACTCCTGCGGGAATAGCGAGTCCAAGGGAGACCCAACAGACGCAAGGGCGTCGAGGAGGCTCCCGGACTGCCCGCGGAAAGCGAGTGCCTGTAGTGGAAATCAACGTTCGAGTTTTTGCACACCAAAAAAAATTGTAGACAAATGAGGTTCTATCTAAAATTTAAGACAAAGTAGATTGGAACGGATGGTGCGAGACTCCTGCGGGGAAAACGCTCCAAGGGAGACCCAACAGACGCAAAGGCGTCGAGGAGGCTCCCGGACCGCCCGCGGAAAGCGAGTGCTCTACGTTCCAATCAACGTCCAAATTTGTACAAGCCAAAAAAACTGTAGACTTAACTCGATTTTCATCGAGTTTGTCTACAGTCTGAAAGCCCGTGTATATAACACGGGCTTCTTCATTATTTCAAATCCATTGGATTATATAATTCCACATCAGGATTTTTATCTTGGAACCAACGAAGTGCAAACTCATTTTCAAATAAGAATGCATATTTATCAAACCGGTCTTTAACAAGAATGCTTCTTGAGCTATGAAGATTTTCATCAAGCTTTTCATCTTCAGCCCAGCGTGTAATCTTGCTGCCCATGCGCTCCATCACGACTTCAACATTGTACTCGTTCCTCATACGATGCTCGAATACTTCGAATTGAAGTTGCCCAACCGCACCAAGCAGATATTCTTCCATCCGAACCGTTTTGAAGAGCTGAATTGCCCCTTCTTGTACAAGTTGGTTAATTCCTTTATGGAAATGTTTCTGTTTCATGACGTTTTTAGCTGTTACCCTCATGAATAGTTCCGGTGTAAACTGAGGCAGCCTTTCAAACTGAAACATGTCTTTGCTTGTTGTAATCGTATCGCCAATTTGGTAGTTACCGGTGTCATATAAACCGATGATATCTCCGCTTACCGCTTCATTTACGGTGTTCCGATCATCAGCCATGAATTGAGTAGAAGAAGAAAGGTTGATTGGTTTTCCTGTCCTGCTCAGGTTGACGCTCATCCCACGTTCGAATTTACCGGAGCAAATGCGAAGGAAAGCGATCCGGTCACGGTGTTTTGGGTTCATATTCGCCTGGATCTTGAAAATGAAACCGGAAAAATCATTACTGACAGGGTCCATTTCACCTGACGTTGTCATCCGCGCTTGTGGAGCTGGTGCAAATTTCAGATAAGCATCCAAAAACGTCTGAACACCGAACGTCGTTAAAGCACTCCCGAAAAATACGGGACTAAGTTTTCCAGTCGCAATGTTTTCTTCAGAGAATTGGTTACCCGCTTCCGTCAACAGCATGATTTCTTCCAAAGTTTGCTCATATAACTGGGAATCCTTAAGTTTATGATCCACTTCGAGTTCACCTTCGTCATTCAATGGAAGGAAACGCTCTTCCCCTTCCGTTTTGAACTGTTCAATCCGATTATTGAACCTGTCGTAAATGCCCACGAAGTCTTTTCCCATCCCAATCGGCCAATTCATTGGATATGTTTCTATACCTAATACCTCTTCGAGTTCGGCAAGCAATTCTAGCGGCGTTTTACCTTGTCGGTCCATTTTATTGATAAAAGTGAAAATCGGGATACCCCTCATCCGGCATACTTTGAATAATTTAACCGTCTGATCCTCGATACCTTTTGCCGAGTCGATGATCATCACGGCGCTATCAACAGCCATCAGTGTACGATATGTGTCTTCACTGAAATCTTGGTGGCCTGGTGTATCGAGAATATTGACACGGAAATCATCATAATCGAATTGCATGACTGAAGATGTAACGGAAATTCCCCGTTGCTTTTCAATCTCCATCCAGTCACTTGTTGCATACTTCCCTGTTTTTCTAGCTTTAACTGTTCCGGCATCTCGGATCGCGCCGCCAAACAGCAATAATTTTTCTGTCAAAGTCGTTTTCCCGGCATCCGGGTGAGAGATGATTGCGAAGGTCCGTCGGGATTGAACCTCGTCTTTTAAATTAGTCATAATATGTTCCTTTCATTATTGGAGTCATCAATAAAAAAAATTTATAGAGGTTTACTGTATTTTTTACATTGGAATGGCAACCTTTCTTTGTATGCAAAAATCCTGATCATACACAATATATGTAAGAAGAAATATATCATAAGGCTTAAGCATTGGCTACTCATCATTCATTTTCAATCAACCTTTCTATTTTAACACGATATGAAGGAAAGATGTAGAGGTGAATGCATCACCATTAGGGGATTTGTTCAAATGGCAAAACAAAAGACGCTTAATCAGCGCCCCTTATCTAATCCATATGGTTACCGTTCATTTATTCATGGTTTAACTTATTACCTTGCAGGTTTAATCGCTTTTTGATTCCGCTTGTTTTTCCAGCGTTTTTTTACTTCCTTGAATATGATTGGAGCAGCAAAAATGAGGGCCCTTTTTAATAATTTCTTCATTATTCATCAGTCCTTTCTTTCTTATCCTATACCCGATTATTTTCGTGAAAAACTTTAATGCCAAATTGTTTTCCTAATCTCAACTCTAAAGGCTTTTCCAATTGGCCCCGTCAAATTTCAATCCAGGAAACTCCTGTGCGACAATACCGTTATGCTTCCCCGTATAAAACCTGTCTAATAATATTTTCCTAAATGGGAATGTATAAATTAATTCCATTTGTTTTATCCTTTATAAAGGTGGGTATATACTAAAAAAATGGAAATTGCCCCAAAGGAGTGGGTTAATTTTTCCTGTAGGCTTTCACATTTTATCAAGCATCTTCGTATGATAATTTTAACTTGAATGAGGGTGCTGGATAATGTGTGAAATTGATTTTTCCATCACGGTAAAATCATCACCATTAATATTTTTTAACTTTTTAGGAGGATTCATCGAATGACAGTAACAGGTAAAGTGAAATGGTTCAATAGTGACAAAGGATTTGGATTTATCGAAGTACCAAACGAAGACGATGTTTTCGTACATTTTTCCGCCATTCAAGGAGAAGGTTTCAAGAGCCTTGATGAAGGTCAAGAGGTTGAATTTGAAATCGAAGAAGGAAACCGCGGACCTCAAGCTAAAAACGTCGTAAAACTCTAAAGCATAGATACACAAACATATTGATAGGCAATGGAAAAAGGATGCCGCCCAGATTGGGCGGCATCCTTTCATTTATTCACGTTATCTTTCATTAAAATGATCCAAAATGAAGCCGGGAACATGTTCGCCAGAAAAACTCTTGATGTCCACATCTCTGCTTTCTTTATAATAAAAGGCAGCTGAGTACTCCCCGCCCCAATCGATTTGGGCATTATCAATGGCCGTCTCGATTTCCGAAGCGGTCTTAATTTTCAAACGGTTTGGCTGTTGTTCAATCTGCTGTGCGATTTCACTTTCAGAATACGAATGATAAACTTTTGAATCGGTCTTCGCAACCAGTATATAAGAGACATCATCAACCATTAACCTTGCTTTTTCCGATTGTCCTGTACTTTCCATCCATTTTGAAAACTGAGTATATGAAGAGTCCCAATTCATATAAATGGTTTTGTCATTATGTAAGAGAATGTCGATGGAGGCATAATCACCAAAAGAAGATGTCATTTGGTCGAACGATTGATTATTCAGATCCTCCGACAATGCCTTTACGGCTGCTTCCAGCTGTTGACCGTCCGTGATCGTTATTGATTTGTCCACTTGTCCGCTCGCCGTTATCTTGATTTTTGATACGTCTCCAGCAGTAACATTCAATAACTCATTAACCATTTTTTTATATTCATTCGACTCATAAATTTTCGCCAATAGCGGCTTGTATGAGTCGTAGTTTTGCAAATGATACTCCCTCGCTAACCGTTTTCCATTCTTGAGTTCATACATCAGGAATACGGATTGTCCATCATTCAATTCACCTATGGAAACCTTTTTACCCTTATCGATTATTTCCTGATGCAATAACCTGATCGCCTCAATATTTTCCTTCTCTTTAAGATAATTTGAAGCGTTATCCGATGTGTCACCATCTTCAAAAAATAAAGGAGAATTGCCAATATAAATTTGGCTAATCATCTTTTCATCAGGAATCTTGGCCTTATAATGAAGGGGATCTATTTTTATAATGAGTGCCAGCACAATGATGGCCACTATAAATGCTGCATAACCTTTCAGGTTGACCCGTATTCGCCAAGTCTTTTGCAGGACCATTTCCCCTAAATAATATCCAAGCAAAGAACCGACGGTATATCCGAAGAAAATCCACCCTGGCTGGCCTGTCGTTTCGCTAAAATACAGCCCTGTAAACAGCATCATGCATAATGTCAGGCCGAATTTAAATAATGGCTTAATCTTCGGATAAACAAATGCCTGCGATACGTGCTCCAGCTTTCTCCTCTCATAGAGAAAAAGAGAACTAATCAGAAAAAGTAAGGTTAATATACTATAAATTAAAGTATTAATAGAGAAAAAGTCTATTTTTTCCATCTCCGTTGCTGCTAATAAGGGGGAGATGCCATTCATATTGGAGCTTAGATAATAATCTGCAGAAAATCCTGCTATCAAAAACTTCACATTGGCTGAAAACAATACAAACAGCCCCACCGGCAAAGCAAGAAAAATATAGGTCAGCAGTCCTTGAAAGGCTGATAATCCCGTCACCATTCCAATTAAAACGGCAACAGAAAAGATCAAAGCTTCCAAAATAAATGTATTCCCCATCCAAGACCATATATCAGGCATGGTATATAGCGTTTCTATATCAATTGCCGAGTGGAATAATATCAAAATTAAACCTGTAAGTAATATCGGCAAACCCAAGAAGCCAATTCCCGTCCCAATCATATGAATGTAGATGCTGCGTCTAGTAATCGGTAAACTATGAATAAAGTCAGAGGCTTGTTTCATTTGTAAAAACCGAAAAAGGAAGATGGCAAGTAATACTGGAATAACGATGACCAAGACAAACTGTATCATCTGCTGACAGGAAAAAAGGTTTTTGAATTCCACATATTCATTATTCTCATTCAAGATAATCGCTAACATTTCCAAAGGCAGCGCAAATATGAGGCCGACGAGATACAGGAAACCAATCCAGCCAGTGCTTCTGAAAATATAGATAATCAATTCTCTATTAAACCAGGTTATTCTGGATGACATAACCTATATCCCCCATTTCATAAATGAATATCTCCTCTAGAGTAAGGGGGAGAATATCTAATATTTCTGGCTGAAACTGATTAAAGTGCGATTTAATCATGGATTCTTTACCTTTAACGATGCAAACGATCACGCTGCCGCGTCTTTCCTTGTTTAGAATTTGAATTCCGCGGTATAAACCGTGGGGAATTTTATGTTTAAAGGCGATTTGCACTTTGTGTACATCCGCTTTTAAGTCATTCAAATCCTTTTGGATCACAAGCTCACCTCCATGTAAAATCCCGACATGATCGGCTAAATCTTCAATTTCCCGGAGATTATGGGACGAAAGTAAAATCGTCATATCCCTTTCCGATACATCCTGAATCAACAACTGCCTCACATTTTTACGCATGACCGGATCTAACCCATCAAACGGTTCATCCAGGATGAGAACTTCCGGCATCGTCGAGAGTGCGAGCCAAAAAGCAACCTGTCTTTGCATACCCTTCGATAGTTTATGTATTTTATTTTGTACGGGTATCGGAAATACTTCCTGTAATTGATAGAAACGGTCTTGATTCCATTCACTATAAATATGGCTATAAAAACTTGCCATTTGCATGATCGTATAGTTAGCCAGGAAATAAGGCGTATCAGGAAGGAAGAAACAACGATTTTTCACTTCACGGTTTTCAAACACGTATGATCGATCAATTAGAACTTCTCCTGCATCCTGTATCAGATTGCCTGAAAGCATTTTTAATAAAGTCGTTTTCCCCGCCCCATTTGAACCTAATAACCCGAATATGGAGCCTTTTTGTATGACCAAGGTGACGTTTTTGATCGCTTCTTTTCCTTCATATAATTTACTCACCTGTTTTATTTCAATCATGAATCTCCCCCCTTTGCCAATGGATTGATTTCCTTTATCAATCTATAAATTTCATGTTTATCGATTCCGATATAAAGAGCTTCAGCGAGTACCCTTGAAAGCTCGTTTCTGATCTTTTCTTCTTTCAATGAATTTTTCAAGGATTTAGGAGGAGCCACGAAATTCCCTTTGCCTGGTAATGTATATATAAACCCGTCAGATTCAAGCTGCTTGTACGCTTTCTGGATCGTATTTGGATTGATGGTCAATTCCTGAGCCAATATTCGAATAGATGGTAGCTGATTATGTTCCTGTAAAACTTCATTGATCATTAGTTCCTTTAACTTATCCATCAATTGCTCATATATCGGCTTTCCATTTTGAACATCCAGCTCAAACATCATAAACCCTCCTTGCAAATGGGTGTATTACATCTCCTAATACAGTAAATTATAAAACAATATCTTCCAATTTAAAACCAATTTAAAACCATTTTCACACAATACTCTTCATAAACTCGCTTTCATTTTGTTTAACAAGACTTACAGGAGGGAACTAATGATAGTAAGAATAAACAAAGGAGTTGTTTTCATTGAAACCATTATACACAGCTACAGTTGCCGTACAAGGCGGTCGTGAGGGACATGTTAAATCAGAGGACGGGATTCTGGACTTCGATGTGAGATCACCGAAGGAATTAGGTGGTTCCGGTGAGCGCGCCACAAACCCTGAACAGTTATTCGCAGCCGGTTACGCGGCTTGCTTTGACAGTGCCTTGAATCTTGTTCTGCAAAAAGAAAAGAAAAAAGTCGATACTTCCGTTACGGCAAATGTCACGATCGGTAAAGATGAGGATGACGGCGGCTTTAAATTGGCTGTAAGATTGGATGTTTCTATTCCCGACCTAAGCAGGGAAGAGGCTGAAGACTTCGCCAAAAAAGCACATATGACCTGCCCCTATTCAAAAGCGACTCGCGGGAACGTCGATGTCACCTTGATTTTGGTATAAGATTATGCAAGGGAATGGATACGGCATTAAGGCCGGCTCCATTCCCTTTTTTCTTAGTTCACTTCTTCCAATCCCTTCATTTTCAAAAGAAAGCCCAGTCCTATTACCGCCATGATGATCAATGAGCCCAATGCCATCCTGCTCGCCAATGTACCGAGGTCATGGAATACCAACGTTATTGTTCCATATAAAAGCGGACCGATTATTGAAGAAACTTTTCCTGAGAATGCAAATAGTCCAAAAAATTGCCCCCTCTTCTCATCCGGGGTCAATTCAATGATATATGTCCGTGATGTCACCCACATCGAACCAAGCGAAATGCCGAACATACTTCCGGCAACCCAGAACCATAGAGCGGTTTGTGCAAAGACCGCTATAAATAAAGCAACCAAAAGCAGAACCCCCACATATGTCACAGCTAGCCGCGGCCCCTTCGACTGCGTGATGTATCCAAACAGAAACGATCCGGCAATACTCGATACTGTCGAAACCAAGTAAAGCAAAATGAATCCGCTTGAGGAAAATCCAACAACAGTCTTGGCATATACGGCCATCATGCCGATAGTGGTAGCAATTGCATCATTTAAAAAGAAATAAGCAATCATGAATGTAAAAACCGATCGATGGGATTTCATCTCTTTAAATGTGGATTTAATTTCCTTATAACCGGATAAAAAAGGTTGTTTCGCTTTTTGCTGTTTTGGAGTCTCTTTTAAAAAAAAGAACAATGGAAGGGAAAAAACCAGAAATAAAATGGCCGTGGGAATAAAGGCTTCATGTGAACTCCCTTTACTTATGAATGGATAGATGGACAGGCCCACTAACGTTCCAAGGTAGCCTACCGCCACGCCAAATCCTGATATAAGCGGCAATTGCTGTTTCGTGCCTAAATCACTCATCATCGTATCATAGAAAACAAGACTCGAATGATAGAAAAACTTTGCTATCACAAATAAAAGAATGACGATCGCCAAGGAAATTGGAATGCCAAGAAGCTTCCCATCGAACGGCGCCCCTCCAAATACCCCCATTAAAAATGTACATACAACGGAAATGATTGTGAAAATCATAATGTATTTTTTCATTTTTCCCGTTCGATCGATCATGACACCGAACAGCGGGGAAAACAAAACTAGAAATAAACTGGCAATCGCATTTGCGTAGGAGATGAAGGTACTGGCAATCTGATCAAGAACGGCATTTTCCCCAATCTGTTCCTGGAGGAAGAATGGAAAGAAAATCGTATTGATATTAGAGGAAAAAATCGTATTGGCAAAATCGTAAAACGCCCAAGACAGAATGGGCAGGGAAAAATATAAACCAAAATTCCCCTTCCATTTTTTAGACTTCGGTTTCACCTGCAATTCCATCTGCTTTCCCTCCTTATTGATACTTAAATTATATGTATTCCATACCTTTCCAATAAATCCTTTAAGTCGGATTATAACATTGTGTAAAACATGATTTTTTCCTGGCTAACATGTAAAATTATGAAATGAGACTGTCCTGCTAAATTTTAATCATTTTGCCTAATAGGAGTGTGAAAGATGATTGCATTTTTTCTTATTATCGTGATAACCATGCTTGTCCTGTTCGCTCTCTACGCTAAAAGATCAAAGAGTGATTTCCCTGAAAGCTTAATAATCCAGCATTCCCCCCTTAAAATTGGACATCGCGGTGCATCTGGATATTGCCCCGAGAATACAATGGCATCTTTTAATAAAGCTATTGAATTGGGAGCTGATTTCCTGGAAGTGGATATCCATCTTAGTAAAGATGATGTACTTGTGGTTCATCATGATCCCACCCTGGATCGAACCACGAACGGCAAAGGGAACATCCGTGATTACACGGCTGCCGAATTAAAGGAACTGGATGCAGGAAGCTGGTATCATTCCCGTTATAAAAACGAAAGGATTCCTTTACTAAGTGAGGTATTGGAGAATTTCGGGTCTGAAGCCGGAATCTTAATCGAATTAAAACATCCATCTGCTTATCCCGGCATTGAACAGAAACTTGCAGAGGAATTAGGAAAATTCCAGGAATATTCAACAAGTGAAAATAGGATAATGGTTCATTCATTCGATATGGAATCCATGAAAAGGTTTCATCAATTAATGCCGGACATACAAGTGGGCGTTTTGATAAAACGCCCAATTAATGACCAAAAATTAAAGGAGATTGCCGAGTTTGCATCATTTTTGAATCCAAAGCAAACAATTTTGAGTAAGAAACTGCAAATGCGAATCCAAAAGCACGGGATGAAAGTATATACATGGACCGTCAACAATAAAAAACAAATCCGCATGTTCAAAAAGATGCAGTTAGATGGGATCATTTCTGATTTTCCTGATTATTTTTTTGATTGAATCTTTGAAGGAATTTGCCTTCTTTAATAACTTTACACTTGATTTCGGAAATCCGCTCCCTTTCCGCCCGCTGTCTGCCAAGCCTCATCAAAGCAAGCATCCAGCGGGGTCTAATCTAGCCAGTTTTCGGCATGAGTGTCGCAAATTTCTTCAATCTAATAAAGGTTACAATAAAAAACATTAAGGATAATCTAGTCTCGTTTTAAAATCATGGTTCGGGGTGAGACCATTCCGAACCACCTTCTTAAAAAAACATCCTGTTGTTTTAAGAAGGTGCACTTTTTTTGGGGCCGTTCACGCCGTTTTTCGACCCACACCGCACTTTATTCGACCGATCACTATTTTATTCGACCCACACCCCAATTTATTCGACCGTTCACGCATTTTTTCGACCCACACTGCACTTTATTCGACCGTTCACCCATTTTTTCGACCCACACCAGACTTTATTCGACCTTTCACCAATTAGTTCGACTACACCGTACTTTTTTCGCCCACCTTTTGTCCACAACTGAACAATCCGCTAATGCGCATTGTTATTTTAATAACAATGAAAGAATTGTATCTCATGCGCGTCCGTTCCATAATAGGCCCATCGCTGTTGACTTCGTCTCCATCGATAACCTGCCACGGAATTATAGCCGACATATGTGGGGTAAAACCAAAATGAGCGGCCATTTTTAAGCCAAACATACGTATGTTTGTATAAACACCCTTTTATTGAACCAGTGTCCATTGCCTTAGACATTCCATCATGAAGTTGTGGAGTGAATAATGGCGGAGCTATATGAGGCGGGCCTCCTCCGTGGGGCGGCCGCGGCGGCGGCTGGTCCCCGTAGGACGGGCCAGGCGGGCCAGGAGGAGTCCTTATATCCATTATTTGATTTTCAAATGGATATGGCACTGCCAAGAAATCATTATCCATGTTTCGGAGATGTGCATTTTGATATATATTTTCAGTACCGTTATTGTTATTCTGTTGATCGAATGAATTGTATGGTTTCATACTTTTTCACCTCATAATTGAACTTCCTTTTATCCGTATGTAGACGAACGACCATATGTGCATCTTCATTCCGAATTACTTGTCTCGACTCTGGGGTTCTACAGAATATTTAATCAGAAAATATTCCCTGTTTATTTTTTGAAAAAATCCCTATATTTTTTAGCTTTCTTGCACTAGAATTTGATATAGTGTTCTTAATGATTTAAACTCAATAAGGTCAAAAGCATTTCAGGCCCTGAATCATTTTTGGAGGCCAAATTTTCTTATCTTAGAAAAAACGAGGGATTCCTATGTGGGAATTATTATTAGAATTCGATTATCAGACCGTTCGCCATGCGGTATGGGCAGGTTACTTATTTACCTTTGTCTTTCCACTGGCTGCGTTTTACTTCTTAAATAAAAAGCAATCGCTCTTGAACGACAAATATCAAGCTTCCGTTCATACAGATAAAAGTAAATCCCCTGTTCATGCGGGCAGCATTTTTGACTGGCGCGGTGCACAGCGCTTCTTCACATTTATCCGGCAAAAGGATTCACCAGATGATTCCGATGAGCCAAGCCTCCTTCTCGTTGTTTAACCACTAACAATTTGAGGAGGAAATTATATTGAAGAAGAAAAACATGTTTCTAATTGCCGTACTATTTCTGGCAACGACCCTATTGACAGGATGCTCAGCAGCAACGAGCGGTCCATTTCATACCGCTTTGGTTAACCCGATGACAAAAATGCTGGAGTTTAATGCTGATTTATTTAATGGCAACTATGGTTTAAGCATCATCATGATGACATTTTTGATTCGCCTTGTCTTGCTTCCACTGACTGCCAAGCAATATAAAACACAGCTTAGCATGAAAACGAAGATGAATGGGCTGAAACCGGAAATGACTGCAATCCAGCAGAAAATCAAAGAGACGAAAGATCCAGCTAAACAAAAGGCCCTTCAACAGGAAATGATGCAGCTTTACCAAAAGCATGGAGTCAATCCTTTAAACATGGGCTGTTTGCCGCTCTTAATTCAAATGCCGATTCTAATGGGCTTTTATTATGCAATCCAAGGCTCCCATGAAATTGCGACCCATAGTTTCCTTTGGTTCAGCCTTGGTCAGCCGAATATTGCCATGGCGATTATTGCTGGTGTCATTTATTACTTCCAATCGGTCATTTCCATGAGACAAATGCCGGAGGAACAGCAGAAACAAATGAAGTTGATGAGCCTGCTCTCACCAGCAATGATTTTATTCATTTCTTTCTCCGCTCCTGCTGCTTTGCCGTTATATTGGTCAATCGGAGGTATATTCATGATTGTTCAGTCCATCGTGCTTCAGCGAATATATAAAAAAGACCATGCCGTTGTCCCGGCTGCAAATGAAACGGTTATGAAAAAAAGCTAATCCAATTGGATTAGCTTTTTTTTCATACATTGAAATTTTCGCGAGTAATTGCTAGCCTTGATTGAAAGTGGATTTTCAGGGCGAAATTCACTGTTTTATTTCTTCGGCAATGGATTTGTTGAAACCTTTTGGAAAAACTTCTCTACATATTCGAAATCCGTGTAAAAGAACAATAATAGGTCACCCGGTTGTGATGCTTCCCAGGCTTTTATGAATGCGTCCAATTCATTAGGTTCGATTAAGGTCCGATCTTTTTGTAACCCTGCTTCTACGGCAGCTTCCTGAAGCAGCCTGGCTACTTCGAGAGGCTCCCTGCCTCGCAAATCATCGTCTTCTTTAATGATGAACAGATCAGAATTCATGGCCGCCGCCTTGGAGAGCCTGATAAGCTCTTCATCAATACGGTCCCCAGGTCCTGCCAAAACAGTGATAAGACGATTTTTGTTATAAGCACTGACCGTCTCGAATATGGCCTTCAATCCTGCTTCATTATGGGCATAGTCGATGTCATTACGACTTCGGCTACCAGCCTCTTTAATTTAATGAGATCATCCAAAGTATCGATTCCATCACGGCCGAGGTGATCCTCACTTACATTGGTAATGATCCCCACATCACATTTACGAAAAGCAAGACCTTCACGCAGAATCCCTCCTCTGGCCGTTTCCAATACGGCTACATCAACTTCAGGATGGGCCAATACCATTCTTGCACTGACCGGACCACTGCAGTCGCCTTGATCCAAAACCTCATCTCCGATATATACTCCATCAGAATTCGTCATACCCACTTTTGTATTTTCATTAGAAAGAAAATAATGAACCAATCGGGTCGTTGTCGTCTTTCCATTTGTTCCGGTCACTGCGATGATCGGTATAGCTGCCTCTTCCCGAGTCGGAAATAAATAATCAACAATGGCCTTGCCTACATCCCTTTTTTTCCCTTCGCTCGGATAATGATGCATTCGAATTCCCGGAGCAGCATTCACTTCAATAATTGCAGTCCGTGAATGTTCGATTGGTTTTGATATATCCTCACAAATAAAATCGATTCCGGCTATATCCAAACCGATCGCTTTCGCGGCAGCAGCCGACATATTCTTAATGGTGGGATGAACCTGATCCGTTACATCGATTGCCTTTCCACCAGTTGAAAGATTTGCATTGCCGACAACTTGAACCAATTCCCCTTGATTCGGAATGGTATCGAGCGTCCGATTCGATTTTTCCAAGTAACAGGTCACGGTATGTGTAAGTGGGATTTTTGACATCGGCTTCTCATGTCCTTCCCCCCGTAAATCATTACAGTTTTCTTTTTCTATCAATTTACGTATCGATTCCTTACCGTTGCCAATAACATAGGGAGGAAGCCTCAAACTAGCTGCTATAAGTTCACCGTTGACGATCAGTAACCGATAATCATGTCCTTCAATATGCCGTTCGACTATGTACTTCTCCACATGCGACTCCAAACAATTGATTACATTGAATAGTTCATCCTTATTTTTGATATGGGTGATGACACCCTGCCCCTGCCTCCCATTATACGGTTTAATGACCAGCGGAAAACCCAGCCTGTCCGCCGAGGCAAAGATATCTTCGATGGAATGGGCAACTTCACCTTCAGGTACAGGGAGGCCACACCCTCTTAAAATTGATTTGGTCAATGATTTGTCACATGAATTCTCAACGGCAATATTCGAAGTCTGGCTGGAAATTGTCGCCTGGACATACTTCTGCCTTGTACCGGTTCCTAAACGCAGTAAGCTTTCATCACCCATACGCTCGACAGGGATGCCTTTTGCTTGTGCTGCCTTAAAAATGGCTTCGGTACTTGGACCCAGTTTATTTTTATAATATAACTGCTCTATTTGTTTTACATAAGATTGTACATTTATATGCTTTTCACCATTCAGGATGGCTTCCGCGATATCTTTTGCTGCTAAAAAAGCTTGAAGGCCTGAGTGAGGTTCCTGATAGTCAAAGGTCACATAATAAAAACCCTTCTTTTCCATCATAATCGTTTTTCCACGAATGGCTTCGATTCCGGCCAGGTTTT
Organism: Peribacillus phoenicis; assembly: GCF_047238085.1. Lineage (NCBI taxonomy): Bacteria > Bacillati > Bacillota > Bacilli > Caryophanales > Bacillaceae > Peribacillus > Peribacillus phoenicis. The sequence continues at coordinate 1,155,270 of NZ_JBDFMF010000001.1, read as the reverse complement.
GAAGCTCAATCGTCATATGCTCCAATATATGTCCCATCCATGTTCCTTTTCTCAGCCTTTCGGCGAAACCGCCTCGATACCCTTTTGAACATGTATGGCTTCCCAGGTTCGGGAGCGCCTTTAACAATTTTTCATTGAATCCAGGTATTGAATCAGATGGTTTCTGTTCCAGTACCCCTATATCCAATTCAATGCAAATCGTCGGTGTATAAGCAAAATAATTAGGTCCTTTTAAATAACGGACTCGATTGATTATCATTGTTGGATCCCCTTTTTCATCAACAATTTCCTTTTAAGCAGGTCAAAACGGTATCCCCTGGTTAGTGCATGAAGGTTAAATCCCGAAAGAGTCAACTCTTCACTGCCATTCTCAGAAGTTGTGATATTGATATAATCACTGGTGCTGCCATCAAGAACCAATACTTGATGTTGGCCAACTACTTCAAAAAGACTGTCTTTAACTAAAATTGCTGTATTTTCATCAATGCCAATACCCATAATTTCCTTTTTCCCTGCTATCGCACTTAACAGGCGGTCAAAGCGGCCACGCTGGGAAAAATGTTGATCGATTATCAAACCGTCAAGGAAGCCGAAGCCTACCCCAATCTCAACCTTTAACTTATTGTCATTCAGCATCGTGTCAGCAGCAATGATCATATGCTTACCTAAAATGGAAGCGCCAGCACTTGTCCCTGCTATCACCATTCCTTTATGCCAGGCTTTAGAAAGGGCATCGTGGAATTTGGTTTTTCCAATCAGCTCAAACAATCGGCTTTGGTTTCCCCCTGAAATGAAGATGGCGGAAAAAGATGTCAGCTGTTCACAAATTGCTGGGTCATCTGCATCCTGCCTTGAATCCAGCTTGATCACTTCCACCCTGCCCACGCCTAAATCCCTGAAAATCTTGATATACTCTGTACTCACTTCCTCAGGAATTTCACTCGCTGTAGGCAATATTCCTATTCCGCCATCCCTATTACGGGTTGCAAGCTCGACAAATTTATTTAATACCTCACCTTCAAGGCACTTATCCTCTGCCCCGCCAATGATAAGTAATTCACCACAATTCATTCATCATACTCACCTTTACAAATGGATTAACATCATGAAATTGCTCAAAATAGAACACATAATGACTAGTATGGCAACTTCTATCAATCTTCATTCATAAAAATGGCAAACTGCAGAATTTTGTTTAACTTAATGAAAAGAGAGGAAAAGTAATAGAGTAAAAAAAATAAAAGGAGTGTGCAAAAATGAGCCAAAACCAAATAAAAGAAAAAGTGTTGAACATCATCCGTGATCATAAAATAGGAGTTTTATCTTCAGTTGAAAACAACAAACCACATTCACGCTATATGACATTCTTTAACGATGATTTAACTTTATACACACCAACGAGCGGAAAGACGGAAAAAATTGATGAAATTGAAAAGAATCCTAATGTTCATATCCTGATCGGCTATGATAATAAAGGATTGGGCGATTCTTACCTGGAAATCTCAGGTACCTCGAAAATAAACGATTCTCAGGAACTGAAGGATAAATTATGGAATGAATCATTTGAAGATTGGTTCGAAGGTCCGAAAGATCCGAATTATTTAATCCTGCAAATTAAGCCGGAAAGCATCCGGTTGATGAACAACAACGGTGAACCTCCACAAGAATTATCATTGTAAATCTTTATTTTTTGTACTTACGCCAATTCACGAGTATTACGCTCAAACTCACGAGTAAATGGCCCAAACTCACGAGTTAAACACTAAAACTCACGAGTAAATGGCCCAAACTCACGAGTTAAACACCAATACTTCCGAGTAAATGGCCTAAACTCACGAGTTAAACACCAATACTCACGAGTATTTGATCGAAATTCACGAGTATTACGCCATTTCACGAGTAAATGACCGAAATTCACGTGCATTTCACTAAAAACACAATACTATAATTAAAATATCGCTAAAAAACAGTTAAAAGCCCGCACATGAATGCGGGCTTTTTTCACGATTATACCAACTCTGATTGGATATAGTGCAAAATCAGATTCGCTGTATGCTTTAATGAAGAGACATGTGTCCGCTCGAAGGCATGTGATGCATCGATTCCCGGTCCGATCAGACCATGTACGACATCATATCCTGCCCGGATTGCAGCGGAAGCGTCCGATCCATAATATGGATAAATATCGACTCGGTAGTCGACGGCATTTGCTTGGGCAAGTGAAACTAAATGCTGACGGAGTTTATAATGATATGGACCTGAGGAGTCTTTTGCGCAAATGGATACGCTGAATTCATCCGTCGATTGTCCATCACCGATCGCGCCCATATCGACTGCTAGATATTCGACTGTTCTCTCAGGGATATTGGAATTTCCGCCATAGCCGATTTCTTCATTGTTGGAAATCAGGAAATGGGTCGTATAGGCCAATTTTATCTTTCCTGCGGAAATGAGGTCAATGATATGAAGGAGGATGCCTACGCTAGCTTTATCATCCAAATGCCTTGATTTCAAAAAGCCTGTATCCGTCACTTCCACTCTCGGTTCAAAGGAGACAAAATCTCCAACAGAAATGCCAATGGCCTCGGTTTCCGCTTTAGTTTTCACGATAGCATCTATCCGGACCTCAATTGTCTCATCATCACGCTTGGCATCGCCGGCATTTTTATATACGTGGACAGAGGTCTGATTGATTAAAATGGTCCCGGTGATAATGGCTCCGTCAGCTGTATGGATTTTACAATACTCCCCTTCCACTGAGTTCCAGCGGAAACCGCCGATCATCGCCAATTTAAGGCGGCCATTCGCCTTGATTTCCTTTACCATGGCTCCCAGAGTATCGACATGGGCAGTCAGCAAGCGCTGTTTGTCATCATCTTCGCCTTTTAACGAGGCAAGCAATGCCCCTTTATTCGTGATGTTGTAAGGAACCTTCCTCTGCTCCATGAAATCGGCCGCGTATTTAATGGCTTGCTCAGTATAGCCGGAGGGGCTGGGTATGGACACCAATTCTTTTATGTAAGATATAATTTCTTTTTCTTCGATCACACTCATGCGTATTATCTCTCCTTTCCTCTTGCTTCATTATATCTTTTCATGGCAACTTTTAACATATTTAAAGACCGCCAAAAGGCGGTCCTTAATCGATTTAACTCATAAAAGCCAGGACAGGCAACATGGCCATAACTAATGTTGAAATTCCATATAACGCTAAATTCTCCATATTCACTTTTCTTTTCCACTTATCGCGCCATACTTTGTATCTATCCATATCTTCGGTTTTCATTTAAAAAAACCTCCTTTATGATGAAAGTTCAACTTACTTCAACTGTCTTTGTTTGTTGGACATTTCCTTCATATACTCCAAGAAGGCAATTCTCTTTTCGTCTGGATAGGCTACAATGTCTGCAATGATTTCCTCTTCGAGAGGTTTCAGTAAACGGCCAACCGATTCAGTAAACAATATTTCTAACTCTCTCTTTGTTTCATTAGGGTTTCTCACTTCCATCAATATCACCCTTCCAATTACTTACTATTATCTATATAACCTTTATCCACATCATTGAAACGCAAAAAAATCGGCCGCCTATATAGGCAGCCGATTGTCATCAATTAAATTATTTCGTTACACCGACATTATGCCACTGATATTGGCGGCCTGCGAGATAATCATAACCTGTAACACGTTCATTCACTCCAGCCAATTGATAACGGAATAATGTCGGAATGACCGGAACCTCTTCATGGATCAATTCTTGCCACTCATTATACGTATCGATTCGATATTGATCATCGAAGGCTTCCTCTGAAATCCCTTTAGCAAGGAGCTCATCATTTTTTTCATTCACCCAGCGGGTATAGTTAAATTCTGCAGATCTGGACCAAATTCCTGATGGATCCGGATCGGAAGCGACACCCCATGCAGCTGAATATACATCAACTTCGTCATTATCCTTTTTCAGCAGGTCATAGAATGAATTGAACTCATGCAGCCTTCCATCCTGCAATTCAACGTCCAAACCTACTTGTTCCCATTGCTGGATATAATACTTCGCTAGTGGCTCAGAAACATCGGAACCGCTCATGGAAGCAAAGTTGATCTTGAACTCTTTTCCATCTGCATCTTCTCGAAGGCCATCATTATTCGTATCTACAAAACCTGCATCATCCAAAAGTTTTTTTGCTTTTTCTGGATCATATTCATATGGTTTTACATCTTTATTGTTATATTTAAAGTTCGGTGTAATGACAGAGTTGGCAGGGAAGCGAAGGCCCTTGAACATTTTTTCGCCAACTTCTTCATTATTGATGGCATATGCCATTGCCTGACGAAGGCGTTTATCACCGAATTTTGGATTCTCATCCATAACATTTTCTTCTTTTTCCTTATCATAATGACCGAAGTTGAAACCAATATAGGAATAAGCCAATTCAACTTTCCCCAATAATTCGACATTGTCCAGTTCCTTGGCCTGTTCATATTGCTCCGCCAGGACCTCCGCTACATCGAGGTCGCCATTTTCAAGTGACTTGACGACAACAGACGGATTCACGACTTTTAATGTGACACTGTCCAATTTAGGTTCACCGCGGTAATAATCTTTGTTCGCTTCGAATTCGACCGCTTCCCCTTGAACGATTTTCTTCACTTTGAATGGTCCAAAACCAATCGGATTTTTACGGATTTTATCCGATGATTCCAAATCTGCAATCGGAACATCTTTTAAGTATTCTTTATGAAGCGGGTATGTCCATAATCCGGTCGTGACAGAAGGATTCGCTTTTTTGAAAGTGAAAGTGATTTTCTTGCCGTCGACTTTTATGCCTGAAATCTTGTCCGCTTTCCCTTCATGATACTCCTCCATACCCTCGATTAAAGCCATTTGTTCATCATAGCGTACACCTTTATAATCTTTGCTTCCCATGACAAGGTATGCATATTCTAAATCAGCGCCTGTCACAGGCTTTCCATCATGCCATTTCACATTATCCTTAATTGTCAGCGTAACCGTTTTATGATCATCCGAAATCTCATAGGAAGCGGCACCTTCATTCGTGAAAACATAGTTTTCGTCTGTATCCAATAAATCTTCATCAAAGAATGAGATAACTTGGTTATCAGGTTCGCCTTGATAGAAAACTTTGTTTAATATCCCTTCAAACGGGGTATCGGATACCAATCCATATGTCAAATGGCCGCCTTCAATCGGCTCTCCTTGATTCGTCGTCTTTGTCGGGAATTTAGAGGTATCGACCTGTTCGACATCTTTCCCTTTTTTCTCTTTCGTTGATGATTTCTCCGTATCATCCGAACATGCAGCAAGCAGTAGAGACGAAATGGCCAATGCACTTAATACCTTACTGTAGCTTTTGATTTTCATATCATACACTCCCCTTTTTTATCCTCTTCTTTGTCTTGCATCGGCGGCGCGTTTTAACGCTTGACCAACGAAATTTATACTCAGCATCAACACTAAAATCATGAGTGATGCGGGTACCCATATCCACCACTTGTTTTCCAGAACATCTGGATTTCGAGCATAGCTGATGAGCGTCCCTAAACTCGGTGTGCTCTCCGGAAGACCGAACCCTAAGAAAGTCAAACTGGATTCTAGGCCAATATTGCCAGCAAGGTTCAAAATGAAGTTAACGATGATCAGTGAACTGACATTGGGCAGAAGCTGAAACAGGATGATTTTCCAATGTGGCGTCCCGAGTGTCTGTGAGGCGTGGACATAATCCAGCTCACGCTCTGACAAAGCCTTTGAACGAATCAGCCGGGCCTTACCTGTCCATAAAAACATCGTCATGATTAAAATGAAAACATATACATTGAAGATCGGTACAATCGTGACTACAACGATGATGAACATCAATTGCGGCAGGGCAATCACGAAATCGATAATACGCATGATCACATTATCGGTTGCCCCGCCGAAGTAGCCAGCCAGAAGCCCTAATGATAAACCGATGATAGCGGTGAATAATGTTATGAATAAACTGATCGTGAATGAATTCCTTGTACCCACTATCAATTGTGCAAATACATCCCGGCCGCCATAATCGGTTCCAAGCCAATAGTCTGAAGATGGTTCCATATAAATGGAGAGGAAATCGACCTTGGCTATTTCCTTGGCGTCCATGAAGAGCGACGCACCGTAAACAAAAATCAATATGGCTGCTAATATAATCAATGAGCCCATGGCAAGCTTATCCTTTTTGATTTCCTGCCAGATGATTTTGATTCCTGAAGGGCTCACATCGTTAACTTGTATGTTCTTTCCGGTTTCTACTTTCATTTCCATAAGACTCACCCCGCTCCTATTCTATCCGTATGCGCGGATCGACCGCACTAAGTATGATGTCCGAAAGAAGAGTGCCAAGCAGAGTGGCAAATCCCGTCATCATGACGATGGCCGTGACAACGCTGAAATCCCGCAGACTGACTGAACTAAGGAAAAGCTGCCCCAGACCCGGATAACTGAAAATGGTCTCGATTATGACCGCGCCGCCGATCAATCCAGTAATTTCATAACCTAAGAATGCCGCTATCGGTAAAAAGGAATTTCTCAGGATATGCCGTGAATATACTTTTGATTCAGGCACACCCTTCGAACGCGCTGTCCTTACGAAATCCTTGATTTTATTATCGATGATTTCATTTCGCAAATATTGGATCGTACTTGTTGTTGCAATTAAAGCTGTACTTAAAGCTGGTAAAATCAAATGATTGATCTTGCTTACAACATAGGCGAATGTTCCTTCATCCACCTTTGAATCGACACTGCCACCAGACGGGAACCAATCCAGGGCAAATCCGAAAACGAATAACATGATTAAAGCAAAAATGAAAATCGGCGTGCCAAATCCTACATAGCTATAACCCGTAACGGTTTTATCCACCCAGGTATCGTTATACCTTCCGCTAAGTATGCCTAATGGAATCGCAAGCATATATGTAAAGATCAGTGTGACCAACGCCAGGAACACCGTGTTCCAAAGCCTGTCTTCGATAACATCCATGACGGGCGTCTTATGTGTATAGGAAATACCGAAATCCCCCTGTACTGCATTGGATGCCCACCTTATATATTGTTGGTACCAGGGGTCATTCAAACCCAGTTCTTCCCTGATCCTATCAAGCTCGGCCGGGTTGGCCCTAGGATTTATTTCCTGACCTGACAGTGCATCTCCCGGCATTGCTTTTGCCATCATGAAAACGATGATGCTCAATAAAAAGAGCTGCGGGATCATAACTAATAAACGCCTTAGGATAAACTTCCACATATTCCTTCCACCTCCTTATTGTAATGCGACTCTATGTGTCGATGAAATTGGCTTCAAATCGTAGGCACGTCCATTCTCATCGAAATATTTTGAGTAGGTAGACTCATATTCCGAGGTGAGTTTTTTTCTAAGCTGCACTTTATCTTCGCGAACTTCCGGCTCTAAATCCGGAATGGCGGCGATCAGGCGCTTCGTGTATATATGTTGCGGATTTTCATAGATTTCCTCGCTTTTGCCTTCCTCTACCAATCTACCTCGATACATAACGCCCATCCGGTCACACATATGCCGGATTACACCTAAGTCATGACCGACAAATAAATAAGTCAAATTGAACTCCTGTTGGAGATCCTGAAGGAAATTCAATACCTGTGCCTGAACGGAAACATCCAGTGCTGACACCGGTTCATCCGCAATGATCAGTTTAGGTTTCAATGTCAAAGACCTGGCAATCCCAATCCGCTGGCGCTGTCCCCCTGAAAATTCATGAGGATACTTGTGAATCGACTCCGGACTGAGTCCGACTTTGTCCAAGAAGTCCTGGACGATTTTCTTTTCCTCTGAAGGTGATAACCGTTCGAAGTTCCTCAGCGGTTCGGCAATGATGTCCAGTACCCTCTTCTTGGGATTCAATGATGAATACGGGTCTTGGAAAATCATTTGGATATCTTTTCTAAATGGTTTAATTTCTTTTCTACTTAAAGATGCTAAATCCCTGCCTTCAAACAGGATTTGTCCGGATGTGACATCATTCAGCTTGACCACTGCCTTGCCTGTCGTGGACTTGCCGCTTCCGGATTCCCCGACCAACCCATATGTTTCCCCTTGCTGCAGCTCAAAGGAAACACCGTCCACGGCCTTTACGTGATCAACCACCCTTCTGAAAAAACCGCCCCTTATTGGAAAATGCACTTTCAGATTATCTAATTTGAGTAATGTCATGGGCCGATGCATCTCCTTCAGCTTGAAAATAAAATTTTTTATAGCACGTACAGCGCACAAAATGGTCGTTGCCCACTTCGTGAAGTTGGGGTGTCTCTTCATGCGCATGCTTAGGTATCCAAGGAATCCTATCTTGGAAACGACATCCTATCCGATCCATTTTAGCTATCGATGGAACGATTCCCTCAATAACGTGCAACCGGTTTTTCTCGTGTGCAGCCGAAGGAATCGAATTTAATAACGACCTCGTATATGGATGTAGCGGATTGTTGAATATCTCTTTAACACTTCCCGTTTCCACTACCTGACCTGCATACATGACAACGATCCTGTCAGCGACCTCAGCTACGACGCTCAGATCATGTGTGATTAAGATGATCCCCATTTTTGTCCTGCTTTGGATATCCTTCAGCAGATCAAGTATTTGTGCTTGAATCGTAACATCCAGTGCCGTCGTGGGTTCATCGGCAATGACCAGCGCAGGGTTGCAAGCAATGGCAATCGATATCATTGCCCTTTGCCGCATTCCGCCCGAGAGCTCATGCGGATATTGCTTGTACGTCCGTTCAGGATAAGGAATTCCCACTTGTGTCAAAAGTTCGATTGTCCTGTTCTTTTTTTCAGCACTGGAGAGTTCAGTATGGTAATCAAGATTCTCCTCGATCTGTTTTCCTATGGTCATAAGCGGGTTCAAAGCCGTTAATGGTTCCTGGAATATCATACCCAATTCCTTACCACGGACTTTATTCATTTGCACATCATTCAGCTTTAGTAGATTTTGACCTTTATAATTGATATTTCCTTCGGATTTCGTTCTCTGCTTATTATGTAATTGCATGATAGATAAGGCCAAGGCACTCTTTCCACAACCTGATTCTCCAACAACTGCTACAATTTCATTTTCATTCACCGTAAACGAAACATCATCCACCGCTGCATGATATTTGTTACCGATTCGAAATGAGGTAGTTAGGTTCTCTATTTGTAAAATAGCTTTCTTCATCCTTGCTCCCCCTAAACTATTTTATCGGGAAAATAATTAATCTTCTGATAATTAGTTAAAATTTTAATCAATTTATTACATTTATACAACAGTTTTTTTAGAAAATAATCACATTTTTTTCATATTTTATAACTTTAGGAATAATTTTCTGCAATAAAAAATCGTTTCCTTTATAACTGTTATACAGTAAAGTTTTGAAGTCCGATTAAATATATAGAATCAATAATTTTGAATTTATTATTTCAAGATATCTATTTTAAAGTTTATGCCCATTTATTTACCTTGCCGTTTAACGTACCGCGGAATGGTTCCGGTTTAAGTATTTTAATATTTCAGAAAAATTAGTATATTTGCAAGAATATCATAGAAAAGGTAATTACTTCATATATATTTCAATACTTTTAAAAAAACACCTAATTTTCATGTAATGCAATGAAACCTTTTTAAAACAGATTCGTAGAAAACGGTAGAAAATAAATGATGAGGTGATTGAATGTATTCACAAACTGTACAAACATATATGCCGTCCGTCATGCGGACGTTCGCTTTATCACTTGCCGTTTCCGTTTTAGGGATGGCTCTCGGCACTCTTGTACCGCCATCGTTGTTTCTTCCCTTGGCGATACTTGAGATCGCCATGTTGATTGGAGCATTCATATTGCGGAGGAAAAAAGCCATCGGCTACACATTTTTGTATAGTTTTACGTTGATTTCTGGAATTACGACCTATCCGATCATCGCACACTACCTAGCTGCTGCAGGGGCAAATGTGGTGATCCTGGCAGGTGTGACGACGACAGTCGTATTTGGAGGACTGGCGATTTATGCCACAACCACCAAAAGGGACCTTTCTTTCTTGGGAGGGATGTTATTTGCGGCCTTGCTAGCTTTAGTGGTCATTAGCATTTTCAACATTTTCTCTCCATTAAGCTCTACAGCCATGCTGGTCTTTTCCTTTATCGGGATTTTAGTTTTCAGTGGTTATATTTTATATGATTTCAATCGAATGAAGCATTACGGGGTAACAGCCGAAGAAGTACCGCTCATGGCCTTGAATCTATATCTTGATTTCATTAACCTATTCATTAACATCTTGCGCTTCTTTGGTATTTTAGCAAGCGATGACTAAAGTGCTAATAGTATCAAACCATAACATAAGAAAGACGCTTGGACTTATCCAAGCGTCTTTTCACATTTCTTTCCCATACGGTTAAGCTGTAAGATGTGAGTACTGATTTTTTCCCCAAACCCCTGGCGTTGAATAAAAGACCAAATCACAATGAATTTGGTCTCAATCATTAATAAGAAAGAAGGGATGCGTCTCTTATTTATATAATCCTGGATTTGATTGATCGGTCCATGGCAGTTTCACTCCGAAAGTACTAGCAATGAACTGTGTATCTTCCCTTCGTTTTTTCCTTATTTGGGCCCGTTGTTTTGCTGATTCATTTAAATTCATTTCCATCTCTGTTTCAGGAACCAAACGCGGAACCGGAATTGGTTTACCTTCTTCATTAATGGCAACAAATGTCAAGAAGGAAATGACGCATAAATTCCGCGCTCCTGTAACTAAATCCTCTGCAATCACCTTTACGATGATTTCCATTGATGTTCTGCCCGTATACGTCACGAAGCTTTCAAGGCAAACTGCATTTCCTTCGTGAATAGGGTGCAGGAAATCGACAGAATCAGTTGATGCAGTAACGACGTTGCTTCGAGCATGACGCATGGCTGATATAGCCGCTACATCATCAATGTATGCCATTAATTTGCCTCCGAACATCGTACCAATATTATTTGTATCCGGCGGGAGGACAAGGCTTGTTTTTATGACCAAAGAGTCCCGGCAATTTTTTGTTTCTTCCATGGTGACTGCACTCCTTTATGTCTGATTTCTCACTAGTCCACTTTATCGAATTCTTACCTGTAAAGCAATTCACATGCTTATTTTCCTGCTATTAGTCAAAATTATGCGGCCTATAGCGAAGCCCACTGCTTTCACTGCCCTTTTGACTGCTTGCCTTGCTGCAGCTCACGCAGGCTTAAGCCAAATGTCATTTGTAAATGCGGATAATCCTTGAACCCTGCCCAATCCCCTCCCCAATCAAAACCTAACTCTTTAGCGATGGTTACGACTTCCATCCAATCCGACTTTCCATTATCGTTGCCGTCATAACTCATGTCCCAAATGGCCTCGCCTTGTTTGTTAAGGAGGGCAAAATCTATCGCCAAACCGAAATTATGCAGCGACTCGCCACCTCTTGCATTCGTTACGATGTTGCCCGAGTCTGATCTGCCCTTTTCATATAGCTCATTTTGCTCGGCTATAGACCGGAACCCCGCCGTAATGATAACCGGGATGCCTTTGTCATTAGCCAATTGGATGAGCTCGTCTTTTTTTTCGGCGACAATCGGATTCAGCTCGTCAGTCAGTTCGATTTCATCCAGATCAGGAGGAAGCATATACTTGAACAAGAGCCCCAGTAACAATCCTAAAAAGCCCAATACCAAACATGTCCTTACCCAAGTGGCTTTCACTGAAAAATCCTTCCTTTACGAATATCTGTCTGAAAGTGAAAAACTCAACCAAAGACGGATGAGTTTCTTCCATTATAATTTTGCTTTCAATTCTTCAATTTGCAATAAATGCCGTTTTTCATGAAGTCCCACGAACGGGATCCATTGCTTCAAGCTTAAATCTTTAAACAAAGGATGTGGAAAAGACTTTTGTTCGAGATCAATTCCCTTTGCATGGACAACGACCTGTACAAAAGCTTTTCGGGATTCGGACAGCTTTTCCTTAACCTCACTCAAAGTTTGGTATGATTCTGACGGAATGACAAATGGCGGGGCCTGGACCTTCACTTCACGATTTAAAGTAAGCTCGATCGGTTTATCCACAGCAGGAACACTATCGTCACTTTTCAATTTATCGGATATGGTCTTTGTTATGGCCCTCTCCATTAAATATAAATGATCCAATACCTGGATGATGCTCCATCGTCCTGTTTCAGGATGGGCGTTCAGCTGTTCATCCGATAGTCCGTTGACCGCATTTAAAAGCTCTTCCCTGATTTTTTCATTTTCATTCATTTTTAGCATCTCCTCTTATAAGACTCGCTAATCTCCTTTAATTATTCCATGTCCTATAGGAAAGTGTAAAATAATAATACTTTTTGACAGAAACGAACCGATTAAAAGTTGTCTATTTTTTTAAAAGCTCTATGATAGTCATTAAGGTAAAATTCAAATGACTTTCAAAATTCATCATGGATAGTCTAAATAGGAGTGATCGTTATGAGTGGAGGACATATTCCATTCAGCCACAAAGGCCGCAGTGCCCTGCATGCAATACCCTCAAAAGGAAGCATATGGTTGATGCTCAAACAAATGTTCAATCGGGTACCATCCAAATGGAAGTTTTGCACTTTGACTTTATGTATAATGCTTTTCATTTCATTGCTTGAGTTCTCCATCCCCCAGTTGACGCAGTTTACGATTGATAAAGTCATTCCCGAAAAAAGATATGATTTGTTAATCTGGATTGGCACAGGAATTCTTTGTGCTAGCATCTTATTGGCTTTACTGAACTACTTTAACAGCTATATCGTTTCCAAGGTCGGTCAAAAGGCTATTATGGATATACGGAATAGCATGTATGACCATATTCAAACACTGGATATGAAATTCTTTGACAAAAACCGTACTGGTGACTTAATGTCCCGGTTGACCAATGATGTCAACTTACTGCAGCAGCTCATTTCTTCGAGCATGCTCCAAGTCTTGACAGATACGGTGACTTTCATTGCCGTGGCGGTATACATGCTTTTCATTAACTGGAAGCTGACCATTGTCCTTCTTTTTACATTCCCGTTCATGTTCTATATCACAAGGGTATTCGGGAAACGCATCAGGATGTCATTTAGGTCTGTGCAAAGTTCCGCAGGAGATGTCAGCAACCAGTTACAGGATTCCATTTCAGGAATGCGGCTCATTCAATCTTTTACAAATGAAGAGTTCGAATCAAGGCGGTTTGCCGAGCGTAATCAGGAAAATATGGCTGCAAACGTTAAGTCCGTTCGGCTACGTTCCATGTTCGGTCCGATTATTGATTTATTGAACAATATCGGTCTTGTAGCAGTCATTGTGTTCGGTGCTTGGCAAGTGATGGAAGGTGAATTCACAATAGGATTAATAGTTGCCTTCCTCGCCTATTTAAGGTTGCTGCAGAGTCCCGTTCGCAATTTTAGCCGGGTCATCAGCATTGTCCAGCAATCAGCCGCCGCCTTTGAGCGGATAAATGAAATATTGGAAACTCAACCTGAAATAAGTGACAAGGGAAATGCCATTGAACTCCCTTCCATAAAAAAGCAAATTGAATTTCAATGTGTTGATTTTGCATATGATGAGGGTGTTCCCGTGCTCAGCAATTTAAACCTGACCATGAAAGCTGGTCAAGTAACCGCTCTGGTCGGCTCCTCTGGTGCAGGAAAATCGACCATCACGAGCCTTTTGATCCGATTTTATGATCCGCAAGATGGAACTATTAAAATGGATGGCCATGATATCAAAAATGTATCACTGAAATCATTAAGGGGACAAATGGGAGTTGTCTCCCAGGATATCATTTTATTCAACGGTTCCATCCGTGATAACATCGTGTATGGAAAACTTGATGCTACAGATGATGAAATCATCAAATCCGCCAAAGCAGCAAATGCGCATGACTTTATCAGTGCCTTTCCTGATGGTTATGATTCTCAAATTGGAGAGCGCGGAGTCAAGCTTTCAGGCGGACAAAAACAGCGCATTGCCATTGCCAGGGCACTTTTGAAAAATCCGCAAATCATCATTCTCGATGAAGCAACGGCGGCCTTGGATACAGAATCCGAACATTTGATACAGGAAGCTTTGTCACGTTTATTGATAAACCGGACTTCAATAGTCATTGCACATCGTTTATCGACCATTCATGATGCCGATCAAATAATTGTCCTGGAAAAAGGGCAGGTTCATGAAAAAGGAACACATGAACAGTTATTGCAAAACGACGGCAGATACAAGCAGCTCCATGACTTGCAGTTCCCGCAACTAAAAGCCATATTAAATTCCTAGCAAGCAAAAATGCACAGAATGTCTTTCTGTGCATTTTTGCTTTCATTTGAAATCATAACTTTTCAAAACCCGATTCGCAATGAGCTGATACCCTTTTTCGTTCGGATGTAACTTATCACTGAAATACTCTGTTTTCTTTTTACCTTCAAAAAGATCATTCGTAGGAATGAATAACATCCTTTTGTCTTTATCCGCTATTCCCTTTATTGACTGGTTATAATCGCGAATGTGCTTTTCAAGTTTTTGATTTCCTTTAATAGGGTTATATAGTCCCACTACCAGAATATCCGCTTTATCGTTTGCCTTTATCAGTGTTGCCGTAATCTTTTTCAGATGGTTGATATACTCCCGTTTACCCTCATTGATTTTACGATCACTGATTTTCTCCAAGTCCCCGCCGTTACTATTGATCAAGTCATTCGTTCCGATATAAACGATGAAAGTATCGGCTTCATCAAGTTTCGTTTTAATGCGGTAATCATCAAGCTGTTTCATCACCCCATCCGTTTCCTGGCCTTTTATACCGTAATTCCAAAAACTCACCTTTTGTTCCGATTCCGGGTTATTCAATTCATCCTCCAGGCCTTCTATATATCCTTCCCCGTCCTTATCCCCTTTTCCATAGGTTAACGAATCTCCAAAAGCCATCACCCTTTGCACATCTTCCGACTCCGAGGCCTGAAATTCATATGCAGCAAAACATATAACCAGTACTATAATCAAAAAAACTAACAATTTTTTCATTTGGTTCTCCTCTGTCTTTTTACTAGAAGTATTTAATCCTTTACATACCCCAAAAACCTGCAGACGTAACATAAAAAAGGAATTGTCAGATAAAGAGTAAAGAGTGTATGATAATAAAAAACTTTCAATGGATTGAGTGTCATTTACCGTCCCTTAAACAAAAAACGGGATTACCCTTCATTCTGGAGATTGAATAAATGATAGTTAGGAGTTTAAATCATGGAAGAGCACATAGAGTTTAGAGAGGCAGAACTATCTGATCTACCCAGAATTGTTGAAATATATAATTCGACAATTGCTTCAAGAATGGTCACGGCGGATACGGAGCCTGTATCCGTTCAATCGAGGGTTAAATGGTTTGAGGAACATCATTCAGAAAGTAGACCGCTATATATCATTACTATAGAAGGGAAAACTGCTGGATGGATGAGCTTTCAATCCTTCTATGGCCGACCGGCATATAATTTCACTGCCGAAATCAGCATTTATATTGATGATTATTTCCGGGGAAAAGGAATCGGACAAATTTCGATTCAAAAGGCAATTGAATTGAGTCCAAAATTAGGTATTAAGACTATATTGGGTTTCATTTTCGCCCACAATATACCGAGCCTTAAGCTTTTTTCCAAATTCGGGTTTGAAGAATGGGCACATTTACCTCAAGTTGCCGAGCTGGATGGCATTGAGCGGGATTTGATCATTCTCGGTAAACGTGTCGATATTTAATATAATTCTTTAGAGCTATTGCCTTGAGCAGTAGCTTTTTCAAATTAATACAGGTCGAATTGGCTAATTTAAAAATAACGATATGCTTTTTGGAGGGAAAAATATTCAGACTCTCTTTTACTTGCTAACGCATTTAATAGTGTATCCAATTCTTGACTGGCTTGAACAGTTAGCAGACTTGTTAAGCCGTAACTTGCTGCTAATTTGAACATTTCCTGTCTCTTTTCTTCAATTCTTTCTATAGTTACCTTACGGCAAGGCATTATATGCCACCTCCCATTTATTCAATTTTTTTACACTTTCATCATAATGAAACTACTAGTTAAAATCAACTATTTTCCAGAAATAAAATGTGTTATTTTATAGGTCAAATGTGACAAAACACCTACTTTATTCTTTAATTATGTATATTTTATGTCATTTTCTATTAAACCCAAAAAAGCATCCACTAGTGTAGACTGTGAATGCTTACATCATATACCTTATCCAGGAACCCAAAATATAGTCCATCGCTTACTATGTCATCCATTCAGAAGGTGACTCGTTATTAGGTCTATTTATAACTATCCTATATTCATCTTCGAGCACTTTTAATGGGGCATCATAAAGGTGCCTTTCATCAGAGGTTTTGTATACTCCATTGGCCAATAGCTCTTCAATGAGCTTTGCCTTCCTCTGTTCAATCCTCTTAAATAATTCTGCCATGTAAATGGCTCCTTTCCTAGTCATCCTAGAGCCTGCTTCTAGTTAGCTAACTTTATCAACTTGTTTGATTTTCACCAAATTATATATACCTTTTCTATTATGTCACTAAACGTTATTTCCAAAAATAAAAGCCCCTTCTAATTCAAGAAGAGGCTGACAGTGTCCGTACGGCTCTTCTTATCTTCCAAGCATATGCTTGTTGGATTTAGCACAGTTCCCAAAACGGGTCCGCTGCCGAGGTTTCTTTGGGCCAAGTCCCTCCACCTCTCTGGATAAGAATTCGATATATAAATGATGTAGAAATGATTCTATCCTAATAATCATCAAAAGTCAATTACCTGGTTCTCCCTTTTTTCCTGGACATAATGTGCTCTCTCTTCAAATACGGGTTGCATTTTCTTGTCTTTCTGATATGATGTCAGTAATTACATACAATTCACACCACTAGGGGAGTCTTTTTTAAGACTGAGATGGAAATAGTTCCGGACCCTTTGAACCTGAACCGGCTCATACCGGCGGAGGGAAGTGGATGATATCGTCCATTTACAGACTATATCCATCTACCCCGTTCCGTATTCAGGAACGGGGTTTTTCATTATCAACGGGAACCATTCTAAAGGAGGATGAACAATGGAGAATATTAAAACAGAAACATTCAGTTATAGACTTCATGCACGGGCAAAAGAGATTTGGAAAAGGAACCATTCACATCCCTTTGTCCAGGCAATTGGAAACGGCACGCTTCCTGAAAAGAAATTTGCCTATTACCTGAAGCAGGACTATATCTATCTCATGGATTATTCCAAGCTCTTTGCTTTAGGTGTCATCAAAGCTCATAACATCGAAACCATGGCAAAGTTTGCGAGCATTTTAAATGAAACCCTTCAAGTGGAAATGGATACCCATCGGCAATATGCTTCCGAATTCGGGATCAGTGCCAAGGAATTGGAAGAAACAGAACCTACTCCCACCACTCTAGCCTATACAGGTTACATGCTAAATGCAGCTCAGCATGGGACTTTGGCAGACTTGATCGCCTGTCTCCTGCCCTGCGCTTGGGATTATTATGAAATCGGTTTGCTACTAAAAGAACAAAATGGAGCAGCATTGGAAAACAATCGCTACGCAGATTGGATAAGGTCCTATTCATCACCTGAATTCGGGGAAGCACACAAGTGGCTGATCGCATTGTTGGAAGAATTGACGGAAGGCATGCCAGAAAAGGAACTTCTTAGATTAGAAAAGCACTTTTTGGTTACTTCCCGATATGAATATTTATTCTGGGATATGGTTCAAAATGAGCAGGATTGGCCGCTGTAGGTCGCAGACATGATGATGAATCCCATCAAGAAACTGACGTTGACTGCCATGATCACGGCTATAACGACGCTGACCAGTTCATTTATTTTCATCCCTGCAGGATTTGCAAAGGTCTTTCCTATTCAGCATCTGGCAAATGTCCTCACGGCCGTTCTATTGGGGCCTGCTTATGCTGTGACACAAGCTTCCTTAGTTTCCATCATTAGAAACATGTCTGGTACCGGTTCAATATTCGCCTTTCCCGGCAGCATGATCGGTGCACTTTTGGCTGCCATCCTTTATCGAAAAACACAAAGCTTAAAATTCGCTTGTTTAGGTGAAGTGATCGGGACCGGCATTCTCGGTTCCCTGGCCTGTTATCCACTTGCCATTCTCCTATTGGGAGAAAAAGCTGCTCTTTTTGGTTTTTTACCGGCTTTTATGCTCAGTTCATTCGCAGGAGCGATTTTAGCTTTCATATTACTTAAAATACTTCTAAAAAATAATTATATGAAGGGGTTTTTTTATGAAAACAGCATTAACCATCGCCGGTTCTGATTCAGGGGGCGGTGCTGGAATACAAGCGGATTTAAAAACATTTTCTGCACATGGGGTCTTTGGAATGTCTGCCATAACAGCCGTTACCGCACAAAACACAATGGAAGTCCGTTCAGTACAGCCAATTGAAACAGCTATCATATCGGACCAAATTGCAGCTATCTTTGAAGATATTCCTGTCGATGCAGTAAAAATAGGCATGCTTGGATCAAAAGAAATCGTGGAAACAGTCGCTGCGTCCCTTAAAACCTTCATGCCTGCCATCGTTATCCTTGACCCTGTCATGATTTCCAAAAGCGGCCACCACTTGCTCGACGAAAAGGCTGTCTCCGCCTTAAAAATGGATTTGCTTCCGCTTGCAACACTTGTAACACCAAATGTACCGGAAGCGGAAGTGCTTACTGGCTTGTCGATTCGGACGAAACAAGATTTCTACAGGGCATGCATTTCAATACAAGAAATGGGCCCCAAAGCCGTTTTACTTAAAGGGGGCCATGCAGCGGGAAATCCAAATGATCTTTTTTATGATGGAACTGACTTCCACTGGATCAAGGGAGAGCGCATACATACAAAAAACACTCATGGTACGGGCTGTACCCTATCATCCGCCATTACATCAAACCTGGCTAATGGACTGCCATTGCAAGAGTCGATTGAACAGGCCAAGACTTATATTTCTGAAGCGATACGCAATAGTTTTTCAATCGGTAAAGGTCATGGACCTGTCCATCATTTTCATTCATATTCAAAAAAAGAACGGAGTGACTTAATATGAAGGTTTCCGCAGCCGATTTATTCGTGAAGGTAAAAGAAAGAAAACCACTCGTTCACCAAATCACCAACTTTGTTACGGTCAACGACTGTGCAAATGCCACCCTTGCCATCGGTGGTTCACCAGTGATGACATCGAGCCCAAGAGAAGTGGCGGATATGGTCAAATTAGCGGATGCATTGGTCTCTGAATTTCGGTACGATCGATGATAAAGCCTTGGAAGCAATGGAGATTGCCGGTAAGACGGCAAATGACCTGGATATCCCGGTCATTTTGGACCCGGTGGGAGTTGGTGCCACCGCCTATCGAACAGAGCAAGTGAAAGAGCTTCTAAGTAAGGTTACTTTCCAAATCATTCGCGGCAATGCAAGTGAGATCCTTTCATTGATTGGTGGGGATACCGTTACTCGCGGGGTGGATTCGGAGGAGCTTGCGGTCAGCAATGCAGAGCTGGCTGCTCGAGCGGCAAATAAATTGAATTGCATCGTCGTGGTCAGCGGAGCGAAGGATGCTGTCAGCGATGGAAAACGTACGTCCATCATCGATAACGGGAACCTCCTATTAACTAATGTTACAGGTACCGGTTGTATGTCCACTGCTCTTATCGGCACTTTTTCCGGAGTCACCGATGATTTCTATTCTGCGGCGATTGCCGGTATCTCAACCATGAGCATTTCAGGGGAACTAGCTGCCAAAAACCTTCAAAAGGATGAAGGAACAGGAACGTTTCGTGTGCGATTAATCGATGCAATATCAAGAATGGATAAGGAAATCTGGATGCATG
Organism: Peribacillus phoenicis; assembly: GCF_047238085.1. Lineage (NCBI taxonomy): Bacteria > Bacillati > Bacillota > Bacilli > Caryophanales > Bacillaceae > Peribacillus > Peribacillus phoenicis. The sequence continues at coordinate 1,135,335 of NZ_JBDFMF010000001.1, read as the reverse complement.
AGGTGAAAATGAATGAAGAAGTCCCAAATTGATTTAAGCCTGTATTTAGTTACGGAAGAGTCCATAGGAATAGAAGAATTGACCAAAATCATTGCAGAATCTGTTTCAGGAGGTGTCTCGATCGTACAGCTTAGAGAGAAAAACAATTCCTCCCTCTCCTTTTATAATAAAGCTTCTGCATTAAAACAGTTATTGAACAAGCTGTCCATTCCCCTTATCATCAATGACCGGGTGGATATAGCACTTGCTGTTGCAGCGGATGGAATTCATATTGGGCAAGATGACCTTCCATTGCCTGTCGTCAAAAAAATGGTTCCTGAAGATATGATTGTCGGTGTATCTGTCTCCACTCTTGAAGAGGCTCTAGAAGCCGAACGAAATGGAGCAGATTATATCGGAGTCGGTTCCGTTTTCCCAACAAAGACCAAACAAGATGCAACCTTAATGGCAATTGGGGATCTGGAGGAAATTTGCCGCAGCGTATCAATTCCCGCCGTAGCCATCGGGGGTATCACGGCCGATAACATTTCCGCCCTTTCTGCTAGCGGGCTGTCCGGTACCGCAGTCGTATCGGCCATCATGAATGCAGAAAGTCCAAAGACTGCCTCCGAATCCCTTTTAAAAATCATAAAAAACTTTAAATAACAAAAGGATGGGGACTGATTACAGTCCCCATCCTTTTGTTTATGTCAAAACGGTATTCTTTGTTTCCTTCCCAAAAGCTACGGCAACTGCCCCCACTAAAATAGCAATTGTAAAAATGGTGAAAATCGATGAAATCGGGGTGCCTGCCGCAACTAAATACCCTACAAGCAACGGTCCCAGGACACCGCCGATCCGGCCGATCCCTGCGGCTAAACCAGCACCTGTACCGCGAACTGCTGTTGGATACTGCTCAGGAGTATACGCATAAAGCGCACCCCATGCCCCTAGGTTGAAGAAAGATAGGAACATTCCGGAAACTATCAGCAGTGCCAGCCCCTCTGCCGATCCAAAGAAAAAGGCACTGACTGCCGTTCCAATTAAGTATGTGATCAAAACGAATTTACGTCCCAACTTCTCTATCAGCCATGCAGCTGAAAAATAACCCGGAAGCTGTGCAAGCGTCATGATCAATACATATTCAAAGCTTTGAATCATGCTGAACCCTTTTAGGACCATCACACTTGGCAGCCATAAAAACATCCCATAATAAGAAAAGACCACGCAAAACCATAGAACCCACAACACAAGGGTCTGACGGGAGTATTCCTTTTTCCAGACACTTTTCATATTGCTTAATACAGATGGCCTCTGCTTTTTTTCAAGTTCCGTATACTTCGGTGAATCCGGCAGTTTCAAGCGCAGGTACAGCGCATATAAAGCGGGTACGGCGCTCAATAACAATGCAACCCGCCAACCATAAGCCGGTATGATGAAATAGGATATGAGTGCCGCCAAAATCCAGCCAACCGCCCAAAAACTTTCAAGAAGGACGACGACCCTCCCCCTTTTACTCGCTTCAACACTTTCAGAGACCAATGTCGATGCAACCGGAAGTTCTCCTCCAAGCCCCATTCCAATCAAAAATCGCAATATCAAGAACAAGCTGAGTGTACTGACTGCTGCAGACAGGCCACTTGCGATTGAAAACAATAATAATGTAATGATAAAGACATTCTTCCGTCCGACCCTGTCGGCCATCGCACCAAAGAATACGGCTCCAACAGCCATTCCTATGGAGTTTATGCTCCCAATCCAGCCAACCTGCTCACTGGTTAAGTTCCAGTCCTGTCTTAAAGCTACTATAATGAAAGAAAGCATACCGACATCAAGTGCATCGAACATCCATCCAAGACCCGCAACACCAAGTAACTTACGCTGCGATATCATTTTCGCATCATTTCCCATATATTCCTCCTGAAGAACTTTAGACCTTCTTGTTATTTTATCCTTATTCATTTTAACTATTAACTTTCATTTTTGCTATAGTAAATACACATGTCATGACAAAAAAATACTTCATTTTTAAAATGATGAAGAAACCTTGGATATTCTGTCGAATGTTATAGATTGAATATTCCCTTTTTTTCATTTATCATAAAAATTGGCATAGATCATAGCGTTAACAATAAGTCATCATGTTTTGCCCAAGATAACCATTTTATTCAGGAGGGTAATTAATGACAAATCTAACGTTAGAAGTAAGTGGAAAGCTGCAAAAATTTTTAACAGGACCAAAAAAGCTCTATATTAATGGCCAGTTTGTAGAAAGTGCTTCAAAAAAAACCTTCTCCACTCCTAATCCTGCTACAGGACAAAAACTTGCCGATGTTTATGAAGCTGATAAAGAAGATATCGACTTAGCCGTCAAAGCTGCACGCAAAGCATTCGATGAAGGTCCTTGGTCAAGGATGAGCGCAGCTGCACGCAGTAGACTTATGTATAAACTAGCCGATTTAATGGAAGAAAATAAAACTGAACTAGCTCAATTGGAAACGTTGGATAATGGGAAACCAATCAATGAAACGACCAATGCCGACATTCCTTTAGCGATAGAACATATGAGATATTTTGCTGGCTGGTCCACCAAGATTGTCGGGCAGACCATTCCGGTAAGCGGAAATTATTTTAACTACACAAAACACGAGGCTGTTGGTGTTGTCGGCCAAATCATCCCATGGAACTTTCCGCTTCTTATGGCGATGTGGAAACTGGGAGCGGCACTCGCTACAGGTTGCACGGTCATATTAAAGCCTGCTGAGCAAACACCGCTTTCCGCTCTTTACCTGGCTGAATTATTGGCTGAAGCCGGTTTCCCTGATGGGGTCGTCAATATCGTTCCCGGTTTTGGTGAAACCGCCGGACAAGCACTTGTCGACCATCCGCAAGTAAATAAAATTGCATTTACCGGTTCGACCGAAGTTGGAAAATTGATCATGCGCTCCGCTTCATATTCATTGAAACGGGTCACATTGGAACTTGGAGGGAAATCGCCAAACATCATCCTGCCTGATGCTGATTTCTCAAAAGCCATCCCTGGAGCTTTGAATGGAGTCATGTTTAACCAAGGTCAGGTATGCTGTGCCGGTTCAAGGGTTTATATTCAAAAGAAACAGTATGATAATGTTGTTGCCGATATGGCCAGCCATGCAAAAAACATCAAACAAGGGATAGGTCTGGATCCAAGTACACAAATTGGACCGCTTGTTTCCGAGGAGCAGCAAAATCGGGTAATGGGTTATATTGAAAAAGGGAAAAACGAGGGTGCGGAAGTTCTTGTCGGCGGAAATAAACCGGGTGAACAAGGCTACTTTGTTTCTCCTACTATATTCGCTGGTGTTGAAGAGGATATGACGATTGCCAAAGAAGAGATTTTCGGACCGGTCATAGCGGCAATGCCATTCGAGGATTTAGATGATGTCATTAACCGTGCAAATGCCAGTGAATATGGATTGGCTGCCGGCTTGTGGACAAGCGATATAGCCAATGCCCATTATGTTGCAGGAAAACTTCGTGCCGGTACAGTATGGGTGAATTGTTATAACGCGTTCGACGCAGCTTCCCCGTTCGGCGGCTACAAACAATCCGGAATTGGACGTGAAATGGGATCTTATGCATTGGACAACTATTCTGAAGTGAAAAGCGTCTGGATTAATTTAGGCAAGTGATTTTTTGACTAATAAGAAAGAGGGTCTCAAAGAGGCCCTCTTTCTTTCAGTCCATTGATTCACTGTACAGATTCATTGAATTATTCAACTATTCAAACCTTTTCAATAGTCTTTCCTTCTTTAGTTTTGGTAAAATGCAAGATAGACAAAATAGCTGCTTGAGTCTGAGCGAACTTAAGTTGCAAATGAACTCCTTCGTATACTATTAATTTCACATCGGTGTAAAAAGTTTCTTTTTTATATCACAATAAGTACAATTAAAAATGTAGAAAATGGAAAAGGAGTTTTAAAATGATGAGTGATTTTCAATCGAATTTAGAAAAATATGCGGAACTTGCCGTAAAAGTCGGCGTAAACATCCAACAAGACCAAACACTGGTCGTAAACACAACATTAGAGGGCGCTGACCTTGTGCGTCTCATTGTAAAAAAGGCATATGAAAACGGTGCGCGCAATGTCATCGTTAACTGGAATGACGATATCGTTTCACGTACCAAATATGAACTGGCTCCGGACGAGGTGTTCCACGAATATCCAAAATGGCGCGCAGAAGAAACGATCGAACTTGCAGAAAACGGAGCTGCCTATCTATCCGTCATCTCCTCCAGCCCTGACTTATTAAAAGGTGTAAAACCTGAAAGGATTGCCAACTTCCAAAAAGCATCCGGGACTGCTCTGAAGAAGTGGCGTCAGTATATGCAATCCGATAAAGTGAGCTGGTCCATAGTTGCCGTCCCTTCAAAGGCTTGGGCTGATAAAGTATTCCCTGAAGAAGCAGAAGGTAAACGCGTTGATCTGTTATGGGAAGCCATTTTCAAAGCAGTTCGTGTTGATGTGAAGGATCCTGTGGAGGCCTGGAAAAAACACGATGATACCCTGCATGAAAAGGTTGATTATTTAAATGATAAGCATTTCCTAAAATTGCATTACACGGCTCCTGGAACCGACTTGACAATCGAGTTACCCGACAAACATCTTTGGGTCGGAGCAGGAAGCGTTAACGTACAGGGTCATGAATTCATGGCTAACATGCCAACCGAAGAAGTGTTTACAGTTCCATTGAAAACAGGCGTTAACGGTACGGTTTCCAGTACGAAACCACTTAGTTACGGCGGCAACATCATCAATAATTTTTCCGTGACCTTTAAGGAAGGACGGATCATTGAAGTAAAAGCTGAAGAAGGGGAAGAAATCCTAAAACAATTGGTTGAAACGGATGAAGGTTCTCACTATCTTGGGGAAGTGGCACTTGTTCCATTCAACTCACCGATTTCCCAATCGAATGTTTTATTCTTCAATACATTATTCGATGAAAATGCATCAAACCATCTCGCTATCGGCAGCTCCTATGCTTTCTGTATTGAAGGCGGTAAAAACATGAGTCCAGAAGAGCTTGCAGAAAATGGATTGAATGAAAGCCTTACACATGTTGATTTCATGATTGGATCGGATAAAATGAACATCGATGGCATCAAACAGGACGGCTCAAGCGAACCTGTCTTCCGTAATGGGGATTGGGCGTTTTAATTAAAACGTTGATATAGAGGCTTTTCTAAGGTCTAAAACCTTGAGTGGTCACAAAATTGGTCACAGTTCTTTAACTTTAAACAAATTATCAAGTTCTTCTGCCACGTGTTTCTGCATACTAGGAAGCACGTGGCTATACTTGTCTAGCGTAATTTGAATGGATGTATGTCCAACCCTCTCCGAAATGACTTTTACATTCACGTTTTGTTTGATTAGCATGGTGACATGTGTATGCCTTAAATCATGAAAACGGATTGTAGGTAACCTAGCTTTTTCGCCTAAGTTTTCAACATCATCATTTAACCTCAAAACCTAATCCTGAATTTTGTTAGGGAGATTGTACGGGCCGAGTATTCCCTCTTTTTCGTTATTTTCACCTTGACTAATAGAAGTTACTCAATATTAAAAGACCTTGTCCGCATTACTCTATGACAAGGTCTTTAAGAACCACATTTACTTATTATAGGTTCAATCTTATGTATTTAAATACCAAAACTAGAATTAGTAAGCCAACATTTGTCGTTTGTAGAATATCTATTTCATTAAAGAATTCAAATAGAGATTCCTTTTAAAAAAGACTAGGTTTTAATGTTTCTGGTGAATAATCATTTTTTATACAGCTTGAATCAAATTAAAGTTACTTAGCCGATTCTTGTTCATAATCGATATTGTATTCTTTGGCAAGATTCTTCATCTCTACATGGTACTCAGTTATCACTTTTTTATATTCTTGCCCTTTTGCATTTGATTGATTTATTAGTTCAGTATCCTTTTTTTCCAAGCCCTCTTTTTCAAGCATTAAAGCATCATAATATATACCTGTAGCTTCTTCAATTTTAGCTTTTAAAGGTTTTAATTCTTCAGCTTCTACAACTAGTGATTTTGCTTTATTTACTGCTTTTTGATAGGTGGGTATAACCTTGTTTGCAAGTACCTCATATAATTCTTCATCATTATGATAATTTTCACCCGATACAGTTGCTAATACTTGATTTGCTTCTGTTTCATAACCTACTATTTCTTGTATATCCTTGTTTATAAATTTAACAATTTCTTGTTGTTTATCCTCAAATGATTGCTTGTTTCCATTTGATGTGTCTTCAGTTTTAATCTTTTCTTTTTCGGATTGATTTTCCAAAGAAGAGTTCTCATTACAACCTACAAGTAACAAAGAAATTGTAAATATGATTAATATGAATTTTTTCAAAAGTACCTGTCCTCTCTTAGTTCTAAGATTTTATTAAAGCTGGATCGTTTTTTATAAATGCGTCCCGACGTTTTAAGTATCCCTTCTTTTGAATCATAAAAGTCCTACTTAGATTCCCGAAAGTGCATACCATTTCACAATAAAAAGCATAACTATATATACAAAAAAGGCTATAAAAAATAAAGAATACACTAAGAACATCATTGCGTTAAAAACTTGCAATTGATATATTTTTTTAATTTCCTTTTTTAAGGTTGTTTCGTTCTTTTTTAATTTTGCTAAATACCGAAACTCTAATTTTACTATAAAAATTGCATTTTACTACCTATTGCAGAAAAAATATTGATCAACTGAGACTCTATATCTTGGTAATAATGAAACATTCCTTCATTTCGTAAGTATTTAAATTTTGTTGCAAGTGAACCTTGCCAAGTAAATGCCGAGAATTCAGGACTTTTAATTGACATTCTATAACTCGAAAATTTCTGTTTTATACCTTAAAGTTGGGTATAGGATTCCATGCCATTCTGGTACTCTTATCTTATCTGTAGTATACCTTTATAGTCGTCATAGCTTTCTGACCCTCCACATTTAAAAATCACAAAGCGTTACTGACGATTTCACACATATTTACCCTTTTCTTAATCACCAATAGGCTTGAGCTTTTGTCCAGCAAACTGAATCACATGTCATACCTATGAAGATTTCGGAAAACCTCCCCCATAAAGAGAAATGACTGATTCGCTTCGCCAATCCCTCAAAAGTCGCTAAAAACTCTTCCGGGGCATACAAAAAAGCCTTCGCTTTTCTACAGTAATTAAAAAATGAAATATACTTCCGAAACCTGAATCCGCATAATCCCAAACTGTGACATCCATTCCTTGTTGTTCAAGCCAAAAAACGTAATCCGCCCTTCTCCTTCTGTAATCGCTAAAACATCACACTATAACTTCCTCTTTATATCATTCAAAATAATGAAAGCCTGATAATTTTACAAACCTAATATATCATTGGAATATCTTGAACACATCTTTCACTGCCAAATATGTTATACTATTATTAAAGAGGGTGGCTAAATTGAAAAGCAATAAGTATAATACTGGTGAAACAGTAACTATTCAGGATACTAATGAATCAGTAACCATTAATAAATGGGCATATGTAAAAAACATGAAAAGATATTCTTATACTGTTAAAGAACATCCGACTACTTTTTTCTTTGAGGAAGAATTAAAAAAAGCTTAATGACAAGTCACTAAAAACCTACTCAGTCAGAGTGGGATTTTTTTTGCTTTCATTTTTTAGCACAATAAAAAACAGACTCCCGAGGAAGTCTGTTCATATAGGTTACGATTTAATTTTAAAATTAAGCTTTTTGAACGTTAGCAGCTTGAGCTCCACGTGCACCTTGCTCAACTTCGAAAGTTACTTTTTGACCTTCGTCTAAAGATTTGAAGCCTTCGCTTTGGATAGCTGAGAAATGTACGAATACATCGTCTCCGTTTTCGCGTTCGATAAATCCAAAACCTTTTTCTGCATTAAACCATTTAACTGTACCTTGTTCCATTGTTGTTGCCTCCTAGTGCATAACACACATTGTATTACTATTTTTAATCATTTGGAAAATAACGAGTATCCTCTTCCACAACCAAAAACAATTCTTTATTAGATTAACATGAATTGATGCAGATAGCAAATTTTCGAGTGATATTTTAAGTTGGCTTCACATTCTTTTTGACTTGCTATTTTCTTTATTTATCCAATTTAATGATTCAGATAGTAATTAATGGGTATATCAGAGTAATAAGAAACCGTACGATTTTCATTTTTAAGAATGATCAACAAGGAGGCCACTCAATGAAATATTACAAAGTTTCTAATAGCGGTTTTGACAGTAAGGTTATTGTAGCCTATAGCGGGTATGAGGCACTCGGGTATTATTTAATGGAAATCGATGATCAACTTGGTTTTGTTGATGATATAGATGTGGAAGAAGTGGATGCTGATGAACGAGTCGAGATTTCCCATACCGGGTATCCCGTTTATAAAACACTAAAGGAGCTATATCAAGAGAAAGATTTTTGGGAAGTTCCTAATGTTGTCGTGGAAGTCGAATAATGAAAGCACCCCACATCTTTAAAAGAATTCCAATTTACCTTCCAATCAACTCGGTCAAATAGTATTTGGTAATTGCCAGATATTCACGGGTATATGATTTCAATAGTGACACTTTTGGTGTCTTTGCCGGCATTCCTTTTATGTCCAAGCCTTCTCTTTTTGCTATTTCGACTGCCCGGTAGATATGAAAGTCATTACTAACGATCAATCCTGGAGCTGTTGTATCAGGAATGAGTTCTTTTGAGAAAACAATATTTTCCTGAGTTGTTGTAGATTTGTCTTCCATTATGATGCGTGCCTCTTCAATTCCTTGGGCGATTAGTCCCTGTTGCATTGCTTTTGCTTCCGATATTTCTTCTCCCGGTCCTTTGCCGCCAGATACAATGGCCACTGTCTGTTTATTAGCCGATAAATATTCTGCAGCTTTATCTATCCTGTATTGTAAGGATAATGATGGCACCGAACCTTTGACCCTTGCTCCAAGAATAATGAGATAATCGGCATGTTCCGGAATTTGCTGGTGAATGGTTTCTTGAATTTTCATGTGCAAAAAACCAAAATACCCCAGTACTGCAATAACGCTAATTACACAAAATTTCTTTAAAGTTTTCCCCCGCTTCTTTTTCTTTTCCTTATATAACATGCTTTCCCACTAACTCCCTCATAACTAAGATCGAAGAGCGGGAAATCATGAAGGACTTCCCGCTCTTCCAAAAATATTGAATTCAACAGCTTATTCTGCAACCATATCATCATATATCAGTTTTCCAATTTTACTGATTACTTGACGGCTTTCTTCCTCTGATTTCATATCTTCAGTAAGAACTGCAGCATAAACAGTTTGTGTTTCTGACCGAATGATTGCACAATCATGGGCAACTCCCCGAATTCCGCCCGTTTTGCTTGCGACCTTGACCCCTCTGCCCATCAGTGATGGAAGTTTATCCCTTAATTGCTGATTGTCAAATACACGCAAGATTCTTTCCTGGCTTTCTTTCGTTAAAAAGTTGCCTGTATGTATGGCTTTTAAGCAGGTAATCGTATCTTCCGCCGATATGGTATTGTCGCGCCCTTCTTTTAGTGCCTTAAAATCCTGCATTTTTCGTTCAAGGACAGTATTTTTCAAACCAAGTTCCTTGATGCATTGATTGATTTCCTCAAAGCCCAGCAGGTTCATCATCATATTCGTGGATGTATTGTCGGAAACGGTTATCATCAATGTCAATAAATCCTCTACGGTTAAAAATACCTTGTTCGATAAGACATGCAGGACCCCGGAACCCCCAGTCACTTCATTAGGCGGGATGGTCACTGGTTGGTTCAAATAGATTTTCTTTTGTTCACTTTGACGATAACCTTCGATGATCATTGGTATTTTGATTAAACTCGCTGATTGAAAGGATTCATTCTCGTGATATCCAATCGTGTCCCCAAGACCATTTTCAATTTTATATGCGATTCTCCCATTAAATGTTTCAACTAATGCCAAGATATCATGTTCTATAGTCTGTAAGGTCATCTATCCCCTGTTCCTCCCTTATATATCATATAATCCCTATAAAAAAATCCTTATACCCTAACTTATTCTACCATGTTAAAAGCAGTACAATCTTCTTATAAATTCCAAATTGAATAAATTATTGTATAAAAAAAAGAGCCTTTATATCGAAAGCTCCGAGTTTATTTACAAAAGGGGGTCCGTCTGGATTTTTAAACTAGTTGATTGGAACGGAGGGTGCGAGACTCCTGCGGGAAAAGCGCGTCCAAGGGAGACCCCACAGGCGCCAAGAGCGCCGAGGAGGCTCCCGGGACCGCCCGCGGAAAGCGAGTGCCTGGAGAGGAAATCAACGATCATATTTTACACTCCCTCAAAAAAAACGTAGGCAATCTTAATTATTATCGATTTTGTCTACAGTTTAAGAGCCTTCATATCGAAAGCTCCCTCAATAACTATTATTCATCTGGCATTAACTGCCCGGCTCTTCGCTAATGGGAATCGTTTCTTCTCGGTTGTATCCACCTGTGTGATTTTACCATCATGTACGGTTATTAAAACTGATCCATATTGCAGATCTTCCAAGCTTGAAATGATATGCATGATTTTCAATTCTTCTTTCTTTTCCATAATATCTCTCCCCTTCACTACTGGTAATAAAGCTTCGTTTCATGCCTAATGTTAAAAGTGATCTCATGAAAAGCGCAGGTGCTTCCCACTTTCAATGTTTTCTTGAGGAACTTGGTTTACCTATCATATCCTCATCACTTTACTTTCCGAATAAGAATAACCAGTTAATAGGAACTCCATATTCCCCTCCCCTCACTATAAATAAAAGGCACCCGCCATCTAATTAGATTAGATGTAAGGGTGCCTTTAGTTGACTAATCGGCAATATTCGGGATGCTTATCTTATAGAAAAATACGATTCAAGCAACAAACCATATTATTCTTACCAACTAACTTGGTATTTACTAATATAATCCATTTTTCTCCCATTGTCAATATTGCGTTTAAATTTTCTGATTAGTCTGCGTTTTACATTTTACTTATTTACCACTTTACCAAACTAAACTATTTGAGATATACTATTTTAGTATAAGTTGTCGGTATAAACACACATATTGTATATAAGAAAGGTTCGATATAAATGGTAAATAAAAAATGGGGTTTATTGATTTTGACCACATTCGTAATTGGAAATATGGTCGGCGGCGGAATTTTTATGCTCCCTGCTCAATTAGCACAGGTATCCAGTCCATTAGGGGCGACATTGGCATGGATTGTTACTGGACTGGGAGTTTTTCTAATAGCTTTAGTGTTTGGTAACCTGGCAGTCCGGAAACCGGATTTGAAGGCTGGACCGCAAAGTTATGCCCAATCATTATTTAAATCTCCTGCTAAAGGAAGGATTTCAGGGTATAGCATGGCTTGGGGCTATTGGGCTGCGAATTGGGCTGCGACAGCTTCTGTCATCATCTCATTTGCTGGTTACCTATCAACGTTTTTCCCGGTGATGCATAGTACGAAAGTGATTTATACAGCGGGTTCGTTTCAACTTGAACTAGGTAAAGCATTAACGTTTGCAGTATGTTCCATTGCCCTTTGGGGGATTCAGGCAATCTTGGTAAGAAGTTTTAACAGTGCTGGGAAAATGAATCTTTTTGCTACAGTTACCAAAGTGCTTGGATTCTTATTTTTCATCATTATCACGATATTCATCTTCGATACTTCCAATCTAGGAAACGGAGCTGAATTTTATGATAAGGCGGGTTCAGCCGTCTCTTTAGGTGATCAAGTGAATGCAGCTGCAATTTCAACATTATGGGCCTTCATCGGTATCGAAGCTGCCGTCATGCTTTCAAACCGTGCCAAGTCACAAAATGATGTAAAGAAAGCGACGATTTTTGGTTTACTTATCGCTGTTGCCATTTATATCGGCATTACTTTATTGACGATGGGTGCCATATCACAAGACGAGTTGAAAATATCACAAAAACCGCTTGTTGACGCACTACAAGCGGTAGTTGGTTCAAGCGGCACTTATATAATGGCTGCTCTTGCCGTCATTTCCTTATTGGGATCGACAATCGGATGGATTGTCGTTGCCTCAGAAGTTCCTTACCAGGCAGCGAAATCGGATTTGTTTCCGGCCTATTTTGCGAAAGCAAACAAAAATGGCACACCCGTCCGTTCTATGACAATAACAAATATCATGACACAGATATTCTTATTCTCCACTATTTCGGGTACGATTTTGGAGGCTTATAAATTTTCGATGATCGTCGCTACACTCGCTTACTTGATTCCGTATCTTGCATCCGTTCTGTATCAATTGAAACTGGTCATGACTGGGGAAACCTATGACATCATGAAAGGCTCAAGGGTACGTGATGGAATTATCACCATCCTGGCGTTAATCTACTCGATCTGGGTCATCAAGACAGGTACAGCCGATATGAATACATTCATACTTGGCATTGCCTTATATGTATTCGGAATCGCCCTATACCCACTCTGGATGAGAAAAAAAGCATAACCTTAAACACCTTGGCACAAATAAGTGCCAAGGTGTTTTTTTATATATCCTTTATTGCCAATCTAGTTCTCAGCTGAACCGTTTCACCAGATCTTAATTCCCTCAATCCGGTCAATTTTGCTGACAAATCCAAATTAGGAGCATTCGTTACCCATGTATATGGTTCAGGACAGACGAACCCCTCCTGGTTGAATAATACCCAAAACATAAAATGTTGATCGGCATGATAGATGACATGTATGCCAGCCTCTTGGTCAGTGAGAATGCACTCGTTTTCGAGGGCTCTTTCCTCATCATAGCCAAATAGGTCATCAAACAGCCGGCCCTCCAAGCTAAAGCCGTTTTGGATTTCCATTGTATCGGCCGTTTCATGAATTGCACCAGTGGGCAATGACCTTTCATTCAACTCCCAATGTTTATTGACGGGAAGAGATATTCTGCAATCCTCCAATTTCCCCCCTGGTCCAAATGGAAAATTGAATACAGTATGATAGCCTGCCCCCCACGGAAAGGGTTCAATGCCCTTGTTGGTGATTTCCAATTTTATATCCAACGTTTCAGCCCTTAAAGATAAAGACATATTCACAGTGATATCTTGTGGAAAGCTATCTTTTAGATCAAATTCACTGCTTGAAAATTCAGTATTAATGACGATTTCTTTCCCGTTCACTTCCTTTTTGCAGACTTGCCAAGGCTTGTCATGTAAAAAACCATGTATATGATTGAATTTTCCCCTTTCATTGACCGGAAACCTATACTCAGTCCCCTTATATGTAAATTGACCATCTTCAATCCGATTAGGAGGAAACAGGATAGGCATTCCGTATAAAATGGGAGCTTTTTTATACTCTTCCAGACTAACCGGAGTTCGCAGCACCTCAATATCCTTATGCTTGTACTTAAGCGAAAGCAGATTGCTTCCTAAAGATGGCGCAAGTATCGCTTCCACTTTTTCATTGCCGAACTTTATGGCCTTTTCATTTAAAAAAGTGATATCTTCTATGTAACCTGTCACTTATTCTCCTCCTTTGACTTGAACATATATCCATCCTACTTCCGCAGACCATTTTTTGCAACAAATGGAAAATATAATTCGTTATAATCTATCTGTGTTTAACAAATGTGTTGGTAATCTAGCATTTTGCTTTGTTGCTTTACTATTTTTCTATTTCTCTTTTATCTTTTTCCTTCGCCAAATCAAGTTGTACCTCATTAAATAAAAAAAGGATGCCGTTACGGCATCCTTTTTACTTATCTATTACTTTCACTTACTAAAGCCACTATGCCTTCTTCATCATCCAAAACAAGTTCAATACCCGAGTATGGATCTTTATTCATATATTCATCCAGCCATAAGCGAAGCGCTTCTATCAAGTTGATGGTAATTAACACTTGTTTCCGGCCATCGACAAACGCTTCCGCCGAAAAGCCATAATCATCATCATACATTAACTCGACTTCCACCTCATTGGGCTGTACCTGCTTTTTACGGGCAATGTAAACACAAACCGCATTGATGATATCTTGTTCGGATATCTTTAGCCTCTCCATGGGTTTGTATCCTCTTTCTTCTTCTTATCTTTGAAATATGTGAATATCTTACGGATTACAACGATTAATACCACAACCGCCAACACGTTGATTAATAGACCAAGTATAGAACCAAGCATTCCCATATTGGCGAATAGGCTTCCAAAAAGTAAACCAGCCAGTCCACCTAGCATAATTCCTTTCATTAAGCCGCCTTTTGCGAATGTGTTTCCACTCTTAGCTTTATTGGCAGTAGTAGCATCGGACTTCTTCGTTTCTTTATTTTGGAAATTCGAATTATTATTGTTGTTGCTGTTAAAGCTTCTTTTGCCTGACTTGTAACCCCTTGCATCGACTGATTCCGCATGATCCTGGAATACGTAAGTGCCGACTGGCGAGAATGCTAGTGTAATTGTAAGTAATGCAGCCATAAATTTTTTCATCATGTTTTTTGCCTCCGTTTATAGTATGGAATGATGTTTCTTTATATGTTTTCCCAGAGTTACTGAAGTCCACATCACCTATCCTTGTTTTATCTTATAGTATTTACGTTGAAATTCAAAATAAGTTTCATTTTTTTCGATTTTTTTTCAAAAAAATAAGCAGGGGCATTTTCTCCCCTGCTTATTATTGAACTATTAGTTTACACGAACGACACGGCCGTTGAATACACCTGCCCAATATCCGCTTTCCATATTGGCGATTGCAACACCTGTTGAACTTTGGGAACCGATAAATTTGCCGCCACCGACATAAATACCGACATGTCCATCAGTTTTATAGGTATTGAAGAACACTAAATCTCCAGGTTGTATTTGGCTCTTAGATACTTGACGTCCTGCATTTTTCAATGCATCCGTACTTGCTGGAAGGTTAACACCAGCTTGTTTATAAGCCCATGCAACGAATCCTGAACAATCGAAAAGACCGTTAGCAATATCGGATGCCGTTCTTCCGCCACCAAATTTATATGTGGAGTTACCGATATATTTATAACCTGCTGTAATGGCAGAGCCTGTATTTGCACTGCTTGGCTTGCTTGATGTTTCAGTTTTACTGGCTGCAGGTTTAGCAGCAGAACTGTTTTTAGATGAATTTGAAGATGATTCACCTTTAGATGAGCTTTTTGCCGAAGCTTCGCCTTTAGAAGAACTTGATGATTCTTCGTTAGAAGAGCTTGATGATCCTTCACTGGAAGAATTTGAAGTACTCACTTCTTCAGCAGCACGGTCAAGATCTGCTTTCTCTGCTGCTTTACGTTCTTCCTCTTTTTTGATATTTTCACGGATGGATGCAATTTGTGCTTCTAAACCGGCATCTTTATTCTCTAAAGATTGTTTTAGTGCTTCTGTTTCCGATTCCTTCTTTTCAATCTTAGCCTTCATGTTAACAGTTTCAGCTTTTTGATCTTTAATTTGCGATTGCATGCCTTTAAGCTCTACTTCCATATCCTTAAGGCTTTGCAATTTTTTCTCAACGGTCGCTTGTTTTTTCTCTAAGTCAGCTTTATCCGCTTCCTGCTCGCTAAGAATCTGTTGGTCAGCTTCCACGATAGTGGCTACCGCTCCAACACGATTAACGAATTCACCAAAGCTTTTAGAACCTAAAACAACTTCTAGGTACTCAACGTCCCCGCCGCTCTCTTGGAAAGAAAGTGCGCGCTCTTTCAAGACTTCCTCGCGTTTTGCGATTCTTTCTTCCAACGCTTTAATTTCTTTTTTTAAAGAATCTATGTCTTTTTCGGTGTCTTTAATTTCTTGTTTAGTATCTTTGATTTTTTGGTCATTTTCTTTCATTGCCGATTCGATCTGGGCAATTTGGGTATTCATTTTCGATTGTTCTTTTTTCAATTGCTGAATAACTTGTTCTGCCTCTGAAATATCTGATTGTATTCCTGTACGTTGCGTTTGAATATCCGTGATAGATTCAGCTTTTACAGACGGTATGGCAAAAGCGCTTCCTAATCCAAGCATAATTGTCGTGTTCAATACGATAAGTTTTTTCTTCAAACTCATTTCCCCTGCTTTCCTCCCCTTGCATTTCCATCGACCCACTTCTTTTTCTCTATGAAAAATACTTAGTCAAAATAAATTGCTGGGAACTCTTCTCTATTTTTTTTACTCTTTATGTAATCTTCTAAGGTTGAGATAATATTAAATACATTTCTTAAACTCTACTATGTTTTCATCTAAGTCGTAGTATATCATCAGATTTTGTCAAATACGTAATAACAATATTACAATTATATTTCAATTTTAACATTAAACATAAAAATTCGACGTTTCCACGTGATAAAACATCCAATATCTTACATAATCACCTTCGTATTTTGATGCAAGACTTTCTATCTAGTGTTTAGCACCAAGGGACCATGGACTATTGGCAGGTAAAAACTTACCACTTTCGAATGCATGGAGGCCCATTTGTAACAGATTGCAGCTTATTTACCCTTCATACGGGAAGGTCCGTTAGCATTCCCATAAAAAAAACCGCTCATCAGCGGTTTTTCCGTCAATATTCGACCCATCCTTAAATTCCAGCCATAAAGTCGACAAAAACTTTCAATTCTTTTGGTCGGACGAATACCCTTTCTCCTTTGCTTATTTCAAGATTCAAATATTGTTCTTTCGTCAGTTCGATTTCCAGCGGTTCGTTTGTATCCTGACGAATGACTTCTATCCGGACGATGGGGCCAATTGTATGAATGTGCTCAATTATGGATGCGATCGAATCCTTTTCTGTTGGTTCTCTTTCTATGATAAAGTTATGAGCCCTTACATAACCAGTGCCCGCTCCATCTTCACTGCCCGGGGCATTCATTTCCACATTCCCAGTTACCAATTTCCCTTGGTGAACGTTGCCCTTGAAAAGATTGACACTGCCGAGAAAATCATAAACGAATGGATTTTCCGGGTGATCATATACTTCTTCCGGAGTTCCAATCTGTTCAATTTTCCCTTCATTCATGATTACGACCCGATCAGCAACATCCATCGCCTCTTCCTGATCATGCGTCACGAACACACTTGTAACATTGAATTCATCATGAAGTCTTCTTAGCCAACGCCGAAGTTCTTTGCGAACCTTGGCATCCAATGCCCCGAATGGTTCATCAAGCAAGAGGATATTCGGTTCAACTGCAAGTGCCCTTGCCAATGCGACACGCTGGCGCTGGCCGCCTGATAATTGCGATGGATAACGATCTTTATATCCTTCCAGCTTGACGAGTTGAAGCAATTCGGTAACCTTTTGTGCAATAACTTCTTTACTGGGCCTTATTTTTCTAGGTCGGACCTTTAATCCATAGGCAATATTATCAAAAATGGTCATATTGCGAAAAAGGGCATAATGCTGAAAGACGAAACCCACATTTCGATCTTTTACATGTTTATGCGTGTAATTCTCTTCATTAAAGAGGATCTTTCCGTTCTCAGCTTGTTCAAGACCGGCGATGATACGCAGTAATGACGTTTTTCCTGATCCTGAAGGGCCAAGTAGGGCTACAAGTTCACCGCTTTTTATTTCCAAATCGATGTTCCGAAGTGCTTGATAGGACCCGTAATATTTTGTAACATTTTCAATGATGATACTCATTTCATTCCTCCTACCTCGCTTTGGTTGATTTAAAGTCTGTTTTCCACTCTATGAAGCTTTTAATGATCAAGGTTATGATTGCAAAAATGGACATCAGGGATGCAACGGCAAAAGCGGCCGAAAATTGATATTCATTGTATAAGATTTCAATATGAAGCGGCATCGTATTGGTCATGCCCCGTATATGGCCCGATACGACCGATACAGCTCCAAATTCCCCGATTATCCTTGCATTGCAAAGGATGACTCCATATAGAAGTCCCCATTTTATATTGGGAAGCGTCACATACCAAAATGTCTTAAACCCTCCTGCACCCAGCGTGAGTGAGGCCTCTTCTTCAGACGTCCCCTGGCTTTGCATGAGCGGGATCAATTCGCGCGCAATGAATGGGAAGGTGATGAAAATGGAGGCGATGACAATCCCTGGTATTGAAAAGATCACTTTAATGTCAAGAGATTGCAGCAGTGGACCAAGTGTTCCATGCAAGCCGAACAGAAGGACAAAAATCAACCCGGCAATGACGGGCGAAACGGAAAAAGGCAAATCTATCAATGTTATTAAGAAGTTTTTTCCCTTGAAATCATATTTTGTTATGGTCCACGCGGCAACCACTCCAAATATGGCATTGAGTGGCAAGGTGATGAGGACAACGATCAATGTTAACTTAATCGCAGCCACGGCATCAGGGTGGACAATGGCCGCAAAATAAGCTTCGGCACCTTTTTCAAAGGCTTTTACAAAGATCGCGATTAATGGGACAACTAAAAACAAAGTGAGAAATAGCAATACAATGGAAATGAGGATCCACTGTATGGATTTAGGCTCTTTAGTTGCGTTTCTCGTATTAATGACTGGGTGATTCGCATTTACAACAACTGAATTATCATGTTCCATCATATCCCTCCTACTTCCCTGAATATCTTTTGCCGGTCCACCATTGTAAGATATTGATGGTGAATAAGATTATAAATGTAATAATGAGCATGACAGCTGCAACCGCTGTAGCACCTTCATAATCATACTGTTCAAGCTTTGTCATGATGATCAGCGGGGAAATCTCCGTTTTAAACGGCATATTTCCGGCAATGAAGACAACTGATCCATACTCTCCAAGTGCCCTCGCAAAAGAAAGTGCAAAACCCGTCAATATCGCTGGAATCAATTCCGGGAAGATAATTTTAATGAATGTCTGCATTCGATTCGCCCCTAAAGAGGCAGATGCTTCTTCCATCCCTTTTTCGATATTTTCAAGCACCGGTTGAACCATCCGCACCACGAATGGAAGACCGATAAATATTAGGGCGATGATGATCCCTGCGGGAGTGAAAGCGACTTTAAAACTGAAAAATTGCCCGATCCATCCGTTCGGTGAATACAAGGTGGTCAACGTAATCCCTGCCACGGCAGTCGGGAGGGCAAAAGGCAAATCAACCAGTCCATCGATGATCCGTTTGCCGGGAAACTCATAACGAGTAAGCACCCAGGCAATTAACACACCAAAAACTGCGTTCACAAAGGCCGCAGTTAACGCTGTCATGAAACTCAATTTATAAGAAGCGAGAACCCTTGGTTCAGTGATGGTCGCCCAAAAATCCTGGAATCCCATTGAAAATGTGTTTAGAAAAATCATCGATAACGGGATCAATACGATGATGGAGAGATACAGCAGCGTAAAACCCATCGTCAATCCAAAACCGGGTATGGTCCTCTTTTTCGTCTGTTTACCTTCAGTGACTATATTCATCGCTTCGCCTCAACCCTTTTTCTGATTTATGAAGGAGAAGATGTTAAAGTCATCTTCTCCTTCATGCTTATTGCTGTTGATAAATCTCGTCAAATGTGCCACCATCATTAAAATGTGTTTCCTGGGCTTTTTTCCAACCGCCAAACGTATCATCAACAGTCACCATATCGATATTGGCAAATTGGTCTTCATATTCAGCGAGAACCTTCTCATCCCTTGGACGATAGAAGTTTTTCGCGGCAATTTCCTGACCGGCATCCGTATAGAGGTATTCCAGGTAGGCTTCAGCCACTTCCTTTGTTCCTTTTTTCTCGACCACTTCATCGACAACAGCTACCGGTGGCTCTGCTAATATACTGATTGAAGGATTGACGATTTCATATTTGTCATCACCGAATTCTTCCAGTGTTAAATAGGCTTCATTCTCCCAAGCGATTAGTACGTCACCAATTCCCCTTTCCACAAAAGTGGTCGTTGCACCGCGGGCCCCTGAATCCAGGACTTCAACATTCTGATAAAGTTTTTTCATGAAATCCTTCACTTTTGTTTCGTCATTATCGAAATTTTTCTCCGCATAAGCCCAGGCAGCCAAGTAATTCCACCTTGCCCCTCCGCTTGTCTTTGGATTTGGGGTAATGACGGATACATCCTTTTTAATCAGATCATCCCAATCTTTAATGCCTTTAGGGTTATCTTTTTTCACCAAAAACACAATGGTTGATGTGTATGGTGTCGAGTTCTCCGGTAAACGTTTTTGCCAATCCTTCGCTAACAAATTACTAGCTTCATAAATGGCATCAATATCATAAGCCAATGCCAATGTAACGACATCCGCCTCCAATCCATCAATGACTGCCCTGCCCTGTTTACCAGATCCGCCATGTGATTGCTGAATCGTTACATCCTGACCGGATTCTTCTTTCCAGTGCTTCACGAACGCTTCATTGAATTCCTGGTACAATTCCCTTGTCGGATCATATGACACATTCAAAAGCTCGACTGACTTTGATGTCCCGTCGCCTTCCGTTTTTTCCGAGTTGCATCCCGCAAGTACACCGAATGCTAAAATCAAACTTATCAATAACATTACCTTTTTCATGAGCTTCCCCCTTTTTTTACAACAAAAAAGGCATGCTATTTCCCTTTCAATCATTCAGGAGATAGTATGCCTTCAGTTCTCTGATCAGCAAGTATTTTTTTGTATATCATTACCATAAAGCAAAGTTAACCCAGTTGTCAACTAGGTATTGCATGTCCTTTTATTTAAATTCATTCACGTTTTGAAAGTTTAAGAATTCCACCAAACGAAAGGGCTCGATCCAACGGGGAGATCGAGCCCTTTTTTTAATACCTATTATGAATTTGATGCTTTTTGATATAGCTTATTGTCCAAGATATACTGATAACACTGATCAGGCAGTAAATATCTTGGTTCCCCGCCCATCGCGAATTCATCCCTTATATATGTAGAACTGATTTCCATGGAAAGGCCTTTATCAATAAGGTGAAATGTATTGCCATCATCATAATTCCTTAGCAATGGACTTTTGGATATGATTTTCAGCATATCGATCCCATCCCGTGCCATGACGATGAATTTATGATTTGCAATCAGTTTTTCCCTGAATTTCCATCGTAAGTGTACCGGCAACTCCTGATTATCAATATCTTCAAGTAAATCTGCACCCATTATGAAGTAAACTTCGTCCTTTGGAAATCGTGATTTAAAATATTCCATCGTATACCAAGTATATTGTTTACTCGTTCCGGCACGTTCATTAATTTCATAATCACTGACTTCAAATAACGGGTTGCCCCCTATTGCCAGCTTGAGCATTTCCCAACGGTGTTCATTGCTCGTTTTCATCTGTTTATCGATCCGGCCATTTGAGCAAGGTAAAAAAATCACCTTGTCAAGCTTAGCACGATGCGCAATGGTGGATGCTGTCCATAAATGCACATTCGTGACCGGATCGAAGGAAGATCCATAAACTCCAATTTTGCCCATCCTTATATCCCCCTCACCAGTGTTCCTTTTTCACCACGGCCCTGACCGGGCTCCCGTGCCCGGTTTCATAAATCGAGATCATGTTCGATGATTTTTTCCATTTCCATCAAAATGATAGGGAGAATCAATTGAATTCTTAAAGAGTCAGTCTGATTTCCGCTACATTGACAGATGACCCTTCAGCCATTGTCAGCATATATGAATATTGCTATCTCCTAGCCAATATGGCGTATTTTCATTAAGGCGCTGGGATATCTAACCATTGATTCATGAAATCCCCCCCAGTCAAAGCTTACAGTTTGGTCCTTAATGTCCAAAGCTCAGGAAAAAATGGCTGTTCGACCACTTTTTTCAGATAACTTACACCGGACGATCCGCCAGTTCCCTTTTTATTACCGATGATCCGTTCTACGGTGCTCATATGATTGAATCTCCAAAATTGTTGTTGACTTCCAATATCAACGAGTTTTTCGGCCAGCTCATACAAATCCCAGTAGTTATGCACATCACGGTAAACGGTCAGCCATGCTTTTTCAACACTTGCATTTTCCTGATAAATTAAAAACCAATCCCTCTTCAGGACAGATTGATCAATGGGAAGCCCTCTTGCAGCCAAAGCCCCTATAGCCGCATCATAAATACTTGGTTTATTCAAGGCTGCCATCATCGACTCATAAAGCTCGGGCTGATGACGGAAAACGGCCAATATTTGCGAATTCTTTTGCCCCATCGCAAATTCTATCAACCTGTTCTGAAATGATTGAAACCCTGAAGAGTTTCCTAGTTTCTCCCGGAATTCCATATAATCGGATGGCGTTAAGGTCGAAAGCACATTCCAAGATTGAACTAGTTGCTGTTGGATCCTGGCCACCCTGGATAGCATCTTAAAGGAAGGCTCCAAATGTCCTGCCTCAATATGATCAGTTGCCGCAGTCAATTCATGGATGATCAATTTCATCCACAATTCACTTGTTTGGTGAATGATGATGAACAGCATTTCATCGTGATGGCCGGAAAGTCGATGCTGACTTGATAAAATTTGATTTAAATGCAGATAGTCCCCATAGGACATATTTTTTTCAAAATCAGTTACCATACTTTCTTCCAAACGATGTTCATCTCTTGGACCCTTATCCATACTATCCCTCTTTCCCTTTACTTTCTTTTGAATTTCGTCATCAATAAATAAACGATGCAAAGAAAGATCAGCCAAGGAACCCCGAACTGGAGCACGATTTTAAATGGGCCAGTGAACCAGGTAGATACCGTCAAAGCAAACAAAAGAAATGCACCAAGAATCGTTAGATATGGAAATCCATACATTTTAACCGGTAATTTGCGGCCCCCTGATTTCTCCCACCTCTTCCTGAAATATAAATGGGAAATGAAAACCATGAACCAGGTTAAAATGGCCCCGAACATCGATATCCCCATCATGAATGCATATGAAGTATCCGGAAGCAGAACCTTTACTCCTGCAGCAAGAAATATTCCTAAAGTGGATATGAGAAGTGCCCTTACCGGGACACCTTTCCTGCTCACTTTTTGAAATAGGGCTGGAGCCTGCTTTTGCTCGGATAACGAAAATATCATTCTGGTGGAGGCATATAATTGACTATTCATTGCAGATAAAGCAGCAGTTAAAATAATGAAATTCATTATCCCCGATGCCCCGGGAACATTCAGGATTTCCATTACCTTAACGAATGGGCTTTTATCAATACCGGCAGATTGCCAGGGAACAATCATTAACATGATTCCGATAGTCAGTACATAAAAAGTGGCAAGCCTGAAGACAGTTGCCTTCAAAGCTTTAGGGACGGCTATATCCGGGTCCTTTGCTTCGCCCGCCGTCACCGCAATCAACTCAGTTCCTAAAAAGCTGAAGAGCGAAATGAATATGGCGACCCAAAGCCCCCAAAATCCGAAAGGCATAAAACCTCCATCATTGGCATAGTTCTCTACACCGATCCCGCTTGAAGGTCCAGCGCCAATCACCACATAGGCGCCCAGTAGAATGAATATGACAATGGCGCTTATCTTGATCATTGAAAATACATACTCAAAATTCCCGAATGTATTGACACTCGTCGCATTTACATAGATTAGCAGTGCGGCAAAAAGGAAAATCCAAACACTTCCAGGTACAGCAGGGAACCAGTATTTCATATAAACAGCGATGGCACTCACTTCGACACCAATGGCAAGAACATTCGCTATCCAATAGGAATACCTCACAACAAAACCCGCAAATGGACTTATATATTTTTCAGCAATGGTTCCAAAGGATCCCGATGTTGGATAGGCTACAGTCATTTCCGCCAAACAGCCCATCAGCAGAAGGACAATGAATGCACCTATTGCATAGCTGATAAGTACACTTGGACCTGCCGTTGAAATCGCAAGGCCGCTTCCCAAAAATAACCCGGTGCCAATTGCACATCCCATGGCTATCATGGTGATTTGATTCGATGATAATTCACGATGCAGTTTATTTTTCTCCATATGTTGCTCCCATTCTAGGCAATGATTCCCCTTTTATTTTCATAGTTTTCATATAATCTGCCGTCCATGATCTTCTTAAGCACCTGTACAGTTTCATAGACTTCCTGAAAAGAGGTATAAAGAGCAACAGGTGCTAAACGAATCATATTCGGTTCACGATAATCGGGTATGATGGCCTCTTGTTTCAATGCTTTACATATTCTTGCAGCTTCTGGATGTTCAAGAATGATATGACCGCCCCTTTTTGCTTCATGCCTTGGGCTCCCAATCTCAAACCCATATCCCGTCAATTCCGATTGTATTAAATCCATAAGATATTGAGTCAGCTTCAAGGATTTCTTCCGGACTTGCTCTATCCCCGCTTCCGCAAATATTTCAAGCGAGCCTAAAAGGGGAGCCATGCTTAATATATGGGGAGTTCCAATTTGAAAGGCACCTGCCGAATTTGCCTGGGTAAAGGTATGTTCCATATCGAACTGCTTATCTTTCCGCGAGCCAAACCATCCAGCCAACCCGGGCAGCCTTGCAAAATGCTTACGGTTCACATATAACCCCGCTACACATCCTGGTCCGCCATTCAAATGCTTATAATTACACCAAAACGCGAAATCCACTTCCCAGTTGTCAAACAAATGCGGGATGGCTCCCACGGAATGACAGGCATCGAATCCTATCATGATTCCACGTGCATGCGCTTCCTTTGTTAACCTCGCCATATCAAGGACCTGACCGCTTCGATATAAAACCGTCGGAAGTACAATCAATGCTATTTCCTCGTTCATTTCTGCAATGATGTCTTCTTCTTCAAGGAATTTACCATCTCGGCTTTTCACCTGAACCAAGTGTGCCGAAGGATCAAGCCCATGCAATCGGAGCTGGCTTTGAAGTGCATAGATATCACTCGGGAAGGTTAGTTCATCCGCCAAAATCTTATTCCTGCCAGCTCTCGGTTCAAAAAAAGTGGCCGCAAGCTGATGCAGATTAGCTGTAGTCGACCCTCCCATTATCACTTCATCCTCTAAAGCACCTACCAGCGGGGCACTCAATTCACCCAATCTCTCAGAAAAGTAAAACCAGGGCTCGGTGCCTTCCGTCCACCCATCGATTCCAAACCTTTTCCAATCTTCCAATGACTTCATTAAACTTTTCTCAGCCCGCTTTGATAAAAGTCCCAATGAGTTGCCATCCATATAAATCATTCCGGGGTTCAAGTAGAACTCCTCTCTGTAAGAAACTAATGGATCTTCCTGATCCAAAGTTTTCGCATACTCTTTCGTTGACATGAAATTATTGATATCCATGTTCTCCCCGCTTTCTTCCAAGCCACTATTTTTCACTTGTAAATCCCTACCCCTTCCCATGCCAACCTTATCATTCTGTCAGGATCTTTTTCAATATAATCCTTTTTATCAAAAATCATTGTGTAGTGATTTCTTTCATCATATTTCGGCCAGATTTCGCCTTCCGGGGGATTGGGGTTTCCATGTTTCGCAAAGTTGATCCAATGGCCCTGCATTCTATGGGAAACCTTTAGGGCAGCTGACCTTGAACCATATGAAGTAATCCGTTTCCCAAATGCCGAGTCGAAAGTCTGGAAGGCAAAAGGAATTTCCATACCATGTGTCGCCCCTAATTTACTTATGCGCATTGCGGCCGTTTTATAATCAAAACGGTACATCCATGTTTTTTCAAAGCGGCTATATGCCTCTGCATACCAAACCGAGGGAATATGGAAAGTCGCATCACGGCCAATGCCAAGTGCAGCTTCCTTTTCTGGGTAGTTTATATAAGCATTCGTAATTCGCTCTTTCGCCTCTGGATCAGTGTTATCGAACATTTTCTGAATCATCGCCGCATTAGTTGGGATTAACGGGGGATCCATCTGGTCGAATAATGTTGCTTCGTCCCTATTTGTTCCTATAAGCAAGGGTATTCCCTTTGCTTTTCCGGTTCGAATCGAATCTAGTGGATAATCGGGCAGGAAGTCACCATCTACGACAGGTCCAAATGATAGTGAGCCCGGCATGGCCTGTGAATTTTCCTGCAAGAGTTGGTAGGAGGCCCCGACAATCTCTTGAACTGGAAGTGTCTTTAAGCGGTGGATTTCATCCTTTCCAATTCCCAATATTTCAAGGAACCTTTCACTGAATTGGCGCGCAAATCCTTTTCCGTAAACAGATGTCGGAGCGGGACTTTCCGCAATGGCCTGTTTAAAAAGTCCTCTCGCTGAAGGAACAGTAAGTAAAGTCGTCACCGCATTGCCACCAGCTGATTCACCAAATATCGTAACATTATCAGGGTCGCCGCCAAACGCTTCTATATTTTCTTTAACCCATTTCAGAGACGCAACTTGATCACGTAAACCTAAATTGGTTTCAAATATTTCCCCATCACCTGCCAACTCGGAAAAATCCAGATATCCCAGTGCCCCCAGCCTATAGTTGATGCTTACTACGACTACATCCCCATTCTTAGCCAGTAAATGTCCATTGTACATATCAAGGGATCCAGCTCCCGTTATGTATGCTCCTCCAGGAATCCACACCATGACCGGGCGTTTTTTATCATCAGCCCTAGGCGACCAAATATTCAGGAACAAGCAATCCTCATCCATTTTTTCATTTCCGGTCATTCCCGTCCTTACCGCCCGATCCATCGGCTGCGGGGGAATCGGACCAAAATCCACTGCATCCAGGACACCGCTCCACTTATCAACTGGCTCCGGCGAGAGGAAACGAAGGCCCTCAATCGGCGCTTTCGCATACCTGACTCCACGCCAAACGCATATATCGTTTTCCATAGTACCTTGAAGATGTCCTTTTACCGTCGTAACTATCGATCCAATCATTCCCTTTCACCTCTTCATATAGTAGTAGATACTTAAGTTCTTCTTTTTCCAATCCCTTATATCCTTCATCTTCATTGAAAAAAGATCTATAGACTCCGTTAAAATAAAGTACCGCTATCGTATATAAAGTCAGGTTATCCTTTTGAGTTTGTAGTTTTCATTAAATGTCCAGTTAACAAAAAAAGACCCAATCAGGTCCTTTTTTGTTGAACTTGGCAAAAAGCTTAGGCGAGCATGGCAAGGATACTCAATAAAGAGCTGCCCCGAACGGAAAGCTGTTGTGCAGCATATGTTAATTGCTGTTCATCGAGCTGTTCCAATAAAGGCTTTAATTCCAGCAATTCATTCTCCAGTCCTTTAAGGTCTGTAGATAGCTTGTCCACCATCAAGAGCACTTGCTCCGAATCAACAGTGGTTTCCGACCAGACTTGTAACCGTTCCTTGATTTCGGTCAAAGGCATATTCTGTTCTTTATACCGATTAATCATTTGAAGACGATTTAAAGCATCTTCTGTGTAATACCGATATCTTGACCCAGTTTTTTCATAGTTCAGCATTCCTAATTGTGTGTAATAGTCAATGGTTCTTCTCGAAACATTCGCTAGTTCAGCAAGCTGGCCAATCCGATATACATTCACCCAGATAGTCACCTTCTTTTAAAAATCTACTGTTAACGATACTATAACATAACTATCCAAAAAGGTGACTTCAAGGATGAAACTATTAGACTACTTTATCCGAATTGCCCTTCAACTGCTTCTTGGCAAAATACAGGGCATCTTCCTTCGATTTAAAAAAGTGCTGTTTATCTATTTTATGATACAACCCAGTGCTGAGTAACAATTCCTTGGGTTGCTGCTGGATTCCTGAAATGATTAATTTCCCCTTATATTTTCCGATGCGATTAACAATCGCCAATAGTGCAGCCTCTGCTGAAGTGTCCATATATGTTACCCGGCGCATGCTTAATACCAACACTTTCGTCTTATTATCCAAGTTCTCCAATATCGATGACTCCAAGACGTCTATCGAACCAAAGAAGAGGGGACCTTCCAAGTTATACACATTGATCTTTGAATCCGAATTATCAATTGGAATAATCTCGGTAATCTCATGACTTCTTTCCCTGACTTTTAACGTGTGGCTCATTTTTGCAATGAAGGTGATGAATGCAATCAATAAGCCGATTCCCACTCCCATGATTAAATCAGTGAAGACTGTGACGAGGAAGGTGACTAGCAAAACCGCAGAATCCGCCGTCTTCGTTTTCAATACATGAGCGAATTCCTTTCTTTCACTCATATTCCAGGCAACAAACATCAATATGGGCGCCATGCTTGCCAAAGGTATATGCGCTGCATATGGAGAAAGCACCAGCAAAACCAGTAAAACGACAATTCCGTGAATGACTCCGGACATCGGGGAGGCTGCCCCGCTTTTTATATTGGTAGCTGTCCTGGCAATGGCACCTGTTGCAGGTATCCCGCCGAAGAATGGGGTCGCGATGTTCGCGATTCCTTGCCCAACCAATTCCTTGTTACTATCATGCTTGGTTCCCCCCATGTTATCGGCCACGGTAGCGGATAACAATGACTCGACACCGCCTAACAAGGCAATGGTAAAAGCAACGGGAAGGAGTGTGATAATGACTTCCACTGATAGATCCGGCACTTGAAATTCCGGAAAACCTTTTGGAATCGCTCCATACGTGGAACCAATCGTAGCCACCTTATCGGGAAATAAAAAGTAAGCTGCCATTGTTGATATTAGCAGACCCAGAAGCGGTCCTGGCACTCGTGGCAGAAGTCTAGGTGCGAGCAGAATGACGACAAAACATATTATCGCAACAATCACACTATATAGATTGATCGTGCCTGCTTTAATCACCAGTTCCTTCATGTTATCCATGAACGCTTCATGTTTTTCCACTTTCATACCAAAGAAGTTGGCAATTTGGCCTGAAAAGATTATTATCGCAATTCCTGTTGTAAATCCAATGATGACGGGACGGGGAATGAACTTCATCAAATTGCCTACCTTAAGCAGACCCATCAGGACTAACATTATTCCGGCTAAAAACCCGGCAATAAGCAGGCTTTCATACCCATATTGCATAACGATTCCAAATAATAAAGGAACAAACGCCCCGGTTGGCCCTCCAATTTGATACTTGGAGCCACCCAAAATCGATATGAGGATTCCAGCGATGATGGTCGTATATAACCCGTATATCGGTTCGACGCCTGAAGCAATTGCAAAAGCCAATCCTAAAGGGATGGCTACAACACCTACGACCAATCCTGCCGTTACATCCTTTTGAAAACCTTTCATATTATATCCTTGAAATCTAGAATCTTTTATCATCTTTTTAAAACTCACATCCTTAGTCGTTTTTTTAGTTGGAATCTACCTTCATCAGGAAAAATGACATTCTTTCATTTTAGAGGGAGTGCTTGATCGAAATTAATCTAACTATTGTAGGTTTTTTCAACGGGACAAACCATGCGGGGGGACTTTTCAAAGCTAAGAAATAATCGTCATATGTAATCTCCTTATGTTAAGTTATTTGACATGGTCTCGACCACGCTTCAACATTATACAGTAAAACGTAAAACTGTACATTGTTAGCAATGTAAACATTTGTTTACATTTTTTAGAATATTTTTACATGTACATTACAATCCGGGACCTTACTTCCAGTCTAGTTAATTTGAAGCCGGAGATTCAGACTACAAATCAGGAGGTTTGAACTTTGGACTAATTCCCCATATCAGAAAACTTGATTAATGCCAATAGAAAAAGCATGT
This sequence comes from Peribacillus phoenicis, assembly GCF_047238085.1. NCBI lineage: Bacteria > Bacillati > Bacillota > Bacilli > Caryophanales > Bacillaceae > Peribacillus > Peribacillus phoenicis. The sequence goes on along the minus strand of NZ_JBDFMF010000001.1, from coordinate 1,105,762 downwards.
TTTGAGAAAGATTGCTCAAAACATGCTCTATAAAAACTCAAGGCTCTATATACTTTTTCTTTCAGTTTACAGCTCTTCTCCTCTCGTCTCGATAATATGCTTATACCAATGAAACGACAGCTTCTTTTTCCGGTTTAACTGATCATGATGATCCACGTAAATAAATCCGTATTGCTTCTTATACCCGTTTAACCAACTTAATAGATCAATGGCAGACCATGCGTAATATCCTTTTAAATGGATACCTTCTTTGATTGCTCGCTTAATCACTTTTAAGTGCTCCTCAATATATTTAATACGGGGAACATCCACTATTTCACCATCGATAATCGGATCCTCATCACCAAGTCCGTTTTCTGTAACATACATTTTAATATCACCATAACGCTCTTTTAACATATGCAGCCCATCTAAGAATCCTTGAGGTGAGATTTCCCAGCCCCATTTAGTATATGTTTTATCTTCCATTTTTACGGTCCGATAAAAGCCATCAAAAGACGGGTTTCCTGGAGCTAGAGTAGATGTTTCTCTTGAATGCTCCATGTTTGAGGTGGCTTCCCGATTTTTTTCCACACGGATGGGCTGGTAATAATTGAGTCCAATAAAATCATTTTTCCCCGCATTTCTTTTTAGCGTATCCAGTTCTTCTTCGGTCCAACTTGGTGTCCAGCCTTTCTCCTTTAATTGCTCAACCACATAAGCTGGATATTCACCTTTTAAAATTGGGTCATAATACCAAAAAGTTTCATATTCATTGGCATGCTTAGCAGCTAATACATTCTCATGTTTGTCATCAATACTATAAGCTGGCAGGAAGACATGGGTAATCCCAATTTCACCGTAATGATTCAGTGCCTTATATACCTCTACCGCTTTGGCATGTGCATAAAAAACGTAATGTGTCGCTTGAAAGTATTTATTTTCATCGTTTTGGATTCCAGGCGGGTGCGCTCCTTTTAAATACCCCAAACCGCAAAACATAACCGTTTCATTAAACGTGATCCAATGTTTGACGCGGTCTCCGAATGCGAGAAAACAAATCTCCGCATACTTGACGAATGCTTCAGCTGTTCGCTTATTCGTCCATCCCCCATCTTGTTCAAGCGTCAAAGGCAAATCCCAATGATACAGCGTAACAAATGGAACAATCCCATATTTTAAGCATTCATTAATAACATTATTATAAAATTCCAAACCTTTTTCATTGATTTCCCCGTCACCGGTTGGCAAAATACGTGCCCATGAAATGGAAAACCGATATGATTCAAGTCCCATCTCTGCCATTAATTTAATATCTTCTTTGTAACGATGATAATGGTCTATCGCTACATCCCCGTTTGTACCTTCATATGTTTTCCCCGGTATCTTCGAGAAGACATCCCAATTCGTTATACCTTTACCATCTTCATCCCATGCTCCTTCTATTTGAAAAGAAGCGGAAGCTGCTCCGAATAAAAAATCGTGTGGAAACTTCAATTATAACCCTCCATTTCATACCCTCTTATTAAATTTATAATAATATATTTTATTCATTGGAACAAATATTAATTTTTAATTCACGTAATACATAAGTCTTAAAGATAGTATTTACTATCAGGGAATGATTAAATCCAGAATTCTGCTGAATCAACCTCTATTTTTCTAGCTGAAGATGATTGATTTTTAGTTTCATATGAAAACATGCAAAAACCCGTCCACCATTGGAGGACGGGTTACACATATATTCAAGATGTTGCTAATCATTCCACAACCGGGAGCATGTGTCGGTAAGTCATTTCTGGAAGAAAACAGTCAATGATAGTGCGGGACACAAAACGAGAGCAATGTTTTTTATTCCAGGTTTGACCCCGTTATAAAAAGAACGACCGTTGCAACTTTAAAATGAAAAATTCAAGCCGATCGGGCATCAAAGTTTTTACTGATTCACTTCAGCCTTTTCTGTTACCATCGTATGCACTGACAGTGCACTGCCTGGATTATTACTGCCCACTGTAATTAGGCAGTATCTTGGAGAATCATCTTTCTATCCATGTTTTATATTCAGCCTTTATCGTTTCCCATTGAAGTTCTTTCGTTGCATGTACCTTATAATCGGCTTTATTAAGGGTATTTCCCACACCTACAGCGAACATTCCGCTTGCCTTGATGGAGTCAATCCCTGCAGAAGCATCTTCAATTCCGATTGATCGATTTGGGTTCGCATCCAGTTGTTTACATGCCGTCAAGAAAATTTCCGGATCAGGTTTCGATTTTTTCACTTTTGCAGCATCTACAACGTAATCAAAAGTATCCTCTAACTGGAGTGCCTTTAATACGGTGCTTGCATTTCTGGAAACAGAAGCAAGACCAATGGAAATTCCTTCGAATTTAATATTGGTAATGAGCTCCAAAATCCCTGGCATTATATCTTGAGGTGTCAATTTCTTCAGAAATTCGCAGTAGTGAAGGTTCTTTTTTTCAGCCATTGTTTCTTTTTCGCTTAAAGTAAAGTCATTTTGCTGATTTCCCTCTTGTAAAATCAGCTCAAGGGAATCCATTCGGCTTACCCCCTTAAGCCTCTCGTTAAAGATCTCGTTAATACTAATACCTAGTTCATGAGCCAGTTCTCGCCAAGCCAGGAAATGATAATGCGCTGAATCAGTAATGACTCCATCAAGATCAAATACTACTGCATCAATAAATTTTTCTTCCATAATAACCGTCCCTCTCTTTTCGAAGAAGTGCTGCAACATTCCGAGATGTTCTCTCTATATTTTTAAATGCACCGCCAAGGATGTCTTCAATCGGCAGCATTGCAGGAATGGTAGGGAATATGGCATCGAATCCATGATTGTAAAGAACATCAGATCCCTTACCCACACTTCCGCAAATCGCTATTACTTTTGCTTTTGGTGGTGCGCATTTGGCTACACCTGAGGGTGCTTTTCCATATATTGTTTGGCCGTCTATTTTCCCTTCCCCCACAATCACTATATCTGCATCCTGGCAAATTTCTTTCACCTTTAGATGCTCCATCATAAGTTCAATGCCCTTTTTTAGTTTAGCTCCTGTAAATAACACCAGTCCGGCGCCCATCCCTCCACCTGCACCACTCCCTGGTAAGGAGGAGACATCCATTCCTAAGTAGTTGCCTGCCATTTGATAAAACCTGCCCATGGCATGATCCATTTCATCCAGCAACTCTTCAGGAAGCCCTTTTTGTGGACCGTAAATATAGGTTGCACCGTTATTGCCCGTTAAGGGATTGTCCACATCTGCTGCAATCGTAATATTTACAGAATCTAATCGCCTGTCACGGTTACTTTCAGACAAAGACACAATATTAAAAAGATCCCTGCCGGCACCCTTTACTGCTTTTCTTTCACCATCAAAAAATTCATAACCAAGAGCGGAAGCCATGCCTACTCCCCCATCATTGGTTGAACTCCCGCCAACTCCGATGATCAGTTCCGAGGCACCTTGGTTAACAGCGTGAAGAATAAGTTCTCCCACACCAAAAGATGTAGTTAGTAAGGGATTTCGTTGATCTATAGGTACAAGATGTAATCCGCATGCTTCCGCCATTTCGATAAATGCTGTCTCACCATCTTTCGAGAAAGCTATATCCGCTTCAACCGGCAGTCCTAGTGGACCGGTAACAGAAATGCTCTCTACTCTTCCCCTGTGAGCGGAAACCAAAGCTTGAACAGTACCTTCACCGCCGTCTGCAATTGGAAGCAAATGATACTCCGCTTTCGGAAAAATGGACATGAATCCGGATTGTATGGCTCTTGCGACCTGGTCGGATGGTAAACTCTCTTTAAATGAATCTGGTGCAATTACAATTTTCATGTTTGCCTCCTGAATGATACCTAACTAGTTCTTATGAATAATCGTGAAAGCAAGCGAGTAAAATCCCATTTCAGATGATTTCCATGCAAGTACGATGCTTTTAAGAGCGGCAGTACTTCTTCTTATTGGAAACTTACTTCAATTTTGCTCGATAGCGAATATTCAGCACCGTTTAGTTCTATTAGTACATCATCACCCGAAACTTTCGTTATTACGGCTTGATCATGTGTAAGGTTGATATGTAGGCGCGACCCTCGGAAAATTAATGGAAAGGCAAGTTCCGACCAGTCAGATGGCAAGTTAGGTTTTAAACTTAAGCGATGATCCTTAATCGAGATATTCGCAAAACCGAACATGGTTGCCATCCAGATGGCACCAAGGGATGCAGCATGAAGCCCTTCATCTGAAGATAGTGGGTTCGGGCCCAAGTCGATTAAAGATGCTTCATGGAAAAATTCATATGACTTTTCTAGTTCACCCGCTCTTGCTGCAACTATGGCATGAATCGCTTTGCTCAGTGAAGAATCGTGTATGGTGTGCTCCTCGTAATAATGCAAATTTTCAGAGATTATATCACTTGGAAATAGCTCCGGAAATAAATAAAGCAGCATAACGACATCCGCTTGTTTTAAAATTTGCATTTCATTTACTTCTTGACGTGAATAATCCATAAGAATCCCTTGACTGCCCTGAGATTCTTTATAGCGGGAAAGGTCGATTTCAGGCTTGCTGAGGAATGTATCATCCTGGGGAATGATTTTATGATCATTAGCCTTAGGTAAATATAAACGCTTTAGAAATTCCTGTCCTCGTTCCATTAACAAACCATCTGAATCCCCATACTTATCCATAAAAAATAGTGCCTGCTCAACATTGTTCCAAGCCATATAGTTTGTAAATGCATTATTATCAACGTGTTCTGTGTATTCATCCGGCCCGATGACATCTTTGATAACCAACTGCCCATTTTCTTCTACAGCCCTGCTGATCCAAAACCGGCTCGTTTCTTTAAGCAGTTCAAGCCCTTCTTTTCTCATAAAAGCATCATCTAATGTATTTTGGTAATACTCCACGACTGTATAAGCAATGTCAGCCACAATATGATGTTCAGCTATGGCGGATGCCACCTTCTGCCGCTTTCCAGTTTTAATATTAATGGCCGCAAATTCAGGTGTTTCCTCTTCTCCGGTTAAAGCACTTTCCCAAGGGAATAAAGCACCTTCGAATCCATTGGCCGCAGCTTTTGCTTTTGCATGTTCCAGTTTTAAATAACGGTAACGCAATAGTTTTCTCGCTTTTTCCGGATCTGTAAACAGATGGAATGGTAAAATGAACATTTCAGTATCCCAAAAAACATGACCTTTGTATCCTTCTCCCGTCAAACCCTTCGCACCGACACTGAAGCGTTCATCATGTGCAGGTGTCATGACTTCTATTTGATATAAAGAAAAATCAACAGCAAGCTGATCAAAATCCCTAGTTGACGTAATTTCGATGCGATTTTGCTTCCAAAATTGCGCCCACCTCCCTGCTGACTTTTCAAGTAAAGCGTCATATCCATATGAAGAGTATTTTCTTAGGGCCACAACACTGGCCACTTCAGGGCTTTTCCCCATAATATCTGCATCCAGGGACGTATAAACGGCACCGATTTTCTCTAGAGTAAAAGGGGTATCAGGCAGAAGGTCCTGCTTGATCGTGGATAGCAGCTGCCTATTTTTTGCCGAATAAGATATATCACTTTCGCCTGAACACGTAAAACACGCTGCAAGTGCAATCGTATGCCCTGATTCAGTAGTTTTATAGATACCCTGTATTAAGTCCCCCTCAATTACACGAACCTTTTCTTCAATAAGATGCTGTCTTCCAAAGTTAGTTTGCTGCGCATTGATTCCAGTAACTATTTTTATTTGAGTGGTTTTGTCTAAAGAAATGACCGTTAATTTAGTACCTAGGACATGAAGGTCATTTTTTGCTGCAAAACGTTGAAAAGTAAAACGGTATCGTGCACCTGATTTGCTTTTCCATAATATTTCACGGTTTAATTCCCCGGTCTCAAAGTTTAGCTGGCGTTTATATGAAAGGACTTCCCCCGTTAGCAGGGAAAAAGTTTCTCCATCAACCTCAATATTCATTCCTATCATATCTGGCAAATTGACTAATTCGGACGGTTCATTAGCCGTTGCTTTATTATAAATACCGGCTACATACATACCTCGTGTTTGATCTGCATAGTTTTCTTCATGAGTGGCACGCAGACCACAGTATCCATTGCCTATTGTCATTAAACTAGCAAATTTATTTATATAACGCAGGTCAAATTCCTTTTCCTCTAATTTTTTCATATGGTTACACTTTCACCTTTTTCAGCAGATTGATAGAGAGCTTCGATAAGTTGCAAGATCAAGTAACCTTCTCTTCCATTAGCCACCATGACTTCCTTGCCCAAACATTTATCAACAAAAGCAGCCAATCCTTTCTGAAGCCTGTCTGGATCAGCTGTCTTTCTGTCCAAAATCGTCACTAATTCACCTTTTTGATCAGTATAAATACTGGCAGGAAAAAGTGTTGCTCCCGCCTCATCTCCACAGAATTCCACATTCATGATTGATGTTTCTTTAATATTTAAAGCGAATGAAGTCTCGAGTTGCAGCAAGCAACCGCCTTCAAGCTCAATGAATCCAAAAAGGGAATCTTCCACTTCAAACTTTTTTGGATCCCATTCCCCAAAAGATCCATGTGATTTTTTTGGGCCAATTTTTTGAAACATCTTGGCCGTTACCTTCTCCACTTTTGGATAACCCAACACATAGAGGGCGGCATCAAGCATGTGGACACCCAAATCTATTAGCGGCCCCCCTCCTTGCGCTTCTTTATTTATGAAATTCCCCCACCCTGGTACACCGCTTCGGCGCAGGGCTTTTGCTTTTACGACATAAATATCCCCCAGCACACCTTCTGTCACTTTTTTTCGCAAAATTTTAACATCATCAGCAAAACGGTGATGAAAATTATATGCAAGAATAAGATTGTTTTCTTTTGCAACTTCTTGCATATGCTTTGCTTCTATAGCGGAAGTAGCCGGCGGTTTCTCGCACATTACATGACAGCCGTATTCCAATGCCTTTATCACATTTTCATAATGATATCGATTCGGCGTGCAGACACTGACGATGTCAGGCTGTTCTGCCTGAAACATCTCATCTGCATCTGTATAGGAACGTGCTATTCCGTTCCGTTCCGCAAAGTTTTTTGTCCACTCAATATTTCGACCAACGACTGCAACAATTTCTACTTCTTCACGTGTATGATAGTAGGGAACATGCACTTTTTCTGCCGTTTGTCCTCCACCAATTATCGCAACTTTCTTCTTCATCCTTGTTCAGCCCCTCTAAAGCCTAATGATTGGTGGAGGTGTCGCAATGCTTTTAAATATTCTTCTTTTGGATCATTTCCCCTTACACGGCATTCAAGTGTTAAAAAGCCATCATATCCATCTTCTTTTAGTTGATTGAATGGTGTCTTGAAATCCAGTGAGCCGCTCCCCGGCTGAAAACGATGATTATCCGCCAAGTGAATGTGCCCAATCAAGTCCCGATTTGTGTGTAATGCCTCTGGAATATCATCTTCTTCAATATTCATATGATAGAAGTCCGCAATGATTTTTACATTGTTTAAATTATTTTCTTCTATGTAACTTCTTGCGTCGGCTAATGTGTTGATCATATGATCCTGATAGCGATTCAATGGTTCCAGGAAAATAGTCGTCTCTGTCTCTTTTGCGATTGTGTCCAGGTATAGAAGGGAATTACTTATGGACTGTTTATCACCCTCCCGGCTTCTGGGAGAAACCATTGGGGGCAGACGGTAAGTGAACATGCCCCATGCAGCTGGAACTACAATCCCCTTCCCACCTACTTCTTGTAACGCTTCCAGGATTTTTTTGATTTCACCTAAACCATTTAGTCTGCGTTCTTCGATAAAGTCACCAATCCAGCCTGTATAGCCTCCGCAGGCAGTCGTTACCGGAATTCCTGTTTCCGCTATGGCATCTTTTATTTCGTCTAGATTGTCAACTAAAAGTCTGCCATCAATTTCAAATCCTTCGAAGCCAGCCTCTTTTAAGAAATGAAATTTTTCTTTGATATTCCTAGGGAAAAACTCCTGGTCCTGTGTACCAATTTTCATTAAAAACTCCCCCAAACACATGTATTAAAATGAAAAATTCACCAATATAAGCGATTTACATTTTTTCAAATCGTAAGGAAACCGCTACAGCTGCTCTAACTCATTTTTATTTTTTATACTCGATACCCATTTTAATACTTAGTTCAGGATGCTGATCTACATATTCCATGTACGCTTCAGCGCACTTTTCAAATGGTACGATTGGTTCGATGATGTCTTCACAATTCAGATACCCGTTCATCAGCAACTCCCAGCAGGTCTCCTCTATCCGCTTTCTATTCCAGCGTGGATAATCTGGATTAGGTTCGCTGGCTGCGCGGGAGAATACAATCTTAGCATTATTAAAATGAGCTTCACGGCCAAAATTCAACCCTTCAGGGAAAGCTTTCCCAAAGGCTACATATGAGATGGTCCCGCCATATGCAATACCCTTTAGTGCCGCCTGAAGAGCTGCAGCATTGCCGCTTGTTTCAATGATTGAATCAGCCCCTATTTTATTTGTCAGCTTTTTCACTTCAAATCCTACATCGCAAGCAGTTGGATCTAAACAAATATCCGCCCCGTTACGAAGTGCAATATCCCGGCGCTGGTTCAGAGGGTCAATTCCGACAACAATACTCGCACCTGCTTTTTTAGCCAACTGGATTGCCAGTTGTCCAATTGCACCCAGCCCAACCACAACTACGTAATCACCTGCGCGAACATTAGCATCGCGTACACCGCTCATTGCAAATTGTGCAGGATCATAACATACTGCATTTTGCCATTTAGAACCTTCTGGCATTTTCCGTAAACGGTGGTTCTCAACCGCATTTACAATAACAGTCTCCCTGATTGGTCCATATGTACAAACCGTCTCCCCCACCTGGTAACCCGTTACTTCGGACCCAACTTCAATTATTTGACCTACAACCATATTTCCAAGCTGGAATTCACCAAATACGATCCCTTTAGCTGTACCTTCTTCCCGTGGCATAAACATCCGCCAATCTTCAGAGAAGTTCTCATCCATAAAAGGAGTCATCCCGCGAAAGTCTATAACTTCCGTGCCATGTTTAGGAGAGGCAAACTGCACTTCTATTTTCACCTCATTTGGTTTTATGGAAATGTCTTCATAATCCAGCAATTCCGCTACTCTTGGTTTTACTGCAACTAGTTTTTTCATAATAAATTACCTTCTCTCAATTATTTGAATTTTCCGTTTACCCTTTCACTCCACCTTCAGTTACGTTTCCTTTTATGAAGTGTTCTGAGATTGCGTACATCGCTACAACAGGCAGCGCCGTTATAAGCGAAGCGGCCATCATTCTGCCCCATATATAGTCAGGTGTACTGAACAAAGCATTTAAGCCGATTGGAAGCGTGAAGTTTGCGGAATCCGATAAGAAAATGGATGCAAATAGGTAATCATTCCAAGCGACCATAAAGGAATATACAAAAACGGATATGATACCTGATAAGGCTAGTGGAATAATAATATAGAAAATGATCTGCACACGATTCAACCCATCAATCATCGCCGCTTCCTCCAAATCATCCGGGATAGTGTCAAAATAACTTTTTAACATGAATATCGAGGTTGGAAGAGTTTGAACAATCATCGTGATAATCAGTGCTGTTTTCGTATCATATAACCCAAGTCCGGAGATGATTTTAAATAAAGGAACGACAAGCAAAATCCCAGACAACATATACACCGTATAAAAACTAGCATTAATGGTGGTTTTACCGATAAATTTCAACTTCGAAAGGGCGTAAGCCCCGAAAATTCCTATTGCAACGGACAGCAATGCTGCAGTAAGGGCCACTATTAAACTATTTTTAAAATAAGCTAAATAGGGGAAGATATCGGGATTAAAGATATCGACATAATGCTGGAATGTCCAATCTTCCGGAAAAAAGGATGGGTTAGTGGCAACCGCTTCCTTAGAACTTTTAAAGGAAGTCATCAACATGATAAAGAATGGGAATAGGGAAATAGTCAACAGGATGATCAGCCCAAGATAAAACCTGATCTTTCTTGCTGCTTTATTCTTTTTACTGCTAGCCATTGCCATTTAATTTCACCCGCTTTCTTGATGCTATTATAACGATAGAAAGAATGATAAAAAGAATTACAGAGATGGATGCGGCTTTACCAAGATCATTAAAAGCAAATGCAGTTTCATATAGGTAAATTCCAATAATGTTCACTTTGTTTGTTAACAGATATACATCTGTGAACATATAGAACAACCAGATGGAACGTAAAGTTATAATTGTTATCAGCACAGGCATAATTGCCGGGATGGTAACGTTTTTGAACTTTTCCCAGGTGGAAGCTCCATCAATTTCTGCCGCCTCATATAAACTTGAATCCACCGTCTGCAATATCGCCAGGAATGAGATGAACGCATAAGGAAAGTATCTCCATATTGCAAAAAGAACGACTAGAATGAAGCTGCTAACAGGATTGTCAAACCAGAGTGGTGCCTTTTCAAATAAATGAAACACGTCAACCCCTAAATGGTTTACGACACCATAGCCATTATTGAACATGTATTTCCAAGCAAAAACCAAAGAAATTGAAGGTGTAACATAAGACAGAATAATCATTGAACGGGCAGCCTTACGGAATTTGAATGGACGGTTAAAAAAGATTGCCACAACCAATCCCAAGGCTGTACTCCCTGCCACCGCTAAAATCATGTATAAAAGTGTAATTCCCAATGATTTTAAAAATTCGATATCCGTCAGTATATCTGTATAGTTATTTAACCCGACAAAGGTTGCACTTAGCCTTGGGTTAATTGGAAGATCAAAAAAGCTGATCTTTATGTTAGATATCATTGGGTATGCAACCAGCAAAAGCACTAAAAAGACACTTGGGAAAAGTAGCACCACTGCCAATTTCAAATCTGATTTCCCTCTTTTTTTCATTTTCACGGTCCCCCTAAATAATCACATTTTTTAAATCGTACAAACCAATAAGGGATTTTCTACCTTTATCGTTAGGCGTAGACCTTGGACATATTTCTAAAAATAGAGGGTCTTAATCACCTTCTCTAATGCCTTATTTTTTTAAGACTTCTTTCATTTTCTGTTCAGCGCTTTTAAGTTCCATATCAACGGTTTTTTCACCGACTGTTATATCATTCACTAATTTGGGAATAGTGCCTGAACTCGATATATCTCCCATTTTCAAGTAGTTTTTTTCACCAACCAAACCAAACACTTGGATATCATTAAATGATGCTGCGATTTCGGTTGATAAGTCTCCGAAGGCTTTTACAACTTCATTTGCCGTATATGCAGCATTTTTTGTAACCGCTTTACTAACTGGTTGTGCACCGCCTGGCGACATTAAAACCCACTCGGTCATATTTTCCGGTTTGGACAAAAACGTTGTGAATTTCTGTGCTGCTTCTTTTTGAGTATCATCCAATCCAGAAGAGATCGTGATTGCAGAAACCGTTCCAAACACCGCTCTTGTTTTTTTCTCTGGAATTGCAAACCCAATATTTCCTGCATCGCCTTCTTCGTATACAGAAGGCAGGATATAAGTTGAGTATACCGCCATTGGTGTTGTACCATTCATGAATGCATCTTTCACTTCAGTGGTATCATTTGAACCGGGCATAGTGTATTGGGCCAATTCTTTATAATAAGTCAGCGCTTCTTTCATCGCCTTTTTATTAAAATCCAACTGCCCTTTGCCATCAAGTACATTCGCATTGTTTGAAAGAGCAAATTGTGAGAATGCCTGCTCTGAAAATCCGCCTTCAACAGTCGGCAAACCAATACCATACTTTTTATTGCTGCTGTCAGTAAATGCCTGAGCGATCGACATTACATCTTCCCACGTTTTCGGCTCTTCAAATCCTTTAGATGCCAGCATTTCTTTATTAAACCAAATGCCTTGAACCCAGCCACTGATAGGGACACCCGTGTGCCCTTTCCCATCTTCTGGTGTTACTAGTTTTAAGGCACCATCATAAAAGTCTTCCTTACCAGCTTTATCGAGCGTATTACTAACTGCCTCTTTGTCGATAAGTTGTTCTTTATCCATGACTTTGGCATAATCCTGTCCGACTTCAAGGACCGCAGGAAGTTTTCCGGCACTTGCTAAAGTGATGATTTTTGTATTATATGAACCTTCTTGAACCGGAATTTGCTTGATTTTAATAGTGGGATTTTCCTTCTCAAACCTTTTTACCAGCTTGTTGATGACAGCTAGACGCTCTTGCTCTACAGAGGAATGCATGAACTCAATCGTTGTTTTTGCATTTTCTCCTGTCTTTTCGTTCCAACCGCATGCTGATAAAGCAATGCTTAAAACTAAGATAACTACCAAACTTGGGATTTTGATTTTCATCTTTTTGCCTCCTAGTTAAATCGCTTTCAACCACAGGAATTGATAGGGATTTAGTGTAATAGTACCGTCGAAAGCCATTTCTTCCCCAGTCATTACATTTATAAAATTTCCTGAAACCTGGCAATCCACAGGTTCATTCGCAATATTGTGAATAATGATCAGACTTTTTTGGGAATCATCGCCTCTTTTAAGTGCAAATACTTTTTCACCTTTATCCAAAATTTCCATCGGCACATCTGGATGAAATAATGCTTCTGCTTTCCTAATTTGGATAAGGTTCGTTAACTCTCTATATATCCTGCTTCGCAAAGAAGCTGCTTTCTCCAGTTCCGTTTCAATTTTATCCAATCTATACTTTTGGCGGTTAATTGAACGGTTCATTCCTGTTTTGGCCGCACCTTCATAATCATTTCTAGACCCTAATATACTCTGGATATAAACCGCCGGCACTCCCTGAAGGGATAATAAAATAGAATGTGCGGCCAAAAAACGTTTCACCCTTAATTCATCATCATCCGACAGTTTATTCAAAGCGTCCAAGTATGTCACATTGATTTCATATGGACTTTCCGTGCCATCAGGATTTTTTTTGTAGTTAACTTTTGCGCCTTCCCTTTTCAGGTCTGCTACCAGATTGAGAATCTCATCTTCTGGGATAATGCCGCGAATAGGATTCAATCCAATACCGTCGTGTGAAGCAAGGAAATTAAAGAATGTTGTATTCTCCCCTGCCGGCTGTAGATTTCTTGCCCACTCTGTGAGAGCGCTCCCATTTCCGCGATTAAAGGAGTAGAGCACGAGCGGCGGTAAAGGGAATTGATAAACCATATGTGCTTCATCGCTACCATTGCCGAAATATGAAATATTATCCTTATGAGGTACATTCGTTTCAGTGATGAGGACAGTTCCTTTAGCAACTTCCTCAACAATATCACGGAACAATTTTATGATTTGGTGCGTTTTTTCAAGATGGATACAAGTCCCTCCGACTTCCTTCCACATGAACCCTACCGCATCTAGCCTGATATATTCCGCACCTTGCTCCATATAGAATAATAGAATATCAATCATTCTCAATAAAACTTTTGGGTTTTTGAAATTCAAATCAATTTGATCTTCACTAAACGTCGTCCAAATATGCTTTTCTGATCCATCCTCCATTTGAAACCTGGTGAGGACGGGTGTGGATCTTGGTCTTGTTACTGAACTCAGATCTACATTTGGGTCCATCTCTGTAAAAAAGTTGGAATATTCCGGGTTTCCTTTTATGTACTCTTTAAACCAATCACTCTTTGCTGAAATATGATTGCACACATAATCAAACATGATTCTCGTTTTTTTCGATAGTTTTTCAACATCCTCCCAATCTCCCGCAATTGGATTGACCTTCTTATAATCCACTACCGAAAAACCATCATCCGACGAATACGGATAAAAAGGCAGCAGATGGACAATTTCAAATTTGTCTGCCAAGTAACGATCAAATACCTTCTCAAAGGTCGCCAGTGTAGGCTGGTCTTCCTCCTGAAATTGATCCGAATATGTAATCAAGACGATATCTTTCTCATCCCATCTTTGTTTTCTTTCTTTATAAGGTGTTTCTTTTGCTTGTACAAGTTTACCTTTTAAGTCAGCCCAAACCTTTTGTGCATCAGATTCTCCATAAATTGCAGATAATCTCTGTTTAATATATTCCATATACGCCCCCTTCTTGGAACCGTTTCCATATAAATTAATAGTTAAATATTTTCTCGTGGAACCGCTCCCACAAACAAAATATAATACAGTAAGCGTTCTCTGTCAACAAGAACCCAAATCGGGAACCACGCTTTTATTTTAGAGGGTTCACCTAATTTTGCATGAAGTCCAGAAACTACTTTTCATTGCAAGATTGCCTCCTACTTTTAAAATTTCTATTGCCACTATCCTGATTCATCAATATAATTTACCCTATGAAACCGCTCTCTATTATTAAATTGAAGATCAATCTATAAAAATAAACAAAAAATTAATCCATTTTCCCAGTGGTACATAAACACCAATAAAAATTCAGGAATATACAGATAATCTACTAGGAGGGGGAGAACTTGATTGGGACACACTATCTACGATATTGCCCGTGTTGCAGAGGTTTCAAAATCCACCGTATCACGTGTGCTAAACAATCAAAGCAACATCTCTGTTGAATCGCGGGAGCGCGTGTTAAAAGCAATTGAACAATTAAATTATCAACCTAGTAAATTAGCCCGGGCCCTATCTTCCGGATTTGACGCGATCATGGTACTATCGCGTTCAGCCAAAACTACCGAGAATAACCCATTTTTCTCAGAGATCATTCATACAATATCAACCAATGCTGAAGACGAAAACTTCGATGTGATTTTACAGACTGCGAAAAACAGTCAGGATGAACTTCAAAAGTGCATCAGGAAAATAAAGGATAAATTAATAAAAGGGATCATTATGCTAAGTTCCCCTGCAAATGAAAACTTCTTTCAACAAATAGATCCATTTAATATCCCTATAGTAGTCATTGGAAAGGTAGAAGGTCATTACAAAAACGTTTTTTCCGTAGACACGAATAACTACAAGGACAGTTATGATTTGACGCAATATTTGATCGATAAGGGACACCGTGATATTGCCTGCTTACATTCTCCACTCGATTATCATGTTTCCATCGATCGCTTGGAAGGATATAAAACATGCATTAAGAATAACGGGCTCCCACTAAAGAATGAATGGATTATCAACAGTGGGTATACGATCGATGCCGCACATCAAGCAACAAAACAACTATTGGGAAATAACCGGCCGACAGCCGTTTTTGCAACTGATGATCTTAAGGTGATGAGTATCTATAAGATGGCAGCGGAAAATGGAATTTCCATACCGAAAGACCTATCCATCGTAGGCTACAGTAATTCAAATTTACACCCATTTCTCTCTCCCTCTTTGACTTGCAAGGAAATCCCTGTAAAAAAATTAGGAGACATTGCTGTACAGGTTCTCTTTACAAAGATAAAAGGTAATCAAGATCAGATACCACATACCATCATTCCAACTGAAAACATTATCCAAAATTCCGTAGCTGAAATTTGATATTTTAAAATAATTATCCAAAGTGTCTTCCCATAAAGGGTTTGGAAACATTTTAAAAGGGAAAGGTTCACAATTCTGCTTGTTTGTCTTAAAAATACGGATCATGGACGAGAAGCCCTAAGATATATTAATAAAAGAAGCCTGCATTTATTATTGTTAAATAACAAATGCAGGCTTCTTTTAGTTATGGAACTCATCGAGCCTTTTTGGAATAAAAACAAAAACCCGTCCACCTAAGGAGGACGGGTTACACATATTCAAGATGTTGTAATCACTCCACAACCGGGAGCCAACCTTTTATCCCAATCAACTTTTCCCAAAGAGGATCTGGAATGACCAGTTCATCCTGATCTTTTTTTGAAAGGGTGGTCCGTATTTCCGCTTCTTTTCCAGACCTGATTTTTTCAATCCAATGCGGTTCCATAAGAAGTTCGCGGCCAAGGGCGATAAAAGGGACACCCGTTTCCATAGCTTCTGCAACTTCATCGGGTGTATGCAGTGAGCCTACACCGACAACAGGGATACGATTACCTACTTTATCGTAAATTTTAACGATGCGCGACTTTGTCCTATCACTCTCGCGGAATGAGCCATTCCAGAAGTGGCCTACCGATATATGTAGATAATCCAGGTTTTGATTCGCTAATCTATCAACGAATTGGATCGTATCATCTAATGTGATTCCAGGATTGCTGCCTTCTTCAGGAGAAAGGCGGTAGCCAATGATAAACGGCTTTTTCGCATGCTCAGCAACCGTTTTCTCAACTTCATTCACAATAGTAAGCGGGAAAATCAATCGTTTTCCCAGTGTTCCACCCCAGTTATCCGTACGACGGTTCGAGTGTGGCGAGAAGAATTGCTGCAGCAAGTAGGTATTGGCACCATGGATTTCCACACCATCGAATCCTGCTTCGATTGCCCTTCTTGTTGCTTCTCCAAATGCTTTAATAATGTCTTGTATTTCATCTTCACTCATTTCCCGCGGTACAGGAGCTTCCTCGCTGGAAGCAATGGCACTTGCAGAAACCGGTTGGTTATCAGGCAATAATTCCGGCGGACTTTGCCGGCCTCCATGATATATTTGCAGGATCGCTTTTGAGCCGTTGGACTGTATCGTTTCGGCTAGTTTTCTCAAGGATGGGATAAAGAAATCGTCATCTGCGCTAAGTTGGCCTGGGAATCCCTTGCCTCCAGCAGATACATAGGCACATGCCGTGACCACCGCACCTACACCAGCCGAGCGTTCAGCGTAATAGGCCAGTTCATCATCGGTTACAACGCCTTGATCATCCGAAGAATAAGTGGTCATAGGAGCCATCATGATACGATTTTTCACTTCTACCCCTGATGGAAATATATATGGTTGAAAAATCTTTTCGTATTTTTGATTCATGCCAATCCTCCCCCTTTACTCTTAGTGGTGATGATGTCCGTGCGGTTCTTTAGAAGGATTCGTGATTTCAAAGCCTTCTTTAGGTACATAAAAATATTTAATCCAGACACCATCCAGAAATTCTTCACGTGAATCAAGCAAAATATCGATTTCTTTATCTGTTTTGACGATTTCATCATGCTCTGCCGGTGTATCCAGCTTCATGTCATAATGGGCATGATCGCCATGCATATGGGTGATATATACACGAATCATTTTCCCTTCGGCTTCTTGAGTGCTCAGCATTTTTTGTAAGACTTTTGCTGCATTGCGATTTATTTTGCAATTCATGTCCATTCCCCCAACAATAAAATTTTCCCTGTACTGAATTCTACCCAATTAAGGGTTATCAGTAACATCCATTTTTCCCCTTCATGATTGACCATGTCCTCGGTCTGAAGGAAAGACGATGCCGATTTGCTTTCTTGCTTCATCCATGATTTCCATGGTCAACAGTGAATTCGAATATGAATTTATATCGGATTCCATTTTCCCCTGCTGTATCAAATCAACAAATTCTTTCGCTTCATAATACATGGAAGGCATATCCTGTTTAACAGAAATATATTCAGTGGTTCCATCCCGATACTGAATATCCACCGCTTGCGGTCCTGAAATTTTCTGAATGATGATGCTCCCAAGTTCACCTTGAATTTCCGATGGCAAATTGGATTCAGTAATCTTGGAAAACATGACGACTGCCTCCATTTCATCATAAGAAAGCAGAATCGTCCCCTGCCCATCAACTCCTGATTCAAGCATCGTTCCTGATGCCTGCACCTTATTGGGTTTACCGAACAGTACAGCAAGTGGATAGAGGACGTAAATGCCTAAATCCATTAAAGAGCCACTGGAGAATTCCGGATTGAATGCATTCAGCACAGTTCCTTGTTTATATGAATCATAGCGTGATGAATATTGGCAAAAGCTTCCCGAGAAACGCCTAATCTTCCCGATTTTATCCAGATTCCCTTTTATACTTTCAAAATTCGGCATGATGGTCGATTTCATCGCTTCCATCAATAGCACATCATTTTGTTTTGCTGCCTCAATCATTTCCATTACTTCTGCCGCATTCGAGGCCATTGGTTTTTCACATAATACATGTTTTTTATTTTGTAAAAACAACACGGCTTGCCTGCAATGATGAGAGTTAGGGCTTGCTATATATACAGCGTCGATTTCATCGCTGGCAGCCATTTCTTCTAAATTCGTAAAAGTGGTATGTACTTTGTATTTATTGGCAAATTCCTTGGCTTTCTCTTCTGTACGTGAATACACGGCGGTTAAAGATAAATCCTCTACATGCTTCGCAGCCTCCAAAAATCGTTCCGTGATCCAGTTTGTACCTATTACCCCTAATCTTATCAACATCCTATCCCCTTTCAAGCTAACTTAATTATGTCCTCAATATACAGACATTTTACTGAAAAACAAAGTATAATGAACACTCGCAATTGTTTAAATTGGATTTTTTAGGTAATATTCGTTTATAATTTTTCTATATTACCACTGCCATGATGTTTCTACATACTCCCAAATTGGGAATAGAAGACTTAAAAGGAGCGTGTGAAGTTTATGACAGAATTAATGAAAAACAAAGTTGCCATCATTACCGGTGGAGGATCGGGAATTGGCCGGGGCGCTGCACTGAAACTAGCTGAAAACGGCGCGAACATCATCTTTTTTGACCGTACAGTCGAAAATGCCGAAAAGGTGAAGGAAGAAGTGGAGAACCTTGGTCGAGAGGCTTTAATCATTAAAACGGATGTATCCAAGGCCGAGCAAGTTGAACATGCCTACAAGACCGCCTATGAACATTTTGGGAAAATTGATTTTGTATTTGCAAACGCAGGCATCAACGGAGTGATTGCCCCTATAGAAGACATTAAGCCAGAAGATTGGGATCAGACACATACCATTAACCTCAAAGGCACCTTTCTCACCATCAAATACGCCATTCCCTATATGAAGGAAACGGGTGGCAGCATCGTAATCAACAGCTCCATCAATGGAAACCGATATTTCAAGAATTTTGGTTTTTCCGCTTATAGTTCATCCAAGGCAGGTCAAGTCGCTTTCGGTAAAATGGCTGCACTCGAATTGGCAAGATATAAAATCAGGGTAAATACCATTTGTCCCGGCTCGATTGATACGAACATTCACGATAACACATTCCCGGAAGATGAAAACTTAAAAAAAATCACGATTCCCATTGAATATCCGCAAGGCTCCCAGCCCCTTGCGAGGAAAGCAGGGACTACCGAACAAGCTGGTGATCTCGTATTGTTTCTAGCATCAGATATGTCTTCCCATGTTACGGGCACGGAAGTTTATATCGATGGAGCAGAATCACTATTATGATTCATACTTAACCCCTTAAAAGAAAAAGCTGAAATCCACATCAGGATTTCAGCTTTTTTCCTTTTTAAGCAACTCGCCTTAATCCGCGACGGGCAAGGAGTAAATAAGCGAACATGGCGATGACATGACAGCTTACCATCACAATTCCCATCGGCAAGGGTGACTCACCTGAACCTAATCCCACCAGGGGAGCCATTAGTGATCCTAAAATGAAGGGAAGCAGGCCAATTAAAGCCGAAGCACTGCCTGCAGTTTTTTTCTGATTTTGCATCGCTAAAGAAAAACTTGTTGTTCCGACAATACCTACGCTTGAGACGGAGAGGAATAAAGCGACCAAGATTCCTACCAACCCCATTTCAAGAAGGACTGAGGCAAGAAGTAATATTCCCCCAAACAAAGCTAGACATAATCCCATTTGAAGCAGTTTTTCTTCTTTAACCTTCCCTGCCAGCTTCCCGGCAACTTGTGAAGCGATGATGATCCCAATTCCGTTTATTGCAAAAATCAGGCTAAAGGTCTGTGGGGAAACCCCATAAATGTTCTGCAGAACAAAAGGCGATCCGGAAATATAAGCGAACATAGCGGCACTTATGAATCCTTGTGAAAAAGCATAGCCCATAAACACACGATCCTTCAATAAGTTTCCAAATGTCTTGATTGTATCATTTACCCCACCGGCACTCCTGAGATTAGACGATAAAGTTTCCTTTATCCCAAAAAATGCAGCCGCAACCATAATGATACCTAATACTGAAATGACAATGAAAACTCCCCGCCAAGAAGTGAACTGTAAAAGTTGACCGCCAAAAACCGGTGCCAATATCGGAGCCGCCCCATTCACCAGCATTAACATGGAGAAGAACTTGGTCAAATCCGTTCCTGAAAAAAGGTCACGAACTATGGCCCTTGAAATGACAATGCCTCCCGCTCCCGCAATACCTTGGATAAAACGTAATAATAAAAGCAATTCAATGGTTGGAGCAAAAGCGCATAACAGAGATGAAATGCAATAAATGGATAAAGATATGATTAACGGTGTCCGCCTTCCTTTTGCATCACTTAGAGGCCCTAAATAAATTTGGCCCAAAGCCAATCCTAATAAGCAGGCCGTCAAGCTAAGCTGCGCTAAAGACGTACTGCTATTCAGATCCTCTGCCAGTGTAGGGAGACCCGGTAAATACATATCAAGTGACAGTGGTCCAATCGCTGCAAAAGATCCCAGCATAAGAGCCATCAACAGCCTTTTGGATTTAGTCATTTCGTTGCCTGATGATATCGTTTCCTTCATTTCAATCATTCTTACCCCTATCCCTTTTAACTAATTGTTTTTCCTAAATAAAACTCGACTTTCTTTATTTTACAAAAGATCCGCACAATTTACGATAAGTATGCTTCACTTGAATTCGTTTCTTCCTTTCAGCACTCAATTAAGCATTAATGTGAGGATAAAGGAAAACTTTTGTAGGTCAAAACAATTCCCACCTTCGGATGCAACTCCATGTGAGCATTATTTTCAGCTTCCGCTAAAAAAATTCATAAAAAATGACCCCATTTTGGAGTCACTATATACTGTAGACAAACTCGAAGTAAAGTCAGTTTCCCTGCCGTATTTTATTTGAAAAACGTTGCAGTTGATTTCAGCCGGAACACTTTTTACCACCTATACCGGACGTTTTTTGTTATCCAAAGCTTTTCCTCGGCCGTTCTCGTATTTTATCCGACCTACACCGCACTTTTCGGCCATTCACGATTTTTTTCGACCTTTACCTCACTCCAAAGCATTTATTTTAAGATCCACGGATTAAATCCGCTCCCTTTCCGCCGACCGCGGCCAAGTTCTTCAATCTAGTGATGTTTTAACCTTTATAAACAATAAAAACTCATGGAGTATAACAAAAAATCGTGAAAGCGATTCGGGATGTGACCATTCCAAACCCATTTCAGGGTCATTTTGATTTATTCAAAATTACTAAATTACGGGGAGTATCACCAGATAACCCCTCCATCAAGTTTTGTACAGCCAGAGCTGCCATTTTCAATCTTGTGGCAATGCTGGCACTACCGATATGCGGCAATGTAACCACATTGGGCAATGTTAGCAGCGGGTGGTCCACAGGAACGGGCTCTTCTTCGAATACATCCAATCCAGCCGCCCAAATTCCTCGACTTTTTAGCGCCTGGTACAACGCTTTTTCATCGATAATCCCGCCTCTTGCGGTATTTATGAGCACAGCCGTTCCTTTCATTAATTCAAGCTGCTCCTTGCCAATCATATAAGTGGTTTCCGGTGTGAGCGGCAGCATGACACAAACGAAATCCGAGATTTGGAGCAATTTTTCAAGAGGCTGATATTCGATTCCTAATTCTTTTTCCTGTCCATATTTACGGCTTCGATTAAAATAAACTATGTTCATGTCGAATCCCTTAGCTCTTTTGGCAAGGGCTTCCCCAATCCTGCCTAACCCGATGATACCCAGCGTTGCACCGTGTACATCTTGTCCTGTCAGCTGCATCGGCGACCAGGTCTCCCACTTTCCACTCCTTAAATAATCTTCAGCCTCCATCATCCTTCTCGCCGTTGCAAGCAGCAAGCCGAAGGTTAAATCAGCTGTCGTTTCCGTTAAAACCCCTGGTGTGTTCGTTACCATGATGCCCCGTTTTGCTGCACTTTGAACATCAATATTATTATGGCCCACTGCCATATTCGCGATGATTTTCAGATTAGGTGCCTGTTCAATCAGTGACTCATTGATTTGTTCCGTCAATAAGCAAAGCAGCCCCTCGACTTCTTTCATTTCTTCTTCAAGGACTTCTCTAGGGACCGGTATATCCTCTTGATCCCACATCCTGACATCATAATTTTGACTAAGACCTTCGATGATTTGTTCTGGCAATTTCCTTGTAATATAGATTTTTTGCTTCAAACCATAAACCTCCTATACCGTTTCATTCCATGAAACGCATTTTTTCACCTTTTGTCGCCTTCAGTTTTTCATTACACAAAAAAATTAAAAGAATATTGGCTAAATTACTGGCTTGTTTACTCAATTTTAAAATAAACTAGATAAATAGACCATTCATTTCCAATCCATCTTACTATTAAATTTCTCGATTGCCTGGAAACTTCCGCTTGACAGTTTCAGTTCATTCAACTAATCATAGAATAATAACCCTTTAAATCTATTCGGTCATTAGTAATTTCGCAATTTTCCAGATGTAGTTTATCTCGATTTAGGAGGATATGGGACGTTCATGAAAACGAATACAACATTTAAAATTTATCCGATTATAGCCCCAAGCGCTTTATCTTTAAAAAGTATAAACTTTTACTTAGTTAAACAGGATGAATCTTTAACATTAGTCGATGCAGGTATGAATGATGACGTCTGCTGGAATGCACTGCAGCAAACATTAAACGAAAATGGATTTACCGTTGGAGATATAACGGAAATTTTATTAACCCATCACCATGGAGACCATGTTGGTTTGGTCAACCGGATTACCGAACTCCATCCGATTCCCGTTTTTGCCCATTCTAAATCCATTCCCCGTTTAAAAAGGGACCCTGACTTCTTAAGTATGAGAATTGAATTTTATAAGCAGCTTTACCATGAGATGGGCTGTGGTGAACTTGGAGATAAACAAGTGGCATACCTATTCAACGCGGTCGATAATAATAAAGATCAAAAACTGAATGGTGACATCATCGCCATCACGGAAAAACAATGGCTGAATTTTGAAGTGATCGAATTTCCAGGGCATGCCCCAGATCAAATTGCATTCCTTGACCAAGAAGGAAAACGGCTTCTTGCCGGTGATTTATTGATTGAACATATATCAAGCAATGCCTTGATCGAACCTGATGAAAACGGTAATAGAATGCTGACTCTCGTAGATCATATCGATTCATTAAAACGATGTTTAGCATTACAGGTGAATCTCCTATTTCCTGGTCATGGTAACATCATTGAACAACCCGGTCATACGATTGAAAAAAGACTCAACAGCATAGAAAGAAAATCACAAAAGATCCTTGCCTTGATAGAATCCGGAATTGCTACCGGCAATGAGCTGGCAAAGGAGTTTTACAAACAAAAGTATATATCTGAATTCCCGCTCGTCATGTCAGAAATCATCGGCCATTTGGATTATTTAGAATATCAGGGAAAAGTCACGAAACAACTCGTTGAAAATGTAGTTCATTATCAAGCTAAATGACATTAAAAAATGCCGAAATTGAAATCGTCCCCAGTTAGTGGGGATTTTACTTTTTTCGTGGAAAAATATTCAAAATACTTGAATCTGAAATACATAGGCCTTTTTGGGTGTTTTAATTAATCTAACAGGAAAATGATTAGAAAGTGAAGAATCCATTATCTGAATATTAAATATTTTCAGAATAGGGGATTGAATGTGAAAAGAAAATTTTTAAAGGTTTTAAGTTCAACAGTAGTAGCCGCAGCATTACTTGGCCCAAATGTCAGCTTAGCTGAAAGAGGACCAAATACGACAGGCGGAACGAATCTTTCTACCGAAGCATTCCTTAATTATGACGAACTTGTAAAAGAATTAAATCAACTTGAGCAAACGAGTTCAGGGAAAGTCAATGTAGAAGTGGCCGGAAAAACGAATCAGGGTCGTTCCATTCAAAAAGTGACTGTCGGTCATGGTGACAAAGTCGTTCTTATTCAAAGTGAAATTCATGGAAATGAAAAAACAGGAACTGTCGCGTTATTGAACATTCTTAAAAACCTTGGTCAAAGTAACTCACCTGAGGTAAAGAAAGTGCTTGATGAACTAACAATTGTTGCTATTCCAATGATGAACGTAGACGGCTCAGAGCTTGATCGTCGTGGAAATGAAATGACATGGTCTGAAGTTGTAGGTGAATTCCCCCAACTTTCTAATGTGAAACCTACTTGGAACTATTACACTACTCCCAGATCAGGAGACGACTATGCTAGCAAACCCGGTTTTGATGTTAACCGTGACTTCAATCCTGACCTAAATTATGTACCAAAGCCTCAAGACTTCCCGGGGGCATCTGAAAAGCCGGGCTGGTTTATTACCCCCGAAGCGCAATCGGTACGCGACACATATAAAGGCTTAAAATCAAAATTCGGGAAAGTGGATGTTTTTATCGATCTTCATCACCAGGGGTTCCCATATATCGAAGGAACTGATGAGCGTGCAACTATGTCAATATCAGGAAAATTCGTTCCTAACCCAAGTACTCCAGAAGGTGCTAAATATGCAGAGTATGCAGATAATTTTAAATATGATTTCTCCCGTCAGTTGACACTTACTGCGTATAATGCACTGCAAGCAAAAGGAAATTCAGTTTTTACAAATATTTCATTATACGATCAATCCATTGATCTGCCAGGAACTGCTTTAGGGACGTTTGCTTTAAACGGAAGTGGGACGGTTCTATTTGAAGTTAGTGGTCAAACACAAAACTTTGGGCAAAAAGAGAATGGCCAGCTCGTAAAAACGGTTGAAACGGGGCTAATGGGTATTATCAATGGTGTAACAGATGGATCGGTTCATAATCTTAATCCATCAGACTATGAAAAAATCCCTGAAAGTTCATCTACACCCGGAATCTAGTCAATATTTAAACTTAATTGTAAAGGGGGCATTTCCGCCATCTGGCACCGAATATCGAAGCCAGATGGCAGCACTGCCTTTTTTATTTGTCTATTTGACAGGGGTAAGTCCATATCCAATTAAAGATTTCAGCCTTTTCTTGCCGATGAAACTCACACACACACTACAATCTCTCTGGAAAAAATGCCTTTCCTGGCTACACAGCGATCGGCGATCTCAAATCCTGCTTCTTCAATCATATGATCCATCGTGTCGATCGTTACGACGACGACCTTGTCAGCAAAGCCCCTGGCATGTTTAAGGATCGATAGTTGATCTTCCGGCGTCGCATGTGTATATAAATTGTAGGGCATATCGATAATCGCTACATCATATTTACTGGTGACCTCCGAAATCGGACCTGTAGTTACATCACCTTCGAGTCCGAAATAGGCAATGTTCTCCCTGGAACCGTCGGTAACAAGCGGATTGATATCCCGGCCGACAATATTGATTCCCATCGACAATGCTTCTACCAATACCGTTCCAATTCCGCAGCATGGATCAATTGCCTTCACGCCATCCGGATGCGGAACGGCTATGTTGGCAATGGCCCTCGCCACTCTTGTGCTAAGCGCTGTTGAATATTCACGGGGCTTTTTCATATGTTTTAACCAAACCGCGTCAGGTTTGACATACTTCCCAAAATACCAACGTCCGCCAAGGGTCACGATTCCAAAGACCTGATCAGGATTACGTACATCGGCATTTCCCTGAATGTGCCAGCCAATCTCCCGTTCAATTTCACGCTGTCCATCATAATCTATTTTTGCTTCTTTATTCAAATCGTTAATTTTCACGAATAATACTTTGAACGTCGAATCTGGCAAATGAATATCCTTCACTTGCTCAACGATTTCGGATATGCTTTCCCCTTCAAACATGACGTCGACCCGCCCTTTTATGAAAGGGCTCCTGCTCGGTTCAATTGCTATATCACTTTTTAAAATATCCCATGAAGTCTCAAAGCCAAAGAACGAACGCATCTCCATTTTAGATAAAGAGCGTTCGTCAGGGGTGCATGTAAACGTATATATATATGCCGGTTTGCGGCTATGATTAGTCAATCTATTCCCATCCTTCATTACTTTAAATTATATCTTTCTATCAAACATAGCTGTAATAGTAGAGAAAAGCAAATGGAATCGTGCAGAAAAAAGCAGGAATGCTTTTCTTTCAACACTCCTGCTGTTATATTTTTCATTGTTCCATCACTAACGGATAGGAATTATTAATCCAATTTATGCAGCCGGCTAATTATATACTTTGCACGGGCCTCAATGAATTTCAGGATGAATTCGGGCTCAGTATCAAATTTCACAATATTCCCCTTGATATATGGATCTTTTGAAACATAAGGTCTTATTTGATCATGCATTTCCTGAATGATAGGTTTCATATAGCCCACGTTAAAATGATTGTTCAAAATCTCCTTAAGAAGTTCTTGGTATCGGACACGAAATCCCCTTAAATCAAGGATTCTGGCAGTCAATGTATTGAACCCCTCGATTCCCACATAATCCTCTTCCATCACTTTCCCGTTAACATCCCTGCCCCATGTCGCATCATAATCCCATGGAATCATTTCAAAGAGCCCAGTTTCTCCATTTCGATACAAGGCATAGTTATGAACGAACCCATCATAGTTTTGTGTGAATATGACACCGGCCAGCCAGCGCAGGTATTTATCGACATCGAGATATTTTACGATTTCCTTTTCAAAATCCACTCTTGAAATTGTATTGATTTGAAGAATCAGCTCTTGTAAATATAATTCATCCTTTGCTGTCCCGCATTTTTTTTGATAGCCCATCTCCAATGATTTTTTGATTCCTTTATCCAAATCGCTCATCAATGAGAAATTGGCATCACCATCCACTGCATAGAAAATGGACCCCTTTGGCAGCCCCCTTTTCTTCAAATAATACTCATCCACCGATTCCAATTCCAGGTATATCCCTTCGTCCTTTCCGTTCAGATTCAGGAAAACGAACTGGGAGTTCGGTGATAAGGTGCCTATATCCGAAAAAAAGTCTAAAGATAATTTATTTCTTAGTAAAGATTTATCTTTATATTCGGCATTTAAATGAACTTCCTTGGCATTCTTAAAAGTATTAGGTTTATAAAAGACTACATTATAGGATTTTTTACGAAAACCGCGGATATGTGAGCCACGGTAAACAATATCAATATCAAGTTTTTTTCTGTTAAGTGTTAACTTTGCCGGTAAAGGATCATTGCACCATATATCTCTGCGAAGTTCCATTAAATTAACTGGTGGAATAAAAAGCTGGTACACGGGCAGCTTCTTATCAGAATTCATATAACCCTTCCCTTCCCTTTCCTATTAAATTATGAAAAAAAGCGAAGGATGTCACCAAAAAAAAAACACTATTTTTAAAAAGATGGGGGTTTTCTTTAGCACATCACGTACAAGCAACATAGTTTAATGTATAGAAAGGGGGATTATATATGTCAGACATCATTCGTGACATACAGAATGCGGTGGATAGAGCCAATTCCTTGGGATTGAGCGATTTCATGTTTAAGGACCCACATTCAAAAGGCCGATCTTCACGTACAAGCAACAAATGCTCCGCTTGCAGCACTAAGCGTTGCACGAGCAGGAATAGGAACCGGTCCACTTGTGGTACTCAAAGGGGCACGAGCAGGTCAACTTGCAGCACGCAAAGGCGCACGAGCAGGAAACGATCCACCTGCGGCACTCAAAGGGCCTCTTGCTGGAAACGATCCACTTCCGGCACTCAAAGGGGTTCCTGCTGGAAATGGAGATCGACATGCAGCACACAAAGGCACACCAGCCGAAACCGTTGTTCTATATGCAGCAGACAAAGGCGCGCCAGCAGAAACCGTTGTTCCTCCAACCGCTGCAGGTGGCTTTGCAGCAATAACTTTCGCAATAAACGGAAATGCTGCTTCTAATTTCAGGGTTACGTTTTAATTTTTACTGTTTATTAAGCTTTAATGTAAAGCCAATCCCTATATAAAAACACAAAACTCGCCACTACTTGACGAGTTTTTGTGTTTTTATCGGTTATATCCATCCAACAGTTGATATGCTGTTATATCGGGTTGAAAAACAGCATGAAGAGCTTCGTAACGTAAATAAAGAATGAGAACGTCAAATAAACATTTAGCATAACAAAAATATCTCACCGTTCTTGATAAAAAGGCAATGAAGTTGATTAAGAGCATAAGGAGAAATTATATTTTTTGGTTTTTAAATACTAGGCAAATCCCCAGTATTTTTATGAAATCTCTCCTGTGTAATTTAAAAAGTCCCCAGGTACTTTGGTTAATAGCTTGGTTAATCTAATTATGCAAGACTTCTTCTCTTAGGCTAGGCGTATTTTTTTAGCAGGGAAAGCCTAACCAATCCAACAACTAAGCCAAACCCAAAAGTCATTAAAACTATATAGTTGTTGGATAACTTCCCCTGAAGAAGAATAAACAGTAATACCGAGATAGATACAACCATAAATAGCAAAACAACATCAATACGCTTCATGAAACCATCCTTACTTAGAATGATATTTTACTCCTGTCGGAAGTTATCTAATCTTTGATGATACGAAATTTTTATAATTTCTTGCTCAACACCATAACAAATATTTGTCCCTAATAACCAGCGGCACCAAGACCGACTGCTATAGCAATGCCTTCTTCTTCATTCTTCACTTAAGTTTGTTGATAAATCTCCTGATGGGTCCATGAAAAAAAAATCCCAGATTCATCCCATACAATATACTCATCTATTGTATCAATTAGTTCCTGAGAAAAGTTACTTTCTTTAACACGTTCTTCTTGAGAAGTTATTAAATTTCTACTTCGTTCGCCATACCGGCAGCACTATTATTTTCATAAAAACAGCTCCATCATCTGCCTGAACATATTAAAAAGGATCCTACCCTCATACATACGGTAGGATCCTCCCAGTTTCGCTTATTTAACGGAGACCAATTCGAACTGTGCATACACATCCTTCAGCCCTGCTTGAATGGCTTGACCAGCCTTCCCACGATAATGCATTTGCACCCGGTCAATCAATTCTTCGATTCCATCTTTCAGGCAATAACCGCGCAGCAGCTGACGAATGAATTCCCTTCCATGTTCTGTAGCAAGTGTACAGGAAGCCTCGACTATTACTCCATATTTAAAGTCAAGCTCCACCGTGATGGTGATGGAATCATATATATTTCTCGCTGCCATCCCTTGTGGTAGCTTTGCATGCCCTGCAATAAAGTATGTGTTCATCATCTGATCTCCTCTATCTATAGTTAATGTACGGAAACCTGCTCGAAGGGCCATGCAGGCAATTGCTTACGAAGCTCTTTATCTTGTCTGTAGCCAAGTGCGTATTCACCCTGCATTACAGTATGAATCTCACGGGTTCCTTCGTAAATGACCGGAGCTTTTGAATTCCGCAGAAAACGTTCCACTGGATATTCATCCGAGTAGCCGTAGGCACCATGAATTTGAACAGCATCATTGGCAGCTTCGTTTGCAGCATTACATGATATCCACTTGGCAAGCGATGTTTCCTTCGTATTCCTTTTTCCTTGATTTTTTAAGGTACCCGCTTTAAAGACGAGCAATCTGGAAATCTCTAAATTTGCGGTCATCTTGGCAATCATCTGTTGAACGAGCTGATGCCTGCCAATCTCTTTTCCGAATGTGCTTCTTTCATGGCAATACTTCAAGCTTGCTTCCAGGCTTGCTTCTATTAACCCTACAGCACCTGCGGCCACTGTAAACCGGCCGCTGTCCAATGCCGACATGGAAATTTTAAAGCCCTCACCTTCTTCACCAAGCCTATTCTCCACTGGAACTTTTACATCCGTTAAAAAGATTTCGCCTGTATTCCCGGCACGAATTCCCAATTTCCCTTTAATGGCTTTCGACTCCACTCCCTCGAAAGTCCGTTCCACAATAAAAGCAGTGATACCTCTTGAACCGGCATCATGATCCGTCTTGGCGAAGATAAGGAAATGATCTGCATAATCACAGAGCGAAATCCATGTTTTAGACCCGTTCAAGATATAATGGTCCCCAACACGTTTTGCCGTTGACTTCATTGCAGCAACATCAGACCCTGCATTCGGTTCAGTCAGACCAAAAGCACCTATCTTGATCCCCTTTGCCTGCGGCACTAAATATTTCTGTTTTTGTTCTTCCGTCCCCCATTGCAGCAGGGTCATGCTATTTAACCCTGTATGTACAGAAACTGCAGTTCGGTAAGCCGTATCGCCTCGCTCCAGCTCTTCACAAACGATGGCAAGGGTATTATAATCCATTCCGACTCCACCATACTCTTCTGGTATACAAACGCCCATCAACTGCAATTCCGCTAACCTTTTTAAAATATGTGGCTGGAATTGACCTTGCCTATCCCACTCTTGAATGTATGGGATAATTTCCTTATCGACAAATTTCCTTACCACTTTCTTCACACTTTGCTGCTCTTCTGTTAATTCGAAATTCATCATTAAAATTCCTCCTAAATAATTTTATTTTCCTTGAATTTGCTTATTTGGTCTGGACTATATCCAATATCAGCCAAAATGGAATCGGTGTGCTCACCATAGAGCGGCGGATGCTTTCTCATCGTAACCGGAGTTTTTGAAAGGTTCAGGGGCGATCCCGTCACTCTAAGATCTTCTATTGTGGGATGCTCCATGCTCACCAACATGCCTCTTGCGATGATTTGCGGATCCTCGAACATCTCTGCTATATCATTGATCGGACCATTGGGTATCCCTGCATCATCAAACAGCCCTTTCCATTCCTTCTTTGTCTTTCCTTTCAACAAATCCTCTATTATCGGTATTAATACTTCCTTGTTTTGCAAACGTTTTTCATTATGCTTAAACTGTTCCTGCTGGGCTAAATCAGGTCTGCCTATAACGGTTGAAAACCTTCTGAACTGATCATCATTTCCTACTGCCACGACAAGCTCTCCATCGCTTGTCCGGAATGTCTGGTATGGAACGATATTGGGATGCTGGTTTCCCATTCTTTCAGGGGTCAAGCCACTGAATAAATAGTTGCTGGCGACATTCACCAATGAAGAAACCTGACAATCCATTAACGAAATATCAATTTCCTGACCTTCCCCCGCTTTATCCCTATGATGTAAAGCGGATAAAATGCCAATGCATGTATACAAGCCAGTCATTATGTCAGCTATGGCCACCCCGACCTTCACGGGACTCCCATCTTTTGCTCCTGTGATGCTCATCAAACCACTCATCGCTTGAATGATATAGTCATAGCCAGGCAAATCCTTATAAGGTCCAGTTAAACCAAATCCAGTAATCGATGCCAAGATCAGTTTGGGGTTGGTTTCCTTTAAATCCTCATAACCTAACCCCATTTTTTCCAATGTGCCCGTCTTGAAATTTTGAATCACTATATCCCCTGAAGCCACTAACTTCCGGAAAATCTCTTTCCCTTGTTCCGACTTTAAATTCAAGGTCATGCTTTGCTTATTTCGATTGGCACATAAATAGTAAGCGCTTTCTCCTTGGGCGAATGGCGGACCCCATCCTCTCGTTTCATCACCTGATTCATGATGCTCGATTTTAATAACATCGGCACCCAAATCAC
Organism: Peribacillus phoenicis; assembly: GCF_047238085.1. Lineage (NCBI taxonomy): Bacteria > Bacillati > Bacillota > Bacilli > Caryophanales > Bacillaceae > Peribacillus > Peribacillus phoenicis. The sequence goes on along the minus strand of NZ_JBDFMF010000001.1, from coordinate 1,074,215 downwards.
CGAGAATCATTGAACAAAACGGCCCCGCCAAAACACGGGATACATCGATAATCCTGACTCCCTCCAAAGCTCCATTCATATCATCACCCCTTTCAAACTGTCGGGATACACAAAAAAGAGCCAGTAAAACCAACAATGTCATTACATTGAATGTTTCACTGACCCTTATCCACGAACTGTCTTCCTGCAAAGGAAGATCAAGTGAACCAAGTCAATTTTTATGGATTCCAGTTTTATGACAAGCCGGCCATGCAACAAGGTAACTTGTTGTCATCGGTTTGGTAAATTAAGTATAGTTTCATTTTTTGAATTTTGCAATAATTTTGTTTGCGTGTTTTTATTACTTCCTCTGAAATACTCTGAAGCATACCTCCCGTTAATATAAAAATACTTCCAGTACATCGGAATTGCCTTTATTCGTGAGCCATGTGATGATTGAATATGCATAACTGTCAATATATGAATTATACATAATATCAATTATCGCTCGCTAGACAAGGAAAACTTAAAAGGGAGATGGCGATATGGAAAATAAAAAAACGGAAATAATCGAAGCGATCAGGAAATACCACACAATCATCATTCATCGCCATGTTAATCCGGATCCGGATGCATTGGGATCACAAATCGGTTTAAAGAAGCTATTGAAGCATTCCCACCCTTCTAAAGAAGTCTTTGCGGTAGGCGAAGAAGTGGATAAGCTTCTATTCATTGGTGATATGGATGTCATTTCCGATAACAAATACAAAGGTGCCTTAGTGATTGTTTGTGATACGGCCAACATTTCACGGATCAGTGATTCCCGCTATGATCAAGGGGACATGCTGATTAAAATTGACCACCACCCTGAATATGAACAATTCGGTGATCTTTCTTGGGTCGACCCTTCCTATAGCTCTGCAAGTGAAATGCTTGTTGATTTATTCTTGGAATTTCCAGAGGGCTTTATCATGAATAAAGAAGCGGCTAAACCATTTTATGCAGGAATACTTAGTGATACAGGGAATTTCATGAATGGGAATACCACTCCGAGGACATTAAAGATGGTTTCGCACTTAAGAACTTATAATATTCAGCCAGAAAGAATTCATAACAGTCTTAATGTAAAGGAAAAAAACGCTTCGAGACTTCAAAAAGACATTCTCATGAGCTTCAAGGTAACTGATAAAGGTGTAGCTTACTTCATTATTACGGAGGAACTTTTAAATATGTATGGTGTGGATCGACTCGAAGCTTCGAATTTAGTCAATACGCTATCAAGTGTCAGGGGCAATAAAATCTGGGCTTTCTTCATCGAATATCCTTCTGAAATCCGTGTCAGGATACGTTCACGGAATATCCCCATCGCTTCAGTCGCACGTCAATTCAATGGAGGAGGACATTCACTGGCTTCAGGAGCTACCATCCATTCCTGGGAAGAGGTTGATCATGTTATCCAAGCATTAGATCAAGTCTGTCCATAACAGGGAGTTCATGACCTGCGATGTTTATATGAATTCGTCCTTCACCGGAAAATAATTCAAACCACAACGTAATAATTTGATCTAATTTTGATTTATTCGACCTGTACTGGAATTTATTCGACCTATACTGGAATTAATTCGACCTACAACGTAATATTCCGACCTAATTTCGATTAATTCAACCTGTACTGGAATTAATTCGACCTACAACGTAATATTCCGACCTAATTTCGATTAATTCAACCTGTACTGGAATTAATTCGACCTATGCAGGATTTATTCGACCATTACTGGATTAAATCCAACCTTCACCTGATTACAAAAAAAGCGCCAAAGCCAGGATGGCTGAGGCGCTTGCTTGTTTCAATTTATTTGGACACTTCTTGAAGAATGGATAAATCAATCATGCCTTTTATATCATTGCTAGGGATATAACCAGCTTCTTTGCTTATGTCGGCCATTTCCTGAATGACTTGCTCATTAACTTCGGTTGTCACTTCAAGGCGTGAAAATGCTGAAGCCACTTCTTCTTTACTTAATTCTTTTCCAGTCAGTTCCTTCAAATGCTTAATAACCAGTTCTTGGCTTTCTTCAGGGTTGTCTTGTATAAACTTCACCGCTTTTTCATGCGCTTTCAAATAGGAAGCAGCGAGCCCCTTTTTATCCAAGAACTTCTGGCTTGCAGCCACTACCGTATTAGGTGAATCTTTCCCCCATGCAAATTGATCCCAGTCAAGCAGTAACTTTCCTTTTGCCTGGTTTTCCAATACATAACCCCATGGTTCCTGGGTTGCTGCTGCATCGACTGATTTTTGGACAAAAAGGGCGGTTGTGTCTGCAGGTGCTGCCGCATACAGCTCAACTGTGCCCCCATTTGTAGTCGGTTTTAAGTCAACATCTTGAAGGGCCTTCCTAAGCATGACATCCTGTGTGCTTCCAATGACGGGAATCGCTACCTTTTTACCGCCCAAATCTTTTAAATCCGTAACCTTGCTGCCCTCGCTAGCAACAAGTACGGCACCTCCATTAACAGCCCCGGAGATCAAATGGTATTCTGGGTTTTTTACGTAAAAGTTAAGCAATGGACCAGGACCGACCGTTCCGACATCAATGGCGTTTGTAGCCATTGCTTCCATGAATAATCCGCCATTGGCCACTGTTTTGGTTTCGATCTTAACATCTTTACCAAACTCTTCTTCGAAAAAGCCTTTTTCAAGCGCAATGATCGTTGCACTGTGGGTTAAGTTAGGAAAATACCCAATTTTCACGGATTTCCCCCCGGACCCTTCTCCTTCTTCATCATTACTGCTGGATTGAGTGCATCCGCTTACTATTCCGGTTAACAATACAGACAGTATAAGGGCAAAAAATGATTTTTTCAGCATATCTTTCTCTCCTTTTTAACTATTATTTTATTAAACTACCGTTACTTTACTCCCCATTTCAGTTGAACATTACGTTCAAGACGGGAGAAGACAACATTATCCACGATTGTTCCGATGATTGCGATGATGATCATCACGGAGATGACCAAATCCATTTGTCCCAGTGATCTGCCCATTTCCAGCAATTGTCCAAGACCGCCTCCCCCGCCAAGTAATTCACCGGCCATCAATGCGCGCCAAGAAAAGGCCCATGCAATTCGGAGACCGGATATTATTTGCGGGACGGATGCTGGTAAAATAACGGTGCGAAGAAAATGAAATCCGGTCGATCCATATGTTTTGGCAACCCGCTGATACAACTGAGGTACATTCCGAAAGCCACTCGTTGCATTAACCGTCATCGTCCAAGTTGCGCCGATGGTGACGATGAAGAGGATCGAAAAATCATTCAATCCAAACCAAATGATCGCTAAAGGGAACCACACGATACTCGGGATGGACTGTAATGCCGTCACGACGAATCCTAAAGTGTCTTCAACCAATTTAAAGCGCCAAATGAAATATCCTAATATCAGACCTACTATAATGGCAATCATAAAGCCGATCAGGATTCGGCCAAGGCTTTTTCCGATGGCTTCGGTTATTTGTCCGCTCATCAGTCCATTAAACAGAGTTTCCAAAACCTGAGTCAGGCTTGGGAACATGAAATCCGGAAGACTGGAAAGTCTAGATGTGACTTCCCATATCCCCGCTATCATCGCGATGAATATGATTCGTCTTAAAGCTGTAATCATTCCCCATTTCCTCCTTCAGCACTTTTTCAATTTCCTCCTGCAAAATCGATAGAACCCTTTGTTCTGTATGCAAAGTTACACTATCCGGCATAACTCCATCTTTCATGGAAGGGACGGAAATCGTCTCTTTGATTTTCCCTGGACGGGTAGCAAAGACGATAATTTTTTCGGAAAGCTGAACAGCCTCACGAATATTATGGGTAACGAAAAAGATCGTCACTTTAGTTTTTCTCCAGATTTCGAGCAGCTCTTTATGCAAGAACCATCCTCGTTTGCTCATCAAGCGCGGAGAATGGCTCATCCATCAACAGGATATCCGGTTCCATCACCAACGCTCTTGCGATGGCTACCCTCTGTTTCATGCCCCCTGAGAGTTGATGTGGATACGAGTCAACATATCGGCTGAGGTGAACCATCTTTAAAATGTCCAATGCCTTGGCTTTCGCCTCTTCATTAGGAATTTTCTTTAACTTCAATCCGTATGTAACATTTTCAAGTACCGTCAACCAAGGAAATAACCCCGCCTCTTGAAACACTACAACCCGTTCCGGTCCTGGCTTCACCACTTTTTTCCCAGCTACACGTATTTCACCTGTATCTGCCTTATCAAGGCCGGCAATCAGATAAAGGAGTGTGGATTTACCACATCCTGAAGGGCCGACGATCGAAACGAAGCTTCCTTTCTCGACCTCTATGTTTATCTTATCGAGCACCTTTATGCTTTCTTTCTTTTCATTCTTAAAACTTTTTTCAATGCCATCTATTGTTAAATACATAAAGTCACCCCGCTTTTATATCGCATCGATTTACTAAACATTATTTCTTAATAATGATTAATCCAATGGTTTTTGTCAACAATAAAAATGCAAAAATTCTAATTTATCGGTATCTTTCTATCCACCTGTCAAAATATTGATAAATATTCCAGCCTTACACAAAAAAACATATGAACAAATCCCAATCAGCAAATATAAAAACCTGAGCCCTTTGTAAGGGTTCAGGCTAATTTTAATATTCATTGTTTCACTTACACTCTTTCGATGACCTTAAAAAATCCTGCTTCCATATAATTTATCCTTCATCTTTTGTGTCCTTGCATGCAGAGGCTTTTTCAAAATGACACCAAAGATGAGTGTGAATATTAAAAAGAGAATCAGGATAAAAATGTCCTTGCCAGCTACGCTCCAAGTTATTCCCCCAACAGATTCACGAAGTAAACCCACAGCATAGGTGAATGGCAAGAACGGGTTAATATGCTGAAAAAAGGGCGGTGTGACCTGAATCGGGAAGGTGCCTCCTGAACTTGATATTTGAAGGACCATCAAGACGACGCTTATCCCTTTTCCAACATTTCCAAGAACGGAAACGAAGGTGTAGACAATGAGTGTAAATACTGTACTTATCAGAACAGAAAACAGGATGTACTCAAATTTATCCGCTACATACACATCGATCAGGATGATATTCCCAATAGAAACACTAAGAGCCTGCATTACCCCAATGATGAAAAATATAAGATACCGCCCGATATAAATTTGATACGGGCTATAGACCTTTTGAGAAACACCCACGCTAAGCATGGAAATCAATATTGTACCGCCGACCCAAAGGGAAAGTGCCGTAAAGAAAGGAGACATTGCGGACCCATAGTTCGGAATCGGAAAGAGACTGTGTTTATTGAGCAGCACTGGTTCTGAAAAAAATTCACTTTCTTGTTCAATATCATTCCTTAGGAAATCGATCACTTCTTCCATATTATAAGACTTATCGAATTCCCTCATTTTAGAAGCTAGAGCCTTTATTTTCGTTTCGATTTCCGGAAACTTATTCTGTAACTTATCGATATCCCCTGTACGTGTTTCCAATGTTCGATTGGTCTCATTCAATAACACCCTCACCTCAGGAAGAACCTTGGCTCCCTCCTCCATCGTAAGCTGGACCTTATTCAATATTGCTTCCGTTTCATTCCAGATTTCAGTGAATTTTGGCCCCGTTTCCTTTGAATAGCTCTCCTGGAATCTTGCCAAGACTTGATCATTGTTCCCAGCAAGTTCGATAAGATTGCCGAAGGCTCGGCTATTCAGCTCTTGAAGTTGTTTCGAAGCATTATCCCTTAGTTCATCAACCAGCTGTATTTCTGGCTGAAGCAAGTTTTGCTCATTAAATTGATTGACCCTCACCAATAAATTATACATACTGTCCAAAAGGTACAGCTCTTTATTTATCCTCGTTATCCCTTGTTCCACTAGCTGATCATACTCATTGCCAGGCAAACCCTGACCCGTTAACCGGTTCGCCAGCACTATAACGGATTCATTATCGCCCCTGATGTTCGCAATATCATTTTTCAAAAGGGGACTGATTCCTTCGAATGCCTGCTTTGTTGAATCTACATAACTAGAAACGTCCGATACCAATTTGTCCTTCTGCGATGTTATTCCTTCTATCGAATCCAGGCCATCATTAACCTTCTTAATGATATCTTCAGCCTTTTTGACATGTGTTTGAACGGTTTTGATATTTTGCTCGAGCTCAGGCAGTTCACCCTCTAATAAATAGACCATATTCTTCATTTTTTGAATCGTCGGTAACTCGTTTTGTAAAGTGATTCCGAGTTCATTAAAGATTGCAAGGATACTACCACTGGCTGATTTGATAAAGGTTTTGCTCACATTGTCCACAATGCTGTTGGCACCCGCTGCCGTTATTTTAGGAGCAATGGAATTGATCTTTTCATTAACATAGTAATCAATTTCCGCCTTCTTAGGGTCATCGGTCATGATCGTCGCAATATGTTCGGAAAAGTTCTCCGGAATGATGATGGATGCATAATAATCACCCTTTTCCACCTTTTTTATCGCCTCTTTTTCGGATGTGAATCTCCAGCCCAGATCCTTATTCTCCTTTAACCCTTCCATTACTTCCTTGCCTATGTTCACGGCTTCGCCATTTAACTCCGCACCTTTATCATTATTGGCAACACCGACAAGGATTCCTTCCGTATTTGCATAAGGGTCCCAAGATGCGACAATATTAAACCACGCATAAATGGAAGGGATGAACATGAGAAAAACAACTACAATACAAACAAAGAAATTTTTATAAATGCTTTTTAAATCGTCAATGAAAATTTCCTGAATATTTCTCAAAACATACCCCCGTGCAAAAGTATTTTGATACTATTATTCGAAGAAATTTCTTTAACGATACAAGTAAACATATCCATCGATTTTTTTAGACAAAATAAAAAAAGAAGCAAGTAACGAACTGCTTGCTTCCTGAGATTTCACTTATCTTGAATGCCTGGTTTAAAAATAAGGCTATCAATTTATGTCTTTTTCCTTTTTAAGTTACAGAATAAACGGCAAGATGTAAGAACAAACTATCACAAACGAACTGTCGGGAGTTTTGCAAGGGAGAAATAGTCATGTCAGAATCTGTTGAAATCATCTTTCGAACCTTGACCTCTTTTATTTTATTATGGGTATTTGTCCATCTCCTCGGTAAACAGACGATTGCCCAGAGGACCTATCACCTTTATATCGCTTCAATTACGATGGGGACAATTGCAGGGAATCTAGCATTCAATATAAAAATTAAATTCCTGTATTTTATCATTGCAATTATTATTATGGGTACCATCGTATATATGCTGAATCGTCTAACGATTAGAAATCCGCGCTTCGGGAAATGGATCGCTGGAGAACCTGCTACCTTAATTCAAAAAGGACAAATTCTCGAAGAGTCAATGGAACAAATGGGGTATTCACTGGATTCTCTTAAACAGGCTTTGCGAGGAAAAGATATCTTCAACATAGAAGAAGTGGAATATGCCATTTTAGAGACAAATGGCTCCCTCTCTGTATTAAAAAAAGAACAATACCAAAATGCCGCCAAGCAGGATTTACCTTTACTCTCCTCAGCAGGATCTGTACCGCTTGAACTGGTCTATGACGGAAAGATCTTATATGAAAACTTATCCAAACACACCTACGATTACGAATCGTTAATGGCTGAACTCAAAAAAAGAAACCTTGCTGTTTTTGATATCTCGTATGCTGTCGTAGGAACAAAAGGAAATTTGTATATTGATTTGATTAAAGATCAATGAAGGGAATAATCTTTCGCATTTCAGTATGTATCATAATCAGTATTAAAAATAAATTCGGGTATGGATAGAAAAAGTGGTTTTTCCATAAGGAAAAACCACTTTTTCACCGTACTATGGATTTAACCCTTTTCAATCACGTTTATCAATTCCCTTAAATAATCCGGTAGATCAGGCGGACGTCTGCTTGATACAAGGTTTCCATCTACGACGACGGGCTTGTCTATCCAAGTTGCCCCCGCGTTTTCCATATCATCTTTAATGCCCGGTGTACTCGTTACATTCTTTCCCTGTAAAATTTTCGCGGATATCAACACCCAACCAGCGTGACAAATTTGCCCGATGGGTTTTTTACTTTCTTCCATGTTTTGGAGGAGTGATATCACTTCAGGAAACCGGCGAATTTTGTCAGGTGCCCAACCGCCCGGTACAAGAATGGCATCATATTCTTCAGCTTTAATACTGCCATACTCATAATCGGAAATGGCTGGTACACTATATTTTCCAATGTATGTTTCATTCGCCTTTTCTCCAGCAAGGTGAACAATCGCCCCTTCTTCTTTTAAACGTAAAATCGGATACCAGAGCTCTAAATCTTCAAAATCATGGTGCACAAGACTGATTATTTTCTTTCCTGTTAATCTCATGAAAAACCTCTCCTTCTTTCGTTCTTTTTTCTATTACTTCCCTTTTTCTACTGCCTGTACACTATACATACTATAACCGATGAATCCATATCCGGTCTAAAAATCAACCTTTACCAAGTACAACCCAGCTGCCTCCGCCATTCGGCCCGTTTGGATTCTTTCTTTTGACTCTAAAATACTTGGTATATTTTCAGCATCTATTTCATTTAACCCTACTTCTATCAACGTCCCGACAATCTTCCTAACCATATTATAAAGAAATCCATCGCCTCGCACCGTAATTTGGATGAAGCCGGCATTTTCTTCTATATCAATGGAATATATCTCACGCACCATGGATTTTTTCTTGGACTTTGCATTTGAAAAAGCAGTGAAATCATGTTCACCTATAAAAAATTGACATGCTTTTTTCATTCTTGTGATATCCAGCTTTTTCTCTACATGCATACTGTACTTTCGCATGAAAGGATTTGTATATTGCTCGTTCCAGATCTTATACAAATAGGTTTTATCCTTAGCATTATAACGGGCATGAAAACGATCAGGAACTAGCCTAACCTCGACAACGCTGATATCTCGGGGCAAATATCTATTCAAATAATTCATGATTTCAGCTTCAGTCAGATTTTCACCGAGCTTAAAATTGGCGATTTGAGCAAGGGCATGTACACCGGCATCCGTTCTGCTGCAACCGATGATTTCAATTTTTTCCCCTGCCATTTCCGTTAATACATTTTCTATTTTACCTTGAATCGTATCATCACTATTACCTAGTCGCTGCCAGCCTTTATAGCGCCCGCCATCATATTGAATGGTCAATTTATAATTGTTCATTGCGTCCTCCTTATTTTATTCCTGTAAAGTCATCTAAACAGAAAATTCTTGATAAAATATAAGCCCCCATACAACTCTGCTGTATGAGGGGACAGATGGTCCTTTCTTAGAAAAACATTTAAATTGTTAAGTTGTTAATGGGTTTTGTAACTGCTCCACAAGTCTACAGTAAAAGGAGTTCCATTTTAAGGGTTCGTTCAGGATACACCCCTGCAGCTCATCCATGCATTCGATAGTAACTCCCAGCTATCAAACTAAAAAAGCACTTCTGCATAGTGTACCAAAGTGGCTAACGTCATGCAACGAACGAGCCGGCGTCACATATCCAGTTTCCGTGCAATGCAGAATCACACAGGAATAATAAATGGAAATCAAAAAATAAAAAGGCCCAAACCCCTGTAATATCAAGGATTCGAGCCTTTGACAGTTGATGACCTGTGAGGGATTCGAACCCACCTCTTGCAATCTCATTAGACAAAATCAGGCTAGTTCAAACGTGTGATAATACATTTTATAAAAAAATTCAGTTATGATATCAATAACTAGGATTGGATATACAGACCAATCGCTAACGAAATGCTCACATAATTATTTTTTTGAGTTAATTTCATTTAACTCAGTTAATTTTGAACTTACCTAAAAACCTTTAATTTATATATGTTAAAACTAGTTTCCTAACCTTAAGTCTGACACTTTTTATCAAAATCATTCATATTGACATATTGAATTCTAATTTCCGATATCTTTTTCTTACTACAAACAGCCAACTTATACTCTTTATCAAGATTTGGTTGTTTGAAGTAATATAATTTTGAGTTTTGATCAATGGTCTTATACACACCATTTTCTTCTCTTATAGAGAACGAATTAAGAGGGATTGAAAGCCCCCTTCCTAAAGCTTTAATAAAGGATTCTTTCATCGTCCAATATTCATAAAAACAAGCTAATTGTTCATAATGGGGTCTACGTTGAATTTCAGCAAATTCAATTGGTGTGAAGAACCTTTCAGCAATCCCTAGATCAATATCCTTTATCTTTTCAATATCTATACCTACTTCATTGTTATCTGTAGCACATACTACCCAATTATGAGAATGGGATAGATTATAATGAAAGCTGGGAAACTCTCTAATAAAAGGTTTTCCATATTTATTATAAGTATAAGAGAAGTTAAACGTTTTTAATTCTTCCCATAAAACAAACTTAGTTATTAGTGACCCACATAAAGATCGGATTGCGTCTTCCTCTCTTACATATCGTCTAACTTTTTCTTGCCTTTCTATAGGAATTTGAGACAAATACTTCTCCATTTGGTGTCCGGTTAAACTTTTAGGTATCTCAATAGCATATATATTCATTTAACTCTTAAGCGCTAACTGATGATTACTCAGTATGTCATCTATTAAAGTAACAACACGATTCTCTTGTGAGTAAATGAAGAAATGTCCCCCTATAAATTCATACCACCTACATGTTTGGCTAGTATGTATTTTCCACTCTTGCAGTTCATCCATCTTGATATCATCCTTATCCCCGTAAAAAACATAGAAGGGAATATTCAGCAAGGACAGTCTCTCCTGAAATTTATATGTTTCAACCAGCTTATAATCCGCTCGGATAGAAGGGAGATACAAATCCAGAAGTTCTTTATTATTAATCAACTGCTCAGGTGTGCCTCCTAAGCTAAAAACCCTCTCTATAAAACGTTCTTTTTCAAATAAATGGACTTTTTCTTTTGGAGAAAGGTGTGGTGCTGATTTGGCAGAGAAAAAGACAGCTTTAGGTAACCTATGGTTTGCCTCTTGAATTTTGTGGCAGAGTTCGAATGCTAGCAGGCTTCCCATACTGTGACCAAAAATAGAGTAAGGTTCATCCCCTGTCAGAACAGGTTTTACTATTTGATAGATATCTTCGACTGCTTCTTTTACATTTTCATAACACTTTTCTTGAAATCTTCTTCCTCTACCTGCCAATTCAATATTTAAGATTTCAATATTCGCGGAAACTAGCTTCGGCCATTTACTAAAGACCACGGATGAACCTCCTGCAAACGGTAAACAGATTAATTTCATTACACAGTCCCCCTTCTCTAAAGGATTCCTTATAAAAATCCTTCCTCTTCTACATGTACCTCATGTAGACTAGAAGCATAAATACCTATATTACGTATAGGACCCCTACCTTCAAGACTTTCCCATAATTCTACAGCTGTGTTATAAATTTCTAGCGGTTCTCTTACAACTTTAGATTTTTGCTTGGTTACAGAAGAAAAATCTCCATACCGAACTTTTAACTTAATTACACTTCCTTTTAAGTGTAATTTGTATAGATTGCCTGATATTATATTTGCTAGCTCCCTTATCTTATAAAAAATGACTTCTTCATCATGAACATCTTCATGAAACGTAAACTCTTTTCCTAGTGATTTCCTTTTCCTTTCACTTACCACTGGTGTATCATCTTCACCTCTGACATTTCGATATAACAAGTAGCCACGCTTATTAAAATGTCTGATTAAATCTGTTTCACTCCATTTAAGGAGATCCTCCCCTGTATAAATGCCTAATTCATTCATCTTTTTTTCGGTTACTTTTCCTACCCCAAAAAACTTAGAGATAGGTAAACCCTTTATAAATTCTGCTGCCTTATCTGGTGGCACCACTGTAAGACCACAAGGCTTTTGAATATCTGACGCAATCTTAGATAAGAACTTATTGTAGGAAACTCCTGCAGATGACGTTAATCCTAACTCTTGGTAGATAGTTCGCATTATATCTTTAGCAATAATCGTAGCGGAAGGGGTACCAAAATAGTTTGTTGTGACATCTAGAAAGGCTTCATCAAATGCTATAGGTTCTATTACATCTGTATAACGTCTAAAGATTCCCATAATTTCTTGAGAAACTTTTTTATAATAATCAAGCCTTGGTGGAATAAAAATAGCGTGAGGACAGAGCTTACGAGCCATGTAAGATGGCATGGATGAATAAACACCATATTTTCTTGCTTCATATGAACATGTAGTAACTACTCCTCTTTCCTTTGCATCGCGCGCAATTACTACCGGTTTTCCTTTTAAAATGGGATTATCCCGTTGTTCTATTGACGAATAAAATGCATCCATATCTATATGTATGATTTTACGAGTGCTCATTACTTTCACCCACTCTATTTTTTGGGTCTATATACATTATCCCCACGTTGACTGCGCACTTCTTTCCAAGCGCTTATAGCCTCTTTAAGTGATTTACCTTTATTAGCTGGATCATCATAATAGTCACGAATAAATGTGTTGTATTCAAACTGTCTTGAAATAGTAGTACGTCTTCCATTCTTCTTATCTTCTTGTATTTTATAATAATGGTCCACTACATCTTTGTATGTTTTACCTGGGTTTGCTTTAATAAAGTTTTGTAATTCAACTGAGAAGTGAAATTTAGTGCCAATTACACTTTTAAAGAATTCCCTATGTTCCTGAGTACACTTAAACCCTGGTTCAATAACGGTATTTAAAGACATAGTACCGGCACTTTTAGTTGGATAATAGGATGATTTTTTAGAAGTGGATGATGGTCTGCTAACCCTTAAACGATGACCCGTTTTTAGATAATATGCAATCCGTTCTGTAATCTCTATTTTTGAACCAGAAGCACTCATTGCTTCCTCTCTACAGAAGTTTTGTAGCTCTTCCTTTAACCAATAAAATTCCAGGAAATCCTCTACTGAGATATTTTTATCTAGATTTGGACGTTCATCTTGTTTTTTCTTACTCATTTTCTACTATTCTTCCTCCCTGAAAATTTAATTTACAATCAACATTCTCCTATAATTTATCATATCATGCAACCCTTGGTAGTTGATTTAATAAGCAATCCAACCTATTTTCCTAAAATAGGTTGGATAAATAGTTATACTAAAACAATATTCTCTTGTTTTTCAATAAATGGTAATACTCTTTTATCAAAATCCTCCGTATGAGTTAAATATGGGTAGTGACCTGACCCCTTAATTTCCATATAGGTTCCATCAGGAACTAACTCACTTATCTCTTGAGAAATAATCGGACTCACAATTGTATCTAAGTCTCCAGCTAAACAAAGTGTGGGAATGTTAATATCCGCTAACCATTCTTTCCCAGATAGAGTTAAGATTTGTGTAATATAACGCATAACTACGAGAGGATCTACGCATTGACTCTTATTTAATAGCTCTCTGGCATTTTCGACAACATCTAAACGGCTATCCCTATCCAATTCAGTGTTTTCTAATACCACGTCGAAGTCTCGATTTACTCCCGTTGAAATCATGCTTGCACCTTCAATCATTTGCTCAATCGTAAGATCTTCTACTTGAATATCAGGTAAACCAAAGTTTTTATAGAAACTTCCTGCCAAAGTTAAAGAAGCAACAAGTTCTGGGTACTCCTTAGCGAAGTACTGGGATACTACCCCTCCAAAGCAAGATCCAATTATGTGAATCTTTCTTTCAATTTCCAAAGTCTGTAGCACTTCTTTAAATATGGCGGCCACAACTTCATGAGTAATTTGTTTTGGCACTTCACTTATTCCGTATCCAGGGTGATGAATAACAATTAATTGATATTTATCAGACCAACCTTTTAACTGGTTCGTCCAAATCGGTGCTGTTAACCCAATTGCAGGCACGAGAAGGATAGGAACTCCTTCACCAATTGTAAAAACCTCAATTTTTTTATTAAAGGACGTATTAATCATCATGTGATACATATTGTTAGGATTATAAACCATATCAGATTTATTAATAATATGATCTTTAATTGCTTTTAAAGTTCCATTAGTATATTTATCGCCGTATTCATAGAGCATTTCACTAACTTCACTTTGCTCTGTTACACTTAGTATTTCGATATCAGGATTACTTAACATACTTGTTGACACATAGACCTCATCTGTTAATACGTTATGAGGTACAAGAGATTCTTCTGTAGCCCCCGGCTCATGACTAACCTGGTTAAATAGGTTGATTTCCACCTCTGAAAAAGGCATTGGTTGGCTTTCTATTCTTTCAATAGTGCTTCCGCCAAATTTTCTGATTAGCGCCTCACTATTATTCTCTATTAAATACTCCGTAACATCAGCCACTGTGGTATTTTCTAATAATAGCGTTACGAGTAGCTTTTCATCTAACTCTTTTTCAAACTCCTGATGAATATCCGTAACAATGAGTGAGTCAACACCATAAAAACTAAATTCTTTGTGATTTTCTATTTTCTCTACATCTAATTTTAATACTCTAGAGAAAATCTCTTTAACAAAAAGTTCCACTTTCTGCTGCAATGCATCTTTATCTAGCGTCATTGGAACGCGTTCTACAGGATTAGCAGAGATATCTTTTGTTTGTTTTCCACCACTTAAAGCTTTGTTAAAGGCATTCCAATTTGAAGTAGAAGTATTTACCTTTGGTAGCTCTACTCCCATAAGAGTCAACACATTATCTTCAACATTTAGGGCCATAACTTGCTTCGTTTGATGAGAAAGTACCCTTTCTAAGGCTTTCATACCTATGTTTGTTTCAATTGGATGTATACCTTTGGATTTAAGCATTCCCTTGAATTCATCCTGTTCGTTATCCCAGAATCCCCAATTTATTATTTGGACAGGATAACTTACTCTTGAGGAAATATGGGATGCAAATGCATCTTTAAATGTACATCCTGCAGCATAGCTAGACCACCCAACATTTCCTGTAAATGCCTCTCCTGATGAGAAGAATAGTAGGAAGTCTAAATCTAGATTTTTAAGAGCATTAAATAGAATCAAGCTGCCTATTGCCTTAGAACCAATTTCTTCCTTTAACTTTTCTTCATTAGTATTTGAGATAATTTCGTATGCAAAGTTCATAGCTGAATGGATAACACCATTTATTTTTCCATAATGATGAATGGCCTGTTTAACTGCGCCTCCCATTCCTTCACGATCCATTAGATCCGCTTGAATATATAGAACCTCTCCACCCTTTTCCTCAATTACCTTTATCTTTTCTCGAAGTTGATCATTTAAAGCAGTTCTTCCTGTTATCACTAATTTAGCTTTATAATTTTCTGCTAAATATAAAGATAATTTATGTCCAACGTTACCCATTCCACCTACAATAAAGTACACACCGTTCTTCTTATAAGCTGGATTTGAATTAACAGACAACTCTTCAGGAAGTAATATTCTCTCGTAACGTCTACCTTGTCGAAATGCTACTTCTTTAACTCTAGTAGAAGTTTCTTCCGCTGCAATCATTAACGCATTATCCTTATGGCTATTTTCTAGAGCTATATCCATGCAACTAACTGTAATATTCTTATATTCTTTGGCTAGTGATTTTGAAAAGCCTACTAGGGATGCGCTATAAGGATAGTTAACTTCATCTTTAGAAAGAATTTGCACATTATTCGTAACGACTTTTAACTGAACCTTTTTATTTGGTAAACTTGTCTCTATCGCTTTTACAATACGGTAAAGTTGTATAACGCCTTTGTCCTGGATTTCTGTAAATCTTACCATATCCGTGCTGTCTACTTCTAAGGACTGAGATAACCCACCCAAGAAATAAATGACATCAATATCTTGAATTTCTTTTAATAAGAGAGCGGTACCTTCTAATGTTCCATCAAACTCCCAAATTTCATTGGTTAATGGATAAGTTCTCGTTGATGGTTTAGTTATATAAACCACGTCATGAACATGGTTATTCTTTAATTCAGTAATTAATTCTTCAAAACCTTCAGGTTGAATAATAAGTACCTTTTTGTTCTCTTGTTGTGGTTTTACTGCCACTTCCGCTTTTTTCCAGAATGGTTTATAGAAGAAACGATCAAGTACTAAATTGCTATTCCCTTTATAAGAGCACCCTTCCCATTTAGCACAGATATCACCACTATAGGTTAGGAATGCAATGTTAAAGAAATCCTCTTGATCTTTTTGAACAAATACCACACCTTCAGTTCCAAACTCATGTAAAGTAGAGACGCTATTAATAGCCTTTATACCTTCATCCACCTTCACATCGAAACATTTCTCTAAAACTTTTAACACTTCAGCAACAAGAGTTGAATCATAGAAATAATCACGATGGGTCACATTATTTTTCCACTCTATCACCATCTCTTGATCATTGTATTTACATTCAAATATTAACCCCCCTTGTGAGAAGGTTCTAGAGATTCCAGATTGTACTTTAGTAAGCAAATCAGTTACAGGAAGTGGACCATCATCGGACATTCGTTCGTCGTATTTAGCAACGCCTCGAGCAAGAACCTTTTCCTCTTCTCCAACACTCACATTAAATCTTAATAATTCATCCTTGTTTTCTAAATGAATGTATAAAGGAATGTCTTCACCACTCACAAAATCTTTCTGAGTTAATTCTAGTTCTTGAATCCTCATATTCTCACTAATTTGTTCTAGAGTGGCCTTTATCACTTCTAATATCATTACTCCATAACTATAAGAATTGGCTAGTCTTTCCTTCATCTCGTCAGTTAAAAAGGTTTTATAGACTACTCCACCTTTTGTTAGGCTTAAATTAGCATCTACTTCATGAACTAGTGGATGAATACGGGCACTTTGTTTCATTAATGGAAAATCGTCTGTTACCCAACATCTTTCTTTAGCAAAGGGATATTTAGGGGCTGTTACATTCATTTTTGGTAAACCATCATGTAATAAATCCCAGGCAATATCAATACCCGATACCCAGAGATGTGCTAATTTGTCCAGCTGTTTATTAAGAATTAAATCGTTAATAAACCTCTTTCCTTCTTTACCAGTAAATAAGAAATCTGTCTTTCCAAACGACTGGTTTATATTGTTGTGATTGAATTTAGTATTACTTTCATTACCGTTGCAATATTCCAATAACTTCTCTACAGCTTCTTCTGAAGATGATGCAACGATAGCCAGTCTTTCTTCCATCTCCTCACGACCGGTTTGCAAGGTATAAGCGATATCAGTAAACGGAATCGTGTTCGAATGTCTCTCTACTTTTATAGATGGATTTACTTTTTCCATTACAGAAAACACATTTTCTTCTAAATTGATGTCTAAAGTAATATTATATTCATCTTTAAATAAATTAATTAAGGCTTTTAACTCAACATGACCCATTCCATATTCATCAAAAGAAGTATAAATATCTAAATCAGATGGTGAAACAGCTAAAACATCTGAGAGCTCTTTAAGTATTGCTTCTCTAAAGTCGGGAATAGCTTGTACTTTCTGATTTTGTTCTCCAGACAACTGAGACAGTACAAACTCTCTCATATTATCTTGACCTTGTGATAAGAACTCCACCAAACTTTTTGCATACTCATTTAGTTGCTCTTTGTTTTTGGCTGAGAGAACTAACAACTGTGGTGAAGAGTCTACTTTACTTTCTTCAACAATACTTGGTTCGTATTCTTCTAAGATAATGTGAGCATTTGCTCCCCCAGCACCGAAAGAACTAATGCCCGCTCTTCTTGGCATGCGTATTTCTCGACCATCTTTCACTAGTACAGGCTGTTTCCAATCTTCAAATTTCTGCTGAACATAAAAAGGTGTTTCCTCAAAATTAATATTAGAGTTTAATACATCAGAGTGAATAGATGGCACTAGTTTTTTATGCTTTAATTGCAGAACCATCTTTGTGATACCTGCTATGCCTGCTGCAGACTCACAGTGACCAATATTAGACTTTACAGAGCCAATCGAGCAAAAATTCTTATCTTTTGTGTATTTACCAAAAGCTTTACTAATACCTGTGATCTCAATAGGATCTCCTAAAGCTGTCCCTGTTCCATGCGCCTCTATATAACTAATTGTTCTTGGATCAATGCCTGTCTTAGCTAGTGCTTTCTCAATAAGATTTTCTTGAGCTTTTGGATTAGGTACTGTATAACCATTCGTCTTTCCACCATGATTAACTACCGTACCTTTAATAACAGAATAGATTCGATCATTATCTTCAATAGCTTTCTTTAATGGTTTTAATAAAACAGCGCCTACACCTTCTCCAGGGACATATCCATCTCCACCTTCACCAAAGCTTTTGCATAGACCTTCTGAGGAAGCAAACTTGGTCTGGCTTAAGAAGATATGTTTATTAGGATGGATAGTTAAATTCACACCACCTGCAATAGCCATATCTATTTCACCATTTCGGATACTTTCACATGCCAAGTGAATAGTAGTAAGAGATGACGAACACATGGTATCTAAAGTGAGACTAGGGCCATTAAAGTTAAAGAAGTAAGATACTCGATTGGCAATAGATGCATACGAAGAAGTTGGTGTTACAATGATCCCTTCTTCAATTTCTCCACCATATAATTGATACTGCCCCCACATCGCTCCCACGTATACACCGACATTTTTATCGGCTAGTTTTTTACGTGTATATCCCGCATCTTCTAATGTGTGCCATACCGTTTGAATAAATAATCGCTCTTGTGGATCAAGCATCTGTGCCTCTAAAGGAGAGATATTAAAGAATAAAGGATCAAATTTATCTACATCCTCTAAAAATCCACCCCACTTTGAGTATGTTTTCCCTCTCTCGCCTTTTTGCTCAGTAAAATATTTTTTATAATCCCAACGATCACTTGGTATTTCAGTGATACAGTTCTTCCCTTCTTGTAAGTTCTCCCAAAACTCCTCTAAGTTCTTCGCTTTTGGATACTGACCGTCAATTCCAACAATGGCAATATCATCCTCAAATACATGATGATTAACAGCAGGAATATGCTCTTTAGTAGTGCTTTCTTTATACTTCTCTACTTCTAGTTTCGGAAGCTCCTCTAGTTGAGGTTCCGTGATGATTTCCTGGTCTTCAAAGTTATCCTCTTGATACACGAGCTCTGTATGATTTGCTACTGGGTCCTCATTGTTTGTAAGACCTAATAGTTCAATCAGTTGAGCGCTATGGTACTCAATAAAATAATCTGCAAGCTCTGCCGTATTTTGATACTCGAAAAATAGCGTTTTAGAGATATCACCAAATATAGTCTCGAGCTCTGTATTAAGTTTTAGAATCATAACGGAGTCAATACCGTACACTTCAAAGGGCTCTTCTTCATCAATTTTATAACCAGGAACTTCTGTGGCCTTCGAAATAACTTCTTTTAAATACTCAATGGTTAATTCCTGTAATTCCTGCAGATTAAATTCTGAATCCTCGCTTGTTTCACTTACCTCTATGCTTTTGTTAGTTTCTTCAATATTTCTTACCTGTAGAACTTCGTCAATTTTCATTCCATCGCCCTCCAGCGGGATTAATTGATTCATAGTTTGCTTGACTGCAATGTTAATTGTGCGTATTGCATGTTCGTTACTTAGTGGAGCTACACCCCATTTTTTCTCCAACATTTCGGTAACTCTGCTCTCCACTTTCATACCGCCGTTTTGCCATAATGGCCAACTAATTGAAATTGTTTTTCCCTTTTTATCCGGTTTATTCTCTCTCCATACAGCAAACTCATTAAGGTAACTGTTAGCATATGCATAGTCACTTTGCCCAATATTTCCTGTAATACTTGAAATAGAGGAGAAAAGAACAAAAAGGTCCACGTCAAAATCCTTTATTGCATCTTCAATATTTATAGTGCCAAAAACTTTTGGTTGAATTACTTGTCTAAAGTCTTCTAAAGATTTCTTTAAAAGATAAGAATCCTTTATCATTCCAGCAGCATGAAAAATTCCTTTAATACATTCATGCTGCTCTTTTATAATTTCAAAAGCACGATGAACTTCCTTGCTTTTGGAAACATCTGTTTGAAGGTATCTAACGGAAGCTCCTAACTTCTCTAGATACTCTAGTTGACCCTTTAATTCCTTAGATAACTCAGAGCGTCCCAACAGATAAAGGTAAGGATTTTTTGCTTGCTGAACTATACTCTTAGCTAAGAATAGACCTATGGCCCCAGCACCACCGGATATAACGTACACACCTTCATCCTTAAAAATAGGTTCAGTACCTTTAAGCAACTGATTTTCGACTCTAGCCTTTACGATCGATTTCACATATCGTTTACCTTCGAGATAACGAACTTCTTTAGATCCCTCTGCCCTCTCTTGTCGAACTAATTCATGTAATTGATTAGCAGTTTTGTAGATACTATCAATTCCTACAGCCCTGACAAGAATGTTTGGTTTTTCAATGACGATGGTTTTTGCTAAACCACCTATTGCTTGGTCAAATACAGTATTTTGATCTTTGGACGCACAATCATATACATAAGTAATATCAGCTTGATTGACCCCTTGAGTCATTAGAGTTTTGACTAATGAGAATACAGCCTCCGCACTATGGCTAAACTTTTGCCCAACTGTTAATTCCACTGAAGATAATGGCCAAAAAATACTCATTTTGTTAGGTAGATATGTTAATTGTGTTCGGATCTCTTTAAGAAGGAGTGCATAATCCTTATCATTCATAGGGTTAATTGAATAAAGCATTGGGCCTTCTATTCTAAAAGAGTCCCCTGTCTTAACCAATAGGACATTTTCATTCTTAATCCACTCAGCATATCGAGAAGGATTGTTATCAAAAATAATTTCGACCTCTTTTTCTTCATATAAACCTTGTCCCATGTGAATACTACTTTCTATCCAACTCGGCTCATAGAAGTGAATAGGATTTAGTTTCTTTTTCTCAGGGGCTTTAACCATTCGTAAAGAGTAATCTTTTATATATACCAATACATTACCTGACAGATCCGTTAGATAAATATCATATTTACGAACTTGTCCTTTACTGTTTTTGAGAACTCCATAGACATAACATTTTTCCACTAACGGGCGATGTATTTGGATTTCCCCTATAGAAAAAGGTAAAATTAATTCCTGATTATCTCTTTCACCTAGCAATAAAATGATGTTTTGTAATGCACCATCCATTAGAGAAGGATGTAACGTATAATCTTTAATCTGTGAGCATTCACCTGGCATGTTAATAAGAGCCAATGATTCACTGTTACTATGATGAATGGTCTCGATTACCTGAAATGACGGACCATATTTAAAGTCATTTTTTCTGAATAATCTATAACAATCTTCTGTGCTCTTCTGGTAAGAACAGCGCTCTTTAATAGCAGGCAAGTTTACAGGGGAAACCTCCTCTAAGGGTTGTCGAAAAGCAAGTTTACCTCCTGAAAGTACATTTCCTTTTGATATGAAAGAGTACGAAAGATCGGATTGTTTAGTTTCCTCCAGGTGAATTTCTACTTTTTCATCAAAATTCTCTCCAATAATTAAGGGTTTTGACCAAACAATGTTTTTGATTAGGTTCACTTTATAATTTGGAAAACTTCTCTTAGCGGCTGCTAAGGACATTTCTAAATAGGCTACCCCTGGCATAACTCTTTGTTGATCTACTACATGATCTCTTATAAAGTATTCATTACCTGTTAGAGAAACTTCACAAATGTTATCAGTCACCATATCACTTTTTTCTAACATAGGGTGTTTCTGTTCTATTGGCTTAGAATGCTTTACAGACTCTTGTCCTTTTTTATTGTGTATTGGAAAGGACTCTCCTTTAAATGGGTAAGATGGTAATGGAACTCTCTGAATCTGGTGTGTATCATCTTTATGCAATTCATTCCAATCAATAGAGTTACCTATCACCCACTGATAAGCTATCTCTTTTAATCTCTTGTTTTGTACTAAATCATCTATCTCCTGTTGTTCAAGTAAATCCGGATGTGGTTTTCTCTTCTTTATAGTATGATTATAAAACTGACCTTTATCCTTCGAACCTATCAAGAATTCATCTAGCTTTTTTAGTAACTCCTTTTCTGAAGATACAACTGTAGAAAACCTTGATTTCATACCATCTCTTCCTACTTGAAGGGTATAAGAAATATTCGTGAGATTATAAAGAGTCTTTTGTTTAATTGGTTTCTCCTTTAAAAGAAAACCTCTTAGGTTAATAGCTACCTCTTTTAACTCCTCATCAGTCTTAGCTGCAAGTGGAATAATGTAAGATTTTTCTCCATCATTCTCTTCTACTGTATGCTCATACTCCTGAAGAACAATATGCGCATTGCTTCCTCCGAAACCAAAAGAGCTTACACCAGCTATAAAATTGTTTTGTTTATCGTCTTTCATTGACCTCCATTCCTCTTTCTCACGTACTAAATAAAACGGGCTATGATCTAAATCGATATAAGGATTTTTCTCCTTTAAGTGAATATTGGATGGTAACACCTCATGTTGCATACATAAAAGAATTTTAATTAGACCAGCCATTCCAGCAGCTGCTTCTAAATGACCTATGTTGCTTTTTACTGATCCTATTCCACAATGAGGTTCAGAAGGAATTTCTATACCCCATTCTTTATATAGTTGATTAAAAGCTGCTTTCAATCCGTCGATTTCAATTGGATCACCTAGTTCTGTTCCTGTTCCATGCGCTTCGATGTAAGAAACCATCGAAGGATTAATGTTAGCTTTTTGATAGGCTTTTATTAATAAGTCGGTCTGGGCATTAGGATTTGGTGCAGTAAAGGAATTTGCTTTTCCTCCATGATTAACCGCAGAACTTCTCACAACTCCGTAAATATAATCATGTTCTTCTAAGGCCTTTGATAATGGTTTTAGTAATACAGTTGCTACTCCTTCTCCCCTAACATAACCATTAGCGCTAGAGTCAAAGGCTTTGCATCTACCATCTACACTAAGCATTCCTACTTTACTGGCAGCTATGCTGGCAAATGGGTCTAAGATTACATTGACTGCGCCTGCAATGGCTTGCTCACATTCTCCACTTTGAATAGCAGCAATTGCTCTATGCATAGCCACCAGTCCACTAGAGCAAGCCGTATCTACTGGTTCGCTAGGGCCCGTAAGATTTAATAAATACGACACTCTATTAGCTAAGACACTTCTCGCAATACCGGTCAGCGTATAGTTTTCTACTTCATCTCCTACCGTACCCATAAAGTCAGAGCCACTTGAGCCGATGAAAACTCCTGTAGAAGAACCTGAGAGTTCTGATAGTCTATGACCTGAATTTTCTATCGTCTTCCAAACACTTTCAAGAATTAATCTTTGTTGAGGGTCCATTGAATTTGCCTCATAAGGAGATATTCCAAAGAAAGAAGGGTCAAACTTATCTACGTTAGGAATAAATCCTCCCCATTTGGAACTTATCTTGTTACCCTCTGTCATTGGGTTTCCTTCAAACTCTCTCCAATCCCAACGAGAGGCAGGAACTTCCTCAATTAAATCTCTATCGTTGAAAAGTGAATCCCAAAACTCATCCAAATCCTGGCTTTGAGGCATTTTACCCCACATACCCACAATAGCAATCGGCTCTTCCGTTGATGGAATATTTTTACTTACCGTCACTTTCTCTTGGCTAATTGGCTTTCTCACTACTTTCTTTTCCTCAGAAACAGGTAAGACAAGGGATTCTAACTTCTCTTGATAGTAAGTGGAAAGATGATGAGCAAATGATTCAATCGTCGAATATTGATAAAAGATATTAGGTTTTATATCTATCTCATATTGCTGTGAAATCTTCTGGGCCAATTTCGTATAAGAAATAGAATCAAACCCGTATTCACCAATATTTAACGAAACATCTATTTCTAACTTATCTATCTCATTAGTTATAGAAATCATTTCAATTAATGAAGTTTCTATCATTAGTTTAAGGTCATTATCCTTTTTTCCCTCAGACGTTTGCTCACCTGGATCATTTTTCACCTCATACTTCTTGCGTATGATATCTTCATCTAAATCTCTCAATACCTTTCGATCAATCTTTTGATTTAAAGTAAGAGGAAAGCTCTTAACTGTTATGACTTTTGAAGGAAACATATAGCCAGGAAGTTTTTTAGAGAGGTCTTGAAGCAATTCCTTAATAAACTCTACACCTCTATCAACTTCCTGTTGAATGAATCCTACTAGTTGAGGTACATGTTGTTTATTATTCCTTAATACCACAACCGCTTCGCTTACGTTTTGGTTTGTTTTTAAAACCGCTTCTATTTCACCTAATTCCAAACGATATCCTCTTAGTTTTACTTGCTGGTCACTTCTGCCTATAAATTCAATCTCACCACTTTTAAGATACCTTGCTAAATCACCCGTTTTATACATCGTAGTTCGAGGGATAAACGGATTTGGAATAAAGCTATTTTTTGTTAGTTCCGGATTCTTAAAGTACCCTTTTGATAAACCGTCTCCAGCTATGTACAGATCACCTTTTACTCCATCCGGGACTGGGAGTAAATCGGAATTTAATACGTAGACTTGAGTATTACCGATAGGACGACCTATAGTAATAGGTCCATTAAAAGTAAGCGAACTAATAGTTGACCAAATCGTTGTCTCTGTAGGGCCATATACGTTCCATACTTTTGATGCTTGTTGGGTTAAAAATTGCTTAATATCTTGGTCTACTCTTTCACCACCAACTAGTAACTTCATTTGTGCATCTGGTAACCAGCCTGCTTCCCTAATCATCCGCCAATTAGATGGTGTCCCTTGCACAACGTTGATGCTTCTCTCTTCAAGGACTTTTTTAATGGCTAAACCGTCTCTAATATCTTCATCAGTACCTATTTCAACAGAAGCACCGCTTATTAAAGGTAGAAATAATTCCAACCCTGCGATATCAAAGCATATTGTCGTTAATGAAAAGAATTTTTCACTTGGTTGAATATCTAATGCTTGCTTCATATAGCAAAGAAAATTCGTCAAACCCTTATGTAAAACTTCTACTCCTTTTGGTTTCCCTGTTGATCCAGAAGTATAAATAACATAAGCCGTATCTTCCATTAAAGTTGGCTGTATATTCAGAACTGAGGTATTTTCCTTTTCGATATCTTTATGATCCAAGTCCAATAGGAATGGCGTTATACCGTCTATAGCTACATCTTTTGATAATTGCGACTCCGTAATGATGTATTCCAATTCACTATGTTCAATCATATAGTGTACCCGGTCATTTGGATAAATAGGATCTAGAGGTACATATGCCGCTCCTGCTTTATGAATGGCAAGTAGGGATGCAAGTAATTTGGGTGTTCTTGTCAAATAAACTCCTACTAGGTCACCATGATTAACTCCACGTTTCTTCAGAAGATTAGCTAATCGATTGGAATAACTATTTAGATCTTGATATGTCATAGAATTTCCCCCAACAGACACAGCCATTGAATCAGAGTACATAAGCGCTGCTTGTTCAAAAAGCTCATGTGTTGGAGTAAAATCATAATCAAATTTCGTATTATTCCGGTTTAATAACGAATTGATAAGTTCTTCTTGCTTTAAAACATGTAGGGATGTCAACTTATGCTCCGGGTTATCAAGAACGCTATTAAGCAAATGCACATAATGCTCAGCCATCCTCTCAATAATCGACTGCTCGTAAAGCGTAGGATTATATTTGAAATAAATGTCTACATTTTCTTTCATTTCTATTATCTCTAGGGTCAGATCGAATTCACCTTGCTGATGAACTTCTAAGATTGGTTCACCTAAGAAAGATTCGTTCTCACTGTTGATTTTTTCTACCTCTTCAACCCAGTTTTGATAATAAAAAGCTGTATTAAATAGCTTCGATTTTTTTGTATCCATTGATAGTTGATGCAAAGGATAATAACTATGCTCCATGGCATCAAATAATTTGTTCTCATTTCTTTTTACTAGCGAAAGAAATGTATCCTCATCTTCTACCATGTTGTCAAATAACGTCATATTCATGAAAAATCCAATTACCTCTTCAAAATCGACTTCACCTCTGTTTGCCATTGGAATACCCATTACTACATTCTCTTCTGTATATTTTTTTAATAATAAAGAGTACGCAGACAACATTATGGTATATAAGGAATGATAGTGCTTAATAGAAAACTTCTTTAACTTATCCAAAATACCCTTTTCCAGTTTAATGGAATAATTAGATCCTTTAAATTTTTCTCCTTCTTTTTCACTTGTCGAGTAAGGTAGCTTAATAGGTGAAACATTATCCTTCACTGCATCTAACCAGAATTCCTTGGAGGATATTCCTTTATGACTTTGTAGTATGTCCTCTTCCCAAATCACAAAGTCCTTAAATGTTGTCATACCTGTTTTAGATAGTGTTATACTCTTATTATTTTTCCACTGAGAATAATAGTCTTGTAAATCCTTCATAAAGATTTGCATAGATAATCCATCAAAAATAATGTGATGAATATTGATCAAGAGTGAAACTGGTCTTTTCTCTAAGCAGTATAGATAAGCTGTAATTAACGGACCCTCTTCTAAAGAAAAAGGTTTATAAGCCTCTCCTCGCATACTACTTACTAAGGTTTGCTCGGAATCTTCATTTAGATCTATTTGGAAAACTGGAACTTCTAGTGAATCGAGAATAAATTGTATAACTCCTTGCTCCTTATCATCCCTAAATACTGTTCTTAAGGAAGGATGCTTTTTTATTACCGCTTGAAGAGCTTGATAAAATGCTTCTGGGTCAAAACTTGAATTCACTCTATATGCCATCGGAACATTATAAGCTGTAACGTCAGGAAATAACTTATATACTGTCCAAAGGGCTTCTTGCCCTTTGGATAGTTTAAACCCTGCTGTTTCGTCAACTTCCTTACTGTTAGATATATGGGTCGATTTAAAGCTTAATTGTTCAATAGCAGCTTTAGTATCTATTTCATTGCTTTCAACTTTCCTATATATCCCTTTTCGGGTTAGATTTTTCATGCTCTTCTCCCCAATCACTACTAAAGATTTTTTGGTCAATGGAGGCTGCCTCTTCTGCAGTAAACGTTCCTTTTGCAACCTCAGTCGTAAGTAGATGAATGATTTTATCCTCTAATGAAGGTGCTTCTAGACCTATTGCTGATTCCATATAGGTAGTGACCATATCATTTTCAAATTCTGTATTTTGGTCATTTAAAAATTGAATAATTCTTTCTAAAGTAGCTTTTTCAAAAATCACCTTCGCTGTTATATCGATGTTAGACTTTTTAAGTATGTTAATTAACTTCATAGCGTATATAGAATTGAAGCCGTACTGCATTAAAGGTTTATGAACATCTAATTTGTCTTTAGTTATTTGCAATAGGTTACATACCGCATCCATTACCATATCTTTAACCGTAACATCTGCCACTTCTTCAACCTCCTCTACTTCTCTAATTTCTTCGATGCTTTCAATCGATTCAGATAAATCTGTTCCTGGAGATTTAATAGCATGGTTATCACTAGTAATCCAATGAGATTCTTTTAAGAATGGATAACCAGGAAGAGAAATTGTGGTACCTTCCTCACCGTAACAATAGATATCCCAATTTAGGGAGACTCCTTTCACCCATATTTGAGCTACTTTTTCGAGAGAACCTTTTTTAAGCCATATATTCAAGAGGGACTGATAATCAGGATCATCTTTAAATAAGTTTAAATCGCTCTCCTGAGTTCTTATGTCTCCTTTGAATATGTTTAATTGCTCCTCAGCACCTGAAAGGAAATTCTCTAATTTTTCAATAAGGCTAGTAATTGAACCTGCTATAAGGGCCAAACGACACTCCATATGTTCACGACCATTTAAAAGAGTATGTGCCAGGTTTTCTAACTGCAAATGCGAATTAGATACTATATGGCTGTGAAGTTGCATCGCGACCACTAAAAGCTGTTCCTCACTCTTAGCGGAGAGAACAAACAATCTAGGTTCTTCTCCCTTGCTTAAGGAACCTTGTATTTGCACGGACTGATATTCTTCTAAAACTACAAAAACGTTTGTACCCCCTGCAGCAAATGAACAGATACCTGCTCGTAAAGGGTATTCATTTATACCATCCTCTTTGCCTACAATCGGTCTCTTCCAATCATCAACGGTAGACTGTAAATAAAAAGGAGTATTTTGCAGATCAATAAATGGATTAAGTTTCTCAAACTGTAGAGTAGGTACAAGTTTTTTATGCTGTAACTGCAAGATTACTTTTGTTAATTGTGAAATCCCTGAAGCCGCTTCTAAATGACCAATGTTAGATTTAATGGTTCCTATTGGGCAGAATTGTTTTTCTTCTGTAAATTCTTTAAATGCTTTTGTAAGAGCATTTATTTCCACGGCATCTGCTATAGGAGAACCATTAGCAGCGGATTCAATATAGCTAATACTATCGGGTGATATATTATTTTTAACGAGTGTTTCTCTAATTAACTCTTGTTGAGCACTAACGCTAGGTGAAGAGTAGGCACCTGCATTACCACTGTGATTTGTTCCAGATGCTTTAATAACACCATATATACGATCTCTCCCAATTTCCGCTTTAGGTAAAGATTTTAGAAGAACGGCTCCAATTCCCTCGCTTGGGACAAATCCATCACTATTGTGGAAACTCATACTTTTTGAACTACTTCCGAGTAAGCCTAAGTCAGATAGCGCTGTGTATTTCCCAGCATGAAGACTTAAATTTACTCCTAGAACAATAGCTGTGCTACACTCACCACGTTTGATGCTTTCCGTCGCTAAGTGAAGGGCCATTAATGAAGAAGAACATGCTGTATCTACAGCCATGCTTGGCCCTTGGAAATTGTAAAAATGTGAGATTCTGTTAGCTATTGCGGAATAGGATTGAATCGCCAACACGGCTTTAAGATCATTAGAATCTGCAAGTAGGTGGTAGTGTTGATACATGCTTCCTATAAACACTCCAACTCTCTCACCTTTTTCTTGTAATTCTCTTAGCCTACTAATCGTGTATCCTGAATCTTCCAATGTGTGCCAAACCATTTCTAAGGCTAAGCGCACCTGGGGATCCATATATTTAGCCTCACTCGGTGGAATTCCAAAAAACAGGGAGTCAAATTTATCAATATCAGTTAGAAATCCTCCCCACTTACTCTTAGAACTCCTATTTTCTTCACCGCTCTGATAATATTGACTTGCCTTCCATCGTTCTTCTGGAACTTCTTCAATACAATCTTTTGATGAAATTAGATTAACCCATAGTGATTCTAAATTAGAGGCATGAGGATATTTCCCGCTAATACCAATTACAGCAACATCCTGATTTTTACTAGACTCTGGTTCTGCTTGTAATTGATTCGTTGTACTAATACCTTTTTCAAACCTCTTAAGAGAGACTGTTTTCTTATGTGTTGGGGTAAAATATCCACCTATAAAACTATGAACTAAAAAGGTTGATTCTGAAATTCCAAAGTAGTTCTGTAACGCCGCAAAGTTTACACCCCCTACAGGCACAAGACCTATATTAAAGTCGGCTTGTCTATCCATCAGCAATTGCCCCACATGTCCTGCTTCCATAAGTGAAGCATGTATAGACATTCTTGGTAGGTGGTTATGGCTTAAATCCATTGTGAGATACAAACAAAATGCTGCATCCTTAAGATGTGGTCTGTTAAATGGGGTATAGCTCTTATTAATTTGAATATTGTGATGCCTACTTACTAAGGTTAAGCTATGTGTATCTTTATCATACTTATAAACTCCTTCGCCAAGCCCCTCTATCTTATTTGCCTTTACATATACATATATTTGTAGGAGAGAGTCCTGATCTAGAGTTGAATATAGCCTTTGTCCCTGATCGCCATAGTTCTTTAATAGAGAAAGGAAGCCACCAATTTGACCGGTAGATAACTTTTCATTCTCATATACTCTTTGGCAAGAACGCGCATAATAATCAGCTGTACTATAATGGTTCTGTCTTAACTTAACACTCTTTCTGATAAACGCGTCCTTTCTAATATGCAATTTATCTTTAGTAATAACTTGAATTTCTTCTTCTGATAATCCGTGGTATTCCATTTGCCCATACAATTTCTCGATATCACTTTGGCTTATAAAAGAAGAATTATTATGTTTAAGCAATGTTGATTCATTTATTTTAAAAGGTGTTGTATCTTTAGGCTCTTCGTAATTTACTTGGCCACCTAACAAGCAGTGAATAAATTTATGGCTTTCTTTCAGATTAAATAGCGCTGATATTGGATCAAAGTTCACACCGAAAGCTGAGCAAAGTCCTAGATTAAAGTGAAATTGATTGCTCATTAGTAATTGACTCATATATCCTGTGTCCAAGGTAACTAAACTGTCACTAAATTGTTTATAAAAAGGTTGAATTGCAGCCATTTCAGCAATGAAGAAAATGGAAAATTTAGATTTTTTATAAATCTCTTGATGATAGTTAGAAAAAATACTTTCCGTCACATGATCTCCGCCTGACATCATGTGAAGTTCGTGTAGTTTTGGATTGTAATAGTAAATACCTGTCTCTAAACCTGTTACTCCATTTCCCTTGACATATACATATGTTTGAACCGAATATTTTCCACCAGCCGAAGGGTATAAATATTTATCATTTCCACTTATTTTCTGCGCTTGAAGCAGACTCAGAAGCCCATTAAGTTCTTCAAGACTCACTGAGGATCCTGTAAATTCTTGTTTTGACGAATAAGCGGAAAGGTACATAGGGTCAATATCAGCAGTCTCCAATCTTATATTTGAGAAAGTAGATACTGTTCTAACAGTGTTTTCTGTAGGTAAATTACTGTTGTTCGTCTCTTGTAGAGAAACTGAACTTTCTTTATTCTCTTGCATTAAATAGTAAGTTGCTATTTCATTTATAGTTGAGTTTTCTATTAGAACTTCGATAGGCAATGAAATATTGTTTCTTTCTTTTAAGATTTGGGCAATATTTACGAGCGTTAGTGAAGTAGCTCCTAGATTAAAAATATCGTCGTTAATATCAATATCAGGAATATTTAAGATTTCTTTAACACAGTCAGCAATTTTTTCAAGGATGCTATTGATAATCATCTGTTCATCATTCTCTTTCCCTTCACTTGCTCTCATTTTTTTGGATAACGCTTCATAATCAAGTTTTCCATTAACAGTTAACGGGAGCTCCGGAACCTCTGTAATGATATTAGGTACCATGTATTGAGGAACTTTACTCCTCATGAATTTTCTAATTTCAGTAGAAGAAAATGGTTCATTAAGTACTACATAAGCAACAATGCTATCCTCCTGCGTGTCATTATTTATAACAGTCACAATTACGTCTTGGATAGATTTATGAGCTTTTAATGCTGCTTCAATTTCTCCTAATTCAATTCGGAAGCCTCGTACTTTAACCTGATTATCATTTCTACCCACAAATGCTAGCTCCCCACTCTCCATATAGTGGGCTAGGTCCCCCGTCTTGTAGAGACGTTCCATAGGGTCAAATGGACTTGGAATGAACCGTTCTTTTGTCAGTTGGTCCTGATTTAGATAGCCTCTTGCTACACCTAATCCTCCTACATACATTTCACCTACAGTCCCTCTCGGCACAGTTTGAAGGTGCTCATCCAATATATAGACCTGAAGATCTCGAATAGGAGTCCCTATTATACTATTTGACGAATAGATATCCTTCTTAGTAATGGGACGATAGGTCACATGCACGGTAGTTTCTGTGATCCCATACATATTCACCAACTGCGGTTTTTGATGACCATGACGGTCAAACCAGCCTTGAAGCATGCGTGGATCGAGTGCTTCTCCTCCAAATATGACATAACGTAAAGCAAGAGATGTAGAGCGTTCGTTCTGCTCATCTACCCTCATTAGCTGGCGAAACGCCGTCGGCGTTTGGTTTAAGACTGTGACCCTTTCTTGCACGAGTAACTCATAGAATGATTCAAAGGTTCGAGTTGTCTTATAAGGAACAATAATCAATTTCCCTCCATATAAAAGGGCTCCCCAAATTTCCCAAACGGAAAAATCAAAGGCGTAAGAATGATAAAGTGTCCAAGTATCCCGCTCATTAAAGTCGTACCACTCTTCCGTTTCGTGCATCAAACGGATAACGTTTTGATGGGTCACCAACACTCCTTTCGGTCTCCCAGTTGAGCCAGATGTATAAATGACATAAGCTAAGCCATCTGTGGCCACAGGTACATGGAGATTCGTGACAGCTTTCGAAGACCAAAAGTGTTGATCACGATCTAAACAAATGAGTGCGGCTTTCGTTTCTTTAAGCGAGGAAAGCACGGTTTCTTGGGTTATTACCAAGGAAACATCCGAGTCCTCCAAGATATACGCAAGGCGATCCTTTGGATGGGCCGGATCTAGCGGTACATAAGCACCTCCCGCTTTTAAAATTCCCAATATTCCGACCATCATATCTAGTGAGCGTTCCACACAAATACCCACCATCACTTCAGGTCCTACTCCCCTCGACTGCAGGTACCGTGCCAATTGGTTAGATCGCTCGTTGAGAGTTTGGTACGTCATTACTTCATGATTCCATTTGAGCGCAAGGTTTTGCGGATAAAGCTCCACTTGGCGTTCAAACCACTCATGAATCGTAGAAAAGGTGTCTGAATGTCTTCTCAATGGTTTTTCCTTCCAGTTCTCTTCATCAGAAGCAAGCTCAGCTAATCGTTCACTGAAATGGGTAAACAGTGTCTGTTTAACAGCCGGCGAAAACAGCCCTTCCATCATGTCCCAATGAAAATGAAGAACACCATTCTTTTCGACTGGAATCATATCTAAGTAAATACCTGACGTTTTGGAGCTACTATACCCCATCTCCCATCCCGAAGGGAGGCTTATTTCCTGATCTTCCACAAGATTCGTAAACACAATAGGGAAGGAAAGATATCCTTCATCTTTACGGCCCATCGCACGCTTCCGGAGTCCATGCATCCCACTCACTAGGTGTTGAGAGAGATCCTCCTCCAATTCCTTTTGATTGACTCGGGCTCTATGTAAGAAAGTTTGTTCAGTTGGAAGGGACTCAATATAGCTGAGAGAAGTAAAATCCCCTATCAATTCGTTCACTTGCTTATGAATAAATGGACGATCCCAATTCACCACTACCGTGGTGAAAGCATGGTCAAAGTGGGTGGCTAATACCTCTTGAAAAGCTGTTAGTAGGACCGTTCCAGGTTTTACGCCCCAACGGGCTGCCTTTTCCTTCAAGGCTCTCCAGTCCGATATTACTCCTTGCATGGTTGAACGAGACGATTCGCTTGTTAAGGAAGGGATGGGACCTGGAACGATGGTTGCCATCTTCTTCTCCCAATACGCCCGTGCCTTTTGTCCTTCTGCTGATTGACGTTGCTCGTTTATGTACTGACAGTAGTCCCGGTAAGAAACTTCCAACGGAGAGAGCTTGGTTTCTGGATTCTCATAGAGAGCTATAAGCTGTTGATACAGTAAGAACAAACTTGCCCCGTCCGCAATCAATGCATCGGTACATAAATGGACATATGAGAGCTCTACACCTTGAGTGACCCGAAGGTCAAAAAGCGGCCACTTTCCTAATGGAAATACTTGATTCTGCAATTCCTTACGAACCTGTAGAATATGTGCATCCAGTTGATGAGCATTTTGAGCTAGGTTTACTGGAATCTTATAGGCAGGTACTTGGGTCAAAATTTCTTGCGTTCCATCGTCATGTACAATAGCTCGCAGCATCCCATGATGCTCAATGAGTTGTTGCAAGGCCTGTTGAAGACGAGAAACATCTAACTGTCCAACCTGAAATTCTTGATACATTTGACAACTCTGTTTGTTTTCTCCCCGCAGACGCCCTACCACATAAGTTTGTTGGAGATCCGTAAGTCCAAATGAAGAAGACGTCGTGGATGATACGACCAATTGGTCTTCCAAGATGATTTCCCGTAAGCGACGTTCATATCTCCCAAACATCTCCTCCACTAACGGCCGAGGAAGATATCCTTCCGCTACATCCCAATTAAAGTGAAGCACACCATTGCGTTCTGATATTTGATGATCCAGGTACACCTGCGGTGTTTGCGTAATGTTATACGTCATATAATGGAACCAACTTGGTCGCCCTTGACCTACTTTTCCTACATTATTTAACATACTTGTAAAAACGACTGGAAAATTGGGGATTGATTTATCTTTTTGCTTGGCTCGTAAATCACGCATAGCGCGAATACCACTGACCGAACTATGATCTAAGTCTTCCCAAACCTGTTTTTGATTGGCCTGAGCCTGTTGCTTCCAATCCTTGTAACGTTGATCCGCCACAAAAATGTTCGTGGAGATGAAAGGTCCAACTACTTGATCCAACTTTGGATGAAGAGGTAGTCGGTTAAAATAGGTTTGTATGAGTGAAAAAGAAGGCAAATCACTATACTCCTCTAATACTTGAGAAAATAAGGTTAATAAAAGAACGGTTGGGGAGACTTCTAGTTCCCTAGCTTTTTGTTTAAGCTGTTTCCATAAGTCTTCCTCTAGTTCCCCTTCCAAACGGTAGCGAGGAATATATGAATATCCATCACTCAATTTCGGATTTCTATTAATAGGTAGGGAAGGCCCACCTGGTGCATTTTTAAGTTTATTCACCCAATAAATAAGGTCGTGCTGGAAAACTGAAGATCCCTCAAATTCTTTCCAAGCCATGACCATATCTCTAAATGACACATCTAGGTCTGGTAACTCATAGCTTGAATCATGATATAACTGATACCATTGATCTAACAGTAAATCCACACTGGCTGCATCAACAATCCACTCATCAATACTCAAGTGAATGAGAACATTATCGTTTGGAAGTAACGAAAACTGAAGGTCAAATAATGGCCATTGCCCCGCCTTATATACTTTATGAGAAAGTTCATTTCGGATTTTCTGTCTATGTGCTTTAAGCACTTCATGATCAGCATTTTTTAAATTATGAATTGCCATACCAAAATTCGGAATTTTATCTAGAACACTCTGAGTACCCGTGGGGTTAATTATGGTATGAAGCATTTCATGATGTTGAACCAATTTATTCCAAGTGTGTTTTAACTTCTCGATATCAAGACCTTTTTTCTCAAACTCGCAGTAAAAATGACAGCCCACTTTATCTTCACTTCCTAATAATCTCCCTACTACAAAAGCTTCTTGTATATCGGTTAAAGGAAATGGTACATATAAATCCTTTGGCATATTTTTAAGAATGGGGAAGCTTTTATCTATTCGGCTTCCATTATCTACTAACAGTTTAGATAAATACTCTCTCTTATCTTGCTCAGAGAGATCTTTAAAAACTTTGAAATCCATTTTATCCCTCCTTTTAAATATAATCATATATACAGAGGAGAATACCCCCTCTGTATACTAGTTAAGATTTTATTCTTAAAAATAAATCATCCAATTGTTCACTAGTTAAATTCTCTATATCCAAAGGATTTTGGTGGTTTTTTAATTCCAAGATATTATTACAAATTTCATTGATTGATAGATTATTATTTAACATCGTAAGTGGTATAGATAGATTTAAGTCTCTTTCAAGAATATATTGCAGTTTCATAACCGTAACGGAGTCCATGCCTATTACAATTAAAGAAACATCAAGTGGTATCTCCTCCGTCTCATACCCCAACAAATCTGCTACAGCTACTGCTATTTTAGAGCTAACATTAGGAGTATCGTTTTGCTTGTTTCCTACCTGCTTTTCTATACTAACTACCTTGACCTCTTGTACTTTATCCTCGTCTTTTAGCTTATTAGTAATAGCTGGTAGCTCTATCCATCTTTTTACCTTTTTAAATGGATAGGTAGGTACAGGTACTCGTTTTACCCCTCTTACCTTGTAAAACTCTTTCCAATTTATATGGGCGAAGTTAATCCAAGCATCAGCTAGATCCATTAAATCATTATGAGATTTAGTTTCCGGACTAACGGTTATAGTCTCAGAAGAATTTAATGAGTTTACTGATTTACCTAAGGAACTTCTATAAATATAACTAGAGACAGTATTGGGTAATCTTAAGAATTCATTGCATTTATGAAGGAAATCTTCTCTTCCCTTTACAATCATTGCAATTCTCTCTTCCATGTATTCTCTCCCGACATGCAAAGTATAGATAAAATCCTCAAAGTTAATTTTTTCATCTTGATTAACATGTTCTTTTATTTGATGTACATAGCTCAACAATTGATCTTCAGTTTTTGCAGAGCAAAGAAAGAGAAAGGGTTCCTTATTATTAGCACTCTCTACTTTTACATCATCATGAACATATTCTTCAATGACTAAGTGAGCGTTAGTCCCCCCTACTCCAAACGAATGGATAGATGCTCTTCTTGGCAACTGTTCATCATTGTTAGAATTCTTTTGATCCCACGAAATAGTTTTATCGACAATATAAAATGGAGTGTCAACTAAATCTATTTCTTTATTTAGTTCTGTAACATTAGCTGTCATAGGAATAATTTTGTTTTCAAATGATTTAATTACTTTAAACAAGGATGCCATTCCTGAGGCCGCTTCCAGATGACCTATATTGGGCTTCACACTTCCAATTCCGCATTTTTTCTGCGGAGAACTAGAAATGTCTTCAAAAGCTTTTTTAATTGCACGAATTTCAATTGCATCGCCCATTTTCGTTCCAGTACCTTGAGCTTCAATATAACTGATTGTAGAAGGATTAATACCTGCTTTATGCCAAGCATCTTTGATAACATCCGCTTGGGCACTAGCACTTGGAACAGTTAAGGCAAAGCCTTTACCATTATGATTAACTGAGCTTCCTCGAATTACGGCATATATATGATCTCCATCTTCCTTCGCCATACTTAGTGGCTTCAGTAATATTGCCCCTACTCCTTCACCGCGAATATAACCATCAGCATCTTCGTTAAATGTTTTTACTATATTAGTTGGAGAAAGCATTCCAGCTTTTCTATAGGCTATAAAGTTCTTAGGAGATAATAGGATATTTACTCCTCCAGCTAATGCCATGTCACATTCATTTGACTGAATAGCTTTTATAGCACGGTGTATAGCAACAATTGAACTCGAGCAAGCCGTATCAACTGCTTCACTTGGTCCTCTAAGGTTATAAAAATATGAAATTCTGTTTGCTAAAATAGCATGCGAATTACCTGTAGCTAAGTGAGCTTCTACTGACACATTGTGTTCTGCTAGGAAATGTTCATAATCCTTATTAGATACTCCAACAAAAACACCCGTCCTGCTTCCGTTAATATCAGAAGGTTTATAACCAGCATCCTCTATAGTCTTCCAAGTAGTTTCTAAGAATAATCTTTGCTGTGGATCCATTAATGTAGCTTCTTTAGGCGATATACCAAAAAAGTTACTATCAAATTTATCAATGTCTTTGATAAAACCGCCATACTTTACGTCAGTATAATCTCCATCCTTTAGGGGATCTCCATAGTACTGCTCCCAATCCCAACGTTCTTTAGGGATGAGGCTAATATGAGACTCTCCTTGACGAATAGACTCCCAAAACTCATTAATTGTATCCGCCCCCGGTAACTTTCCATTCATTCCAATGATGGCGATAGGTTCATTTACAGGTGTATCTATTCTCTGATCATTCTTAAACTGCTTAACATTGTAAGCCTGATTCTTCCTATCCTCTTCCTCTATCACTTCCCTGTCTATAGTTGTTACTTCTTGATTAACAGCTTGAGGAGAAGCTTTTTCTAAAGGTAAGGAATTTAAAAATTCATCGATTGTAGTAGCTTCAAAGAAATCTACTGCACTTATATCTGGAGCAATACGTTCTTTTATTTCCTCTGATATTTCGGTTATGGCTATAGAATCTACCCCATAATCACTAAAGGACTTAGATAAATCTAAATTTTCTTTAGGCAACTTTATAACCTTACTGATTATTTCTATACACTCCTTTACATTATGTTCGATTTGGGGAGATTCTTTAGTTAACCCTAATGAATTTTTATTTTTGCTTAAGGGTTCTTCAAAAGTTTTGTATTTACCTACAGGCTTGGATGCTCTTTCTTCTCGTACATCTTCCGAAATGGATGGCCAATGAATTTGACCTTTAAACGGATACGTCGGTAGAGTTACTCGACAATAACCTTCTAATGAATCTGGCCATTCGATGTCCACACCTTTAACCCATAGATCAGCTAACTTTCTTAACTTATTATCCTTAATCCAGTTTGCTATTACTCGCTTGAGTTCGCTTTCTTCCCATATGGAGTCAACCTTATCCGGCTGAATTCCAATCATAATAGATGAAGATCTATTTACCTTTGATGGCTCTTGCAGATAGGTACTCAGCTGGTGGACTAATTCATCTGTATTAGCTACTATTAGAGCTAAGCGATGATGCATTGGTTCTCTTCCCACCTTTAACGTATGGGAGATATCCTTTAAACGAAACGACAACCTTTGAGAACATGTTATACCTTCATTTTCTGAAGGACTTAACTGCATAGACTCCATGATACTTTTAGCAATAGAAGTAATGCTTATTTCTTCAAGAATAGATGGTATCTCTATATTTTCACCGTATAATCGCTTTAGCTGCTCTTCTAACTCTTTATAAGACAACGGATCAAGGACTTGCCCAACTTCTTCATTAATATCTAAACTATTTACTTCTACATCTATTAGAGTAGAGAGACATCCAGCAACGCATTGTATAATTTCTTTTTCCTTTACTTTAGAAGCACGTTCTAAAGGTTTTCCTAACACGCTTAAAAGGTTGAGTGCATACTGTTTCAATTCTTTATCATTACTGGCTGACAATAAGATTAATTGTTCCTGCTGTTCTTCCTCTGCTTTCGTCTGCTTTTGCTCAATTGGTATATACTCTTCTAGAATTACATGTGCATTTACTCCTCCTGCACCAAAGGAGCTAATGCCAGCTCTTCTTGGGAATTGCTGTTCTACTCCATCTATAACTGCCTTTGGTTGCTTCCAATCTTCGAATTCTCTTTGAAGAACAAATGGAGTTTCCTCAAAATTAATATTTGGGTTTAATTCATCTGCATGAATAGATGGTAGCAACTGTTTGTTCTTTAATTGAAGAACCACTTTAGTCAAACCTGCTATGCCAGCTGCCGACTCACAATGACCGATATTAGATTTTACAGAACCAATAGCACAGTATTGTTTATCTTGAGTGTAAGTTCTGTAAGCATTAGTTAGGCCAGTAATTTCAATAGGGTCCCCTAGCTCTGTTCCTGTACCATGCGCTTCTAAATATGTGATAGTTCTAGGATTGATTTGAGCTTTCTCTAGCGCTCTTTTAATTACATCCTCTTGCTGTTTAGGGTTTGGTACAGTATAACCGTTAGTTTTACCATCATTATTAATAGCTGTTCCTTTGATAACGGCATAAATATTATCTCCATCTTGGATTGCTTTTTTGAGTGGTTTTATGAGAACGGATCCTATCCCTTCTCCAGGTACAAACCCATCTCCACCTTTTCCAAAGCTTCTGCAACGTCCATCTGAAGAGAGCATTTTCATCTGAGAATGCATAAGGTATTTGTTAGGGTGTAATAGTAAATTCACTCCCCCTACAACAGCCACTTCACACTCGTTTTGCTTTATACTCTGAGCTGCATAATGTAGACTAGTCAATGCAGAAGAACACATTGTGTCGATTGCGAGACTTGGTCCGTGGAAGTTAAAGAAATAAGAAATACGATTAGCAATAGAACCTGCGGAAGATCCTAATGCCACATTTTCACTATTGCTGTATTTATCTAAATAACCATATAAAGGATATTCCTGATACATAGCCCCTACAAAAACGCCTATATTCCCCTGATGTTT
This sequence comes from Peribacillus phoenicis, assembly GCF_047238085.1. Taxonomy (NCBI): domain Bacteria; kingdom Bacillati; phylum Bacillota; class Bacilli; order Caryophanales; family Bacillaceae; genus Peribacillus; species Peribacillus phoenicis. Next base: position 1,034,440 of record NZ_JBDFMF010000001.1, on the reverse strand, counting down.
TCTTTGCAGTGAATTTCGTGTATAGCCTGCATCTTCAATACATTCCCAAGTAGTTTGCAAGAATAGCCGTTCTTGCGGATCTGTTCTTTCTGCCTCTTTAGGGGAGATATTGAAGAATAATGAATCGAACTTTTTAACGTCCTTTATAAAGCCTCCCCATTTTCCATAAACAGTACCTTTAATACGTTTATCTTCATTAAAGTAGTAATCATTATTCCAACGTTCTTTTGGAATTTCCGTAATACAATCTTTTCCTAGCTTCAAGTTCTCCCAGAACTCCATATGGTTATCTGCTTGTGCATACTTACCACTCACCCCGATAATAGCTAGATCACTATCAGAGTAATTACTAATTTGATCATTAAGATTCTCCCCTACTGAGGAAGAACTTTTCTGCTCTTTAGAATCTTTTTTTCTATCAGATGGTTTCTCATTTTCAGAAACCTTTTGATGATAAGTTCTATTTATGCTGTTAGCTAACTCTTCAATATTTTGGTTTTCGAAAAACAACGTCTTTGATGTAATGCCCATATCTACTTCTAATTTTTCGTTTAAGCGTGTAATTAAAAGTGAATTAATTCCATAGCTCTCAAAGGACGTTCTCTTATTTAGTCGATCCAACGGAATTTCCGTGATCTCTGAAAAAGCTTCTAGAAGGTAGTACTGTAACTTTTCATCCCCATCCCCTCCTTCAGGGGGAAGGTTCGACTCCTTGATCTCTCCGTGGTCAAAAACTGATTTCTCAGCTACTTTAGGTGGTAGAATCGTCTCCTTTTGGTACCAGTGAGATACCTGCTCAAAAGGATAAGTCGGTAAAGATAATCGGTATCCATCCTCGAAAAATTTCTCGATATTTACCTTTGATCCCTTAATCCAACTACTTGCGATATCCTCTACGACATAATTATCTTTATTCCATAGACCTCTTTCCGTGCTACCATCAACAGTCCCTACATACACATTTTTTATATTGTTGTGATGAGATACATAGGCTTCTAGTTTGTTTTTAAGGTCAGCTATATCCTCTGCGATGATAGCCATTCTTTCCTTCATTTCTCTTCTACCAACATGAAGAGTAAAGGCAATATCTTGAAGGTTCTCATCCTTCTCTGAATGATCTAAGAAAGAAATAAATCGCTCAGCATATCTTTTCATTTGATCTTTAGATTCTGCAGAAAATAAGCATACCTCCGAACGAGAAGATGGTACTGTATCAGCATGATTTTTTCTATATTCCTTAATTAACAGATGTCCAATTGATCCCATGGCCCCATAGGAACTTATTATTGTATGTTTTGGCTTACTGGTTTTCCAAGATGTTAACTGATCTATTATTTCTATCTGTCCATCCTCTAACATTAAAAAAGGATTAACCGGTTTCGTATGAATAGTGGGAGCAATTTCTCCATGTTTAAATTGTAATAATACCTTTGATAATTGAGACATGGCTGATGCTGACTCCAAATGGCCAATGTTAGGCTTAACTGAACCGACTTTAAGATGTTTATTTGTAAAAACCTCTTTTATAGCATTAAGCTCGGAGGCATCTGCCATACTGGATCCTGTTGCTGCACATTCTATATAATCAATTGCATCTATAGGTGTTGCGGTTTTATTCAATAGCCTTTGAATGGAGTTTACTTGCATTTTCTTATTTGGTGATCCATATCGAGAAGCTTCTCCATAGTGATTAATGACGCTTCCTTTTATAACTCCATAGATATGATCTTTATGATCAACCGCTTCTTTCACATGCTTAATTAAGACGGCACCTATTCCTTCCCCAGGTACTAATCCTGTTCCTTCAGCAGAGAAAGCAGCACTTCTATCATTGGTAGAAAGTAAACCTTGTTGAAGTAATGAATCATAGTGATAAGGGTGCGATATCAGATTCACTCCTACTATAATGGCTGCATCACACTCTCCTCTTTTTACACTCTCATAAGCTAAATGAATGGCTGTTAGAGAAGAAGCACAAGAGGTATTTATAGAAATACTAGGACCAATTAAACCAAAGTAATGACTAATTCGATTAGCAATAGAAGAATGTATGGCTGCTACTTTGGCTTGCTGATTTTTCTCCCATTCACTCTCTCCATAATTCTGATAGTCATTCCACATGGCACCTACAAAAACTCCAATTTCTGGTGCTTTGTTCTTTAAAGAATCAGCAGTATAACCAGCATCCTCAAAGCACTCCCAGACAGTTTGTAAGGCCAGCCTCTCTTGAGGATCCATGTTTCTTGCCTCAGAAGGGGTAATATTGAATAACATGCTATCGAATTGATCAATATCCTGAATATAACCTGCCCATTGGTCTTTTCTATACCCATCGCTCGTTACTTGAAGGTTATACAGCTTAGATCTTTCTTTGGGTAGATGAGTGATGCTATGCTTACCACTTCTTAGATTTCTCCAATACTCATCCATATTAATAGCATCTGGATATTGGCCGCTTAAACCAATAATGGCGATATCCTCTAGAACTGGTCGTTGCTCGCCGCTGCCTTCTTTGATATTTAAAACTTCTTCTTGTTTTTTAGTGGAATCTACCTGACTTGAATCCTTTAACGATAAGAGATCTTCTTTGTTTCTTGAATGGGAATGTTTCAAGGAACCTCCAAGAAAGCTATGAAGTAATATCTCATTGTCAGCTAATGAAAAATCTGCTCTTACTTTATCAAAATTATGTCCTCCAATTGGAACTAATCCAATATCAAATTCAGCTTGGCGATCCATTAATAACTGTCCAATATTTCCAACTTCAAAGAGAGCAAGTTGTTTAGCATAATCACCATACAAATAAGCAACTTCATTTACATCTGTAGTGGCAAATAGACAAAAACCAGAATTTCTATAATGTTTCCTATTAAATGGAGAATGAGTATACTCCATGTCAAAAGAGAGTTCTTGCCTGATAAGTAACAGCTTATGATTGAGTGGATCATATCGATAAAGCCCTTCATCTATACCACTTATTACTCCCTTTTTAATATATAAATAGAATTTAATGGAACCAGCAGGCAGCAAATTATAGGATAGATATTGATTTTTAAAGGATGTGTTTGGCTTTATCAACGATAAGAACTTACTGAAATTATAAAACGTTATTAGACTCTTATCGTAAGTTCTTTGAGAAGCACGTACATAATAGTCTGTCTCATTAATAGGAATTTCCTTCAGCAAGAAAATATCTTCCCTAGTTTTCACACGTCTAATATGAATCCTTTTCTCCATTAGTTCCTCTAATGTTTGAGGATCATTCATTGTATACTTAATTGTCTTAGACATATCTGCAACAGGTACGACTTCATGTTGCTTACTAAGAAGGTAGTTTCTTAAGCTATCCTGCATATCAGATACATTATGTTTATCCTCAGACTTATTTTTTACAGGAGTACTGATACATATACTATGGATGTACATGTGATTATCATCTAATTGGAAGAGATTCCTTATACGTGTGAAGTTCATTGCATTGATTACCTTTGCGTTTAAATCAAGTGACGGCATACGGCTTAATAACAGCTGATTAATATAGCCGCCATCCAGAATCGCCAGACCTTTACTGAACTCCTCACCATAAAAAGGAATGAATGCTTCCAACTGCGCTATAAAGAATAAGCATACATTGGAGTTTTCAAAAGTAATTTGATCGTTCTTCGCGAAGATATCTTTCTCAATACCTTTTATTCTCTGTATCAATACCAACCCATGCTTCTCAGGATGATAATAGTAAATACCTGGCTCTAATTCTTCCACTATACGATCTTTAATTAACACATAGGTTTGTACAGCATATTTACCTCCTGCTGATGGGTATAAGTAACGATCTTGCCCCTCTAAATTTTTTATTCGAAGGAGGCTCATTAGCTCACTAAGTTTGTCTATTGAGAAAGAATGACTTTCACCGTCATGTAACAAGTTTCGTCTTGAAATATAGTGACGATCTTGAAATTCTATATTCTCCAACTCAATAATAGAAGCTTGTCCTTGATTACCAATATCCAATTGATTATTCTCAGGGTGTACAGATGTATTCTGGGTAATATATGTAGATATCCCTGTTATAGTAGGGTTTTCTAAGAAAGCTTCTACGGGTAAGTGAATACCTTTTTCCTCTTTAAACCTTTGTGATAGCTTCATAATAGTTAGTGAAGTAACACCTAAATTAAAAATATCATCGTTCTCATCAGTGATCCTTGTGCAAGTAATTTCCTCAATTATTTGTATTAAATATTGAGTATATGAAATATCCGAAGATGGTTCAGTTAAAACTACAGTTTGATTGTTATGGACATATCTTATAATTTCATTAATATCCTTACTTTCAAGAAACACTTCAACAGGTACAGATACTCCACAATTACCTTGAATAGCTTGAGCAATTTTAACAATGGTAATGGAAGTAATACCCAAATCAAAAAGGTTATCAGAGAGTTTCACATCTCTTTTCATAACTTCTATAAAACTATTAATTACCGATTTATCTTCTAAATCAGAAGGCTGGTTATCCATTCTTTTATCTACTATAACCTCTGGTAACTTTTTATAGTCTAGCTTCCCATTTACGGTAAGCGGAATTTCAGTTATTGGAATAATTAAATTAGGAATCATATAAATTGGAAGCAAGTTCCGTAAATACTGACGTATAGAAGGTGTGGATGCTGAATAATCACCGACAATATAGGCAATAATCTGTTGATCATCCAAGTCATCTTTTACTGTAACTACTGCATCCTCTATAAGTTCATTGGTTTTTAATGCTGCTTCGATCTCCCCTAATTCAATTCGGAAGCCTCGTACTTTAACCTGATTATCATTTCTACCCACAAATGCTAGCTCCCCACTCTCCATATAGTGGGCTAGGTCCCCCGTCTTGTAGAGACGTTCCATAGGGTGAAATGGACTTGGAATGAACCGTTCTTTTGTCAGTTGGTCCTGATTTAGATAGCCTCTTGCTACACCTAATCCTCCTACATACATTTCACCTACAGTCCCTCTCGGCACAGTTTGAAGGTGCTCATCCAATATATAGACCTGAAGATCTCGAATAGGAGTCCCTATTATACTATTTGACGAATAGATATCCTTCTTAGTAATGGGACGATAGGTCACATGCACGGTAGTTTCTGTGATCCCATACATATTCACCAACTGCGGTTTTTGATGACCATGACGGTCAAACCAGCCTTGAAGCATGCGTGGATCGAGTGCTTCTCCTCCAAATATGACATAACGTAAAGCAAGAGATGTAGAGCGTTCGTTCTGCTCATCTACCCTCATTAGCTGGCGAAACGCCGTCGGCGTTTGGTTTAAGACTGTGACCCTTTCTTGCACGAGTAACTCATAGAATGATTCAAAGGTTCGAGTTGTCTTATAAGGAACAATTATCAATTTCCCTCCATATAAAAGGGCTCCCCAAATTTCCCAAACGGAAAAATCAAAGGCGTAAGAATGATAAAGTGTCCAAGTATCCCGCTCATTAAAGTCGTACCACTCTTCCGTTTCGTGCATCAAACGGATAACGTTTTGATGGGTCACCAACACTCCTTTCGGTCTCCCAGTTGAGCCAGATGTATAAATGACATAAGCTAAGCCATCTGTGGCCACAGGTACATGGAAATTCGTGACAGCTTTCGAAGACCAAAAGTGTTGATCACGATCTAAACAAATGAGTGCGGCTTTCGTTTCTTTAAGCGAGGAAAGCACGGTTTCTTGGGTTATTACCAAGGAAACATCCGAGTCCTCCAAGATATACGCAAGGCGATCCTTTGGATGGGCCGGATCTAGCGGTACATAAGCACCTCCCGCTTTTAAAATTCCCAATATTCCGACCATCATATCTAGTGAGCGTTCCACACAAATACCCACCATCACTTCAGGTCCTACCCCCCTCGACTGCAGGTACCGTGCCAATTGGTTAGATCGCTCGTTGAGAGTTTGGTACGTCATTACTTCATGATTCCATTTGAGCGCAAGGTTTTGCGGATAAAGCTCCACTTGGCGTTCAAACCACTCATGAATCGTAGAAAAGGTATCTGAATGTCTTCTCAATGGTTTTTCCTTCCAGTTCTCTTCATCAGAAGCAAGCTCAGCTAATCGTTCACTGAAATGGGTAAACAGTGTCTGTTTAACAGCCGGCGAAAACAGCCCTTCCATCATGTCCCAATGAAAATGAAGAACACCATTCTTTTCGACTGGAATCATATCTAAGTAAATACCTGGCGTTTTGGAGCTACTATACCCCATCTCCCATCCCGAAGGGAGGCTTATTTCCTGATCTTCCACAAGATTCGTAAACACAATAGGGAAGGAAAGATATCCTTCATCTTTACGGCCCATCGCACGCTTCCGGAGTCCATGCATCCCACTCACTAGGTGATGAGAGAGATCCTCCTCCAATTCCTTTTGATTGACTCGGGCTCTATGTAAGAAAGATTGTTCAGTTGGAAGGGACTCAATATAGCTGAGAGAAGTAAAATCCCCTATCAATTCGTTCACTTGCTTATGAATAAATGGACGATCCCAATTCACCACTACCGTGGTGAAAGCATGGTCAAAGTGGGTGGCTAATACCTCTTGAAAAGCTGTTAGTAGGACCGTCCCAGGTTTTACGCCCCAACGGGCTGCCTTTTCCTTCAAGGCTCTCCAGTCCGATATTACTCCTTGCATGGTTGAACGAGACGATTCGCTTGTTAAGGAAGGGATGGGACCTGGAACGATGGTTGCCATCTTCTCCTCCCAATACGCCCGTGCCTTTTGTCCTTCTGCTGATTGACGTTGCTCGTTTATGTACTGACAGTAGTCCCGGTAAGAAACTTCCAACGGAGAGAGCTTGGTTTCTGGATTCTCATAGAGAGCTATAAGCTGTTGATACAGTAAGAACAAACTTGCCCCGTCCGCAATCAATGCATCGGTACATAAATGGACATATGAGAGCTCTACACCTTGAGTGACCCGAAGGTCAAAAAGCGGCCACTTTCCTAATGGAAATACTTGATTCTGCAATTCCTTACGAACCTGTAGAATATGTGCATCCAGTTGATGAGCATTTTGAGCTAGGTTTACTGGAATCTTATAGGCAGGTACTTGGGTCAAAATTTCTTGCGTTCCATCGTCATGTACAATAGCTCGCAGCATCCCATGATGCTCAATGAGTTGTTGCAAGGCCTGTTGAAGACGAGAAACATCTAACTGTCTAACCTGAAATTCTTGATACATTTGACAACTCTGTTTGTTTTCTCCCTGCAGACGCCCTACCACATAAGTTTGTTGGAGATCCGTAAGTCCAAATGAAGAAGACGTTGTGGATGATACGACCATTTGGTCTTCCAAGATGATTTCCCGTAAGCGACGTTCATATCTCCCAAACATCTCCTCCACTAACGGTCGAGGAAGATATCCTTCCGCTACATCCCAATTAAAGTGAAGCACACCATTGCGTTCTGATATTTGATGATCCAGGTACACCTGCGGTGTTTGCGTAATGTTATACGTCATATAATGGAACCAACTTGGTCGCCCTTGACCTACTTTTCCTACGTTATTTAACATACTTGTAAAGACGACTGGAAAATTGGGGATTGATTTATCTTTGTGCTTGGCTCGTAAATCACGCATAGCACGAATACCACTGACCGAACTATGATCTAAGTCTTCCCAAACCTGTTTTTGATTGGCCTGAGCCTGTTGCTTCCAATCCTTGTAACGTTGATCCGCCACAAAAATGTTCGTGGAGATGAAAGGTCCAACTACTTGATCCAACTTTGGATGAAGAGGTAGTCGGTTAAAATAGGTTTGTATGAGTGAAAAAGAAGGCAAATCACTATACTCCTCTAATACTTGAGAAAATAAGGTTAATAAAAGAACGGTTGGGGAGACTTCTAGTTCCCTAGCTTTTTGTTTAATTTTTTTCCATTTTTCTTCCTCTAGCTCTCCTGTCAAACGATACCGTGGAACATAAGAAAATCCCTTCTTTAATTGTGGCTTCCCCTGAGGGAGGGACGGCCCCCCTGGAGCCGCCTCTAACTTATTCATCCAATAATTTAGATCGCGTTTAAACACATCGGATTGTTCAAATTCTTTCCAAGCCATGACCATATCTCTAAATGACACATCTAGGTCTGGTAACTCATAGCTGGAATCATGATATAACTGATACCATTGATCTAGCAGTAAATCCACGCTCGCTGCATCTACAATCCATTCATCAATACTTAAGTGAATGAGAACATTCTCATCAGGGAGTAGCGAGAACTGAAGATCAAACAAAGGCCATTGACCTGCTTCATATAGTTTATGAGAAAGTTCATTACGAACCTTTTGTTTATGGGTTTCAATGGTGTCATTATCGACCATCCTCAAATCATGAACTGGCATATCAAAAGCTGGTACTTCGTGCAAAATGCTTTGTTCACCTGATGAATTAATTATGGTATGAAGCATTTCATGATGGTGAACTAATTCCATCCAAGACTGTTTTAGCTTTTGGACATTGAGATCCTTTTTCTCAAATTCACAGTAAATGTGACAACCTATTGTATCCTGACTCATTCCGTAAAATTTCCCTATTAGAAAAGACTCTTGAATATCAGTTAAAGGAAAACAATTAAATCTATCGTTATCATTCTTTCTCAGTCTTGGATATTTAAGTTTTTTTATATCCTTGTAACTAGATTGAGTGTTTATAGATAGCTTCTCTCGCATTTCTAAAAGGTACTGCCTTTTTTGGTCTTGTGATAACTGTAAAAAGTCTTCTTTATGCAACATGACCTCTCCTTACAACACATTTTTACTTGGTAGTCATTCTTTCAAATAGCGCTATCAAGGTCTCCTCGTCAGCGTTTGTTAAATCGTCTTGACTATTTGGCGAACCCTCCTCTTGTTTAGAAGGTAAATTTAATACCATACTGCTAAGGTCTATTTTTCCCTCTAAATAAGAATGGATAGCTTCAATAGTTGTTGATTTACCTAATACCTCTAAAGGAATATCTAGAGACAATTCCTCTTCTAGCAAGTACTTAAGTTTTATAGCCATAATGGAGTCAAATCCATAATCAAATAGCTTCACATTAAGATCTATACTCTCTATTCCTATCAATTGCTTAATTTGATCTGTCACCAGACTATTGTAATTTGAAAAATCTAGGCTTTGTTTGGAGTCGTATAAATTAAGATCCTTAAAAGCCCCTACATGCACCTGAGAATTCTCCTCGGGCTCACTTAGAGTTGTGAATTCTTTAAACCATAGACTTTGGCTATCAAACTCATAGGTCGGTAGTGAAATTCTTTTGACAGTTCCCAACTCATATAATCTTTCCCATTGGATGGAAAATCCTGCTGCCCATAGCTTTGCAATTTTTGTAAAGTCTTCTTCCATAATGGCCTTAAAAGTAACTGCTTCAATAATGTCTTTATCTAATATCCATGTTAAATCCGTTTTATGTTCATTCGCATTCCCTTCAATGCAATAGTGTTCTTTTCCATCTATATAATCGTCACACTGATTAATTAGATCTTCTATGTTAGTAACAATCAATATGATCCTTTCCGCCATATCTTCTCTACCTGTCTGCAGGGAATGTGCTATTTCTTCTATAGATACATCCCTATTATCTTTCAACCAGTTTCTAAATGAGGAAAGATAGGTTAACAACGATTTTTTCGTTTTTGCAGAGAAAGGTATTAAATGTTTCATTTTATTTAAGGGATAGGATTTAGCGTTAGTTATATGCTCTTCTAAAATAATGTGTGCATTAGTACCACCAAAACCAAATGAATGCACTCCCACTTTTATGGTTAAATCCTCATCACCTACACTTTTATCTATTGGTCGTAATTCTTGTGGTTGATTAACAATATAAAAGGGAGAATCTTCTAAATGAATGTTTTCATTTAAGTTTTCAAAATTAATAGTAGGTGGGACTTGTTTATGCTTAAGAGCTAATATCGCTTTCATTAAAGATGCGATACCAGAGGCAGCCTCTAAATGACCAATATTAGGTTTTATACTGCCTATTCCACAATAATGTAGATTATTTGAAGTATCAGAAAGCTGTTTAAATGCTTTCTTAAAGGCATCAATTTCTATGGAATCACCCAATTTAGAAGCTGTTCCATGTGCCTCGATATAGCTTAGTGACTCAGGTGAAATATTGGCATCCTTTAACGCTTTAATAACAACTTCAGCTTGTCCATTAATACTTGGTGTAGTGAGTCCATAGCCTTTACCACTATGGTTAATTGCGCTACCTTTTATAACTGCATAGATATTGTCAGTATCTTTTAAGGCGGCTCTCAAAGGCTTTAATACAATAACACCGCAACCTTCTCCCCTTAAATAGCCATCAGCTTGTTGATCAAAACTTCTAATTTGTCCATTTTTTGTCAACATCCCTGCTTTAGTTGCTCTAATAAATCCATCAGGTGAAAGTAACGCGTTAACTCCACCTACTATAGCTAACTTACACTCTCCTAGTTTTAACGATTGCACCGCACGATGTAGACCTACCAATGAACTTGAACAAGCAGTATCAATAGCCTCACTAGGGCCTTTAAAGTTAAACGTATAGGAAATTCGATTCGCTAAAATAGAGTGATCGTTTCCTGCAACACTATGTCCCTCATTGATGCCTTCTTTAATAAGCAAGTTATTATAATCATTAGTAAAAGAACCAATAAATACGCCAACTTCTTCTCCAGAAAGTAACGAAGGCTTATGACCAGAATTTTCTAGAGCTTTCCAGACTTGTTGCAATAAAATACGTTGCTGAGGATCCATTAGTTTAGCCTCTGCTGGCGAAATACCGAAAAAAGCGGGGTCGAACTTATCAATATTTGATATAAACCCTCCCATATTTACTGAAGACTTACCATTCTGATTTAGATCCCCATGATATTTTTGCCAATACCATCTTTCAGGAGGTACCATAGATATAGAAGACTTACCAGCCATTAAATTTCCCCAGAATTCCTCTACAGAATTAGCGCCCGGAAACTTTGCACTTAGTCCTACTATCGCAATGTCCGTTTCATTTTCAATTTCCAAAATGTTATTACTCAACTTCTCTGAATGGCTTACTGAATCAAGTTCATTTTCATTTGAAGCAGCAACCTCTATCAGAGAATCATTTCGATTAATCTTGTTGTCATAATGACTTTCCATCACCTGATAGTATTGTTCAAAGAGGTATTCAGAAATAGCACTTAACGTCGAGTATTCAAAAAATACTGAAGGTGGAATTTGAATGTCATAAAAGTTGCCAACTAAACCACTGAATTCAGTTATGGAAATAGAATTTAACCCATACTCGGTTAAATCTTTTTTCACATCTATCACTTCATTGTTAGAAAGAATTTGTTGAGCTAAAATAATCAAGTCTTCCTCTACAAACTCTGTTACTGACTTTTGATCTACTTGAATATTCACGATAGATTTTTGTACATCTTTATTCTTAAATAGTTGATGCACCTTGCCCCTTTCGCCTTTTATTACAGCTAATTGTGGGTATTCTAGGTTCATAGCTATCTCAAATGCTTTAAGACCTTCTTCTTTTTCCAAATCATATAGCCCTAACTCTTTTTGTATAGCATACCTTTTAGACTCATCTATTTTCATACCACCCTCTGTCCAAAAGGGCCAATTTATTGATAATGTCTTTCCAAAACGTTTCCCTTGTTTTCTTAATGCTTCTCGTTTTTGTGCAAAAGCATCTACAAAACTATTTGCATAAGCATAGTCGCTTTGACCAATATTCCCCATAATTGGTGATATTGAAGAAAAGAGGACAAAACACTGCATGTCTTCATCTTTGGTTAGCTCATCTAGATAAAGAGTGCCATTAATTTTAGGCTTAAAGACTTGATCGACTTCATTTATCGATTTATTTCTAAAAAGACTGTCTGCTATAATTCCAGCAGATTGGATAATACCATTAATTTTTTTGAAGTTACCTTTAGTAAACTGAATTAGATTTTCAACATGTAATCGATTAGAAATATCGCATTGGAAATATAAAGCTTCTCCACCACATAACTGAATCTGTTTTATTACTAGTTCTACTTCGTTACCATATGATCTTCGGCCAGTTAGTACAATCTTTGCTTGCAAGGTCTTTGCTAAGTATTCTGCAAAGATCTGTCCTAAACCACCAATTCCCCCAGCAATAATATAGACTCCATTTTTCATTAATACACTGTTTAAAGGAGAAGTGTATCTTTCTAAATTTACCTGTTCGTATTGTTTAACCAATCTATTATTTTTTTTGTATGATACCTCGTGAAATGAATTATTTTCAGATATTTCTTGATGAAGAATACCTAACAATCCATATTCAGTTTCCTGGTTAACTTCGTGTTGAATTTCTACAATTTTTCCGCTAAATCCACTGAATTCCTTCTCCAACACTCGTAAGAATCCGGAAACGGCTTCATGTTGAGGCTGTGAAAGTGATGAAGTGTTTATATAGGTATATATAAAGTTGATCTCTTTTTGATATCCTACTTCCAGTAGTCCCTGAACACCTTTAAACAGGTTAAGAACAGAAAGTGGGTTATATTCAGAATGAACAGTCGCTTTACTTAGATAGACTACGTTTTCTATTTTTTCAAGGTCTGTGTCCATTAAAAATCGTCTAAAGTCCTCTTTATTGGTTATATCTAAGGTGAACTCATTCCGATTAATTTGTCTATAAGCTATACCTGGCTTAACTAAAATCAATCTATTAAAGCTTGAGTAGTGGCTAAATGATTTAATTTGATATTCTGATAATGTGCTATCTACATCAATCAAAAGGGTAGTTCCTGAAATTAATTGAGTAGAATTCAGGTCGGAAACTTTCCAATTTGGCTTGTATAACATAACTGGTTGCTGTGAAGATGGCTGGGTTTCTGATTTATATTCTCTTTGGGTTAACCCCTTAATTTCCATAACAACTAAATTCTCAGCATTTAATAAGGATAGATGATACTTTCTCATCCCCATCTTTTCATTACTACTATCTTTGCTTACTAGAACTCTTAAACCAGATTGAAAATCTTCATAAATTTTAATTTCCTCAATAGTAAAAGGCATATAAGGATGCGGATCATTTTTATCAAAACTGAAACCTACTGCTGTCTGGAATACTGCGTCAATAAGACATGTTGCATCAGGGTCACTGAGACTAGTGTCTAAGCTTCCAAGGACATATTCCTCACTAATAAGTAAAGAATCGATTAGCCGGAACGAGTCACCATATTTAATTCCTCGTGAATTAAATTTACTGTAGCAACTAGCCTTATCTACCGTTAATATACTTTGACTTAAAACATTTGGTATAGTTTTATACGGTCGATCAACAGCACCTATATAGAAACTCCCTGTAGCATGAATGTCATCATCCACCTTAATATTAAAGGAAGTGGACAATTGATCTCTTTCCAACAGTTCTACTTCAATTTCAACCTTATCCTTAACTTCTATAGGCTTCATCCAGACAAAATTCTCTACTTTAAAGGTCTCCTGTTTGTAAAACTCATTTATGGATTTCCTAACAAGCTCAATATACATTGCTGCTGGGACAATTTTTTTATTAGAAATTTGATGTTCTTCTACCCATACATCATTTTTATTTATAGTTGTAACGAGTGAAGACTTTCCTATCTCCTTATTAGAAGCTTCTTTACAGCCACTTTTTTCTTGTACCGGTTCCTCTATCCAAAACGATTCTTGTAAAAATGGATAAACCGGTAAAGGCACTGTCCTCCACTCTCTATTTACAAATAAACTATCCCATTCTAAATCATTTTCTTGAACAAATTGTTCCGCTAACTCAGAGAGATATTGTCTAAAATCTTCAGAAGAAGAATAAAGATTGTTTTTCACATTTTCAAAAAAACTAACTGAGTGTTCTTTATCTTTAAACGAACCATAATTAGTTTGGTTTAGCACCCCATAATTCACGTCTTGATAATTACCATCTAGAATACGAAGTAGAACATTTGCTAAACCATATTGGCTAGATACTATAAAGGACAGTCGATGCGCATGAAAACTTCTTCCTCTAAGCAAAGTATAGGAGATATCTCCCATCTCATATAAGTGTCCCTCTTTTCTAGTCCATTGATAAAGATCTTCTACTTTTTGTTTTAGAGAAGTTTCATTCTCGGCAGAAAGGGTAACTAAATAAAACGGATCTAGATATTTATCCCTATTTTTTAGCTGTGGAGCCTCCTCAACTATCATGTAGCAATTAGTGCCACTGAAGCCAAATGAACTAATACTTGCTCTTCTAGGACATCCATCAGTCTTCCATTCTTTAGTGTTCGTGTTTACATAAAACGGACTTTCCTCAAAGGCAATGTGCGCATTTTTTGTTGTATAATTTAAAGTTTTAGGGATCTTCTTATGTTTAAGTGATAGTAAAACTTTTGTTAAACTAGCTATCCCTGCACCTGCAACCGCATGTCCAATATTAGTTTTAACAGAGCCAATAGCGCTATATTGAACGCTTTTAGTAGATTTTCGAAAAGCATTTGTTAGAGCTTTTACTTCTATTGGATCTCCTAATTTGGTCCCCGTCCCATGCGCTTCTACCATGGTAATAGTTTCTGGATTAATCTCATACTTTCTAAGAGTTGTTTCAATTAGATCTGTCTGTGAATCTACACTTGGTGCTGTTATACCATTAGTAGTCCCATCCTGGTTAATTCCAGAACCTTTAATAACTGCATGAATAAAGTCTCCGTCTTGGATAGCTTTTTGTAGTTCTTTAACAACAATGAATCCCACAGCTTCTCCCGGAACAAAGCCATCAGCTTCATTATCAAACGTTTTACATTGTCCATTTGGAGAAAGCATACCCATTTTGCTTGATGTTACATGTAAATCTGAAGTGCTTATCACATGTGCTCCACCAGCAATCGCCATTTCTATTTCTCCATTTAAGATACTTTGACAAGCTAGGTGAATAGCAACAAGTGATGAGGAACATGCAGTATCAATCGCTAGTGTCGGTCCTTTAAGATTTAAAAGATATGCTAACCGCGCAGACAAGATAGCTGAATCATTACCCATTAAGGTAAATGAACTATTGTTTATACCACTCCTCAGTAATCGAGTAGTATAATCTCCATTTCTAATTCCTACATAGGTACCTACATTTCGAGAATAAAGAGATCGATTTGAATAACCAGCATGTTCTAATGAGCGATATGCCTCTTCTAAACAGAGTCGCTGCTGTGGATCCATTAGTTTCGCTTCATGCTTGGAAATATTAAAGAACGGCGCATCAAATTTATCAACATCAGGAATAAATCCACCCCACTTACTGTAACTCTTGTTAGGAATTTGAGGATTTGAATCATAATATTCTTCTACTTTCCACCTCTGCGCTGGAACTTCAAGAATTGAACTTATGCCTTCTGAAATATTTGACCAATACATATTGATATCTGTTGCTCCAGGAAACCTCCCTGAAAAACCAATAATCGCAATATCTTTTTGGTTTAACTTTACTTTTCCTTCTTTGTCACAAAAGTATGATATCTTATCTTCTTCTTCGCTTTTAGAAAACGTCAGGGTATCTTTGTTTAGCTCTTGAAATAAATCAGTTTCATTCGTTTGCATACCCGCTATATAAGTAGCAAGAGCATCAAGTGAGCCATATTCAATGAAGTGAGCAAGAGTTATAGAACATTTATAATTTTCATTCAAAACTTTAATATACTTAGCAAAATCTACAGAGGTAAATTCTAAATCTTCGAAAGTTTGCTCCCCATCTAGCTCAATTGTTTCTACTTGTAATATCTCAGCTGCATTTTTCTTTAATACCGAAAGAACTTTTTTATACTTAGTATTATTGATGACATCTCTATTTTTTTTATTTTCTTCTTTTATGTTTCTTTCTTGCACTTCTAAAAGATTTGTTGGAGTTTCTTGATCTACTAGTCGAATAACGTCCTGTAGTGTAGGACAATTAAAGAGATCTGTTGTTGTAATTTCGGCATTTAACATTTCACTAAGTAATGTCGCAAAGGATACAATAGAAACTGAATCGAACCCAACTTCATATAACTTTTTGTTTATATTTATACTTTGGATGTCAACTTCTAAAATTGAAGCAGCACAATTAATAATTACAGTAAGGGTATTCTTGTCCTGAGATATGGACTGATGATGGCCAATTAACCTATCATTCTCAACTTGTGATTCAATTACCAGCTTTTCATCACTTTCTTTTTTAATCACTCTCTCCTGTACTTCTTCGTATAGAGGTGATAATGTTTCACTATCTTTATTTGGTAAGAGACTGTACTGTACCTTCTGCATAATTAGCTGAGCCAGCTCAACCAAATTATTGCAATCATATAACTCAGTTACCTCTATTTTTGCATTAATTTTTTTAGTGATTTGATGGGAAAACTCAACTATGGAAACTGAATCAAACCCTACAGCATAAAACTTTTTAGTAAAGTCAACAGAGTCTGGCTCTACCTCTAAAATTTCTGAGACGATTTTCTTTAAACTCTCTAATATCATATCTAGATTGATTTTAGGGCTTGTTAAAAAATCTTTACGATCAATTAACTCTTTCAGGTCTATCTTACCGTTTGGCCTCTTTGGTATAGAGTCTATAATTTCAATTCGGAAAGGAACCATATAATCCGGTAGCATTTTATTTAAATATTCTTTTAAATATCCTTCATTTACTTTTCTTTTACCAACTACATATGCGTATAATTGGTTACTATTATTTTTCGTCTTTTTAGCGACTATTACACTTTCTTTTACATCAGTATGCTTATTAATTACTGATTCGATATGACCTACTTCCACTCGCTTGCCTCTGATTTTAACCTGGTGATCAATTCTTCCAAACAATTGAATGGTTCCGTCAGATAAAAACCTTGCCCTATCTCCTAAACGATAGAGTATCTTCTCTGTTGAAATTTGAGGAATAGTGCGAAAGCTCTGACTATTCAGATCCGGCTTATTTACATACTCTAATGCTAAAGGGGCACCGCTAATGTATATATCCCCTATGACTCCTACAGGAACCTGATTTAAATATTTATCTAACAAATAAATTTCTGTATTTGCAACCGTTTTAAAATTAGGCAATTTAGATTCATTTTGTTTTTCTTTTGAATCAAAATATAGAACTCCATTTGTTTCTGTAGATCCTAAATCATTTAGTAATATCGCATTGGAAAATATGTCTTGAAATTGATTGAATGTATCTAGCGTTAAAGGCTCACCAGCTGTAATACAAAGGCGTATAGATGATAAATACCGTTTAGCATCTAAGCTAGATTGGAACATCATTTTCAATAAAGATGGAACAGCCATCATGAAAGTAATTTGATATTGGTTAATAAACTCCAATAGTTTATTAGGATCAGCTATCACTTTATCAGGAATAATAATGGTGGGTATTCCTTGAAGCAGCCCTCCCAGCAATTCCCACATAGAAGGCATGAAGTTCAGGGCTGTACGCTGACACATTAAATCCCCGTTCTCAAAAGGATAGTGTTCCCATGTCCAATTAAAGCGGTTGATCAGTTGTATTTGTTTATGTTTTACACCCTTTGGAACACCTGTGGACCCAGAAGTATACATAATTACAGCAGGATCTTGACTGTCTACTTTTATCCCTAGATTTTTATCGTACTGAGATAATGTTTCAAGCTTAAAATCATCTGCAAGTATGACCTTTACATTTTGATTAGGGAGATTTACAGAAAGAGATCTTTTACTAATAAAGTGTTCCAATTTTAGATCAGTAGTAATTTGAGAAATATAATCCGAAGGGTACGAAGCATCTAGCGGTACGTAAATGCCGCCTACTTTCAAAATCCCTAACAGTGCAATATAAGTATGTATTGACCTGTCAACATAAACACCTACAGGCGTGCCCTTTGTAACACCCCATTCAATAAGCCGTTGTCCTATATAGTTAGACATTCTATTTAACGTAATATAATCAACTTTTTCTTCTTCTGTAATTAAAGCTATCTGGCTTGGTTTTTTCTTCACTTGTTCTTCAAATAAAGTTGCTAAGTCTTTCTCAAATAAATAATCTCTTTTTTCTCCGTGGTAAAGCTCTAAGGTTTTTTTTTCCTTATTAGATACCATAGAGCAAGTACCGACGATCATTTCTTTATCTTGTACTATGTTATGAAAAATGTTTTTTAAATGACTACCCATATTTTCAAGAGCTTTTTTGTCAAAACAATTAGAATTAGATAAAAACTCTAATTTTAAGCCTTCAGAATTTTGATTGACTCTGAGAGATAAATCAAAAGGCTGCTCCAAAAATTCAGGAAAGTAATTATTATCTTTACCAGCTTCCAAATATAAAAATGAAATATTAAATTTAGAAGCGTACTCATCTTTCATATGATCCTCCAGCCATTGAATACCTGGAAAATACATTTCTTCATAATGTTCCTCAAAATGATCTATCTTCTCAATTACATTCAAGAAAGAAGTATCTTCATTAACTTCTGCATAGATAGGTGTTTCAGGACTTCCTTCTGGCCTATGTTTAGAGAAAATATTTGTTACAACTGGTATCTTCTCTTGAGAAGTATAACGATGAAGTAACACTATCCAGGCTGTTAATATAAGAGTTGAGTAATTTCTATCAACTTTCTTCGCTAATTTGCAAAGATTTTTCAATTCATTATCACTAAAGTCAAGACTATAAGCAGAAACACTACTTTCACCCTTCCCTTCACCAATAAGGATAGGAAAGTCACATCTTAAAGTTAGTTCAGCAAACTCCGATAACCAAAATTCTTCCCCTTGATTAGTTAGTTCTGTAACTATTTCTTTAGAGAAATCTTCTAACCATTGCTCTTCCTCAGCCGTTATTTCCCCATGGATTGTAAGGTTCTCCCCGTTTACAAATAACCCACAACCCTTTTCTTTCAACTGAAAAATGAGTTGTCTAGTATTCATTTTTCATCCTCATTTCCTTAGACTAGATTTATACAAGATTCAGTTCAAATTGTTTACGCATATATTCTTTATCGAATCGTGTTGGTTCCATTCTGATAGCTATGAAATAACCGTTACCTTTTAATACATTAGCTGAATGTTTAACACCTGCCGGGATCCATATTGTAGAGTTAGAGGAAACAACAAATTCTTTTTCACCTAACTGAATCCTATATTCTAGTCCGCATTCTTCACCCACAATAATATTTATTTCATCTTCTTCATTATGTACATGAGGAATAGTGTAGTCTTCATCTAAACCATTCGCATTTGTGACTTTGTGAATTGCTAAATGAAAAGGAAATTCATTTGAAAAAAAACGTTCAATGCATTGTACATCTTTATGAAATGGAATCGAAGATAGTGGGCTGTTTTCGTTCTTAAAAATTAATTTTTCGTATGGAAAGTTCATATAATTCTCCTTCAGCTATATTGTTTTTATTTTTTTGGCAACACAAAAGTTACCCCATCACCAATAGGGAGAAGGCTGACTGTAACTCTATCATCGTTTATTAACATTTTATTTAATGCTCTAATAGCTTGAACATCACGAGACTGGTTTAAAGAGTTTACAACACTTCCTCCCCATAAAACGTTATCAATAACAATAACCCCACCAGGCCTTATCAGAAGAAGTGCTTTTTCGTAATAGTTCATGTAATTTTCTTTATCTGCATCGATGAAAATCAAATCATAATAATTAGCTTTATGATTATTTAAAAGATCATTCATGGTATCTAACGCAGGGGCGATTTCAAGGTTAATCTTGTGAGAAACTCCAGCTTTCTCCCAATATCTTTTTCCTATAGTAGTCCATTCTTCATCTACATCGCAGGCTGTAACAACTCCATGTTCTGGAATAGTCATAGCGAACCATAAAGTACTATACCCTGTAAAAGTTCCTATCTCTAATATCTTCGAGGCATTCATTAATTTAATAAGTAATGTTAGAAATTGTGTTTCCTCTGGAGGAGTTTGCATAGCCGACATAGGCAATTTTGCTGTCTCCTCTCTTAACTGTTTCACAAGTGGGGGTTCCTGGAGAGAATGGTCCAGTACATAATTATATAAAGTATCTGTTAAATTAATAGTCATTTTTGTCATTGGTATCACCCTTGATTCAACATTAATAATGCACCACTGCTTTCCAACAGCTTTTCTGTTTCGGTCATTATTTTTCTAGAGATAACATCTATGTGCCTATTGTTCCATTCTTCCAATTCTGTACCTTTGACCCATCTATTGAATGCGCCAAGAGCAGGACCACAATATATATTGAAGTTAACCTTTTGCGAAGATTCACCATTAATTGCTAACTGGACAGTATTATTCAAATAAAATTTCAATATAGTCTGCATAGTATTATTAGAAGTTGGTCTATTATCAGTAGATACTTGTTCCTCATATCGTAAGATAGTTTGGATCCCTTCATTCAGATACTTTTTTTCAATCATTTCCTTAGTTTTTGAATCCATATCCGAAATGTTTTTATATTGCTTCAACAAATCGTATAGCTTATTAGCTCTGGCCGGGAAAAAGACTCCTTTTTTTACCACTTGTGTTTGTCCTCTTACTTCGAGATCATTAGCGCTTGGAACATAACTTGTATCATGTAAATCTACTTTCTGTAGCATATCTTTTACTAGATTGCTCGTTTCTGCTTCCACTGTACATTGGTTTATAGAGCCTGTTAACACAAAATCCGCTCCAAGCAAGAATGCAATCGCAGCTGCTTCAGGGGTTCCTATCCCGCCTCCTGCCCCTATTCTTACTCGCTTATTTAATGATTTTTCTCTTGTGGACTCGTCTCTTAATCGAATAATAGTCGGAAGAAGCAGGTTTAAGTTAGCTTGACTCGTTTCTCCACCACTATCCCCCATCACACAAATATCATCGACAAGAGGGACTTGTTGAAGCATTCTTGCTTCATCGAATGTAATTTGTCCTTTCTTAATTAGCTGGTCAATTAATGGTTGAGGAGGAACACTGAGAAACTCCATAGCAGTTTCAACTCTAGATAATTTAATGAGAATTTTATTCTTAATAAGAATTTCCCCATTCTCAGAAAGCCTTAAGCCCTTGGCTCTAAACTTTAGTAATGACGGACTAATAGTCCAAAATCCAGAAGCTTCTATAGAGCTGATATTGTGTTTAAGAAATAAATTAATGATTTCGTCTTCTTTAAAAGAGTTATGTATATTAGCTACTAAATTACATCCAAAATTCTGTCCTTCTCGAACTATTTTTTTTGTTTCTAAAATAATTTTTTCTACTTCGTTTATCTCCAAAGATCCTGTTCCTAGGAAAGATAAAAATCCATTTTGAGCCATCTTTGCTACCAGATTAGGAGAAGAAATACCTTTGTGCATGGAACCTATAACATAGGGGTAAATTACATTATAGTCTTCACAAAATTCCTGATCCCCTATAGTAACTATTCTTTTAACATTCCTTATTTTTGCAGGAGTATGGTCAACTATATAAGTTACTTCCTCTTGTTGATGTTTTTTTTCAGTTCTCTCTGATTTAATTTTTGTAACTAACCCCGTTAAGACGTTTCCCGGTCCTATTTCATAAAAGTCTGATACCCCTTTATCCAATAAGTATTGGATGGTTTGATCCCATTGCACTGAACTTGTTAACTGCTTCACAATATTACTCTTGATGTTACTATCTTCGTAAGGAAATGCATCTACATTTGAAACAATTGGTATTTTAGCCTCATTGAATAAGAATTGATCAACATATTTTTTATAATCACCTTGAACTTCAGCCATATATCTAGAATGAAAAGGACCACTAACATTTAAAGGCATGAATAATTTAGCACCTGAATTTTGAAATATCGGTTGAGCACGTAGGATATCTTCTTTTGGGCCAGCAAGAACCGTTTGATTAGGAGTATTTAAATTGGCAATGTCGATCGTCAATAGATTATAGTCACTAAGTAAATTTTCAATAGTTGTCTTTGATAAACCTATAACCGCTGCCATTCCTCCGCCTGTTATACTAGACATTAGTTCTCCGCGTTTTTTTACTAATTTTAAACCCGTCTCAAAGTTGTAAACATCTGCTGCTAAAAGAGCATTATACTCCCCTAAACTGTGACCTATTACATAATCAGGCTCTCCATTTTCTTTTCGATATTTAAAATAACTAAGGGCATTTACAACATATAAGGCCGGTTGAGTATATTGTGTGTAATTTAATTTATTATCCTCATTTTTCAAGCAAAGGTCTTTAATTGAATAACCAAGAATCTCATCAGCTGCTTGAACGTAACCATCAAACTCCCCAAATAATTCTTCTCCCATACCTTTTTTCTGAGAACCTTGTCCTGGAAACATGTAAACTTTCATTTGATCACCCTTTTCGTTGTAGAAATAATTTCTAAATTTACCATAAATTATTACACATTTCTATATTATAACAAAACAGGACTTTTTCCACTATTTTTCCTACGAATATAGTAAAAATAGTAATAAAGTCCTGTAAATACTCCACTATATCTTGAACCTTCTCCGGTTCCTCCTAAACTAATATCAAAAAAGAAGAATTAATCACGACCTTATTACTGGAGCACGTACTATCAAAATGATTCTCGATACCATAAGTTTTAACTTTTCTTTGGAAATGATTAAATTTAATACATCTACAAAATATGTTCACCGACGGTGTAGATTTTGTAAAAGTAGCTGCTCGTTTAGGTCACGCTAATCCAAAAATCCCTTTAGAAACTTACACGCATCTAGGACCTAAGGTTGAGACTGACCTAGCAGGTATTTTTCACAATGCTGTTCAGAATTCATGTTAGCAAAATGTTAGCAAAAAAATGTAATACTTGAAAGTTAATATTCTAGAAAATTATTCCTAAAAGGGAAAGAAAAAATACGATATAATAAGGATATTAGCAAGTTGATAAATCAAGAAGGAGCTCAGATAGACATAGTGTCACTGGGGTCATCTGTTTTCCCATTTACTCTAGGAGGTACATTTTGAAAGAATCTAAATCGAATAAAGGATGGTTAAGTTTGGCGGCAATCGGGTTATTTTTCCTAGGGAAAATGAAATGGTTGTTTGCGCTATTGAAAATAGCAAAAGTAGGTTCCCTGATTTCTATTTTCGTTTCATTAGGAGCGTATGCCTTGGTTTACGGTTGGAAATTTGCCGTAGCCCTAGTCTATCTAATTTACATCCATGAAATGGGGCATTTACTTGCTGCTAAGAGAAAAGGCATCAAAACATCCAATGCCATTTTCATACCTTTTGTCGGAGCGTTAATTGCCCTTAAAGAAGAACCCAAGAATGCTAACCAAGAAGCTTATCTTGCCTTCGGAGGTCCTTTATTAGGTACATTAGCATTTCTACCAGCCATCCCCCTATTTATGATGACAGAAAATCCATTTTGGCTTTTAGTTATTACACTTGGAGCCATGATTAATCTATTTAATCTAATGCCTGTGCATCCACTTGATGGAGGACGTATAGTGGGAGTCATCTCCACAAAGCTTTGGGTATTAGGGATTATCGGAATGGTTGTATATTTGTTTCTCCATCCAAATCCATTTTTAATTCTTTTCTTATTATTGGGTATTTCTAAGTGGTGGAAAGAATTCCGTAGTGAGACATCCAGAAATCAAAGAGACATCATCATTGAATTGAATCAATTTGGATTAAGGCAACTAGAACAATATGCAAGTGCAACAGATGAAGAAAAAATTCGCCTGGTTAATATTTGGAATATGGAATTCAGCCAACTACATGAAAAGTTTACCAACATGAAGAGTTGGCATATCCCGCTATTTGATGATAATAAGCTAAAAGAAAAACAGCTGACCGAGGTAAAATTAAATATTTATAGATCCTTAATGGATGCTGCTAATTCAAATGAATACCAGAACGGACCGACCGATTTTGAAAATATAGGCACCTATGAACGAATAGTTGCAACGTTCTTTAAAGAAGTGCAAGAACAAACTGAAATTAGGGATAAAGAGAAATCCTATTACTCATCGAGTCTCAAAACAAAAGTCATCTGGTTCTCATTATACATTGGGCTTGCCATTTTCTTAATGATAACAAGCTTATATGCAGGTGATTTAATGGATCAATATAAAACTTTATTACCGTAATACATTATGAAAGGGGACCTCATTTATAAGTGTCCCCTCAGACTTTAGACAAACTTGATTTTCATCGAGTTTGTCTAAAGTTTTTTTGCTTGTACAAATTTGGACGTTGATTGGAACGTAGGGCACTCGCTTTCCACGGGCGGTCCGGGAGCCTCCTCGGCGCACCTGCGCCTGTGGGGTCTCCCTTGCCCGCTCCAATCAACTATGTTTTAAAATTTAGATAGAACTCCTTTTGCCTACAGTCTTTTTTGTTTTAAAATAGATCTATTAAAACTTGAGGTGATTGGTGAAAGCCTCCTTAATTATTGTTCCAAAAAAACCTCGTTTGGATCATTTATAATTAAGTAAATACCCCTACAAGTAACCTTTTAATAATTTTTGGTTCTGTTAAGGTTAATGGTGTTAATTAGGCAAAAAAAAAAGGACCTAAAACACGTATAATCTACCGACTTCATCCTGTAAACCTAATTTTATCATTTCATGTATGACCAATTCTTTTAACGCTATCTCATTTGCAATTAAGTAAGTAAATTGGACATCTCTGAAGAAAGCCATTTTACTTTCTGTTGTTGCAGAATTAAAAAAGGCCTTCACTTCTTCCAAGTCAATCGTCATATCTTTTTCAAGTTTGTATGGGAGAAAATTGCTTGTAATGTTCTCTACAGGTATTATGCCTAACCCATCAAGAGTTGATAAAATAGTTTGTTGCTCTCTTTCTGTCCTTACTTTTCTTTCCACATAATGATAGACATCTTCTATTCGTTCGCTATCGAATGTAGCTATTATCTTTTCCACTACATAGTTTGCGTTCTCTTCAAATTCCTCATCTTCAGGTTCTACTTGTTTTAGTTCTTTGAGCAAACGAATGTACTGTCCCTCATCTTCCAGGATATTAAAGTTAGAAATAGTTAAGGCATCTTTCATCGTACAAACCAAGTTAAGAAACTCCCTTATATTCCTTGCTACAATCATTATATGTGAATCAAAATCCATTGGACTAATACATACAATAAAAGCATTCTCTAAATCAGATACTGTTCCGAAGTCAGTTAGAAATCCGAAATGTATGCCGTCAACGCCTGTACTAGCAAATGTAATGACATCATAGGGAGTATTTTCATAAGGGGAGAAGTCAAATTCTAAATAAAGGGATAATTCACTTAAGGAGTAGCCTTCTTTTTCAATTTCCTTCTCTAATTTATGGAGCTTTTCAATTGTTGGTGGCATTTTCAAATACTTTCCGAGATAACTCACTATTTTCTCCTTTAATATTGTGCCTTATTAGGTGATTTAAGAATAACTTGTGTGTTAAATTATTACAATATTAAACCATCGTAAGTATTGTCGACCCCAATTCGGCTAAACAAAAAAAGACCCAAATCCTTGTGATATCAAGGATTTGAGCCTTTGGCAGTTGATGACCTGTGAGGGATTCGAACCCACGATCCCTTCCCTGTCAAGGAAGAAGAGTGAATCGAATTATAACAGATTTAGTTGGAAAACGTTGATTTAATAGGCTAATATTTTTTCTATGTAGGATTTAAACAAATTTAATTGGTGGCATGTTGGTTTTGCCACCAGGCTGCCACCATATTTATATTTATGAAACCCTTGATTTTAAAGTGTTTAAAGCCATGGACCCTATGAAATCCATGGACTTTTGTTTACCGTTGCATATGTAGTAGTTGCTTTAGTTCACTTTTTGATAAACACGGTCGTTTACGGTGTAGCATACGGTGGCAGTTAGCGCATACCAGGGCGATATCCTCTACCTTTGTTTCTTGGTTATCGTCCATTTCCGATACAGGTTTCGTATGATGACCTTCTATATAACCATGTCCTAGTTCACCGTAATATTGTTGGAAATCAAACTCGCATACTTCGCAAAATAACTTACCGTGCTGTTGTAAGAATCGTTCCTTTGCAAGTTTAATAACAAGGGGGTTTCTTTCACGTACTAGATGCTGTTTTAATTTAACCTTTCCTTCTGGAAAACCTTCGTCATCTTCCGTAAACCCTATACGATCAATTTCGTTAAGTTTACGTAGTACATTACCTACGGAACTAAAACCGTACTCTAAAATTGCGTTTCTTTCTGTATCAGTAATACCCTGTCCAGACATAGTGGTTTTTGCAAATTTAATATTAATATTGCTTAGATATACGGGGTTATCAAACACTTTGAAGTCGGTAAGAATTATACATCCTATTTGACCCGTATATGCATCAGTTCCAAACATGGTTTTCATTCTACCTATAAAACTTTCCTTATCTTCATCACCGTTAGCATTACGGTATCTGTCCCATGCTTCACCTGCCGTTAATACCTCGAAACGTATGTACGTAGCCATACCCAATACCGCTCTTTCTCCTTTAACTCTCTTATCATTTTTAACAAGAAAAAAGAACGGTTCCCCCATGGTTATCGATTTAAAGTTTTTAGTGTCCTTACGCCAAAAGTTAAATTCATCTGCTTCATTATGCGAAGATAAATTCGTAAACCATTCCCTAGAAGTAATGCCAATATAGCCATTCATGTTTAAACCTCCTGCAACTAACTAATAATGCCTGTAAAATATTGTATCATTCTATTAACGTTATTATTGGGTAGATTTTTAGTTTTGCAGAATTTAATCTCGGTTATGCAACCCACTACGTTGTTCTGATGCAATAATTTTAGATGACTTGAGAAACCCTTTGAATTTAATTATGATTAAATTCAAAGGGTTTTTTATCAGAAATCCATGTTTAATTTAGAAGCTTCCAGAACGCCATATCCTCCATAATTTCGTATCTATTATTGGTAACAGACGTGACTAAGCTTTTGTGTTTTTGAAGTTGTGCTATCTTTTTAACTATCTGCTCACCCTCAGCCTGATTTTCTGGACTGAAGATAGCTTGTACTTCCTTCTTTTTAATGGTAGGTACTCTATGTATAATCCAAGTCAATATATACTGAGCATAGTCATTATTTGTAGTTGCAAAGTGGTCTAAAAATTGGGTTGATAGGATTACACCAACGCCATATTCTCTTCCTTCTTTCATAATTTTCTTTAAAGAAGAGAAGTCTTGACTCAAGAAGTTATCTGCCTCATCAACAAGTATCATTTTCGTTAATTCACGATAATCTCCTTGAATTGTACTGTGCCCTTTTGTAGACATCTGGGAATAGAAGGTGTCCAAAGTGATTCCTACTATCAAGTTCTGAACACTTGGATCATAACCAGCCAGATTTACAACCGTTACGCCTTGTATCATGTCATATAAGGACTTTGTATTCTCACTATTTGGAGAAAAGATCTCAAAATCATAAATTTGTTTTAGTGCTGCATAAAGACTATCTTCTTTTACATCCTCCCTATCCATTAATCGTTCAAATACATTATTTAATGTAGGTGGTACCAGACCCCATGTAGCCATATCAGCCTTATAAATACCAGCTTGTGAATAAGCTTCAATGATTAAATCATTCAATAACTGCTGTTGCTTTATACCTAAATTAAAAGCATTGGCAATTGTTTCTTTAATGGTACTAGCTGTATGCAAAGGCAATAACGGCTTTAGTTGTTTTCCCCTATATAAAGATAACGGATTATACGGAAGGTGATATGGATGATACACTGTAGCGTTTGTCGCCTCTCTAAAGTCATCTTTGATATAGTCACCTTTATAGTCAAAGATGAGAACATCAATAGGTGTTCCATTTACATTAGATAGAGAACCATCATGTATCTGTTTAATGAACGATTTAGTAAACTGAGTTTTACCCGTCCCCATCGTACCAATAATACCTGTATTCGTATGCATGATTTTACTGGTCGTAGTTGGATACCAATACAATGGTTCATTGCTGTTGGGTGAATGACCAAAAAGAATTCTTAATGGTTCTGTTTCGTCAGGCAATTTTGTAACGGAAGGTTCTATAACTAGAGAACTATTATGTGAGTCATGATTCGCCGTAACCGAAGCAATTGCATGGCTTTTTTCATAAATATTTTTCAAATTTGGCTTTTCTTCCGTTTGCAGTTCCTCAGGCATTTCCTCCTGTTCCATGTTAAGCATTTCGCCCTTCGGTTGTTTATATATATCCTCCCAGCCTTTTTTGAATTTCTCATATGCTTTTTGCATTGCGGATGGTGTTAAATGGGTGTAAACGTAGTAATTGTCTTTTACAAAGATATTTTTCTTTTTACTTCCATTTTTGGCTACGAAGTATTCTGAATCGTAAGTACGGATTCCTGTGAACTCTATTGTTTCAATTGTTTTTTGTAAATCTTTTTCCATGAAGAACTGCCAGAAGTTGCGGAAGATTTGTGCGTGTGATTTTTCCGCCCATCTGATTATTTCTCCATCTATGTTCATTTCAAATTCATGAGTGCTCATTAGTAAATCCTCCTATAGTTCTCCTCTTTATATATTAGTTTACTAAATTTTAGCTGGCAAATATAAATAAAGATATAAAATGAATTGGTTCTGTTGCAGAAATTTCTAGAGACTTGCAATTAATTTCCAAGTTTTGGACATGGCGATACTATTACTCTAAAGAAGGTGCGTGATTAAAGTTAGAAATCAAGTTTAAACCTAAGCTTTCTAAGACAACTTCTCTTTCTCTGGGTCTTGTCTTATTGGATATCAGTTTAATTTCTCACTCAAAATTCAGCTCCAGAGAGATTCTCCAAGGTGGCTTCTTTATCTTTTCTTGTTTTAGTTTAAAGTCAGGTCACCATTTTCTTAGAGTACATTAATTTATTAGCATTTTATCTAATTCACGAACTTTAACATATGACTCCAATAGTTGTTCAGGTATTAATGTTTTCCCATAATCCCAAGCATTAGTTTCTATTTCGGATTTTAGCTTTTCTTTTTCTTCTTCGTGACCATACATTAAAATCCTTAAATCATGTTTGTTTTTCTTAAAATCTAAATAATAACCAATCATACGATAAAGAATAATTTTAACAAAGTCTTCGTCTGTCTCTTTAATTCTAATTTTCCCTTTATAACCGTTAACTTGAAGGTAATTGAATTTTATAGTATTGGTCGATACGTTATAACTCATAGGTGCACTTAAATTATTGTCAAATTCATAAGTAATATCCAAATTGTGCTCATTTAATGTGTTATTAATTATCTTTTCGATATCGCTTATATAAATCATTTAACTATCACTTCCCTTTTAAAGACTTACTTCATTATAGTAGTAGATTTAAGTTATTCTTCCTATATGATAAACTGTTGAGATATTAAAATCACACAGTTAAAATTAAGGTAATATTTACTATATAATACTGAAGTGGAGGGTAAGTCATACGAGAAGTGTGATTAATCCCCTAATAGAACCCCTAATTGGAAAGGAATTTTACTTTTAATTACTCTTCCATACTTTCCTCCTTCTATTTATTTCACTTTAAAACTTTCTATCATTGGTTGTAACTCTTCTTGATATTGTTCTACCATCATTTCAAGTGAAGGCATTGTATAATACTTTTCAAGCCAAGAAACGTAATGAAGTGCTACATTCACCAATTGAGTAAATTATCTTTATTAACATAAAAAGACCCAAGCCCTTGTGATATCAAGGATTTGAGCCTTTGGCAGTTGATGACCTGTGAAGGATTCGAACCCACGCCCCCTTCCCTGTCAAGGAAGTGAAAGTAATGGGATTATAACAGATTTATAATGAAAAAGAGAATTGGACGCGAATCACCAGCTTTGGACTGAGATCTTTTAATTTGAATGATCGTTAATCAATTTTCTGCTCTTGCCGCTCGTATTTGGCTACTCTTTGCAATTTATCTAAATCCACCTTACGATCCCATACTTTTTTTGCATTTTCTGTAATATAGGGATAAAGATATTGATCAACGACCACCTGATAATCCAGGTCATCAAGTAAATTATACGTACGAATTTTTATGGTTTTGTTATCAAGGGTGTCAATGACTATATCATTGATTAAATTCAGTGGATTTCTTACTAAGTCGATATTCCGGATATTCTTAATATAAACTGTACCTTTCTTCGACTTAATCGTACCATTTTCACCTTGGACAATCGTTAACAGGACCTTTCCTGGAATAAAACCTGGAAGTGACCAAAGCGTTAGGTAAAGGTAAAAAGGAGTAAAGATGAGACCACCGCCAAGGTAAAATAAAGAATACTTGGACTCAAATTTCAAACCGTGTATGATTAAGAAAAAACAAGCAATTAAAAAACCTACAGTCGCAAGAAACATCCACCCGTACATGAACTTTGACCCTTTTATCTGAATGGCGTCATTTTCTTTCTTAACGTTTACCAAATAATGCACCTCCTTAAGCTGGAAGAATCTTGTTGGTTAATAATAGTTGATTAATAGATTCCTCATTCGCTCTCTGAATACTCAGGTCAAGGTTGTCCCTTGTAGCTAGCCAACATTCATTCTTTCCTGGAATCACAAAATAAAGATCTTTTAGGTCAGGGTTATTCTCTGAGTCATACGTTAAGCTTACTAAACTATCCATTTTACCGTTTCTATTCGAAATATCATTTAAAAACTCTAAGATACTAGTAGACTCTCCCTTTTTACTTACCCATTTCTGAACAATTGACTCCGGTAAAGAATGAGATTGACTTACATCTTCTAAAAGTTCTTCAAATTCTTCACTTTTTAACTGAAGAATAACTTCACCTTGCTTTTCTAACGTATGGAAGTGGAAAAAACCGCTTATAACTGAAAGGATTTCTTCTTTCGGCAGCTTAGAAATAGAGTGAACTTGATGATCGTACAATACTTTATGTAAATAAACCTCTCCATTTTTAAAATGAAAGGCAATACTATCTTCTCCATTTAAGTCTGGCTGATGTTTAGAAGCTTTTACGGTACTTTCTGCATTATTCAATGTATGAATATAGGCAGCAAATTCATCTTTTAACTTATATTGATTATTTACTTCCTTTAACATATCTTTTGCTAACAAAGAGCGAGAGGCAATTTCTAGCATTAATTTCAACTCGGCATCTTGAAGCGTTTGAAAATAGGCTCCCTTAATCGACATTCCTTGTTCAAATAAACCTTCACTATAAAATGAAAAAAGTAACTCTTCAATACTTAATTGAATGGTATTCATATATCCTCCTTAAAAAAATGAAAATTTATCCTCAAAAAAATCTTTTGCTCCATCGGCAAGGGAACTCGCTGTTTCTTTCGCTTTCGATAATCCCTTACCGATTTCCCCCACCTTCCCTATTGGGTCAGCAATAGTATCCTTAATTTGATCATTTACGAAATCAGCACCTTTATTAACACCTTCAACAACTTTCCCAGCTTTCTCCAAACCACCTTTAATCAGTTCAAGCCCATCATGTATAGGTTCTTTAATGACAATCGCTGCTTTCTCTGCTATACCTGCCGTAAGTTTAGCCGCTTGCTCTCCAACAAGTCCTCCTACAAATGAACCTGCAGCGGCTCCTACAACTGTACCGACTGGGCCTACTAAACTTCCTAGAGCACCTCCTACGAATGCTCCCGCAATGGAACCTCCAGAAATCGCTACGGTATTATTCACTGCATTTCCTACCGCTTTTGCATTTTCTCGCTTTAAGACCTCTGGATTATTTCCATATTTCGCATAGTTTTCGGAAATTTTCAGTCCCATTCCGCCTGCTTCCATTACTCCTGTTACTAGTCCTGCACTAACAGCGTTGGTTTTGGCAAATTTCGCTCCCGTCTGTAGAAATGATTTAAACGTTGTAGAGTCCAATGCTCGATGATTAATCCCTTCAAATAATGCCTTTGAACTATCTGTATACTTAACAACATCACCAGGAAGATATTTAGCAACCTTTTTGTGAACTAAATCAGCAAATGGAACATCTCTATATTTTTTCAATAAAAAGGTTGGATTTAAATAGGCTCTTGCTACATTACGAAATTTGGAATTATCGACTACATCTGTTAGTTTATTTAGGGCATTCATATGTTTATACATATAGACATCATCACTATTTTTGATAAATTGCGTAAAACCTAGCCCATAAAATGCCAGCTGTTTTGATACTAAAGCACCCATCGCAGTGAGCGCTCCATATTTCTCATGCAGTTTATAAAGTTGACCGACTAAGTTATCAGCATCGGAAAATTTATTGGCGGTCATTCGAAGGTCGATCTCCACTTCACTCAGAAGGTCAACTAATTGATTTCCTGTTCCCCACGGATCTCCTACTTGATAAAAACAATGACTATACTCTGCTGGAGCACTGCTAATTAGGTTCACTAGTTCCAAATGAAGACTCTTGTATTCTTCTTCAATTTTTGACAAGTGCGAGACAAACTCATTTGCTAAATCTTCTAAACGATCTGGGTCTACTGAAATTTTATTCCCCACTGTATCATCCTCTTTTCTTTTCCTTTATGAACTATTTCATCTATATACTATGAAAAAAGTGATGTCCTAATAGAATAATCTATAAAGGCAGGATAAATAGGTCGACACAACCCGGTACCCAATTTTCATCCATTCCTTGCTTACCGTCATCTTCTTTTTTCTGTCTCTACTTATTACAAGCCATTTTAAACCTCTCAAAACAATTATCATTATTGGCAAGTACAGTTGTAAAACTTTAGCGGACATAAGGTAGACTTAAAAAAGAGTGATTATTTGATGTGCCAAAACACCAAATTGAATGAACAAAATAAAAAAACGACCGCAGCCGGGGAGTAAACTACCATCTTTATTTTGCTTATTCTTATCCGGGAGGATCCAGCCTTCCTCTTCCAAACTTTTACGATCCCTATTCTTCGGTTTCATATGACACCTCTTTATATCCTTTATTCATTTTGTTTCTACTCATCCTTCATACAAGCAAGCCGCTCTAATTCTCTTTGTCTTTCAATCTCTTCTCTCACTCTGTCAACATCATTTGCTGCGCTTTCTAATTCTCTACTTATTTGATAAAGATTGTCTGAATGTCTTTGAAATAGGACAGCTGCTTCATCTAGTATTGAATCAAATTTTTTCCGGGCTTCGCCAGCCCATGTCTCCGTATTCGTATGTATACTCTGCATTAATTTTGATTCATCTAATTTTAACTCCTCAGAAGATTCCTGAAACACTTTTGTTAACGCTCTGACTTTATCCGAATTCATCTTTTCACCTCATTATTGAGTCAACGTACTTTTTCTCTATTTATTCTCAAATACCATTTTAATACAACAATTCCCTATTTTAGATAAGTAAATGTTACTATAATTACTAAGTCACTTCCATAGGCCCCCAGTATTGAAATAAGAAATAGATATAGGAAGAATGTTTTATTTTATTAACATAACGAGTGTAGTTGGCAAATATGCCATGATATAACGAGGGAAACTGGAATTTTCCTCATGCAGAGAAAGAAGGTTTATCCATTTCTGCCGTTAAAAATGGAGGTCGTTGGAAAGCTATAGAAGTATTCGGTTGAGGATGCTAACGTGACATCCATTCGGTTTCACGATATCCGGCACACCCACGCCTCCATCTTGATCTCTGAAGGGGTAGTTATCGTCAAAGTAGCGGCTCGTTTAGGACATTCGAAACTTAGCATCACGTTAGAGCATTACGCCCATATGATGCCCAACCAAGATGATGAAGTGGCTGATATTTTACACAACGCCCTTCAGAAGTCCAGTAAGACAAAATAAAAAAAAGACCCAAATCCTTGTTATATCAAGGATTTGAGCCTTTGTTAGTTGATGACCTGTGAGGGATTCGAACCCACGACCCCTTCCCTGTCAAGGAAGTGCTCTCCCACTGAGCTAACAAGTCGTATGTAATGACTGACTGGTTACTTAAGTACATAATTTATTATAAGTTTTTTTGTTAAAAAGTCAACGCATTATATTAAAAAAGTTTTAATTTTTTCTTATTTTATTTCCCCGCTCCGCAAAACACGAACGAACATTCCCTTTTCACTTGCATATAAAACGTACGTTCGCATATAATGATAGCAAGCAAGTCAGCAAAGGAGTGACAGGGAATGAAATATATACTTCGTAAACATATGGAAGGAAATGCTCCATTGGAGATAATTTATCTCTCCGAACAAGGTAAGATCACGCAGCGGAAAATTCAGGTGCTTGAAATTTATCCAGGACATATTCACGCATTCTGTTTCCTAAGGCAGACAAAACGGACATTTAAAGTGGCCAATATCCTTTCTGCCCGCCTCATTAAGGCCAGGTTTGATAGGTCTGGCTGAAGAAGAGTTAATCAAGGTTCAACCGATTAACTCTTCTTCTTCCTGGATGTCCTTTTCCTGTTCGGTTAACGATTCTTCTTCATCTCTCAGACGGTGAGCTAACCTTGAGGCGGCACTCGCGGCAATGCTTGCAACGATATCATCCAGGAAGGTATGCACGATTCCTTCTTGCTTCTTATCAAGTTCGTGTATGACGCCTATTTTATTTTTATCCAAATGGCCAAAGGTCGTTACAGCAATGCTTCCGTAACCGAGTACTGCACCAAAGGCAATCGTTTCATCCACTCCGAATAGCCCTTCATCAGACTCAACAATAGATTGCAGGGGTTCTGATAGCTTTTTTTGCTCGGCCAGTTTATCCAGCTCCACACCGACTAAAATGGCATGTTGAATTTCCCTTTTCAACAGGACACGCTCAACGCTGTGGATGCATTCCTCCAGCTTAAGATCAGCTTTGTACGGGAACTGCAATTCATAAACGATTTTTGCAATTGCCTCCACACTGACACCCCGCTCTAATAATGTTCGTTTAGCCGCCTTCGTTACTTCCCTGCTGTGTACCTGTACATCTGCCATTTTATTCGCCACCTTTTTTATTGTATTATTTTTCTATATCCTTTTATTATAGCACCTTATTATTCAAATTTTTAGAAAATACAATGAAAATTTTCTATTCTAAAATCTTGTCACGGGAAAAAGTCGCAAGGCTATGCTAAAATAATCAAGTAAGTTGTTTTTAATTATTAATTATCATTGAGGTGCGGGAGAATGAGTTTACGCAAAGGCACAATTAAAGAGTACATGTTTAAAAGCGAAGCTTTAGCAGAAGAATTGGAACTGCTTGTTTACTTGCCTGCTAATTTTTCGCCACTGTATAAATATTCGCTTGTGATTGCTCAGGATGGCCGTGATTATTTTCAAATGGGTCGAATTGGTCGGGTAGCAGATGAACTGTTAGGGAACGATGAGATTGAGAATATCATCATTGTCGGCATTCCCTATAAAGACCGCTTTGACCGTAGGCGCAAATATCATCCGGACGGGGAACAGCACATTGCATACATACGTTTTCTTGCCCATGAACTTGTCCCGTTTTTAGATGATGAATTCCCAACCTATCAAATGGGACATGGTCGAACTTTGATCGGTGACTCTCTTGGCGGTACAGTTTCTTTATTGGCCGCCCTAAAGTATCCGCATACATTCGGGAAATGCATCATGCAGTCGCCACTTGCCAATGAAGCAGTAATGGATGCTGTACGTAATTTTGAGGATCCGCATCTCCTCGAACTTTACCATGTGATCGGGACTGGGGAAACAGATGTTCCAACGACGGATGGCAAGAAGGCAAACTTCATAGAGCCCAACAGGGAATTGCATAAATTAATAAATCAAAAAGGATTTCCTTACTTCTATGAAGAATTTGAAGGTAATCATACCTGGAAATACTGGCAGGCAGATTTAAAACGAGCACTATTGGAAATGTTCTAATCCTCTCTTTTTGAGATGGTTTCAAGAAAAAGCATGGCCAACTATAATACAACTAAAAAAATATCAGGAGGTTTTATTTATGAAATATGGTGTTGCAATTTTCCCTTCAAAAAAACTTCAAGATTTAGCTAACTCCTATCGCAAACGGTATGATACGAAATATGCTTTCATTCCACCGCATCTGACGCTTAAACCAACGTTCGAAGCGACGGATATGGAAATTTCAACAATCGCGGATCAATTAAAAGACATTGCTCGTAAGTGCAGGCCTTTTACGATTAGCGTTACGAAAACGAAGTCTTTCCAACCTGTAAGCAATACTATTTATTTCAAAGTGGAATTATCCGAAGGGCTTCAAGAACTGCATGATGCACTTAACAATGAGGATTTCATAAAAAGTGAAAGTGAACATGCATTTGTCCCGCATATTACCATCGCTCAAGATTTATCCGATAATGAGCATTCTGATGTTTTAGGCCAATTAAGCATGCTTGACATCAGCCATGAAGAAGAGGTGAAACGAGTTCACTTGCTGTATCAACTTGAAGATGGGGCATGGACCGTTTATGAAACATTTAGATTAGGAGCTGAATGATTTCGTGTTTGTAAAAATCGCAGAGAACAGCCAAGAGCTTGAAAATGCTTATATGATCAGAAAAAAAGTGTTCGTCCAAGAACAAAACGTCCCTCTTGAAGAAGAGATCGATGAATATGAACAAGAGTCTACACATTTCGTTTTATATGATGATCAGCATCAGCCAATCGGTGCCGGCCGTTTCAGGGTCATCGACAACATTGGTAAAGTCCAGCGCATTTGTGTACTATCATCGGGCCGTAAGAATGGTGCCGGTGCCATGATCATGAATGCTATTGAGGAATACGCCATCCAGCAGGAAGTACCTCAATTGAAGCTTGATTCCCAGGTCCATGCCATCCCTTTTTATTCGAAATTAGGGTATGAGATCGTTTCCGACGAATTCATGGATGCCGGCATTCCTCATAAAACAATGAAGAAAACCATTTTATAATATAAAAAAGCTGTCCTTTCAGTTCTCTGATTGGACAGCTTTTTTTGTTCGTTCATGAACTTAAATTATCGTTTTATAAAAAAAACCATTTCCGTTCAATGGCAATCTCCGCAAAAATACATAGTCTATATATAGAAAGCAAGAAGGAGGGAAAATTTTATGGGTAACAATGATTTTAACCTGGAGGAGTCTCAAAAAAGACTGATGGAACTGCTGGTTTCGAGGACTATGAGAAAACATGGTTTCAAAAAGGAAAAAGTCGATCTGACTGAAAGAGAGAAAAACAACCTTAAAGAAACCATTCGCCATTTACAAGAGCAATCACTAAAAATCATAAACCAAGAAAAGAACATCACTGAACATGATGTTAATCCAGTTACAAATTCCATTCACAACAAATTCACGGATTCCAAAAATAAATGACACACCATATCACCTAATCAAACCTTACTTGCTGGCGAGAAATAAGTAAACCGAGACATAGCAGCACTTACATTTCATTCCTAAAGCTCCAGCTTCTTTATTATTCATCCCCACACACCAATACTTTCTCTAAGTATTAAAAAATAGACGAATTAACTGATTTATTCGTCCAACCCGATTACCCATCAAAGCATATTTTAATAGGGAATAAAACCTAAGGAGGAAAAAACAACATGAACCAAAATGTATATCGTAGCAACTGTAACACACATGAAGACTCTGAAAGATCATGGTCGGCTCTAGATTCCGCTTCCAGACATCCCCTGTCAGGATTCTGTAACGACGATGACACACGCATTAACCAAGAGGCAATACAGGATAATAATCAACTTCAGCTTTCTGAAGAACTTATTTACATTAAAGATTCTTGTAATGTAAATATCACTTCAACGGATGTTAAAGCGGCCCTTTCTCTTCAAGCTGCTCTACAAGCTGCAATTGCGGTCATCGTAAGCATTTCCATCGCAGATTCTGATAATGCTGAGAAGATCACTCAAGAATTAATCCAATCTTCTAATGTTAAACAAATCACGCGCCAAAAAACAATTGTTGAAAACAGCCGTGATATCGAAATTACAACAACGGATGCTCAAATCGCTCTAAACATCCAATTATTACTTCAACTATTGTTAGCTCTAATCGTAGAAATTGACATTCTCTAAGGAATCAACACAAAAAGGACACTTCGCGTGTCCTCTTTTGTTTTTGATGGCAGAACTAGACAACTTCGTTGAAAAACCTGCCTTTTCCAGTCATTTCAGCCGTTAAATCTTCACTGACCCTCATGCCCATTTGATATTTATATGTGCCTGCCCCATATGTACTTTCCCGATTATTATCTTTCATTTGATGTAATCCTTCAAAGCTTCCCCTTTCCCTTTCCAGCACCTGATCAAAACGGATAGGTTGAATGGGTGTCGTCCCTTTAACAATTCTTACTTTCTCTGCAGCTTCGACCGTCCGGTTGGCATATTGAATATAATCAAATTGTGTGACAGGTGCTATGTACCCCATAGTTTTCCCTCCTTATATTTACATAGTTGTGTTGTCATTTAATTACCCGTCCGAAACAATATATAAACACGATTTCCGCATTCTTTTTTCCTAATCTTCTGGTATGATGAGTATTGCCGATATTTTTAATAGATTAGAGGTATCCATTTATATGAATCAAGCAAAATCTGGCAATGAAATCGTACATTTACATACCGTTTCAGCTGGTGAGCTGCAGACACTTTTTGAAAAAGGAAAACGTGATCAGCTTTCTTGTATCATTTGTCATAAACCAGTGAAATTATTTATTGGAATCCATGAAACGCCTTATTTTTATCATAGTGATCCATCGCAGTTACCCTGTGACATGCCAATTTCAAAACCAATAAATGAGGAAAAGCCATTAGAATATATGGAACAGAATGGATTTAGGATTCCTACATCACGGACCATTACGGAAACGAAAACCATTACAGAACCTTTCCTTAAAAGCCGGCCCATAACCGGCAATCCGAAATATTCAGATAAACCATCCTGCCTGGCACAATCAGAGGAACCATACTTTCAAGAATTATCCTCATCAGGGGTTGTTCTCGATGCAGAGCAACTAAAGGCGGTAACGACGATCGATGGACCAATTCTCGTACTTTCAGGAGCAGGCAGCGGGAAAACCCGCGTGTTGACGGTACGCACAGCCTACATGCTTACAGTGAAAAAGATTGATCCTAAAAGTATCATGCTTGTAACATTTACGGCGAAATCCGCTAAGGAAATGCAGCAGCGTCTGCTCGGTTATCCCTATATGACTCCTTCCCTTGTTTCTCAAATCGTTAGCGGGACCTTTCATAGCATCTTTTACAAAATCCTGATTTTCCATGAACCAGCCAAATGGCAGCGTGATTTCCTATTGAAGTGGGAGTGGGAAAAAGAAAAGGTATTGAAACAGGCTGGCAGGGAATTGGAACTTGATGATAAGGAGTTTGCATATGATCAAGCCCTTCAACAAATCGGGCTTTGGAAAAACTCATTGGCTTTTCCAGAAGATATCCAACCTAAGGACGATTGGGAGAAATCGTGTTTATTTTTATATAAGAAATATGAAGAATATAAACAGCAAACAGGGAAGTATGATTTTGATGATATGCTTGTAGGCTGTTATGTATTTTTAAAAAACAACCCGGATTTTTTAAAGAAATATCAGCAAAGGTTTAATTATTTTTTGGTAGATGAGTTTCAGGATATCAATAAAGTTCAATATGAATTGATAAAACTCCTCTCTGCTGAATCAAAAAATGTATGTGCAGTTGGAGATGATGATCAATCGATCTATTCATTCCGGGGAAGCGATCCGAAGTATATTTTGAATTTCAATCATGATTTCCCTCGTTCCCAAGTTGTGAAGCTGACGGAGAACTACCGCTCTTCCCATGAAATTGTCGCTACAGCGAACCGATTGATCAAGCGCAACCAGAACCGGATGGAGAAAAAGATGAGCGCACAGCATGATTCAGGAAATCCCCCTGTTTTATTTTATCCTTATGATGAGGAATTGGAAGCAACGATGATCGTATCTGATATCCAAGAGAAAATATCCAAGGGAGCAAATCCTGGGGATTTTGCGATATTGTACAGGACACACACGATGTCCAGGGCCATTTTCGAACGACTGGCCTCTTCCAACCTGCCATTCGTCATTGAAAAGGATGCGGATTCGTTTTATCAGCGCAAGGTCATTCGCGGCATGCTTGCCTTTATGCGTTTGAGTTTGTTCCCGCATGACAGCAAGGCAGCAGCTGATGTCCTTTCCTCCTTATTCTTAAAGCAAAGTATTTTACAGGAATTAAAAGCAATGACAATATTGCAGGATTGTGATTTTATCGATGCATTTGCTTTTATTAAGACAGGACATGCTTTTCAGGAACGAAAATTAAAAACGATTCCAGGACAGATCCGCTCTTTAAAAATTATGTCGCCACTCGTAGCTTTAGAAATCATCGAAAAAGATTTAGGATACCAGGAATATGTAAAAAAACGCGGCAATGATGCGAACCAGGAAAAAGGGTCCGATGACATCCGTGACTTAAAGGTGGCGGCAAATCGTTTTCCCACGGTCGCCGCTTTCCTTGAACATGTCGATCATATGACTGCAATGGTCCAAGAGATTAAACAGCTATCGAAACATTTTAAGGATGCCATACAGCTTACCACGATACACCGTTCCAAAGGGCTTGAATACAAAACCGTTTATGTCCTTGCTGCTGTCGATGGCAGCATCCCTCATGATTTCGCACTTGAATCTTACCGAAAAGGGGAACTATCCCCTCTTGAAGAGGAAAGACGATTGCTCTATGTAGCGGCAACCAGGGCCAAAAAGGATCTTTACCTTTCCATCCTGCAAACTAGACGCGGACGGACCGCCCATCCATCACGTTTCTTGAAGCTTTGACCAAAAGCTGATGCTAACCATATATGGAAATATGAATAAAACAAAATAGTGTTCGGAATGGTCTCATCCCGAATTACTTACAATTTTATGGAATGAACTGAAGCTCCAACTTTTTTTAATAAAAAAACTGCAGGCAAACCCGCTTCCTTCGAGTTTGTCTGCAGTCTGAAGGCCTGCATATAGCAGGCCTTTTTTCACTTTTTATTTATCATATTGGATATCGTCCCGAAATCGAGTTTATTCCCTTCAGCTACGATGGAATGAACGATTTTATCTTCCGTTTCTTTATTGACCGGTTTATTTGCGATTTTTGAAACGCGCTTAATGACATTTCTAACAGTCGTTTCATCTTTGAAATTGGCTCCTTGGAGCGAGTTTGCCAATTCTAATACATCTTTCATATTTACGCCGGTTTTACCTTCTATGTTTTTAAAAAAGTTATTATCCATACCTAAGCCCCTCCCTTTTCTGTACCTATCCTATGGCATTATCAGAAAAATGGTGCTAGGCCCATGCAAATAAAAAAAATGGAATAGGCTTCTTCTGCCTATTCCATTTTCCTTAGCAGAAAGAAGCCCCTACAATGATCAATAGGATAAACAATACAACGATTATCGCGAAAGTGGAACCGCCGCCACCGTATCCTCCGCCATAACCGCCGCCGTATCCATAACCGCTGCCGCCACAACAACCGTAGCCACCAAAACCAAACATACATATCACCTCGCTCTCGCTAAAGCTTACTGATAACATATGTAGGTCTGGACAAATATGTATAGGCCATGTCCTAGTCCAGGCTGCCTATTTCCGCTTGTTTCATCCTTTTGGTCTGAAAACCAAAGCTCCGATGAATCCAAAGATGATTGCTGCAGAGATACCGGAACTCGTAATTTCAAACATGCCTGTCAGTACGCCGACGAGACCATGTTTTTCCGATTCCATCATCGCCCCGTTCACCAGCGAGTTCCCAAACGAAACGATTGGAATGGTTGCTCCAGCACCGGCAAAGTCAACTAGCGGCTCATATAAATCAAATCCGGCAAGAACAGCTCCTATTACAACGAACAAGCTTAACGTATGTGCTGGTGTCAGCTTAGCAACATCGAAAAGAAGCTGGCCGACAACACAAATCAAGCCACCGATGACAAAGGCCCAAAAAAACATTGCTAACATCGAAATCTCTCCTTTTTCATGAATTCATCCCATACTCAATGGCCACCGCATGGGCAATGCACGGAATCGTATCTTTTTGCTGAACGGAAAGTGGCGACAATAATGCACCTGTTGCGACAAGCAGGATTTTATTATATTTACCGGAAATCATTTCATTTAATATATGACCGTATAAAACGACTGCCGAACATCCCGCACCGCTCCCACCAGCCAAAACAGGCTGGTCCTTTTTAAAAATCATCAATCCGCAATCCTTGAATTTTTCCTGATTGATATCACAGCCCTTTTGCTTTAATAAGTCAAGAGCTGTCTCCCTCCCTATTTGACCTAAATCACCGGTAATGATGAAATCGTAATCATCCGGGGTCAAACCAGTATCTTTAAAATGGGAAAGAATCGTATCGGCGGCCGCCGGGGCCATCGCTCCCCCCATATTGAAAGGATCTTTCAATCCCATGTCAATGACCTTTCCAATAGTGGCCGAGACAATATGGGGAAATTCCCCTTGCATGCTTCCATCAGGAGCAACCAGCGCAACACCCGCTCCTGTTATCGTCCATTGAGCTGTAGGTGGTTTTTGCCCGCCATATTCAGTTGGATAGCGAAATTGTTTTTCAACAGCTGCATTGTGGCTCGATGCACCTGTCAACACATAGTTAGCCCCCCCATAATTAGTGATGAAGGCAGCTAGAGCAAGCCCTTCCATCGATGTGGAACAGGCTCCAAACAAGCCGAAATATGGAATTCCATTGGTTCTGGCTGCAAAGCTTGTCGGTGTAACCTGATTGATTAAATCACCCGCCAAGAAAAATTGCACCTGTTCCTTGCTAATCTTACCTTTCTCCAATGCAAGCTCTACCGCTTTCTCCATCAAATGCCGATGAGCCTTCTCATATGAATCCTGCTCCATCCACAAATCGTCGTATAAAATATCGAAATCACCCGCGATTTCTCCATTAGCTTCAAATGGCCCGCCTGTTACCCCAGTTTCCAAGATGACCGGTTTATTGGTGAACATCCATGTTTGTTTTCCCTTTAACACTGCTTAGCCCCCAATCATTAGGTAAATCGTTTTTATCAACGCCACGACAAAGGCTGAAAATACTCCAAATAAAATAACCGATCCGGCCAATTTAAACATATTGGATCCAACTCCAAGTACAAAACCTTCCGTCCGATGTTCGATTGCTGCAGAAATGACTGCGTTACCGAATCCCGTGACAGGGACGGCACTCCCTGCCCCCCCAAACTGGCCAATGCGGTCGTAAAACCCGAAACCGGTCATCAAAAGGGCCAGAAACACCATGGTAGCTGTTGTCGGACCTCCTGCTGTCTGCTCCGTAAAGTTGAAAAAATAAATATAGAAGTAGGAAATGGCTTGTCCCACTATGCAGAAAATGCCACCTACTAAAAAGGCCTTCAAACAATTCTTCACTATTGGTCTTTTAATTTCATGCTTCCCTTGAAGCTCTTGATACGCATCCTGTATTGGGGTCGTTTTATCCTTGCCGCTCATATTGCTGAACCTCTCTTCTAAATTAATTCTTTTTGAAGTTCTTCAATTTCCTTGAACTTCTTCCTAGCCTTTTTCTCGGGTACATCTTTTTCCTTAAGTAACTCGTTCAATCTTACCGATTCCAAAAAGATTTTATAATCGCTAGATACGATAAAATCATTTTTGGGAAACTTCTCTTCCAGATTTTCAGTCACAGTCTTTTCAATTTTCTTCATATGAAAACGTTGTAAGTGCTTAACTTTATAAGCGACGATAATCTTTTTGTCGTTTTTCACGACGATCACGTCATAAATCGTG
Organism: Peribacillus phoenicis; assembly: GCF_047238085.1. NCBI lineage: Bacteria > Bacillati > Bacillota > Bacilli > Caryophanales > Bacillaceae > Peribacillus > Peribacillus phoenicis. The sequence continues at coordinate 990,678 of NZ_JBDFMF010000001.1, read as the reverse complement.
TCTTCATTAGCAACTGTTTCCTTGACCTTTGAGATCAGTCCCTTTTCATCCTTCTCATCCATCCCATTAATGATATCCATCGGTTCAGGATTCGTTCGTTTAATCATTGCTAAATTCTCCGTTTTTCCATCATTCTTATTGCTGCATGCAGTAAGCACACACAAAACAACTATAAAAACCAGAAAGCTGACCTTAAAATACCTTCCTTGTCTGAACATAGAATCACATCCTAATTTATCGTTCTATTGTTATTTTCTTGTTTAACTGTTTTTTTATGAATGGTAGGATTAGGAAATAAAAAAACCTTTCCGAAATGGAAAGGTTTTTTTTACTCAATAGCCTTTATTTTTATTGTTATTATTACAGCCACAGTCTTTCTTGATTTTGACCGGTTGATCTTTTTTCATCGGTTTGGCATAAGCCCATGGATTCTGTTTCTGATTCAATTTATGACTCCTCCTTTAACATCTATACCATACTATATGAACGAAGAGACAAGTTGTTTCCAATCAAATGTCCATAATTTTGCTGATAATGACCTCAATTATCGCTCCTACTGCTGCGACGGCAAGGATTAATATCAGTACGTCGCCTATAAACCAATGTTGGATATAAAGGAAAACCAGAAAAAGGCTGACCCAGACACCCACGCACCAAAAACAGCTTAGCAATTGACCAATCCAGCCAAGCAGGCCCTTTTCCTTGGGCATTAAAAATATTTCCACAATTCCTTCTTCATTTTTTTCCTCTATCTCTTTAAAAAATGGGCTGCGTAGCGGCTCCATGATTTTATCGAAAACGATCAAGCGTGTCAGCCTGAAGGAAGCCAAGCCTAATATGATAAATAAAGTAAATTCATTTTGTGGGGGAAACATTTAATATTGCTCCTTCACTTGGATTCTTCAATTATTTTGGCATCGATAATATCCGGCAGACCCACGAAACGGATATGGTTCCCTCTTTTAATCTTCACTGATTCCCCCTTCATTCCCAACACATGAAACTGAAGCGTTTCCCCGTTAATAACAGCCTCACATAGTGGCTTTGGAAAACCTTGATGATTGGATAAGCGGGAAATGATGTCCCGGGAAGAATCTCTCTTCTCAACCTTTTTCCTTTTTCTCTTAACTGGCTTTTCGTTTTCCTGTTCTATTGGTTCAGGATGTTCCATTTCTTCAACGGGAGTTTGCTCAGGGACATATTGTTCGGTGATTTTCCTTAATCCCGTAATCTCCTTTTCAATTTCCTTCATGGCATCATAAACACCAAATTCGCGTTTGACTTGTTCGATTTTTTCTTCTTTATTCTCGGCTGCTTCCTGAAGTTCCGGCTCAACGCTGTCTTGAGGTTTAGCCTTTTTCGTCCGAAAATCACTTTGCATATTTCCACGCAGATCTGATATTTTTGCTTGATCGACATATATAAGTGGTTTGGATTCCTTATCGCCATTTTTCTCTGACATGAAAACCCTCCTTAATATTTCAGAATATCCACGGACTGCAGCTGTTCCATTTGGTATTGGACAACTTTTTTCCCGAATTTATGCCTTATGAACAAACTGGATTCTTTTTTTTGTTCCAATTTTCCGAATAGTGTACGGTCATTGATGATGAACTTACAAACAGGCTTAGGTGCAAAGGCTGGAAGTCGGGACAATAGCTCCACCAATTCCTCGGCGGTATATGAAGTGCTGATATTTTTTTCATGCAAATTGATATGTCTCTTCAGCGTATTTTGTATGGTTTGTTTTCCATCAGCACAAGGCAGACCAACTTTCTTCACGTCCATGATGCCCCTCCTTCTTTTTCACGAATAGGGTCGAAAGCAGGTTTATGCCGATTCTCGCAAACAATGAATATCCACTCTATGTATCATTTATATGAAATTCACCCTTCTTTATGCTTGAGATGTGCCACTCCCCAAAAAAAGGACACTAACCAAGCTTAAGGGTGTTGGGGATTAGCGGAGAAAACTAAAACGTTCGAAGATGAAAAAATCGGAAAGATTTCAATTGAGGATGAGCAACTAAAGATACCTTTCAGAATGGAAAATCAACAAAAAAGGGACCGATATCGGCCCCCTCCTTTACTGTTATCCGATTATATGATAACCAGAATCCACATGGATATTTTCCCCGGTAATCCCGCGGGACATGTCACTTAATAAAAATACTGCCGTATCCCCTACTTCTTCAGGAGTCGTTGTACGACGAAGCGGTGCTTCTTCCTCAATCTTCTTTAAAATTGTATTGAAGTCACGAACACCTTTAGCGGATAAGGTACGGATAGGTCCGGCTGAAATTGCATTCACTCGAATGTTATCTTTGCCAAGATCACTTGACAGGTAACGGACATTGGCTTCAAGTGAGGCCTTGGCCACTCCCATTACATTATAATTAGGCATGACCCGTTCACCGCCAAGATACGTCATTGTGACAATGCTGCCACCTTCCGGCATGATTTCCTTCGCCGCTTTAGCTACAGCCGTTAAAGAAAATGAACTGATATTATGGGCAAGCAAAAACCCTTCACGGCTCGTGTTAACGAACTCACCGTCCAGCTCTTCCTTGTTAGCGAATGCTACACTGTGTACCACGCCATGAATGATACCTGCTTCTTCCTTAATCGCCGCAAAACATTTATCAATGCTTTCATCCTTCGTTACATCACATTGTAAAATGATGGAGGGCTCCCCTTCCAATGTAGAAGATAGTTCCCTAACGCTTTTCTCCGTACGGTCTTTTCCGTAAGTGAAGATCAGCTTTGCGCCTGCTTTATGTAAGGAACGGGCAACTCCCCATGCAATACTTCTTTTATTCGCAACACCCATTAAGACAAATGTTTTTCCTTTTAATGAAAAAGTCATCGTATGTGACCTCCTATTTTTTAATACAAGTTATTAGTACCTGCTACTAATGACAGTATATCAAATTTCCTTTGATAAAAACACCGTTTTCTAAAGTCCTCTGGGAATCCCCCTCCAAGAGGGCCTTCTTTAGCTTATAGTAAATAACCCATGAATAATGTAGCTAATCCGAAGTAAATCAGGATACTGATAATGTCATTGATGGTTGTGATGAATGGTCCGGAAGCTACCGCCGGGTCGATCTTCATTTTATGCATGAGGAGCGGTACAAGCGATCCCGCGAGTGTGGCGACTATCAATGTAATGAAAATAGATATGCCGACCAATAAACCGAGCATTAAATCCCCTTGCCAAATATATACGATTAAAATGATGGCTATTCCACATGTCAGGCCGGTGATGAGGCCTGTCCCAGCCTCCCGCAAAACTAGCTTCCACTTGCTATCCTGCTCCAAGTCCCCTGTTGCAATTCCCCGTACTGCAACAGCCAATGCTTGAGTTCCTGTGTTGCCAGCCATTCCGCCTATCAATGGAATAAATACAGCAAGAATCGCTTTTTGGCTAAGTGTCTCCTCAAAACGGCCAATCAGGCTGGCGGTCAATAAACCTAAAAACAAAAGGATGATCAACCATGGCAGCCGTTTCTTAGCAGCAGAAAAGGGACTCTTATCAACATTGTCCAAATTTGATACACCCGCCAATTTGGAATAATCATCAGATGCCTCTTCATCCATGACATCAATGATATCATCAACCGTAATGATCCCTAACAAATGGTTTTGGAAATCGACGACAGGCACGGCAAGGAAGTTATAGTCCCTTATTTTTCGTGCCACCTCTTCCTGGTCTTCGGATACAGGTACGGAAACTACCCTGTCATCCATTAAATCACCGATTAAAGCATCTTCATCAGCTATGATCAATGTCCTGAGCGATAAAACACCAAGCAGCTTCTTATCCTGATCGGTAACGAACACATAATATATCGTTTCCGCTTCCGGAGCTTCCCTTTTTAAGATCTGCATGGCTGATCGAGCCGTTTCGTTTGCTTCAATGGCAATGAACTCTGTCGTCATGATGCTTCCTGCCGTAGATTCCTCATAGTTCAGAAGCTCCTGGATTTCACTTGCCGCTTCATCATCCATGATGGTCAAATAGCTGACGGCCTGCTCATCATTGATTTCATTCAGGACGTCAGCCGCATCATCCGCATACATATTGGAAAGCATATCGGCTGCATAAGAAGGAGTCATTTCAGCCAGCAGGCTTTCGTAATCCTCTTCATCTATTTCTATATTTTCAAAAAGGTCCGCCATTTCTTCCGGTGACAAATATGTGTAAACGACGGATCTGAATTCATCTGACAAGCTTGTATAAAATTGAGCCTGATCATATGGATGCATTTCAAGGAACTCCGTACGAAACTGATCCAGATTTTCCGTTTTAAGTGCTTCAAGCAAAAGCTCGTTATTCATTTGACTGCTCTCCCGCTCCCGGTCCTTCATCTCCTCCATAACTCTACACCTCCTAAAACATATTTTTTCATTTCCTCGTTTATATTTTATTTTTTTTAATAATACTATACTAATACCATAAACATAGACAAAACAAACAAAGGATGTGTCAAATGAACATCGATATCATAGGGGACATTCATGGATGTTTCGCTGAATTCAGGCAGCTGACCGAAAAAATGGGCTATACATGGGAGACTGGGTTTCCTGTACATCCCTCTGGAAGGATACTCGGCTTTGTAGGGGATTTAACCGATCGCGGTCCAAATTCCCTTCAAGTAATCGAGATTGTCCATGAATTAGTCATTAACCAAAATATAGCAAGGTATGCCCCAGGTAACCACTGCAATAAATTATATCGTTATTTTTCAGGCAATAAAGTTCAAATATCGCACGGTTTAGAGACTACTGTAGCTGAATATGAATCACTGAACATCCGGGAGCAGAAGAAGATCCGTAAAAAATTCATGGATCTGTATGAACGTTCCCCACTTTATCAACTGATTGATGAAGGGAGATTGATCATTGCCCATGCAGGAATTCGCAGTGACTATATTGGTCAATATAGCAGTAAAGTAAAAACCTTTGTCCTCTATGGTGATATCAATGGCTCCAAACATCCCGATGGGTCACCGGTCAGGAAGGACTGGGCCCAAACATACAAAGGGGAAACATGGATCGTATATGGACATACACCAGTTCCTGAAGCTAGACGAGTCAATCATACATACAATATTGATACTGGCTGCGTCTTTGGTGGAAAACTGACCGCTGTCCGTTATCCCGAAATGGAGCTTCAAGAGGTGCCTTCAACCATGCCATATATTGCGGAAAAATTCAGGACATCTTTTGATTAACCAAAAAAACTCGCCATCTTGGTGAGTTTTTTTGCGTCTATGGATTTTTTCATAAGCTTGAATCGTTTTAATGCACCGGTTATAAAGTCAACTTCCCTCGAGCAAACGGGTCATATCTTCTGGTAACTCTTCTTGAAACAACATCATCTTCTTGGTGAAAGGATGTAAAAATTTCAATTCAAAACAATGAAGGGCTTGGCGAGGGATACCTTTCCTGTTCCCTCCATATAAATCATCACCAGCCAGCGGGTGTCCAATATGCGCCATATGGACCCGGATTTGATGTGTACGCCCTGTTTGGAGTTCTAAATTAAGGAATGTATGGGACTCTGTGTGGGCCAATACCTTAAATAGGGTACAGGCATACCGGCCATCCTCCCTGACTTCCCGTTCAATGATGCTGGTCGATTTTCTTCCGATTGGCGCCACTATCTCTCCTACAGGACCTTCAACGATTCCTTCAGCTATGGCTTGGTATCTCCGTTTAACCTGTCCTGATTTTTGCTGTTCACTTAAAAGGTGATGGATATGCCGGTGCTTGGCAATTAAAACCAGACCTGATGTGTCCCGATCAAGACGTGTAACTATATGGATCGTTGCCTGTATTCCCGTCTTCCTATAATAACCCGCCAAGCCATTCGCCAGACTGCCGTTGGGATGCTCGCGTGAAGGAATGGTATTCATGGAAGGGGGCTTGGCCACCACCAATACAAACTCATCTTCATACCTGATATTCAGGGGGATGGGTTCCGGCAAAAGGCCTTCGCTTGCCTGCTCCGGCGGAAATATGACGGTGACGATGTCGCCTGTTTCTATCCGTTCCCTTACGGTTACTTCTTCGCCGTTCAACTGGATATATCCACCTTTAAACTTAATATCCGTTAATGCTCGTTTTGAAATATCGCATTTGTTGAGAAACTCTCGCAATAAAGAGCCAGAATCCTCTTCAAAAACCGACCAGGTCAAAGAAAAGTTTTGATTTGACATGAGGTGAGTCTATCTCCTTAATTAGCAATAAATGAATCATGCACTCTTTTCCAGAAAGGAAAAGGGCGGAATCTGGCGAATCGGATCTTCTCATCTGCCACTCGGCACTGTATCGACTTTACATTTTCCTGAAGCAAGGACAAATGGTCGACGGTAATTTGAAAATTGACCGCATTGACCGGCCTGAACATACAAGTATGATGTGCCGGCAGCAGAAGTGGCGATCCTACCGTCCTAAACACCCGGTTATTAATGGATGCCAATTCGGTAATCTGGATGGCATCGATTGATGGATGGACGATGGCCCCGCCAAGCGCCTTATTATACGCCGTGCTTCCAGATGGCGTTGCAATGCATAAACCATCTCCACGGAACGTCTCGAAATGCTGGCCGCGAATTTCAACGTCCATGACGAGCGTCCCTTCAACACTTTTGACTGTCGATTCATTCAAAGCCAAAAATCTGGCTTCCCGTCCACCATGCTGATAACGGACAATTGTTTCGAGGAGTGGATATTCCACTATTTGAAATGGTGTTTTTGCTAAAGCAATCACCAATTTTTCGATTTCATCAGGGGTCCAATCTGCATAAAAACCAAGATGTCCTGTATGTACACCAACAAAGGCGGTTTTATCCAATCGATTCTTATAACGGTGAAAAGCATATAATAAAGTGCCATCACCACCGACAGAAATGACAATATCCGGCTGATCTTCGTCATATTCCAAATGAAAGTCCTGAAGATACGTTCGCATCCTTTGCATTAAAGTATTCGATTTCGCATCTCCTTTTGACGTAATCGCAAATTTCATGTAATCCCACCTTCAATTTAGATTTCTTCTCGTTTACCCATTTATGCGTTCAAGAATCTTTCTTCCTGGAAAAAAGACGCTGTGCTTCCTGGATTTCCGTACGGATTTGCGACATCTCTGCATCAAGCAGGAAGGCAGCTTCAGCTGCACGTTTGAGTCGCAGTTGAATATCTTCCGGGAAAATGCCTTTATATTTATAATTTAAAGAATGTTCGATCGTCGCCCAAAAATTCATCGCAAGGGTCCTGATTTGAATTTCGGCAAGGATATTTTTTTCGCCATGGATCGTCTGGACCGGATAGCGGATTACAACATGATAAGAACGGTAGCCGCTTGCTTTTTTATGCGAAATATAATTTCTCTCCTCGACTATCTCGAAGTCATTGCGACCTCGTAATAGTTCAACTACCTGTTCGATATCATCCACGAACTGGCACATCATCCGAAGCCCTGCAATATCCTGTATTTCCGTTCCCAATTTATCAATGGGAATATCCTTCAGGCTCGCCTTATCCAAAATGCTGACAATCGGCTTTACCCTGCCTGTTACAAATTCGATCGGTGAGTGAATATTCTCTCTCTCAAACTGTTTCCTTAATCCTTTTAGCTTAACCTTTAATTCTTCGACAGCCTGAGTATAAGGCGCCAAGAAATCGTCCCAACTCTCCATTGCCACACCACCTATATCTATCTAAAAAGCGCCTGTTCAACTCTGGTATGGGCAGAACGCTCTCCTAAATCCAGCAGTCACATGACTTTATGCCAATTCACCACTGGATCCAATTAAATCTTTCTAGCAAAAAGTATGTATTAAATTTCTATATATACGATATACCATTTCTCATGCTCAACGTTTATATTTTATCATATCCTGCAATTGATTCCTAAATATTCAAGTACAATAGCAAAAAATTATTGAATCCAATTTGACAGCTGGAATGGTTCTTATATGATTAACCTAAGAATCAGCCAGAAAGGATGGAACACATGAACCAGCATATTGAAATTGAATTTAAAAACCTCTTAAGCGAAAAAGAATTTCAGCAACTGATCGAATACTTTCATGTCGGGGCATCGAACTTTAAAACACAGAAAAATCATTACTTCGATACACTCGGATTCACTTTGAAAAATCAAGACTCTGCCCTTAGGATCCGCGAGAAAAACGGGCGTTACGAGCTGACATTAAAACAGCCCGCTACAGAAGGATTATTGGAAACGAATCAAGATATCTCTGAAGAAACCGCTAATGCGTTTCTGAATCATAACACATTCCCTGATGGCCAGATCCAACTTCTTATCCTCGAATGCGGAATTGATCCAAAAGACTTTACCTGCTTTGGGACATTAAAGACGGACCGTTTTGAATTTCCTTACAAAGAGGGTTTACTTGTTTTAGATCATAGTTCGTATTTGAATCAGGAAGACTTTGAGCTTGAATATGAAGTGACGGATGCAAACTCCGGGAAAAAAAATTTCCTGACCCTCCTTGAAACCCTTCAAATTCCGGTAAGGGAAACCGAAAATAAAGTAAAGAGGTTTTATCGAGCCAAATTCCAAAAATAATCCTGTTTGAACCATTCGGAGGTGGAGAGTTTGAAAATCCAAGATTTCAAAACGTTCATGGAATTGCAGGCAATCCAGCAATTCACAAATGGCAACAACACAAATGCAAATTCATCTCGATCCATTTTCCAGGACATGCTCTCGGAACTGGTTTCGGGTGATGCTCTTGAAGGCGCTTCGCAGACATTGGGTTCCCTTTTATCACGCGTGGAAGCGGAAACGAAGTCCTTCCTTCAACCCGGCGGCCTGACATCCATGAACATCAACCCGGTATCCACTGCCCCTGCTGACAATGAGAGCAGTGAAACCGCAACAAATTATGATCGTATCATCAGCCAGGCGGCCAGCTTATATAATCTCCCGGAAAAACTGATTAAGTCCGTCATTAAACAAGAATCGAACTTTAACCCTGAAGCCACCAGTTATGCGGGTGCAACTGGCCTTATGCAGTTAATGCCAGCAACTGCAAAAAGCCTTGGGGTGGATGATGCAACCGATCCGGAACAAAACATCATGGGCGGGAGTAAATATTTAAGTCAAATGATGGCACGTTATGACGGGGACATCCAGATTGCCCTTGCTGCTTATAATGCAGGGCCTGGAAACGTAGATAAATATAATGGCATCCCCCCCTTTAAAGAAACTCAGAACTATGTTCAGAAAGTTTATGGGACATTTTCAAGCTAAAGCAAGCTGACCCTGTTTATTTGTGAAGGGTCAGTTTTTTCATGTCTATTTATTCTTTTTCCACGAATTGTTAACAAATCGTAAAGCACCCCAAAACCTGTCATTTCCGGATCATTCCCCTGTGTCATACTACAGATGTAAAATTTTCTTTAAGCTATATATTTGTTATATCAGGACGTCATTGATAAAATATGAATAAATATCAACCATCTTTCTTTAAAAGGAGTAATCAACATGATGCAAGGGAACCCTACACCATATGAATTAATTGGAGAAGGGCAATTACACAAGTTAATTGATGTGTTTTACTCCAACGTTAGTCAACACCCGGATCTGCAGCCAATATTCCCTGACGATTTAACAGAAACGGTCCGTAAACAAAAACAATTTATGACTCAATATTTAGGCGGTCCCTCTTTATATACAGAAGAGCATGGCCATCCTATGTTGCGGGCTCGACATATACCTTTTGAAATTACACCAGAACGTGCGAAAGCATGGCTCTCATGCATGTATCAAGCTATGAACGAAGTTGGCCTTGACGGTGAGATTAGGGAGTTTTTCTATCACCGTCTCTATTTGACGGCACAGCATATGATCAATACATCCGGAACTGACGGGAAAGGAGAAGGCAGTTGAGCGCACAAAAACCAGTTTTCAATATTTCCGATTGGATCAAGACGCAGCATTGCTATGATATAGGAAAAAAGCCAATTGAAATTTATGTTTTTGTTGATCCGCTTTGTCCCGAATGCTGGGGCTTAGAACCAATTATTAGGAAATTACAGATAGAATATGGCCAATTGTTCAGTTTACGCCATGTTTTAAGCGGTAAAATCGATTCTCTTAATATGGGGAAAAATAAAAATTATGAAAACATTGCTCAAGTTTGGGAAAAGACTGCCAGCCGCTCGGGAATGTCCTGCGACGGAAGCCTTTGGTCTGAAAACCCAATCTCTTCTCCATATACAGCTTCCATCGCAATAAAAGCAGCGGAATTACAGGGCCGTAAATTGGCCATTCGCTTTTTAAGGCAGCTTCAAGAATATGTATTCATAGGAAAAAAGGATATATCCAATATCGAAGTCTTGACCGAATGTGCCAAGGTGGTTGGATTGGATGTGGAAGAATTCCTTTATGATATCAATTCTTCCAGTGCAGCCAAAGGCTTTCAATGTGACATGAAGATCACGAGCGAAATGGAAGTGACTGAAATACCCTCCCTTGTCTTTTTCAATCAAAATATTGAAGAAGAGGGAATAAAAGTTTCAGGTGTCTATTCTTACGAGGTATATGTTCAAATTTTAGAAGATATGCTGAATGGTCTTCCAGCCCCTGCAAAACCCCCCTCTCTCGAAGAGTTTTTAAGCTGTTTCAAGCTAGTGGCCACGAAGGAAATTGAAACCGTTTATAATATGAATAAGAATAACGTCGAGTTGGAAATGAAAAAGCTTGTTTTAAAACAGTTGGCAGAGAAAATTCCTGCTAAATACGGAACGTTTTGGAGATATACAAAGAAGCAGTCATGAATTTGACTGCTTCTTTGTTTTATTAAAGGAAAAGCCATGCAATCAAAAGATTGCATGGCTTTTTATAAGAAAATAAGGGGATGGGAGAAATTTTTCACGATCAAACAAAGGGGTATAAGTTTGTTTGTGATTCACTTCACAATAAATAATATAACAGATAACCTATTTGTGTTTCAACTATATGTGTAACTTTTCACAAATTGTTCACAATATATATTTTTAATTTTTTTATTATCCCTTCCGATATGTAGCTAAATACGAGCCCTTTTTATTTAAAGCTATAAGTGTTTTTGATATCCGCTTAATATCTGATCTAGATTAGGAATACATCTATTTGTGAAATATATCACATTATCATTTTTAATGCCTAGGCCTTTTTTAACTTCTGTTAATGCCGCATTTAATTCATTTTACTTTTCATGCAAATGAAAAACCCCGGCAAACCGCTAAATTTGCTGGGGCTTTCATCTATTTATACGAATAAGGGGATGGGAGAAATTTCACGACGAACAAACAAAGGGGTATATGTTTGGGATGTGATAACTTCTATATCTGTACTATAGCAGATTACACACCTTAATTGCAAGAACTTTGTGCGCAACTTCACATTATTGTCATATTCTTAGAATACTGCTTATTCTAAAACATAATATCTAATAAAGAGCAGATGAGCTTTTTCTGCTGCCAGGTTGGAGGTGACCAAATTGAAAGTCTTTATTCTACTCATACTCTTGATAGGGTCGCTATTTGTCCAGCTACTCGGTATCATGAACCTCATTCCTCTGTATTTTACCTCCCCTATTTTATTTTTTGTTTTCTTTATAATTCTTCATAGCTTAAATCAGAGAAATCGTTTTAAAGGATTATGACGGACATCCATATATGATGAAAAGGACCCGGCAGTGCTTGGGTCCTTTTCACAACCTATTTATTCAAAAGCTCTTCCAACTCATTTAATTTTTCTTCGAATACATCCATGGCTTCTTGTACAGGCTCGGCTTTTGTCATATCGACACCAGCCTTTTTGAGTACTTCAATCGGATAATCGGAACTTCCTGACTTCAAGAACTCCAGATACCTTTTGACAGCAGGCTCTCCTTCTTCAAGGATTTGCTTGCTCAATGCTGTTGCTGCACTGATTCCAGTCGCATATTGATAAACATAGTAATTATAGTAGAAGTGTGGAATACGCGCCCATTCCAAACCGATTTCTTCATCAATGGTCACGTTCTCGCCAAAATATTTCTTGTTCAGCTCATAATATTCCTTAGTAAGCATATCCGCTGTCAACGCTTCCCCATTTTGAGCCTTTAAATGTATGGTATGTTCAAACTCTGCAAACATCGTTTGCCGGAACAATGTGCCGCGGAAACCTTCCAGGTAATGATTCAATAAATAAATGCGTTTCTTTTCATCTTCAATTGAATTCAATAAATAATCATTCAACAGATTTTCATTACAAGTCGATGCAACTTCCGCTACAAATATTGAATAATTCCCGTATGGATATGGCTGATATTTACGTGTATAGTAGCTATGGACCGAATGTCCAAACTCATGAACGAGCGTGAATAAGTTATTGACGTTATTTTGCCAGTTCATTAAAATATAAGGATTTGTCCCGTATGTACCAGAAGAATAGGCCCCGCTTCGTTTCCCTTTGTTTTCATGCACATCGACCCACCGGTTTTCAAATCCCTCTTTCAAAACGTTCAAATAATCCTCCCCAAGCGGAGCAAGTCCTTTAAGGACATAATCCTTGGCCTCGTCATATGTCACTTCCATCTTCACTTCTTTAACAAGTGGAGTGAATAGATCATACATATGAAGTTCATCTAATTGCAGTACTTTTTTACGTAAATCAAGATAACGGTGAAGTAATGGCAAGTTGTCATTGACCGTTTTAACGAGATTATCGTATACAGTCTCCGGAATGTTGTTATTACTTAACGCCGCTTGGCGTGCTGAATCATATTTTCGAACCGTGGCATTGAAGTTATGGTTTTTCACCTCACCTGACAGGGTTGAAGCAAATGTATTGCGGAACTCCCCATACTTGCTGTATACCCCTTTAAATGCCTCCTCACGTACACGGCGATCTTCACTCTCAAGGAAACTGATATACCTTCCGTGAGTTATTTCCACTTCATTTCCCTCTTCATCCTTGATGGTCGGGAATTTCAAATCGGCATTGTTAAGCATACCGAAAGTATTGCCCGATGCATCGAGTACTTCTGATGCCTGCGCCAATAATTCTTCCTGCTCTGCAGATAAGATATGTGGTCTCTGAAGATTGATTTCTTCTAAAGAATGCTTGTATAATTTCAATTCTTCTTTTTCTTCCAAGAACCCTTCCACTTTGCTTTCGTCAATACTCAATAGTTCAGGAACCATATATGAAAACGCAGCCGCTGCCTGGGCATATAAAGCTTTTGCCCGATCCTCCATCCCTTGATAAAAAGGATTGGTTGTATCTTGATCATTGCGCATATGTGAATAAGAATAAACTTTCCCTAACTTCTCGAATACTTCATCTTGGAGTTGAAGCGCCGCGAATAATTTTTCTGCGCTTTCACCCAACGTGCCTTTATGTGCCTCCGCTTTCTTGAGGTCTTCCTTTACCGCTTTGAAGGCAGCTTCCCAATCTTCCTCGGTTGCGAAGATATCTTCCAGTCTCCAAGTATCTTCAGGAGCTATTTCACTTCTTGAAGGTAATGTATTCGTTTTTGTTTCCTGTGCCATAAAAAATTCCTCCTCATTCTATAGAAACTTGCCATTGGGCTAACTCGTAAACCGGATAGACGCCGCAATGGTTCACTCGGCGTTCATTCTTTTTATAGCTTTTAAATCTCAGTTCTTATTACTATTTCTCCATTAACAAAAATAATCCTGCCATTTCATCTGAATTCAGGATAAATAGAGATGTTATCACTGATTATACTGGATATTCCCCTTTTCCATCATCAATTTATGTTTATCATAGAAATTTTTTTCCGAAATTTGAGCTTGATCACTGGTGAAGGCAAGGGTAAATTCCCTTTCAACCTTAAAAACCCCTTCTTCCAGCTTTGATAGATAACCCAATTGCTCCAAAAGCATCATATATTGACCTACAGGATATTCGATTGGTTTTTCATGAAGTAATGGCAACGGTCTGAACTTTATTTCCCCTTTTTTTGAGCGCCTTCTAAAAATGCAGATAATATCAGCCATAAAAATCTTTTCCCCTGTTCTTTTCTCTTGAAACACATCCATGTATAACCATGCCTGCCATTCGATCGAGGCAGTTTCGATCAACAGCATCCCCCTGACGGGAACACCCACTTCAATGGGAAGTGTCGCAGGTGTAATATGGTGTGAATAAAGCTCTTCGAAAAAAGGATCGCATCGGCGTGCTGTTTTCACTCGATGCAGGGACCAGCCATTTCGTTTATATCTCCACGCAGGCAGAAAAGGGAAACCAAAGCAATTTTGGGGCAATGCACGACTAGGGGGAAGGAGCTTTAAAGAAGCTGTTGTCAATTCGGCAAAGACGGTTCTAGGGGTAAACGGAGTGAGGTTCTTTAATACTGATAAATGATCAGTTTCCGGGCAATACATCCACAGAAACGGATGATGGAAGCTGCCGGTGACGAAGAGCCATTGGAAGCGGGTTAAACTGAATTCATACAACCTTTTCCTTTTTAAGCGTTTTGCAGCGAGGATCCAGATTGGCTTGATGCCTATGCTTTGGTAGGCTCTTGTCCTTTCCATGAATTCCACCTCGGGGATAACTGAGCATTGAAATTCTATTGCATAGCGATTGCCTCCTATCACAGCTAAAATATCAGCCCTTTTCTTAATTTCAGGAAGGTAGGCTTCTAGATCCACTTGGTAACCATGTGATAATAACCACTGAAACAATTTTCTTTTTCCCATTAAATGATAGGCGGATTCCGGTTCTGAAGAAGCACGGCATGAAGAACGATTTTTATGTGCGAAATGAGGGATCCTCACGTTTCCCGCTTTGATGGTCATTTCCATCTTGCAGCATGGACAGTAATAATCTGCTGACTTTCTCCATTCATCAATCTCGTTTGCCGGTATCTTTTCAGGGAGGGTAATCCAAGTTCCATCTTTCTTTATCGCAGTTAGCATACATCTCCTCCTCATCCACTACATTCGCCTGCTTCGCTTAGGATTCCTTTTAATCCGCAAAAAAAAATGCCTGATCGGCATAAAGGAAAGTTACTATCTAAAGAAGGGGTGAAAGCAATCGGCATGTGGACTCCAATACTTTCAAACCGAAATTCCGTTTGGAAAACGCATCAATCTCCACTTCCTGGGATACCTTTATATCTTCCAAAAAATCATTCACCAGCTGCAGAGTACTTTCAGTCCGGTAGAGAAAAGCATTGACTTCGAAATTCAGGTGAAAGCTTCTCATATCCATATTGGTTGTCCCAATTGACGCCAGTTGGTCATCAACGATGATGATTTTACTATGCATGAAGCCTTCATTATATTGGAATATACGAACTCCGGAAGCGAGCAATTCGGGAAAATAAGTTCTCGAAGCATGAAATACGATACGTTTATCGGGGTTCTTCGGTACGAGCAGCCTGACATCCAAACCACTTAAGGCAGCTACCTTCAATGCTTGAAAGATATCGTCATCAGGAACGAAATACGGAGAGGCAATCCAGACGGACTTTTCTGCCGAAGCGATCATTTTAAAAAAAATGCTTTTAATGATCGTCCACTCACTATCCGGCCCGCCGCCAATCAATTGAACTCCGCCATGTCCATGGTGGTTCGGCAGGCCAGCCATGAGATATTCATCACTTAAAAAACTATTATTGGTGCTATAATACCAATCCTGCAGAAATATGAGCTGTAAAGTCCTGACCGCTTCCCCCTTTATGATAAGATGCGTATCCCGCCAAGAACCGAATTTCTGATCTTGTCCCAAATATTCATCCCCAATATTGAGACCGCCGATGAAACCGACAGAGCCATCTATCACAATTATTTTACGATGGTTGCGAAAGTTGAATGTATTATTTAATAAAGGGAGATGCAACGGACCAAAAGCAACCATTTCAGCTCCCGCACTCCTCAGTTCATCGATATATGAACGAGCTAACTTCCAGGAACCAACCGCATCATAGAGAAATCGGACCTCTACCCCTTCTTTTACTTTTTGTATCAAGGTGTCCTTTAGCAGACCGCCAATGCGGTCATCCCTAACAATATAATATTCTAAATGAATATGATGTGTGGCTTTTTTTAATTCTTCGATGATATTGGAAAATGTCTCATCACCATTCCTTAACACCCGGGTTTCCGTCGTAAATGAAACAGGGCTATTCCCCAGCCTATTTGCAAGAGTGATTAACTGCTGAGGGTTCTCGCCCATTTCCTTAATTCGGTCATTATACTCCGCCTCGCCGCTTATTTTCACGAAACTCTGTTTATCCAAAAAGTACTTCTTGCGAAATATCCTTTCTTTCCGAAAGTTACGGCCAAACAAAAAGTAAAAGATGAAACCGACGAATGGGAAAGCGCCAAAAATAACCAGCCACGTTATGGTCTCGATGGGATCTCTGTTTTCCAGGAAAATGTTGAATCCAATTATCACCAAGAAAAGGGTCAATATAAGGCTGGAATAAAAAATCACCCTGCCATCGACGCCATTTATTAGAAAATACCAAGAGCCGACCAACAAGAGAATAAGCAGACCGATGCCAACTATATTCTTCACCTAGACTACCTCCAATTAACAAACGCAGGCATATGATGAAAACCTCCCTGCTAAGGTAATACATTCATTTTTGGACGAAAAGGCCGATTTCTACTGAAATCGGCCTCAACAGTCTATGCGAAATATTTATCGACCGTTGTGAATACATCATTTTCGATAACTATCTTCCCGTACTCTTCAAGCATGTGCACCGTTATAGGTGACTCCTGACTATATTCCAATAAAAGACTTAGAACATTATCGATTTCTTCCTCATCAATCTCAGCCTCGGAAAATTCGATATAAAGATAATATTTATTCTGATAAACATAAAGTTTTGTCGTCCAGTCATCCAAGCCATGACGCTTGCTTAATGAAATGACATCTTCAAAATCCTCGAAAGTCGTGATGAATTCAATCATACCATCTTCGAATGTCATACCGCTTTCTTCATCTTTCCCATGAAAATGTTGATCAAGAAGCGTATCCATCTTGTCTGATACATTCAAATCCCTTAACTTATCATCTGAAAGAGGCAGCTCGAGTTTCTGACCATCTTTGGCAAGCTGGGCTTTTGTGACCAAAACTTCCAAGCCTTTTTCAAGGGCTTGAACTTGAATCCATAAAGGTCCTTCAATCATGAATTCTTCTTCTTGATGCACTTCATCCATCATTTCCCAAAAAAGTTCCTCACTTCGCTCGCGGCTGTACCAAATTTCTTCACGATCAAAGCCTCTTTCCTCAATATCTATATAGGAAATATAAAATTTAACTGTATCGTCATTAATGCGTTCGATTTCCATGATTCCCCTCTCCCTTCCTTTCTCATTTTGAAGGGATAATAACCCCCAAGCGAAAATTGCTCTTAAAAGCTCTTTACCCGTAAGTGAATACTGTAAATCATGATAGCCATTAAAACAGACTATTTTACATCATTTTATGACAAAACCTTGAAGAAGGGAAATAAAAAACATTACTTATCTAAAAAACAATTGTTTGCCTAATATTCCATTCATTCTATAAAAAAATTCATCCGCATGCAACTATCCTAATGCTTTCTTCAATTTTAAACTTCCTGCCATTTATGCCTTATTATATACACGGCATGATGGTGTGCATTCTTATTTTTTCTTTAAATGATGACCGGTTCAAGAAACCTGCTGCAAATCCGAAACGTCTGCTGTCGCCTTTGAATCCTGTTATGTTACCCGTCATTAAGTAAAAAAAATCAACGGAAAATCGGTTATGTATAAAGAAAAAGCCCTGCACATTTCCTGGCAGAGCTTGAAAGACCTTATTAGTTGACCATGCGTTGTGCTTCCCGTAACTGGAAGGTACGAACTTTACGCGGTAAAAAGCGTCTTATCTCATCTTCGTTATAACCAACTTGAAGCCGTTTCTCGTCAAGGATAATCGGACGTCTCAACAGACCTGGATTTTCCTTGATCAATTTATATAATTCTTGAAGAGGCAGGCTCTCTAAATTTACGTTTAACTTTTGGAAAGTTTTTGACCGTGTTGAAATGATTTCATCGGTTCCATCTTCAGTCATTCGAAGAATTTCTTTAATCTCATCAATCGTTAACGGTTCTGAAAAAATGTTTCTTTCTTTATATCCAATCTCATGTTCCTCTAACCATGCTTTTGCTTTCCTGCATGAAGTACAACTAGGTGATGTATATAATGTTACCATGTTTACTCACACTCCCTAAATATAGAATCGGTGATCTATGAGGGGAAATCTACTATTAGTATTCATAAGTACCACTCTAATTTGAAATAATTTTAAATAAGTATTTCATTTTCTTTATTATACACTAAATTTTTTAAAATGAATACCCTTTTTGATATTTGGAAAAATCCTTTTAAACTTCTAGTTTAGCCTGTACTATAGCTTTTTCTGTTTTTTATGTAATACATTAAAACCGCTTTTTCTAATTGAAAATACCTACCTACCATTCTCAGTTAACTCTCAATTCGGCCCTCATGATTTTTTTATTAACTCGTTACTTTTATTTACCCCCTATCTTTGTCAATAAACAAGAACATGTTAATATATTTTCTTTAATAAAAAGCAAATTCCTCCTTTTACAAGAAAAACCATTCTTTTAGCACATATATTTCCAAAAGTAAAAAAGTAATTCGAAAAAATCAGCGATAAGTGAGTAATCTACCATCCAAGAAGTTATAGATATTCATTTGCCCGCAAAAAATGCACAAAAAGAAAAGACAGTTTGCCTGCAGTCGAAAAAAACATTACAGTTGTTTTCAGAAATCCGTTCCCTTTCCGCCGACTGCCTGCCAATCCGCATCAAAGCACGTGCCTCCAGGGTCTCCGCTAGCCAGTTTTTCGGCAGGAGTGTCGCAATTTTCTTCAATCCATTGAGGGTTTTCATAGAACAGTAAAAAGCCATAAACGATAAACAAGTCTTATTTTAAAATCGTGGTTTGGGTGAGACCATTCCGAACCTCCTTTATGCAAAAATTTTAAGAAAGGACAGTTTTTCGCCATTTTCTTTAAAAAACGTTCCAGCTGTTTTCTTTTGGAACACTTTTTTCGGCCCTTACTGTACTTTTTCGACGTACTGAGCTGTTTTTTCAGCCGTTCACGCAGTTTTTTCGACCATTCACGGAATTTATTCGACCTGCACCGTACTTTATTCGACCTGCACCGTACTTTATTCGACCGTTCACAAATTTATTCGACATACACCGGACTTTACTCGACCGTTCACGAATTTATTCGACCTGTCCACCGTACTTTTTCCGACAAACTAAAAAGGGCCGGTGAAACGCCCGGCCCCTTTTTTCTTAAATTTCCATCTCTTTAAAAATATCCGTTTCCTGACTTGCATTCAAGCTTAGTACATCCTCAACATCTTGATAAGATTTCCCATATAGGTCATCATCTTTGTAAGTATGGATTTCAGAATAAATCTCTTTCATGAAATCAAATACGTCTTCTTCATCAACTGATGGATTTGCTGGCCAATATAGGATTTCCATAGGCGTATTCTCCTTGGTGGCAAGGGATTTTCTGCTGTAGGAAATTGAAGAGGCATGCTGGAATCCTTCCCTTTTATAAAATTTCAGCCTTTTCAATGTATCGTCATCATTTTCTTGTACTGGTTCTACTTCCAGCAAGATCGTTTTCTGCTTTTTTTGCAATTTTTGAATTAATTTCCTTCCTAATCCCTGCCCCCTTGAATTCTTTGATACAAAAAGGTAATCAACGAATATAAACTCTTCTCCTTCCACATACAATAAAACATGGTCGGGACCTTCATCCTTTTTATATATTTCCTGCTTATCTTCTAAAAGAACTTCAATATGTTCTTTGGACTTCATTTCTTCAATAGGGAAATACTGGTTCAGCTTATCATACCAATTCATAATTTAATCTCCTCATTTGCTAGATTATACTTTCCAGATTTTTTCTTATCCACTACAATGGAACTTGAATAGCTTGAAAATATTAGGAGGGTTTTGATGATCAGTTACTTTTTGGACTTTTTTTTAGTCGCTGCTTGCGTTATTGGCATTACAGCTGTGAATGGCGTTGTGACGAATGGCATCGGCGAAAAATGGTTTGGCGGGAAACGTCACTCTCATATTTTCGATCAATCGAAACGAATTCAGTCAGGGTGGAGTAAAGTTGGCGGGAATAAAAAGCGGTAATTCAGAGAGAAATTGGATGACCGGAAGAATCTTCCAAGGTCATCCTTTTTTTCATGGGGTATAGTCTACTCCCTTTGTATATCGATTTGCTGCATTCCATAATAAGTATTCATCAATACCATTATCATTTAACGCTTTTATTTGGGCTTCCACTTCTTCCTTTCCATACCTTTGGTAATTCCCTTCACCTAAATATGAGGCAGTAAAATCTTGTAGCCAAGGTCTTGAAGTAGGTGGAGTTTTTAATTCCTTCAGCTTCCCGTTCTCCAATTTCGCATATTCCTTAACGAGATTATAAGGCTCCAAATCAGGCTTATCGATACCAAAATAAGATGTCCAGTGACTCGGATAGATCATCGAGGAAATTACATCGACATTCTCAGAGATTTTTGTGAAGTTTTGCCCTATTCCGGGAGCTTCAGGCAATGTAGCTGCATAACCAAAAATATCCACTGATACTTCCACATCATATGGCTCCAGCTGTTTCCTCGCATAACTTACGAAATCTGTCACTGCCTGAACCCTTTTGGCTGTATGACTCACTTTCGCTTCATCATATTCACCGACATCATATTTCAAATCATCTTCTTTATTTTCGAATCCCTCGGGAAAACGGACATAGTCAAATTGAATTTCTTTAAAACCCATCTTTGCCGCTTCAATGGCGATACCGACATTATAATCCCACACCTCTTTTAAGAATGGGTTAACGAAGGCTTCCCCTCGACCATTCTTCCATACCTTTTCGCCATCTACAAAAGATAATTCAGGCTTCTCTTTGGCCAAAAGTGAGTCTTTAAAGACGACTACCCTTGCAATCGGATAAATCTGTTTATCCTCCAATTTTTTCAGCATTGCCCCTGGATTTTTTATGTAGTCTTTACCAATCCCAGCATAAGGAGAATCTGGATCTTCCGTTTTAAACGTAACGTTCCCCTTGTCATCCTTAATGTCAATGACCATCGCATTCAAGTCGGTTTCATCTACATATTTAATAAGTTCATTCAATTTACTGCCGCCCGCTGCAGGCCCTGTCACATATATTCCGCGCACAGCATCCGGATAGTCGAATTTCAACCCCGAATCAAAAACAAAACGCGGTACGCTCGCAGGCAATTCTTTATTTTCTAATGCCACCTGCCTGGTTTCGTTCATGCCTTGTGCATGAACTGGCTGTTGAATCAGGAATATGCACATTCCTGTCATCAACCATTTACACATTGGTTTCATTTCTCCACCTCATTCGCCATCAGTCATCAATATTCAACAAATATAATAAACCCCTTTCTT
Organism: Peribacillus phoenicis; assembly: GCF_047238085.1. Taxonomy (NCBI): domain Bacteria; kingdom Bacillati; phylum Bacillota; class Bacilli; order Caryophanales; family Bacillaceae; genus Peribacillus; species Peribacillus phoenicis. The sequence goes on along the minus strand of NZ_JBDFMF010000001.1, from coordinate 969,171 downwards.
TAATACCACAAACAATTAACTTTACTCCTATATATTATAAATAATAAAAAAAACTGACTTACAAAATGAGAATACGTTCAACAACCCTGTATTCCCTTGTGAGTATCCTTCCCTAAAATGGTCCGCTCATTGTGAAATATGTTAAACGGATTGATTTTCCTTGAACCCTTCATTTCTTCCATATTCAAAAAAAAGAAGCGGAAAATCCGTTCTATTGGCTTGTTTGCCGTTTCGATTATACATTTAATATGAATAAATGCTAAAATACAGTATAGTGGACATTTCGTATTCTCAAAATGGCATCGATACAGGACAAAACGGCCCTCCACAAGATTTAAATGAGCATTTCCCCATCACAGGAATATGCACATTTCTTTCAAAGAAAGTGGATTCATTTTCTATTTATCCTTACAATAATGAAGAGCGAATATCCATTTATCAATAAACGCATTTAGAGGAGTGACTAGCAGTTGAAAAGGATTTTCTCCGGCATTCAGCCATCCGGTTCCGTTACTTTAGGAAATTACATCGGAGCAATGAAACAATTCGTTAACTTACAAAAGGAATATGAATGTTTCTTTTGTATTGTTGACCAGCATGCAATTACAGTTCCACAGGATCGCATTAAGTTAAGAAAAAACATTAAAACATTGGCCGCTTTATATTTGGCCATTGGCCTGGATCCTGAAAAGAATACCATCTTCATTCAATCAGAAGTACCAGCACATGCCCAGGCAGGCTGGATTTTACAGAGTATATCCTATATTGGGGAACTTGAGAGAATGACGCAATTTAAAGACAAATCCGCTGGCAAAGAAGGGGTATCCGCATCACTACTTACTTACCCGCCGTTGATGGCTGCCGATATTCTCCTTTATAGTACAGATGTGGTTCCTGTCGGGGAAGATCAAAGACAGCATCTTGAATTGACACGCGATTTGGCTGAACGGTTCAATAAAAAGCATAATGATATATTTAAAATCCCGGAAATCAGCCTCCCTACAGAAGGGGCCCGTATCATGTCCCTTCAGGAACCAACCAAGAAAATGAGCAAATCCGATCCTAATAAAAAGGCAACGATTGCCTTATTGGATGATCCGAAGCAAATCGAAAAGAACATCAAGAGCGCAGTTACCGATTCGGAAGGCATTGTCCGTTACGATAAGGAAAACAAAGCGGGAGTTTCCAACCTTATGTCCATATACTCCATCTTCAGTGGAAAAACTTATACAGAAATTGAAGAGATGTACGAGGGCAAAGGTTATGGTGACTTTAAAAGTGATTTGGCTGAGGTGGTTCTTGGAGAAATCCTGCCAATTCAGGAACGCTATAATGAATTGATCGATTCGCCTGAATTGGATGAAATTCTGGACCGCGGTGCAGAAAAGGCGAACATTGAAGCCAATAAAATGATCAGAAAAATGTATAATGGCATGGGACTTGGCAGAAAGAGATAAAAAAAGACGATCCTCAACGGATCGTCTTTTTTTTCATAATATCGATGGGCTATCGCCTGCCTCAACTTGCCACAGCTTTTCAAAAAAAGGCTGCCCCTTCACAAGGTTTTCACAAAGCTGAAGGTGCTTCTCTGACCAGCCTTCCTTCATTTCTTCATATAATTCAAGCCAAGCTATCTGAAAATCCATTTCTTGAATGCTTTCATATTTCTCAGGAGCCCATTCTGTATACCAATAGCGGATTTCAGCAGTGTTTTTCGCCGTGAATAATTGGTCCATGGCCATGAATAGCAATTGCTTAAGCTGTCTTTCTTTTCTTGTCAAACCGTTCATGAATAAGGGAGACGGCGACAAAATATGATATTCTTTCTCAGATGTAGGTTTTTCAGTAAAGGTGTAATCCATCTCATCATGGTTTTCTATCATGTCATAAACAATTTGTTCCTGCCGGGGAATTATTCTGCTTTTCCTAATCGGAATATGATACCCTATCGTATCAACAGCTAAGATTCCATTTCCGTCAGTCACGATAAAACAATAGTCGAGCTGAATTCGTTCATGATTTTTCCTTGCATATGCTTTTTGATATACATCATTAAGCAGTGGCTTAGGTAATTCTGACAAGTCGTTTTCTATGTAGTGGAACAATGTTGATGACACTTTCAACAAAGGAACTTGATCTAGTAGTTCGATCCCGTCATCCTTCCTCCATTCATGAAAATGACAAATATTATAGCCGTTTTCTTCTCCTTCAAACCAGTTAACCCATACATCATGAAGATATAGCATCATTCATCCCTCACTTAAACAAATTTCTGTTTGTCAATCAGTATAGGCAGGAACCATACAATTTATTCCTATTCTAGAAAACAGATTAAGAAAAAAAGAACGTATATATTAACGCTTTTTAGATAGGAATTCTTCAGATTGTATAATGAACGATTTTTTCACGGAGAGTTTCTCAGAATTTTTCACCAGGTAATAGCCACTACAGTATCCAAGCATATATGGATATCCTTTCGTCCCGAGCAGAAGTGCATCATGAAGAGGATCTGTACGTTTTATCGTGTGCTTTTCCTCTAAATGCTTACTCCAAAATTCTCTTAGTTTATCTTCCTGATATAACTTAGTCCATTTAGCTAAAAATCTTGTTCCTAAATATTTCTCCACCGTTCTTTCAGCCAGTCCTTCCATGATCATAGTATCCAGGAGTGTGAATTCTTTTTGGTCCTTTTTCAAATGATGCAGACGGCAAACATGATGATATTCATGAATCAACAGCGCCTCCATTTCCTTTTCGGCTATCCCCTTTCCGTAAAAAAGGAATAGTTTATCTTTAAATGCCAACCCTGACTTCGTTTCAACTTTTTTATTCCATATCCCTGAAGACATGAGCGGAAAAATATATATGGGAACATCAGGCCCACCCCATAGCTTCTTATAAGCTGTAAACAAGTTTTGTGTTTTTTCCCAGACATTATTTTCGTTTAAGTCTTCCCATGTTTGTTTTGTTTTTTGATTCGGCGAATACATGCCATGCTTCAATAAATGACGATAAATCATGTCCGCATCAAGGGTGTCGTTGAAAGTGCTTTTAAGTCTTTCCATCATCTGGACCGGGCGGTTGAAATCCTTCTTCATCCATTCATTGGTTGAAATGACTCCCATTTCCCATACACCTCCGCTTCTATTGACTATCGTATGATTTAAAGAAGGCGGTTGACACATTTTAAATCCCTTGTATTTGCAATTTTCCCTTCAACATAAAAAGAGCAGATCCCTAAGATCTGCTCTTCCTTCAAACTTATTGATATTTTTTGAAAAGAATAGTTGCGTTATGTCCACCAAATCCAAGTGAATTGCTGATGGCTGCATTGATTTCGCCCTTCCTTGCTTGATTCGGGACATAGTCCAAATCACACTCAGGGTCTGGTGTTTCAATATTGATGGTTGGAGGCAAAATGCTGTCCCTGATTGCCTGAATCGTGAAAATCGCTTCCACACCGCCTGCTGCCCCTAACATATGGCCTGTCATCGATTTAGTGGAACTTATTGCAAGTTTATTAGCATGGTCGCCAAAGACTTCTTTGACTGCCATCGTTTCGTATTTGTCATTGTAAGGCGTACTCGTTCCGTGGGCATTCACATATTGGATGTCTTCCGGATTCAAACCTGCATCCTCGATTGCAATTTTCATCGCTCTTGCCCCGCCTTCTCCACCAGGTGCAGGAGCGGTGATATGGAAGGCATCTCCAGTTGAGCCATAACCGGCTATTTCAGCATAAATCTTGGCTCCTCTATTCAATGCATGTTCAAGATCTTCCAGAACGATGATTCCAGCTCCTTCCCCTATTACGAAACCATCACGGTTAAGATCAAAAGGACGGCTAGCCGTTTGGGGATCAGGGTTTGTCGATAAAGCCGTATTTGCACAGAAGCCTGCAACCGACATTTTTGTGATTGGCGCTTCGGCCCCGCCTGTAATCATCACATCGGCATCGCCCCGTTGAATGGCTTTAAACGCATCACCAATTGAATTAGTTCCTGTTGCACAGGCTGTTACCGTACATGAATTGATTCCTTTTGCACCAAGTAAGATAGAAACCTGGCCAGCTGCCATGTCCGGAATCATCATTGGTACGAAAAATGGGCTTACACGTTTATATCCTCTGTTTAAAAAGTTTTCATGCTGTGTCTCAAGTGTCTCCAGCCCGCCGATACCCGAACCGATCCAAACCCCGACACGTGCAGCATTTTCATCGGTTATTTCCAGCTTGCTATCATTATATGCCATAACGGAAGCTGCAATCGCATAATGGGTAAAACGGTCCATTTTCCGTGCTTCTTTACGATTTATATATGTTTCTATATCAAAATCCTTGATTTCAGCAGCCACTTTAACCGGAAATTCTTCAGCATTCAAACGAGTTAAAGGTCCTATCCCCGATTTCCCCTCGATTATATTTTTCCATCCAGTTTCTGCATCATTACCAACTGGAGAGATTGCTCCAATACCTGTTACAACTACACGGCGATTAGTCATTTAAAAATGGCTCCTTCCTATTTTTAAAGCTCTTACGTTTTGCTTCTTCTTTTATTTATTTACCCCACCTAAGAGCGATCGCTCCCCAAGTAAGGCCACCACCAAAACCGACCATGACGATTAAGTCATTGTCCTTGATTCTTCCTGCTTCCATTTCTTCCACAAGGGCCATTGGAATGGACGCTGATGAAGTATTTCCATATTTATGAACCGTTTTTGTCATTTTTTCAAGCGGGAGACCCAAGCGTTCCCTTGAGGCTTCCATAATGCGAATGTTTGCTTGATGTGGAACAAGCAGATCTACATCCTCCTTTGTCAAACCAGCTTTGTCCAATACACCCAGGCTGGATTCCCCCATCTGACGGACAGCAAATTTAAATACTTCACGTCCATTCATATGAATGAAATCTCCTTCCTGTAGTAAGTGCTTCCCGCCAGTTCCATCTGCGCCTAATTCAAAGGAAAGGACTCCTTTGCCTTCAGATACAGGTCCAAGTACAGCTGCACCCGCTCCGTCACCAAAAAGGACAGCAGTATTGCGGTCTTCCCAATTGGTTACTTTCGAAAGTTTTTCAACACCGACAATCAGCACATGCTTATATGCACCTGACTGAATAAATTGCTGTGCCGTGATCATTGCATACATAAATCCGGCACATGCAGCACTTACATCCATTGCAGCTGCCTTCATCGCCCCCAATTTCTCTTGAATCATGCAAGCGACAGAAGGAAACGACTGATCAGGTGTAACAGTGGCTACAAGAATTAAATCTATCTCTTCAGCCGAAATTTTCGCATTTTTCAATGCAGCTTTTGCGGCTTCATAAGCCATATCTGATGTATCAATATCATCATTTGCAATTCTTCTTTCCTCAATACCCGTCCTAGTCCGGATCCACTCATCGGAAGTGTCCATAATTTTTTCTAAATCCGCATTTGTAACGATTTTGTCGGGTAAGTAGCGGCCAAGCCCTAGTATTCCAGCATTCATCTTGCCATCCCCTTATATTTTAATGAGTTATTATAATCATCTATTATTACCTGGTACTAATTTTATATAAAAAAAGACTTCCTTGCAAGAGTTAACAGTTTGAAAAGCTAAAGAAATCTCTTTCGGAAGTCGGACAAGCGCCTATGCCAAGGGAAATTTAAGGACATACATTATAAATAAAAGGAGAATAGGAGGAACTCATTTTGGACATCTTCAATCGCAACAGGGAGAGAAACCCGGATGATCATTTTTCGAATTTGATGTTTGGCAGGAAAAATGAACCGGAGCAAGAGGAAGCGCAGGTTGATTACATGCAATTGATGGCGAGCGTTGAAACATTGATGGGCTTATACAGTCAATACAAACCGACCATTGATAAAATCAATCTGAGCCCATTGATCGCCAAGTTCTTGAAAAAAGAATAAAAAAATTTAAGGCTGCCCTTTTACCGGACAGCCTGCCTTTAATTAACGCTGAGCATCTTGTTTACCAAGCTCATAAGCTTCTTGCATAACGCTTTTAAAGAGCTCCATGAATGGCTCTGCCATCTCCATCGAGAATGGAATCCCGCTTGCTTCAAGCTTCGCTTTAGCCTCTGGGAAGTATTTCATGGCGATTCCCATAAATTCAAGAGTTTTATCTGAACTCATCCGCATTTCCCCCTATCTTTTGAATATTCATCAATTGATCATTTTGATGCCAAAATAAGCTCAATATTATCATAATTCCACTGAACCCTTTCGTAAAGGGCGTTCATATAAAATCATGAATATCTTTTGATGTTAATTCCTATCCTTGAACATTATAGTACAAGACATATAGATTAGAGGCAAATATACCGTTTTGTCCTTCCCAAATAACGAAAATGTTAATCACGCTTTCTCCACTTTTTAAGTAAGTTTAATCGTTTATTATGTTTTCTCTGTAATGCAATGCCTTCTTCCGGTTCCATTTTGCATTGCACTTCAAATATTGTTCCTTTATTGATTTTAGGTGTTGATTGGGAAGTGAATGAATCCATACTTTCACCAAATATTAACTTGGCACATTTATCCCAATGATCATCAATACTGCTGCACAATTGAATGTCCCTATCGGAACTTGTGGTAAGCACCGCTTCCAAAGCATTTACAAAATCAGTGATATAGAGAGCATCTCCGTTATATTCGGCTGCAATTGCCGCTTTGATATCAGACTGTCCAAGCTGATTGATTCCAGCTTCAAAGCTCATGCCTTCCGATTGCCAAGGTCCATAAATCGTCGGTAAAAATATGATTTTTGCAGAATCCATTCCACGAATCGAGCTTAATATCGACTGAAATGTACTGACATCTTTTTCAATGGGCATGAAAAGTACGAAATTTGGCGTTTCATTCTTGCCATTTTTTTTGCATTTCTCGATGAAGGAAACGATTTCTCCTATTACAAAATCGATTTTGTCCATTTTTCCGCTTTGAATATCGTAACAAGATATGAACACCGTGTCCTGCTGTGAAATATCCAATAATTTAAGTTTATTTATCGGAAAATATATATAATTTGAATTCCTGCCTATTTCAAGTTCCTTTTCTTCCTTAATATATTGACTTGCTTCGGAATCATCCCAATCGATTCCGATTACTTCTTCACCTTGGTTCAAAAAGAATTGAGTCACATAGAATCCCACGAATCGATAAGTGCCAATGACAATGTTTGTTTGCATAAATACAGCCTCCTCGTATGCCATCAAGCCCACTTCACCCGGCACGTCTAGTTTTTTTAGATGCTGTATCGTATGCAAACTATTGTAAAAATATATCTCTTCTCATAAAGTCTCTTCATTCTCATTGAAAAACTTCTGTATTTGATAGGGGATTTTATAACGTTTTTCGGGCAATATATACGTCAGCTGCAAGTCTGCTTTTCTAGCCAGCTGGATTTGCCGATAAAGGGAGGCTTGCTCTTTCCGTAAGCTTCCAAAAACCTGAATCACTTTCATGGGGATATTCTCTGCGATCATTGAATCTTCAGTGTCCAGTATATGCTGTTCACATTCTGCCGGATCGAGCTCATATGCAGCAGCGACCTCGGACAGCCACTTTTTATAGAAGAACTTATTTTCCTTTTCTTTCTCCAGTTGTGCTTTCAAGGAAAAAACCGGATCTATCAACACGACGGACCGTATTTTATTACCAAGTTCATTCATTAACTTTAAGGCAAGGAGTGCGCCTGTCCCCTCTGCCAATATATGAACCCTTTGATTGACTATTTCTTTTTTCATGAACAGAATATATAGGTTAAGGGAAAGCTCGAGTGCTTTAGGACTGCCCCAGTTGGCTCCAAAAAAATTGGAAGAAAATAGGGTGTATCCGTATTCCTTTAAATATTCCAATATCTGCAGCCTGCCAGGATGCTGCAGCCAAAAGCTGCTTTCTTTTTCGACAAAATGACTACGGTCTCCAATTACCATTACGGAAAAACCACTGGGCCGCTCTGGATAATAGATGATATTCCATTGGTCATCAATTTGAAAAGTTCGTTGTTCCATCGTTCAAACTCCTTTAAGGAATATTACTACTACTATATTAATTTATGACGAAAAATAGAAAGGGTCAGTGGAAACGCCTAACTTCTTATCTTAAATTAACCAAGCACGGAGTTTTTGCTTTTATTTTTTCCGTATGATTTCCCTTTTGAAGTTTGAAACCAACATGTCTGCCTGAAAAAGTTCTCTTATGATTTAATGTATTGAATTATTTAAAGGTTATTATTAAAAACACGTTTTAACTGTATATTAATTATGGTAAGATAAAAATGAATGTAGTGGAATGAGGTGAAATTCGATGCGTTATGCTTGGACAATTTTTTGGACATTCTTATTAGTGCATATGACTGTATATGTTGTTTCTTCCATGATCGGAGTTTCATACGATGCTGCGCAGGGAACGATTTTAGGATTAGCTGCTGCTATCCTGATTTGCATCATCCCGGCTATCTTGCCTGCTGGGCCAGCTAAAGACTCTCATCAACATTAAGAAGCAAAAGAGGACATCCTTTATAGGATGTCCTCTTTGTTATACCGTACTTTGCTTACGGGTAAACTACATTTCAACGTTTTTATATGAGAACCAATTCATCATGATCATAATCAATCGTTATTCCTTCTTTAATCTCAACAGTCCCGGCAATGATTTTACGGGCGATTTTCGTTTCCAGATGCTTTTGGATGAATCGCTTCAGCGGTCTTGCCCCATATACCGGATCATATCCTTGTTCCGCAATGAATTCCTTAGCCGCTTCAGTAACATTCAGGACTATATTTTGTTCAGTTAACCTTACTTGTAATTGATGAACCATTTTATCTACGATTTCCACGATTTCTTGTTTCGTCAGAGGTTTGAATAAAACAATGTCATCAACGCGATTCAAAAATTCCGGACGGAAATGCCCTCTTAACTCTTTAAAGACCTGATCTTTTATTTCTTCTTCAATGCCGCCATCCACCCGGTTGGACTGCAATAAGAAATGGGATCCGATATTGGAAGTCATGATGATCACCGTATTTTTACAGTTGATTGTTCTTCCTTGGGAGTCTGTTATCCTTCCATCATCCAGCATTTGCAGCAAAATATTGAAGACTTCCGGATGCGCCTTTTCAATTTCATCCAATAATATGACTGAATATGGGTTTCTCCTAACAGCCTCCGTAAGTTGGCCGCCTTCCTCAAATCCAACATATCCAGGAGGTGCACCAACAAGGCGGGACACGGAATGTTTCTCCATATATTCCGACATATCGATTCGAATCATATGTTCCTCACTATCGAATAACGTTTCTGCCAAAGCTTTTACCAATTCGGTTTTACCTACACCCGTTGGCCCAAGAAAAATGAATGAACCGATTGGTCTGTTTGGATCTTTAATTCCAGCCCTTGCCCTTAAAACAGCATCGGATACGAGTTCCACCGCTTCTCCTTGACCTATTACGCGTTCATGCAGGATATCAGATAGGCGAAGCAGCTTCTCCCTTTCACTTTCCACCAGCTTGCTAATCGGAATCCCCGTCCACCTTGCAACAATCGAGGCAATTTCCTCCTCCGTCACTTCCTGGCGAAGCAATCGAGATTCCTGTTTTTCCTTTTCCAATTCGTCTTCCATTGCGTCCAATTCTTTTTGAAGCTGCGGAATCCTTCCATGCCGAAGTTCAGCTGCCCGGTTAAGGTCATAGTCATTCTCTGCCTGTTCCAGTTCATGTCGCAGTTTCTCAAGCTCTTCACGTTGATCCTGCACCTTTTGAAGCGCTGATTTCTCCATTTGCCACTTCGATTTCATGCTATTAGCTTGATCCTGAAGTTCTGATAGTTCTTTTTGAAGCACTTCCAGCCTTGCTCTGCTTTGAAGGTCCTCCTCATTCTTCAAGGCCGCCTCTTCAATTTCAAGTTGCATGACTTTTCTCGTGATTTCATCCAACTCGGATGGCATTGAGTCGATTTCCATTCGGATCATCGCACATGCTTCATCCACAAGATCTATCGCTTTATCCGGTAAAAACCGCTCCGTTATATATCGGTTCGAAAGGACAGAGGCCGCAACGATCGCCCGATCGTGTATCCTGACGCCATGGTGAATTTCAAACCTTTCCTTTAATCCCCGCAAAATTGAAATAGTATCTTCAACATCCGGTTCGGGAACCAGAACCTGTTGGAAACGGCGTTCAAGAGCCGGATCCTTTTCAATATATTGCCGATATTCATCAAGGGTCGTTGCACCGATACAATGCAGCTCACCGCGCGCAAGCATCGGCTTTAACATATTTCCGGCATCAAGTGCGCCATCCGTTCTTCCTGCACCGACAATTGTGTGCAATTCATCAATGAATAATAGAATTTTACCGTCACTCTTCTTGATCTCATTCAAGACCGCTTTTAGGCGTTCCTCAAATTCACCGCGGAATTTGGCGCCAGCGACAAGCGCACTCATATCCAGTGAAAAAACGGTCTTGTCCTTTAATCCCTCAGGCACATCCTTCCTGACGATCCTTTGTGCCAGCCCCTCGACGATGGCTGTTTTACCTACTCCGGGTTCTCCTATCAATACAGGATTATTTTTCGTTTTACGTGAAAGGATCCGTATTACGTTACGGATTTCCGTATCACGGCCGATTACGGGATCTACCTTCCCCGATTTAACCTCAGCAACAAGATCTCTGCCGTATTTTTTCAGTACTTCATAAGTGCTTTCAGGATTTTGACTAGTCACTCGCTGATTCCCCCTTATATCGTTTATAACCTGTTTTGCTTTATCATAATCAATTCCATATGATGAAAAAAGCCTGTTCACATTCGTTTTATTGACTTGCAGCGACGCAAGCAGTATATGTTCGACAGATAAGTATTCATCCTCCCACATCTGCATTTCCTTTTCGGCAGCCGTCAACATTTGCTGCAGGGAGGATGACATGTAAACCTGGGAAACACTCCCGCTCACTTCCGGTAATCGATCCAGTTCCTTATTTAGCTCTATATCAAATAGATTCATCGGTTTACCAGATTCAGATAAAATCCTGATTAATAAACTTTCATCCTGTTCCATTAAGGCCTTTAATAAATGAAGCTCCGTCAGCTCGGGATTCCCTCTATCTTTGGCTAGTTCCTGGCCGCCGATGAACGCCTGTTGGGTTCTCTCCGTCATTTTATTAATATCCATCTTAAAACCTCCCATTCATCTCTATCATGAACGAATTCCCACTCGGTTTGACCAAATTTGACCTTTATATTTTCATTATACTTCTAATTTTCCCCATGTAAAGGAAAGTTATATAAAATGCAGGAAGTATGGACGATAAACGGCAAAAGCCTTTCTTCATATAGAAGAAAGGCTTTTGCCGTTTGTACAATTTGGTTGATTTCCTCTCCAGGCACTCGCTTTCCGCGGGAGGTCCGCCCTCGGCGTCTTTACGCCTGCGGGGTCTCGCTTTTCTAAGCAGGAGTCTCGTACACCCGCTCCAATCAACTTTGTTTTAACTTTTAGATGCATAGATGAAACAAAACGAATTATGCTTTCACGGCCGTTTTATTATAACCATGAAATTCATCGACGAATTGGAAATCCTTATCCGTCCGACCTGCAAGGATCGTATCTCGTAGCAGAATGCCTGCATCGGTCGTATTGTGGATGATTTCCCCCCACATTCTTGCGCTCGATTGAACATTAGCCGTGCGCGGTATGCGTTCCTCTTGATATTCCAAAAATGCCTGTTCAATGTCATTCCCATGCTTATGAAGCATATCCGACAAATAAGCTGCATCTTCTAAAGCCTGGCAAGCTCCTTGTGCCAAGTATTGAAGCATCGGATGTGCCGCATCTCCCATAAGCGTAATTCTTCCTTTTGTCCAATTATCGATTGGTAGTCGGTCATACATTGGCCAGCGGCGTTGCCTTTGGATGAATGAAATCGCATTCTGAACAAGCTCACAAGTTCCGGCAAACACACGGTCCATTTCTTCCGGGGTTCCCCATTGATCTGTTTTTTCGTTTTCTTCCGTATATTGAGAACTTTTGAAGACAACTACTTGGTTGTATAGTTCTCCCCTTCTAACCGGATATTGAACAAGATGAAGGTCTGGCCCAACCCACATATAAACATCATCTAAATCTCCATGGCTCGTAACCTCTTCCATCGGGATCGCTCCCCTGTATGCAACATATTGAGAGCAGACCGGCTGATCTTCCACAAAAAGTTTCCGTGCCTTGGACCATAATCCATCGGCTCCAATGACAGCAGTTCCTGAATGTTGGGACCCGTTGGCAGAAGTAACCGTCACTTCACCTTCATTTTCTACTGTCTCAATAATGGTTTGATTCGTAACCAGTTCGATATACGGGTTCTTTTCACATGCTTCAGCCAGTACTTTATGCAAATCGGAACGATGCAAAACAACATATGGAGCTCCATATCTTTCTTTGTAAACATCACCTAAATCCAAAGCGGAAAGCTCTTTTCCGGAAAAGGCATCCATCAGCACCAATCTTTTTGGAAATACTGCAATTTCATTGATTTTATCCATGACGCCTAAACGCTGCAAGACGTTGGTGGCATTTGCCGCAAGCTGAATCCCTGCACCGATTTCGCCAAACTCGGGAGCTTGTTCAAGGACTTTTACATACTGTTTTGTTTCTGCAATTCCTAAAGCAGTTGCCAAACCGCCAATTCCCCCACCGATAACGATGAATGGTTTTTTTTCTGTGTTCATCATCAATTCCCCCTATACTAGTTGCTTTTAGCCAATGTTGCGGACCACTACCACAGTAAGCGTTTTCATTCGACTGGCATTCATATATTCACAGAGATCTTAGCTGAAGATTTCAAACCAAAACAGGCTTGAATTCACTTTCAACCTTTTGGTACCCATTGTTTGTGTCTAATGCTTGTTGCTGTTCCAAATCGAATCTTTCCATTATTGGTAAGTCGTTTACCGAGAATAAGTAAGAATCCGCTTCTGCAACGTGCTCATGCCATGCCCAATTCGGAACGACGAAATAATCTCCCTTGGACCAGTCAAAACGCACTCCATTAATGACAGTATAGCCTGATCCTTGGTGCACTTGATAAATTGTGGAATGGGTATGGCGATGTGCTTTCGTATGGAAACCTTTCGGAAGTTTCTGCATCCACGCCCCCATCGTCGGATTGGCCGTTTGGCCATTTGATGGATTGATATATTCCACGGCGAAACCATCATATGGGTCCGGTTCGAAATTCATTAATCCTTCTATCGCTGCTTTGGTGCCTTTCCACTTGTAGTTGGCAAGCGGTGCCACTTGTGAATAACGGTCGGATACTGGACGAACCATTCCGCCTTGATAACGGAGCTCTGAAAAATTATCTGGCCGTTTAGGCGTTTCAATCCGATCAGGATATGGTTCAAAGAAAGTGCCGCCTATGGAATAGATGGTTGGGATATCAAGGGCATCCATCCAAATCATCGGTTTATCGCCAACATGTCCATGACCATGCCATAGGTTTTTAGGCGTGATCAAGAAATCTCCTTCTTCCATGAAGATTCTTTCTCCCTGCACGATGGAGTAGGCACCTTCACCATTCGTAATGAAACGAAGTGCACTTTGGGAGTGACGGTGGGAAGGGGCCACTTCACCTGGCAGCAATAGCTGGACCGCTGCATATAGCGTTTGCGTTGTCGAAGCCCATCCCCAAGGCTGACGATAAGTGAGTCCAGGGTTCTGAAAATAAATGGCCCTGCGCTCCCCGCCTCGGTCAGGTGTGAAGATTTCAGCTGCTTCCATCAATTTTTTTGTCAAAAGCTCTTCTTTCCATAAATAAGCATGCGCATGAGGTTTAGGTTCATGGTCCATCAGAGCGGGAATGGCTTCCCACAGCGGCCCAAGGTTATACCGCTGAATATCCTTTGTAAAATCTTTTACGATTGTACTATTCATGTATTCCGATTTTTCAGCCATATTAATCCCTACTTTCTTATTTATCTTGCCTCACTGGATTTTAGAAAGATTTCGCTTTATTTGATCATAGTGTCCTGAAACATGCTCATCGATGAAGTGATCGACTATATAAGAAACTGGTTTGTTTCCGAATTTAGAGAAATTCCGGTGTGGCGATTCTTTGGATAGTGTTTCTTCATCTAAATTCCCGAGACTGCTCTCCACTTTATATTTAAGCTCCTCCACTTGCTTCATGACATCTTCAACAGCAAGTTTGTCTGTATCGGTAACTGCTGCCAATCGGGCTGGATCTTGCAATCCACGCCCCCATTCGGCTCCAGGCATTGCTATTACAGTTTCCACTTCACCTAACCAATAAGGAATGGCTTCAGCTAAATGGGAAAGTATCTGCATGATTGACCATTCATCCTCTGCTGGTTTAAATCGGATCGTTTCTTCCGGTAGGTTTGCCGCTGTCTCAAGAATGTGGTCGATTGATTGTTGAACCGATTGGATTGATGTCCCGATTTCCTGATAAGCCATTTTATTTTCCCTCCCCGACACGTCGCACACGGTTTTCAAGATAACCTATTTTGTCTATTTCGATTTTGACAACGTCACCATCTTTTAAGAACACTTGTGGATCACGGGCTACCCCTACCCCACCCGGTGTTCCTGTGAGGACGATGTCACCTGGTTCAAGAGTCATTAAGTTCGATAAGAATTCAACTAGATACTTCACATCGAATACGAAGTTGGATGTATTCGTTTTTTGGCGTTCTTCACCATTTATCGTTAATCGGACATTTAAGCCAGATGGATCGGAAAGTTCATCGGCAGTGACTAACCAAGGCCCCATCGGAGCGCTTCCTTCAACCGTTTTCCCTTGGAGCCACTCAAGTGTACGCCGTTGGATATCACGGTAAGTGACATCATTCGCAATTGTATAACCAGCTACATAATCAAGAGCATCTTCTTTAGAAACATTACGTGCCCTTTGTCCGACTACAAAAGCGAATTCCGCTTCATAATCCAGTTGTTCAGAGATTGGGAAAAACGGTATATCATCCTGGGGACCGATTACTGTATTGGCGAACTTTGCGAATACCACAGGGAATGGCGGCAGTTCACGACCCATTTCAGCAATATGCTCACGGTAGTTATGTCCGACACAAATAATTTTGCTTGGCTTTTGGACAGGGGCCTCAAGCTTTATATTTTCAATTTCATGTACCAATTTATGTCTGAAGGAATCACGATTGTTAATAGCGTAGTCCGCAGCCTTTTGCGCGATGGAAAGGCTTTCATTCCCTCCCTGTAAAAACTCCTCCATTGTTGCAGGTACATACGCGTCAGCGATTTGTTCACTGCGAAGTTTCCCTTCGCTTTCAAGAAGCGCTTGATAGGCATAGTTCAAGTCAACTACTACATTATTCGGATAAATTGCACCAATACGTTTAAATCCTTGACTGCTGAACGTTACTAATTTCATTTTTCATTCTCCTTTATTTATCTGGATTTTTTTAATACCTCTTTTTGATGCCACCATCCTGATTCTGCTGGATTCGCTTCGCATACCAGTATTTGAATGACTGTACATCTTATCAATTCCATTTATAGATAACACTGTTCACTATTTATATAAATAATAACTCAATTTTCGGAATATTGTCAAGAAAGTATTGAGAATTTTTGTGCAAATGTTATCATCTACACGAATAACAGCACTTCGGAATCAATAAAAAAACTGCGCTAAAGTTATTTTTTTAATAGGAAAGAATATTGATAGCTTCAAGCAGCCGGCGGTTTTTCTGCTAAATTTCATTTATATTTTACAGATTCTGATATACTAGACCTAAATTAAAACAGATTAGGGAGATTGGTTTATGGAAATCGTAAAATCCGGTTCGACGATTCAATCATTACAAATAGGGATGAGCATCATAGATTTACTTGCTTCCCAAAGAACTCCTTTAAGATTCTCTGATATACAGGAATTAACGGAAATAACGAAAAGTAACCTCTATAAGTATTTGAATACTTTGACTCAACTGGAGCTACTATATCGCGATAAGACAACCGGTATGTATCACCTTGGGAGCAAATTGATTCAATACGGAATGGCAGCGATAGGAAATGAGGATGTAACGAGCAGAATAACTCCTTATTTACAGGAAATCAGTCACCATACTTCTTGCACGGTCCTTTTTTCCGTTTGGACATATGATGGACCAATCACTGCAAAAATATGGAATTCCAACCAAAACTTAAACATCGGGGCACAGTTAGGTACGCGACTTCCGCCATCATCCTCTTCCGGAAAGGTATTCACTGTATTTCAGGATCCTTCATTGACGGCGGAATGGATTGAAAAAGATCGTAATGTTACAGGTTCGTTCCTTAAAGAAACAAATGAATATGATGAAATTCGGAAATACAAAATAGCTTTTGCCAAAGAGCCTCTTGTACCATCCGTTTCCTCCATGTCCATTCCGGTTTTTAATTATAATTCGGAATTATTGGGAGCGATCACTGCCGTTGGGTTCACCGAGAGCATTCCTGATCATCATGAAGATCCTTTAAGCCATTATTTAAGGAAGTGCTGTTTGGAAATCTCGAATATATTCGGTTATTCCGCTGAATAGAAAAAAGCAGGAAGAAGGATGGCGATCATTCCTTTTTCCTGCTTTTAGATGTTTCATGGCTTCCGCTTATATGTCCATATCCGGTTATGATTGGATGTTTCAGGAAAAGAATCCCCTGCATCAAGCTTTACCATTTTCGGATTCACTACCGTGCTGCCCGTTTCACCGATTTCTACGTAGGTCCCATTATTCGGTGCCTTTTGACCTGGCTTAAATTGACGATTTTGCCCCATAGATTTCACCCCTTTACATGCTTTCCCTGTTATTATTACCAGGTTCCTTCCTTTCATGTCAGAAAAATTAGGAAAGCGGCTTGAATCAAAAAAGCGTCCGCTCATAGAGCAGACGCCTTTTTTGATTAAGACATTAAGTCCACTAGGACCGCCTTTTGGGCATGCAGACGATTTCCGGCTTGGTGGAAAACGACTGAATTAGGTCCATCGATGACTTCAGCCGTAACCTCTTCCTCCCGATGTGCAGGCAGGCAATGCATGAATAAATAATCTTCTTTAGCAAGTTTTACTAGCTCACCATTGATTTGATAATCTTTAAAAGCTTCTAAGCGGATACCATTCTCGATTTCCTGCCCCATGGAGGTCCAAACATCGGAATAGACGATATCCGCCTCTTTTATGGCTTCCGAAGCTGAGGTTGTCACCAAAATTTCACTGCCAGTCTCTTCTGCCACTTTTTTAGCATAGGCGACGACCTTTTCATCAGGTTTGTAGGCGTCAGGACATCCAATGGAAAAATCCATTCCCATTTTTGCACAGCCTACCATCAATGAATTGGCAACATTATTGCCATCACCGATATAACTCATCTTCAAGCCTTTTAGCTGCCCTTTTATCTCGATGATCGTCAAGAAGTCAGCAAGCACCTGACAAGGATGGGCAAGATCTGTTAACCCATTGATGACTGGGATAGAAGCATTTTCTGACAATTCCAGGATTTTTTCATGCTCGAAGGTACGAATCATGATGCCATCAATATATTCAGAAAGGACTTTTGCAGTATCGGAAATAGTTTCACCACGTCCAATTTGCAAGTCATTGCCACTTAGGAACAAAGCGTGTCCGCCAAGCTGCATCATGCCCACTTCAAAAGAAACACGGGTACGGGTAGACGATTTTTCAAAGATCATCCCCAGCGTTTTCCCTTTTAAAGGCGTATATTCTTCACCAGCTTGCAATTTGCCTTTAATGGTCTGCGCCAGTTTTAACAAATCTGCAATTGCCGTTGGTGTAGACTCCTTCATGGTCAAAAAATCTTTTCCATTTAAAATCTTCGCTTGTGTCGGTGCCGTCATTGAACTCATACGTGTGACACTCCTTTCGAATATGGTACAAGCCATTCCTGAAGCGAATTCACCCCTGGATCAGCATTTTCTACCGATTGTAGATAGGCCTTGAACGTCTCTTCTTCCGTAAATGCAAGCAGTCGGTATTTCGCTGCAAGTAACCTTAGCTTCTTATCTTCCTCCGTTGTTCCATATGCCAAAACGACCGCTGCATTTCCTTCATTTAACCATTTATCAAACTCCGAATTCCCCAATATCAAACCTGCTTCTTTGATTTGAGCTAACAAATCTTCACTTAATTGGACAGATTCTGATTGATAAACACCAGTAGTATGTTTAGCTTTTTGAGCATGGAATACTTTTGTCAACGCTTCATTTACCGTTTCCCCGATAGCTATTCCTTCACCTGTTGATTTCATTTCCGGACCTACCTTCGAATCAAGTCCGCTTAGTGCAAATGTAGAGAATACTGGATATTTGACGACTGCATATGGAATTTCATCCATTAAGCCCGTTTTTTCGAACGCATTCGACAATGAATATTTCCCAAGCAATATTTTTGTCGCTATTTGCACCAAGGATACATCGGTCACTTTACTGATGATTGGGATTGTCCGGCTTGCACGAGGATTCACTTCCAATACATATACACTATTTCCCTCAATCACGAATTGGATGTTCATAAGTCCTTTATAACCAAGTTCACTAACTAGTTTTTTAGCATAAAGGGTCATTTTATCTTTGATATCATCCGTTAAGGATTGAGCTGGCAATAATGCCATGCTATCCCCTGAATGGACGCCTGCTTTCTCTATATGTTCGGCAATGATGGGAATGTATACATCATTTCCATCCGCAATCAAATCGATTTCGGTTTCCTTCCCTGGAATATAGGAATCGATCAACACTGGATAGACAAGTGCCGTTCCATTTGCCATTCTATTCAACAAGCTTTCCTTGGAGCGGATGATTTCCATTCCCTGGCCGCCAATTACATAGGATGGGCGTAAGAGCACCGGAAAGCCGATTGCCTCTGCACTTGCAATTAATTGTTGTTCACCATTAGCCATTGAACCCGGTACATGCGGGATATCCAGTTTTTGAAGAAGCTGATAAAAACGATCACGATCTTCTAATTGATCAAGTGTATCGAAGGAAGTCCCCAACAAATTGACACCGTATTCTTCCAGGCCTTTTGCCAGGTTTATCGCAGTCTGCCCACCAAATTGGACGATAACATCTTTAATATCTTCCGCTTCTATTACATTAAGAACATATTCAAGAGTCAACGGTTCGAAATAAAGGCGATCTGCCGTCGCAAAATCCGTGCTTACCGTTTCCGGATTATTATTGATCATGATCGTTTCAACATTTTCAGCCTGGAGTGCATAAACACCGTGAACCGAACAGTAATCAAATTCTATTCCCTGTCCTATGCGGATCGGACCGCTGCCAATCATCAAGACTTTCTTTTTATCAGTTTTTTTCTGTTCGTTCTCACCAAAATATGTTGAATAGTGATAGTTCGTATGTGATTCGAACTCGGCTGCACATGTATCAACCGTTTTGTAGACAGCCGTAAGACCCAGTGATTTGCGGTGTGCTCTCACTTCCATCTCACTTACTTTCCATACGGAAGCAAGATAGCGGTCGGAAAAGCCCTTTTCCTTGTATGTCTGCAGTTCTTCCTTTGTTACCTGATCGATTGCCTTAGATTCAATCCCCAATTCGTACTGGATCAATGACGCAAAGGATTTAAGGAAGAAATAATCTATGGCTGTCGCTTCATGGATTTCTTCAATCGTCACGCCTTTTCTAAGCATTTCAAAAATGACAAATATTCGTTCATCAGATTTTTCGGCAAGCTTTCCCCAAAGTTCAGGAACCGTTTTATTTTTCAGCGATAATAGCTGCAGCCCAATCGTTTTCAATTCCAAAGAATCGACGGCCTTTTGGACTCCCCCTTCAAAGCTGCGGTGTAAAGCCATCACTTCACCAGTCGCCTTCATCTGTGTTCCCAATTTTCGGTTGGCGGTCGTGAATTTATCGAATGGCCACCTCGGGAACTTCACCGCTACGTAGTCAAGAGCAGGTTCGAAGCTTGAATATGTGCTTTTCGTTACTGGATTGATGAGCTCCGATAAATCGTAGCCGACAGCGAGCTTTGCGGCTATGCGTGCTATTGGATAACCTGTCGCTTTGGAAGCCAGTGCCGATGAACGGCTGACGCGCGGGTTTACTTCTATTAAATAATATTGCTTGCTATTCGGATCAAGGGCAAATTGAATGTTACATCCGCCTATGATACCTAAAGCAGAAATGATTTTAATGGATGCGGCACGCAGCATCTGAAACTCATCGTCCGATAAAGTCTGTGATGGTGCCACGACGATCGAATCACCTGTATGGATCCCCACCGGATCGATATTTTCCATATTACAGATGGTGATGCACGTATTGTTGCCATCTCGCATAACCTCATATTCGACTTCCTTATAACCAGCTATGCTTCTTTCAATCAAGCATTGTGTAATCGGGCTTTCTTGAAGTCCTCCCCGTACAAGTTCCTTAAAGGTGTCCAGTGAATCGGCAATACCACCGCCAGTTCCGCCGAGTGTATAAGCGGGACGAACGATGATGGGGAAACCGATTTTGTCGGCAAAAGCCAGCGCTTCTTCAAGGGTATGGACAATCGTACTGTCGGGAACGGGTTCACCTATTTCAAACATCAACTCACGGAACAGTTCACGATCCTCCCCTTTTTTGATGGAGTCGATCGGAGTTCCCAATAATTTGACATTATATTTTTCAAGTACTCCAGCATCATCCAATTGATAAGCAAGATTCAATCCTGTTTGACCGCCTAATGTAGCGAGCAGGCCATCCGGCTTTTCTTTGGAAATGATCTTTTCCAGTACATCAACTGTTAAAGGTTCGAAATAGACAGCATCCGCATTCATATCATCAGTCATGATCGTTGCTGGATTGTTGTTGACCAGTATGACTTTATATCCTTCTTCTTTTAAAGCAAGGCAGGCCTGTGTACCTGCATAATCGAATTCGGCGGCCTGCCCAATGACAATCGGCCCCGAACCAATCACTAAAATGGTCTGTATCGTATCGTCCTTAGGCATAAGCTTTTTCTCTCCCGCTATAATCATTTATCATTTGTAAAAAGTCGTTGAATAGTAATGAACTCTCGACAGGTCCTGGATTTGCCTCTGGGTGGTACTGGGTAGTGAAGATTGGCAAGTCTTCATGCATGAGCCCCTCAACCGTGTTATCATTCACGTTTCTGAATCTCACTTGCAGTGATGTTCCTTGCAAGCTCGGTTCATCAACCTCATAACTATGATTCTGCGAACTCATATACACCTTTTTCGTTTTCAAATCGACCACGGGCTGATTCGCACCGCGATGTCCAAACAGCATTTTTTTAGTATTTCCGCCTAAGGCAAGGGCCGTTAATTGATGACCGAGGCAGATGCCCATCGTTGGAAAATTCGTAATGATCTTTTTAATGTTTCCTAAGAGGTATTCAAGCTGTTTTGGATCCCCAGGCCCATTTGAAAGCAAAATACCATCTGGCTTCAAGTCCTTGATTTGCTCGAATTCCGTATCGAATGGTACGACAGAGACTCGGCAGCCTTGCTCGACCAATGAATCCAATATGGATTTTTTATAGCCGAAATCCATCATCACAACGTGCTTGTCGCCTTCCCCAAAGCTCTCGACAACCTTTGTGGATACCTCAGCTACATGGGCTGATAAACCATTCAGGCCGGGTACGACAGTGTATTTTTCTTCTGCTGTAATGACTGCCTGCATGGAACCTTCCTGTCTTATATTCTTAACGACCGCTCTTGTGTCAACATGGCTTAAAAGAGGGATGTTCCACTTGTCTAAATATTCACCAAGTGAATATTCAGCCTGATAATGGGAATGGCTCATATTTCCTTCATATACAATCACACCGGCAACATGCGGCTTCTTGCTTTCAAAATCATGTTCATTGATTCCGTAATTTCCGATTAGCGGGTATGTGAAGATGACAATCTGGTCCTTATATGAAGGATCTGTCAACACTTCTTGATATCCGGTCATTCCTGTGAAAAAGACAATCTCTCCAGTGATTGTTTTTTCAGTCGATTTAGTCAGCAGTTCCCCTTCAAAGACGGAACCATTCTCTAAATATAGATAGCTTTTCATGATCTTCACCTCTTTAGATGTTGTATATTTATATATACAATAGCATAATTATTCATTTTGTTCTATAAAAATTCAATTAATTTAGACAGTTTGTTTTATTGCCAATACTTTTTTAATTTCATTTATCGCCCTATCGATCTCCGCTTCGGTAACTGTCAGGGATGGGAGTAAACGAAGTACTTTAGGACCTGCACTCAATACAAGTAAGCCCTCTTCTTGCAGTTCCATTAAAAACACCTGAACATCTTGTTTACACTCAATTCCGACCATCATTCCCAGACCGCGAATCTCTTTCACTTCTTCCATGCCCTTCAATGCTTTTGCCAACTCGCTTTTAAGATATTCAGACTTTTTAACGGTTTCTTTTAAAAACCCTGAATGGAAAATTTCCTTTAACACGGCTTCGGCTGCCGAGACACTGACGGGATTACCTCCAAAAGTGGATCCATGACTTCCAGGGTTAAAGAACTCAGCCAGCGCTTCCTTCCCAATCATCGCCCCGATTGGCAGGCCATTTCCCAGTCCTTTTGCAGAAGTGATGATGTCCGGTTGAATATTGAAATGCTGGAATGCGAATGGTTTCCCTGTACGCCCTATCCCAGTCTGAATTTCATCTATGATAATGAGAACATCGTGTTCTTGGCATTTAGTTTGAATCGCGTCCAGATATGATTGCTGTACAACATGGATGCCGCCTTCTCCTTGAACGATTTCAATCATTACAGCTGCCGTATTTTCATCGATGGCTGCTGTCATGGCATCATTATCATTAAATGGAACATATTCGAACGAAGCTAGCATCGGTCCGAAACCAGTCTTGATTTTTTCCTGCCCGGTTGCAGCCATCGTTGCAAACGTACGGCCATGGAAAGACTGCTGACATGTGACAATTTTGCTTTTCCCGGTAGCTTTACGTGCTAGTTTGATAGCTGCCTCATTCGCCTCGGCGCCGCTGTTGGCAAAGAACACCTGACTTAAACCAGAGGCATCAGCCAGCATTTTTGCTGTCCGTTCCTGTATGGAACTTTGAAACATATTCGATACATGCCAATATTTATCAAGCTGTTCCGTGACGGCCATTTTTACCTTCTCATGACAATGTCCAAGATTCAGTACCCCGATTCCGGATGTGAAATCCAAATACTCTTTACCTGTTACACTCGTAATCTTCAATCCTGACGCTTTTCTCGGCTCAATGTTCCATCTTGCATATGTTGGAAATAAAGAACTCATTGTAATACCCCTTCCTCCTGAAGAAATTTCGTACCGATGAATTGACCGCCTTGATAAAAATGATCTTTCCCACTAACGATCATCACTTCTTCAATCCCTTTATTCAGCACCGACAACGCTGTATTGACCTTCGGGATCATTCCCCCATGGATACTTCCATCCATGATCATATTCTTCGTTTCCGTTTCATTCAATTTCTCAATGATCTGCCCGTTCTTCAAGACCCCTTTAACATCGGTCACAAATAAACACATATCGGCCGATAGTGCCTTCGCTACAGATCCTGCAGCCATATCGGCATTCACATTTAATTTAGTGCCTTCTTCGGTAGTTGAAATGGGCGTCAATACCGGACAATAACCTTTTTCGAATAAAAGGCCGAATAATTCCGTATTGACTTGTTGTATTTCACCAACAGCTCCAAGTTTCTGTTCATCGATATAATCACCTGTGAGAATTCCGCCATCAGAGCCATTTAAACCGACTGCCTTGATGCCATGAGCTTCCAATTTATGAACGAGGCTGCGGTTTGATTTGCCTGCCAGCATAAGTTCCACAATTTCCAACACTTCAGTGGTCGTTTTTCTTAACCCATCTTCAAATACAGGTTCAATTTCAAATTTTTCAAGCATTGAATTTATATCAGGGCCGCCTCCATGCACAAAGACGATATGGTAGCCGCGGTTTTGTAACTCTTTAACACTATTGAAAAACGACTCCGATAACTCGTTAATGATGCTGCCGCCGCACTTAATGACTAATATGTCCATACTTTTCACCTCTTACGAACGATAGCTTCCGTTTATTTTCACATAATCATAGGTTAAATCGCAGCCCCATGCCGTGCCTGATTCATTACCATCTTTCAAATAAACATGAATGATGATACTTTCATTTTCCAAGTATGCTTTGGCATCTTCCTCAGAAAACATGATTGGCTCACCATCTTTAAGTACGACAATGTCACCAAAAACGATCGTTGTTTGATCCAGATTGAATACCACTCCGCTTCTTCCCATCGCAGCAATGATTCGTCCCCAGTTTGCATCCGCTCCAAAAGCTGCCGTTTTCACTAGATTTGACCCAACGATCGTCTTCGCCATCATCTGTGAATCTTGCTTCGTATTCATGCCATGAACATTCACTTCTATCAGTTTTGTGGCACCTTCTCCGTCTTTCGCAATTTGTTTGGCGAGATTTTCCGAAGTTTGCTTTAATAATTCCAGGAAGATGGACCATTCCGGATGGTCAGGTGTCAAAGGTTCATTGTTCGCTTCTCCATTCGCGAGTACCAACACCATGTCGTTCGTTGAGCAGTCGCCATCAACCGTGATTTGATTGAATGTATCATTTGTAATCGAGGATAGTGCTTGCTGTAAATCAGCCGGTTCAATGACGGCATCCGTCGTAATGAAACCTAGCATTGTGGCCATGTTTGGATGAATCATTCCCGAGCCCTTTGCAGCACCGCCCATTTTCACGGTTTTACCATCGATGATTGTTTCATAACCACAGCTCTTCGTTACGATATCCGTTGTTAAAATGGCTGTACCAAAAGCTTCAGCAGCTTCAGGTGTATTTTCTGGCTGCAATGACTCTATCCCTTTCCTTACCTTTTCCATTTCCATGAATTCCCCTATGACTCCCGTTGAAGCCACTGCAAATGAATGGTCCTCCAAACCGAACTTTTGAGCAGCAAGCTTCCTCATTTCCTTTGCATCATTTAAACCCTGTTCACCTGTACAAGCATTCGCACAAGCACTATTCACTACAATGCCGTGTAGTTTCCCAGTAACGGCAATGCTGTCTTTCGTTACATTGATTGGAGCTGCCTGAACTATATTTTGTGTATAAACGGCCGCGGCTGATGCTGGGACATCGGTAAAAATGATGCCAACGTCCTTTTTAGAATAGCGTAATCCTGCATGGACACCTGACGCTTTGAACCCTTGGGGCATTAAAATGTTTCCTTCTTGAATATGTTTGATTTCTTCAACTTGCTGTAGTGTATTCATTGTTTCCCTCCAAAGTTTACGGATATAGCGGACTGTTCCATAGTCCTGCCGTTTCTTCTAGTCCCATTAATATATTTGCATTTTGAATGGCCTGCCCTGCAGCACCCTTCACTAAATTATCAATTACTGAAACCACCGTTACCTTACCTGTC
Organism: Peribacillus phoenicis; assembly: GCF_047238085.1. Classification (NCBI taxonomy): domain Bacteria; kingdom Bacillati; phylum Bacillota; class Bacilli; order Caryophanales; family Bacillaceae; genus Peribacillus; species Peribacillus phoenicis. The sequence goes on along the minus strand of NZ_JBDFMF010000001.1, from coordinate 943,690 downwards.
CTTTCATCATAATCGACGCCAATGTCGCAAAAGTTCGATCCATATACCTGTTTCGTGGATGGAAAGCGATCAAGGGGCTGTACCCGGACAAATGGGTGGTTCTCGTATACGGTTTCGTATAAATCCTTTAATTCAACATTTGAGGTTTTCCGATTTACCTTAATATACATCGTTGCCATAATCCCTCTCGTCATTGGAACAAGATGTGTATTAAAGGTAATAGGCTGTAAACCTGATGACCATCTCCCAAGCTGTTGTTCGATTTCCGGTATGTGTTGATGTTGATTTACCTTATATATCTTAAAGTTCTCATTCATTTCACTATAATGGGTAACTGCCGAAAGTGATTTACCCGCCCCTGAAACCCCGGATTTTGCATCGATGGTCACATCGGCAGCCGCTCCCGCCAATCCTTCAGTGAATAAAGGGGCAAGACCTAATAGTGAAGCGGTTGGGTAGCACCCAGGATTTGCAATAATCGTCGCTGTTTTTATTGCTTCGGCATTCCATTCAGCCAATCCGTATACGGCCTCTTCAATAATATGCTGAGGCGCAGCCGGCTTTTTATACCAGTGCTCGTATTCACCTGGAGTTTGAAGCCTGAGGTCTCCTGATAGGTCGATCGCTTTAATGTCAAGGTCAGAAAATTCCGAAATCAATTGCGAGGAAACACCGGAAGGAGTTGCAAGAAATACAATATCGGATTTTTTTGCAATTGCTTCCGGATCAATTTTTTCTAATGTATCTTTCATATGCATTAAATGTGCATTATCTTCATATAAACTTCGACCAAATTGGGATGAAGTATGCAATGATTTTATTTTAAATTGCGGATGATTATTCAAAAATCTTATTAGTTCCATACCTCCATAACCCGTTGCACCTACTATTGATACGTTCATAAAACCATCTCCTATAATTTTCAGGTCCCTGCCATTCTTTGATTCTATTATTATATGACTGAATAAAAATAAAATCAAATGTATTTTTATAAAATTTAAAACATAAATTTTACATGAAAAATTATCCACCAAAAATCCTAGAATTATCCAAACTTGTTGACTACTAGGTTTTTTTCCGTTTAAATCAAAGGTAGTAATCGAGTAATGACGCTATCTGAAAGGTGGTCATATGCATGAATGAATTATCGTTATCTAATCGGATGCATGCAATTTTACATAATAAACAACAAGTTAAACATATGGAAAAAGGACGCTACCTTTTTCAGGAGAGCACCCCAGCAAGTGATTTGTATTACATTATTAAAGGGAAAGTGGAAGTGAGCAAGGTTGTTCCCGACGGTCGGGAATTAACTATACGCATTAGTTCAGAGAATGATTTGGTTGGGGAAACCGTCTTGTTTTCTCAAAATCCTAAATATATGATGAATGCAAAAATGATGGAAGATGGAACTGTTGCGGTTATCTCCAAAGAAGCATTAGAAGAAAAAATCGCCTCAGATAGCCATCTTGCAGTCGAGATGATGACATGGTTATCCGCTCAAAACCGTAAAAATCAGGCTAAATTCCGCGATATGCTCCTGCACGGTAAGAAAGGTGCATTTTACTCCACCCTCATCCGTTTATCAAATAGCTATGGCACTGAAGCAGAAGTCGGTAAAGTTATCAATCTTCCCTTTACAAACCAAGAACTCGCCAATTTTTGCGGCACATCCCGCGAGGTGGTCAATCGAATGCTTGCTCAATTAAGGAAAAACAATGTCATCTCCATTAAAAAGGGACGCATTACGATTCTTGACTTTGATTATTTGAAACAGGAAATCGACTGTGAAAACTGTCCAATAGAAATCTGTACCATCGATTGAATCCCTCCCATAAAAAGCAGCAATACATAATGCCTTCCTGATCTTAAAATGATTGGAGCTTATTTCAGGCTAAATCCATCCCTAGGACCATTGAATTATTTTCATTGCCTTGTGTCCTATATAAAAATGCATAAAAAAAGTATAAAAATCGAATTCGTCCATGACTGACATCAGTTCCTGACAAACAAAAAAGGGATGGCATAGCTGCCATCCCTTAATTTTCACTCATTCGGACGGATTACCCGCCAATGAATGACATTTCGATTTTTTCCTGTTTCTTCACCGTTCCCGCTGCCCGCTCATCCGAATAGCGGTCGTCCCTACGGTTCCAAAGTGATATGATGAACCCGGTCAATTCTTCATCTGTCATGTCGGAACGGAGCAATGACTTCAAGTCATGTCCCTTTCCATTAAACAGGCATGTATATAAACTTCCATTAGCAGAAAGACGTGCACGTGTACAACTTGAACAAAAAGACTCGGAAACCGAGGTTATGAAGCCCACTTCTGCATTAGTGCCCTTATAACGGAAGCGTTTTGCCACCTCTCCAAAATAATCTTCTTCAACCGGTTCAAGATCGAATTCGGTTTGGAGCATCGCAAGCAGTTCTTTTTTCGTAATGACATTCTTCAACTGCCAGCCATTTGTATGTCCGACATCCATGAATTCTATATAGCGTAATTGAATGCCCTCATCTTTACAAAATCGGGCCATTGGCAGGATTTGGGATTCATTGGTTTCGTTTTTCACAACCATATTCACTTTAACGCCAAGCCCTGCTTCCTTGGCAGCAGCGATGCCTTCAATAACTGGCTTTATGCCGATATCCCTGCCGTTCATCTTCTTGAAAAGTTCATCATCGAGGCTGTCCAAGCTGATATTCACCCTCTGCAAACCAGCTTCCCTCAAATTCACGGCATGCTTTTTCAAGAAGACACCATTCGTGGTCAATCCAATATCTTCAATACCTTCAATTTTAACGAGATTTGAAATCAGAGTGGTAAGATCCCTCCGGAGTAATGGTTCCCCGCCAGTCAACCTTAGTTTTTTTACCCCTAAGCCTGCGAATATTTTAGAAAGCCTTACAATTTCCTCATAAGATAATAGCTCACTTTTAGGCAGAAACTGAAAATTCTCATGAAAAATTTCAGCAGGCATGCAATACTGGCAGCGAAAGTTACAGCGATCTATGACTGAAATCCTTAAATCCCTCAGTGGCCTGACCAATGAATCTTTAATTTGACTGTTCAATTAACCACTCCTAGCCGAAAGTATTAGAAAAAAACCAGACCATAAAAAGTGGCTCCTTGAATGGATTCACTTTTTTTGACTGGCTTTACATTTCTATTAGAAAGTTATTATTTGATTCCTAATGCAATTTTAGCATATCTGGACATTTTGTCTTTCGTCCATGGCGGACTCCAGACAATCTTCACATCCGTTTCCTTGACCTCAGGGATATCTTCCAGAACCAATTTAACTTGATCGACGATCGTCCCAGCCATCGGACAGCCCATTGCTGTCAATGTCATCGTCACCGTAGTCAGACCTTCCTCATCCATATCCACATCATATACCAAGCCTAAATTAACGATATCTATACCAAGCTCAGGGTCAATGACCTGCTCCAAAGCTCCAAAAATAATGTCTTTTGTATCTTGATCCACTTCGATCACTCCTTTTATGGATAATCTCTTCGTTTTAGATTATCGGTTTCATCATTATGTCCGTATAAGCATCATAACAGATTTTGTGTAAGTACTTAAGCATTTTGCACAGCTGACAGTAAATGTTTCGCGAACCAGTCTGCTGTCTTAAGCACTCCTTCTCTACTGACCTTATGTCCAGCCTTAGGGTCAAGGATAAAATCAATTTTTTCATCTGCCTCATCATACCCTGCTTTGACCCCTTCATAAAAACGGTATGCATGTTGATAAGGAACAACCGGATCTTTGGCACCATGCCAAAAAAGAAGCGGACGGTTGGAAAGCTTATCCTGATTAAGACTCAAATCAAATGGCTTGAGCTGTTCAATCACCTTGGCAACTTCCTCATCAGTAGCTGGGAAATTACCTTTCCTTTTCTTAATCTCCGCCATTTGGAGCTCTGCATACGCGACATATGATGGGTTACCCATTAAACTGACTCCGGCGGAAATCCATTCATAAGCAGCCAGGGCCCCATTAGTCACTATTCCCCCCATGGAGGTACCTGCTACGCCAATTCTGTCGGGATCAATTAATTTTCGGGATAATAAATCATCCTTCAGCAAAGGTAAATCCTGGATTGTCTGTAAAACCATTTCCCAAAAACGGGGAATCATTTGAGAATCACTTAAACCGGCTTCCCTTTCCCCATGATGAATCACATCAGGTAGAAGCACACGAAACCCCTTTTCAGCCAATAAATAAGCATAGTGCAGATTGTGTTCTTTTGCACTTTGAAAACCATGTATAAAAATAATAAGCGGCAATTCCTGTTTGAAAGTGGTTTCTTCACCTAGGTGCAATACAGGAATATGTCCAATTAGTTCTTTTTCAATTATTATCAAGTTAACCCCTCCGAATAATTTGTTCCGGTCTTTCCAATACCATTTCCAATACCATTATCAAAATGGCATGGAATCCATCATTTCATTCCTTTAAACCTGAGCTTCGCTTTAATTATCATAATCCTGGATATAGTAATATCATACAGGAATGCATAAAGAATGAAAAAGATTTACATTTACTTTAAAATAGGCTTAACAATATTCGCATATAATGAAATCAAAAAGAACAGAAGGTGTGTACATGGCTGAGAAACATTTGATCGTATTGGATCTTGATGGTACCTTACTTACAGATAACAAAACAATTTCTTCAAGGACTAAGAAAACACTCCTGAAACTAAAAGAAGATGGACACGAAATTATGATCGCCACCGGGCGTCCCTTTCGCTCAAGTGAACTTTATTACCGGGAATTGGGGTTGACTACACCAATCGTTAATTTCAATGGCGCTTTCGTCCATCACCCATTACATACAAATTGGGGGGTATACCACTCTCCACTGGATATAAATGTTGCGAAAGATATTGTCGAAGCGTGTGATCAGTTTAAATATCACAACATCATCGCAGAAGTCCGGGATGAAGTTTATGTCCATTATCATGATGAAAAATTGATGAACATGTTCAATGTAGGAAATCCGATCATGAAGACAGGTGACTTGCGCAATTACCTTCAGGATTCCCCAACTTCGATGCTAATTCACACAGATAGTGAATTCGTAGGACAGATTCGCCAGCATCTATCCGATGTTCATGCAGAATTGGTCGATCATCGCCGCTGGGCAGAGCCTTTTCATATCATCGAAATAATAAAAAGCGGGTTAAGTAAAGCCGTAGGGCTAAAACGTGTATCCAACTATCTGGAAATTCCTCAAAACAGGATAATCGCTTTCGGTGATGAAGATAATGATTTGGAAATGCTCGAATACGCGGGAACCGGGGTGGCCATGGGAAATGCAATCTCACCAGTAAAAACGGTAGCAAATACAACTACATTGACAAATGAAGAAGATGGTATAGCCGTCTTCCTCGAAGAAAAATTCAATATAAAAGCCTAATACGTCATTTTTTACCTTCATAATATCGACCTTTCAAGCCAAACTAATATGGACAACATATCAATTCCGTTGTCAACAACGCTCAGAATCGGAGGAGATAAGAATGGGTAAAAGCAGTAAATCTAAACGATTTGTACAGCAGGGCAAAGAAAGTGTTGCCAGGCATGCCGAAAAAATCCCTTATCACACTACGTTTGAAGAGGCTGAAAAGGACAGGTTAAGAATTATGTCTGAACAAAGCTATGGTGGCTTCTAATGGGAAACAAATTATTCCAGAAGGCTAGGGAATTTGTTGAAGAAGCTCTCCACTCTGAGCATGACGGTGACCAGCAAAAGACAGAGGAAATCGCTAAAAACGCTCTTTCATCAGCCTTTGCCAATACGACCGAGGCCGAAAAAGAACAACTGCGGGAACTCCAGGAAGAGCTGGAAAACCACTCTAAATAAAGTGAAAGCCTCCAGATTTCCTGGAGGCTTTCGCTTTGTTTTCATCAATTGTTATTTCGTGCCTTACCGCCTTTTTCACCGATTTCTTTATAAAAGTCTTTACCATGGGAATCAGCAGTGGCTTCTCCGCCCTTTTGTCCAATTTCTTGATAGAATTCCTTATCATGATTATCCGATGTGGCTTCTCCGCCCTTTTGCCCAATTTCCCGGTAAAAATCCTTGTCGTGATTTTTAGAAGTGGCTTCCCCGCCTTTACGGCCCGCTTCCTGTCTGCTCATTTTTTCGTCGTTAGCCATTTTCATCACTCCTTCATAAGATTTTAAATTGGCGCTACATTATAAGAATTAGCCGTTTTGTATAGGCAATAAACTTAAAACGCCCAAATACTTCCTTTTGTAATAGAAGTGTAATGGCCTTGATTTTTTGTTAATATCATTCCCTGCGGAAAGTTCCAACAATGCCTGACGTTTCTATGATGTTTGTGAAAGCGTGTGGATCCACTTCCTTGATGATCCGTTCAAGGTCATACAGTTCATACCTTGTAATGACAATCAACAACATTTCCTTAGTTTCGTTGGTGAACGCCCCTTTTGCGGGAACCCTTGTAATTCCGCGAACTAACTTAGCATGGATTGCCTGTTTAAGTTCTTCGCTTTTCTTTGTAATGATCATGGCCGTAAGCTTTTCATGACGCGTATGTATCGCGTCCACGACACGGGTCGATGTATAAAGGGTAACAAGTGTATACAAAGCTTTTTCCGGCCCATAAACAGCACCTGCCGTTACAATGATCACGCCATTCAGCAGAAATAAATAAGTACCTACAGGTTTATCTTTCTTCCGTGAAAGAAGCATGGCGATAATATCCATTCCTCCAGTCGATGCACCGTATTTCAATGTGATCCCCACACCTACTGCAGCAATGACCCCGCCAAATACCGCATTCAATAATATGTCAGGTGACCAGCGTGTAATCGGAATGATTTCCATAAAGAAGGACATCAAGGCAACACTGAGGAAACTATAAAAAGTGAAAGACTTTCCAACCTTTCGCCAAGCAATGATCGTTACTGGAATGTTCAATAAAAGCAATAGAATACCTGTCGATACATTAAAAGGAGCAAAAGAACCAATCATCCTCGATAGAAGCTGGGCCACTCCCGTAAAGCCGCTTGCATATACGTTTGCCGGTATTAGAAAAAAGTTCATTGCGATGGCATTAAGCAATGCTCCGACCACAACTATGATAATTTTCTTCATTTCACCACTGTACATCCTAAAAACCTCCATTTCACCCTTATTCTATTATCTTTTTACCCTTAATTATTTATTCTATTTACGTAGAGATTGAATTTTTACCGTTACGTGCTACACTAAAAAGTAGAGTGACCACTCATTTTCTAAAAATTGTAAAAAGAAAGCAGGTGTATTATGGCTATCACAATTCTTGCAGATAGTGCATGTGATTTGCCGTTGTCTTTCTATAAGGAAAACAATGTTTCATTAATCCCTTTACAAGTCCATCTTGACGGGGAAAATTATGAAGATTTACTTACTATTAATTCTCACGAAGTCTATCAGGCGATGCTGGAAGGAAAAGCCCCGAAAACATCGCAAGCTTCCCCAGAATACTTTATAGAACTTTTCACACAGTTTGCCAAGGAGAAAAAACAAGGGATATATATTGCCTTTTCCTCTGAGTTATCAGGAACATATCAAACGGCAGTGATGATCCTTAATCAGGTGAAGGAAGAGTACCCTGACCTTGACATTGAAATCGTCAATACGAAATGTGCTTCGATGGGCGTCGGTTTAATTGTAAAGAAAGCAGCCGATCTGGCAGCAAACGGTGCCACTAAAGAAGAAATCCTGGCTGCCATCGAATTCCAAACGCGTCATATGGAGCATCTATTCACTGTAGATAACCTAGAATACCTGGCCCGTGGCGGCCGCATCTCCAAGACATCTGCCCTTGTTGGCGGTTTATTAAACATTAAACCGTTATTGCATGTTGAAGATGGAAAGCTTGTTCCGCTTGAAAAGATACGCGGCAAAAAGAAATTGATTAAACGTGTAATCGAATTAATGCACGATAGAGGCAAAAACTTAACAACCCAAACGATTGCCATCAGTCATGGTGATGATGAAGCAACGGCCCTGGAATGGAAGGAAGCCATCCAAAATGAATTCGGGACAACCGACTTCATGATCCATACAATTGGTTCCGTCATCGGTGCACATGCCGGTCCTGGCACAATTGCCCTCTTCTTCTTAAACGATACCCCTGAGAAATCATAAACATACATACTCCCTTCCATAATTGTGAACAATATATATTGATCAGATAATGGAAGGGAGTTTTCACTATGTCCAAAACAACCGATGACAATAAAAGGCCAAAAGATAACCAAGCGAGAAATGCTGAAAAAAATATCGCTTATCAGGAAAACCTTACTGCAGGTAAGCACTCCTATTCGAAGAAAACGGACCATAAATGAAGCGCGGGGCTTGTCCCCTCGCTTTTTTAATATCGTTTATATAGTTGTCTTCCTATCACACTTTCTCTATAATAAAGGAAATAAACCCTGCTGGAGGTAAGTGATGGCAAAGGAAAATTCATTTGATATTGTTTCGAAAGTAGACTTTTCAGAGGTAACGAATGCAGTTACCATGGCTATGAAGGAAATACAGACTCGCTATGATTTTAAAGGGAGCATAAGCAGCATCACCATTGAAAAAGAAGACCTGGTTCTAGTATCCGACGATGAATATAAGCTCGAACAGCTGAAGGATGTTCTCATCAGTAAGCTCATTAAACGTGACGTACCCGTCAAGAACCTGGATTATGGCAAATTAGAAGGAGCTTCTGGCGGAACCGTTCGCCAACGGGCCAAGTTAATTCAAGGCATCGATAAGGAGCAAGCAAAAAAAATCAATACAATCATTAAAAATAGCGGTCTTAAAGTGAAAAGCCAAATCCAGGATGATCAAATCCGGGTTACCGGTAAGAACCGGGATGATTTACAAGGAATCATCTCCGCAATCCGGGGCGCTGATCTGTCCATTGATGTACAATTCCTAAATTACCGCTAAGTATGAAGGCTTCACCTGCTTTGGGTGGGTCTTTTTTTATTTATTGCAACTGCCTCCATCAACTTCATCCCCCCTTTTCTTCAAATGAATCGCCTTCATGGAACATGGAAAGACTAGTCATGTTCCCTTGGAGTTAAAACATTAAACAAGACTTACTTTGGGCATTTTTTCCATGTTTTCTTTTTCCTAAAAGAAGGAATAGAAAAAGAGTAGATAATTAAATGGGAGGCGTTTATATCTTGACTACTCAAAACCAAAATCAGAACAAACAAGGATTTCCACCTCAACATCAGCAGCATCAACCTGGATTGGAAACAAAAATGGAACCGAACCCTGATTCAGTTAAAGCTGCCTACAAAGGAAGCGGCAAATTAAAAGGTAAAACGGCAATCATAACAGGAGGAGACAGCGGAATCGGTAAATCAGTTGCCATTTACTACGCTAAAGAAGGAGCGAATGTGACAGTTGCATACTTGGATGAACATGAGGATGCCAAAGCGACAAAAGAATTGATTGAAAAAGAAGGCCAGAAATGTTTACTCATTTCCGGTGATATCGGTGATGAAGCCTTCTGCCAGGAAGTCGTCAAAAAAACGGTTGATGAATTTGGCGGTTTAGACATTCTAGTCAACAACGCCGGAGAACAGCATGTGCAGACAAGTATCCTGGACATTTCAGCTGAACAATTGGAAAAAACGTTCCGCACGAATATTTTTTCGATGTTCCACTTAACTAAAGCTGCATTGAAGCACCTTAAAAAAGGAAGCAGCATCATTAATACAACCTCTATCACAGCCTATCAGGGCAACCCAAAACTAATCGATTACTCTTCAACAAAAGGTGCAATACTTGCATTTACAAGAGCCCTGTCGAACTCCATTTCAAAAGATGGCATCAGAGTGAACGGTGTGGCTCCAGGCCCGATCTGGACACCGCTGATTCCTGCCTCATTCGGTGAAGAGGATGTTGCCAAATTCGGACAGGATACTCCAATGGGCCGTGCAGGGCAGCCAGAGGAATTGGCACCAGCCTATGTATATTTGGCAAGTGATGATTCATCCTATGTCAGCGGACAAGTCATCCATGTAAACGGCGGGACCGTTGTAAACGGATAAGCCTTCCCTTTCCAAAAGCAGTGGATTTCACAAATCCGCTGCTTTTACTCTTTCAAGCAGGATATTTCCGGTTAACGCGGAATATATGAATGAGAGGAGTGGAGTCATTTTTGAAAAATATTGTAGATCCATGGTTCACCGTTCAGGAATTGGACTCAAAAACGTTTTCAATCAGTGAATATGGTCATTGGGAGAAAGTTCATTCCTTTTTATTACTTGGGGAGACCCGGGCTGCGTTAATCGACACAGGTTTAGGCATCGATTCGATTAAGCGGATTACAGACCAGCTTACCGATCTTCCGATTATCGTCCTGACCACACACGTTCATGCGGATCATATTGGCGGTCACGGTGATTATGATACCATTTATGTTCATGGTGATGATGCCAATTGGCTGATCAACGGCATTGAAGGTTTGTCCTTGGAACAAATAAGAAAGAACATTGCACGGGATATCACTATACCCATACCCGAATCATTCGACCCTTTTACATACAAGCCATATCAGGGTTACCCTGATAGGCTCTTATCGGATGGTGACACGATTGATCTGGGCAACCGCAGTTTAGGCATTTATCATACACCAGGGCATTCACCTGGCCACATTTCAATTTTGGATAATGAAACAGGTTATTTATTCACTGGCGACCTGCTTTATTCAGATACTCCCGTTTATGCATTTTATCCCTCGACAAGCCCTGAAGACCTTGTGAATTCGTTAGAAAAAATCGCAAAGATCAAGGCAGTCTCCAAAATCTATGGCGGACACAACCAACTCGGCCTCGAACCAAAGATCCTCGAAGAAGTCCTTGCAGCCATTCAATATCTTAAAGAAAATAAATTAGTCAGGCACGGAACGGGTGTACATGCATTCAAAAGTTTCAGCGTTCATTTCTAGCAAAAAAAAGGCATTGCTCTTGCAATGCCCTTTTCGTCAATAAGTCATGGCCATTGCACCTTGCTTGATCGATCTCGATCTGCAGGAATGCCTTTCCACGAAATGATGTGGAATGATGGTCCCGGCAGGAGCATCCCCAGTCTGCAGCATGTCAATGATGCCCTTAGCGGCCTGATATCCCAAATCAAAAATATTAATATCTACGGAAGTCAGGGCCGGTAATGACAGTTCAGAGAAAAGAACGTTATTGAAGCTGACGATTGACATTTCTTCAGGAGTGCGCACGCCCATCTCGCGAAGTGAATGCACGATGCCAAGTGCCATGAGATCATCACTGACCACCAAAGCGGTAGGTGGTTCATCGATGGATAGTAACCTTTTTGCAGCGGCTTGTCCCCCTTCATGCAAAAAATCTTCATGCAGGGTATATTCCCTCCTTCGATCGATTCCAGCCCTCTCCAATGCCCGTTCATATCCTGATAAGCGATCAAGGGTCATCACAAGGGTTACATCACCTCCGATGAATCCAATCCTTTCATGTCCTAGCTGTATGAGGTAATCCGTTGCCTGTTCGGCTGCCAAGACATTATCATTATCAACATATGTTATCTCCTCGATGTAATCATAGGGCTTCCCAATGATTACAAATGGAAAAGCCCTTTCTCTCAAATAGGTCAGAATGTGATCGTTCATCCTTGAATACATCAGGATTATTCCATCCACCATCCCCCCCTGCACCATATTCACTACTCCTTCGTAGATTTCATCTTCGGTTTTTCCCGTGCTTAGCAACAGGGAATAGTGGTTTTCCTGGGCTCCCTCACTTAGACCCTGGAGGATCGTCGGAAAAAAGGGATTTTGATAATAATCATTTGACGAACTTGGCATTACCAAACCAATGATCCTGGTCGATTGATTGGCAAGACTACGTGCAATGAAGTTTGGATGGTATCCTAATTTAGTCATCGCCTTACGTACCCGTACCTTTGTTTTTTCACTTATCCGAGGATTGTTTGCAATCACTCGAGAAACTGTTGAAGGAGCAACATTCGCTAGCTGTGCCACATCTTTTATTGTGATGGCCATGCATTTCCCCTCTCCCCTCTTAGCCTTTATTGACTTCATTTTTAAAAAAGGTGAATACCAATAAACACTTCTTTAATATTTGTTTTATATTTATACATTTTGTATGTATTCATAATACACTCAGTTCAATAGTTATATCCATACTTTTTTTAATGTTTGTTCAATTTTTCAGAAAATACTCACTTTTCCGTTTTTTTCATCTATGTTTTAAAATCCAAAAAGAAGCTGATGTATGATCAGCTTCCTGAAAAACGACAGGTGTATTGGAAAATAAGAAGTCAGACGACTAACTACATAGGTTTTAAGCTAATTCCAATCAAGTTCATAGCAATCAATAACGATAAATCCTCGTTTCATATGGACGTAAATCAATAAGGGACACCTCAGGGCAATCGTCATAATTAGCTAGTAAAAGTTCCATTTTCCCCCAATAAGAAAGGTCGATTTGATGGTGATTCACACTAAAGTTACATACTACCATGACTGAATTATCATTCATGTTTCTTGTATAAATATAAAGTTCAGGGTGATCTTCCCATAACAATTCATATTCCCCATAAACGAGGACCTGATGTTTTTTTCGAAGTTCAATCATCTTTTTATAAAAATGATAAATGGATGACGGGTCATTTTTCTGCTGTTCTACATTAATGGCGCGATAATTTGGATTAACCCTCATCCAAGGTGTTCCATGGGTGAATCCGCCATTTTCAATATCGTTCCATTGCATCGGTGTTCTTGAATTATCACGGCCGCTATGCCATATAATGTTCATGATTTCATCATGAGGACGACCTTTCGAGGTCTCTATCCGGTAAAAGTTTTTCATTCCGACATCATCATAATCATCAATCGAATCAAATTGGACATTCGTCATGCCAATTTCCTGACCTTGATAAATAAAAGGTGTCCCTTGCATGAAAAAGTATAGGGCCCCAATCATTTTTGCGCTTTCCAACCAATATTGATGATCATTTCCCCAGGTGGATACACTTCTCGGCTGGTCATGATTTTCAAAAAACAAAGCATTCCATCCTTTGTTTTTCAGCCCCTTTTGCCATTTGGTCATCGTTCGCTTTAACCCTTGAACATCAACATCGTGATTCTGTCCCCTATTCCAAAGCCCAAGATGTTCAAACTGAAAGATCATATTGAACTTCCCATTCGATTCCCCGACCCATTCTTCCGCCTGCTCAATCCTGACGCCATTGGCCTCACCGACCGTCATGATATCATACTTAGAGAAAGTCTCTTCTTTCAACTCCTGAAGGTAATCCAGAATCCCGTCCTGATTAGTATGCATTTCAAACGCAGGTACATATTGATGCCAATAAGGATTGGGCATATCCGGAAGGCCTTCACGCTTATGAATATGCGTGATCGCATCAATCCGGAAGCCATCGATTCCCTTATCGAGCCACCAATTGACCATTTCATATAATGCCTTTCGCACATCAGTATTTTTCCAGTTTAAGTCTGGCTGCTTTTCGGCAAATAAATGTAAATAGTATTGATTGGTCCTTTCATCGAATTTCCAGGCACTTCCGGAAAAGATGCTTTCCCAATTATTGGGCTCACGGCCGTCCTGCCCATCCCTCCATATATACCAATCCCGTTTCGGATTATCGCGGGAAGAACGTGACTCGACGAACCAGGGGTGCTCATCACTTGTATGATTCAAAACAAGATCGAGTATCACCTTCATCCCACGTCCGTGAACATCTTTCAATAACAGATCAATATCTTCGATTGAACCGAATTCATCGGAAACTGCTTGATAATCACTAATATCATAGCCATTATCCGCATTGGGCGATTTATAAAATGGACAAATCCAAATAACATCTATCCCCAAATCCTGCAGGTAGTCAAGCTTAGATATCAATCCTTTTATATCCCCGATTCCATCACCATTACTATCCATGAAACTGCGCGGGTATATTTGATAGCAAACCGATTCTTTCCACCAGGTCTTATTCATGCTGTAACCTCCCGATCCTGTTTTCCACAAAGCCTTAGGGACAATGTTTGGCGGCTACCGACAATCGAGAGGCATATGATTATTTTGGTTGGTTCCGTTTTGAACGCTTAATAACCAAAGCAATGAATATACCAAAAATAAGAAGAACCAATCCTATAACTAACAGGTAAGGAATATTAATAATCGACTTAGGTGACAGCGTGTAGACTTCTGTCGTCTCCCTGTCGATTACGATAGAGTAACTGTTGTCCTTACTGCGGACCAGATCCCCATTCAGCATACCTCTCAACTCTTTATTGCTTTCAAGTTCCTTATCAGTAAGGTTTATCGTTTGAGTTTCAGTCGTATTGTTCATGGCGACGACAATCGTTTCTTCACCATATACACGCTTGAATACCGAAGCTCCTCCTTTTTCATATAAAAGCTCCATATCCCCTTTTTTCAATGCTGGGTACATGTCTCTGAGGTCAGAAAGCTTTGTTATATATTCCACCAATTCCTGTTCTGTCTTAAAATTCATCAACTTATGATTATCCGGGGCAATATCGCCGTTTAAGGCAATTTCCGATCCATAAAATACGATTGGCACCCCTGGCATCGTATATAGATACGACAGCGCCATTCTCCATCTGGAACCTGGATTTTCGTTATGGTCGGCTGCATCCTTTGTAAACCGGGGCATCCCCTCCGTATCCATGAACAAAGCCTGATGGGCATTGCCCCCTAATTCATCTTCGCTTTTCGCAAACGCATCAAAAACAGGTTTCAATTCTTTATCGGGGGCAGCAAATGCTTCCCGTAGCTCTGAATTTTGCGGATAAGCCATAAAAGCATCGATACCCGTCTCCTTGTAGCTTGAAATCAATTCGGCATCACCTTGTACATCGCCGATTGTATAGAAATTTGATTTTTCAGATTTAACTGCATCCACAAATTCCTTCCAAAAATCCTTCGCTACATATTGGACTTTATTTATACGGTATCCATCAATATCGGTTTCCGTTATCCACCATTTGGCAGCATCCAGTAAATATTTTCTTGTTTCCTCATTATCTTGATTCAAATCGGGAAGACCATCGACCCAGCCTGTTTCCAAATCCGTTTGGCTGCCGTCCTTGGAAATCTTTTTTTCTTCATGGAACCAACCTTGTTTTTGGGGATCGGTCAGCCAAGTGGAGTCAGGACCCACATTATTTGCTTGAAAATCAATGATCACCTTCATATCGCGTTTATGTGCCTCATACACGAGTTTTTTAAACTCTTTCATTGTCCCATAGTGTTTATCCGTTTTATAAAAATCGGCCACCCAATCGCCATGATAGCCATTTTCATCATTTGCGAAAATCGGTGAAAGGATGATAGCGGTATAACCCATATCTTTTAAATAATTAAGTTTCTTCGTGACACCTTCGAAATCCCCGCCATTAAACGCGGAAGGGTCATTCACGTTCGCATCTCCATTATTTTGAGTATTTCCATCGAAAAATCTGTCGACCAATAATGAATATACGATTTCATCCTTCCAAGTTCGTTGTTCTTTTTCAGCTGCTCCTACTGGAATGGCGTAAAAAAGAAGCAACGGAATTAAAGCGAGTGATAACACTCTTTTTCTCATATCCGCTCTCCTCCTAGCTATCTCTTTACGCCTTTAAGATTAGCCTTTTGACCCCTTAACGTCAAATCCAATTTATAAAAAACTTTACACTAAAGGGACAAATTGGGGATACTGGTTATGGTTTCTGAATCGGAAAAGAGCAGAACATGATTAACGTTCTTTTTTTATCGTCTTGACCGCTTTATCCAAAGCCCTTTTTGGTTTTGCTTTTTGAGTGGTCATTTCATCCATGGCTGAATTCATCGGTCCCCATACCTTATTCATTTCCGGAATATTCGGTACTGGTTCAGCGTATTGTAATTGTATGCTTAAGGCTTGTGCCCTTTCATTTTCATTGATTGCGGCATTGTGTTTGATTGATTTATTCGGAGGGATTTCCCCTGTTAAATCATAACGCTGCATTGCATTATCATCATTAGTCAAATATTCAACTAACTTCGTAGACCAATAAGGATGTTTTGTGAATGCTGTTACATGCCAGCCTTCGATTTCCATGAACGTTTTCATTGGCTGGCCATTGGGTAATTCAGGCATGGGGGCAATTCCTATATCCTTCCGCTCGGTAAATGAGTTCCCGTCACTCATGATAGATGCCAAATTCCCTTGTATGAACAACTTTTCGATCGCTGCCTTGTCGCCTTTTGGAATCAAACCCGCCCTATACCATTTTTGGATGTATGCAGCCCCTTTTATGGCACCCTTATTATTCAAACCAATGTCGGAAGGGTCTAGTTTTCCATTCTTATCTTTAAATATATAACCTCCCATTCCAGCGATCACTCCATACGAATCATGGAAATCATTCCATTTGGCGTAGTAACCATGAACGTTACCCTTTCTTAATTCCTTCGCCATTTTATAAAGGTCATTCATCGTCTCAGGTGCCTTAGTCATCAATTTTTTATTATAAAAGAAAACGGATGTGTTTACGGATTTCGGCAATCCAAATACCTTATCTTGATACATTTCCCCCCTAATTGAAGGTTCAATGAAGGCATTCAATACCTCATCTTTCACCTTCACTTCCTGAATTAAGCCTTCCTTCACGATTTGCCCGACTCTTTCATGAGAAAAAGTTACGACATCCGGGGCCTTTCCGTTTCCGATTGGCCCATCACGACGAAGCCGCTCATACATCTCGGTAGCCATTTCAAGCTCTTCATGCTCAACCTTGATTCCATATTCTTTTTCAAAAGCTTCAATCACCGGCTTTAGGGCCTCCGCTCTACCTTTTTCCTCCCAAATGATCAATTTTTCCGGCTTCGCTTCATTACTGGCTTCGTCTTCTTTTTTCTTATTTTCTTTCACTGCTTCATTTTCCAAATCTGAACTGGAACCACAAGCACTTACACTAACAATCAAAAACATGGACATGAACAAATGAAAAATCAGCTTCTTCACTTTGATTCTCCTTTTTAAAATGTTTATTCTATCATGTCCAAAAGCACCAAATAATACTGTTTTTTCAGTTCAGTACTTCAAATAAAGCGACTTAATGAAAGCGGTGCCAAAGCTATTGTTATCATTATATGAACGGCTTTGGTTTTTACAACATTTTCCTTGGCGTATTTATTTCCTTGTAGTGATGAACACTTTTTGTTATTTTTTAGTTAATAAGTGCTTCTTTTAATTGAAATAGGGTATATAACCATATTGAAAAAACACTTAACCTGGCTAGTGCAGCTTCATAGAGATCTCCCTCATAAACAGCTGGAAGTTTCCTTTTTCACATCCTCAAATACTTATAGAATTGGAGTGGTTTAAAATGGAATTTTCATCCATACACCATAGACCTAATGACAATTACGGCTATCCCATCAACACTGAAACCCTACATATCCGACTACGTACGAAAAAACAAGATATCTCCTCAGTTGGATTGATTTTTGGTGATCCATACATATCAGATAATGGTCAATGGCAGTCCGAAGAGCTTCCCATGAGTTTGTCAGGCAGCGATAACCGTTATGATTATTGGCATATTTATGTGATGCCTCCCTACCGAAGAATTCGTTATGGGTTCAAGGTAACCTCAGAAGATGAAAGTGCTTTTTACACGGAAAAAGGCTTCTTTAAAGAAGCCCCCCGAGATCCCGGATGCTATTTCGCGATTCCCTATCTGCACCAAAATGAAGTTTTCGGGGCACCGGAATGGGTCAAGGATACAATTTGGTACCAAATTTTCCCTGAACGTTTTGCGAACGGAAACCCCGACAACGATCCGGAAGGTGTGAAACCCTGGGGAAGTGAAGACCCGGCGGTGGATAATTTTTTTGGCGGGGACTTTGAAGGAATCATTGAACATTTGGATTACCTAGAGAATCTCGGCATCAACGGAATCTATTTCACGCCAATCTTCCATGCTTACTCCAATCATAAATACGATACGATTGATTATCGGAGTATCGATCCGCAATTCGGAACGAAGGAAACATTGAAAACGCTCATAACCGAATGTCACAAACGGAATATCCGGGTCATGCTGGATGCCGTTTTTAACCATAGCGGCTACTATTTCCCCCCTTTTCAGGATCTGCTCGAAAAAGGAGAGAAATCGAAATATAAGGATTGGTTCCACCCACATAGCTTCCCACTTAAGGGAGGGGAAAGGCCCAATTATGAAACATTCGGTTTTTTTGAATCGATGCCAAAATTGAATACGGCAAATCCGGAGGTGAAAGAATATCTGCTCGAAGTCTCGGCTTATTGGATCAAGGAGTTCGATATAGACGCCTGGCGGCTCGATGTGGCAAATGAAGTCGATCAGCCATTCTGGCGTGAATTTCGAACAACGGTGAAAAATATAAAGCCTGACCTTTATGTTCTTGGGGAAATTTGGCATGACTCAATGCCATGGCTTCGCGGCGATCAGTTCGATGCCGTCATGAATTACCCTTTCACCAACCAAGTTTTTCGCCTGATCGCCTCACAAACCATCAATGCACGCGAGTTCACAGAAGAAATGACAGCCATCTATCACAGTTATCCGACCAATGTTTTTGATGTGACATTCAATCTTCTTGGAAGCCATGATACACCGCGGATTTTCACGGATTGCGGGGAAGATCTAGCTCGAGCCAAGCTCATCCACGCAATCCTGCTGACATTCAATGGCAGCCCTTGTATATACTATGGCGATGAAATCGGCTTAACCGGTGGCATGGATCCAGGGTGCCGAAAATGCATGGTCTGGGAAGAGGAAAAACAAAACACCGAGCTGCTCAATGAAATTAAGGCATTGATCTCCTTGCGAAAAGAAGAAAGATTACTTGCCAATGACGGGGAGTTCAAATTCCTTGATACAGCCGGAAACGAAAATATCGTGGCCTACCAAAAGTATAATGAAAAACGTTCTGTCGTGATCCTCATCAATCCGACGGATGTCCAGCAAACATTTACCCTCCCTTTGGATTTGGAAGGACGTACACTAACGGATTTAAGAACAAAAGAAACCACACAAGTTGGCAAATTTGAATTGAGCGGTTATCAATATAAAATTCTCGCAATCAATCATTGAGGCAATGAAAAAAACGGGGCAATGAAAATCATTCGCCCCGTTTTTTTTCATTCGATTATTTGGATATCATATTTTTTGAACCATACATGGGTTTGTGCCAAGTGAGCGAGCAGCTGTGGACCTGACATCAATTGCCCGAACCACGGCACTTTAAAAGCGGCACCCTTGGAATCTACTATATCGGTTAGCTTTTGCTTATCGAAAAACTCATGCAGGACCGAATTTTTATCCATCAGTAAGTCTTTCAACCACGCCTGCACACGGTCTGTATATATAGGGTTATGGGTTTTTGGATATGGACTTTTTTTACGATACAATACTTCATCCGGTAACAGCCCCTCCAAAGCCTTCCTTAGAATACCCTTTTCACGGTTGCCTTCCATTTTCATTTCCCAAGGAATGTTCCATCCATATTCAACAAGGCGATGATCCGCAAATGGCACGCGCACCTCTAAACTTGCACCCATACTCATCCGGTCCTTCCGGTCAAGGAGAGTCGTCATGAACCATAATAAATTCACATAGAAAAGCTCTCTCCGCTTTGCCGCTACACCGCTTTCCCCTTCCAATTTAGGCGTTTCGGCAAGGGTGGTCAAATAAGCTTCCTGCGCATATTCCTCAAGCCTCAATTTCTCGCGCCATCCCTTTTTCAATAAAGATACCCGCTCATCCGTAGATCTCATCCATGGAAAACCAGCACGATTCAAATCATCTTCACGATGAAACCATGGGTAACCGCCAAAAATTTCGTCCGCACATTCACCGGACAAGCCTACAACAAAATCCCGCTTGATTTCCTTACAAAACCAAAGTAAGGAAGAATCGACATCCGCCATGCCTGGGAGGTCCCTTACAAGGACAGCTTCCGTTAAATAATTTGTCAACTGCTCTTGAGAGATGATCGATGAATGGTGAACCGTGTTAAAACTATCCGACATCTTTTTAATCCAATACCCATCAGAGTTAGGCTGAAAATCATTTGCTTCAAAATAGCGCTCATTATCCTCATAATCAATGGAATACGTATGAAGCGGCCCTTTCCCTTCTTTTTGATAGGCGTTTGCAGCAATGGCCGTTATTGCGCTTGAGTCAAGCCCTCCTGATAAGAAGGTACAAAGCGGAACATCTGATACAAGTTGCCGTGTCACTGCATCTTCGACAAGGAAGCGAACCTTCTCGGCCGTCTCATCAAGCGTATCCCGGTGTTCTTCGCTTTTCACATTCCAATATCTCCAAATCCGGAGGCCTTTCCTTGATAAGGTAAGCGCATGGGCAGGCCTTAATTCCTGGATATTATGAAATACGCCTGAACCTGGCTTTCGGGATGGACCAACACCAAAAACCTCAGACAGCCCTTCGCGGTCAATCTCCGTTTTAACATCCGGATGGGCCAGAATCGCCTTCAGCTCCGATCCGAAAATGAACCCGCCGTCCCTTTCCGCATAAAAGAATGGTTTTACCCCCATGCGATCTCTTCCAACGAATAATTTCTGTTCCTTTTCATCCCAAATCGCAAACGCAAAAATCCCATTGAACAAGTCAATGCATTTTTCTTTCCATTCTATATAAGAAGTTAGCAAAACTTCTGTATCAGAATGACCGCTAAAGGAATATCCTTTTAATAATAGCTGTTTACGAATATCCTCGGTGTTATATAGCTCACCATTATAACAAAGCGTATATCTGCCGTTTTCGTGATTTTTCGTCATCGGCTGTTTTCCGCCTTCCGCATCGACAACCGTTAACCGTTTATGACCAAAGGCAACATGGGCTTCGCTCCAAACATTTTCTTCGTCTGGTCCCCGCTTTGCCAACGTTTTTGTCATGTTTTCCAGCGTTTTCGTTTTTGTCCGTAAATCTTTTTGAAAATGCACCCAGCCTGTTATCCCACACATTTTACACTTCATCCTTTCTATCCGGACTATCAAAAATATATTGGCTCCCTGTCTTAAAAAGATTTACAGCCCCTAAGTATCGCTTTAGTATCATTCCGTAGGATCCCTGCCCACAACGCCCGGCGTCGTTAATGAATTGTTGAGCAAAGCATCCCGTGTTTAAACATAGCCTATGCAAAGACGGAAAGATGGTTATTTGTCCATAATATTTTAAAATATACAGTTATATTTTCATTGGATTTTGACTAAAAAGTAGGTGAGGATTCCACTATTGGAGGTATATGTATGAGTCAGCAACAACGAACTAAGTTAATGAACAGGCAAACAAGAGCTTTTACCGAAGGAACAGTGGAAAATATCAATCAACAATGGATTTTTTTCGATGATGAAACAGATGAGGCCTGCTCCATTGAAGACCACGTTGACAGCATCATCGAAGTCTACAGGGGTGGGCGCTGGCAGCAAGGAGTAGTTGAAGAAGAGGGGAAAATCCTGCTTCACCGGGAAATCACCTTCTTAAGGGAAAATGAGCCCATTCGGATACGCAAAAAACTGCTCTACTCTTTTGAACGTTTATTGGAAGAATTGAACGACGATTCCTTTTTCCAATTTGTAACGACATTGAATTCACTTGATTTTTCTATTTATGATTGTATATATAGCTATAACCAGCTCACTTTTTTAAGGGCCGTCCCAAACCAGTCCGGCGTGAATTTCTTCACCTTTGATAACGAGAGCCAAATTTGTCTCGTTCAGCACCACTTTTCTTACGGGAAAAAGGATCATGATCGTTTTGAATTCACCCTGAACACCGGAAAAAGGATCGTCATTGAGAAAGTGAATTCACAATAACGGGTAAAAGAAAACGGGTAAATGAGATTTCCTCATTTACCCGTTTTTCATTTATTTATTTAAAAATATACAATCCTTGTGGCAAGGAAAGCCCTAAATAAAGGACGAATACAAGCGCTACGATGAACAATATCCACATGGCACCTGTGCTTTTTCCTTTTTTCGTACGGACCAGCACCATTTCCATCGCCGCAATCACGATGATTCCAACAATCATTTTCACTGCGTAAGCACCAAAATCAGTGATCAGCATGCCGCCAGTAAGGAAAATCAATAGATAGAACAATCGTGTTATCATATGTAGCATTTTCGCTTTCGGGTTTTCACCTTTAAGCATCGAATATGTGACAAAGAAAAGAATGATTCCGATAACCCAAGCTGTAATATGCATATGTGTCATTTTTTTGCCCCCTCGTTCAGTTTCCATTTCATCATATCATAGGCTTTTACAAAAAAACAAAACTAAGGATCCACCTGAATGGGTAAAACCAACAATTTAATGAACATCATTTACATTTCTTCTTAACTGGTCCTCAACGGCGCATAACCGGCTTTTTACCATATGTAAAAAAACGCCATATATATTCAACCGGTCCGTAATTAAACAGACCCATCCACAATAAGGAAAGCAGAATTTGCAGGCAAAACAGGGCTATTAGGAAAACAAAACCTGTCGTATAAGAGACTGATCCATATAAACCAAGCCCATATGAATAAAAAATGGCCGTACATACCATCGATTGGAACAAGTAATTGCTCATCGACATCCTTCCGATATACGAAAGCGGGTATAACAGGCGGGAAGCCCCTGCCCGCTCCGCCAAAAGCGCGATTGCCGTGATATAAAAAATCGTAAGTAACGGTCCTCCCAAATAATCCTGCACGAATATCGTACCAAAATGGTATACCGTCACATATGGCAGAATCTTTATTGACATGCCCAATAGCAAGCTTACAATCGATATCGCTTTCAATTGTCGTTTATATTGGGTTGAATTTTGGAGAAAGCCTTGTTTTGCAACACCTGCTCCCATTAAAAAAAACGGAAAAATCGATAAAAAAAGGATAATGGTATTAAAAGGGTTGTTCACCATATACCAATCCAGCGCCCTTTGACTCATCAGTTCCGTAAATGTACCAGATTGATAAACTTCCAAAGACTGTTTCATCATCGCCGAATCAGTCGTAACCGCCATCCCTTCACTATCAAAAATGCCCATTATAAGAAATAGAGAACCCAATATCGCAAATGGCAGGACATAACAAACCGAGCCTAGCAGAATTAAATTCCTGCCCTTCATCTTATAAAAAAACAATAAGGCAAACCCAAATACAGCATAATTAATGAGGATGTCCCCATGCCAGATGAAGAAAGCATGAATGCATCCAAGTATCAGCAGGAAACTTAGCCTTTTCATATATAGTAACGGAAATGAAATACCCTTTTCTTCACTCCTTACTGCCAAAATGATTGCCCCGAAACCGAACAGAAAGGCAAATAACGGATAAAAGCTGGCCTGTGCGACGATATCACTGAATCTGTACAAAATCCTGTCCCATCCTCCGGACCACCGCTCGGCACCGTCTATGTACAAGAGCGGAGAGTGGAATGAAGGCATATTCACTAAAAAAATCCCTAAAATGGCTAATCCACGTAAAATATCGATGCTTACGATCCGTTTACTTTCCTGCAATGGTACCATCGTGTCCTTCATAGGTACACCCTCTTTCATCCATACAGATTTTTCTATAACTCCATTGCACCATCTTTAACTTTCGTGACCGCTTTTTGCTTTTTTATCAGTATGACAAACAAGCTGCCCAATAAGCAAAAGATTCCTGCAAGGAAGAATGCCCATGTATAGGAGTTGAATATTTTGAAGATAAGCCCTCCACCGTACGCCGCCACTGCTGCACCGACCTGATGGGCCGCGAATATCCACCCGTATACGATCCCGCTTTTCTCCATGCCAAAGACTTGCCTTGAAATGCTTATGGTCGGAGGAACGGTGGCAATCCAATCCAACCCATAAAAAACGGAAAAAATGATCAATAGGCCGATTGAGCCTTCATTTAGCGCAAAAGGAAGTAATACGAGGGAAGCACCCCTTAGAGCGTAATACCAAAACAAAAGCCAACGGTTATCAAAACGATCTGATAACCACCCGGATACAGTCGTACCAATCAAATCAAAGATTCCCATGAAAGATAGCAGTGATGCTGCCGTCACAACCGGTAAACCAAAACTAATGCAGTAAGAAATGAAATGTGTGCCGATCAACCCGCTTGTTGAAAGTCCGCATATAAAAAAGCTTCCTGCCAATAACCAGAATTCCTTCACTCTCACTGCTTCAATCAACGACTGAAAGGCCATGGCGATGGGGTTCTTCTTTTGGACTGTAACAGCCTCCAGATTTTCCTCTTCTAATCCATATGGAAGGGTGCCCACTTCCTTCGGATTGTTTTTCATGAACAAAAGGATGATTGCCAGCATGATCAAGCTAAGGACCAAAATTAATCCGATCGCCCATCTCCACGAGTAATTCTCAATGATGATGGCTAAAACCGGAAGTAAAATGAGCTGACCTGTGGCCGTACTTGCCGTGAGTATCCCGACCGCCAGTCCCCGCCTCTTCTCGAACCAACGATTTGCCACATATGGGCTCAATACCGTTAAAAACACTCCAGAACCCAATCCAATGATAATTCCCCAAATAAGAATGAGCTGCCACTCATGCTCCATGAAAAAAGTGAGTAAAATCCCTGCCAATAAAGTGGACATGGCCAATACCATCATTTTCTTCAATCCAAGCACTTCAATTAGAGCGGCCATGAATGGACCCGATAATCCATATAGAAACAAACTTATGGCGAAGGCTAAAGAAATGACGGACCGGTCCCACCCGAACTCATTTTCAAATGGAACGATGAATACTCCCGATGATGACCTAACGATTCCGGCTACAATAATCGAGAAGAATGTTATGATTAAAATAACCCAGCTATAATGAATACGTTTCAATGCTCTCCCCCACAATCCAAGACTCTTACAATAAATGATGAAAAATGAAAATTATAATAATTTGAAATATTTTATAATAATAACACTTTCTCGTTAAACAGGATGCTTTTTACCAAAACAAATTCCAATCTCTTGAATGACCATCCTTATCCAACAATGGCATGAGTTACTGCGGCTTATTTACGAATGCAAAAATATCGCCCCCGCAATCTTCATTTATCCGATATCTTCATAGCTTAATATGAATCCCATCGAACGGGCAAACAGAAAAAAACGCTGATCATTTCTGAACAGCGTTAGCGAGCTTCAATTGACGAATCTGCCTGTTTTCCCCTTAGATTCCCAGTAATCATTACGGAGATGGATTTTTTGTATTTTCCCCGATGCCGTTTTCGGAAGCTCATCGACGAACGACACACTGGTAACTGATTTGAAGTGAGCTAGTTTTTCCCGTGTGAAGGCCTTTATATCATCCTCCGTTAAATCCACGCCCCTTTTTGGCACAATGAAGGCATGCGGCGTCTCTCCCCACTTTTCATGGGGAACGGCAATGACTGCCGCTTCAAGAATGTCCGAATGTTCGTAGAGCACTCCTTCCACTTCTATGGAAGAGATATTTTCTCCGCCACTAATGATGATATCCTTTTTGCGGTCAACGATATCCACATTGCCATTTTCATCGATGGTGGCCATATCCCCTGTATGCAGCCATCCATCTCTCAATGTCTGGCTGGTCGCTTCTTCATTTTTCCAATAACCTAACATCACTCCATGACTGCGGACGATGAGCTCCCCGATATCCATGCCATCATGGGCCACTTCCTCACCATTGTCATGGATGACCTTTACCTCACTGCCTATGATGGGATACCCAGCTTTCGCCTTCATTCTGTATTTTTCTTTTTCCGAAAGATCGTCGAATTCAGAACGAATCAGCGATATCAGACTAACCGGTGTCGATTCAGTCATTCCGTAAATTTGAATGAATTCCCAGCCTAACTCTTTTTCCACCCTTGTAACGAATGCAGGAGGCGGAGCGGAACCCGCAACAACGATTCGAATATCCTGCTCGAGATTCGGAACATTCCGTTCATAATATTGAAACAAAGAATTCAGAACCGTTGGTGCCATATGCATGATGGAAACCTTATGCTTTTGTAATGCATCAAATATCGTTTCAGGGCTGGTTTTCCTCAAACAAACTTGAGTGGCACCATTTGCCGTATAATAAAATGGGGCACCCCACCCATTCACGTGGAACATCGGCAGTACATGCAAATATGTATCGCGGTCATTGACCCTGAAATGATGCATCGCACCCAGGGCATGTAAGTAGTTGTTGCGGTGAGTCAGCATCACCCCTTTAGGATTCCCTGTGGTCCCGCTAGTATAAAGGAGGCTCGAAACATCATTTTCATCCACGGTCTCCCGGTTAAAGCACTTGTCATCATAACATTCCAGCCAATGGTTGTAATCGATTTCATTTATCTCTTCATCTTTATAATGAACAATTATGTGCTCCACCGATTCCAATTCATCCTTGACAGGGGAAATAAGGTGATACAATTCCTGATCTACGAAAAGGACCTTTGACTCGCTATGGTTCAAAATGAATACATAGTCGGCAGGCTTCAAGCGGATATTCAAGGGAACGATTACTGCCCCAAGCTGAAATACCCCATAAAAGCCTTCAAGCATTTCAATTGAGTTAGGTGCCAAATATGCCACCTTATCACCCTTTTTGACTCCAAGATCCCTTAAACCATTTGAAAGCTGGTTTACACGGCCGTTCAATTCTGCGTAGGTTAATACCTTGTCATCTCCAATGATGGCTTTCTTATCGCCATATAGTAAGGCTGCTCGATCTAAGAAATGCGATAATACTAATGGAACATTCATATCCTCACCTCTAGTTTTATTTGAAAATTCTGAATTAGTATTATATTACCATATCTGTTTATAACATTTCAATAATATCCATCAGTGTTATATAACAATATATTGATAGGCAGATGAATCACATCAATCATCAGTCAACATACAATACATTGAAACTCCCTTCAGTGATAGGCTCATGGCCTGAGATTCAGGGGAAAACCAGAATAAAAAAAGGGTGATTTTCTTGCCGGCCATCGTAGGAGTCGTTCAAGTCATCAACGTCGGTAGCAGTGGAATTGTCCATATTGGTGACGTCTTTAAAATTAGTCCCTATTCCACCTCAAAAACGTTTGCAGGTGCTGGCTCGTTTAATACGGGTGAATCCATATCCCTTTATAATGCCTATAGCACCACGAATACAAATGATACAGATGGTGTTGATCAGCCACTGGTTCTTAAATCTCTAATGTTTTAAGAAAGGAGTCAGCATGATCTTCAATATTCACCAGACCATACAAATCAATATGATAAAAATTGAAAGCATCGCCAATTCATCCGTTTTTCAAATAGGAAGTGCCGGGGTGATCAAACCATATTCCACATTGGCCAATACCGGTGGATTCACTGAGCCTGCTCCCGCAATTGAAGCCGATGTAATCCCATTAACCAGTTTCGTCCCGTTTACACCCTCCTAGTTCATAGGCATTCACCTACCTCCAACTTTTTCATATACTGTCTTATATGAGATTAACTTATTGTGAAGGTGGGGTGTTGAATCGTGAATCAGGATCTCTATTCATATTCCATACAAATGCAGCGTTTCCTTGAAGCCCAGGATAAACGGATCATGAAACTTGAACACGAACTCAAACGCCTGACAGATGAAATTGCCGAGCTGAAAAATAAACCACCAATCCATGTGGATAAAATTGAATATAAATTCGATCAGTTAAAGGTCGAATCTTTAGATGGAACATTGAATATCGGTTTAAATCCAACTGACCTTAACAACATTGATGAATTTGCCGTCAACAACCAACCCATCCAACCAGCACCTAACCTATTTCCAGGCAGGGAAATCGTCGTCCAGGAAATTCACAACGATATACTTTCAGACTTGGAAAATATGATCAACGATGCGGAAACCCAGCTGAAAATATCATTGGAACCCTCTTATCATGACTTCATTAAGCAAGACGTCGAGCGCCAGCTTCATCAACGAATCAATATGTATTTCGATAATCTTTCTTACGCCGAACGTACACCGCAGCAACGGGATAATATCAAGGAAAAGATCAGGGAAAAGGTGAAATCCGATATTCAAACTGCATTATTCCAATTCATTACCCATTCACAAGCCGAGACAGGAGGAAATCCAAATGGAGTTTAATGTAACCAATCACCAGCTTTGTGTAGGTGATATAAAAATTACCGGTGTAGCAAGCTCTGCTTTATTTCTCATAGGGGATGTACAAACGGTCCAATTATCTTCCGCATTCGATACCCCGCCGGAATCCCTTATCATCGGGCCATTCGTGCCTCTTTCTCCAGAAGGATAAATAACATGTTTTCTAGAATATCAAAAGTAAAATCTTTATTATCCGACACGGTATCATTCAGCTCCACCCTGCAAATTGGGGATACTTCATATATAGATGGAAATGCCCTGGCTATAGCCGTTCAGAAGAAAAGTGAAACTTTCGATTCAGCGGATATTCATTTCGAGAACTATGACATTTTTAAGAAACCACTTTATATCCCGAGATTGAATGAACCAGTCATATCAAGTTTTTCAAATCCTAATCCCTTCATACGGGTCGGCAATATCAATATAATCGGGATATCAGCCTCATCTGTCGTTGGTGTGGGGAACGTAGGCCATGCACGTATGGAATCAAGAGTGAAGCATATTCGGGAGGTTCCTAAAAAACCCGAAGAGACACCAATCGATGATTCAACCAACAACACTTAAATTTTAAAAGGAGGGGTTCATATGCCCGCCATTATCGGCCCAATTCAAATATTTAATGTCGCGGAAGGAAATCTGTTATTCGGTGATTGCGCCGTCATTTCCCCTAAGTCTTCCTCCAAATCCGTTAGCGGATCTGGCTCAGGGAACACGGCTGCAATCGTTTTTACGGCCAATGGCCTGAATGGAAGCAACGTCCTTGATGTCAATGGGGTCGACCAACCCATTACAGGGAATAATTAGTCATAGAAAAAGCCTCCCATTTCCAGGAGGCTTTTAAATTCGGCTTATTTCTCTAACATGTTAAATACTTGCTCAACATCTTTGTCTCCCCTGCCTGATAAATTAACGATCAGTATATCATCTCTTGTTAACTCTTTTGCGAGCTTCATGGCGTGAGCTAGAGCATGTGAGCTTTCGAGAGCCGGAATGATGCCCTCTGTTTTGGATAATACCTGAAAAGCTTCAAGAGCTTCTTCCCCTTTTACCGTCACATACTCCGCTCGTCCGCTTTCTTTCAAAAAACTATGCTCGGGTCCCACGCTCGGGTAATCCAAACCGGCAGCTATGGAGAATGTCGGTTTTGGTTCCCCTTGTTCGTCCACTAACGTCAAACTTTTGAATCCGTGCAATACTGCTGGTACACCTTGCGAAATACTTGGGGCTTCAATTGGCTCTACGCCAATTAAACGGACATTGTCTTCATCAATATAATGAGCAAAAGCACCGATCGCATTACTTCCCCCTCCTGCACAAGCAATGATGGCAGTTGGCAGTTTTCCTTCCTTTTCAAGGATCTGGCGCTTCGATTCTTCACTTATGATTGATTGGAAATGTTTAACGATCGTTGGATATGGGTGTGGTCCCACTGCTGAACCAAGCAAGTAAAAAGTATTTTCATAGTTTTGCACCAAATCATTCAATGCCTCATCAACGGCATCCTTCAATCGACCCTGTCCCTTTTCGACCGCTACGACTTTTGCCCCCAGCAATTCCATCCGAAAGACATTCAATGCTTGCCTCTCCGTATCCAGCTTACCCATATAAATCACACACTCCATGCCAAACATCGCACATGCAGTCGCAGTCGCCACACCATGCTGTCCAGCGCCAGTTTCTGCGATGATGCGTTTAGCACCCATCCGTTTAGCGAGCAGGATTTGTCCGATCGCATTATTAATTTTGTGAGCACCTGTATGATTCAGGTCTTCACGCTTCAAGTATATTTTTGCCCCGCCAACCTTTTTCGTTAAATTCTTTGCAAGTGTTAACGGGTTTTCGCGTCCGACATATTCTTTCAGATAATATTGAAACTCCTCAATGAATTCCGGGTCATCCTTATATTTCAGGAATTCCGTTTCTAAAATATCCATAACTTCCTGAAGTTCACCCGGTACAAAGCTTCCGCCGAACTCACCAAAATATCCCTTGCTCTTGATCTCACTCGTCATACTCTTCTCTACTCCTTTAAAAAGGTATTTTTCTCCACTAGTATATAGTAAGCATTTATATCTTTTCAAACTATTCCGTTTATTCAATCAAAAAGAAGCGTCCCACATCAATGGGACACTCCCTCACTCTTTTACTTCCAATAAATGCGAGCCGTCAAAGAAAAACAAGTAACGGCCGGTTACCTTCTTATTCATGATCCCTTCAACAGCCCGCGTATAAAGCTGAAGCTGCATCCGGTATCGATCGGCAAGAATCTCTTTAGCCCCTTCATACCCGTTGGCAAAACGTCCGGTGATTGTATCCGTTTTATAATCGAGAAGCACAAGACCTTGTTCATCCTCAAAGATACAATCAATAACACCTTGGATTAGTATCTCTTCATCTCCAGCTGCCCAATCGCTGTAAGCTTCCTTTGCAGGCAGCGACATCGTAAATGGCACTTCACGGCGAAGGTTCACGGCCTCTAGCATTCTTTGTCCGATTTCACTGTCAAAGAAATCGACGATCGTCTCAGGGTCCACAGCTTCTTTCTGTTCCTCCGTCAACAGCTCACGTTGAATCAAGTCAACCATCAGTTCCTGAATTGACTGAATGGTAATCTCTTTAGATAAATCAATATGCTGCATGACTAAATGTGTAATCGTACCCCTTTCAGCAGGAGTCAGTGACTTTTCTTGCATGAAAGTCGGCCGCTTCGTGATAGGCCGCTTAAATTTACGCAATAGCTCTGTGGAGCTTTGCTCGTCCTTTAGTTCATATTGACGTTTTAGTTCAGAAACGGATTGCTTGGAACGATACACCGTCGCCTCATGCTCGGGGTACTCCCACTCAAGCTGTTCCTTGATATCATCATAAAACTCGGAAACGATACCGACCTTCTCCGATTTCTGGACATGTTCAAGCATTTGCTCTTGAACCAGTGCCTCTTCCTCATCCAGAACAGCAAGCTCTTCACTTGGAATGACGGAAATGGACCAATTCGATGGGTGTGATTCCATTTCCAAGCCAAGACCTGCAGCCCCAAGAGAATCCCGATGGCGGACAAGGGATGGACCAATCCAATCAAGATAACTTTTTGCACCTGCCCGTACATAGTCCTTCAATAGCCAATCTCCATGTGCCGCATTACTTTCCCAGTTCTGCTGCGTTTTTTCTGCATCATTGATACTGGCAATCAAATAAAGCTTTTCCTTAGCCCTCGTTAGAGCCACGTAGAGGACACGCATCTCCTCGGCAATTAATTCAAGCTGCTTTTTTTTCTTAAAAGCCAATTGAGGGAGGGATGGATAAGTTATCCGTAATTCGGAATTAACATACTTTGCCGCAAAGCCATAATCCTTATCCAGTAAATAGGGCTTGCGTAAATCCATCATATTGAATTGCTTGGAAAGACCGGCAATGAACACGATCGGGAACTCAAGCCCCTTTGACGAGTGAATCGTCATCAGCCGGACTACATCTTCCTGTTCCCCTAAAGCACGAGCTGCCCCTAAATCATCTCCGCGTTCTTGCATCCTTTCTATGAAACGCAAGAAACGGAACAGACCGCGGAATGAACTTGCTTCATATTGCCTTGCCCTGTCATACAGCGCTCTTAAATTGGCCTGACGCTGTTTGCCGCCCGGCATCCCACCTGCAAAATCATAAAACTGCGTTTCGCGGTATAGCAGCCAGATCAAATCTGATAATGCCTCCTGCCTGGCAATCTTCCTCCACTTCACTAGTTTTTTATAAAAAGCAGTAGCCTTTTCATAAAGCCCCGGATGTTCTTCCGGGTCACTCTTTCTGTAAAAATCAGCTAGCGCTTCGTAGTAGCTCCCTGTATGGAATAAACGCACCTGTGACATCTCTTCTTCATCCAGTCCGACGATGGGTGAACGGAGAACGGATGCCAATGGGATATCCTGTTGCGGATTATCAATCACCTTCAATAGGGAAATCATGATGGCCACTTCGGTCGCTTCAAAATACCCTGTCGATAAATTGGCATAGACTGGAATCCCTTGTTTTTTAAATTCCTCCATGATTTGCGGTGCCCATGGCATCGAACGAAGAAGAATGACCATGTCCCGATAGGTGGCAGATCGGTACTTTTTGGTTTTCGTATCATATATCCTATGCTTTTCGCTTATAGCCTTTTTAATGAGCTTTGCCATCTGCCTTGCTTCGAGCTGCGCTTTTTCAAGCTCCTCGGCCTCAAACCCGCCATCCGATCCTTCCGTTTCCGAATGTGCTTCCGGATCGGCTGTTCCGTCAATTAAATGGAGTTCGATTGGGTTTGGATCGTCTTCGGGATATGGGGCGCCTTTTTTCAATTGGGCATCTTCATCATAATCAATCTCACCGACAGTAATGCCCATCAACTGTTGAAACAAGAAATTGGTCCCATCGAGAACTTCTTTTCGGCTCCGGAAATTGCGGTTTAAATCAATTTTCAGTCCGGAATCAACACCATCATGGGTAAAACGTGTGTATTTTCCAAGGAAGAGATTCGGTTCCGCAAGCCTGAACCGGTAAATGGACTGCTTGACATCGCCTACCATGAAAAGATTCCCATCATATTCGCCGTCTGCCGTCACAAGTTTTAAAATGGATTCCTGAACCAGGTTAGTATCCTGGTACTCATCCACTAGCACCTCTTTGAACTGGTTCCTGTATTCAATGGCTGCCGCTGAAGGTTTTCGTTCACCATCCATCGTTTCCCCTGTCAAAATTTGAAGACAATAATGTTCCAAATCGGCGAAATCCACCAAGTTCTTTTCTGCTTTTGCAGCAAAGAATCTTTCGTCAAACCGTTTAACAAGCATTACAAGTGTATCGACATATCCCTTGAGCTCCCTTATATCCCTCAAGTAGCTTTCCGGTTTACGGGTAAATAACTCTTCCTGTAACGATTTGATGATTTTCTTCGCCTTATCACGGTACTTGGTAGCCTCATCCGTAATTTCTTTGATAAACTCCGCACCAGAAAGGCGTTTTGCCGTCCCAAATTTCACGTTTTGGATTTCTTCATAAAGAGCATTCCAGGATTGGTCCTTCAACTCTGAAAGTTTAGCAACCATGGCAAGATCGGCTATATAGTTTTCAGCCCTTGGTGCCGGCCCCCCAGGGATTTTTGTCAACGCAAGCGAGCGTTCCAATAAATCCCTGGAGGTGTCCAATTGTAAACCGATATCGAACTTCAATGAATCGATAAACGAAAGATCATCAATCCCATCATCATCTGCCAGCTCATACATGCTGGCGGCACCATCAAGCCATCGGTCCGGGTCTGGATTCGATTGTGAAAAATCATGCAGCGATCGAACGATATTCTGAAGTGCATCATCGTTTCGATCGCTAGTGAAAGCATCAACCAAATTAAAGAACTCTTCATTATCACTTTGCCCATACTGCTCCTCGAAAAGCTCTTCCATCACTTCATCACGAAGCAATTGGATCTCCGTAGAATCTGCAATCCGGAAGCCCGGGTCGATATCCGTCAGATAATAATACTTCCTGATTACCTCTAAACAAAAGGAATGAAGCGTGGAAATCGAAGCACGATTAATCAAGCTCAACTGCTTACGCAAATGCTGTGAATGCGGATTATCATTGATCGCTTTTTCTAATGCCTCACTTATCCGATGACGCATCTCGGCAGCTGAGGCATTGGTGAATGTAACGACAAGCAGTTCATCAACATCGATTGGATCTTCTTCTGAAATGACTTTTTGAATGATCCGGTTGACCAGCACCGCTGTTTTCCCTGAGCCTGCTGCGGCCGCAACCAGAATGT
Organism: Peribacillus phoenicis; assembly: GCF_047238085.1. NCBI lineage: Bacteria > Bacillati > Bacillota > Bacilli > Caryophanales > Bacillaceae > Peribacillus > Peribacillus phoenicis. The sequence continues at coordinate 909,657 of NZ_JBDFMF010000001.1, read as the reverse complement.
CCTGATCTTTAGCCCATATCGCCTTCCATTGATCTTCCGTCCAAGTCACGTCTCCTGGCAGAGCAGGAATTTTCGTTTTACTCATCGCTCTCACCCTCCCCCCTTAATAGCTTAAGAACATCATTTTGTTTTTTCTGTGCCAAATTCCTGAATTGGTTCTCCTCCAGTGACTGGTCGAATTGGCATACAGATTTAAAGGAACAGAAGGTACACGGCGTTTTTTCCTTTAGTTTGTATGGCGTTATATCGACATCACCATCGACCATTCGATCACCAGCCTCCTGATAAATACGGCGCACATGATGATTCAGAAGCGAAAACTCTTCCCTGCTTGCAACTTTGGAAGCCGCAAGGAGCGATCCGTCCTTTTTAAATCCAGCTGGAATGATATCCGACTTACCAGGATTTTCAATATCAAGTGAGGTATCCATCATTTGAATGACATTTGAATGATCCAGTACAAGTCCATTCATTTTAAAGCTTTTATAAATTTCTTCTTCAATTTTATCCAAGCTGAGCATTCCCTTTGATTTGACAACAGGATTATGCACATGAAAATATAAAACCCCGGCAGGGATCGCTTCTTTTCCAATAAGCGACTTGGAATGGGTGACGACGATATCAAGGTATGTCAACATCTGCAGCGCGAGTCCATAATATACTTCACTCATGTTCAGTTCCTTTTCACTCGACTTATAATCGAGCACACGCAAATAGACACCCTCATCTTCTTCCGCTTTATCCACGCGGTCGATCCGCCCGATCAATTCCATCTTCGTACCGTTTTTCAATGTGAAAGAAAGTGGCGGCAGCTCGCCATTTTTTCCGAATCCGAGTTCTAATCCGATTGGGGCAAAACCGCTCACCTTTGCATGTTCACTTAATACGATCGAGGCCCGTCCAATCACGTGTTCCAGTTTCCTGCGTAAATAGTGATGGCGATTCGTACTTAACAAAATCTGATTTTGGAGTTTAGGAGCAAGTCTCTCCACGGCAATTCTGGCCAGCTCCAAGCATTGTTCCGAAGTCAATGTAGACCAAGGAATATCATGTTCCTTTAAGTAATCGGAAATCATTTTCAACGCTCCATGGAACATCTCGCCTATATCCGGCGCATCCAAACGGAAAATTTGCCGTTCCCTCAATTTCAAGCCATGAGCGGCATAATGGGAAAACGGGCAGCTATTGAACATTTCCATCCTGGATACACTCGTAAGAATGCTCTCACCGTATAATTGCTTACTTGTTTCCTCAGATAATTTCTTTGTCCTATTTTGATAAAAAAGGCTCGATAAAACCTTAGTTGCTGAAGGACCGGCCTTTTCATCATCAATAATGGCATTATATACATCCCACCATAGTGAATGGATTGGATAGTTCCTTTTTTTCAACTGCAATTGGGCAGCCAGGTACGATAGGGCCACATCATGATTCGCAGCATATTTCACCTGTTCCTCATCAGGCAGATCGGACGGATCGTTCATATAATACACTTCGGAAACGTTAGGCAATACGTCCCTTACCCGTTTTAAATAGGATGAGGGTAAAAGTGCCTTTCCTTCCTCATCGGCAAGCGGATATGATAGATAAAGGGCCTCAGCAGGCGTAGTGAATGCTTTGTACGCTGTAAACTCCTCATCCAGCAGGCGCACTTTTGAACTTGGGGCAACATCAAGTCCACCAGCCAGCAGCACATCACGATCACTATCTGAAAATATTCCGTCAGATACAGCTTTTCCTGGCAGAACCCCTTCGTTCAGGCCGATAACAAAAGCTGTCTTCACATCATCCAGGCGGGATAAATCTAGGCTGGCGACCAATACTTGGTCAATTGCCGGCGGTACCAAAGAAAATTCAAGAGATTCCAGACCAGCTTCAATGATTACCGCAAACTGTTTCATGGAAAGCTCTTCCCCGCTCAGCAGTTCAACGAATTGGTCCAATAGGTCGACAACCGCATTCCAAGTTTGCTCATGCTCTCTTGCCGATACCAAATCACCTGCTTCTTCTGCCTCCAGTTTCAGCTTTTCCAATTTTTCAGGTACATGCAATTCTTCAAGATATAGATAAAGGGCTTCACACAATTCCCTGCCATTAGCAGCTTTTTTAACACGTTTTGAGAGCTTCAAGATGGGCTCGGTAAATAATTGCTTCATCTCATTCAACTCTTGCTCAAGCTTCATTTCCTTATCCGTTTGGTTCCGGTCCTCGAGTTCCAGGCCGCGGAATCGCCTGTAGGTCCAACGATCTTTGGACGTCCACCTGCTTCCTTTAATGCCGCGGGCCAGCACATAGTTCTCCAGCTTATCTACCTGTTCGCGCATCCTATCGTGATTTTTTTGCAGCGGAAATAGAAGCTCCGTCTTGATTGCACGAAATACCGGCTCATAACGCCAATAGCCATTGATGATCTCCAAAGTGGAACGAATCAGTTCAATCAGAGGATGATTCAGCATCGTCCGTTTGGAATCGACGAACAAGGGTATTTGATAATCCCGAAAAACGGTTTGTAAAATATCTGCGTATGCTTCCCCATTACGGACTAAAATCGCAATATCACGGAAGCGGTGCTGTTTCTGTCTGACCAGCGACAAGATGTCCCGGGCAACTCCCTCAATCTCAGCTCTGCGGTTAACTGCCTGGGCGATCGTTACATCAGGTGACTGCTCAAACGTTTGTGCAGGACGAATGGCAAAATAAGTTTCCAGATGATTCAGCCCTGGACTCTTTCCAAACCTTTCCGTCCCTTTTAAGATTCGATCTTCTGAAATCGGTATGCCATTCCTCAATCCAGCCTGATAAAGGTGATGATAAAGATTTCCCGTTTGCCTGAACAGCTGCAAATCATCCGGTGCATATTGCCTGTAGGGCTGATCTAACGTCAGTGAGATCGTTACACTCCTGCACAACTTCATCATTTCTTCCACAATCAATAATTCCTGTGGAGTTAAGCTATAAAAACCATCGATGTATATATCCGCATTCCTTATATATGAAGACTCTGGCATTTTCTCGATCAGCAAAGTGAAGTAGTCTTCGGAGTCTAAATATTTGTTGACCATTTCATCCTCAAAAGCCTGATAGACCAATTCAAGATCATGCAGTTTATCCTGAATGCCGCTGCCGGCCTGTGAGGTTTCTGCCAAATAGTTTTGAATGTCATCAGGCTGGATGCAATACTGCTTGAATTCAGCCAGCATTAGCTCCATCTGTGCAATGAACCCCTGCTTATCAGCAGATCGACGAAACATCTTTAACTCTTCCTTTTTATCATCCATGATCTTCCGTATCAACATATTGACGCCGACACTGTCCAAATGCAGCCGGCTCATCCCCCCGGTTTCCTGAAGGACTCGCCATGCAAGCCTGCTAAAACTGAAAACCTGTGTCCGGATCATTCCGGCAAGGCCTGGTGTTTTAATTAGTTTATATTCAGATAGAAACGTCATCTGATCAGGAACGAGGTAGATAATTGGATTTCCTTCGGGATCTTCTGCCAATTTGGAGCGGATTTCGTCCAATATATTCGAAGTTTTCCCTGCACCCGATCTTCCCAGTAAAAAACGGAGTGACATCTCTTTTTCCCCCTTACAACATAATATCTAGACCCATCATACCAGAAATACTTTCGTCTCTATGACTAGGTTTCTGTTTCCAATTAGATTTACTTTCTATTATTTTACCGTTTCCCTTCAAAAAACACCAATCGTACGTTCGCATTTTTCCCCCAAAAGAAAAAGCCCACATAATTTTTGGGCTTCCACAATCATTCACCTGTAAATTTAAAATTGAAATCATTGACCGGCCAATATCGAACATCCACTTTACCGACAACATTTTCAACCGGTATATAACCAAAGTGACGGCTGTCAGCACTTTCAAGACGGTTATCACCCATGACAAAAAGCTTGCCCTCCGGAACTTTGGTCATGTCCGTCAATTCTTTTAATGTAAAATCACCCGTAAAATCCTGTTCTGGGAAACCTTCCTTGAATTTCTCAAGATAAGGCTCATCCACTTTCTCACCATTTACGTAAAGCCAATCATCTTTATAACGAATTCGGTCACCTGCAATCCCTATAACTCGCTTAACATAATCTTCTTGTGAATTCGCATGAAAAACAATAATGTCAAAACGGTTGATATCATGAATCTGGTAATTGATTTTATTCACGACAAGTTTATTTCCATCTTCAAGGGTCGGCTGCATCGACTTCCCTTCAACATCATAGCTTGAAAAGAGAAATGTACGGATTAAGATGTAAATAACAAAAGCTATCATCGCTGGTTTTATCCAATCGGATAAAGAATTCTTGTTTGTTTTTTCCATCTAGTTCAACCCCTACTGCATTTATATATTAATTTATTGTCCTTCTTCTCTCTTCATGCTTTTATTTAACCTGACTTCCAGTCTTTTACCTACATACCATAGGATAAAGATGACGATTCCGATAATGATCGTTCGCACAGGTTTATGAATCAATGATACTAAATCGTAACCTACGAAGCTAATCGTAAAAATCATCACCGCTTTCCCACCCACTACTGCAAGTCCATATTGCAGCATACTGACTTTTGAAAGTCCTGCCACGATATTAACGATAGCCGAAGGTGTAAAAGGGAAGCAGAGTAATATGAACAAAGGACCGAATCCATGGCTCTCAACCCAAACCATCAGCCTCTGCACCTGTTTATGCTTTTGCAAAAATCGGAAAAACCTCATTTGACCATATCTTCTAATAATCCAAAAGATCAAAAAAGACCCTGCTACCGCACCAATCCAAGAAAATAAAAATCCCCACCAGAGACCAAAAGCCGTTGCATTAGCAAGCACGAACACCACTAAGGGCAAAAAAGGCAAAAAAGCTTCCAGCATCGGCAGCAAGATCCCAGGAATTGGACCGAATGAGCGATATTGCTGAATAAGTGCCGATATATGATCAAGTGTAAACCACTCACGTATAGTATCCAAATCCATAATTATCTCCCTCGACATGCTGCCATCATTGCAGCATAAACTTATTAAAAACTGTTTATTTTAGATATATCACTTTCCCCTGAAATTGCAAGAATTATTATCCATATATCTTCATACTTTCCCTATCTCCGGAAAACATAATCTTGTTAACGAATATTTCTTGATTTATCAAAACTGCTTGCAAATACACTGAAAATACATTAGGATAAAAATAGAACACACGTTCTTATTTTACGGAATATACATACTATTATTAAAAACGCGCTATTTTAGAAAGGGGCGGTCATGATGACCCGCATTCCAGAAGATGACCGAAATATGATTGAAAAAGCCATCTACCTCCCTATGGTTATTACAGTCTTAAACCGGGATCTCAAGGTCATCGAAATTAGTCCGTTTAAATTAAAAAGGCCCTATTCGGAGCTAGTCGAACATATTTTAAAAGTGGTTCAAGACGAACTTGCCGAGGTACGGCGCTATTTGCGCAAGGAGAATATTAAGGTTAGTGAAATCAAACGCGATGAATCCTTCACGATGTATTGTTTTTTATATAAAGGATACGAGGAACATCATAATTATTTCAATCCCCGCCTTCGCAACAAAACAGAAGACTTGTTATGTCATTACTTTTTCGAAAAAAACCACCGTTCAAGGAATTAGCGGGTACAGGCAACCTCCGTAAATGTTTGTGTCCATGAATGTGGATGTTTGGAGCCTTAGATCATCCAATATCTTATATGAGAAAGTTACGCTTAATCAGTCAATATAGGAATTATCGTAACGGAATGTTTCGGTTAAGAATAAGCTGATAATGTTTTTTATTTAAAACTTTATCAGCAAATGATATTCCATCGAGTGAATTTGATTTTCTGATTGAACTACACTCTGTAAATGCTTCTTGATTAATTGCTAAACATATTTAATTATATCCAATCATAGCAACATTTCACTAATATATGGTGTACAATCTATTAGATCTAATTGGAATAGCAGAAAGTATTTTGTCTAAACACAGTATATTGCACCGATTTTCATTTTCAAAACTTTTGTTAAAGGGATTTATCCAGAAGAAACACATAACAAAGAAGACGGAAAGTACAGGCCTCCCGAAGAGTTAGCTGAAAGAGATAATAAGGGTTACATAGAGACAGAAATTATACATATAAATCTTCGTACCCTTATATTGATTTACGGCAATACGCTTTAAATAATGATATACGGGTGCTGTGAAGTGCAGTCCAAATAAAGACGGGGGAAATTATGAAAAAGAGCAGCCTTATAATGAATTCTATACTTGGATATATTGCACTAGGAGTATTCGTTATTGGTTATATTAGAAGTATACCGGTATATAACTATATAATTCTAGGTTTTGAAGTAGATTACATTATTCTTACATTAGGAACGTCTTTCATTTTTGGATATATATATTACCTTGAGAAGCAATTAAAGGTCCCCCAAAAGGCACTTTTTATTGGGAGAGCATGTTTTTTTATCACTTTAATAGGTAGTTTCATTTTAGAAGTGATTTGAATTCAGCATTCTCCCCCCCTCTATTTCTGAACCATTTGAGAGAAGAAGACTGTACACATTCCAGTAACTTTATGATACCTACACTTAAACTGTGTGCAGCTAACTTCTACAAATTAGAAAATTACTGTAAAAATGCTCTATCCTAAGGAAGCAAAAGAGGAACTGTTTGTATATCGATGGTTTTTCAAAGAAGGCTCTGAAACATAAAAAAGAAACTTAAGATTTAATGGATGAGTTATTTGAAGATTAATTCTGATGCCCTTCTCATATGAGAAGGGCTTTTGGTTGTGACTTTTGCTAAAGTAAACATTGATATGAATGATCGTATGAAAGAATCATTCCATCATCCGCCTGTAGAATATCATCTTCTCCATATTGAAAACTCAGGTACATTCCCCTTCTTCACCAGCGACAATTCCCCATAAATACCCAGGACCATTTTACCTAACCACGATTCTGACACCCGCTTCATTTTTTTATCACAAAGAAAATTATGTCCAAATACCCATTTTTCGATTTACACATGGTAAATTATTATTTGGAGGGGAAAAATGAAAAAAATAAATATTCTACTGGTTGCTGTTCTTGTTTTGTCTTTATTTACTGGACTTAAAACAACTGAGGCAGCCTCAAATGTAAAGGTACATTTCATCAATGTTGGACAAGGAGATTCCATCCTTATTCAAACCGGTAACGAAAACGTTTTAATTGATGGCGGCGGTAAAGGAAAGGGCGACGAAGTTGTAGCCTACCTAAAAAAACAAAAGGTGAAAACACTTAATGCATTAGTATCCACTCACCCAGATGCGGATCATGTGGGCGGTCTGGCTTATGTGATTAAATCGCTTAATGTAAAATCTGTGTATGCCCCTAAAGTTTCTCATACTACCCAGGCATATAAAGACTTTTTAACTGCTGTTAAGCAGAAGAAGCTTACAATAAAAAAAGCTCAGACTGGCGTGGAAATCAACACTAAAGCTAAGGATAATTCCCTTAAATTCATTGCACCTGTTAAAGAATATGCCAAGTCTGACTTAAATAATTGGAGTGCAGTCCTTTTACTTAAACACGACAAAAAAACATTCTTGTTTACAGGTGATGCTGAAGAAAAATCAGAGACAGATATGCTGGCTAAAAAACTGGTACCAAGTGTGGATGTACTTAAAGTCGGCCATCATGGTGCAAAAACATCAACTAGTTCAGCATTCATTAACAAAACAAAACCGAAATACGCTGTAATCAGTGTAGGAAAAAATGGCTATGGGCATCCTACTTCCACTGTTATAAAACGGTTGAATTCAGTGAAGGCCAAAACTTATCGCACAGATAAATCAGGTAACATTATTTTTACTTCTACAGGTCAGAAAATTACTGTAAAGACGGTGAAATAAATGGTACAAGGAATTATTGACCGCTTCGAAGGAAAGATCGCTGTCGTTGAAATCGATGGTGGTGACATGAAGGATTTTCCTAAAAGCGCTCTCCCAAAGGGAGCAAAAGTAGGAGATATGCTGATTATCGATGGTGATACCATCACCATTTCCAAAGAGGGCACTGAGAAGTTAAGAAAAGAAATTGACGATCTAATGGATGAATTATTTGAAGATTAATTCCTGGGCCCTTCTTTAATAAGAAGGGCTTGCTTTGGTTTGACTGTTTAACGCGGTATATACTTTGACAGTACCTCTGAAGCCTTGACCCCATTTGCTTCGGTGAACAGATAGAATGATTTCCTCTTTGTTTCCTCAATCCTCTGGATCAATTTCGTTTTTAAAAAAGAAGTCCGGTGCAGCTGGTTTTCGAAAGAACTGCATGATACTGCTATATCGATGGTTTGTCTATTCCTGAATGTGATGGTAGTATGTTTGGAATCCAGGCGGTCATAGGATACCACATGCTCATGTGATAACCAGATGCATTGAGGACGCAACGGAGAAGTAGTGGGAAAGAAGAAAATCGAACTGGTCGGATCGATCGCAATAGGCGCTTTATTTGTGATGTTTATAAGCTGTTTTGTGCCTTGCTTGCGTCCTTCATAACTTGACCCGAAGAACTCACAGCTTTTCTTTATTATTTCCAAAGGTTTAAACGGGGATATGAACTCGTCCTCCATTTCAACGATACGGGCATATATTTTACTGCCGTAATTGATTGGCGAAACCATTAATGTATGTGGCGTGATTTCATATTCCTCGATGATTCCCTGATTGTTTTCCTTCATTTTTAATCCACCTCTTCCTCATTGCTAAACACCGCTTTTACTTTACCAAAGCTTATACCCTTAATTGCTTGTACCCTTCCAATCCCCATTGCCGAAGAAAAGTGAATGGAGATAATAAATGTATGTTAAATTACTGACTATAATAGCACAACCCTTGAACATAAAAAGTAAGTTCACAAAAAATTAAAAATTCTTTTATATAGTGGCTTTTTCTTCATCTAAACGACACATTCTCCATTAATATTTAAATTTTTTAAATTTTCAGTTGATTTTATCCACTCAAATCCATATAATAATAAAAAGGGTCAGGGGTGGTAACTTTGAAAAATGAAAAATCTTATTCAGAGTCAGTGAAGTCCTTATCAATGAGCGAAATGAAAAACGATGCCGTGGTTCAGGAAATGTTAATTGATATGATTATTCAGGAAGCCGTCCTTACTACCAAAAAGAATATCCTTGCTAAACAGATCGATGAAGCCTTGGATAAGAAAAACAAACCTTTATTCTTAAAACTAAGTTCTGAAATGAACGTTTTACTAAAACAGTTTGGAAATTAAAATGCATGATTTATAAACAGCCTATTGATCAAAAAAGCCTCCCATAATGTTGGGAGGCTTTTCTGATTATCATCACTCTTTATGAAACATCCCCATGACCTCGGATGTTTCGGTAATATTGACAAAAGCATTCGGATCAACTTCTTTTATCATCGTTTTTACATCGGTTAACTGATAACGTGTAATGACTGTCATCATTACTTTACTCTTTTCTCCTGAATATGCACCTTCACCATCCATGACTGTAATACCACGATATAGGTTGGTCAGGAGCTTCGTTTTCATTTCGTCACTCTTTTTGGTCACGATCATCAATGTTAATTTAATGTGATTGGAATGGATCGTATCGATCACCTTTCCTGCTGCATAAATGGAAATCAGCGTATATAATGCGGCATCCCAACCGAAGATGAAGCCTGAGATAACCACCACAACTCCATTCATCACCGAAAGCAATGTACCAAGTGGAAAGTCGCTCTTCTTAGCCAACAGCATGGCAATGATATCAAAGCCGCCCGAAGACCCCGAAGCACGAAAGATGATGCCTATGCCGAATCCCGATATGATTCCGCCAAATAAAGAAGACAAAATCGGTTCAGTGGATATTCCGTGAACTGGAATGAGATATAAACTGACGGAAATCACGACAACTGATAATATCGTATATGTGATAAAACGTCTCCCTAATTTCAGGTATCCAAGAATCAGCAATGGCAGGTTCATCAGAAAATTCAATATCCCTGTGTTGACTGGGGTGATGATTCCGAACATGATCGCAAGTCCACTAAGTCCGCTGCTTAAAATTAAATGTGGTATCAAAAATAAGTTGTAGGCCACTGCCACAAGCACTGAGCCTATAGTAATGAAAAGTACATTATACATATCCGATCTCCTTAAAACGAACTGGGAATTTAATTTATTATAGTAGAGAACCTAAGATTTTTAAAAATAATAGTTTTTTCTGAAAACAACTACAAACTTACTTTCCGAAGAAAAAAAGCCAGCTGGTTTTCAGCTGGCTTTCAATCACCCTTTGTATCTGCATTTTCAACCGTTGAAATCCGTTCGAGCATGGTCGGATGGGAATACCGCAGCCATTTAACCAGGAATGGCGGGTTGACCTGACTCAAACCCGACCTCGTGAGTTCCTGGAACGTCGTGATTGCTGATTCTTTATCCCCGGTCATTTCAATGGCGTAACGGTCAGCCCTTGTTTCTTGATATCTGGAAACATAATTGGACAGCGGACTCGAAGCAAAGAGCAGCACAGACGTTATCAAGAGAAATAATGGAAGGGATGATATGCTGTCAACCGAACGAACCTTTAACAGATGGCCCCAGCGTCTAATGATAAAATTCATGATTTTCGATGTCAGCCACAAACCGATTAAAGTCAGTCCTAAATAACCGGCAATCCCTATATAAATGTGCTTTTCCACATAATGAGCCATTTCATGTGCCATGATAAAAAGGATTTCATCTTCCTTCAGTTTGTTCAGGGTCGTATCCCAAAGAACTATTCTTGAGTTGGAACCTATGCCGGTCACGTATGCATTCAAGGCATTTGTCTTTTCCGCCATATTTACTTCATACACGTGTTCAGCTGGAATTTCAGCCTGTGAGGCAAGTGCCAATATTTCCGTTTCCAGCTCTTTATTTTTGAGCGGATAGAATTCATTGTACAGCGGATCAATCACTACAGGCTGAACAAACATCAGGAACAAGGTAAATGGAATGGACAACATCCAGGCATAGAGCCACCACTTCTTCACACTTTTCTTCATTAACCAATATAAAACGGAAACGATGATGAACATCATCCCAAAATTCACCCAGAATTCGATGACTCCATCCTTCATCCACGAGGTGAAACTTTGTGTACTTATATGGTAACTTTTGCTCATCCGATATCCAATGAAACTGATTGGAAACAGTGCCAGGTAAGAAATAACGGAAAGCCAGAATAAGTAAATGCCCGTTCTGATCGCTTTCCACCTCGAGACTGCCATTGACGACTTTTCAAATGCTTTTGATAAACCAAATAGTAAAATGAAGAAATACAGCAGCCATTCATATGGCGTGGATACGAAAAAAATGAAATTCCGCAGTCCTGAATATTCTTCGCTAAGCTTTAGTTCCCTTGCATTCAGGAATGTTGCAGGATCTGCTGCAGTTCCACGCAAAGCTTCGGGAATGGAGGTATCAGCTCCATAAAAAATATACCAATACATCGCTGCTGCATAAAGGATATATAATAGAATCGCTCTGCCAGCCCATTTTCTGACCATGATGCCCCTCCTTAAACGAATCTCCCTCTTAATAGTTTAATCCAAAATGGACAGGTTAGAACCGCATTTCCCTTCTATATTATTTATTCCTTTCAATCTCCATCATTTTCTTGATTCTTTATTCTTTTTTAGAACACACCTTTACGCCGATGAAAGGATCATGGACATACGAGGAAGCGGAATGTTGCATATGCAGAGGCATTTTTAAAAAGCTTGAGGGTTGGGAGGGTTAAACGATTTTGTCTCTCTGCCGCTACCTAATTGCTTTGGAATGTGAATCCGATAAAGAATCCGTGTAAGCGATTAACGGGGGGACGGGCATGAGTAGTTATCCCTTCATCCCGCTATTTTGAAAGCTATACAAAAGCGCCATAAGCTCCGGTCGATTATTAACATTCAGTTTTCTGTAAATCCGGCTTATATAGTTTTTTACCGTGCCGATGGATAGAAAAAGCTTTTTTGAAATTTGCTGATTCGTTTCCCCTTGGGTTAGCAGGATAAGCAGTTCATACTCACGCTTGGAAAAGGCTCCTAATTTTTCGATTGCCTTATCCAAAGTTACTGGTAATCTTTCAACATCCTGCTGCAGCTTCTTCATTAATATTGATTTGATTGAGGCAGGATAGACTATTTGACCATTGGCACATTGACGGATTGCCGACAGCACTTGTTTCATTCCCCCACCCTGTAACACATAACCTGCTGCACCATGGCATATCGCTTCGATAAGATAATGATCTTCTGAATAGGCAGTAAAAATGACGAAAGGAGTAAATGGGTGTTTTTCTTTTAGAATTGGCATGACTTCCTGTCCATACTTCCCTGATGACCGGGCATCAATAAGAATGGCATCTGGCATGACTGATGGTCTATGATCAGAATCAAGAAGGTCCACTTCGTTTCCAGTGATCCCTATGACCTTAATATCAGCTTCTTTTTCAATGATTCCCTCAAGTCCTCCCTGACCACCATATATCATTAGCTTAATCGACTTCATAACTTCACCTGTTCTTTTTCATTATTTGTTATTAATCCGATATTTTTATAATTTCCCGACGCGGAATAGTTCTAATGGTCTGTATTTTACATCATTAATTCGCCTGATAACAAATTTAAACTGTAAAAATACTTTAAATAAATGTGTTCCTCCTGACAGTAAAAAGGCTATCAACCCGTTTGCCTTCAGGATGATAGCCTTTTTCTTTGTTCCTCATCTATGAGCGTATCAAGTTTCATGATGCTCTCCTTTGCCCGGGGGAAATCAATTTTGCGATAATGGTGTTTTCCACCTTCTTCTTCATCTTTTTCGTCGGCCCATTTGACGACTTGCTGAAGCGGTGTACGAATAATATCATTTGAAGGTAAGAACGAATCGGTGTGAAATAAAATGGCGAGGGAAATGGTCTTTGCCTTTATCGGATTTTCTCCCAAGCGGATTAACAGTTTATGTGCTCGTTCTGCACCTTTGATGGGGTGAATATCATTTTGTTTATACAGATCATAATCCCATTTTCCATTGCGATACCAGGTGAAATGACCCATATCATGCAAAAGTCCGGCTTTAGCAGCAATATCAGGGTCGACATTATATTCGTTTGCTAAGTGAAACGCATGGTATGCTACCGCAATCGCATGTGCCAGACCTGAACGGTTCAAGTATTTTTGAGCAATGGGATGTGCAAAAATATCCAAAAGCTTTACATCTCTCATCTAACCCCTCCTTACAATTATGTGGAAATTTTTAATGACTATCATAACTCTTTTCGAAACAAGAATCAAGGTTTTAAGATTCCCCGATATATTTTATGCAGCCTGATACACTTTGGTTGTACAAAAAAAGACCATTGCCGGTTATAGGCAATGATCCCTTATGATCAATGAAATTCAGTTTTGCAGTACATGGTTTTTCAAGGAGCGTCGTAAAATTTTACCTGTCGCGTTTTTTGGAAGTTCATCCAAAAACTCAATTTTTGCCGGTACCTTATATTTGGCCAAGTGTTCCATGCAATAGGAAAGCAGTTCTTCCTCGGTCAATGCATTGTTTTTCTTTACCACAAAGCATTTAACCACTTCCCCCTGATTGGGATCGGGAACGCCTATGGCTGCCGCCTCAACTACTTCAGGATGGGCATACAGAACCTCCTCCACTTCACGTGGATAGACATTATAGCCACCGACGATAATAAGCTCCTTTTTACGATCTACAATGAAAAAATAGCCTTCATCATCCATCCTGGCAAAATCGCCTGTATATAACCAGCCATCTTTCAAGACAGCGGCTGATTCTTCAGGCATTTTATAATACCCCTTCATTACATTCGGACCTCTGACAATCAATTCTCCTACCCCATTGATCGGCACTTCTTCTCCAAGCTCACTGACCACTTTGTTTTCCACCCTAAGGATGGAGGTTCCGATGGATCCCGCCTTCCTTGGACGATCCAAAGGATTGAAGCAAGTAACAGGAGAAGCTTCGGATAAGCCATATCCTTCTGAAACCCTGACATTAAATTTCCGCTCGAATGATTCAAGCAGGGACACTGGCATGGCGGAACCGCCCGATATGCATATGCGTAACGACTTTAAAGCATCTTCTTTCGCATCTGGATATTGGAAAAGAAAGTTATACATCGTAGGCACTCCAGCAAAAACGGTTGCATCATATTTTTTGATTTGCCTGAATATTTCCTTTGGACTGAATTGCGGGACAATTAAAAGCGTACCTCCGCTTATCAATGGGGCATTCACAACTACCGTTAAACTGAAAACATGGAACATTGGCAATGTCGTAATGACACGGTCACTTTCCGTGATTCTTAAATATTCACCAATATCATGTGCATTGGAGTAGATATTGGTATGTGTGAGCATGGCCCCCTTTGGTTTCCCTGTTGTTCCCGAAGTATAGAGTATGATTGCCGTATCTTCAGGATCCAGTTCTGGACCTTTAAAGCCGTCATCCCCCGATTCGATCATTTTTGTAAACGATTTCATTTTTGGGTAGATGTTAAATTTGCTAATATCCCCATTATCAGGCTCCGTTTCACAAATCACATATTGTTCTACGCTTGAGAGGATCGGGTTCATTTTCTCTAGTAAGGGTAAAAGCTTATCTAATGCCACAACAACCTTTACATCGCCATTATTCAGGATATAACCAATTTCGTCAGGTGTGTAAATTGGATTGACGGGAATTACGGTCGCCCCTGCTCGCATAGCTCCATACAACGAAATGATGAAATGCGGAGAGTTGCCTAATAACAGCGCAATGTTATCACCTTTTGAAACACCAAGCCTATGTAATTCGTCTGCGAATTTCGTAACGGCTTTATCCAATTCCCCATATGAAGTGGATTGATCCATAAAGTAATATGCTGGCTTATCCGCCTTTTTTAAAGCCATTTGATGAAGCTGTTCAGATAAATTCATCTTTCTCCCTCCCCTGCAAATAGCATGAATGAATAGTCATTCATTTTTATGGTGAACTAAATACATTTTTATTATATTAAAAGAATGCGATCACAGCAACAATTTTATCCATATTCAAGCAATTACTGTCATTATTAGGCACAAAAGCCGTCCTATTAAATCGGGACGGCTTTTCAGCTTAATATATTAAAGCCAATATTTCTTCCTTCGTTACATTGCCAAAATAATGACGAACATCAATCTCATCTAGAACCCTGCTGATTGCTTCCTTTTCATAGCGTATTCCAGTAAGCTTTTGTTCAATATCCGCAACCTCTCCGACTCCGAAGAAATCGCCGTAGATTTTACAATTTTCTATGATTCCCCTGTTTACTTCAAGGCGGATATCAACAGATCCCACAGGGAATCTATGTGAGTTCTGCAAGTTGAATTTAGGTGATTTTCCGTAATTCCACTCCCAGTTTTGATATCGCTCTTCCGAGATTTCGTGAATTTTCTCCCAATCCGTCTCGGTTAAAACATACTCTGTAACCTTTCCGCTATCTTTGAAAATATTTTGCAGAAGGAATGAACGGAATTCGTCAACAGACATCGGTTCTTTTAGGAAATCGGCAATATTACCGACACGGCTTCTTATCGATTTAATCCCTTTGGACTCGATTTTATCTTTTTTCACTTTTAAAGCGGATACAATGTGATCCATTTCTGATTTAAACAGCAATGTCCCATGACTGAACATTCTGCCCTTCGTTGAGAACATCGCGTTTCCCGAGATTTTCTTTCCTTCAGCCAGAATATCGTTGCGACCGCTCAATTCAGCATGTATTCCTAGTTTCTCGAGCGTTTCCACGACAGGCTGGGTGAATTTCTTGAAGTTATGGAAACTATCCCCATCATCTCTCGTGATGAAACTGAAATTGAGATTCCCTAGGTCATGATAAACCGCTCCACCCCCGGAAAGGCGGCGAACAACTGTAATGCCATTTCCATCTACATAATCGGAATTGATTTCTTCAATCGTATTTTGATTCCTTCCTATGATGATTGAAGGACGATTAATGTAAAATAGAAGATAGGTTTCATCTATATTTAAATGTTTAAGCGCATATTCTTCGATGGCCAGGTTAATTCTTGGATCTGTAATTCCCTTATTATCAATAAAAAGCACAGTTGTTCCTCCTTGTAGACTTTATATCCCCGATGTTTCATTTATAGTTGGAATTCAAGATTGGTTCTGGCTACAGCTATTTCCCTTTTGAATACCTCGGATGCTTCTTTTTTCAGTTGATCAAGATTCCCATAATGCGGGAGGTGAGTTAACAGCAAAAGCTGGACGTCAGCCTTTGCTGCCAGCATGCCCGCTTCCCTTGCCGTCATATGCCCCGCCTTTGAACCATCCATATCACTGTAAAAGTTACTTTCACATAATAAAACATTTGCGTCTTTAGCGAAATCTGCAAGCTCATCCATATATGAACTGTCACCTGTGTAAACTATCGAATGATTTTCAGCTTCAATCCTCATTGCAAAACAAGGGACTGGATGTTTTGTTTTCATGAACGTAAATTTACACGGTCCAATGGTGAAGGATTGATCAGCAGAGAAGGCTATCCCCTTTGTCACGTCTTTATAAGTTAACTTACCAAATTCGACTTCGTCTAAATCATGACCATATATAGGAATGGTCCTTTTTTCGCTGCCCAATATCTGCTGTATGAACGCAGCGTGCTGCAGGACACCAATATCCGCTACATGATCTGGATGATAGTGGGATAATACAACTGCACCAAGATCCTCCGGCTTCATATGGTTTTGCAGCTGTGATAGAACGCCGCTGCCACAATCAAGCAGAATGCGAAAATCTTCGTATTCAAGCAAATAACCGGAACTTGCCTCATTTTTAGCTGGATAACCGCCCCAGCAGCCAATTACGGTGATTTTCATGCTTAGGCACTCCTTTTTTTCTCTCAATGACTTCCCCATTAATATAAACTATTCTTGCCCTTATTTCACCTTTTTTACTTATGTTATAAAACATTCATTGACATTATAAAACTGTTATAATACAATAAAACCATAGAAAAGCGAATAATAAAAAAATTCAGGAGATGATGTTCATGATTCAAAGTAGCATTGAGTTCTTTAAAAACCTGCCACCGAAACAATGCACGGAATGCGGAAAAAAAATTGAAGAACAGCACGAATGTTATGGAAACCACTGTGATCATTGCCTTTCTGGAGAGTAGTTGTCCTGTGTTTCACCATCCGCTTCCCAAATAGCAGGATGAATTCATATATGGTTCGGTTTCGCAGTTGAAAACCCCAAATAAAAAGAAGAGGTACCGAACGGTATCTCTTCTTTTTATTTGGGATTCATTGCATTTGAGCAAAAAAATAGAATTATCACGTAACGGATAATCCTTTAAATAAATATATTTTAAATAGTTCAGCAATTTCCTCTTTCTCTAATGGGGCATGGTTCCTTTCCCAATCAAAAATCAGGGCAAGGTACATCTTTAGCATCAGGAAAGCTGTTATCTCTGGATCGCAAGGCTGTATATAGCCCTTATCAATCGCTATTTTTAGTTTTTCCTTAATGTAGGATACAATGGCTTCTTCCATTTCATTAACCATATCCTGAACGGCCGGCGTACCAATTTCGCGCTCTTCCTGAAGAAGTTTCAAAGATAATTGATGTTCCTGCCTGAACTCCAGAATTCGATAAACGGCTCGATGCAGGTTTTCAAAAAAGGAGAGTTGGTCATCCAAAGATTGTTCCGCCTCATATTTCATTTCCTCTATCAACCGCTGAACGATTTCTTTAAACAGCTCTTCTTTATTTTTGTAAAAGGTATAAATGGTCCCTTTTCCCACATTGGCAATTTTAGCGACTTGATCCATCGTCGTCGCCTTATATCCAAAAAGTGAAAACGACTTGGTCGCAGCTTCTAAAATTAATTTTTTACGATCAACAGACATTTCCCACCTCAATCCTGACCAAACGGACAAAACAGTCATTATGTTCAACGATATCATACCAAAAATTTTCAGTCTTTTCAATTATATTTTCATTTTCTTATAGAAACAATGGCCATCCTCATTACTGGACAGCCACTTTTTCGAGTATTCATTTAAATCACCAAGGTCAAGTAAAAAGAAAGCATCGCTTTTCTCAGTTTACAACATCTTTCAACTTCACATGAAAATATGTAGAGCACATTGCAAGCATGGTTAAACCACTTTCTCCTATTGACTGATCACTTTTCCTGTAATCTGTTTAAAATGATTGTGGCCAAAGCATCGATGAATTCAGGTTTAACATTGGGCATATCCGGCCTATAGTAGCCTGCACCAATCTCTTCCGTCACAACCTTACATTCATAATCGTTATCATAAAGCACTTCAAGGTGCTCGGCAACAAAGCCGACAGGAATATAAATGAAAGCGTTATAACCTTTTGCTTGATGAAGATCTCTGGTTAAATCCTGTACATCAGGTCCCAACCATGGTTCAGGAGTTTGTCCAGCGCTTTGCCAGCCTACTGCATAATTGCTGACCCCTGCGCCTTTTGCAATCATGTCTGCCGTTTCTTTCAGTTGATTTGGATACGGATCTCCCGATTGCAGGATTTTTTCAGGGAGGCTATGTGCCGACACAATCAAAGCGAAATTATCGCGTTCTTCCGAGGTCATTTTCCCGATTACTTCTTTTACTTGGTCTACCCAATATTGGATGAATTTGGGCTCATCATACCAGCTTTCAACGGAAGTGATGGTCAGGTCCCCCAATTTAGCGGCTTCATCCTGGGCACGTCCATTATAAGACTTCACGCTGAATGTTGAAAAATGCGGTGCCAATACTATACTGACCGCTTCTTTGATTCCATCTTCATGCATTTGTTTCACTGCGTCTTCAACAAAAGGTTCAATATGTTTCAATCCAAGATATGCCTTGAATTCAACTTCCTCCTGAACGGAATTCAATTTCTTTTCAAGCGCTTCGGCTTGCCCTGCGGTTATTTTTGCAAGCGGGGATAATCCACCAATCGCTTCATATCTGCCTTTTAGGTCGGCAATCAATTCGTCGCTTGGCCGTCTCCCATGACGAATATGTGTATAATATCTTTCAATATCCTCTTCAGTGTACGGAGTACCATAAGCCATGACTAAAAGGCCCATTTTTTTTCTTGCCATGAAGTTACACCTCTTTTAAAGATTTCGTTCTTTTATTGTGCATCCATTTAAGTATTTTTAGCAAATGGTTCGCTCAACTTATTTCATTTTTGAAGAATATTCATGAATGAAAGCGGTCAGTCTCTTCAGTGTTTCCGGGTTTACGGAAGGGAAAACCCCATGTCCAAGATTAAAGATGTAGCCGTCCTGTTCCATGCCCTGATCCAGGATCCTTTTCGTCCGTTCTTCTATAACATCCCATGATGATAATAGCAGGGCAGGATCAAGATTACCTTGTACCGTTTTCTGGATTCCCATTTGTCTCGCTTCTGTAATTGGCAGTCTCCAATCGAGCCCTACTACATCAATAGGAAGATCATTCCACTCAAGTGCCAAGTGACTTGCGCCGACCCCGAACATGATTAGCGGTACATTTTCTTCACGCAATGATGAAAAGATACGAGTCATGATCGGCTTGATGAATACGCGGTAATCTTCAACATTCAAAGCACCCACCCAGGAATCAAAGATTTGGATGGCTTTGACGCCGGCTTTGATTTGCGACTTGACATAGATGATGATCATATCCGCTAGCTTATCCATTAATGCAAACCAGGCCTTTGGCTCTGTATACATGAAAGCTTTCGTCTTATTGTAGTTTTTGGAGGGGCCGCCTTCAATCATGTATGAAGCAATGGTGAACGGTGCCCCGGAGAAACCGATCAAAGGAACGGACAATTGCTCCGTGGTCAATAATTTAATTGTGTCCAACACATATGGGATGTCTTTCTCTGGGTTCAATTCACCTAATTTTTCAACATCTGACACCGATTGGATCGGATTGGATATGACTGGACCGATTCCGGACTTAATCTCAACATCGACACCAATGGCTGGTAGCGGTGTCATTATATCTTTATATAAAATCGCAGCGTCTACATCATATTGCTCGACTGGCAATCTAGTTACATAAGCACATAATTCCGGCTGATGAGTAATTTCAAAAAGTGAGTACTTCTCTTTCAATTTACGGTATTCCGGCTGTGAACGGCCGGCCTGACGCATATACCAAACAGGCACATGATCCGTTTTCTCTCCTCTCGCAGCTTTTAAGAATGTATCATTCGTAATTTCCTTAGACATTAATATCCACCTTTCAAGCAATCACGTTTCTATTTTTATTCATTACCTACATAGAATATCAGAAGGATGTTGAATTTCAAATCGAATCTCCTTAAACTATAGCTTTTTCTATAATAGAAGTATAGCCAACCTATATATTTGTCAGAAAATCGACGTTTTTATAAGTATCCTACCGGTTTACAAGCCTAATGGTTAGTTTGGAAATGGTAAAAGCACTATTCATTGGGTAAAATGGGTATACAGGTACTATATAGAAATTGGAGGGGAATTTATGAATGTATTCATCACATCAGGCACTTACGATTTTTTAAAAATCAAAAAAGATAAGCACCCAAATGAAAAAATATTACTTATGCAAAATCCTGACACTGCAGTACTTTTACATGAAACAACAGATAAAACGATCTTCAGCTCTCCACGTAAGTATGAAGTAGTTGATGGGAAAGGAAACCTTCAGGATCATGGGTATGTAGTCATGAACAATATCCCTGTAAGTGAAGAAGGAAGGCCGGTATTCGAACATCGTTTTAAAAACAGGGCCGGATTCATTGAAAATGAACCAGGTTTCGTCGCACTTCGTGTACTGCGGCCAATCAACTCTGAAACTTATGTAATTCTAACGATTTGGGAGAAACAAGCTGATTTCCTGAACTGGAAGAATTCCGGTTCCTTTAAGATGGCGCATAACAGCGACTCCAAAGCTCCCGTTACGAATTCCAGCCAGAAGATGTTTTCCGGTGAAGCTTATGTCACTCAATATACATTGGTGAAGGATTCCGAAGAATAATCCATTCTTGTTCAATAAAAGGCCCATCCCCTTAAGGATGGGCCTCTTCATAGTAATGCAAATCGTTATTTGGACGCTAAAAAATCATAAAAACCCTATAACAATCCGACAAATTCCTTCTTTATTTCCGGGGAAATGCAACGGATATTTACATATATTTTATCTGAATCCTTTTTTCAAAGTACTCTAGGACCCAGGAATTTATACAATTTAAACAAGGTTAAACTATATGCCGCTCCTAATGCAAAACCTGCAAAGATATCAGTTGGAAAATGAACTTTCATAGCGATCCTGCTGACACCGATTAGCAGAATGAGACAAACGAAACCGACTCCCACTGCCCATTTCAATGAGTTTCCTTTAATTTCTTTCATGATTAAATAAGCAACCATACTGAAGAAAATAAGGCCCACCATTGCGTGTCCACTTGGAAAACTGAAGCCAGCGGTCTCCATCAAATGATTTTCAGGGCGAACTCTTTTAACATGATTTTTTATCCACCCGTTTAACACATCACCCCCAGCAATTCCGATAGAGAAGACGGCCATGGTCCAATAATCCTTCTCTATTATCCACAAATATAGAACACATAATAAGCTTCCAAAACCAATGAACTTGGATTTCCCAAGATAAGTAATGGTCTTGAAGAAAGTGAACGAAAAAGTATTTTCACCTACAGAAAAAAGTTCCGCAATATATGTATCGAACGCTAAAGCCTCCTCACTTTGGACTTCATGCATCAAAAAAAAGAATAGCAACATGCAAAGCAAAACCAAAGCAATCCAAAAATATTTAATCATTATATATCTCTCCTCGAGGTATTTAATACACTTTGGATTATTCAGAATATGATATACTATTTACAATTAATCCAATCATTGGGAGGTGCAAAATGATACAGCAATTACACGATCTTCTAGATGGTTCATATGAAGAAATGGTTTCCATCCGGCGTTATCTTCATCAACACCCCGAGCTTTCTTTTCGAGAAACCCAAACGGCGGCCTTCATCGCTGGATATTATGAAAAACTTGGAATCGAACACCGGACGAATGTAGGCGGTAATGGGGTTATTGCCAAGGTCACAGGCAGTAAGCCTGGTAAAACCGTAGCATTGCGCGCCGATTTCGACGCCTTACCCATTCAAGATGAAAAAGAAGTTCCCTATAAATCTTCCGTACCCGGGGTAATGCATGCGTGTGGACACGATGGCCATACAGCGACACTCCTTGTCCTTGCAAAAAATCTGAATGAACTGAAGGATGAGCTCGAAGGTGAATATATATTTATCCACCAGCATGCTGAAGAATATGCTCCAGGGGGTGCCAAACCGATGATTGAGGCTGGCTGCCTTGATGGAGTGGATGTAATTTTCGGCACCCATTTATGGGCAACGGCCCCAACCGGAACAGTCCAATACGCTTATGGACCCCTTATGGCCGCTGCTGACCGTTTTGAAATCACCATTCAAGGGCAGGGCGGTCATGGAGCCCAGCCGCATAAAACCCGTGATGCAATCGTAGTCGGCTCTCAGCTCGTCATGGCCCTGCAGCAAATAGTGAGCCGCCGCCTAAACCCAATAGATTCTGCAGTCATTACCGTCGGTTCCTTTGTAGCAGATAATGCCTTTAACGTCATAGCAGATAAGGCTAAAATAATCGGGACAGTCCGTACATTCAAGGAAGATGTCCGTTCATTCATTAGCGAAGAAATGGAGCGGATTATTAAAGGAACCTGCCTAGCTGCGGACTGCACCTATGAATATCAATACTTTCAAGGTTATCCACCTGTTATTCCACATGTTGAGGAAACTAAATTCCTCATCGAAAGCACTGAGTCAGTCAAGGAAGTTTTGATTACAGAGGAAATTGACCCGGATATGACAGGTGAAGATTTTTCTTATTATTTACAAAATGTAAAAGGTACATTCTTCTTTACGGGAGCCAGGCCAAAAAATGAACATACATTTCCGCATCATCATCCTTTGTTTGACATTGATGAAAATGCGATGCTCATTGCAGCCAAAATATTAGGCACTGCAGCGGTAACCTATCACAATAAGAAACAATCATCCCAAATAGTGAATGAATCTTTATTGCGGTAATGGTAAAGGGACGGGCTATCCCCGTCCCTTACTCTTTAAGAAGTCTGATTCGGTAACAATTGACAGCCGTTTCCCCAAGATGTTCCAACAAATGATGGTTGGCATATCCACCGACAGCTGCCCCAATACCTGGAACGAGCTGGAACATTTTGATGACATCGATGTGATCGCGATATTCCTGCTGAAACTCTTGCCAGTCTATTTCCGGCCATTTCCCTGAATCCCATTCCTCTATTACCTGTAATGTTTCCAATTTCTTCTCCTCGCTTGAAAATGCCATCTGGAAGATATGGAGAATGAATAATCGTTCCTCATATTTATTTGGATCGAAACCGTATATACGGGATAGTTCGAATAATAATTTCATCTTGATGCTAAGCAGTAATGGGAAATCAGCCAATCCAATTAAAAGCCCTGCCGCCCCGGTTCCCACACCTTCTATAACGGCCGTTTTCCGATATGCCGTTACGGTTTCCGCAACCCACTCTTCTTTTTGCCGCAAGGATAGTAGCACTGCATTTTTTTCTTTAGACATATATTTAGAACCTGATAATACGGCCTCAATCATCCCTTTAATACTATCAGTAATCATTTTGTGCACTCGGTCTGGAATATAACTATTCAATTTGATTTGCGCCTTTTTAGACATCCACTCAAGCCTGCCGGATTTTTTGGCTACTTTCTTTTTCCATGATATTAGTTCCGAAAATGCTTTTTGTTCATATTCATCCATCATTTAACACCTCCGTTAAATATGTATATACCCCCTACGAGGCTTTTATTTTTTATTTTCATTTCTTAAAAGAAAAAGCTGATTTTTCATAAAATCAACTGAAACGTTGTTTTCCACTCCAGGCACTCGCTTTCCGCGGGCGGTCCGGGAGCCTCCTCGCTCTTTGCCCCTGTGGGGTCTCCCTTGGCCACGCTTTTCCCGCAGGAGTCTCGTACCTTACGTTCCAATCAACTGGAACGTTTTTTAAAATAAAAACTGCAGGCTGGTTTATTCCGAACCAAGTTTTAGACTAGGTTATCCTTGATGTTTTTTTACTGTTATCCTTATTGGATTGAAGAAATTTGCGAGACTCCTGCCGAATAACTGGCTAGCCGAGACCCCACAGGTGCTTGCTTTGATGCGGCTTGGCAGACAGTCGGCGGAAAGGGAGCGGATTTCTGAAATCAACTGAAACATTAATAAAGAAAAAGCTGATTTTTTGAAAATCAGCTTCTGCTTAAAAGTTTTTTATTTTCTTTGCTGCATAAATTTTAAAACCGAATATGAAAACAAGCCCCATTGCCAAGGCGGCTAAAGCGGACATCCATTCCCCTTTCACTAGCAGGACCAAACTGAAGACAAGGTCCTCAAATAATAGGAAATAGGAAATTAGCTTTATGACTGCAGATTCTCTCATTTTTGCTGGCAATGGATATAGTGAGACCCATACTTTCCATTCATGTGCCTTCCATACCGGCAGCAGTTGCAGGGCTGTCATGAATAGGAACATGAACGTTACAATCAAATGTGCCCATATGTTAGTGAATACACTTAAAATCACGGATCCAATGATAGTTAAACGAAAACAAAGGCCCACATAATCATTGGATCGCAGAAGAGTACGGGCGTAAAGATAGGTATAAGTTGATTTATCACCATACGGAATAAGTGATAATAGCCAGTCCATCCATTTCCTTCTCGCTACCTTCCCTTTCAAATGAGGAACATCAGTAAACATGTTCGCTATTCGATAGAAAGAATTCATCCGTTTGTTTTCCAGTTCCACCAGCCGTTCCCACTTCAGCACAAAACCTTTAGTTGCGCTCCGGTAATACATGTAAAGTCCTAACAACAATAAGAAGGTTATAAGTGCAAACAGTATATTTGCCCTTGAACAGATGAAATAAAGAATCACTCCATTAAGTAAAAAGCGGATGAGAGAGTCCCAATGGCTCACTGATGTATCCTGATATTTCAATACCAGCCAGCGCATGGTTAAATTCAAAAACTTCAAAATAAGCAAAACGACCAGGATGATTCCAAGGTCCTTACCTCCTGCACCCGTAACCTTCGAATACATCGGTATCGATGCAATCAGGACAACCAGAAGAATAAAGCCTTGCATGACCCAACTTAATATCAGTGAATTCTTGAAATAGCTTCTCAACTTCGTTTCAAGCGGAAGCAGGAATACCGTATCGGGTTCTTTCAAGAAAGTATTTATCGGGCTTCTGGTTACAATGATCGATAAAACTAAGGCCATGATCAATTCAGCAGGGAAATCACTGTTTAACGTCTTCACCCAATCACTGTAATAATAAGCTAAACCACCAAGAACCAATACCATGACAAAAACAAGATGGCCATTAAAAATATAGCGAAGATATTTTTGCGTTTCATTTATATAGCCTAAATATCTTTCCTTCCAGAGATTTTGACTATTCATGACCGATTTCTTCTTTCGTCAATTGGATGTATAAATCGTCAAGGGTTGCCCCTGGCATGGAAAATTGTTCACGAAGCTGCTCAAGATTGCCTTTTGCCCGAATCTCTCCATTATGCAATATGATGAAAGAATCACAATACCTCTCGGCTGTCGCCAGTATATGTGTAGACATTAAAATTCCCGCACCGCTCTCTTTCATCTTCCTCATCAAGTCAAGCAGGGACTGAATGCCTAATGGATCAAGACCCACGAATGGTTCGTCGACGATATATAAAGACGGCTGCACTAAAAAGGCGCACATGATCATGACCTTTTGCTTCATTCCCTTTGAAAAATGTGCCGGGAACCATTTAAGCCTTTTCTCCATATGGAATTCCTTTAACAGAACGTCCATCCTCTCTTTATATGTGGCTTCCGCCAAACCATGTGCCATGGCCGTAAGCTTTAAATGCTCCTCAAGTGTAAGCTCATCATACAAGATTGGCGTTTCTGGAACATAAGTGAATTGTTTACGATATGAATCCGGGTCCTGGGCAAGTGTTTTACCATGAATCGAGACACTTCCGCCTTTCGGCTCCATGAGTCCGATGATATGTTTAATTGTCGTACTTTTCCCAGCCCCGTTGAGCCCAATTAACCCTACTAGCTCATTTGGCTGAATGTCAAAACTTATTCCTTTTAAAACGGGCGTTTTCGTGTATCCGCCCACTAATTGCTTTATTTCCAATAAGGACATATAAACGATCCTTTCTATATAGAGGTTCTTATTTCCATTTTATCAAATTCTCCTGCTTTTATATAGTCGAGTGTTCCCCGAACTAAATTTCCATAAATAACTAATTATATTTTCCCTCCTTGGTGGTCATCATAATTAAGGAAGAAGGGGTTAGTCATTACGTGTGATTCACATCATATTGTAAATGAGGTGTCAGTTAAAGACGTATTACACTGAAATACCCATAAGTTTATTACAAATGATTCACATCATATTGTAAATGAGGTGTCAGTTAAAGACGTATAACTGAATTAAACCAGAAGCTTCATAAAAAAATCGTTTCGAGCAAGGAGATGGTTCGCTTGCACGTAAAAGCAGAAAAATCATTCAATAATTATCAATTATGCTTTGAAAGTTGATGAAACTTTAAAGATATAGGAGATGGTTGCTTTGAATGGAAAATCTCTAATCAGATAATGACCGTATTTTACTAAAATGTAGATGAGGTGTTTGTCGCAGAGAATTTATGCTAATGCGATTTTGAAGCAAAACCCCCTTTTTCGACAGGCAGGGTGCAACTTAATGTTGCATCCTGTTTTTATGATTTTTCCTTTTCTCAAGGATTCAAGCTATGGTACGATTAACCAAATACATTAACTTTTAAAGGAGCGTTTTTAATGAGTGATTGCATTTTTTGCAAAATAATCGACGGGGAAATTCCAAGCAGCAAAGTTTTCGAAAATGAACATGTATTGGCCTTTCTCGATATCAGTCAAGTAACAAAAGGCCATACGCTGGTAATACCTAAAGTACATAAGGAAAATCTTTATGAGTTGACACCTGAGATTGCCAAGAATCTTTTTGAAGTGGTACCGGAAATTGCTCGCGCCATGAAACAGGAGTTCCAACCTGTAGGCCTGAACCTTTTAAATAATAACGGGGAAGCTGCAGGACAGTCCGTTTTCCATTTTCACATGCATTTAATTCCACGGCATGGAGAAGGTGACGGGTTTGGGGCAGTTTGGAAAACGAATACCAGCGACTATACACCAGATGACCTGAAACAAATCGCTGACTCCATTGCACAGCATTTAAAATGAACTGCTGGCACATGTTGGTTTCTTTCTCCTTTCTTAATATCTTTTTAAAAGAATTGAGATTAAGCACGCTTGTTGCATGAAAAAACAATGATCCTAATTTGGTCCTCACTTTAAAGTGCAGGACCTTTTTTACTTTGGCCTATCATTAAAATGGATTGTCACTTAAAATTCTAAATTTTCCTCCTATTGAATTTAGTTTTCTGGTAGGATATATGAATAGTCTCAAATACTTTATCACATAGTCGCATAGGAGGAAAAAAATTGAAACGTGCACGCAATTTTAACGCTGGGCCAGCCGCCCTTCCCTTAGAAGTTTTACAAAGAGCCCAAAACGAATGGTTGAATATTGAGGATTCCGGTATGTCCGTCATGGAATTAAGCCATAGAAGTTCGGAATTCGAAAAAATTCATAACCATGCCATCCAATCATTAAAAGACCTTATGGAAATTCCTGAAAATTATGAAGTTCTCCTGCTGCAAGGAGGAGCAAGTCTGCAATTCTCCATGATTCCCATGAACATTTTGAATGATGGAAAAAGGGCAGATTATGTCCTCACTGGTTCTTGGTCGGAAAAAGCATTAAAAGAAGCCAAAAAGGTTGGTGAAACGTCCGTAGTCGCTTCATCCAAAGATGAGAAATATACGTTCATCCCTAAAGTTGAAGATATCAAATTGAATGATGATGCTGCATATCTTCATATCACAAGCAATAATACGATTTACGGAACACAGTGGAAGGATTTCCCGGAAACAAGCAACATTCCTTTAGTAGCCGATATGTCAAGTGATATTCTCAGCAAAAAGATTGATATTAGTAAATTCGGCATCATCTATGCAGGTGCACAAAAGAATCTAGGTCCGTCTGGAATCACAGTGGTTATCATCCGTAAAGATTTAATAACGGATAATGACAAAATCCCATCCATGATGAACTATTCTATCCATTCAAAAAATAAATCTTTATACAACACTCCTCCGACATTGGCCATTTACTTATTGTCCCTTGTGTTGGATTGGGCAAAAGAACAGGGCGGCGTGGAAAAGATTGCTGAGATCAATGAAGAAAAAGCAAAAGTCATTTACGATGCCATCGACGGCAGTGATGGTTTTTATAAAGGCCATGCCCTACCGGACAGCCGTTCATTAATGAATGTAACGTTCACGCTTCCGTCTGAAGAAGCTGAAGTACAATTCCTTAAAGAAGTGAAGCAAGCCGGATTCGTAGGACTGAACGGTCACCGTTCCATTGGCGGCTGCAGAGCTTCCATCTATAATGCGGTCCCTCTATCCCATTGCCAGGACCTTGCTGATTTCATGAAGAAATTCCAGGAATCGTATAAAGCGAAAGAAGCTCAAACCCTTTAATTCAAACAAATATAACTTCTAAAAAAATAGGTCTTATGATATACTATTTTAAACTTCTTGCAACAGGCAATAGTGCATTGTTGAAGAAAAGATGTTAGTTGAGATGAGAATAGGAGAGATGAGTAAATGAAAACGAAAACCCTTGTGTCACTGTCCCTATTAATCGGGATTGGGGCTGCCCTGCATTTTATCGTACCTGGATTCTTCCTTGGAATGAAACCGGATATGATGCTGTTGATGATGTTTTTGGCGATTACCCTGTTTCCCGCGAAGAAGAATGTATTCATTGTCGCCCTGGCAGCTGGAGCCATCTCTGCCATGACAACTACATTTCCTGGAGGACAGATTCCAAATATCATAGACAAATTGGCAACAGCCTTTCTGTTTTACCTTTTATTCATCAGTCTTAAGAAGTTTTCAACATCCGTTGTCACCGTTAGTATCTTGACTGCCGTAGGAACAATGATTTCCGGCGCTGTCTTCCTTGGTTCGGCTTATTATATCGTTTCCCTTCCAGGGCCTTTCGTTGCACTTTTCGGCGCAGTTGTACTTCCTGCCGTACTGTTAAATACAGTTGCGATGGTCATCATTTATCCAATTGTGAACGGCATCGTAAGAAAATCAAATATACCCATTAATGCTTAAGCAGCAGGATCATCATACCTAAAAAAGCACCGGAATGTCCGGTGCTTTTTTTCCAATCTTATGAATCTGGAATTCTAGTCACAATCATCCTCCAATGATCAATGAATCAATATCCACATAAACCAAATGAAAAGCAGTAAAACCCCAGGGAGACCCATAGCGAAGGCTCTAGCCTGGAGCACCCTCTTGGGCGGATAGATGCCAGGAGTTTTTGCTTGCCTTAGAAAATACCCCATTCCGCACAGGCATACCAGGCCTAATAAAAAAATGATTTTCATTATTAACCCACCAGTGCCATCCATGTTCCGACAGCTTGTTTTTATTATCTATATGCTGCTCTTCCCTTTATATGTAGCATTATTAATAAAGCTTCAAGTTATTTTTAAATATTATATATTTACTCTCTAAGTTTAAAAAAATATTTTTGTGATATAAAGATAAAATGGTCGATTCTCTTCCATAAGAATGAAAATTATGGTATTTTGATATCAATAGTATTTCTCTCCCTATTTATCATAATTTCCAATTGATGCAGCAGGGATTCAGACCATGGAAAGCGAAAACATATTATAAAATGAGGTGATCCTAATGAAAGCAAAATCATTACTAATTGGCTTTTTGACCGGAACAGTAGTAGCTGGTGCGGCAACCTTACTTTCAACACCAAGTTCAGGTAAAGATCTACGGACCCGCATCAAAACGAATACCGACGAAATTAAGAATACAATTGATGAGTTAAAGGTAAAAATGCTGAATATTAAAGATGACACGATGGAAGCTTCACAAATCAGCAAAGAAACGGTAAAAACGTTCATTTCGGATGTTCAGGTCGTCATCGAGAACTGGAAGCGGGAAATCGAACCCAATAAGAATGAATTATTGAAGAACGTTCAGGAAATCGAAAATTCATTGAAGGAATTGGAAGCTGCCGCACCTACTTCTAAAAATTAATAGCTGGCATCGTCACACAAGCTTGATTCTCCATTTTTCCCAATAAATTACATGATTTATTGGAGAAGAATGGAGAATTCATTAAAAAAACTAAAATTTTCTAAAAATTTTGCAAATATTTATCTTTATTAATTTTTATTTTATTGTCATAATAAATATATAGAATCTTATAAGTAGGTGAGCCCATAATATGCAGAATAAAAATTATTCTATGAAAGAAGCAATGATTTTTAGTCAACGAATTGCACAATTAAGCAAAGCATTATGGAAATCGATTGAAAAAGATTGGCAGCAATGGATCAAGCCCTATGATTTAAATATCAATGAGCACCATATCCTTTGGATTGCCTACCATCTTAATGGCTCTTCCATTTCAGATGTTGCAAAATTTGGGGTCATGCATGTTTCTACGGCATTTAACTTTTCAAAAAAATTAGAGGAACGCGGGTACTTAACATTTTCAAAAAAAGAAAATGACAAAAGGAATACCTATATAGAGATCACTGCTGAAGGTGAAAAAATCCTACTTGATTTAATGGAGACATATGACCCAAGTAAGAACTCTGCTTTCTCGGGTGCACTTCCACTGCGTGAGCTTTATGGCAAGTTTCCGGATATGATTGAAATGATGGCCATCATCCGAAATATCTACGGTGAAGACTTCATGCAAATCTTTGAACGATCCTTCGATAACATCGATCAGGAGTTTACTGATGTGGAGGGTAAAATCACAAAAAAAAAGATAGAGAAAGAAACTGAGCCAGTTTAATCTCATACTCTATCCATTTCCTTCATGAATGATACATATAACCCCTGTGCGAGGCATGCATCAATGCATTCCTTTGTGGTTATTTTTGGATTAACCTTTCTTTCAAATTGATTAAAAAGCGGTCGAAAGTTCATATACCCTTCCGCTTTTTCTATTTCATAGCGTTTGCTCAAGATATCACATGTTTCCAATAATTCTTCCGCTTCCTTCTTCGTGAAATTTTTTTCCACAAATAGATAGTCCAACTTGGCCTCCGGATTGCGTATAAGGTTTAATAAAAGCCGTTGATGAAAACGGAGAATTTCTATTTCTTCATTTATATTTTTCATACATCACTAATCCCCAATCGATCATTCAATTTAACATAAAAGACTTATAACCAATTTTTGATTTTTCACACTCAGTAATCCTTCTTATTCCTGGTTCAAAACCTGGCATTAATCGCCCTTAGCCCTACTTACACACTAAAGTGATTTTATCTTAAATTTAATCCAAGAATTCCATTGCTTTTTCCACCCATTCATCGTAATGTATGTAAGTAAATTCAACAGCTTTGGAGGGCTGATTTCGAAATGAATTCGTGGAAAACAATTGACGTGGCAAAACAATATGGGAATTGCCGTCTGCTCTTTTTTTCAGTTTTTACTATATTGATGTCTTTTGTTCTGATCTATACATTATTAAGTGTCTTTTCAACCCATGTTATTTTGTATGGCGATCAAACAATGGTATTTTTTAGCCTATTGCTCTTATTATATCCTGTTCACAAACTATTACACTATTTACCTTTACGATTATTATGTAAAAAAGTAAAAACTTCTTGGTCCTTGAAGTGGAACGTTGTGCTTACATGCAGAGTCAATGTGCATGATCCGATTCGAAAGCATCTTTATCTCTTGACCCTTGTGTTGCCTTTCTTCATTATGTCTGTCATATTGATTGGTTGTGCCCTTAGTTTTCCGCATTACATCCATTATTTCACTATTTTATTATCCATGCACACCGGATTATGCGTATCGGATTTTATTTATATAAAAAATCTGGTTGGTTCCCCAAGGCATTCTTTTATCGAGGAACATCTCGAAGGATACGATATACTTATTCAAAAGTGATTTCTTATTTATCCATAAAGATACCCGATAAGATTTTTAGGTATCTTTTTTCATTATAATTTGGTATCGTATTTATACATGATGTTTTGCAAGGAGGGATTTTAGGTTTTGATCTCGTTCTGGTTTATTATTTTTGCTATTTTGATCCTTTATAATATTAATAGAATGACAAACTCTTTATGCATTCAAAAGGAAATTGCTGAAGACCGGCAGCCTAAAGTATTCAGGACCATTAATGTATTAATTACTATTATGTTATTATCCTCCTATATTGAAATTTTGTATACGTAGAGATGAGCAACAAATGATGGCCATCATTTGTTACATACATTGGTGATACCCGGAGCATTATCCACATAAAGAAAAAGGGCGAAGCAATCAGCTTCGCCTTTTGTTTATGGGTTTATAACCAAGAAGCTCCAATGATAATTAACAGGATGAAAAGAACGACAATTAGAGCAAAGCCTCCACCTATTCCTCCAGACATTGATCTTCCTCCTTTCCATTCTTAAGTAATAGTATCTTCATGCACACTCTTATATCCGCCAAAAGGAATCCATTCCTTTCTTAGCTTGAGAATCACTTCAATCTTTTTTGTTGAGCGGCTACCCTATCCTATTCAACTCCATGGCAAAAGGAGTGGGCTCTTTCCATTATTAATTTTACAGCCGATTAGCAATAGGCTGCTCCTACAATTATTAATAAAATGAATAACACCACTAACAAAGCGAAGCCTCCGTTAAATCCATTACCCATTATGCTACCCCCTTTTGTTGTCCTCGGTTTATCATATGTAATGGATTAATATCCGGTTAGGCATACACCCATTTTTAAAAAAATTCTTATTCATGCACCAATATATTATTTTTTGTAAAGTAACCAGAATATGTTATAGTTAATTTTGTGGAAATACGAAAAAATAGCAAACAAGAAACTTATAACTAGGAGTTGTTTTTATGAAGAAGTGGGCATTATCGATTGCTGTTACTGCAGGGCTGATCGGACTTACAGCATGCAACAGCGACAAGGAAGCAGTCGTGGAAACTAAAGCGGGGGATATCACCAAAGAAGAATTTTACAATGTAATGAAAGACCGTTATGGTGAAACCGTTCTTCAAGAACTTGTTTATGAAAAAGTTCTTTCTGAAAAATATACAGTAACGGATAAAGAAGTTAAAGCTAAAACGGACGAACTTAAAGAGCAAATGGGTGAAAATTTCGAAACGGCCCTTGCCTCTTCCGGATATAAGAGCGAAGATGATCTTAAACGTGCACTTAAAATCGGCATGCTTCAAGAAAAAGCAGCCGTTGCCGATATAAAAGTTAAAGAAGCTGATGTGAAAAAAGCTTATGAAGACTATAAACCACAAATCAAAGCGAGACATATTCTAGTGGAAGACCAAAAAACAGCAAACGAAGTTAAAGCTAAATTGGACAAAGGCGAAGACTTCGCTAAACTTGCAAAAGAATATTCAACAGACACAGGCACAGCTGAAAAAGGCGGGGAGCTAGGCTGGTTCGGACAAGGTGAAATGGTTCCTGCATTTGAAGAGCAAGCTTATAAAATGAAGAAAGATGAAATCAGCAAGCCGATTAAATCCGATTATGGCTACCACATCATCCAACTTCTTGATACAAAAGAAAAAGAATCATACGAAGATATGAAAAAAGATCTTGAATATGATTTGAAAGTCGCTCAAATTGACCAAACTAAAGTTCAGGACATTTTGAATTCAGAAGTCAAAAAAGCGGACGTGAAGATTAAAGACGAAGATCTAAAAGATGCCATCACTTCCGGTGACGCAGCCAATGCTGAAAAATAATTGAATAGTAAAAAGCGACAGGACTTTTCCTGTCGCTTTTTTTATGGTTCGAGCTATGCTCCCTGATTTATATCCTTTTTACGCCTCTCGCGCTCTTCTTCCATGCGTTCAATGTACTTCTGACCTTCCTTCTCAATCCAAGCATCATCTATGAGGCGTTCCTGCCTAGCTGTCCAAATTGACATGACTGCACTGACAATTATCCCAATAAACACGAACCAGATCCAAATTGGCATGTCCATTCCCTCCCAAAAAATCTACTATTCATTTACTAGAGAATATGCGCGAACAAAAAAAATATGCTTCTTTCTCCATAGAGAAAGAAGCATATTTCATTAAAATGTTGGTTTATAGAATGAACGATTATCGAGCGCGAAAACTCTTTCCGTAAATTCACCCGGTTTCACTTTTTCCAAGGCCCGGTCCATCATATTTATCTTGGCATCCATATTATCAATATAATGCAGCACTTCAGCTTCCCTAACCATTGGCGGCTTGGGACTGCCCCACTCAGCTTTACCATGGTGACTTAGTATCAGGTGCTTGAGAATCATGATTTCTTCCGCTTCAATGCCCAATTCCTCTGCAGCTTTACCGACTTCATTCACCATGATGGTTATATGCCCCAACAAGTTCCCTTCCACTGTATATACAGTCGAAACAGGTCCGGATAGCTCATGTACCTTTCCAAGGTCATGCAGAATGACTCCTGCATACAAAAGATCCTTATTAAGCGAAGGATATAGGGTTGAAATGGCCTTAGCCAGCCCTAGCATCGATACAACGTGATAGGCCAGTCCCGACATATACTCATGATGGTTCTTGGTGGCAGCAGGAAACGTCAGGAATTCATTCTGATATTTTTTAATGAGGTGCCTAGTCACCCTTTGGATATTCGGATTCCTCATTTCAAAAATGAATTGAGTGATGGTTTCCATCATTTCTTCCTGACTTAAAGGCGCCGTTTGAATTAAATCGGCTTTCGTGACCCCATCAGTATCTGAAGTAATTCTAATGTTACGGATTTTCAATTGGCTGCGTCCTCGATAATTCTGGACTTCCCCTTGAACTTTCACCGTAGCTTCCGCACTGTATGTTTTCTCATCAGCCTCGGAAACATCCCATAGCTTTGCCTCGATCTCCCCGGTTTTATCGCACAAAATCAATGTTAAAAACGGCTTTCCATTACTTGCCACCGCTTTTGTACTCGTTTTAATGTACATATATATATCTACTACTTCACCAATTCCGTAGTGTATGATCCCATTTCCCATGCGACTGCCTCCGTTCAATTAAATATCAACATTATAACATACCAATCTCGTTAATGCGTTTAGTTTTCGTTAATAAGTGATGGACAATGGACAGGAAAAGCAAAGGCTGACCGTCTCTCTTATCACTCCATAAGAAAACCAGGCTTGACCCCAAGCCTGGCTCTCCAATCAAATCTATTTCAACAGTTTTTGTTCGGACAATACGCGCACTTTTCCTTGCCCTCAATTCGGTAATATAAACAGCATGTCACCCGTTTATAAGGATTCATGAACGCCGGAACACTTTTTTCCCCTATGAATCGTTTAAAGGGGGAACGCGTTTCAATATTCAGCCATACTTCATCTTCAAGCAGCTTTTCAATGTCCTTTTCAACTCGCGTCTTTATATCAGTCTGCTTCAATAACTCACTATACATCCAAACCGTATAGCTCCAAATATTTTCCCAGAGTACTAGTTTCGATATTTTAGCAGTTCCGGAAAAGGAGCGAATGGCATCAGCACCAAATCTGCTCAATATGGAATGGAGGGCAGAAGGGCTTTCCTTTTCCGAGACATTGCTCCAACTGTTAGTTTTCAGCAAAAAATTCGGGAGCCAATGTTCATCTTCCGGGTCATCCAAAACACCAATGTCCTGAAGTGTGCCTTCCCAGATAAGCCGATGTTTGCTTAACATGTAAAATTGTGCCGTGACAAAAAAAGCATAGCGTCTGAACCACATTGAAATGGCTATCCCTGATGTTTCCGCCCCAGTCCGGGCTTGTGCATACTGAATAAGTTCATCAGCATGATTGAAGGTCTTGGAAACTTTGGCTTCGTCTCGGAAGGATATGCGATATCCTTGCAGCTCTTTTTCCATGGATGGTGTGAGGTTATGCATTGGCCAGCGCTTTTACCTGACTTTGGGCGTAGCGGCCTTTACCAAACGGGACGCACATGGGACTGCCGAAAATTGGATCAAAGGATATTTGGCAGTCCATGCTGAATACATGCTGTACCAATTCAGGCGTGATGATATCCTCTGGCCGGCCTTGAGCATGTATCGACCCATCTTTAAGTGCCACCAGATTATCCGCATAACGGCAAGCTAAATTCAAATCATGAAGCACCATCACGATCGTTCTGTTCTCAAACTCATTCAAGTCGAACAATAAGTCCAAAATCTCGATTTGATGGGTCATATCAAGATATGTAGTTGGTTCATCCAATAAAATGATGTCCGTATCCTGAGCCAGCGTCATGGCTATCCATGCCCGTTGCTTCTGGCCTCCCGATAATTCATCGACTGCCTGATCCTTTAAATCGGTCAGGTTCGTTGCTTCAATCGCCTTTTGAACTTTTTCTTCATCCACGGAACTCCACTGTTTCAACCAACTTTGATAAGGATATCTTCCTTGTTTAACAAGCTGGTATACTGTAAGCCCTTCAGGAGCAACCGGGGATTGTGGAAGAATCGCCATCTTTCTTGCTACATCCTTCGATGACATGGTCGAGATCGCTTTGCCTTCGAGCAAAACAGAGCCGGATTGAGGTTTTAACAATCGGGCAACAGACCTTAGAAGTGTTGATTTTCCACATCCATTTGCACCGATGAAAACGGTAATCTCCCCTTTGGGTATTTCTATATTCATATCATTTATAATTAATTTATCACCATAACCGAGCGATAAAGACTGTGTGTTAATAGCTGGTCGCATTAAAATACTCCCCTTTTAGTCTAATAATACCAGTTTAATGAAAATGATTCTCACTGTCAATCTTAAAAAAGAATATAAACCAAAAACTTCATGTCCCATTCTGTTATGATTCATTAAAGTGAACGCTCCTTTAAAGATATGAAGCTTCCTTTGGAAACATTAATACCATTTTCCTAGCTCCCCGATTCATCAGTCCGTGCTTCATCTCCGGAATCTCCATTTAGCGGAAAATAAAAAAGCCCTCCATATGGAGAGCTTTTTAACCGACCAGCAGTCGATTTGTACAATGTGCCAAGGATTCATCCCTAATGAAGGTAAATAAATCCTGATCGATAAAAGGAATTAATCCTTCTGCAATATTCCATGCATTGACCTCTATTTGATAAAGGATTTCTGATTTTCCTGTACTGTGTAGCTCCTCACTAAGCACAGCTAGATCGGGGTCTGATGCGTGGCCCATCTCATGCGTGAGGATCACCCATGTATATTCCTCAAGCCTTGCAAGCGAGCCTAGGGAGCGTTCACACTGAATTTCGATATCTCTCTCATATAAAGTGATGCTATGTCCTTTGGCAGAATATTTTCCCCCAACACATCGTTTACCGGGAAACTCCTTTTCGATGATTAACTTCAAAGAAGAATCATGGTGGCTTACAAACTCATTCATATTCAATGACTTCACTCTCTTTATCTATAGTTTAAAACCCATTATATTTCAGGGATGATCAAATCATTCATATCCTGGCGCAATACGGGGCTGGATAGACGAATCACTTGATTTTCGCTAAAGTACTCCATTATATATCGGTGACAAGTAAAAAATAAAATTTGCCGCTTTTCCGAAACTTTTTTCAATAACTCGAGCATCCGTTTTGTCCTTTCCGCATCAAAATTGACGAAACTATCATCAATGATGAGAGGGAATGAATCATTTTCAAAAGTATGATCAGCAAGTGCGAGCCTTAGGGAAACATAAATTTGCTCTGCTGTCCCGCGGCTGACCTCTTCAACCCTGAAACTCAAACCATCATTGCGCTGTACCCAAATTCCTTCTCCCGACTGATCAAGGATGATTTTACGATAGCTCCCATTCGTTAAAAAGGAAAAGTGGCGCTCGGCATCAGCGATCAC
The DNA here is from genome assembly GCF_047238085.1 of Peribacillus phoenicis. Classification (NCBI taxonomy): domain Bacteria; kingdom Bacillati; phylum Bacillota; class Bacilli; order Caryophanales; family Bacillaceae; genus Peribacillus; species Peribacillus phoenicis. The sequence goes on along the minus strand of NZ_JBDFMF010000001.1, from coordinate 871,427 downwards.
CTTCGGTAGGCGTTCCCTTTTATATCGGTCCAATGTTTTATTCAATAAGCTTTTGGCTATTGCCAATTTCGCCCATTCCTTCGCCTCTTCGTTAAAAGCAGCTTTTTCTTCATAAAAACGATGAAGTAAATCATCATAAATCCCTGAAACTTCAAGCTGTTTTATCTTATGCTTCGCATCCGCCCGCTTCTCTAATAAAAGGGATTTCGCCTTTATAGAATCCTTCCGTTTCCGTTCTATATTTTCAAATGTATAAGTATTGATCCCCTGTTTTAAGTAAGTTTGGATTTGATCAGGCAGCATTCTGGATTGCCCAATTTGAATGGTAATCAAATCAAGCTGTTTTTGTAAAGTGATTTTCTTTTCGGACAATGCAGCGGCATGCCTGAATTCTTCCTCGTCCTTGACCTTCGCTAACTTAAAAAGAATTTCCATTTCTGCATCAAGATAGCCATTTTCCATCGTCAGCTGCTCAATTTCGTTCGTCAAACGACTTCGTTCCTGCATCCATTGCGTTAGTTGAACGGAGAATTCAACCGCTTTATTCAATTCCCGCTTCAATAGGCCAATCGCTTCCCGCCATGTGGATGGTTCAAAATCAAGGCTGTGTGCAAAATGAAATAAAGCCTTTGATTTACCCTCAAATTCTGCCTGCAGAAAATTATGCCTCTTGATTGTTTCATATTTCCTATCAACGGCTTCCTTCCATTTCTCTAGAAGTTCAAATACAGATTCAAGATTGATTTCCATTCCGGGATAAGACAGACCCCAATCGCTTAAGATGCTCCTCAATTCTTTATCCAACCGGTCCCTTCTAGCTTCCCAATCGGCATATTCCTGAATGGTCGATTCAAACGCTTCCTCCCTTTCTTCATATTTGAAACTTTCACTTTCAAAACGCCTTTGGAGACGTTGGTCCAGTTCAAGCAGCCGACCCATCGACTCTCCTTCACTCCCCCTATTGGTCTCAGTCCCAATTGCGGCCCTTTTCCTTTTCATCTCATCCAATTGCCTGATATACCCGGACAATATATCATCACCTTTAAAAAGATACCTGGATACCGCAAACAGAACAGCCACGGCTAGAAGTATCATCCCCAACAACATCTGTTCACTGAAATAACTTCCGATCGCACCTAAACAAAGAAGTACTAATAAACTGCCATTCAGGATATGTGAACGTTTGCGATTATCCGCTTCCTTCTTCCTCTGTAATGCCAATTGCTTTTCAAGTTCAAGTATTTGTTCATCAAGAATAAGCGATTGTGCTGCTTCAAATTCGATGTTATTCTGCTTGTTGTATAAGGACTCCAGCTCGATTCTTTTTTCATCTGGCATTAACTGGGCCTGTATCTCCTTCAAGCGGGCTTCTGTCGTTTCCAGACTTCCCTTTTGCAGTTCATATTTCTCATCAAGCTGCTTCTTATCATTTTGGAGTTGATGCTTTTCCCTCTCGGCCCTTTTCACCTTTTCCTTCATGAATGTACTGATATCCAGTTTTCTTATTTCATCATCAGAAACATCCAAGAATAATTCCTGCTTCACCTTTTCGATATTCTTTTCTTCCAACTGCCTTTCGTGTTCCGCTTTTCTCATATCCAGCTCGAGCTTCTCAAGCATAGTTCCTTGATCGATTGCATGTTCAATTTGCTCTTTATGCTCCTTGATGAACGGATTGATTTCGATTTCCGTGAGTCTTTCCTCAAGTTTGTCCTTTTTCTCGATCAATGCCGCAAGTTGGGCTTTCATGGGCATTCCAACTGCCTGTAGCTGTTCAAGTCTTTTTAAGCCATCAACAGGAAAACTCACTTCCGGAATTTCACTTATTTCGGCCTCAAGTTCCCCCTGTTCTTCAACCAAGGGTTTAATTCGCAAAAAAGTGCTCACGTCAACAAGGTTTTCTTCAATCTCTTGAATATCTTCCGTGACTTTGTAGAGCTCCTCCTTAAGTTTTGCTTCTTCCTGAAGTAATGCCGTATACGACTGCTGTTCTTCTTCTGATGCTTTCACCTTTTTCTGCAATTCCTTAAGTTCTTTCAATCTCACATTCAGTAAAGGTTTTTGGCCTGATGGCTTGAACCTTGAATCGAGCTCTTTTTGCAATTTCGTTTCGGCTTCAAGAAGTTTATCATTCCCGATCAGCCCAGCTGAAAGCAGATATTTACTCATGGTACCTTCACTTAGTGTATGTAATCCCTGCAGCCCTTGAAGGTCGAAAGAAAAAATGGCTTGGTAATAGTTTTTATCAACGCCATGGAGAATCTCATTCAATTCTTCCTCGCCGCCGACCCTTCCATCCTCGAAGGTCAATTTTACATCGCCAGTAGCTTTTCCCTTCACACGTTCAATAACGATTTCCCCATCTTTTTTTGTTATGAGACTGAGCCTTCCCCCATATTTGGCATGCATTTTGGGCTCGTAACGCGGTTCGTTTTGAACCTTTGTCGGAAAACCAAACAGCATACTATGAATGAAGGACATGATGGTTGACTTGCCCGATTCATTTTCCCCAAAGAAAATCTGCAGCTGTCCCAATTCAGGAAAACGCTGATTTTCCAGTTTACCGTAACCATAAACATGGAGGTCTTTAATAATCAAACCCGTTCCTCCTCCCTACACTCATTTATTCGCATCAAAAACGTGCAAAAGCCATCTTTCCGCTTCATCCACAAGTTCCCTCTGCTCTTTTGGCTCTATTGTATCAAGAAACCTTCTTGCACCCGGATGAATATAAAGCGGGGCCAGAGCAGCATCCGAATCATCGAATTCAGATGCAAGCATTGAAACCTCAGCCATAAATGGCAATAATGTTTCATTTGACCTAATCATCGGCATCGACTGGATGACTTTGATTTTATACACCCAGACAAACGATTCCCCTTGGTCCTCGTCCTGCAAGATCCGGGTCAATTCTTCAAGATATTCCCCGGAAGGGCCTGCTGCGTCTCCTGCATCCAGCTTCAATTCCAAAAGAAAGCTTCTCCCATCGATGCCCTTCCGTTCAATTACTTCCCTGCATTGCTTGAACAGGGCATCAAATCCACCATCCGCGGTTATTTCAATTGTATCGCTTTCCCATATCACTTCAGAAGTTTCAATAAAGGAATGACGCTTCATGTCCCCGTCGAATTCGACGAGCAGGCACCCTTTAATGCCAGACTCCTTTCTGTTCCTGCCTTGAATATTTCCTGGGTATATCACTAGCGGATCTTCTGAAACCACCTGATGCTTATGAATATGGCCTAATGCCCAGTAATCGAAATCTTTGGCAGCTAGTTCCTTCAATGAAAAAGGGGCGTATGGGCTATGTTCGGAATTGCCTTCCAAATTCCCATGAAGCAGACCTATATGATAATCGGCCCCTTCAGCTTTTATGTAGGTTTCGATCATTCTCTCCCTTACGTGACGGCGCGGATAACTGAACCCATAAAGGTGGACAGTCGTCCCATCGATTTTTTCAAACCGTTTCACTTCGGTTTGCCCTGAAAATACGTGGACATTATCCGGCAGCTCCACAGTAATCCATGAGCCGCTGAGATGATCATGGTTACCATGAATGATATAGGCAGGGATCTGATGCTGCTGGAGTTTTTCCATTTCTGTCCGAAAGCGGACCTGTGTCCTGAGACTCCGATTCTCCCCGTCAAATAGATCCCCCGATAACACGATAAAGTCAACCTGAAGGGAAATTGCTTCATTAATGATAGTTTGAAAAGCTTTAAAAGGAGCTTCCCTTAATTCCTTTAATATAGTTGACGGCATATCCTTCAACCCCGAAAAGGGACTATCCAGATGGAGATCCGCCGCATGAATGAACCTCACACCGCTCATAAGTGTCACCTCGATTTCTATCAACATTTCACATTTAATTTTAACATGAACAGAACATACTTTCCCATACATTATTATTTTAATACGTCATCATGCAGTATGGGCAAATTCAACAGGAAAAAGACCGAATGGCGTGAACATTGTTTCATGCACGGCATTCGGTCTTTATCATCATTCAAAAATATCCATACTTAAATAGCGTTCACCATTATCCGGTGCAATGCATAATACTCGTTTTCCACTTCCAAGACGACGGGCTTCCTGCAGGGCAGTCCAGACAGAGGCACCTCCTGAAGGTCCAATCAATATCCCTTCCTTCGAAGCCAGATCCTTCATGGTGGATATTGCATCTTCATCTGCCGCTTGAACGATTTCATCAAATACCTCTGTATTTAAGATGGTGGGGATAAATCCAGGGCTTGTACCCACTAACTTATGAGGACCAGGCTTTCCGCCGGAAAGAACTGGGGAACCCTTAGGCTCGACAACTACCACCCTTAAATCCGGCAGATGTTCTTTTAAGGCTTCACCTGTACCGGTTATCGTTCCTCCCGTTCCAGCAGTAGCGACAAACACATCCAGGTTGCCATCCATCTGATCTAGAATCTCGACTGCTGTCGTCACTCTGTGAATATCAGGATTTGCTTGGTTTTCGAATTGCTGCGGAATAAAGCTATTAGGAATTTCTGCGGCTAGTTCCTCAGCTTTACGAATGGCTCCAGGCATCCGCTCTGATGCAGGGGTGAGGACAACTTCCGCTCCGTATGCCTTTAAGATATTGATTCTTTCTTTCGACATATTATCCGGCATGACCATAATCGCCCGATACCCCTTTGCCGCGGCATTCATAGCAAGCCCAATACCTGTATTACCTGATGTTGGTTCTATGATCGTGGCCCCGGATTGAATGATGCCGTCCAGTTCAGCCTGCCTAATTAAGTTGAAGGCAGCCCGATCCTTTACACTGCGGCTCGGATTGAAATATTCAAGTTTCACAAATACTTCAGCATCACCCTCCGCTGTTAAATGATTAATCCTTACAACAGGTGTATCTCCTATCAATTCAGTGATATTATTAACGATTTTTACCGTCATTCAAAAAATCCCCCTTCGATCCATACACTTCCTAGATGCACTTTTACTCAGGTTCATTATATCATTTATGATTTTTCATTTTAAAGAGAGAATTCCTCTAGTATAAATAGGTTTTGTTTTGAAGTTAGTTCGGTATAGTTATTTTCCATCGTTTTTCAAGATATTCAGCTACTTATCAATATTCCCTGTCTTAATATATTTCCCTCACATAATAATAGTCAAAATTGACAGATAATGATAAAATTTTTATAACAGTTCCTAAGACAATAACATTTTGATAAGGGAGTTTTTGAAAATGAGCAGAATATACAAATTAACCGTTTTTGAACCGTCAGGGGAAAAACTATTGGATGAATCATTTACAGCCGAGAATGATGAACAAGCTAAAGAATTGGGACAAAATCTATTGAAGGAAAAAAACTATCAAGATCAAACACATCGCTGTACATCACCTTCAGGCGCTTTATTGCTTTTTCATCGCTGATTGAAAATGGAAGCGCAATCACTAAAAATATGATCTAGTTTCCTTATATAAAAAGGGCCGTCACAATAACGTGACGGCCTTTTTCATTCATTTTCCGATGAAGTTCGGTTTCCTTTTTTCCACGAATGCTTTTATTCCCTCTTGGTGGTCCGCTGTTTCGCGCATTTTCATCTGGGCAGCTTTTTCAATCTCAAGGATCTTAATCAATAGCGGGCGATTTTTTTCACTAAGGATTTTTTTCGTTTTAATCATGGCCTGAACCGGGCTTTGCAGCCATGATTGCACTTTCTTCTCTACCGCATGTTCCAAGGTTCCGTCAGCCACTTCATGAATGAGGCCCTTTTCTTTTGCTTCAAGCGCAGTAAGCACTTTACCTTCCCAGATTAGTTCTTTTGCACCCACTTCACCAAGACGACGTTCAAGGAAGAAGTGTCCGCCGCCATCGGGGATTAATCCAATCCCGATAAAATTCATCGCAACCTTACTTTCTGAATCGGCAATAAGATGATCGGTTGCAAGAGCTATACTTAACCCAAGCCCTGCAGCTGCACCATGAATGGCACTGATGGTCAATTTAGGCATGAAGTATAGAGTGGTCACCAATTCACTGATTCCATCCATCAGTTCATCGAAAGCGTTTTCTTTTCCAGGCGAGAGCATCATCTTAATGTCACCACCTGCGGAAAATGCTTTCCCATTCCCTTTTAAAATGACGACATCCACATCATCATTCTCACTTACTTCCTTCAAGGCATGAATAAAGTCATGCAGCATTTTCGGATTTAAAGCATTCATGGCCTCTGGACGGTTCATTGCAACAGTGGCCGTCCTGTCCGAATATGTGACTAAAACAGTGCCTGCAGGTGATGTCGATTCAATACTCAATTTATTTCCTCCTCTTTCGTTCTATGACTCTATTATATATCCCTCCCCACTATCAGAATAGGGGGAAAAGTTACAATTATACAAACCCAGCATTATTTATTGATATATTTATCCTGAAGCTGATCACGCAATGCCCTTTTCAAGAACTTCCCAACACCCGTTTTCGGGATTTCATCCAAAAAGACCACTTCATCCGGCAGCCACCATTTTGCAAACTGCGGCATTAAAAATTCGATTATGTCTTCCTGGGACACTTGCCCCTTGTATGCCTCCTTCAAGACAACACAGGCGATCGGCCGTTCCTGCCATTTTTCGTGAGGCACTGCAATTACCGCCGCCTCGAAGATTCCTTCATGGGCCATTAATGCATTCTCTATATCTACGGAAGAAATCCACTCACCGCCGCTTTTTATCAAATCTTTCGTCCGGTCAACGATTTTGACGAACCCTTCTTCATCAATCGTGACAACATCCCCCGTATACAGCCAGCCATCTTTAAACGTATCCTCTGACCGCTCATCCTTAAAATACTCATTCGCTATCCAAGGACCCCTGATCAGCAATTCGCCCATTTCCTTTCCATCTGGTTTCACTTCGCCGTCCTGACCGATCACTTTAATTTCTATCATTGGCGAAACAAGGCCCTGCTTGGCCTTCAACTCATAAAGTTCTTCTTCAGGGAGGTCTTCCTGATAGCTTTTTGGTTTCGAAACAAAAACAAGCGGGCTCGTTTCAGTCATTCCATAGGCATGCAGGAATGGTATCCCATACTTTTGTTCAAAGGTTTTAATCATGCTTTTCGGAGCAGCCGACCCTCCGCATAGAACAGCACGAATGCTGCTCGTATCATGGCTGCCTTCTTCCAGCTCCTTCAATAAGCCCAGCCATATCGTCGGCACCCCTGCTGCGATTGTAACCTTCTCCGTTTCTATAAGCTCAGCCAAAATCTTCGGGGTGAAATAGGGTCCCGGCAAAACCATCTTCGTTCCAAACCAAACACTGGCAAAAGGCATGCCCCAAGCGTTTACATGAAACATGGGCACGACAGGAAGGGCCACATCACGTTCGCTTATTGCTGTGGAATCGGCAAGCCCCAGTGCAATCGCATGCAGCAAAATTCCGCGATGTGAATAAACCACACCTTTCGGATTCCCGGTCGTGGCGGAAGTATAACATATGCCGGCAGGCGCATTTTCATCCAAGGTTTGAATGAATGGCTGTTTCGGATTCCCTTCGGCTAATAATCTTTCATAATGATAAATGGGTGAAAGGGTCGTATCAGGCAGCTCCTCTTTATCCGTCATAATGATATACCCTTCCACTGTCGTTAACTCATCTTTAATTGCTTCCAAGAGGGGAATGACATCCGGGTCTATCAATAGTAATCGATCCTCCGCACTATTGACGATATAAGAAACATGTTGAGGAGACAGACGCATATTGATTGTATGAAGGACAGCACCATGACAAGGAATCGCAAAATATGCTTCTAAATGCCGATGATGGTTCCAGGCAAGTGTTCCAATACGGTCACCTGTTTGAATGCCGAATTTTTCAAGATTACTGGTCAGCCTTCTTGTACGTTCAGCAATCTCTGCATATGTAAATGTGTGAATTCCACCATCCGTACGCGAAACTACTTCTTTATTCGGAAAATATTTTTCAGCTCTCTCAATGATTTGAGTCATGATCAATGGAGTATCCATCATTACAATCTCCCCCTTATATTAAAAGCATCCTCATTATATATTCGACCAGAAAAAAAATAATCCTTTATCCCTAGGTGCCTTTTACGATTATTTTGAATTTGGGTTTAGCGTGATGATATTTCAAAAAAAGGCTAAACCAGATCCTATCAGTTTGACGACAAAAACGGGATTCGGAAAGGGAGCGGATTTCTGAAATCAAGCGCAAACATAAAAAAACTGTAGGGCCAACTAACTCAAATAGAAAAAGATCTAACCGGTATATAACGGAATCATTTATTAAGAGCGGAATCTGAAAGGTTTTTTAAACCATCTAAATTTAGTGATGAGTTCCATGACATATTTTTTATGTTTCTTTCTAGAAAAAAGAGGAAATAGTAAAGATACAATTATATTTAGAGGGAGCTCATTTATGGTAAACAAAATAAACGAAGAACTAGAAGCTTATTGCGCGAGTGAATATTCAAAGCTATCGCGGGTTATCGTCTGCGAACCTCGTTATATGGAAATCCGGGAGATCATTAACGAAACACAAAAAGAGTTTCAAGAGGAAAATATCGATCAAGCACTAGCCTTGAAGCAGCACGCCCAATTTACAAAGGCTCTTGAACATGAAGGAATTGAAGTCATAAAACTTACGCCTCAATTTACATATCCAGAACAAGTTTTCACGAGGGATATCGGTTTCACTCTTGGCAATACCGTTTATGTGGCTGAGTTGGCAACAGGTATCAGGCAGGGTGAAGAACAAATATTGAAATCCTGGCTCGAAACGAATGGCATCTCATATTTCAACCTCCTCAAAAATCATATTGAGGGCGGGGATGTCCTTATTGACGGGAAGACCATCTATATTGGAATCAGTGAAAGAACGGATGAAACATCCGTCAAGCATCTTCAAACCTTATTACCGGAATACGATGTCATCGCGGTTCCTTTCATTGAAACATTCCTTCATTTAGATTGTGTTTTCAATATCATATCACCGACAGAGGCGCTTATTTTTCCAGAGTCCTTTACAAAAAAAGAGATGGATCTATTAGCTTCACGTTATGACATGATCGAAGTGACTAAAGAAGAACAATTCACATTAGGAACCAACGTGCTTTCGATTGGGAATAAAAAATTATTCAGTCTACCATGTAATAAACAGGTAAATAGTCAGCTTCGTGAACGCGGATACAAAGTCATCGAAGTCGATATAAGCGAAATCATCAAGTCCGGCGGCTCCTTTCGTTGCTGCACCATGCCACTATTGAGGACAACGAATAAGAAGACTGATTCAGCCTGAGCAGAATGAAAGAACCCGGACTTGTTTGGAAGTCCGGATTCTTTCGCCTTTTTGTCAAACATGTATAGATATTTGTATAAAACAGGAAGAGATTAAGGGTTTAGTTCTTTTTTTAAATGCCTCGATTCCAACCATTACACTTTTTAAATAACTCTGTCTGGAGGCATTTCATTTATGCAGCAGTCTTAATATGATTTTTGAATCTTTTCTATTTAACTGTACATACTGACTATGTTCATCCTTCGTCATTTCTACAATATTTTCATCAGGATTGACCCAAACATAATATACGGTTAGTCTACCTTCGTTTTTCTCATCATTAAAATAAAAGATGAAGTCCGCCTTAGGATGATCTTTCGCCAACACGAATTCTTCCCAATCTGCATTTCTTACTATTTCTTTTGTTTTTTCTGTTTTCCCCGTTTCTATCTTTTCTTTATATGCTTCGAATTTGTAGTTTTTACCTTCATATTTTTGAACGGAAATATGTTCTTGCTTTGTTGTACAGCCTGAAGCTAACGTTATTGATAATAGGCTAAGTGCAACAAGCAGCGGCTTCCTTTTCATTAATGTCATCTCCTCTTAATCCACTGGATTAATTATCCAATATATTTCATTATACTTCTCCATGCAAAAGAGTAATAGGAATGTTTATTGATTTATTATCCAAAAAAACTTAAGCTTTTGGCTTAAGAGTTCTTGACCCCTTGTATCCCTTGGGCTTGTCAACCAAACCATACAGAAAATAGTTGATGCAGCCTTCCATTTCATCAAAAGCTTATACTCGCTTATATTGCATTTAATCCGATTATAAGCCGACAGTATAAACCCTTTTAAATTGATAATCCTTTCCTTTGTGAAATGGCTTAGCTAAAATTTGATAATATTGAATTATCCTTGCTATAATTTCATGGGATAGCGTTTAGAAAAAAACAAGATTGAAAGGGGAATGTAAAATGAATTATGTAAAAAATCAGCTAACGGTCATGCGCGGCAATCTTTTAAAAGAAATCGATGGAATCAAACCAGAGTTTATGGATGTACAGCCTGAAGGTTTTAATAATACAATCCATTGGCACCTTGGACATGTCCTTACTACAGCCGAAAAATTTTTATTGAACTCCAATAGTGAATTGCCAGCGAATTACAGCCAACTATTCGGATATGGTTCAAAACCAGCGGACTGGACTGGGGACGTACCTACCGTTGAAGTATTAAAGCAACAACTGCATGAACAACTTGATCGACTTCTTGAAATTCCGGAGGAACGATTGACTGAAAAAACAGCACAGCCTTTCAACGGAATGGAAACAGTGGGGGAATTCATTAATTTTGTAGTGCTCCATGAAGCCAATCATATTGGACAAATTCACGCAATGAAACTATTAATCCAATCCAATAACTGAGATTAGATCATAAATAACTGTCACTCTGTATTTCTTGAAATAGGAGTGGCATTTTTTTATTTTTCACAGTCAAATAGGCTGTTTTAATCACTAATGGCTTCTGACATGTGAGTATGGGTGCGTTTACTCGTGAGTTTGCAGCGTTTATTCGTGATTTGGGAGCAAATACTCGTGAACTTTGAGCTTTTATCGTGAGTTCGAGCATCCACTCGTGAATTCGGAGCTATTACTTGTGAGTTTGGCGCTTTTACTCGTGAGTTCGGAGCAAATACTCGTGAGTTTGGCGCATTTACTCGTGAGTTTGCAGCAAATACTCGTGAATTTAATCAAAAAGAGCCCCCGCTCTATAAGCGAAGGCTTTCATCTGTTCATGCGAAGTGAACGTCTCTTTAAGTCATTTGGTTATCCATATAATCACTGTATGCTTTTTCCGCTGCGGCTTCCGAAGTGAACAAAGCATCATCGTCCTCAATCGTATGAAATGTATCGTTCAGGAACAAGGCAACTGCATTGGGATCTTTTGGATGCGGAACGATTTCCGCCGCCCTTATATTCGAAACGGTAGGAACGTGGGGATTATTATAAATCACAAACACTTCGTCACCGACTTGCACTTCTTTTGCATTGATTACACCCATTGAATTCTTCCTTTCCATTACTGATTTTCCTTTAGCTTATGGAAAGAAGCTTATAATTATTTATGAAATATAACAGGCCTAAAAAGCGGCATTATCTGAATGGGGCCCCTTCTATAAAAAGGAGCCCCACCATTCATTTAAGCATATTCATCTTTTGTAAAAAATCGATTGGATGCTGTTTCCGGAAGAATTCCCTCAGCATATAGGCAACACCATCTTGATCATTGGAGCGCGTCACCCATTTTGCCACTTTCCTTACTTCCTCATCCGCATTGCCCATGGCAACTCCCAGACCAGAACCGGCAATCATCTCAATATCATCCAATCCATCTCCAATCGAGACGATCTCCGTTCTTTTCACTTCTAAATGGTCAGCTAAATACAATACACCGCTCCATTTAGAAACACCCTTCGGAACGATTGTCAGCTTATGTCCTGGATGTAAGATTGCATCCACCTCAGGGAACATTTCCTTTATCAATTTCAACATATCATTTCTAGCACTTTTTTCTGGAAATATAATGTCCATCTTCGTCGGGGCCATCGGCTGATCAATGAGCTCTTCACTGATATCATCCACATAATTTTGAGCATAAATATTTTGATCATTCAAATACATAACCGATTTACCAAGCAAATTCTCCGGGAGGTTCACCCGATTGCCCAGCGAGTATTTCTCATGAATGAGCAATATTTGGCACGTGGTCTTTTCAAGCATTTGCACGAGCTCTGCAGTCAGTTCTTCTGATATTCTTTTTACCATTATCGGCTTTTCTATGGAAGCTCCGACAAAGGCTCCTTGCTGAGCGACGATCATCGGATTTATTTTTAGGGCTTTGGCCACTTTTTTTGCTGAGTGATAATTTCTTGACGTCACAAGTGCAACATGGACACCTTTTTGGTGAACATAATCTATTGCTTCTTTAGTCGATTTATTTAAACGGCCATTCGACTGGAGCAATGTCCCGTCGATATTGACCGCAAGTAGTCGATATACCATGCTGATCTCCCCCATCTGTAGTATCCTCTTTCCAAATTTATGACTAAAATTTCGGGAATAGAACAAATTGTGGTTCACGACCCATGCATGGTGCTTTCAGGAAACAAAAAAACCCCCAACCATTATGGAAGGGAGTCTTTAACTGCTTATTGCTGTTGTTCAGGCAAGCCATATAAATCTTCAAGCGGCTTCATGATAATTTTATTGAGGTCTGCGATGACCATGCTCATCCGTTGTTCAGCTTCCATCAATTGTGAAATGGTTGGGTTTTGTTGGACAAGCTGTACCGTCTTTTGTGCTTGCTCAACCTCTTCCGGTGCAATCTCCTGTCCCATCATTTGCTTTTGCTGCAATGACATCTGCAGATTACGGAAGTTTTCAAACATTCCTTTTGTTGCTTCATCAGAATTGACAAGATCATATAAGCGTTGTAAATCGGCATATTCATTACTTGCCCTAATTGCCTTTTCCATTTCATACGCTGCATCATATACGTTACTCATTTATTTCCCCTCCCGGTAATCATTGTATTCCTACACCTTTTCCACTATAACAAATCCGATTGCGAATTACACGTCATCCTATTAAAACAGTTACAAAACCTTGAAATAAACCGATGATTCCACCAAGCAAAGCCCCAAGGTAGGTGATCATCGACAATTCCTTCTTAGTGATGGAAGCGACCATTTCCTCAAGCCGGGAAATGGTGTCCGAGAAATTGGCAGTCCAATCTTGAACCGGCTTATTCATGATCGAAGCGACAGGCAGCATTTCAGACGTTTTTCGTTAATCAATTGTTAATCGTATCTCTTCCGACCATGTTTCATATTTACCAAGAAAGCATGTTTGTAATCTTTGTTCCAGTTGATCAAGCATTTGAGCAGTACTTTTTTCCGTGGACAATGCTTTCTTTACTTCTGCCTTCACGAAAATTTTCATATTCTGTATAGAGGCATCTGATGACTTTACTTTGAATGCTCTCTGGCGTGATTAAATGATCAACACCAATTTGGCTAACTCAACCTGCCGCTTCGGAATCAACCTGGTGTCAACGGCAGCTGTTTCCCGAAAATATAGATTGGTTTATAAAGTCTGAACTGCATTGTGATAGCTAATAATTTAGTGAAGCCACCTATTACAGCACCCAAAACGAACATACAGTATCCTTAACCAAAACTCCATGAAATTTCTCTTTTTATTGCTTTAAATAGAGGCTTGATGACACCTTCTAATTAAAAGAACATAGAATGTGTTATCCACATTTGCCCATCATTTAATTATTAAAGGATATTAAACTTAGTGCAAACGGGGAATTATTATGAACCTTAACCATCAGAAAGTTTTCATTACGGTAAATCCCGCAGAGACGCGAAAGAAGGCGCTACTGTTTATCGAAGAAAAACTATTTGAGGAATGGGGCCTTCAATTTGGAGAACCCGTAACGATCATGGCTGGATGCCGTTCGGTCCCGGTACTTGTCCAGCCATTCCCGTCATCCCAGCCTACATTGAAACTTTCATATGATATGAACCAAACTTTAACCTTACCCGTTTTTTCCGATCCAATCTCCGTCTCATACCATGCGGAAGGAAGGTCAATTAAAATAGGTCCGTTCTTCGCTTCACTCATGAACCAGACTCCCTTGCAAGACGGGACATTCGGCGAGATGGAAAAATTTTATCAGGAAATGAAATCATATTGTAATCAGCAGGGCATCCCCTTCTATTTAGTAAAATTGCAGTCTCTTCAAGAAGGAGTTGTGGAAGGCTACCTGCCTGGGCAAGATGGCTGGCAAACCTTGTCCCTCCCCATTCCTGATGTATTTTATAACCGGATACATTCGCGCAAACTTGAGGAATCTCATTCTTTCAAGCTGTTTAAAACTGAACTGGAGGAACGGTCGATACCGATGTTCAATGGAAGGTTCCTCTCCAAACATGATGTACATGAGCTGCTAATCTTAGAAGATGAGCTGTTGCCAAATTTGCCGGAGACGATACTTTTTAACGAAAAGGAATCTTTCTTGAGGTTTATAGAAAAGCATTCGGTAATCTACTTTAAACCCGCATCAGGCAGCCAAGGCAGGAATATTTGCAGATTAACGCAAGTAGCTGGAAAATGGAAAATCGAGCAATCCGGAAATCTCCAGGAAGTGCATTTTGCTGATACGGATGAAAAGTTGTACGAAACCTTAAAAAGGTTTTCCAGAAAACAATCCTTCATTCTTCAAAAAGGGATTTCCCTATTCGAAACAGAGCAGAGAAAAGTTGATTTCCGCATACTTCTTCACCGGAACGATCTGCTTGAATGGAAAGTTTCATCAATGGTTGCCCGGATTGGAGACCCTGGCACTATCGTTTCCAATCTTGCACAAGGCGGCTTGATGAAAAATGGGCCGGATTTTCTAAAGGAAGCATTCGACCTTCAGGACGCCAGCCTCATATATCAAAAGCTCGTACGGCTGGCTAAAAACACTGCCCAGGCCTTGGTCGAAAACCATGATGATTCATTCGGTGAGCTAGGGATCGATTTAGCACTGGATACCGATACCCATCCATGGATCATCGAAGTGAATTCAAAACCTTCGAAAAAATTTCAAGGCAACTATGAAACCTTTCGTCCATCAGTAAAATCCATCATAGATTTCATGCTTGCCCTTAACCGCGAAAACCATCCATAAAAGGAGTTGCTAGCACGTGTTAATAGGATTAATGGCCGCGTCGGATACACATGAAAACAACTACTTCACCGAAATAGCCAAAACCGCAAAATCATTTAATATGAAAGTTTGTAAATTCTCACCGGAAAATATTGATATGGATCTGAAAAAAGTCCGCGGCGAGCGTTTTGATGACGAGAACGAAACTTGGATCGCCGCATCTTTTGATATACCTGATTTTGTTTATGATCGCTGTTTTCACGGATTAGTCCGTGAGTCAACGGAAACGCGGCACAAAATCGATTGGTTAAAAGATAACTCGAATTTCTTGGGGCTGGGCCTTCCTGGTAAGTGGGAGGTGTATCAAATCCTAAAAAACCATCCACACCTACAGGCATTTTTTCCAGAGACCGTACAAGTGACGACACCGGAAGATATTACCGGTCATTTGGAACGCCTGGATAAAATCATCATCAAACCTGAATTCGGTGCAGGCGGTACAGGGATCTATCTTCTTTCAAAAAACGAAGACGGCACCTTGGTATCCATGACGAAAAAGGGCACCAAATATGACCGCCAATTCTCCTCCAAATCTCAGCTTAACAAATGGCTGCAGCATTTATTAAATCGATACCGTTACCTCTGCCAGCCATATTTGGAACTTTGCAACCAAAATAACGAGCCATTCGATTTACGGATTTTACTTCAAAAAAACGAGAAGAATCAATGGATGGAACGTGGCCGCGGAATTCGTACGGGACAAAAGGACGGAATCACCTCAAATCTTGCCACAGGCGGGGAAGCCATTTCATTGGATAATTTCATCAAAAGAAACCCGGAAACGATTTCGATTGCCGTCGAACAAAAGATTCAGCATATCCTTCGCACCCTGCCCGCAGAAGCCGAAGCTGTCTTTGAAAGGTTATTCGAGTTGGGGATCGATATAGGCATCGATAAAAAAGGCCAAATCTGGATAATGGACATTAACTCGAAGCCCGGAAGGAAAATCATTCAGGCACTACAGCCGGAGACCATGAATGATATTCATCGCGCACCGTTTCAATATAGCCAGTATTTAGCCGAACATCTTCAGAAAGCAGGTGAATAGAAAGTGAGAAAGACTTATCCTGCCGAAATTGCCTCTATTCCCGGCAATGTTCTCTACTACCCTTCCGATCTTGGGGATTTGGCAGAGATTGAATTAATTTACTTCGGACGACATTCATGTCCTGCCATCGTCAAACAAAACCCGGCCGTCAATCAATCAATCGTCCTTTCGGAAAGTCTAGCGGAATCTCTAATATTCGATCATACCGATATTCCCCTTCATTTATTCATATACGGCAAGAGCATTCATATCGGACCGCTGGTCGGAATCTTTTCATCAGGCTTCACCGGCATTTCAAACAAACCATTAGGCGAGAGATCGGAATTTTTCGCAAAGCTCCTTTCGCTTAGCAGGACCACAGGCTGTATCCCCTTTGTTTTTGGGGAGAATGTAATCAATTGGGATGAGGAGACGATCAAAGGTTATGTGTTTGATAACGATGACTGGCACATTAATGAATTTCCTTTTCCTAATGTCATCTATGACCGTCTCCCAAATCGGTTGACGGAAAACCGCGATGGACCTAAAGAAGTGAAGCAGAAATTTCAAAAAGAATATACCATTCCATGGTATAATCCTGGTTTTTTCAATAAATGGGATGTAAATGAAAGGTTATGCGCAGATGAGCGGGCACTGCCATATTTGCCGGAAACGTATCCATTTCAATCCATGTCCGTGGTGGAAACCCTTCTTTCCCATTACCGGCAAGTTTATATAAAGCCCATTCACGGCAGCCTCGGCCTAGGGATTCACCAAATTCTTTATGATAAGCATGAGAATGTTTACTATTGCCGCTATACAAATGAAGCAAAAGAAAATAAACTGCAAAAGTTTTCCACACTGGAATCCATCGTTAAACATATTTTTCACGACCGGCCGCTTGAGAATCTTATCGTGCAGCAGGGCATCCCATTAATTCGATCTGAAAAACGTCCAGTGGATTTCCGGGTCCATACGAACAAGGACAGTAATGGAAAATGGCAGGTAACCGCTATCGCCGCAAAAATCGCCGGTGCCGGCAGCGTCACGACCCATATTAAAAGCGGGGGTGTGATCAAAACGGTTGCCGAACTATTTGGAGATGACGATGAGGCGAAAGAAGTCGAACGTAAGCTATCGGAAGCCGCACTGATTTTAAGTGACAGTATAGAAAAGAACTTGGACGGAATCGTTGCAGAAATAGGATTTGATTTTGGCTTGGATAAAAAAGGGCAGGTTTGGATGTTTGAAGCCAATTCCAAACCGGGACGTTCCATCTTCTCCCATCCAAAACTCAAGGATTTCGAATTGCTGACCAGAAAGCTTAGCCTTGATTACGCCATTTATCTTACGGAACAGACGATTACGAAATCAATCAGTGTGCCGCGATGAACATTTTTTACGATATCCCCACTGAAAATTGGTACCACAATCAAGAGAATGCGGAACTTTTCGCCGGCTCTGCCGAAGAGGTAATCAGCTATAATAAGGAACATACGAATCAACCCCTAATTCCAATCACCATATTTCCAGGTAACCGGATGCTTGCTGTCGGCATACTGACTGTTTCCAATCCCAAAAAGGAATCAGGTTTGGGTGGAAACCTGACCCTTTTTCGGGACCTATCACTATATTTATTGAAACATGGAATATTGGCGTATGTATTCACAGGAAATGCCCTTCATTCCGAATCGATGAGAGGGTATGTTTTTTCCTCCATTTCAAACAAGTGGATCGAATGTAAAGTGCCCTTCCCTGACATCGTCTATAACCGAATCCCCTCGAGGAGCTATGAGGCGTCAGGGGAATTCCAACAACTCATCAAATATTTTAAAGAATACCCAATGAATCTTTTCAACCCCTGTTTCATAGATAAATATGTGATGTTCGAAGCATTGTTGGAAGAAGGATCCCTCACCAATCACCTCCCGCCCACCATGGTCTTGCGAAACAGCGGCTGCCTTGATACTTTCCTGGAGACCTACAGGCATATATACCTTAAACCCTGCAAAGGAAGCCAAGGTAAAGGCATTTATACCATAATCAAAAATGATGATGATACACTATTGTTCAATAGCTTAAAGCATAGTGAGTCCTTCCCGGATTTCACGTCATTCTGGGAAACAAAAAAAAGGGAGCTATTAAAAAGGAGCTACCTTGCTCAACAGGCGATCATACCAAAAAAACTTTTTGGACATCGTTATGATTACCGGATTCTGGTCCATTATGAAAAAGGTTTTTATAAAGTGACCGGCAAAGCGGTAAGGATGTCACAAACCCAGGAAATCACCACCCACACTCCCCAAGGGGGTAAGATTTTTCCTTATCAAGACCTGCAATCAAGAAGCCTGAATCGAAAATTAGCGAAAATCGCCCAAAAAAGCGGAGAGATACTATCAAAAAAAATCGGATTTCTCGGAGAGTTTTCCATGGATATAGGGGAAGACGAATCAGGCTCGCTCTTCATATACGAAGTGAACTCAAAGCCCATGCAATTCGATGAGGAGGAAATTGAAACAAACAGGCTTTTGCATTTAAAAAATCTTTTTATTGAATTAACTTTCCCCAGCCTGACAATTAAATAACACCTCCAGCTGCCGTTTTCCATTATAATTAAATGAGAAACTGTATATATGGAGGTAATACATATGATTACTCATTTTCAATGGGCACCACTGCATAAGAATCTGCCAGGATGGAAAATTTCCTTTTATTTCAACAAGCAGGCAATCCAAGCCTTGTATCATAAAGATGGATCCATCGAGTGGACAGCCAATCCGCCTTCCGAAACAGATGAAGCCAAACTCAAAAGCATGATACATGATTTAATGATCTTCCATGTATATGAATGAACCGCCTTTACATTCATGAAATCCCTAAACAGAATAAAAAAAACTCCTTTGCCTAAACTAAAGAAAAGGCTAGGAGGGATTTATTTTGGATAAAGAAAAAATGACATTTTTAAAGGATACCGAATATGATGGCAAGGACTCCGTTTATCTTGATATCGACCGTATTATCAATGAAGGAATGGCGGGCGGAAATGTGTATGAAGTCGCTGACCTTCAGAACATCGAAGAAGCACATGATTTTTATGATGAAACAGATCCCAATATCAATAAATGAATTATGTGGGCTCTCTTATGGAGAGCTCTCCTTTATATCAGTCAGACCGTTAACATTCAAATAGTTCGATTCTCCCTTGCACTCAAAATATTTTCGTTTAATATCGATGTAATGATATGCTCTGAATCCCATTCATGCCCAGATATCTCGATAAGGGGATAACGATTCGGTAAAACGACCTGCTGGATTTCATGTACGGTCAGCCCTTGAGAATGCAAGCGTAAAATTTCACCTTGGAGGTTTTCCAAATAATCCAGCTTTTTCCCGAACATTTCCTTCCCATCAGGGACATGCCCAGCATGACAGCAAAACACTTCCCCGAAGTCATATTGAAGTAATCTTTTTATGGAATCGATGATGACCGGGACAGACTCTTCCCGTAAGACAAGCTTTGTCTTTGGTGTTACGAAAAGGTCTCCTGAAAAGAGCACGCCATTACTGTGATTCAAATACACCATATGGTCCTTTGCATGGCCAGGGGTAAAAATCGGCTCCCACGTTTGGGTGCGTGAATGAATGGCCTCCCCTAGCGGCTCAGCTTTAAAGGCGTCTCTCTTCCCCCAGAAAATTTTGCGATATTCAGGATATACAGCATCCTTTGCACAAACCTCAACCGACATCGGGTGAATGAAAAGCGGCACCTTTTTATGTTCCTGTATCCAGGCAGCGCCCCCCGTATGGTCTTCATGATAGTGAGTCAGGGCCACTGAGTCGAAGTCTGCGGACTCATAGAACGGAATAAGCTCTTCCAATAAAATCTGTGCGCCAGTATCTATCAATAGTCCATCCGTTAAAAAAACATTAACACTCATCCCCGACTTGTTCCCGCCAGGAGTCCCGTGCACACAAACCACATCATTTATCGACTTAATTTCTATCATTCAATTGCCTCCCCATCATTGTACAAAAATAGTTTTACCTTCCTTTTTTTAACTTTACTATAATAAATGTAGTACCACTTTACCTTTTTGACAAGGAAATATTGGAATAAATAGCCTGGATGTAAATGCTGGATAATTGCATAATAGCCCTTTTTCCATGAATCGTTTTAAAGGACTGTACCAAATTTAACGACAAAAAAAATCAAAGAAACGATTGACATTGTCGGATTTTACAAATAATATAGATTATATTATAAAACATGAAATATTCTAAAATAATAAATTACTTATCAAGAGTGACGGAGGGATCAGGCCCTTTGATGTCCGGCAACCGCCCTTAGGGAACGGTGCCAATTCCTGCAGAATGATTGAATTCTGAAAGATAAGACGAGATATGATTTCGCTGCCTCTTTCTGAATGATAGAGGCAGCTTTTTTAATGTTTAAGGGGGAAAGCTCATGATTGAAATCCGTTCAGTCCGAAAGGAATACGTCTCGAAGAAAAACCGAGTTATCGGAGTGGATAACGTATCTTTGACCATCCAAACTGGCGAAGTATATGGAATTGTCGGCTACAGCGGAGCTGGAAAAAGCTCATTACTCCGCTGCTTGAATTTGCTTGAACGACCGACAGGTGGAAATATCATCATCGACGGCATTGATTTAACCTCTTTATCAAGTAAAGAGCTTCGTAAGCAACGCCAAAAAATCGGAATGATATTCCAGCATTTTTCCCTGGTCAGTTCAAAAACCGTTTATGAAAATGTCGCTTTCGCCTTAAAGGCGGCGCATCGATCGAAGGACGCAATCAGGTTACGTGTATTGGAATTGTTGGAAATCGTAGGGCTCAGCGATAAGAAAGATGTCTATCCGGCACAGCTTAGCGGTGGACAGAAGCAACGGGTCGGCATAGCTCGAGCCTTAGCAAATGACCCCACTGTACTATTATGTGATGAAGCGACTTCAGCCCTTGATCCAACAACTACAAAAGCGATTTTACAGTTATTGAAAAAGATAAGCAGTGAGCTTGGTATCACCATCGTGTTGATTACACATGAAATGGAAGTGGTCAAAGAACTATGCCACCGAGTCGCTGTCATGCAGGATGGCCGGGTAATTGAAGAAGGACCCGTTTATGAAATATTTTCACAGCCTAAGCAGGAGTTAACGAAGCAATTCATTAGCAGTGTACTGGATTTCGAACTCCCTTCGCACTTGATTGAAGAAAGTGAAGGTACCATTATTAAAATTCAATTCGAAGGGCAAACCGCCGGTGAGTCGATTCTTTCGGATACTCTCCAATCCCATGCAGTAAGGGGTAATATTTTACACGGTAAAATTGAGTATATCCAGGATGTTCCTTTAGGCATTTTAATCATCGAGCTAATTGGCGATGCCGCCCAAATTCATTCGGCATTGGAATATATAAAAAATCGATCCAGTTCTGTGGAGGTGTTAAACCATGTCACTGCTTAATCCCATCGTGAATATTTTACCTGATCTTAATAAAGCCTTTCTTGAAACGATTTATATGGTCGGCGTTTCTCTTGCAGTAGCCCTGCTGATCGGTTTACCGCTTGGAGTATTGCTGTTTACGACAACCAGGAATTTATTTTTTGAAAATAGCATCGTGAATCGATCTCTCGGTTTCGCTGTCAATATTGTCCGTTCAATCCCGTTCATCATTCTCTTGGTCGCCCTCCTTCCTTTAACAGACCTGCTTACGGGATCGACGATAGGGCCAAGAGCGGCTTCTGTTTCCCTTTCCGTATCCGCAATACCTTTTTTTGCAAGGATTGTTGAAACGGCATTACGTGAAATAGACAGAGGAGTGATTGAAGCTGCAATAGCCGTAGGTGCCACTCCATGGATGATCATTAAGGATGTACTTCTTCCAGAGGCAAAACCGGGAATCATTCAAGGACTGACATTAACGACCATTTCGCTTATCGGTTACTCAGCAATGGCAGGCACAATCGGCGGAGGCGGAATTGGCGACCTGGCCATCCGGTACGGATATTACCGTTATGACAACACAGTCATGATCACGACGATCGTCGTGCTGATCTGCCTTGTGCAACTCATTCAAATGGTTGGTGACAAAGTCTCATACATGGTTAATAAACGATAGGATCGGTCATTTTTTCAATGATTCAATACATTTCATTACTCAGGAGGAATTTCAAATGAAGAAAATAGCTTCGTTATTATCAGTCTGTGCACTTGCACTTGGCTTAGCAGCTTGCGGGAGCGATGATGCATCCCCAAGTACTGAAGACAAAAAAGAATTGAAGATCGGGGCTACTACCGGGCCGTACGCCGATATGATTAAGGAGGCCATCAAACCAGGTCTGGAAGATCTCGGATACAAAATAGAGATCGTCGAATTCACCGACTATATCCAGCCGAATAAGTCGCTTGGCAACAACTCGATCGACGCCAATCTTTTCCAGCATAAAGTGTACATGGATAACTTCGCTAAAGAAAATGATTTAAAGCTTTCCGACCTTATCATAGTTCCAACAGCACCTATGGGCATATATTCGAACAAGTATAAATCATTGAAAGAAATTAAAGACGGTACATCCCTTGCAGTGCCCAATGATCCGGTTAACCTCGCACGTGCACTAAAAGTGCTTGTGGATGAAGGGTTGCTTGAAGTCGATCCAGATGTCGACCCTTTAAAAATATCTGAAAAGGATGTAACGAAAAATCCAAAAAACATCCAACTAAAACCATTGGAATCCGCTCAGTTGCCCCGTGCAACAGACAGTGTTGACCTATCGGCGGTCCCTGGAAACTTCGCTCTTGCAGCGAAAATGGAGCTCCAGGATGCCCTTGTTTTAGAAAAAATGCCGGATATGTATCGAAACGTTGTTGCAGTGAATACAAAAGATGTAGACGCTCAATTTGCCAAGGATATTAAATCAGTAGTGGAATCCGACCAGTTTGAAAAAGTGATTGATGACAAATTTGCCGGTTTCGGAAAACCAGACTGGATGAATTGATCAAATAATCGAGGCCTGCTTCCCCTTTACCGGGAACAGGCCTTTCATTAAGGAGAACGAATATGAATACCTTACTGGAGGTCCGCAGCGGCCCCGCTTATTATGCCTGTAAAGCTAATGTCCTTGAAAACTTGGAAGCAAAACTGAGTAATGGCAACATTCGTAAAGTGCTCGTTATTCATGGAAGAAAATCATGGGAAGTTGCTGAACCCTTTTTTCCTTCCTTAGAAAATATTGAGAAGATCTTTTTCACATACGGCGGGGAATGCAGTGACCCGGAAATTGAACGCGTCAAGAAGGCTGCTCTAGAACATGGTGCGGATGCATTAATCGGCATTGGCGGCGGTAAGTTGCTCGACCTCGTCAAATCGGCCGGAAGCTTGCTTCAAAAGGAAATCATCCTCATTCCAACCTTGGCTTCCACCTGCGCTGCCTGGACACCGTTGAGTGTCATTTATGATGATAATGGTTCATATGTTCGCTATGATATTCATGAAAAAAGCGCTTGGATGTTATTTATTGAACCGGGAATTCTCCTTAATTCGCCGATTAACTATTTACGTGCGGGAATCGGCGATACATTGGCGAAATGGTACGAGGGCAATGCACTCGCCGAAAAGATTGCCACGAAGTCCGTTTGTATTGAAATGGCCCATATAGCCGCAAGGCAATGCCAGGAAGTTTTATTGACATATGGCGAGGAAGCCCTAGCTGATTTGGAAAAGGGTAAATGGACAGATGCGCTGCAGCGTGTAATTGAAACGAATATCATCACCAGCGGTCTAGTTGGCGGCTTTGGCGGCCAGTACCTGCGCGTTGCCGGTGCCCACTCCATTCATAATGGCATGACTACCATCACGGAAGCGCATCATTTACTTCACGGGGAAAAAGTGGCATATGGCATTTTAGTCCAGCTTGTGTTAGAAGGGAAATTCTCGGAAATCAAACAATTGCTGCCAATCTACCAGGTGCTTAAACTGCCGATGACATTGCTTGATATTGGCCTGACGTTTGAACATAAGGCGGAACTTCAACAAATTGCAGCCCACTCTGTCAAAGAAGGTGAAGACATCCATCTTCTTTTCCCTGATATCAACAAGGAAAAAGTGGCAGCCGCCATGGAAAACCTTGAAATCCTCGCAAAACATGCAAGCAGATCCATAGACTAAAAAACGATGGGGTTTTTACCCCATCGTTTTTTTTATTTCCCTTCACATTGTTTATTTAAAAATAATAAAAGAAGGTTTCAACCTACTGTCTGTTTCCATAATCCAAGGAGATCACTTTCATGTTGTCTGTGAATGCCTGCTTTTCTATCGGCAGATTCCGGACGGCACTTTTCCCAATTCCATATATCTTCGAGAGTTTCTGATAAGGGACGGAATGTTAGTCCATTATTGATGGCTTTACCGTTATCGACAGCCAAGAACCCATTCAAAGGTTCCTTTCCTCCAGGTAAAGGAAATTCTTCTGGTATCCATAAAGGCATTTCTCCCCACGGCTCTACTTTATTGTCATTTAAAAATTTTTCAGATACCCATGTAAAATCAGCGTTACTTCCTGTTACCTTATTACAGCCTTCAAGTAATTGCCCCATAGTCAGTGTGTAATCTGGGCCAACGGCATTATACGTACCTGTCATGCTTTTTTCTATCATTTGGATGATCCATTGGGCCAAGTCCCTTGCATCGATAACTTGGATTGGACGTCCAGGGCGTCCAGGAGATAAAATTTCTCCCCCTTCCGCTATCCTTTTAAGCCAGTACGGCAATCTGTCAGTGTAATCATATGGACCCACTATTTGCCCGGCGCGAATTGACAGGACTTTCCCCGGCAGTTGTTTTTCAGCTGCTTTTTCGCTTAATGATTTTAACGGTCCATAATATTCACCGTATATCGGTCCAGCAGTTCCACGGGTGATCTCTTCTGCTTTATCTTCATTTAGTGTATGAACTTCTCCATTTTCATCAATTCCTGGCTCGGTCGGATCACTGTAAACTGAGATGCTTGAAATATATGTATAATGTTTAACTTGATTAAGCAATTTACAGGATTTCGATACAGTTCGAGGGATAAATCCTGATGTGTCAATGACTGCATCCCACTGTCTTCCTTTCAATATTTCCAAATTCCCGTCGCGGTCCCCTTTTAACTGTTCTATTTCGGGAAAGACATAAGGATCGCTTCCACGGTTAAAAAGTGTAACATCATGCCCTTTCCCTATTGCAGCTTTTGCTAAATACCTGCCTAAAAAGCGTGTACCGCCCAATATTAAAATGTTCATAAGATCTCCTCCTTTTAACGATATTCCATAAAGCATACGCAATACCCTTTCCTAACATTAATAATTACTTGCAACTTTTCTTTTATTTCCCTTTCGGAAAAACTAGCAATATCCTAATCTTTTGAACTTTATTCTTTTTCGCTATAATGATATGGAAAGGGAGAAAGAAGGTGGAACCGATGCTTGAAAATCTTAAACAAAAATTCCCGAACGCTCTTACCAATAAAAAGGATACTGATGATATTTCTGAATATGTTTGGTTCGAAGACTCCAGAAGTATACTTGGCATTCCCCGTTCAGAAATCACAGCCGAGGAAATCCGTTTATTGGAACTGCTTTTTGCTCCTTCCATAAACCCAAATAACCTCAATGCACATCCAGACTCATCATGGAAAAATTTTTTATCCGAACCGAATGCACCATTGCCTTTAACGAGCTGGGAGAATGTTCGATTCCTTCATTTCAAGCTGACTCATGCTGATTTTTCCAACTCCGATTTTGAAGAGGCCTTCCTCGCTTTCGTTCCATCTGACGCAGCTATTATCTGGGAAAATGAAACGGCAGGAGTCTTAATTGAAACCGACAAGGATGAACCATTATCAAATAAAGAACTAATCGCCATTTCTTCCACGCTTGAAAGTGATTTTTATGTAAAGACCCGTATGTTCACGGGACGCTTTCACCCTGTAAATCAAGACCTACACCATCACTGGGTCCAGGAGAAAAGGAGTTTTGATTTGGCACAGGTGCATCTGCCGGATCTAAAGGTGACTGATTTGGCAGACATCATCCCTCATTCATTAATAAATGATCCATCCTTTAAGAATGCACAGTGGTATATCAATGAAATTCTTGGCAAGACCAAGCAGGATACTGAGCTTATCAAAACAGTTAAAACGTATATCGAATGTAATTCCAATGCCACCTATGCCGCCAAACAGCTTTATATACATCGGAACAGCTTACAATACCGAATCGATAAATTCTCTGAAAGAACTGGTCTCGATATTAGAAACTTCCGTCATGCCCTTACTGCGTACTTGATATTTCTGCTGAATGATTAATTTCCATTACAAAGAGGTAATATCATCCTTTTTTTGTGCAATGTGCCCATACTTTTTTCTAAACCGATAGCTTAGACTATAGCTAATTGGTACAAGTAATCAGGAGATTAAAAGGGGGATTTTTTATGGCAGAGTTAGTGTTAGATCATATATTCAAGATTTATGATAAAAAGGTGACGGCTGTTAAAGACTTCAACCTTCGTGTTGCCGATAAGGAATTCATCGTTTTTGTGGGACCTTCCGGTTGCGGCAAATCAACGACATTAAGGATGATTGCCGGACTGGAGGACATTTCCCAAGGGGATTTATACATAGACGGCAAGCGAGTCAATGATGTCCCTCCTAAAGATCGTGATATTGCGATGGTTTTCCAGAACTATGCCTTATATCCTCATATGACCGTCTTTGACAATATGGCATTCGGATTAAAGCTGAGGAAAACGCCAAAAGCGGAAATCAAGCAAAGGGTCAATGAAGCGGCAAGGATTCTCGGACTTGAAGAGCTGCTTAACAGGAAACCTAAAGCGCTTTCAGGTGGTCAGCGCCAGCGTGTGGCTCTCGGTCGCGCAATTGTAAGGGACGCAAAAGTTTTCTTGATGGATGAGCCATTATCCAATCTCGACGCAAAGCTGCGGGTTCAAATGCGTGCGGAAATCGCTAAACTGCATAAACGGCTCGACACCACAACGATATATGTCACGCATGACCAAACAGAGGCAATGACCATGGCGACACGTCTTGTTGTAATGAAAGATGGTATCATCCAACAGGTCGGTGCCCCAAAGGACGTTTATGAGAAACCTATAAATGTTTTCGTCGGCGGCTTTATCGGATCGCCTGCCATGAACTTCTTTACCGGAACATTAAAAGAAGGCACAATTAAAATAGGCGAACAAACGCTTGAAATACCTGAATTTAAAATGAAAATGCTGCGTGATCAAGGATATGTCGGAAAAGATGTAATCCTTGGCATCCGTCCTGAGGATTTCCATAATGAAGGAGCTTACTTCACGAAGTCCCCTAACACAACATTCACGACCCAAATTGATGTAGCCGAACTCATGGGCGCGGAGATCATGCTCTACTCCTCATTAGAGGGGCAGGACTTCGTAGCACGGGTCGATGCCAAGAATATTATTCAGGCAGGGGAAAAGATCGAACTTGCCCTCGACATGAATAAAGCACACTTTTTTGATAAAGGAACTGAACATCGCATTTTAGTTGAAGAAGATGAACAGATGCAGGAAAGCATGAAGTTATCTGCCAATTAAACATAAAAAGACCCATTCATATTGGGTCTTTTTACGTTTATTCAAATAAAACGATAGAATCATTCCTGAACCAATACCACTTCATCATGTCCGCATTCAGGGCATTTCATGAGATGCGGGCATTGGCCTTTTTGAAGGGATTGAGGGTATCCGTCGTTTTCTTTAAGTATGTCGATATCCATATAAGCACTATAATCATCAGCGTAGTCCATGAATTTCCCTTTATCCTCAAGATCACTGCCGCATTCCGGGCATTTCACATGAATTTTTCTCAAACCGTTGCAAAGCGGGCATATAGACATTGTTTTTCCTCCTGTTCCCAATACTTATGATTTCAGTATTTGTCGATTCCATTATTTTAACACATGGAAACACCCTCCCTAATACCAGTGGGAGGGCACTTCTATGCAATTATTTATTAACCATGTTAGCAGGATCGACCCATGCTTTGAATTCATCTTCCGTCAGGAACTCCAATTTCAACGCCGCTTCTTTTAAAGTAGAGTTGTCCTTGAATGCCGTTTTGGCGATCTTGGCTGCTTTTTCATAACCGATATGCGGGTTCAATGCTGTTACCAACATAAGGGAACGTTCTACATTTTCTTTGATTTTATCTCCATTTGCAGTGATGCCCACCGCACAATTGTCGTTGAATGAATGAATGCCTTCCGTCAATAACTTGACCGTTTGCAGGAAGTTATAGATGATGACTGGTTTGAATACATTCAATTCAAAGTTACCTTGGCTTGCTGCAAAGCCAATTGTAGCATCGTTACCCACGATTTGTGTTGCAATCATGGTAAGCGCTTCACTTTGTGTTGGATTGACTTTACCAGGCATGATGGAGCTGCCCGGCTCGTTTTCCGGAATGGCTATTTCGCCGATTCCGCTTCTTGGACCACTTGCCAGCCATCTGACATCGTTCGCAATTTTCATTAAATCCGCCGCCAATGCTTTCAAAGCACCGTGTGCGTAGACGATTTCGTTATGGCTAGTCAATGCATGGAACTTATTATCAGATGTGACAAAAGGATATCCTGTATCCGCGGCAATTTGTTTGGCAGAAAGTCCCGGGAATTCTTTCTTTGTATTGATTCCGGTTCCTACAGCCGTTCCGCCTAGAGCAAGGTTCAATAATTTTTGGCTGCTTTCCTCAATCATTGCCAAATCTTTATCGAGCATCGCTTTCCAACCGGAAATTTCTTGTCCTAATGTTAATGGTGTAGCATCTTGAAGATGTGTCCGGCCGATTTTCACGACATCCCAAAATTCTTTTTCTTTTGTATCGAATGTATCACGAAGGGCTTTGATGGCAGGAACCAATTTTTCAGCGACTTCCATAAAGGCTGCAATATGCATGGCGGTCGGGAACGTATCATTTGAGCTTTGAGCCTTGTTTACATCATCATTCGGGTGAAGGGTTTCCGATTCACCATTTTCTTTTAACCATTCATTCCCTTTGTTAGCGACCACTTCATTCACGTTCATATTACTTTGCGTGCCGCTTCCAGTTTGCCAAACTACAAGCGGGAAATGTTCATCAAGTGTACCTTCAAGGATTTCGCCGCAAATCTTGACGATGGCATTCTTTTTAACTTCGGAAAGATCACCAAGATCATGGTTCACCTTTGCCGCAGCTTGTTTAACGTATGCAAATGCACGAACTAATTCAATCGGCATTTTTTCGTTACCGATTTTGAAATTGTTACGGCTTCTCTCAGTTTGTGCTCCCCAATATTTATCAGCAGGAACTTTCACTTCACCCATCGTATCTCGTTCGATTCTGTATTCCATGTGTTCTCCTCCTATGTTTGCACTATTCATTGAAGACCTTTTGCATATGAAATGAATAATGTCGGATTATTCTTTCTCTCCATACATTGTACAAACTTTATTATTTTAAAGCAAAAATATCCCGCTGACCCTTTCCATTTTTTCTGGAAAATCCATGTTCCCTTCATGTTTATATGAAAATTCGGATATTCTTTTTTGATACATAAAGTGTAGGCACCGCTAGGCTTCGATTGACCTGGCCATGAACATCAAAGCATCATCACTCCCAAAATGTCCTTGACAGTATTTTGTATATATAGTAAATTCAAAAGAAATTGAATAATCTAAACTCTTATCGAGAGAGGTAGAGGGAATGGCCCGATGACACCTCAGCAACCTTCATTTGTTTCAAACCAATGAAAAGGTGCTAATTCCACAAGTTTGTGAACTTGGAAGATAAGAAGAATGACTCATCCTTACTTAATCAAAGTCTTCTTCTTAAAGAAGACTTTTTTTTATTTTATATAACTCAAAGGAGCAGTGAAAACCATGTATAAAACTGAAACATATCTTGCTCAATTAGGAAATCGCAGCGAAACGGCGACAGGAACAGTCAATCCGCCGGTATACTTTTCAACAGCCTTTCGTCACGAAGGAATTGGCCAATCGACGGGATTCGACTACACAAGGACAGGTAACCCTACACGCCAGCTATTGGAGCGATCCATCGCCGATCTGGAAAAAGGAGACCAAGGTTATGCCTGCAGTTCAGGAATGGCCGCCATCTCAACCATTCTCGCCCTTTTTAAATCCGGGGATGCATGGATTGTCAGCGAAGATCTTTATGGCGGTACATATCGTCTGTTAGAACAAGGTTTTAAAAAATGGGGATTGCAGTGTGACTATGTAAACACTTGTTGTTTGGAGGATATCGAAAAAGCCATCACTCCTCACACGAAAGCCATCTTCATCGAAACTCCCACTAACCCCCTTATGCAGCAAACGGACATTAGCGCTGTTGCCGCATTGGCCAAACGATATAATTTATTGTTAATCGTTGATAACACTTTTTACACGCCTCTTATTCAACAACCCATCCTGCTTGGAGCGGATATTGTGATTCACAGTGCAACCAAGTATCTCGGTGGTCATAATGATGTGCTCGCCGGACTGATCGTTGCTAGCGGCGCTGAATTATGTGATGCACTTGCCTTCCATCATAATGGTACTGGAGCTGTCTTGAGCCCATTTGATTCTTGGCTGTTGATGCGCGGAATGAAAACCCTGGCATTGCGGATGGAGCGTCATGAAAAGAATGCCAAAATACTTGTAGATTACTTATCGGAGCATGATTGTGTCACGGATGTATTGTATCCCGGCAGAGGCGGCATGATTTCTTTCCGCATCATTGATGAAGCGGCTGTTAACCCATTTTTACAATCGCTCTCATTAATTTCCTTTGCAGAAAGCCTTGGAGGGGTTGAAAGCTTCATCACCTATCCTGCCACACAAACACATGCCGATATACCGCTTGAGGTCAGAACGGCAAATGGGGTTTGTAATCGCCTGCTCCGCTTCTCCGTTGGCATCGAGGATAGCGATGATTTGATTGGTGACCTGCAGCAAGCATTCACACATGTAAAAAGGGAGGCACTACGATGACAGGTCATGATTTTAGCTTTGAAACGAAATTACTTCATAATCAACATAAATTCGATCCGGCAACGGGCGGTGTGAGCGTCCCCATTCAGCATGCATCGACTTTCCATCAATCCGATATCGATCAATTCGGCAAATATGATTACAGCAGAAGCGGGAACCCAACTCGCGAAGCACTTGAAGATATCATTGCCGATCTTGAGGAAGGCACTCACGGCTTTGCCTTTTCATCAGGTATGGCTGCCATTTCAACAGCCTTCCTGCTATTGTCTGCCGGAGACCATATCGTCATTTCCGAAGATGTGTATGGCGGAACTTTCAGGATGGTCACTAGCGTATTGACCCGTTTCAATATTGAGCATACCTTCGTTGACATGACGGACCTTGAAAGCGTCAAAGCGGCCGTTCAGCCAAATACCAAGGCCATATACATCGAAACGCCTTCAAATCCGTTACTTAAAGTGACCGATATTCAAGCTGTATGTGATATCGCAAAAAAAGCCGGTGCCTTAAGTTTTGTTGATAACACATTCTTGACACCCGCATTGCAAAAACCGCTGAATCTGGGCGCTGATGTTGTCCTTCATAGCGCGACGAAGTTTTTATCCGGACATAGTGATGTGGTAGCTGGGCTTGCGGTCGTGAAAGATCCGGAATTGGCGGCAAGACTCGGTTCGCTCCAAAACTCCTTTGGAGCGGTCCTTGGTGTACAGGATGCCTGGCTTGTAATGAGAGGTTTGAAAACCTTGTCAGTTAGAATGGAACATTCACAAAAAGGGGCAGAAAAGATTGCAGCCTATTTAAAGGAGCAGCCCTTGGTGAAAAAAGTGTATTATCCCGGCCTAGCCGATCATCCACAGCACGCCATCCAGAAAGGCCAGTCACTTGGAGCAGGGGCGGTCCTATCTTTTGAATTGGAAAGTGAGGAAATCTTCCGTTCCTTCGTAAACACTGTCGAGCTCCCTGTTTTTGCCGTAAGCCTAGGGGCGGTCGAATCCATATTATCCTACCCTGCCAAAATGTCCCATGCTGCCATGCCTGCTGATGAAAGGGAAAAGCGAGGCATCACGAACAGCTTGCTCCGCCTCTCTGTCGGACTTGAAAACCCGGACGATATAATCAAGGACTTTGATGCGGCCCTAGTCAATATTGCCAAAGGGGAAGCAATTGCTGCAAAATGAATAAAGGATGGGTGCCTCATATATTATGGGCACCCTTTTTCCTTGCATCATTATTAACTCTATTTCTACCCAGTCATAAAAAAAGGCCATCGATTTCCCGATGGCCTGACTTTCATTTCTTCATATTATATTTATCCAGGAAGCGATCCACCCGTCCGCCTTTTTCAGCAAACTTCTGCTTTCCTGTATAATAAGGGTGCGTATCCGAGCTGATTTCCACTTTTAATAATGGATATGTTTGGCCGTCTTCCCAAACGATCGTTTCATTGGACGTCTTCGTGGAACCTGTCAAAAATTTATACCCACTGTTGGTATCCATGAATACCACTTGTTGATAATCGGGATGAATTTCTTGTTTCACTATTATCACCTCATCGTCAGTATAAGTATATCTTAAACGTAATGATTACTATTATCAACCATTATGCTTGGGGGTACCAATAGTCGGCACCCTCTTTATAGTTTAATCTTGATGAACCACCCTTATTCAATTGTGTCAGCCAGCCATGCCTTTATGCGGACCAGCCTGCAGTTCATACATTTGATAGTACTTCCCTTTTAGTTCCATTAATTCCTCATGTGTACCAAGTTCTGCAATCCGCCCTTTATCCAGTACAAGAATTTGGTCGGCATTTTTTATCGTGGAAAGTCTATGTGCAATGATGAAGGTCGTTCTCCCTTTTTTCAGCACTTCCATTCCCTCCTGGATAATTGCCTCGGTTTCGGTGTCGATGCTTGCTGTCGCTTCATCCAAAATCAATATGGCCGGATTGAATGCAAGAGCACGTGCAAAAGAGATTAGCTGCCGCTGTCCGGAAGACAGCGTTCCGCCTTTTTCGATTACGGGTTCGTCAAGCCCTAAAGGAAGATGCTTCAGCACTTTGTCCCCCCCGACATCTCTTAATGCTTTTTCAACCATTTCCCTTGTGATGCCTTTATGATTCAGACTGATATTGGAGGCGATGGTGCCAGTGAATAAATAGGGATCCTGAAGGACGATTCCCATATGCTCCCTAAGCGTTTGATGGGGGATATCCAATATATTTCTGCCATCGATTTTAATTTGGCCTTCACTGCTGTCATAAAAGCGGAACAATAAATTCATTATGGAACTTTTTCCTGACCCGGTGTGGCCAACTAAAGCGACCGTTTCGCCTTGTTTAGCGGAAAAGGAAATGTCCCTTAGCACATATTCATTATCCTTATAACCAAAAGAAACATTTTCGAATTGAACGTTTCCTTTGTATCTGGATATGTTTTCATCACTGACTGCCAATCCCTGCTCATCCAATAAACTGAATGCCCGCTCCCCTGCAACAAGCGCCTGTTCAAGGTTAGCGAACTGATTGACGATTCCATGAAGCGGATGAAGCAGGCGGCTGATCAAATCAACAATTGCATACATCATCCCTAAGGAAATGGCCGAACTCGCTGTAAGGGAAATCCCGCCGAAATACCAGACGAATGCCATTAGCGCCAAAACCTTAATGACGCCAATCAAGTTTCCACCCGTCAACGAATTTAAATGGAGCATTTTATTTTGATAGGAATAATGCTCCCGGTTCAGGTTTTCAAAAGATTGCTTCGTCTCCTTTTCACGTCCAAATGCCTGGATGATGCTCATTCCAGAAATGGATTCATTGATCATCCCATTAATATCGCTGACCCGTTCCCGAATGATGTGATTATATTTCGAGGCGAATTTACGGTATACCATCGTCCAGATGACGATGATCGGAATAAGTAAAGTGCCAATGGTACCGACTCGTGGATCCAGAATATACAAAGCAATTAGAACGCCGAAGATATTAATTGTACTCGAGAAAAAGTTGGCGAGCACGGTTACATATAATTCCCGGATCGCTTCCGTATCATTAGTGACCCTTGCCACAACTTTACCCGCCGGCATATTATCGAAATAACGTATCGGCAGACGGGAAATGTGCTTAAAAATATCATTTCGCATCTTCTGTATGATTCGGTTCGCCGCTTTCTGTAAATAAAAGCTCTGTCCATATTGAAAAATGGAGGAAAGGATGACAAGGCTAAAATAAAAAGCCACAAGCTTAATGATCCGAGGGATTTCCGGTTGGTAAAATCCCATCACTTCCTGACTTGTCAATTTCACTGCTTGTGAACGTTGCTCTTTCCCGTCTTTCCTGATGATCAATGATTGGTCCTCCAAGGTTCTGCGCCCATCAATAGGGACAGCTTCATTTACGAAGACAAATTGATTGCCAACCTGCAGAACATGGACTTCCCTGCCTTTCTTCTCACCTTTTGCAAAGTAATCAGTCCGTTTATACCAATTTCCATCGTACTTGACAGCATCCTTTCCTTTATCCGTCTCATACCAGGAAGATTCAATGCCAAGTATATGTGAATCGATGATTTTCTTGGCAACGAAAGGACCCGTTAAATCGGCCGCTACCGAAAGTGCCAGCATGATCAGGGCGCCAATGATCAATTTTTTATAAAGGGCAGCATAATTAAAAAGTTTCTTTACGACCTTCATGCCTTCACCTCCTTCCCTTCGTCAACCTGCTGTCGCTCATATTGCTCCTTATACCAGCCATCTTTAAGCAGCAAATCCTCATGAGTCCCCTCTTCGATGATCTCTCCACTGTCCAACACAATAATCCTGTCCGCGTGCTGAACGGCTGATAAGCGATGGGTTGTGATGATGGTCGTTTTCCCTGCTCGTTCATTTTGGATATTTTCGATGATCGTCGTTTCCGTTTTTGCATCTACAGCAGATAAGGAATCATCCAATATAAGGATTTCTGGATTTTTGATCAGTGCCCTGGCAATCGAAATCCTCTGCTTTTGCCCTCCGGATAGTGCGACACCCTTCTCACCCACTAGTGTCTCAAGACGGTTTGGCAGCATCATTAAGTCCTTCTCAAAATCCGCAAGCCGGATAGCTTTAGCCAGTTCATCTTCCGTTGCATCCATTTTACCGAATAAGATGTTATCCCTAACAGACTTCGAGAATAAAAAATGGTCCTGTGGAACGTAGCCGATCCATTTACGAATATCTTCAAGGGTCAGTTGCTCCAGCGGCATGCCTGCAAAAGCGATTTCACCTTTTCCTAAAGGGTATTCCCGCAGCAATTGCTTCACGAATGTCGTTTTTCCACTACCTGTTTTCCCCACTATCCCCAATGTTTGACCGCGCTCAAGCTGAACGGAAATATTGGATAGATTCACAACCGTTGAGGAAGGGTATGTAAAATACACTGAATCGAATTGGATATTTCCCGGATTCGCAATACTCCCCAGCCCAACTGAATTCTTCACATCCGCTTCATGTGAAAGGGTATCCTGAACACGATCTAGTGAAGCATTTCCCCTTTGCATGACATTGATCAGTTCACCCACCGCGATCATCGGCCAGATTAACATGCCTAGATACACATTGAACGAAACAAGTCCGCCAAGCGTTATGGCCTGTTGAAACACAAGATAAGCGCCATAGCCCAACCCGATTAAATAACTGATGCCGATGATAATGCTAATCGTCGGATCAAAGAGGGCATCGATTCTTGCCACGGCTAGATTTTTGCGATATACATTCTCGGTCATTTCATCAAACCGCTTTTCATCTTCCCGTTCCTGGACATAGGCCCGGATAACACGGACACCTGAAATGGATTCCAGGACCTTGTCATTTAAAGTACCAAAGGCTGCTTGTGCATCCGTAAAACGTTTGTAAATTTTCTTCACGTAAATTTGCATCATCACTGCCATGATCGGAAGCGGCAGCACCGCCGCAATCGTCAACTGCCAGCTGATCGTGGCCCCCATCATGACCACTACCGTAATGGTGAACAGCACTGCGTCAACGAGGGTCAATATCCCGAAACCAGCCGTGAGGGATATTGCCTTTAAATCATTGGTTGCCCTTGCCATTAAATCCCCTGTACGGTTTTTTTCATAAAAGCTCGGCGTCATTTTCAGCAAATGGCCCATAAATCCGGACCTTAGTTTTCGTTCGACCAGGTTACCTCCGCCGAATAACAGATAACTCCATAAGTAACCAAATATGTAACTGCCGATCAGTACCATGAGCAAATAAATAACGTATTTCATGACCGCTTCCTGCGTCATGGTGCCATTGTTCATATCATCGATGGCATTCCCGACAAGTTTTGGCGGGATAACCTCCAAGATATTCACTAGACATAGAAATAAAATCGCCAAGGTGTAACGCTGCCACTGTTCTTTAAAGAACCAGGACAGCTTTTTAAAAATCGCAAACATGAATTCCCCTCCCTTTTGGTCAAATCTTTCACTCGCTAACCGCTTTCTGGATCTCCCGGCTTCAATAAAATTTCCAATGTCTTTTGTCTCATTTTAAGTTCCTCCTATCTTTTATATGGAAAGGATGCTAATGCACCTAGATCCCAAATGCCAAAAAGCCCCCGCCAATTAGCGGAAGCTTTTTTAGATGCGTAATAACACATATAAAAGCGCAGGCCGCGAAAATTCCACAACCTGCGCTTTAAAATGATCAATGAACACGTCGGATCCCTTATCTAGAAAGACAAGATCTCTGGGCAGGCGGACGTATGATATTCGATTATGACATCACTGTGCTTAACTGATTTAGTCATGACGTTCGCCTCCTTTTTTAAAATTAATGGTAATTTTTAACTTATATTTAAAGATTACTACGTTTGCTTATTTTTGTCAATTGCGACTATTCTAGATTATTGATGGATATTCCTTTATTCTTATAGGATGACGTAACCTAAGGAGGTTCAGCATATGCAATGGAGAAAATATATACTCCTGGCGGTTCCCTTTTTATTATCATCCATTTTCATCTTATTTGCCGTACCGGTCCAATATAGATTTTTATCCTTCATTCCTGTGTTTCTTTTCTGGATAGTCTATTATATTTTATTGTACCGGGAAAGGAAAAAATGACATCACCTGGGGGCGTTGCAAATGCAACGCCCCTTTCTTGACGGCTCTGCATATAATGATCGAAAAACATTCGTGGTGATTGTATGCTCTCCCAATATTTGAAAAAGCTGTTGGGTAAACACCCTGCCAAAACAAAACCCATCATCGATGCTGAAAGATATGTCACGCTAAAATCCCTTTTACAAAAAGAGCTCTTTCAGCCTTTTGATGAGTCAAAAGCTTTTTTCCCTGAGGAAACCGCTCTTATAAAAAGGATTCGAACCGTGACGGCTGCCTTGAACCGGAACAATATCACAAGAACACAAGCATATCTTGCCTTTTACAATCGTAATCCAGAGGTCCATTGGGCCTTTTTAGCACATATGGTTTCGAGGAATGGAGGATACCATATGTCTGACTTGAAAAGTTCAATCATGACCCACCTCCTTGACCGAGCGGAACGGCAGAAATTCTTCCTTTTCCTTGAGCGCGCCAATTCAGCCATATTTGCTGATGCTTTCCCCCAGCTTCTTTTATATGAACATTCCAAACAAAAAGAACTTCCGCTAAGAAGGTATTTACCGGTATTCCGCATTTCAAGATTCATGGCCCCGATTTGGGAATCTTTCATTGAAGAGCCCCATTCCCCCCTTTTGACAACGGCCCTTATCATCAATGAACAAAGAATGCTTCAGGAAAGGATATTAAAACGCACCCGTCATGGCGAAATCCTCCGCAGGCTTGATTTTCAACTGCAGGAATACTTAGGCTTCATGAAAGTGATTTTTCCTTATGCAAACAAGCAAAAAGGATTTCATTCCTTGACAGGCCTTACCGTTGAACGCTTTGCCGACCCGAAACAGCGTATTGAAACGGGCAAATCATTATATGAGCTTCTTTTTCAGCATCCGGTGGTTTTTCGCGGTGTTGGCCAATTTACAAAAGAGATTCCTCACACGGGTTCAAGAGAGGATTACTGGGCAAGCATATATACCTCTGATGGTTCCACGTCAAAAGATGATAAAGTTTACAGCCCCACTCTTCATGATGCATGGAAAGACCATCTAGTCTTTCCTCCCCATTCCTTTGATTGGTTCACGAATGAAAGCTTCATAGAAGATTTACGAAGCTTACCGATCATTAAAAGGGCGGACCTGACCAACGAGGTGCTCGAAAATGTCACGCATCTCAAAACCCTTAACGGAATGAAAGCCATTTTCTAGCATGAAGCCTCTTACTTTGAATATCCCTTCCCCCATTTGGCAAGAATGGTTAGCAAAAAGGATGGGTGAAGCAAATGAGAGGCATTGTACTATTGAACCCAAATTACAAAATCGGGGATTTACATACAGATGAAAGCTTTGCAATCCAAAAGATCGTGACGGACAAGTATATGGAAGAGAAGAATATTTCCCCGGTCATACTCAATCCGTATCAAATCCACCCTTATTACACAATCCCGCATGAGCTTCTATTCAATTTACAAAGTAAAAAAACGGGTCAAATTGATTGCCTTGTGCTTCACTCCCTAGAAACGATCGAACGCTTCAACTATATTTACCCTGAAAAATGGCTTGAGCTATGCGGATATTTCAAAGAGGTTATCAGTGTCACGACTCAAACTCCCGTTAGGAAATATGAAGCAAATTAATGTTTATCATGGTACTTAAGTCATTGTGAATGGATTATAAGGTTTACATTTTTCTTTCATTTAAAAATTTCCTTCCAAGCGCTTTGGTCACAAGAGCGACTCATAATTGCATCTCTCCTCATGATTGTCGCTTTGTCGCTTTGCCGCTTCGCTCTCTCTTTATCTATTAAAACCCCCATTGACCTTTATATTTGTATTAATTTTCCCAATTATAAGATTACTAGGGATTATCTAACTTCAGAACAATCTTTTGGAAATATAGATAAATTTACGGATAAACCATAGAAAAATAAGTTAATTTTATATATCATTGGAGATAGGAATTTTCTTATTTTTTACTTTTACTAGAAAGGAATGTTAATGATGGCCAAAGAAAAAAAGAAAAAAACCCCAATTCCTTTCCGACTGAACTTTATGTTCTTTTTAATATTCATTTTATTTTCAAGCTTAATAATCCGGCTTGGCATCGTCCAAATCGTATATGGGGATGATTACCTCCGCGAAGTCGACCGAACGGAAAACGATGTGGCCAATACCCCCGTTCCCCGTGGCAAGATGTATGACCGTAACTTGAATCCGGTCGTTGATAATGAGCCACGCAATGCCATCACCTATACGAAATACCCGAATACGAAAACGGCAGATATGGTGAAGACGGCAGAGGTCCTTGCCACCTTGATAGAAAAAGATACCAAAAAGGTAACCCTGCCGGATAAAAAGGATTTTTGGATTTTAAAGCATCCGAAAGAAGCCGAAGCCTTGATTACCAAGGCCGAGAGGAAGAAAGTAGTCGAAAAGAAACTGGAGCAAAAAAATTTATACAAACTTCAAATGGAACGGGTAACCGATGAGGATATCAACGAATTCACCAAAGATGAATTGGAAGTGATCGCCATCTTCCGGGAATTCAATAGCGGCTATGCCCTTGCACCCTCGATCGTGAAAAATAAAGATGTCACCACTAAGGAATTCGCCAGGGTCAGCGAACATTTGGATGAAATGCCAGGCGTGGATGTAACGACGGATTGGGAAAGGACCTATAAGTATGCCAAGACCCTTCGTTCGGTTCTTGGCAAGGTCTCTTCTTCCGAAGAAGGCATTCCCAGTGAAAATATCGACTATTATCTGGCACGAGACTATACCAGGAATGATCGGGTCGGAAAAAGTTATATCGAAAAGCAATATGAAGATGTCCTGCGCGGTCAAAAGACACGGATTGAAAATGTGCTGAGCAAAGGGGAAGTAATCAAAACGAATACCCTCACTGAAGGGCAAAGCGGAAAAGACTTGGTCCTTACAATTGATATGGAGCTGCAGCAGCAGGTTGAAAAAATCATCGAGAGAGAATTGCGGAAAACGAAAGCCAAAGGAAATACCTACTTATTGGATCGTGCCTTTGTCGTTTTAATGGACCCGAATACAGGCGAGGTGCTCACGATGGCCGGCAGGCAATACGGCCGCAACAGTAAAACCGGCTTGACCGAAATGAACGATTTCGCCCTTGGAAACATTACGACATCCTATACGATGGGGTCATCTGTTAAAGGAGCCACTGTCTACACAGGCTTTCAGACAGGAGCCATCGCACCAGGGTCAGCTTTTTTTGACAGAAAACTCCAATTAGCAAGGGCTAAGCCCAAAGGATCTTATAGTGAATTGGGTTATGTAACCGATGTCTCTGCGTTAAAGAAATCGTCGAATGTCTATATGTTCATGACGGCAATCAAAATTGCCGGCGGTCATTATATCCCTAACCGGCCGTTAGGAATCAACCGGGAAGCTTATTCAATCATGCGAAATCATTATGCCCAATTTGGATTGGGTGTCCGCACAGGCATCGACCTTCCAAATGAATCCGTAGGGTTTAAAGGAGTCGATATGTCAACAGACGGATTGCTGCTGGATTTATCGATTGGGCAGTATGATACATATACTCCTATGCAATTGGCACAGTACGTATCGACGATTGCAAATGGCGGAAAAAGGCTTGAGCCCCATATGGTCAGGGAAATCAGGAATCCTTCCAACGAACACCAAGAATTGGGCAGCGTTTTTAAAACAATGAGTCCTAAAGTATTAAACGACTTAGGCGGAAAAGACGTTTGGATGCAACGTGTCCAGGAAGGATTCAGACAGGTCGCACAGGAGCCAGGCGGGACGGCATATAAATATTTCGGCGGTAAGTCCTACCGTGCGGCAGCAAAAACGGGTACTGCCGAGGCCTTTTACGACGGACCGCGGAGAAATCAATATAGTGAACCCTTGGAAACCATAAATTTGACTCTTGTAGGTTATGCACCTCACAATAATCCGGAAGTGGCATTTTCTGTTGTCGTGCCATGGGTGTATCAAGGCAAGCCCTCTGATGATATAAACAAAAGGATCGGGCGGGACGTAATGGACGCCTACTTTAAATTGAAGGAAAAAAGAGCAAAAGGTGAATCTGATGCAGATAAGGCAGTAGAAAGCACTCAATGATGATTACAAAAAAGGCCTGCTCGTAATCGAGCAGGCCTTTTTTATGATGCCCATTTATTCCAGCTTTTGGACGAATTCCTTATAAAGGGCCCTAAGTGCATCTC
This sequence comes from Peribacillus phoenicis, assembly GCF_047238085.1. Classification (NCBI taxonomy): domain Bacteria; kingdom Bacillati; phylum Bacillota; class Bacilli; order Caryophanales; family Bacillaceae; genus Peribacillus; species Peribacillus phoenicis. The sequence continues at coordinate 829,955 of NZ_JBDFMF010000001.1, read as the reverse complement.
CCCTGCTGATGATGCCGACGACTTTATCATTTTTGTCCACGACAGGGATTTTCTTGAAATGATGCTTGGAAAGGACCTTTATCAATTCATCTAACGGATCTTCGGGAGATAGCTTTGTAATCTTTTTATTTTTAATGATTTGTGAGACTTTATCATTCATTTTGGATGTAACCTTTTCATCCAATTCTTCACCGGGAAGAACCGTAATGTAGGTGAAATACCCCATGATGGCTTCCTCTGCAGGTGTCAAGTAACGAAGGATATCCCCGTCAGTCACCATTCCCAATAGCTTATCATGTTCATCCACAACAGGGACCCCGCCCACTTTATTTTCGATTAAGATCCGCAGAATTTCCTTTAATGTAAAATCAGGACGGGCTACAAAGACTTCCCTTATCATGAAATCCTTAACTAACATATTACCACCCCTTTTTTAAGTTTGTACGTTCTGTATTCATCTCTCCCCTATTAATACCCTTACTTACTCTATTTAAAAACCCTTGCCGCCTGAACTGCCTTTTTCCAGCCATTATATAAATCCTTCCGTTCCTGTTCTTCCATCCCGGGTTCGAATTTCTTATCGACTGCCCATAGCTTTGAAATCTCTTCCTGACTTTCCCAATAACCGACAGCGAGCCCAGCCAAATACGCCGCTCCTAACGCTGTCGTTTCACTAATAACGGGTCTTTCGACTGGTACATTCAGGAGGCCGCTTTGAAATTCCATCAAGAAGTTGTTTTTGACAACCCCGCCATCAACCCTCAATGCCTTTAGGTTAATCCCTGAATCGACTTCCATGGCGCTGAGGACATCTTTTGTCTGGTAGGCCAATGCTTCCAATGTTGCCCGGACGAAATGCTCCTTCGATGTCCCCCTTGTCAGTCCGAATACAGCTCCCCTGACATCACTATCCCAATAAGGGGTACCTAATCCAACAAATGCGGGAACTACATAAACACCATCGGCTGAAGTGACCCGCAAAGCATACTTTTCACTGTCTTTCGGATCATGCAAGAGTTTCAGTCCATCCCTTAACCATTGTATGGCCGAACCTGCGACAAAAATACTTCCTTCCAAGGCATATTCGACTTTTCCATTCAGTCCCCATGCAATCGTGGTCAACAGGCCATGCTCTGATTTCACTGCCTTTTCTCCTGTGTTCATCAGCATGAAGCATCCGGTGCCATACGTATTCTTAGCCATTCCTTTTTCAAAGCATTCTTGTCCGAACAAGGCAGCCTGTTGATCTCCCGCTGCTCCGGCAATCGGGATTTCGTGCCCAAAGAAATGGTGTGGCGCTGTTTTCCCGTATATCTCCGATGAAGAACGAACATCCGGAAGCATCGATCGCGGCACTTGCAGGATTTCCAGCAGCTCTTCGTCCCACTTCAGGTCATGAATGTTATACATCAGCGTCCTTGAAGCATTCGAATAATCGGTTACATGTGATTTACCACCCGAAAGTTTCCATATCAGCCACGTATCGATCGTACCAAACAATAAGTCTCCGTTTTCAGCCTTTTCACGTGCCCCATCTACATGGTCGAGAATCCATTTCACCTTTGTTCCGGAAAAATATGCATCAATCAACAATCCGGTTTTCTGCAAAAATAAGTCATCGAGGCCCTCATCCTTCAATTGCGTACAAATTTCGCTTGTCTGCCGGGATTGCCAGACGATGGCATGATGAATCGGCTGACCTGTTTCCTTATCCCATACCACGGTCGTTTCCCGTTGATTCGTTATGCCAATTCCAGCGATCTGTTCAGGCTTTACATTCATTTCCGATAGACAGGAAGCGATTACCGATAGGATGGAACCCCAAATTTCATTGGCGTTATGCTCCACCCATCCTGGATTTCTGAAATATTGGGTGAATTCCTTTTGGGCAATATGCAAAACTTCCCCGCTTTTATTAAATAAAATGGCCCGGGAACTTGTCGTTCCCTGGTCCAATGATAGTATGTAAGTCTCCACGGCTGTCTCCTCCTGCACTTAAGAAAAGGTTCATTTCAGCTTAAGTGTCATGCTGTTTTTTCTTTCTTCATTTTACTAGATTTACCCGTGAAAACAAAAATATATAAATTACAGCAGTAAACTGAAAAATATTGGCAGGTTAAGAGTTTATCTTTTACAATGAAAATAAGATTGATAGGAGGAATGGAAAATGAATAACCATGAAATAGATTTTAAATTATATGGAGATGACATGCAGTTTGTTGAAGTGGAATTGGATCCTCAGGAAACGGTGATTGCCGAAGCCGGAAGTTTGATGATGATGGAAGATCAAATCAAGATGGAAACCATCTTTGGCGATGGGTCTTCGAATGGTGACAGCGGAATGATGGGTAAGCTATTCGGTGCCGGGAAACGGCTCCTTACTGGTGAGAGTCTTTTCATGACGGCTTTTACGAATGAAGGACGAGATAAAAAACACGTTTCATTCGCCTCGCCTTATCCAGGTAAAATCATTCCGATGGATTTAAGCGAGCTCGGCGGGAAAATCATTTGTCAAAAAGACGCATTCCTGGCGGCAGCGAAAGGCGTTTCAGTCGGAATTGAGTTTCAAAGAAAGATAGGGGCAGGCTTCTTTGGCGGTGAAGGCTTCATCATGCAAAAACTTGAAGGAGATGGAATGACCTTCGTTCATGCCGGCGGCACGATCCATAAAAAAGAATTGGCTGCAGGAGAGATCTTACGCGTCGATACAGGATGTTTAGTAGCAATGACTAGCGGGGTAGATTATAATATTGAAACTGTAAAAGGCGTGAAAACCGCTTTATTCGGAGGCGAAGGTTTGTTCTTTGCAACATTAAAAGGACCCGGAACCGTCTGGGTGCAATCTTTGCCATTCAGCCGGCTTGCAAGCCGTGTTTTTGCTGCAGCGCCGCAAAATGGAGGATCCTCCGAAGAAGGCAGCGTAGCTAGAGGCTTATTCAATTTATTCAACGATAAATAAGAAACGGACCAATGGCTGCCACTATGGCAGTCATTGATCTCTTTTGAAAAGGATGGGTAGCTACATGCAGCTTGTTAAGTGGTCCTACATGAGACGCTATAATATCAAGGCAATTTTTGATCAATTCCCGAATTCGCCTGTTATTTTCCGAAAAATAAGAGATTACTATTTTGTTTATACCATTCACTGGACAGCTGCCGATGGCCCAATCGGCATAAAAGAGCTTGAAGAAATGGAACAGCTGCTCAACCGTGAACTCGGGACTGAACTGCAATATCTTTATCGAAAAAAATGAGATCACTCCTCGTACATCATTTTTCTTGTCATGCCTCCATCGACGATAAGATCCGCACCCGTAACGAAATCATTTTCCGGTGCCGTCAAATAAAGACAGGCCCTTGCAATATCTTCAGGCTTGCCAACCCGATTGGAAAAATGCTGCTGGTGATCTTTATCCCTCAGCGATTCATAATCTCGCGTTTCAATCCATCCCGGCGAAATCGAATTGACCGTAATTTTCTCTTTGCCTAAAGAAGCGGCAAGTGCATGTGTCAGTGCTTTGATCCCCCCTTTTGTCGCTGCATAGGATTCCGAATCAGGCTCAGACATCATCGCTCTGGTTGATGCCAAATTGATGATTGCACCTCCCTTTTCATTTTTCCGCATCGATTCTGCCGCAGCCCGGGAACAAAGGAAAACACTGCGCAAATTCGTATTCATCATATCGTCCCATTCCTCAATCGTCAGGTCATAAAGCGATTTGAATAATGCCTTTCCTGCATTATTGATTAATATATCAATGGTCTTATATGTTTTTAGAGTTACATCCATCAAATGACGGATGTCAGCTTCCTTGCGTACATCCGTTTTGACGAACATGGCTTCATGACCGTTACTTTTGAGCTCTTCCACATACGAAAGACCTTCCCGCTCGTCCAAATCTGCGAGAACGACTGAAGCGCCGCTTTCTGCATATCCCTTTGCCACACCTCTCCCTATACCATTCGAAGCGCCTGTTACAATCACCGTTTTATTTTTGAAACCCATTATTCCACCCTCACTTTCACAGATTTGTCCCTATCATAATATCCAATTCGCTTCACTTCAAACAATTTCCTATCATCAAAAACCTGCAGGACCCTTATATTTCTCTAGCTGCCCTAAAGTGATGTATGATAGATGGTAACAGCAAGAATGAACCAGAGTGAACGGCATCCGCTATTATCTTCTTACGGTGTAAAAAACTTATATTGGAGGAATGTAAAAATGGACTTATTAAAAAATGTGTTTTCTTTAGGATTAGGTGCTGCCGCTGCTACAAAAGAGCAAATTGAAAAAGCAGTGGACTCTCTTGTCAAAAAAGGCGATATCAGCAAAGAAGACTCCAGGGTCCTTTTGAAGCAATGGATCGAAAAAGGGGAACAAGCCCAAAAGCAGCTGGATGATTCCGTCAAGGCCAAAGTCAATCAAGCGCTCAATGGCCTAAACTTGGCAACTAAAGAAGAAGTTCAGGAATTGGAGCGCCGTATCGTAATTTTGGAGAAGCAGAACCAAAACTTACAATCGTGACAGGAGGTACTTGAATGTTTCGCAAGCGACTGAAACACGCACATCGTTACCAGGAAATCATTAATGCCTTCTTGAAAAATGGTTTCGGTTACTTCATCTATCGCCTGGGATTATCCGAGAACAAAGCGGTATCGAAACTCCAACCCGATGAAAACCTGAACCTCCGCTCAATCGGAGAGCGGCTGCATAAGATATTACAAAGCTTGGGACCAACATTCATTAAACTTGGTCAGATTGCAAGCACGAGGCGTGATTTCGTTCCCGACGAGATCGTCCGCGAACTTGAAAAGCTACAGGACCAAGTGACCCCCTTTCCATTTGATAAGGTTCGCAAAATTGTCGAAGCCGAATTGGGCGATTCTTTGGAAAACATTTTTCTTGAATTTAATGAAACCCCTCTGGCAACCGCTTCAATTGGACAGGTCCATACGGCACGGCTTCCTTCACAGGAAGTCGTAGCAATCAAAGTGCAGCGGCCCGATATTCTGCCGACAGTGGAAACGGATTTGGAAATTCTCGATGATTTGGCAAGACTTATGGAAGCTCGCATATCTTGGGCAAGACGCTACCAAATCAGAAAAATGATTGATGAATTCGCTAAATCACTCCGCGCAGAACTCGATTATAACTCCGAGGGTCGAAACGGGGAAAGAATTGCCAAGCAGTTCACCGGTGATCAAGGGTTTAAGGTACCAAGGATCCATTGGGAGTATTCCACAAAAAGGGTCCTGACGATGGATTTCATTCAAGGAATTAAGATCAATCATTATAAACAGCTTGATGATGAAGGTTATGATCGCCGGCAAATCGCGGAAAGATTAGCGAACTCCATGCTTCAGCAAATATTGATCGATGGCTTTTACCACGGCGATCCCCATCCTGGCAATATCATCATTTTGCCGGGAAATGTCGTCGCACTCATGGATTTCGGAATGGTGGGACGTCTGGAGGAAGAAACGAAATATCAGTTCGCCTCGCTTGTCATCAACCTGAAACGCGGAAGCACCAATGGATTGATCAAGACGCTTTCAGATATGGGCCTCCTGACGGACGAAATCGATATGGCCCCATTAAGGGGGGATATTGATGAACTGCGAAACAAATATTATGATATCCCATTGAGCCAAATCAGCTTAGGCGGAGCAGTCAATGACCTGTTCACTGTTGCCAATCGGCACCAAGTCCAAATCCCACCCGAATTCACGATGCTCGGCAAGGCTCTGCTTACCATGGAGGCCATTGTCGAAGGGTTAGATCCGAATTTCAGCATCATGAAGGCAGCTGAACCTTTTGGGGAGAGGCTTTTTAAAGAACGCTACAATCCAAAAAACATTGCGAAAAACGCTTGGAATCAATTCATCGAGTCTGCTGAAGCCATTGCCGAACTGCCCAAGGATATCAAGGAAGTGACAGGTATCATTAAAAAAGGGAAATTGCGGCTCGATATCAACATTCCCGAACTTCAAGTATTTTTACATAAGCTTGATCAAATCTCGAACCGGTTGTCGTTCAGTATTATCCTGCTTGCATTCAGCATAATCATGGTCGGTCTCATTATCGGCTCTGCAATAGGCGGGGAAACCTTGACCCTATGGAAAATACCGGTTATCGAGATTGGATTTGTCGTTGCAACCCTGATGTTCCTACTTATGCTCTACACCATTTTCAGATCCGGAAAAATGTAACCTACTATAAAAGGGGTTCAGATTGGTCTCATCCCGAACCATGAATTTAAAACAAGTCCTTATCCTTTAAGTTTTTTACTGCAATTCTCACTGGATTGAGGAAATTTGCAACACTCCTGCCGAATAACTGGCTAACCGAAACCCCACAGACGCTTGCTTTGATGAGGCTTGTCTGACAGTGGGAAAGGGAGTGGATTTCTGAAAGCAGGTTTTCCAGCAGTCTGAAGGGAACCCCTTTAATGCAGGGTTCCCTTTTCGTGATTTCATTCATTGGTTATTTATCCGTCGTTCATATGAAACGGCATACGCACTATGGCGGAAATGCAAGATCCGGTCTTCCGAGCACTCGATTCCTTCAGGAATATTGGTTGGATCAAACAATAAAGTATCTTTACACACTTCCGATTTTTTGGAGATCATTAAATGCCCAATCGTGATTACCTGTTTATCTTCCGGCCAAGCTGTGGTTGGATCGTCAGTCGGGTCATTTTCCCCTCCTATTTGTATGTTCAATTTAAAGCCCACCGGACCTTCTTTAAGCCTCTCTTCCATTTCTTCATTCAGATACTCTGGCGAATGCATGGCCAAATCCTTTTTTTCTAGCATACTAAGGCCGGCATCAGGTACCCACTCGTACTTGATGGCCTGCCGCCTTCCTTCCGCGTTAATGAAATAGAATGCATGAATCGAGTAATATTGACACGTTGAGAAACTGGCTGGAGAACGCATTTCTTTAAGCATTTGCAGGCTTGCCTTGCTTTCAGGGTACTTCCACAGGATTTTTGCAAGTTCTTTCAGATTTGGGAAACCTTCTTTGGCAGATTTGAAAAAACCAGCAATATCAACAAACGCTTCCGGTGTTTTCGCAAAGAATAACGGAATGGTCACAGCAATAAGATCTGACACCTCTCCATCCGGCAATTGAAACTTGACTGCCATGCCCTTTACAGGGGAAATGGCATCAGGATGGCTTGGAATCGGCGAGCTATTTGAAAACCGAATGATCGCCGGCACAGCTTCATCCTGAAGATGCGAAGCCACCGTTAATGGGGACGCTTTTCCGTTTGGGGTAAAAACCCCCTCATAAACATATCCCCTTGCATGTACACGCCGATAACCAGGATGTTTTCCAGCTACATCTTCAATTACATTAACTGCTTCCCTGGCTAGTTCAGGTTTCAAATTATCATTTTCCTCCATAACACACACCCCATTTTTCAATGTCAAAAAATCTTTTTCACTGTTATTACCTCTACCCATTAATGGACTTCCTTATGCTCTATCACATTTCTCATGACTGAACTTTTTACAAAAAGAAAACGCCTGGAAAAATCCCGGCGCTTTAACCATTTCAATTATTACTACATTAAACCGAAGTCCGATAGCTTCGAATCGGTTTTAAAAAAGTTCAATGAACGATAATCTTATGGTAAATAATAATCTCTATTAAATTCCGAATGCTCCCATTCAAATTGCCTGTAGCATTTTATTAAAAATTCCAGGGAGCTACTGCCCATTTCCAACAACTTTACTGAATAGTGTGAAATTGATTCAATAAAATAAGGACTACAAAAGGATATGAATCAAACCTTTTGTCACTCAACATGAACTGCCGTGCCGTAAGCAATGATTTCACAAGCGTTTTGCATGATCGCAGAGGTTTCCAGACGCATTGCGACAATTGCGTTCGCCCCTTTTCCTTTTGCTTCATCCACCATCCTGCCAATTGCTTTTTGTCTGGCTTCCATCATCATTTCTGTATACTCAGTAATTTCACCACCGACTATTGTCCGTAATCCTGCGAGAATATCTTTCCCAATATGCTTCGATTGAACACAGTTTCCCTTAACAAGTCCCTTCAGTTCTTTAATTTCTTTACCAGGGACGGTATTAGTAGTCACGATAATCATATAGCTCATCCTCTTCCTTTTTTCTTATTCTTTTTATTATCAAATAAAAAATTAATGGAACAGGTGCTTGAATCAAACCTAAAATACCCCACATCCATTGGTTAAAGCCATTCTTCCTGGCATCGATAAATAAATAAATGCTTTGGGTCAGTAAAATCAACCCGCACACGATTAATGCATATATTTCAAGGCTGCTCATGACTCACCTTCACCTTCCTTTTCACGTAAAACGTATATAGACCAATGAAAATCACGGTCATCATTTGGAGCGCCAGAAACACTTCTGGTTGATGGAATAGGGCAATAACCAGAAAACTTAGGATGACTGCAGCGGTTACAGTAAATATAAACAGCTCTTTCCACCATTTTTTTTTAAGTTTTTCACGCTGTATCTTAACTTTTTGTTCAAAATAAGCTGCTTGAGGGATATCAATTGTAAAAGCTTCATCAAAATTTTCCAGGCTCCGATTTATTTGGCTGATTGTTTCTTGATCATCACTGCCTGAATGGTTTGGATAAATGGGATGGTTCTTCATCAACCGGATTCAACTCCTTTCTTACTGTTTTTATACCTTTATGGACACGTGATTTCACGGTACCTTCTGGAACTTTGACTATTTTTGCTATTTCTTCGTAAGAAAAACCATAGTAATGCTTCAAAATGATTGGCACACGTAACTCATCCGGTAGGTGACCCAACGCTTCCATGACATCATCCCAAGCTTGGTTATTGTTTTGTGTTTCCCATTTCAGTTTTCGTACTGTCTTCTCTTGTTTTAACCAGGTGAATTCTCGCTTCTGTTTCCGTTTCTGATCCAAAAATAAACGGGTTGCAATGGAAATCAGCCATGTGGAAAACTTCGAAGCACCCTTGAACCTCGAGAGATTCTCAATTGCTTTCGAATAAGTCTCCTGAGCTAAATCTTCAGCATTTTCGAGATCAAAGGTCAACTTCAGTAAATATTTAAGCAGAAAAGGATAGGAACCTTGAAACAATTCAGCTAACGCTTGATCATCTCCCTTTTTTGCTGCTTTAACCAGATCTTTTTCGTCCATTTATCGTCACCACTCTCACATCCGTAACCTTTATACTTATTTGACGTTTCAGATGATGAAATCGTTCACGGGAAATAAAAAATTTCTTATTCATGACTTAGCCTTACCTCAGAAAGAATAACATGGGTAACGGTTGCCGCAAAAGGAATGGTCCGATTGATGAATTCCTCCACTGCTTCAAGGCTCTCACTGTGTATTTTAAGCATAAAGCAAGCCTGCCCGGCAATTCGATAACAAAAGTCAACATTCGGCTCCTTGGAAATATACTTTTTGAATTTCTCATATTCGCCATTTTTTATCGTTGCTTCCACGATACACTCAATCGGAAAGCCGATCTTTTTATGATCTATCTCGGCAACATACCCTTTAATGATCCCGAACGACTCCATTTGCCGTACCCGTTCGGCAACGGTGGGGGCGGAGAGGTTTACTTTCTTTGCCAATTCCCTCATGGAAATTCGGCTATTCAACGCTAATTCGGCAAGGATACTCTGGTCTTTTTCATCTATTTTCATTTTAAAATTATTTCCCTTCTTCTCTTTACATTCATTCATTATTCAACCGCAATACTTTACAAACGGAATTAAAATTCCTGGGTTTTTATATTAGGATTATCTCAAAGGGGAGATGTTCATGACAAGAATAAAAAAATCATCGATTGGATCCAGTCCGTTTCAAAGATTATTTCATTCTGAAGAGATTTCGCATAAATGGTCGGAGCTTTCAGATTGCATATCTGCAGATGGGAAACTTTCGAAGAAGTTAAAGGAAAACGTCAGAAGGGTGCTGGCCTACGGTAATGGCTGCTCATACTGTCAAGCAAAAGGAACTCCACTAAAGCCGGAAGATATGAAAGAAAGCTATGCAATCGCCTTTGCGGAGGTATTCCTCTTGCAACGTGAAAAAACGGAGGAAATGTTTTTCCAAGTATTGAAGGAGGCATTCAGTGATGAAGAGATTTCTGAACTATTGGCATTCATTTGTTTTACAACCGCCCAGCAATATTTCGGGGCGTTGATGGATTTAAAGTAACGACAAAAAGGAACGAGCATCTTGCTTGTTCCTCATTTCGTAGAGAAAGTATATTTTTCTCTACAATCTGAGCCCTTACTCTTTTTGATTAGGGGCTTTTTTACTAATCACTTTTTTCGTTCAATCTTTGTTGTTTTTCGCCATAATTGATACAAAACAAAATACGGCTATCAATAATAGTATTGCTGGAAAGGTATAAAAACTTCCGTTGTATTTAATAGAGTGATCAACTTTTAAACCATACAAATAAATAAATAGTATAAAAGAAACAGACAATGCTATTGTACCGGCTAATAATTTCATAATATTACCTCCATTTAGTTAATTTGTATTATATACTATAAGGTGTATACCATACACAGAAAATTCAGAAAAAAGGAGGATTAAAATGAGGATGAATAACAAAAAGTTTTACATTCAACTTCTTAGCCTTTTCAGTCTGTTTATTTTATTAATCTGTTCTTGGAATTTAGCAAAGGTTTCAGCAGAAAATGTAGACGGTTCTATTGTTGAAATTGAAGGAGCTAATGTGGAATTAACAGTTGATGCTCCGTACAGTTTAACAAAAAACGATGGGACCTTAGTATTTTTTGATACAGTAGAAGACTATAGTGCTTATTTAGATAGCCAAATTATAAAAATTGTTCCTACATGCGCAACGTGTAATAAAACTACAACAAAAACCATTACTACTAATACAGCAAAAGAAAAATGGGTAAACTACCACCCTCTTACAAACGCTTGGGCTAAAGCAAGCAGTTATACTATTTCTCGTGGAAAATCTTATACTATTTCTGGTTCTTATAGTTATGGTGGTTATAATGTGGGCGTTAGCGTAGCTCATAATACCTCAGTTTCTACAACAATCCCAGCTAATTCAAAAAAATATAGTAGATTAGGTGTTTGGGCAGATATTACTTTCAAGAGATTTAAACACGTAGTAAAAAGCCCTACCGGAAAGGTTATAAATACGTATTATTCAAATACTGCATATGGTGTAGGTGCTCCCTATATAAAAGTTAAATATAAATAAAATATGATTAATTTATTAATCATCGGGAACTAAAACAGTATAAGTATACAGAGTTCATCTAATTAAATGATGAACTCTCAGACTGTAGTCGACAGCTGTTTTTTTATCCCAATAAGCGTCAATATATAGTATTATCCATCCGAGCAACAAACTATATGAAAAGAAGAAAAACCCCTTTTTCTTTAGTGTTATTTTGGGAAAAGGGTTTTTTCTACACTCTGAGGAACGAGCATCTTGCTCGTTCCTTTCTGAAAAAGACCTAGTTCAAAACACTTCAATAACTTGAACGAATCGATTTATCTAGGATTTCGCCCCATGATCCTCCATTTCATTGATCCTTGGAAGAATGGAGCGGGAAGGTACCGGGGATGTCAAAACCACGGATGTATTAAGATGTCCATAGGGTATCAATCGATCTATCAGTAATCTCATACTGTCCATATCAGCTAAAGCCGCTTTCAAAAAATATCCAACTGTTCCTGTTACACGATGGCACTCGATAATGTCTAAATCATTTTTCACCAATGTTTCAAAATCGGAAACAGGAACCTTAAGTTCACTCACCTGAATGAACACAAGTACACCCCTTCCTATTGCCAGAGGTGAAACTCTTGCGCTGAACCCCTCAATGACCCCCTTTTCTTGCAGGCGATACATCCGTTCAGAGATGCTAGGTCGACTGAGAGCCAATTTCTTCGATAGTTCACTAATCGTAATGCGTCCATCTCTTTGTAAAAGTTCCAGTAACCTGACATCTATTTCATCCATGAAGCAACCGCCTTTCATAATGAAGGAATATAAGCATATATTTCTTTAAAATGTTGTATGGATAGCAATAAATACATTCTTTTTTGTATGTAATTTTACCAGTTAATATTCTATCATTAAAATAATCAAATAGAAAAAGAAAATTCAGAATTTACCAAAGGGAGGAACCCGCATTGACCTTTACGAAAATCCCGGTTCGACAAAACATTGAAAGCATTAGCCCATATGTTTCCGGCAAGCCAATTGAAGAAGTGCAACGTGAACTTGGTCTTGAAACGATCGTTAAATTGGCATCCAATGAGAACCCATTCGGTTACTCACCTCTAGCAAAAGAAGCCATGCTTACCGAGATGGAGCAAACCTCCTTTTATCCTGAAGGTATGGCACCGGCATTAGCTGAAAAGCTGGCAAGGAAATTGAATATCAATAAAGATCATATCATTTTGGGAAATGGTTCTGATGAAGTGATACGTTTGTTAACAAGAACCTATATTCAACAAAATGATGAAGTCATCATGGCTGATGTGACATTTCCACGGTATGAAACGAATGTATTGATTGACGGCGGCACACCTGTAAAGATACCTCTTATTAATGGTGTACATGACCTGCAAGGTATGTATGAGGCCATAACAGAAAAAACAAGAATGATATTTGTCTGTAATCCTAATAATCCAACAGGAACGATCGTTCAAAAAGAAAAGTTGCGCTCTTTTATCGAAAAGGTGCCGAAACATATTTTGCTGATCGTTGATGAAGCATACTATGAATACGTCGAAGATGGAGAATATTTAGAAACCTTGCCACTTCTAAATATGCATTCAAATCTGGTTATCTTACGCACCTTTTCTAAGATTTATGGCCTGGCTGCATTAAGGATTGGATACGGTTTAATGGATGCATCCATCATACAAGAGCTAGTTAAAGTGAAGGAACCCTTCAATACCAACCGTTTAGCACAGGCTGCGGCATTCGCTTCCCTCGACGACCATCCATTCGTTGAGAAATGTGTCCGTAAAAATGGGGAAGGAAGAAGATATTTAGAAAACGAACTAAGCAAGATGGGATTAACATTCTTCCCTTCACATGCCAACTTCTTGATGGTCAAATTGAACCAGCCTGGCAGGGATATTTTTGAGAAGTTATTAATTCAGGGTGTCATCATCCGTTCAGGTCATTTGCTAGGCTATGAAAATACGATCCGCGTGACCATCGGCACTCCGCCTGAAAACGAGAGATTCATAGCATCCTTACAACATATAATCAATAAAACGTCTGGTGCATGACCGATTGAAATGAAGTTGCTGTATAACAATGATCATTAATGAAAGATACGACATGGACGCCTTTGCCCATGCCGTATCTTTTACGTGGATTTATTTAGCAATATCCTTTTCTATTATAGGAGTTTCCTGTGCATCCACACTTTTAAATTTAAAAATCGAAATCGAGATTAATGCAGCCAACACAATCAGGCAAGCAATGATACTGATCCGATTCTGTTCACTGAACACGAACGTGACACAAATGATGCTTAAGGTGATTACGGTAAACAAGGTAACATATGGAAAGCCCCACAATTTAAAACTCGGAGCCTTGGGATATGAATTGCGAAGTTTTAGCTGCGCTAAACAGATGCTGATCCATACAAGTGATACTACAAAACCCGGAAAAGCCATTAACAGAGTAAATGCCTGGTCCTGTGCAACGAAAGTAATCATGGAACCGACGACCAATACAACTGCACTTAATATCAAACTATACAATGGAACGCCATTTTTTGATACATAAGAGAACGACTTGGGAGCTTCCCCTTCTGCAGCTAAAGAATGCAGCATTCGGGTACACCCATATATTCCAGAGTTAGCGGCTGATAAGACGGCCGTAATCAAAATGAAATTCATGATATGTGCAGATCCTTGAAAACCTGACATTGACAAAACTTGTACAAACGGACTTGCCTGGTCGCTAATTTCGTTCCATGGAATCAAACCGCAGATTACAAGTATCGGTAAGGTGAAAAATAATACGACTCTCCAAATATAGTTTTTAATGACCTTCGGTAAAATGCGTTCCGCATCCTTTGCTTCCGTTACCGTCACCCCTATTAACTCGGAACCGCCATACGAGAACATGACGATCAGTAATGCCGAAAAGATGGACATCCACCCATTTGGGAAAAACCCTCCATGCCCTGTGAAGTTTTGCAGATAATTAGATCCGCCGCTTGGGATGGCTCCAAATAAAATACAGGCTCCCAATATGATGAATAAGATGATCATTGTAATTTTGATGCCAGCAAACCAAAATTCGAATTCACCATAATTTTTGACATTCATCATGTTAATCCCAATGATGAAAGCCGCACACCCTAAACTTAATACCCATAGCGGGATTGCCGGGAGCCAATACTGCAAGAAGCTTCCTGCCACCACTACCTCAATGACACATACGGACAGCCACATGAAACAATACATCCAGCCTACGATGAAGGAAAAGCGCTTACCGAATGCTTTCTGAACGAAACCCTTCATATTTGTATTTGGATAGACAATTGCCATTTCTGCTATAGCACCCATGACTACAAGCAGTAATAATCCTGCAAAAATATAAGTGAATATGACTCCTGGCCCTGCTAACGATATGGTTTCGGCACTTCCTTTAAAAATCCCAGTACCTATTGCCCCTCCCATTGCCATCATGCTTATATGCCGCGGCAATAATTTCTTTTGCAGTGACCCACCATTTGACTCCATTACATTTGCCTCCTTCATTCCATAATTTTCTCATATAAAAAATCAAACCCATTTCAATCGTTGAATGGCGAATAGATAAGTTATCTCATCAACCGTTATGGTTTAGGAGTGGAAGGATGCAAAGCCTTCTTGAAAACTCTTCTCATACTTCCCCAAAGTAAAAATGATATCAATAAGCCATTAGTTTTACAAGTGGAATCATTGCAGGCTAATACGGCTCCCGTTTGGTCAAACGCCGGGTCAGATTTTCGAAATGGAGTGACTTGAAGATAGCCCTGCCTTACGGGGACCAATGATTGGGTTTCTGACTCTATTATAATGAAACATTCTAATCGGGGACTACATTGGTAATCCCCATGATACATATTCCAGTTATGTTATTTATTTACGATGTGAATCGCATGTCCCAAAACTGCCTCAGCCGCTTCCATCCACCCCTCGGTCAAAGTTGGATGAGGATGCATGCTGAGGGCTATATCCTCGACCCGAGCCGCCAGCTCAAGGGCAAGGACCCCTTCACCTATAAGGTTGGAAGCATCAGCACCTACCATATGCATCCCGAGCAATATGTGGCTATTGGCATCCACGATCACTTCAGCAAATCCCTCCGTTTCATTCGTTGCAAGCGCCCTTCCGTTGGCACTGAACGGAAATTTGCCGACCTTGACGCTGTATCCCTGTTGTTCAGCTTCTTCACGGCTTAAACCAACACCAGCTATTTGTGGTTCCGAGAAGATTACATAGGGAACATAAGGTGAGTCTACGGCACTTGCCAGCCCCCCTATCACTTCAGCTGCCACGATTCCCTGTTTGGATGCTCGATGGGCAAGAGCCGGACCAGGTGTAGTGTCGCCGATGGCAAAGATGTGCGGCACATTTGTACGGCATTCCATATCCACTGCTATATGGCCTTTCTCGCCAACCGTAACTCCAGCCCGATTCAGGCCAATTTCTTCAGTGTTAGGCATCCTTCCAATTGTAACCAGGGTTTTTTCGCTCACGACCACTTCCGTCCCCTGTTCTTCCGAGGACACATGAAGATGTACTTGGCCATCCACTACTGTCGCCTTTTCTACCCTCGAGGAGGTTTTGATATTCATCCCAAGCTTCTTGGCATTCCTTGTGACTTCCTTTACCAGGTTTTCAGCAACTTGGGGGAGTATGCGATTGGCCATTTCAATGATGGTCACTTTAGTACCTAGCTTTGCAAATGCCATACCCAATTCGATTCCGATATATCCTCCGCCAATGATTGACAAGCTTGAAGGAACTTCCTGCAGCTGCAAAGATGAAGTCGAATCCAATATATATTCTCCATCGACTTTAATGAAGGATGGAATGAAAGGCCTGGACCCCGTCGCAATAATTGCCTGCTCAAACTTATAGGTTTCAAAATCGCCATCGGTTTCGACTCCAATGCGGTCATCAGATAAAAAGGTTGCTTGACCTTTAACCACCGTCACTCCATTTTCCTTACACAAATGGGCAATACCTTGCCTCAATTGAGATGTGATGCCCGCTTTCCAATCCTGCCAAACTCCCAAGTCCATAATGGTTTTTTCCTGAGGCAGCCGGATTCCCATTTTCCCTAAATCGTTAAGACTTTGGTATTGATCTGCTGCGTGAATTAATGCCTTTGATGGTATACAGCCCCGATTAAGGCATACCCCGCCCAGCTTATCCTTTTCAACAAGCACGACCGATTTTCCTAACTGGCCGAGACGGATAGCCGCAGCATATCCTCCCGGACCTCCTCCCATGATGACAACATCCGTCTCTACAGCAACTTCCCCAACTACCATTTATCTCATCTCCACAACTAAACGAATTGGATTTTCCAGCAATTCCTTGATTCTATTGGTAAAATGCACCGCTGTTACCCCATCAATCAAACGATGGTCGAAAGAAAGTGACATATTCATCATTAAACGGATGACACCTTCCAAATCGCGAACGACCATGCGATGTTCCATTTTATGCAAAGCTAATATGGCCGCTTCCGGATAGTTAATGATCGGGGTCGCGTGCATGCCTCCGATAGGTCCTACATTGCTGATGGTAAATGTACTGCCTGTGATTTGATCTATGTTCAACTTCCCTTCACGGGCTTGGGCTGCCAATCGCCTGATTTCATCAGCTAGTTGGAAAATGGTTTTTTGATCGGCATGTTTTATGACCGGTACAATGAGACCCTCGTTTGTATTCGTCGCAATCCCAATGTGATAATAATTTTTCAGGATGATCTCATTGGTTCTTTCATCAATTGAAGCGTTTAATGTTTTGAACTCCTTTAAGGCGATGACAATGGCTTTAACGAAAAATGGCAAAAAGGTCAATTTAATATCCTTATCATCGGAGTACTCCTTTAATTGATTTTTAAATTCCTTCAATCGGTCCATTTCCAATTCATCTACATGGGTTACATGAGGAATGGTCGAAACCGACTTTACCATATGTTCAGCGATTTTTTTACGAATGCCTTTAAGCGGAATCCGCTCTTCCCGCTCATTTTCCAAACCTTTTGCCTGGTTGGCATCCTTCATCAGGGCCATATCTTGAACAATCCTGTCATCAAGCTGTTTGGCATTTTCCCGTGTAACCGAATTATTTTCTTTAACCTGCTTCAAGTCACTTTCGGTAATTCGCCCAGATGGACCGGAGCCTTTAACCTTCTCGATATCAATCTTCATTTCCCTCGCCAATTGGCGCACGAATGGTGTTGCCAGCGCACGCACAGCCTCATGATGCTGTTTAGTCGTAATATGCTCTGCATTCACTTTTACATCGCCAGATTGCACGATTTGGTTTTCTTCTTCAATAATGCCTGTATCCGGAACTGACATATCGTTCTCTTCCTGAATTGTGAATATTGTGGTCCCCACTTCCACGATATCCCCTTCGGAAAAAAATATCTTCTTGACCACTCCCGCTGCGGGAGCAGTCAATTCCGCATTGACTTTATCCGTTTGCACCTCAACAATGGGTTGATCCTGTTTTACAGCATCCCCTTCTTTGATGAGCCATTGGATAATTTCCCCTTCATGCATCCCTTCCCCTACATCAGGAAGTTTAAATTCCATCATGCGTCATCCTCCTTCTCCCTTGATCACAATTAAAATGATATCGTTTCGACTATTCCTTGTTTTACCCGGTCAACAGTCGGTAAATAATGATCTTCTATTGTAAACGGCGGAACCGGAACATCAAATCCTGTTACACGCTTAATCGGCGCTTTCAGGTAAATAAGAGCTTCATCATTAATGATGGAGATGATCTCCGCACCTAATCCGGCAGTCTTATGGGCTTCATGGACGATTAATGCACGACCTGTCTTTTTAATGGATTGCACGATCGTATCCCTATCCAGAGGATATAATGTCCTTAGATCGACCACTTCACACTGCCAGCCTTTTTCCGCTTCAATCTTTTTCGCGGCATTCAATGCCTCCCTTAACATGGCCCCCCATGCAAAAATGGTCAGGTCGCTTCCCTCCTGGACCACTTTTGCTTGACCGATGGGTATTCGGTACATTTCGTCGGGAACTTCTTCCTTAAAGGCCCGATACAATTTAGTCGGTTCCAAAAAAATCACCGGATCTGGATCTTCGAGCGCTGAAATGAGCAGCCCTTTTGCGTCATATGGATTACTGGGTGCAACCACCTTTAAACCCGGAGTATGGGCAAAGAAGGTTTCGACACTTTCGGAATGAAGTTCAGGACCCCTGATTCCGGCACCATATGGCGTACGGATTACGAGGGGCACCCCAAATTGCCCACGAGTACGATACCTCATACGGGCAGCATGGGAAACGAGTTGCTCGAATCCCGGATAAATAAAGGCGAGAAACTGGATCTCAACTATGGGCAGCATTCCGTTAAGGGCTAAACCAATGGCAGAGCCGATGATTCCGGATTCAGCTAATGGCGTATCGACAACACGATCTTTTCCATACTTCTCATAAAGCCCTTCCGTCGATCGAAAAACCCCGCCATTCACTCCAATATCCTCACCCAGAATCATCACGCGATCATCATGACCCAGCATTTGGTCCAGCGCTTCCGTAATAGCCTGGAGCATCGTTAAATTTTTGCCCATTATTTCTTCCCGCCTTTCCTTAAGATTTGGTTCAATTCCTGCTTCTGTTCCTTTAGATGCCATGACTCCTTGGCATATACATGGTTAAACATTTCGAGCGGGTCGGATTTTGGATGCCCTTCGGCTCTTTGAAGGTGAGCATCGATCAGTTCGTTGAATTGTTTTATCACCAATTCCTCCTGCTCTTCATTCCAGTGACCCTCTTTAATCAAATACTTTCTAAGACGTGTTATGGGATCGCGGTTTTCCCTCCAGAACTTTGAAATTTCGTCCTGATCGCGGTATATGTTCGGATTGTCTGCAGTAGTATGGGCGCCATAGCGAAAGGTAATGGCTTCGATCAATGTAGGCCCTTCCCCTTTAAGCGCTCTTTCGACAGCCTCCTTAACAGTCAGCCATACTGCAAAAATATCATTTCCATCCACCCTTACTCCATGGATGTCATAAGCAGCAGCCCGCTGGGATATCGTTTTGGATGCCGATTGCTTTTCAAAAGGGACACTGATTGCGTAGCCATTATTTTGGCAGAAAAAGATTGTCGGGGTTTTATAAACGCCAGCAAAATTCAGTGCCTCATGAAAGTCCCCTTCAGAAGTGGCTCCATCACCAAAATAAGCAATGCTAACATTCTGTTCGCCTTTAAGCTTACTTGCCCAAGCTGTACCAACCGCATGAACCATTTGAGTGGCAATGGGAACACTTGGAGGCATAATCCTTTTTCCTTCTGGACAAATTGAGCCGTCAAAATGTGCCATCCAATATAGGAAAACGCGGTATAATTCCTGTCCATGAATGATTGCAGCTCCATGATCACGGTATGTGGGAAACATCCAATCACCTGCCGACAACGCTAAAGCGCTTCCTACCTGTGATGCTTCCTGTCCTTCGAAAGGTGCATATGTTCCAATCCTGCCTTGGCGCTGGAGATTAATTGATTTTCGGTCAAATGTTCTGAGCAGGAGCATGCTCTCATACATCTTTAACATAAGTGATTTATCGATTTTTCCATCAATCGTTTCAATGATTTCCCCTTCAGGAGTCAATACACGAAACATTTCCGGCTCAGTTCCACCTGAATGCGCTTTCATTATTGGGTTTCCCGTCTTTTCCATTTCATTTCTCCCCTTAAGATAGATTTGATTCGCAAACATACCAAGGTTTTGAACAGTCATGAAATAACAGCCCAAAATGTTTTATTGGTTTTTATGTCTGTGATTAAATGCTGTTTCATAAACTACAGTGCCTTATATAAAAGGATAATACATCCAAGTTTTTAATAATATGTTAAATAGAATGAATTTTTCGTAAATTACCTTTATTTAGAATATGTTTTCTGATACTTCACCTTCATTTTGAAAATGAGAACCTTTAATGGATTAATTTCCATTTATTCCTACAAATTGTTGATATGCTCGATCGATTCACGACCTCATCCAAAAAGTATCCAGCACAAAAAAAGACCCATTATATAATAAGGGTCTTAGACTGTATACAAACTCCAAGAAATCCAGTTGCATACGGTTTTTTCTAACAGAATATTCCAGTTGATTTCAGAAATCCGCTCCCTTTCCGCCGACTGTCTGCCAAGCCGCATCAAAGCATGCGCCTGTGGGGTCTCGGCTAGCCAGTTATTCGGCAGGAGTATCGCAAATTTCTTCAATCCAATGAGGATTACAGTAATAAACATGAAAGATAATCAAGTTTACTTTTAAAATCTTGGTTCAGGGCGAGAAATCCGAAACTCCTTTTGTCGAAAAATTGATGAAATCGCCAGACTCTAGACGAATTGGTGAAGAGCAAGTTTCCCTATAATACTTCTTAAAAAGAAGTTCCAGTTGATTGGAGCGGGTGTTCGAGACTCCTGCGGGAAAAGCGCGTCGAGGGAGACCCGCAGGCGAGTGCCGAAGAGGCTCCCGGACCGCCCGCTGAAAGAGAGTGCCTGGAGTGGAAATCATTACACATACCCTCTTTCAGAAATCCGAAATTAGATCAATGTTACCCCTTTTTTCAATTCAGGATAAATGGGTAGAACTCGCACGGAAATAGCACCCAAAATTAGAAAGATCTATTTTTCAAATGTTCCTTTCACGACTGCTTCACCATCCTTGACCATGATCTGCCCCATCGCGATAACACTATTTATTTCTAAAGTTTGTTTCTTCATTATGATGATATCGGCGTCCTTACCTGCCGCAAGCTGTCCCTTTGCAGAAAGTTTTAAAATGTTTGCCGGGTTTGCCGTCGCAACTCGTATGGCATCGGCAATTGTCACTCCATCCTCAAGGACCGCATCGACAACGCAATCATATAAGGACATGCATGTACCAATGTTCAAACCCCGCAGGTTGCCGTTTCCATCGAAGTCAGGCAGGCTGGCTTGTCCATCTGAAGTTATGGTGATCTGCCCGATTTCAACGCCTTCTTCCAGTGCCCTTTTTATTGCTGTACTTGCTTTAACCTCCCCTTCTTCAAGGAACTTCTCGATCGTACTTGTCGTAAAATCGATATAACCCCCTTTTTTTGCATATTCCACCCCTGCATTGAATAAATGCGGATTTCGGTTTATATGTGTAGGATAGAACTGAGTGATCGGTATTTCCGTTGTCTCGACAACTTCCTCAATTACATGCAAATGATCAAGACTGTCCCCGACATGAATGTTGACGATACCGCTTTTCCCGGACAGCAGACCTCCATTACGCGCCTGAGAGGCCAGTTTAGCCAGCTCAGCTGCAGTCGGCTGCGAGGAACGGTGATCGGCAATGGCTATCTCGCCAACGCCGATAATTTTATCCACAAGAATCAAATCATCTTCGATCTTACCGGTTAACGTCTTGACTGGAACTTGATAGGAACCAGTCTGAACGAAGCAGCTAATTCCTTCTTCTTCAAGAGCTCTCGCTTTAGCAAGCAGTGCTGGCATCGTCCTTGTCGTTCCATCTGTTCCGATGACCCCTACCAATGTCGTTATACCCGCTAAAGTGGCATCTGTTAATTGGATTTCAGGAGTCCTCGTTTTAAAGCCCCCTTCCCCGCCTCCGCCGATAATATGTACGTGACCATCTATAAAACCCGGAGCCACGATTTGGCCACTCGCATCAATCACCTCCAATTCAACGAAATTGTCAGGTACCTCAATCTTGTCTTCGATGAAGCCAATTTGCTTTCCAACCAAGAGGATATCTTTTTGGCCCATATATTCGGGACCATATAGCTCCCCATTTTTAATAAGTGTGAGCATTCTCCTTCTCCCTTCAAAAATAGAAATTTTCAAATAGGTTTCAAAATCTTTCACTCGGGTAAATATACAACATGACCCGCTAACAATTACATAAAAAAGACCAAACATACTTGTTCATTTTTTTAAAGTTGTAGCCGAATTGACATCTTGATTATGCTTTTCCAAAAGTATAAAAACAAAAGGAGCAAACGACATGAATAAAGTGATTTCTTCTGACATTAAAACAAATAAAAGATTATCCATGCGACAAATCATGAACCTATATCAAGTTACAAAAGAATTTAAAGGGAATATATATTTTATCTGCAACCATAAATTGGTCGACGCCAAGAAACTTTCGACTTTCGTATCCTTTGTGCTCATTCTTCAAGAGTGTGCAACAATGAAAGTCATCCTTGAAGGCGAGAATGTACATGCCATGCTGGAAAAAGTACAGGCCATTTGTAAAGAAAATGATGAAAGTGCATTCGCTTTCCAATCAAACCAAACCGTTAATATTTAAATGATTCCAACTACGTTATGAAGAGGGTGTATAGATATGAGAACCATTTTAATGGTGATAGGCGCAATTGTCGTGATCGGCATAATAGCAAATCTAATTTTTTAAAATAAAAGAAGAACTGTAGCCAAACGCAAGTTTGCCTGCAGTTTTTTTATTTTAAAAACGTTCCAGTTGATTTCATCCTGAGCTTTTTTGGGCGGTTCACAGATTTATTCGACCGTTCACGCTCTTTATCCGACCCTTCACGGATTTATTCGACCTTTCCCGCTCTTTATCCGGCCGTTCACGGATTTATTCGACCTTTCCCGCTCTTTATTCGGCCGTTCACGGATTTATTCGACCTTCACCACACTTTATCCGGCCGTTCACGGATTTATTCGACCCTTCACCACACTTTATCCGGCCGTTCACGGATTTATTCGACCTTTCCCGCTCTTTATTCGACCGTTCACGGATTTATTCGACCTTCACTGCTCTTTATCCGGCCGTTCACGGATTTATTCGACCTTTCCCGCTCTTTATTCGGCCCTTACCTCATTATTCAGACTCCGGAGCATTTTATTTTAAGGTCCACGTATTAAATCCGCTCCCATTCGCCGACAAACTGAGACTGTCAAATGATTGACAGTCTCAGTTTGTTAATTTTAATTAAATTGCCTTACCTGAGAATCACCACGGAACCTCCCAGTCCCTCCATTTATTCAAACCTTCCCTAATCTCATTTCCTTTATCAATCCAATATTGTCTCCTTTTCTCCTCTTCTTCCTTTGCCTGTTGCTCAGCTATAAGTGCCTGCTGTTCAGCTATTAGCGGTCCGATATCCTGAGCTTTAAAAGATTGAGCCGCTTGATTCTGTAAAGCTTGCGCCATTATTTTTTGGAAGATGAGTGCACTTCCCTGACTGCTGTGTGTCGTTAGGTAATGATTTTTGTCCGTCTTATCATATCCAGCCCATACAGCACCGACCAGCGAAGGTGAATAACCGATGAACCATTGATCTTTAACCCCTGATATTCCTTCGATGGGAACTTGTGTGGAGCCTGTTTTACCTGCTATTTCATAACCGGAAACTGCTGCGTTTTTCGCTGTGCCATATTCCACTGTTCCAAGCAGCATGGCATTCATTTTATCGACGGCGCCTACAGAGGTCACTTTGGTGCTCTTCTCTTTCCAGGCGGCGACTTCTTTTCCATCGGCATTTTCTATTCTTACAATGGCATGGGTTTCCATCCGTTCCCCTTCGTTGGCAAAAGCTGAAAAGGCTCCTGCCATCTGCAGCGGGGACACACCTTTTTCCATCCCTCCTAAAGCGATCGAAAGGTTTCGATCATCCTTGTCATATGGAATCCCAAACCGCTTAAGTGAATCAAGCCCCTTATCGATGCCAATCTCATTCAATAGCCAAACCGTTGGTACATTCAAGGAATTCATCACCGCTTCATACATGGGGACTTCTCCTTTATATTCACCACTCAGGTTTGTTGGCTCATATTCACCGAAGCTCATTTTTTCATCCTTTAAAGGGTCAGTGATATCATATCCCTCTTCAACAGCTGGCGTGTAAACGACAAGCGGTTTAATGGATGAACCAGGAGACCTTGTCAGCTGGGTTGCCCGGTTATATCCCATGAATTGATGTTCACCTCTCCCTCCGACAAGTGCTTTTATGCCGCCGGTTTCAGGATCAAGGAGGACAGACCCGCTTTGAACCAGTTCTTCTGTACTCGTTCCAACTGGGAAATTGGCTGCATTCTCATACACGGTTTCTGTAGCCTGCTGCATGGATTGGTCCAGAGTCGTGTAAATTTTATAGCCCTTTGAAAGCAGCTCCTCAAGCTTAATTCCATATTTACTCGATGCTTCCGATAAAACATGATCGACATAATAAGGATACTTACCTCTTAATGGATCGGTTTCCTTCTCCCCCATAAGAAGTGTCACCGTATCTTTTTTTGCAGCTGCTTCTTCATCTTTCGTCAAATAACCATGTTCCGCCATTCTCGAAAGAACCAAATCACGCCGCTTCACTGCCCCGTCTAAATTCTTGTATGGATCAAGTTTGGATGGCAAGTTAATGACTCCCGCCAGCAAAGCTCCCTCGGCAACGGTCAATTCAGAAACCTCTTTGGAAAAATAAATATTTGCTGCCTTTTTGATTCCCCATGCTCCATGGCCAAAATAAACTTGATTCAAATACATTTCCAGGATTTCATCTTTTGTATATTGATTTTCAACTTCCTGGGCGAGAAAAAACTCGTCTATCTTCCTCTTCAGAGTTCGATCCGATTCCAGCATCGTGATTTTCACAAGCTGCTGGGTAAGCGTGCTCCCGCCTTCAACAACACTTCCAGCCTTCGCATTTTTAACCAAAGCCCGCATAATCCCTTGATAATCTATGCCGTGATGTTCATAAAAACGGTGATCCTCAATGGAAACCACCGCTTGTTTCATATGTTCCGGTATTTCATCTATCGCAACACCTTCGGATTTATTTGCCGTGATCGTACTGGCAAGATTCCCATCCAGATCATAGATTCCTGTCGGTTGCTGAAGATTATTTTCAAGATGACTTATATCAGCACCCTGCCTGAAATACAATAGTGAACCGGCGCCTAAAACCACAATCGCCAATATTATAATTAGACCTAATTTCACTAACCCTCTCATTTGTACCCCCATTTTCCCATCTGCGACATGTTTCATTAAAAATATTTTACCCTTTTTATTAAAGAAAACTCGTCGATTGAATAAAAGGCCGAAGCTAGGCGCCCTTTTCTTGTAGTACTATACTCGGATATCGCACCCTTGCCGATGATATTTCTTCATCGTCTGAGCATGACAACTAATTGAAGGACCAGATTTCATCCTACCATTTTAACTATGCTCGTATCTATCCTTTACCCGTAAATGGCAGTCTATATACAGATTAAAGGCGTGAAGCCATTTAAAAGTGGGTATAACACCTTTAAGGTCTTAAAAAGGGGAGAGATAATATAATGAAGGACTTAAAACATATTGTCGTCGCTTTTGATGGAAATGAAGAGAGTAAATGGGCCGTCGAATATGGAGCAACATTGAAAAAGGCCTTTCCAAAAGCAGAGTTGACCATAGTTCATGTCCTAAATGATAAGGTTGAACAGCGTATCATGGGAGACGCCTCTGCTCCAGGGTTCGTACCTGCTGCCGGATTTTATGTAGATCCAGTCCAGACACATCCTGTTGTTGAAGTTGATCAGCCACGAAATCAAAAGGTAAATGACACCCCTTCCGCCGTCGAGAATAGTATTCAGAATGCAGAAAGTAATACGTTGAGATTGTTAAGTGAATGTCAAGTCAAGGGAAAATTCGAACTATTGGAAGGATATGCGCCAGATAGCGTATGTGACTTTGCAGCAAGAACTTCTGCTGATCTTATCGTGGTCGGCAATAGCGCTAAAAGCGGTTTGGAAAAATTCTTCCTTGGCAGTACAAGTAGTACCATTGCGAAAAACGCACCCTGTTCGGTATTCATTGTAAAATGAAAATTGAGCCGGTTCACACTACTTGATCATGCTTCGAAAAAGGCCGGATTCTTATAGAATCCGGCCTTTTTGTTGGATTTTTCAGTTATTGCTTGTATCCAAAACCACATCCCTGCATCAGTTCGAACTGTTCACTCTCAGCCTTTTTGGCTCCCCTTTGGAAGTATTTAATTTTCGTTCATCGGTTAGAATATTACAATTAAAGAAAATGCACATGTTATCAAAACTTGCCATTCCCAGTAATCTTTCATTTATCCAACTTCTTTACAGACCTTCAATACACCTGCTATTAACCAAGTTAGATGGCTAAATACGACAATTTTTCTATAGACTCACTAAGGTTTGATTTGGTATCTTTATTAAGCCTAATTTACATTGGGGAGGGAATGTGGACATGGATAAACATTCGATTTCAGCTGAAAAAGGCGCTTACATAAGCATCGCCGCGTACATATTCTTGTCTGCTCTTAAATTGTCATTTGGTTATTTCGGTGATTCCAAAGGGCTTTGGGCTGATGGTTTAAATAATACGACCGACATCATCGCTTCCATAGCCGTATTGATCGGTTTAAAAATTTCAAAGAGACCTCCTGATGATAATCATTCATATGGTCATTTACGGGCGGAAACCGTAGCCTCGTTGGTAGCTGCCTTTATCATGATCACCGTGGGCCTCCAAGTTGTATTCAGTGCCATTGAATCCTTCTTTCACCAAGATTCAACAACCGTTCCCAGTATGCTGACCGGTTATGTCGCTCTATTTTCTGCAATCTTCATGTACGGAATCTTCCGCTATAACTTATCTCTAAGTAAAAAGATCAACAGCTCTTCCATCTATGCCGTAGCACAGGATAATCGATCCGATGCCCTTGTCAGTGTGGGTGCTTTCATTGGAATCATCGGCACCAAGATGGGAATCCCTTGGCTGGATGCGATAGCTGCAGCAGTCGTGGGGGTCATCATCTGCAAAACAGCCTGGGATATCTTTCGTGATGCCTCCATCTCTTTAACCGATGGTTTCGACGAGCAGCTCCTGCAAAAGATCGGACAAACCATTATATTGACAGAAGGTGTTAAAGAAATGAGTGAAATCAAAGCCCGGATGCACGGAAGTGAAATCCTGCTCGAAACTACCGTTCATGTCAACCCCCTTTTGACCGTCATTCAAGGTCATGATATCACGGTTAAAATCGAAGAGAATCTTTTGAAGGAATATAATATCCAGCATGTGATCGTTCATATCGAACCATATGCATTTCATAAAAAAGGTAACCGTCATTAACTTTACGGATACCTTTTTTTGTTATTAATTCCTGTAATTACTGTAATAAAACTGTGTCAAAAAAAGGTATTTATTGATTGATTGCCGAATATTTATCCAATTGACACATGTTAAAAGAACAGTAATCTGTTATCATGAAAACATCATGTAATTATTTTGATATTTTGTAATTTTATTCTAATAAAGCACTTTCTGGGTCAAAAGTAAATTCATTTTCCTACAGTATGGAGGGCAAAATGGTATCTAATCGAGAAATGACCATTCACTTTTTATCTTCTCAAAAAACCAGCATCATTTCCAAATGGAAAGATGAGTTGCTGCATTTACCGGACGGATATCTGGGATATTTTAAAGGAGAAGTGGAAAATATTTTTAATCTGCTAATGGATCAGCTTGGAAAATCGGATACTGAAATTGGTGATGTACTGAAGGTCGTAGGGGAAAAAATTGCGTCTGATCGAGTTAATAAGCAATTGGATATGGAAAATTTCTTTTCCACTGCAACCATCGGGAGATCCACCATCATTGAGCACGTATTGAATTCCGAAGCACCCAAAGAAGAAATATCGGTTCTAATTAAGCAAATAAACGTTTACTTCGATAAACTCATTCATTTTGCATTATCCCATTATACCGAATTGAAAACGATCGAACTTGAAGAACGCTATCAATTCATAAGCCCAAACCATAAAGACCGTTTGACGCTACTTGGCCAAATGACCTCAAGCTTTGTCCATGAATTCAGAAATCCACTGACTTCCATCATGGGATTCATACAATTGTTACAGGCAGAACAGCCTGAGATAAAATACCTTGATATCATTTCAAAGGAATTGGATCAGCTCAATTACCGGATCACACAATTCCTTAATATTTCCAAAAAGGAAACTTCAGCATCACCACCTGATCTATTTTCCATTGCTCAGCTTGTGAATGAGGTAATCGAATTTTTATATCCGAGCATCTTGGAAGTAAATGCCTCCATTACATGTAATATTGCCGAGGATGCCGTAATTTCCGGTTCTAAAGAAGAATTCCGTCAAGTTTTACTTAATATTATTTTAAACGCTCTTGATGTGGTTGCAGGGATGCCTTCCCCATCCATTTACATTTCAGGCTCTGAATCACCACCCGGCATTCTTACTTTAAATATATCGAACAACGGGCCGAAGATACCTGACGACGTTTTGCCGAATATTTTTGAACCATTCATCACCACCAAAAAAAGGGGAACGGGATTGGGATTATTCGTCTGTAAAGAAATCGTTTTAAAGCATCAAGGAACCTTAACCTGCCACTCTACCGATTTCCTAACGACCTTTTCCATACAATTGAAAACTAAATAATGGATAAATAACCTTTTTTACTTAGGTTTTTAGTGTGAAATTTTTGACTGATTGACGTCCAGTTACTTATACTAATAGGTAGGTTCCACTACTAATCGAGGTGAATGATCCTATAGATTGAAAATATAAACCAGCATAATTTTCATACAAGATAGACAAGACTTATTTTTCATCTAACATTTTATACACTAAATATCATTTCATTCATTATTGGTTTTGGGAGGTGACTGGGATAATTAAATCGTTTTGGCGATTCAATTAAGTCCCACACTAATTGGACATATTAAGTTTTTTATTCGTCATTATTTTAATCGCTTTAACGGCCTTTTTTGTAGCTTCTGAATTTTCGATCATAAGGGTCCGCAGCTCCAGGATCGATCAATTGATTGAAGAGGGAAATAAAAAAGCCATTGCGGCTAAGAAGGTTACATCCGATCTTGATGAGTACCTATCCGCGACACAGCTTGGTATTACCGTTACTGCCCTTGGATTGGGTTGGCTAGGACAACCGACCGTCCTCAAATTGGTTGGGCCATTATTCAATGCCTTGAATATCCCTCAAGAAGTCACAAGCATTCTGACATTCGTCATTTCATTTTCCCTGATTACGTTCCTGAACGTGGTTGTAGGTGAATTGGCTCCAAAGACGGTTGCCATCCAAAAGGCTGAGCAAGTGGCCTTGGCAATTGCCAGCCCGCTGATATTTTTCCATAAGATAGCCTTTCCCTTCATATGGGCCTTGAATCATTCTTCCCGATTAGTTGTCGGATTATTTGGCTTCAAGCCAGCATCCGAAAGCGAAATAGCCCATACGGAAGAAGAATTGCGTTTCATCCTATCAGATAGCTATAAAAGCGGAGAGATTAACCAGTCGGAATTCAAATATGTAAACAACATCTTTGAATTCGATGATCGTGTTGCCAAAGAAATCATGGTTCCAAGGACGGAAATCATGACCATATCCAAAGATGATACGGTACAGGAATTCGTCGATGTCGCCAAATTGGAAAAATACACTCGATATCCTGTTGTCGAAGGTGATAAAGACCATGTCATCGGCTTAGTGAACTTAAAGGAAGTTTTCTCGGATCTTATAAAGAATCGGGAAATCCATATCAAAGCAATAGAAAATTACGCTCGTCCGATCATTCGGGTAATGGAAAATATCCCGATTCACGATTTGCTGTTAAAAATGCAAAAAGAACGCATTCATATGGCTATTTTGATGGATGAATACGGCGGAACTTCCGGACTTGTCACAGTCGAGGATATCCTCGAGGAAATCGTTGGCGAAATTCGTGATGAATTCGATATCGATGAAGTTGCCTCGATCAGGAAAATTAAAGATGGACATTATATTTTAGATTCTAAACTTCTTGTAAAGGAAGTGAATGATTTACTTGGCATTCACTTAGAAGAAGATGATGTCGATACGATAGGCGGATGGGTCCTTACTGAAAATTATGATGTGAAGGTAGGGGACATCATGGAAAAAGACGGCTTCTGCTTTAAAGTGATTGAAATGGAAGATCACGCCATTCGTTCTATCGAGGTGACAAAAAAGGTCGTACAGCTTCCTCTGGAGGAAGACCTTACCCAAGGATAATGATTAAAAACAGCCACGTAAATCACCTTTTACGTGGCTGTTTTTTCGATTGTTCATTTATCGGGAAACCGCCCCATTTTTTTGACCGTTACGATTGGAGGTGTACTCTTTTTTTTCCATAAAATATACAGCATGATAATGATAAAGGAAAAACCAGCAGCCGGAATGAGATAAGGTTCCGTTATTTCCCGGATTTGCTGCCAATTCTCGCCGAGGATCCGCCCTAAGGTCAGAAACAAGATGGTCCAAGGTATGACAGCCGCAACCGTATAAAATATAAACTTCCATACGGACATCCTTGCAATTCCAGCAGGGATGGAAATGGCATGGCGAACCACTGGAATGAATCGAGCCGTAAAAATCACGCCTACACCATACCTTTGAAACCACTCTTCAGCATGTACAATATGATTTTCTTTAATTAAAATATATTTTCCATACTTCAAGAGAAAGGGACGTCCTCCATAATAACCAGCCCAATAGAGAAATAGCTGTGCCATCGTCCCGCCTGCCACTCCTGCAAGAACAGCTCCCCAAAAATTCATTTTCCCAAGGCCGACCACATAACCACCGTATCCGAGAACAAGCTCACTCGGGATGATTTCAACCATCAGCCCCAATAAAATCCCCATATACCCCATTTCCGCAAACCAATTCAATATCGTCATAATAAGCTGTGATATCATGCTATCAGACTCCCCTTACCGCTAATTTCAAATTGTTTGTCCTTCTATCCTATTTCAGCTCATAAAGTTCTATTCGATTTTTCATATCCAGCTTCACAATGCAACACATTTAGAATGCACAAAAAAAGACCAGCTGATATGTAATCCGGTCTCATTGCATCAATATTCTTTTAGCTCCCGTTTTTGGGAAAATTGAGAAAAAACAGCTGTGGTGAGTAAGGATGAATCATTTTGTGAAACATTAGTGAAAATCTCTTGGCGTGATTTCGTTTTTTCAATATGAATCCCGAGATTTTTATACTTGTTGATTTTTTGATTATTCATGCTTACCCTCCCTTTCTGCTGTACCGTTATCCTTTAACTTCCCATTTAACGAAGAGATGAAACCTGTTTAAACGATTCATCCAAAAAACAATCAATTGACTTGAATCGTTTGCAGTTGGTGTTCGTGCACTTCGTCTTTTTCAACATGTACCTGCACCTTATAGGTTCCCGATTCTTCGAAAGATACCTTATTTAGATATGTTCCATTCCCATCTTCTTCAGCTTTGGTGAAATGACTCTCTTCGCTGCCTTCCTTCCAGACCTCGAAATTCACATCTGCCTTTGTCAGTGGTTTCCCATTCAATTCAACGGTCGCTTCAAAGTTCGAACTGTTTCCTGCCTTTACAGGGTTACTTTGAAACTCGATGGATACATCCGTACTAGGATGAACCGATGCACCTTCACTTTCATGTTCAGGAACGACAACTTCTTTTTCAGGCATTACATGAAGGCCTTTGGCCGTTACATGGGAGACTACAATATATTTGCCTTGTTCTTCAAAAGTATGCATCACTTGATACATGCCACTTCCAGTATTCTTCGCTTCAAGCATTTCCCGTTTATCCTGTCCGGACTTTCTCACTTCAAACAGTACCTCATCAGCTTCATTCACCAATTGGCTTCCCTGTTTCACTGTCGTTTCAAGAATGACTTCTTTTCCAGGCTCCACTTTCCCTTTTATGACAATTGATGCATCCATCGATTCTGGAACAGCACTGTTCACTTCTTTATCCTCTGGCATTTCAGCCTCTTGACACCCAGCCAGCATAACTAACAATGCAGTACACATATAGAGTTTTTTCATATGAACTTCCCTTTACTATTTATTAGACTAAAAATCTGTCCTTTTCATATTGCCCATCCTTTCCATTTTTAGGATTTTTATACATAATTTAACACTAAATGGTTCGCATCACGGTGACTGAAGTCAGCATGGCTACCGCGATGATCGTTAAAAATGAATATAAAAAGATTGTAGTCCCCACAACGCTCAATCCGCAAAGCAATACGCATCCATCAATGAAAAAAATCAGCAGCCCTACATTGAGTCCACTTTTCCTGGAAAGGATCTGTGCCAGCATATCCGTTCCGCCTGTAGAGGTCCCATACCGAAGCATCAAGCCGATTCCAAGTCCAATCAACCCTCCCCCGATTATCGCACTTACATAAATGGGAAGGTTCCATCCTGTGACAGCGTCAGAAAAAATGTCGATGCATAAAGAGGAAAAAAGCAAGCCATGCAAGCTGTTCAGGAATAATTTTTTTTCAAAATACCAAGCATATATATATAATGGAATGCTGCTCAAAATCACACCCAGCCCAGTCGGAAGTCCTATATAGTAATGAAAAATCAGCCCAATCCCTATCATGCCGCCATCCAATAAATGATAAGGTATCAGAAAAAAATTGATTCCCACTCCTACTAGCATGCTGCCGGCAATGATTGCTGCCATCCTTTCCATGATTTTCATGGCCGCCACCCCCTTTAATCTTCAATGAAAACTTGTCTTGGTTTCTATAGAATATGTTTGTACCATCCAAAAAATAATGAAATTGACCAATTTTTTAGGAAACGGCCCTCAGTTTTCTGAATATTCTATAATATGTTACAATAAAGTAGAGAAAACAGTCAAAAACAGCTAATTATTAGCTCAAACTAATCCTTTTCATGCAATTTACCGGATTTAAGGTGCCGTAAGCTGTTTGACTGAATGATTAACTCTTTCTATAATAAAAGTATTTAAATTAATTAGATTGAGGTGATTTGATGGGGCATTAAAGAATGTTCGTTTTGACGGACGAACGCTGCTTTGCGTAACGGATATGTGCATCCTTTTGGAAAATGGCTGCACTCCTTCAGACAGAAATTCTTCTATTTCCCGTCTACGCATCGCTAATCGGCATATACTATTATTCTCTTCATCACAAAAAGAAATGGGAGTTCAAGCGGCTGCACATCTATTACCACAGCCATTTTGAAGTAATCCCAAAAATATTCAGCACGGCAAAAAAAATATACTTGTATATTTTAAAAATGTAGGAGGTGTACTCCTTATTCGTCTCGAAGGCGAGTTAAGGGAGACTATTTGGACATAATAAACTTGGTTCTTATTGCCATTTTAATTGCTTTAACAGCATTTTTTGTAGCTACGGAGTTTGCGATTGTTAAAGTGAGAAGCACGAGGGTCGATCAATTAATTGAAGAAGGAACGCCGAATGCTATTTCAGCAAAGAAAGTCATATCCAACCTGGATGAATACCTCTCAACATGCCAGCTCGGAATTACCGTTACAGCTCTAGGGCTTGGGGTGCTTGGGGAACCGACAGTTGAAAAGATTTTGCACCCACTCTTGAATCAATTGAATCTTCCAAATTCAGCTTCACATGCACTTTCGGTTGCAATTGCCTTTTCTTTCATTACCTTCATGCACGTGGTTGTTGGGGAATTGGCACCAAAAACATTGGCGATTCAAAAAGCGGAGCAAGTAACCTTATTGGTTTCCAAACCTTTAATTGGTTTTAACAAAATCATGTATCCATTCATCTGGGTACTGAACGGCTCTGCAAGGACGCTTACAAGAATGCTAGGATTAAAAGCAGTTTCCGAACATGATTTGGCTCATACAGAAGAAGAGCTGCGTATCATTGTTTCCGAAAGCTACAAAAGTGGCGAAATTAACCAATCAGAGTTTAAATATGTGAATAAAATTTTTGAATTCGATGATCGGATCGCAAAAGAAATCATGGTTCCACGTACAGAAATTGCAACGGTATCCAAGGATGATACGATCCAGCAGTTTTTTACCGTTATGGCGGAAGAGAACTTTACACGATATCCTGTCATTGACGGTGATAAGGATCATGTTATCGGAATGGTCAATATCAAAGAGCTATTCACTGAAATGATAGACAAGAACAATCAGGCAGCGTCAACGATCGATCGATATGTTCGTCCGATCATCCGTGTCATTGACAGTATCCCCATTCACGATTTACTTTTAAAAATGCAAAAGGAACGGATCCACATGGCTATCCTCATGGACGAATACGGCGGTACGTCAGGCTTGGTGACCGTTGAAGATATTCTTGAAGAAATCGTTGGCGATATCCGCGATGAGTTCGACCTGGATGAAGTGCCGGATGTCCGTAAATTAAAAGAAGATCACTACATCATCGATGCCAAGGTATTAGTCAGTGAAGTGAATGACTTACTTGGATTGGATATCAATGATGAAGATATTGATACGATGGGCGGATGGATCCTTACCGAGAATTACGAGGCCAAACAAGGTGATATCCTGACTTACGGTCCTTATAACTTTAGGATAAAGGAAATGGAAGATCACCATATTCGTTATATTGAAATATATAAACAAGTAAAAGTCGTAAGCGAAGTAAAAGAATTCCCGATCATATCACAAACCGAAATCGTTTCATGATAATAACCCCCGTTCCTAAAAGACAATAGGATCGGGGGTTATTTTTTTTACTGGTACATGAAATAAAATCAATACATATTATATAAAACCTGCTGCTTTTAACATTGAATGATTACATGAAGTATAGTTCTACCTTAATTGTTTCATACTGTTAAAAAAGCGATACTTTTTGAAGGAGTGAGGAATCATGAAACTCATAACCATTTGCCAGCACTGCAAAGGGAAAGGGAAAACCCGTTATCTGCAATTTTTTTCCCGGGACTGCAATCATTGCAACGGTCAAGGTAAAGCGGTAAAAGATATGTCAAATTTAAGAAATCAGGCAAAAAACATCTAATAATCTTTCATATTTTGAAATTGGTTTTGATGACACCTGCCCTCTTTAACGTATCATAAACAATCAGTATCGAAGGTCCAAGGAAAAGCCCAATGAAGCCAAGCATCTTAAACCCTAAGTAAAGACTGATCAACGATGCCAATGGGCTCAACCCCATATTTGCTGAATAGATTTTTGGTTCGATTGTCCTTCTTATGATGGTAATGACCAGGAAAAGGATGATGAGGCCAATACCTAGATGATGGTTGCCTTGAGCCCAAACGATTACTGCCCAAGGAACCAGTACAGATCCCGTCCCCAAGATAGGAAGAATGTCCACAACTACTATTAGTAGTGCCAATGGAATCGTATACTTCACATTTAACAACCATAGTCCTCCATAAGCCATGATGAACGTTATTAAACTCAACGTGATTTGTGCCTTGATGAAGCCTACGGCTGCCATACTTAAATCTTGATAAACTAGCGAAATCTTTTGATAGGTGGATGTCTTCAAATAAAGGACTGCCTTTTTTCTTAACTTTGGCAATTCAAGACTAAATAAGAATAAAGCGATTAAGTAAATTAAAAAGTCAATGAAAAATCCCGGAATGAGTGTAACGAATTGAACCATATCCTGAACAAAGCCCTCTGTGAACCCCTCCAGAGCCATGACTCCCTTTTCCATCGTTTGTTCTATTGATTGAATGAGATTTGGCGGTAAAGTTTGGGAATACCTTTCCCATTGCCTAATGACTGGCAATATAGCCGTCAAATACACTTCACGTATGAAACCGGGAAATTCTTCCGAATAGACAATGACCTTCTTGATTAATACCGAAAAGGAAAAATAAGTGATGCTCATAAGCCCGCCTACATATAAAACAAATGAAATCAATACTGCCCAAAACCGATGCAGCTTTGCCGTTTCACCAATCATGCGGACCAATCCATCCAAAAGAATGGCGGTGAGCAACGCTAAAATCAAAGCCCATGAATAGGGAATGACGATAACTATGACTAAAAGGAGAATCCCCCTCCAAAACCAGCGAAAAAAGACGGCCACATTCACTGAACAAACCCTCCTTGCACTTTCCTGTTCTCCTTATATTTATGAAATGGGATCACATATATTTCGCTTATACGTTTTATTTTCTCAATAAGGGGAAAAAGAGATACAAAGAGATGGAGGGATTGACATTGGATAATAAAGATAAAGAAAAGTATCTTGAGGAGCGTAATGATAAATCCAAGGCCTTCAAGAAAAATCAGGAAAAACAGCTGGAACGTGATCAAGTGGTCATGCCCATTGATGATTTACCAATTGATGAAATTAAATATGAACAACAAGAAGAACGAAATAAAGAAGAAACAAAGCACCGCTCCACCAGCGAGAAGTTTTAAACAGAAACCAGCCACTTTAGAGGCTGGTTTTTGTTTGCAGGATATTCTGCATTCAGCTTTCAAGGTGACGTGTCGTATTGACTTTCACCAATTCTCAGTGGCACTTATGGACAATCGGGAAAAGCGCGTCCAAGGGAGACCCCGCAGGTGCAAGCCGAGGGCGGACCGTCCGCGGAAAGCGAGTGCCTGGAGCGGAAATAAACGCCCAAATGGACAAACCATTAAAAAACTGTTGGCAAACTCGAATTTACCTATAGTCTGAAATATCTCCCATCATATATTAGGGTTCTTCTTGTGATTGTGCTTATGCTTCCCCGTTGTTTTTTGATGATTTGAGAAGACTGAGCTTTCCCTCAATTCATTCATTTTTCCAGTATTTTTCCCTTTCCCGCTTTGCTTCCAAAAATAAACATTGACTGAAATAAATGATTCTTTACAATAGACTTTTAAGAATTAAAGAATATAATGGATTGGTCGACCATTATAAAGGAGAAGCATATGACGAACCCTACTCAATTATTTCATCAATATTTACAAGTATCGAGATCATTAGTCAGCAAAATGAATGAACAAATTACATCACTTGAAATTTACCATAATCAGTGGACAATCCTTAATTACCTAAAGAACTGTGGCTATTCCACAATCCCCGATATTTGCAGTTACCTGGATGTAGATAGTGTTATCATCACACGTTCGGTCAACAGTATGGAACAGAATAATATGATTAAACAAGTTCCTGGTAAAGATGAACAGGAAAAACGAATCGAACTGACCCCCCGGGGCAAAGAGGTACATACAAAATGTCTTAAGATTGCCGAAAAAATCGAAGGGAAAGCCCTGGAAGGCATTACTGAAGAGGAACAGGAAGTATTTTTCCAGACGGTCCTTAAAATCCTCAATAATATAAGAAACTAAAATGGGTAGCTTATATCATTGTTGAATAAGTGTGAAGCAAGGCCTTTCCTTACTTTCGCACCAAGCTATAGCCATGCCTTTTTTAAAAGCCGGATTCCTGTTTCGATTTCCCTTTCGGTTAAACCACCGTACCCAATCAAAATAGTCGGATCTTTCACATTCTTTGAATGATAAACCGATGTTGGGTGGACTTTAACCCCCACACTGGCAGCCTCATGAATGAGCTCTGCCTCACTGCTACCGTTTTTCACTTGTAAAAGAACGTGCAAGCCTGACTTTTCACCGATTACGGCTACACGATCATGGAAGCACTCTTCAATGGCATTCAGCAGCACCTTATTCTTTTTACGGTAAATCGTTCGCATTTTATTCAGATGGCGTTCCCAATGTCCATTTTTCATAAAAAGACAGAGCGTTTCCTGAATCAGTCTGGAAACGGTCTGTTTGTATCCTATTAACTTCTGCTGATAGCGGCAAGCCAACTCCATGGGTAACACCATAAATCCCACCCTCATTGATGGGATGAGCGACTTTGAAAACGTGCCTAGGTAGATGACCCTTCCATTGGTGTCCAACCCCTGCAATGACGGAATCGGCTTACCAGCATGTCGGAATTCCCCGTCATAATCATCTTCAATAATATAACCCTTTTTTTCCACTGCCCAATTGAGCAATTCCACCCGTCTAATTATCGGCATGATCATACCGGAAGGAAATTGATGGGAAGGAGTGACATAGGCAACATTCGCTGCACTCTCTTTCAAGGAGTCCACACTCATTCCACTTTCATCCAAGGGTATGTATGCCATATCCGCTCCCTCCAGCCTCAGTACCTCCCTTACCCGATGAAAGCCAGGGTCTTCCAACCCAAATACCCGCTCATTTCCAAGAAGTAACCGCAGCAGATGGATGAAATGCTGGGTACCTGCCCCAATGATGATTTGATCAGCCCCGCAGCGAACTCCTCTCGATTGAAATAGATAGGATGAAATCTCAGCCCTAAGCCCCCATTCCCCTTGAGGATCACCGCTCATGAACATTTCCCTTTCCTGTAGATACAACGTATTGTTCAAGCATTTTTTCCATACGGCATGCGGGAAAGAATCCACGTCCACCCGGCCATGATTGTAATCTATCTCATTTCTTTCATTCGGAGGGCACATCATCCCTTCTGTTACAGGCAACGGCTCATTCAAAGCTGAAATCGGTTCTAAATCGGCTACATAATAACCTTTCCTTAATTGACTTTCCACATATCCTTCTGCCATCAACTGCTGATAAGCCGTATCCACTGTATTCAGGCCTATCCCTAAATGCAAGGCCAGTTTTCGTTTAGAAGGCAGTTTCATTCCGGCCTTTATTTGTCCATTCTGGATTTCCTTCATAAAGTATTTATACAATTGCACATATAAAGCTTCTTTATTCGTTTTATCTAAGGTTAGAGTGATTTCAAACATTTGGTCCTCCTTCAAACTGGTTCCATAAATTATATCAGCATTGGTCCTTATTGCAGAACCAGAATATTTTTATAATGAAGATATCAATCAAGAGGAGGAAACTATGGAGCATATCGAATTATACGGGAAACACGTGATACTCACCCCGATGATGGAACATCATATCGAACCGCTTTACGCCGCTTCCCTGCCATCTGAAATATGGGAATGGAGTGCAACAAAAATTTTGTCATATGAAGAGGCGATCTCATATGTAAAGGAAGGCATTCGAGCAAGGGAACAGGAACTTCATCATCCATTTGTCGTTATCGATCGGATTGATGATTCGATAGTCGGCAGCACGAGCTTAAGAAATATTCACTTTCATAATCAATCCCTGGAAATCGGCGCGACTTGGTATCATCCCGACAAATGGCGAACAGCCATTAACACAGAATGTAAGTACCTGCTATTGCTGCATGCTTTTGAAAAGTGGCAAATGAAACGGGTTGAATTCAGGACTGACGAATGCAACAAAAGATCGCGTGCAGCAATAACCAGGCTCGGCGCCCTTGAAGAAGGCATTTTGAGGATGGAGAAAAAACTGCAAGATGGGAGGATCAGGAACACGGTGGTCTATAGTATTCTCGAGCATGAATGGCCCAGGGTGAAAAGGAATTTGGAAGCTTTTTTGGAAAGGTGAAAATGAGAAAAAGAGTGCCGTTGTTTTGCACTCTTTTCTCTTGCTGCTATTTTTCATGTGGGTCTTTACGAATTTTCGCTAAAGAATCCTTTTGCCTTTTCGTTGATCGAATGAATATGAAAACGCCAATCGCAAATAAAAACGGCATTAGTAAAGCAAAAAGAAGATAAATCATATCACCAAAGAACAAGTTCATTCCCCCTAAGCAATGCGACGCGACTTTTGTCTGTAAAGCTTTTCCGTCAAACTTGGATGATCATTGCCTTAGTCTAAGCTTTGTGACAGGCGAATCATATCCTGGCACTGAATCCCATTTTCATAAATGGCCTCGGAATAGTTTCTCTTAAAAAAATCCCGATCGACCCCAGTTATTCTAAAACCGCATTTTTGGTAAAGCGCAAGCTGCCCTATCCCCGAATTCCCCGTTCCGATTTCAATCATTTTATATCCCTGTTCCCTTGCATGGCCTTTGGCGTGTTCAATCAATTGCCTGCCGATTCCCCTTCCATGGTGCCGTTCATCCACTGCGATGTTCATTATCTCTATCAGTTCCGGGCCTTTTTGCAGTAAAACATAAACACCGATCATTCGCTTATCACTCACGGCAACAAAGCACGTTCCGCTCCCCAAATATTCCTCGACCAATTCCCTTGAAGGATCTGCCAAAAGCAATAAATGCATCGGGGGTGTCTCATCCTTGAATAATTTCCTTATCTCCATCAGCATCCAAACCCTTCTCAGTTTAATTCTTCTACAAAAAGTTCAACCAATTCAAATGCAGGAAGTTCCCTGCTCAACTTATATCCCTGTCCTGCCCACAAAGCCATCAATTCAGGATTGTTTTTTTGTCCAGCCGCTTTTCGCATTTGTTTTGTCATGTGATGGATATAAGGATAGGCGACTGGTGCAACGCTATCATATTCCGTTAAAAAGTGATTCACCAACCCGCGTGCCCTCCGACCGCTGAAGGCTCGGGTAATGGAGGTCTGAGTAAATCGGGGATTTCCCAACGCTGCCTTATGGACCGGACTTGCCCCGCTTTCGGGACAGCGAAGGAAAGCGGTTCCCAATTGCGCCGCTGCTGCTCCCGCTTCGAGCACGGCCGCGATATCCTTTCCATGCATCAGTCCGCCCGCGGCAATGATCGGTAAGTCCAGTTCATCTTTTATCATCCGTATCAATACTAAAAGACCGTAATCATCTTCTGTGCGGTTATCAAAGCTGGCCCGGTGCCCCCCTGCTTCAAACCCCTGTACACATAGAACATCGGCGCCTGCTCCCGCCGCCTTTTTTGCTTCCTGAAGGTTGGTTACTGTCACGGCTATAAGGGAACCGACATCTTGGAGCTCCCTTATTACATCTTCCGTTGGACATCCAAACGTAAAACTGACGACAGCGACCCCAGCCTCCTT
Organism: Peribacillus phoenicis; assembly: GCF_047238085.1. Classification (NCBI taxonomy): domain Bacteria; kingdom Bacillati; phylum Bacillota; class Bacilli; order Caryophanales; family Bacillaceae; genus Peribacillus; species Peribacillus phoenicis. The sequence goes on along the minus strand of NZ_JBDFMF010000001.1, from coordinate 788,954 downwards.
CAATACATGTAGTTTATTTCCCCAATCATCGTCATCACTATCGGCTTTTCCAATCTCAGCCCCAACGCTCTCGGCCTCTTTTTCGATCTTTTCACGATAGCCAGATAATATATTTTCATCTACCGCCTCGTTGCCTGGCACAAATACATTCACGCCAAAAGGGCGCTCAGTCAACTGACGGGTCTGCCCTATCTCGTCCTTCATCTCTTCCGCAGTCTTATAGCCAGCCGCGAGAAAGCCCAATCCTCCTGCATTGGATACTGAAGCCGCAAGCTTCGGAGTGGAAGCTCCTCCTGCCATCGGTGCCTGAATGATTGGATATCTCATTAACTCTTTCAACATTCCATACAACTCCCCTTGATTTTTCTTCATGCCCTTATCATTTTTACGTTTTCTTGGTATAATGATTATCTGTAAGAGAAAAGTGTCTAAATAATCACCCTTTATATCTTGCAAATATAAAACATAGGTGGTAAATAAAAAATGGAAACAAAACCATATAGAGTATTACTTTATTATTTGTATGTACCCATCGAAAATCACGAAGAATTCGCAGCCGAGCATCTTGCGGCATGTAAAGCCCTTGAATTGAAAGGCCGTATCTTGGTGGCTTCAGAAGGTATCAACGGAACAGTTTCAGGTACGATCGAACAAACCGACAAATATATGGAAATGATGAAAAGCGATCCCCGCTTTGCCGATATCGTGTTTAAAATAGATGAAGCTGAAGGCCATGCTTTCAAAAAAATGCATGTTCGTCCACGCAATGAACTTGTAACGCTTCGCTTGGAAGACGACATCAACCCGACCCAGACGACAGGCAAATACTTGAGCCCGAAGGAGTTCTTCGAGCAAATGCAAGATGAAAACACCATCGTCCTTGATGCCAGAAATGACTATGAATTTGATTTAGGACATTTCAGGGGTGCAATCAAGCCAGAAATCACGAATTTCCGTGAACTTCCCGAATGGGTCCGTGAAAATAAAGAAATGTTCGAAGGCAAAAAAATCCTAACGTATTGCACCGGCGGTATCCGCTGTGAGAAATTCTCCGGCTGGCTTGTCGAAGAAGGCTTTGAAGATGTAAGCCAGCTGCATGGCGGCATCGCAACATACGGGAAGGATCCCGAAGTCCAAGGTGAGCTATGGGATGGCCAAATGTATGTTTTCGATGAAAGGATTGCCGTACCTATCAATCAAAAGGAACATGTCATTGTCGGACGCGATATTTATTCCGGCGAACCTTGTGAACGCTATGTCAATTGCGCTAATCCTGAATGCAACAAGAAAATCCTTTGCAGCGAAGAGAACGAACACAAACATATGCGCAGCTGTACTCATGAATGCCGAGTGCATCCGCGTAATCGCTATGTAGTCGAGCATAACCTTTCTGAAGAAGAAGTGGCTGAGAGATTACAGCTAATCGAAGATTCCATTACGGCAAAATAATTTTAGCATACCCGAATCAGTGGACATGATCCCTGTTCGGGTTTTTTTATCGATTCAAACCAAATCTTATTTTCCTATATTAAACCTATGCCTTGGACTTCATTCCACTGCAAGAATTAACTATGATCTTTTTAATACACTGCTTCTATTGCAATATTACTTACATTCTTACTTCTATATCACAATAGAAAAAACCTTCTTAAATCGTAAAAAGAATGGTCAGCTTTAAGATTTTAGCTGTCAGCAGTTCTACCTTCAAAGAAAAGAGCGATTCCTCATTAGAAGAATCGCTCATGTTCTAACCTATTTTGCCTCTGCACTTACAACAATCCCGCAAGCTTGCCTATCGCCAGCATCACCAGTTTTCAAAGTATCTGCATCCGGTCCTTTTTCTCCATTGGCTTCATAGCGGTCAGGAATATTGGCAAAGTTGTCTGGATTCGCATGAACGATTACAGCCAGCTCTTCTTTCTTCAGTTGGTCTATTGTCATGTTATCCAATGTTGCCGTATATTTTGCTGTCCCATCTTCTTTTACATATAAAGGAGGCATATCACCTGCGTGCTTAGAATGCGTTTCATCAGTTGGATTGAAGTGTCCTCCCGCTGTAGTGAAAGGGCCATCCTTGGCATCCGCCTCACATGCTGCGTTTTCGTGAATATGGAATCCATGATAGCCTGGCTCAAGGCCTTCCAAAGCGGTCTCGATCACTACAGAATTCTCTTCAGCGGTAAAATTCACCGTCCCAAGGGTTTTACCTTCAACATCTTTAACTTCCGCTTTCACCTGCGGATCAACCGCTGTATCTGTTCCTTGTCCCACTGTAGTCATGTCCTCGGCATTATTATCGGCCTGATTTGAATCATCCGCTGAATTGCATCCATACAGTAAAAAGGCAGTACACATAGGCAGTACAAGTTTTTGTTTATAGTTCATGATAAATTCCCTCACTCTCTTATATGTATTTCCTCTTATTACTTTCCACTATTATGGAAGAATAAACAGAAAGCGGGATAAATAGGAAAATAGATTACACCAATGAGAGTGAACACCTTACTAAATTCACAGACAAGGATTTTACAATATAGCTTAATGGGCTCACATTTTACAAAGTGATGACCCCGAAAGTAATGGCTGCGATCGTCATGATGATGGTTGTCCCAAACGCCCATTTAAACAGGAATTTTTGGTGATCCCCAAAATCCACACCTACAAGTCCAATCAATATGAATGTTGCAGGCACCAATGGCGATAAGGGGAACCCTGCGGTCGAATGACCTAATAAAGCCGCCCTTCCGATTTCTACAGGGGCTATGCCGAAGTTCGATGCCGTTTCACTTATTATTGGCAGAATGCCAAAATAATAGGCATCAGGTGAAAAAATGAACCCCATCGGTATGCTCGTCAGCGCTACCACCAGTGGCAAATGTGCCCCGAGCCACTCCGGAATGACGGTTACGATTGAAGCAGCCATCGAGTCCATCATCTTTGTTTCCGTGAATACACCCGTAAAAATCCCTGCTGCGAAAATGAGTGTACAGATCATCACGAAACTATTGGCATGACTTAAAATCCTTTCCTGCTGTTCTTTTGGGTTCGGAAAGTTAACGAATAGTGCAATCGCAAAAGCGGAGGCAAATAAGATTTGTATCGGCAGCACTTCCATCACCAGCAAAACCATCAGTAAAATCGTCAAGAACCAATTAAACCAAAAAAGCTTGGATGTTCCTTTAGATGCCGTTTCAACAGCTGCAGCCTGTTCACTCATACCAGGTTGCATGTTCGTCTCCAGGGAGCTGACTCCCAATCTCTCCCTTTCCTTTTTGCCAAGTACATATGCCGAAAAAAGCGTCCATAAAAGACCACAGATCATGACAGGTATGAGAGGAATGAATAACTCCGATACTTCAACCTGAAGGCTCGCGGCCGCCCTGACCAAAGGACCTCCCCAAGGAATCATATTCATGACGCCAGCGGCTAAACCAACGACACAGGCCAATACGAGCCTGTTCATCCCTAATTTGATATAAAGCGGCAGCATGGCTGAAACGGTGATCATGAATGTGGAAGAACCGTCTCCGTCCAAACCTACCAACATGGTTATAATGGCGGTTGCCATGACAACCTTTAGCGGGTCTCCTTTTACAAAACTCAGTATTTTAGCGATCATGGGCTCGAATAAACCAACGTCAATCATTAAACCAAAGTATAGAATAGCAAAAACGATCATGACTGCCGTTGGTGTCACTTTTAAAATACCCGCGACCATCATATCTCCCATTTCCGAAGCAAACCCACCAATCAGACCAAAGGCTATCGCCGTGAAGATAAAAGCGACAACCACTGATAAGCGCTTTGTGATGACTAAGACCAGAAACGTTAAAATCATGCAAAATCCTAAAATCGTTAACATGTTAAAAACTCCTTTAATTGAAAAAATGAACACCTTTCGATTTCTAATTTTTCTGAAAAATCAATATTTTCACATTATACCATTTGCACATTCATTAAAAAACCAGTAAAACAAATTCGTTTAATAAATTAGTCAAATTCTGTATACTATTATTTAGGAACCCGAAGTTTTTTTCGGAGGAAAGAAGTGTTGTATGTAAAATGAACGCTCATAAAATAGCTAAACGGAATCTTTTCATCATGTGGTTCGCCAATTTCTTCATAGGCGGAAGCATGACGATGGTTCTTCCATTCATATCCTTATACATTGGTACATTCGGAGATTATTCGACTCAATATATCCAGCATTGGTCCGGATGGACTTTTGGAATTACTTTCGTGACAGCCTTTTTATTTTCCCCCATTTGGGGACGGATTGGTGACCGGTATGGCAGGAAGAAAATCTTGATTGCCTGCGCCTTTGGGATGGGTCTGTCCATCTTCCTGATGGGATTCGTCGAAAATGTTTGGCAGCTATTCGTCTTAAGGATGTTCACAGGAATATTCACTGGCTTCATTTCCATGTCACAGGCCTTCATATCAACACAGACACCAAAAGAAATTGCCGGACGTGTACTGGGAACCTTACAAACGGGAAATATAACCGGTTCCCTTTTCGGACCATTGCTTGGCGGCGTGCTTGCAGACACACTCGGCTATTCAACCGCCTTTAAATTCACCTCCATCACCATTTTCATCTCTGGACTTCTTGTTTTTGCTACCAAGGAGTACCGAATGGAACAGCAGAAGGGAACGAAGTCGAGCTATACAAGCAGGGAGGTTCTCTCGCATATCTTAAGGAACCCCATCTTAGTGAATGTCATGCTCATTTCGACACTTGTCCAAGTTGCCCACTTCAGCATCCAGCCCATTCTTTCTTTATACGTTGGCGAGCTGCATGGAACTTCCAATCTTGGATTTTATTCAGGAATCGCCTTTTCTGCAGCAGGCCTGGGGAATTTATTGATGGCGCGTCACTGGGGCAAGATAGGGGATCGGCATGGTCATGTGAAAATTCTTGTGCTGCTTCTTTTTCTGACCGCTCTAGTCTACTTGCCCGGTGCCTTCATCAATCATTTTTGGCAGCTTGTTTTTGTACGTTTCATACTAGGCATGGCAATAGGCGGCATCATCCCTGTAAGGATTGCCTACATTCGCCAAGAAGCGCCTGTCGCAATGCAGGGGGAAGTTCTTGGGTATAATACGAGCCTGCGCTTTTTAGGCAATATCATCGGGCCCGCAATGGGCGGAATGGTTGCTGGTTTCTATGGTTTCTCTGCCGTTTTCATAACGACCAGCACGTTACTCCTCATTGCCGGACTTGTCCTCTATTTCGCGATGCACCGCAATCCGGAGTTGGCCAGATCACATTAATTACACTTTGGCAAGAAAGCCTGCTTCCAGATGGAAGCAGGCTTTCTCATGTTTAATGCTCATACAGCTGTAGTTCTGGATACTTTTGGAACTGAATCTCGTTTCGGTCGTATTCCGATACAGGCAGTGAGTCCAAAAATGATAACCTTTGGTCCCACCCATAAACTGATAAGTATTTTTACTGCACTTCATCACACATTAGATTTTATGTTAAGATTATTATAGGCAAATTTTATTAAAGTAAAAGACGCAAAGCCACGGTCCTAAACCAACAACTAGTTGTCATGGCTGCCGGGCTGCCAAGATTTTTCTTGAATGGATCACTTCATTATCAATTTCTTGCCCCTTTTTAATTGGCCTAAAATTAAAACAAGGAGGGTTATATATGTTCTTTCCAACCATTTATTCAGCTACTACGGATGAGAGACACATAGTTAAAGATAAAAATACTTGTGCATGCGGCACAAGATATAATGTATTCGCAATGCTGTCCAGAAGCGACCTTCGAAAGATCAGGTTCAAGCATTATAAAGAAGTGACATGTCCTAAATGTAAATCCAGTATCATTGATAAGGGTTAGCCCCTTAACACTGGTATGGGGTTCCGGTTCCCTACTTTTTCACCCTCACCACTTCCTTGTATGAAAAGAAGGAAGATATAGTTCCGGTAAAAAACTCTCTTACCTCATGCCCAATTATACTGACACAGTTAAAGCACTATCTTTTTTCATTATATGAATAGTAAATGTACGGTCAGCCCTATAACTGGCTCGATTGATATAAATCATCATGAGATTTATAAGTAATCATTAGATTCTATCTCGTTTCACTACCTTCTAAAACCCATGTCTAGAATGCAAAGCGATTAGTTATGAAATAGATCCCTACTGTTTTACTCCATATTCCTTAAAGGGAATTTTATAAAAGCGTGTAGAAGCCCATTATGTCAAAAATGGCCAAGCCATTTTTTCGGAAATCCATTTCGACTGACATTATTACATGAACCTGTATGCAGACATAATAAATGATCCAGCTTACTAGTGGTACCGCCTACCTTCATATGATAATCGACTTCCCTCACATGATAACTCAAGCACCTTTTTAACCAATTCTTCTCTCTTAAAGCATTTTACCCCCATTTGATAAGAAATGAATGACCCACGACTTGTCGTTTATATTATCCATATAGATAGAAAGAACGGCTCATGCTATAATTTAGTGCATTTAAAAAAGAATTCAACACACATATATAAAAGAAAGAAGGAGTGTTTCTTTGAATACATCTGCATACAAACAGGAATGGTTCGGCAACGTTAGAGGAGATGTTCTATCGGGAATTGTCGTTGCCTTGGCATTGATTCCGGAGGCGATTGCCTTTTCGATCATTGCTGGCGTTGACCCAATGGTTGGTCTATATGCCTCATTCTGCATTGCCATTGTCATCTCTTTCGTCGGCGGGAGGCCGGGAATGATATCGGCTGCCACTGGCGCAATGGCACTCGTCATGGTCGACCTTGTTAAAGATCATGGCTTGAACTATTTACTTGCTGCAACAATATTGACTGGTTTGCTGCAAATTTTACTAGGGGTCTTAAAAATCGGGAAATTAATGAAGTTCATTCCGAAGCCGGTCATGACTGGTTTTGTGAATTCTTTAGCCATCTTGATTTTCACGGCACAGCTCACCCATTTCGTGGGCGAAACATGGATCATGTATGTCATGACAGCCGTTTCATTAGCTATCATTTATCTTTTTCCGAAGATCACGAAAGTCATACCTTCACCACTTGTCGCCATCATATTCATGACGATCGTTGCAGTTACCACGGGGGCTACGGTGCGGACGGTTGGGGATATGGGGCAATTGACCGAAGCGCTTCCGATGTTCATGCTTCCAGACACCCCTTTGACCTTCGAAACTTTGGCGATCATTTTCCCTTATTCCATTGCCCTTGCGTTTGTTGGGCTGCTTGAATCGTTATTGACAGCTCAAATTGTCGATGAGATGACTGACACGGACAGTAATAAAAATAAGGAAGCCAAAGGCCAGGGGATTTCGAATATCATCGCCGGATGTTTTGGTGGCATGGCAGGATGTGCGATGATCGGCCAATCCGGTATCAACATTAAATCGGGTGGAAGGGGCCGGCTCTCGACATTTGTAGCGGGCGCATTCCTTATGGTATTAATCGTGGTATTGAATGATGTACTTATTAAAATACCGATGGCTGCACTTGTCGCAGTCATGATCATGGTTTCAATCGGGACATTTGACTGGTCTTCCCTAAAGAGGCTCACTAAAGCTCCTAAGTCGGATGCAGCCGTAATGATCGTGACGGTCCTCATTGTCCTTTATACACATGACTTATCAAAAGGGGTATTTGCCGGAGTGCTTTTGAGCATGATTTTCTTCTCGGCTAAGATTTCTAAAGTGGCAGTAGAGAAAACGGAAGACATCCAGGCTAAGAAAATCACTTATCGTATCAGCGGACAAATATTTTTTGCTTCTGTCCAAGACTTTGTTTCGAAGTTCGACTTCAAGGAAAAAGCTGATGCAATCGTCATCGACTTCAACCATTCCAAAATTTGGGATGCTTCAGCAGTCGGTGCTGTTGATACGGTTATCCTTAAATATCAGCTTCTGGGAATTCCTGTCCAAGTCCAAGGGCTCGATGAAGAAAGTTCGTCATTGCTTGAAAAACTCGCCACCTCAGAAAGTAAAATATCTTGAAGAAGTAACATTCTGCTGAATAGAAACTTTTCAAACCGACAAAATAGATAACATGAATCATTTCCTTTTGAAAGGAGCGAAAAGCATGACACCCGAGCAGGATTATACAGCAGCAAATCTGTCACCGGATTTATTGAATGAACTGAAAAGCTTTGAAAGCAAACTTGGCGAGGAAGCCAATAAAGAATTGATTGTCATCGCCTATGAAAAAGAAAAGGAAGCCTTGAATTAAGAAAAAAGACTCAAACACCCTTAATGGATGGTTGAGTCTTTTTTTTGCATGTACAGAGAAAGGATGCCCAAATTTTTAATGATCATCCCTTTTCCTTTATTACTTGCTGAATACGTCCGTTAAGACCGGCACGATTTGTTTTTTACGCGATACAACGCCTTCTAAGACGGCGATGTTGTTGTTTAATGACACGTCGTATGCTTTTTCCACTGCATAAGCTGCTTTACCAAGAGCCAAGGCAACAGAATCATTAGTCAAGATATCCGTTACGACGAATAGGAATAAGTCCAATTCCTTCACAGCGATTACCGCTTCAATCGCCGCTTCCAATTCAGCTTGCTTAGCAAGGACTTCGTTCGGATCAACAGCATTTACCTGTGCTATCTCCACTTTAGCCATTCCCATGGAGAATTCCTTTGCATCAAGAGTGATAAGCTGAGCAATCGTTTTGTCGCTCAAGTCAGCTCCCGCCTTCAACATTTCCAAGCCATATGTTTCAGCGTCGACTCCCGCAATGGCAGCCAATTCCATAGCTGCTGCAACGTCTTGCTCCGTGCATGTAGGTGATTTGAACAATAAAGAATCGGAAATGATGGCAGACAGCATAAGACCTGCGATCGCTTTAGGAACTTCAATGCCGTTTTCTTTATAAATTTTATTTAAAATGGTTGCCGTACAGCCAACTGGTTCCGCACGGTAATATAAAGGATCGCTCGTTTCGAAGTTAGCGATACGGTGATGGTCGATAACTTCCAACACACGGACTTGGTCAATATCTTCAGCACTTTGCTGGCGTTCGTTATGATCGACCAAAATTACTCCATCAGCTTCCCCTGCAACTTTTTCCACAAGACGGGGAGCTTCGAATTTGAATTGGTCCAATGCATATTGAGTTTCACCATTCACTTCACCCAGACGAACTGGTTCAGCATTGATACCTAACTGCTTTTTCAGATCTGCATAAGCGATTGCTGAACAGATTGTGTCTGTATCCGGGTTTTTATGTCCAAAAACTAATACTTTTTCCAAGATTTTATCCCCTTTTTCATAAATATTTTTCCGCGAATCCCCTCACCGCAATAAGGGAGAGCCACCTTTACTAGACACTTTATTTTAACACAAAATCCAGTAAAATCAGCGCTTGAATTATCCATTCCCCAATAAAATCTTTCATTACTTCACCCTCTGCCATCACTTTGTCAATAGATAAGGGTTGGTTTTTTTCAAATATATTAGTTGAATTATCATCGTATATGGCTTACGATAATATAAGCAGAAATACTAGATATTGATTACATAAACAATACCAATAACTATATATAGAATTTTTTGTAATCCAAGGTGCCAGTGATGGCTGAAAAGGGAATCCGGTGTAAACCCGGAACTGTCCCCGCAACTGTAAATGTGACGAAATGAGAAACCCACTGTATAGCTCTCTATACGGGAAGGACTCAAAGTAGGATGATCATGAGTCAGGAGACCTGCCTTGAATTTTTCACGTTTCTTATTCTTCGGGGATTGAGATGATGAAACGATAGTATAACGGCTATTTTTTCATGGCTCTTTTATTCTATCGTTTGATCCGCTCAATTCTTTGGGCGGTTTTTTTATTTTAGCGGAAGTTAACAAGGAGGATTATTAATGACTCAAACATATAACTCTACCATAAGTGAAAATGACACAGAAACGAAATCCATCCAGCTTGAGATGTTATCGAAGGAATTCGAAGGCCGTCTCGATATGGAAAAGTTCAAAAAGCGTTTTACAAAATGGCTTGATCGCAAAAGTGACTCAACCGAAGAACAGGCATCAAAAAAACTGATTCAGCTCGCTCTTGAAGGTGTGGATATCGATGCTCCGGATTGGACATTCGTTGCTGCAGCAGAACTGTTGAATACAATGTATAGGGATGCACAAGCCAATCGAGGTTATGAAGGCAAGAGTTATGGCCCATTCTATGAGCTGATCACAGAACTCTCCCAGCTTTCGGAAGGTCAGCGTTATCCAATTTATAAACCAGAACTGCTATCTTCATATACAAAAGCGGAAATTGAGGAATTGGGTTCGGTGATCGACCCGGAAAAAGATAAATTATTCTCTTACATAGGCATCTACTTATTGAACGACCGCTATCTGGCCCGCCCAAAAAAGGACAAGGTCTACGAATTGCCACAAGAACGTTTCATGATCATTGCGATGGAAATCATGCGAATGGAAAAAACGGAGCACCGCCTGCAACTTATAAAAGAAGCATACTGGGCCATGTCCAACCTTTATATGACCGTTGCGACTCCTACACTCTCCAATGCAGGTAAAACACATGGACAGTTAAGCTCTTGCTTTATCGACGCAATTGAAGATTCGATTGATGGCATCTATCTATCAAACTACGATGCAGCAAAAGTATCTAAATTCGGCGGCGGTGTCGGCCTTTACGTTGGTAAGGTTCGCTCGCTTGGTTCTGATATCCGGGGTTTCTCTGGAAACAGTTCCGGCACGACGCCCTGGATTCGACTATTCAACCAGACAGCTGTAAGTGTCGATCAATTGGGTCAACGTAAAGGTGCCATCGCGATTTACTTGGATGCCTGGCATAAAGATATCATGAGCTTCCTCGATTTGAAGACACAAAACGGGGATGACAGATTAAAAGCCCATGATATTTTTACAGGCGTATGCATACCGGATTTATTCATGGAGGCTGTACGCGACAGAAAAGAATGGTATCTTTTTGATCCGCATACCGTTAAGCAAATCCTTGGATTTTCACTTGAAGATCTTTATGACGAGAAGAAAGGCGAAGGAAGCTTCAGGAATCATTATGCACTTGCTGTCGAGGCCGCAGAAAATGGCACGCTTCCAAACTATAGCTTTGAAAAAATCAATGCGATGGACATCATGAAAAGCATCATGATTTCTCAATTAGAAGAAGGCGTACCGTATATGTTCTACCGCGATGAAGTTAATCGGAAGAATCCCAATAAACATAAAGGTATGATTTATTGTTCTAACCTTTGTACGGAGATTGCCCAAAACCTAAGCCCTTCGACGATCACGGATGAATATGAAACAGAAGATGGAGATGTTGTTGTGGTTCGTAAAAGCGGCGATTTCGTTGTCTGCAACCTTTCATCCATTAACTTGCCACGAGCGGTGGGCAGCGATGTTTTGGAAAGATTGATTCCCATTCAGATCCGTATGCTGGACAATGTCATTGATGTGAATAATCTTCCTGTCAAACAAGCATCCATCTCGAACAAACGTTACCGGGCAATTGGTTTAGGAACGTTTGGATGGCATCATTTACTTGCCACACAGAATATTTATTGGGAATCCGATGAGGCTGTTCAATATGCCGATGCTTTATACGAAAAGATCGCTTACTTAACAATCAAGGCATCCAACGAATTGGCCAAGGAAAAAGGATCATACCCATATTTTGAAGGATCTGATTGGCATACAGGGGACTATTTCGAACTGCGTGACTATACAGATCAAAAATGGATGGATTTAAAAGCAGACGTGCAGGAACACGGGACCCGTAATGGATATTTAATGGCGATTGCCCCCAATTCATCGACAGCCAAAATCGGTAATTCCACGGATGGCATCGACCCTTTGTATGAAATTGAATTTTACGAAGAAAAGAAAAACTTCAAATTCAAGGTGACCGCACCAGGCTTGACGCCAAATACGTATGAATATTATAAAAAGACGCGATTCAATTTGGACCAACTGGAAAGCATCAGGCAAAATGCAGCCCGACAACGCCATATTGACCAAGCAATCAGCTTTAATCTGTATGTACACAATACAATCAAAGCGAAGGTCCTGTTGGATATCCATTTAACTGCATGGGAAAGCGGGTTGAAATCAACGTATTATGTTCGTTCGACTTCTTCCGAATATGACAATGCCTGCGAAAGCTGTTCAAGTTAATGACAATCATGACCCAGTAATCTATTCTTAAAGGAGTTTTCACGAATGACCAATCATATCAAAAAAATTCGGATGCTTGAACCGACGCATCCAACCAAGGCAACCGGTGTTTTCAAAGGAGAAGCTTCAGGCTTCCTCCTTTGGAACGATATTCAGTATGAAAAATTCTATGATACCTATACACAGCTCATCAATAACTTTTGGAAGCCTTCGAGCGTGAACATGATTCAAGATAAAAAGCAGTGGGGCGAATTGGACGAAGATATCCAGGATGCTTTTCTCGATATCCTTACGATGATTGCTGGAATGGACAGTCTTCAAACGCCCACATTAGTAGAAATCCTTCGGTACATCAAAGATCCGGCGGCAAAAGCTATCCTGGCCAACATGGCCCAGCAGGAATCGATCCATAATGAATCTTATTCCTATATCCTTGCTTCCTTGATTCCGGTAGGCAAGCAAAAACAGCTTTTCGACCGCATCAAAGAACATCCTGAAGTGATTAAGCGTAACCAACCGATCGTTGATGCTTATCAAACGTTCGTGGACGATCCCAGCCCACAGCATTTATTCGAGGCATTGATCCATTCAACGAACCTTGAAGGGATTTATTTCTATCTGGCTTTCGCCTTTTATTATAATTTAGGTCGCCAAAATCTAATGACCGGTTCCGCTACGATGATATCCTATATTCACCGCGATGAAATGGTCCATTTCGATTTCATTGGAATGCTCATTCAAATCTTGATGTATGAATATCCTGAGTTAAATAATGAAGAAAACACGAAGTTCATCTATACAACGATTGAAAAAGCAGTCGAACTCGAAAAGGAATGGTCTGAATATATGCTCGAAGATATCCAAACCAAAGCCGATCTTGATTTGGAAGAATTCAATGAGTACATCGAATATATCGCCAACAAACGGTTACGTATGCTAGGCCTTGAAAATTTGTATAAAGAGTATGGCGAGAACCCGATGCCATGGATCAAAACGTTCGATGATGAATCCATCGGACTTACCAAAACCGATTTCTTTGAACAGAAATCAAGGACATACAGTCAAGTAAATGCCAGCAATGGGTTCGATGAGCTGTAAAGTTGCCATTGTCTATCATTCTGCCGGCGGCAATACAAAAGCGCTTGCTGAAGCCCTCGCTTCCCTTATACCTGAAGCTGGACTATTTCGAATGAATGAATTCGATTTACGTACATTGCCGGATTACGATGCATTGATCGTCGGCACCTATACATGGGGCAATGGGGAGCTTCCCGCTAAAACAGCAGCCCTTTATAAAGAACTGGAACAATTGCCTATAGCTCATCTGAAAACGGGAGTCTTCGGCACTGGTGAAACCAACTATAATCATTTTTGTGGGGCGGTCGATCATTTCCGGGACATGTTATTTGCCAAGAGCCAGTTATTGGTGACATTGAAGATAGAACAGATGTATCAAGAATCAGACTTGCCCAGACTTCAAAAGTTCGCCTCGCGATTCCAGAACTGACTGAAAGGGGATATGCATGTTCGCATATCCCCTTTCAGTGTTTTTTTAAAAAACTTGGCTCCCTCCATCATAGCAGCCGTAAGCATGAAGTATAATGAAAGAAAAAAGGAGAAAATATCCAATGACTGAAAATATAACCCAGTTCCTTCCTATCCTTTTTATGCTAGTGCTTGTCGTATTCGTTATATTCATCGTGTTTTTCCTGTCAGGTCATTTTAATCGTTCTAAACGGATCGAAGAAAAATTGGACAAAGCATTAAAGGAAATCGCCGAAATAAAAGAAAAATAAAAAGACTCCAAAATCGGAGTCTTTTTTTTATATGCGTTCAATTATTTTTGAACGTTAGCTGCTTGTGGTCCACGAGCGCCTTGCTCGATTTCGAAAGAAACTTCTTGGCCTTCTTCAAGCGTTTTGAAGCCTTCTCCTTGGATAGCTGAGAAATGTACGAATACATCGTCTTGGCCTTCAACTTCGATGAAACCGAAACCTTTTTCTGCGTTAAACCATTTTACTTTACCTTGTACCATGATAGTTCCTCCTGTGTTTGGAAAAATCCATTTTATTACTATTTTTGGTTCTGGATAATGTTTCAAGAGGAATCCTATTACAGTAAATCCTTCTATCAAACTTTTCCGAACAAAAATAATTACTCATATTATATCATGGGAAATCCAAAAAAAACAAGAATATCGCAGTAAATCAACCGACAAATTATCCTAAAATTCTACATATTCCTCTTCTTGCTTTGTCGGAAGCCTTCGTCCAATAAGTAGCGCTCCGCCTCTATCGGACTCTCGAAACATTCCTCAAGATTCGACCCTGAATAAACATTCCAAAGCAGGTTTTCCCTTTCAAGTGTAAGCTCTTGCTTTTCAGGGCCAATCCATGCCCCTTCCAACCTAGCGAACTCGTTTTCCTCTTCTTCGACTTCAACCGGAGGTTTCGATAGGTAATCCACGCTTTTTTGGATCAATTCTTTCAATTCCGCTTCATTATAGTCACGTATATTGATAAACCCTTTACGGTCAGTGTCTTTTTTTCTCATATGCCCTGCGTAAACGAATCCATTTCCATTGGGATGCAAGTGCTGAACGACGATTTTTTTCTCCTGGACGCTATCTGGATAATGGAAGTTCACACGTCCCAATGAAACGTCTTTTCGCTGTAATTCCGGAAAAGTTTCAATGATGCTCAATTTTTCTTCAAATGTTAACAAATTTCTTCCTCATTTCATTAGTTCATATTGTTTGTCGATTATAACATAGACTGATTAGAAACAATAATTTCCCTCTTCCATTATAATGTAAGGAAAGGGAGTGATTTGATTGATCATGACAATTCGGGACCTGGACACCGATTATGGCCTACAGCTTTTTAAACTTCAGAAAGAAGCCTATAAGGTGGAAGCGGATATGATCGGCTTTGCCGATATCCCTCCATTATTGGAAACATATGAACAATTCATTCATTGTCATGAAACGTTTTTATGCTTTTTAAAGGGTGATGCCTTAGCGGGTGCAATATCTTATACAAAAGAAAATGGTCAAATACTGATTTGCCGGATGGTCGTCCATCCTGATTATTTTCGGCAGGGTATCGCGGATGCACTGCTGCATGCTCTTCAATTACACGGCGACTGGGAAAAGATATCCGTTTCGACCGGTAAAATGAACCTGCCTGCACGGAACCTTTACGAAAAAAACGGATTCACCCATAAAGAGGACGTAGAAGCCGCACCTCTCTTTTTCATAAGCATATTCGAGAAACAGCATTCATTTTATGTATGTCACGATAAAAAGCATAATGAATGAAATGACAATGATTACGGCAACCCATAGCCAGGCTAATGTCATATTCCCGGAGTCCATGGCGATATAAATCGCGGTCGGTATGGTTTGTGTCTGTCCGGGAATGTTTCCGGCAAACATGAGCGTTGCCCCGAATTCCCCCAATGCACGCGCAGAACTCAAGATGGCACCTGTGACGATGGATTTGACCGCCAATGGAAGGGATACATTCAGGAATAATCTCCACTCGCCGGCCCCGTCAACCCTTGCTGCATTTTCGATTTCTTCATCGATACCTTCAAAGCCCGTTTTAGCGGATTGGTACATAAGCGGAAACGCTACCACGGTAGATGCAATGACCGCCGCCCACCACGTGAACATTAGGGGCTGATCAAAAACCCTTTCAATGAATTGTCCCGGCATTCCACTCTTGCCAAAAATCACAATCAATAAAAACCCCACGACGGAAGGCGGCAAAACAAGCGGCAATAAAAACGCTGTTTCCAACAGGACTCTTCCCCTGAATTTCTTTTTAGCCATCATTCGCGCTAGGATAATTCCTAAAATGAAAACAAGGATACCCGATAGTCCCGCTACTTGTATCGATAGCCTGACTGGTGACCAAAAATCCCCTGTCATGATACCATCCGCACATCACTGTTAAATAACGGTCTATGCAGGTCCTTTTTCGGCATCATTACCAAAACCGTTTCTTTTTCATTAAAGGCAGATTCCATTTCATTTTCTCCCTTTCTTTTTAAAATAACATTTAAGTTTATTTTTCTTGACATCTTGCTGACACAAAGGAACGTTAAAGTAAGAGTATCACAAATATAAAAATAATTTCATTCCAATAAACTTGAAAACTTTGAAGGAGTCGATTTTAATGGTAACAATTTATACTACCCCAAGCAGTTTAGCCTGTCGTAAAGCAAAAGCTTGGCTTAAGAAGAACGAAATTTCCTTTAATGAACGTAACCTATATTCCCAACCTCTTTCTATAGAAGAAATAAAAGAGATTTTACGTAAAACGGAAGGCGGGACAGATGAAATCATCTCAACCCGTTCCAAAAAATTCAAAAGCCTGAATATCGATATAAATAATACACCACTTAATGATCTTTGCAAGCTTATTCAAGATAACCCGGATTTACTTCGCCGGCCAATCATTTTCGACCATAAGAACTTGCATGCAGGATATAATGAAGAAGAAATGGGACGCTTCCTTCCAAGGAAGGTCCGTCATGTACAATTATGGCGTGCAATCAGCCAATTGGCTTAATCAGTTAACATTCTGCATAATAAGAGGGTTGTCCATTACATCGGACAACCCTTTTTTATATCTTATCCGCTTTCTCTATGATAATCGTGAAGGTGGTGCCTTGTTCATCGCTATCCTTAAGCACAAGATCTCCCTTTTGCGCTTTTGCGAGCATCTTACTGAATGGCAGTCCCAAACCTAACCCACGTACCTTCAGCTTTTTGTTTTCACCTCGATAAAATGGTTCGAACACATATTGCTGTTCATGTTTCGGAATCCCCCGCCCGCTGTCCAGTACATCAATGCAGATCCGTTCTTCATCCTTTTCATAAAGGTGAATCGCTATTTTCCCTTTGCCGTCAAGTGCATGTCTGGCATTATTCAAAAGGTTAATGACGATTTGCTGCATCCGCAATGAATCAATTTGACCAAAGACCGGTTCATCAGGAACTTTTATCTCAAAAGCGAACGCTTGATCATCATCCTGGGTCACCTGCCAGCGATAGGCGATTTCCTTGATGAATATATTGATATTCTCTTTTTGCACCCGGATTTTAAAAGCGCCTGCCGATATGGCATTATAATTGAGTAAATCCTCTATCATACCTTGTAAACGCTGAGTTTCCTTTAAGGAAATATCGAGGAATTCCTTACTTTGCTCTCCCTTAACGACATCATCCTTAACCGCTTGTATCAGTCCGCTAATGGAAGTGACTGGCGTTTTCAAATCATGGGTTACGCCTGCAAGCAATTCCGCCCGCAACTTCTCCATGACCTTCAATCGATTGGTCATTTCCTTAAATGATTCTATCAGTTCATAAATTTCTTCTTCCTTGATTTCCTCTTCCTCTTTGAAATGGATATCATAGTTGCCTTCACGAACCTGGACAGCGGCGTTAGCTACGTCTTGGATGGGGCGCGAAATCTGCCTGGAAAGAAAATAAATGACTCCCGTTCCCAGAATCAGAAGTCCTCCAATCATGATCGCCAACAAGCCATGATCTTGGTTGATTTCCTTCAATGCCCCTTCTTCCTGGGCAATGACCACCCAGCCTCTCGTCTCATCGTTAAACGTAATGGGGGATTTGACGACATATACTTTGTTGTCGGAAATCTTGACCTTCTGGACTAACTCCGTATTTTTCATGATGACGTCCGGGAGTTTATTTTCATCCGGATCGATATACAATTGTGGCATCGTATATATGATGGTGGCATCGGGATCGACGATATAGATGATTGGCTGTTGGTTCAGATGGAGGATTTTCTCCCTTTCCTCAACAATTTCCGAAAGGACCGGGCCAACGACAATCTGGCCATTTTCCTTAATCGCGCGATCGGATGTTTCATCAGCTAAGTATTTAAGAAGGCTGAGCCTATATTCCAAAGCCGTTTTTTCCATCCACCATAAGGAAAAAACAGACAATAATATCAAACCGGAAATCAAGGTCAATACGTACCTCTTTGTCCAATAGCGTTGTAAAGTGGTTCTTTTTTTAGTTTTCATAGACACTCAATTGATACCCCAATCCACGCAATGTTTTTATTTCCCCCTCAGTTACAGGCCATGCATCTATCGCCTTCCTGATTCGTTTGATCGCCAGGTCCACCGCACGGTCACTGCCGTCATAATCTATGCCCCACACTTGGTCAAGCAGCTGTTCTCTCGTGAAAATTTGATTAGGGTGCTTAGCGAAAAAAACGAGCAGCGACAAATCACGCGGCGTCAAGTTTATCTCTTCCCCATTTAAATGAACCATATAAGACAGATCATCGATGGTTAAACTTCCAAATTGATGTACATGACCATCTTCCGTAACAACCGATGATGATCTTCTTAAAACGGCATGCACCCGGGCCACGACTTCTTCGGCAACAAAGGGTTTGGAGATGTAATCATCCGCACCTGACTTAAATCCCGATAATCTGTAATCGACATCTGTCAGTGCAGTCAACATGATAACCGGACATGTATCGTCCTCCCGAATTTCCTTCAGTATATCCCAGCCTTCCTTACCAGGCAGCATGACATCAAGCAGGACAAGGTCTGGCTTCGTTTCTTCAAACACCGGAATGGCTTTTAGCCCATCGTAAACTTGGACTACATCAAAACCTTCCCGCTCCAAATATGCTTTCAATACCATCGATATGGCGATTTCATCTTCTACGACAAGAATTTTCTTCATTGACGGATTCCTCCTTCCTGAATTATAGTGGAATCATTTTATATATGCTAACTATTAAAAAGACCAAGCATTTTCCCTCAATCCTACCATTTTTATGTGTCAGGATTATGTTCGCAGTAAAATTAACCGATGTTTTCACATAGTAACCTTGTTGTGTAAGTGATCTCGATTCATTTTAACAGGAATGCTTCTGCATGGTCGTAAAAATCATCCAGAAAAAAACTATGATCCCCTTATACACTCTTAAGAGGCTGGCTCTAAACTGAGCCAGCCCTTTTCAATTACATGTCTCGTGTGGATTCGGACAGCCCGCTTCCTGTCTTTCCACTTGGATCGTGCTATGTTCAATCCCAAACTGATCATGAAGTAGTTTTTGCGCTTCTGCTAAAACTGAATCGTGATTACCGCTCTCATCTATGACAACATGGCAGCTCATTGTCAAAAAGCCAGAGGTGATCGTCCAGATATGGAGATCATGGACATCGGATACACCCTCCAATTCCATCAAGGATGCTTTCACTTCATCCATATCGACTTGTTCTGGTGTGCCCTCCATCAAGATATGGAAAGAATCCCTCACTACCCTAAAACCGCTGATAATGATTAAAATCGCGACTATGACGCTCGCAATCGGATCTGCAATTCCCCAATCGAAAAAGTAAATCAAAAGTGCGGCCGCAATGGCACCCACAGATCCAAGCATATCACCAATAACATGTAAAAAAGCACTCCGTACATTCAGATTGTCTTCCTTATCTCCGCTCATTAAAATCCAGGCCGCAATGATATTAACAAGTAATCCGATGATTGAAATCATTAGCATTCCCAAGCTTTGCACCTCAGGGGGATCCAGGAACCTCTTAATTGCCTCTACGAAAATGAATACGGATATGACGATCAAGGTCAATCCATTCAAACAAGCAGCAATGATTTCAAACCGTTTATATCCAAACGATTTGGACGATGTCGCTTTCCTTTCCCCCAACCTTATCGCTGTATAACTAAGCCCTAAAGCTGCAGCATCGCTAAGCATGTGACCTGCATCCGACAGTAAAGCCAGACTATTTGTCAAGAATCCGCCAATGACCTCGACGATCATGAATGTGGAGATTAATAAGAAAGATGCCAACAAGGCTTTTTTATTATTAGAATGGTGGTGGTGTCCGTGCCCATGATCATGATCATGGGAGTGACCATGATGATGTCCCATGCCATCCCTCCTCTCGGATTTGAAACTTATATATAGTATGGGATAAATCCAGAATGGTTTCAAATGATTCACTTCCGGGATTCACTGGCTGTAAAAAGAGTGATGGAATCAGGAGGAGACGTGATCCTTTACGGAAATCCAAAATTCTGGCTTCAGCCATTTCAACGTAAAAATAAACGCTACAGACATTACCTGCAGCGTTTTCCCGTTTATCCTTCCTCTTGCATCGTATCATCGACAATGGCGTAAAGATCCTTATTGAACAATTCATCATTACAGACAAAACTGTGCCGTTCCATCTCTTCCTGCTCTTGATTTACTACCTGTTCCTTTTCCTTCATGACCTACCTCCACCTTCGTTGAGTTTGCCTATTATCGTATCCACAGGCATGTACCTTTATGCCTCAACATTTCCCCATACTTCATCTTTTTTAAACGTCCTAGACCTGCTGGCCGCCATGGAAGGCACGTATAATGAATTCATGCTCTGGGACTTGTAAGCTTTGATACGATGACAGGAACGATGTATTATCATAGGCGACTTTTTCAAGCTTTACCTGAATACCGGTATTTTCAATCACAACAATCGCATAAGGAGCAACTGGTTCACCATTACAGCCAAGAGAACCAGGGTTCAGGAATATCGTTCGGTCATTTTTAAAAAGGTGGATAGGATGATGATGTCCAAATCCTATTAAATCATGATGCTGATCTTTGAAAAGCGTTTCTAAGTTATTTAAACTCGGTTCAACGATTTTACTAAATGGATTTTGGCTTATGTGCTCATCCAATTTCTTCGATTCCATGTGATAATGGGTGAAGTAAACGGAGTGATCATTAATGATATGATGTATGGTTCGAGGCAATTTTTCCAATTCATTTATGAATTTCCAATGCATCCTTTCAGCTATCCATTCATGATGCTCCTTAACATGAATATGACCGTCCGGATGAGGCTCCCCGTTAACGATGGCCAGGACAGCTTCATCATGATTTCCAGTTATCATCGATAAATCATTTCTTGAAAATAAAAGTTCAAGGACTTCATTAGTATCCGGGCCAATCCCGACCATATCTCCCAAACAATAGAGACGATCTATATCTTCCCTTTGATCAATATCCTTAAGAACGGCTTTCAACGCTGAAGCATTACCATGCACATCCGTTATAATGGCAACTTTCATGAGTTAGTTCAGCTCCCTTCCCCCACAATCCACATGGTATATTATAACATTTAAAACAAAATCAAAAAAATATTCGGGCTTATTCCCTTGATTTTGCCTACGCCCATTTTTTATGAATAAGCAAACACTTCGGCCTAGAATACATAGTATGAAGTATTCCCGGTAAAGATGTTTTGCTAGGTATGTAATTCATAATATGTATGAGGAGGAAATCAAATGGGTGGAAATGGTAACGAATGTTGTGGAGGCAGCCACGGCGGTTTCGATAACGGATTCGCATTGCTGATCGTATTATTCATCTTGTTGATCATCATTGGATGCAGTTGGGGATTCGGCGGCGGCTTCGGTGGATGCTGCTAATAATGACATAAATCAAAAAGGCGCCTGATCATGGCGCCTTCTTTGTTATGAATTGACTTTTATTTTTTCTCTTTGCTTTTGTTTTCGAGTCTTCATAATGAACCAAATGACTATAAGTGCAATGGGGATAAGCAAGAAATTCGCATATTGTGAAAAGATAGCTCCCGCCTGCTCCCATCTAGGTCCTAACTTAAACCCTAAATAAACATAAACGCTTGTAACAGGAAGCATCGCCATATAGGTATATAATATGAATTTCCAAATATTCATTTGCAATATTCCGCATGGCAGCGACACGGCGGTACGAATACCTGGTACAAACCGTCCAAAGAAGGCAATTCCCCCACCATACCTTTCAAAGAAGCGGTCAGCTTTGTTCAACTGCTCATCTTTGATCAAAAAGTATTTTCCGAACTTTAATACAAGCGGTCTCCCGCCATACTTACCTAAGGCATAAAGCGTCAATGGTCCCGTTACCCCACCAAGCGAACCAGCAAGGATAGTCAAGTATAAATTCATATCACCTTGATAAACCCAGTATCCTGCCAGTGGCAAAACTATTTCAGCAGGAATGAATTCAAAAGTCAAAGCTAGCAAAACACCGAAATAAGATAAAGATTTAAACGCTTCAATCATATTCATTATTAAAGTTTCCAATGAGGTTTCCCCTTTTCTAACTTTTATTACATATAATAAGGGGTGCTCCAAGATGAATCCGGGCACCCATGATGTCAAAAAGGACATTGTCCATTGTATCACAAGTTAACCCGCATTTTTCCTTAATGTTATCCTAAAACAATGTTCTTATGGAGTCATGTTTTGTTATCGGGCTATTTACTATAGAACTATGCTTGTAAGAAGAACGATAATAGAATATCAGATGGTCCAGAAACGAAAAAAACTTGAGGACGAATTGACCTCAAGCATTCGATATAGTTAACCAAGTGAATAGCCCCTAATTGGTAGAGATGTACACATGACAAGATCGGTACCAAGCTCTCAAATCATAAAAGGAGCAGAGAGCCTCTTCAATCCATCTTCCATTTGTTTTCTTGCATCTTTCATCATGCCATCAAGTAATTCCTTTACCGTGGGTATATCGTCAATCAATCCGGCAACCTGGCCGCTGTTCATAAAACCATTGTTAACATCCCCGTTCATCGCCCCATTAATATGATGGACCTCAGAGGTCATTTCACGATAATTCACAGGAGACAGCCCCTGTTTTTCCAAATCCAGGACTTTCTCGGTATATGGGTCCTTCAATACCCTTCTGACCTGGCCAAACGTTCTGCCCAAAATTACCGTATCATTGCCCATAGCTTCGATCAGTTTCTGTTTATATGACGGATGGAACGGTGCCTCTTGTGTAGCGATCAGCCTGGTTCCCAATTGGACTCCTGAAGCCCCCAGCATCAATGCCGCTGCCAAACCCTGTCCATTGCCTATTCCGCCAGCTGCCAAAACTGGGAGCGTCACATGCTTGCTGATTTGCGGAATGAGTGTAAAGGTCGTCATTTCCAGGTTCGAATTGATGCCGGCAGCTTCAAACCCTTCTGCGACCAACACATCAGCCCCTGCCGCTTGCGCTTTTTGCGCGTGCTTGACCGACGCAACGATGGCAATCACTTTTATATTCTTTTTTTGCAATAGCGGAATGAAAGGGGCAGGATTTCCTGCAGATAGGGAAACTACAGGTATTTCATGCTTCAGGACAAGACTCACTAACTCATCTGTATATGGACTAACATTTATTGGAATGTTCAACGCGAAATTGTTATTGGTTTTATCTTTGGTTTCGAGAATGATGGCTTCCACCTGTTCAGGATTCATGGTACCGCACCCTATTGTCCCCAGTCCTCCTGCATTGGATACTGCAGCCGCAAGACTTGCATTGCTTATATTCCCCATGCCGCCTTGTATAATGGGATATTTTATCGCAAAAAGTTCACAAATATATTTCACTTTCATCCCCCCCTGTCAATTTAATGTTATACTATATTCATTAGAAAAACAATTCTGACTTTTCAAAAAGGAGCGAGACTATGATTATTCCGTACAATAATAAAAAACCATCCATTGATGATACTGTTTTTGTTGCACCCGGTGCTCATCTAATCGGTGATGTTTCGATTGGGAAAGACTCTACCATTTGGTTTAATTCCGTACTGCGCGGTGATGAAGATTCAATTATAATAGGTGAAAAATGCAGCATACAAGATAATTCCACCATTCATTTATTTGAAGGATGCCCAGTTGTCATTGAAGACGAAGTGACGGTTGGTCACAATGTCATCCTGCATGGCTGTAAAATAGGCAAACGCTCCATTATCGGTATGGGATCAACGATATTGGATAATGTAGAAATCGGCGAAGAATGCATCGTCGGAGCGAACACATTGATTTCCTCTGGCAAAATCATACCTCCACGTTCACTGGTTATTGGTTCCCCGGGGAAAGTGGTTCGCAGATTGAATGATAAAGATCTTGAATTGATCCAACTTTCAATCGATACATATGTTCAAAAAGGAAAAGACTTCAAAGGGATACTTGATTAAGTAAAAGCAAGAGTCGAAAATGATAATGTTAAAAGAGCCTCGGCAAGTCGTCATTAGTGACTGGCTGAGGCTCTTTTTCACTTAATGATCAGTGGATGGTCCTTGGCATCATAGGTTTCGTCTTTCCGGCATAAATCATTGTTTTCCTGAAATACGCTTTCAAAGAAACGGCTTGCTGGTTCAGCCAAGACTTGATAATACTGGCTAAATAAAAGAGCAGCATGATTCCCATTCCACTTTAAAGGCAGAAGTTCCTTTGGCAGGCCCGGATCGATAAATAAAAATTTCCGGTATTCATGCACCAAATTCGTTCGTTCCACAAAACAATCAGCATCGGACATTTCGCCCCTGCTAATGATGCTTTGATGAACGATGAATTGTTTGCTGTATTTCTCGATGAATTCTTCATATTTACTTTCAATCTCTTCTAAATGCCAGCTCTTCTCGACAAGCGATTGGTTTTCCTTTGGACCTTTGTACTCCGAAATGAAAAAATCAACATATTCATCTATGTCATATTTCTCGATCAAGCGATTGATTTGTTTCTCCAAATCGTTAGGGGAAATCCAGCAACCACTTGAAAAACTGCCAAACCCGCTCCATAATAATTCTTTACGGAGATCATCCCGTAATTGCCGCTTATCTTCAGGGATCGTGTACATTAAGATACGCCATTTACCGTCCCATTCATTCGGTTTCATCTTATATATGCGGTTGGCCGCTTCATCCATTCTCTGCACACCGCGATCAGTCAAAAAGTAATAGCTTTTATTTCCCTGCTTCTCTGATTGAATCCAACCTTGCTTGACCATTCGTGAAACGGCTACACGAACGCCCTGCTCATTATGGCCGAATTCCTTTAACAAACGAATTAAACTGCCTATCCAGATTTTACTTCCATAGTTACGGATATAATCGCCGTATATCGTAAAAATCATGGATTGTGTATTAGTACCTATCTTTCTCACCTCGTCCTGACATTGTTACTATTTTCACACGGAAGACATAATAATTATTATATCTTTTTTAAATGAAAGCGCAATATTATTCACCAGTAAATCGTGCTTTTCTCCGTTCACTAAATGCCAGGAGCGCTTCCGATCTGTCTTGAGTCGGGATGGTCAATTCATAGGCTTTTCCTTCTATGGCCATTCCGGTTTGCAAGTCCGTATTCATTCCTTGGTCAATCGCATATTTGGCTTGTTTGACTGCAATCGGCCCGTTTTTCATGATATTGGCTGCCAATTCTCCACAAGCTGACATTAGTTGATCCCTTGGCACGACCTTCAAAAGGATCCCTAATTGATATGCCTCTTCTGCAGTCAATTTTTTAGCGGTGAAGATCAATTCCTTCGCTTTCATTTCTCCAATCAATCTCGGCAGCCGCTGTGTACCGCCTGCCCCAGGAATAATGGCCCAGCTAGTTTCAGTGAGCCCCAAAGAAACACCTTCGGCAGCAATTGCAAAGTCACATGAAAGCAGCCATTCAAATCCTCCCCCCAATGCATATCCATTGACGGCAGCTATGGTTGGCTGCGGAAGCCCTGCGATACTATTAAAAACATCACGAATCGCTTTAACGTTCCTTCTTACTTCCGCATCATTCAAAGACTTTCTTTCTTTCAAATCCGCTCCCGCGCTGAATGCTTTTTCCCCAGCACCGGTGAAAATGACGACACGGATATCGCCGTCATAAAAAACTGCATCGATGACTTCCTGAAGTTCACAAAGTGTCTCATAGTCGAAGCAGTTCAATACGTCGGGCCGATTCACTGTTATATAACCGATTTGATTTATCACTTCATAAATAACCTTGGACATGAGTCTCCTCCCCTTAATTTGTTTCGATATTTTCTATAATGGCGGATATGCCTTGGCCAACGCCTACACACATCGTCGCAAGACCATAGCGTACTTTCCGCTTTTTCATTTCGTGGACAAGTGTTGTTAAAATACGCGCCCCGCTTGCACCGAGCGGATGGCCAAACGCTATTGCTCCGCCGTTGACATTCACTTTCCCCTGATCCAATTTCAACTGGCGGATGCACTCCAAGGATTGGGAAGCGAATGCTTCATTCAATTCCACTAGCCCGATGTCTTCAATCGCCAAGCTTGCCCTCTCCAATGCCTTTTTAGTGGCATGAATCGGACCAAGGCCCATAATGGACGGTTCCAAACCCGCTACCGCCCCTACAACATATTTGGCCAGTGGCTTCAATCCAAGCTCCCGTGCTTTTTCTGCACTCATCAAAAGTAATGCCGAGGCTCCATCATTTACACCTGAAGCATTACCGGCCGTTACAGTGCCGCCTTTAAAGATCGGTTTGAGTTTTTCCAACTTTTCGATGGTCGTGTCAGGACGAGGGTGTTCATCCTTCTCGATAATGACCTCATTCCCTTTACGATTTGTATATCGAACAGGTACGATTTCATTAATGAAACGCTCATTTTCCACTGCTTTTTTCGCTCTTTGCTGGCTTTGATACGCGAATTGATCTTGGTCCTCCCTTGAAACCGAAAAACGCAGGGCGACGTTTTCAGCCGTTTGAGGCATGGAATCCGCACCATACATTTCTTTAAGTTTCTCATTCGTGAAACGCCATCCAATCGTTGTATCCTGAAGCTCCATTGAACCCCGCGGAAATTCACTCTCAGGTTTGGCCATGACGTACGGCGCCCTTGTCATGCTTTCAGTACCGCCTGCGATATAAATATCGCCTTCACCAACTGCAATGGAGCGTGCAGCGTACATGACGGCATCCAATCCGGAGCCACATAAACGATTTATTGTCGTTCCACCTACATTTACCGGAAGACCAGCTAAAAGGGCGGACATCCGGGCCACATCGCGATTATCCTCCCCAGCTTGATTTGCATTCCCGAAAATGACATCCTCAATTTGATCTGGCGGCAGCTCTGGATTGCGATCGGTCAGCGCCTTGATTACAATTGCACCGAGGTCATCCGGGCGAACGCTTTTCAAAGCGCCTTTATATCTTCCGATTGGTGTTCTCACAGCATCAATGATCACAACATCCTTCATTTCCTCACCAGCTCGCCGTCTTTTGTATAATCGTACACACCTTTACCTGACTTACGGCCGAGCCTGCCAGCTTTAACATACTGTTCAAGGAGGGGAGCCGGGCGGTATTTCTCACCAAGCTTACTATGTAAGTATTTTAAATTATTCAAACGGGCATCCAGTCCCACCAAATCACCTAGCTCAAATGGTCCCATTGGGTAATTCAGCCCTAACTTTATTGCCTTATCGATTTCCTCTGGTGTGCCTAAACCTTCTTGAAGCATAAAGAACGCTTCATTTCCTACCAAACAGCTGACCCTGCTGGTAACAAACCCAGGGAATTCATTTATGACCACTGTTTCTTTTCCCATTTTTCCGGCTACCTCTTTTATTACGGCGGCCGTTTCATCGCTAGTTTCAAGACCACGTACAATTTCAACGAGCGGCATCTTTTGTACAGGATTGAAAAAATGCATGGCAATCGTTTTTTCAGGACGTTTTCCATAAGAACCAATTTCCGTCGGGCTCATCGTGGACGTATTGGTTGCAAAATAACAGTCTTCTTTTGCATGGACTTCAATCGTTTCGAAGACTGCCCTCTTAATTTCCGCCTTTTCCGGAACTGCCTCAATGATCAAGTCGGCATATGCTGCTGATTCTTTCAAATTGGAAGAATAGGAAAATCTGCTTTTTGCAGCTGCCGCTTCTTCCTGGGTGATTTTTTGGTAGCGCACACCCTTCTCGAATATGGCATCTATCTCGTTTCTTGCACTTTCCAAAGCATCCTGATTCACATCCACCAGTACTACATTAAAGCCTCCTGTTGCTCCTACATAAGCTATTCCCCTGCCCATGACACCAGATCCGACAATCACTAGATTTCTAATCATTCGTTCATTCCTCCTTCAAAAATAAATAGAGCTGGCTGCGGATGAATCAGATCAGCATTCATTCATACTTGAATTACTTTTCCGACATACCGTTCAGCCAGCCGCCTATTTTATGTTTTATTAAATTCCAAAGGGATTTAAGGGACGGCTTCCATGATAGGAAATGATGCTTTTCGTTTCTGTATAAAGATCAAGTGTCTCAATACAAAGTTCCCTGCCGAATCCTGATTGCTTATACCCTCCGAAAGGTGTTCCAGGAAATGCGGAGAATGGGCAATTCACCATGACGATTCCCGCTTCTATTTGATTGGCCACTCTAGTCGCACGCCCGCCGTCTTTTGTCCAGAGGGCTGAACCCAAACCGAATTCCGTATCATTCGCGAGTCTCACGGCTTCTTTTTCATCTTTGAATTTCATTATGACAACGACCGGCCCGAATATTTCCTCTTTCACAACATCCATATCATGATTGACATTCGCTATGACCGTCGGCTCATACCAATAACCGTTTTCGAAACCTTCGATGACCGCTGGCTTTCCTCCTGTGAGGATTTTCGCTCCATCAGTAATGGCAGATTGTACATAATTGTCGATGACATCCAATTGCCCTTGATCTATGACTGCACCGACGTGTGTTTCTTTGTCGAGAGGATTGCCCAATTTCAATTTTTTCGTTTTTTCTACGAATCTGGCAACGAACTCATCATATATGTCTTCGTGAACGTATAAACGGGATCTAGCTTCGCAAGACTGTCCAGTATTGTAGAAAATGCCATATAAAGATCCATCGATGGCTGCTTCTAGGTCTGCATCTTCAAAAACAATATTAGGGGACTTACCGCCAAGCTCCAATGTCACCCTTTTTAATGTCTGTGATGCTTTGCCCATGAGATCCCTGCCAATTGGCGTAGAGCCCGTGAAGGCAACCTTATTCACTTTCGGATGCTCGACAAGATAATTCCCTACGTCCGATCCAGGACCTGGAATGATATTGACCACGCCTGAAGGAACACCTGCTTCTAAACAGATTTCCCCTAATACAATGGCAGTCAGCGGCGTTAACGAAGCTGGCTTGACAATGACCGAACAGCCGACTGCGATTGCAGGTGCAATTTTCCACGCTGCCATCATCATAGGGTAATTCCAAGGGATGATTTGAGCACAAACACCTACTGGCTCTTTTTCCGTATAGTTATGGAATTGACCAGGAACATTATTGACAGATCCGCGGTGTGCAACTAAAGCGCCTGCATAAAACTCGAAATCTTCAATTGCCTGCATGACTTGGCCTTGCGCTGCAGAAATGGATTTGCCGCTGTTCAGGACTTCCAATTCAACCAATTCATTGAAGCGTGAACGCATGATCGCTGCAATTTTGTTCAAAACACGAGACCGTTTGTTAATCGGAGTCCTCTTCCATTTCCCGTTATCAAATGCTTCACGTGCAGCTTGAACAGCCTTTTCTGCATCTTCCTTGGTCGCCTTTGCAACCTTGGCAATGATTTCACCTGTTGCAGGATTATACGCATCAATTGTGGAACCATCAGAGCTTTCCACTCTTTCCCCATTAATGATCAGATGATAATAATCACGCTTCATTTCCGCTTTTTCAAATGCCGCCTCTTGTACTCTAACCATGTAATCCCACTCCCTTTTCTATATTACTTGCCTATGAATTGAGCTTTCCTTTTTTCAGTGAATGCTGCCACACCTTCTGCATAATCCTTCGTTAAGCCAGCAATGCGCTGACCCTCCGCTTCTTCTTTTAAGTATTCTTCCAATGAAAGATGATAGGACGCCTCTAAGTATCTTTTGATTAATCCTATTGCCTTCGTTGGTTTGTTTGCGATATTCTCTGCAAAGGCTTTCAAATGCTCGTTCCACTCATCCACACCGACCACTTTTGTAGCGAGCCCGATATTTTTCGCCTCACTAGCCGCAACCTTTTCTCCCAATAAAGATAATTCCAAGGCTTTCGCATGACCAACGATTCGCGAAAGGTAATACAGATTCCCCGAATCAGGAATCAATCCGATATTGACAAAGGCATTTAAAAAACTGGCTTTTTCAGAAACAAGCCGAAAATCGCATGCCAGCGCCAGGCTGAAGCCAGCACCTGCAGCCACTCCATTGACTCCTGCAATGATCGGTTTTTCACAGTTTGCTATTTGCTCCATCATCGGACCGTAATCCTCACGAAGCTTCTGGCCTAAATTCATGCCCTCCTCAACATCCGATAAATCCTGCCCCGAACAAAAGGCCCTGCCTTCCCCAGTAATGATAATGGCCCGGACTTCATCTGCCCCCGCGGATATTTTGATCGCTTTCTGTATGTCCTTATTCATTTGGGACGTAAAGGCATTTAGTTTATCAGGGCGGTTCAAAGTAAGCCAAGCCACTCCATTTTCAACCCTATATTTGATCGTTTCGTACATAGAGCACCCCTTATCCGCCTGTGAATTTTGGCTCCCTTTTTTCAACAAATGCTTTCATTCCTTCTTTTTGGTCTTCTGATGCGAAAAGGATATAGAAATTCTTCCGTTCAAATTGCATGCCCTCATTTAAGGGATAATCAACGGCCTTATTGATGGATTCTTTGATCAGCCTTACAGCTAAGGGGGGTTGCTTTGCTATCTTTCTAGCAAAATCAACCGATTCTTCCATTAACAATTCAGGTGCCACGATCTTATTAATGAAACCATATTGCAGAGCTGTCTTTGCCTTTATCCTTTCAGCCGTCAATATCCATTCAAGTGCCTTCGTCTTGCCTACCAATTTCGTCAACCTTTGGGTTCCTCCTGCACCAGGCATGACCCCAAGTGTCACTTCAGGAAAGGAAAACTGGGTATCGCTGGCAGCAATCAGGAAATCACAGGATAAAGCAAGTTCAAAACCACCGCCGAATACAAAACTTTTCACCGCACCAATCACAGGCTTCTTGACTAGGCTTATTCGGTCCCAATCGGCAAATTGGTTCGTTAACTCCATACTGATTGGATTGTCGTTCACCATCTCGTCAATATCAGCTCCAGCGGAAAATGCTTTTCCATTGCCCGATAGCAAAATCACCTTCACTTGCGGGTCCCGGTCGAACTCTTCCATGGTTAAAACTATTTCCCTCACCATTTTCCTGTTAAGGGCATTCAGTTGCTTCGGCCGATTTAAAGTGATATAACCAATGCCATCCGCGATTGACGTTTCAATGAATTGAAGCGCATTCATTTTATTTCTTCGCCGATCATCATCGTTACAAGTTTCCCGGCAAAGCCCATTAGGTCTTTCCCTGATGCCTTTCCTTCCGGGGAACGCATTCCTTGTTGCAATGCATCGTGGTCTTCATAATACATTTCACAAAGGATGTAATACTCAGAGTCTTTGCCCATTGGGGTCCCTACAATTTTAGTTACCTCCATTTTTTGAAGACCGGGAATTTTTTCCGTTATCGGACCATGTACATTGAAATAGTGCTCATCGAACTCTTCCTTGTTTTCAGGTTGTTTGTATAGGGCGATTAACTTTACCATTTTATAGAACCTCCATTTTATTAGATTATTTTTATCAGTGGTTTCATCGCTTCGAACGGATTTTTGCATGCCTTACAATATAAAATGCTGCGGCAGGCCGTTGGACCGAAGATATTTTCCATCGTGACATATGTCGATTCACAATATGGGCAATCCACATGCCATGATCCATCACTTTTCATTTGTCGAGGAGGAGGGGAGATTCCGAAAACCTTCAATCCAGCTTTCCCCTTTTCCGTAATTCGATCGGATGTCCATGAAGGGGAACGTAAAAATTCCACACTTACATTTTTTACGGCAGGCAGCTGTCGAAGGGCTGTTTCCACATTTTTTTGAATGATCGACAATGCCGGGCACCCAAGAAAAGTTGGCAGCATTTTTACCGAAACATCCTGGCCCGAAACCGTCACGTCTTCAACCATCCCTAAATCCAGAATACTTACTGTATCGATTTCGGGATCTTTAACGTCTTCCAGGAGCTTATATATTTCTTCTGTGTTTAACTGTACGGTCGCCATGGTACCCCTCCCCTTTCTATTGATTCACCATGAAGCTGCTTTATCGCTTGCGTATACTTCACTTAGCGTTTCTAGCGCCTTTTCCAAATCTTCCGTATGCTGGCCATTACGACCATCACCTCTTGCCATCCCTATTTGAATCGTTGATGCCAAGCCGACACTTTCAAAAATTGGTGTGATGGCCTCGATCCATTTTTTCTGTAAGACAGCTTCGCCCTCTATCAAGCCGAGCTCAACCATTTCCTCTCCATATTGTCCAAGTGAAAATACGCCAGCAAAATCGGGCATTGTTTTCCCGATCGCCGCTTTCATTCTCGAAATCGCTTCCAAGTGACCAGATCCCAGCAATTGGACGAACCATGTTTTCCAGTGCATCAAATGATAGTAAAGTTCCATCTGTACCTTTTGGGCCACTTCAGCAAGCGGTTCATATGAACATGAATGAAGGGATTGAACCTTAATCGCTTTGGCTTGGGTATAAAAATAATTCCGCACTACCGCAAACGCCCAATCATAATCCGGGTCTTTCATGTAGTAGCCAGGACCATTGACCAATTCGAGAATGATCGCATTGCGCCGTTCCTTGGCGGGACGGTCGTGAGCCAGCTTATCAGCATCCCCTTCACCGAGTTCTTCAAGTAATTTATAATATATGGCTGCATGCCCCATCGTGTCTTGAGATATCGAAGCGGATGCAACATCTTCTTCGATATGCGGTGCGAGTCCCAACCATTCTGCACCACGGTATGAATGGATGAAGTCATCGTCAGCCAGTTGAAGCAGCAATTCCTTGATTGCGATGTCCTTCAATGATTCATTCTTCATTTTTCACACCTCCAGCCCAAGACATTATCTCTTTTTCATCGAGCATTCCCTGCTCATACTTCCGCCATTTTTTCTTTAAATACCCGTATCCTTTTGTGGTCCTGTAGTCTTTATTATCGATACGTTGAAGCGTTTTCTTTTCCTCGGCCGTCATTTTCCGTATATTCTGTCTCCTCACAACCCAGATATCATCAACCGCTTCACGTCTCATGAAGTTTTCTTGTGCCATCATGATGGCGATATCCTCATTCGGGGCCAGTAGGCTGAAGTGGTATTGAACGGGTGATGATTGCGTTTTACGGCTAAATACTTCAAATTCTTCAAAGTAATTTCCTTGTCTAGTTTCCATATCGTCCTTCCCCCTCCCTTAGATGACCTTTGGCGCCAATGCCTCACGTACCCATTTATTATTTTCATAAGAAATTCTCCGAAGACTTAAGCGATCCTGCGAACGGGGACCTTCATTCCTTGCGAACACCTTCAATTTCCCCCAATCGGGTTGTTGGTAAATCCAGGTTTCAGATGCTTTGTCAAACCTAAGCGTTTCATCGGGAATGCTGAAGCCAAGTGAAAGGATCCGCTTCACATATTTAGAAAAAAAGGCTTGTCGAAGTTGTTCATTCGTACTGGTTCTGATTCTGTACTTAATCGTTATATCCTGTTTGGATGTGCCCACTTCATTCTTACTGGGAGGTCCAAAGAAAAGTAATAAAGATTCCCACCAATAATTGATGGAGTCTTGAACCAATTCCCTTTGTTCTTCCGTCCCTTCAGCCAAAGCCATGATTATCGCTTCACCATGCTGGGCATGGAAAACTTCTTCCGCGCAAATCCTCTGTAATGCCCGGGCATAAGGTCCGTATGAGGCGCCAAGCATGTTCGTCTGGGAAATGATGGCTGCACCATCAACCAGCCAGCCAATCAATCCAGCATCGCCCCAGGATTTGGCTTCCATATGGAAAACATTATGAAACTTTAAATCTCCTTTAAACAAATCTTGCATTAGGTCATCCCGTTTTTTGTTATAAGGCTTTAGCAAATCCTCCGCGACTCGAAGCAGTAATTGTCCATGCCCCATTTCATCCTGCACCTTTGCCATGATTCCAAGTTTTCTATTTAAGGTCGGAGCTTTAGGTACCCATTCCTTTTCTGGAAGCGCCCCCATGATTTCACTGATTCCATGCATCGATATTAACTTGATTAAAGTGCCCCGGTATTCTTCCGGCATCCAATCATCCGCTTCTATCTTTTCTCCCGCTTCGATTCTGGCAATGAATTGATTTAGCTTTTCTTCTCCTGCCATTTCATTTAAAAGAACGTTCATCCAAATCACCTCTTTTTATAATATAACGTTTGTATAACGTTATTATATTTTACTGTTATATTTAATGCAAGACTATTCTGTCTTTTTACTGAATAAAAGGAAATTATCGGAATTGGACCAGACTTTTATTCAACTAATACGTTAAACGGCGACGATTCCACCTTGATGGACTCTGTTGGGCAGCCCTCCAGTGCATCATCCAAGTCATCAAATAAATCTTCTTCGACTTCTGCGGTGCCTTCATTTTCATCCAGGATGACGAATGCGACTCCCTCATCATTGTAATCAAAGATTTCCGGCGCAGCGGCACCGCATGCACCGCAAGCAATGCAAGTTTCTTGATCCACAATTGCATATTTAGCCATGATGCCTTCCTCCTTATCTCAATTTCATTAATTCTTTCTGCTTTCCCTACCGTCCAATTATCGTAACGTCCACTGCAGTTTTCTTATTCATACACCCTTTTACCCACTGCCCCATTCATACGCTAATGGCTTCATCCTTCCGCTTATCCACGACACGAATGGCTTTTCCTTCTGAACGCGGAATGCCTTTTGGAATGTTAACAACAATATCCATCGTTACAAGACATGTGGATTTCATATGATGTTGAATCGTTTTCTTTAATTTCTCTACTTTTATATGCGCTAAGTCTTCTTCAATCTCTTTGTAGAAACCGCTTTCAATTTCTATATGCAGTTCAACACTATCCATATTCCCCTTCTTAACGAGGTGAATCTGGTAATGAGGAACAATACCCTCCATTTGGAATAACACACGCTCAATTTCAGATGGAAATACATTCACTCCCCTGACTATGATCATATCATCCGTTCTTCCTTTAACACGGGACATTCTTGTTGTGGTGCGTCCGCATTTACATGGTTCATGGGTAATGGAGGCAATATCGCCTGTACGATAACGAATGATTGGAAGCGCTTCCTTTGTAAGGCTTGTAAAGACAAGTTCCCCATCCTCGCCGTCCTCAACCGGTTCAAGTGTATCCGGATTAATGACTTCAACAAGGAAATGGTCTTCTGCGATATGCAGTCCATCCTGTGCTTCATGGCATTCTATTGCAACTCCTGGCCCCATGATTTCACTTAAGCCATAAATATCGACTGCTTTCAAATTAAGTTTCTTCTCTAGGGTAGCCCTCATTTCCTCTGACCACGGCTCAGCTCCGAAAATCCCATACTCAAGCCCATTGTTGGCTGGGTCAAGCCCCATCTCTTCCATCTTTTCTGCAATATTCAATATATAAGAAGGGGTTCCACAAATCCCACGCGGTTTAAAATCATTGATGATCGTAATCTGGCGATCGGTATTCCCCCCTGAAATAGGAACTGTGGCAACCCCTAACTTTTCTGCACCGCAATGGAGGCCCAGTCCACCTGTAAACAGACCATATCCATATGCGTTATGGAATATATCTGACTTGCGTCCTCCTGCAGCTACAATTCCGCGTGCGACGATCGTGGCCCAGTTTTCCAAATCATTTTTCGTATACCCGACAATTGTAGGCTTTCCGCTCGTTCCGGATGAACCATGAATGCGTGTTACATCCTCCATCGGAACGGCAAATAAACCGAATGGATACTGATCACGAAGAGTCTGTTTTTTTGTAAAGGGAAGCTTTGACACATCGCTTAAAGTTTGAATATCCTCTGGACCAATGCCCATTTCTTCAAACTTTTCTCTGTAATAAGGTACATTTTCGTATACATGGCTAATCGTTTTTTTTAGTCGTGCCGTTTGAAGACTTTCCATCTCAGCGCGGCTTGCCGTTTCAACTTCAGGATTGTACATTGTTTCAGCCCCCTCAAATTAGCTAGTGTTCCATCCGACTTCTCATTCATAACGATATTAAAACGGAATTTGAATTTATTGTTATGCTTCATTTTAAGATTAATACGTCATTTTAACGATGTCAATCATGTTTTGTATAATTTCACAAAACTTTTTTAATTTACATAATTTTCTGACTATGTTAATTTAATAATGGTATATCATATTTTTAGTTACTCGTTTTAAAATCGTACTATAATTAAAAAGGGGGCTTATTATGGAACAACCGATTAAAATGGGTCATTTAGCAGAAAATCATGACAACGAAACTAAGTATCGTCAATTAATTGAAACAGATGAGTTCAAGGATTTACTTCAAAAGAAAAAAGCTTTCATTGTACCTGTTACTCTA
This sequence comes from Peribacillus phoenicis, assembly GCF_047238085.1. Taxonomy (NCBI): domain Bacteria; kingdom Bacillati; phylum Bacillota; class Bacilli; order Caryophanales; family Bacillaceae; genus Peribacillus; species Peribacillus phoenicis. Next base: position 752,422 of record NZ_JBDFMF010000001.1, on the reverse strand, counting down.
TTCTTTCTTGCTTTTTATTTTATTCTGCCAATTTTAGCTGCTTATACGGATGTATTGAAAGGTGAAGCTTTTTTCAATATAACTTGGGCATGGGTATACGCACTACTCCAATTTGCTGTCGTTTGGATCGGGGGAATTGTATATATAAAAAAATCGGCGAAATATGACACAATGGCTAAAAACATTTTGAATAAATATCAGGAGGAGCTTGGCAAATGAGCATGTTATCCCTTACGCTTTTTTTAGGAATCATTTTGTTAACGCTTACAATAACCTATTATTCTTCAAAGAAAACGAAAAATGCCAGTGATTTTTATACTGCCGGCGGCGGATTGACTGCATGGCAAAATGGATTGGCCGTGGCCGGTGACTTTATGTCAGCTGCTTCTTTCCTAGGAATTACGGGTGCAATCGCACTGATTGGTTTCGATGGCTTTTACATGAGCATCGGGAACCTTGTTGCCTTTCTTGTCTTATTGTATCTTGTGTCGGAACCACTTCGTAACTTAGGTAAATATACGTTGGCAGACATGATTTCAGCACGTTTTAAATCAAAAAAAGTGCGCGGGATAGCTGCCGCAAACACACTTGTCATTTCAGTTTTCTATATGATTGCACAGCTTGTTGGCGCAGGAGGATTAATTAAACTATTACTCGGCATCGATTACTGGCTATCCGTCCTTCTAGTTGGTGTATTGATGACGATTTATGTAATTTTCGGTGGAATGAGAGCGACAAGCTGGGTGCAGATCACCAAAGCTGTTCTTTTACTATGCGGTTCAGCTGTTTTGACGTTCATAGTATTTTCCCGTTTTAATTTTAACATTTCAGAGATGTTCCATCATGCTCAAACCGCAACACCTCTTGGTAATGATTTTTTGAATCCTGGCAATAAATACACCGATGGACTTGACATGATTTCATTTAATATGTCGCTTGTCCTTGGAGCAGCAGGCCTTCCACATTTACTCGTTCGCTTTTTTACAGTGAAGGACGCAGCTACTGCCAGGAAATCCGTGGTATATTCCACTTGGTTTATTGGAATATTTTTCATCATGACGATTTTCCTTGGTTTCGGGGCTGCTGCTTTCGTCGGTTTTGATAGAATTGTTGAAGCAAACTCGGCCGGGAACATGGCCGCTCCACTTCTTGCATTAACAGTGGGCGGGGAGTTCTTATTCGCCTTCGTTTCTGCTGTGGCATTTGCGACGATTTTAGCGGTTGTATCCGGTCTTGTTTTAACGTCGGCATCCGCTTTTGCACATGACATATATGGCGAAATCATCAAAGACGGAAACATTACGGAAAAACAGCAAATTCTTGTTGCCCGTATGGCCTCGATAAGCGTAGCGGTCATTTCGATTTTGCTCGCTTTATTTGCACAATCTTTGAATGTCGCTTTCCTTTCTGTTCTTGCACTAGGAATAGCTGCCAGTGCCAATTTACCGATCATCCTATGTACAATATATTGGAAACGATTCAACTCAACCGGAGCAATCACCGGAATGCTATTCGGTTTAATCAGCTCCCTTATACTGGTCATGCTCAGTCCTAATGTATGGAATCCTGAGCCTGGAATGGGTATTTTCACAGGAGATCCCCTCTTCACGATGAGCAACCCGACTATTTTCACCGTGCCTCTTGGCTTTATCGGAGCCTATTTAGGCACAGTCTTGTCAAAGCCAAAAGATGAGGAGAACAAGTTTTCGGAAGTACTCTTCAAATCTAACACAGGATATGGAATAAGTTCTGCAAAAAACCATTAAAGGAAGGGAAGGTTTCAAATGACCATTCAATTAGATCAGGATATTCATGAATTGCATTACGATAAAATCAAGCAAGTGCTGGTGGACGAACCATATGCCTCTTTTCTCGGAATGAAGTTGACGAAACTCGGTCCCGGCACAGCGGAAGCTGAATTGATTCCTAGTGACCGCATGCTAAATAGCCACGGAACAGTTCATGGTGCGATTATCTTTTCACTTGCTGATTACGTGTTCGCCGCAGCCAGCAATTCATATGGCAAAATTGCGGTTGGCGTTTCAAACAACATCAACTTCTTATCAGCTGGCAAACGGGGTGAGACTTTAACTGCCAGAGCGGAAGAGATAAAGAAAAACCATAAACTGGCATGGTATAAAATAGACGTGTTAAATGAAAGGGAATTGATTGCAACCATGGAAGCGATGGTATACAGGAAAAATCAATATTTCGTCGACCAAGTTGAATAAGTAACGCTTGAAACCGGACAAGCAATCATCTTGTCCGGTTTCTTTTCCCCTTGATTTGCCCATGATACATACGCAGAGCTAATAAAAAGGGGATCCCCGATTTGGAATCCCCCTCCCTTATTTTATAACCCTTCTTCCTAGCTATTGACCGCAATACTGGAATCTATCACTTTTAGCCACTCCCCACGCTCCCTTTCACTGATTACATCAGACTCGTAAACTATTTTCCCTCTATTAATGGTAGCCGTGATTTGGCAAGGAAAGGTATGGCCCATATAAACGCTTTGCTTATGTTTCGCGAAGAAATTCGTTTCCGAAACTTCATGCGTACCATTAAGTGAAACGATGGCAAGGTCTGCATCCTTCCCTACCTTAATTTGTCCTTTTCTAGAGGAAAGACCGAACCTTTTTGCCGGGGCTGAAGCTGTCCACTCAGCGACTTTATGAAGCGGGATACCATGTAAAACTGCCAATTCTATCATCGACATCAGCGAAAATTGCCCCCCGCTTATTCCGCCCCACGCTTCAAAAATATTATGTATGGCAGGATCTTTCAGCTCAAAAGGGCATGGTGAGTGGTCAGAAGAAATCATATCGAATTTCCCTTCCATTAAACGGGTAATCAATCTTTCTTGTTCTTCTCTTTCCCTTAGCGGGGGAGCACATTTTGCAACCGCGCCTTTTTCTATTAAATCATCCTGATTGAATAATAAATAATGCGGACACGTCTCGACCGTCACATCCAGCCCCTTTTGTTTGGCCGATTCAATTTTTTCGATGGCCAAACTACTGCTAATATGGACAAAGTGCAGCGGACAGCCCGTTAACTCTGCATATGTAATGGCACGTTCCACAGCCTCCGCTTCCGCTTGCACAGGTCTTGTAGCTGCATAATCATTCGCACTGAATAGTCCATCCTTCTCTTTTTCCCACTTGAACCACTGAGTGATCGGATCACTTTCCGCATGAAGGGCCAAGACCTTTCCCAATTCCGCTATTTTCTTCATTCCATGTAAAAGGGTGAAATCATCTGCCCGTTCAAACTCCTCATTTCCCGTCGCTGAAAGAAAGGCCTTAAATCCGATGACTCCGGATTTGGCGAGATCCTCTAAATCATCGATATTTCCCGGGACCAGTCCTCCCCATAATCCAAAGTCTACAACCGACTTCATCTCACCGAGCTTGCCCTTTTCAAGGAAAGCCTTTCGATCAATCGTTGAAGGGATTCCATTCAATGGCATATCGAAATATGTGGTGCAGCCTCCCGCCGCCATCATTTGCGATCCTGTTTCAAAGCCCTCCCAATTTGCGCGGCCAGGTTCGCTAAAATGCACATGGACATCAATCATACCAGGAAAGATATGCTGGCCATCCGCTTCATACTCTGCATCACCTTTACCATCCAGGATATCCCCAATCTTAACAATCACCCCATCCTGGATGGCGAGATCAGCTTTCTTCACTCCATCAGGAAAAACTACATATCCATTGCGGATAATAAGATCATATATTGACATACGGACCACTCCTCCAAAATAGTTTTATAATCAAAGAGAACCCCTTGATGCAGACACTTTCTCCGTCTTTCCCACATACACATCCAGTGCAGCCTGCAAAGCCTCTCCCCGATTAGCTTGGAACCCCTGGCGCAAAAGGACAGCTTCCAAGGAAGCCAATACAAAGAGGATGTTTTCTTTCCTGCAACTGAATCCCATGGTCCCGATCCTCCAGATTTTCCCGTGAAGCGGACCAAACGAGGAAGCGATTTCGATGCCAAATTCATTCAACAGCATGGCTCTTACAGCCTCACCGTCGATTCCTTTTGGAATTCCGATGCAAGTTACACACGGAAGTTTGTTTTTCCCATCCCCGAATAACGTTAGCCCCATTGCCTTGATCCCTCCAACGAGAGCAGCTTCGTGGAGTTCATGACGGGCAAAGCGCGTTTCCAGACCTTCTTCAAGCACAAGGCGCAACCCTTCACGTAACGCATAAATCATGGAAGTAGCTTCTGTATGGTGATTCAAGCGGCGCGGTCCCCAATAATCCTGCAGCATGCTTAAATCGAAATAATTACTGGTGATCGGACGGCGGAGAGAAACCTTTTGGTTGTCTTCATCCGTCGCAATACCACGTTCCACCTTTTTGCGGGACTGGATGATTTCTTCTATTCTCTCATTATACGTAATCGGTGCCATACCTGAAGGAACGGACAAGCATTTTTGCGTCCCTCCTATCAACCCATCAATACACCATTCATCCACCTTAACATCGGTGCCCCCGATGGAGGCAACCGCATCCACCACAAGCAGGACACCCAATTCACGGCAGGCCAACCCGATTTCCTTCAAAGGCTGCATACAACCAGTGGAAGTTTCCCCATGAACGATTGCTGTTATTTTAGGGGAGACTTTCTTGATTTCCGCGATGACAGCTTGCGGTTCGAACACCTCTCCCCAAGGACATTCCATCGTATGGACTTCAGCTCCGTATCGCTCACAGATTTCGACCAACAAATGACCGAATCTACCGAATATGGGAACCAGAACCTTATCTCCCGGCTCAATGATGCTGCATAAAATCGCTTCATTACCCGATCTTGAGGTGCCATCGATCGGGAATGCCCATTTATTTTTCGTTTGAAAAACCAAACGCAGCATTTCCATCACTTCATTCATGATTGTAGTGAATGCAGGATCGAATTGCCCTAATATCGGTGTGCTCATCGCCCTTAAAACACGCGGGTCCACTTCGACCGGTCCTGGTGTCATGATCGTTCTCATCGGTGCATTCAATTCTGAATATGCCATTTTCCCCAACTCCTTTAATAGGCTAATTTATATAGTATTTCACTTAAAACGTCGATTCCCTTTTCCATATCCGCAACACTCGTAAACTCCTTAGGCGAATGGCTGATCCCCCCCTTACTTGGAACGAACAGCAAGCAAGTCGGACAAAACGAACCAAATACCTGTGCATCATGGCCGGCTCCGCTGACCATATCTTGGTATGGTATATTTTTATCTTCAGTTATCTTTCGGACAAGGCGATTCATTTCCCGATCCATCGCAACAGGTTTGACATCCATCCATTGTGAAACCTCCAACTTCATTTCAGCCTCCTTTGCCAAGGAATCGAAAGTCGAAAAGATTTCCTTACAAAACCTTTCAAGAACCTCTTCCTCGTGATGCCTGATATCGAGACTGAGCTCCACTTCACCAGCAATGACATTCGGAACATTAGGCTTAACATCCATTCTGCCAACCGTCGCAACTAAACCCGGGTCCATCCCCTTCGCTTTTTTCGTTAAAAAAGAAATGAATTCCGAAGCAAAACCGACAGCATCCTTCCTGTATGACATGGGAGTGGTGCCCGCATGATCACTCTCACCCATGATTTTAACCGTATAACGGCGCTGCCCGACAATATGGCTGACGACCCCAATTGCATTCTCATTCTTTTCAAGCACCATCCCCTGTTCTATATGAATTTCGACGAACCGTTCAATATCATCGCGGACCGGGGTTTTATAGGCTTCAGGTTCAAACCCTGACTTTTTCATGGCTTCCAAAAAAGGAATTCCTTCTGTATCTTTTAAATCCCTGACATGCTCAAGACCATAGATTCCTTTAATATTCCTCGACCCCCAAAACGTTAAGGGAAATCTGCTTCCTTCCTCCTCACAAAAGGAAACGACTTCAATCGTCTTTCGCGGCGCCCCATAGGCTTTATACAACCTCTTAACTGCCAGGAAACTAGCGATGACCCCATATGCGCCGTCATATTTCCCCCCATCCTTGACCGTGTCTATATGAGAACCAGTCAGAATGATTCCACCGGAGAGATCCGTTCCCTCAAGCCTGCCAAACAAGTTGCCTACACTATCAAAATATGTACTGAGCTTTTCTTTTTCCATCTCAGCTTTCATTGCCTGCTGAGCGCTCATCCATTCCTTGGAATATAATAACCGGGTCACCCCATTATTCTCCGTTGCCCCGAAAGATGCCAACCATTCTATCATCGACGCAACATCATCCTTTTCATCTATGAATTTTTCGATTTGAATGCCCATCACATCGCTTCCCTTCTCAAAATCCATTCATGTTATGAATATTCACAAATTTATGTTATCTATTATTTTACTTGCTTTCGCATTTAACTTCATTGACAATTCTGTTAGTATTTTGGTGTTTTTTTGTGCAAAATAACCAACTGAAAGTAAGCCAATAAAAGAAGAGAGCGCCCATTAAACCGGACACCCTCTTTTTATCAACTTGTATAATTTGAACCTAAGCCCAATTCCCTCAATAGCTGACGATAAGCGATCGACGTCTTATCTGCCGCGATATGCGCTTCCGCTTGCAAATCGAGAGGCAGCTCCTCCGGCTTTTGATTTTCCACCATTTCCTTATCTTCATTGAAAATCTGCAAATTGAATTCATAAGTATCTTCAACCGGGGCATCTATATCAAAGTTACGGGCCATCGGCGAAAACATTCTTGTCTTTCGTGCCGAAACCGGACTGGCACAGTTCAGGATGTGAAGTTTTCCATCCTCCGGGAATTGGACAGTAAGCCTGGCCGCCAGCGGTGGATAGATATCAAAAACACGCAGCCACTCAAAGTTGTCAGGTTCTAAATGCCGCATGCCTTTTCCGTAATTACTGACGGAACTTAAGTATTCCACATGCAGGCCATACTCCGTTTTTTCCACCTTATAACTAGGAACGATAGGATTGTTACGATCAGCGAAGCTTTCCGAATGAACCCAAGCAAAGTGGGACACATCCAAAAAACCTTCCATCTGCCGACCGGCTGAACCGGCAATGTCTATGGATGGCGGCAGGATGTTCAAATATTCCTCATCATCCCAGGCCGGTAACTTCGGAATATCCTCTTTATCGCTCGCAATCGAAGTCCAAACCAAGCCGTAGCGCTCTATCGCGGGATAAATATTAATGCAAAGACGCGGGGATATTTTAGCGGTGGGATGCGCAGGTATCCCCGTACAATTCCCTTCCGGACCATATCTAAAACCGTGGTAAGGGCATACGATATCATCACCATCCACCCACCCCATGCTTAATGGCACACCGCGATGCAGACAAAGGTCCCTCGCAACGATAATCTTCCCATTGGCCCGATAAAGGACAAGGTGCACATCCAGAAGTTTAATGCCTATCGGTTTTTCCGATACCTCCTCGACTGCAGCCACAGGAAACCAATATTGCGATAATACATCCCAGTCCCCTTTGCTGAATGTGCATTCTTTCGGAAACGGCGTTACTCTTTTTTTCTTACCGGAAGCAACTGTGCCTTCACTCATTTTATCGTCTCCCTTATCCTCACGTTAATTTTTTATAAATATTAACAAAATCGAGATAATATGTCACTAACAATGTTATAATACCTAACACGCAAATACTTTTTTATTTATCCAGCAATCCATACAACGAAATTTGTAGGATATGCCAAAGGGTTTGTATGATATGATAATGAAAATCCGCAAAACACGTTAGTAAACGACTAATATCAGTAACATGCACTAATTTAAAACCGATTCATTTCCCTTGTATTTATAAACTTACACTCAATACTCAAATTTTCCAAAATGAGGTGTTTCAGATGAAGGTAGCCGAACTTTTAACATTGCCAGCATTAACCGGCATGCATTTAATTGCCGGAGGAACAGGGCTCGAACGGGAAGTCCGCACAGTCAATATGATGGACGCTCCGGATATCATCAACTTTTTAAAACCAAATGAATTCCTTGTAACGACCGCTTATCACATAAAGGACAAGCCGCATCTCTTGTCATCACTCGTCGAAGCGATGGCAAACCAAGGCTGCGCAGCCCTGGGAATAAAGACAAGGAGGTACATAAAGGAAATACCTGAGGAGGCACTGGTTCTTGCCAATGATTTATCCTTTCCAATCATTGAACTCCCGGCCGAATTGTCACTCGGGGAAATCATCAACCATACATTACGGGGGATTTTGGATCAACGTGCAGCGGAATTGACCTATGCCATGGAAACACATAAGCAATTCACAAACTTAATCATGCGCGGCAAAGGGATTCAAAAGCTGCTTGATCATTTATCGGATATGATTGGATACCCCATCTTATTAGTTGACCAGTACCTAAAACCGATACTCCAACCAATCTCTACATCCGGAATTATTCCAATAATCAAAAAAATGAGCGAAGAGGGATTCCGATTCCACAAAACCAAAACGTCTTTCTTTTCATTTTCGTCCCTTTCCAATAAACAGCCCTATACCGTCTTCCCCATCTTTATGAATGAAGAAAAATTTGGTTATTTGACGATATCGGGAGAAATCAAGACTAGCGATAACCTCATAACATTGACGATAGAACAGGCAACCAATGTCATTTCTTTTGCCTTGATGAAAGAACACGCCCTTAAACAGCATGATCGGAATATCCGAAATGATTTCTTCCTTCATTTTCTTGATGGCAGTTTCTCCTCACAAGAGGAAATCATAAATCGGGCAAAGGAGTTTTCCTTACCCAATGAACAAACCTATATATGCGCAGTCGGAAAGATCGATGAATCCGATTCGGACATAAGTTACACACAGCTGCAACGAAGGGCTGATTCGATATACGAGTTTTTGGAAGATGAACTTTGCCTATCACCCAATCCCATTCATCTCTTTACCAAAGGCAAGAAATGCATTCTTTTATATGAAGTGAATGAAGTCTCTGCCGACGTTCTCCAGACTGTCGAAACCTCGCTAAAATCATTGCAAAGGATAACAGCCAGCCAGTTCGGCTGCACGATTTCTTTCGGAGTGAGCCATTTGAGCCAGAGTTTTTTACAGACCAAGAACTCTTTCAAAGAAGCGAACGACTCCCTTCTCGAAGGAGGTCTTTCGAAAAGGACCGAATACATCCAAATATTCCGAACGAAGGATATTATGGAATTATTGAGGATCATCCCCGAAGAAGACCTCATGAATTTTCACCATTATGCACTACAGGGATTTTCAAAGGTTTTCACCGAGGAGGAGCAATCTTTATTACAGACATTATCCGTCTATCTCGAAACTCATTGTCAAATATCTGAAACTGCCAAAAGGTTATTCGTACATCGAAACACAGTTGTATACAGACTCGAGAAATGCGAAGAGCTGCTCGGCAAGAGCCTGAAAGATTCGGAGACCACACTCCAGATACGGCTTGCCCTTCGCATTAAAACCTTACTTAAAATATAAAACAAAAGCCTCCCATCACTTTATGCAAGTTGTCTATATCCACAACCAAAAATTGTCTAATCTAACTAATGACAATTTTCTGATTTTTTATTATGATATTAATCATAACAGAATCACGTGATATAAAATGACATGCTATTGCAGAAGGGAGTTTTTTTATGAATGACAGAATTAACAAGTCCAAGGCCTTCTCGTTAGGTCTTCAGCACGTTCTTGCCATGTATGCAGGTGCCATATTGGTGCCGATCATCGTCGGCGGGGCATTGGGATTCAATTCTCAACAGTTAGCCTACCTTATTGCCATTGATCTATTGACCTGCGGGATCGCTACATTATTGCAATCTTGGAAAAATAAATATTTTGGCATTGGCCTCCCGATAGTTTTGGGAACTTCTTTCGTCGCAGTCACCCCCATGATATCCATCGGCAGCAATTATGGCATTTCCGCTATCTATGGATCAATCATCGCCGCTGGATTATTCATCATTTTTTTCTCCAACATATTTGGTAAACTGCTTAAATTATTCCCGCCTGTCGTGACCGGTACCGTCGTCATCATCATTGGATTATCCTTAGTGCCCACCGGCATAAAGAATATGGCTGGCGGTTCCGGCAGCAAAGACTTTGGCTCAGCCGAGAACTTGATGCTTTCTTTAGGAGTCCTCGCCGTTATTCTGTTAATCAATCGCTGCTTCACTGGATTCATTCGCTCCATTTCCGTTCTGATTGGCATCATAGCAGGAACGATCGCTTCAACGTTTTTTGGGAAGATGGACTTTTCCACCGTTGCCGAGGCTTCTTGGTTCCATATTCCCGCTCCTTTGTACTTCGGTACACCCAGCTTTGAAATAGCACCCATACTTACGATGATGTTGGTTGGCACAGTCATCCTTGTCGAATCCACTGGCGCATTCCTTGCTCTCGGAAAAATAACCGGCAGGGAATTGAGTGAAAAAGATATTGTCAAGGGCTACCGGGCAGAAGGCCTTGCCTTCACTTTAGGCGGGATTTTCAATGCCTTTCCTTATAGTACATTCGCCCAGAATGTAGGCCTCGTTCAATTATCCGGTGTGAAAAAAAGAACAATCACCATTGTAGCCGGCTTCATTTTAATCGGGCTTGGACTTGTACCGAAAATCGCAGCACTCGCTACCCTGATTCCTACTGCCGTTCTCGGGGGTGCTACCGTCGTCATGTTCGGAATGGTCGTTTCATCAGGAATTAAAATGTTGAATGACGTCGATTTCTCGGATAATGCTAATTTATTGGTCATTGCTTGTTCAGTCTCACTCGGACTGGGCGCCACCGTCGTTCCCGAGTTATTCTCAAGCCTGCCGGAAACAATCCGTATCGTTGTCGGTGATGGAATCATCACAGGAAGCCTGACAGCCATCATCCTGAATGTGATCTTGACTCCTCGAAGGAAAAAGGCGGCAGATAGAACCATCGCGGAAACAGATCAGTTCATGGCAAAAAGCATTTAAAAAGGAGCCCTTAGAATGATTACTATTAAGTCACTAAATGCAATTAGCGAAAAGGAGTTCACGATGTTCCTTGGTGATACTTTCGAACATTCACCTTGGATTGCAGAAAAGGCGGCAGCCAATAGACCATTTTCATCTATCATCAATCTGCATCGATGCATGGTGGACATTGTAAGCAATTCGTCAAAGGAAGAAAAGTTAACATTAATCAGGAAGCACCCGAACCTAGGGGACAAAGTTGAAATGAGTGATGATTCGACTAAGGAACAGCATGGCGCCGGTTTAAAGGACCTTACTGCCGATGAATATGAAAGTTTCATATCATTGAACCGGCAATATATGAATAAATTCGGCTTTCCATTTATCCTGGCTGTACGCGGTAAAGATAAAAATGACATATATCAATCGATGAAAACAAGGATTCACCATTCAGAAACAATAGAGTTCGATAAGGCCCTATCTGAAATTCATAAAATTGCCCTATTTCGTTTACAGGATAAAATAAAAATCGAAGGAGAGAATTCAATGAAAAATAAATCAGCCGCACAAACACTAAGTTATGGAAAAGGAAATGTTTTTGCCTATAGGACCTATTCAAAGCCTTTAACCGGAATCAAACAAATACCAGAATCCACTTTTTCAGGCAGAGATCATATCATTTTTGGCACCAATGTAAAAGTTTCCATTGGCGGCTCCTCTTTTCTTCCCTCCTTCACAGAAGGAGACAATTCCATGGTCGTCGCGACAGATTCGATGAAAAACTTCATCCAACGTCATTTAGCCACATTCAAAGGAGCAACATTAGAAGGATTTGCTTCATATGTGTCAGAAGCCTTCCTGAACAAATATCCTCAAATCGATACGGTTAAATTGATTGCCGAGGATATCCCTTTCGAAACTGTGACTGAAGCGACGGATCTTCAATTGAAACCGAGTGACCTTGTATTCAAAAAGTCCCGCAACGAACGGGCCAAGGCAGCCGTCGAAATCATCCGCGGGGAAAACGGCAGCGAAATCGTTCAGCAAAGCAGTTCCATCCTTGACCTTCAATTAATCAAAGTAAGCGGGAACTCTTTTGTCGGTTTTGTCCGTGATGAGTATACGACGCTTCCCGAAGATGGAAATCGGCCGCTTTTCATCTATTTGAATCTCCACTGGGTCTATGAGGATCAAAAGGATGCATTCGGCGTGGATCCTTCTAAATACGTGGCTGCTGAACAGATAATCGATATTGCTACATCCGTTTTCCATGAAATGGAGACTCCTTCGATCCAAAATCTGATTTATGAAATCGGCTGCCGTATTTTAACCAGATTCCCTCAGCTTCTTGAAGTTACATTCGAATCACAAAACCACACATGGGATACAGTCGTTTCCGAAATCCCGGAATCCAAAGGAAAAGTATATACAGAGCCGCGCCCGCCATATGGCTTTCAGGTCTTCACCGTTAAAAAAGAAAATCTCGAAAATAACAAAATCCTGGCTGCTGCTGAAGAAAACATCGGTTAAGGAGTATTTATGCCTGGTATAACAACACATATATTGGATTTAATGCATGGCCAGCCTGCCGAAAACGTGACGATTGAATTATACTTTTCCGAATTATCCACCGCTGACTGGCAGCTGCTCCAATCAGCGGTCACAAATACAGACGGGAGGCTCGATGCCCCGCTGCTGAACGCAGAAAACACTAAAATGGGAAACTACGAAATCGTTTTTCATATCGGGGATTACTTCCGGAATAAGTCCATCGAACTTCCTGATCCGCCCTTTTTGGACCAGGTACCCGTACGTTTCGGACTATCTTCCCCATCCTCTCATTATCATGTGCCACTGCTCGTTTCCCCATGGGGTTATCAAGTGTATCGGGGAAGTTAAAGAAACTGCCGGAGAAGACCTTCTCCGGCAGTTTCTTGTTTGATCGATTACAGTTAGGATAGTTAGCTGGATAAGCAACCTAAATGTGTACAAATGAAAAGCATCAGTAAAGGTGGATAGCGAGTCTTTATACTGATTCTTGATTTCAAAAGAAGATGAGGAAACTATATAGCAAATGCGAACTAATCAAACCTGGCAATTTCTTCAAATTCCTTACCTAAATATTTATAACTCACAGATAATGAATGAACTTCGACACTATGTTTTATGGACAGCGCATAGACAGAAACAATATCTTCTTTATTCTTATTCACTTCTTTTTCAGGCTCAATTTCTATTGAGTCATAATCCATAAACTCATATCCCGGATCATCGAAAGTATCTGTAATAGCAAATCCTTTACCTGTTTTATTTACTTGTAGCTTAACTATATCGGGTTTTTCAGTACCGTTAATGTGGATATCAAGTAATTGAATATCACGAAATCCCGTATTCTCTAAAGTTACTAATATGACCTTTTTATCTTCTCCTGTTCCTAATAAATCCGCTTCAAGATTTGGTTGAGCAAGTATAACATAAAGTGCAATACCTATAATAACAATTACTCCAAATAAAACCCCGATTTTTTTCACTGCGAACCTCCATCGTCTGACCCTTATTCTAGATATTCAACCCTGATACATTAATCACCGACCCCCCTTACATATATTGTATATCAAAGGTCTAGCTTCACAACAGAAATTAAGTTTTATAAAGCAGCTGTACTAAACAAAAACGCTATTGTTCTGCGGTCTTCTATGTCACTACATTTTAGACAAGCACCAGTTTGAATTATCGTTGCAATGCTTTTTTATCGGGACGCCGAATTACTACAATGCTCTTTAAAATAATGGGATATTTTAAATATAGGAGCTATTTATCTTATACTGTGGGTTTGTTCACATAGTGGTGGTATTAGAAGCACAGAAAAGGTCAGTTAAGACTAGTAAGAGGGGCTATAATATCCTTACCAAATAGCGGCGTGCAACTAAATGAAATAAGCTAAACACATAACAAAACCCCACCTGTTCCCATAGCACCTGGTGGGGTTTTTAACTGGCTTCTACATCTACATCAACCGGGAGGTCCATCTTGTGCAATCACGCCCTTTCATTTAAACGGCTAATTTACTGTATTCATCCAACTGGTCTTTGGTTAGATTTTTGATGAAGTGGTCGAAGTTTATCGACTCGATTTCATACCTTTCACAAATCTTTAAATAACTTTCATAGGCTTTATCATGAATATTCATCATTTTGACTCCTCCTTCTGTTATATAACAATAAATTTAACTTATTAATAATATATAACAACTGTATTTTCCCGTCAATGTATTTTTCTGAAAATTCGGTAATGTTTTCATACTCTTAGTATTTCCCATATTGTTCTTCGCTAACCGTCTCACTTAACAAAAAAAGGAGTACGCTAAGTGTTAAATCCCTCCTCTTTTTAAATACTGCTTTTTTTCTCCAAAAGAAAAAAAGCTGCTAATCAGCTTCCGGTAATGACTTTCATTATGGATTTACCTAAACATTAAAGGCTATAAATGTTTCCACTTTTTGATAAATAATGTTAGGTTGAGCAAATATTAAGAGTGTGTAAATTAATTGTTGGACTTAGAAACTAAATATTTATAAATAGTATACTTCAATATATAATCGATTTTGGTCTTTGGATGTTCGAAGAACTAAAATGACATGGATAAACCGTCAATTCAGGTACTTTATACACAATGGAATCTGATGGACTTTTAATAAATGAGGAACGAAACGTCGATGGGAAAATAAGAAAATTATTTATTCGACCACTGAAAAAAGAAATATTTATGGAAGCCAGAAAGAAAGCTTATGAACTTAAATAATAGGAGGAATACTTTAGTTGGATCAAAACAAAACAAATAGATGTTTTAAGTCACTAATTGAAATACTATTGGTTTCAACAAGGCTTGGTTTAACATCGTTTGGTGGGCCAATAGCACATTTAGGTTACTTTCATGATGAGTATGTTAGACGAAGAAAATGGATGGATGAAAAAAGCTATGCTGATTTAGTTGCTTTGTGTCAATTCTTGCCTGGTCCAGCTAGCAGTCAGGTTGGAATTGGAGTCGGAGTTATGCGGGGAGGTTTCTTCGGTGGAATTTTAGCTTTCCTTGGTTTTACACTGCCTTCGGTGATAGCGTTAGTAATATTAGCATTATTTTTCAAAGGAATGGATGTTTCAAATGCAGGCTGGATCCACGGATTAAAAATAGTAGCAGTAGCCGTAGTTGCACACGCCATTTTGGGGATGTCAAAAAAATTAACTCCAGATGTAAAGAGAAAAACAATTGCATTAATAGCCTTGGTTGGGACCTTGATTTGGCAGACTGCCTATGTGCAAGTCGGTATTATTATACTGGCAGCATTGATTGGTTTTCTAATTTATAAACAACACGACGAAAGTTATGAATCTAACGTTCATTTTCCGATTTCGCGTGGTGTCGGTTTTGTTAGTTTAGCTTTATTTTTCGGATTACTGTTTCTACTTCCAATTTTACGAGAGGTTACTTCATCAAATTGGATTGCTCTGTTTGATAGCTTTTATCGGTCTGGTTCTTTAGTGTTTGGTGGTGGACATGTAGTCTTGCCATTGCTTGAACGTGAATTTGTCCCTACTGGATGGCTAGACAAAGAGGCATTTCTTGCTGGGTATGGTGCAACACAAGCTGTACCAGGACCATTATTTACGTTTGCAGCGTACATAGGTGCCGTGATAAACGGATGGCAAGGTGGCTTATTAGCAACAATTGCTATTTTCTTACCTGCATTTCTTCTTATTCTAGGGACATTGCCATTTTGGGACACATTACGCCGTAATTCTAAAGTAAAAGGGGCATTAATGGGAGTAAATGCAGCAGTTGTAGGCATCTTGATTGCGGCTTTTTATAATCCCATTTGGACCAGCTCCATCTTAGCTCCTATAGACTTTGCTTTTGCTGCCATCTTATTTAGTATGCTTGTATACTGGAAATTGCCTGCTTGGTTTATAGTGATAACCGGTGCTACTGGCGGCTCACTTATGACTTTAATATGAATCGAGGTATTTTATTCATTTATCGTTTCACATTTTCATCTTATTCATTCTATATTTCCTATGGAACTAACCTGCACCGTTAGTTCCAAGGCTCCCCTAGTACAACCCTATTATTGAAATAAAAACCCCATTAGTTGCATTAGAAAAAGCTACGACAATGAAAGCTACAATCTTCATTGAATTATCTTAAAATATAAAAAAGTACACCTATTAGTCATGTATAATAAACTAATAACTTCACCTAAAATTTTTATTTCCTCAGAATTTATTTCCTTGTTTTTATACTTATACACCTGTTTATTTTAAATTTTGATAAAACTGCTTGTATAAACAAAAACGCTATACCTTTTAAGGCATAGCTCTCAATTAGCAAAAAAGAAATAACAGGTAGTCCCACCTGCTATTTCTTTTAAATATATTTCGCTATAATCGACTGAACCCTATTATACCTCCATTGTATAATTTATTACGCATTTAAGCATATTTGTGTTATTCAGGAGCAGTGAAGATGATTTTACCGTCCATGATGGTCATTTCACTTTCGTTTCAGGTATCTCCTCAAGCGGAACCGCAAAAAGATCACGGTCGAGGACAACGTTATCAGCAAGCTTCCCCCCTTCCAATTTCCCTTATTCAAGCTCTTAAAATTACCTTTATAAAGTAAACATTAGATGGCAAAGTTAGCAGAGACGGTTATTATTTTGGACCTCCTAAGAGAAAACACCTGCATTATTTTTTAATGATTAACTAAACAGCGCTTTGTTTGTTCCCTTTTTAGAAGGGGATGGGGTTGGGAGTATTTCTTTTTGTAATATAGGGCCGTATGTATCAACACGACGGTCTCTAAAGAATTGCAGAATTTTTCTAGTCTCTTCTATTTCTTTTAAATCAATTTCTTGCACAATAATTCCTTCTTCATCATCAAGTGAAGCTAGAATATTCCCGAATGTATCGCTAATGAATGAACCGCCGTAAAAATTCATGTCCTTTTCCTGGCCCACTCGATTTGTCGCAGCAACGAATACACCATTAGAAATGCCATGAGCGGAAATTGCCTTTTCCCAGGATGATCTTGTCGATATCTCGGGATGATCTGGCTCTGAACCAATAGCGGAAGGATAGAATAATATCTCTGCACCTTGTAAGCTCAAAATTCGGGCAACTTCTGGATACCACTCGTCCCAACAAATCCCGACTCCTATTTTTCCATAAGCCGTTTCATAGACAGGATACCCAGTATTGCCTGGAACGAAATAATATTTTTCATGATATTGGGGACCATCCGGAATATGATTTTTTCTTGTAATCCCTAAACATTCTCCATCAGCGTCAAATACAGCTGCACTATTAAAATAAATTCCAGCACCTGCTCTTTCGTAAAAAGGGACAATCAAGACAATTGCTAATTCCTTTGCTAATTCACCCATTTTGGCTAATGTACCGCTATCTACATCTTCAGCTAAATCATAATTTTTCACACTGACCGTTTGCGGAAAATATTGCGAAGAAAATAATTCCTGTAGGCAAACGATTTGTGCACCTTTATTTACTGTTTCTTTTATTTTCTCTATCGTTTTTTGAATATTTTGCTCAATGTATTCTCCGCAATGAATTTGAATAAGACCAACTTTTACTTTTGACATTTTCTCACTACCTACCTTTTAATATTCTTTTATCTTATACCTTTTGGACGACCTGGTTTTCATATACGATCTTTCCATCCATAATCGTCATCTTCACTTCTGTTTCAAGAATTTCCTCTGTTGATATGCTAAATAAATTTTTATTTAATACTGCGATATCCGCTATCTTCCCTGCTTCCAATGTGCCTAATTCTTTATCTCTGAAAGACCCGAATGCCGGTGTAGCCGTGTAATATTTTAACGCTTGTGCCAATGTTACTCCTTCTGACTCTTGCCACGCCTTCCCGGTTAAATCTTTTCTCGTGATTGCCTGATAAATACCCATCATGGGATTTAGGGGCACTACAGGAAAATCTGTACCAAAGGCAATTTTAGCACCAGTATCCACTAGTGTTTTGATAGGATAATAGAGAGGTTGTTGTTTTTCACTGATTCTAGCTGTATATGCCTCACTTTCCATTAATTCAATGTGTTTAGGTTGAAAGGAAGCGATTACATCTAATTCCTTAAAGCGATGAACATCATCCGGGTGCAATACCTCCACATGTTCAATGACATGTCTAGCATCTCTTTGTCCATTTACGTTTCTCGCTTCTTCAAATGCATCCAATGCTAAGCGGACTGCACCGTTACCAATAGCATGGAAACGAATTTGAAAATTTTCCTTATCTGCCTTTTTTACTAATTGTTTAATTGTTTCAGCTGGATAAGTTGTTCCGCCTTTTGTATCTGGACGGTCTTTGTAATGATCCAATAAAAAAGCAGTATGACTTGTCACAACACCATCTATAAATTGTTTTAATCCAGAAAAGGTAAGCTTGTCTGACTGATAATTTTTTTGTAATTCCTTTGCGGCAGCTAAATCCATTTTTAACTCAGGCGAAAAGTGAATTCTAGTAGTTAGTAACCCTTCTCTCTCAAATTCCTTAAAAATTTCAAGATCGTCTAATGGATTTGGCGCAATTTTAGCTCCGTATAAATCATTAACGGATGTGATTCCCAATCTTTTTGTTTCATTAAGAAAACCTTGGAATAGGTTTACACGTTTTTCTTTCGGTAATTTGTATGCATGTTCTGATGCATACCCAATTGCCTGTTCAAATAAAAGGCCTGTCAGTTCCCCATTTTCATCTTTTCCAATTTCTCCATATTCCGGATCTGGTGTATCCTTCGTTAATTGAATCATTTCCATTGCTTTACTATTGATCCATGCGTAATGCACTTCTGCATTGAATAATAAAACAGGACGATCACAAATATATTTATCTAGTGTTGTTCTATGTGGCAGCACTTTGTTCTTCCAATTGGTATGATCCCAGCCAACACCAAATATCCACTCATCATTTGGTCTCGTTTCTGCAAATTCACCTACTATTTTGGCTGCCTCTTCTTCTGAAGCTGCATCAAATAATTTGGC
The DNA here is from genome assembly GCF_047238085.1 of Peribacillus phoenicis. Taxonomy (NCBI): domain Bacteria; kingdom Bacillati; phylum Bacillota; class Bacilli; order Caryophanales; family Bacillaceae; genus Peribacillus; species Peribacillus phoenicis. The sequence goes on along the minus strand of NZ_JBDFMF010000001.1, from coordinate 733,417 downwards.
ACTATCCTTCTGTAAAATGCTTCCCATCATAATGTGCATATGAAAATCATGAAATCCCGGTATAATTAGTCCCTCTTCCATGTCATACACTTTTGTTTGATCTCCAAGGAATGACATTATATCTTCTTTAGAACTGATTTTAATAATTTTATTATCTTTAATGGCGATAGCTGCTTTTATTGGCTCATCTTGTAACCCAGTAAAAACATGTTGACCAGAAAGAATGATGTCTGCAATTACCATTTTTATCCTCCTTGATGAATATAGCTTTTATGCCTGAATTTCTTTTTCAATCGCACTATCAATAGAAAGCTCAGGCGGCCGCTTACTAAACATTTTCGTATTTGAAAGCAGCATGATGACACCAATTCCTAACCATCCCAGTCCGAGTAAAAGTGCCTTTGAATCAAGACTGGTCCATAACCAAATTGTGAAACCAGTACCAATCAGAGGCAATATTAGGTATTTTAGTGTGTGCATTCCGTATCGCTGTTTTTCTCTAATAAAATAATGGGAAATAACCGAAAGATTAACAAAGGTAAAGGCAACAAGCGCCCCAAAGTTAATAAAGGATGATGCTGTCACTAAATCAACAAATAAAGCAGATAAAGCAAAAATACCCACTAAGATAATGTTGTGTGTTGGAGTTTGGAATTTTGGATGAATATGACCAAATATTTTCTTTGGAAGAACTCCATCTCTCCCCATCGCATACAAAAGTCGCGAAACACTTGCATGAGCTGATAAACCAGATGCCAACCCCCCGGTAATATATCCTGCTAGAAAAATAGATTGAAATAAATTACCCCCTATGTACATGGCGATTTCCAAGGAAGCGGAATCTGGATCTTTAAAGGCTTGGAAATTTGGGTAAACAAGGTGACTGATGTATGAGATGGTGACAAACAGACCTCCCCCTATTAATGCGACGAGGAAAATGGCTTTTGGTATTATTTTTTTCGGATTAATGGTCTCCTCTGAAAATGTGGTAACAGCATCAAATCCTAAAAAAGATAAACATAAAACAGAAGATCCTGCTAGTACTAAAGATAGTGGTATATCTCCATTCACAAATGGAGAACTCATGAATAATGTTCCTGAACCCATTCCGTTAAGCAACCCTTTAATCGAGAGGAATGTAAATATAACTATTATTAGAAATTGACAGGCAACTAATAAAACATTTATTTTTGTTGCTATTTTCACTCCAATTATATTTACAGTGGTGATTAAAATGACAAAGGCAATTAACCAGAAGGAAAAAGGAACGGATGGAAAATATGCGTTTAAGTAAATAGCGATCAGTAATCCATTGATCATTGGCAAAAATAAATAGTCCAATAGGATAACCCAGCCCACTAAGAACCCAAGGTGAGGATTAAGAGCCTTTTGAGTAAATGTATATGCAGAACCGGCAACAGGGTAGGCCTTAACCATTTGACCATAACTATAGGCTGTAAACAGCATACCAGCCAAAGCTATGATATAAGCAGCAGGTACCATCCCTTTCGTTATTTCCGCAACAACCCCATAAGTAGAAAAAACTGTTGTAGGTGCCATATAAGCCAATCCAAATAGCACTAAAGGAAATACTGTTAACGAACGTCTTAATTTTGCATTCTCCATGTATCACTCCACCCTTATTCGTGATTAATTAACTTATATGCAAATACCATACCAAGTGGGGAATAATGGTATTTTGCCAACAATTGCAATATACAGATTATTTAATGAATTAATAGGCTTATGCAATTCTACATCAATTATTTAATATTGCATAATTAGTCGTCAGTGACGGAAGTTAATACCAGTTCGACTACTTCTTGAATGCCCCTTTTTATTCCATAAGAAAAAGAGCTGCCAAAGCAACTCCTTTGAAAGAGTAAATTAACAATAGTCGAAAATATTTGTAGATTTTATAAAAAGTTTCTCTAAAACTTCTTTAAATGAGTTTGGAAAGTTTCCCTGCATTTTTTTCCTTTTAAAAGTTCCAGCTTGATTTCAGAAATCCGCTCCCTTTCCGCCGACTGTCTGCCAAGCCTCCTCGACGCGTCTGTGGGGTCTCCGCCAGCCAGTTATTCGGCAGGTGTGTCGCAAATTTCTTCAATCCATTAAGGATTACTGTGAAAAATAAAGGTTAAACAGTCTTAATCAAGGTTTTGGATGAGACCATTTGTGTACAGTCTGTACATATAAAGATTTAAGTGTTAGTGCTATCTTGTTTCAATTGCCATACGCAAGTTCGAGATGACTCCAAGAAGCAATATTAACGAACAAACCATTTTTTCAAAAGCTGTTCCAAATAATTGCAGGATAAACCCAAATGACCAAAGCACAACAAAAAACCAACATATCACGGTTATTCCTTTATATAATATATTTCTTCCAACAAACAGGGTGAAAAAACCTCCAATTATAGAAATAATGGTATTCATAATAGAAATTGGTAGCTGAGTAGCCAGAGATTCAGACCTTCCACCATTAACCCATGTCAATGGGATAATGCCGTTAATAATAAGAACATGGATTAAGATAGTCAAAGAGTAAAAGCTAATCCCCATAAATACAGCTGTTTTCATATCAATTTTTCTAAGTCTTTCTAACAGGCAATCACCTCATTTCTCCCCGTTATCATATTATTTAATTTAGTGATGTTCTATTCATATATCTATGTCGTATGACACGTTACCCCTTTGCTCAAAAACCCCTCATCAACGAATCAAGGTAAAATTAAAAGGCATGAGCCCGGTAGATTACCGGGTTCATGCCCTCAAGGCTGCCTAAGTAAATAAAGTGTCTAACTTTTTGGGTTCACTTACTTATGCAAATCCTTGTATTTTCCCCTTCATTCTTTCAATGAATGGGGAGGATACTTCTGTTGGATATAGCGTATTAGTGCAGTGACGACTTGCGGACCGGATTCTACGAGTCTACCTTGTTCAAATGCAGTGAAGTTATCACCGCCTGAAGCCAAATAATTACTAACCGCTACTTCATATTCGTTGCTTGCCTGAATCTCTTGACCCTTCATGTCTTTCAGCGCAACAATGCGGTTGCCAATTGGAGAATCGGGGTCCCAATTATACGTTAAACCAACCGTTTGTAACCTATTTTCATAATCTTTCGTCCACTGCTGTTCTAAAGCAAGTTTTATCTGCTCTCCTGTTAAAATTAACTTACTGACATTATTACCCATAGGCACGTTTGTATAAAGGTCTTCTACAGTGATTTTCCCTTTTTTTAAACTTTTTCGCATTTCGCCCTGATGGACAAAAGCTATATCTACCCCCATGGCTTCCCGCTCAGATTCTGCAATCATTTTCGCTAATGGGGATTCACCGTTTGCACCTTGATTTCGTCTGATTTCTTCCGGCATTTCCCCTATTACCTGATTAAAATTGCTCCCCAATCTTTTTCTATATTTATTTAGAAGAGCAACCGTTTCTTCATCCGGTTTTATATGATGATGTGAAGTGGCAACTATCTTTGCTTGTTTCTTAACAATAATTTTAGTATGTGGGTCAATTTCAAGATTTACTTGAGAAAAGGCTTTCCCGTTAGAATAAGCTTGAACGATCAGTTTACCCGCTGCAACGGTATTGGCATATTCATGGCTGTGACCCGCAAAAATGACATCGACCTCATCATCGATTTTTGGAGCCATCTCCACTAAAGCTCCACTGGAATTTGCTCCTGCCTTATCTGATTTAGCTGAATCATGTGCCAGTACAACAATCACTTTGATCCCTTTTTCCTTTAAAAGCTTAACGGTTCGGTTAATAGCTGAAACTTCATCCGTAATTTCTACTTCTTTTCGATTTTCAGGTGCCACATACAGGTTGGTCTCTTTTGTGACCACACCGATAAATCCAATATTAATTCCGTCAATTTGTTTAATAACATACGGTGGTAACAAAGGAGTACCCGACTTTCTGTCGATGATATTTGCAGAACTGTAAGCAGTATTGGCACCTTGAAAATAACCTGTTTTTTTATTGAATCCTCCATGAATGAGACGTTTCATTTCATATACGCCTTCGTCCAATTCATGATTTCCAGGTGTCCCGACATCAAAGTGCAGGAGGTTTAAAAATTCAATCGTGGGTTCGTCTTGAAATTGAGAAGAGATTGGAGGACTTCCTCCTACCATATCACCAGCATGAACGAGTAATGTATTTGGTTTTTCTTGTTTATATTTTTTTAAATAGGCAGCCAAGTATTCAGCACCGCCCGCCATGGTTCCTGAAACCATTTGATATTTGTTTAGTTGGCCGTGAAAATCATTAACGCCTAATAATTGTAGTTGGATGTAGCGGTTGGATGTGGAATGATCCGTTGTGGAATGATTGGATGAGAATGCTGTGATTTTATAAGTTACGAAAATGATGATAAATACCAAGATGAATAAAGAAGATATGGCCTGAAATTTTGACAATTTCCGATCCCTCCCTCTAGATGTAAATCAAGAATAACTCTTGAATTTTATATCCGTATAAAGGGACCGTGATTTTTTGTTATATTTCATATAATAATTGTTAAGTTAACCAAGTACATGCATATCTTTTTAAAATACTCATACGGCTTAACATTTAGAAATCTGTTAAGATTTTGATTAGCAAAAAATACAGTTTTATTTAAAAAGGCTCTAATTTTTCTACCCATTAAACCGATAGTACTTGAATTTATCCTATTCTTAAAAATTTCACTTATTTTAGTTCAATTAACGCACTCCTTTAGTTCAGATTCCCCGGCCTAATTTGGTACTAATGGACGGCTCTAATCATATTCTTATAAAAAGAAAACAATAAGAAGGGGTGCAAAGTCAGTTGATAAAAGTTAAGGTTGGTTTACGGCCCATTGTAAGTAAAATAAATTTACCTACTGTTTTGAAAACAACCATACTTCCAGGTGACTCCATTGAAAGATTATTTATTGCAACCCAGGTAGGAGAGATCTTTTACATAGGAAACGGAGATATAAGGACTTTTTTAGATATTCGCCCGCGAATCCTGAAACTAGGTGCATCTGGTGGCGGATATGATGAACGGGGATTGCTAGGCCTAGCGTTTCATCCCGAATTTTATTATAACGGTCTGTTTTATCTTCATTATTCAGTAGCTGGAACACAAGGACCAGGTGCTCTTTCTGAATCTTTTAAGCCTGACCCGTGTGATCCCAAAACTTTAAACCTAAGGTGGATGAATAGAGAAACTAAATATGATCATATTGATACAATTGAAGAATGGATTTTACAATCGAATGGTCAACCCCAAAAACGACGGACATTACTTAACTTAAGACGACCATTTTCAACTCATAATGGGTTCAATAGTTTGAACTTTTCACCTGAAACAGGAAAACTTGTTTTAACAACCGGGGATGGCGGATCACGCTATGATCCATTTAACTTAAGTCAGGATGATCTGGAAATCGCCGGTAAAATAATTGAAATTGATGTAGGTAAGAATATGTACGTCAATGATCCACCCATTGTCACACGTTTCAATGAACTTCCCACACCCATTCAGGAAACGCTCATGGTAATGGCAAAAGGGGTGCGCAATATACCAGGCATTTCATTTCAAAGATTTTATAATCAGTATATTAAATATGCGGGAAATGTCGGCCAGCGTTTGGTCGAGTCGATTTTTTCATTCGTTCAGTATAAACCAATACCGGTTACTCAGCTTATTCAAGCTTATTCCATGAATTCTGAACCTGACAAAGAAGGATTTATTAACTTTGGCTGGAGAGGTTGGGAAGGTACTTTTCCTGCTTCGATTATTAAAGGCTGCACTGAAAATCGGAATTTGGATGAAAAAACAATTGTTTATTACAATGAAGCAGTATCACTTTCAGGGAGCCGTCTTCAGCCTTTAACAAGTTATTTTCATGAAGATACCAGACCCGATAAGTTTGGAGGAACTGCAATTACAGGAGTACAAGCATATATGGGGAAAAGCATCCCTGGTTTAACAGGAAGCGTCGTGTTTACCGATCTTGCCCGGAAAGAATCTCAACCTAAGATAAGAGGGGCTTTAGCTTATACCACCGTAAGACCAAATGGTCAACAAAATGATTTTAGTGTGATACAAACCGATTATGATTTTGGGTCTCAATCAGCTTATTATGTTAATTTGGGGGCGAACCTGGATCAAAGCAGATTATATTTAGGGGTTTATGGCTCTATGAAAGTGACTGATTTCAACCAAGGTACTGTTTTTGAAATTGTTCCATGAATCATAACTATAAAATTCCTGTTATGAATCGAAATTAAAACTAAGTGATGGAGAATCACTAAATTATAATCATTTTTAATCTTTTAAAAATGATTAAAGCAATTTCAACCCATAACCAGCTATAAATGAAAGTAAATATAAAGCCAGTTATAAGAAATGAAAAGGAAACTGAGACGGCTGGACCTAAAACCGGAAAGTGAAAAATAAATAGTAGACTCATAATTCCTGACATTAATAGAATTGCACCAGCAGCAATAACACTTAATCTCTTCCTAAAAAAGGAAAAGGATGCCCCTATGCCAAGTCCTAACAATCCTGTTGTAAAAGGAAATACAAACAGTTCAGTTGGCTGTAGGATGAATAACAACATAATTGTCAGAAGGTAGGTCATCACTCCAAAAGGAATGGAAAACATGGAACATAACAGAATAGGTGCAGTGGCTAGCGGACTTATAAAATATCCGATACCTGGTAAAAAGCCAGCAGCAGCCTGTAGAATAGCAGCAATACAGGCAAAAATGGACCCTAAAATGAGCTTCATCGTTTTGTTATGTTTATTGAATATTATTTGAAATAAACGAACCTCATCAGAAATAGGTTTAAAAAAATACACCTTTCCACCTCATTCTAAATGGTTTATACGTTACGATACATTATATTTCCATTTATTGGAGTTGGAACAATTATTAGTAATCTAAACATCAATTTCCTGTGTAATGAAAAATAGCTTAATAAAAAATCTCTCTAAAACTTAATCGCCTATTAAAAAAACAAGGCCTTATTGGCCCTGCTTTTTATTTGACCATTACTTTCCCAACCATTCCTTCCTGGAAATGGTACCGGCATGTCAGTTCATATGTACCGGGCTGTTTCGGTTGCACGGTAATGGTTTTTTCTTTACCTGGCTGGACCTCGGCGTCAATTCCGAGCTTTTCCACTGTGAAGGTGTGTTCTTTTGTACCTTTGTTTTTCAATATCAACGTAGTGACTGTTCCATTCGGAATAGTGATGACTTCCGGATTAAAGTAATCATCGTTCAACTCGACCTCAATCGATTTCACCGTAGGCTGAGCTACAACACCGGATTCGGCATATACGCCGAGTGAGCCTAGAGTTGTCACAACTACAAACATTGCAAGCACAACGACCAATCCTGTTACCCGCTTTTTCACAGACATTCGCAATCCCTCCTTCCCTAACACTATTTTTTTCTAATCCATACAATATTATTACTATTAATTTGGTTGCAAAGGAGCTGCTAGCTCAATAACAATCATTTATACAAGATATCGTCTCTTAGTGTAGCAACTTTAGTTAAAGCTGTATCTATGTCAGCTTCATTCACTCCAAAGTGAGCTAGTGCATCGTTAAGATGTTTTACAATGGCATTGAAATGGTCTGGTTGCAGATTCAATCCTTGGTGAGCTTTTGCCATGGATTGTCCAGAATATTGTTTTGGACCGCCTAATGCAAAACTAATGAACTTTGTTTGATGACGGCGTTGCTTTTCCATATCCGTTTTTTCAAAGAAATGATTAACTGTCTCATCCTTAAGAACCAATTCGGAGTAAAAATAGTCCACAACTTTTGCTATCGCTTCTTCCCCGCCGACTTTTTCATAAAGTGTTTGTTCCATATATACACCCCTAACTTGTAATTAATAGAAGTATTCTCTGTAGAAAATTTGTTTTTATTCCTTATCTTTCAATTTAATCCCCTTTACGGCGCCATTTCTCCTGCGGGTCCCCCCCCCTCAAATCAACTTTGTCTTCACTTTTAGATAAAACCCTTTCGTCTACAAACTGAGCCAAGCGACTATAGTGTTAGTCCACAATATTTTTTTCAGCATTTAATAACCACTAATGTGATGACTTCTCCTATTTTTCAAGTTTGCACTCAAACAGAAGGATGCCAAATAAAACTGTAGACATTAATTTTAAGATAAAAAAGTTACCAGATTGCCCAAAAAATAAGTATAAGAATGTAATAGATTGGATAAACTAATAAAAAAGGAGTGGGAGATTATGGAGACTAAAGTTAAAGAAGGAACGAAAGAAATGTGGAGCGAAATTAATGCATGTATAACTCGTAAAATTAATGAAAAACATGATTTATCTTTTCAAAAGAAGAGCAATGATAATTATATGAATCTATATATTCAAACAGCCGTATTACACACCCTATTTGAACTATCAGACGAGTTCAGGAAAATTGAAAGAAAATATAACGGATTGTGATGTTTCCGGAAAAGTCATGCACCAAATTTAACTTAACGGTGGATTAGGATTAAACTCTTTAAGGGAGCTCTTTAATCCTAATCCACCTTTTCTTTCCAGCTTTATCACTTACATTATTAGCTACCGACAATTTGACCAGCATTATTACTGTACCATTTGCTTCCCTTCCCTTTAAATCCCTCTTTCTATCCCAACTAGAATCCATTAAGCCAAATAGAAACCCCACCAGTTGTTAATAGATCATGTGGGGTTTTTTCATGTGTTTCAAGTTTCAGTATACTATCTTGATTGACGGATCATCTTAAAGGTTCGCTAGCTTCAATACTATTATTTGTTGTTTTATCAATCTAAAATCTTGTATATTTAAATGAGTATATTTTATAACTTACTGATGTTAGCTAAAAACATTGAAAATAAATATTTTTTTGAAAGTGAGTTGAAAGCTGATGATGTGGTCACCACTATTCGAAAATGATGTACCTGCAGTTATTCTCCCTTAACGGCAGAAAAATTGCATCTCCGTTAAGGACTGGAAATGTTTAGTTAAAACGGAGGGTACAAAATGAAAAACACTATATTAGGTTCTTTATATTTATCACTCGCTGCTAGCATTTGGGGCGGGATGTATGTTGTGGTAAAAGTTGTGGTAGACGTTGTTCCGCCACTTGAATTAGTATTATTACGATATGTAATTGCGATTTTAGCATTGCTGACAATTGGTTTTATAACAAAACAATCTTGGCGGATTGAAAAACGAGACTGGCTTTTGGTTTTCATTATAGGACTTGTTGGAAACACAATTTCCATCGTAACCCAGGAAGTCGGTACACTGCTATCCACTGCACAAATGGGAGCTATCATTACTTCCACAACACCTGCATTTATGGTGATATTTGCACGTATCGTTTTAAAAGAAAAGATCACCATCAAGAAATCAATTTCCGTAATTTTAGCGACAATCGGTGTCGGTACCATTGTCGGGAATGCCCATATCGGCTCATCTCACCAACTTGGGGGCCTATCACTGCTTATTGCTGCCTTAACTTGGGCGCTTATGTCTGTTCTGATTAAACGTGTCCCTGGGCAATATTCACAAATTGTTATAACGACCTATGCAGTGCTTGTGGCAATTGTCTTTTTAACACCTGTTACGATCAGTCGATTGGATGAGCTTGATTTTCAAGCAATCATGCATCCATCCATATGGGGCGGCCTATTATACTTGGGCGTTATTTCCACAGCATGTGCCTTTTTACTGTGGAATCGCGGACTGCAAATGCTTACCGCTTCAAGCGGTGGATTATTTTTCTTTTTACAGCCTATAGTCGGTACTTTTTTAGGTTGGTTAATACTAGGGGAACAAATCGGCTTGTCTTTTTGGATCGGCACAATATTAATTTTTATCGGTGTGTTATTAGTCATTCGGGAAGAATAACCCACATTAAATTGTACCCTATAGAGCGGTCTCTTTAAAAAAGGCTGCCTATAGGGTTCTTTTTTGGTTTAAAAAAGGGGATTGCAGAAACGTTGTTTTTTATTTGTAATTTATCCTTACTAATCCCCCTTTATGTTAATAATAAGGCGGACCGTCCCAACGGTTTCTTGATTCTTAAGACAAAAAGTTGTATTATTTTATTTTTTTTCAGCCGATTATATTGAAAAATCTTAAACATACATTCATTACGTAATTATTATTGTTACTTTATGTACATTTCGAAATAATTTTTGTTATCATTAATTCATAATCTTTTGGAAATGAATGCTAAATTTTATAACAAAGGAGGAATCGTTCTTGAAAAAACCATATACGGAATTGACGATTGGGATGATGAGAACGGGGATATTAGGTTTCGGCGGCGGACCATCAGTCATCCCTCTCATCCGCCACGAAGCAGTTTCCCGTTATCACTGGCTCGACGATGATGAATTCGGGGACACTTTGGCGATTGCCAATACACTCCCAGGACCGATTGCCACGAAGATGGCAGCATATCTTGGTTATAAACTAAAAGGCTGGCCGGGAGCCATCGTAAGTGTGGCCGCTCACGTTTTACCTTCATGCATTGCGATGGTTTTCTTGATTGCGTTCATTAATGTTCTAAGTAATTCCGCAATGATCAGTAATATGATCGCTGCTGTAATGCCGGTGGTTGCTGTCATGCTTGGTCAAATGGCTTATGAGTTTGGCGAAAAGGCGGTAAAAGGGTTAGGAAAGGTGCTCGGAATCACCTTTTTTGCGATTTCCTTTTTGCTTCTGCAAGTCATTTCCCTGCATCCGGGTATCGTCATCATGATTTTTCTTATATATGGAGCGTTTCATTTTAAATTAAAGGATAGATTGAAAAACAAAAAGAAGGATAGGAAGGAGGAATCCGCTTAATGGGTCTTATTATCCCAATAGGAGTTGCTGTTTTTCTGGCGTTTTTCATAGCCAATATGCTTGGTTACGGCGGAGGTCCAGCCTCGATTCCGCTAATGTATGATCAAATCGTCACCCGTTATGGCTGGCTTGATAATACCGAGTTCTCTCAAATGCTTGCGTTAGGAAATTCACTCCCAGGACCTATCGCCACGAAAATAGCCGCATATGTCGGATATGATGTATATGGCTGGCCAGGATTTCTAGCTGCATTGGCAGGCACGATCATCCCTTCAGCCGTGGCTTTGATATATTTATTAAAAATCCTGCGAAAATACAAGCAATCGCCTATTGTAAAAGGCATGTCACTGCTTGTACAGCCCGTAATTGCGATCATGATGTTATTGCTCACCTGGAATATGGCCGCGGATGCGGTCGGATCCATCGGCTACATCCATTCAATCGTCATCGCTGGATTGGCCTTCTTGGCTTTAGGTAAATTCAAGATCCACCCTGCATTCGTAATCATTCTTGCCTTTATGTACGGCGGCTTTATCATCCCGCACACATAATAATAATAAAAAATCCTCCTATATAGGGGGATTTTTTATTAAAGCTTCATGCCCATCCGGCTTTTATAGCGTTTAATGAGAATTTGGCAATCAACGCTGACCACACCGACGACCGCATACAGCTTCTCATTGAGAAAACGTTCCATCTCTTGATTATCAGTAAAGATTCCGTGCATATGGAGTTTACTCGGACCGGTCATATGATATAAACTCGTTACAGCCGGTTCACATTCTAATTGCTGCGCGACCGATTCCAGATATTTTGGCTCAACCTCAACGTTAAAGAATGCCGAGACATGGATGCCGACCTTAGCTGGATTTATGACCGCAGTAAACCTCTCGATCACCCCGTTTTCCACAAGATGATTAATTCTCATCTGAACCGCCACTCTGGAAAGCTCCACTTTCTTCGCTAAGTCGGTATATGAAATTCGTGCATCTTCATGTAAAACCGATATGATTTTCTTATCGATTTCATCAACTTTCAAGCTGGGAATCTTAAAGTCCTCTGCCATCCTACGTAACTCCTTTTCGATATCTTTATTCCATTATCGCAGAGAACACCACCGGATCACAACAATCTTCCTTTTCACTTCTAATAAAGGCAGAAATTTTTGGGCATCCCTAATTTCCCCCCTCTATTTGCATATGAATCTCCATCATATATGTAGTTTTTCAAACTTAAGATGCAGCATTTCATCCAACTGAGTGCAGCCGCCAAAAAGATGGAAGGCGATAGACTAAGGGCCAGACAAATTGACGGCACCGCCGACACCCCCTTAAGTTCCAGACTGCAAGTCTCCCCCCCTACTTTGAAGTTGGAAGGAGGGGGTTTTACAGCCCGTTCAATGCAGGATAAAAGTTTATGAATTTCCAATGGACACTTCCTCAATCCTTTGTTTGAAAGGTCTTTGCGATATTTTTGTATTCCTCATCATTGAGAATGCCCATTTTTTTGAATAATGCGGAATAAGCCATTATTTTTTTCTGTGTACGGTTTGTACAATTCATATGGATCAGCTCCTTTTTTACATAGTATTCATTTACGACAAAATGTTTCCTTAATACAAAATATTTTGAATAGACTAAATACAAAAACTGCCCATTTTCCCGGCAGTTTCAATTTATTTAGGTGTAATCAAAATAAGAGCAGTCTACAAACACTCAAGTATGAATGATCATCATCTATTTTTTAAATAACCACTTCCAAAAGTGTTATTGCACGGAAAAACCGCCTCCCCCATTTCCATATACAAGACTGAAAAAATGCAGTTTGGGTCCATTAAAAATATTGTCTCTCTTGCAACAAGTCATCATTCGGATTATCGTTGTTTAAGAGATGCGAAGAAATTGAAAATACTGCATACTTTCTTCATACTTTTTCGCTAAACTGACTTTATTCCATAAGAGGGTGAATGCTCATGAAAATCTCCTTTAAGCTCGGACTATCTATATTTGTTTGCATTTTTTTGATGGAGACCGTTTCGATGATTTACTTGCATAATAAAGTGATCCATTCCCGTATCAATCAAGAATTGGAATCACTGAAGGCCCGTGGCAATAGTCATCGTGATGTGTTGGAAATCACGTATTCCGACTCTACCCTTCAGCATATCGGCCTGATGGAGTACCATACTGATACAGATGTCGTGATTACGAACACAAGAGGAGATATTCTGATATCTTCCGTAAAGGTAAATGGGGGAATGAAAAAAATCTTGGCAAAAAACATCCCGCAACTACCCCGAAATGGTCTGGTCATCCAATCAAGTTGGAAGGATGAAAGATATATAGCGACCGTTACGCCATTTATCAGTGATAAAGAAAAAAAAGGCTATGTTTATATGTTCAAAGATACTAGGGATGTTGAGGATTTGATTGCACAATTGAATAGGCATTTCCTTTTTGCGACTGCATTGCTCCTTTTCTTCATGCTTATCACCATTTATTTTCTATCAAAAGCTTTGACTAGACCTCTTATTTCGATGAAGGAAGCGACAACCAAACTCAGCAAAGGGAATTTTTCAGTGGCTGTGCCAGTACTATCTCATGATGAACTCGGGGAGCTTGCCCAATCCATTCAAAGCTTGGCTAATGAATTGAACTATTTAAAGAAGGAACGCAATGAATTTTTGGCAAGTATCTCTCATGAACTGCGCACGCCGCTAACTTATATCAAGGGATACTCTGATATTGCCCGCCGGAAAGACTTGAATGCTGCCGAACGAACACGATACTTAGAGATCATCCATGATGAATCCGAACGATTAAACAGATTATTGGACGAACTATTCAATATGGCTAGAATGGATGTAAATACATTCACCATATCAAAAGAAACCGTCCAGCTCTCTTCATTCCTGCAAAACATTCATGAAAAAGTGCTGCCGGCTTTTACAAATGAAAGAATTCTATTGAATCTGGTATGTAAGGATGATTTATTTATAGATATAGATCCCTCACGGTTTGAGCAAGTCATTCTTAACCTGCTCGATAATGCGCTGAAGTACTCGAACGAATATACAGTCACCACCATCAAAGCCACTGAATGCCTTGGCAGGATTTCCATCTCCATAATCGATCAAGGGGTTGGCATTCCCCCTGAAGATATCCCCCATATCTTTGATCGTTTATATCGTGTCGAGAAATCACGCGCCAGAGATACCGGTGGATTCGGATTGGGGCTCTCCATCGTCAAGCAATTAGTGGAGATACAAGGAGGAACAATTTCGGTTAAAAGCAAATTGGAGCAAGGAACGTGCTTCACTATCACATTTAAGGAGATAACAAATGAAGACAATAGTTCTGGTTGATGATGAACAGAGAATGCTTGATCTATTAGAGCTATACATTAAACCTCACGGATATACATGCATGAAGATGAAATCTGGACATGAAGCCTTACAGTTCCTAGCGCATAAACATGCGGACATAGTACTTCTTGATGTAATGATGCCTGAGATGGATGGGTGGGAAACTTGTGAAAGGATCCGTGCGTTTACCAACATTCCCATAATCATGCTCACCGCCCGGGATGCTGCACAAGAAATGGTGAAAGGGTTGAAAAAGGGCGCAGACGATTATATTACGAAACCATTTAATGAAGATGTTTTACTTGCCAGAATCGAAGCAGTGACACGGCGAGTGCATAATCAGGATGATAATGTGATATTTAGAGGGCTAAAATTAAATGAATCCGCTTATGAAGCACATTATGATACCAAAAAAATCCCATTGACACCAAAAGAGTTCTCACTGTTGTGCTTGTTTTTAAAATCACCAGATCAAGTGTATTCCAGAGACCACCTGCTTTCGACCATATGGGGATTTAAAACGGATACGGAAGATCGGACAATCGATTCCCACATTCGAAATATTAGAGAGAAATTACGTCATGCCGGTTTTCCAGCAGATCAACACTTGAAAACGGTCTGGGGCATCGGATATAAATGGAGTTCTGTGGATTGATATGAATTTCATTTCTGAGGCATTACTATCCAGCGGCCCTTTTTCCATTGCTGTAAGTTTAGTATTCAATATATTGATTAGCGTGCTTGGTTTTGTTCCAAGCGTATTCATCACGGCAGCCAATATCACCGTATTTGGATTTGAAAAGGGATTGATCCTTTCGTACATGGGGGAAATTGCCGGTGCAGTGGTCAGCTTTTGGTTATATCGAAAGGGCTTTCAAACATTCCAACCCAAGTTCATGAAGAACCGGTGGGTCATGAAGCTGCAAAAGTCTCAAGGGTTTCATGCATTTTGGATGATCCTGATGCTTAGGCTCCTTCCTTTTATACCATCCGGCGTAATCAACCTTACAGCAGCATTAAGCAAGACGGGAATGATGATTTTCTTCCTCGCCACATCCATTGGAAAACTGCCTGCCCTCCTTGTCGAGGCGTATTCGGTGACACAAGTATTGAAGGTATCGGACGATGTAAGGATTGTTTTGGTACTGTTGATTCTGGTAATCGCAGTCGTTTATTACTTTAATAGAAATAAGAAAAAAGGAATGTAGTAAAAATCCTCCCTTTCAAGAATCAGTAACCCTTGGTCTCCAAGGGTTACTACCAGATCCAGAAAGCGGATGAGGCATGACCCCATTATATCGGGAAAATATATTCGACGAGTTCTTTGATTTATATCACTGTGCCGGGAACGGCTTTGAAGCCTTTTCATTAAAATAGCAAAAGAAGGACACCACGATGGATGGATCGAAATGCTTTTCTTTTTGTTCGTTTATGAAAGATAATGCCCGCTCCACTGACCAGGAATCTTTATACGGCCTTCTGCTGGTCAATGCATCGAATACATCCACAATGGCAACGATTCTAGCTTCCAATGGGATGTCCTCACCTTTCAATCGATGTGGATATCCAGTTCCATCCCATTTTTCATGATGATGGAGGATGATGTTTTCAGCCACTTCCAGGCTGCTGATCACATCATTGTTTATTTCCCTTGAAATCTTATTCAAAATATCGGATCCCATTAACGGATGCATTTCGATGATTTTTCGTTCATAAGGAGATAACGGGCCAGGTTTGTATAATATCCCCTCAGGAATCTCCGCTTTCCCGATATCATGTAGAATACTTGAATGGACGATATGATTCATATAGCTTTTAGATGTTTCCAGCTGGCATCTTCGATTATGAACGTAACTAGCTCCTCGGTTAGATTTTGAACTCTCAATAAATGCGCTTCAATGCCTGGATCACGGATTTCGCATGAAATGGCGAGTACCTTTAACAATTCCCTTTGAGTCTCTGCCCTTTTCTTTTCCGAAAGGTAGATCCCTTCTTTCAATTGTTCCAGTTCACGGAAAATCTCTACAAAATACCACTGATCCCCTAGATGAATAGGGGTAATCGTAATCGAGGAATGCCAAATCTCACCCAATTTCTTTCGATTGGTGAAAACCCCTGACCAAGGATTCCCCTTCCTTAACTCATTTTTCAGGGATGTGTATGTACATAAAGGTGTTAACCCTGACTTCAAGAATCCAGCTTTGAACCCAATGATACTGTTCCTTGAATACCCTGTCGTCCTTTCATAATATGGATTAATGTCAAGTATGCGATGATCTTGATCCGTAATGATGACGGCATCCCCCAGCTTTAAATACCCTGCCAATTCGCATGGCAGCCTTGATTTCCCTTTCAAAATCTATACCTCCAATAACCTGCCGGATTTCCAATTCTGTCTCATAGTGTCACGGCTCTTTCCGTTCATGATTTGATAATTTCATTAGATAGGCTAAATGAACTATATTCGGATGATGAGGTATATAATACCATACAAGTTTTATATACAATAGTTACTAAGCATCGTTTTGTGATTAAGAGATTGATTACAAGTTTCTGACTGCCCACCAGGTATCAAGCCTTCGCATTCCCATTAAGAATTTTGCATGTCGAAGGGTAAATGGGTTCATTTCCGCGAATGTTACACTTATATAATGAGATGATGCCTATACTATCTTCCTGTTTTCTGGAAAAAAGAATGAATTTATTGTGTTTTAATGGGAAATTCATTTATAATGCGCATTAGATGATTTTTTAGCATTGAATATGAGAGGAGACTGAAATATGAAGAAACTATTGTACCCAATCATCATTGGATTATTGGCAGTTGTTCTGACGGCTTGTGGTTCGAACGATGAAGCGGATAAGAAAAATGACGAGAAAGAGACTAAAACAACTGAGAAAGAAACGGCTAAAGCAACTGAGGAACAGCAAAAACAGATGGAAGAAATGCAAAAGAAACTAGACAAGCAAAAGGTGGATGAAAAGAAAACGGTAGCCATCGTCAATGACGAAAAAATTTCAGGTGCGGAATATAATACCGTGTTGTCCACCACACAAACGCAGATGCAGCAATTCGGACAAGACCCAACATCCAAGGAGGGCGCCAAACAAATTAAAGAGCAAACGCTCAACTCTTTAGTGGGGCAAACATTGCTGCTTCAAGCAGCTGATAAAAAGGGCTACACAGCTTCCAAGGCCGAAATTGAAGAGCAACTTGCCGAAATCAAAAAGCCATATGAGAATGAAGAGAAATTCAAGGAAGCGATGAAGCAAGCAGGTCTGAATTCGGAAATGCTGAATGCCCAGATTGCAGAGAACATCCCATATACAAAGTATGTTGAAAAAGAGATTAAAGTGGAAGAACCAACTGATGAAGAAATCCAAAAGTATTACGACCAGGTTGCGGAGCAAGCTAAAACAAGCGGACAGAAGGTACAGAAACTCGAAGAAATGAAGCCGCAAATCAAGGAACAACTAGAGCTGCAAAAGAAACAAGAAAAGCTTGTGAAGCATGTCGAAGAACTTCAGAAAAATGCTAAGGTCGATATTAAGATTTAATGATGAAAAGAGCTGCCTATTTTGGCAGCTCTTTCTTTATGGTCTTTGGTAAACCTACACACCCACGGCTTTTCAATTTCATTTATTCACCGGTTTTAGAGAAACGTGCAATTCTTTCACCTATTTCATCACGAACACGTTGGAAGGTTGCCCATTTCTCTTCATCTGTTCCTACCGCTTTTGCCGGGTCATCAAAGCCCCAATGTTCACGTTTAACATGCGGTGGCGTCATTGGACATTTGTCAGCAGCATCGCCACATAATGTAACGACAAAATCGGCATTATTCAATATGTCAGGGTCGATGATATCCGATGTTTGATTGGAGATGTCCAATCCAACTTCATTCATTGCTTTTACAGCTTTTGGATTTAACCCATGGGCCTCGATTCCTGCGCTAAGCACTTGCCATTCGTTACCTAAATATTTCTTCCCCCATGCCTCTGCCATTTGGCTTCTGCAAGAGTTCCCTGTACATAAGAAGTAAAGTGTTTTTTTAGCCATGCTGTTTCTCTCCTTTGTTTGTAAGTAAGTGTTTAATGAATGATTTGCAACCATATATATAAGCCGGCCAATGTGATGAACAATGTTGGGATGGTTAAGATGATTCCCGTTTTAAAATAAGTTCCCCATGAGATTTTCACGCCTTTTAATGAAAGGACATGCAGCCACAATAACGTAGCCAAAGAACCGATAGGAGTGATTTTCGGGCCCAAGTCCGAACCGATGACATTTGCATAAATAAGGGCCTCCCTGATTGCGCCTGTTGTATGGGTGTCGGAAATGGCAAGGGCATCAATCATGACGGTTGGCATGTTATTCATAAGTGATGACAGAATGGCAGCGATGAAGCCCATCCCAATCGTTGCCACAAATAATCCTTGATCGGCGGTAACTTGGATTAAATCCGTTAATACATTCGTCAAGCCAACATTTCTTAGGCTGTACACCACTACATACATCCCAATTGAGAAAAAGACGATTGCCCATGGTGCGCCTTTGATAACGGTTTTCGTGTTGACCGCTGGACTCCTTCTAGCCATCATGAGGAAGAAGATGGCGACAATGCCTGCAATGATGGATACAGGAACCCCAATGAATTCACTGGCAAAATAACCAACCAGCAATATTCCTAATACGATCCAGGACAGCCTAAACATCCTGTGGTCTTGGATGGCTTCCACTGGTTTTTTAAGCTGTGATACATCGTAATTTTTCGGTATGCTTTTACGGAAAAATAGATATAAAACCAAGATGCTTGCTACAAGTGCAAAGATGTCCGGTACGATCATTCTTGAGGCAAACTCGGCAAAACTGATATTGAAAAAGTCTGCGGATACAATATTTACAAGATTACTCACCACCAAAGGAAGTGAAGTGGTATCGGCAATGAACCCACTGGCGATGATAAAAGGGAAAATCATTTTATCACTAAATTTCAAGGCCCGAACCATTGCTAATACGATTGGTGTAAGGATAAGTGCCGCTCCGTCATTCGCAAAAAAAGCAGCCACAAGAGCACCGAGGATACTTACATAGACAAACATCCTTACTCCATTTCCCTTGGCGGCTCTCGCCATATGCAGTGCTGCCCATTCAAAAAATCCTATCTCGTCCAAAATAAGCGAGATGATGATGATCGCGATGAAGGCGAGTGTTGCGTTCCAGACTATCGATGTCACGTCCATGACATCAGTAAAGTCCACCACTCCAACAAGTAAGGCCAAAACCGCACCGCCACAAGCTGACCATCCGATTGACAATCCCTTCGGCTGCCAGATGACGAGAATGAGTGTTAATAAAAAGATGATAACTGACAAAATAACTGATCCCACTGAAGTAGTACCTCCTAGTTAGTCACAACAAATCCGTTTTCCTTGTGCTGTTAAGTTTTCTAATTTAAAGTTTTGACTTGGCAAGTCCTTGATGACCGTCTGAATAAATGTGTAATGGGAAGAAGACGGATTTAACGAGTAAAAAACCCATTGTCCCCTCCTCGCTTCATTCACGAGCCCGCTATCTTTCAACTTTCGTAAATGCTGGCTGATAGCTGGCTGGCTCATCTCGAATAGGTCCACAAATTCACAGACACAGCATTCATGCTCAGCCATGATCTTAATCATGGTCAAACGGGTTTTATCACCTAGTAATTTAAGAATGTTTGCCGTGGTTTCCAAATCCAACGCTTCATTCATAGCTTTTAATCCCTCCTAGCACAAAGTAAATAAGTATATGCTTATGTGATTATTCAACAACATTGTATAAGCATATTCTTATTTAATCAAGCATTAAATATTCAACGATATAATTTTTAAATTTAGTCTGCTTAAATTCAAAAAGGGTGTTGTTGATTTTCCTTATTTACTAATGGGACAGGTCAGTTTAATAAAAATGAAAGAGATGCTTATTAAGTCAGCATCTCTTTTTATGAATTACCAATTTTCAGCGTGTTTTTGTATGAGTTCAATCATCCGAATTATAGAAGGAGAAAGCCATTTATCCTTATGATAAGTCAAATATGTTGATATAGAGGAATGGTGTTGTGGAATAATTTCACCTTTTAGTTTATTGCTTTCTAATTCTTCTTTGACCGAAAAGTAAGGAACTAGTGATATTCCTAAACCACTTTTAACGCATTGTTTTATTGCTTCTATACTTTGGAATTCTAAACTTTCTGTTACGTTCATATTCTGATGGTGAATATATTCATCAAAAACCGATTTATAACTACATCTAGATTCGGAGTACAGTGCTGTTTGAGATAACTCTTTTACATCTAGAGGGCTAATTAAAACCATTCTTTCTCTTATAAGTTTTTCAGAGTAAAGTTCTTCTTGTCTCCAACCATCTTTTTCTAATAATAAGGCAATGTCAACTTCCCCATTTTGAAGGCTTTTTGTAACATCATAATTTTCAAGTGATTTCAATGAAAGCTTCACTTTAGGATATTTCGTTTTATATTCGAGAAGAAGCGACGGAATTCTACAAATCGTTAAAGATTCAGAAATCCCTAAAGTTAAAGCTCCTTGTGGCTCTTTGTCAATATTTAATGACTGATTATATAGTTCAATGATCTTGGTGGCATAAGACAAAAATTCATTTCCATAGTGAGTTAATATAACTTTCTTTCCTAAGCGATCAAATACTGGTCTACCTAATTCCTTCTCCAGTTCTTTGATGTGAGTAGTAATGGAGGATTGTGCATAACCAAGATGTTCTGCCGCCTTATTAAACCCACCTTTTTGTACTATTGTTTTAAAAGTAATCAATTGACGGAGCTCCATTTATAATTTTATCTCCTTATGTTCAATTTTTTTGAATTAAATTATCTAATATATCAATTTTACTAAATCAAATAGAGGATTTAAACTAATATCAAACAGTTGTTAAATCAAATACTAATCAGAATGCAAAAATAGGAGGCAAACATCATGTCGGATATAAATTCATTATTTGAACCATTTAATATAGGAACAATTACATTAAATAACCGAGTGGGCGTGGCACCAATGACGCGTATTAGTGCTACTGAAAAAGGTTTTGTCACGGATAAAATGATTAAGTATTATAGTTCCTTTGCTGAAGGCGGGTTTGGGCTCATTATTACTGAGGGAACCTATATTGATGATAAGTATAGTCAAACGTACGATTTTCAGCCAGGTATTGCTTTTGAAGAGCAAGCACAAGAGTGGAAAAAAGTTGTTAATGCCGTTCATTCTGCAGGATCAGCAATCTTTATGCAGTTACAACACACTGGGCCATTATCCCAGGGAAATCGATTCACTGATGAAACAGTCGCTCCCTCTTCTATTCAACCAAAAGGAGAACAGCTAAAATTTTATTTAGGTGAAGGACCATTTCGATTACCTAGAGAAATAACAAAAGAAGAATTAGCCTATGTTAAAAACAGTTTTGTTGAAGCTGCAAAACGAGCTAAATCCGTTGGCTTTGATGGGATAGAACTACATGGAGCAAATGGTTATTTATTAGACGCGTTTCTAACGGAATATACAAACCAACGTACTGATGCTTATGGTGGCACAACAGAAAACAGAGTTAGGTTATTAGTAGAAATAATTAATGAAGTTAGAAAATCGGTAGGAGAAGACTTCACTATTGGTATTAGGATTTCACAATCAAAAGTGAATGATTACTCCTATCATTGGTCAGGCAAAGAGCAGGACGCCGCAATTATCTTTGGAGCATTAGGAAAAACAGGTCTTGATTATATTCATGTAACAGAATATAAAGCATGGCAGCCAGCATTTGAAACAGGAAAGACCTCACTTGTAGCACTTGCCAAAGAGTATAGTCAATTACCTATAATCGCAAATGGAAAGTTAGAGAACCCAGAAAGAGCTTCTGAAATGATTAATAATGGTCATGCTGATATTATAACTTTAGGCAAAGGAGCATTGGCTAATCACGACTGGGTAAAGAAAGTGCAAAATGAAGAACCTTTAGAAGCATTCGATTCGGAAAAAGTAATACACCCAACTGCTGTTATTAAAGATTTCGAATTATAAATGAAAAAATAATATGTTCAACAGCGCCTTTCCAAAACTAATTTAATACTGCAACTCGAAATAAAAAGTACCCATATTAAAAAACCAGCCTGACTTCAGACTGGTCTTCTAGTTCATTCACAACAGGAATTATTTTTTATTTCCAATCTCACTGGAACCGGACTGCCACAGCAAGAACTATCGTTTGTTTCAGTTGCAGGAATATCAGAATCGCAGGAACTAGATGTCAGATTCACACTGCAAACTCCTGTTTCAGGAAGTTGCAAGCGCACTTCTTTTGCCCCCTCGACATCCCCTGTCAGATAAGCCACCACGGAACGGATTTGTTCGTAGCCTGTTGCCAGTAAGAATGTAGGCGCTCTTCCATAACTCTTCATGCCAACAATGTAGAAGTTCTTTTCAGGGTGCCGTAATTCCTGTTCACCATGCGGCCGCACAGTTCCGCAGCTATGGATATTGGGGTCAATAAGCGGAGCAAGCGCTTCTATGCTTTCCACAGCTGAATCAAGGTTTATCCTTATTTCATTTAAAAAGGATGTATCAGGTCTGAAACCCGTACTCACAACGATCTCATCGATCTCACCGATTGTGGTTTCTTCTCCGTCAAGTTCCCCCACAACAGTGATTTTACCGTTTGCTGGATACACGCCGTTAATATGAAAGGGAGTGAGGATATTGATTCGTCCAGACTCCACTAATTGCTGAATTCTTATGCCCAACTCTCCACGAGCTGCCAAACCGTCGTTTTCTTGCCCGCCGTACACTTCATTGATCATTTTTTTACGAAGAACCCAGTAGATCTTGGTATCCGTAAACTTTTGCTGTAATGACGCGAGATCCAATAGGGCATTTATTGCAGAATGACCGCTCCCGATCACCATGATCGATTTATTTTGATATCTATTTTCCAATTGGACGACGTTTGGAATGCCATAGTGAATTTGATTGAGTAATTTTCTCTCGGCATTCGTCCAGATACCATTGGAAAGGATCGGATTTGGATTGGTCCAAGTACCTGATGAATCAATAACAGCCTTCGCTTCAACCACTTTTGTGTCACCATCCACTTCTACATACAGTTGAAAGGGAACGGTGACCCGTTTTCCGGTTTTCAATTTATCGTGAGCCTTTTTGGCAACACCGACTACTTTTGCTTGTAATAAGATGTTTTCATTAATTTCCGGAAGGTTACTTAGCGGCAGAAGGTATTCTTCTACCAGTTCGCGACCTGTTGGCAAAGCTTCTTGGTTGGGTGAAGTCCACCCAGACTTCTCAAGTAACTCCTTTGCTGTTTGATCGATGTTTTACTGCCATGGGGAAAACATTCTTACATGGCCCCACTCCAGCATGCTGGAACCAACCGAATCTCCCGCTTCCAGTACGATAAACTTCTCCCCTTTTTTCAGTAAATGAGCGGCAGCGGCAAGCCCTACAGGACCCCCGCCTATAATTGCTACGGGTAAAGCACTTTTATCAAATTGAACCATCATTATTCCCTCCTATATTTCATTTAAAAAAGTTGTAATTTGCAAGTATTTCCGAAAAATCATACTACCCCCAAGGAGTAGTACAGCATACGGAAGACTTCAGCATTTTATCATTAAGCAATTTCAGGGAACGCACGACGGATTCCTTTTCAAACTCATTCATTGTCTTGAAGATTTCATTCAAATAATCATTCATTTGCTGATCGATTAATTGATTGACCTTCATTCCTTCATCGGTCAGAGAAAGAATAGAAATTCTCCGATCTTCATCATCTTGTGTTTTTGTGACCAAATTCATTTTTATTAAGGATTGGATTTGTCGGCTGAAGGTCGTAATGTCCGTTCCCAGTGTTTCTGCAATTTGCTGGATGGAAGAGTTGTTTTGTCGGTTTATTTCATACAGGATATGGCTTTGAACGAGTGAAATTTCAATTCCACCTGCACTGCAGCAATTTTTATTCAATAATCCAAACCGCCTAGTCAAGAGTTGGAAGAGACCTCTAAGGTTTTCATTTTCCATTACTGTCACCTCACTTTATTTATACGCTAATTATTTGCAATTTACAACTATTTGATTCAACTATTTTTTCATTTATCCTTTTAGCTTATTAAAAGCTGCCATGAAATTTCGGTGAGTTTGCTCGCCATAATAACACGCTTCACCTTTAAAAAAGTTTGTTTCAATGAATTCTTTTGCCTTTTCCACCATAGGTTCACGAGAAGCTAAAACCAGCTTGAAATAAGCATCAAAATAACCAACAGACAATACGCTTGAATGGTTTACTGTCATAATCCTCCTACCCCCTAATTGTTTAAAGTAATTTCTCCATAGCCATCACATCGACAAATTCCCCGTCTAAAATTCCCTGGTTCTTAAACACTCCCACTTCGCGGTACCTCCGTTTTTTGTACAATCCTTGACCAATCTGGTTAAAGGGAAAAGTGAATAACACAATTTTATTGAAGTCATTTTCTTTTGCGAGCTTTTCGATTGATTGCAGCAATAAATCGCCAATCCCTTTCCCTCGATGATCTCTTGAGATATAAACGGATAAATCGGCAACCCCATTATAAGCACTACGATTGTTATATTGATTCAAGGAAGCCCATCCAACGATTTCCCCTTCTTGTTCAGCGACAATTACCTTATATCGACCGCTGTGTTTGGCAAACCACTCCTCCATGTAGGCTTGATCCTTCAGTTCCGTTTCTAACGTGGCAATTCTATCCTCAATCCCTTGATTGTAAATTTCTTTGACCGAACCCATGTCTGTGTCGATCGCTTCACGAATTATCATATCTTTCCCCTTTCGTTTGCCACATGAATTTTTCAAGATTCTATAGTTGATTTATAACATCAATAGTTGCAAATTACAAGTATTATAGATTTTTATGCAAAGTAGCTCTTAACGAATATTAGAGCTTGAAACAAGAAAACTGCCGAGTGACCGGCAGTTTTTTTCAGCTTTATAAATATTTCCGGTGAATACCTTTTCCATCATAGGAAAACAGGACTTCTTTTCCTTCCATGACTGATTCCATATGCACGGGGCGGCCCCAGAGCTGATAGATATATGGCATGACTTTTTCGAGATATTTCAGATCCAGTTCAATATCTTCATACCAATGTTTTAAATAAAGTTCCCCATTGCGCATGAAGTCCCCATCATTTACTGTGATATAGGGGAAACCGCCGTTAACCCTCATACTGACGAGTTGATCACGAACATGTTCCCATGACTTATCGACGATTTTATAATCCTTGCCCTGCTTTTGGAATAGGTACATATCCTCCCGCATGACCAGATCTTTCGTCAAATAATTGCGGAGAAAGGAAATATCCGATTCGATTTCCCTGACTTCGAACATCTTTTCCCGGCCAGATCCAGGCTTGACGCCCAGCCTGAGCATTTCTTCGGTTGGATTATCATAGCGTTCTTCAATATCTTCAAGCACTTTCAAGCCGAGATAATAAGGATTGATGCTGGTCCGTGATGGCTGAACGACGCCTGCGTTCAGTTTCGCGAATTCAATGGCTTCCCCTGAGGATAGATCCAATTCACGGATTATGCGCTGATGCCAGTAGGATGCCCAGCCTTCGTTCATGATTTTCGTTTCCAGCTGCGGCCAGAAATACAGCATCTCTTCCCTGATCATCGTCATGATATCCCGTTGCCAATCGGTTAAATCCCTGCTGTACTGTTCTATGAAAAGCATAATATCCTTTTCAGGCCTTGGCGGGAATTTTTTTCTTTTTTTAATGTTGGATTTCTTTGGTTTATCCTTTTTATCAAGGTTCCATAAATCATCGTATTGTGTGGCTGTCGGTTTTATTTCCTCTTCTTCTTCCTCATCCTCCATCGTCCAGGCAAGCTTTGGCCTCATCAGCGACGGATCGATATGTTCTTCAATGGCTAAAAGTGCATCAAGGAAGGTTTCCACTTCCTTTTTGCCATGCAGGATTTCGTATTCACGGATTCTTTCTGCCGTTGCCGACATACTTTCTACCATATCCCTCTTAGTATTATTGAAACGTATATTATTCTTAAAGAAATCACAATGCGCCAAAACGTGGGCAACAATCAATTTATTTTGTACAAGTGAATTGGAGTCCAGCAGAAAAGCATAACAAGGATCAGAGTTAATGACCAGTTCATAGATCTTACTTAATCCAAAGTCGTACTGCAGCTTCATTTTATGAAATTGCTTCCCAAAGCTCCAATGAGAAAAACGGGTAGGCATCCCATAGGCACCAAATGTATAAATGATTTCTGAAGGGCAAATTTCATAACGCATCGGGTAAAAATCCAATCCGAACCCTGTTGCTATTTCAGTAATTTCACTAATGGCATATTCCAGAGCCTTTTGCTCCGCTTCATTCATCCGATATCCCCCTTGTCTTTCGCCTTTAAACTAATGTATGAAAAAAAGGAGGAAAAATGCCGTGATCATGAGAAAGGTCCTCGATAACAGAAAAAAAACACCTCCACGAAGAAGATGTCAGGCCATAGGTTTCGTGCAGTTCTGCACTCAATCCCTTTGAAATTAAAATTTCGCGAATTCCGTATTCACAGCCTCTTTTTTCGTTTTGGAACGGAGCCAGGAAATGATGAGCGCTGCAATGATGACAAAACCTAAGTATCCTGTGACTGGATATACCGTCCCAACCAATTTAATAAAGCCAACGAAACTTGCAAGAAAAGCGAGTATCCCGACCATAATCACGGATATTTTAAAGCGTTTCGTTTCGGCAGGCACCAGCCTGGCGGTGAACGCATACAGCATCCCGACAGCGGTATTATAAATCATTCCTAAAAGGATGATTGATAGGGTATATCCCAACCATGGAGAAATTTGATTCGCTAAATGAAGGGTAGGCATTCCTGAACCTTCTATGCCCTTCAAGTCGGACATCATCCCCAAATTGATCAAGAATAGCAGGATCCCCAAACCGATACCTCCTAGAATTCCTCCCATACCAGCCTCTTTCTTATTTTTGAAGGTCCCTCCCATTACGGCTAGCATGGCAATTCCGGCAGTCATATTATATGAAACATAAAGTAATGAACCCATCATCCAATTCCCGGTTGCAGCCGTTCCTTTACTTGAAGATGAAATGATTTGATTGAAACTTAGTTCGGATGTGAAAAATGAATAACCTGAAATAATGATCATGATAACGAATAAAAACGGTGTGATGGCACTAATGATGGACATTATTTTATTAACATTAAGTAAAAGCGTACCAATCGTGAGCACCGTCATGACGATTGCACCGACTATACTTGGAATCCCGAATTGTTCCTCAAAAATCGTTCCGGAACCGGCAATCATGATGACTGTAACGCCAAACAAGAAAAATGTGATGATAATATCGACCACCCTGCCTATATAGCGGCCACAAATATGATCGATGATGCTTTTATGGGAGCGTGTTTGGAGAGTGCTCCCCAACTGGGTAACTTGCATGCCTAAAAACGCGAATAAAGCTGTCGCCACCACAATTCCCAATACACTGTTGATTCCAAAACTCGTGAAGAACTGTAATACTTCTTGTCCTGAAGCGAAACCTGCTCCAATGATGATTCCAATATATGCTCCTGCAAGATTTATACTGTTTTTCATATCAAATACCCCCTAATTATATGATTATTCTGATAATTTAAGTTAAAAGAAATATCTTCCCTTTCATCATGATCCTGTTCTTTAATAGCCTCCCAGCTTCAAGTTAACGGGCTGATGTCCATGAAGCTGGGAGTTTCTTTTATTCCAATTCTTATTTATTTGTATATCTTTTACTATAGGAAGTGAATTCATCGATCGCAGCATAATCAACTTCATAGCCAATGCCTGCCGCCTTTGGAACGGTTATGACCCCATCTTCCACTGTAACCTCTGGTTGGATGATGTCTTTATGCCAATAATTCGCGGATGCTGCCGTATCACCAGGCATCGTGAAGTTATCAAGTGTTGTCAATGCGATATTATGGGCACGCCCGACACCAGATTCCAACATGCCTCCGCACCAAACCGGTACATTCCTTTCTTTACATAATTCATGTATTTTCATTGCTTCCGTTAAACCTCCAACCCTGCCGATCTTAATATTAATGATTTTACAGCTCCCCAATTCAAGGGCTTTTCTTGCATCTTCGACGGAATGTATACTTTCATCCAAGCAAATCGGTGTTTTGATTTCCGCTTGTAATGTAGCATGATCGACAATATCATCCGATGACAAGGGCTGCTCGATCATCATTAAATCAAATTGATCAAGTTGTTTCAGTAATTCGATGTCTTTCAGCCGGTAGGCGGAGTTTGCATCTGCCATGATCGGGACATCAGGATATCGATTACGTACTTCCCTGATTACATCTACATCCCAACCTGGTTGTATTTTCATTTTGATTCTTTTATACCCATCCTTCAATCCAGCTTCTATTTTCGCCAGTAATTCAGGTACCGTTTTTTGGATGCCGATACTGATTCCAACATCGATTTTTTCCAGTTTTCCGCCTAAAGCCATACTTAATGGAATATTCTTTTCTTTCGCATATAAGTCCCAGATGGCTCCCTCGATTGCCGATTTTGCCATATTATTTTTACGAATATGCGAGAACATATCCGATACATCACGAGGATGCTCTATTTCTTTATCCAATACAAGCGGAATCAGGAAATCCTCCAGCATGGTCCAATTGGTTTTTATGGTTTCTTCGTTATACCAAGGTGCTGAAAACGCCACAGATTCAGCCCAGCCCGAGAGCCCTTCTCCATTTTTCACTTCCACAAGAATGAACTCCTTATCCACAAACGTTCCAAAGCTTGTTGTAAAGGGAGCTACCAAATCCATATTTAAATGACGTAAACGCACTTCTGTTATTTTCATCGCGATTCCCCTCTTATTCTGGTATTTTTAATAAATAGTTTTGAATGTTTTCACCTTTTTCCCGTTCGATCCCCGCTGCAACATATCCTTTGGCAAAAAGAGCTTTGAATAATTCACCGGTTTTTAACCGCCAATCAATCGCAAGGCGAAGATCAGCTTTTTTGATGTGTTGAATATCTATCGGAATGGGTATGGCGATCACCTCGGCATTGGTTTCGAAATGATAATCCTTGATGTAAGGAAAGCCTTGGTCATTCATTGCTGTCGTTACGATGTGTATCGCTTTATCAGGAAGCGGAGTCTCTTCCTTTGCTTCCTGCCGTATATTCCATTCCACCATGAAACGATCGGTTGACAGTCCTTCATTGAGGGTATCCTTCATATTTCCATAACAATCTTCCATATATGTAGAGCAAACAGCTTTTAGCTTACCGATATTCAAGTTTGCATTCACACTTTCCAATGGATCATACGTCCATGTGATCAAGTCGTAGCCTTTTTTAAGTGCTTCTTCTTTTTGTGCAAGTTTAAGTAATCTGCCGTAGCCCTTCTTTTGATGGTCCGGATGGATGGCTAGCATATGTGAACAAAGATATACCCTTCCGTCCTTGAATCCCGGGAAACTGTATTGAAACCCGACTAACTGGCCATTGATATAGCCGCCTAAAACAAGCCCGCCGTTTTTGACTGCAGTAATCGTCTGATGGATGGGAACGCAATCCATGCCCCATACGATGGCTTCCAGTCGCTGCACTTCTTGTAAATCCTCTAGTGTGGATAGGGATTTAATGATTAATTCTTCAGTCATGTAAGTGGCCCCCATCTCCATATTTCTCGAAAGTCAGTATGATGGCTTTGGCCAGGATTTCAATTCCCGATAACAATGCATCTTTGTTGAACGTCATGTTCGGATGATGGAGCCCTGGTGCCAAATCACAGCCCAATCCAAGCATCGTCGCCTTGAGTTCAGGTCTTTTCAACGTATAAAAATGAAAATCCTCTCCTCCGGTTGTAATGACAGGCGCTACCAGATTTTCTTCCCCGAGTGTATCGGCTATCGCTACAGACATCATTTCCTGGGCTTGATCGTTCACGGTTGCAGCAGCAACACAGGTTCCCGGTTCGAGTTTCACTTCGACTCCATGGACAATGGCCAAAGATTCTGCAACCTTTTCCACCTTTTTGGTGAGCTCTTCCATCACTGCATTATCCTGTGCCCGTAAATCCAATGAAAAAGTGGCTCTCCCCGGGATGATATTGGAACTTTCGCCGCCAGCAAAAAACTGCGTCATTTTTACGGAATAAGGGATGGATGGATTGAGATGGATACCATTTAGCAAAGTGATGAAAGCCGCTCCTATCTCGATGGCATTTTGCCCTTGATGCGGTCTGGCTCCATGCGCATCAGTTCCCGCTATTTCACCTTTAATGAACTGAGCCGCTCCATGCACAATGGCTGGCGCCGCTTGCCCATCCTTCACTTCCTCAACCGGTCTTAAGTGCACTCCATAAAGGAAATCGACATCATCCAATACTTTTTCTTCAATCATCTTCAAGGCACCCGTACCTTTTTCTTCAGCAGGTTGAAAAATGAACTTCAGCTTCCCCCTAGGACGAAAGTCCATTTCCCTCAATACCAGGAATACTCCAAGTGCCAAGGTCATATGACCATCGTGTCCACAGGAATGATTGGCTTGAAACGTCCCATGCACCTCCTGCCAAAGTGCATCGATATCCGATCGTAACCCGACCGTGAAATCCCCACCCCCGATTTCCCCAATCACTCCTGTACAGTCCTCGAATGTTTTCACCGTACACTGATTCTCCGTTAAAATATTTGAAATGAAAGCTGTCGTATTCACTTCATTCCAACTCGTTTCAGGATTTGCGTGTAAATGGTCAAAAATATCGAGTATACGCGGCCTTAATTTTTCGATAGATTTTGTGATATCCATTTCTGTCTCCCCCTTGTATCCCGGTTTAATCGGCTTGTTCCCCAAACTGGTGGAAGTTTTACCTCAAAAGAAATAATCGTCTTGATTGAACGCATCATATATCGCTTTTCTTTCTTTGAAACCCTGTTCGTCCTTAATCGATACTCCAGCTACTAAACTATTCAATAATGAGAATAAAACCGGTGCTGTATCGATCGTGGAAGTCCTTGGTGTTGAAATGGGCAATAAAATGTCAGTGTATTCAGCAATCGGAGCCAGTTCGGAATCCGTAACCCCAATTACAAATGCACCCGCTTTTTTGGCCATTTCCGTTATTTTCACAGTCTCTTTAACATAGCGGTGAAATGAAATGGCTACAAAAACGGAATTTTCAGTCATTTTATTCAACAGTAAAAATATATCATCAGTATCAGGCCGATATAAATGAATCTCTTCCCTGACAAGCCTAAGTGTAAAGGTTAACCAATGCGCTGCCGAAAATGATAAACGGTGTCCGGATATCAAAACATTGTCAGCTGCCGCCAATTTATCAACTGTTGTGGCGAAATCTTCATTTGATAAATTTTTCATTGTCTTTTCGATGCTGATGATATCCTGCCCCATAACTTGAGCCATGAAGTTTGGCTGACTCGCGGCTTCAAGTTTTGAAGAATGATATTCATTCAAACTGCTGCTCTCGTATATCAACTGATTGCGAATAAGCTTTTGAAGCTCAGCATATCCACTTAACCCTAATGAATAGCAAAAGCGGATGATGGTCGTTTCACTCACCCCAATATCCTTTCCGAGCTTTTGAGCTGAAGTGACTGCAAATGTATGTGAATGCACTAACAAGTATTTTGCTACCTTTTTTTGACCAGTAGATAAACCCGGGAATACTTCTTTAACTTTTTGCTGTAAGTCCATAAAACATCCCCTCTGAAACAAGATATGAATCAAAAACTTTTTATATGACAATATGAAGTTTTAACTTCAACAATAATAGAGAGTATTTTATCACGGGACGTTTAATAAAACAATAATATTCTGAATTTTTAATAAAAAAGAAGGAAATGCTTCAAGCACAGAAAAAACCACGGAGATGGACTCCGTGGTATCAGTTTGGCGGCAAAAAATCCGAATAGTGAGGTGAAGGTCGAAAAAAAGTCGTGAACGGCCGAATACAGTGCGGGGTAGGTCGAATACTGTGCCTCAACGGTCGAATACGGTGTGGTTTAGGTCGATAAACTGCGTCAACGGCCCAAGACAGTCGGCGGAAAGGGAGCGGATTTCTGAAATCAACTGAACTTTTAAAATAAAAAACTGCAGGCAAACTGAGTTTTCATCGAGTTTGCCTACAGCCTGAAACCACGGAGATGGACTTCGTGGTTTTCCTTCCTTTATTTTTTATGACGCTTTGCATAGCCACATCGTTTGCATAATTCTTCAACTGCACACCTTCTTGAAAAACCATCATACATATTTTTAGCCCGTTCACCATTTAAAATGTCTTCAAGTGATGTTTCGAATATATTTCCCAGCGGTATTTTGCCTTCACTATCCAAGCAACAAGGTACGACTGTACCATCCACCAAGATGCCTAATTGATCTCTAAGAGCATAGCAGAAAATATTTTCATCGATAATGTCACGGTCCAATTCCGGCCACTCGAATTTTTCCGCCATGTTTATATAAACCCGGTCCCTCAACTTTATATTATTCTTTTGCTGAAGAGCTTCACTTAAGCGAATGTCCAATGAAAGCTTCTCCTCCAGCATGCTCAGAATATCGTCGTTCAGGCCATTACTCGCTTTTAATTCATCCGTATCCATATTCCATAAACGAATGGCACAAATCACTTCGCTTTTTTCATTTGCTTCATTTATGAAATCGGCAATATTACTGACATAAGAGTCAAGACTATTGCTCGTATCGTTTGCCTCAAAGCTATGAAGTGAAATATTCACCTGCCGAAGGGCTTTTTTGGAGAGCAGCTTGTCTTTGACCTTTTGAATCAAAGTACCGTTCGTTGTAATATTAACCTTCAGGTCATTTTCAGCACTGATATCCAGGAATGTACCCAAATTTTTATTTAAAAACGGTTCACCCATCAGATGAAAATAAATATGATCGGTGTGTGGTTTGATTTTCTTGATAACCTCCGTAAACCCTTCAGGATCCATGAATTTCAGGGTCCTTTGCAAGCTGGAGCTTGGACAAAAATTACACTTCAAATTACATATATTCGTAATTTCCACATAAACTTTCTTAAACTTTCTCATTTTCTAATACCCCTACATTCAAGCTTATTGTTTCAATCTGATACTAACTATACTTGTTAGCTGCTCATAAATGCAATGAAAACTTCATGGAAGCTGAACGGCTGGCATCACTTCCCATTGGCACCTAATCCGATATCAACCATTTCTGGACAGCCTTTAAACGAAATCAGAAAAAAACATCTTCTCGAGATGAAGATGTTCTGTAATGCATCCCTTAAGTTTTCCGTTTGTTCCGCGATCTCACTTTCCTTTTTGTTCTGTGACCTTCAAACTAAGTAATTTTTCATTTTTCAAATCATGTTGTACAGTCACGATGACATTGAACTCCTGACCTTTATTCTCGACCAAAAATCTGAAATCGTCTTCGACTAGATTTTTCGCTACCGTTTTTCTGCCCTTATATTCGTAATCGGTAATCTCAACTTCAGGATAATCTGCCTGCACTATTGTAATCGCAATCTTTCCGTATTTTTCGTAATCGGGTTTTTGGGCTTGTGCTGAAATGGCCCCTGCTTGCATAATCAAAAAAATCCCCATTAGCATCACGATGACTTTTTTCAAAATCTTTTCCTCCTCATACTTTCCGGTTAGTATTATTATGTAAAATTGTTCAGTTGTTATGCAGCTGCTTCGCTTCTTTTACAAGCATGATTCCAACTAATCGATTCCTCTCCCACTCCTCAGGAAACACAGTCAATGGCGGATTGGTTTCATCCACTAAATAACTAAGTTCAATCGTCATTCCCGGGCGGCGGAATTCAGTTATGAACCAATCCGTATATCCGCTTCCTACCGCTTCTTTTTCCGGAAAGGTCAGTTCATATCCAGTCAATTCGGCAGTCTTTTTGGCAATGCCATAATCCCTCGCCATATTTTTCCGTTTATTATTATAATGCCAAAAGATTTCCCTTCCTGAGGTATGATAGGAAACGGCAATAAGGGGATCGATCTTTTTCGTGAAATCCGTAAGCGCTATTACTTCAGCTGCTTCAAGTGGTTGTCGGCCCTTATAAAATTGATACGTCGGTTTTGTTTCATGACTCATGACTTCTTTCCATCCAGCCGGATACTGCCTATTTAAATCAATGCCTTTAGCGTTGGCTTTCCACCGGGACCAATTCCTGCTATATCGGTTCATTTTCCATACCGCAGCCTTTTCAAGAATATTTAAGTTGGATAAATCTCCTTGCTGGATGCTGACGCCATCTGGATTCAGCATCGGGATGAACCAGATGCTCACCTCATCCAATGTTTCCGTCCGGTATTCTCCAACAGGTTTGCCCGCTCGATAGGCGGCTGCATATTCTTCAAGCATGCGCATTAAAAGTTTGGAGCTGAGCCATTCCCGTCCATGATGTGATCCCACCAGCAAAATCGATCTTTTTCCTTTTCCTAACTTGACTGCCTTTATATTTTTTCCCTTTTCAGTTTGCCCGATTATTTGAACATCCAATTCATACTGCTTTTGGATTCCTTGAAGATCCATTTCCATCTGTTCAGGGGAATACACTTCTGCCGCCAGCGATGGTTCAGGGAAAAAAAGAAGCACTAGTATTCCAATTACCATTATTTTTCTCATGTACTCACCTTTTATTTTTATTCAGGTAAAAAGCAACAACCGCGGTCCAAATACATCGCCACTTATTGTAAGGAAATGTTCTGTCGTATCTGAACAAAATACAAATAGCTCCTTAATAAGGGGGAGAAGAACATGAGGATCGCTGATTATGATCAGGCATTGTTTCACACACACCGTTCTGATTGGGACAGCTTGTTAGTATTGATGGTTCGAACGAAAGATCACTTTCTTTCAAAAAAAATAGAACATTTTTTGCACGCTTACAGGTTTGAGCATGATTATCAAATCGTTCAATCCCAGCTGTATGCACTGCTTCGATATCTGGATCATGCGGCAGAAAAAACAAGTGATTATTTAAGTGAACTTCCAAGCTAAAATCAACTATAGTTTTTGCAAAACGGGAAAAATTATACAAGAGGATTAATGTTCGGGGATATAACTTTGGCTGGTGAAACCCTATAAAAACAAGGAAGGGTCAGGTATGTAAATACCTGACCCTCATTTCATCATTTTTTCATTGCAGCATATGCGTTTGCATACATTTTAAGTTCTTCAATCATACCTTCTACAAGTACCGCAGATTCTTCAAATAAACCATCATTTTCGTAATCGAAGCAATGCGGATCCAGAACCAATTGTTTGGCGATCACATTTGCATAAAGGCTTCGCCCCACTGTTCTCATGGAATTCAAGGCATTGATCCCGCCTTTTCCTCCGCCGGAGACAGCCAATAAAGCTACTGGTTTATGCGTGAATTGTTCGCTGCTTAGAAAATCCAAGGCATTTTTCAAGGCCCCGCTCATGGAACCATGATATTCCGGAGTTGTCAGAATTACGCCATCAGCTTCCTCGATGCTTTTCCGAAGACCTTGGATCACTTCCAGTTGATATTGCTCACCTTCACCTGAATATAAAGGGATTTCGCTATTGCTTAAATCAATAAG
Source organism: Peribacillus phoenicis (assembly GCF_047238085.1). Taxonomy (NCBI): domain Bacteria; kingdom Bacillati; phylum Bacillota; class Bacilli; order Caryophanales; family Bacillaceae; genus Peribacillus; species Peribacillus phoenicis. Next base: position 697,500 of record NZ_JBDFMF010000001.1, on the reverse strand, counting down.
TTCCGCTCCGTATTTCTTGGATATGTAGCGTGAGGCAATCCCCGTACGCCCTTGTTTACGTGGTGAACCATTAATGATTACTAATTTCATGAATTAAACCTCCATTATTCCCGATGTTTTCCGAGATCAGTCGCCAATACAGTATACCAAAACCGAAACGGAATTTCCTAGAATTTTGATTTTTCATGCAACTAAAAAGCATAAAAAAACGAAAGACCGAAGAAGTCTTTCGTTTAACTTTAACAACAAAATGGGATTCGGAGTCCCAATCGCGAGATGAGGGTCGAAAAAAATTCGTGAACGGTCGAATATAATGCCTCAACGGTCGAATAATGTGCGAGGTAGGTCGAATACTGTCCTGGATAGGTTGAATACAGTGCGTGAACGACCGAATACAGTGAGGCTTGGGTCAATAAACTGCGTCAACGGCCCAAGACAGTGCAGCGAGTCGAATAAAGTGCTCCGGTCTTTATGGTTTTTTACTGTTATCCTCATTGGATTAAAGAAAATTTGCGACACTACTGGCTAGCCGAGACCCCAGAGGCGCTTACTTTGATGCGGCTTGGCAGACAGTCGGGCGGAAAGGGAGCGGATTTCTGAAATCAACTGAACTTTTCTAAATAAAAAACTGCAGGCAAACTGATTTTTCATCGAGTTTGCCTACAGTCTTTCGTCTAGCTTTCATACATTTAAACCAATGCTTCAATCTTGCACATGAAATCTTCCATGACTCCCGATAACTTGGACTCAGCTTCCTGCATTGATTTACCTTGGACACCGAAATAGAATTTAATTTTCGGTTCAGTGCCTGAAGGACGCAGGCAAACCCATGTACCATCCTCAAGGAAATACTTCAATACATTTGATTTCGGAAGCTCGATCAATTCTTCATCATTTGAAAGTAATGTACGCTTCTTGCTGCTTTGGTAATCTTCTTCAGCGACTACCGGAATGCCAGCAATTCGGGAAGGAGGATTTTGACGGAATTGACTTAATATTCCAGAAATCTGTTTCGCTCCCTCAATGCCCTTTAAAGTCAATGAACGCAAACCTTCCAAGTAAAAGCCGTACTTTTCAAACACATTCAGCAACCCTTCATATAGGGTCAATCCCTGCTTTTTATAATGGGCACAGACCTCGACAGCAAGCACTGCAGCTTGAATGGCATCCTTATCACGTGCAAAGTCTTTAATCAGATAACCGTAGCTTTCTTCATATCCGAACAAAAAGCTGCTTTCCCCGCTTACATGATACTGATTTATTTTCTCGGCGATGAACTTAAACCCGGTAAGTACATCAACCGTCTTCAAGCCATATGACTCAGCAATCGTCCGGCCGATTTCTGAAGTGACGATCGTTTTTAAGACGATTCCATTTTGGGGAATCTTCCCTTTTTCTTTCTTCTGGGACAGTAAATAATCCAGGAAAAGAGCACCTGTTTGATTTCCAGTCAGGACAACATATTGGCCCCTCTCGTCTCTCACGGCAATTCCAAGCCGGTCGGCATCTGGGTCCGTTGCTATCAATAGGTCCGCCTCCACCTTGTTACCAAGCTCGATGGCCATTTCAAATGCAGCTGGTTCCTCCGGATTTGGAGACTGAACTGTCGAAAAATCCGGATCTGGCAATTCCTGCTCCTTAACGATATGCAAATTTTGATACCCTAAGCTTTGCAGTGCCCGCCTGACGGATTTATTTGCCGTTCCATGAAGCGGTGTAAAGACGATTGACACATCTATTTCCTCGGCAAGCTGCGGGTTCTCGGGAACTGTAAGCAACGCACGATTATACGCTGCATCCACTTCCTCCCCAACCATTACGATGAGGCCCTGCCCTTTAAGGATTTCAGCTTCTTCAACCTGAATTTCAAGCTCGTTTTCAATGGCATTCACGTAGCTGATCACTTGATCAGCCGCTTCCGGTGGCAATTGTGCCCCATCTGACCCATAAACCTTGTAACCATTATATTCAGGCGGATTGTGGCTTGCCGTGATGACGATTCCAGCAAAAGCATTCAGCTCGCGAACCGCAAATGACAATTCTGGAGTTGGACGCAATTCATCGAATAAATAAGCCTTCACCCCAAATGTTGCCAAGGTCTTAGCTGCTTCGAGTGCAAATTCCGGGGACTTATGTCTTGAATCATAAGCGATCACAGCCCCTCTTCCTTTCGCTTCTTCCCCAAACGAAGAGATATATTGAGCCAACCCCACCGTTGCCTTCCTTACAGTATAAAGATTCATCCGGTTCGTTCCTACCCCGATTTCCCCGCGCATTCCGCCTGTTCCAAATTCTAAATTTTTATAAAAGGCATCTTCGAGTTGTGCTTCATCCCGCTGCATTTCCTCAAGGAGGACACGTAATTCCCCATTTAAATCCTGGTACCCTGCCCAAGTGGTGTATAAAGATTTCCAGTCCATCTCCAACATCTCCTCCCAAACGCCTCATATTTGCTTATTATGTATCTGCCTTACATATACAAAATTATCATATTTATTCCAATAAATGAAGTAAAGGCTCGTAATGAAAAGAACCGAATCCAGCATTCTTCACATCACGAGCTCGTTTACCTCTTTATTTTTGGCCATCTTTGTAATGCAGATGGTAAATATCATGGCGGCGATCTTTCAATTGCTTTACAGTACCAGATTGACGCTCCCGCCTTAAGATTTCCAAATCGACATCGCCAATCAGTACCATCTCAAGGTTCGGGCTTGTTTCCCCGACTATGCCATCACGCGCAAATTCGAAATCCGATGGAGAGAAGATTCCCGATTGGGCATATTGGATATCCATATTTTCCGTTTGCGGAAGATTTCCGACCGTTCCGGAAATGACGGTGTAAATTTGGTTTTCCACGGCACGGGCCTGGGCACAATAACGAACCCGCAGATAGCCTTGCCTGTCTTCTGTACAAAATGGAGTGAATATGATTTTGGCTCCCATGTCGGTAGCAATCCGGGCGAGTTCCGGAAACTCAATATCATAACAAATTTGTATCGCGATTTTTCCACAATCCGTATCAAAGACACGAACGCGGTCACCTGCGTTAATACCCCACCATTTTCTTTCATTCGGTGTGATATGAATTTTATATTGCTTTTCAATCGTCCCATCGCGACGGAATAAATAAGCGATATTATAGATATTGTCATCATCTTCTTTAACGAAATGGGAACCGCCGATGATATTGACGTTATACCTTACAGCTAAAGTGGTAAACAATTCAATGTATTGCTCCGTGAAATCCGACAGTTTCCGGACAGCCAAGCTTGGTGATCTTTCATTCAAGAAAGACATCAGCTGGGTTGTGAACAATTCCGGGAACACGGCGAAATCCGCATTGGCATCCGAAGCAACATCGGTGAAATATTCGACTTGGTTAGCGAAATCTTCGAATGAATCGATTTTACGCAGCATGTATTGCACGACGCAGATACGTACCGGTTCCGATGTTTTATAATAACGTTTTGTTTTTGGCTGATAATCGACGTTATTCCACTCCATGAGCGTAGCATACTTATTCGATTGCAGATCATCCGGCAAGTAATTCGGATTGATCCTCATAAGCGTGAACCCATTTAAAAGCTGGAATGAAAGAACCGGATCATATATTTTATGCAATTGCACTTCTTTCACATATTCCCTTGGTAACAATTCATCCGCATGTTTATGGTAATTGGGGATCCTGCCCCCGATAATGATGCTTTTTAAGTTCAAATGGGCAACAAGTTCTTTCCTTGAATCATATAGTCTTTGGCCAATTTTCATCCTGCGGAATTCAGGATGGACCATGACCTCGATTCCATATAAATTATAACCGTCCGGATTATGATTCGTGATGTATCCATTATCGGTTACATCATCCCATGTATGGCGGTCATCATATTCGTCAAAATTAATAATGAGGCTGGAACATGAGCCAATCACTTTTCCATCATATTCAGCCACAAACTGCCCCTCTGGAAAAATTGCCAGATGGCTCTCAAGCTGATCTCGCTTCCAGGGAACCATTCCAGGAAAGCAACTCGACTGCAAAGCAATTATTTCATCTATGTCTCCTAGCCTCATATTACGTATTTCCATTATTTTTTCATATTTATGCAGGTCCAAATTAGGCATTTTCCTCAGACTCCTTTAATCTCTTCCATAAGAATTATACCCCTTATTCAAAAATTAAAACAACTGAACCTACCCATGGATTTCAAATAAAACATTCTGATTGTCCGTTAAAAGAATATATATTTTACATACGCGGTCCTTACATACTATACTTTTCATGAGAGTATAAAGAGATGGGGAAGAGGAACCATGAACAATACAAAACGCAGTGTGGAAAACTTATTATTTGCAGCCTGGGCTGCTTCCATCATTGCTATGTTTGGAAGCTTATATTTTTCTGAAATCAAGCAATATGAACCTTGTGTGCTCTGTTGGTATCAGCGGATCATCATGTATCCTTTTACGATCATTTTAGGAATTGCAATCATTCGAAAAGATTATTGGATCAGCTTTTATACGATGATATTATCCGCTATCGGTGCATTCATTTCCACGTACCATTACTTGATACAAAAGGTTTCATTCTTTTCTGACCACACCCTTGCATGCGGAAGGGTTCCATGTACAGGTCAATATATAAACGTATTTGGTTTCATCACCATCCCGTTCCTAGCCTTGACTGCATTCATCATTATTTTCATATGCAGTTACATCATATGGACAAGATCCAAGGAGGTTGCAGCTTAATGAAGAAAATGGCTATATTTTTAGTGATAATCGTCGCGATATTTGTCCTGCTGGGCGTTTTTACAAACTTGAAAAAAGAAGAAAAATCAAAAGGAAATCCATACGGCAAGGATAAGCTTAAACCCGCTACTGTCGATCAGCTGGATGACCCCAATTATCAAAACTTGATCCTGCCGGAAGAATTGGAGCAGGACCTCCAGGATAATGAAGATGTGACCGTTTACTTCTATAGTCCTGAGTGCCCGCATTGTCTAAAAACCACGCCAATCGTGGCTCCATTGGCAGAAAAGTTGGGAATCGATCTAGTTCAATATAATCTTTTGGAGTTTGAACAAGGATGGAGCGATTATGGCATCAAAAAGACCCCGACCATCGTTCACTATAATAATGGCAAAGAACAAGAACGGATCGTTGGCTATAATGATGAGGAAACGTTCGAGAAATGGTTCAAGGACCACGATATTAATTAAGGATGGAAAAAATGAGCCGGCCCTAACGGAAATGCTTCTCCCGTTATAGCCGGCTCATTTTTTTTGCCTTATACTAAATATTGATTAGCCACCTGGATGTCCATCATCTGAATCTCATTATTCGATTCTTGGTTTATACTTGAAAAATGGTCATAATAAAAGGGGAAGAATATTCCGCATTCATTCAATAGAGTGATGTTATGTTGGAACAATTCTTCAGATTCAGGTTCCATCACTATAAACTCTTCTCTCTTTTGTTTGTCTAATATCGACATAAGGACTTGAAGACATGTCATTACTTGAAATGCGTCTCTTAATGTTGCCAAGTAAGTAACAGAACTTTGATTGGGCTCTAAAACGCCAATCTCGCGAAAATGAAGGATTTCACTTTCCGTAAAGTATTTTGGAAATACAGATTCGTAGAAACGAGAAACGAGACTCGCTATTTCTTGCTCTTGTTCTTCCGTTGAAGAAAAGACCGTCTTCACTAAAAAAACCACCTTTTTTCAGATCCGTTAGACCTATCTATTATATGTATATTCTAGGACAAGCGATTTCTTTCCCACTAGAATAACATAAATATTGTAAAAAATATGTGGTAATTTCCACCACGAAAATTTCAGCAATAGGTCCAAAGTTACTTTTTCATGACTAATTCTTGATTATTATATATTTTTTTCATTTAATCAAAAACCAAAGCAGTCGAAAGTAGGAGTTTTTATTGGAAAATTTTAGAATAACTAACCAACATTTAATAATAGATGTTCTCCAAACTTGGAATGGATTAACATTGGAAAAGCTTTTTAGGGAGCGTTGGAAGGCCCCAAAGAAATTAGTGCATGAATGGAGAATGAGTAAAGAAGTGACAGTGAACGGGAATTCCGTAACATGGTCAACATTCCTTAATGAAGGAGATACGATCAGAATCCCCTTATTGGATCACGCTGAAAATGAAACAGTACAAGCGGCAGACTTAGGAATTTCCATCTTATATGAAGATGATGTGTTGTTGATAGCCAATAAACCGGCTGGAATGGATACCCACCCTTCTCAGCCGGGTGAAGCACACTCCCTCCTCAATGGAGTCGCACACCATCTTCAAAAAAACGGCCAGACCTGTATGATCAAGCATATTCATAGGCTTGATAAAGATACCACCGGTGCCGTCCTTTTTGCCAAAAACCGCCTTGTTGGGTCCATGCTGGATAGAATGTTGGAAGAAAGGGAAATCAAGCGGACTTACCTAGCTTTAGTACAAGGAAACATTAAAAAGGATGAAGGCGAAATCAAAGAAAAAATTGGCCGCGACCGCCACCATGCCACGAGAAGAAGGGTTTCCCCTACAGGCCAGACGGCAGTCACCCACTATCGGGTGCTCAACCGCTATCCCAAGAAAAACTTGACACTCGTCAGCTGCACCCTGGAAAGCGGCCGAACCCATCAGATCAGGGTGCATTTCAGTCATTTGAACCACCCCTTGGCCGGAGATTCCTTATATGGCGGAAAAAGGACATTTCCACGTCAAGCCCTTCATGCAAGAAAAATTGAATTCATCCACCCCATTTCAGAAGAAAAAATGATCGTTGAAGCTCCTTTCATTGATAAACCTGAAATATTCGATTTCACCATTTAAACAAAAAAAACACCGTTCCATACCGGACGGTGTTTTTTTTGTAGACAAAAGGAGTTCTATCTAAATTTTTAAACATAGTTGATTGGAGCGGGTGTGCGAAACTCCTGCGGGAATAGCGAGTCCAAGGGAGACCCCACAGGCGCAAGGCGCCGAGGAGGCTTCCCGGACCGCCCGCGGGAAGCGAGTGCCTGAAGGGGAAATCAACGTTTCAATTCTATAAACACTCAAAAAATACTGTAGGAAAAATTATTATCGAGTTTGCAAACTAATGTGGCCCTATCTAAAAGGTAAAACAAAGTTGATTGGAGCGTAAGGTACGAGACTCCTGCCGGAAAACGTGTCCAGGGAAGACCCCGCAGGCGAGGAGACTTCCCGGACCGCCCGCGGAAAGCGAGTGCCTGGAGAGGAATTCAACGTTTCAATTCTATAAACACTCAAAAGTACTGTAGGAAAAATCAATTATTATCGAGTTTGTAGACAAATGGGGCCCTATCTAAAAGGTAAAACAAAATTGATTGGAGCGTAAGGTACGAGACTCCTGCGGGAAAACGTGTCCAGGGAAGACCCCGGAGGCGCAAGGCGCCGAGGAGGCTTCCCGGACCGCCCGCGGAAAGCGAGTGCCTGGAGAGGAAATCAACGTTTCAATTCTATAAACATTCAAAAGTACTGTAGGAAAAATCAATTATTATCGAGTTTGTAGACAAATGGGGCCCTATCTAAAAGGTAAAACAAAGTTGATTGGAGCGTAAGGTACGAGACTCCTGCGGGAAAACGTGTCCAGGGAAGACCCCGGAGGCGCAAGGCGCCGAGGAGGCTTCCCGGACCGCCCGCGGAAAGCGAGTGCCTGGAGAGGAAATCAACACTTATTTGCAAACTCAATTAATTTCGAATTTGTGACAGTCTGAAACACCATTCCTTTTCGGACGGTGTTCTTATTTCTTCATTAATATTATCCGAATTGTCACTCATATTTATTCAGCGGACGGATTCTCTGCATGTTAGGTCAACCGAAATATACGCATGTCGGGACGAAATCCGTTCTTTTGGCATAAAAAAATAGCTGGCCACTTGGGCCAGCTTTATTTTTTGTATTTATGAAGCTTTTCTCATGCCTTTTAAGATAAGGCTTAAGATGAAGACAAATACGATTGCACCAATCAATGCTGGAATTATCGCGAAATCTGCAACTGAAGGTCCCCAGTTCCCAAGAATTAATGAACCTAACCATGCACCAACAAAACCAGCGATAATGTTACCGATAATTCCAAATGGTACGTCACGTCCAACGATCATACCTGCTAACCAACCAATGATACCTCCGATAATTAATGACCATAAAAATCCCATAATATATTTCCTCCTTCAAATTAGTTATTTTTTCATTTCTGCAGCAGACTCCAAGAAATCAAATCACTTCCATATTGTCATGCCATTTTTCAGTTATTTTAACTTTTACATTCAAAATGGTATGATGCCGATTAGCACGATATCTAATGAATGTGAATGCTTTAGTTATTGGGTAGAGTTAGCTAGCTATAGCCCTTGAGTAACTGATTGGACAATCCTCATGTTAGTGATTTTTTTCTTTTTGTTTGCCGCTGTACTCATTATTTTCCCCGTTTTAATAATCTAAAACCTAATTTTTTTAAAAAATATTTGGTAACGAAAACAGGATTATCAGACATATTAAACGGGTATACCATAGGCTTTAACTTTGTCACATTGTTAGTATAAGCAGTAACTGTCTCAATTATGTTCATAAAGGAAAAAGAAAAAGGATGCCCCAATTATCGGGACACCCTTCTATTATTTGCAGCATTCTTAGAACAAAAGTTCATCGGGATTGCTGCCGAACCGTTCATTTTTGTTCAAGGCATCTATTTGATTCATTTCATTCAGGCTTAATGAAAAGTCAAATACCTGTGCATTTTCCTCGATACGGGACGGCGTAATCGATTTAGGTATTACAACTAGATCATGTTGCAGATGCCATCTAATCAACACTTGCGCTGAACTTTTCCCATGCTTCTTCGCTATATGATTAATTGTCGGCTCTTCCAATAGGTTCCCTCTTCCTAGCGGGCTCCAAGATTCTACCTTTATTTCATGTTTTTCACAGTAATCACGAATTTCTACTTGTGTCAAAAGTGGGTGTAATTCAATTTGATTGACGACCGGCTTCACTTCACTGTTTGCAAGTAAATTTTCCAAATGATGAACATGGAAATTACTTACACCGATTGATTTCACCTTGCCATCCTTATAAAGCTTTTCCAAAGCCCTCCAGGTTTCCAGATATTTATCTTTTCCCGGCCAGTGGATCAAGTATAAATCCAAGTATTCCAAGCCAAGGCGATTTAAACTATCATCAAATGCCTGGAGCGTCGTTTCGTATCCTTGCTCTGTATTCCACACTTTAGATGTAATGAACAATTCTTCACGAGGCACGCCGCATTCACGAATCGCCTGGCCAACACCTTCTTCATTTTTATAAATGGCCGCAGTATCGATCGCACGATATCCAACTTCGATCGCTTTCTTGACAGACTCAACCGTTTCATTGCCGTTTTTCACTTTAAATACACCAAAACCTAACTGTGGCATTTTAACTCCATTATGTAAGGTGATCGTTTCCCCAATGTTTGAAATCATTCCATCATTCCCCCTTACTTTTATTTACCAATTATACATCCCTCCACCTTCTATTTCTAACCATAAGCCTCGGGATTTATAGAGTTCCTTAAACGAAACGCACCCGTTTATATATATAAGAGGAAACATTTTATCTTTTTAATCATTCACCAAGTTAAATATTTTGTAAAAAAATGACGAAACATCTATCCTTATAGGTATGAAATTCGTTACAATTGAATAGTTCGATTTAAAACCAAGTAAAAAAGAAGGTGTCAGCTTTTAAAGAATAATCAAACGTAAAACTCCCATTCTAAATATTGAGGAGTTGCAAACTGTTTTGCGCCCATTCATTGGCCAAAATCCATATACACTTTACACTTGAAATCAAGGGAGTCCTCCATGTATGAATAGCATACTCATCTTAACAGTGCTAATTATTATTTTTGCTTTGGTCTTTGACTTTATCAATGGTTTCCATGATACGGCTAACGCCATCGCTACAGCAGTATCAACCAAGGCGCTTAAACCACGTCATGCAATCATCCTGGCTGCGGTCATGAATTTACTAGGAGCACTGACCTTTACCGGTGTTGCGCATACCATTACGAAGGATATCGTTGATCCTTTCACATTGAACAATGGTTCTTATGTAATCCTTGCCGCTCTAATTTCGGCCATAATATGGAATTTAATCACCTGGTATTTTGGCATTCCAAGCAGTTCCTCCCATGCGATCATTGGTTCAATAGCGGGAGCTGCCATCGTGGCTAGTGGATTCGATGCGATTAAATGGAGTGGATTCACTAAAATTGTACAAGCATTGATTCTATCTCCCATCCTTGCCTTTACGCTTGGATTCATTGTATACAGTATTTTCAAGGTAGTATTCAAAAATAATAATTTAGGAAAAACCAATAAGCGATTCAGGAGAATACAAATTCTCACAGCGGCCATCCAGTCTTATACACATGGAACGAATGATGCTCAAAAATCCATGGGTATCATCACGATGGCTTTGATCGCTAACGGATATGCCTCTACCTCTGAGGTTCCTTTCTGGGTACAATTATCCTGCGCAATTGCCATGGCGCTTGGTACATCTATCGGAGGTTGGAAGATCATCAAAACAGTTGGCGGTAAAATCATGAAAATCCGTCCGGTTAATGGCGTTGCTGCCGATATGACTGGTGCATCGATCATTTTCGGTGCAACCTTCCTGCATATGCCTGTCAGCACGACTCATGTCATTTCTTCTTCAATACTTGGGGTCGGTTCTGCACACCGCATCAAAGGGGTAAAATGGGGAACCGCCAAAAACATGTTGGTCACTTGGTTCATTACATTGCCAATTTCTGCTTCTTTAGCTGGAATCATTTACTATTTGATTGCTTTATTTTTATAGAACCTTTCGCCTTTCCATATCGGAAAGGCTTTTTTTTTACAATTCCCCCTTATAAATGCAGGCTTTTTCCCTTTTTTTAATTTTCCTTGTTTTTTTATGTAAAGTTTTATTAAGATTTTGTAAATTTTCGTCGAAAAACCTTCCCGGATACTACATGAATTCGTTACAATCAATTTGTTAATACTAAGCGTACGACTAAAGTGCGTAAATTTGCATGACTAATTGGGAGGCTTTAACATGGCTTTTAAATCAAAAAAAGACAAATTCGCTGTAATGCTTTTTAACATCGCTCAAAACCTAAAAGAAGGTGCTGACTATTTCGCGGATTATAAACTCAAGAACATCTCCGATCTCAAAGTATTTTCAGATACGATGAAAGACTTTGAGCATAAAGGCGATTCAATGGTTCATAATGTGATCAAAGAGCTGAACAATGCTTTCATCACTCCTATCGAACGGGAGGATATCCTTGAATTAACCATGAGAATGGATGATGTCATAGACGGTTTGGAACACTGTGCGGCATTATTCGAAATGTACTCAATTGTCAATGCAGATGAGTATATGCTTAAGTTTGTGGAAGCAATCAAACAGTGTACGTATGAGATTGAAAATGCTGTCGATACACTATCCACTAAAAAATTGCCAATGATTCGTGAACATGCAATAAAAATTAAAGATCTTGAATCCGTTTGTGACGGAATCCAACGTCAATCAATCAAAAACTTGTTTACAGTAGAAAAAGATCCAATCAGGATCATTCAATATAAAGAAATTTACGAAAGCCTTGAAGAGATCGCCGATCACTGTCAAGCGGTGGCCAATACACTTGAAACAATCATAATGAAAAACGCCTAAGGAGTACCCCAATAAATGGATACTTTATTAATTATAACAATATTAATCGTTTTCTTTGCTTTAGCATTTGACTTCATCAATGGTTTTCATGATACAGCCAATGCAATAGCGACTGCTGTTTCAACAAAGGCCTTGAAGCCTAGGCATGCCATCATCTTGGCAGCCGTCATGAATTTCGTCGGAGCCATGACATTTACTGGAGTGGCGAAGACCATAACGAAGGATATCGTGGATCCGTTCACGCTTCCGAATGGTTCATATGTAATTATGGCTGCTCTACTTGCCGCTATCATATGGAACCTTCTAACCTGGTATTACGGAATACCAAGCAGTTCCTCCCATGCATTGATTGGTTCGATTGCTGGTGCAGCCATTGCTGCAGCGGGATTCGCTGGAATTAAATGGGAAGGTTTCATGAAAATTCTTCAAGCTTTGATTTTCTCCCCGTTAATTGCTTTTGTAATCGGGTTTATCGTATACAGCATCTTTAAAGTTGTCTTTAAAAACAATAACCTGACAAAAACAAACCAAAAATTCCGGACTATACAGATTGCTACTGCAGCACTTCAATCGTATACCCACGGAACGAACGACGCTCAAAAAGCGATGGGTATCATCACGATGGCCCTTATTGCAAATGGTTATGCATCAAGTACCGATATCGCCTTCTGGGTTCAGTTCTCCTGTGCGCTGGCAATGGGACTTGGAACTTCCGTCGGCGGATGGAAAATCATTAAAACCGTTGGCGGCAAAATCATGAAAATCCGCCCGGTCAATGGTGTTGCAGCGGACTTAACCGGAGCCTTTATCATTTTCGGCGCGACTGTAATACACATGCCGGTCAGTACAACACATGTTATTTCGTCTTCAATCCTTGGTGTTGGATCTGCGCATCGTGTCAAGGGCGTAAAATGGGGAACGGCAAAAAGAATGATCATCACTTGGTTCATTACCATTCCCATCTCTGCAACATTAGCTGGTTTGCTTTATCTTTTAATTAACTTCTTATTCTAAAATAAAATCCCTTCCGGTTTCCATCGGTAGGGATTTTCTGTTTTGACATAGGATTTATCTATGCTAATTAATAGGAAATCGTTTAAAATTCAAGGAGAAGGAATTTTTTTTAGCGAGGGGCAAAATTTACAATGAAGGAATTCGAAAAAAATAGAGATATTTTTAAAGACCTTTATGGAGATATGATGGAGTTTGCCGATAGAATCAGTTCTGTTTTAGGCTGCCCCATTACAATCGAGGACGGTAACCATCGCTTACTTGCTTATAGCACTCACGATGATACTACGGATCAGGCTCGTATCATGACCATAATCGGAAGACGTGTCCCTGAAAAGGTCATCAACAGTTTATGGAAAGATGGCTTCATACCCGCGTTATTGAAAGAAGATGCCCCCATTAAAATCGGGGCCATCAATGATGTCGGTCTTGGTAACAGGGTTGCGGTTTCCATCCGGAAAAATAATGAAGTACTTGGATTCATTTGGGCTTTGGAAGTAAATGAACCTTTCACCGAAGAAGATATGAAATTTCTGCAATTCGCTGCCAAGGAGGCGAAGAACCAGTTACAGCAATTGCAATTGAAAAAGAAAAGGAAAGAAGCCGGTCATCAAGAGTTCCTTTGGCGCATGTTGACCGGGCACTACCAAGAAGAATCGGAAATAATTGAAAATTATAAGAAATTCTCGATCCATGTTCCAGTGGTTTTTTCCATATTGGTATTCGAATTTCCTAAAGAGATCAATCGCGAAGTGGAGCGCTACATTTCATACATGTTAACGACCACTCAAAAGATAAACAGTTCCTTATTTGCCATTGACCATAACAAGCTCATTCTTTTCGCAGGAGCCAACCAGGAAAACAGCCCTTCTTTCACTTCATCGATTTATGAGTTCATTCCTTTTTTCATTCTGGAGATGAAACGGCGTTTCGGTGTTGAGCATATCCTTGGAACGGCTGGCAATATGTATAAAAACTTAATGGATGTTAAATCAAGTTACGAAGAAGCTCTATACACTCTAAAAATGAAGAATATATTCCCTGATGACATGAAACTCATTTTACATTATGAAGAACTTGGCATGTTTCAAATGATTGAATCACTCGCAAGCAATAAACAGCGTCGTGTTCATCCTTCCATCCTTAAACTTAAAGCATACGATATGAAAAACCAGACGGAATTGCTGCAAACACTCACCGTCTATCTAGAGAAAGACTGCAACCCAAACGAGGCTTCAAGAAACCTTCATATCCATGTGAATACATTGAATTATCGATTAAAAAGGATCTCGGAAGTGGGAAATATCCGGTTAAAAGACCCAATTCAAAAAATGTCCCTCTTTCTTAACATTAAACTTAATCAATATGATGAATTCTTCAAGAAAAATTAATGATATATTCCCTGATACGGAATACTAGAAGTGTGGAAAGGTTGATCTTATGAAATTTGAAACAAAAGAAGAACTTGAAAAAGAATTAGCAATCATAGAAAAATGGGAGAAGGATCAAAAAGGACTATGGTTTTGGGAACGGATTGGGCGGATTCCCTTCAAGCTATTGGATAAGTTGACACCGGATTTCATTCAGAAAAAATTGGGTGTCATGCTTGATGAAATCGGAAGCTACATTCAGAATGGCGGAAAATATTTAACGAAAGAAGCTCATATTCTAAATCAGCTGCAAGCCAAGAATCCCGAGTTGAATATTACTGCCGTGGAGGATGTTTCAAGCATACCCCTCCATATCATGGATAGCGTGAGTCAGGATATTAAAAATTCAGGCAGCAAATTGGCAACGGTTCAAGGGGCCACTACCGGGATTGGCGGAATCTTCACCTTGGCAATCGACATCCCCCTTCTTCTCGGCATGTCGATCAAAACCCTTCAGGATATCGCCATCACATATGGCTTCAATCCTAGGGACCGCCAAGAACGTATATTCATCGTCAAATTGCTCCAATTCACAGCATCGGATGTTGTCGGCAAAAAGGCTCTATTAAATGAATTGTCGAAAATGACCCAGACTGATTCCCAATCAAAAAGGGAAATAGCATCAGAACTGCAAGGATGGCGAGAAGTCGTTTATACATACCGTGATCAGTTTGGCTGGAAAAAGCTTTTGCAAATGGTTCCTGTTGCCGGAATAATATTTGGCGCCCTTACAAATCGTTCGATGATTGCCGATATAGCCGATACGGGAATCATGCTTTATAAGAAAAGAAGGATTCTAGAGCGCATTCAAGAACCAATTGCAAAGAATTGAATTCAGCTTTAATTGGGTTTTGATCCTGGCAAGTCCATGTTTTTTGAAACTGCGTTTGTGGAATTCCACAAATACACCTTTTTCATTTTTCTGATTTCCACATACTAACTGTTTCTTTTTCCAACTATACTTGTGATACAAATAGTAAAACATATTATTGGAGGGATTAAGATGAGAATAGGAATTCCAAAAGAGATTAAAAACAATGAAAATCGTGTAGCTATCACTCCAGCTGGGGTCGTAGCATTAGTCAATGCAGGACATGAAGTATTAATCGAAATGAACGCAGGTCTAGGAAGCAGTTTTACAAATGAAGCATATCAAGAAGCTGGTGCTGTTATAGTCGAGGACGCTGCTAGCGTTTGGGCAAGCACAGAAATGATCATGAAAGTAAAAGAACCTATCTCATCTGAATATAAATATTTCCGAAAAGATTTAATCCTTTTCACATATTTACATCTTGCGGCAGAACCGGCACTAGCTCAGGCCCTAAAAGAAAGCGGTGTCTTGGCCATTGCTTATGAAACGGTTGCAGTAAACCGCACACTTCCTTTATTGACACCAATGAGTGAAGTTGCAGGACGCATGGCTGCACAAATCGGTGCTCAGTTCCTTGAAAAAAATAACGGCGGTAAAGGAATACTCTTAAGCGGAGTTCCTGGAGTTAAACGCGGTAAAGTCGCTGTTATCGGCGGAGGCATGGTTGGAACGAATGCTGCTAAAATCGCTATTGGATTAGGCGCAGATGTTACCATTCTTGACTTAAGCCCAGACCGCCTTCGTCAACTTGATGATATTTTCGGAAATGAACTGACTACACTCATCTCCAACCCTTATAATATTGCAGAAGCGGTCAAAGATGCCGATTTGGTTATCGGTGCTGTATTGATTCCAGGTGCTAAAGCTCCTAAGCTCGTTACTGAAGAAATGGTTAAATCGATGTCACCAGGTTCAGTCATTGTCGATGTTGCAATCGACCAAGGCGGTATCTTTGAAACGGTTGACCACATAACAACACATGATAACCCTACTTATGTTAAACATGGAGTAGTGCATTATGCAGTGGCGAATATGCCAGGAGCAGTGCCTCAAACTTCTACAGTTGCTTTAACTAACGTAACAGTACCATTTGCACTTCAAATTGCAAACAAAGGTGCCATCAAAGCAATCCTTGAAAATGATGCCCTTGCAAAAGGCGTCAATGTGGCGAACGGTGAAATCACGTTCGAAGCAGTTGCCACAGACCTTGGCTACAACTACGTAAGTGTTGAAAACGCCTTAAACCCAAATAACATTAACGCTTAATAAAAAAAGACTCCAGAATCTTGTCTGGAGTCTTTTTTTTTGGACGAGAACCTCGATGAAGCAGTACGTCTCCATACGATATCTGGATTAGGCCGGATTATCTCACACAACGGTCGAATTAACTTGCACAACGGTCGAATAATTTGGGTATAGGTCGGATTTTCTGCTCGATTGGTCGAATTATCCAGAGTTAGGTCGGATTTTCTCCTCGATCGGTCGAATTATCCAGAGTTAGGTCGGATTTTCGGACGGGCGATTTTTCCGGATAGGCCACTACTCTGCCCTTTCCCCGGTTGATGTTATTACTAATCTAACAAAATAGAATATTCCTCTTAATCTATGAAGATCTTCCCGGGATTCATTATTCCTTTTGGATCCAAAGCCTGTTTGATCGTTTTCATCACTTCGTAAGCTGCTCCATGCTCCCTTCGCTGATACTTCGATTTTCCAAGGCCCACCCCATGTTCACCCGTACATGTACCGCCTCTGGTTAATGCATATTCGACGATTTCTTCATTTAACCTTTTCGCTTCTTTAACTTCTTCAGGATTTTTCAGATCGATCATGAACAATACGTGATAATTCCCGTCACCTACATGTCCTACAATCGCCCCCTCCACTTTGGATTGTTCGACTTTCTTCCTTGTATCCAGTATGGCATTCGATAATTCATGAAGGGGCACACTTACGTCGGTCACCATCAGTTTCTTCCCCGGGGCGCTGTGAATGAATGCGTACGCGAGATTATGGCGCGCTTCCCATAAGGCATTCCGTGCTTTTGAATCGGTTTCAAACTGGATATCCCCACAGCCAAAGTCACTTACGATTTCCTTGGCAAATTTGACGTCCTGTTCCAGTCCGGCAAAATTCCCATGAAACTCGAGGAATAAAGTTGGTTTGACTTCATAGGATTTGTCCATGAATTGATTAACTTTTTTTATGGACTCGGCATCAACCAATTCAATTCGTGCAATCGGAATACCAGCAAGCATGATCCCATTAACCGCAGATACTGCCTGTTCGACGGTTGGAAATGATGCTCTCCCAGCCATTGTGACTTCAGGAATGCCATACACCTTTAATGTCAGTTCAGTAAATACTCCCAGCGTACCTTCAGAGCCGACAAACAAGCCATTCAAATGAATGCCTGAAGATGATTTTGTCGCTAAGCTTCCGGAATGAATCACTTGACCGTTTGCTAAAACTATTTCCAAATCCCTGACTTGATCGCGCATAATCCCATATTTGACCGAGGTCGTCCCACTTGCATTCGTAGCTGCCATCCCTCCCAATGTAGCATCGGCACCAGGGTCGACGGAAAAGAACAAACCGTATTTTTTTAATTCTTTATTGAGCTGCGTCCTAGTCACACCTGGCTGGACCTTCACAAGGAAATCATTTTCCCTGATTTCCAATATTCGATTCATCAAAGACAAATCCAAGGAAATTCCCCCTTTGACTGGAACGACATGCCCCTCCAAACTTGAACCTAATCCAAAAGGAATGACCGGTATTTCATGCTCATTCGCATAACGCATGACTGCGCTTACTTCCGCAGTATCCCTTGGATATATGACCATATCCGGAAGGTGCGGAGTGTGATATGATTCATCATGGCTGTGCTGCTCCAATAATGTTTCATTCACCGTTACCTGTTCTTCCGTCAGAATCTTCCTTAATTCTTCTATATAACCAGTCATTATGTAGCCTCCTCTTTTTTCACCAAACATTCTGAAAATGGAAAATGGACGAGATTGCCCGCTAATAGGCAATCCATCTTTCTTCATTTACTGAAACCTTTCGTTTTATCCGTGCATGCCTTCATTGCTTGCAGAATGCTGGATCTTAGCTGATTTTCTTCTAAAGTCGCTACGGCAGCTATCGTTGAACCGCCCGGCGTGCAGACATCATCCTTTAAAGCAGCTGGATGTCTTTCCGTTTCCAGTACCATTTTAGCAGCTCCCATTACAGCTTGTGCTGCCATTCGGTATGCTTGTTTTCTTGGAATGCCGTCACGGACCCCTCCATCAGCTAGCGCCTCGATGAACATATATACATAAGCAGGCGACGAACCGCTGATGGCCGGTACTGCGTCCATCAAATCTTCATGCAGGATTTCCGTTTTACCGAAACTATTCAGCAGTGCAGTCACACCCTCTATATCAGCATCGGTAATTTGATCATTAATGCTCATGGCAGTCATGCCTTCACCAACAAGCGAAGGAGTGTTTGGCATCGTCCGGACAACCTTCACTCTTTTTCCGAAGCTGTTCTCAACTAGTGATACAGTAATCCCTGCTGCCATAGTAATGATCACAGCGTCTTCTTTAACATGATTCTTCACTTCTTCAAGCACTTGCTTATGCATGGCAGGCTGGATTCCTAGAAAGAGAAAATCGGCAAAACCGGCAACCTCTTTATTATCCAAAGTACCTTTAACCTTATATTTCGTGGTGATTTTAGTTTTGGTCTCCACACTCGCAGTACTGACCATGATCCCTTCAGGTGAAATGACCTCTGCAAGCAGCATGCCCTCAAGCATTGCCTCACCCATTTTGCCGCATCCAATAAACCCGATTTTTTTATTCATATCTTACACTTCCAATCATAAGTTCATCTATATTCTTTCTTATTATATCGGATATGATAAATGGAAACACGTTGGAGATATTAATAAGGAAGGATTTGGTGGTTTCTGGTCGAATTACTTAAGTGATATGTATGTATTTTTAAATCCACCTTTACGCAATATAGTCAAGCAATTAAATAAAAAAGATGTTGACTAAATGGTCATTAGAGATTTATAATTTTGACCTATTAGTCACAAATGAATAAGGAATACAGTTATAGGAATGGAGAAATGCTATGCAAATGGAAAAAAAAGCGGTCAATACCAAGCTTGTCTTAACAGGATTGATCATAGGAATGTTTTTCAGTTCATTGGAACAGACGATCGTCGGTACCGCCATGCCGACAATTATCGGGCAATTGAATGGTTTCACCATTTTTGCATGGGTAACGACTGCCTATTTAATAGCCTCAACGACTGTTGTACCCATTGTTGGAAAGCTATCTGATTTATATGGCAGGCGTTCCCTTTATCTGCTTGGCACGATTATATTTACGATCGGTTCGTTTTTATGTGCCACAGCCACTTCGATGGAACAATTGATCATCTACAGGGGTCTGCAGGGAATTGGCGGCGGAATGATCATGCCTTTATCCCAAACAATCATCGGCGATATATTCTCTGCGGAACAAAGAGCCAAATGGCAGGGAGTATTCGGAGCCCTTTTTGGTTTAAGTTCTGTCATCGGCCCTTTTCTGGGCGGCCTGATCGTTGACCATATCAGCTGGCATTGGATCTTTTTGATCAATGTACCGACGGGCTTACTATCTGCCATTTTGATTTATGTAGGATTGAAACATGAAGCGATAAGGAAAACAGAGAAAGTGAATATCGATTATCTAGGGATTTTCACCTTGATTCCTGGTATTGTCCTGTTACTGCTTGGCTTGACCTTCGGTGGTGATAAATTCGAATGGTTATCATTAGAATCCATCTTGATTTTCGGCAGCACCATTGTCTTCATTGCCCTATTCATCTTTTTTGAAAGAAGAGCGGTCGAACCGATCCTTGATTTATCCCTTTTTAAAAATAGAGTTTTTTCCACCACGAATATTTTGGGATTCCTGCTTGGCCTTGGCATGTTCGGGGCAATCATGTTCGTCCCGCTGTTCATGCAAGGCGTTTTGGGAGTTTCACCAACAAAAGCGGGGTCGACCATGACTCCGATGATGATCGGTATGATTCTTTCCAGCATCATTGGCGGGCGGTTACTTTTGAAATTCCGTTTTCGTACCGTGCTTACCTTTGGAATGGCCTTTGCGACGCTTGGCTTTTTCCTAATGAGCATGATGGACGGCAGTACGACTATATTCACTGCGTACTCATACATGGCCATCCTTGGGATAGGTATGGGTCTTGTCATGCCGACATTGATGATTGCCGTTCAAAACGAATTTCCAAAATCGCAGCTAGGGTCGGTTACAGCAGCTTCGACATTCTTCCGATCAATAGGAGGAACGATGGGCATCACGATTTTGAATGCTGTCATGAATCACAATCTCCAGCAAAATATGGATGATGCGGTCGTAATTCAAAAGGACCCTATATTGCATGAGGCACTAAAAGCATTAGCCGATAAAACGGATGCGTTATTCAACATCATGCTTTATCCTGAAAACCTTAAAATGCCCGCAGAAGTCAGCACTGTCCTTGTAAAAACGATTGAAAATGCTTGGATCGATGCATTCTCCAGTGTTTTCATCACCGGTATCTTTTTTGTTTCCGCAGGGATATTAGTGGCACTTTCCGTGGGTTCGGGCCGAATCAAAAAAGATCAAGAAACGGAAAAGGAATTAGGCTAAAAAATGCTCGGGACCGGCTGATATAATCAGCCGGCCTTTTTTTTCCCTTCATGTTTCTTTTTCATTGATAAGGGAATTTTACCTATATGAGACTAAATGGAGTGATATCATGAACAAGATAAACGATTCAATTTTACCTGCGGATTTTTATCAGCAGCCCACCCTTGAACTGGCAAAATCCCTTCTTGGCTGCCTGATTGTAAAAGAAACAGCGGATGGAACCGCTTCTGGATTCATTGTTGAAACAGAAGCCTATATTGGACCTGGTGACAGGGCCGCACATAGTTTTGGAAATAGAAGGACAAAACGGACGGAAGTGATGTTCGGAAATTCCGGTTTGATCTATACATACGTCATGCACACACATACACTGGTCAATGTCGTAAGCGGAGGGCCTGAAAATCCGGAAGCCATTTTAATCCGGGCGGTTGAACCCTATTCAGGGCTCGAGTTAATGCATGAAAGACGAGGAATTGCCGATATTCGTAAATGGACCGATGGACCAGGGAAGCTAACAAAGGCACTGGGCATCACCATGGATGATTATGGTCGATCTTTTACAGATCCCCCGCTATATCTAGCTGACGGAAAAAAGCCTGAACACATATCCAGCGGCCCCCGCGTCGGAATCGACAACTCCGGGGTAGCAAAAGATTACCCTTGGCGTTTCTGGGTTACCGACAATCCGTTTATATCGCGTAAAAACCTAATTAATAAAGCTGTACCGAAAAATAAACCATGATTTTATCCCCTCTAAGTGAACAGTGTAAATTCTGTGGATGTTACACGACTTTGAGGGGATTTTACAATGTCGGTAAGCATCTCGAAATCTCAAAAAGTTGTGAATGAAGCATCAGACACTAGCCCAAAAGGAACGAAGCTTACGTTGTCCTTATATCTGGAATCATCTAAATGTTTGTATGAAATCCTTATATAATCAGCCATTCAAGTAAACCATTCCCCTACTCAAAGTATCATCACATAGTAAAATCGTGAACCTGATGCCCCCTTCGTTAATAGACAATATTAAAAAATTAATCACGGAAAGGTAAGGATTTGTTATTCTTACCTTTCTTTTAATTACCGTAACTCAAACTTCCATTTTATGAAATGCTCTTTTGAGTTTACTAGCTATCCATTTATGCGAAATTTCAAGATTTGGTCCTCTTACACTCCAATGAACCCGCCCGATGTAACAGACTCCCATTTTCCTGTAACAGAATAACCCGAAAAATGACGAAAAAGTTGAATTTTATTTATATGTGCCATGTTTTTTATATTCCATACCTTTATAATATAAATGCTAGATATTTTTTTACCACATCAGGAGGAACTTTCCTAAATGAACAATTCTAAAAACTCTTTCATTCTTGCGGGGACCATTATAGGTACCCTAATCGCCGGCACTTCTGCTCATGCTGGTTCTTATCAAGTTAAATCAGGGGACACCCTAGATAAAATCTCTAAAGCCAATAATACAACTGTCCAACACTTAAAATCTCAAAACCATTTGACTAGTAACCTTATTTTTCCCGGCCAAGTCTTGAAATTTAATACTCTTAATAACCGTACAGATAATAAAGATAAAACCGAAAAATATGTGGTTAAACTGGGGGATACTTTATCTAAAATTGCTAATAAATATAACCTTTCCCTTAGTGCCCTGCTTAAATTAAACACTGACATTTCTAATTCGGATCGCATTTATATTGGCCAAACCATCCGGGTTTCCGGACAAGCCTCTGGGTCCAGCTCTCCGGCTAAAAACAGTTCAAATGCTACATATAAAGTCAAATCCGGGGATACACTGGGCAAAATTGCCAGAGTCAATAATATGACTGTCCAACAATTAAAGTCTATAAACCATTTGACTAGCACTCTCATTTTTCCCGGCCAGGTCTTGAAGGTTAATGCCATTACCAACAATCCGGATAAAGGTAAAAATACAACAGACGTTTATGTCGTTAAATTAGGGGATTCCTTATCAACAATCGCTAAAAAATATAACCTTTCCCTTAGTGCCTTACTTAAAATAAACCCTAATATTTCTAATTCAGATCGTATTCGTATCGGCCAAACCATCCGTGTTTCAGGGAAGGCCTCGGCATCTGCAATTAATAAACCGTCCAAATCGACCAAAGCGGATCAAGTTTTGGCAGCTGGCGCCAAATACATGGGAGCCAAGTATGTTTACGGTGCGAGCACTTCACGCACTGACGTATTTGATTGCTCTTCTTTCACATTAAGGGCATTCCAAAGTGCAGGTATTTCCTTGCCTCGAAATTCAGTGGCACAATCACACGTTGGTACAACTGTATCCTCGAAAGCCCTGCAAAAAGGGGATTTAGTATTTTTCGATACCAATAATGATGGAGTAATCAATCATGTAGGAATTTATGCCGGTAACGGTCAAATGCTGAATGCTTCGACATCTAAAGGTGTTTCCTACGCTAACATTAACAATTCCTACTGGGGACCTAGCTTTGTGAAGGCAGTCCGAGTTCTTAACTAAATGTGATGGCAGTACACGATTAAGAGCAAAAAGCGTGTTTTGATAAAATATCATACACGCTTTTTTGCGTATCATAATGTAAAATAGCCGCCAACTCGTGTTACGATACAAATGCACTAGCAGGTTCCATATTACAATTTCCTTTGTAATGGAGGAAAACAAGCTTCCATTTCAGATTATCTCCTAAGGAGGCCTTCCATTGTAAGATATTGGTCATATTTTCATCAAAAATATATATTTTTTCAGTTCTATTAGTCTCTTTAGTAAGTAACATTTTCATCACTTTTGCTGGATTACCCGCAATGATTGAAAATTGTAGCATAAATACTTTTAGTCACTATATCGATTCCGCCAATTACACACCTGACAAAATAGTATCCTGGCTCCTATCCAACAATTATCATTTATATTATCTGGCGTGACTTCAGAGCAGTTACCTTTCCCAAGGCAAAACAAAGGGTAGGGTTAATGGCTCCAAGACTCTCTTAATATAAATTGATATAATATTCAAAAAATTAAAAAGCGTTTTACACCGTTACCTACAAATGTTCCCACATCATTATCTTTTTGACTCATTTCTTGCGCATTAACCTTTACATCTCCACAATCGCATAAAAGCGCAATAATTCAATTGTGGTTTATTATTTATAACTGGAAATTTATTTTTAATTTGTTAAAGTATTAAGTCTTTTTCTTATAGTTGATTTTACGATTAAAAATACTCAAAACACTTAAAAGTATTGCAAAACATACAAAGTAAACTAAACCTTCACTAGTAAACCCAAATTTGTAAAAGATAATAGTAGCAATAATAAACACACCAGTTAAAAAGATTTTATAAGACCAATACTTACTCATTATCAACACCTCTTTTCAATTTAAAAATCTGAATAGGTAGTTTTAGTTGCCCCCTTAAAATTCTTCTCTTTATAATATACAAATTTAAGTTGTCCTTTTTTATTAGATTTTGAACTCCTTTTGATATATACCTTGTATGACATATAGCCCTTTGAATATTCCTTTATTCCAAATGCAGAGCCAGCTAAAAATGATGTAACACTCATTCCAGGAATCAAACCAGCAGCTCCTATTGCTAATGAACCGACTAATAATCCTTTTGATCTATTCTTATTACTAAAATACAATTTGTGATTTGTTGGCAAAATTGATTTAGACATACATTGATATGCCGGATAACAAGCTTCTGCAGTTTTATTGGGGCTCCGAAGATCCGTCCTATTGTATTTATTCCATTATCCTCTCTTTCCTCATACCTGGCGCATTAACCTTTGCATTTCCACAATCGCATAATTCAGTTGATTACTGATACGGACTCCTTCAAAGCTTGATAATTCCTTTCGTTGGCCTATTTCATCCTTCTTTTTTCTATGATAGGTTATCGTTTGTTGTAATAACCAAGCCTTTCTTAATAACATTTCCCTCACCTGCCTGTTTTGTTAGATGTCTTTCCTGCATTTCAACTTGCTTTCTATGGACTTTTTCTTCTATAAGATCTATGAACAGCTGATTATTGTTGAGATTTTCTTTATTCGACTCTATTAACCGCGCTAATGATACATTTTTACGCATTTTTTTGCCTCCTTCTCTACAGAAATTGCTAGCCGGAAAAAGAATGGTTTTCTCTGCTAAGGAAAAATATTTTTCCTATTACTTCATGATATTTTCATAATACTCTTATTTTAAAAATTCTTGGTTTCAATTTTGAAATGACAGTTACCAATATTGGTATTGTCATTCTGGATATATCCTGTTCACTTTTTCAACTTGCATTTTTGTCCTTGATCGGGCCGTGCAGTATCTAGATTACCAACAAAAAAAGGCCTTCATCACAGAAGACCTTTTCAGAAAGTATACTAATAAGAAGAGTAAGTTTGCCTGAGCTTTTTTCTTTCAAAAACGTTCCAGTCGATTTCAGAAATCCGCTCCCTTTCCGCCGGCTTTCTGCCCAGCCACCTCAAAGCAAACGCCTGTGGTATCTCGGCTACCAGTTATTCGGCAGGAGTGTCGCATATTTCTTCAATCCAGTAACGATTACAGTAAAAACCATCAAGGCCGGAGCATAGTATTCGAACAGCTGCACTGTCTTGGGCCGTTGACACAGTTTATCGACCTATGCCTCACTGTATTCGGTCGTTCACGCACTGTATTCAACCTATCCCGGACAGTATTCGACCGTTGAGGCACTTTATTCGACCTATCCCGCACTTTATTCGACCGTTCACGAATTTTTTTCGACTTTCACCTCATTATTCGGACTCCGAACCACATTTTGTCGCCACACTCGATGAAAAGTTCGCCTACAGTTTTTACTAAAAAACGTTCCAGCTTGTTTTCAGAAATCCGCTCCCTTTCCACCGACTGTCTGCCAAGCCATATCAAAGCAAGCTCCTGTGGGCCAGTTATTCGGTAGGAGTGTCGCATAATTCTTCAATCTAGTGTTTTAATCAGGGGTGAGTGCATTTCGAACATGGCATTACTTTAGTTTCTCTTGCTTTTCAAGATACTGCCTCATTTTTTTCAAATAATCCGGTGCATCCATTTGATCTTTCACGACCAATTCTATAAGGCAAAGTTTATCGGCGTTCATGTCCTGGGCATTTGCAATGGCATCATCCAGTTCACCATTCGTCTCGACTCGTGCTGTGAATGCCTCTTGACCAAACGCTTCAGCCAGTTTTGTATAATTCCACTCTGGTATCTCGTTGTATTTCTGTTTTTCTATATCGACTTTTACATTTAAGAATTTTTCTATCGTATAGCCGTTATTGTTGAGGATAAACACGATGGGCTTACAGCCGTTCTCCAGCATTGAGCTTATTTCCTGTGCTGTCAGCTGTATCGAGCCGTCCCCGGTAAACAAAAGAACACGCCGGTTTCTATCCGCTATACAAGCTCCGAAAGCTGCGGGGGTAGCATAACCGATGCTTTGCCAGCCTCCCTGTGCAATATAGGTCGCCCCTTTCGGCAATCTAACCTGTGACATGCCATAAGAGAATGTTCCTGTTTCCGTGACCACAATGTCATTTTCCTTCAACATTTGCTGAATCCGTGGATAATAGGAAGCCGCTTCCAGAGGTGCTGACGGGTCTTCCACCATTGTGTCATACGGAAACGAGATGGTTCCGACAGATTCGTTCTGCCGGTAGCCAATGTCCTGGAGCGCACTTAGAATTTCCTCCGCCCTGACATTCATATAACTGGCTACCCCCACTTTTAATGTGTCAGGTTGAATTTCCACCATTTTCAACGGGTCAAGCTTTGCTGTACCTTTGGAAGTATTGACGTCTGACCAAACTGCACCAACAGCTATGATGAAATCCGCTTCTTCAACAGTTTGAGTTACATCCTTACTTCCGAAAGCTCCGCCGTATACACCAATATACTGAGGATGCCTCTCATCAAACCCGCTTTTTCCCTGCATTAACGAAGCAACCGGAACATTTAACCTCTCAGCGAGCTGCAGTACGGGTTTCTGCAAGTTATAGCGAAGTGTTTTTACGTCGACAAGCAGAACCGCTTTATTTACATGTTCTAGCATACCTTTTATATGCTTCACTGCTGACTGCAACGCATCGACATTTGTTTTGGCCACATTTTCAGAAACCTCACTGTGGGAAATCAACGGTTTTTCAACGAGATCGATAGCCACTACCAAATAAACGGGCTTTTTCTTTTCTTTCGCGATTCTGATTGCAGCCGGTATCTCCCTAGCCGCGTTTTCTGGTGTAAGAATCGCCGTATAACTGGTGATATGCTCATAAACCTTACGGAAAACATCAAAATCTCCGTCCATTAACGTATGATGGGCAAGCTCCTTCTCCTGTTGCATCATGGACTTTGGCGAGCCGACAATATGGATGAGCGGCACATTTTCACTGTACGCTCCAGCGATTGCATTACATGCGCTCATTTCACCGACACCAAAGGTGGTGATCAGTGCCGACAAGCCCTTCACCCGGGCATAAGCGTCCGCTGCGTATCCAGCATTGAGTTCATTTCGTCCATTAATAAATTCAATCCCATCGTAATCTTCCAAAGTATCTAACAATGAGAAATTATAGTCTCCTGGGACACCAAAAATCTCTGTAATGCCTTCTGCTTTTAAGCAGTCGTATAAATATTGTCCCAAGGTTGTATTTTCAGCCAATTCAATCACTCCTTCAATCGATTACTCTTTACTTTATTTATACCCAAACATAAGTAGGTTAACCGTAAGTAAGGTAGTTCGCTACTCTATTACTCTAGTTTTAGCCTTGATGTATTGAAGTGAGTGAGATTATCGCAGGCATACTGTCATAAATGATTCAATTCCAAATCAAAATATCTGAAAATTCTTGATTCACCTCTGTTTTTGATTTATATTTGAATCACCGGAAAAGAGGATAAGGGGGAAAATGATGAGTGATAACAATGTCAAAAGGGTTTTGGAATGCATCATCAACACATCCAATAACAATATTACCGTGACCGATGAAAAAGGATTCATTTTATTCACGAATCCTAACCATTGGTGGATATATGGAATCGAACCAGAACATTATCTTGGGAAATCCGTTTACCAGCTCGAAACGGAAGGAATCCTTTCACCGTCGATTTCCGCGATGGTATTGAAAGAGAAAACACCTGTCCAGATCATGCAGCAAACGAAGACAGGAAAAATAGTCATGTCGACTGCTTATCCCATCTTTGATGATAATGGTGAATTGATTCGTGTCGTTAGCTATGCCCAAGATCAAACTGAAATCAGGAACCTCCAGGATCAGTACGGTCAATTGGAGAAAAAGATACAGGAATACCAATCGGAGGTCGAGGAGCTTAGGGAACAGGAGGAGCTGATCTATCGCAGCAAGGAAATGCGGCAAATCGCAAAAACGATACACCGTGTTTCCAAAACGGATGCCACGGTCATGCTACTTGGGGAATCCGGTGTGGGAAAGAGCGTCTTCGCCCGCCGGCTGCATAATCAGAGTTACCGCAGCAAGGAGCCATTCATCGAAGTCAACTGCAGTACCATCCCAGAAAGTCTCTTCGAATCGGAAATGTTTGGTTACGAAGCGGGATCCTTTACCGGTGCGCAGAAGCAGGGGAAGCAAGGGCTGGTGGAACAAGCTGATAACGGAACCTTATTTCTGGATGAAATCGGGGAGCTTCCCCTGGATATGCAAGTGAAGTTATTAAATGTCCTGCAAGAGAAGACCTTTAAAAGAGTGGGTGGAAAAAAAGAGCATAAGATAGATTTTCGGCTTGTGACGGCAACCAATCAAAACCTTGAGGAAATGGTGGAAAAGGGAACATTCAGGCTGGATTTGTATTACCGCTTAAATGTGATTCCGATTCAAATACCGCCATTACGCGAAAGAAAAGAAGACATTGCCATCTTAATCAATCATAATCTCGAAATCATCAACAAGAAATACAAGACAGATAAGAAGTTGCACCCTTCGACTTACGAAATACTGATTCAGCATAAATGGTCAGGAAACGTGCGTGAATTGGAAAACCTGATTGAACGGCTCATTTTGACCTCGGAAGACTCCATCATTTTCCCAGGCTTTCTCCCCTCCAATTTCCATGGACAAGAATCTTTGGAGAAAATAGATGATACCCTAATGATCGACACTATGATGGTTGATGATAGTGATCTCAATACCGCCCTCGAACAAGTCGAAAAATGGATGATGATGAAAGCGAGTAAACAATGCAAGTCCACATATGAAATGGCTAAATTCTTAGGTATCAGCCAGCCTTCCGTCGTCAGGAAAATGAAGAAATATAAAGATCACCTGCCCATTAAGTAAAGTGGGATGAAAGAATGTTTCAATGCAGTATCCACCTTTTTTTAACCTGTATAAATAGGAGACCAGTGTATCGAAGGTCTCCTGTTTCTTACTTATTTGACACGCCTGCAGATTCAAATGTTGCCATTTCTTTAATGACCAATGTCGCTGCCTTAAGGATGGGGTATGCCAGGGCTGCCCCTGTTCCTTCCCCGATTCTCATTCCCACATCGAGGATCGGCTCCTTGCCAAGCAGTTCTATGGCCGTTTTATGACCAGGTTCTGCAGATCGATGTCCAACAAACATATAATCGGCTGCACGTCCGGAAATCAGGTTTGCCAATACAGCAGCCGTGGTTGTAATGAAACCATCAACAAGAATGGGTATACGGTTATTCGCTGCAGCAAGCATGGCCCCTGCCATACCTGCAATTTCGAATCCACCGATATTCATCAAAATATTGATTGGGTCATCAGGATTAGGATTTTTTAATGAAATCGCTTCTTCAATTATTCTTCGCTTATGTAAAATGCCGTCTGAATTCAATCCTGTTCCCTGCCCCACTAGTGATTCGACGCTTTTCCCGCTTACGATGGAGATGATGGCGGTACTGGAAGTCGTATTTCCGATTCCCATTTCACCAAGAATCAGGCAGTTTGCTCCACGGGCAATCATTTTCTCTGCACGGTCATATCCAATTTCAAGCGCTTGAATTACTTCTTCCTTTGTCATCGCCTCTTCCTTATAAAAGTTTCTAGTTCCATTGCGGACTTTTCTCGAAGTTAACCCCGCTGCCTTGATATCTGCATCGATCCCTATATCGACAATGTCCAAGTAAGCGTCTATTGCCCGGCTTAATACATTGATGGCAGCACCGTCATTCAGGAAGTTGAGAACCATTTGTTCCGTCACTTCTTTTGGATAAGCCGAAACCCCTTCTTCCGTAATTCCATGGTCGGCCGCAAACACGATAACCCCCGGTTTCGAAATGTCCGGAAATGCCTCTCCTGTCATCTTGGCCAGTTCGATTATCCATTCTTCAAGCCGTCCTAGGCTTCCCTGAGGAACCGTCAGCGAATCGACATGTCCTTTAACCTGCCGTCCCATTTCTTCATCCAGCATCGGGATGGAGATGGCAGCTAACCCATTCGTCATATTAATACCCCCACCAAACCAAAATGAAAAACCTTAACCACAGGAAAAGGTTCTTATCCATCATCTGCTATAAATACAACTTAGTCCACATAATTATCCTCTAAGCTTTCACTTGTACTCACTGTGATCCATTCACTTCGGCACTCCCATTTCATTTAGTGGGTAGATACGAAATTTCACTTTGCCCACAAGTGATTCTTCAGAAATAAAACCAAATCTTCTTCCATCCCAACTGTTTCTCCGATTATCCCCCATGACAAATAAATGACCCGCAGGTACCTTGGATTTCCCAAGTAAATCACTCAGGGTGAAATTCTCCGTCAGATTTTCTTTAGGCGGAATTTCCCCTTTTTTTGTTTTCAAATATGGTTCCGTATATTTTTTCCCATTGATATATAAGACATCATCTTTCATTTCGACACTGTCACCTGGTAGACCGATCACTCTTTTTATATAATTCTCTTCCGCGTCCGGAGCATAAAATACGACCATATCGAAGCGCTCCGGCTTTCCGATTTTAGCTACCACGATCCGGTCATCATTCTCATACGTCGGCTCCATTGATTCACCTTTTACTGTGACTGGCGTAAATAAAAACTGTTGGCAAATGAACACGATCATTAAAGCGAATAAGATGGCTTTCAACCACGAAAACACTTCACTTCTCATATTCTTCATAAGGACTCCCTCCCATCCATTGTGAACGGCTAAACCAATTATTGGATTGCAACGCAATTCTTTAGCTCTGTTTATCCCCTTAAATATCCTTTTGCGTAGGGGACTTTTGAGGAGACATTCCAAAGAAATATCTGGAAAAATTGTAACATATCCATTTATCGCTTGCGAGATTAAATCATTTTCTATGCCAATCTCAAACCATGAAAAAAAGGATAGCGAATTTTAGCTATCCTTTTACTACGTTTTTTCCTCAGTATTTATTCCAAGTCAATATAGTATCGAGTGGCAAACGGACTTTTTCAAACCCTGCTTTAGTTCCTTTTCCAATGGAAATTAACATGACAGGCTTGAAGTTTTCCGGTACATTGAATGCATCGACAAATTTGGCTTCATCAAACCCTCCCATTGGGACTGTATCGTATCCTTTTGCTTTTGCAGCCAACATGATCTGCATGGAAACCAAGCCACCGTCAATCATGGCTACACTTAAAGCCTTTTCAGCAGAAAAATTACCGTAATTATGCAGAATAGAGGCTACATATGGCTCTTTGATTTCATTCTTCATGATTCCTTTATTGACTAATTCACCATAAATCCGCTCTGCATTTTTGTAACCTTCTATATCAGCTAAAACGGCAATGACAGCAGATGCATCGACGATTTGTTGTTGATTATTTGCGATGGGAAGCAATTCTTGCTGGGTTTGCTTATCTTGAATCACAAGGAATCTCCATGGCTGCAAGTTGGAAGAAGATGGTGCTTGAATCGCAATATCCAGGATTTCACGAATTTCTTCTTCAGTCATCACGTATTCAGCATCGTACTGGCGAACAGATCTCCGTTCTTTTGCTACCGTAATGAAATCCGTATCATTAAGGACTTTGGGTTTTTCAACCGGTACATTCAATTCTTTCGATTTATTTAGGTACTCTTCTTTACTCATTATATTTTTTGTCATTTATAATGACCTCCATTTAACTGTATTTAATACAGGAACAGTATATAACGCATACTGTTCTTTTGTCAAATACAGTTTAAGAAAAACGAAACCCTGTCAGTTTCGTTTTTCACATTAAGATTTTGATAGTAAGTCAGCGATCGTCTTTTGTTCCAAGCCTTGTATAATCCAGCTCTCCATCTCGTTTTTCAAACCGCATAACGCTTCTCTAGAAGATGGATGAAAGCATTTTTTATCATTCACATCAAGAAAGCCTTTTGAAAAAGGTTCTGATTTAATTGCAGAGTATATATCTGCAAGAATGATTTGTTCGGGATTTTTGGCAAGTGAATATCCCCCATCCCTGCCCTCCTTCGCTTGAATCAGCCCTGCCTTCACTAAATTACTTAATATTTTTCTAAGAAAACCTGACTCCGAATCAAGCTTATCGGCCAATTTATTACTATTACATAATCCATCATGATCAGCAAGAACAAGCAGGGCTTGTACGGCAAGACTAAACCACATAATACTGGATACCTTTTCTGACATTTCTTTCACCTCTCTCTCTACTTTAAACTATTTTTCAATGAATATACAACGATGCATCGAACAATCCTGCCTAAAACCTTAAACCCTCGGTCGTCGGGGAAAGCTTTAAGCCCTTTTTGGAACGATGCGAGTTCCAGGGCAGTGAAAGTAATCCTTTTTAAAAATCCAGAAAAAAGATATAGACAAATTTCTTGTCTTACAAATTATATTTTTAGGAATATGGTAAACTTACTTAATAGAATTTACTTTGCTCAGGAAGTGGATGAATCATGCTGAAAATAATTAATGAACAAATGGATAAAATTATGCCCCTTATCACGCCGATAAGCGTGGTTATTGGGGTATTATTGGCCGAACATCTAATGGATTACACCTTTCTTGTCCCATGGATATTTGCCTTCATTACCTTTTCCGGAAGTTTAGGCTCTAACTTTAAATCTCTTAAACAGGCAGTCACCCACCCTTTACCTGTTTTCATCGTATTGATCATCCTTCATATGCTTATGCCTGTTTGGGCTTTTGGACTCGGCCATTTAGTGTTCCATGGTGATGCTTTCACGATTACCGGCCTAGTCCTGGCTGTAGTGATTCCAACCGGTGTCACCAGTATGATCTGGGTATCCATTTATAATGGGAATGCCGTACTTGCCCTAACCATCATCTTGATCGACACCCTACTCTCGCCATTCATCGTTCCTTACAGTGTATCCCTTTTTGGAGGCGGTTCGATCGAAATGGATATGGGTTCGATGGTGAAAGGATTAATCGGTATGGTCGTTCTTCCCTCCATGCTTGCCATGTTCTTGAATCAAGCTACAAAAGGGAAGATACAATATACACTATCCCCCCGCTTAGCTCCATATTCCAAGATATGCGTTGGAATCGTAGTCATATTGAACAGTTCAAAAATCGCGCCTTACTTAACACATTTCGATAAGAAATTACTGATCATGTCCTTCTTGGTTTTGTTCATAGCTGCTTCTGGGTATGCCATTTCTTGGATGGTCGGTGCATATTTAAGATGGGATAAGGAGGATATCATCACCTTGACATTTACAGGCGGCATGCGAAACATCAGTGCTGGAGCCGTTCTTGCAACCACCTATTTCCCTGCTGCCGTCGCGGTACCCGTTGTACTTGGCATGCTGTTTCAACAAATGCTTGCCTCCTTTTTTGGCTATATCATGGAAAGGCATTTCCATCGTGATGTGAATGAAGGGTGACCCGTTGAAACAACACCATTGGAAAATAGTGTATAATCAATACATAGATCTTCATACGGTGGTGAAATTCATGATTCATGCTGTCAAAGATTTTTTAACCAGCTGCTTGCTGATTACCAGTTGGTTAATATTTGCGGTCAGCAGCATTTTTTTCGTCTTTTCGTTTTTTACCGTTTTTGCCATACCTATTTTCTTATTAATATTTTTTACCGGCTTCCTTTGTTTCCATATTTCCAAGAAACTGGACTCACGTCGGGCTTCTAAGTGTTAAGATCTATTTATTCTACAATACAAGCGGTAATTTTTTTTGAATGCCATTTGATACGAATTACCCCTTACTAAAACGGCCCAATTTATTCCGATCTGCAACCAGATTCGACCTACAACCAATTTTCGTCCCTTAACTTAATCCATAAAAAAAGGAGCTGCAAATGGCAGCTCCTTCTTTTGTTCTCACATCTGCATTATCGTGATAAGGTACCTTGCAGACGATTTGTTTCGGCGATTACTTTTTCTTCATCGATCGTTAAGCAGCGGCCATCTTTCACGACGTTTTTGCCATCGATGTAAACATCACATACGTCATTTCCGCGTGCTGCATAAAGCAGGTGCGAATAGGCTTCACTTAGTGGCTGCAGGTGTTCTTTGTTATATGGGTAAATGGTGATGAAATCCGCTTTTTTACCAGCTTCCAGTGATCCTGTGTGACCCATGCCTATCGCTTCGGCGCCCATTCTTGTGGCCATGGCGAGTGCTGTTTGGGCAGGGAATTTTGTGGCATCCTTATACATTCCTTTTTGCAGCAATGCGGCTGTCCTCATTTCTTCGAACATATCGAAGTTGTTATTGGAGGCGACGCCATCTGTTGCCACTCCCACTTTAATGCCTGCATCAAGAAGGCTGACGACATCTGCTATCCCAGATCCGAGCTTCAGGTTACTGATTGGATTATGGGCAACGCGAACATCATGCTGTTTTAGGATCGCCCGCTCTTCATCATTAAGGACCACTCCATGTGCCATCACTGTAGGCTGATCGAACAGGCCTAGACGGCGAAGGTGCTCGACAGGACGGGATCCGTACCGTTTTTCGATGTCGAGGATTTCAAAGTCCGTTTCCGATACGTGGATGTGCACCATCAAATCATTCTCTTTTGCAATTCGTGCACTTTCCATAATCGCTTCAGGTGTGCAGGCATATGGGCTATGTGGTGCGACCATGGTAGTCAGGCGGCCATCGGCAAATGTTTTATAGTTTTTTGAAAACTGCTCAGCCCCCATGAGGTTCGCTTTTTGGTCTTTTTCGGAACCCAAGCTGAAGATCGTATAGGAAAAGGCTCCGCGCATTCCTGTTTCGGCTATCGTCTCCATGACAGCACCTGCATCTATTCCATTAGGATTGAACATATCCGAAAATGTCGTGGTTCCTGATTTCATCATTTCCATGATGCCAAGCTGAGAACTTACAGCGGCGATTTCCGTTGTAAACTGGCTTTCGATCGGCCATATTTTCGTTTCAAGCCATGGCTTCAGCAGCATATCGTCCCCGATACCGCGTAAAAGGGTCATTACAATATGCGAATGGGCATTCACAAGGCCTGGCATGATCCATTTCCCGCCAAGGTTGACCACTTGATCTGCATCTGCCAATTGTTGTTCATCATGCTGGCCGATGTAGGATATGGTATGATCTTGTACAATCATCATGCCGTTTTCAATGATTTGGTTTTCCTTGTCCATAGTAAAAAATGTAGCATTCACATATATTGTTTTCATAAGTATTTCCTCCAAAGTCGTATCATGTATCAACATGTTCTATTCCGCATTCTAAACTAGCACCTTACAGGTAATCAAGTAATTCCATATTATCAGGGGCCATTTCCATTTACCTTAGGAACCTATTGGAAGTGCTCCAAGATGAATGCGTCCTTTAATTACCACATAGTGGATGTCTATTGCAAAATCAATTGCTTAAAAAAATCTTCCCTCTAACGCCCGTGACAATCATGGCTTCTTGCACATCTTGAAGGCTGTAGCAGGAATCCGGCATCATGAATGTCAACCTTTTATCAGCGATGAACCCCATCAAAAGGTTAAACGTTTCATGCCAGGTTTGAACGGAAGCCTGCTGATTCCAATGCCGAAGATGAAACATTTTAACATTCACTTTTGTCCTTTCGGAAATTTTCGCCCAATTTACAGACTGCCCTGATAAAAGGCCAATCGTTAATAAGATGCCATTAGGCCGAACACAAAAAGCGAGTTCTGAGCCATCGATGCCGCCTACTGAATCTATGGCCGCTTTCGCTCCGCGCCCCTTCGTCATTTCCATTACTGTATCATGCAATGATGATCGGGACGTATCGATCACATATGAAGCACCAAGTTTAAGCAGTTCTTCCGTATACTTATTGTTTCTCGTTACAGCAATCAGCTTAAATCCAAGAATCCTGGATAACTGGGCAAAGATGCGGCCAATCGAAGATCCGCAAGCATTTACGAGTAAAACATCATCAGGTTTCAAAGTTAATACTTCTGTGATTATTAGCCATGCGGTTATCGGGTTTATATATAATTGCGCTGCTATATGGTCCTCAATCGAATCCGGAATGACGATGGCCAGCTCCGCAGATGTTTTAACATAATCCTGCCAGGTCCCTTCACCGCGCAAAGGCAAAACACGCTTGCCTATCAGCTCTTTCGAAACCGATAGACCCACCTCTTCGACAATGCCGACCCCTTCATAACCAGGTATGGAAGGCAAGGGAATTCGGTGTGAATAGGCACCGCGAATGGGCAGCAAGTCAGACGGGTTAATGGGACGTGTGGTCATCCGAACGAGGACTTCCCCCTCGAAAGGTCTTTGAATACATTTATTTTCAACTTTTAAAACGTTTTGCGGATTCCCAAATTCATAGAATTTAATACATTTGGCTTCCAATATAATAAGTCTCCTTTAATATATAAGTCTTTCCATTTTATCATTTAAACTGAACCTGGCGAGTATTCTAAAAAACTTAAAGAGCTGTTAACTCTGGATTTAATGTATTATTGTTTTCCACGTTTTAATCACTTCTAATTAAGCATTCCGTTTTATTATTATAATCCCTTTTCACCTTCAATTGACCTGCCCCTTCGTTCCACAAAAAAAAGGTTGCCGCAGCAACCCAGGTTTTGAAGTAAAAAATTCTTTTGTTAAATAAGAACCTAATCATAACTTTTCTAATAAAAATACCCCTATCAGTTTAATCCGGCATTTTAGTAGGAAACCCGGGATATTTCACAACAGGCCATTTCTCCTTGCGTAGTGAATCGAGCAATTCTGATCCAACATTCAAGTTGCTTTGAACTAGTTCTTTAGGAGTCAGTGCCATCC
Organism: Peribacillus phoenicis; assembly: GCF_047238085.1. NCBI lineage: Bacteria > Bacillati > Bacillota > Bacilli > Caryophanales > Bacillaceae > Peribacillus > Peribacillus phoenicis. The sequence goes on along the minus strand of NZ_JBDFMF010000001.1, from coordinate 660,514 downwards.
ACTGGTTTAGAGATACGTCTACAAAGCGATTGCTTTTGAACATTTCTAAAAACCATAACGTTTCGGTACCGGTGTTCTGAATATAGTGCCCAGTAGCAAAGGGTACATATCCGACATCACCTGCACTATAATCAAGTGTACGAGCTGTACCGTTTCCAGTAAATACTGTCATGCGCCCTTGTCCAGTAAGGTAATACTGCCACTCGTCGTTATTAGGGTGCCAATGAAGTTCTCTCATTCCACCCGGCTCAATCTCAACGAGTGCTGCTGCGATTGTTTTTGAAATAGGGAAGTTAGAAGAGTCCACAATTCGCACGCTTCCACCAGGGGTCTTGATTGGTGTTTGTTTCAACAGCTCGTGCTTAAAGGTTAAAGGAACATCTCCGTAAGGTGACTGGACTTCCTGACTTTCCAGTGAACCGGGTACCTTTCCCTGATAGATATAGACCTGATCTGAAGGAATGGAGTTAAAGGCACTCTCTGGAACGCCGAAATTGGCCGACAGAACATCTTTTGGAGTGTGTGCAAACCAATCTGAGATGGATAAGGTGTTAAGATCGGAAAAGTTTCCGTCATCGAAGACGAGCAAAAACTCGCAATGTTCCAACCCTTGAATCGAATGTGGGATTCCTGGGGGAAAGTACCAAAGATCGCCCGGGCCGACGTCGGCAATGAAATTTCGTCCTTCTTGGTCAACCTAGGTTATGCGTGCCCGTCCTAACAGCATATAAGAACCACTCTGCTTCTTGATGCCAATGGAGTTCACGTACTCCTCCTGCCGTTAAGCTCATATTTACACCCGCAAGTGTGGTCGCAATCGGAAGTTCCCTTGCGGTGATCTCCCTTGACCATCCCCCGTGATTTAATGTCATTGAAGTGTCCGAGAACGAGAATTTCAAGTTAGGAAGCAAGCCTGCATCTGTGATAGGCGGGACGAGCATATTTGGATTTTGAAGATCCCGCATAATATTTCGCGGCCCAGAGTCAATCGCTCCGGCTCCATCACTTCGGATAGGCTGTGGCACATACCCGTCCACTTGATTAATAGTTCGTTTTTCCATCAAAAAGCACCTCTTTTTGGCATTATAAAGGGATAAGCCTTTATAGTAGTCTTATGATTTAGGCTTCGAATGTATGTCACTGTGCCTATTGAGAAAAAACAAAAGGCATCCCCTTTTGAAGGAATGCCCCATTTAATGTTGGTTGGATTAATATAAAAATCTACCGCTAACGTCTTGATCTATATTAATAGGGAAGAAACTGCTTCTAATGATCTTGAGATAAACCAATTGGAATGCATAGGGGCGTTTGATCTACTGGATTTTCAATAATACAGCATTCCAGTCTGAAGACGTCCTTGATCATCTCTTTTGTGAATACCGTTTCAGGCGGTCCCTCCTTATAGATTTTTCCCTTCTTGATGCTAATTAGATGATCGGCATACTGTGCCGCTTGATTCAAATCATGCAGAACCATGACGATCGTGCGTCCATATGTTACGTTTAAATCGCGCAGTAATTCCAATATTTCAATTTGGTGTGCTAAGTCGAGATAGGTTGTCGGTTCATCTAACAGTAAAAGGTCGGTTTCTTGTACTAAAGCCATCGAAATCCATGCTCTTTGCCTTTGTCCTCCAGATAATGCATCCAATGTCCGATCAGCAAACTCCGTCATTTTTGTTGCTGATAATGCACGGTCCACAATCCTATGATCTTCCGGGGTTTGTCTGGAAAATAAGCCTTTGTGCGGATGCCTGCCATAATAGCATAGTTCTTTAACGGTTATATCTTCAGGAGCTTCCGGAGCTTGGGGCAATATAGCCAATTTCTTTGCGACTTCCTTGGAAGATTGCTGATGAATGGCCTTTCCATCTAAATGGATCGTGCCTTGTTGTGGCATTAGTAATCTAGCTAGAGACTTTAGAATGGTGGATTTGCCACAACCATTGGAACCAATGATTATACTGATCTTACCTTCAGGAATTTCTAAATCGATATTATCAATGATTTGAGTTGATCCATAAGAGAGAGAAAGATGCTCTGCTGATAATGTTGTCATGGTCGCCAGCCTTCCTTATGTTATTTTTCGTTCACGGCGTAATAGATATAAAAAATATGGCACGCCAATCACCGCAGTGATGATTCCGGCGGGTATTTCTATTGGAGGGAATAATCCTCTTCCAAGGCTATCGGCAACGAGGAGAAAGATAGAACCGAAAAGAGCTGAAGCAGGAAGTAATACCTTGAATTTTGACCCTACCACTCTCCGGGCAATATGGGGGGCAATTAAACCAATGAACCCGATGGAACCAACCGCTGCTACACAGACTCCGATTAATATGACAGATACGCTTAACAATATATAACGCAGTAATTTTGATCTTTCACCGAGACCTGTAGCTATATCGTCTCCAAGACTCAGTACATCCATTTTAGACGTCAATGCAATCAATACCGGGACAAGAACAAGACATGGAAGCAAAATGAATACTTGATCCCATCCTCTTCCCCATAGGCTGCCGGTCAACCACAGCAATGTCGTGTTTACATCATCCGGGAACTTGACCATGAAATACTCTATGCCAGCTTGACATATGGCCCCTAAAGCTATTCCGACCAAAGCTATTGTATTTGGCTGAGCTCCTTTTTTATAAACAAATATCATCAAAATTGCCGCCATGACCGCCGCTCCGATAAAAGCTGAAAGAGGCAGTATGATAATGGGCGATTGCGGAAATAAGACAATGACGATAACAGCTGCCAAACCGGCCCCTTTTGTTACCCCAATCACATCTGGAGAGGCCAATGGATTTCGAAGGACTCCTTGCAGAATGGCTCCAGCCGTTGCCAAACCGGCCCCCACTATCACGGCAATTAGAATGCGTGGTATGCGATAGTTATGCAGAATGAATGTCTGACTTTGCATACCATTTCCAAGGAAATTTTGGAGAATTTCTAAAGGTGATATATATATGGCCCCTAAGCCCAGGCTCACCATTGATAAAATCAGCATGGTAACCGTCAGCAACAGGAGAATAGAATAAGGCTGAAAATTTGATTTCAACCCAAATGTCCGTTTTAGTTTCATTGCTTAATATTCCTCCCTCTCTTCGCTAAATAAAGGAAGAATGGCGCACCGATTATAGCTGTTACGATGCCTACCGGCGACTCAAAAGGATAAGCGATGAACCGTGCGAGAATATCTGCGTAAACTAAGAGTAAAGCGCCGAATAATGCAGAGAAAGGGATGATTCTTCGATAGTCCCCACCCACCAGTCTTCTTACGATATGAGGAATAATCAATCCCACAAATCCCACTGGACCTGCGACGGCAACCGAAGATCCTGCCAAAATGATCACCAATATTCCTGCTAAAATACGGATTCGGTACACCCGCTGCCCAAGACCCTGCGCCATATTTTCTCCTAAGACAAGGATGGAAACAGATCGAGAGAACAAGGCAGCAACCAATAGCCCGATAAGAGACCAGGGAAGGATCATGTTTACGTGCGCCCATGTCTTTCCATTAATAGACCCGACCAACCAATAGAGCACATCTTTCGCTTGTTCATTAAAGATGATCATGCCTTGCGTTAAGGAAGATAAAAAAAAGTGAACAGCCATTCCAGCCAATGCCAGCTTCACTTGGGTCATTCCTCCTCCCGAAGCAAAAGAATAGACTGCCATCCCTCCCACTGCTGCACCAATGAATGCAACGCAAACTAAAGAGACTGAAGAAAGGTTAGGAAAGAAAGCAAAAGCTGACACAATAAAAAATGAGGCACCTGCATTAACACCAAACACTTGTGGTGAAGCTAATGAATTCCGGGTAATAGCCTGCATGAGAGCACCCGCTACCGCTAAATTAGCACCGACCAAAGCTCCAACTATAGCTCGGGGCAAACGAAGAGTCCTTATAATAGTCTGTTCCTTGGACGAGTCGACATCAAAAAAGGACTTCAAAACCATTGATGCATCAATATCTGCCGCGCCCACAGAAATACTCGTCAGGACGCCTAAAATTAACAAAACGATTCCAGCGATAGCTGTACATAACACTTTCAGTTTACTTCTAACTACAGTTTCCATTGACTATACAACACACTTCCTAACAAAATTTAAACCTAATGGAAAGCGAAGTAAGAATGGGATCTCTTACTTCGCTTTTGTTCCTCTATTCTTCACCAAGCATTTTTAAAGTGTCTTTAGCAATGGCCTCTGCGGATACAACACCACGGTATCTCGTCCATAAATCTCGATCAACACTATACACCTGTCCGTTTTTTACAGCCTTCAAGTCTTTCCAAAGAGGATTGTCTTTCCACTCATCAGTAAGTAACTTACCCTCATTGTTCGCCAAAAGCAGCACATCCGGATTAATTTCGACAAGCTGCTCCAGATTCATCTCGGCATGTGGCTGTTCCTGCTGAATGGCATTTTTCAATCCCATGCGCTCAAGCAATTCTCCATCATAGGAAGAAGAAGTATGGGCTTGGAATGAAGTATCACGTACAACTGCAGGTAAAACCGTCATATTTGAATCAACAGTAAGTTTCGATTTAAGTTCCTTAATCGTTTTTTCATGCTCGCTCAATCTTTTTTCTGCAGCATCTTCCTGATTGACTGCCTTTGCAATCGTTTTAAAAGAATCCAGATTTTCTTGATATGTAGATTCCCGACTTTTTAAAACAATGGTAGGGGCAATCTGCTGTAAATCTTTATAAATCCCTTTATGCCGCTCAGCATCTGCAATGATTAAATCCGGCTGTAAAGAACTGATAACCTCTAAATTAGGCTGCTCACGTGTTCCTACGGAAGTATAATCCATTTCTTGACCAACAAGTTTTGTAATCATATCTTTTTTTTTGTCATCTGAAATCCCGATAGGTTTTATCCCTAGGGCATTTAAAGAATCAACGAAAGATAACTCAAGCGTAACTATTTTTTTAGGAGTGTTTTTAATTTCCGTTTCTCCCATTTCATGCTTAATCGTCCTTACTTCTTGATTACTTGTTTCGGCAGATGTCTTCTCTACTTCCGTTGTTTTTTGAGAATTATTACATCCTGATAACACCATCATAATCGTAAATAACAGGATGAATGCTCCTCCCCCAAATGTTCTTACTTTTCTAGATTCTTTCATTTTTTGCACCCTTTCCGTCATCTATACCTACTTAACTTCTTATCTGACTAATACATTCATAATTGAAAATGATTATCATTATCCTGCTGTTATGATAAAGTCATAGATTGATACCGTCAATATTAATGAAGTTTTGTGAATAAAAATCATTATGGCCATTAAGACGACCTGCATGCATTTTATTGTTTTCAGCTACGATCTGATTCGTGAATTAAGCAAAGTAAAGACAGTTTAAGCAAATGCGTATTTCAGCTTGCCAAAAATCGAGGTAGAAAGACCCCACCATAAGGACATCATTATCGGTAAACTCAGTTTTAAAGTAATTGTCCAAAACAAGTAATTTTTGAGAAAAAATGTTAATATCTTGTAAAACCAATTCAAAAAGGAGTGGAACCCCCTTTGTCTAGACAGGTATTAGGAAAAACACTTGTAATTTTAGGTGCTCTTGCAATGATTATTAATCTTTCTTTTTTCAAACAAATGGAATGGTATGATATAGTCCGATGGATTTCATATGCTTTATTTGGAATAGGTTTTCTTTTAATTCCTACATACTCCAAATCAAAAAGTAATGATTAACAATAATGAACGTATCAATAATAATAGACACCAGCTCAAAATAAACAAGAGCAAACCCGTTAAGGTCTGCTCTTGCCTGTTTCAAAGAATCATTTTCTATTAATCAGCATCTCTTCAAGAGGATATCCTTCATTAGGTGAAGCTTCTTGTTTTGAGCGTTTTATGGAGGTTTTAATAACAATGGTAGACGCAATTGATAATGCCCCCATGATCAGGTAACCTGTGGATCTTGAAAACACTTCAATCAAGATGCCAATTAGGACGGGTCCTAAAATATAAACTTTGGAATAAGCCCATTCGTAGATTGTTTAATCTCTGGTCAAACTCTACACCCCTCAAAAAAAACGTTCGGAGTTGAATTCAGAAATCCGCTCCCTTTCCGCCGACTGTCTGCCAAGCCTCCTCGTCATAATCGTCTGCGGGTCTCGGCTAGCCAGTTATTCGGCAGGAGTGTCGCAAATTTCTTCAATCCATTGAGGGTTTCATAAAACAGTCAAAAACCATTAAGGAGTCTAGTTTAGTTGTCAAAACTTGAATGTTGTTTGGAACGTAGGGCACTCGCTTTCCAATCACCGTTCAAATTTCCAAGACTAGTTCTTTGCCCTTCCAGGTTATTTTAGTGAAACTTTCCCTTCAAAAAGCGATACAGTCCATCTTCTCTATATGAATACTCCGTCACTTCATCGGCTTGTTCTTTGACCAGGTCAGTGGCGTTTTTCATGGCAACGCAATGTCCGGCGAGTTTAAATAGTGGGAGGTCATTTTCGCCATCGCCTACTGCCAGGATATTTTCGGGTGCTAGCTGGAAATGTTTCAGCAGCAGTTGAACGCCTGTTGCTTTTGTGATGCCTTCCACGGTCACTTCTACATTATGATGAGTGGAGGAAGCTGTGGTAAAGGCATTGTACTGCTTGATTTTCCCCAACTCCGCTTTCCATTTTCGAATCGTATTCATTTCATTGCTGAAAAAGTAGATTTTGGCGACGCTGCTTATATCCAGTTGTTCTGACCACCTTATTTTGTCTTCGACTGCATCCTGTCTTGATAGCCATTCATTTTCATCGACAGTCTCAGGTTTTGGTATCAAACCTTGTTTAACCATATAGTCTTTATCTTTAAGTAATGCCATCCGTGTTCCTTCGTTCGGATGAACTTCGTAAAAAATCTCTTCCGCTCCTGCTTTGGCGACCAATTCTTCGACAAGTTCCGTCGACAGGGCGTGTTCGACAATCTGTTTCTTTCCGATGAATACGGACATTCCATTGGCGGTCACCATTCCATCGGCCTCCATGCCGGACGGCAAAACGTCCCTTACCTCTTCCAGCGTTCTTCCTGTTGCAATGAAAATCAGCTTTCCGCTTTTCCTAAGTTCGCCTATGTATTGTTCCAGCGTCTCATTCACAGTGTTTCTTTCGTTCAATGTCGTGCCATCTAAATCGAGCACAATTGCCTTGTTGGTCATGCCAATCACCTCAAAAATCCGAATGATGATGAAAATGCCAACAGCCTATTATCTAGAAGATCTTAGGCTGCTGGTATCATTCATTTATTTTGTTTCTGTACCTTATCAGTATAACAGTTTAGGATAATCCTAAAAGTTTCATGACGCTTAGGATCAAGAGACCGACCACACCGAAGTCCGAATCACCAAATGTGGTGCCTTCAAACCCTACATCCCCCAAGAAGACCAGGAGTATCGCCGGCAGGAAACTGATGATGAGTCCGTTTGCAAAGGAACCGAGCATCGCTCCGCGTCTGCCTCCTGTGGCATTTCCAAATACACCTGCTGCAGCTCCGGTGAAGAAATGCGGTACGAGCCCCGGAACGATTACTTTCAGTCCTAGTACCGGAAGGAGGAACATGGATAATAATCCCGCCAGGAAACTGAATAGGAACCCGATGATCACTGCATTTGGAGCGAATGGAAAGATGGTCGGACAGTCCAATGCAGGCTTTGTATTCGGCGCCACTTTATCGGCAATCCCTTTGAATGCAGGGACGATTTCAGCAATTAACATCCGTACCCCCGCAAGGATGATGTAGACTCCTGCAGCAAATGTTATCGCCTGGATGAAAGAAAATACGATGAAGTTCGAACCGCCGGATAATTCCGTTTCAATATAGTTCTGTCCGGCAAACAATGCGACGATCACGAAGAATATCGTCATCGTAAGCGATACAGCGACTGATGTGTCCCTCAGGAATCCTAAAGATTTAGGAACCTTGATTTGCTCTGTCGTTTTTTCCTTATTTCCAAACCATTTTCCAACAGTCGCGGATACAAAATATCCGATTGTCCCGAAATGGCCGATGGCAAAATCATCGCTTCCGGTAATCTTCCGTACGTATGGCTGAAGGAGGGCTGGGAACATCACCATGCATACTCCTAATAGAATGGAACCGACCAAGATAAGCGTAAATCCGCTGAGCCCGCCGACCGATAGGGTGACTGCAAGTAAACAAGCCATGAATAAGGTATGGTGTCCCGTTAAAAATATATATTTAAATGGCGTGAAACGAGCTAGCAAAACATTGACAACCATACCAAAAACCATGATTAGTGCAGTCGAAGTCCCAAAATCACTTTGGGCGGCTGCGACAATGGCTTCGTTATTCGGTATGACGCCTTGTACATTGAATGCATGATCGAACATTTTACTGAATATATCAAGGGCGCCAATGAGCACTGCCGCTCCCGCTCCAATGATAATGAAGCCCATGACGGTTTTTAGTGTTCCAGATACGACATCAGCACTGGATTTCCGCTGTAACAGCAGTCCAATGAGGGCAAACAGCCCCACAAGTATGGAAGGTGTACCCAAGATGTCATTCATGATAAGTTCCAGCATTGCCTCTCCCCCTCTTCTTTATGTTTTCTTCTTATAGATGTGAAGCCAATTTCGATGTGATTTCAGAAATGCTCATCATGTTTTCCAGTGTGACGATCGTCCGGGTTCCATCATCCAGCTGACCGACAATATCCGCCGCTCCCAGGAAAATATCAGCCTGAACCGTTTTTGCGGATGCCAGATCCGTATGATCCACCTCGGCTGTCTTACCCATTTCCGTCAACGCTTTCTTCACATTCATCTCCATGATGAAGCTGCTTCCCAATCCGTTTCCGCATACTACCATGATTTTCTTCATATCAATCTCTCCTTTTTTTATCCTACATGAATTTCCAATTTAGATTTGATTTCAGGGATGCTCATCATGTTCTCCAGTGTGACGATCGTCCGGGTTCCATCATCCAGCTGACCGACAATATCCGCCGCTCCCAGGAAAATATCAGCCTGAACCGTCTTTGCGGATGCCAGATCCGTATGATCCACCTCGGCCGTCTTCCCCATTTCCGTCAATGCTTTCTTCACATTCATCTCCATGATGAAGCTGCTTCCCAATCCGTTCCCGCATACAACCATGATTTTCATTCCGCTTCCTCCTTCGAATATTTATGAACGTACTCCATAAGGACCGATTTATCTGAAGTGCTTAAGATTTCTTCTATATTGGCTGGTTCATTCAATAATTGAGTGAGCTGGATCAATGCCCGCAGATGCGAATCGTTATCTACGGCCGCCAAAATGATAATCAGGCGAACCGGTTTATCCGGCGCAAAGTCCACGGCTTCATCCAATTTCAGCAAACTCATGGATAAAGACCTGACCCCCTGCTCCGGACGTGCATGGGGAATTGCCACTCCAGGCGTTATCACTACATATGGTCCATTCGTTTCTATGGCCTCGATCATGGCATCCACATATCGTTCTTCAACGGTACCTAAGTCAACGAGTGGCTTGGCCGCGACTTGAATGGCTTCTTTCCAATCGGAAACTTGCTGCTGTAATTGAATGGTTTGCATATTGAGCAGTTCTTCTAACACAGGCTTCTCTGCCTCCTTTAAAGAAAATTGGTTTATTTTTGGTTTGTGGGTATACACATTCGACTTCAAAGCCTTTTCAAGCTGATCCTGTTCATGGATGGTTGCATACTTGGAAATGATCTTTAATAAAGCTGCAACATCCACACTTTCCGTCGTATAGCCATACAATTCCTGCATGACCTGCTGGCGCAATGTATGTTTGTCCTGCATTTCCAAAATGGGCGGTACAACGAATAATGCCGCTTTTGTTCTCATATGCACTGTCGAGAAAACAAGATCGTACGACAATGGGTAATCAGCCGCATTTCTAACGGACAAAACATCCAGGAACAAAATATCAGGAAATAATTCCCTCAATGTATAAATGAGGATATTGCTGATGCCAATACCATTCGGGCATACGACAATCGCCCGTTTTCGATCATCCAATGTGGTCCCTTGCCTGCGCAGCCATCCTCCAAAATAGATCGTGAAATAGGCCACTTCTTCTTCTGATACTGGACAGCCAATCTCTTTCTCCAACACCCACAGGGATTTTTTTGTCAAATGATGCAGTTCGGGATAGACCTTCTGCACCCGTCCCGTCATCGGATTCATTTGCGGGAGACCATACCGCAGGCGATGATATGCCGGTTTAAAATGAACATATAATTGTTGGCATAGCTGCTCTTTGTCTTTCAGGTGAACAAATGCCAGCCTCTCGAACTCTTCCACGATTTCCTGCAAAAGGTGTTGAATGACTTCATCATCCTTAAGAGGGGAAATATCCTTCGTTCGATTCATGCTCAGTAAATGTAGGGTTGCGTACAAGTTTTCCGTTTCGCTCCATACTGATTGAAACGCATTCGTTCTGGTCATTTCCTCAACCAGTTTGTATTCTTTTGTCGCAACAAACGGCGCCCAGCTCTCGTCGGCCTGTAACTCTTCCCCTTTTCCTATGAGCTGATCTGCACATAGAAATAAATAGCTCAGTTCATGAAGCCGTTCATCCGTAAAGGTGATGCCCAATTTACTTTCGACCCTTTCAAGCTGTAACCGGATCGAACTGATTTGCTTTTCATGATTTCTCCATATGCACTCCATGATCCATTCACTATTGGGACTGTTCAGTACATCATGCACGAGACGTTCAATGATATATCTCTTTGTTCGGCTTTCCCCTATCAACACGTAGCCATCTTGTTTGGAATACTGGATCTTGAGCGATATGTCCCTGTTTTTCTCTTTAAGTCTTTTTAAATCCTTCAGCACCGTATTTCGCGAAACCCCGGTGATCGTCTGGAAATGATAGACGGACAATTCTTCTTGGCTTAACAGGATCATGAGGTAAAAAACCTTTTCCCTATCTGTCTCTGAAAATATATAATTGCGTTTTGTCAGTTTTACATTCAATTCTTCATCCCTGATTGTTTCAGAAAAGGAGTAGCCCATTTCACGATTATATTGAATCGGTTGATATCCATGAAATTGGAGCCAGTCATTCGCTTTGCTCAATCCATATTGAATTTGCCTTCTCGTCAGACCTGTTTGGGCTTCAAGTTCTTTCATTTTTGAAATGGGCGAATGCTGTAATAGTTTTAGTAAATTGGCGCTTCTTTCATCTAAAAACATTCTCAATCCCTCTCCCTGCTTCTACGATATCTCACTTCTTATTAAAAATGTAGCGTTTCTCAGTCCGAATGTTGTCATAGGTACTGCACAATAATATACTCTTTAAACATTTGTGCACAATACGGCAGGTAATCAGTTTTCAGTACAGGATATATTTGGAAGATGTGTACTTATACAGTTTGGAGGCGAGTGAGGTCATGAGGCCGAGGTATAAAAGGGAATCGGAGATGAAGCTGAGGGATTGAAATGAGCCGTTTTAAAGGGCTAAACCTAGCTTTCATCTAATCAAAATGAAAGGGAAATCAACGTTCATATTTTTACAAAACCTCAAGAAGAAGTAGCTTGATTTCAGAAATCCGCTCCCTTTCCGCCGACTGTCTGCCAAGCCTCCTCGACGCAAGCGTCTGTGGGGTCTCGGCTAGCCAGTTATTCGGCAGGAGTGTCGCAAATTTCTTCAATCCAATATGGTTTCGTCCCATATAAAACAATAAAAAAATCATGAAGGATAACCAAATTTTGTTTTAAAAGATTGGAACAGGAGTGTATTTAGGGGAGACCCCGCCCGCGGAAAGCGAGTGCCTGGACGGACAAATTGTGCTCATACTAAAAACTGTAGGCAAACCCGATTTTCATCGAGCTTGCCTACAGTCCGAGAGGGAACAAATATCCCCTCTTTATTCAATCGGTGCGTCATCTCTAAATCTGCTTGCTGAAGTCGCGCTGCGCTCCCCTATAGCTTCCGATGATATTTTGATAACCAGGAAGCTGGCTGGAAAGTAAAGCACCAAAACCTTCGACGTCGTTGCGCCAATCACGTTGTAATTCGCACGCTACGCTAAACCAGTTCATAAGCTGCACACCGCCATGGGCCATACGCGCTAGAGCCGCATCAGCTACCTGTTTGCTGACTGTTCCAGAAGCATCAGTTACGGCAAATACTTCATAACCAGCGTTCAAAGCGGAAAGTGCCGGGAAAGCAACACAGACATCTGTAACCACGCCCGCGATGATGAGTTGTTTTTTTCCAGTTTCTTCGATTGCTTTAACAAAGTCTTCATTATCCCATGCGTTAATTTGTCCAGGCCGAGCTATTTTTGGTGCGTGAGGGAAAAGTTCTTCCAATTCTTGCATGAGCGGTCCGTTTGGTCCGTTTTCAAAGCTTGTCGTTAAAATGACTGGTAAATCAAAAAACTTTGCGGTGTTGGCAAGGGCCATGACATTGTTCTTGAATTCATCAACGCCATAATCACGCACTAGCCCGGAAATAAGACCGGTTTGATGATCCACCAGAAGAACGGCAGCATCATCCTTGGAAAGACGGGAATAGAGATCAGACATTTTTAAAGTCCTCCTTTTATTAAAAGCTATCGAAGAAAGTTCATATGTAGGGAAAATCCCCCCAACTCCTTCATTGGTTCCAGTCAGTTTATAACTTAACTGACTGTTGCTATAAGTTTATCTATAAAACTTATAACCTGTCAATCATATATATAATAAGTTTTATTGATTAATCTATAATTGGAGTGTGATCGATCCAATGAATGAATTGTTGTAAATAACGCTCAAGATAACGTTTTGTTTGATCGTCAGTAAGCACTTTCCGATCAGAATCAATCTTTTTATGTACTTGCGAAATCAGCATTTTTTGAAATGGAAGAACATGAACTTGCATGGCTTCTAGTACTTGCCTGATTTGCATTTGAGCAAATGCAGTACCCATTCCTCCAGGAGTAGCTCCAATCAGGCCAACTGGCTTTTTGGTAAGAACAGCGGACTCCCGAGGTCTTGATGCCCAGTCCAATGCATTTTTTAATACGCCTGGCATTCCAGAATTGTACTCTGGACTTACGATAATGATACCGTCGACTTCCTGAATCGCTGATTTAAATGATGTCACTGTTTCAGGAAGCCCACTTATTTCTAAGTCTTCGTTAAACAACGGAAGATCATTAATTTCGATCCAGCGAAATTGATACGAATCAACCATATCTGTCAATGATTGAGCAATGATTCTATTATAAGAATTTTCCCGTAAACTGCCGCAAATAAGGCCGATGGTTCTGGTCATCTACTTCCCTCCCTGTTTGTCTCCCATAGTACCATAATATACCAAAACTAAAATAGTGACGTTATTCCTAATTACACGCTTGTATTTACTAAATTTGGATTAACTTAATATTGGGTTAAAAGAACTTCATATAATTAATGGATCATGCATTCTAAATAACATGCTTTAAGTTATATTGAACCCTCTTCCATTTTCTGAATATTTCCAACATACTATAAACTATAAGGCGATTGGGAGGAGTGCGTAAATGGATGAAAAGAAAGTTACATGGTTAGAGCTCTTTTATGATTTGTTATTTGTGGCGGCCGTTGCGGGCGCAACTCATGTTTTACTGCATGTTGAAGATGGATATATCCATCCAGAGTATTTATTAAAGTTCGTGTTGATTTTTATTCCTATCTGGTGGGCTTGGGTAGGGCAAACCATATTTATTAACCGGTTTGGAAAGGATGTATTTCATCAACGGCTATTTTTGATATTGCAAATGTTTTTTGTCCTAATCATGACATCAAGCTTATCTGCTGATTTTGATCCTTATTATCTTTCTTTTTTAATTGGTTATATTGGATTGAGAGCCGTGACTGCCATCCAATATCTTGTTGTACAGCGGATAGAAGATGGATTTCGAAAAAAGGCAGCACTCTTTTTGGGAAAGTATTTTTGGATTGGAATCTTCATTTCATTATTCTCCGTCCTTTTTGATTCTTGGCTTCGGTATGCTGTGTTGTATTTGGGCATCCTCATCGATATCATTGTCCCGATCCTTGGGAGAAAGTGCTTAGAAAAGGTTCCTACAAATACGGCCCACTTGTTGGAGCGCTTTGGTCTATTTACCATCATTCTCTTTGGGGAAGCTCTTGTCAGCACGCTTGCGGTAATTCAGCCTAAACAAGGAAATTGGGATTCGATAGCCTTTTCCATCATTTCATTTGCCCTGATAATAGCTATGTGGTGGCAATATTTCGATAACATGGAGAAAAAAGTCGACAAGTCTGTACAATCTTCCGGCCAAATCATCATTTACGGTCACCTGTTTATTTTAATGTCTATAAGCATGATTGCAGCAGCCATCAGATTATTGTTTTTACATGAGGTCCATTATTCATTTATCCTCTATTTTGTTTTTGGTTCCGTATTGCTCTATTTCATGTCAGCCACGTTTGTTTTCCACCAATATAGACATAAGCACCAGCGGTTGCAAATATATCATTTAGGGTTATTTTTGGGGATTTTAGCAGTCTTTTTTATTTTTAATTTGTTTGTCGGGGTACCGAATATTGTGATAATAGCCGAATTAACATTGTTCTTTATCATCTATGCTAAACTAACGACTACATAATAAAGGGATCAAAGAAACCAGTATCAAACGATAATACTGGTTTCTTCATTTGAAATCTGGAAATTTTTGCATTTGACACACACTTAGTTTATTCATAAACTGATTGGAACAAAGAAAGTATGAGGTGACATTCATGCATCCCTCCACATCTAATAATGAGGAAAGACTAGGTTTAATGTTATGGTTCCGGATCACACGAATATATAACCAGAGTATCCGGGAATCCAACCAACATTTAAAGAAATGGAATCTATCGGCAGCCCAATTCGATATCTTGGTTCAAGTGGGTTCCCATGAACGATTGTCTCAGCAAGAACTGGCAAACAAGCTTTTTGTGACGAAAGGCAATATCACTCAACTACTAAGGAAAATGGAAGAGTTGGGATTGATTAAACGGGAGCAGGAATGGAAGACAAAATACCTTTCATTGACTGATGAAGGAAAAGAGTTTTTTCATGAAGTCGTTCCAAAACAAGAGCATTTTCAGGCATCACAGTTTGCCAACTTGAATGAGACGGAAAAACAGCAGCTTTTGGATTTACTTAGTAAAGTTCAAAAATAAGAAAATCAGATCACCCGTTTGAAAGGTGATCTGTTTTTTTATTTTTGTTACTTCGGTTTTTTCATGAACAATGAAAGCACCACATTCACGATGGCGAAAATCAAACTAATTTTAAATACAAGTGATGAACCAGAAGCAGCAGCTGCCGGTAAATCATTTGCCACATCAGTTAAGTAGCCATTTTGCTTCGCAGAGAATAGCGAAACCATGACCGCTATCCCGATGCCCCTGATTATACAAACCGGTCTATTTGCAAATTTGAGTTTTTTTTGCCTCTCTAAATAACGATTTCACAACTTAGACAAACTTTTATTTTAATTTTTCTATTCGATTATCAGTTGACATTTTGTATACATATGTATACATTTAACACAAGATAAAAAATGTATACATATGTATACACGGAAAGAGGTCATAAAATGAGAGATGAAAAATTCAAAAAAGATGGACATCACGGTGGCAGGCATAAAGACCATGGTTCACACCATCGTGGCCCCAAAACGTTTCGCCGCGGAAGGGCAATTGCTTTTTTAGAGATGATGAATCTTAAACGTTCAACCATTATGGAACAGTTAGATAAACCAGAGTTTCAATCCATCAATCAAATCTTAGTCGGTGAATTGAAAGCAATTGATATGTTAATCAACGAGTTCATACAATTATTTGAAATACAAGAAAATGAAGCAGCCGATAAGAAAAGTGAAGAAAAGGAAACTTCCAATGAGAAAGGAATGGAAACGAATGAAACAAATTAACAGTTATATCGACTCAGTGTTTTATACCGGAGATGCCCTTTTGGAAGAAGTCATTTCGTCCATACAAGAAAACGGAATGCCGTCCATATCGGTATCCCCCTCATCCGGAAAACTTCTTACTATGCTTATATCCATTTCAGGAGCTAAAAATGTTTTGGAAATAGGCGCTCTTGGGGGCTATAGCGGGATCTGCCTTGCCAGGGGATTCGGCAGCGAAGGAAAATTAACTTCCCTTGAATTAAAGGAGGAATACGCAAAGTTAGCTTATCGCAATCTATCCAAAGCTGGATTTGGCAATCAAGTATCATATATGACCGGAGCAGCATTGCAAAGCCTTGAAAAACTCGCTCATGATAGCAGGAAATTTGATTTTTTCTTTATAGATGCTGACAAGGACAATTATGAAAATTACCTGCAATATTGCATTAAACTGGCAGAACCGGGTGCTTTAATCGTCATGGATAACGTACTTGCGAGGGGCAGTGTCGCAGATCCGGATGCTGAACCTAAACATTACACTGCATTTATGAAGGCATTCAATGAAAAGGTGGCCAATCACCCTCAATTGGAATCAATGCTAATTCCAATCGGTGATGGGCTGACCATTTCAAAAGTAATCGCGCAAACTCACGAGTAAAACAGCCAAACCCACGAGTAATCTGCAAACTCTCGTGTAAAGTGCGATTCTCGAGTAATGTGTGAATTCACGAGTAAAACTGCTTAATTCACGAGTAAACTGCTCAAATTCACGAGTAAATCGAGCAAATTCACGAGTAAAACAGCCAAACTCACGAGTATAGTCCGAATTCTTGAGAATATCGTTCAAATTCACGTATATATCGATCAAATTCTCGATTTATCGTTCAATCTCAAGTATATATCGACCAAACTTTCGATTTTATCGCTCAATCTCACGTTTATATCCATCAAACTCACGTATATATCGCCCAAATATCCTTTTCATGAAGAAAAAATAATATGAATTTCTATAATCTTGAATGAAAATGATTTTTATTATCAATAATAAATATGAAAGAAGGGTAACCAGTTGATGGTTACCCCGGATGATTTAAATTTCTGGATCAAATGTTTTGCAATCCGTTTCTTTGCTATTTGATGCTTGGTTCCCTTTATGGCTGACAACATAAATAGCATCTGCACTGCATTTGTTTCCAGAATCCCAGTATTTACAATTATTCACTTCACATAGTACATCTTTTGCCATCTTATCACACCTCCTCATTTGCTATCATTAACAAAGTTGGGGTTATTGATACTTTCCTTTTTCAGGTTTTGGTGTCTTAATTTAATTGAGGGCATTGCAACGAACAAAAATCCGGGCAGTTTCCGCCCGGATTTTTTATATGCTCATGCTGATCTTTTCAATAGTTCTGCTTGAGGGATTTTCCAAAGCTCCCGCCATTTTTTCAAGGCGGCAACCAGAATGATCAAGCCTAGGATTAACATGGTGATCGATAATATTCCGTTCAAGATGCTGAATCCTGCAGAGTCCGGGTTCAGGTATACGTTTTTCACCATCCAGTACCCTGCTACATTAACCGTTACATATAAGTAGGCAAGGGGTACGAGGCATGTCCATATATACCAGCGTTTGTCTGCGATTTTCAGTACGACGGTCGCACCGATGATGAGTCCAATCGAAGCCATGAGCTGGTTGGATACGCCAAAGAGTGCCCAGATCGAACCGATGTCCCCAGAGTAGAGCAGATATCCCCAGATAAAGCAGGCTAACGCACTGGCGAAGATGTTCCCCGGCAGCCAGTCGACTCGTTTTAATGGTTTATAGAACTCTCCGAAGAAGTCCTGGATTAAGTAACGGGCAACACGTGTCCCTGAATCGATTGCGGTTAATATGAACACTGCCTCGAACATGATGACGAATTGGAAGAAAAACGAAGCCAGTTTGTCAAAGAAGGGTATTTCGGTAAAAATATAGGTCATGCCGACAGCAAGTGTAACTGCCCCGCCTGTCCGTCCCTCCAGATTAATGCCGATTTCTTCACTGAGTTCGTCAAGGTGTACGGTTTCCATGCCTAATGTTTGAAATACTTCAGGTGTGGAGTTAATCGCAAAATAATCTCCTGGCTGCAGCGAAACCGCAGCAATCAATGCCATGATGGCAACGACACATTCCACAAGCATCGCTCCGAAACCAACGGATTTGATATCACTCCAACGGTTTAACATTTTTGGAGTTGTTCCTGATCCGACAAATGCATGGAATCCTGAAATCGCCCCACAGGCGATGGTTATTGAAATGAATGGCCAAACAGGACCGGCTACAATCGGGCCCCCGCCATTAATGAATTCGGTAAACGCAGGAAACTGGATTTCTGGATTCACTACGAAAACACCGATAATCAATGCGGCAAATACACCGATTTTCATAAAAGTACTCAAGTAATCACGAGGTGCCAGCAGCAGCCAAACAGGCAATGCGGCAGCGAAGAAAGCATAAATCGGCAAAATGATGGCAAGGGTGCTCGCCTCAAGTGTCAATAAGTCGCCAAGTGCCGTACCTTGAATGTTCGGCCCAAGTAAAATTGCGGCCATGATGAGCCCGAACCCGACGATTGTCGCCCCTTTCAGGTTGCCGGTTTTTTTATGATAAAGCCCTACACCCATGGCGATCGGAATGGTGATCCCGACAGCGAACGTCCCCCATGGATTGTTTTCCAAAGCATGCAGAACGACCATTGAAAGCCCTGCCATCGTGATCGTGATGATAAAAAGCATAGCGAGTCCTGTACAGAAGCCTGCAACAGGTCCAAGTTCTTCTTTCGCAACTTCCGAAAGGGATTTGCCGTCTTTACGCATCGACGCGAAAAGCACGACGGCGTCATGGACGGCTCCCCCGATTACAGCCCCGATCAGAAGCCATAATAAACTTGGCAAATACCCGAATTGTGCAGCAAGGATCGGCCCCACCAAAGGACCAGCCGCTGCAATGGCTGCAAAATGGTGGCCGAATGCCACCCATTTATTTGTTGGAACATAATCTTTTCCATCTTCTAATTTATGGGCCGGAGTCGGCTTGGAATCATCGAGTTTTAATACTTTTAGTGCTATGAATGTCCCGTATAAACGGTAGGCAATCATTAATATACAAATGGAGCCTATGACAATTGTAACCGCATTCATATTTGAACCCCCTCTATTACTTACATCGTAAAAAAATGATATCACAATGAAAGCGAATTCAATGGGTTTTCAAGTTATAATGCAGATATCGACGGATGGACTGCATTAGGAAGAAGCTAAAATGCAGAATTATGAAAATTTTTAAAAACCGATAAGCTGCTTTAGCTCCTTCACATACGTCCGGCTTACCGGGATGTTTGATCCGTCACTCATAATGAGATTATAAGTCGAGTTGAACCAAGGCTGTATTTCGGATATATGGATGACATTCACGATAAAACTGCGATGCACCCGTAAAAATGAGCGTTTATCGAGCTTCCTTTCAAGCACGATGAGAGGGTCGCCGATTTTATATTCATTTTCCCTGGTTTTAATGATCGTCTTTCCTTCCATGAGTCCTATGAACAAAATATGATCCCGGTCGATCAAAACGATCCGATCATCTATCACTACAGCCAATTTACCTGTCTGTTCCACCGCGGTTCGGCTGGCGGGAGCTGCTGTCCCGGATTCGTCTTTCCCGATTTGACGCTGCTTCATGAGCTTATCCAATGTTTGCCGTATCCTTTTTTCATTAAATGGCTTTAATAGATAATCAAATGCATATAACTCAAAGGCTTGGAGGGCAAACTCATCATAAGCGGTCGCAAAAATGAGCGATGGTGCGGGGTCAAGTTCCGCTAATTGCTTAGCCAAATGCAAGCCATTGCCATCTGCAAGCTCAATGTCCAAAAAGACAAGTTCAGGTTTAAGTCGGGAGATATCCCTCATGGCATCTTCTATCCCCTCGGCCTCTCCCACGACTTCAACTTGCCTGCTTCTCTTCAATAGATATTTCAATTCATCTCTTGCCAGTGGTTCATCCTCTACGATAAATGCTTTCATCATCGTTGCCATATGCTCCTTTTTCGTTGAGTGGTATTGATATTTTCACTTTTGTTCCGTGTCCCGCTTCACTTTCGATCGAAAGGCTGGCCTGACCTTTATAAATCCCTTCCAGCCGTTCACTGATATTATGAAGGGCCGTTCCGGTACCCTTAGCCGATTCTACAGCATGCTTGCCCAATTCATCTATTCTCCCGCTCGGAATCCCTTTTCCGTTATCCTCCACAACAATGCGCATCGCATCGTCTTTAAAGTATGCGTGGATGATGATTTGACCTTTGTTTTTCACATGTGGAAATGCATGGTGTACCGCATTCTCAACAAGTGGCTGCAATGTGAATGGAGGGAAGAGAACTTCCTTAAGCCTTGGCTCAATGCGATAGTCGATATGATATTTATCTGGAAAACGCGCCTGCTCCAGCGATAAATATGCGTTAACATGCTCTAATTCCTTTTCTAGCGGCACCAGTATTTGTCGGGCTCCTTGTAAATTAGAGCGAAAGAAGGCACTGAGCTCCTGCAATAAACTTCTTGCCTTCTCGACATCCGTCCGGCATAGAACGGATATCGTATTGATTGCATTGAATAAAAAATGAGGATGGACCTGTGCCTGCAATGCTTTAATTTCAGCATCTTTTAATAATTTCGTTTGCATTTCTGCTTTAGCGAGTTCCAATTGAGTGGAAAATAGTTTTGCCAAGCCCTCAGCTAACTCTTGTTCCACTTGGCTTAATTTATCCGGATGCTTGAAATACATCTTCAAAGTCCCGACCGTTTTCTGTCGGACCTGCAACGGCAGGACTACGGCCGCTTGCAATGGGCATTGATCATGAAAACAATAAATGTCCCTTTTTGTTTTGGCCACGATTATTTCCCCTTGTTCAAGGGCTTTTTTCGTTAAACCTGTCGCTATTCCCACCTTAGGGACATGGTGATCTGACGCAGCGCCAACATGGGCAAGCACGCTATGTTCATTGGTAATGGCCACGGCATCGGCTTCAGTCAGCCCCAAGATGATTTCGGCTATTCTCTTGCAAGAAGTTTGATTAAGACCTTGCCTGAAAAAGGGCAATGTTTGATCTGCAATCAAAAACGCAAGATTCGTTTGTACGGCCCGCGTCCGTGCTTCTTCCCTTGTGATCGACTGAATGATGAGCATGAATAATAAAGTCCCGAACCCGTTGATGATGATCATGGGAAGGCCGATTACTTGTACGAGCTCCCACGCCCTTTCAAATGGTTTCGTAGTCACCAGGATGATGCCCATTTGGATCGCTTCCAATGCCATGCAAATGGGCAGCGCAAACCAAGGGGTGATCGTCCCATGCTTTCGGCGCCTTTTTCCCAAAAAACCCGATAAGACTCCAGCCAAAATCGCGGCGACCGCACAAGCCCCCGCCGTAAAACCCCCAAGAAAATAACGGTGAAGCCCTGCAATCAAACCTACTCCCAACCCAACAAATGGTCCCCCCAGCAAACCGCCGATTGCCACTCCCATGATCCTTGTATTGGCAATCGCGTTATCGGGAGCAATCTCAGCATGCCAATCACCCTCTGGCATGGCATGGTTCCCGATTTCAATTCCTGTATAGTTACTTATGATGCCGAATGTTCCAAAAAGCGCGATAAACATGATTTTCTTCGACATTTCATGTTCATGGCCTATCATTTGCCGAAAGGGTTTCATATAAGAAAGCAGGAATGCAGCAATAACGATGATCCCCACTTTTTCAAACAGCGACGGTAATAAATCAACCAAAGCATTCACCCCATTTCTGGCTTTTTCATTCATCTTACACCAGCCATGAAATCCTTGTCGAATTTTGTTTTAGGTTAGGAGATGGGTGTATAAGCATTATTTTTAGAATTTCATCAATACTCTGTGTAAATAAGTTAGCAATTGAATAAAATCCAAACCCGATGTGCCGTATCATATCTGAAATAGCAATCGTCATTTTTGGAACCAATCATAAGGTAAAATAGTTTATTGTGAAAAGAGGAGAGTAAACAGGGTATATCATTTTAGGGACAAGTATGAGGTATGAATATGGAATTGAAAAATCAAACCATTTATATCAGTAAAAAAGTATTGAATAGTATTAAGAATTTCAAGTTTAATTTTGAAACTACTATATTTATCTTTGATAAAGAGCTAAATGTTTTATACTCTAAGAGTAATTTTGAACATAAAGATATATGTAATTTGGTTATAAAAGAATCTGTTGAAAATAATGCATTTGTTTTAAGTTCATTGCAAAATACTACCGTAAAAACCAAAAACCTAATCTCCGGTGAAGATTTTAGTGTTATATCTTCCCCGATTCTTGAAATTAAAAATAAGGAATTGCAAGGGTATATAGGTATAATCACAAAGGATGATAATGGGAATTTCGAAATGATTTCTGAAATGCTCGCTAATCAAATCTCCTACGAGTTACATGTGTATCGTGAGAAATTATCAATAGAAGAGATAATAAAAACAAATACATCATCTATAATCACCAGGGAACAACAACATGAAGTTGAATTGCGAATAATAAAAAATATAACACAAGGTCTCAAAGATAAAGAAATAGCTGATAATCTGAATATAAGTGTTTCTACAGTTCGTAACTATGTAAATAAAATGTTTGAAGAACTAGATGTTACCTCCAGATCACAATTAATCAGCTTGTACTATGAAAATAAATTGTATGAAATTCTTAATGAAATAAAGATTGAAAACCGCTTATTATAGTAACTTTAGGTCTGAATAAAAAGCAAAACCCCTCGTAGCCATACAAGGGGTTTTAATAACAAAATCATTTTTCCATTACAGGCTTATAGTGCCCTGGTATGTTTTGGGCTGAAATGGCCAATCGGTTCCAGCCATTGATCGTGATGATTATGGTAACGAGATCGATATATTGTTTCTCATCAAAATGAAGGCGGACCCTCTCATACAGTTCATCCGGTACACCGTTTGCAGAAATGGCCGTGACCGCTTCCGTCAATTCCAGCGCTGCCCTTTCCGAATCAGAATAAAATGGTGTTTCACGCCAAGCACTCAAACAGTAAATTCTTTGTTCCGTTTCACCCATTGCCCGGGCATCCTTTGTATGCATATCCAAGCAGTACGCACAGCCATTGATTTGAGACGCGCGAATTTTAATCAATTCGATTAATGTGCTATCGATTTCCGTTGTTTTCTTGTACTCCTCCAAACCCATCATTAATTTGACCACTTCACGATTTGTCTTCATGTAGTTAATCCGTTGTTCCATGTCTATCTCCTCCATAATCTTTTTAGGTTCCACTTATAAGACAATATAGCGGTTTGATTTGTGACATCCAAAAAAGAGGGCCCTCAATCTATTACAGGAATATGATTTAATTTATCGGGATTGGTGACAATAAAGATTTTGCGGATATTTTTTTGTTTTGGATCTAATTCAAAGCAGATGACTTTGATAGGTTTTCCTTCTTTCATTTGCAAAATTCCCTCCTGGCCATTGACCATCACCGGCAGAAGTTCTCCTATGAAGCCTCCTTTAGCAGAAACGCCTTTAAGAAAGGAGGATACGCGCTGTTTGGTTACAATTGGATTTAATGCAGAAAGCACTCTTCCTCCGCCGTCAGTAACAAGGACAACATCTTCTGTAAGAAGATCCAAAAACTCCTCAAAGTTTCCTGTCGCAGATGCTTTTATGAATTTTTTTGCCAAAAGATCGACATGTTTCGTATCCTCCGGATGGACGGGCCTATCATTCTGTAATTTCCGCTTAGCCCGGCTGTAGATCTTTCTGCAGTTCACTTCATTCTTTTCGAGCATCTCGGCGATATCTTCATAGCTGTAAGTGAATGCTTCCCTAAGCACGAAAACCGCTCTTTCAACAGGTGAAAGCTGTTCCAGCAAAACGAGGAAGGCATATGCAACCGTTTCATCCGTTACGACCTTATCTAGAGGCTGATCTTTTTCGTTTACCCGAGGTTCTGGCAACCAAGGACCTGTGTAAACCTCTCTTCTCTTACGGGCTGACTTTAAAAAATTCAAACAGCGATTTGTCGTGATTTTCGCAAGATATGCTTTCATGTCCTTAATTTCGTCGGTATCAAGCTTAAGCTGCAGGAATAAATCATGAACGATATCTTCTGCGTCGGTAACCGATCCGAGCATCCGGTATGCGATGGAAAAAAGAAAAGGTCGATATGTCTTATATAATGTATCCAACTCCACTTGCTTCACCTATTTTCTATCAAATTCGTTTTCGAAATCCTATCACTAATTATTCTCTAACCCAATCATTTATCCTTCTTAATCTGAATAAAGCAGACAATCCTATCATACAAAAAAAGAGCAGCAAAAGAGCTGCTCTCAGACTGTAGACAAACTAGCTACCTACCGTTCAACAGGATTCCTTTTTATGCCCACTTTTTAGACAAATATATGACCATCATCTGTCAAATGGTGTACCCATTTTTGGAAACTCATTTATCAAGGTGCTTCATACCATACGATATCATCAAACATTTTTACAACCCGCGGTATGAAGCCTTCTTCATAATCTTCCGGGTATTGAATTATCGCATAGTAAACGCGGTCGCCATGTTGAAAAACCGACACTGTACCCAATATTGAATAATTACTGCCCTTCTTACTAATGTCAAATTCGACCTCAGACCAATCAAATCGGTTAGGGGTATTATCAGATCGCTGTTTAATCTCAAAGCCGTTGCTTATCACAGCTTCCCTCGCAAACTCCGACTGATCTTCTATTGTCGCATTTGCACCCTCACTTTTAGAAAATATTTGAACTTTGGCATCCTCATTTCTCTTGCCTGCAAAATTTGCAAAAACAATCATTGCATCTCCTTCACCAGAACTAGCCTCTTCAACGACCATGTCATCCACGATGTAGGTTGAGAATCCCAATGCCTGACTATGATGAAGCGTGAATTGGAATGATTCTTCCATACCTTCTAATATGATCATATCTGTTTTCGTATTTGGCCGATCTTTTGCCGGATCATCGACCGATTCACCTGGAGTATCTTCATCTTGCCCGTCGGTTTGCTTAGGATTATCATTTGGCTTTTCTGAAATTGGCGGAGATTCCTCATTTCCCTCCTGGACTTCTTTACAAGCACTAAGTCCTGTTACCAAAAAAACGGCTGCCAAAATCAACAATATCTTTTTCATTGGAACCCTCTTTTCATGTGTTTTAACAAATTATTATACGGTCCCATATGTAAAAAAGTTACACTGTGCTTCATTGAAGTATCAGACTTTATCGTCTTAAAAACGATTGATACTCCACTCTTTCCGAAAAGGAAAATATGAAATTGATTCACTTTGATGCGTCTATATCTTTATTTAAGTAAACTATTCGATAGATAGTTTGAATAGGAGTGCTTGAATGTATGATAATGTAAAGAATCGCACGTTCAAAAGGCCGCCAATTGGCGGCCTTCATAACTTCCCTTGCCTTATATGTACTAATTGAAAAATATATGTTTTGGTTAAGATCCAATGCTATGTTCTACTGCAGTATCCCAATTGGGAAAATAATACAATGCATTCTTCATTAACTCCGGATCTGACTTCTTTACCTCTTTCTTTCGAGGTGGCTTCCCTTCTTTTTCTACCAATGCAGAAATTTGATTCACGACTTCTTCAACACTCATATTTACTTCCATCTCTGTTCCCTCCTTCTTGTTATTATTTATATTTTTTCCCAATTGATGAAAAGTAATACAATTTTTCTATAGCTAAACTACCAGTTTAGTTTAAGAAGGTTATTTGAATGTATGAAAATTGAAATGATCGTACAGACAAAAAGCCAACGAAATCGTTGGCTTTTGTCTAAATAATTCACAAATACTTTTCCAAGTTAACGTTAGAAAATAAACGACAAGCATAAGGAAACCGAAGCAATAATAAATACCCTACTATGCTATATCGCTGTCCCAGTATCCCCATGTTTTACTTTTTATGAATAGTTTCGCAGCCTAATAATCGACGGTTTCAGCGATCCTCTATCATTCTATATAAAGCGATATGCCGCTCCCCCTTCCTTCATATCAGCTCAGGAGTAGTTCCAGGATTTTGCTTAGATCGGCTTTCATGATGAGCTTCAATCGTTTGCAAGAAGCTTTGCATGGAGTTTGTCATATAGGCATCTTTACGGTGGATGAAGACAGTCGAGATATTGCGGTATTCTTCCGGAATTACATGCACGTACACTTTTTCATTGGCTGTTAGGTGATTTACCGCTGATTGTGGAACGAGGGTAATGCCAAGGCCGAGTGTTACACTTGTTAAAATAGTTTCCAATACATTGAACTCCATGATCCTTTTGGGCATCACTTCTTCTTCCCTCAGCCATTGTTCCAGTTTGGAGCGATAGCCACAGCCCTGACTGAATACTAAAAATGGTTCTGTTATGATTTCTTCAAGGTTAAATGTTTCATTTCTTGTGACTAATACAAGTTTTTCTGTACATACATCGTATGGCTGAATGAGCGGATGTTTAATCGGTCCTGTAACAAAAGCGCCATCCAGCCTGTGTTCAATGACATCCTTAATCAGGTCTTCTGTTAACCCCGCCTTTATGGATAAATCGACATTTGGATACTGTTTATGATAAGAAGCTAGAATCTTGGGAAGATCGCTGACCGTTTCAACTGTACCGATGTTCAATATCCCTGTAGGTGTTTCACTATCCAGGAATACTTGCTTGAGTTCTTCCACATCAAGCAAAATTTTGTTTACATACTCCAGCATTTTTCTGGCCTCTGCAGTTAAAGACATGCCACGTTTATGCCTATTGAATAAAGGCGTCCGTAACTCCTGCTCTAAATGCTTAATCCTCGCCGTTACATTGGATTGGACGTAATTCAACTCAACAGCCGCCTTACTTACGCTGCCATATTTAGCGACGCACTGGAATATTTGCAAATCCCGCATTTCCATAAAAGTGACCCCCTTTCTCAACTATCATTAATAATGATGATTATATTCATTTTAAGTCATTTTACATGATAATGACTTTATCATAAGGTGTGTATAGGAATTTAATCAATCATTATTTTTGAGGGGAAGCTTTTATGAAAAAAAATCAAGTTTTAATCGGTGCACTTTTATGTTTGACAGCCAGCATTTCTTGGGGAGCGATGTTTCCAGTTGCAGAAAGGGCACTAATGTATATTGATCCTTTTTATTTCTCTTTTTTGCGATATTTAGCTGTTAGCGTAATTTTAGGGATATTGCTTTTAATTAAAGAGGGTAAGAAGTCATTTAGCCTTGAAGGGAAAGGAAAGAAATTATTGTTTTTTGGAACGATGGCGTTCACTGTATACAACTTTCTCATTTTCGCAGGTCAAGACTTACTGGGACATAACGGGGTAATTGTTGCTTCCATCATGGAATCATTAATGCCCATGATTTCAATTTTAATTCTGTGGGTTTTCAAAAGTGCCAGACCGATGAAGTATACCATCGCCAGCATGTTCATTGCCTTGATAGGGGCCTTTCTTGTCATTACCAATGGCAATATATCATTCGTATTTTTATTGAAAGATAGCCTCATCCCTATCCTTTTCATCCTCATCGGGGTTATAGGCTGGGTTATATATACGATGGGCGGCAACCAATTCAATGGATGGTCAACACTTCGCTATTCGACTTTAACGTGCATCTTAGGAACTGCAGTATCAGCAATCATAACATTCCTCGCAACTGCAATGGGCCTTTCTGTCCCTACAGCAGAGGTTATGCAATCCATTTATGGCGAGATGATTTTCATGATTATTTTCCCTGGTGCCATAGCCCTTTTAAGCTGGAATTTAGGCATTAAACTTTTAACGCCGATCAATGGAATCCTATTTATCAATTTAGTTCCAATAACCACGTTGATCATCGTTTTTATCCAAGGAAAACCACTATCATCATTCGAATTACTGGGAACTTTTTTAGTCATATATGCATTGATTCAAAACAATTATTATCAAAGAAAAAACTTGCCTTCCCAAGTTGAGAAATTGAATCCAAGGAAATTGAAAAGAATCATTTAATTAAAGGTACAAAACATCAATAGGAGGGCAACGATGGATTTATTAACGCTTATACTAATCTTTGGATTAGCTGTACTATGGGAATTGGCAACGATTAATAAGAATGTGAAAAAGATGAATGAGCAAAATGCAGAATTAATTAATCTATATCATGAAAGAAGTAAAAGAACTCAATAAAAGAGAATTTTGGCAATACAATGTAAAAAAGCCTCTCATTTAGAGAGGCTTCAAACTGTAGACATAGACAACTTGAACGTTGATTGGAACGTAGGGCACTCGCTTTCCGCGGGCGGTCCGGGAGCCTCCTCGACGCCTTTGCGCCTGCGGGGTCTCCCTTGGACGCGCTTTTCCCGCAGGAGTCTCGTACCTTCCGTTCCAATCTACTTTTTTAAATTTAGATCTAATAACTGAAACCTTTTAGAGAGGCTTTTTTGCATTTTTGATGATCGTACTATTCACCAAGCTTCTTCCGAATATCCGCTGCTACATTCTTTAACGCCTTTTTTGATCCCCGCTCTAAGTCGTGGTTTATTTTCCGTTCTTTGTAGCTGACAAATAAAGAATTGAGATCATAGCCTTCAGGATATAAATCGACGGCCTTTATTTCAAGCTCGAGCTTATTGGCATGAACCTCCTTGAGGGTATCTCGAAAAACAATGGCCTGTATCAATTCTGAATTTGTACTGTTCATTTTTGGAACCCACCAACTAAAAAAAATATTTATTGTAGAAAAAAGGATATTTTTTATTGTTGGCAAAACCACTTGATAAAAGAGATAAGAGGCCTAATAATGGTTGGATAGAATTTTATTAATTTAAAGGATGATTGATCAAAAATGAAAAAATTAATCAAATATATTGTCCTATTTCTCTGGGTAGTATTATTTTTATATTTCTTTGATATGTATATGCCCAAAGGTATTTATTACTTTGTTGTAGGAATTCCAGTACTTTTTCTAAGTGCAATTTTTATTTTAAAGATGTTTGATCATTCAAAAGATGTAAGAAGCTAAATATTTTGGTGATACTAACAACCTTTTTCAGATGATGTATGTATCCCTTTCTTATTTTATCTTTCATCTCTAATTGATTTTGTTGATTCTTCGTTTTTTGAATATTTTTAAATTTAATAGCTATTAAACCTGATTACTATTAAAATTTTGATTGTTTAATACCTTTTATATCTGCGTCTAGAGCCTAATCCTTCTTTCTTCACACGAGAAATTATGACAAAATTAAAGGGTATGAGCCCTGTTAAAACACTCATACCCTACCAATTTTGGTTTTTACATCAGGTTATTCACCAAGCTTCTTCCGAATATCCGCTGCTACATTCTTTAATGCCTTTTTTGATCCCCGTTCTAAGTCATGGTTCAATTTCCTTTCCTTGTAGCCGACAAATAAAGAATCGAGAGCAAATAGAAAAGAGCATGTGTTGAAAAAATGCTTGATCAAAACATGCCCTTTTTATGGATAAAGCCATTCTAGTCCTTTTGACATTTTACCATTATAAATTTAAATGGAGGTTTATTTTCCATATTCTTATGGGGCTCAACAATTTCCGAAAACTCTATCAGCCCATATTTTCCAAATTCTTGTTTAATCGAGTCAGGATCATAAAAAAACATTTTCATCCCTTCCATTATCTCGAAATAGTCTTTACCCAGTTGTTTGCCCTTACCGAACATTGGGGCTTCTTTTGAAATAGTAGTAAAAATCATATATCCGTTTGGCTTTAACTGATTATAGCAAGCTTTAATAAACTTATCTCTCTCACGATTATTCAATAAGTGAATAAGGGCATAACAAAATATACCATCATAAAGTTTATTATCAAAAGGCATATCCGTTACTGAACCATGAAAAATATTAAGATCAAGCCCATTTTGCCTTGCCAATTCAATCGCTGTTTTTGAAATCTCGATACCTGTTACATGTATTCCGTTGTCAGTAAAAACCTTTGCATTTCTTCCATATCCAATGCCAGGAATCAATATATCCTTAACTTTCTTTTCAAGGAAAAACTCCTTTGTCAAGATTGCGGAGTCCGAAGGTTCAAATCCCCACATCATTTGATTTTCTATAAAACTTGATTCCCAAATTTCCGTCATACTTCAATCTCCTTTACAAATGGCTTTCTTTCTTAGAAAAAAGGATTTTATGCCTCCAAAAGAAATGCAGCTTCAACTAAATCCATGATGACTCCAGCCGCCGCTTTATTCCCCGCCGCCGCCGCAATCACCAGCTGTGAAGGCGTGCTTAGTGATGTATCTCCGCATGCATATACTCCTTCAACCGTTGTTCGTCCAAATGAATCCACTTTAATCCCGCCGTTTGGAGTGATCTCGCAGCCAAGCTGTTCCGCAAAAGGAGCGGATTGCACCAAGTCTGTCACCACAATCCCTGCCTCCCTTTGGATTTCCTGCCCGTTTTTCATCCGGACCGATGTCAGCTGCCCTCCTTTCGATTCAAGACCTCCAATCTTTTCTTCCACGACTGTTACGTTCTGCCTAGCCAAGATATCCTTCTCCTCAACAAGCAACTGATAGCCATTTGTAAACACAATTACATCACGGCTCCAGTTTGACAGCAGTTTTCCCATATGAAAAGCCCGTTCAT
Organism: Peribacillus phoenicis; assembly: GCF_047238085.1. Taxonomy (NCBI): domain Bacteria; kingdom Bacillati; phylum Bacillota; class Bacilli; order Caryophanales; family Bacillaceae; genus Peribacillus; species Peribacillus phoenicis. The sequence continues at coordinate 629,858 of NZ_JBDFMF010000001.1, read as the reverse complement.
TTTCCGCAATCACCGCCAATGCTTGGCTCCGCATTTCCCAGCCGTCACAAAATGGACAGCCAAAAACACTCGTTCCGTATACATTCTGAATGCCTGGAATCTCCGGCAAAACATCCCGAAGACCTGTTGCAAGAAGTACTTTTTTCGCCGTGTAATCCGTTCCGCCTTTCGTTTGAATCCGGAACACACCACTGGCTTTTTCAATAATCTCCACCCGCTGCTCCTTGATGGAGACAGACGGATATTTCTGGACATCCGTTCTTGCCCGCTTCTTGAACTCTGAAGGCTTTACCCCATCCTGTGTGATAAATCCGTGCGACTCCTGCGTCACCTGGTTTCTGGGTTTATCCTCATCAAACAAAATTGTTTTCCGTCCAGCACGCCCCATGACCAACGCGGCATTCAGTCCAGCAGGTCCTCCGCCAATAATTACACAATCCAACACATGAAACACTCCTTATTTATAAAATCTATTATAGACCCTTAATATCCTTAATTTGTGTAAAAAATTTTATTTTTCTTTTTTTGTCTCCTTACTCTGCTCCGCAATGCTCTGAATGGTCCGTCCAGCCAGTTCTTTCTTCATGTTGCCTTCCGCCTCGATCATCACGCGCTCAATTAAACAATCGCTTTCTTCATGGTCAAACGCACAGTTGAACAGCACCGACTGACCCTCCACCGCTTCAATAACATCCAGAAACGAAATGTCCTGCGCGCGGCGTGAAATACTGTAGCCGCCTTTTGCCCCTGGCACTGATTCAATTAATCCAGCCTTCACAAGCTTCGTCAAAATCTTCGACAAGTACGTCGGAGACAAATCCTGCATACACGCCAGCTGATCCACGCTTACCGTCTGACCTTTTGGTTCCATCGTTAAATGCACCATTGTATGTAGTGCATAATTGGTTGCCTTTGAATACTTCATTGATGCACCTCATAATTAAAACTATTACAGACTTTTAATATCCGTAATTGATTTTAACTCAAGCTGCAAAAAACCGCAAACTTTTTTCCTCACCTAACAATGATCATACTGCTAAAATTTTTTCTTGTAATACTATTTAAACAACAGTACTCTCATATTATGTATCCCTTTTTAGAACGGGTTTATCCACACGAGAAAGTAATCAAAAAAGGGTATGAGCCCTGCTAATACAGAACTCATACCCTGCCGATGTCTAACTTTTTGGGTGGAACACGGTTATTACAACCGCTATTACAATTTCATTAATTATCAGGATTTGGTTTTTCCCTTTCAAAATCCAACCCTGTTTATTCACCAAGCTTCTTCCGAATATCCGCTGCTACATTCTTTAACGCCTTTTTCGATCCCCGCTCTAAGTCGTGGTTCATTTTCCGTTCTTTGTAGCTGACAAATAAAGAATTGAGATCATAGCCTTCAGGATATAAATCGACGGCCTTTATTTCAAGCTCGAGCTTATTGGCATGAACCTCCTTGAAGGTATCTTCGAAAAGGACGACGACATTATTGTAGGAATCCTTTTTCTTATAAACGATCGCATATCCATTCAGTTCGCTTACCTTCACTTTATCACCGACTTCATATTCATAAGATGCTTCTTTGGGAACGGCTGCTGGCTTCGCTTTTTTGATTTTACCTTCCTGGACACGCTCCAAGTCGTAGTCTTTATTTTCGATATAGAGCTTTGCCTTTTGCAGAACTTTTTCACGAACATTCATTTTTTTGGCTATCCAGAGGGCATTGCTTTCCCCGGATTGACCGATCAGCAGCTTATACTTTGGCTCAAGTGTTTCACTGTTGAATTGCATGGCTGCATTCATGAAATCACTGTGTATTTCCGAATAGCGCTTGATTTCACCATAATGGGTCGTCGCAACGGTTATGCAGCCCCTCTGATAAAATTCCTCAAGGATGCTAATCGCCAATGCGGCTCCTTCATACGGTTCCGTTCCGCTCCCGATTTCATCGAACAGCAGCAAGGAGTTATTGGTTATTGCCCCCATGATTTCCGAGATGTTTTTCATATGCGATGAAAACGTGCTCAGTGCGTTTTCCATGCTTTGATTATCACCGATATCGACGAATACCTGGTCAAAGACGGCAAGCTCCATTCCCTCTTTCCCTGCAACATGCAGCCCTGACATGACGGCCAATGTAAGGATTCCGATCGTTTTCAGGACGACTGTTTTACCCCCGGCATTAGGGCCTGTAATAATCAAACTGCGATAGTCATTACCGATTTCAAAATCCAAAGGTACGCTGTCTTGCGGCAAAAGGGGATGTTTACAGCTCTTTAACTTAATATAACCGTGATCATTGATTTTCGGTTCGATGGCATCCATGCTTTTACTGAACTTGGCTTTTGCGAAGATCATGTCATATTGACTGATCAACTCGATGTTTATCTTGATCGGTTTCAGCTGTTCGAAAACCGTTCCGGATAATGTGGCCAAAAGTTGATACTCTTCCATCGATTCCTCCGCTTTTAAGCTTGCCAATTCTGCATTCAATTTCGTTACGGAGGCAGGTTCGATGAACACGGTAGCCCCTTTTGCGGATACTTCCACAATCGTTCCGGCCACTTGATTTTTATAGGAGGCTTTGATCGGGATGGTATAGCGATCATCCTTTTTACTGATGAAAAATTCCTGAATGAACTCTTTATTGGCTCCGCTCTTCAAGAACTTATTCAGCCGTTCCTCTATTTTACTTTCTGTCTTGATGATTTGGTTCCTAATCCGTTTCAGGTCCTTGCTTGCTTCGGAAACAACTGCATTTCCTTTGATGGTGAATTGGATTTCTTCTTCAATGCTCCTGAATTCAGTCATGGAGCGGGCGTAGGAATGCAGTGTCGGTGCAAAGAACTCTTTATCGGTCATGAATTTCTTGATATTCCTGCAGCCTCTTAAGAAGTCCGCTATCGCCACTAACTCTGACGGCTCCAAAATCATACCTTTTTCCAGCTTGTCGATATGGAGGCCAATATGTGAAATGCCTTTTAAGGGAATATGGCTTTCCGCATTCAGTAAATTCCTTGCCTCCGTAGTCTCGTTCAAACGATTTTTAACGACCTTCAAATTGCTGCTCGGCTTAAGCTGATCCAATAATGCTTTTCCTAAACCGCTTACGCAATGGTTTTTGACCATTTCCTTGAGTTGGATATATTGTAATTTTTCATAAGTCATTGTATTCATCTAATGATCCTCCTTGAATGAGTGAGTGATTAAAATTCCCGAATCCAAAAAATGCCCGCAATGGTCCCCCTACCTTTACAAATGAACAAGCCATTTGAGTAGAAAGCTCCTGCGGGCATCGGCCTTATCTATAGATAAGTACCTAAAATCGATAACAAATTGGGCAGCTCGAATAGACCTGCGTACACAAAAAAGCATGATAGGACAAATCCCACCATGCTTTTCGCCGTAACACCTGCATGTTACACGATTTATGGAAAAGGAAGCAGTCTTAAGGTAGGTATTCACAATGCAGAATTGCACTGTGAAAAAAGGCATACTTAATCCACTGACATATCAGTGATTAAATACCTTATTCAACTAAATTAGTTGATACCTACTCCCGACATAAAACACCACACCTTTTCTTAGATTGGAATTAACATACCATATCAGTAAGAAAGAGTCAATTCATTTTTGCCGTTTTCCAAAGTTTTATTAAAAGATTCAAAAAAAAATGCAGCCAAGCCCATAGCACTCCCCTTTTCAATGTCTGAATATTTACTTTAAAATCGGGGTATGTTATCCTTATATTGACATAAACTAAAAACAGCCTCATGCGCTAACATGAGGCTGACAACTAGCAAGAGTGGTTGGTCACAACTAACTTAATTAATCGTCAGAAGAAGAACCATTGCCATCTTGGGAGGATGAGTGGTTCTTTTTCCGTTTCTTGGCGAACATAGACAGGATAAGACTGGTTGCTACAGCAACAAATATCTCTTTACCCATATCTGTAATCAAGTTCAATAAGAAATGAATCAAGCGGTCACCTCCTTTCCAATCTATCATTAGATGGAAAAGCAAAGCGTGACCTACCACTCTATCCTCAGTTGCCCCTCTATTTTATCATATATTTACCTTAATGGTAATTATATGAAAATAAACAAGTCCAGCTAACATTTGACTCCAGGTAAGTCATTAAGAAAAGGGGATCATCCAATGGATGATCCCCTTTTCGGTTTAAGCTTCATCACTCATTATGAGAGGGACTGTTTTCCCTTCGTTCACGTTGATCAATCCATGGTCGGTTATTTTCAGAGCCGGGCTGACAGGAAGCGATAAGGTGCTTAATGACATGATGACATTATAATGTTCGTAGCCTAACGATTTAAGTGCATCTGTCAGGTGCTGAACCTGCTTTGATACGATGTCCATCGGCTCTTCGGAAAGAATCCCTCCTACCGGAAGAGGAATCATCGATAAGACCTTGCCATCTTCAACGCAGCAGACTCCCCCTTGCTTCCTAATCACTTCGTTAGCGGCAATCATCATATCCTGCTTATTATGGCCAATCACCAGAAGGTTATGGTTATCATGCGAATAGGTTGTGGCAACCGCTCCACGCTTCAATACATCGCCGGTGATCAACCCGTGCGCCCGATTACCGTTTTTCCCGTATCGTTCGAATGTGGCGATTAAACCATAAGGGCTTTCTTCCCAGCTTAATTGACCATTCTTCCCTTTGATAAGATCATGGGTTTCAGACGTGAAAGTAGAACCGTTCTGCACGTTTATGATTCGGCACATGCTGCTTTCAAGCCTATCCGGGATCGTTATGTTAAAATCGTTTTCGGTAAGTTCCGCTAGCTTCACACTTTGATAGAAATGCTTAGGAAATTGTTCTTCCTTCACTTCTTGGACATATGGACGTGAAGATTCATAAACTAGCTCACCTTTTTTGTATACTTGTTCAATTTCAAATGTTTCCAAGTCCGATAACAGCAGGAAATCTGCTGTTTTCCCAGGTGCAATGGCGCCGCGGTCATACATCCGCATCCGCTGTGCAGGTGTATAGGTGCATGCATAAATTGCTTTTTCCGGAGTCATCCCCATTTGGATTGCTTTCTTTAAAAGGACATTAAGATGTCCCCTTTTTTGGAAAGAGTCGGTCATGACATCATCGGTGACAAAGCAGAAATGTTCATCCACCTGATTTTCCTTCAAGTAATTCATCACTTCTTCAGTCATTGATTTCTCTTGAATCTCAATGAACATCCCGGCAGCGATCCTCGCATCCATCCCTTCCACGGTCTGATGTGTATGATCTGAATTCACTCCGGCATTAATAATCGTTTGCAATTCCAAGTCGAGCAGCTTTGGAACATGCCCCTCTATGATCAGATCTGGATAACGGGCACGGATATGGGACAAGATCTTATTCGTTTTGCAATCCGGGTCGGTTATGACCTCATAGTAATTCATAATCTCGCCGAGACATATAATGTTCTCCGTTTGCATCAATTCGTCTATATCATCTATTTCGATCGAACCGCCTGTTGTTTCCATCGATGTGGCTGGAACGGAACTCGGGATGGCATAAAACATATCCGCTACGCAATCTTGACTTGCTTTGATCATTTCCTTCACACCGGAAATGCCGAAAACATTGGCCATTTCATGCGGTTCCGGCACGATCGTCGTCACGCCATTTTTGATTAATCCGTAGGAAAAAGTCGCAGGCGTCACCATCGTACTTTCAATGTGGAGATGGATATCGATCAGACCTGGAACCATATACTTCCCCTGTCCATCGACGATTCGATCCGGCTCGAAGGCATCCAATTCCCGATCTCCAATATAATAGAACTTTCCATCCTTGATGGCTGCATTCCCTTTAATGAATCTTTTAAAATAGCTGTTAAACACGTTGATATCTCTTACAAGCATATCCATTCGCATAACTTACCCTCCTAAGCTAGTCAACAAGCACCATCTGGTTTCTCGGAATTTCAAGGATGATTTCCTGACCCGTCCGATAGGATTCCGCCATTTCCTTGTTCACAGTGAAATCCCCTATTGGCGTTTCAACGACATATTGATAGCTTCTTCCAAGATACGTACTTACCTTGACTCGGCCAGATAAACTATTTTCCTGAACAGTTCCCGTGTTATCTTTTTCCCTGATCAACAGATCGTCCGGCCTGATGGCGCCTATTTTTCCCGTTGAATTGGTCATCTGCGGATCCTTTTGCAGCACAAATGAGTATCCAGATTTGTTCAGTTCGATTTTACCGTCATGATCCGTCCGCTTATCGAAGTCAATGAAGTTCTTGAAGCCGATGAAGTCAGCGACAAACTTGGTTTCAGGATATTTGTAAATGGTCGCAGGATCACTAAGCTGTTCGATGATCCCTTTATTCATGATCGCCACCTGGTCGGATATCGAAAAGCATTCTTCCTGGTCATGCGAAACATATACCGTCGTAATCCCCAGCTCTTGTTGGATACGGCGAATCTCGACTCTCATATTCACCCTTAAGTTGGCATCAAGATTACTCAATGGCTCGTCAAATAAGAGGATGTCCGGCTCAATCACCAGCGCCCTGGCAATCGCGACCCGCTGCTTTTGCCCTCCGGAAAGTTCTTGGGGATATCGTTTTTCAAAACCTTTTAAATTAACGATCTCGAGCACATTCATTACTTTTTTTTCGATTTCACTTTTAGAATTCTTTCTCAGACGGAGACCGAATGCAATATTATCGAATATCGACAAATGCGGAAATAATGCATAGTTTTGGAACACAAAGCCAAAATTCCGCTTGTTGACGGGCACTTTCGTATAGTCCTTTTCCTTGAATAAAAACTTCCCTTCGTTCGCCTGTAAAAACCCGGCAATTAAACGCAGGGTCGTCGTTTTCCCACAGCCGCTCGGGCCAAGTAGGGATACAAGCTTCCCTTTTTCAATCTCGAGATTGAAATCTTTTAATATATTCTGTTTGTTATATGCTACAGATATATCTTGTAAAGTGAATAAAGCCACCCATCATTACCTCCTTTATCGTTTTGTGAAATAAGACAATCCCATGAGCCGTTCTACTATAAACATGAAGAAAGCCGTTATGAACATGAGCAATACGGAAATGGCCGAAATGGTAGGATCGAAGTAGTTCTCCACATACGTCAGCATCTGAATCGGAAACGTACTTACTCCAGGGCCTGTCATATAAACTGAAATGTCGACATTATTGAAGGATTCCAAGAAGGCGATCATGACTGCCGCCAGAATTCCTGATTTTATGTTCGGGAGGACGACTGTAAAGAATGTGCCCAATTTACTGGCTCCGAGACTCTCCGCCGCTTCTTCGATGGAAAAGTCAAAGTTTGATAAGCTTGAAGAAATCACACGGATGATGAACGGCAGCATGATAACAGTATGTCCCACAAACAGGGCCGCATATATCGGAAGCTGATAAGTCCCCACAATATAACGTAAAAACGCAAAGCCCAGCACAATTCCCGGTATTAATATTGGCGAAACGAAAAAGGCATTTATTACGCTTTTCCCTTTGAAATCAAACCGGCTTAATGCATAGGCAGCCGGCACTCCCAGTAACAGTGCCAAGAGGTTGCCTCCCAGTGAAACAAGGATGGACGTTTTAAAAGCGACCAAAAACATGTCCACATTAAAAATATTTTCGTACCATCTGAAAGAAAACTCTTCTGGCGGGAACTTCAAAATATTTCCGCCTTCAAATGACGTAACGGATATGATAAGCAAAGGCCCTAGTAAAAAAAGGAACACTAGGAATGTAAACAGGGCCAATCCTCGATTTTTTTCCTGCATACACCTCTACCCCTTTGGATTTAATTTTTTTGCCAAACCATTCATGATCGATATGATCAGAACTGTCACGGCAATCATTATCGTAGCGACTATCGATGCCACTTGCCATTCGTTCAATGTAATCGCGTTTTGATAAAGAAAGGTCGAAATGACCCGCTGTTTCCCGCCTAATAGAGCAGGCGTAGTATAAGCCGTGAAGCTTCCTACGAAAACAAGGATGCTGCCAATGACCAAACCTGGGACCGAAAGCGGAATGATCACTTTTGAGAATACGGCCAATCTTGATGCTCCAAGGCTCTCCGCCGCTTTTAATAAGTCCGTCTCGATGTTCTCCATCACACCCACCAGCGTCACGATGATCAATGGCAGGAATAAATGGACCAATCCGATAATGATGGCAGTGGGCGTGTACAATATATCAAGCGGCTTTTCAATCAAGCCCATGCCCATAAGCAATTTATTCACCACACCGTTTTTACCGATGATCACCATCCAGCTGAATGAGCGGACAACAGGGCTTGTTAATAGCGGGAAGATCGTCAGCAAAAGCATGATGGCTTTTTTTCGTTGTTTCAGTTTTGAAATATAATAAGCTGCTGGAAATCCTAATAGAATGCAAATGATTGTCGTGAACAGACTCACCCTAAGTGTCGTCAGCAGAATTTCAATAAAGTATCGGTCTTGAAAAAAATCAAGATATCCTTGTACGGAAAAACCGCCGCCTTCATGAAAAAAGGTCGTGCCAATCGTCATTAGGATCGGAATGATCATGAAAATCGTTAAAAATAGAACGCCTGGTAACAGCAGCAGGTATAGATAGCGTTTCTTCACCTCGGAACCCCCTGTTCGTATTATTTATGAATTGATTATGCGAATGAACAGGTCGAAAAACGCTTCCGCATCGACGTCCAGACATACATGCGCATTCGGCTGCTTCATCAGCCTATTTTGAAAGTCGCAAACCATCTGTCCGTCACAAAGCTCGCTTTTTGTTTCAACATCCACATAATATTCTTCTCTGGTGACAAGATCTTCTTGCAAAGCGATGGCTACAGCTAATGGATCATGCATCGCACATGCCCATATGCCGTTACGTTCAAAATACCTTTTCCGGTAATCTGATGTACTTTGCCTTATATAGTCAGCAAGTTCATGGTTTTGAATCAATTGGATATGCTCTTCACCCAATAGAACCTTTCTCGTGACATCAAGACCAACTTGCGTGATGGATGCGAATCCCGCCTGTAATACGATTTTGGCTGCTTCAGGATCGACATACGTGTTATATTCAGAGGTCGGCGTGACATTACCGACCCCTTTGATCACTCCGCCCATGAAAATGACTTCTTTAACGAGCTTGGTGATTTGCGGACATTTTTTCACCGCCAATGCCAAATTCGTAAGAGGTCCCGTCATGACAAGCGTCACTTCACCAGGAAAATTCAAAATGGAATTGATGATGAAATCAGAAGCAAATCCATCATCAGGCCGCTTTTTGACTGGCACATCCTTCAAGGCTCCGCCAATCCCGTCTTCACCATGGATCCGGTGTTCAAAAAAGGGGCTCCTGATAATTGGGCTATCTGCCCCCTTTATGACTGAAATGTCCTGTTCATTCAATAAATCCAATATTTTGCATGTATTCAATGTGGCCGTATCAAGTGATACATTCCCGTTCACTGTTGTGACCGCCAATATGTCGAATTGACGGCTTTTAACAGCAAGCATGATCCCGATCGCATCATCTATTCCAGTATCCACATCAAGAATCATTTTTTTCTTCATCAAGCACACCTCATTTCTTTCTTAGTGTGTAAGCTCACGATTCCAACGATCGATCCATTGTTTAGAGTTTTCATTAACAAACTTCATGTCCAATACACGCAGGCTGTCAATGACGTCATCTCCATAGGTTAAGCCTTTCGCTTCCGTTTTAGAGAGCTTGACTTCCGTATTGACAGGAGAATCCACTTTCGCTTTCGCTGATTTTCCCTGAACTTCCTTGCTTAAGATGTAATTCATGAATTCGCCGGCCAATTCTTTTTGATCGCTGGCTTTAACAATATTCACCGTATTCATCACTGCGTAGCCGCCTTCTTCTGGGGAAATGAACTTAGCATTAGGAACGGCTTCCTGTAAATCGCCAAAATACATTTCCATGATCGGGCCTGCAGCGATTTCCCCTTGCGAGAACATGTTGACGAACTCTGACGTTTGCCCATATTCCTTAACCGCATTCGGCATGATCTTTTTCATTTGATCGAAGGCTTTATCTTCATTGAACTCTTTACTTCCGCTAACTTTTGAAGCGGCATCCAAAAACATCGGTCCAGTTGTCGATGTGATGGATGGGATCGTGATCTTTCCTTCCAAATCCTTGCTCCAAAGATCTTTCCAAGTGGTGATCGGTTTACTCAATTCATCAGGATTATAGGCAATTCCAAATTGTGCAATGGTATAGGCTGGTCCAAACTCCTCGCCATTCGGTGCTTTTGCTTTGTCGTATATATTATCAATATTCGGAATTTTGCTGTAGTCAACTTTCTCAAATAACCCTTCATCGATGCCCTGCTGTGCATAGTAGTCGGATAAATAGATAACATCCACATCGCTATTCGCTTGGCGTACTTTGTTCAATCGATCTGCATTATTTCCTGAATCAACTACAATCTCTACATTATGCTTCTTTTCAAATGGCTCATAGACTTCAGGACGGAAGAAATCATCGGCGAATCCCCAAGTGGAAACGACTAATTTGGCTGGTTTTTCCTTTCCATTGTCCTTTGAAGAGCATGCAGCTAAAACTAATGTGAAAAGTGATAACATCATCAATATTTTTTTCATCATCCAAACCTCCAAGTTCATATTGTTTAAAATTTCCTTTTTACTGATTTACATGTAAAAAAAGACAATCTTAAATAGAATTGAAATTCTACCCAAGATTGTCTTTTCTTTGTAAACAAAGATAAAACTTATCATTTGGTTCTCTAGCGGCGTTCCCTCCAGATAAATCCGAAGGGAAATCCATTTATATGATTATATATTTTTTTCCTTCAATACTATATTGGTGAATGCCAGCTGCGTCGCTGAGTCATAATCCCTCAGGACAGCTTCGATATCCCAATTCGTTTGCGTTTCCAACTTTTGTTTCAGTTTCTTTTTATAAAGCAGGGACATATGGAAGTCAACCTCCTGCTTCAGGCTGGGAACTTCCCCTTCTAAAGCTTCAGAGCGCGGGGCACGTCGATGTTTGGCCTGAAATGTAATCACATTCTGCTCAACAGTAACCTTCAGCAGCGTCGTACCAAAGCCGAACAATTCCTTCGATACCTCATTATACATATGAGAAAGCAATTTCTTCGTTTCGTTAGCGTTTATCGGTAAGATGACTATCACCTGCCAAACTATCGTTTGAGGTAATTATATATACTTTTTCTTGATTGCACAAGATAATATTCGGATTTTGGATAAAAAAAATGTTTTTTCTTATTAAATAGTACGTTTACTCACCAATACACGAATTATAAAAATAAGCAATAAAGATTTCAATATATTCATATAACTTTTTATCCAATCCAGCACCTTCTATTAATGAAAACTTTTTCAGAGAAATAAGCACAAGATTGAAAACAGTTGATATAACCTTTCATCGCATTGAAAACGCTCTCACGGGGATTTAATATAGCTAGTATAGAGCGATAAAAAATAAAGAGTATCAAAGGCTCGTTAAATGAGGGAGGAATCATTATGAAGAAAGCTTTTGAGAAAGCGCAGCAGTTCGGTAAATCTTTTATGCTCCCGATTGCCGTTTTGCCAGCGGCCGGTTTATTGCTGGGAATTGGCGGTGCTCTTTCCAATCCAAATACAGTTGAGGCCTATCCTTTTTTAGACTTTGCTTGGCTGCAGGCCATTTTCACGATCATGAGTTCTGCAGGAAGCATCGTATTCGGCAACTTGCCGGTTATTTTTGCCGTAGGTGTTGCAGTAGGCTTGGCACGGTCGGATAAAGGGACCGCTGCATTGGCAGCCATGATCGGCTACTTCGTCATGAACAGTTCAATAAATGCACTGCTTCAAATAAACGGGGAACTTGCCAAAGAGAATTTGGCAGGTGCCGGGCAAGGAATGGCGGTCGGGATCCAGACTCTGGAGACCGGTGTGTTTGGCGGTATCGTAGTAGGTATCGTTGCCGCACTTTTGCACAATAAATATAATAAAATTCAGCTTCCGCAAGTGTTAGGGTTTTTCGGGGGTTCACGTTTCATTCCGATCATCGTTTCCTTCGCGTCCATCTTGGTTGGAGCCGTGCTTTTTATCGTATGGCCTTATTTCCAACTTTTCATAAACCAATTAGGCGCGCTGGTAACGAGCACAGGTACGATCGGGACTTTCTTTTACGGATTCATATTACGGATGCTCGGGCCGTTAGGGCTGCACCATATTTTCTACCTTCCCTTCTGGCAAACAGCTTTAGGCGGAACGATGGAGATTAAAGGGCAGATTGTCAGCGGGACCCAGAATATCTTCTTTGCGCAATTGGCCGACCCAACTACCGTCAAGTATTATGAGGGTGTTTCCCGGTTCATGTCCGGACGGTTCATCACGATGATGTTTGGTCTGCCTGGAGCGGCATTGGCCATTTATCATTGCGCTAAACCTAAAAATAAGAAAGTCGTGGCCGGTTTGCTTCTTTCAGCTGCCTTGACCTCTTTCTTAACTGGCATCACCGAACCGCTTGAATTCAGTTTCTTATTTGTCGCACCGATCCTTTATGTTTTTCATGCCTTGTTTGACGGACTTGCCTTCATGATGGCAGATATATTCAATATAACGATCGGCCAAACCTTTTCTGGAGGATTTATTGATTTTACTTTATTCGGGATACTCCAGGGCATCAGTAAAACAAACTGGGTTTATGTACTTCTCGTCGGCATTCCGTGGTTTTTCCTATACTACTTCACTTTTAAATTCTTGATTAGGAAGAAAAACTTGAAAGTGGTCGGCCGTGAAGATGATGAACAGGCCGCTGTTACACAAGTAACGGCATCAGAGAGAACCCAGACCATCGTCAATGGATTAGGCGGACAGGATAATATCGATATAGTCGATTGCTGTGCAACCCGTCTTCGTGTCACGGTAAAGGATGAATCATTGGTGAAAGAAGACGTCATTAAACAAACCGGTTCAAAAGGCGTCGTAAAAAAAGGAAATGGCATTCAAATAGTTTACGGTCCCCAAGTGACGATCATCAAAAATGAAGTGGAAGAATACTTGGGTCATTGAGAACATAGATAACGATAAGGACGTGTTAAACATGCAACAGGTGCTGGATAAAATTCACAAAGGCTTAATTGTATCATGTCAGGCATTGGAGAATGAGCCGCTGCACAGCCCTTTTATTATGGGACGCATGGCCATTGCTGCCAAAGAAGGCGGTGCGAAGTGCATTCGCGCAAACTCTGTAGCTGACATAATGGAAATCAAGAAAAATGTGGACCTTCCAGTCATAGGGATCATTAAACAGGTGTATGGACAAAACGATGTCTATATCACTCCCACCATGGCCGAAATTGATGCATTGATGGAAACCAAAGCCGAAATCATTGCGACGGATGCTACATCCCGGGTAAGGCCGGACGGTAAAACGCTAAAGCAGTTTTACAGTGAAATAAGAGCAAAATATCCGGATGTTCTACTAATGGCGGATGTATCCACCATTGAGGAAGCCAAATACGCTGACGATTTAGGATTCGACATTGTGGCGCCCACTTTATACGGGTATACGAACGAAACTCTCGGCCAGAAAATATATCAGGATGACTATGCTGTCCTCAAAGAAATAGTAAAAGCAGTGAACAAAGCTAAAGTGATCGCGGAAGGAAATGTCATTACACCAGAAATCGCCCGCTCTGTATTGGATATGAATGTCCATGCTGTAGTGGTGGGCGGTGCCATTACCAGGCCGCAGCAAATCACCAAAAGATTCGTGGACGCTATCCAAGAATAGAAAATAGCACATAGTAATGAAAAGACCCAGGCTGGCAACAGTTTGGGTCTTTTTTTCGATTCAAATTGCTGCAAACGTCCCTCCGGTTATTGACGTCCCTAATGGATACATTAAACTATAAATACAGATAAGAAATCCGAAATGGGTGATCACATGGAATATCTAGCAGAAAACCTCATATATGGCATAGAGTGCAGCATGGACAAGTTCACCAAAACAGAAGAAGAATTGGCCCATTATATTCTGCAGCGCCCTGAAGAAGTAAGTCAGTTAACCATCAGTCAAATAGCTAAAAAGCTTCATATTTCACCTGCAACCATTACGCGTTTCTGCCAGAAATTAGCTTTTTCTGGGTTTAATGAGTTCAGGCATGAGTTAAAAAGGTTCGTGGATCTCCGAAATACGCCGAAAAACATGAAGAACATCAAGCAGGTGGATTATTTCGCTAAACTGTATCAAGATCACTTAGGTATCATCGATAATACCTTTCATATAACGACATATGACAATATCCAAAAAGCTGTATCTTTCCTTACAAAGGCAAATAAGATTCATGTATATGGAATAGGGAGTTCAGGTATAGCGGCCCAGGAGTTCAAGTCCAAGTTTTTTCGTATCGGCTTAACTGTCGAAGCCATTACAGACCCCCATCAGTCCATGATGGATGCAGCTTTAAGTAACGAGAATAGTGTTGTCATCGGCATTTCCATTTCCGGAACGACGAAAGAAGTAATTTCTGCAGTTAAAATCGCAAAGAAGCAAGGCGCACGCATCTTGGTCTTTACTGGAGATAAGAATTCCGAGCTCTCACAGCTTGGCGATCTATCACTATTGGTCACAAGTAAAAACAGCATGCATATGGGACAAAACATCTCTCCATTGCTTCCGCTGCTTTTACTTTTTGATTTAATATATACAGAGTTGGTAGCTAAAGATTATAAAAACAGGATTAGCATCAGGGAAAAAACTTTAAAGGTATTAACCGAGAACGACTGACTTTTGGCCGATCCGTTAATAAAAGTACATTGAAGTTATCAGTTTGCTTGTTTAGCTGAATCTGAGCGAAAGTCCTTTGTTATTCATCATAAAAAAACTGCATCTCCAATTGGTTAGCTGTTACTGACAATTGGGGTGCAGTTCACTTTTGTTCCTTTTAAATTAAATTCCTTATTACTGGCATGGAACGTTCTTGAAGGCTCTCGGAAAGAAGACTATACGCAACTACTTTATTCTTGTACTGTTTGACTACGTCCACGTGGTCGTTGTAAATGTACACAAATAATCTAACATCGTTTTTTCCTCTTTTTACATCAATTATTATTGGAGTCCCGCTGTTCTCTGGATGTAAAAACAATTGCTCGTTCCCGGGGAATATATGATTTTTTTTCAAAAACCTAGCTTCGTTAAAATAATTAAGCACTTGAATTTTATCTTCACCTTCCAAACGTTTTCCATCAAAGGTTATGATTGAATTCGCGTCACTAACTTCTGAATGTATTTTAAATTTACTCATAATCCAATTCACTGCATCGGTTGGAAGACAGGTAACTAATAATTTGAGCAAACTTAAGATAATTGTCAAAATCAATACAGGCCATGTCATATTTGATCATCTCCGCTACATTATTATTTTAAGAGGCGGTCAGTTTTTCTTTGATGTGACCGTTCTATTAACGTCTCATTTTTTTAAAGCCATCTATCAGATTTTTTTCGTTCAAATTTTCGTCACACTTGTGAACAAATTCACATTTTTTCACAAATAGAGTATGTCTTATGAATCACGATTAAGCCAATATTTCTATGCATTTTGATAGTCTATTATAATAATCATTCACGGTATCTTAGGCTGATTTTATTACGAAGTAGATGATGCCCACAGTTAATACAAGGGCAAGACCAATATAAATATAACTAAGGTTCAACAAATTCCCTCTCGTTGCTGCAGAATAATCACTATCACTCTTCCCCGTTAATGAAAGGGTGCCAACCAGAGCAACTAAACTAATGGCTACTACTAATATTACACTTATCGTCAAATACAACGCCTCCCAATATTATTATCTATTTCCTTGAACCATTTCAAATCATTCCGATTCCCATCGTAGATCGCGCTTCACGTTTAATGAGTAAATATATTAGAAAAAGCCTACTTCTCTATAATAAAAGAACAACCAATTTTAGGACCATCCAATTAAGTGAAATTTCCACCATCCACTTGTTGAATTCTTTCGTTAATATACATAAAAAAGTGCAAAGCGCCACTGAAGAAATGGCTAAGATACCGCGTATTGCAGGAACTCAGACCTAACTTGCTTCCACAAAAAAGACAGAAAAAGAATCATGATTTCGTCACTATCTAAAGCCTATAAATAGTGATTGGAATGGGTGTGTGAGCCCTCCTGCGGGAAAAGCGCGTCTACGGAGACCCCGCAGGCGTAAGCCGAGGAGGCTCCCGGACCGCCCGCGAAAAGCGAGTGCCTGGAGTGGAAACCAACATCTAAATTGTATAAGCCTCTAGACAAAATGAGGATTGAAGTCCGAAAAGTGAGGTGAAGGTCGAATAAAATTCGTGAACGGTCGAATATAGTGCTGGGTAGGTCGAATATAGTGCCTCCACGGTCGAATATAGTGTGGTTAGGTCGAATATAGTGCCTCAACGGCCGAATATTGTGTGGTTAGGTCGAATATAGTGCTTTAACTCCGAAATATTGTGTGGTTTGGGTCGAATATAGTGCCTTAACTCCGAAATATTGTGTGGTTTGGGTCGATAAACAGCTCCGGTCTTTATGATTTTTTTACTGTAACCCTAATTGGATTGAAGAAATTTGCGACACTCCTGCCGAATTACTGGCTAGCCGAGACACCACAGGCGCTTGCTTTGATGCGGCTTGGAAGCCAGTCGGCGGAAAGGGATGTTAACACAAAGTTGATTGGAACGGAAGGTGCGAGACTCCTGCGGGAAAAGCGCGTCTACGGGAGACCCCGCAGGCGTAAGCCGAGGAGGCTCCCGGACCGCCCGCGGAAAGCGAGTGCCTGGAGTGGAAATCAACATCTAAATTGTACAAAAAAACTGCAGGCAAAACGAACAAGTTTGTCTACAGTCTGGAATCACGGAATCCTCATGACTCTCTCTCGTGAATATCCATATGATTATAAACTTTTTACAGCCTCTGCAAATCTTTTGATGCCTTCGTGAATGGAATCCTCATTTTCCCTTGCAAAAGTAAAGCGTACGTATCCCTCATTTGTACCTAGTGTTGAACCCGGAACATATATGACTCCCCTTTTGATGGATTCCTCCAGTAGCTTTAATTCGTTCAATGGCACTTTCAGTTTACACCACAAATGAATTCCACCATTTGGCGAATAATAATCAACTTTTTTTGGCAGGAATTGTTGAAGGCTCGAAACCATTGCATCCCTTCTTTTTTCCAGTTGCCCCCTTAAGCAGGCAAGATGGGCAGGAAAATACTCTGAATCCAAAAAATCGTTTGCTATCCATTGAGTGAATGAGCCATGACCGAAGTCAACCTGCTGCTTAGCATCGGATAGTCTCTCAATAACTGGTTTCGGTCCTATAATCCACCCAATTCTTAAACCGGAAGCAACAATTTTTGACAAAGAGCTTATATACAAAACATTTCCGTTGTTGTCCATCGATTTAAGAGTGGAAATTTCTTCACCGGCAAAGGAAGTTAAACTATAAGGATCGTCTTCTATGACCGGTATTCCATATTCGGATGAAAGTTCAAGAATCCTTTTACGACGGTTGATATGAAGGACAGTTCCTGTAGGATTTTGAAATACAGGGTTCAAAAAAATCATCCTAATCCGATGTTTTTTATGGAGTTCCAGTAAATCCTCTGGGTTGATGCCATCTTTATCAACTGATAAAGGAAAAATTCTTAGGCCCGCGGATTGAAAGATGGGAAGGTTGTAACTATATGATGGATCTTCCAATACAACGGCATCTCCTGGCTTTAACAAGCATTGGACCACCAGATGGATGGCTTGCTGTGCACCAGAAGTAATGAGTATAGAAGATGGATCCGTGTTAATTCTCCTATACTGTTTAACATGATTGGCTATCGTTTCCCTTAAAACCGCATTGCCTTGAGGGTGATCATAACCTAAGCTACCAATGAAGGACCTATTGGAAATGATTTCACGTAAGGATTGGACTGGAAATAAGTCTTCTGAAAGCTCCCCACTAGCTAAGTTAATAAGGTTATGCCCTTCCGTCTCTTTACGTATTCTTTGGGTTACTGGCATATTGGGCAAAAAAGAACCCGCTTCGATATATCTATTCCAACTAGGGATACGTTTTCGGGTAATTCCCCAGATATCCTTGCTGATCATCGTTCCGCTTCCTTTTTTTCGTTCAACCAGCCCATTTGCTTCCAATTCATCATAAGCTGCAACAACTGTGCTTCTGTTAACTCCCAGTTCACTTGCCAAGAAGCGTTCAGATGGTAACGGCTTATCCAATAAAAATGTTCCATCAGCAATGCCACTCTCGATGTAAGCTGCTATTTGTTTATATAAAGGCTTCTTGGATTTTCTGTCCGTTTTCCATTCCATAAGCTACATCCTTTAAAATGTTTAGTTAAAAGCGTACTGCATTAATAACTTCATATACTTATTCATTCCCAATAGTAGTAAAACCTCTTATTTCAGTATAATCTTCAGCAGAGATTATTGCACTCTGCCATACTACAAAATAAAAACGAAAGCCTCCATCCAAATGAAATGGAGGCTTTCGTTTCATCTTCTTCAACTATGCAGACTCCCCTTCAGCCAAGGGCGATTCAGATAGTGTCCGATTGGGATTTGGATCAGGCTCGTTTTCCTTTGCGGACCGTCTATCTTATAAAGTTCATCACACATATTCACATCAAAGCCGAGCAGCGGGTGCCCGTTCATTCCGAGGGCTGACGACGCCAGCAGTAATTTCTGAACGAGCATCCCCGCCTCCATTTGCTGGATGCGGTATCCTCTATATCCAAGTTGCGTTTTGGAATGGTCCCGCTCACCAACTACATGTATGCAGATCGGCACTTGCTGAAAATTCATGATATCGAGGGACATTCCGTATTGCAATAGGAGCCGATGATCTCCTGGTTGTATCTGTCGTAATGAATGTGTCGTGCTGTCATAATGGTATGCACCATCTTCTATGTCTTCCACATTATATAAGCAAGCATAGAGGGAAACGCGATTTTCGTTGTTCTCGTTTGTTCCATCCAAGTCATTTCGATAGGAGAATGAAGCGGTTGCCTCCTGCAGGAGAGCGGCCAGTTGCGATTGACTGACTTTCCCGAGTACGAAGTCCATTTCAGGTGAAAATCGCTTCCGGCAAACTGATGCCAAGTCATAGGACAACCGCTTCACGATAGGAAGGGCTACAATTTTCCCTTCAGAGTCCGCCTCATTCTTTGGATGGATCCGCCGGAATGATTGGGTGGATTCGATCATGGATGCTTCATTCAGTTTAGTTAGCATCGGAAATTCCCTGATCCTCTGCGAACGAACATAGTGTTCAGGCTGAATTCCCGTCAATTCCAGCAATAATTCCGTCGAGGTGACATTTCCTCCCATACTCCTTTCTTCCCTAAATCTAAAAGAAGGTTCTGTCGATAAGGGCATCACCGCATACGTGCTCTCTTCCTCTTCCGAAAGCCCGAGCAGATGATTGATGGCCCGATCAAGAAATTGGAAGCACACCCCGGCGGCGATTCCAAACCGTTTCGCCACTTCGAGCAACTGTCCAAGAAGCACGCCCGCATCCAGACCTTGCAGACGGTATGAAAAGTTATTATATTTGTAGAAGTTTTTCCAAAACATCGTCGATACGAAAACCGTGCCAAAGGATGCTGACATATCAAAGGATTCACCAAGAGCCTTTGTTAAATAGGAATCAAAATTCCCTTCCCGCACCAAAACCAACCGGTGGTGTGCTGCATCATAATGGTATACGCCAGCAGGTAATCCCTCCATCTTCAAGTATACGTACAATTCACTTGGATACAAAGCTCCCCCTGATGGCGGAAAACGCCGGAATGACTGCATGAGGTCCTCAGATTCCGAGGATCTCGGAACCTGGCTGACTTGGGTCAGGCCATATGCGTACCAGAGGAAATGACCGATTCCTTCGAGGTCCTGCCGTGAAGGCCCGCTCCCCCCCTCGAGCGTCAGCGGCACCTCCAGTGAGAGTGGAAAAACAGGCAAGTCACGGTAAAGCTTATACGTTAGCGGTGCATCTTCCCAATCCACTTCCCAATCCGGCGGACTTGCCTTTTCGATATCAAAATGCAAATTGTGCAAAAATGCCTCTAGACTCATCCTCCAACCTCCTAAGTCACCGCTTATGGAAAAGGATGCGGATGCGGATTGAGCTGCTCGAAATCAAGCGGCCGTTTTGCATATCCAAGTTCCATCGGAACCTTCAGTATTCTCTCAAGCCCCGTTATGCGGGTAAGATGATGGCCGAATGTCATCGGCAGCATCCCCGGGATCAGCACTTTCACGCAATGTAATCCATTTCGTGCAATTTCCGGTGTCGTCTGATCCACCACAATCACCTCGAGTTGCAAGCGGTGAAACTCCTGAAGGATTTCCTGCAAATCTTCCGTCAAGTCCGGATGGTTCACCTTTTCCCCGTATTCTTCAGCGAATGTTCGCATCGGGCGGTCATCATCCAGCAGAAACTGCAGTCGCTCTTCGGCTTGCGGTAAACCGTACAGCATGCCATGATCATCCATTTTCCGTACCAGCGAGGAATCATGCAGCATTTTCTCAACCTCATCCTGGTTCTCTTCCAATTTATCGTCAAGGGTCAGCATCATGCCAGCCAGCTCGAAGACCGCGCTTTTCACCGCCCGGATCGGGTCCAGATGAGCCCCTGCCGCACATATGATATTCAACCCTTTTTGTTTCCTGTTTTTTGCCAGCGCCCATACACTCGGTATACCATGTTCCATCGTCGCATTAAACAAATGGATATCATATCCCGCTGCCGCCCTCGCCCTGTCAATCATCAGCTCCAGTTCTTTGTCATTTGCAGAATAAGGATCAAGACGTGTGAGGGGCAGCTGCGCATACCAGGTCAGCAGGAACGAATCACGTTCGACCACTTCCATGATGCCGTAGAAAATGGCCTCCTCCAAACTTCCCCCTAGAGCACAGCCATTGGAAGTTTCATAGACAAATCCATGACCGCAGCCCAAGCTGTAATAGGAAAGCAATTCCGGGACCAAGATCGGCCGCTCTTGCAAAAATGAGTGGCCCCATACCCAATCTATCGAGCGGCCAGGATTAAACGGTTGAAACGGGAAATCCCGCTGTGCATAATTTTCCTTCGAGTGTACCCCTATCCTGATGGGATCGAGCGCAAAATCTTTCAGGTTGTTGTAGCTGTCATGAATGACTGTCCGTTTGCCGCGGGGCTCCATTCCGCAATACCTTTCCAATCCCTCCAATATGGCAGTCATCTCACTGACTTCATATGAGAGAGTCCGCCCTGCCGACCCCTCATCTCCTATGAACAAAGGCAAATTAACACTTACATCGGCAAATGGCGGTACAAGGTCTATCATTTTATTATTCAAAAATCCTGTGCGGTGGTCCAAGTAATCCTTGGCCAGAACTTCTTTCAGCTCCTCCATCGAACGGGTACGGTAACTTTCGGGACTGATTTTTGGACTTGGCTGCAACGAAATTCTTGCACGCTCCTTCGAGTCATCAGGTAATGTTGAGCAAACCTGACACAATGGGTCAGGTAAAAAAGAGTGCCACGAACCATTCAGCGTCTTCAGGCTGATTAATGATACATGCCCTTCCGATCGGGCGCGTTCTCCTTTCATCACCTTCCTTGCCTCTGCACAAATCAAGTGGGCCATCTGTAAAAGGCCTGTGCGGGATGCCGAAGCATCACGCTCGATCCCCCCATTTTCCTGCAGCTGTTGGCGGATTCCCCACATTTCTTTTCGATCACGTCCGGCCATGAGATACCTTTGGTCCGCGCACTGTGAGCAGCCAGGAACACCCGGGCGCACCAGCGGACCTATCACTCCCTCTCCAAATGATACGAATCCCCGCAGCCATGGAATGCCCGCTTGCCCTATCACCTCTTCGGCCTTTACATGGAAAGCGGGATTCCAAGCATCTTGCAGCAGAAGGACCATGGCAGTCGTTTGCGGGATTCCTGCCTCGAAATCGGTTTGGCGATTCACCTGATATTGGCCGGACAGGTCCCCATGAACATGGTCGGCCAACACTCCTTCCCCGACAACCAATACGACAGTTTTCACCCTGATTCCTCCTCTCGCAAAAACACCCCGAACACACCTGCAATTTCTTCCTTCAAGAAAGGTTCCAGATCCATTTCGAAAACGTGGATTCGCTTACTGTTCTTCTTCAAGACTTGAATGGCGGACTGTACCAGTTCGGGAATCCCTTTCACCCCGCATGAAGGAATCACAAGATCCACCTTTTCTTCCTCAAGAACAGGCGATGCCACTAAACCTGGAGCTGTTAAGCAAACGGTCTGGTTTTGGACTTTCATGACGGATTTTTGCAATGCGTTCCGTAATGCGATCGTTACATTCAAGCCGACAGCGCCGGACCAGCCATCACTCGTTCCAGCCCAAACTACCGGAAAACCGGACACTTCCTCACCCAAGGCGATGATCGGATCTCCCTGCAGCCGGGTCAGCGCCTGTAAATAATACCTGCAGCGCTCATCTTCCACTTGAGCCAACTGCACCGTCAAAAGTTTCTCCTGGTTGAACCGCTTATTTAAAAACTCTGTATCCAAACTGCTTTGCAGTCCCCGGCAAACACATTCAGCAAATGTTTCCCCTGCTCCGACACCGATCGATTCCTTTATTTCGTCTGCACCCTGAAGCGGAGGAAGAGTCGCAACGAGCTGGCTGAGTGTTCGGGATGCATATGCTTCAACTCCTGCAAGACCGCATTCCCTTCTCGCTTCCTCATGAGTCAGATCTGAACGGATAATTTCAGGCAGGAGTTCGGCCGGACCGGACGACAACGGATCAACGACATGAACGCGGCATTGAGCCAACGGCAGCTGTTTTAAATCCCCCTCATCCCACCGATGAAAAATTCCGGATTCCGACGATGTTAACCGGCTGAAATACATAAATACCTTCCCCGGCTCAACCGGGTCTGCTTTCTGTTCAAGCCGCCGTTCAAAATCTTCAACCCATGTTGCAGTCCCTTTTCCCGTCACCCCCGGGTGGGGAATGAACGGATGCCATTTTCCCTCCAATGTATCCATATCCAACAGATAAAATTGATTGGCTTGTTCTGCTGTCGTAACTCCTGTAGCGTCTTTAAACCATTCAAATACCATTATATTGGCTAACATCGCTCCGGCTGTAGCGGAAAAAGAAGATGATGCCTGATTCTTCTCCAGCTCAGCTTGATGTAAACGGTGCCACGCTGACTCCCAACACCCCTTTGAATCTGGATGGACAAGCGGACCAGCCATGCCTACTTGATTGATGATCATTGCAGGAAACAGGCTCTTTTCCCCTTGCCTGCAAACCGAATGAAGTTCTCTTAATTCCTCTATATCACCCTCCTGTGACACATATAATATCGAGTCAAAGGGCGGCACGATCTCCTGCCATTCAATCTCTGTTCCCTTTTCAAGCACGACCTCCTCTATCGCAACCTCGTCGTCCGTCTTACGCGCATGTGCCACGATTTCATTCAATCTTTTTCTATTGGTCTGTACCGTGTCCGTAATGAAGATATGGAATGCAGGCAATCCCGATTCAATCAGTGAGGACACCAATGAAAGGAACAATGGGCCAGAACCTATAGCCAACGCCTTTTTCTTTCGATAAATTTCAAAACGGTGAGCCCCGGAATCGCCGCAACTTTCCAGGAACTCGATTTGCGAAGCATACCTTTCAAGTACTTGATTCCTTAATTGATGGGGACTGTCCTGACTTACATCCCGAACAAACCCATTCCCGTACAGAACCTCGGCAATTTCCATTACCCGGTTCCGGTATGGGCCAGGCAATCCATCCGTCAACTCGCTTAATGTATGGTTCCCGTTGAACATCGGTAATAGCTTTTCAATCCACTGTACGATCGAGCTGCCCTCCATACGGAACGAACTTATGTTATTCCTGAAATACACACCTCTGTTCGGTTCCGGAAGAAAAAACGTATCCCTTTTCACTTTCAAACGCATAGAAGGGGTCAAATTCACCATTCCGCTCCTCCTAACCCGATGCATTCTAAGTACTGCTTTTAGCACAGCACTTCACTTTAATCCTATGTACGACAATTTGTCCCTTATGTCTCATGCTATAAAGAAAAGTCCCTGCACATGCAGGGACTTCCTTTAGAAAACCTGGATACTTAACCCCCGCAACGTCCGCAACGTCCGCAACGACCGCCGCAACCGCCGCAGCGTCCGCATCCACCACAGCGTCCGCATCCACCACAGCGACCGCCGCAACCAAAGCAGCCAAAGCACAAGAAACAGCCAAAACAACCAAAGCCGCCCACACCAATGAATTGTCGAGACGAATCATCCAAATTGTACTGGTTTTGCTCCCAAGGAACTGGCTGAGTCACCTGAAAATCATCGACATTCAGATTTTGCAATTGATTTTGAAATTCATACATTTTATATACCTCCGTTTTTTATTTATAAGATAGTGCTTAGAACAGGAAACCTGAACGAAATGGTCAGGGAATTTAACACCACGTCAAGTAATCCCTCCAACAAATTATGTCAGGGGAGTGGGTATTGCCACTGATTAAAGCGCCTAATTTCCTTGAATCTCCTTAAAACGGTTCAAGACGGAAATAGGATAATCACTATATTAATTATGTGGCTTGGTACAAATGAAAAACTTCGAACAAATCTGTAAGAACCTGGAACTAAGTTGGCAAGCCTAAATAGGAGCTTAGCAAGTTAGAAACATAGAACCTCAATATCCTTTTCATCTATGAATTACGATGCTACTCCAAATAATCAATTTATGAATTCAATCTTGCTTCGGACAAAAATAAAGCCCTTGCACTAACTTATACAAGGACTTTATTTAATCACTTTGAATTTTCTTTTGGTAAGTCTAATGTTGGAGTACGATCAAAGAAATTCCACGGTTTTAACATGGCGTGCACCCATTCTGTTGGCATCATTGGCCATTCTTCAGCTCGTGCTACATGAGTTGCACCTGTGGTCATCCATACCACATTATCTGTATTGTCAATGGAACCGTTGTCTGCCGAATATTGTCCTAATCCTGTATCTGTTTTGCTGCGGTTCGGATATTTACCTTCCGGATATCGCTCATCCGGGTCATAATTTGTGACCCACAACTGCTTGTCCATAAAGTTAACTCGCTTAAAAAGCCAGTCATCATCACTAAATAAGGCTCCTTTGGCAATCGGGTGAGTGCCTCCTGCAAAAGGGATGATTTGATAGGAAACTGGATTTCCTACCTTATTCTCTTTATTAAGATTACTGAACAGTCGAATAGTGGAAGAATCAAATTTTTGAATCGACTCTTGCTCCGTCTTTACTGTTTTTTCTTCTGTTACCATAACACTTTTGCGTGGACCGCCCTCTTGATTTTTTTCTACCTTTGGATTAATTTCCATTAGGGAATTACTTTCGCCATCAACATCTAGGTCAAGCCTGAAATTGTAAATGTGCTGGTGAGTGGTTCCGACAATATTATTATCAAGCAAGGTACCATATTTTGTATCTTCTTTTGCAGTTTTATCATGCATTGTTTTTGATTTAACACCTTTTACTGCTTCAATACCGGATGCTCCTACATCAATATTAATTACTCCATTTTGCGATAACTTCCAATCAAAGATATAATCATAGTTTCCTATTGTACTAACCCAGCGAACCACTAATTCACGGCGTTCACGGCTTTGATTTTCTTCTTTAAATGTCGCAAGGTCGGCATGTTTATATTCTGGCCCCGCATATTGTTCAAATACTGCAATGGCATTTTTAATAACGTAAGGATTGCCCGAGTTATCTGCAATTGTTGCATCTAGCAGCACGGCGTTTTCTGGTACGTCAGCTCCAAGTTCCAGCGGTGCAGTTAATGTGCCCATTCCATATTCACCAGCATCCAAATAGGATTTGAAGTACCAGCCAACGTCAGGATCTCCGTAAGGAACTATCATCCCACCCAGCGATCCTTCATACATAATTTTTCTTTTTTTCCCATGGTCATCATAAGTAACGGTTGATAACACAGGTCCTACCCGAGTATCCAATCGCAAGTGGAAATCCCAGTTTTGCCAGCTAATCGTATTTCCTTTTATTTCATAGTTCTTGCCTTCAGGCTCGGTAATATTAAGCGGTTTTACATCGGATTTCTTCTCATAATCTCTACCATCATATGCGTTTAATTGCATCGGGATTGGAATGACACCTTCATCTTCTACTTTAATAACCGCTTTCTTTTCAAGATCTACAACAGCGACCAAATTTTCAATAGGATGCGCCCAAAAATTCCCATCCCCTGTATCCAAATAAGATACTATTTTCAATAGACGCTTATCATGCTCCAATTTATCTTCACCATCGAAATAACCTACTGTCAAAGGGGTCGCAACGACCTTTTTAGGGTCATCTATACCCCGCTTTTTTAGCGCTTTTGCATAGTCTTCACTTGCTTCAATGGCTCCTTGGACAGTAGCAAAATCATCCAGAATTAACATGCCATGAACGCCGTCCATTTCATTCCATGAAACTAGTTTTTTTGATGATATATTCACTTCACCCTCAATAACTTGTTTGCCATTCAATGCAATGAACTCTGCTTTTCTTGTAAATGCGTCGTCTTTTTTCTCTTTATCGTACTCCCACTCCCACACTTTCTTTTTTTCGGGAAGCTTCAGTGTAATTTCTGTAAAACGAAGAGTATCTTTATATTTCCCTGCCTCTTTGATCACATTAACCACCGCTTTAATTTCTTTAGGAGTTAAAGGATCTAAAGGATGATAAGCTTCTTTTATTTTAGCTGTTTGCTTGATGTCAGGGAGAACTTCATTCACAAAATGATCAGTTACGTAGATTTTCTCATCTTTTTCTATCACGTTTGATTCAAGTGTAATCGCTTTTCCATTAATATACGCTTTATCAGAATCAGGTATTATTTTTATGACCGTATCATCTTTTTCGATGGTGATTTTTTTTGTAAAAAAACTCCAAAAATCAGATTTAACAGTTGCACCAGTACCTTCTAAAGCTGTTTCTAGCTTAATTAATTCCATTTCACCGCCATGAGCAGAAGCGTTGTTATTATGAATTAGTGAATAAGGAGAGAATATGAAAGTTAGTGCAGTAATTACAATAATTGCTGCTTTGAAAGTTCTTTGCATTGTTTTCATAGAATGTTTCCTTTCATTTTATATTTTTAACTTTCATTAGAAATAATAGTCTTAGCCACCGTACCAATTTAAGCCTTTTTCACCTAAATCAATCCATACACTCTTTGAGTGTGTATACATATCCATGGCTTGTACCCCTAATTCTCTACCAAATCCACTTTGTTTCATTCCTCCAAAAGGAGTTGTACTATCTAGCATACTGTACGTATTAACATAGACAGTTCCTGCTTGGATACCGCGCGCCATACGATGAGCTCTTTTTAAGTCATTGGTCCATATCCCCGAAGCTAAACCGTAAATAGTATCATTTGCTTGTCGTAGAGCATCCTCTTCATCTTTGAAGCGAATAACCGACACGACTGGTCCAAATATCTCTTCACGCGCAATTGTCATTTCGTTGGTTACATCTCCAAAGATGGTAGGTGTGAAATAATATCCATTTTTCTTGCCTCTTTGGCCACCCGTCACTAATTCCGCACCTTCTTCAAGACCAATCGCTACATACTTTTCAATCGTCTTTAACTGTTGTGCGGAAACTTGTGGACCCATTTGTGTTGTCGCTTCAAGGGGATTTCCTACCCGTATTGATTGTACTTTACTAGCAAAAAGATCCATAAATTTATCATAAATACTTTCTTGGACAAATAAACGAGAACCAGAAGCACAAACTTGACCTTGTGCAAAGTAAATGCCAAACATCGCTCCATTAACTGCATCTTCAAGAGTGGCATCGTCAAATACAATGTTAGGTGATTTCCCTCCCAATTCTAACGAAACTGGTTTCAAGTTTTTTGTAGCTGCTTGCATAATTAACCGACCCGTGTCCGTTGACCCCGTAAAGGCAATTTTATCGACGTCTGGATGAGAAGCTAAAGCAGATCCCACGGTTGAACCTGGACCGGGTACAATATTAATCACCCCATCAGGAATACCGACTTCTTGGAACAGTTTAGCCAGCTCTAAAATACTTGTTGATGTTTCTTTTGCTGGCTTAATAACAATTGTATTTCCAGCAGCTAAAGCAGGAGCTAATTTCCACATCGTCAGCATTAAAGGAAAGTTCCAAGGGACAATGGCGCCAATTACACCTAATGGTTCTTTTAGTGTGTAGTTGAAACGATTGTGAGGTGATGCTAATGTATCACCCTGAACCTTGTTTGCAAGTCCTGCATAGAACTCCAGTACATCTATGGTAGAAGGAAGCGCTATATGCTTTGTTTCATTGATTGGTAAACCATTATCTTTTGATTCTACTTCCGCTAAAAAGTCTGAATTCTCCCTCATTTTCTGAGCTGCTTTATACAGAAGTCTGCCTCGGTCACTAGGAGACATAGTAGCCCATGGTCCGGATTCGAACGCTTTTCGAGCTGCTTTAACTGCATGGTTTAAATCTTCCTCGCCCCCTTGTGAAACAAGGGCATGAACTTCTCCTGTTCCAGGATTAATCGTTTCAAATGTTTCTCCTGAGAGTGAATCTGTCCATTTTCCATCGATAAATAGTTGATATTTTTTCATTTTCTCCACCTCTTATCTATTTTTTTGATAAAACTTCGAAATTACTAACCATACAATTTTGAAAAACATAGATAGCTAGGTTTCCTTATGTGATGCGTATCTTGAATAAGCTAAAAGCCCCTAACTTTGTTTACACACATAATTGAAAGCGATTATATTATTATGATTTTTCAACATGGATAATGAACTCTTAAGTCTTGTTTTTTGGTAAATGGCATCCATTAAAATTGAATGTCATCAGGAGTAATCCTTAGCTCTTTAAACTTCATTCGATAAACTCTATATTCAGATAGATATGTCATAATGTAGTCTGAAATCTGCTCATTTACAGTGCTTCTATTTCAGCACGAGTTAGCGTTTCAATTTCTGAATTGTCCAAGAAAGCATACCTCTTCCATTATTTTATTGATTTTTTAAAAGAGATAGAGTACTTAGCAACTCTAAAAAACACATAAATATACCCAAAAATTAAACAACCGTTACAAAAACGTTATACAAATAAACATTACTCTCCTTCAATTACCTTTAATTCAATAACTCAAAAGTGTACTATGCATTCACTTATTCTGTTTTGATAAGGAGATGTTTATTTTCCTACCTCACACACTTCGTTTCTTTCATCTCCTTAGGTTTATTTTAAAAAGTCTTTCTAATTTATGAACTATTACATGTTAGTATTTTATATTATCCAGAAAAATCAAAAAATTTACTATTACCCAAATGGGTCATTTTATATCAAAAAGTAATTCATTTTATTTTAAAATGTTATATAATCAAAAAAAGTTAACTTGGAGGAAAGCCTATGAAGGATATGTCTAACCCCAGCTATAAAAAAATTTTATCTTTTATGGATGAAATTACTTTTTCTAATGTAAATTTCCGTGAAAAAGTACTACAGACCTTTGAAAATTTATTTGGTTACTGCCAATCTGTTTTTTGGTTATGTGATGATAATAATGACTTGATCGAACCTATTACGTTAAATATAGATAAATATGTTACGGATGATTATCTTAATAACTTTTATCAATTAGATTTGCTAGCCCCAAAATATAATAGGCAAAAAGCAAGTAAACAAACTGTTATAAAAAACCTTGATTTACTTCCTCCTGAATTATATGAAAAAAGTGTATACTATAATGATTTCATGTTTAAATATGGATTTTATTATGATGTGGGTGTTTTTTTATATGATAGAAACAGCATTAAAGGTGTTCTGAACTTCGTTAGATCCAAAAAGGAGAAGCCTTTTAGTACATCCGATATTATGTGTTTAGAGGTTATTTCTAGGTTCTTATCGCAAAAAACAAGTGATTTCCCTTATCCTTCTGTAAGCGATCCCAAAGAAAACATTAATCCTTTGAAAAATAAGATTCTGGCTAGTTCTCAAGATCTCAGACAACCAGATTTAACATCAAAAGAAGCAGAAATATTACAACTGGTTCTAAAAGGGCATACCAATATCACCATTGCCAGCGAACTATTTATTAGTGTTAATACAGTAAAAAGACATTTGCAAAATCTCTATAGAAAGTTTGATGTCTCAAACCGAACAAGTTTATGCTATAAAATTGTTAAACCTTAAACACAATCAAAAAAACCAGAAGGTCCCCAACACCCTTCTGGTTTTCATATTAATTGCCTTACAAGTATCTTTTTTCTTCGTCATTTACAATGAAAAAATCCTTATTATAAAGATTGCCCCACCCTTGTTGATGGGAGAATCACTTATGTACTGCCGTATCCAATCAGGCGTTTCTCCATGTCTTTTAAAATATAAGAAAGCTGTATAGAATCTTTAATTAGGAAGTTACCTCTTGTGCTTAATAAGAATTCCACACATCACTCTTTCCAATTAGTTCTGCAGTTGTTCATATCGATTCCAGTTTACCGATTTTTCCAGCACGATTGATATCAAGACGCCCATTATGAGCCCATTGGTCAAAAAGGGCTGTAGAAGCGCGGGAACGTTCGAAAATGCATTAGGCATGATGTTCATCAAACTCACGCCAATCAATACCGGTACGGCAAGCCTGAATATCGTGTCTGAAGTGAAATGCTGACCCTTGACGCTGTTGAAAGCCGTTCCGAAAAGCTGAAGGTAAGCAACGAACAATACTGCATTCCCGACTGTTATCGGCATCGTGGCCAGGAAAGAGATGAAAGGAGGAATGAGCCCGATTATGGTCAATAACATGCCTCCAAGTAAGAAGGGCCTCCGCTCATAGATTTGAGTGCTCTGCAAAAATCCGATGGATGAAGTAAAAGGTGTATACGGAACAAGGCCAAGCACCGGAGCGAAAATGGTAAAGCCGCCAGTCATGAATAAAGAATTTCGATACTGCTTGTGTTCAGCTTCATCACCGATTAATTCCGATGCAGCCTGAATCGAAGCGAACGTGTTGCACAAATTCAGTAATCCTGCAAAAAAGGAAATCGCTATGATCCCGAATTCCAGGTTTGGAGCACCTAATGGGAAAAATGAAAAAGCGGCACCCGTCGAGCCCATTTCTCCCCCGGCCTCCGGAAATAGCAGCTCGTAAAAAATCCATCCCACCATAATTCCGATCAATATCGAGAAATTGCTTATGGTCCTTGGACCTTTTATCTTTAATATACTTACTAAAAGTACAATCCCCACTGATAGGAAACTGACCGGGATGTTAATTTCCCCATTCTCCGTAATCCCCAGCATCCCCTTAAAAAAGACAAAAATTAGCTGGAACGTCAGTAGGAATAAATAAACCGTCATGACCATGGGAGTGAAAATCTTCTGGACATGAGAAATCAGGTTGAAGGCAGAAATAATGACGGTGACGACACCAGCGGCAATGAGGCCAGTAGCAATTCCCCCTCCTATCTCAGCATAACCGAGCCCTATGGATGGTGCAGATAATCCTAAATTCAGCATCACTCCCCACAATAGACCGGAGTGACCTTCCATAAGTGGATACTTATGCCCCTTCCACCCCTGAAACACGCAAGCGATCCCGGTGAAAATGAGCGAGCTTCTCATGGTCATTTCCGTGACATCGGGAGGAAGATCAAAAGCTGCGCCAATCGATATGGGCACTACTACCGTATTTGCAAAAATAAAAAACAACCATTGAAAAGAAGAAAATAGAGTCACAGAAGATCTCCAACTTTTCATAGATTCCATCTCCTTTGAACATGATACTTTTCAAACTCATGGTGAATTTCACTTGTCCTTCCCTTGAAAAAGGCGATAGGACATCACCATGTTAATAAACGCGGTCCCGGATGGTCCGCTGCTGCATTGCTGGACACATAATTTATGTCGCTGGACCTTTGCAGGCGCATGAGTAATGATAACGTTCCCATTAATAGTAACAAAGACTGCGGCTCCCCGCTAATTTGTTGGCTTGATTAAGGTTGCAAGGCCGGCAAGCAAAAGCGGGACATTTATATAAAGACATGGGAGGGCTAACCCATATAGCCAAAAAAATCACTTCCACAGCAACATAAGTAAATAAAAGTACACGGAACCCGGCAAAAATGAAAAAGGAAATCCGGAAATATCCAGAAATCCTTTTTTCGTTTAGTCCTACCGTTCAATGGACTGCTTTTGTTTATATAGTGAACCGGAAACTAAGTTCCCCTTGTAAATGACCGCTTTACGTTCCGAACGCCTGGCAACTGCCTCTGCAGAACAGCTTGCGTCAATTAACACCAGACTTCCGGCATCCCCAACTTTCGGCCATACCTGGTTACCCTTATCATCCAATGGGGTTTTTCCGCCAGTTATATACCCGAGTGTCCGGGAAAGCGAGACTTCATCAATCCATTTGAAACGTTCTGCGAGCCTTCCTGCCCTTTCCAAGATGTCACCATTCCCGAGAGGTGACCATACATCAAAGATATTATCATTTCCTACTGATACTTCAACCCCTCTTTCATGTAATAAATCAACAGGGGGCATTTGCCTGTTGATCGGGACACTGGTGACGATGGAAATCCCCGCCTCCCTAAGAATGTCAGCCAGTTCATAGGCTTCTTCCCTGGATACGTCCCCGATGCCGAACGCATGGCTTAATGCTACCCTTCCTTCCCAGCCCGCTTGCTTGGTCAGAGCTGCCAAACGTTTCATGGTGAACGTGCCCAGATGGCCGGGATCATGTAAATGCAAGTCCACATCAGCATTAGCTTCCACTGCTAAATCCATCAATTGTACGAGAGATGCTTCAATATTGTTATCGACTGTGGCTGGATCCACTGCCCCGACGATTCCTGCTCCGTTTCGCAATGCCTCCCTGACAAGCTTGACAGAGCCGGACCGCAACAAACCGTGCTGCGCAAATGCGACGATTTCTGAACTGAGTCGATTGGAATAGCCAGCAAGCGCCTGCTGAACTTGCTCTAAGTTTTCCAAGCCCGCTTCCGGATAGATATCAACATGAGTCCGTATATGTGCAGAGCCAGAAGCTAACAGGATTTCCAGTAAAGATTCTGCACGTTTACATGCGCTTGTTGCAATGGAAGGCAGAACCCTCTTCTCATTTTCAAAGCGTTCAATGACACTTGAAGAAGGAGTGCACGCTCTCCAAACATCCCCCATCAGTGTCTTATCAAGATGGACATGCTTTTCAATGAAGGATGGTAACGCCAGCAATCCTTTTGCATCTTCCACTGGTAAATCATCACGTATGGCTTCCCCATCTTTGACAATCTTCGTGATCCTGCCATCCTCCATCAACAGATGAAATAGCCCCGTGATCGTTCCTGTAACTCTTTCATTCTCTTTCCGATAACCACATTCCAAACGAACATTCTTTAACCAATAGATTCTATTCATGATCTTCATCCCTTCTTGAACTAGATCTTCAATTCGACTTCAAGGCAGATTCGCGATCAAGTCCGCCGTAAACCAGATTTCCATCGACCATGATCGCAGCCCGCGTCGATCTCCTCGCAACTGCCTCGGCAGCACATGATGCATCCACAAAAACCATACTTGCATCATTTCCCACTTTCGGCCATAAACGATTTCCTTCATGGTCCAATGTCTTGACTCCGCCCGTAATGAATTGGAGCGATTGAGACAATGCATACTCGTCCTTCCAGTTGTACCTCTCAGCCAATCGGCCTGCCTTTTCCAGCATATCTCCAGTACCGAATGGGGACCAGGAGTCGTAAAAGCCATCGCACCCGAGAGCAACATGGACACCTTTCTCATGCAGGGAATCAATCGGGGGCATGACCCGGTTGATCGGAACTGTAGACATAATCGCTATCCCCAGGTTTGATAATTCACTGGCCAGTTCATTCGATTCTCCTATTGAAACGTCACCAAGTGCAAAAGCATGACTGATGGCCGCTCTGTTCTTCCACCCTGCTTCATCGATCAAAGAAGCCAGTTTCTTGATCGTATATAAACCAAGGTGACCGGGATCATGTATATGAATATCAATATCTGCATCAAATTCAACAGCCAAATCGACCATTTCATACAGGGAAGCTTCTATATTTTTATCCACCCCGCCAGGATCCAGGCCGCCCACCAATGACGCCCCTTCTTTCATCGCTTGTCTCATCAACCCTTTTGAATTCGTTCTTAGCAGTCCATGCTGCGGGAAAGCCACGATCTCGGATGTCATTTTCCCTCTGAAACTACTTAGCGCCTTTTGAATTTCTTCCAAGTTCTTCATACCGATGTATGGATCGATGTTTACATGCGTCCTTACATGCGTTGCCCCGCCGCTTAACAATAGTTGAAGCATCCGTTCAGCCCGGAGCCGCCCGGTTTCAGCCAGTTCAGCAAGCTCTTTTGCTTCTAACTTTAAGCGTTCGATTAAATTCGGAACCGGAGTGCATGATTTCCATGGCAGTCCTAAATAAGTCTTGTCAAGATGGTTATGCATCTCTTTAAAAGGAGGAAGTGCAAGCAGCTTTCCCGCGTCGTGAACAGGACCATCCATCTTCAAAGGCATACTTGAAGCCAATTGCAAATCCTCTATGATCCCATTTCTTATATACATGTTGTATGTAGCTGTTTTCGTCCGATTAATTCGTTCATTCTCAAAAACAAATCCACTATCAAGCGTAACGTTTGTAAGCCAGTATGCTTCATTCATCCAATCACTCTCTTTAATAGAAGATTAAACACCTGTAGTCTCAAAAGATGAAATAGAACCGCTAACAACATTGCCCCTGAAGATGACAGCAGCACGCTTCGCCCTTCTAGCCACCGCTTCCGCTGAACAACTGGCTTCAAGCAAAACGATATTCGCCTCATCCCCGACATTAGGCCATGCCTTGACCCCGTCTTGGTTTAATGGAGTCTTCCCTCCTGTTATGAATTGAAGGCTTTTCGCTAAGGAACGTTCATCAATCATGCGAAACCTCTCTGCAAGGCGACCGGCCTTTTCCAGATTGTCCCCGATGCCAAAGGGTGTCCAATGATCAGTGATGCTGTCATTACCCAATTCCACTTTCACCCCTTTTTCATGAAGCAGAGGGATGGGGATCGTTCTGAAGATGGGCACTGTGGATGTAATCGATATGCCTGTTTCCGAAAATCTTTCGGCAATGCCCGTTGCCTCCGGGACTGAAAGATCTGCCAAACCGCTGGCGTGGCTAACCGTTACCCTTCCTTGCCAGCCTGCGTCTTCCGTCAGTGAAGCAAGGCGTTGCATGGTGAAGAGACCAAGGTGATCCGGATCATGTAAATGGACATCGATATCGGAATTGTATTCAACCGCGATATCCATGATCGTTTCAAGGGACCGCTCTATGTTTTCATCAATGGTGGCGGGATCCACGCCTCCTACCAGATTCGCCCCATTCTTCATGGCCTCCCTTACTAAACCAGCGGAATTGCTCCGTAATAGTCCATGCTGTGGGAATGCGACGATTTCATACGTCAATTTATCACTATATCCTTCCAGTGCCTGAATGGTGGCCTCTAAGTTTTTCAGTCCTATCACCGGGTCAATGTTGCAATGTGTGCGAATATGGGTAGATCCGAAGTCCAATAATAAATCCAGCATTTTTTCTGCCCTTCCCTTAGCGGTAGGCAATAATTGGGGCAGTAATACTTGCTCTTCCTCTATCCGGGTTTTCACACCATTAATGGCAGGCATGCAAGCCTTCCACGGACCTCCATAATAGGTTTTATCAATGTGGATATGCATTTCCTTAAACGAGGGGACCATCAGGAGACCGTGAACATCATGCTGCGGGTCCTGATCCGTTATCGATTCCTTCGCCGATAAAATGGAAGAAATTTTCCCATTTTCAATCTTGATGTGGTAATTGCCGGTTTCAGTACCGGTGATCGTTTCATTTTCATTATAAGTAAAACCATTTTCCAAGCGGACATTCGTTAACCAATACGATCGAGACATTAAACTCACCCTTCCATTCAGATTGAACATGCATCACTTTCATTATAGTTTTAAAGTTCAGCAAATAATTTCAGAATTTTTACTCATTTTTATGTTATTTTTACTTATTGTGCCAAAGAAAAGGCTCACCCTAATGGATGAACCCTTTCAGTCTGTAGACAACTCTATGAAAGCTCAGTTTGCCTGCAGTTTTTTATTTAAAAAGTTCAATTGATTTCAGAGATCGACTCCCTTTCTTTTATAGACGTTGATTTCCACTCCAGGCACTCGCTTTCCGCGGGCGGTCCGGGAGCCTCCTCGGCGTCTTTGCGCCTGTGGGGTCTCCCTTGGACTCGCTTTTCCCGCAGGAGTCTCGCACCTTCCGTTCCAATCAACTTTGCTTTAAAATCCCTTTCCGCCGACTGTCTGCCAAGCCGTATCAAAGCAAGCGCCTGTGGGTCTCGGCTAGCCAGTATTTCGGCAGGAGTGTCGCAAATCTCTTCAATCCAATGAGGATTACAGAAAAAACATAAAGACCGGAGCACCTTATTCGACCCGCTGCACTGTCATGGGCCGTTGACGCAGTTTATCGACCTAACCATAACCACTTATTCGGCCGTTCACGCACAGTATTCGACCTACCCAGCATTTTATTCGACCGTTGAGGCACTGTATTCGACCGTTCACGAATTTTTTTCGACCTTCATCTCACTTTTCGGACTCCAATAAACTGGATGAACCCTTTGTTCTTATCTGCGCATCACTTTATCGTTACGTCATTTATCTCCAAATAGCCTGAAGGGCTGATTGAAAATCCTTTTACATCTTTCGCGACTGCAGCAACATTTTCTATGACCCTTACAGGAATATACGGGGTGTCGCCCATCTCGATTTCCTGTGCCTCTGCGTATAGTTCTTTGCGCTTCCCTTCTTCTTTTTCCTTCCTGGCGGCATCTATTAAACGATCAACCTTTTGATTGCTGTAAAAGAATGTATTGCCGGCCGCTCCCTGTGATTCCGTATGAAATAGATTATATTGATTATAATCAGCATCGCCGGTCGCGTTTCTCCAGCTGATGATGAACATTTCCGATTGCCCTTTATTCACTTGTTCCACGAACGAACCGTACTCCATTACCTGTACTTTCAAATTAATGCCGATACCTTTCAGTTGGGATTGCAGGACCTCGGCCAAGTTAACTCTTTCTTTACTGTCCATTGTCAGGATGGTTGCATCCAAGCCCTCAGAATATCCAGCTTCGGCCATCAGTTTCTTTGCTTCCTTCAGGTTGTAATCATAGGCTTCGAGATCTTCGTTGTACCCGAATACCTTAGAGCCCATCAAGGAGTTCGCCTTTACTCCCACATTATTAAAGACCCCCTTGATAATCGAGTCCATTTCAATGGCATGGGCGATGGCTTTACGTACCTTTACATCATTGAACGGTTCATTATTGACATTGAACCCTAAATATTCGGTTCCATACCCTTCACTGCGGTAAACATCCATTGCCGGTGAAGATTCCACCTGGTCCATGACAGCTACAGGAAGAGGCTCTGCGATATGCGCTTCACCAGTTTCTATCATCGATATCCTCGTGGAGTCTTCGGGGACGACCTTGAAGAGGACCTTGTCCACTTTTGGCTCGTCTCCCCAATAGCTGTCGTTTTTCGTCAATATGATTTCCTGGCCTGGAGACCATGAATCAAAAACGAAAGGACCGGTTCCATTCGGTTCCTGGATAATCTTTTTGCCATACTTTTCAATCGTTTTCGGACTGATGATTCCGCCTTCATGATTCGCCAATATCGAAAGAAGAGGAGAAAAAGGTTCCTTCAAAATGAATTGCACGGTAAATTCATCAACCGGTTTCACCTCTTTTACCATATCGAATACTACCGCCCTCGGAGAAGCGACCATCGGATCTAATAGTCGATCAAATGTCTTTTTTACTGCATCTGCATTAAATGGTGTGCCATCATGAAACTTTACATCTTCCCTAAGCTTGAATTCCCAGGTCGTGTCATTTATTTGCTTCCATTTTTCTGCTAGCATTGGCTGTATCTCACTATTCTCATCCCGTTGTACAAGGCCTTCATAGATTTTATGGTGAGTGACGCTAGCGGCGTT
Organism: Peribacillus phoenicis; assembly: GCF_047238085.1. Lineage (NCBI taxonomy): Bacteria > Bacillati > Bacillota > Bacilli > Caryophanales > Bacillaceae > Peribacillus > Peribacillus phoenicis. The sequence continues at coordinate 591,669 of NZ_JBDFMF010000001.1, read as the reverse complement.
AATCGTGGACATGAACTGCTGATCCAAATTCTCAGCGTCGGATAGGCGGGCAATGACCAATGTACCCCCTTCGTTTGATGCTCTGTTCGGATCACTTTCTGTTGTGCTTACGTCATTGTTAGAAGAACAGCCCGCAATGATGATGGCCATGATCATGACTAGAAAAAGCTTTCCTGCCCTACGTTTTAACCCCATGGTCTTCTACCTCCCAATTTCATTTTTCGAACATTTATCTAATTATAGGAAATATTCTGATTATTTATTTCGAATATCTTTACTATGTTTTTCATTTTCTTTACTTGTTTCCATAAATCGCTTCTGGATCGCTTATCGTTTCCACGACCTTGAATGATGGCTTGAACAATTCTTTCTCGGGAAGCTCCTGATAATCCCTTTCCATATATCCTCTTCTCATCTTATTGAAATATTGCTGCCCCTTATATTTGATTTCCGTTAAATCAAGATCGGGGATTATTTGATCCTTCATGACTACTTTTCCATTGATGATCGATAATTTAACGTCCCTCCCAGAGCCGCTTACGAACATGGTTCGAATCGGATCATCGATTACCCCCATATGGAAACCGTCCAAGTCAATCGCGATGATATCCGCCTTGGCCCCCGCTGCGATGCGTCCTAGATCGTTCCTGCCAAGAAAGGCGGCCGCATCAAGTGTGGCTGACCGAAAGAAATCGGCATAAACAGAGCCTTCCGTTTCTCCTGCCGCCAGCCGTGAGAGCATGCTTCCTGTCCTGATGTTCTGGAACATATCCGGAGGGAATGTATCCGTTCCAAGGGCTATATTGATCCCAGCCCGTTTATATTTGGCAAAAGATTCTAACGCCTCCCCGTGCCTTCCGATGATCAGCGGGCAATGGATCACCGTTGTATTCGTTTCAGCAAGCAGCGCCAAGTCATCACCCTGGCCATATTTCGCTTTACTGTATCCTGAAATAAAGTGGGCGTGCGGGATCCCTGTTCTCGGACCGAGAAAGCCAAGGTCGTACAAATATCTGATCGGTGTAACATGATGAGCTTCCCAGATGGTGTTGAACTCAAAACTGCCTTGTGCAGCATGAAGCTTTATCGGTACATTCAATTTTTCGCTGTAATATTTAATCTGTTTTAATTGATCCGCCGTTTGAGACTCTACACGTTCTGGGGCAAGCATCCCCCTGACCATTCCTTCATGGGCTCCATCGAATTTTTTTACAAACTCGACCGCTTTCCGTAATCCCGCTTCCCCGGCTTTTTCATCCCAATGCAGTTTAATTTTCCCGTCAGGCTGGACGACTCTCATTCCTGATTGGAAACTCGGACCAAGGTAAATCCTTAACCCCAATCCAGCGGCATGTTCTGCGGCAGCTGCCAATTCATCATAGGATTCAGCCCAGCTTTTATAAAAAACGGAAGTAATGGGCATCGCCGTCGTCACGCCATGAAGAATGAGCTGTGAATAAGCATATAGTGATTTAAACGCTTCTTCTTCCTCGGTCATTAATTCAGGATGTCCGCTTTTTATATATTTCTCTGACCAAAGAAGATTCTTCTGTCTGGCGGCACTTGCTTCAAAATGTAAAATATCATGGTCAATGTCACCTAATGCATTTAAATCTATGAACCCGGGACTGATAATCGCATTACCGGCATCCATTACCTCGTCCACTTCTTCTGGATAATTTTTTCCGACATACAAAATCGTGTCGTTTTCATAAACGATCTCTGCGTTTTCCAAAATGACATGATCGCATCCATCATACCCAATTACATATCTTCCTTTAAGCTTGGTTTTCATCTTATTCCCCTTTCACCATCACGGCAGCGTCTTCGCGTTCGTCATATCGCTTTTCATCTACATAGGCCCTGGCATGGCCCCAGAAATATTTCGTCGGCTGCATATACTTTTCGAGCCCCGCACGCTTTATCGTTGAAAAGGCTTCTTCATTCGCTTCATCAAGCACTGTACTTTCATGGACCGTCCGTACTTCCCTTCCTTCCATGATCAATTTCCCATCAACGATGACATGCTCCACATCATTCGCCACTGCTTGAAATACAAGCCGGTGAACATGCATGAATTCAGGGGTCAGATGCGGCCGATGCAGATTGACCGTAATGACATCCGCTTTTTTCCCGATTTCAAGGGAGCCTATTTCATCATCCCAGCCAATGCATTTCGCAGCATCTATCGTGATCATTTCCAGTAGCTTGCCTGGAGGTAAATAATAGTAGTCCCTAAGCGCTGCCTGGTGAACAAACTGTGTTTTCCTCATTGCCTGAAACATATCAAAGCTTGTGGAAGGGGAAGTCCCATCCGTGGAGATTGCCACAGTTGTCCCCATCTCCAATAATTCAGTTATCGGGGTACGGGCATGAACCTGGCCAAATCCAGGTGATGCACTGACGTTGGTACCTGTTTCTGCCAGTATTCTTGCTTCATCAAAGGAAATGCCCCGACAATGCTGTAAATGGACATCTGGACCCAATAGGGCGTTTTCCTTATCCTGTATCGCTAAATGAATCATCCCGCCAAAGGCATCTGAGTGAATGCGTGTGTTATATTTCCTGGCAATCTCCCTTATTTTCTTCGCTTGATAAAGGTCATGATCAGTCAGCCCATAAAGCCTGTCCGGCGAGGTGGGATTCGAGGGATCCACTGATGTAACGATGACAAATGGTGTAATGAAGGCCCTCGTGCGGTCCTCATTTGCATGGTTCAGCGCCTCGATTACAGCTTCCGCCCCCTGTAATACTTCTTCATATGAAACTTCCTTTACCACTCTCTTTCCGTCAATCCACCGGCTGAATGAATGGGGCCATGGAGGGTTGCAAGGACCTGTGCATACCACTTCCCTGATCCCAACTTCGGCGTATGCTTTTGCATGATTGATGGCAAAAATCGGTTCATCGGACCGCGGCATGGATCCTAACACGCTAACCCCAGTTGTCACGCCCGCCTTTAATCTCTCAAGGGAGGATAGCTTTCCTTCGTAATACCAAAAGTCATCTGTAACAAAATGCTTGTAAGCATTCGTCATGATGGGCATCCAAAAATCAATATTCTCCATGGCGATCGTTTTGAACATGGAATGTCCCCCATGACCATGAACATCTATCAATCCAGGCAATATGCATTGATGGCTGCAATCGATGACTTTTACAGCTTCATACTCCAATTTCAGTTTTTCCGTTGAATCTACGGCTAAAATCCTTCCTTGATGTATGGCGATGGCACCATCCTGCAGAATTCTCCTGTTTTGATCCATGGTAATAACGGTCCCATGGATTAGCAGTAAATCTATCATACTTTCCCCTCCTAATTGAGAAGGCAGCATAACTTCCTTATGCTGCCTTCCATTTGTGATGAATTCCTACTTCACGGTTACGTCATCAAGCATTAAATAATTTGCCGGATTCAGCCACAGTCCTTTAACTGTCCCACCGTATACCGCCAAGTGTTCATAGTTTCGGATAGGAACATATGGAACTTCTTCCCTTTCAATTGCTTGTGCCTTCGAATATAGTTCCTTACGTTTATCGCCATCCGATTCTTTACGTGCATTTTCAATCAATTTATCAACTTCCGGATTGCTATAGAATGAACTATTTCCCGCAGCACCTTGGGATTTGGTATTGAAAAGATTGAATTGATTATAATCTCCATCCCCGGTAGCATTGCCCCAGCCGCCTATCGCTACCTGGTGCTCGCCCTTGGCTGTCGCGTCAATGTAAGCCCCATACTCAAGGACTTGAATCTTGACCTTAATACCGATTCCTTTTAACTGGGATTGAATCACCTCGGCCATATTGATCCTTTCCTTACGATCACTCGTCGTCAGTGTAAACTCCAAACCATCCTTGACCCCCGCTTCATTCAAGAGCTTCTTCGATTCATTAATATCATAGTCGTAGCCTTTTATTTCCGGATCATAACCAAACACCTTCGGGCTCATTGTTGAATTTGCCCTCGTGCCGACGTCGTTATAAACCCCTTTGATAATGGAATCGACTTCGATGGCATGAGCGACCGCCTTACGGACCCGTACATCATCAAAAGGTTTTTTCTTAACATTGAAGCTTAAGTATTCAACGGCAAGTCCCTCCGTGCGATATAAATCCATCGTGCCTGACGCTTCGATCCTATCAATCTCCGTCACTGGCACTTGATCGGTCACATGTGCTTCACCCGTTTCTATCATTGCAATCCTCGTGGCATCTTCAGGGACAACCTTGAATAACACCCCATCAATCTTAGGCTTATCCCCCCAATAGTCCTTGTTTTTCGAAAGGGCGATTTCTTCACCAGGCTTCCACGATTTAAAAACGAATGGACCTGTCCCAACTGGATTTTGAGCCAGTTTGTCACTATTTTCCTTAATCGCTTTAGGGCTGATTATGCTTCCTTCATTACTTACTAAAATCGATAACAGCGGAGCATAAGGATATTTCAGCTTGAATTGTACGGTCGTTTCGTCAATGACTTTAATTTCCTTGATCATTTCCAATTTACCAGCCTGCGGAGAAGCTGTTGCCGGATCCAGTATCCTGTCGAAATTGGTTTTCACCGCTTCGGCATTGAATGGGGCCCCATCATGGAATTTGACTCCCTCCTGCAATTTAAACTCCCACGTGACATCATCCAGTTGTTTCCACTCTTTCGCGAGCAGCGGTTTAGGATCCATGTTTTTGTCAGGAACGACCAATGTTTGATAAACCTTTTCATAAACGACGTTTGCAGATGGAATGTCTGTTATGAAGTGAGGGTCAAGGGTGGTCGCATCAGATAATCGCGCGACGATCAGCGTACCTCCTTCCTTTGCTTTTTCTACTGTTTCCTTACTGCCGGTTTCTTCTGTTGCACACCCTGATAAAACGGATGAGATGCCTAATAAAGAAGCAAAAAGCAACCCAATCATACCTTTTCTCATTCTATTTCCTCCCTTTTCAACCTGCCTTTGTTTCTCCAAGTAACTTTCAGCTATGAGTACATCGGGCTTACTGTAAATTATAAAAAAAAACCGAATTTTATATTTTCAGAATCTTTACTCATTTTTTAATTATCTTTACTGCTTTTCCGCATCATATTTACTTCAATCCCTTTTTTGAATAAATTGAATGAAAGAAAAGGAGGAAATCCAATGAAGCCAGAGGTCGTCATCAATAATACCGAATTGAATGTAAAAGAAAGAAAATCTCCGAAACTAAGACACTGGAAAGCCTTTTATAAAAAATTCAAGCGAAATAAATTGGCATTGGTAGGCGGGTACATCGTACTTTTTTATATTTTATTGGCTATCTTTGCCCCTTTGATCTCACCGCAGGATCCCTATGAAATTGATTTGGTCAACAAACTCCAGCCTCCATCAGCCGAGCATTGGATGGGTACGGATGATAAGGGAAGGGATATTTTAAGCAGATTATTATATGGAACACGGCTTTCATTAACGGTTGGATTTGTCTCTGTATTCTTCGGGGCGTTCATTGGCATACTCCTCGGGTTAACAGCTGGTTATTACGGAAAATGGATCGATACCGTCATTATGAGGATTGTCGATGTTCTGCTGGCTTTCCCGGGAATACTGCTTGCTCTTGCCATCATTAGTGCCCTTGGTCCGAGTTTAATCAATGTAATGGTAGCGGTCGGCGTCTTTTCGATACCGATGTTTGCCCGGATTGTACGGGGTTCCACACTATCAGTCAGGAAGCTGGAATATATCGATGCCATTCGTGCATTGGGAGCGACTGACTTCACGATCATATGCAAACATATTTTTCCGAATATTCTATCACCTGTCATCGTTCAAGCTACGTTACGTCTGGCAACGGCCATTCTGTCGGCAGCCGGATTATCATTCCTGGGACTGGGTGCCCAGCCGCCCTCTCCAGAATGGGGAGCGATGCTGAGCAGCGGACGGGATTATTTGTTCAGTGCCCCCCACATCGCTTTGTTTCCGGGGATAGCGATATCAACACTGGTACTTGGTTTCAACATCTTCGGGGACGGACTTAGAGATGCCCTGGATCCAAGAATGAAAAAATAAGGAGGAGAGAAAATGTTCGTATTCATTATCCGACGGGTACTTCAAACGATACCGGTATTACTGGGAGTAAGTCTTGTTGTTTTCCTCATCATGCAAATGGTCCCGGGAGATCCGGCAACACTGCTTGCAGGTGAAGGAGCGACTAAAGAAACGATTGAATCGCTGCGGCATGAGCTTGGCTTGGATCGTCCAATCCTCTATCAATACGTTGACTATGTCCTTCATGCCGTTCAAGGTGACTTTGGGGAATCACTCCGCAGCAGCCGCCCTGTTTTGGACGAAATCATGGTCCGCTTGCCCATCACCCTTGAACTGGCACTTGCCAGCATATTCATAACCGTTGTGCTTGGAATGATCGCAGGAATCATCTCGGCTACCAAGCAATACTCGGCAGCTGACATTTCCATCATGATCGTTGCTTTATTGGGAATCTCGTTACCTAGTTTTTGGCTGGGACTTATGCTTATCTACTTCTTTTCCGTGAACCTTCATTTGTTTCCGGTTTCAGGTTGGGGAACCTTCAGCCACATGATTCTCCCTGCCATAACCCTTGGGGCCGGCGGAGCGGCCATCGTTGCCAGGATGACCAGGTCGAGCATGCTTGAAGTCGTTCGCCAGGACTACATCCGGACCGCGAGAGCCAAGGGATTGAAAGAATATATCATCATTTATAAACACGGCCTGAAAAATGCGCTTATCCCCGTCATTACCGTCGTTGGCCTCCAGTTCGGTGCACTCCTTGGCGGCACGGTATTGACAGAGTCCTTTTTTGCCATCAATGGACTTGGGAGATTGATAGTCGATGCAATCAGAACGAGGGATTTGCCGATGGTCCAAGGCGGCGTCCTCATCGCTTCCGTTATCTTCGTATTCATGAACTTGGCAGTGGATGTCCTCTATCGATACTTTAACAAAAGAATAGACTTGAACTAAGGAGGTATGATGATGAAACAGGTTGCTGATAAAATACTGGAGGTAAAAAACCTGCAGACCCACTTTTTCACTGATGAAGGAACGAGTAAAGCAGTCAATGGGATCAGTTTCTCCCTCAATAAAGGGGAAACGCTTGGAATCGTCGGGGAGTCGGGAAGCGGGAAAAGCATAACATCGCTCTCATTGTTAAGGCTCATTCCATCGCCACCCGGCAAGATTGCCGGCGGCAGCATCCTTTTTAAAGGGGAGGACCTGCTTACGAAGTCTGAAAAACAGATGCGGTCCATACGCGGGAATGAAATTTCGATGATTTTTCAGGAGCCGATGACATCATTGAATCCCGTATATTCAGCGGGCGAGCAAATTGCGGAAGCGATCCGGCTCCATCAAAAGCTGGGAAAAAAGGAAGCATGGAATAAAGCCGTCGACATGCTTCGGCTCGTGGGGATCCCTTCACCTGAAAAGAGGGCAAAACAGGAGCCGCATGAGCTAAGCGGCGGAATGAGGCAAAGGGTCATGATTGCGATGGCACTTGCCTGCCACCCTGAAGTTTTAATAGCGGATGAACCTACAACAGCACTGGATGTGACGATTCAAGCCCAAATCCTCGAACTGATCAAGACGCTGCAAAAGGATTTCGGGACGGCTGTCATTTTGATTACACATGATTTGGGTGTCGTATACGAAACCTGTGATCGGGTCGCTGTCATGTACGCAGGGAAAATCGTTGAATACACCTTGGCCAAGGAAATATTCACAAACCCAAAACATCCTTACACCATTGGTTTATTGAACTCCCTTCCCCGTCTGGACATGGACCAGGAAGAACTGACCACAATTCCCGGGACCGTTCCAAGCCCTTACAACATGCCCAAGGGGTGCAGCTTCGCTCCCCGCTGTGCACATGCGAAGAGCATTTGTGAACAAGCCGTACCGGATCTCCAAGCTATCGGCCCAAGCACCGAGGTCAGCTGCTGGATGTTCACCCCCCAATGGGAGAAGGAATATGACACTCAAGAGAAGGTGGGGGTATAATGATGAGTGTACCAGTTGCAGAGAAAAAGGTTCTGCTTAAAGTGGATCAATTGAAGCAATATTTTCCGATCAAGGGAGGATTTTTCGGAAGGACCATCAATCATGTAAAAGCCGTTGATGACATTACCTTCGATATCAAACAGGGTGAAACCTTAAGCATCGTCGGCGAATCCGGCTGCGGAAAATCGACTACCGGAAGGGCCATCCTTCGATTGGATGAACCGACGAGCGGGAGCATTCACTTTCAGGATAAGGATTTACTGAGTTTAGGAAAAAGAGAAATGAGGCGTACCAGGAAGGATTTGCAAGTTATTTTCCAAGATCCATTTGCCTCCCTTAACCCTAGACAGACTATCGGCCAAATTCTCGGAGAAGCATTAGCGATACAAAATGTAGTCCCTAAAGAAAAACGAAAGAGCAGGATCGAAGAATTATTGGGACATGTCGGGCTGAGACCTGAATCCATGGAAAGATACCCGCATGAATTCAGCGGCGGCCAGAGACAGCGGATCGGCATTGCACGGGCTCTGGCAGTGGATCCAAAATTGATCATATGTGACGAAGCTGTTTCTGCACTGGATGTCTCCATTCAAGCGCAAGTGCTGAATTTATTAAAATCCTTACAGCGCCAGTTCGACCTTACCTTTCTTTTCATATCACATGACTTAGGTGTGGTCAGACATATCTCGGATCGGGTGATGGTCATGTATCTCGGAAAGATAGTCGAGATAGCCGATAAAAAGTCCATTTTCGAACAGCCTCAGCATCCATATACAAGGGCATTGTTATCGGCCATCCCAGTACCGAATCCTGTGCATGAAAGAGAACGGATCCTATTGACGGGTGATGTACCCTCACCCATCGACCCTCCAAACGGCTGCCGCTTCCATACACGGTGCCCTTTTGTACAGGATATCTGCAAAACACAGCTACCCGAACTGAAACTATCGGCACAAAACCATCAAGTGGCTTGTCACATTGTGTCATAAGCTGTAGATTTCCGGAGGGGTCTTTAGTATGATACTAATAAACAGAATAATTCAAGTTATTTAAAAATATAACCAGCAGAGGTTCTCCATGCTAAGTTACGAGGGATTCACCTTAATTATCATGCTCTTCATTTTAGCTCCCATCATGGGAGCTATCGCTCTTTTATTTCTATTCATATTCGAGAAAAGGATCGACCTTCTTGAAAATAAAAACAAAGAGATCCGCCTGGAGCAAGCACTGCAAGAAGCACAATATAATAAATTGAACCAGCAAATCCAGCCACACTTTTTGTTTAATACACTAAATGTCATTCTGGGCTTGGCCCGCCTGAACAGGACGGCAGAATTGATACGGGCCTTAGAGGCATTTTCGCAATTCCTGAAATTCAAATATAAAGCATCAGAACCATTGATCCCCCTTTCCCAGGAAATTCAGTATACCCAGCATTATCTCGACATCCAGACCCTTCGCTTCGGTGATCGGCTCAAGATTGATATGGATTGCCCGGAACCATTAGCAATCGCACTTGTTCCCCCCTTCATTCTTCAGACATTGGTGGAGAATTCGTTTAAACACGGTTTGGAAAAAAAAGTGGGCGAAGCCCTGCTGCATATCCGGTTTTATCTGGAATCGCAGATGGTGTATCTGGAAGTGGCGGATAATGGGTTAATGGGAAAGGAATCTTTCGTTACGGACGAAGGCGGCCATGGCCTGGATAATATCCAAAAGCGTTTATATTTGTATTTCAATGACCGTGCACAATTGAATATAGCTTCTACTGAATCGGGAACTAAGGTAGAGGTATCATGGCCACTGGTTTTTGATAAGAAATTGGAGGAGGCGGAGCCGGAATGAATGTATTATTAGTTGATGACGAACCATTGGTCCTTGAACAAATGGAATATATGATTCAGTCCATATACCCTTTTTGGAAGTTTCATAAAGCTGCTGATGCCTGTCAGGCACTGACCCTCAACCAAAATCATAAAATCAACCTCGCTTTCCTGGATATTAATCTGCCGGGGCGATCGGGTCTTGAATTTGGTGAAGACTTAAGGGCGCTAAACAAAGAAGTCGAAATCATTATGGTGACCGCGCATCAAAGCTTCGATTATGCCCAGCAATCCATCAGGATAGGCGTGGTTGATTATTTAACGAAACCTGTAATAGAAAGTGATTTGCATAAAGTCCTGGCCAAGTATGACAAAAGGGAATCTTCCCATAACTATTCAACCCTAATTCACCATTCACTTTCATTCATTCATGAAAATTATGCTGAAAAACTCTCCCTTTCGGACATCGCCCGTGAAGTGCATACCAACCCGACTTATTTAAGCAGGAAATTCCATGAAGAAGTTGGCACTTCCTTTTCGGAATATTTAATGCACTATAGAATAAAGGCCGCAAAAAGGGCCTTAACCAATAACACCAGCTGGAGCATATCAGACGTCGCTGAAAAATCGGGTTTCAATAGCCAGCATTATTTCAGCACTTTATTCCGGAAGATAGAGGGAATCACGCCCAAGGAGTTCCGCGAGAAAGGAAAATGAACATTGCGATCACGTACATTTCAAGAATACGTACAAGGTCCCATTCAAATCGGGATGGGTTTAGGGATCATCTCCCTCCTGGCACGCTGGGTGACAGGAACCACGATATTATCTTCCCCCGAATCGATGGTGAAGTATGGAGTTTTCGGAGGGATCGGATACGCCTTGATGGGAGCGATCGCCCTGTTCATGTTCAGCTTCATCGGGAAGAGGGTCCGGCAGGATTTCCCCGTGGGCTTGACCATCGGGGACTATTTAAAAGTCAGGCTTCATCCCCTCGGATATTGGATATTGATCGTGATTCTGGTCATAACCAGCTTACACATTTTATTCATTCAGGGAATGGCTGCGTCCACCCTATGTCAGTTTCTTTTCGATACCCCGCTCTATGTCGGGCTGTTCTTTTTTTTCGGTTTCTGTGTCCTTTATGCTGGATTTGGCGGGTTAAAGCTCATTCATGGTTTAGCAGCTTTTCAAGTTGTCTTCATGTTTGCCGCGGTTATCTTGATTCCCTTATACTTTTTCGTCAAGGAAGGGATTCAGCCCGTTTATGATGGGATCCGTTTATACCATCCATACATGCTCGTAATCAATAAGTATGATCTATGGAGTTTTCTTTTTGCTGGACTTCTTGTCGGGTTCGGCCAGTTTTTCTTTGACCTGACATCATGGCAGCGATTATTCATGATAGAAATGAAAAAGGTTCGATTGACATTCTCTTTATCCGGCCTTATATGGATCATATTCCCGCTCTCCTTTTCATCACTGTTCATCATGGTTATCTTTACGGGCGGCTTCACTGATATCCACTCGATTCTGGCTGGATTGGCAAACAAAATAACGACACCATTCTTTTTCATCCTTTTTGTGCTCTGCGCTTTCAGTGCAATCACCTCAACATTCGGTGCCTGCCTGCATTCATTGGTAAGCCTGATCGTAGCCAATATTCTTGAACCATTACAAACAAAAAAAAGCAACCAGCAAAAAATAAGGATGGCCTGCCTGCTTTCGATCTGTATTGGAGGATTGGTTTTCGTTGCTACACTCTTCTATTCCCCAAACCTATTAGAGCTCTTATTTTATTCAGGCAATATATACTCGGCATTGCTGGCTCCAATCCTGGTTATCGTATTCAGCAAAGGGAAAATCCCTGATTACATACCGATAAGCGCGGTATTGGCCATTTTGGCTTCATACATCATCCAGCCTCATGTAAGTGAATTCCAAAGCATATGGTTCAGCGGGCTGGCATCGGTCACGATCATTGTGATATGCACGATCGTTACCATCATCAAGAACAAATGGAGGGTCGTAAAAACAAAACGGGATTGATTAAGAAGGCGGATGGCAAAGTGGTTACATAACAAACTATGTAATCACCTCTGCGTGTATTTGGCTCCGCAGGTCTTGAGAGGACTCAATATCACAACAAATAAAAAAAGCCTAATCTTTATAGATCAAGACAGTTTGTAGAAAAAAGCAAAGTTAATTGGAGCGGGTGTGCAAGACTCCTGCTTAGAAAAGCGCGTCCAGGGAGACCCCGCAGACGCAAGAAGCGCCGAGGAGGCTCCCGGACCGCCCGCGGAAAGCGAGTGCCCTACGTTCCAATCAACTTACAAATTGTACAAGCTATAACTGGGGATCTTAAAGGATCTTATCCGAATCCGAAATTATTACCACGAATTTAATACAAGACTAGATTATCCTTAATGTTTTTTTGCTGTAATCCTTATTGGATTGAAGAAATTTGCGACACTCCTGCCGAATTACTGGCTAGCCGAGACCCCACAGCCGCTTGCGGCGAGGAGGCTTGGCAGACAGTCGGCGGAAAGGGAGCGGATTTCTGAAATCAACTGAAACTTTTTTTAAAATAAAAAAAACTGTAGGCAAAATCAATTATTATCTAGTTTGTCTACACCTGGAATCCCACTATTAATCTCGTAAAAACTTAGCTTGCCACCTTTCTGAAATACCGATAAACCTTTTCTAGCTTTTGAGTTTGTTTCCCCTTTGGACTTTCCATATTACCGAATTCGAAAAACTTCACTTTTTTGATTCCGACAAAATTGAATAGTGCTCTTTTCATCAATATTTTATGCGCATCATTCAACCAGATAAGCGGATACTTTGCAGGTCCCTTCATCGTGGACACACATACGACCGACTTTCCCTTCAGAAGGCCTTCCGGGAACAATCCCTTTTTATCCCTGTAGGCAAAATTCGCAGAAAATAATTGATCAATATATCCCATCAGCATGGCAGGAGGCCTCCCCCACCAGATCGGATAGACAAAGACAATCTTGTCGGCCCATGTAATCTGATTTCTATATTTTTCAAGCTGAGGGTCACGATGCATATCACGCCTTCGTTTATGCTCATTGAACTCCAAGAGCGGATTGAAGCCCTCTTCATATAAATCCAAGACCTGCAGCCCCTTTATGTTCGGGTTCTCCTTACTTCCTTTGATGACTTTTTCTAAAAATGCATGGCTTAAGCTTTTTTGATTTGGATATGTGTAGATGACCAGCAAGTTCATGACGTCCCCCCCATTTACTTATCATTTGATAACAATAATACAGCACCATCTTTTTTGTTGTCAAATGATAATTGTATTTTGACAACACTTTTGATATCTTTTCAGTAAGAGGTGAAAGTTATGGACAAAAAAGCTCTTTTTGAAAAAATGGTCACATTTACAACTTCCGTACATCAAGTCACACACGAATTGACACAAAACGCCAAATCGGATGCCATCACGCCGGTACAATATAAAATTCTTGAATATATAACAGTCAGTCAGCCTGTCACACCAAGTGAAATCAGTGACTGTCAGCATATCTCCATGCCTAACACGAGCCGTGAACTGAAAAAATTAAGCGAAAAGAATTTAATTGAAAAAATAAGTGATTCGGAAGATAGGCGGAAACAATACATCCGCCTCTCCAAAGAGGGGGAAATGATGATGAACGAGGCTTTTGCAATCGTAGAATCCCGTTTCCAAAGCCGGCTGCAACATGCATCAAAGGAAGATTTAGCGGAAATTGACCGTGCCCTGGACATTCTTCAAACAAAACTTTTTTACTAAAGGCATAAAAATGGCTCCCGCAATTGAAGTTGAAAAAGAATCGACTTCAATCGCGGGAGCTGCTTCATACATGTTTTATAATCAGGTGCCGCAAAAGGTCCGGTAAGGTTTTGTCGACACAGGCAGTGCGGCGTATTCAGCTTGTTCCTCGCAGTGTGCATAGGGATTTGCAAGAACATCCAACAGCCGTTCCATCACGCTGTAGTCCCCTTGCTCCACTGCCGCTTCCAACGCTTCTTCCACCCGGTGGTTCCGTGGGATCACTGCAGGATTGCTGTTCTGCATCAACTGATCCGAAGATTCTTTCGATTCCTTCTGCCTGCCCAGTCTCGCCTTCCAAAGCTCTTGCCACTGAGCGAATTCCGGTGTCCCGAAAAGGACCGAATCCTCCACTTTATCATAGGTCAAGGCACGGAAGGTATTGGTATAGTCGGCACCATGCTTTTTCATCATGCTGAGGATGCCATTAATAAGCGCTTCATCCTGAGTCTCTTCGTTGAATATCCCCAGTTTCGCCCTCATTCCCGCTAACCAATTAGCATGATACAGATCATTAAAATCGGAAATCTTATCTTGTGCCAAAGTAACGGCCTGATCTTGGTCATCATGCAACAGCGGCAATAGGGATTCAGCGAATCGCGCAAGGTTCCAACCCCCAATTACCGGCTGGTTACCATAGGCATAACGGCCTTGTCTATCAATTGAACTGAATACCGTTGCAGGGTCATAGGCATCCATGAAGGCGCAAGGGCCATAATCGATGGTTTCCCCGCTGATCGTCATGTTGTCGGTGTTCATCACCCCATGAATGAAGCCAACCAGCTGCCATTGGGCAATGAGCTCAGCCTGACGCTTTACCACTTCCTGCAGCAGCGAAAGATAACGGTTTTCATCGGCTTCGATGTCTGGAAAATGACGCTTAATGGCATAGTCGGCAAGTGTCCGGAGTTCCTCGATCGTGCCCCATTTTGCAGCGAATTGAAAAGTGCCGACACGAAGATGACTCGAAGCCACTCGGGTCATGATGGCACCAGGCAGCCCAGTTTCACGGATTACCGTTTCACCGGTCGTCACCACTGCCAGACTTCGGGTGGTAGGAATGCCGAGACCGTGCATCGCCTCGCTGATGATGTATTCGCGCAGCATCGGTCCAAGTGCAGCCCGGCCATCGCCACCGCGGGAGTACGGCGTTCTTCCTGGCCCCTTCAGCTGGATATCGACCCTCCCGCCTTCGGGCAAGACCTGTTCGCCAAGCAATATCGCCCGGCCGTCCCCTAACATGTTAAAATGACCGAATTGATGGCCAGCATATGCTTGGGAAAGAGGCGAAGCACCTTCAGGAATCTCGTTTCCGGCAAATACCGCAACACCATCTTCGCTTTGCAGGGACTTTACGTCCAAACCAAGAGATCCAGCCAAACTCTCATTGAGAATGATCAACTCCGGTGAACGTACAGGAGTCGGGTTCGTGCTCGTGAAAAACTTTTCCGGTAGACGTGCATAGCTATTGTCTAAATTCCATCCTGTTTCATTAGTCATTGTTTCTCCTTTTCTTATTTTGACTTTTGTATAAAGGTTCTTTCGCTCAAGATTCAGTTAAAACACGCGATAAAACTAAGTTGCAGTCCATATTTTAATGTCTACTTCTAACAATTAATTATACCGTTTCTGCTAGAAAATGGCTCTTTTAAAGTATGGTGAATATCTCGTTCATTTTGGATATCCCCTAGATTTTTGGTGTGTAGTTTCTATTTATGGAGTACTAATTTTTTTTTAATTCTTTAATATAATTTATCACCTCTTAATTTAACAATGGTGGTATAATTTAGAAGGTTTATAATTCATTAGTACCAGTAGATATATAATACATTTGGATTAGGAGAGAGAAATATGAAAGAAAAAACACAAAATTGTTTCATTGCTATTTGTTTAATATTAATTTGTTTATCTGTACCTAGTGTAACATTTGGAGCTTCGGATACAGTTGCACCTGCCATTTCTGGTGCTGTTAATAAAACGGTAAATATCAATTCTTCTTTTAACGCTTTATCCGGCGTTACTGCGAAGGACAATGTGGATGGAAATATCACGAAAAACATTAAAGTTTCTGGCACTGTTAATACGAAAAAAGCTGGAAACTATAAACTCTCTTATTCCGTTTCGGACAAAGCTAAAAATAAAACCGCAGTTACCCGCACCGTTACTGTGAAAAAGGATACCGTTAAACCTTCTATTTCCGGCGCCTCTAATAAAACGGTGTATATTAATTCTTCTTTTAATACTTTATCCGGCGTTACTGCGAAGGATAATGTGGATGGGAATATCACGAAAAATATTAAAGTTTCTGGCACTGTTAATACGAAAAAAGCTGGAAACTATAAACTCTCTTATTCCGTTTCGGACAAGGCTAAAAATAAAACCACGGTTACCCGTACGATTACTGTGAAGAAAGATACCGTTAAACCTTCTATTTCAGGCGCATTAAATAAAACGGTGTATACTAATTCTTCTTTTAACGCTTTATCCGGTGTTACTGCAAAGGATAATGTGGATGGGAATATCAGCAAAAATATTAAAGTTTCTGGCACTGTAAATATGAAAAAGGCTGGAAACTATAAGCTCTCTTATTCCGTTTCGGACAAGGCTAAAAATAAAACCACGGTTACCCGTACGATTACTGTGAAGAAAGATACCGTTAAACCTTCTATTTCAGGCGCCTCTAATAAAACAGTAAATATCAATTCTTCTTTTAGCGCTTTATCCGGTGTTACTGCGAAGGATAATGTCGACGGAAATATTACGAAAAATATTAAGGTTTCTGGCACTGTTAATATGAAAAAGGCTGGAAACTACAAACTAATCTATACTGTTTCAGACAAAGCTAAAAATACACAGACTGTTACGCGTACGATTACAATCCTAGATAATATCAAACCGAAATTATCGAATATTAAAGATATTCAAATCAAATTAGGTGAAAAATTTATTGCTTTAGAGGGTATTTCTGCTTCTGACAATAATGACGGAGATATTACTTCTGCCATTAAAGTTGATGGTTCAGTTAATGTCAAAAAAGCTGGATCCTATGTTTTAAAGTATTCGGTGACAGATAAATCAGGAAATACTGTTTCTACCAATCGTACCGTAACAGTGATTGATACACTTAAACCTGTTTTATCCGGCATTCAAGACATTCAACTTAATTTTGGGGAAAGCTTTAACGCTCTAGATGATATTTCCGCTTCTGACAATAGTGACGGAGATATTACTTCTGCCATTAAAGTTGATGGTTCGGTTAATGTTAATAAAGCTGGAACTTATGTTTTAATCTATTCAGTTACCGATCAATCCGGAAATACTGTAACCGCCAATCGTGTAGTAACAGTTGTTGATACGATTAAACCTATAATTATTGGTGCTGCTGATACAATGATAGGATTACATTCACAATTTAATTTATTAGATGACGTTTCTGCTTCAGATAATAACGATGGTGATCTAACTGCTAAAATTGAAACTAGTGGTTCAGTAGATTCAGAGACTGAAGGAAATTACTTAGTAACATATAAAGTAACTGACGCGGCTGGAAATACTGCAGAGATAAGTCGAACAATCACTGTTCAAAAAATAGCTGTAACTGGTGTCTCAATCACTGCTCCTACTTCTATGAAAACAGGAGTGAGCCAACAAGTAGCGGCTATAATCTCCCCAAAGAATGCTACTAATCAACAAATAAGTTGGCATAGCTCTGATGAAACAGTGGCTTCGATAGATGAAAATGGAGTATTAAAAACTTTATCGGAAGGGAAAGTAACTATCACTGCAACTGTTGACGGGGTTAGCACTTCTAAAACTTTAACAATATCGGATCGTCCTAACTTGTATTTATATAAATCCGGCTCAGCTACTATAAACAATTTAATTAAGAGCTTATCAATTAACATATACAATTATGAGTCAAACGAAAGTGTGTTTATAGAGAAGGTCGAAATTTTTGAAAATGATTCTCTGTATTCAACATACACTGCAGAAAAACTTGAAAATTCAGGGATTAACACTACTATTGCTCCTTATTCTAGCTGGGGTATGACCCTTAATTTCAAGGTTGGTATTTGGGCAAATCAAAGTAAGGTAGTAGTGACTATAAGAACCGAAAATGATAAATCGTATCAATATTCTATAGATATTTAACAATATAGGAAATTTACAAAAAGGTATATTGAAGATTCAGAGGTAGGGAAATTTACCCTACTTCTTTTTTCTTATTTTATTTAAATTGGATTAGTTTAGTCATATTTATACGTGTGAACAAATTAATAAAGAAACTTATTCACTAATGCTAAGGCTCACCGTAAATTATTCTCAAAAAAAGCCCGCCATTGATACGGCAGGCTTTTTTCATCTCTTCTTACTATTCCGTCCTCCACCCATTCAAGGGTAGTCTTAATTCAATAAAGTCAGGCTGATAAAGGCAATTCCAAATATACAGTACAGAATGAGTGTAAAGGGATGGGGAAAAATAATATATACTATCATACTAATGATCATCAGCAGGATGCTGAAGGCACTTATTTTATCTCTCCACATACTCACCTATGGTCAACTCCTTTTTCTATTGCTTTTCAGCGGCAAGGTAATCATCCAGGACAGGCTTCATTTTGTCTGTCACATAATGGCTGCCGCCGCGATTTTTCACGTCTTCGACAATCGCTGTAAGCAATATGGATGGGGAATCCGCATCAAAGATGACGGCAAAACCATTCTCTGATCCATCTTCACCCTTTTTACTTTTCAGTTCGGCGGTGCCTGTCTTTGCGCCAAGGACCGCTTTCGTGGTTTTAAGGTTATGGGCGGTTCCGCTTTCCCGCTCCACCACTTGTATCAATGCCTCTTTTACGGTATTGGCAACGTCACTTGAAATGACGGATTTGCGTGGTTGTGCTTTTTCATCTGCCAGCAATACAGGCATCACCATATTCCCGCCGTTTACGAATGGCGTGAAGGCCGTTCCTAAATGAACCGGGGACATCAGGACCTCCCCTTGTCCATATGCGGAGTCTGCAAGCAACACTTCATTGTTGATCCCTTTATTGGAAAGCTGGCTCTTTTTCAAATATATAGGCAGCTTATAGTCTTCCTTGAATCCAAATTCAATGGCATGTTCTTCAAATTTTTCGGCACCCATTTCCAAGGCTTCCTGTGCGAAATAAATATTATCGGAATAGGCGAGGGCATCGACCATATCAACCGAAGGAGCATCCTTTACGCGAGTTACGTAGTATCCGCCCCAGCTGTTGTCCTTCTTCCACTGCAATCCGGTAATTTCCCGTTTCTTCTCAGGAAACGTCGTGCCTACAGTCAGCCCGACGGCAGCCGTTATGGCCTTAAAGGTCGAACCCGGGGCATACAGGCTTGAGAATCTGTTTAAGAAGGGAAGCTTCGGATTTTCGCTGTACGACTTCCACTGCTCATCCGTCATGCCGCCAACCATCAAATTCGGGTCGATGGAAGGATAGCTGACCAATGCAAGCATTTCCCCAGTCAAAGGATGCATGGCCGTCACTGCCCCGGCATCTTTTTTCATCGTTTCATAAATTTCGCTTTGCAGTGCCGAATCGATGGTCAGATTGATATTTTCCCCATCTACGGCTTCCACTTCTTTGATGATGCTTTTCTGCTTGCCCGTTTCGCTCTTTATATGGATAATTCCGCCTTTTTTCCCTCTTAATCGTTTCTCATACACTTCTTCCAGGCCGGCTTTCCCGATATAGTCCCCTTCGTTATACACATGATCGGTATCCTTTTCCAAATCCTCGCCCGTCACTTCCTTCACATAACCAATCAGATGTGCACTGCTTTCCTTTTCCGGATAGTACCTGGTTTTTCCGGTTTGGAAGGTGACTCCAGGAAGGTCTTTGCCGGTGATGCTTTCCGGTTTGAAATCTACCGGCATAGTGGCAATCGGTACGAAGCTGTCTTTTGTCACCCATTTTTTATCAAGCGCCTTATTGAAGGTTTCTTCAGGAATATCGAAAGCGCTGCTTAGCTTTTTGATGCTTGCTTCTTTGGAATTTCCCAGCTCACCTGGAATGATTCCCATATCATACACATCGGCATTAACAGCGAGCGGATTTCCATTCCGGTCACGGATTTCCCCTCGCTTCGGCAAATATGTCTGCACGCTGACTTTATCGCCCTTCTCCATTCCCGGTAAGATCAAGGAAGGATTCCACTTCACCTTCCACGCCTCCCCTTCTTCCGTATCCACTTTAGTGAAGGCAGTCTGATAGGAGGCCAGGATTTCACCAAGAAATGTATGGATTTTCACTTTAAAGCTGCCTTCATATGCTTCGATATCTTCATCGTAGAGCAGCTCCTTGGATAAAACCGTGATGGTTGAAGCCTCCATCCCTGAAAAGATGGCATCATATTTATCTGTAAAACTTTGTTTGTCATAATCATATTCTTCGAGTTCCCCTTCGGAAATGGCGTGTAGCATCGCGTCATAATCCTGCTCGGAGAATTGTTTTACATAGTCATCGAATACTTCTTCAGGTGTCGCCTTGTCGGCTTTGAGGAAACGCCATAGAAAAAATCCTCCCACTATCAAAGCGAATATCAGCAAAAATAGAGTTACTTTCTTCATCCGTCAATCCTCTTTCTTATAATGGCTGTGTGCCTAATTTGTATTTTTTTCATTTTTCGTTAGTAAGTAAGCGTCTGATAATTTATAATTATAAAATTGAACCCACTAAACAGCCATGTAGCCAAAATGATAAATCCATGACAATAATCTAAAAATTCTGACTTTTAAAGGGGGGATGAAGTGAATGTTCCATAAAACTTTCAAGGTTGTATTGAGAACCTTGCACAAAGGCCAAACCGAGGAATTCGCCTATGTATTCGAAGGGAAGAGCCTGCTGATCGGGCGTGCCAGCCAGCACTCCAAAGCTGATTTCAAGCTTTACAATGACTTTGTTTCCAGGGAACATTGCCGGATTTATATGGAGGAAGGACAGCTCCTCATTGAGGATTTGGCAAGCAAACATGGTACCTCCGTGAACCAGATGCCGCTCGTACCGGGCAATCCCTGTCACATTGAACCGGGGGATTCGATTACTTTAGTCAATGGATTGATTGAATTCATGATCTCCATCGACAACGACTTAACAATGGATTTCACGCCGGTGAACCCCGAGTTACAGCAAACCGTCGCTATCAATGAGCACCTTCAGACCGTGATCATCAATGAAGAAGCACCCATTAAAATGCCGACAAAGGAATTCAATTGCTTTAAGCTGCTTTATGAGAATTTGGACAACCTTATTTCAAAGGAAGAAATTGTCCAGCAAGTATGGCCAGAGAGAGTCGGTGATCCAGAGCAAATTGTGACGGCAGAGGAAATCGCTTCACTTCTGTACCGGGTGCGGAAACGGATAAATGGGCACTTTGCAATAAAAGCCGTCATCCAAAAGGGATATTATATGGAATCCATCCTTTCGTTCAATCTATCGGACTTATAATGACAATCATTCAAAGACATGAAAAAAGCATTGCGGATAACAATGCTTTTTTCATGCTTATATTGGAGATGGCCAGTTTATATGTCCACGGTCCATTATCATTTCTTTGGCAAATCCAAATTAGTGAATTCATCGACTGGAACGATGTCTTCTTCCATATCCATCACCTTCAGCACAACCCTGTCTCCTACATTCGTCAACACAATATCAGATAGCGCATCGACACCAGGATCCACCGAGAACCTCTTGGCATTGCCTTCGACGATTAAATGGAAGACGTATCCATTTGAAAGATTGGCATCATTGATCCTTAATACCTTCCCTTTTATTTCTTTCATCTCAAAACCTTTTTGAGGCGTCACACCGCTGACTTTCCCTAAAGAGGCAATCAGCTTTTTATAATTACGGAAAGCTTCGTCTTTCGTTTTCCCAAAGACCACTTGGGGATTATCACTATTGGCGTAAACGATCGCCACACCTTGGAACTTGCTGCCCTTTGTAACCGGAATCACATAAGTGGGAGCACCGTAAATCGTATAGAAAATCCCATTAGTGGCTTTCCAGCCTGGGTACTTAGACAAAAACTCACTCGCATTGGCGTTGGATTTTGCTTCCTTTCCAGTCAGAACGGACGTGACGCCTTTATAGTACGTCATTTCACCTGTTTTGGCATTGAAAACACCATAACCTACAAGGGTTTTGGAGTTGCCTTTTGATTTAGCCCGGGTAAAGTCCACTACATAAATCAATTCGCCTTTTTCGTTAAACGTAACTTGCATATTATCCTCATTAGGAATCAGGACATCTTTCTTCGGCCCAATCAGGGACTGGTTTTTCCACCCGTGAACATATTTTCCCCAGTAGGTCCAATATTCCAGGGCTGTTTCCAGTGTGAATGTTCGATCTACCCATCCAGGTTCTTTTCCTTTTGGATAGTATTTCGTGTCCCCCGTTTCAGGATTCACCAATACCACCCCATCCACTACGGGACCGCTGCGGTATTTCAAATAACGTCCGACTGAAGCTACGAAGAAGGGCTTTCCATCTTCATTCGGTTCCAAATATGAATCATGGATGATTTTATTTGGATATGCCTTGCGGATCGTCCTTTCCAAATCATGATCGAGGTACTGTGAGGGAGCATAGAGCATCTTCCCTTTGACAGTACTTGCCCCTTTATCCGTCGCTACGGCGGAAATCAGATTATAACCTGGCGTGTATTCCGCTTTCCCGGCTTTCAAAAACCCATCCATTTCAATGGGTGATGTATAAGCCAATTCTTCATTGATATTGGTTAGACGGTATTCGCCTTCAGTGAAATATGATGCATTTTCTATTTTATTAATTGCTGCATCGCCTTTTGCGTCAGCCATTTTCACTGTAACGAGCGGCATGGTTTTTATATCTTGAACTTCTTCCAGCTCTTTTTTCTTATCGACCTTCGCCAATCCATGCAGATCTGCGGCAAAAGTGATCGGGTAAAACAGCATGATGACCCATGCTGCAATCAAAACGACACCTATCAAGCTGTTGAAATGTACGTTCCAAGGTGTTTTTTGCTGCTTTGCCCCTTCATTTCCCCTCCGATTCCGTCTGGTGCTTGAAGATTCACTGGCACTGTACATATACATTCTTGAATCGATGATGAGAATGAGCCCTAGAATAATGGCAAAACTCGAAAAGAATGCAGCGGCAGTAAGATCCAGCAGCATGATATCGATAACGAAAAACAATACGGCAGCAGAAACTAAAAGTCTCAGAACTTGTTCAATGAAAAAAGGTATATCCTTTTTGGTAATTGCGTTTATCCATCTCTGCGGAATCAAGGAAAGTCCCAGTATGGCAAATGGTATTTTCATTAAAATTCCTTTTAAGATGAAACCGAGTAGTGAAAGTATCATGGTTTTTATAAATCTCTCCTTGTCATGTATGTTCCCATTTACCCATTTTATCACTTTTGTACAACTAATTTACTATTTTTTAAATATATCGAAATAACGGCAAAAAACTTCCAATACAATTTACACCAACGATGCTACTTTTACCGATTTATTGTTTATATAGACTCTAGAAAAGGATGCATGCCAAAGGGGACGAAGCCTTATGATTTATGAAGAAACTTACCAATACCTATTAAGGAATGTATCTTCCACTGAATTCGATACGTGTTTGTATGCCTTGCTCCACAGTGACTGGGACGGGGTCATCCAGAGCCCGCTTCATATGATGGCCAGAGGAGTCGGAACGACAGAAAAATACTTAAGGCAGATCGTCAATAAATTCACCGCACCACAAGGATCATTAAAAAAAGTGTTTGTGCCCGTTCATCAAGGTGAAGACGTTTTATATAAGTTTAACCTTGGTCCTGCAAGTAATCTTGGCTATAACAGGAAGACGGACCGTTATTGCAAGAAATACCGTTTCTTATATAGCGATGCTTTCAAAACCTTAACGATTCATGGAAAACGGCTGCTGCTTATGGGTGCTTTCCGAATGTCCGTTTTGAAGTCTGAAGAAGTACTATTCGATTATAATGAAATCATTCCTGATTCAAGCTCGCTATTCACAAGGCAGCGCTTATTGGATGCAATCGATGCCATCCATGACGCTTTAGGCCATATCGTGACGATTTCATTTGCGAGCAGAGCTTTTTCAAAGAAAGAAGTTCTGGTGTTCACCTTTACCGAAGGCGTCTTGGAGCACTATAAGGAAAATAGGGCGGAACGGGCATTATTGCGGAGAACGATTTTTAACTCTGGCTACCTTGGGCATATCAATGATTCTGTATGCAGGGAATTGGAACGGGTCGGTAAATATATTTTCCGTTCCTTTCTGCAAGAAGCGACAAACATCTCCAATGATATCCAAAAGGAACTGCAGAAGTTAGCCCGTTTCGTCTATTCTCATTCTCTTAAGAAATTTGGCCAGGCGCTTCCTGCCAATAAGCAGTTGCTTCTTGCCCCAAAACAAGCCTCTGCTTATTTAAGCAAGATCATGTACAATGAAACATTGGAACAGATGGTCAAGTATGCCCACCAGGCAGAATCCATCAAAAGCCTGCTTGAACGCGTCCATTTTCATAGAAACATCTCAGAGAAAGCTCTTCGCCGGGTAGTGAATGATTTGGAAATGGCAAAACATATCGAGCCCATTCTCCATAAGTACCAGCAAGCAGACTTCATCCGCAATGTACTGAACGACTGGTGCGATACATGGCTCATTTCCCGTGTAAAGACAGTGACCGAAGATTTACGGGCAGAAGGAAAAAGGAAAAGTACCGATGATTGTAAGCAGGTTGCTGCCGAATATATGGCTCACATTAGAAACGATACATATGGCCAGTTGGATAGGCTGTTGACCTTGGTTCTTAAATTCGGCAATCATGCAGTGGCCCCGGCTGTCCGGAACTTTCCTCTCACAAAGAAAAAGGAAACCCTCCAATCTTATTTCGCGATTCAAAAGGAGCGTCTCGATCTTCTCTTCATTCCCTAATATGGCTATTCATAAGTTTTCCAAGAGAGAACGGATCCGTTCTCTTTTTTTTGCTTGTAACGAAAGCCTGTGAATTGAAGAATGACGATTGTTGTTTGGTGATTGGCCCATTGTGGATTTCTCCTCTGAATTCGTGTGTTGCATATGGATCTTGTAGATAAGCCAACTTGGTCATCAAGTTGTTTTGACAGCAAGCCATAACCCCTGTAAGGGCACGGGTATTTATTATGGAGTTATTCTAAGGGTCTTAGAATGGGTCTATATAAAGGAACTGAAAAATGTTCTGATCATCAGTATGAATAAGGGGTTGAATCTCGGCAGACCACCAAAAGAAATGGGCCCCCATTTAGAATGGAAAGCCCTCATGATTTGCTATGGTATTAATAATATTTTCCCCGAACTTTTCCGGCTTTCAAGAAGTCGATGTGCATCCGCCCCATTTTCCAACGAAAAAAGAGTCGGTTCTTTGATGAGGATTTCCCCTGACAGAATCCATTGGAATAGCTCTGCTGTTCTTCTTGTCCGTTCTTCATGGGTAGTCAGGACATTCCAAAGGTCACCCCCAATTAATGCCTTGGATGTATCCATTAACATTCTCGGGTCGATTTTTTCTGGATCACCGCCTGCCATCCCAAAAAATACGACAGTTCCTCCAGTCTTGGCCGCACTGAAACTATCCATCAAGGTTTGGCCCACTGATTCATAAACAACATCAACACCTTTACCGCCGGTTACATCCTTAATGGAATCCACCCAGTCCGATCCGTAAAGGAAAACATGATCCGCACCCATTTGCTTGGCAACAGCCGCTTTATCATTCGATGAGGTCAAGCCAATGACCTGACCGCCCTTCATCCTGATCATCTGTGTCAGTAATTGACCGACTCCCCCTGCAGCGGCATGGACCAGAATGGTTTCCCCTTGTTTAACCGGATGGCTGTCATGAGTTAAATATTGGGCAGTCAATCCTTGAAGTAAAACGGAAGCGGCCGTTTCAAAGGAAATGCCCTCAGGCAGCGGTAACAGTTTATCAGCTGGAACTGAAACCAGCTCCGCGTTTGCATGGGGAACATCAGCGAACCCGACACGATCTCCTGCTTTCACATGATGGACATCTTCCCCGACATATTCGATGACCCCTGCTCCCTCATACCCTAGAATGAATGGGGGATCACCCACCAAATGATAATTTCCTTTCCTTCTATATACATCAGCAAAATTCAATCCGATTGCTTTCATTCGAACGATCACGGCTGATTTTGAATGTTCAGGTTCTGCAATTTCCCTTACAGACAGAACTTCCGGCCCGCCGAAATCATCAAAGACAAGTGCTTTCATCATCCTAACTCCCTTCAATGGTTCTTCATTCTTTAAGATAAAGGATGAACCCTTTGATGGCAAGAAACACAAATGACCGCCCTGCCCTTAAAGGCTAGAGCGGTCACTAAGTTTAATCAATCTGTATTGGAGCCAGGACCGTTCTTTCGTTTATTCGCTGAGTATTCTTTACCGTGCGCTTCATGTTCTGCAATGATATCCGCTTTCGGAATATGGTTATTCTTTTTCGGTGAAGCGATACGGTTGCGGTGTTTTTTTCCCATGATCTATCTCCCCTTCATTAATGCTTTTTTTCATGTTGAACTGTTTAATGCATCTAATGTTAGCTTGTCCGATTACCACAGAAATTACCGAAAAAAAAGGCACTTCATAATAAAGGAAAAACCTTCGCGGAGCCCGAATGGATATAAAACTGATATAGGAGGAGAAAAAAATGTTTCCTTTATTGAACACGGAGAGGTTACGCTTACGGGAAATTCATGAAAGTGATGCGGAAGCTCTTTTCCAATGTTTATCAAAAGATGAAGTCACCCGCTTTTATGGCTAGGACTCATTGGAAAATGTCGAACAGGCGAAGGATATTGTAGCATCTTTTGCGAAAAACCACCGTGAAAAACGAGCGATACGATGGGGAATTGAAAGAAAAGATACCCAGGAATTGATTTGGCACCATCGGTTTTCATGCCCACAGTCCCAAATACAGACGAGCGGAAATCGGTTATGAAATTCATCCTGCACATTGGCGCAAAGGATTTGTGTCAGAAGCTCTTAAAGAAATTATCGCTTACGGTTTCAACGACCTTGATTTAACCCGCATCGGCGCGGTCGTTTTTCTTGAAAACCAGCCATCAAGTGAGCTCTTTCTTAAGCTGGGCTTCATCCAGGAAGGAATATTAAGGAGTTATATTTACCAAAACGGTATTCCTCATGATACATATGTCTATTCCTTACTGAAGTGAAACAAAAAAACCTCCATTGAGGAAATTCGCAAAATCCCTTCCGATAACTGGCTAGACTAGGCCCGCTTGATGCTTGCTTTGATGAGGGCTTTGCAAACAATCGGAGCGCGATTTAATGCTTGGACCGCAAGACAAATGCTCCGGAATCCGACTAAATGAAGTGGAGTCGAATAAATTTGTGAACGGTCCGAATAAACTGACGGGCAGGTCGAATAACTCCGGCAGCGGTCGAATAAACTGCCGGATAGGTCGAATAACTCCGGCAGCGGTCGAATAAACTGACGGGTAGGTCGAATAACTCCGGCAGCGGTCGAATATACTGCCGGGCAGGTCGAATAACTCCGGCAGCGGTCGAATATACTGCCGGGTAGGTCGAATAAACTGCCGGATAGGTCGAATAACTCCGGCAGCGGTCGAATATACTGCCGGGTAGGTCGAATAACTCCGGCAGCGGTCGAATATACTGCCGGGTAGGTCGAATAACTCCGGCAGCGGTCGAATATACTGCCGGATAGGTCGAATAACTCCGGCAGCGGTCGAATAAAGTCTCCGGCGAGATCAAATGGAATGTTTTTTTAGAAAAAACTGTAGGAAAACTGGATTTTCTTGAATTTATCAACAATTGGGGGTTCGGAATAGATTCACCCCGAACCATGATTAAAAAAATCGACACTCCTGCCGATAACTGGCTAGACGAGACCCTCTTGATGCTTGCTTTGATGAGGCTTGTCGGCAGTCGTCGGAAAGGGAGCTGATTTCTGGAACCAAGATTCAGTTCTGTTCGGAGCTTCCTTTCCCCATTCCATTTACTTATTTTAATAAGATAAAACCGCAAATAAACTTCCTTAATATTCCAAATTACCTACAAAAAAAAGTCAGCAAAACATGGCGACTCCCACTTCACGATTTAGGTAACTACAAGATAGTCCTTCAAAGCCTGTTGCAGTGTACCCTTTGTTTCTGCTTTATCGAGCTGAATCCCTGAACGGATCATTTTCGTAACAACCTCTGGGCGTAATCCAGTCACCACAGCTTTACACCCCATCATTGCCGTTCCATCGAGGATTTTCATCAAATCATCGATCATTTCAACTTCTATTTCGATGATACCGGACAAATCCAAGATCAATGTCTGTATCCGCAGTTTACCTATCTCCATCAATACTTTTTCTTCGATTATCTGTATTCGTGAATGATCGATTGTCCCGATTAACGGAAGGACACAGGTGGTGGAAGTAACGGGAATGATAGGGACGGATAGATTTTCCACCAAGTTTTGCTGAGCGAGAATCAATTTGTCTTTATAATCAGAGTAACTGACGAAAAAGGATTTAAGAAAAACATCAACACTTTCATTCACTCTTTTCTCTAATTCAAAAAAGACCTTGGAATCCTCAATAAACGCTTTCTTATCTTGTTCAAACTTATAAAGAAAGGTCCAAAGCGTTCTGCGAAGGGCTTGAATCCATTCCAGCTTGAATGAAAGCGTCAAGGAGTGGGTTGCCCACGTAACTCCCTCTTTTTCGGCAAATGCAATCATTTCCGTTTCATTCTGTTCCACTATATATCGAATGAGCTTATGTGCATTATTCAAAAGGTCGACATTTCCAATCAGTAAAATTTCTTCGATTTTATCCCTGACATTGACTGCTGCTGATAAAAGATATTCTTCAAACTCACTTTTATTCTGCAAAAGGAATTCCATTATTTTATCTTCGTCATAAACAAAACTCACTCTTCTCCACTCCCTTTTTGAATATCCAACTGTGATTTTTGTTACTATTTACTTTCTATATTGGTGGAGTTTTTTCCTGCTAATTGATCATATATTAAAAAGGTGGCAAGTAAATGGTTAAGCCGGTTACATCTCATCTCCTGAAAAAACATTTTTCAATGCGGAAGAGAATATCAGATGGGTGGACGATTTCCCATATTTAATGGCTTCATCAACGAAGTCTTCCAGCGTTTCCATGGAAAATGTACTTATTTTAATAAGATAACTGTATTGACCGGCTAACCGGTGGCATTCCAAAACTTCCGGATGGCTCAAGCTGAATTGATAAAAGTCTTTGCATCGATCCGTTTCGAATAATATGAATGCCGTTATGCTTCTATCAAGTTTTTCAAGGGATATTTCCGTTTTATAACCTTTTATCACTCCGCTTTCCTCTAATTTATTCACACGTTCTTTCGTTGCTGGAGCCGTTAAGGAAACTTCATGTGCCAGTTCTTTCATGGACATTCGACCATTAATCTCCAGTAAGGAAATTATTTTTTTATCCGTTCGATCCAATTCAATCACCCCTACTTTTTATTATTAACTGATTCCTTTCAAATACATTATAAAATAAATAGAAAAGGAATGATTACGTAATTAATCGTATGTATCAGGAAATTTGCTTTTTATATAATTAACACAATATATATAAGGGGGTTTCTGCTATGAAAAAAGTATTGCTGCTGCTATCCAATGGATTCGAAGCGGTTGAAGCGAGTGTGTTTACAGATGTATTGGGCTGGAATAAATTAGAGGGTGATGGTACCACTGATCTGGTTACCGTTGGACTACATGAACAATTGAAATGCACATGGAATTTCATCGTGAAGCCCGAATTGACTATCGATGAAGTGAACCTTGATGACTTCGATGCTTTGGCCATTCCAGGAGGTTTTGAAGAAGCCGGTTTCTATGAGGATGCCTATGATCAAAGGTTTCTTGATGTAATCAATTATTTTCATAATAAGAACAAAATCATAGCAACCATTTGTGTAGGTTCTCTCCCACTAGGAAAAAGCGGGATTTTGAACGGAAGAAAGGCCACTACGTACAACCATCCAACCAGTAAGAGACAGGGCCAGCTAAAAGATTATGGTGCGATTGTGGTGAATGAACCGATTGTCGTCACGGACAATATCATTACATCCTACAATCCTTCCACAGCATTCGATGTTGCCTTTACGCTCTTGGAAATGCTCACTTCAAAAGATAATTGTAAACATGTAAAGGAATTGATGGGTTTCCATTAAGAATGTCTTCGGAACCTATACAATTTGGATGGTGATTTCCGCTCCAGACACTCGCTTTCCGCA
Source organism: Peribacillus phoenicis (assembly GCF_047238085.1). Classification (NCBI taxonomy): domain Bacteria; kingdom Bacillati; phylum Bacillota; class Bacilli; order Caryophanales; family Bacillaceae; genus Peribacillus; species Peribacillus phoenicis. The sequence continues at coordinate 561,633 of NZ_JBDFMF010000001.1, read as the reverse complement.
GGCATTCGGCGGAAAGGGAGCGGATTTCTGAAATCAACTGAACCTTTTTTAAAGGAAAAAACTGCAGGCAAACTCGTTTTCGACGAGTTCGTCTGCAGTCTAAGGTTCCCTAATGATTTTCACGTTACTTCCAATAAGCCAATGAACGGGTTTTCATGGATTCACGGAACTGTTTTGTTGATTCTGGCAGGACTTTATTCGTTGCATAATCGATGATGACACCATACTGGCGAATGACATCGAGACTATCTAGCTCGCCCTTGGCGAATTTATCTTCCACGGTTTGTATGTTTTCCTCAAGCCATTGTTTGCGGTTGTTTCTGATATAAGCCCTAGCTTGTTTCGTTGCTTCAAGATCTATTTCGAATAAATCGATATCTTTATCGATTTCCTTGATCACGACTCCATAATCTTTTTTAGCTCGCTCAATTGAAACATACTCATCGATAACATCTTCCAAAACATCTTCGGGACTTCTTTCAAGCGGATCTCCCAGTCCCCCGCCCCCAGCGGATGGACGCACAAAGGAATCCCCTTGCTGTACTTTTACATTTGAGAAAATCGCACCTAAATATCGTTCGTCTTCCTTGCCGGGATTCAGCCATGCTCCATGAGGGGAAGAAGGAAGCCCTCCAAAAATCCCCCATGTTATTGAACGGGAACGGTCACAGCAATAGGACATGACCGTGTTTTTGACATTGGTGAGTGTACCGCCCTTTTCTACACCGCAACCACCGCGGTATTTACCCGGTCCGGCAGAGTCGGTAATGATTTCATGCTTCATCGTCACGACTGGCGACAATCTCTCTTGTCCTTCGCATGGCTGTACGCTGAGTCCCAAACCGAATGTCGGCGAAGTGGCGTTCACACCGTCCCGATCATAGCGGCCTCCATGACCGCCTGCCATCCAGTCGTACCACATGAAGTATTTATCCTGCTCCTGGCGTTGATCCCAACCGCCGATAAGTAAATACTCCAGGTTAAATGAGCATGCGATCGCTCTTTCCGGCATGATGTTGGACCAGAGTTCGAAGCACGCACTCATGATTTTTTCATAGGCCCCTGAACAAAAACCGGTTACGGCAATCGGTGCCGGGGCATTGACTACGGAGTTTTCCGGCAGTTCGATTTTCACCACTCTGTAAAAGCCGGAGTTCAGGGGTATTTCAGGAAAGAATGTCTTGGTTCCTGAGTATGCCGCTGATAAAGATGCTCCGAAACCGGCATTCAAAAAGCAGCCGATATAAGAATGCGATCCAGAAAGATCATAAAGGATCTCGTCATCCGTGATGGTCATCTTAACTCGGATTGGAATCAGACCGTCTCCGGCTTCCGGGTCCATATCAATATAATCAACGGTCTCCCAGGTTCCATTCGGTAAAGCAGCAACCTTGGCCCTGGCCAGGCGCTCCACATAATTCTGCACTTCCGAAAAGGCGGACAAAGTCGTATCGATTCCATACTTCTCGATGATGGCAAACAACTGGCGCTCCCCTACTTTGGCCGCTTCCACTTGAGCACGCAAATCTCCGACACGTTCTTCAGGGACGCGCATGTTCAAAGCGAGCACATTGACCACATCTTTTAAAAATGTTCCTTTACTATAAATCCTAAGCGGCGGAATCCTTACCCCCTCGCCGAAATGTTCCTTGGCATTGATATCAAAGGAGCCAGGTGTCGATCCCCCCATGTCGGCCCAGTGTCCATTCGTCTGCATGAACGCAATGAGCTTGTTCTCATGGAAGACAGGCAAGAGGACCCGTGTGTCATTGAAATGAGTGCCGCCTCGATACGGGTCATTGACCAAGAATACGTCCCCAGGATGGATATCACCCTTGAAGTCCTCTATTACCGCCTTTGCCGTTAGATGCAATGTACCTACATGGACCGAAATATCCTGCGTCCCTTGCATGACTGTATTTCCTTCTGCATCACAAAGAGCACAGCTGAAATCCCGATTATAAATGACGAAGGAATAGCATGTCCGAAGGATTTGTTCCGCCATCTGATCTACAAGGTTAACGAAGCCATTTTTTATCACTTCAAATGTCACCGGATCTAAGCCTGTTCCAACTCCAGATTGGCCAACTAACTGTTTATTCGACAATGAAATCCACCTCTTTTTATTTATTTTGGGAAAGAATCAAGTTTCTGTATTTATCAACTTTTGCCGTGAAATTTGGTGGTATGACAGTCGTTGTATCAAGCTGATCCACTATGGCAGGGCCCGTGATTTCTGAAAAGGCCGGAATGAGTTCCCGGTTATAGACGTTCGTATTTACATATCCCTCTTCTTCAAAATAGACATCACGCGTTTCCTTCAAGGCATCTGCAAGTGTGCCTCCAGGTTCATAAGTCGGGAATTCAGGTTTTGGCACAGTTCCGATAGCCGTAACGAGCAGTCCGTAAATTTCCACGGTCTGTTCTTTATCGAAGAAAGAAAATTCGCGTTCATGCTCTTGATGGAAACGGTCAAGGGTCTCTTCCAAAGAAGAAATCGGGCAATCGACTTCTATCGCCAATGAACGCCACTGTCCCATATACCTCATGTCAATATATCTCATCAATGTGGAAGCTTCTTTAGCGACCCCTTCTTCTTGCAATAACTCCGCGGCCTCTTTTTCCATTCCGATGAATTCCTTCTCTAAATCCTTTAACGATACATCCTTGACGTTCTTGACATAGGTTTTTGAGATATCATGACGAACATCGACCAACAGGCATCCCATTGCGGCGGCTACACCCGGATGCGGCGGGATGATGACGGTCGGGATTTCCATTTCCTTGGCCAAGTACGCTCCATGCAAGGGCCCAGCCCCGCCGAAAGCCACAAGTGCAAAGTCGCGCGGGTCGTATCCCCGTCTGACTGAAATCAGCCTTAGGGCATCACACATATTGGCATTGGCCACCCGTGTGATGGCGTTCGCCGCTTCTTCAATCGTATAATCAAATTTCTTGGCGATCTTATCCACGACTTCAATCGCTTTTTGTTTATCCAGTTCCATTTGTCCATCCAATAGTTTGGTGCCAAGCCGTCCCAAGACAATATTGGCATCGGAATTGGTCGGTTCCACTCCGCCCCTGCTATAGCAAGCAGGTCCAGGAACCGCCCCTGCACTTTGAGGGCCATTGCGTAAAGAACCGCCTTCATCCACCCAAGCTAAACTTCCGCCTCCTGCTCCTATCGTCAAGATTTCAATGCTTGGGAACCCTATCGGATATCCATACTCGATATACCAATCTTTCGTAATTCGTAAATCACCTTCATGCATCAAGGAAATATCGGTGCTCGTTCCCCCCATATCCAGCCCAATGGCATTATTAAAGCCGCAAAGCTGGGCGATATGTTTACTGGCAATCGCACCTGCAGCGATGCCGGAGCTTGCAAGTCTTGCTGCATAACGGGGAACGGTTTGGGATGTCATTACCCCTCCGCCGGAGTGAAGCACTAATATGTCATCTTCATATCCCCGTTTAGTCATTTCACCTTCAAGGGTTTTAATATAGTTGCTGACAGTCGGTCCTAAAACCGCATTGACGATCGTCGTACTCATGCGCTCATGCTCAAAAATCTCAGGAAGGACTTCACTTGAAATGCATATATAAACATCCGGGAGTTCCTCCTGGATGATTCGTTTTACTTTCGCCTCATTGCTTCCATTTACATATGCGTTCATGAAGCAAACCGCAATGGATTCGGTACCGCGTCTTTTTAATTTCCTTGCCAGTGACCGTACTTCCTCTTCATTGATTTCCGTCAAGACATTCCCTGCAAAGTCGATGCGTTCTTCCACTTCAAAACGGTCTCTTCTTTGGATATACGGTTTGGCTACATCATCATATGTATCCCATAACTCAAGCTTGGTTCCTCGGCGGATTTCCGTTACATCCCGAAAGCCAGCGGATGTAATCAATGCTGTCTTTGGCAATTTCCTTTCAATCAAGGCATTGGTGCCCACTGTTGTGCCATGGGAAAAAACTTTAATATTTTCACAATCTATTTCCGCTTTCGCAATTCCATCCAAAATACCGATCTCTGGATTCAAAGGAGTCGACGACGTTTTCGTAATTGAAATTTCCTTCGTACTTTCATCAAAAACGAACACATCCGTAAAAGTTCCGCCTACATCAATTGCCAGCCTAGTATCCTTCGTACCTATCATATAACTCCCACCCCTGCTACAAGATTTAAAATACTTTGCCTTGCGCCCATTGCACCGATTAATAGAACTGTGTGAAAGAGTATCAGCCAGCCGCTGGATTTTCTTAGGCCAAAAACGGAACAAGATGAATGATGAAATAAAAAAACCAGTCATATCAATAAGAAATAATTGATATAACTGGTTTTTGATCTAGGTTTAGCTTCGCTGGGCGGCGAAGTCTATTAGATTCGACAGTTATTTATAGATTCATCTTTTAAGTCACCGAGTCCATTTTAGGCGATGGCAGAGTAGAATTTCTACTTGTTTACACCATGGCTATATACTTTATCTTACGTCAATTCATGATAAAGTCAAGTGTATTTTTAGAATATTTAAACAACTGTAGTTTGAGAAATAAGAGTGGGATTTATTACAAAAATAAGTAAGCATAACTGTTTCGCTATGCTTACACAATAATATTATTTATCAGGTGTTTCCGATGTGCCTTCCTCACTGTTTTTGAGGTAAACTTCAGAAATTCCATTCATACCTTCCAATAGTTGTGCTTTTGTATATTCCATACTGCCAACCAGTTTATGAAGCTTCTTATCATTATTCTCTTCTGTAAGTTTAGATTCTGAATCAGTCACATTTTTTCACCTCCATCATTTAGGATGGCAAATCAAGATGGAAATATGTATGACAGGCTTCGATGTTAGACACCCTCTTAAAGTTCATTTTAGGTAAATTCTGGGATACCCCATTAGAATCTGTACTTAAAATAAGCAGGAAAAGATTATTTTATGAATCTTTTTTAAAAAATCAGCTGTTTTCAAGCCACTAAAGGGATATACTATAGGATAGCATTTATTACATTTTTGTTAGTATTTTTTCTTGTCACACATTGTGTAATATTTTACAAGTTTTTCTATTTACCTCAACAAAATGCTTATTGCAAAGGAGAATTGGATATGTCAGAAACGATTACCCAATCACAAACTGAACAACTTAATGCCCGCCAAAAACAATTAGATGTACTGGACCAATTATTAAAGCCTGAGGTTCAGGAATCATTGAACACTTTAGTTGAGCAGTTACCAAAACTGACTGAGTTAGTGAATATTTTAACAAAGTCTTATGATTTCGCTCAATCGGTTGCGACTGATGATGTTTTGAAAAATGATACGGTAAGCGCCATTTCGGAGATCGCTACACCTGTAGTGGGCTCAGTGAAAGGGCTTGCGGCTAATGCCATTGAAGCTAAGGATCGTGCAGAAGCGAATACTGATGTGATCGGTCTTTTTGGTCTGTTAAGAATGATGAAAGATCCGCAAGCACAAAAGCTTTTCCGTTTCGCCCAAGCTTTTCTTGAAGTCTCTTCAGAACGTAAAAACCAAAAATAATTTGATAAACTTTCAATCAGTAAGGACGGGGGATTAACTATGTCAAAACAAATCGTCATCTTAGGTGCGGGTTACGCTGGATTGCTATCTGCCTTATCCGTACGTGAATATTACAAAAAAGATGAAGTGCAGGTTACAGTGGTGAACCAATTTCCAACGCACCAAATCATCACCGAATTGCACCGTCTTGCAGGCGGATCCATTTCCGAACAAGCCGTTTCCATTCCGTTGGAAAAGCTTTTCAAAGGAAAAGATATCGACCTTGTCATTTCCAAAGTGGAGTCTTTCTCAGTCGATAACAAAGAAGTGAAACTTGCCAATGGTTCCACTTTATCTTATGATGCCCTGGTTGTTGCTTTGGGAAGCCAAACAGGATTCTTCGGCATTCCGGGACTTGAGGAAAACAGCATGGTCTTGAAATCCGTAAATGATGCAAACAAGATCTACAAACATATCGAAGATCGCATTCGCGAATATGCACAAACAAATAATGAAGCGGACGCAACCATCGTAATCGGCGGCGGCGGATTGACGGGCGTTGAGCTAATCGGTGAAATCGTGGATCATTTCCCTAAAATCGCCAAAAAGTTCGGAGTGGACTTCAAGGACTTGAAAATCAAGCTTGTGGAAGCTGGTCCAAAAATCCTTCCAGTCCTGCCTGACCACTTAATCGAACGTGCGATGACAAGCCTGGAAGCACGCGGAGTTGAATTCTTGACAGGTCTGCCTGTAACCGGTGTTAAAGGCAATCAAATCGAATTGAAAGATGGTCAAACGATAACGGCCAATACGCTTGTTTGGACAGGCGGAGTTGCGGCTCTTCCTATCGTAGGCGAATCAGGCCTTGAAGTGGACCGCGGCAAAGCAACCGTTAATGAGTTCTTGCAATCCAAATCCCATAAAGACGTATTCGTCGTCGGGGACAGTGCCGTTGCTTTCCCTCCAGAAGGCGGCCGTCCATACGCTCCTACTGCTCAAAATGCTTGGCAAATGGGTGAGCTTGTTGGTTACAACCTATTTGCAGCCTTTGAAGGCAAGAAACTTGAAGCATTTTCACCTGTAAACTCAGGTACACTTGCGAGCCTTGGCCGTAAGGATGCGGTGGCAACGGTTGGGGCCAATAACACATCACTTAAAGGTCTTCCGGCTACATTGATGAAAGAAGCAAGTAATGTTCGCTATCTATCACACATCAAAGCCCTATTCAGCTTGGCTTATTAATTCATGATCGCCGTGACATGTTCACGGTACATGCCCTTTATTCCCATTTGGGAGTAAGGGGCATTTTTCATTTCAGAAAAGGCGGACACCCTAATTGAATTGTCCTGCCATAACTCTACATTACTATTTTACTCTCCGCCATTTTTATTAGCCCGTTTGTCGTTAACCAACGTTCAAGTTTGTACCATTCTGCATATCATGTAATTAACCTTATTAAAGGAGGGGTCTTTATGGCGAAAGGAAAAAAGGGAAAAAAAGGAAAATGCGGTTCATCTGGCAGCAGCAGCAGCTGTAGCTCATCCACTGGTAGCAAGTGCACTGGAAGTAAGTCCACTGGTAGCAAGTCCACTGGTAGCAAGTCCACTGGCTGCACATCCACTGGTAGCAAGTCCACTGGTAGCAAGTCCACTGGTAGCAAGTCCACTGGTAGCAAGTCCACTGGTAGCAAGTCCACTGGTAGCACATCCACTGGCTGCACATCCACTGGCAGCACATCCACTTGCAAAACATCTACTTGCAAAACATCTACTTCAAGTACTTCCACTGGATGTGGAAAGAAAAAAAGAAGAAGATAGTAGTTAATTCTTAGATGCTTCAACTTAATCAATCTCTGGTTGATTAAGTTGAATTTTTTCATACATTACATGTTTGCGCTTGACCTTAATACATCTTCAAGAAAGGAAGGTGAGTGTATGCCTTATCATATTCCATCTTATTTCTTAATGATTGAAGAAGAAGATCTGGAAGATTTACGTGCGGACGTATGGAGTAATGACCCCATTCCCGCCTATTTGAAAGTGGAAAACGACATTTATGATATCGATATTGCCTATCGGGGCTCTTATACCCGAAAATTCCGGAAAAGATCCTATTGGATTGATTTCATCGACCCAGAAAAATTCTTTGGCGCCCACAAAATCCATCTCAATGCCGAATACAAAGATCCTTCCCTCATTCGTAATAAACTCTCACTCGATTACTTCCAAGACCTTGGAGTTCTTTCCCCCTATAGCCAGCATATTGACTTATACCGTAACGGCTCTTGTAAAGGGGTATATTTACAACTGGAGTCCGTTGATGAATTCTTTTTGGAAAAAAGAGGACTTCCTGCCGGCCCCATTTATTATGCAGTCAACAATAGTGCCAATTTTTCATTGGAAAGGGATGGGAAACCGAAAGATTCCCTTGTATCAGGCTATAAACAAGCGTTTGGAAAACAGTCCGACGATGAATACCTTATTGAATTGATCAGAAAAATCAATACCACCCCGCTTGCCAAATTTCCAGAAGAAGTCTCGCAGCATCTTGATATCCATAAATACTTACGCTGGTTGGCTGGAGCTGTATGTACAATGAATAACGACGGTTTCACTCATAACTATGCATTATATCGCAATAGTGAAACAAACTTATTTGAAATCATTCCTTGGGATTATGATGCCACTTGGGGACGCAAAGTCAGTGGCGGGATCATGGAGCACACATACGTCCCTATTGGAGGAAAAAGGACAAATCACTTAAGTCATCTTCTATTGCAGGTTCCGGAATACCGTAAGTTCTACAAAGACCTCTTGGTTGAACAAATGGAAACCACATTTACTGTGAATCACATGGAAAATAAAGTATTATCACTGCACCAGGCGATACGCCCCCATATCCTTCTTGATCCATATAAAAAGAATAAAGTGGATCTGTTTGACAAGGAACCGGAATTCATCTTCGAATTCATTCGCAATCGCAGTGATTACTTAAATAAGCATCTTGGTGACCTAGATGAAACAAAACTGAAAGCCAAGCAGGACTGGAAAAAAGCCATTGAGGCCGTATCACCAATCTGTATAAAAAATACGGGGAAATATGGGAGGGGAATATATGCGGTAAGGGATATTAAAAAGGATGAACTCATCGAGGCATCACCTGTCATCATTTCACCGAAAAGCGAATGGAAATATTTAAAGAAAACGTCACTCTTTCATCACTGTTTCCATTGGGGAGATGACGATGAAACGGCCATTGCCTTAGGAAAAGGATCACTATTCAATCATTCATACACTCCGAATGCTACGTATGATAATAATTTAGATGATCTAACAATAGACTTTTATGCACATAAAGACATAAAGGCTGGCGAAGAAATCACGATCAATTATAACGGTGAAATTGATGATAAATCTCCCTTATGGTTCGATGTCATCGAGTAAGATTTTAAAGAATCCATTTTGAAAGTTCAAAATGGATTCTTTCATTTTACTTTACATTTTTTTCGGCGCGGAAATTCCCAATAAACTTAGCGCATCCTTCAATACAATCGCTACGGAAAAAGCGAATGAGAGTTTCATTTGTTTCCATTCATCTTCAACTAGGATCTTTGTATGTGCATAATACTTATTGAATGCACGCGATAAATGCAAGCTGAATTTCGCGATTTGTGACGGGTCGGCTTGTTCAAACGATTTTTGGACAATGCTCGGATATTGCTCCAGCAGCTGGATGACTGGCCACGCATATTCACCTAAAGCGTCAAAAGTGATGGCCTGCTCGTTAAATTCACCTTTTTCAAGCAATGAGGAAATTCGCGCATATGTGTACTGTACATATGGACCCGTTTCCCCCTCAAAATTCATCATTTGCTCTAATGAAAAATCAATATCGTTCATGCGGTTATTTTTTAAATCATTAAAAATTACCGCTCCGACACCGACCTGTCTTGCAACCAGTTCTTTCTGTTCTAGCGCTTGATTTTTTTCTTCAATATTGCGCTTCGCAGTTTCGATCGCCTCTGCCAATACATCCGCAAGGAGCACGACTTTCCCTTTACGTGTCGACATTTTCTTACCGTCTTTTAACATCATGCCAAATGCTACGTGCTGCAAATCCTTTGCCCATTCATACCCCATTTTTTCAATGACGTTAAAGAGTTGTTTAAAGTGCAAGGATTGTTCGTTTCCGACAACATAAAATGTTTTCTTCGCCTCATACTGTTTTTTACGATACATGGCGGCAGCTAAATCACGCGTGGCATAAAGTGTCGCACCATCCGTTTTCGTAATCAAACAAGGCGGCATATCTTCCAATTGCACGACATAGGCACCTTCGGATAGGGTAAGTAAGCCTTTTTCTTTTAGTTCCCCGACAACCGCATCCATTTTGTCATTGTAAAACGCTTCGCCGGCATAGGAATCAAAACGGATGCCCAATAAATCATAAATCGTCTCAAACTCTTTTAGAGACGCATCCCTGAACCATTTCCACAATGCTAGTGCTTCCTCGTCCCCATCTTCAAGCGACTTGAAGCTTGCGCGTGCTTGTTCATTCAACGATTCATCACTTTCGGCTCTATCATGGAACTTCACATAGATCTTCAATAATTCCTGAATCGGCGAAGCTTCGATCGCCTCTTTGTCGCCCCACAGCTTATACGCGACAATCAACTTGCCGAATTGCGTGCCCCAATCTCCTAAATGATTAATACGCACGGCATTGTAGCCATTTTTTTCGGCGATGTTAGCCAGTGCATTCCCTATGACCGTTGAGCGTAAGTGCCCCATGGAAAAAGGTTTGGCAATATTCGGGGAGGAATAATCAATCACGACATTTTCCTGTACAGGCTGCATCGAACCATACTGATCCTTTTCACTTAATACCGTTTGCAGCACGTTTTCCGTCACCAGCTGTTGATTGACGAAGATATTCAGATAACCACCCACAACGTTCACTTCTTGGATCAACTTGCTATTTAATTGTTGGGCTATTTCAGACGCAATCACCTGAGGCGACTTTTTGAATTTTTTCGCAAGAGTAAAGCATGGAAAGGCAACATCACCTAATTCCATCAATTTTGGCTTTTCCATTAATTTTTCTATTTCACTTGCTGGCATTTCATTGTTCAGAGCAGTTGAAATCATTTCTGCAATTGGTTTATTCATCGTCATTTTCCCTCCTAAACAAAAAAGCCCCCGCCTCTAAATAAGAGACGAGAGCATGAATTCCCGTGGTACCACTCTAGTTGCCACAAATTGTGACCACTTTCCATTGTTAACGAGGTGACTCCCCGATATTCCCTACTAAACGGTTCAAGAAATTTCTCCAAAGTGCGCTTCATTCATCCGTCCTGCATTAGGCTCCCACCATCCCTAACTCGCTTTCCATTTCAAAATGAACTACTCTCTTCATCACAGAATTTTCAATATTATAATTTAATCCATCGTACACAATTAAAAAAAACGTGTCAACAGAATTAAGTAACAAATCTAACCTGCCGGTAACTTCATTTTATCCTTGATGGTGGAAAAATATTTCCTTACTGTCCCAATTGTGCCGCTTTGCTGATTAGACGGCTCAATTTTTGATTGACCATCGGCTAACAAACCTAACACTCCCATTTCCCGGCCATTATTGCTGGAAGACTCATCTATAAGATCTGGGGAATATATTCGCTTGCCATCCATTATGCTGCGAATCGAGCAAGCTAACTCTTCACCCGGGCTATCCTTCAATAAATAACCACTTACATTAGCCTTTATTGCGAGTTGAAAATAACCAGTCCTTCGGAATGTCGTTAAAATGACCACTTTACATTCAATTGACCTTAATGCTTCTGCTGCCTCAAGTCCGCTCATTACAGGCATCTCCATATCCATGATACACACATCAGGCTGTAATTGGTGTACAAGAGCCACCGCTTCTTCTCCATTACCCGCTTGCCCGACAATTTCTATATCTTCTTCAAGATTGAGTAGAGAACTTATTGCCTCTAACAGCATTTGCTGATTCTCTGCAATGACAATTCGAATCATTTTAAGTTCTCTCCTTTATCGAGTTCCTTATATGAAGCAAAGACTCCCCCAAATCCGAGGATTATTAAGGGAGTCTGGAATGATACATGAACGTTACAGTTCAGATTTCACTTGAGCGGGAACACTTTTTTTCGTTAAATATTTTATATCTTTGAAACCGACAAAATTCTTGGATTCCTCATCCCATAAACGGAAACGGAGTGAGCGCAAGCTTGTCGCAAGAGTAATCGTTGGAACGTTCTCTAAAGGCTGCGTATTATTGTGCGCCATTTCCAATTTATAGTTAGGTACCCTTGGACTTAAATGGTGAACATGATGGTAACCGATATTACCAGTAAGGAACTGCATCAGTTTTGGAAGCTTATAAAAAGAACTTCCTTCCACTGCTGCCAATACATATTCCCACTCCTCATTTTCTTCAAAATAAGAGTCCTCAAATGTATGCTGGACGTAAAACAGCCAAATGCCGACTGAACCAGAAATCATGAAAATGGAACCTTGTACCAGAAGGAACGACTGCCAGCCTACTGCAAGGCAAAGCAATGCCGCTAAAACGACGATTAATGCATTCGTCAAATACGTATTATTTTTTTCCTTCTTTCTAGCACCTTTACGGTTAAATCTATTTTTAAGAAGGAATACATAAATTGGTCCCAAACCAAACATAACCAATGGATTGCGATAAAAACGATAGGCAAAACGAAGTTTAAACGGTGCAGCCAAATACTCATCGACAGTAAGGGTCCAAATATCCCCTGTACCCCGCTTATCCAAATTACCGCTTGTTGCGTGATGCACCGAATGCTCATGTCCCCATTGATCAAACGGGAATAAAGTCAAAACACCCATGATAGTCCCGACTATTCTATTCGCACGGCGGCTTTTGAAAAACGAATGATGCGTACAATCATGAAAAATGATGAATATTCTTGTCAAGAAGCCAGCAGCAATCACAGCTGGTATTAAAGCTAACCAATAAGAAACGGAAAGACTTATATATGCCAGGTACCATAAAATAATGAATGGCCCCAAGGTATTGATGATCTGCCATATACTTTGCTTTGTCGTTGATTGTTCAAAAGGAGCAATTTGTTTTTTCAAGGATTTCGTATTTTGCAAGGTCATTATTCAATTGCACTTCCTTTTATTTGTCGTTATTACATAGTATAAAGAAATCAACCTGAAATTATTAGTACCAGGTGTCATGACTAGAAGATGACAAATGTCATGTACAAGTCATTTCCAGCTGCAAACGTAAAAAAGGTCAACCAGTAAAAACCGGTTAACCTGTTCACATTTATAGGATTTCATTATCTTCAAAATGACAGGTGGCCTCACTTTAAGAACAGGACTGCCAATTTTTCAATGTCAGGCTAACAGTCCCGGCAGTTAGCAATTGAAATCCAGTTACTCCCCTTTTAAAAACAAATAAAGACCATAATCCGTCGAAGTAGAGGCATATCCCATTTGGCGCAACATGGCTGTGATATTGCCGCGATGATATGTTCCATGATTCACGACATGCGGAACCAATTCGGCAACACTTGTTTTCATTTGACCGCCAGCTGGATTCTCAATTATAAGAGGCTTATCTAAATTTTCTTTTTGGCTAAGCAGCGATTTGTACCGCCCGGACAACTCAAAAAACATGGCCTCCATTTCCTCCAATTCCTTTGACTCTGTTTGTTCCTTCAGTTGTTCTGCCAGCTCCAACGCATGGTTCATGCTTTTACCGGAAAAAACCTCCACCCAACCCAGATCGGAAAGATACACATGGGCCATCACACTCGATATCGATGAAAACACACTTTGAACTTCTTGATGGTAAACATCCTTTGGAATCTCTTTTAAGCGGTTGAAAATCTGATTATTTGCCCATACGTTAAAACCATAAAACTGTAATGCAAAATGTGACATATTAACTCTCCCCTTCTACTTACGAATCAATTGTCCTTCATACGGAATAATTCGTCCTTCAGTGAAATAATTCGACCCACGAACGGATTAATTCGACCTACACATGAATTAATTCGACCCACGAACGGATTAATTCAACCCACACGAAGGTTAGAAATGCCTTTCCACAATGTACCTCTATTTTAAAGCTATTCTCCATAGTAAACTAGTAAAGTTAAATTTTACAAAGGGGAATAAAATAATTGTGAAAAAATTCTTTGGATGTTTTATTATGTTAAGCCTTCTTTGTATGTGTCTCTTTCCAATCAGTGGTCATTCTTCAAGTAAAAACCAATCCATAGGTTCTGTTAAAGTGGACAATACAAAAGTTTTTAGTTCTCCTAAATTAGGTTCTACCCTATTAAAGACCTTAAAAAAGGGCGAGGCGTTTCCCGTCATTTCTTCTTCCGTTGGGGATTCCGCAGGTCCTATCATTCATAAAGTGAAGCCTGGAAACACATTATGGAAAGTGGCAAATCAATATGGTGTTTCAGTAAGTGAGCTGCAAAAAGTAAATAAATTAACCTCTTCCGAAATAACTGTTGGCCAAAACCTGAAGATCCCCCAGAAATATAAGATCCATAAGGTTGTATCAGGAGATACATTGTGGAAGATCTCTAATAAATACAAGGTAACAACAAGTGATTTGACGAAATTAAATAACTTACATACGGTTACCCTTAAAGTTGGCCAAAAATTGAAGGTTCCGGATTATTACTACCAGGTTCAATTGCTTGGCGGAAAAAAGGGATGGATAAAGAAATCCCAGCTTCAAAAAAAGGCGCAAAACCGTATCGTCATGGGCTGGAAGCATAATGGATCAAAAGAAAGCTATACCCAGCAACTTAAACACCCCAATTTGAATGTAGTATCTCCCCGTTCTTATACGCTGACGGATACCGGTAATTACGTTTCCGTTTCTGTAGATACAAAATACATCCAAGCTGCCCATAAACAAGGAAAACAAGTTTGGCAGCTTATCGGGAATAAATTTGACCCTGTTTTAACTGATTCAGTACTAGGCAATACCAAAAAACGCCAGAAATTAGTTTCAGCTTTACGCGATTCACTTGTTAAAACGAAAAGTGATGGAATAAATGTAGATTTCGAAAACATCGACCCCAAAAATAAGAAGGACTTTGTACTTTTCATTGGCGAACTAAAAAAGGCACTAAAACCGCATGGAATTAAAGTGTCTGTGGATGTCACCCGAGAAAATGACGACCCTTATTGGTCAAAAAGCCTAGATAGGAAAGCACTTGGCAAAATAGCGGACTATATAATCATAATGGGTTATGACGAGCATTGGGGAGGGAGCCCAGTAGCCGGGTCCGTTTCCTCGTTACCTTGGATCAAAGAAGGAACCAAGCTTTTAATGAAAGAAGTACCTGCTCATAAGATCATATTGGCTGTACCATTTTATACGAGAGAATGGGTGACCGATTTGTCGACCAAAAAAGTGAAAAGTCATGACCGTACCATGGCTGAGGTCAACAATATCATTTCATCTCATAAACTTAAAAAGGTATGGGATAAAAAGACTCAACAAAATTACGTGGAGTATACTTCCAAAGGGAAAAAGCATCAAATTTGGATAGAGGATAAAAAATCGATGAAGCTCCGTATTGACCTGGTAAAACAAAATCATCTAGGCGGTGCAGCTGCTTGGTACATTGGATCAGAAACCCCTGACATATGGGATGTCTATCATTTTAATCAATAGGTAAATGCATAAAGGAAAAAGGCCTCACATTGTGTGCGGCCTTTTCTGCATGACTTCATTTTCAGTCGGTCTAGTCGTCTTAAGTGAATAGACTACCCCAATAAATATCAAGGAAATACCGAGAACTTGAATACCGTCCGGTTTAAATCCTGAAAGCAGAATATCCAAAAGGATGGCAACTGCCGGATCGACAAAAATCATGAAAGATACTACATTTGTAGGCAAATGGCGAATACTATTAAAAAACAGCAAATACACGACGCCTGTATGGATGATGCCGGTAAGCACCGTATAAAACCATTCGGAAGAATTTAAAGTTGTATATACGGAATAATCGACAAAAGGAATCAGTAATAGAAATCCAATGAACATTTGCAGAAATGTGGTCGCATATACACTGGTCTTTGTAATGCTCTTTCCTAAAAGCATGGTTGCCGCATAGAAAAAGGCAGCAATGATTCCATACATGATCCCTTCCCATTCAGGAGATGATGATCGAAATCCATCTGTTCCCATAATGAGTAATGTGCCAATGAAGCAAAGGGAAATGGCCAAGATGGAGAATACATTCATTTTCTCCCTAAAGATGAGGCTCCCTATAATGAGTACAAGGATCGGCGCTAAATGATAAAGCGAAATGGCGATTGTCACCGATATCAGCTCAAAAGATTTAAAGAGGAATATCCAGTTTAACAAGTTGGCCACCGCGCAGAAAATGATGAGCATTACCTCCCTGCCATTCCAAATTTCGTTCTTGAAATGTCCGGTAATCATCCAGGCTGCACATAAGAATATGGCAGCACAAATGCAGCGAACAAAAACCAGTTCCAATGCGGGTAGTCCTGATAGTTCTGAAAAGAAACCGACAGAACCAAAGATTGTCATTGCTAGAGACAGTTGAAGAAGTGCTATTTTATTCATTTAATTTCCCCTCATAAAATTTCCATTTTTTACATTCATACTATCATTTCTCGGGCATGCCGTCACGAGTAATGATATTTGACCACATTTGATCCGGAATACTTAATTTACACCTGCTATCACGCGGCAAGGTCGTCATGATCTCGTCTTCCCTGCCTTCCTGTATTTTGGCGGCCCAGTCCGGTTCCATCAGTAATTCTCTTCCTAATGCGAAAAGCGGTATATTTTTCTCAAGCACAGCATTTGCTTCCTCTGGAGTATGAATCGATCCAAGAGATATGAAACTGGTCCTGCCAGCTATGACATCGCGGAAAATTTCGCTCCTTGTTAACCCCTTGTTCAATCCGCTTCTAGGCATGGACCAGACATTTTTAACAGAAAGATGTAAATAGGAAAGCCCTTGGGTTGCCAATTTATCTACCAACGCAGCTGTATCATCCATTTTCAATCCGCCTTCTTCCGGTTCCTCGGGGGAGAAGCGATATCCAATAATGAATTCCTTGTCTGCGTATAGATCACGGATTCGCTTCACCTCCGCGATGACGGCAAGTGGAAAATGCATTCTATTCTCCAAACTCCCTCCCCAATGATCTCTCCGTCTGTTAGAGTGGGGTGAGAAAAACTGCTGAATGAGATATCCATTCGCTCCATGGATTTCCACGCCGTCGAATCCTGAACGAATGGCATGGCGTGTTGCTCTTCCAAAGTCTTGAATAGTGTATAGAATCTCAGTGTGGCTCATTGACCTTGGAATGTACTCCCCGCCCTTTTCTTTATAAACGCTTGCAATGATTCCGCTCGGACTAACCATTTTTTCTCCGCCCGTACAGCTTGGAAGGCTCTCGCTTCCGCCATGATGAAGCTGGAGAATGGCTTTTGCACCTTTGGATTTGATTGCTTTTGAAAGCTCTGTGAGTCCAGCTATGCTTTGTTCATCATATACTTTCATTTGCCGGGGAAAGCTTGTCGCAACAGGGGAAATGGCGGCAGCGGCAGTAATGAACAACGCAGGTCCATCTGCCCTTCTTTTATAGTAAGCTAATTCCTCGTCAGAAACCAAGCCATCCTCTTGACCTGAATAAGTGGTCATCGGGGCAACTACAATCCTGTTTTTAAGAACCGTTCCATTAGAAAGCGTGTACGGTGAAAAAATTTGCCCGTATTTTCGTTTCATCATTTTCCCATCACCCATTCGTATTTTAATTTTTAATTTTATTGTATTCTCGACCAATCCATAAGTAAAATGAATGTTTTTCATTACTTGGATTAGTGTTTCTCATGTATAATTCATTAGAAGAAAGGTGTGGGGCATTTGAATTTTTTTCAACTGGAAGTCTTTTTACATGTTGTTGAACACGGAAGTTTTACGAAAGCGGGAGACCGGATCGGACTGACTCAATCAGGCGTGAGCCATAACATTACAGCACTTGAAACGGAACTTGGTGTGACTTTATTAAAGCGTGACCGAAAAGGTATATCACTCACGACTGCGGGAGAACAGGTTATTCCACATATGCGGGCCATCGCTGCCAACCTTGCACATATTGAACAAAAGATTGCAGCTGTGAATGGAATGGAAATCGGTAAAATAACGATTGGCAGTTTTCCAAGCTTCACTGCCAGATTCATACCAAAGCTATTCTCTATCTTTAAAGAAAAATACCCTAATATCGACTTGCTGATTCATGAAGGTGGATATGAGGAAATCTTAAAATGGATCGAAGAAGGAACAGTGGACATCGGCTTTGCAGCAAAACCAGTAAAGAACGTGGAATTCATCCCTCTGCTAAATGATCCTCTATCAGCTGTCGTATACGAAGGCCATTCGCTTTCAGGGAAAACCTTATTGAACCTAGAAGACTTCGTTGGTCAACCATTCATCATGCTGCGATCCGGCTGTGAAACACTTATAGAAGATAGATTCCTGGAAGCCAAGATAAAACCAAACATTTCATACGACATTAAAGACAATCAAACGGTGCTCTCAATGGTAGCAGGAAAATTAGGCATCACGATTATGCCCGACCTGGCTTTACCGGAAAAACCCGAACGCATCAAAAGCCTGCCCTTGAACCCGGAACTTTCCCGGGAGATAGGATTGGTCATGAAATCATCTAAACACCTATCACCAGCAGCAAAGGAATTTACAAAATTCGTTCAAGACCACTTCATCTGGTAATGGGCATTACGAAAAAAACAAGAATCCCCTTTTCATGAAAAAGGGGATTCTTTCCGTGCCAGTGATCATCCAAAGAATAAATCCAGCAGATTACTGCCTGCAGATGATTGCTTATTATAAAACTCCGAATAACCGCACTGCTTGCAATACACAACCGTAAATTGATTATTCTGGACATCGAACATTTTTGACAAGCCTGTTCCTGTCATCGCTACATCCTTCTTAGCAGCACCATTGCTTCCGCATTTCATACAACCCTTTTCGCTCATGATCCTTCATCTCCCAAATTTATTAAAATGATAAATGCTTATAAATACCGGAGCTTCCCAGCACCGTTCATACTTACATATACGGATAATGGGAATAAATGGTTTCGGAATTCATGCAAAAATATGTAAATTCCATTGAGTACTGTTTTTATTGGCTACCTTTTTTATTTCGGTTAGATTTTATGGTAGGCAAAGCATTATACACACTAATTGCAAAATAATAGATTAAAATCATATGCATAGCATCACTTATAGGAACGGGGGTATCATCAAGCTTAAAAATAGCAAATAAAACATATACCCCAACAAATATGATCGGATAAATGATGTAATGATAGATGAAATTGTTTATGAACATATTCTTTATCGCATCGCTTTCTTATTTACTTAAACGGCCAAATTCTTTAATATGGACCTCCCCATGTAAAAGGGGTGTTTTTCTTATTATTATATATTTGGTCCCTCCGCAGGTAGAAACTGTCTTCCTCAAAAAAAGAAAAGCTCTGTAGAAAATCCCATTCCACAAAGCTTTCTTCAAATCTATTAGTATTTTACAAAACTACAGGAGTAATAGGCGCTTTACTTTATTTACGCTTTGAAAATAATGTATTTCCTGTTCCATCTGTTTTAACTCGGAAGATGTCTTCATGACCATCTATTTTGTAGTAGATCCAATTATCCAGCATATTTATATCGGATACTTCTTTATCTAGTAGTAATTGATTTTGTTCGCCATTCTTTTTCATCTTATAGATATGGTACTTATCACTTGGATTCAAGTAATAAATCCAATTTTCATCAACGATTAAGGATGAAAACTTCTGATCTTTTATTTTTATTTCCTTACCATTTTGTTTATCGACTTTATACAAGTGCTCTTCTGTATCTGTATAATAGAGAAAATGCTCATCTGCATCATCAATAATCTGAGTATACGAAACTGTATCATTTAATTTCTTTATATTTTCTCCGTTTAGTGACATCGAATATAGTTTTCCTTCATCACCATCTTCATCTATAGGTTTATAAAAGTAAATCTGTTCACGATCAACGTAGAAATTCATTGTAACTTCCGGTTTTGGTGAATAGATTTGAACCTTATCCGTCCCGTCCAAGTTCATTTTATAAATACCATTCTTAATCGAATCATAATAGTAAACCTGATCATTTTTTACTTGAACATAGTCAGCACCTTTGACTAATTTTTCTCTTTCCGATCCATCCAATTTTACTCGATATAACATCGGTACATCTGAAAAGGGCACTACTGTATAATAAACCCATTCCTTGATTACATGTATATCACCAAAGCCTTTTGAAGTGAGTTTTACCTCGTTTGTCCCATCTTCTTTTTTTGCCATAATGGCATTATTGCTAAACGGAATAGTGGAATCATTAAATTTCATATAAATTAAAAGGTTGTCCTGCTTAGCGACAAATCCGTGATTGATCATATTACCATATGAATTCCCGGTTACATTAGGCATTTCAGGCGCTTCCAATCCTTTCGGTTGTTCATTTTCACACCCCATTACTAAAACCATCAGCACTAAAATAACTAAGTATTTTTTCATTTTACCTACCTACTCATTAAAAATAACGGGTCATAAGAGAAAATTGGAGATTTAGCATCAACACCTTTGTTTTTGTGGGGAATTGAAATATCTCTTTCCCTGTGGCATTGCTTAAAGCTACTTGACCTAGACAGGGAACAAAGTAATTATCGGTAA
The DNA here is from genome assembly GCF_047238085.1 of Peribacillus phoenicis. NCBI lineage: Bacteria > Bacillati > Bacillota > Bacilli > Caryophanales > Bacillaceae > Peribacillus > Peribacillus phoenicis. The sequence continues at coordinate 541,293 of NZ_JBDFMF010000001.1, read as the reverse complement.
ACATTATATTTCAAAAATTTTCAGTATGTTCATAGGTTCCATAAAATATCCTATTACTATAAAAAGAAAGCCAAATAAGAGTGTAGAGATAAAATCTATAGTAGACTTATTTTCATTAAATCGCTTTGTACTTTTAATAATGTAATAAAGTCCCAATAGATAAAATATTATCTGCACATAAAAATAACCAGTAATGAACATTATAAGCAAAATCACCAAAAATGATAATTTTAAAAAAATATCCAATACAGTTTCATGAAAAATCATGGAAAATACATTCTTCTTGTCGTTTTTCAAAATCTTTACACCCCTAGTAAATATAACTTTTAAAATAGGACTGCTAATACCAGCAGCCCTAACTTTTTTTATACAACTATATTTTCTTCTTACTATACTTGTTATTAGGGAAGTTATAGTCCGACGCCGTAAACCCCAAATGTGAGCCTGTTATTCTAAAGGTTTCCAATTTAGATCTTTTATTTCGGAATTATTAGGCTTTCTTACAAATTGTAAACTTCTTTCGCTTTTAGCCCCAAATTTTTTATAATTTTTTTGTGCTTCTCTAAATGAAACATAATTTGCTCCATCCTCATCTTGATGTTCATATTGGTAACCATCATCTTCCCAAAAACAGATTTCACAAATATCATACGTTCCTGGAGGCTCTTCATCTAAAGTTTTGTAACCACAGCATGGGCATGTATACTTCAATTCCACGCTTATTCACCTCTTAGTAGTAATATTTAGCATATTCATTAAACTTGATAGGCTCGAAATGCTTGTTAAAGAAAAGCTCTGCAGCGACTCCCTCCAAAGAGCTTCTATTCGTCTTTTAAAAGGTAAGAGTAGTGATAGTCTCATTACTTATCCTTTGAAAATAATGTATTTCCTGTTCCATCTGTTTTAACTCGGAAGATGTCTTCATGACCATCTATTTTAAATCTATTTGGAAATATTATATTTTATCTCTACTTGTAATACCGTCTATTTGCCAGTTGTTTTTTATTACATCAAAGCCATTTTTCACCCTTGGTAAAATTAATATTGAGTAGGCTTCCACCAAATCCTTATACTGTGAAGGAGAGTACTCAATTTCTGAATCATGATTACAAAAAGCGTATTTAAATTTTGTTACGCTATAGATATCTTTTACTAAATCAATAATTAGATCATTAATTAAATCCAGACTATATTGATTTAGAAGTTGCTCCATTTCAAAATCTAATAGATACCCAAAGAAATCATTTTCTTTAACAATACGAAGCGTCAAAGATAAACCATTCAAACTCCAAAAGTCATTTAGTTGAATTTGTATTTCTCCAAAATATTTTTCTGTTAATAAGGTATAGTCTAAAATAATTTTTTTTTCATTTCGTTCACTTTCTAACCAATTCTCACCGTCTTCATCCATACTTACCTTTATACCAAATATATCGCTCTTTAAATTCAAAAAATATTGTATTATACTTTGTAATTCTTCAGATTTATCAAATGAATTATCATATACAATACCCAGAGATAAGATATTAGTCATTTTTCACCTACCTACTTCGTTTCATAAAAAAAATTCTTTAATACTTACAGGACAAGAGTAGCATTGGTAATTATTTTAGTCTATTTCCATTTTTCTATGATAATGGTGAAATCATTAAATGACATCTGCATCATCCAATCGTATTTCTGCGACCCTTCCACCTGGTACACACCAGAATTCTAAAGTAATATTACGTTTATGGTCAATGTATCCGATAATATCCGCTCCCTGTTCATAACTTTTATAATAATGATCTCCGTACTTTGAAAGAACGTCCGCTTTCTTACTTCCTAATTTAATACCTTTGCTTGTTTGAAGGGAGTTTTCAAATTGGTCGTCGTCCGTACTTGAAATGATCAACCTCATGATTTTCCCTTTATCCTCGTCTGTATTGATAGAGGCCGTTTTTAACCCGCCTTTCCAATAATAATAATCATAAGCATTATTATTATCCTGATCGATGGGTTCTCCATATTCCCTAATGAATTCTGGACTCGATATGTTATCCAACACTTTAAATCCCCCGATGGATTCATCAGACAAATCTGTTGATTTTGTCAATTTTTGAGAGAATGCCGAGTACACATAGAAACCTAATGCTGTTCCAATAATAATAAGTACAATGACTAACTTTCGTTTATAATGCATTTTCCCCATCTTTAAATCTGCTCCATCTCTATCGGTTTATTTTCGCATAGGTCGAATTATTCCAACGTAGTCTGGATTATTCTCGCGCAGGTCGAAATTATCGGTGTGTAGGCCGAATTATTGGGCTTCCCTAGTCATTCTGCACCACTATTACACAACTGAATATCCTCATATTATCTTATACGGATAATTTTGGATAAAGGTTTCACTTTATGCCAGATTCTAAGTAGCAACATTCCTATTACATAAGAAAAACCGAAATCAGCCACTGATTTCGGTTTTTCCGGTTAGGATTATTTAATTAGTGATATCTTTTTTCTGGAAGAAGAAGAAAGTTAGCGCTAAAAAGATAAGATAATAGATGCCGAGTACCCCCATCGAGAATCCAAGTGTAGCTCCATCGAACATTTCTATGGTTCCTGAAATATAGCCCCTTAAATCGAGATGAGGGAATAAGACGAACTTTAACCACTCGTATTTTCCGATGAATGATTGAATAACCATATTTAATGTCGAGGAAGCAAATAGGATGAAAATGGATATACCTACTGCAAGTGCTTGGTTTTTAAATAATGTGCTTAACATGAAAGCGATGGTCGTGATGACTAGGAATCCTGGTATCCAGTAAACGATCATGTCCACGAAATAGTCGCCAACTACAACCGGACTGAATTCAGCGAAAGATGCAGGATCTAGAATTTTGTCTGAATACGAGCCATTGCCAAAGAATATGATTCCGATTAGATAACTGAATATAAGCAGGCTGGCAAGTAGTAACGCTGCAAATAACAGGGAAGTAATATATTTGGAAAGTAGGATCTTCCAACGTTTATAAGGCCTGATCAACAGTTGTTTGATGGTGCCATCCGAAAATTCCGAGGAAACGAGCGAGCTGCAAACAATGACGACGAATAAAGTGACAAATGATGTTAATGATGTAGTCCATTCCGCCATATAGGTCCAATTCGTGTTTAAGTCAGGGTTTATATTATCAGCCAACAGTTGCTTGTTGTGATTAATCTCTTCCATAATCACGGCTTTTTCATCTTCACTGATTTTAGTGGATTCCAATGCCTTTTGCTGTTCTTGTATATCTGCCTTTAATTCTTGCTTCCAATCTTTACTCGTTTCTTCGGGACTTAGTTTATAATCGATGACTGCAGCCCCTAATGCTGCCAATAATAGAAAAGCGATGAATATATAAGTTGATACTTTTGAAAAGATTTTCATCCATTCATTTTTCACTAAGGACATCATACAGACTCCCTCATTTCCTGCTCAGTGATTTCAAAGAATTTATCTTCCAGCGATTTTCTCGTAATGCCAATTTCAAAGACATCCAGTTCATTTACATTAAAACTCCTGTTTATCTCGGCCGTTTGTTCTCGGGTGGCCGATACGGAGATTGTCTTCGCATCATATTTGAGAATCGCAATATCCGCAAACTGTTCTTGAAGGATTGTTTTAGCTAGCTTCTCATCACTGACAGTGAATGAAACTTCATTGATCGTTTCGGTTTTTTCATCAACAATATGTTCTTTCGTATGTATCAATTTTCCCTTTTCGATAACGGCAAAACTATCACACATCAATTGCATCTCCGATAGTAAATGTGAAGAAATCAATATCCCGACGCCTTCACTTGCCAGTACTTTCAAATAATCACGAAACTCGCGAATCCCTTGCGGATCCAAGCCATTCGTCGGTTCATCAAAAATCAATAACGACGGTTTATGTAAAATGGCCTGTGCCACTCCAAGGCGCTGACGCATGCCTAATGAATATGTTTTAACCTTCTTATCGATGGCATGATCCAGTTTGACAAGCTTAATGACCTCTTCTATTCTCTCATTGGATATGTCATTGGATGACATTCGGGCATAATGCAGGATATTCTTTCTGCCTGTCATGTACTTATAAAACTCCGGATTTTCAACAATGGCCCCCAATTGATTCATTGCACCTTCAAAATCATTATCGAGGTCACTGCCGTTGATCATGACAGTACCGCCCGTACGATTGATGAGACCTGTGATCATACGGATGATCGTGGTCTTACCAGCTCCATTCGGACCAAGCAAACCAAATATTTCATTGCTTTTTATTTCAAAGCTGACATTGTCTACGATGGTTGCTTTTCCAATTTTTTTAGTTAAGGATTGAACCTTAAGAACCGATTCAGACATATAATACCTTCCTTTTTTTTTATATTTTCCAAAATAACACAAATTCAACATTACCATATTATGCATATTATTACTATACTGATATTCTTCTATTTGGATATAAACACCCCTTGAATCAGCTGTAATCAATAGAGTTGAATTTTATATTTCCCTGTCCTTTACCTTATTTTGAAATAACATCAAGTCCTGCGTCGGCGTCAACTTCCCGCCCCCATAATTCCCATTATCATAAACACGCCATTACTTTTTTTCCTTCGAAATAGCAACAACTCCTATATATCGTTACCATTTAATACGATTCCGCAAGAATAAAGTTTCAGGATTATTTTATCTAATAAGTAAAATTTTTCATAACTTAAACAATATATAAGTAAATCCGATAGAAATGGCAAGACCCAATGCAAAAAGAAGGATTTTTCTAATAATGGAAGGTAAAAGCTTATATATCATCATTAATATTACATCGATGAAATTCGTTGGTATGCCTATCTCTTTGATCTCTTTCTTTTTGCCAAAAATGGCGAACCACATTACAAAAAGACCGCATAAAATAAAAATGATGGAAAAAATCTTATATCCCATTGTATGTCACCCGTTTCCTCATAGGCTAAACGATATTGTTATTATTATCTTAACTTTCAAGTTTCAAAATGAATTCTTCAACCTCTTTGCCTCTTGCATATGAATATCCTTTGTCTTCATCGAATCTTTCAAATCCGCATTTCTCTAGCACCCTGAGGGAACCAAGATTATCCTTGGCTGCGCGGGCATAAACAGGACGGACTTTTAGTTTCGGCAAAAAATGGAGCAGTGCATCTGTAGCGATTCCTTTCCCCCAATATTGCTTCCCGATCCAATAACTCACTTCCGGGTTACTAAACTGTTCAAACTTGAGAATGCTGCCCGCAACACATCCGTTGTGGATTATGGTCATTTTTTGAATATCCCGGTTCGATAAGATGTTCTTCCAGTGTGTCAAAAAAGCCGCCATGTCTGATGTATCTTTAGATGTGAAAGCAGCCATATAGTTTGCGGCAGGATCCAATTGCTGCTCGAAAAAGATAGGAAGATCACTCTTCTTGACCTCCCGCAGCCGGACTCCTTCGTCATTGAAATGCAATCCCATAAACTCACCCTCCCCACCAAAATATAACTTTTAAAACCAGAAAAACCGAAGACTCTGCCATCTTCGGCGCGGTTTCATTCCTTTATCATACTATACTTTCCTTCGAACGCTTATTGTTCAATATGTTTTATGACGTCAGACAAGCTCTTATCCACCATGGAACGGAGGCGTAAATGATGATTTTCAAAAGGTAAAGCTTCCGTCACGGGATTAGGAACGATCACACATTTTAAACCAGCAGTCAGGGCCGCTTGAAGCCCATTTAACGAATCTTCAAATGCTACGGCTTCTGTCTGCTGAATGCCCAGAACTTCAATTGCCTTTACATACAAATCAGGCGCTGGTTTTACTTTTTCTACTTCATCCCCTGTGATAATAACTTCAAAATAGTGTAACAGTCCGAGTTCCCCCAAATGATGAGTGACCCACTCTTTTGTCGAGCTTGAAGCAAGGGCAATTTTATATCCATTTTTTTTTGCTTCTTCTAAATAATCCTTTACACCATCACGTGCCTGTGATGTTTTCATCTTTACTTCATGGAGGCCTTTTGCTCTGGATTCAATTTCTTCAATATTACACCCTTCCCCCAACCGATCTTTGAAGTACTGATTAAGTTCAGTATTATCAGTTCCGATACATGTAACAAAATGTTCGAGAGGCAAATCAGATTCATAAAAAGCCATCGTTTCCTTATAAGCCTCATACCAAGCCGTTTCCGTGTCTAAAATCAAACCATCAAAGTCGAAAATAACTGCCTTAATCAAATAATTTCCTCCTTTAATCTTAAAATAGAATTTCTATTAACTTAAACGTACATGAATGAAAGCCCCTGTTCAACCAAACGGTTCCGTTCGTTTCTATGAAGCCTGACCCTTTTCCAGAATTCGCTAATTAATAAGGATATGGTAACCCGATCTCCGCCTCATTTCTTTTCTTTCTGTTACATGTTTTAACAATTACTTAGTGCCTTCGCGGTGTTTTTCCTTAACTGCGCCTAAAAGAGTGATAGTTTAACGAATGGTTTAATTGCAGGAAACAACGAGGAGGATAAACATGAAGAAAATTTTATTAACGATCCTAACGGCTTCTGTATTCATTCTAGGAGTTTGCATGCCAACTAAAGGCGAAGCCGCAGCGAAGGATCGCACACTTTCATTTGGAATGAGTAATAGTGATGTTAAAGAATTACAAGAATTATTACTGACAAAAGGGGTTTTTCCCTATCATGAAGCAACAGGTTACTACGGACCGATTACAAAGGAATCCGTAAAGAAGTTTCAGGAAAAATCAGGGCTTAAAGTCGATGGAATATCAGGAACACAAACGAATCAGAAAATACAGGTCCTGAAAAGCGGGGATATGGGAAGACCTGTAGCTGAACTGCAAAGGCTATTGAAAGCCTGGGATGTTTACTCATCAACGGTCGATGGCATTTATGGATCAGGTACAAAGCAAGCCGTTATCAACTTTCAAAAGCAAAAGGGATTATCCGCTGACGGTATAGCCGGTGCACGGACCTTAAGTAAATTAGAAGAAAGAGCCAGTTCGGCAAGCTCAGCCGTTAAAGAACTGACGGTAACAAGTACAGCATATACAGCGAGCTGCGAGGGATGTTCAGGCACTACAAGAATGGGCGTCGATTTAGAAAAATATGATGATGCCAAACTGATTGCAGTCGATCCGAACGTGATTCCGCTAGGCTCCATCGTTGAAGTCGAAGGCTATGGACAAGCCATCGCTGCAGACACGGGCGGTGCGATCAAAGGAAACAGAATCGATGTCTTCATCGCGAAAGAAGCGGATGCTTTAACGTGGGGAAGAAAGCAAGTGAAGGTAAGAGTAATTAAATAATGCATGACATAAATATCGTTTTACTATAAAAATAGATACATAACAAAACCGAAAGAGCATGTATTGAATCCATTCATGCTCTTTCGGTCTGATCAAACCAACTTGTACATGATAATATCATCAACGTATTCATTTTCACTCATCTTGAATTCCTTTATTTTACGGCCCTCTTCAATAAACCCCAGCCTTTTATACAGTGATATTGCCCGATGATTTGTTGAAAAAACTCCTAAACTCACCTTTTCAATCAACGGATTGGCTTCTGCCCAATCCAATAACGCTTCAATAAGCTCTTTTCCAATTCCCATCCCTCTGAAATTTTTTCTGATCATCACCCCAAATGAGCCCTTGTGGGACATTCTCTTCCTATTTTCCGCTTGAAATGCTATCCATCCAACCACTTCATCATTCATATCGGCCACGATGATGGTTTCCCGTTCATTTTCCAATAACCTTCGTATCCAATCTCTTTGTTGTTCTGGTGTTTTATTGAACTCCTCCGATACCGTAATAAAATACTCGCCTTCGGAAATGACGGAATTCTGTACATCCAAAACGGCTTCCGCATCTTCCAATACACCAGTCCGGACCATATATGCACCTGACATGCCAATCCCCCTTAATGAACCATGTTCGGATTGAAGTGAACAATAGTTCGGCCTTCCATGATTCTTTGTTCGATTTTTTGAACGGTGTTGGATAATGAACGATCCGCATTCTTCAAATCATACTTTTTATGAAAAAAGTTATATAACGTTAAATCCCTTAGCTTTAAAAATAGAGGAATCGTTTCGTATTCCACAGGTGCCAGGATATTTTCCGTCTCATACCCTTTTATGAATTCCCTCATGAACTTGGCAGCATATTCATCGAGCCCTTTTATCCCTTCACGTTCCAAACTCCACATCAGATAGTACAGAGGGATCGCCAAATCGCTGGCAAACCAGTGATAAGAACAGTCATCAAAGTCAAAAACATGAATCCTCCCCTCATGATAATGGAAATTGCCGTTATGTATATCAGAATGAATCAAGCCAAAATTAGCTTGATGAACTGGAAGGGCATTTAACTTCTTCGTGATTAATTCTTGTTGGCGCATCAATTGCTCCGGTACATCGTGTTGATAGAGCTGGACATTCAATAATTCCTCTTCATACCAATCCAGCCGTTTATATTTTGCTTCAGGCTTATAACTTTTTGTTTGTTTATGCATTTGGCCAATGGTTCTTCCCCATTCAAAAAATAAAGGTTCGTTGAAATTTTCATCGGTGACTTTCATCCTTACACCAGGGGCTTTTTCAAACAGGCAACAATAAAATTCCGTACCATCCGAGCCCTTTACAATTTCAACTAAGTTATTATCTTTCGAAAAGAGAACTTTAGGAATTTCACTACCATTATTTTGTAAATACTCAATCCACTTTAACTCTGCAAGCACTTGAACTTTTGTACGATGTGATTGATGTGTCATTCTTAAGATGTATGGCGTTCCATCCCTGTAAACCTCAAATACGTAGTTCTCTGCATCTCCAAGTTTAACCGGATTCCCCGCATTCACTTGAAAAAAATCTCCAGCCAATTTCACCAATTCATTAGAAAAAATCCTTTCTACCGCTGTTTCCATGATTCTCACTCCCAATATTGATATTGCTAACTTATTAATAAAAACGATTTATACTATGCTTTATACGATACCAAGATGACTTTTCCCTTTATTTGTATATTATTGTTTTTTTAAAATTTAAAGGTAAAGCTGTTGCATAATAAGTTATTAGCGGCTCCTTCTACCTTTTCAAAAAAAAAAACGCCCTATAGGGCGCGTCCAAAATCAAGTTTCCTTTTCTTCTTCATTCGCTATTTTATTGAACTTCAAGATCGTTTCTTCGATTACTGGATTATTGAATTCCTCTTGGATGGCTGATTGTACAAATTTATCTTCACCATTCATTTCATCCCAAGCATTAACTCTGTAATCTGGATCCCGACGATTTGATTTACCGTTTTGTTCCTCATTATTTGACAACTATCTTCACCTCTTCACATAGTGGAGTTCGAACCATTCATAAGCAGCAAAAGTATAACTTTTAATAATCTTCCTTGATTGAAATGGGTGAACCCGTTGAGGTATGTTGATTAACCCAGTCTAGCGACACTTTTGAAACGGCATCCCACTCAGGTATTTGGGCTTTATGCTGTTCCACCCAGCTCATGCAATATTGCGGATCTATATTGCTTTCTTCGGATTTTGCCAAGAATGACTGAATTGTGGTTTCCGTACAATTTTCCCATGTTCCACATGTTTCCTGCCAAATATGTTCCATTTTCATTTGTATATTTTCGTTAGCCATTGGGCTTCCTCCTTAATTAAATGTTACTTTTTGATATCTTAATTAAGTATGTCCAAGGCTAAATAAATCATTACAAAAATTTGGGTTTTTCAGCGAAAGAATGGATTTACAGTCGTAAACATGATGAATAAACTGATTACGATGAACAAAATCCGCCAGAACCAATAACTGCTTATAAAAGGAAAATTATTGCCTTCTTCAATATCCTTTACACCCTTACACAGCCAATTGTATTGAAACAAACCATGTTTTTGAGCATTTCCAGTGAGTTTGGGGCTATTATGCGTGAATTGGGGCATATACTCGTAAATTTTTCACGCTTTTATTTGTCGAATCGGCGTTTACTCGTGAGTTTCAGCCATTTACTCGTGAATTTTAGCGATTTACTCGTGAATTCAGCCGATTTACTCGTAAGTTTTGGCAATTTACTCGTGAGTTTTATTTTATATTGATCTCTGCTTACTAAAAATGTTTATAATCCGATACACATAGTGGACAATGTGTCTTACATTCACACCATCAATGGCACAAAAAAAAGCTGAATGCTCAGCTTTTTCACATCGCTATTTCCACTCACAGCGTTTTTCTAAATGAGTAGCACCATTTATCATAATCTAATTTCTCTTCATAGAAACGGTGGGCTTCGTTTCGCTGGATTCCAGATTCCAATGCAACATATGCAGCTCCGTTTTCTTTTGCCCAGTTATGAATATAACTTAATAACTTCTCTCCATATCCAAATGAGCGGTGTGCAGAATCTGTTACAAGGTCATAAATGAATACATGACGTTTATTATAAAAGTTAACTCTCCAGCTTAAACCAGCCAAGGATACAACCTGGTTATCCTTATATAAAGCATACAGACAGTACCCGTCTTTCCTCATTTCTTCAAGTAACTCCAGATATGTTTTTTGAGTAAGGTCAGTACGAAACTGATTCATGATTGGAAAGGCTTCTAACCATTGTTCTTTAGTGGTCAATTCTTGTATTGTTTCTATCGAATTCACATTAACACCCCTGAAAGTTTTATTTAAATGTAATTCAACTTTGAACACCTTAAGTCCTTCTTCACTATATTTTTGTAATCGTTTACAGCTGGAATCGGTGGGAATGATGATGTTTAGCCGTACTTTTTAACGGCTAAAGTATGACTAGATCAATAGTTTAAGAGGAGGAGATTTTCTTTGAATATTTATGAACAGCAAAAAAATGGACAGCCCGGACAAACACAGGACAGACAGCCTGGCATTGAATCAGAGATGAATCCACTTCCGATCCAGCCAAGGGATTACATAGGAAGCGGTAAGCTTAAGGACCGCGTTGCCTTGATTACAGGCGGAGATAGCGGCATCGGACGTGCGGTTGCCATTGCTTATGCAAAGGAAGGCGCCCATGTGGTTGTGAATTATTTAGATGAGCACGGTGATGCCGAAGAAACAAAGCAGCTGATTGAAGCGGAAGGCGTTCGCTGCCTCCTACTTCCAAGTGACGTTTCCGTGGAGGCGAATTGTAAGGAATTGATTATGAAGACGTTGGACGAGTTCGGAAAGCTGGACATCCTCGTCAATAATGCTGCGGTGCAATTCCCGACGGAAAACATTGAGGATATCACGGACGAGCAATGGGACAAAACGTTCCGCACCAATATTTATTCAGTATTTTACATGAGCAAGCACGCGGTTCCTCATATGAAACAAGGCAACTCGGTCATCAACACAACATCGATCAATCCTTACAGAGGTCATGCAACTTTGATGGATTATACAGCGACAAAAGGAGCAATCGTCGGATTCACACGCAGCCTTGCACAGAATGTGGCTAAAAAAGGGATCCGGGTCAATATGGTTGCACCAGGACCGATTTGGACTCCGCTCATCCCGGCGACGTTCGACGAACAATCCGTTGCCGAATTTGGTACCGAAGCACCGCTTGGCCGCCCTGGGCAGCCGGCAGATCATGCAGGTGCCTACGTGCTGCTAGCATCTGATGAAGGTGCTTATATAACAGGACAGTGCATTCACATCAATGGCGGGATCACGATGTCCTCATAAACCCGAAACGACCGAAAAGCATGATGCTTTTCGGTCGTTTCATTTTGAAATTTAATTTCCTATGCCGGGCGAATTCATCAATACAATTCTCCAACCATCCGGGTCTTCAATAGTGACACCTGATTTTTCCCAATATGGATTTTCCGGAGAAACCGGTTCATAGCCCATACCTTTCAACCTATTCGTTATTTCCTCAATGGTTTTACGTTCAGGAATATAAAAGACAAGCAGATTATCTTTTGATGGGGCAGGACAAGGACTGCCATCCTTATGTTGGGTAAACTCCAGATGATAACTGGAATCAGGAAGCCCGATCATGATGCCGTCATATCCCTCGTGCCCTTCGAAAGAACCGATTTTTTTCAAACCTAATCCTTCACAATAGAATTTTACAACCTTTTTTAGTTGATCAGTAGGACGTGCAACCCGGATTTGCGCTACATTCATATCATTTGGCCATTTACTTTCCATCGTCCCATCCCTCTCTGTAAATCGAATTAATTTCTTCTTTCAAATTACTTTTGCCAATATTCATGCCAAAACCTAATGCAATAGCGGCACCTAAACAACTGAAAAGACAGCCAACTCCCAAGAAAATGGATGGATCTGATTCGCCAATCATCACTGAAGCTATACCTCCAATTGCCGGAAAAAGGGCAACCATGTATCCACTTTTCGCCCCACCTATTTTTTCTACAAGCTTGAGGTAGAATAGCCAAGCTCCAAAGGAAGCGAATATAGTTAAATAGAACAAAGCAGATAAATATGTAATGGATGTCGGTAAAGTGACGGCTTGTCCTTGAATGAACACAATTGCCGCTAAAAGAATTCCTCCTGCAGTAAATCCAAGTACATTAGCATAGATTGGGTTTACTTTCTTCCTGGCATTTCTAGCTGAGCTTGCATCGCCCAATGCAGTAAGGATGGTACCAAGAACAGCCATCATGATACCCTTTATATCATTGAATCCATGAATATCACCTAAACTCGGATAAATAACAATACAAACAGCCAGCACACCAATTATCCCACCAATTAAGATACGTGGATGTAATGGTTCCTTCAAAAAAACACGTAGGGCAATGGGTGTTAAAATGACTTTCAATGAAAATATTAAAGTAACCATTGCCGCTGAACTTAAGATAGTGGCGTAATAAAGGCATAAATAGCTTAATGCAAAATTAAAAATCCCAAACACAATAATAAATGGAACATCCTTTTTCTTGGGTTTTCCTTTAGGTCTAAGAATGCATAATAAAATGAAAAATAGGATTGCCGTCAAACCTAAACGATATGTTAAAGATAATTCTAAACTCACAGGTGTACCTTGAATCTTAACGGCAATAAAATTCAGTCCCCATACTAATAAACAAAATATGTACATAAAGTTAGTCATAATAAAATGACCAATTTGCAATATTTCCCATTTTCTATCAGTTTATTAAACTCGTCGTAACTGATTTTCCCATCCATAATTAAACCGCCCTCTATTAAAAATCACATATGTAATAATAAAGTAAATATTACCAATTCAAAAGGAATTGTCAATATATAAAAATACATTCCGAAAAGCCCTCCAGTTAATTTGAAGAGCTTTTCATTGGCAAACGACTATTAGCACAAACTCGGTAATTGAGTTTCGAAAACATTCCTGCTGCTTTCAGAAATCCGCTCCCTTTCCGCCGACTGTCTGCCAAGCCTCCTCGGCGCAAACGCCTGTGGGGTCTCGGCTAGCCAGTTATTCGGCAGGAGTGTCGCAAATTTCTTCAATCCAATAAGGATTACAGGAAAAAACTTAGTCTTAAACATAATTCGGTGTGAGATCAGCCTACAGTTTTTTCAAGAAAACATTCCAGCTGCTTTCAGAAACCCGCTCCCTTTCCGCCGACTGTCTGCCAAGCCTCCTCGGCGCAAACGCCTGTGGGGTCTCGGCTAGCCAGTTATTCGGCAGGAGTGTCGCAAATTTCTTCGATCTCCAAGTCTTCAGGGTTCGGGATGCCATTCCGAATTCCCTTTTGTCTACAAACTGCGGCTAATGACTATTAGCCTTTATAGCTAACTTGTCCAGTTTCAACCAATTCCTTCAGTCCCATAAACATTAAATTCCAGCCATGTTCAGATCCATCGTGATACTCTCCGAGAGCTTTTTCGATATCGGATTCTGTCCAATTTTCTTCATGAGGAACGGTGATGTTTTGTGAAAATGTCATTTCACAGCCCTTTTGAAGTTCTTTCAGCTCAACTGTAATTGTATCTGCCGCTTCACTGAATTGCGGCATTTTAAAAGTGAACACTAATTTATTGGGACGGTCCATTTCAAGGTACTCCCCTATCGCCCGATAATCTTTTCCATCGCGATGATCAATAATCTCCCAAGCTCCTCCCACTTGAGGATCATTTTGTGCCACTTTATTTGTCCCCTCCAATGTAAAAAACCATTTTCTCATCATCCCAGGGTCCACCCATGCATCAAATACCCTTTCAGGCATTACATCAAAATTTCTAATCATCTTTAAAGTGGTTGTTGAGTAATTTTCCATTTACATACTCCTTATATCATTTTTACATACTTTTCAATTCTTCTTTTGAGACAGCACGCCAACCGTGTGCTTCCAGTTTCTCCAAATAAGTTTCCATCCTGATTTCCTCGATTTCGATCGCAAGCGGGTGCAGGGATACCAAACATTCATTCGAAGCATAATTTATGGTAACCTTTACAACTTCATATCCATTATGAAATCCTGGATCGAACCCAGGATCATCGATTATATCCCCGTTAACAGGACGAATATCAGATTCAAATGTTTTCATCATTAGCATATTCTTTTCTTGTTCTTTTATTGATGTAATGAAGATCATTAAATTTACTTTCATTGCAGTCTTCTTTTCTCTATCCTTAGCTTCCTGCGACCTTGCTCCCGCATATAAAAAATGCTGCCGCGGCTTATTGGGATAAAGCGCCTGCCAGTTCTATAATACTTTGGAATTCACTATTTCCTTTTCCATATTTTGAAACGAATAGATATCATTTATACCTTTATATAGTTCCCCGTTCTTGGAGAAAACTGCACTTCCATTTGGTATTGCATATATCTTTCGTTCATTTGATAGGGGAAATAATTCTCCATCTATATTATCCTCGTAATGGACCTCAACGCTAAACCCAACTAAACCTAACCCCTTGATCACTACCGTTTCTGGATAGTCTTTATCTTTTGTTATTATGCAATCATTACAGAAAGCTAAAGAACCCGCACTATATCCAATGATTAAACCTTGAAAGTCTTTGATAACTGAGGTAAGTCCTTTTTCTTCTATAACATGGATTAACCTTTCTGGTTTTCCACCAATAAAGTAAAGAATATCATGTTCTTTTATAGACTTTTTCATTTCTTTGTCTGAAAGGTCTTCGTTTAATAATTCAATACTTACATTCTCCATGATTGAAAAGGCTTGTGTAATACTTGCCATCCAACTTTCATATCTGGAATTGTCGGTTGCAAAAGGGATTATTAAAATCTTAGCTTCAGGTTTAATCATTTTTGAAAGTTCCAGGAACACTTCACCTAATTCATTATTTGTGTGATTTCCACCGCCAATAAAACAAATTTCCATATATGTCCCCCCATTTATTCACATGCTTTTCTCTTAAAATATTCTATGTAAATAGGACAATACCTCTATGTCACCACTCTTCAGCTAATATGCACCAACAGTTGCATAGAAAAAGCTGCCATAAAGACAGCCCCGATAATCAGCTAAAGCACATCCGTTAGTTATATAACATCATCAACTATTTTAGTGATGATATAAGTTTAGTAACACCTATGTTTACGATAGTTTGAATACTAGGATTAAAGCAACCAACACATCCCCCCTATTGATTGCCAAGATCCTTTCACTAATAACTGTTATTCATAACATAATGACTAAATTTCTTTACCTCAGTAATAAGGAGTGCTGCGGTTTTCTTTTTCTTAAGCAGCTAAAGGGGCAGGATGTTTAAGCAAGAAATAATATAAAAGATTATAAAACTAGGGTTATTTTGAGAAAAAAATCCAACTTTATAAAAAAAATAAACTATACTAAAAAAGGTAATGGGGGATTTATGAAAAAAACAAGGAATTTTATTATTTTATTCTTGTCAGTACTTCTATTTCTTAGCACATTCAATTTTTCTACATGGAAAGTTTCTGCTCAAGATGATGTGACAAAGGTAAATCATTTTTACTCTGCTGACGAAGTAGTTTCTGGACGACAACACCAAACACACGAGTGAAATATGTGGGCAAAAACTACTACGATGAGAGATACGGAGTTTTCAGTGCAGTATCGAATAAAGATGGAATTTTTAAAATATATGTAGGAAAGCATCAAGCAAATACCACTTTTACGATTAATACGTATGATCCCAATGGAAACTTAATCGATTCTGATGAAGTATTTGTATTAAAAGCATCGCTTGAAGCTTACTTTTCAATTTCTTTTGGCAGTAAAATGATGATTGATGATCAAGGCGAAATTGGACAAACACCGACCAAAAGACCTATGACTGGAATTTACTATAAAGCGAGTCAAGGTTCAAAAATTGAGGTTATAGTCGATGACAAGATCGTAAAAAGTGTTTTAGCAGGAGGGAGTTATAGTTCCCTTGAATGTCCCGAAATACATTTAGGAGATTTTGTAAAGATAAGGGTTTCAAAAGGAAAGGTAATAAAAACCTATGAATTATTGGCCACATCCTATGACATATATGATTGGTTTATGGTTGACTATCCTATTTCCACTTCAAAAATTACGACATGGTCAGATTCAATCAGCGTTTATCTTCCGCCGAATCTAAAATATAGTGGTCTATTTAATAAAAACAAGGATGTTCTTCCAACTGGAGCAACGGGAGTAATTAAACAATCTTTCGATGAAAATACAAGATTAAAAGATTTGAAACCATTAACTTTATATGAAGAAGAATTTGAAAATGTGATTAGTGTTGAAACTTTAAGATTAACAACGTCGCCGAAACCAGAAATTGACCCAGTTTCACAGATTTCAAAAGAAGTAACTGGAACTGCAACCGCAAATAGTCTAATTACCGTTTTGGATGAACAAAATACCAAGTTAGGTGAAAGTACGACTAATGAAAATGGAAGATTTGCCGTACCTGTTAATGGACTAGATCCTGACACAATAATAAAAGTGGAAACAAGAATGCCAAATACGGATCAATATGATTATAGTTATACTTCTGTAGAGGAAGTCTATATTGAAGAACTCTCAGACAACAATGCTTATATTACTGGACAAAGTTCATTTGGGAACGAGGCCGAAGTCTATCTCTTGGAATCGAATCCCATTACAAATAATTCGATGAAGAAAAGTTTGAGTTCTAACGGATTGACTACAACTGGAGAAATAAAAACAAACTCGAAGAAAAGTATTGGGAAATTCACGCTTAATAATGACTCGATGTTTAAATTAAATATCGGTAAACAAAAAGCAAATTCCATCGTTCAAGTGGTATTAAAGGAAAACGGGAAGTCACTCTCCCTTCCTTCGAAAACGGTCAAAGATAAAACGGCACCTGTGATTTCAGGTGCAACAAAGAAATCCATTCCTATCAACTCAACTTTTAATGCTAAAACAAGTGTGACTGCGAAGGATAATGTTGACAGTGATTTAACAAGTGCTATAAAAGTGACTGGTACGGTTAATACAAAGAAAATAGGCACTTATGATTTATCTTACGCTGTAGCAGACAAGTCAGGAAATGGAGCAAAAATCACAAGAAAAATAACTGTTTATGACAATGTTAAACCTGTAATATTAGGTGCCACGAATAAAACTGTTCGACTAAATTCTTCATTTAATCCAAAAAGAAGTGTGACTGCGAAGGATAATGTTGACGGCAGTTTGACTAGTAAAATTAAAGTAAGCGGAACCGTTAATACAAAGAAAAAGGGTACTTATGCATTGAAGTACACCGTTACTGATAATTCAAAGAACGTAACAACGATTACAAGAAAGATCACGATTGACAGCACCAAACCAGTGATTTCAGGAGCTAAGAGTAAAACGATTGAATTACATTCATCATTCAGTTCCAAAAAAGGTGTAACAGCAAAAGACAATCTGGATGGCAATTTAACAAATAAGATTAACGTAACAGGTTCTGTTAATACAAAGAAAAAAGGTACTTATACATTAACTTACACTGTTACTGATAAATCAAAAAACAAAACAGTAGTGAAGAGGAAAATAACTGTTAAATAAACATAACGAAAGGGATTCTAAGCTATTAGAATCCCTTTTTTATATTGGTCCGTTTCTAATACACTATTCTTTAAATCAAAGAACCCTGTCTTACTATCCGCAATTTTAAAATTAGCTTGGTAAGAAGGTCTGAGGCTTTATTTGATAAGCTATTCATTACTTCCTTTGTTGAGCTAACCTGCCCCTTTAGCTCAACAAAAAAGGCTGCCGCACCACTCCTTAGATAATTCTGTAAGAGTACGGTCACCGTCCCATACCTTCCCAACTCAAATAATTTAAATTTATCATAGTACAATACATGAAAATCTCAAACTCCTAATCACCCTTGTTTTGGTGGACATCAGAGGAGTTTAGCTGAAAAAGGTATTCCACACATTAATAAAGACTAAGTCCTCAAATAACTGCATAATCGGAGATTAATCAACCCGTAAGCTTAATAATTTTCAAGTTCTAAATCATTAAATCATACATCAATGCCAACGACTGCTGAATCATCATAGTTGGAATATTAATATCAAATATCCATGGATTATTAATCAGCATCTCAAAGACTAAGTAATCGTGCTCATTATGTAACTGGGTATTTTACACAAGAAGAATGTCTACAATTTCAACCCTTATGGTAATATAATACTTGAATGAATAACGAAAACGGATAATCAATAATATTAAACGATAAATTAATATTATTGATTATTTTTATTTAAAATTTAAATTTTATTATTTATATTTTTAAATTATTGTTTTATAATCGAATTAATAAAAGGAAGGGATTTCATTATGGCTTATAAATTAATCACAAATTGTCCTGTCTGCAGTAAAACATTGAAAATTACAAAGTTGCAGTGCTCTCATTGTCACACTACGATTGAAAATGAGTTTGAAATATCTAAGCTGGCATCCTTATCAAAGGATCAGCTTCATTTTGTGGAAGTATTTTTAACATGCAGAGGGAATATCAAAGAAGTTGAAAAGGAACTGGGGATTTCGTATCCAACGGTTCGAGGCAAGCTAACTGACATCATTTCATCCCTTGGATATGTGCAGAAGAAGAAAAATGAAGTGGACGAGAAAAAAGTTGTCACCATGTTGGAAAATGGCGAAATAACACCAGAAGAAGCCATTAAGCTCTTAAAAGAGGAATAGGGAGGAATTTATCATGAAAGAGGAAATTACAAGAGTGTTAACAATGGTTCAAGAAGGGAAGATTGATGCAGATAAGGGATCAGAATTGATTCAAATATTAAAAGAGAAAGAAGAGACAGGTAATAAGCTTCTTGAAAAACCGACTAAATATTTAGATAAAACATTAAAAGTTCGTGTTGTATCCGCCGAAAATGATAACGTCACGGTCAATTTGCCTATAAAACTGGTCAAGGCAGTATTAGTGGCTGGACACAGCATCGCAGCGAGTATTCCTCAATCGGAAAAATACGTTAAAGATATAGACATAAGCCTTATTATTGAAGCAATCGAAAACGAATTAGATGGCCAAATTGTTGATATTAAATCGGCAAACGGGGATACCGTTTCCGTCATCATTGATTAGTGATTTGTTTATGATGTATGTAAAAGTGAAAGCAAAAGACGTTCGGTTTACCATCCCAGTTCCATATGCCATTTTAAATATTGTTATTTCCATTTTGTCTTCAAAATTTCTTCAGCAAAATGTAAACAAATGGACAAAAGAGCACTTCGAAAGAAAAAAACTGGACTTTACCTTTCCGTTAATAGACAAAAATATGCTAAAGCCTATCGTCAAGGAACTGAAAAATTATAAGGGAATCGTGCTAGTAGATGTCAAAGCTAAGGACGGCACTGAGGTTAAGGTTAGACTATAATTTAACGACCACGGACTGGAATTTTGAAGAAAATGCCTAATGTCTCGCTTACAATACCGAGGAAATTGTAAAAAGACAATAAAGTTATTTAATTTTAAAAGCTCAAACAAGCATACCCCGTTCTAAATTAGGACGGGGTTAAAAAAAACGGAAAAATCTTTATTGATACCGTACCAGTGCCTTTTTGCGTTTTTCATCCATTTTTAAATCTCTCCTATAAAAAGCGACTGATTGTTTCCACTAATTTTTGAGGAAACGATTTAAGGTCTGTCATATCGAGAAATCTCTCTCTTCCGTGTAATTCTGCAATCTTTTCTTTATCTTCTCCAATAGCCACAGATAGGAATAGCACGTCTTTTCTTTCATATTCACTAATAACTGATTGGATATCCACCCTCGCTGCATCTCCAGAATAATTAGGCATGGCTTTTGGTTGTCCATCACTAATATTTATCAATAGCTTGGTAGAAGCAACTTGTTTCGATAATTTTTCGGCTAATATTCGCATATTAACACCGTCACGATTATTTTGGCGAGGCTTCATTGTCGCAATTTTTCCTATAACACCTTCGTACCCATCATCAAACTCTTTGTACGAGTATAGTGAAGTCATTTCCCTTTGACTAATATCTGCAGTGTCTCCATAAATCATCAAAGGAACATTTAACATTCTACAAAACTCTGTTAAAGCGATTATTGCTTTTTTGGCACTCTCCATTCGTTGAGCCCGAACCATGGAACCAGATTCATCTATACGTATTGCTACAGCTAGAGAGGGATTTTCAGTTGGCGGATTTTTTTTATCAAAGTAACGATAATCTCCCATCACAACTTTAGAAGCATTAAATCGCGTACCGTATAACTTCCCTTGAGTGTATGTTTCTGACTCTTCTTTTTCTAATACAGCAAGAATTTTTCTTGCCATACTATCCACAAGAGGTGTTATTTCCTTTTTAATACTTTCTGCTTCACTCATACTTTCATTCGTTGCATGAGGACGGTGGATAATGATCCCTTCTTTTTGATGAATCGTGTTTTTCATAAGCGTTCGAGCTTCTTTATTCAACTCTTTTTTCTTTTCTGCTTCATGCTTCTCTAGTATTTCCGGCATCTGTTTTACTTGTTGCTGAGAAATGCCTGTTTGAGATTCCTCATGCTCTTTTCCTTTATTACTATCGATTTCAATGTCCTTTGATCTCTTTTCAGAAAAAATTTCTAATGGATTCCCTTTTTCTTGTTGAGGCAAAGCGGAATCACTATTTTGGATTTCCTCCTCATCTTTTGGAAAATCAAAGGAAGATGTATCTTTTTGAAGTTCATCCTCACCGTCTCGTTGTTCCTCATATTTATCTACCATTGGTGACCCTAGAGGAGCTTGCGGTTTGTTCATTGGATTCTTTTGATTCAGTAAATAAGATTGAATACGCTCCAATAATTGACTGCTTTCTAATTCTTTTTCTAGTATTCCAATCTCCGTTTCATCGGTAGTGATTTTATAGATAACTTTTTGATAAATAGAATCAAAGATATTTTCTCCTTGATGCACTGCATTCACCCAATAGAAATAACTTCTCATTCCTGCTACACCTTTGATTCCATTAGCTTTTGAGATAGCATCTAATAAAATAATGATTTCAGCCATCATTGCTAATAGCTCTTCATCTGCAAAACCAACTTTGCTGAAACCCCGTTTGACCATCACTTCCTTAGAAGGAAGATTCATTCGTTCCGTGTGTTGAACTCGATCACGTAATGATTCATTAAGAGGTCTATTCCCCTGATAATTTCTATTGGTTGTAATAACCACTACAGCATCATGGTGCCGTTTGATCATTCCAGTTGGAGTATTTAAAATACCATCAATTTCAAGAGCGGAATTCAATGCAACTAAAACCGATGCATCTCTAATGACAGTAGGTTCCTGTATCTCTAGCAAGTAGCCTTCTTGTAGTGCACGAACGATTTCTGATGGATAATACTTATAGGTTACATTCTTACCGGTGTCTTTGATTTTCTTTTCAAGTTTTGCCAAGTATTCTTTCGTTTCTGTCATATTTAATTGTAGATAGGAAGACAAATTTTCTAAAAGCTGCTGCGTCGTGCTATTATGTTCAAAAAACTGAATTATTTTTTTATCTTCCACTTGTGCTTCTTCCATTACAGGCAAAAGTGAGCCGAAAACATCTGATTTATCCATGTCGGCAAAACAGGTAATTTTCGTATATGGCAATTGAAGATCATGAGAGAGAGCTTTGGCAAGTTGTGTTTTACCTGAGCCAGCATCCCCCTCTAGCAGAACATTGATGACTCGCAGTTCTCCATTTTGCCAATTCCTATTGAGTGTATCGGCAACACGTACTTCCTCCACACTTTCTTGATGACTAGGAGGCTTTTTCCAAATCATTTGTATTTCTTCTTCTGTAAATTTCCTGCCATCTGAAACGACAAATCCTCTTATCATTTTATAACTCTCCTTACCGATATCCCATATCTTTCATAATATCGTTGATGACTCTAAATCTTTCTCCCAAAATTTCGCCATCCGATTGCAACATATCATAAAAATATTGAATATCTTTATCTAAATTTTCGTTTTTTGTGTCAATTTCTATTTGCATCTTATTTCCCTGCAAACCTAAAGCAGTAACGATTGGATTTTCAGGATCATACAGTTTTTCAAATTTATATGCATCTCTAAAATATAAGTTGGTCGATAAAATAAGGATGGCTAAATCTAAAATTCTAGTGGCAGATAACTCAATTTCTTGAGCAGAATCATCAGTCATTACAATTTTTCCAACGATATCTCCTGTTCTAGGAGATTTTCCCTGTAGCATTCCTGCGCTTAACGAATCGATTCCTTTACCATAGGCAGCCTTACCATCTACTTTGTCGTAATTTTCAACAGTGATAATTGAGTTATACCCATATCCATCTCTATTCATATCATTGCTCCTTTTTATTTTTTCGTTTTAGTCCTTCACCCAATACGATGTTCCGTCAGAATTTCTGCTTAGAAATCCATAATCAACAAAATGTATATAGGACAGGTGAAATTCATATTTTAAATACCACACTCGACTCCTGCCAATTAACAAACATTATATTATTATGTTTGTCATATTGCAAACAAAAATTAATTCTGTTTATTATTATGTATAATAAAAATGATTATGTTTGAATAATGTAGATTTCAGATTTTTTTGGAACGCATTATTAGAAGAATTTAAACGGGATCTATTCGAGAGTCTGATTTATATATGTCTCTTGTACGATGAAAAATTTGAAAAAAAATTATTTATCCTTATGAGAAAAACAGAGGTTTTTAGCACGGGCTAAAAGGTTGCGATCAATGTAACTAAAACCTTATTTGTAAGGGCATGGTTAACATAATAAAATGTTATCGGTATAAAAAAAGGACCTTCAAAACTGAAAGATCCTTTTTGCTGCTTATATGATATAAGTGGGGGATAGTTGAAGATGAAAAGAATATTCAATACAAATTGTATTGCACTTTTGCATGTTGATTACCTTTGCGGTATTACGTTTTCATCCTATAATGATGCGCTCTTTGGGATAATGATACGGATGTTTAACTGGTTTGCCTCCCATGCTGAATAAGAAGGTAAACATCCCGATTTTCCCTATAAACATTAAAGTCATGATTACGACCTTCCCGGCAGTACTCAATTCCGGTGTAATGCCAAGCGAAAGGCCTACAGTGCCAAAAGCAGAGGAAACTTCGAATAAAATTTCCATTAGGGAAAAGGCAGATTCAATGCATTCAAGAATGACAACTGCCACACTGCACAGTATCATACCTGTTGTGAAAACGATGAATGACTTGATGATATCTTCCTCATCGATCTCCCTTTTGAATATTTTTATTGTTCTGTTCCCTTTCGCATAGTTGTAAATGGTAAGCAGCATCACAGCAAACGTGGTGGTTCTTATCCCACCCCCAGCACTGCTGGGGGATGCCCCAATGAACATAAAAATACTCAGTAACAAAATGGTAGGTACTGAAAATTGATTGACGTCGCTGATCGCCATTCCGCCAGTCCTTGAAGATGTCGAATAAAACAAAGAATGGACAAAGGATTGATGCCAAGTCTTTTCCACATAGAAATGACTGTACTCAAACAGATAAATGAGAATGGCTCCAATTACGATCAGTATGAAAAAAGTTGCGGTTGTAATTTTTGTGAACAAGGAAAACCGGAATGGCATCTTTCCCTTATGCCTGATCCACTGGCTTACCTCCATTAAAACAGGAAACCCAAGGGATCCGATAATAAAGAGTACTATATTAAGGGTCAGGACAAAATAATCGTCTGCAAACGGAATCAGTGATTTTCCTGTGATATCAAAACCGGCATTTGTCGTAGCAGACACAGAGGCGAAGAAACCCTGCAAATAAGCCTCTTGCCATGTTGGGAAATACTTCAAAAAATATGTACCGAAGACAATAGCCCCTAATAGCTCAATCATGACAAAGAAAAAGAAGATCATTCGTATGAACCGAACAATCCCGGAAAACGTGGGGCTGTTTTGTTCTGTCGTCATGAGTATTCTTGCCCTGAGTCCTATTTTTTTTCCTGATGCAAGCCAAAGTATTGTTCCGAAAGCCATGATTCCAATTCCACCGAACTGGAGGATGATTGCAAAAATAAACGTACCGGGAACACTAAGCAGCTGGCTTACATCTACCGTAGATAAGCCTGTTACAGTTACCGCACTAATAGAAATGAATACTCCATCAATAAATGAGAGCTCTGCATTCTGCGTTTGAGTAATAGGAAGCAGCAATAAAATGGTTGAAACCACTACAGCCACCAGGTAATAAAAAACAATTATTTGAGCAGCAGATAGTCGTTTTGTAAAGTTCTCTATTTTACTATTCATTTCTCTCCAACTTCTATATGTTTTTTGACAAACTTACACCAAATTCTGAATTAACGTAACGTACCATTGCACAATTTCAACTTATAATAATTTGTCCATTAAATTAAGAAAATAAACTCTCCCATTGAAGAAGACCTCAAAGGATCGAATGAATACGTTATACAAATCTATTTTACATAAAGTAAATTTTAGGAAGTAGCAACAAAAGCCAAACCCATGTGTATCAAGGGGTTGGTTCTTAGTCATGTTTTATCGTTTAACAGGATTTTGTACAACCTTGATGTGGGTTTGCTAGATGACCAATAAAACCCCTAGATTAACCACTAGAGCTTTTTGTAATTCATATTTATTTATCTAATTATGGAAGATGTAATTAAGCAGCATGCTAAAAACCCCTTAGGCCACAAGGGGTTTAATGTCTTTCGTTTTTATTGTTTATGTATGTTATTATTCACCGATGGGCATTAATATTTTGACTTCTGACCGCATAAAAAACTAGTTTTAACAAATAAAAAAGGACATTTCCTAAGCCCTCTTCCTAGTATCGGCCCCGCCTACGCCAGATACTATGACAGCCACACATGCCATCCAACCCATTATCATTATAATAGAAAGCGCTTACATTTTCAAGGATTTAATAAAAACAATGACTTTGATTTACTTTCAAAAGGCCGCTAATTGACAGCCTTTCTATGGTGCTAACGCACCCGTTAGTTCATTAAGACTTATGCAGAGTTGACACAAACTGTGCATTAATTAGGGTTGTTAAATTAAAGTAAATAGCTAGTAAGTAAATAATTATATGACCCACAGCCCAAATTCTAATCAAAAACATTAAGCAACCTTTTTCACTTCTTAAGAAAATAAGCACTCCAAGAGCCACTATTACAGTGATGATATATAAAGGGCTATAAGTTAGTTGAGCCAATAAAGTAGTCGTCGGTTGCCCTTCCTCACTTGTTTGCAGGGTCTTTATAAATCTATCTCATAATACATTGCTTCGGAAAGGATGCCATTTTTAATATTCTTGCTAAACCCCTTAAAGAAGCCTGCTAAAAGATTGTCAGGTAACTATTCATAAAAAGACAAAAATTGTGCTTCTCCCCTCAATAAATTAAGGTCAAGTCTTAGATAAAATGGGAGAGCGATTATTAAAAGGGCATTTTACAGACAAAAAATGCGGACAAAACCTGTAACGACATGAATTGTTTAATTTCGTTTTTCTTCCTAAAATATCGCAAATACCCCGATTACAGCCGATTATCCCTAATTAAATGACCTGACTGGCATGTTAGCACCAAATGATAACGCTTCCCTTCACTATCTCGGCCTTTTCCTTGTGAATGTCCTCTCTTCCCTTGAATCTAAATCTCAGCATGTTACGATAAAAAGGTTGAAAAATACGAACAGAATTACGAACAATGAACTTTTAGGGGGGCATAATGTTGAGAGATAAAACTGTTGCATTTTTAGGAGCCGGTTCGATGGCAGAGTCGATGATTTCAGGAATTGTGCAGATTGGGAGCATACCAGCAGAGAGAATTTATGTGACAAATCGCAGCAATCAATTACGACTCGAGGAAATGAATCACGTGTATGGAGTTCATGCGGTCCATCAGGATGCATTGCCATATGAAGACATTGATTTCTTTATTTTGGCAATGAAGCCCCAGGGAGCAGCAGATGCTCTCGATGCACTCAAAGATAAAATAAGAGTGGATCAAGTTGTGATTTCTGTATTAGCGGGCATTTCCACTGAATTCATGGAAAATCATCTACAGCTTGGACATCAGGTTGTGCGGTTGATGCCGAATACGTCGAGCATGATCCGGGAGTCGGCAACTGCATTATGTCCGGGAAAACATACAGCGATGGACAATGTGATAGCAGTGAAAGAACTGTTTGGCTGTATGGGAAAAGTGTTCTTAATTGAAGAAGAGCAAATGGATATTTTTACAGGAATTGCAGGGAGCGGACCTGCTTACTTCTATTATTTAATGGAGCATATGGAACACGCTGGCGTTAAAAAGGGTATGGATGAAGCGATGGTCCGTGAGATTGTCGCCCAAACGATTTTAGGCGCAGCCAAGATGATTATGGTGAACGACGAGGCACCGGCAAGTCTCAGAGAGAAAGTGACTTCACCAAATGGAACGACAGCATCCGGACTTGATGCTTTACGGAAAAATAATGGCGGCAGAGCCATTTCACAGGCGATTCATCATGCAGCGAAACGTTCGAAAGAGCTGAATGAAGAGATGGAAGTAGCGTACAGGAAATCGACTATTCCCCCGAGAGTACTGGGGAACTTCAGTACCATGAGAGGACGGTATCTAAATTAATTCTTTCAAGAAATACCACCATGGAGCCTCCTTAGCAAATTATGTATCAAAAGATGCTATCAAATAATAATCCTATCAACTAGTTAAGAAAAAAATATAAACGTAAGAAAAACGGAGGACAACATGAAGAGAATCCTTAAGATTGCTAGCGCTTTTATCGGAATTCTTATCGGAGCCGGGTTCGCCTCAGGACAAGAAACCATGCTGTATTTTGTAAGCTTCGGGCACTTGGGAACAATTGGAGCTATCATTTCAGTCGCTATCTTTGCATACCTTGGAATGATTCTGATGAAGCTTGGCAGTCGTACACAAACAGATTCGCA
This sequence comes from Peribacillus phoenicis, assembly GCF_047238085.1. NCBI lineage: Bacteria > Bacillati > Bacillota > Bacilli > Caryophanales > Bacillaceae > Peribacillus > Peribacillus phoenicis. The sequence goes on along the minus strand of NZ_JBDFMF010000001.1, from coordinate 513,867 downwards.
TCAGGAAGTAATTTATAAGATTAGTGGTCGCTTTCTCGGCTGGATCATTGATTATGTTCTGAACGCCATCTTATTTGGTGTAGGAATTGTCATGATTGCGGGGTCAGGCTCGATCTTTGATCAGCAATTCGGATTACCTTCCGTTATCGGCACAATTCTTATGACCGTTCTTGTTATGATAACAGTTATGCTGAAAGTTGACCGTGTGATTAAGGTAATTGCATCCGTCACACCATTTCTGATTCTTGTCGTACTTTTTCTATTTATTTATAGTATGTTTACAATGAATTCATCGTTTACGTCACTTGAACCACATGCGCTGGAACAAAATTCAGCTGCGGGACATTGGCTTATATCTGCAATAAACTATATTTCAATAACCATTGCAATGGGGGCTTCAATGACACTTGTTATGGGTGGAAATGAACCTGATGAAAGGATATCATCCATTGGAGGACTTACAGGAGGGATTGCTTTAGGTCTACTTGTTATAATTAGTCACCTTACTATTTTCTCAAATATTAATACTGTAGCGGATATAGATATGCCAATGTTGGGAATCGCCAACAGTTTTTCACCTCTCTTAGGTATTCTGTACTCTCTCGTTCTTTTCGCTATGATTTTCAATACGGCAGTCAGCATGTTCTACTCATTAGGAACACGCTTTTCAGATCCCCAGACCACAAAATTTAAAGTAATCGTTATTTCATCACTGTTAATAGGGTTTATAGCAAGCTTCTTTGGCTTTACTAAACTTGTTTCCTCTCTCTATCCAGTCTTTGGCTATATGGGAATTGTTCTTATTATCGTTCTCATCATTGCTTCATTCCGAATGAGTCGATTAACGAAAGAAAATTAAATGGAATAACTATAAGCTCTCTGTTAAATGATATTTACTGCTTACCCTAATTGAGTCTCTTCATTATAAAAACAGCTTTTATATGTATACCGTTTGGTTTATGTACTTAATATATTTCTTCCTATATCACCACATATATTTCCAATTTTTCTTATGGAACTATCCTGCCCCGTTAGTGCCATAAGAAAAAGCTGCCTTAAAGACAGCTCCGATTAGCTAACGCTCAGCTTCTGATTTTAAAGGAGTTAAAATTTTTTAGCATGAACATAAGTTAATTCAAATGCGTAGTACTATTTAAAAATCTTATAAGTTTGTATGGATGATCGGTATACTCAAGAAGATGTATACCTGTATTATTAGAATTGAACCACACATCATTAATTTCGGGTGGTAATTGAAGAAAGCTTTCAATCATTTTAGTAATCACCCCCCCATGGGATATTATAGCAATTCGTTTATAATTTGTACTGTTCTCTCTAATATAGGAAAGAACATTTTGTGCTCGTAATCTAAAATCAAATTTACTCTCCATATCTTGCATCTCTCGTAAATCATCTAAGAATGTTACTGGGCATTGGATAGTATTTGATAAAGTTTCAGCAGTTTTACTAGCACGAAGCAAGGTACTTGACCATATGAATTCTGGTGGAAACTCTTCTGATACACGCCGGCACATTTTTTCTACTTGTTCAACTCCCTTAATAGTTAGTGGTAAATCTGTAGTTCCTTCGTAATTTTCTTCTAGAAAATCGTCTTCTGACTCACCATGTCGAATTAAAAGTATCTGCAAGATAACACCTCAACTTTGTTTTATTTATCCATATTAATAATTCAATTCAACTTTAATAAAACCTTTAAAAGAATAAAAACTGAGGTATTTGATATAACTCCTATTAAGGTTTTTTAAGAACCTTGTCCAACTAAACTGTCCCTTAGTTCCATAAGAAAAAGCTACCTTAAAGACAGCTCTGATCATCAGCTAACGCACCCGTTAGTTCATTAAGAATTACTTCCGACACAATTAGTTAAAATAAACTTTTTACTAAACGAACTATCATTCTTGGAATAAGAGTTAAGAGGTTAAAAACGAATTCATATAAGATTGAATCACGAATTTCAATCATTATCCCTTTGAAAAACCCTCTTTTTTGCCTTTCCTTTTTCATCCTCTTTATCTTTCATACATATGGTTGCTTCTATCTAGAAGAAATCCCATAGTTGCAACCAAAATCACTAGAAAGGTACCTATACACGCAGTAACTATACCTTCTGTTTTGTCTTTTGCATAAAAACAAATATATGTATTAAAAGAGACAAAAATTAAAAAAATTAATAACTTTGTAACTAAGTTAATTTTATTTATTGCTCTCACAGTAAATCACATTCCTTAATGGTGAATTAACGATATCAAATTAAAATAATTTGAACCTTTAAGAAAATAATAACAATAAAGAGTAATTATTCATTAGTGTAAAATAATCCATTTCCTTATGGAACTAACCTGCCCCGAGAGGGCCATAAGAAAAAGCTACCTTAAAGACAGCGCCGATCTTCAGCTAACGCACCCTTTAGTTCATTAAGTCCTGTCTTTTCAATATGTTCTCTATTATTAAAACCTTGGTGATTTAGAGCCTTTTAATAAAAGCTTTACCTTGTGAACACTCCAAAGAGCTAAGGTTACGGTTATAGCTGAGATAATGTATTGTAGGAAGGGTTCCATTTCTTGACCATTCGTTGAGTAAGAATCTGGTGTATATATTGATGTTAAAATAATTCCCTGTATTAAATCAGCCATTCCTATTGAAATGAGTACAACGATAAAAATCCCAACATTTCTTTTCATCTTTCTTCCTCCTTTTTACAATACTTACGGAATATACATAAAGAAAGTTTCGTTTTATATTCTATTTCATCCCTATTATAATGTCAGTTAATTAAACTAACCTGCCCCGATAGTTCCATAAGAAAAAAGCTGCCTTAAAGACAGCTCTGATCTTCAGCTAACTCACTCGTTAATTGAAGATGATTATTATCGGTAATTATTGTGAATAGGTTTAAACAATTCTTCATTAGAATTTCTAACAAGTGAAAAATTGTCTACATTATAGTGACCGTGAAGGGTGTCATTGTGATGAAGAATTATTTGTTTTGCAGATAAGTTTTTTGAGTCAGAAGTAGAATGTCCATCACCAACTAATGTTACATCAAAATGATTGATTGTTGCTGTTCTAACAGCTGAATCAATACAATGTTCCGTCTTACATCCCATTATTACAATATGATCTACATTTTTTTCACTTAAATGTTCATGTAATGGAGTTCCATAAAATGAATTTGTGGCAGCTTTATCAAATATGATAGCAGTTGATGGTATTTTAATATCCCTGTGTATCTGGAATCCAGGTCCTTCTCCATTTGAAACATCTAAATCTCTTATAAAAACAACGGGGATACTTTCATTTATCGCTTTTTCAATTACAGTATTAATGTTATTAACGATTTTTTCTTTCTCAAAGACTCCTTGTTTTTCTTTATTACCTTCTATTAATTCCTGTTGAGCATCGATTATCAGTAATGTTTGTTTCAATATTTTCCCCCCTAAATTTTTTAGCAGTTAGTTTTTTCCTGTTTTTCTTATATGGTATTTTAAGCGCTTCTTACTAAGCTCTTTATATTTTCGTCAAAAGATTTCCTAATACCTTCTTGAACAAACCTGCCCCTTTAGTTCCATAAGAAAAAGCTGCCTTAAAGACAGCTCCGATCTTCAGCCAACTCACCCGTTAGTTCATTAAGACTTATTGTAGAGTGACACAAACTCTGCGTCAGTTAAATAAAGAAGTAATTTAGTGGCAGTAGGGTGTAACAAAACTTAGACTTTTCACTTGGAATATAGTAAAAAGCAGTGAGGGATTTCCCCTCACTGCCCCGTTTCTTTATTTTGTTAAAATCTTCGTGTGTCGTTTTCGAAAATTAATTGTATTATTTTCACTAATAAAAGTTGAACCTAAAAGGAGTGTGCCACCTATGATTTGAACAATTGTCATTTTTTCCTGTAAGATTACAGCAGAAATCAGTATAGCTACAAAAGGATCTACATAGCTTAGCATAGCGATGCTTTGTCCCTTTAACTTTAGCATACCGGAAAAAAATAACCAAAAGCCAATACCAGTGTTAACAACGCCTAAGAGTATTATAAAAGGAACGGAAGATCTTGAAACTTCCAAGGTACCGAATCCCTCAGTGAATAATACATAGGGAAAGAGAAGTAAAGCAGTTGTTCCAAGTTGAATGATTGTAATCTCTAACATGCCCATGTTTTGAATGAATTTGTTTAATAACATTAAAGCTGCATAAAATGCAGCCGCAACTAACCCGAAAAGGATTCCAAGTAGATCATCTTTACCAGAGGCGCTAATGCCGTTTCCAATAATCAATAACATACCTAATATCGCTACACCAATACAAACAATTTTTTTAATTGGTAAAAGTTCCTTAAGTACAAATGGCGAGAGAACCATGACAAACACTGGCGCAAAATAATACCCAAGTGTTGCATTAGCAAGTGTTGTATGATCGTAGGATTGATAAAGAAAAATCCAATTCCCTCCCAATGCAATCGCAGAAGGAAAAAGGGTAGAAGCATTAACTTTCACTAATTTCCATGGAATGGATTTCTTCATAATGAAAAATACAAACACTAAAAAGAGACACCCAATTGAACTGCTTAGAAAAGCTGTTTCACTCGAAGATAAATCAATGTATTTCACAACTAAACCCATTGTACCGAAAATAATCATTGATAATATAAACTGAATTTTAGATTTCATGCCTACTCCTTCGAATCTGCGAAAGAGCTTATATATTTCGCAGATTCTTAATCTGTTTTATATATAAGCGTATATACAGGAGTAAACGGTGGTGGTGGTGATGTCGAAACGGGCTTTGTAATATATGGATTTATAAATGATATTGGCATAATAAGCCTCCTGATTATTCAAATATAAGATTTATTAATAATACAATTAAAATCTTACTTTTTGAATTGGATATTTTTTAGAATAGTGCTTTCATTAAACATTTAGACGGTAAATATATTTATAAATGGTTTTGGTGTTTGATTTAATTATTTTTTGTTTCCTTTAGTTACAAACATATTGTCTCTTTATTTAATTCACGATGTAATACATCCCCCATACGCTTCATGCCTTCAATGATTTGGTCTTCAGGCATATTCGAGTAATTTAAACGTAAAGTGTTCTTCTGTGTGCCATTTGGAAAGAATGGAACACCAGGAACACAAGCAACATTATTTTTCAAGCACTCTGTAAATATATGTTTGGAATCAACCCCCTCTGGGAGCTCGATCCAAATAAACAACCCACCTTCTGGCTTACTGTAAGACAAATTTTCCGGAAAGAATTCTTTTATGCATTTTAACATTTTTGTACATCTTGCTTTATATACTGCTTTGATTTCTTTAATATGCTCTTCCATATCGTAAAGTTCCATATACTTAGTTGTTATCCTTTGAGCAAAGCTGTCGGTATGTAAATCAGCTGTTTGCTTGAAAGCCACGTACTTATCAATAAACGATTGATCTGCACAAATCCATCCAATTCGCATGCCTGGAGTGAAAATTTTAGAGAACGTGCTCATATAAATTACTCTGTTCTCTGTATCAAAATGTTTCACTGGAGGGATTCCCTCTCCAGCAAACCTAATAGCTCGATAAGGATTATCTTCTACAATCAGTACATCGTATTGATTAGCAAGTTCGATCATTCTTTTACGTCTTTGAAGTTTTAATGTACGACCTGTAGGGTTCTGGAAATCGGGAATAGTATAAATGAATTTTGCGCCAGGATGCTCTTGCAGTTTCCTCTCTAGCTCTTCCATTATCATCCCATCATTGTCCATAGCTACCTCCACAAAGTTTGCATTGTATGATTTAAATGCATTAATTGCTGCAAGATAGGTTGGGCTTTCACAAATAATGGTATCTCCTTCGTTGATGAATAATCTTCCAGTAAGATCTATTGCTTGCTGGGACCCTGAAGTGATAAGAACATTGTTAATTGCAGAGTTAATCCCAATGGCTTTCATCCTTTGACATATAGCTTCTCTCAACGGACCATAGCCTTCAGTAGTACTATATTGAAGAGAAGCCGCGCCCTCTTCATTCAATACAACATTGCAAGCAACTTTGAGGGCTTCAACAGGAAACAGCTCCGGAGCTGGAAGTCCTCCCGCAAAAGAAATGATTTCTGGCCTTTCTGTTACTTTTAATATTTCACGGGTCTCAGAAGAATTAACTAGACGGGCCCTCTCAGCAAATTTATTTTCCAATTGTAAACATTCCTTCCTTTAACATTTCAATTTTTTTACCTACCACTTCTTATTTTATTGGAATATTCAGATTTTTATATAAAGGGATAAGCCTATGACACCAAAATTATTATTTCCTTTCATCCCCCAACTAAGTTTGAATTATCATAACACGTAAAAAAAAAGCCATACAATATAATTATTGTATGGCAAACAATATTTATTTTACAATTCAATTATTTTTCTTAGTATTATAAGAGCTTTTTCAAGTTCCTCTCTCGTTTCTGGAGCACAAATCCCCACACGTACGGCATTTGCCGGTGCGACATTACCTACCGCAAATCGCCCTCCACTATATACCTGTACACCTTGTGCTGCAGCTAGTTGTTCAAATTGGTCACCTGTATACTTATGCGGCAGATGTAACCAATGAAAAATCCCTGTTTCTTCACCTAAACAGTTCTCTTTACCTAAATATTGATTAACCAACTGATTGCGAGCTTTTGTTTCCTCTTTATGAAATGCAACAATGTTTTCAAACTGATTCGATACAATTACTCGTGATGCTAACTCTGCAAGTAGTGGCGATACGGAAATATTTAAATTATAAAGAGCTTTTCGAGTAGAATCCAGGTATTTTAAAGGAACTGCCACATAAGCAAGACGGAGTCCAGGTGCCATCGATTTCGATAAACTCGCTATATAAATCGTATGCTCAGGAGCATATGTCGCTACAGCCGGCAACACTTTTTCTTGGATTAAATGATACGCTCCATCTTCAATAATAAATAAATTATACTTTACAGCTATCTCAGCAATAGCCTTACGAGTTTCAACGCTCATCGTATATGTCATCGGATTCTGATAATCTGGGATAATATATAATCCTTTAATATTTTCATTTTTACATGCATAAAGAAGTGCTTCCGGACTCATTTCATCAGATTCTGAACGAATCGGTACAAGCTGAATCCCCAGCATCGCGGCTGCTGTCTTTAAGCCTGGATATGTATGGTGATCTACACCAATTCGATCTCCATGCTGACAAAGGCTTGCAAGTGTTGCCGTGATGGCGTTTTGTCCGCCAGTAGCAAGTAAGATATGTTCTCTAGTCGTTTCAAAACCGGCAAATTCCAATAATTTTACGCCTGCATCTTTTTGCCAAATCGCATCGCCTGGCCGACTGTATCCAAACCATCTCGCACAATCTGATTCTTGTAACATCGATTGCAATAAGTCAAATAAAGGTCCATACGACACACGATCTGGTAAAATTGCTCCCATTTCAATTAAATGCTTTGGCTTTTCTTCTGCAAGCAAATAAGCGTTCGAAATCGCATCATACGAAACATAAGTGCCACTACCTATGGTCGCACTGACCAGTCCTTTTAACTCAGATACTTTAAAAGCTTTCGAAATCGTACTTAGATTCACCTCTAAGTAATCCGCCAACTCCCTTTGTGGTGGAAGTTTCGTGCCAGGCACTAAGCGCCCCTCTATAATGTCATATTCCAACTGCTTAGCTAATGCCTGATAAATCGGTCTGTCTTCTCGATTTATTGTCGGCTTCCATGTCATTGGATAATCCTCAAACGAATTAATCGGCACATTCCTCACCCTTTTTCATACCAACATTAATCATACAATTATAAAATTGTATGGCAACAAATTCAAATCCATAAATTCTTTTAAAATTTTTACTAATAGTGTGCGGAATGCTCGTTGCCCTGGAACATACACGCAGCAAGGATATTTCGGAAAGGAACCCATTAGTGGAAAAAACTATGGAGTTACTAGCAGCCTCCATATTTCCTTTATTATCCACCATCAACATTCCTTATTAATTAATAAGAGCATACTCAATAACATTTATTTCAAATTTTGATCATTTGCACAATCAGTTACTCCAGAATATGGCCCAATTAAAGATCAAACAGCACTTTACAACTATCCTGCCCCTTTAGTTCCATAAGAAAAAGGCTTAGTATAGAGTTGACACAAACTATGCAATAAAAATAAAGGTACAAACCTTATGGTCTGTACCCGTATCCAAATCCAAAGAAAAAAGTAATAATAAAAAAAATAGCAGTTGCTGGAATGAAACTTACAACAATCCATCCTTTTGCTGTCCTGCTTTGTACACTTCTATACCATTTGTAGTAAATAAAAAGGAGAATTATTGCCAAAGGCCAGAAATAATAACCAACCATTGTATTAACCCATCCTGAATTCTTATCCCAATATGCATCTGGTACAGGAAGAATATTCTCATATTGTCTATCAATTTTGTTTTTAGTAGTGATAAAGATATAAGAAATTACAGAATAATAGGCTGCTATTGTGACTTTTATCCACCAAAATAAATGCCTATTGGAAATTACTATTAAAAAGATAATTGCCAGCATTACGAACAAACCTGTGTATCCCAAAACAAAATCACCTCGTAAACATTTTAACTAATTAATGTAATTATTTCCACAAAATGTTTATATTTGTTTTTACACAGTACGAACAGACTACGCTTATTAAACAAACTAACCTGCACCGTTAGTTGCATAAAGAAAGAGCTGCCTTTAAGACAGCTCCGATCTTCAGCTAAAGCAGCCGTAAGTTCTATAAAAAATGTTACGAACCACCATATAAATGTAATACCAAGAATACTGCGAACCATATAACCGCAATACCAAAATCTAATAACATCTGCTTCTTAGCCTCTTTTTTAAAAAAACATTCAAATCCATCAATTATTGAACCAATTCCTGATAAAAGAATTATATATTTTATGAAACTAAAATTAATATCGTTAATTAAACTTAATATTAAAATTAAGCCCGTTGCTATTATCATTAAATATCTAATCAGGATAAATGGCTTAGTACTTTCTCTTTTTCAAAAAACAATCCCATTACAAAACCCGCCTAATATAACCTGCCTTGTTAGTCAAATAAGGAACAGGCTACCGAAATAACCTTAGCTTGTTGAACTCTTTTATTACATTTAATCATTGAAGTTTTATTATATCTCTTATGAAACCCACCTGCACCGTTAGTTGCATAAAGAAAAAGCTGCCTTTAAAGACAGCTCCGATCTTCAGCTAAAGCACCTGTTAGTTCTATAAGAAATACGGTATGTAAAAAAAGAAAAGAAATAAAGAGACAACAATATTCATATACCCCCAAAATCCTTTTCTGTCTTTTTGAAGTTCGGCTAATCCTGTCACCAACAAATATGCCCCAAGGAAAAACATATAATACGGCATTAACTCACTAAGTTCTGCATTATTTCTTTTACAATCATACCATTTAACACCTTTTCATTTGTATGAAAAATGGAAATTACTTCTTTCACTAGCCTGCCCCTTTAGTTCCATAAGAAAAAGATGTGCCAAAGTAACTCCCTTATTGCACCTGTTAGGTTAAAACCTGCTAAAATATGTAATGTAAGCAAGATAACTAATTAAATGGGGGAGAAATATGAATGTAGAACTAACAAGATTTAGAGTTAAAGAAGGTAAATCCGAACGGGTAGATGAATGGTTAAAGTTTCTAAACGAAAATATGAATGATGTGCTAATAACCCTTGAAGCCGAAAAAATGTATGTTGAAACTATATTTAGAGAATATCTAAATGGTGATGAGTTTTTATATTGGTACTCTGTCCAGGGTCAAGGCGGACAAGAAGTGCAGGAATCAGACCACTGGATAGATAAGAAGCATTTAGAGTATTGGAAAGAATGTATTGATGAAACATTCAGACCTGTTGATTTAAAAACAGAAGTAGTTATGATTCCAGAAAATATAAGACAAAATATGAAATGACCTCTACTATTTAAGGTCTTTTTTTTGATAGTTTGACACACTGAAATAAGCAATTGCTCTAATACCAAAAACTACCTAACATATTGAAGAATTAACTGATATAACGCTATGCAAAGTCCTAAAATACTCGCTTTCATTTTTGATGGATGGTTACTTTTACTGCGAAACAAGTAAAAGAAAACTAATATAAAACCCAAAGGAATCCATAGCTGAAAGACACCTTCTTTTGTACTGCGGGAAAAAACAGGAGCAATGTAAGTGCTTATCAGAAAGTAAAAGAAAATCGTAAATCGTCGTGTTTCTAATTTCTTGCTCCACCTTACTAAAAAGAAAATAATAATTATTGCGATAATCGTAATGTGTAAAGGGGGTAGCACAATAGCACCGTTCCCAAATTTGAATTCCAATCTGAATTGCCCTCCTTTTTTTATAGTGTATATCCATTTAAAGGGAAATTTAGAATGTTTTTATTTGAAGTTATATCTTCCTCCGTAAATATCATTTAACCTATTCCACCTACCCCTTTAGTGCTATAAGAAAAAAGCTGCCTCAGCAACCTCCCTTATTGAAGTAAAGCACCCGTTAGTTCATTAAGCCTTTTTTCTTTTCTTCTAGTCTGTCACTTAATTCGTTAAATTCTGAACTACCTTCAAGCATTGATGATTTTTTTGCTAACAAACTCCCTTTTTCAACTGACTTACCTCGTTACTTAATAACATATTATTTTTTATCTCTTATTTCTTCTAAGATTTCTATTACACGATTGTTTTGTTTCTCAATAGATTTCAACCTTTTTTCAATTATGCTTGAAGAAAAAAACAAAATAAGTACAATGGCAATTCCAACGATTATATCCATTTTTAATCTCCCGCTAATTTATTTCAGTTAAGTACCCGTTAAACCTGCCCCGTTAGTTCCATAAGAAAAAGAGCTTCTAATCAGCTCCTGTTATTGAAATAAAGCACCGGTTAGTTTTAAATCAAATTATTTTCACATCTATTTATCTTCGTTATTACTTCTCTCATTATTTTGAAGATAAATCTTTTTAAGAGTTGAATTTATATTATTCAATGCAATTAGAATAACCCCCAACATAACAAAGGTTACTATTTCCCCAGTAAACGTAGATACTATTCCTAAAATTACAGCATAAAGCATGTATAACCAATTACTCATTTATTCAATATCCTCCCTAATCTACATAATTATCTAATTTTACCACAAAATTTCAATTTTCTTTATACAACTACCCTGCCCAATAGTTGCATAATAAAAGGAGCTGCTGATCAGCTCCTGATAATGAAGTAAAGCACCTGTTAGTATAAGTACAATCCTTCACAAATTGATATCTATCCTTGGAATTTAATACAACAAAAAGGTTCTAGAACCAAAGACTTTTTTAGTTTAATTTACCTTTTAAATCCACCTTCTGAATGAATAATCTGACCTGTAATCCAATCTGCTTCATCGCTCACTAGAAATTTAATAGTTTTTGCAACATCTCTTGGTTTTCCTATCCTACCGAAAGGAAACATCGGTTTTAATTCATTTTTTATTTCCTCTGTCATCCACCCTGTATCAGTTGGACCTGGATTTAATGCATTAACCGTTATTCCTAAAGGGGCTAATTCAGCCGACAATGTAATAGTTAGAGCATCAACTGCTCCTTTTGTTGTTGCATATGCTAATTCGCCAGGCATTGGTCCTCGAAACTGACCTGAAGTAATATTGACTATTCTTCCACCTGATTTCTTATCAAACCTTTGAGCAAATTTACTACTTAATAGTGTCGTTGCACGAACATTTACCTTGTAATGTTTATCTAATTCTTCGGCAGTTAAATTAGAAAAATCGTTGTTAGTTGAGTATGCTGCGTTATTAATCAAGATATCAGGATAACCAAGTTGTTCAGAAACTTTATTTATAAGTTGTTCAGGTGCATCATATGAAGTTAAATCTAACTCCATACATGATACCTTAACACCTTTTTTTATTAATTCTTCTTTTAATTTCATGGGCTCATCTAATTCAATACTCCAAGGCATTTTTTTATCATAATCTGTCCAATAAGTAAAAAATATATGGTAACCCGTTTCAGCTAACTCCTTACAAATAGCAGCTCCAATCCCTTTCAGACGGCTTACTCCCGTAATAATTGCAATTTTCCCTTTTAATTTGTCCATTATGATATTCCTCCATTACAAAAGTAAGTTTAAGTCTTAATACTTCACTAACCTGCCCCGTTAGTTGCATAAAGAAAAAGCTCCCTTAAAGACAGCTCCGATCTTAAACTAGCGCACCCGTTAGCTTAACAAGATATGTATAAGTTTTTATCTGTTCACTCACTCGAATACAGGGCGCATAAATCTTCTCTCATAACTTAAAATACATTTAGTTTCTTCTGCTAATTTATAAGCTTCCTGACACTCTGCATCTAATGCCATTTTTACTCGGTACTCTTCATATGCTGCTAAACTTGGGAAAGTGAATAAGGCATAAGCAATGTTATTAGCGCCCTCATGTGGAAGAAAATAACCTTGATGTGTACCGCCCAATTTATTAACTAATCGGATCCATATCTTACCGTATTCCTCGAATTCCTTTACTTTATAAGGGTCAATAACATATTTCAGATAGCATGTAACATTTTTAATCCTCCTGAAAATCTATTTTTTTCCATCATAACATGCAATTGAACTAACCTGCCCCGTTAGTGCCATAAGTAAAAGAGCTGCTGATCAGCTCTTAGCATTGAAGTAAAGCATACGTTAGTTCAACAAGATTTTTTTATTTATGTTCTTTAATTGGCATAAAATTAGAAGGGGTTAATTCTTCAGATTCAATTACAATTGCAGTTAGTCCAGTGGCAGTTGCTGTTTCGTGTCCTTCACCCTTTTCCCAAAAGACCACATCGTTAGCTTTTATATTTACTTTTAATTCATCATCACCACGAACCCATCCTTCCCCATCTACAACAATGAGCAATTGTGGGATAACAGCTTGATGGAAACCTACAATTCCGTTAGCTTCTAAATGCATACAACCAATTTGTGTAGGTTTTTCTGTTTTTACAATTCGAGACATAATGAAATTTGAATTAAAATGAGAAACGTTTTTTCCTACTTCTTTGTCAAATCTATAAAATTCCAAAAAGATTCCCCCCCTCTTTTTACATTCACTTTTTAAATACTACGTACTTAATCAATAGTCCTGTTTAAAATTTATTCTTTCACTAATCTGCCCCGTTAGTTGCATAAGAAAAAGCTGCTTAAAGACAGCTCCGATCTTCAGCTAAAGCACCCGTTAGTTCATTAAGAAAAGCGATTCTTATCGGAACAACTTTATCGACGTGATTACATATTTCACTGGCGGTATGTCAAAATCCATCAATTATTAGTGTTGGTTTTGAATAAGGTTTGATTTAAAATTTTCTGTAAACCCACAAGCTATGGCTAATAAAAGGAAACCATTTTGAATGGACTCTCCGTTTTCTAAAAAAGTTCAATCAAAGCTCATTTAGAAATCTTTGATTGAAAAGATAAAGTATCACAACTTTATTCAAAACTTCGCATCTTTCTTACAAACATCGCAATTTTATTTTAAAGACACAATTACCAATGGCGGATTAAAATCCAAGTAAAAATTTAAGAAAAATTTAATATTTACCCCACTTTTTATTTTAAAAGTTTTTCCTATCCTATAAACAAGTTACATCAAGGAGGAGACTAAAAATGAAAAAGTGGGGATATTTATTGGTTTTTGCATTATTTCTAGTTTTTATTTTTAATATATTACCGATATCCCAAGATAAAGTAGAGGATTAAATATATGAACAAAATGATAATACAGCTACTGAAAACCCCCATAAGATTGAGATTACAGAAGAGCAGATCTATCAAGGGAATCTGCTTTTGATTAACAGTGAATACGCTGTTCAACAAGCTGGTATAAAATCGGATATCATAAATTTATTTACACACAAAGAATTAACAACCTGATACCAGTTACTTAATAGTGTAATAAAATTATCAGAAGAAATAGCTGAAAAATTTTCGAAGATGATAGCAATAGTGTAAAGTAGGATAAAGCTTAAATTATAAATTTGAAAAAGAATTAGGAATTGAGGATTTATATGAAAAATCAAAAAAAAATAACTGCTGGCTTGTTGGCCGTATATTTATTTGCATTAACATGGATTATAGTCTTTAAAATGCAATTTTCATTTCAAGGCTTGCCGGATTTTAGGGAAATCAACTTAATCCCTTTTGCTGGTTCAGCTAATGTTAATAATCAAATAGATTTTAATGAAATAATCTATAATGTACTTGCATTTATCCCATTTGGAATTTATATCAGTATGCTAAAACCAAATTGGTCTTTCTTGAAAAAGATTGCAGTAATAGCAGGAGTTAGTTTGTTATTTGAAGTATTGCAATTCATCTTTGCTATAGGAGCTAGCGATATAACTGACTTTATGGGAAATACATTAGGTGGAATTATTGGAGTTGGAGTTTATATTGTATTTTGTAAGCTGTTTAGTACAAAAGCAAATAAAATCCTTAATGTTTTAGCTTCAATCGGAACGATATGCATTGTTGCATTATTGCTGTTATTAACATATCTCAGGATTAGTGGTGTTATTATTTATAAAGTTTCCTAAGTAATTGGAGAATTGCTGTTCATGAAAATTAAATGGCATCAAAATAATAACCAAAGCATATGCAACTATTTCAAAAGCTAAGACATAACTTTTTAGGTACACCAAATGATACTAATGGTACAAACAATAAAGATATAAATAGGCTTAATAGCTTTCTTGATTTCTTGGAAATGTATTGGGATGAATCACAGGATGGACATCTTAACTTTTTTTTAAAGGTAAACATTTTTAAAAAAGCCTCTATCCAACCCCATTTATAGCCACAGTGGACATATTGGCATATGAAGCAACCTCCTTTCAATTAAATCAATATTACAAATTATATCTTTTATTCCTAAACTAAACTGCCCCGTTAGTTCCATAAGAAAAAGCTACCTTAAAGATAGCTCCGATCTTCAGCTAACGCACCTGTTAGTTCATTAAGAAACCCTGTATGGAAACAAAGAAAACAAATAAAGAGATACCAATGCTCATATATCCCCAAAAGCCTTTTCTGTCTTTTTGAAGTTCGGATAATCCTGTAACTAACATAATTGCCCCCAAGAACAACATAGAATACGGCATCAACTCAAAATTTTCAGTAATTAGCTGATAGGCTGATAAAGCAAGAACAATTATTGCTAAGATAATTCTAATCATTTTCAAGAATATATTTCCCCCTAAAAATTAAGTTCTGTACAATTTCTGTTTCAATCATACCATTTGACACCTTTTCATTTGTGTAAAAAATGGAAACTTCTTTATGCAACTAACATGCCCCGATAGTTGCATATAGAAAAAGCTGCCTTAAAGACAGCCCCGATCTTCAGCTAACGCACCCGTTAGTTCTATAAGACTTATCACAGAGTTGACACAAACTGTGCGATATATCTCTTATTGGAAAAATCCAACCCCTTTGTACTAAAGATTATGGACCTTGTGTAAGTATAGCGACGATGTTATATAAGATTGGGAACACAAATAAAATGATGTTGAAAATTATTCCAGCTAACGAAAGTTTATCGCGATTCATTTTATAGCCTACGAATCCAAATATAGCTCCTATTGGACACAGTATAAACGGAAATACGAGTGGCATTCCTTGAATTTTCAAGGATACGATATCAAATAAAAAGTTAATGATCAATAATGTTAAAACAGACGGGATTAGAACGGATATAAGTCCTGGTATTTTTTGCACAACAATTGCCCCTTAATGAATTAGATTATAAAAATTTGTGCCCTTAATGATAATTTAACACTACCTAATTTTAACAAAAATAAGTATGTTTGTGTAAATATCGAACTACACAGTACGAATACACTACGCTTATGGAACTAACCTGCCCCGATAGTTCCATAAAGAAAAAACGCCTTAAAGGCAGCTCCGATCTTCAGCTAAAGCACCCGTTACTTAAGAAAAAAATTTTTTAGGGCTTGTGCATTATCTTTATCTAACTCTCCATAACTTTCGTTTTCATTATTGCTAATAATTGTTGCTGTACCTGCACTTTCATTAAACCAAATTTCATATTCATAAAGTCTTTCAGGTATATTTTCACCAAAAGTGTAAAACAAATTAGCTTCTACGTCGGGTTTTCTAGCCATTTTAACCACTTTATCATCCCATTTGATTTGTTCAAATGCCTGCCTTAGCAGCTCTATTGATTCGCTATCTGTTATCATTACGACATCTTCGTAATTTTCTTCTGTATCAATTTTTTGAACATCTACTCTTGATAATTTTCCTTTTTCTTCCCCAATACAACCGACCAACACCATAAAGACAAAAAGAGAAATAAAATTTATTATATTTTTCATCATACACCTCCATAAATTCAGAAGTTTACATTACATAATAGTACCAGCTTATCTTCAACTATCCTGCCCCGTTAGTACCATAAGAAAAAGGCAGCCTAAGCAACCTGCCTTATTGTATTGACACAAACTGTGAAATAGGAGGAGAAAACCTCTACATCAGATTATTTGCTTTTCGGAGCTTCTGAAACCCTTACCTTGCGACCCGGTTGCTTCAATGTTTTCCTGTACCTCTTCCCTTCTAGAGCTACAGATGAGTTTAATTTCACTTAATCACTGCCTTGATTTATTTTAAATTCTATGTATATAACTCTTAACAATATCAAAACCTATGACTAGCAACACATTACATTCATAGGAGCTGACAACATGGCTAGAAATAACAACAGTAATCAATTAGTAGTTAATGGTGCAGAGCAAGCTCTAGAACAAATGAAATACGAAATCTCTAGTGAATTCGGTGTTACACTTGGCGCTGATACAACATCTCGTGCGAACGGATCTGTTGGTGGAGAAATTACAAAACGTTTAGTGCAAATGGCTGAACAACAATTAGGCGGAAGAACTCGTTAATCGTAATCATATGTAATGTTAGGGATAGTGATTGGACTATCCCTATTTATAATTTTGCAAATTTAAAAAAAGAAACAGAAACATCAGTAGCTGTTATTTTGTTACGCAAGAAAGGCTGCCGCAGCAACCCCTGTTATTGAAGTAAAGCACCTGTTAGTTCTTTAAGAGGCTTCACAAAAGTATGTAGTGTTAGTGAATACAATTCTAGCTGTTCTCTATGCACTAAATGTTCAGAAAAAGGGATAATTGAAATATGAATAGCAGATTTAACTGGTAGCAGAAATCTCTTGTTCTGCTGTACCTCCAACCATATATAAAATAGGAAATTACAGATTGGATACATCGCTGGTTTCATGAAAAGGGTAAAAATCTGACTGACCTTATGAAAGCTTTCCAATCATTACTCCCATGGATTTTCGTATTTTTTTCTAATTTTATCGACTTTATTATATTCGCAAATGATATCTTTGCCTGATAATTGAACTTTCATCGTATTTTTATCGACTATAATAGTAAAATTGTCAAAACCACCACCATAATCAAATTCATAATCATTATTCTCTATATGCTTATATGTTCCAGAAGATTGTTCTCCGCCCTGGACTCTTGAATTTTGAATTTCAAAATTGTTTTTCCCTTTAAAGGTAAAGGAGTCTCGACAAACACTCTTTTCTCCATCCTTCTTTTTCCACGTACCTTTCCAAGATGGTGCTTTTTCTTCACCACACGCAGCTAATACTAATGCAGCCATCGTTGAGATCATTAACATTTTTTTCATTTATACACCTACTCCAAAGGACAACTTTATTTCCTGCTACTTTTAATACGAACGAAAAAGGAAAAAGTTTCCTTATTGAACTAACCTGCCCCGTTTGTTAATTAAATTTGAAAGTATTATTGTAAAAGCTATATATTAAGAAGGCCGCCAATTGGCGGCCTTCTTATGGCGCTAACGCCCGTTTGTTGAAATAAAGTTATTTAATCTTTTTTACCTTGATTGACCTTAATTAATTCATCAAGCTTCTCATTTCTTTCTCGGTCTAATATTGTTTTTTCATTCATGAATTTAATTACCTTAAATACAAAATAAATGGAAAAACCAGTAATAACTATACAAAAAATAATAGGGAAAAAAGCTACAAGAGCAAATAATCCATCTCCACCATTAACCATTTCAAACCTCGAAAACTATTAAATATATTAATATTATACAGTAGCTTCTTCTATTAAAATGCCCCGATAGTTGGATAAAGAAAAAGCTGCCCTAAAGACAGCTCCGATCTTCAGCTAACGCACCTGTTAGTTTAAGTACTATTCTTCACAAACTACCAGCTGGTTTAATTCAATAAGAAGAAATAACGTCCTGTTGACGAAATTGTTGTATGGTTAATGTTTTAATTATTGTTATTAGATAGGTATTCTGCTACATCTTTTGGAACTTTAAAATTTAAATTTAGTTTCTTGGTTTTTAATTCGATATAAGGACTATCTTTATATGTAATAATTGTAGCGATTTGTATAAGTTCCTTTTTATCTGTATTAGGCTCTCCGAGTTTGACTGTATCCTCTTGGTACATCTTATAAATATACCCTTTAGTTGAATTTGAAGGAATATCTACAATACTCCATTTATCAACTTCTAGTGTATTAACAAATTCATTTACATCATCTTGATTATCTATAACGTTTAAAACCAATTCTGGATTTTCTTCTGACGATACTTCTATCTTTTGGGATTTATCAAGCCCAGGATCTTCTTTCATATCTTCTTTTTCTATACTACACCCGAATAAAAATATAGATACGCTAAAAGCAAATATCAATTTCATACAAACTTTTTTCATAATTGTTGTCTCCTCAAAGAATAAAATTCATACAATCACTTACTGAATTAAGAAAATTTTAACATTTATTGATTATTATTACTATACATCTACACTAAATTAATATCGGTCTTAAGCCTATCCTGCCCCGACAGTTGCATAAAGAAAGAGCTGCCTTAAAGACAGCTCTGATCTTCAGCTAATGCACCTGTTAGTACATTAAAGCATAGTTTTATTATTTATGATTTTTTAATATTCGAACCTCTTCTTCCAGTTTATCTATTTTTTGTTGAAGCTCTTTTTTCGGTTTCACTAGTTTTCTTAGTAAAAACAATACTAATATTACGAAAAGAGAAGATAGAATTAATTCTGGAATACCTATATTACTCAACAAATACACACCGCCCAATTAATATCGTTATCCAAATTTTAGTTTTTTTTATAAAAATAGTCAATAATTATGGTTCGACTAAGCTACGCTTAATGAACTAAACTGCCCCTTTAGTTGCATAACAAAAAGGTTGCTTCAGCAACCTCCCTTATTGAAGTAAAGCACCCGTTAGTTCATTAACAAATTAAGCGTTGAAGTATGTTTAATAAATGGTTTGCCAAAACCTATCACTTTTCATATCTTCAACTACTTTTTTAAATGTATTTAAAATCTGTTTAACATTCTCATCACTAAATATAATCATTTGAACTGGGGAGCTACTTGTAGTACCTCCATTTTTTGAACAAGGAAAAATCCTTATTTGAGAAAAATGCTTCCAATCAAATGCCTCAATCAGCCAGTGTGTAGCATAAGGGTATTCAGGTGTTATTTCATCATTATTCAGAGCATACTTATCCCTTTCTCCAATTGGTAAAAACTCATATCTTATACACCGATTGCCTTTTCGTTTAAATCTTTGACCTTTGGCTTCATTTAAAGCATTATATCTATTTTCTAATTTTTTCTTTAATCGCTTTCTCATTTTCCACCTCTAATTAACATTACTTAATGAACTAACCTGCCCCGTTAGTGCCATAAGAAAAAGGCTGCCTCAGCAACCTTTCTTATTGAAGTAAGCACCCGATATTTCAAGTAGGCACTAGTGCAACTTTTATTTATCTACTCCTGCATCTATTTTCCAGCTATTTTGCAACTTCCGGATATAAATGATCTGACCAATGTGATATGCGTTATGAGTTGACACATTTCCGAGTATTGCCCACCATTTCACGTGTCCAGGATAACCATTAACTTCTCTCTCAACTTTTTCTTCAGATAATAACTCTTGCCAACGTAAAAGCACCTCTAATAGTTGTTTTTTTAAGTCAGCAAAAGTATGATTTTCAGGAATAATAAAGCTGTTATTATTATTTCCTATTGAAGGCACAGCATCAACGTGAGATTTTTGGTACCTTGTTTGCCATGTTTGATTCCAATATAGTAGATGCTGCACAATTTCAGCAATACTATTACTTTCTTCGTTTGGCTTCCAAAATGCATGTTCCTCAGACAATCTTTCTATTGAATCTGAAAATGGTAGGTACCAACTTGGGTCATTAGCATTTGCCAACAACTGATCCGATAAAACATCTTTTGCATGAACCATAACAAACACTCCTAATTTTTATACTGTTTTTTCTAAATATTTAAACAATACCATCTTATTATATTCTACATAGTATATTGATTGTCCTGTTCTTATTAAGCTAACCTGCCCCGTTAGTGCCATAAGAAAAAGCTGCCTTAAAGACAGCTCCGATCTTCAGCTAAATCACCAGTTAGTTGATTAAGGATTAATTAAAACTTAATGTTTAATAATTCTTTCATTTCAAGAAGAACATCAGTATGTTTTTCTTTTGATAAATACATCATTTTCTGTTCTGCTCCATTTGCTTCTTGCTTCTTTCCGTTCGGTTCTTGAAACATAATCCTTCCATCACTAAAAAAATTCATAGTGTACACTTTGTTATCCATGGTTTCTTTATCGGATAATACAAAAAAGTAATTCCCTTTTTTATTTAATTCTTTACTCTTCTCCAATAACTCCTTATTAGGAGGTTGCACAACTTCCATTTTGTTCACTTTCTCTATAAAAGCTTGTACTTCATTAATATCTGTAATGACCTTTGAAGTTGAATTGGAAGATACCCCTTTCTCATCAACACTTTGCACTAATAAGGTTGTATATTCATCTATATTAGGTATTTCTAAAATTTCACTTTTCGTTTTTGTAGTTTCTAAACTACAAGCATTTAAGAATACTATCATTAAAGTGCAAAAAGAAAACATCTTGAAAAATCTCAAATTTCATCCCTCCATTTCTTCCTTCTACACTATACTAAAATTGGAAAATTTTCCATGATTATCAACCATCCTGCCCCGATAGTTTATTAAGAACAAAATAAAAAGGACCCTTGGTCCCTTAAAAATACTTTCTATACAAGTCTCTCCGCATTGCACCACTTAGTTTTATGGTTTCACTTTTTTCATGGCCCATTAAACTTTGAACCACTTCTAGAGGCGCTCATGAACCTATTATGCTATGCTATTTATAGACTTACAAAGGGGGAATTATGTACATGTCATTTTTTGATAAAATGAAAGCAAGCATCGGAATCGGTGCGGCGAAAGTGGATACAAAATTAGAAAAAGATTCATACAAACAAGGAGAAACGGTAAAAGGGAACGTGTTTGTCCTTGGCGGAAACACCCAACAGGAAATCAATGGGCTGTACATCCATGTGATGACACAGGTTTTGAGGGAACAGGATGACCGTAAGTATTTAGATGATGTTACCCTTTACAAAATAAAGGTTTCGGATGCATTCGTCATTGAAAAAGGCGAAGAAAAGGTGATTCCGTTTTCCTTGCAACTTCCGTACGAAACGCCAATCACGATAGGAGACGTGTCTGTGTGGATGAAGACGGAAATGGATGTGACGTTCGCATTGGACCCTAAAGATAACGATTATATAAACGTATTTGAAAATGAAACAGTCAGTAGCTTCCTAAAAGCAATCGAATCATTAGGGTTTTACTTGAACAAAGTGAAAAATATACCCTTCAAACGTAGCAAAACGGGTGTCTTTCAGGAATTCGAATACAAGCCAAAGGGCGGTCCATTCCAAAGAAGCCTTGATGAGGTTGAAATCGGATTCGTCGCGGACGCTCAATCCGTAGATTTATTCATCGAAGTGGATAGAAAAGCAAGAGGACTTTCTGGGTTTTTGGAAAGTGCAGCAGGAATGGATGAATCCAAGATCCGAGTGCAATACAAACATTTCCAAAAAGAAAGTGTAGAAACAGCCAAGCAAGAACTAATGGATATACTATCCCGTTATTCTCGATAAATTGGATTTGCTTATCTGCCTTATATAAACCCCATACATCAGTTAAGATCATACCTGTTTCTCTCCAATCTATACCATATTAATAGACAGTATAGACAAAAGAAGAACTATTATACTAGAATAGTAGATTTTTCATTAAACAATAACACCTGTTAGTTAAAGAAGAAAAATTGCCTTAAGACAGCTCCAATCTTCAGCTAACGCACCCGTTAAAGGAGTTGCCCTAACAACTCCTTTAAGAACAAAATTTATTTATTAGGCACTAATAATACTGTTTTTATTTTTAAAGTAAATAAACAAATTAAATATGCTTAACCCTAAAATTATAAGAAACAAATATGAGGAAATAACATCTCCTCCTAAATTTAATTCATCAGCTATGTATCCCATAATAATAAGATTAATACCAGAAACAATTATTGAAATTATTGAAGTAATACTAACTGTGAATCCATTAACGAGGTTGCTCCGTTTCTTTTGAACCAATAAAATAATGGTAATAACAATTAAACTAATGATAAAAGTAATAAAAACTAATCTTAAAAAATCGTATATTTCCAACCCTTCCATAGTCATCCCCCTTATTATCCTTTTCCTATTGATTTTTACCACAAAAAACCATTATCCTTATGCAACTAAACTGCCCCGTTAGTTGCATAAGAAAAGGCTGCCACAGCAACCCCCCTGTTATTGAAGTAAAGCACCCGTTAGTTCTATAGCTTATTGCAGAGTTGACACAAACTGTGCATTAAAAAAAGTTACCTTTCAGCAACTTAGGAGTAATAATCCGTTATTTATATTTAGTAAGCCAGTCAATTAATTGGTCATAATTACTTGAGAACATTGCATTGTCTTTGGTATTAGACTGTTCAAGGTGAATTAGAATATCCCCTTCTTCTAATAAAAAAGCGACTGCAATGGTGTTCTCTAATATATTATTAGAGAACAATTTGTCTTTCCACAATTTTTGTACAGAAAAATGTTCTGGAGTATAACCTTTACGATTAACTAACATCTTATACTTTTTTCCTTGTCTAATAAATGAATAGCACGTTTTCTCAAATGAATTAAACCAGGTGTTTACATCAGCAAGGGTTATGAAACCTGTCAAATTAGTAATTATAATATCTTCAGAAATGGATGTACTTATATTAGTAACATTCAATTAAACAACAACTCCTTACTATCATTATAAACCAAATAGTGGAAAATTATATGAGTTTTAATGTTGCACAGTTCGAATAAACAAGGAAGGAGTCATTCACATGAAAGAATTAGCCGAGTTTAGAAGAATCGTGGACTGAATGGGGATTTAAAATAAAGAACTTTTATTAAAAGAAGCAGCGAAAATAGGTTCATTACCTGTTGATACGCCTTTACCTAAGATTCCAGGATGGCCTCTAAACATATAAGGTCCGTACGTGACCGGATATACAGAAGCCCATTATTAGGATATCTTGATTCAAATTTTCAAAGAAGATTTTTATAAATGGTGGACCAAAAATGCACGGTGAATATGGAAAAATCTCAGCATGGGCTAATTTGTCTTACCTTTGAGTCTGTCTTTGCCTTAAATAATATAAACCACGAGCTAAGTTCACTTCCAACTCCATTATTCTACACCTGAGGTACAGGAAATCCCCAATTATACTTAAGTAAATTGTTTTATTAGGGGATTTCCTTATCATCGTCGAAAACAATTTCTATTATGGCAAGTAGCAATGCAATAATAATCTCGGTTTTCAAGGAAAGTGTAATACTTTTCATAAACTCATCCACTGCGAACAGTACTAGCCAGTTCGATGTGCCTTCAAAACCGATTCGGATAAAAAACACCTTTATTTTTCCTGTTATATTTCGGACAGACAGCTTGAAAATTGCTTTGGAAAACAATTCGACAATGATGCCTAGAATAAAAAAACTGACAACAAAAATAACCAATGACCAGATAGATTCATACCGAACGCCGAGCAGTTCAAAAATCCCTGCCAGTCCAAAGAAATAAAGCCCCATAACAAAGCCCACTACCATAATAATGAGAAATGCTAATCCGGCAACTGTTGCCATCTTTTCTTTTATATTCATATCACGAAATGAATCATTTTTATTTTCTGGCATATGTCTGTTTCTCCTCCGTTAGTACTACATTAACGAGATAGTGATCCTACTTATTAAATATTCCATATCTATATTTATAAAATCATCCTCACGCTCATAATCATAATCTTTATATTTCTTGTTTTCAGGATGTTTTTATGACAATAGCAATAAGTTGAAGTAAAGAACCCTTTAATAAAAGAAGTTCAGCCAAATATATCTGGTTGAACCCATTAAACCATCGTCGGTCCACCATTTGGCTAATAATTTAGCATATCTCCCTCAGTATAATCTATAATCCTACTGAGTTTATAATCCCATAACATACTAGATCTTCAAATCGGTCTTCTTTCCTCACATGGTCAATTAATACCCCTTCTTTTTTCATGCCTAATTTTTGCATTACTCTTCCTGAAGCTGGATTTGAATTAAAGTAACGAGCAAATACTTTATGGTATTGCTTTTCTTCAAATGCAAAATGTAATATAGCTTGCGCTGCCTCTGTAGCATATCCATTTCCCCAAAATTTTTCACCAATCCAATAGGCTATTTCACCATGATTAAACTTGTGGTTGTTAGATAGCGCTATAGCTCCATATAATTCTCCACTTTCCTTATCTGTTATAGCAAATTCATATGATTTATTAGCATTAAAATTATTAAGATGATGCTCAATCCATGATAAAGCATCATCTATAGTATATGGATAAGGTAGGTACAATGTATTTTTATAAATATTATAATTATTACAAAGCTTAGTAACTGCTACTGCATCAGATATTTGAAAAAGTCTTAGTACTAGCCTTTTAGTGGTAATTGTTTTATTTAGTTTATCATATGTCATAAGAATCCCCCCCTTATATTTGGATACTAATTCTTACATACATTTATCCAAAATATCTTATTCAACTAACCTGCCCCTTTTCATAAGAATAGAGCTGCCACAGCAACCCTGTTATTAATGTAAAGCACCCGTTAGACTAGTATATTAATATTTATTGCTTGTCATCAGGTTCTTCCGTATTACCCATGTTTTTTTGATTTTTACTAATATGATTGGCTATAAATAAAAGTAAACCAAAACTCCCGCCAACAAGTACTCCGAAACCTGAACCAACAGCTAACCACTCCAAGGCGTAAAATACGATCACTCCTAGAAGAATATATGAAAAAACTGTATCTATCTTTATCAAGTCCAACCTTCTCCTTTACTGCAATATAAATTTTATTTCTAATCAATTAGCTGCATAAGCACAGCTTAAGCATGAAGAAAAGCTCCCGTTAGTCTAATTTCAAAAAGTATTCTACTGTATTAAATGACCTGAAAGTAATGTAACCAAGCAAAGGTAAATGGAATGGAGAGATAATAAATATTTATTAAGCACCCTAAAATCATTACGTACTTTATGACTCTTTTCTTAATAAGAATTGACAAAAATAGTCCAATAACCGGTAATAGAATAACTGCTATTTGTATCGTTATATTTTCAAAATTGTGCATCCCCCAAGGATTAACATTCATCAGACCCTTACTATGGATGCACAAAAAAGTTCCTGATAAGATCCAAATTAAAATAGTAATAAATATATATATTACATTTTTCATCTTTTTCTCCCTTTAAATTTGAGTCCCAAATTTTTATAGTAAAACTTTAACACATAATTCCATTTATTTGATTATCTTTCCTGAATTACCCTAACCCTCCAACTCCACAAAAAAAAGGCCGCCGCAGCAACCTTCCTTTTTAAAGCACAATGTCATCAAATCATTTTTCCAATGCCATATTAACGGCTTCAATGGCATGTATTACAGCCGTATCAAATAATGGCACTTCTGAATCCTCTGGTTTAACTAGTAATCCAATTTCTGTGCAGCCTAGTATTATTCCTTCCGCTCCATCATCAACTAACCCCTTGATTACGTTTTTGTAATATTCCCTTGATGATTGTTGAATTTCCCCTAAACATAATTCTTCATAAATTACTTTATTGATGACTTTTCTATCCTCATCATTTGGTATCAAAACCTTGATACCATTAGACTCTATTCGTGTTTTATAAAAGTCTTGCTCCATCGTATATTTAGTGCCCAGTAAACCAATCGTACTGATTTTGGACTTTTGAATTTGTTTTGCCGTTGAATCAGCAATGTGTAAAATCGGTAAATTGACTTTTTCTCCAATATTTCCGACCACTTTATGCATCGTATTTGTACAAATAAGAATCATTTCGGCACCTGCCTTTTCCAAAGACAAAGCTGCATCGCCTAATAATTTGCCTGAGCTTTCCCAATCCCCTTCAGCTTGGTAGCGTTCGATTTCTTCAAAATCCACGCTATATAAAATGCACTTGGCTGAATGCAATCCTCCCAATTTGGCTTTTACTTCTTCGTTAATGATTCGATAATATTCTAACGATGACTCCCAGCTCATGCCGCCAATAAGGCCAATAGTTTTCATGAACATTCCCCTTTTCATTTGAAAATAGCTTACTTATCAGTCGAAAAACTCCATATGTGCTTTTTCTTGTTTGTAGTAATCTATTCTATTTTGTAAAGTACCTGTATGAAACTCAAACTTATGACCATCTGGATCAGTGAAATAAATAGACTTCTTATCTTTTTCATCTCTTGGACGTCCTGACAGGATGTTTACATTCAATCCGATTAGTTTCTCGTACATGTTAATAAAGTCAGCTTCTTCTATGGAAAATGCTATATGTGTGTATGAATGGCTTATTTCATTACGGGGAATATCTTTTTCAACATTCAGGGCAATCCACATTCCATTCAAATCAAAATAGGCTGTAGTTCTGCCCTTAACTAATAATTTTGCATCAAAAACCTTTTGATAAAATTCTATGGAACTCTCTAAATCGGAAACTGAAAATAAAAAGTGATTCAAACCTTTTATAGACACATTACCACCTCAGATTAAGATTGCCTTTTATTCGCCATTAGACGCTTATAGAGAGGATACCCGAACATGTAATACCCGGAAAATGACAGCAGTATTAAGGATAAACCGGTCATTGTGAGGATACTGTATCTATACCAATCGCCAAAGAAGGATCCATCATGCAAAGTAATCAGGAAAGTCGAGTAATCTGGATTTGTGGATAACACTTTTCCCGTACTTACATCTATTTGAACACCTTGACCGTTATTAAAGCGAACCTGGTACACATTTGCACTTGGTCTATATTCAATTCTAAATATATCTTCAACCGAATCCGCACCTGGAAGATCCTGAGACGTAGCAATGGACACGACCTTCTCCATAGGTATCGCTTGATCTGGACTCGCC
This sequence comes from Peribacillus phoenicis, assembly GCF_047238085.1. NCBI lineage: Bacteria > Bacillati > Bacillota > Bacilli > Caryophanales > Bacillaceae > Peribacillus > Peribacillus phoenicis. The sequence goes on along the minus strand of NZ_JBDFMF010000001.1, from coordinate 486,268 downwards.
TCTTTCCCCGTCCTTAACTCATCAGCCACTCCGAGTGGCATCATATAAACAAGTACGAGGCCTGTGACTGCAATGAACATAAAAAAAACGGATAAAACCAATCCAGTCCATTTATGTATTTTTCGGCTTAATTGATACAACTTTACAGATTTCGACAATTCCATCACCCCTTGACTACTTTTCAAAATAAATTTTTCTTCATAACCACCCTATCTTCATTTACAACATAATCATTTTTCAGATAAAATGCTTCTGCATGACCGTCATTAGCCGTTAATAAATATAGACTTTTAATCTCTCTCTTCTGCAGTTCAGCTTCTAAAGATCGAAGCATTTTTGAGCCATGCCCTTTGCCTTGCATTTCATTATTCACACAAAGCTCTGCCAAATAATAAGTTAAACCTTGATAAGACACCTTACTATTTCCAGCAACAAAACCAACTGGATTGTGATCAACATGAAATAAAAAGCCAAGAAATTTAGGCGTATTCAATAAGTCGGAAAGTCTCTCTTTAGCCGTTTCATATGTCCATCTTTCATTCCATGGTTCACGATTAAAAACATTCAAGTAGAGTTCGATACATAGCTCCAAATTCTCCGATGTCAGTGGTACCATTTCTGTCATATTCACGCTTCCCTTCTATTTTCATTAAAATTTTGTATATTAATCCAAATTATATCTTATCTTCGTTTAACTAACCTGTTCCTATAGGACCATAAGAAAAAGGCTTGCCGCAGCAACCCCTTTTTGAGAATAGATAGATTCAGTAAATAAAATAATCTATAAAATACATGATAACTAGAGCTAACAATATGTAAGTAAGTGTAATGACATATTGTTTTGAGGTTTTCAGGTACTTCCACTCCATAAACGACTGAAAACCAATTGATACAATTAAAAAGCATATCCAATACCACTTTATAACATTTCTGTTCTCTATTGCATAGGGAAGAGTACATAAAAAAATTAATAAGATTATACCTCTTCCCCATCGGTCAATATTCTTACCAGGAGTTTCTGATAACTTTTCTTTCCTTTCTACACCAAGCCATTTCGTTAGAAATTTATTTATAAAGAGAGCAAGAATAATAATAATGATAAAGAACATAATGAACACTAAGAATCCCAATTAAATTTTCCCCTTTTATTTACATTATATATATAGTTTACCACAAAATTATTTATATCTTATTCAAACAACCTTTCTCTTTAGCTGCATAAAAAAAGAGCTGCCTTCCAGACAGCTCCAGACTGAGACAAACTCGATAGTAATTGAGTTTGTCGACAGTTTCTTTATGGTTGTACAATTGGGATGTGGATTTCCATTCCAGGCACTCGCTTTCCGCGCGGGCGGTCAGCCCCCGGCTTGCGCCCGCGGGGTCTCCCTTAGACGCGCTTTTCCGCAGGAGTCGAACACCCGCTCCAATCAACTTTCTTTATCCTCTAGATAGAACTCCTTTTGTCTACAAACTCTGCCTTAAAGGCAGCTCTGACCTTTGGTAATGCACCGGATATTTTAACAAGGAGCCATCTTTTATTTATTTGAATACCTCATCTATTTCATTTCTGTCGTAATCTAATATCCAATCGTTGTATTTATCATAAACATCTCTTATTGTTTCGGGCGAAGTCGCCAATAAATCACAACCCCTATCATCATAAACGTGAAATATTGTTTTCCTGTTGATGTTTATAAAATAGACTCTATTAAAAATACTTGGCCTTATTCCCATATCTTGATTGCAGATTGCTTTTAGCATAGGAATGTATTTGAAGTCGGACGTTTTGCATTTTAAAGTAAATCTATGTGTTTTATATGTTCCTTCTTCATCATCGCCATGAAAAGTTGTCTTTTGGTTTAACCGGTATAAGATCGACTTCTCGTTAATATACCGAGAAAAAGTTTTTGATTTATGTTTAAAACCATCACCATAATCGATTACGTCAACTACGATATAAATATCATCGTTATGAGAATGCAAGGACTTGAATAAAGTGATGGCCCTTTTATATACTCCTTGTAAATATGGGCTATTTTCATAAGCATAATCACTGTCATAGTCCACACCTAATTTAAACCGGATACCAGTTTTCCAACTATAAAACAAGGGTGGACTAAGCTCTAAGTTTGGAAAATTCTCATTCATTAAATCGTCTAAAAGCATGTTTGCACCTCGTTAATTTCCTTCATTTTACCTTTCCATGTTAACATGCCCCTTTAGTGGCATAAAAAAGAGTTGCCAAAACAACTCCACAGACTGTAGACAAACTAGATGAAAATCGAGTTTGTCTACAGTTTCTTTATGGTTTGTACAATTTGGACGTGGATTTCCGCTCCAGGCACTTGCTTTCAAGCAGGCGGTCCGCCCGCGGTGTCTCCGTTAGATACGCTTTTCCCGAAGGAGTCTCGCATACCCGTTCCATAATGCTGTATCTCTGTTCTGATTAACTTTTTTGGCATGACAAATACCAGATAAATAGTTTCAAATGTAAAAAATGCCCCAAAACCTAATCGCTTGGGGGCATTTTTTTCGTTAAGCCTTGAAACGAGAAATCATCTCCTGCAATTCCTCCGCCAATCCGGTCAAGGAAATTGTTGCATTCGATACCTCCTCAATTGAGGCCAATTGCTGCTTACTGGCAGCAGCAGCTGTTTCAGTGCCAGCTAATGTTTCCTGCGACCCTTCAGCAATTATTTCAATGGTTTGCTGCAGTTCTTCAAAGCCATTCTTTATAAACTGGGTAGCTGCTGCCACTTCTTGAATCTGAGATGTTACCTGCTCAATTAAAATTAAAATTTCTTCAAAGTTTGTAACCGTTTCTTCTGAAAGCTTTATTCCAGAGTCCACATTATCTCTTACAATTTGAATATTATTAACGGTCTCGTTTGATTCATTTTGGATGGTTGAAACAAGCTTATGGATATTATTTGCAGATTGACTGGTTTGATCGGCTAATTTCCTAACCTCTTCTGCAACAACTGCGAATCCTTTGCCATGCTCCCCGGCTCTAGCAGCCTCAATTGCAGCGTTTAATGCAAGTAAATTCGTCTGACCTGAAATATCAGTAATTAGAGTGGAGATTTCTTTAATTTGTGTCGCGCTAAATACTAATGAGGTGACTCCTTTATCCGCCATGTCAACAGACAGATTGATGGATTTCATCTGCTCGAGCATTTCTTTTACCGAGCTTTCACCACTTTCAGCTTGCCCTCTCATATTTGATGAAACCTCTGCTACCTTTGATGTATTCGAAGCTACCAAAATGATGCTGTTTAGTGAATCGGTTACCGCCTTTAGACTGTTAACTGTTAACTGGCTTTGTTCAATATTGCTATGAGTTATCGCTTGCATCGTTTCCGAGATGTGATCCGATGTTACTATAGACTGTTCGGTACTGGCCGAAAGCTCTTCAGAAGCAGCTGCCACTTGTTCGGATGATATGCCAATTTGAGAAATCATTTGTCTAAGCGAGTCCACGAAGATATTAAACGATTTAGCCAGTTGACCAAATTCATTATTGCCTGTAACCTCCATATGCTTAGTTAAATCAGCATCACCTGTGGCTATTTCCTCTAGTTGGCGGTTTAACTTTCCAAGTGGCATTAGAATTGACCTTAATAGCAAAATACATAACGCGAGTCCAACTATCGATGAAGCAATTGCCAGGAAGAGAAAGGCTCCCCTACTAAAATCAGAATTGCGGTCATTTAACGATTGTATATTGGTAACATCGGCATTGAGAGATTCCACCAATTCATCTACTGATGGATCCAGCACTTCTTTCCTAAGAGTTCTTTCTTCTCCAAAGTGCAAGTTTTTAGCTCCTTCAGGATCTTCTTTATGAATGCTAATTACCTGCTGGTTCATTTCCCAAATATCATTAAAGTTTTCTTCTAGATTATTTATTTTCTCCCCGTAATTCTTTTCATTATTAAGATCCTTAATTCTTTCGATTTTCTTTTGTACATCATTTGCTTTTTCTTCCATCCCTTCGGCAAACTGTTTATCCCCAGTTATGATAAATGCCCTTTCATCATTTGATAAACCTGCCAGGCGATATTGAATTCCAATAACAGCCTTTTGAATTTCCATCTTATCCTGAAGTATAGAATTTCTTTCGGATAATGCATCTATTACATAAACAGCAAAGCTCCCCAGTATTAGAATAGTTCCAATAAGAATGGAAACTGTAGTTATCAACCTCGTTTTAATTTTCAATTGTTTACATCTCCTAAAAAGCTATAAATTTTTAACATTCACTCACCTTTTATATCGGAATTCCAGCTTATTTATGAAGATAAAAACCTTCTGTAACAATAAAAATAAAGCCGCCTATATGGCAGCTCACTCTTCAACTAATATAGATATTGCTTAAAACTGCACTTAAGTATTTGCTCCAACCTTCACGCTACCATCACTGATATATTAGTAATAAAAATCATATTAATATTTTAATGATTTAAGAGACTTCTCTTATATTCCCTTAAAAAAATGTGCTTAACTTTTAATTTTATAGTAGATAAAGTATCATTGATTTTACAAGTAAAGACTAAATATTCTTACTTTTCATGTTATTGCCTACGATCCTTAACATGCATAGGTAATGAGACATTCCCCATAAAAATAAATAGGAGTGACTAAAGTGAAAGCACAAATTATTCAATCATTTGGTGATCCATCCGTATTTCAGCTTGAAGAGATTTCAAAACCCGAATTAATACCTGGATATGTACTTATTCAAGTCAAGGCTTCAAGTGTAAATCCTATTGATACGAAAGTCCGTGCTGGTGCAGTTCCAGCCGTTGCCCCCGAGTTTCCAGCCGTTTTACATGGTGATGTTGCAGGATTGGTATCTGCAGTGGGTGAAGGAGTGACTGAGTATAAAGTTGGCGATGAAGTGTTTGGGTGTGCGGGTGGTTTTAAAGGGACTGGCGGTGCAATTGCGGAGTTTATGCTGGCAGATGCTGATTTACTTGCTCACAAGCCGAAAAGTTTGACGATGGAAGAAGCCGCAGCTTTACCACTAGTTGCCATTACCGCATGGGAAGCTTTATTTAATCGGGCAAATCTTGTCCCTGGACAAGATATACTGATCCATGCAGCAACCGGCGGTGTAGGACACATTGCCATTCAGCTAGCCAAATGGAAAGGCGCGACAGTCTATACAACTGCCTCTTCGCAAGAGAAACTGGAGATTGGCACGCGCCTTGGTGCAGATGTAACGATCAATTATCGAGAAGAAAGCGTACACGACTATGTACAAAAATATACAGCCGGAAAAGGATTTGACGTTGTGTTTGACACGGTAGGGGGTGAAAACCTTGATCGCTCTTTTGAAGCGGCTGCGGTACATGGAACGGTAGCAGCCATTGCTGCCCGCTCGACTCATGACCTCTCCCCAGTGCATTCAAAGGGACTTTCTCTACATGTTACCTTTATGTTGTTGAAGATATTAAATAAAGACATGCATAAGCAATATGGAGAAATTTTAAAGAAGGTTGCCAAGGTGGTTGAGGAAGGTAAGCTGCGCCCGCTTGTGGATCCAAACATGTTCACCTTTACTGAAGTCTCAAAAGCTCATGAGTACATGGAGTCAGGCAAGGCGATAGGAAAAATTGTTTTGAAAAATAATTGGTAATATTATTTTCCATGTTCATTTAAAAGCAGACGATACAGTGAGAATCTCTATAGATCCTTAAATTTCAAAGCCTATAATAAAACAAACCACAAAGAAGTTCAGGGCAGAAAATTCAAGGAAAATCTTTACTTACACGCTTACTAAGTGAATGGTCGGGCACTTTTGGTGCCCTTTTTACTGCACAATGGACTACTTTTTTGGAGAGTAGTCTTTGTCTTTTGATTTTACATTATCTACCTAAGAGAATGCTTTTTGTTTATCTCAAAAAATTTAAATTGAAATTCCTTCTGAAACGAACTTTCCCTGTTAGTTCCTTAAAAGGCTGCCTCAAGTTTAGCTCTTTTTATTTAAACAAAGTTTTTACCTTCGCACTCAATTTTTCAATTTCTTTAATCATTAGTTTCGGATATTCTCTAGATGCTGTGTCCTTTATCTCTTTTTCCTCAAACACTTTATAATCAATCAATGTATTCCAAAAGTGTTCTGCTCCATCTAAAATGGCTGTAAATAATTCTCTTTTTGGTAATATATCTTGTGCAAACACCTTAACAGGTTCCCAATCTCCCACTATAGAAAGTTCCAATGAATTGCTGTTTATGGAGATCAACTTCATAAGATATGGATCGATCCCATAAGGTATTTCAACGTTCTCACCGTTTAAAAATTTCTCTATTCCAACTATATAATCATCCCATAAATTTAACCCACTAGGAATATCATTTCCAATAACAATTTGATTATTAAACTGAATCATTATATGCATTTGAATATGCTCCGGAGTAAATTTATGATGATCAAAAACTTCTCTTAATCTTAAAGAGTCATCCAAGGATATATAACTCTCTTCACCTTCACTGATTTCAACTAGATATGTACTTATTGTAAACATCATTAAATTCCAATCATTATTAAATTTTATAGACATATAACAAGCCATGTTAGCAAAAAATATTTTCATAGATGCCATGCTTATGTATGATTACTACATTGACAAGACGGCCATTGACTGGCACTCCGTACTTATGCAGCTGTGACTCAACAAATTATCTTCCATTATATCCTTAATTAGCATAAAGAAAAAGCTGTCTTAAAGACAGCTTACAGACTGTAGACAAATTCGGTATTCATCGAGTTTCTCTATATTTTCTATGGCTTGTCATTGCGCCTGCGGGGTCTCCCCTGGACACGCTTTTCCCGCAGGAGTCTCGCACCTTTCGATCCAATCAACTTTGTTTTAAAATTCAGATAGAAACCACTTTGTGTACAAACTAAAAGCTGCCTTAAAGGCAGCTCTGATCTTTTTTAACGTATTAAGAATTCCAGCAAATCTTACTGGACACCATTACATAACCGACCGATATTCTCGACTTCAACAACGACTTCATCCCCCGACTTGATCGTGCAGCTGCCAGATGGTGAACCCGTGGCCAAAATGTCACCGGGCTCAAGTGTCATTACCTGTGAAAGCCAGCTGATTAGAAACGGAATGCTTAGAGACATTTCATTGGTATTTCCGTCTTGGACAACACGGCCGTTTAAAGTGGTCACAATCCTTAAATTTGTAGGATCTACCCCGGTAACGATGCACGGTCCCAAAGGTCCGAATGTATCAAATCCTTTGCCCCGCGTAAACTGTGGATCTTTTTTTGTAAGATCTCTTGCTGTGACGTCATTAAATATCGTGCACCCAAATACATAATCCAGCGCGTCTTCTTCTTTAATGTTTTTTCCGCGCTTTCCAATGACAAGGGCCACTTCCCCTTCAAGTTCCACTTGATTGGATAGCTCGTTTGGAGGAAGGATAATATTCTCCTTGTCTGCAATAAGCGAAGATAATGGCTTTAAAAATAGGAATGGTTCAACAAGGTTTGCCTCTCCACCCGTTTCCTTCGCATGACCTGCATATGTCCAGCCGAAATTAACCACTTTCGAAGGTTTTACAGGTTCCAAGATTTTCACGTCACTATATTTCAGCTCGACCCCGTCATACTTTATTTCCTTGTTGACAAGTTCAGCAAAACTGCTAGACAGTTGTAATATCATGTCATCCTCAACAATACCGTAATGTATTTTGCCCTGTTGATTCTGATAGCGAACTATTTTTTGTGTTTTTTGTAGCACATGCATTATGAATAAACTCCTTTGATGATTAAGATTACCACAGATAATATAAAATCCGGTTCTCCTATACTATAACATGCCTGTTCTTTTACGGGAAAAAAGAGCTCTCGTCACGACTCCATCTTCAACTAAACCGACCTTTAGTTCAATTAGAAATTATTTAACTATGTATTTTATGGAACCTACAATTTTTTTATAATTTTATCTGTGTATTGCCTTATATAGGCTGCAATAAATATATCGATTGGTAGCCCAGTAATACATTCCCCATGAAATGTTTACCACCCAAACTTGTATAATATTTTCTACACAAATCCATTCTATTACAATCAAAGACTTGGTGCTTATTGATTATCTCAAAATATCAAAACTTTTGTACTGGTAATTCGTCCCTTTTCAGCTAACCTGTCTTGTTAGTGCCATAAGAAAAAGGCTGCCCCAGCAACCTTCCTGCCTGTTAGATCAAGTAGGTAACTTCACATTTAACCCTGATATAGGAGCATAAAAGTATGTATTGCAGCTTTTATGTATCTGTACTTATTTCCTCCCATTCTTGATCCATATAATTTACTAGCCAATTAAGGGTGTAGTGCCTTTCATATACAACGCCTTCATCTAGAGATGATGGAACTTCCAAATGATTTATTTGGGCTTCTCGTACCGCCCAATGTGCCCTATAAATAAAATCAAGACTATCTAATATATCACTGGTTGGTTTTAAAGTGGATTCATCAAGCAACTCTTGTTTAGAATGAAGAGAAAAAACCGTCTCAAAAACATATTCAGCATTGCAAGTATCGACTGGAACATCTAAATCGGCTATTAGATTTAAAGACCAAAGCAGAAGCCAAATACATTCTAACTTCCACGAGTATTGGATCAGCTCATTGTGATTAGGATGTTTTTTCTTTAAAAACTTTTGTTCTTCTTTATGAATATTTTTCTGGCGGAGCCTCCATGGCTTTCGCTGAGACTATCGCTAATGAAATAATTCTATCTATAATCTCTTCCTTTGTTCTAAGGGAAACTTCTTCTTCATTTTCCGTTAAGGGTAAATGTTTATTTATTGGTACCTTTAGGGTCTTTAATATTTTTTCTGTTTGTTTTTTTCTCTTTTTCGAACTACTCATTCAGCACCTCACTATGAGCTGATCCCGCTTCTTTAAAATTATTATTAGGAAAGCTTTCCACAGACCGTCTTTTATTGTAACCTGCTACTCAACTTTCCCGGGCAATTAGTTGCATGAAGAAAAAGCTTCAGCTCCAATCTTCAGTTAAAGCACCCGTTAGTTCTAGAAGAATATTCTTCTAATTTCCCCTTTTAGTGAAATCCACTTTTATTTCCCAAAATAAAAATAGTGCCAACTTCTCTTTAATAGAAATTAGCACTTCGGTTTATTCACTATACGTTATCGTGCCGCTTTAGGCGGTTGGCACACATCACATTTACGTTGGTTATTATTTTTAAATTTCTTGAATGTTTTTTCAAAGTTGCTGCCACATGTACATTTAAATAGTAACTTTTGAGAAAAACCGTGATATTCCGTCGTCAGCAACTTACTTTCCGAATTGTTCTCAACAAATTCTTTAATTTTACCAATCGTCCATTGTTTATTCATTCTCTTACACCTCCATATTTTATCGCTATGCGGAGGCTTTTCTGGCATCCGTTCAGAAACAGTAATTATAGTAAGTTATTCATTATAACATGAGCTGGCACTCAATTAAACAGATGGATGTATCTTAATCTGCCCCGAAGTTGCAAAAAGAAAAAGCTGCCTTAAAGACAGCTCCGATTTTTCAGCTAAAGCACCCGTTCGTTCATTAAGAAACCCTGTATGGAATAAGTTCAAATTATCCATCCATTGAAAACCATACCCAAGTTGATAACAATATGAAAAACTATGGATGGATATATACTATCGGTCTTTAAAACTACGATTGCATAAAAAAGCCCCCCAATAGAAAAAAGTAAGCTTATTATTACAGGAATTCCAATTGATATATGCAGTAGCCCGAATCCGATACTGGTTATTACGACAGCATAAAAGGTGGAAACATTTCTTTTTAAACTAGATAACATAATACCTCTCCAAATTACTTCTTCAAGTGTAGCGTTTATGATGGCAAACAATATACCGAAAAGTAATACTGTTTTTAAATCGCTCATTTCTTGACTAAATAATGGTATAAGTATTGTGCTTGATACCATTAGCCCAATAAGTAAAAAATACGGTAATTTAATTGTATGAAACGGCATTTTGATACGCCTGTGCCAATCTGGTAATCGTGCAGAGAAAAATATCTTCTGCTTAGACAACATAAGTGAAATCACTGTTCCAATCATAATAAATATAAGTAAGCATCTGTTTATTATGATTTTCATTTCTTTGGGAATGTTCCATTCATTGATATAGATGCTTCCGAGTTGATACACCAATGTACCTAATAAGAAGAAAATAAACAAGGAAACTGATGAACGGTATTTATTAGTTGAAATGTAGAGAATAAGCAAGAATATGAGTGGCAATAATCCCCAAACAAACATCCTAAATGAAAAAAGAATAATACCTGCGAAAAATAAGATTGCCAAAAATAAGAGAAACATATTTGTCCGTGAGTGATTTATGCTAATCCCCCCTTTAAGAAAGCACAATTCAATCGTTTCAGCTAAACGTTCGGAATAACTGCTCTTTAGCTGAATAAGTCCTTGCATATACAATACCATATAAAGTAAATTCCCCCTCATGTTACTTAACACCACTCCTGTAAACTGCCCCGATAGCTGCATAAGAAAGAGCTGCCTTTAAGACAGCTCCGATCTTCACCTAACGCACCCGTAAGTTTTAGTACATTTCTTCACAATTTTTTTAGTAATATGAACTAAAAAATCACCTCACCAGAAAAACTAGAGGTGAGATCAATTCAATAAAACCTTACATAATCCCCTTCTTTAATTTGATTCTTTTCAAACCATCCAAGGTTCACTTCAACTGCATATTGATAAGGAATTTCTGGATCATAGGTAGGACATATATCTTCTTTACAAGGCTCCATATGAAGTATTTTTAGAATTTCCCCATCCCAATCAAGAAAAGCAATAGATAAAGGAATTAATGTGTTTTTCATCCAAAAGCCACCATATATTTTAACTGGATACACAAATAACATCCCCTCGTTTTCGGGTAAATTCCCAACAAACATTAAGCCCTTATCTCTTTTTCTTTGAGTATCTGCAACTTGAACCGTTAATCTAGTTTCCCTGTTTCCGCTGAGTATTTTTATCATTTTTGTTTTCATTCTATTTTTCATGTTCACTCACCTTAGAGTAGTATTATAAGCAGGAAAGAAATTTAAAAGAAGTTCATGAGATTGATAAAATCGTCTTTTCCCTTAATAATAAAAAGGAAGAAAGTTGAAGATAAAACGAAAACAAAAATAACTAAGGAAATCCCTTTTCACATCTAATACTTATTCTATGGTTTTAAATTTAATTCTTCGTTTTCAATAATCACAGCAACAATATATATGAAGATTTGTTCAACTGCCTCGTTTGTTGCATAAAAAAAAGGAGCTGTTGTACAGCTCCTGCTTAAGCCATTTTTGTTCTGCTTGGTGCAATTGTATAGCATACTAAAACCATTTTTCCCTCTCATCATCTAGAATGTCTAATATCGCTTGCACCATTAAAGCACCCGAATGTTGAAGAATTTACAACAATAACTATCAATTATTTCTTAATGATATTTATTGTATTTTATCCTTGGAATGTACAATATTATTAATTTTCATTCAAATGATAAATTAGTTGCACAACACCAGAGGAGAACGTTTTTGTATTAACCAATTTTAAATTCAACCTCTTTTTAATATCAATAAACAAAGGTTTTCCTTCTCCCAAAATAACAGGATGAACAGATAATCTAAATTCATCTACAAGCCCTAAATTGATAAATGTTGTAATAAGACTTGCTCCGCCATATAGCCAGATGTCTTTACCAGGCTTATTCTTTAATTTATTTACTTCTTCAACAATATTATCATTTATAAATATTGCTTTATTATCAGTCCCTTTTTGCGTTCTGGAAAACACGTATTTTTCTTTACTATGAACTATTTTCCAAAGTTCTTTTTCTGTATCGGCATCTTCAATTCCTGGAGTGTATTGTCCCCATAAATCGTAGCTTTTTCTTCCATATAAAATGGTATCGATTTGATTTAAAAAATTAATAAACCCCATCTCAGGGTCCATGATGCACCAATCAACTTCCCCTTTTTTCCCTTCTATAAAACCATCTAAAGTAACTGCCAAATCTAAAAGCATTCTTCTTGATCTTACGTTAATGGACATAATTCTTCCTCCCTTAATCATTTAAATATTGTTTGCTCCAATCCTCAGCTAACGCACTTGTTAGCTGAAGTCGATTACTTTTTAGAGTTCTCATCAACAGGTTTTCGTTTATGTTTTTCATTAATTATCTTTTTATTAAATATCTTAACTTCTCCAACCATTAGTAACCTCATATCCTCTACAATATACTGGGCTAACTCTTGGTCAGTGATGGCATCTCCATCAATATCAAGGCGGAATTCCTGCCCTTGTAGCCCACCGCCATTAGTAAACTCTATTTCAAAGTCAAATTGAACTCTTTTATCCATTTGAACCCTCCTAAAATATTGATTGATACTGCAATTGCATTGATAAATTACCCTTTTGGCAAAACAGGGCTTTTTACACCTTTTCACAGTTCTCAAAAGATATATTCTAGACGAAAAAGACAATTACCTTCTTCAACTATCCTGCCCCTTTAGTTCCATAAGAAAAAGCTGCCTTAAAGACAGCTCCGATCTTCAGCTAAAGCACCGTTTTTTAAGTGAATCCATTCAAATCTGCTATATACTCAAAAAGAGTCTTCCATTAGATATTTATTTATTTCAGAAACTTTTCATATAAAAAAGCTACCCATTAAAAGTGGGTAGCAAGTAATACAAGTTATTTGAAAACAATTTGTAGTTTTCCAGATACTCTTCCAGAAGAGTATCCATCTTTCACATCAACATAAAATTTACCTATTTTCATACCTGTGAATAATGTCTTTCCACCTGCTAAGCTATGATAGCCTGTGCACTTTCCAGTACTAGCATTGCAGAGACGAGACCATACGTTACTATAATTAGTCAATAACTTACTTCCAGAAGAGGTCTTTAAATAGATTGGGGAAACCAGTTCTACCTGTAAGTCACTACCTCTGTTAGGGTTTCCAATTTCACCATCCCATTTTCCATCTTCTGTTTGAAAAGAATACTGAGGAACACTTGCTTGAGCAGAAGAATTACCTAATACCATTCCACCTACCAGAACTAACACAAAGGTACTTAAGATTGAAAATAAGTTTTTTATGTTATTTCCTCCTCCCATCTTTATCCACTTTATAATATCAGAATAAACTGATTATTAAAATGATTAAAAATGACTATAGCTTCTTAGCTTCAAACATCATTTGGTTGCGTCATCTTCATCGTTTTACAGTTCTAGTCACTACGTTTGTTGAACTATCCTGCATTTATTTTCTTTTGGAGCGCATACCTTTAAGTTTTGTAATGTCAGCTTGCTTAAGCAATTGGTTATACTTTTCACTGTTAACATCATATATGGCAATTTTCCCTTGATTATTATAATGAATTCCCCAACCATAATTTTTCACTAAAGGAGAAGCCCTGAAGCAAGCCTTGGATTTTGAAAAGAACTGTTCTCGAAATTCAGCTGCATTTTCCGCTTCCATTTGATTTTTAATTAAATATGTTTTGAATTGGACGTCTTCTTGTGTAAATTTATAGGGGTTATTGTTAATTAAATCATGCTCGATATAAGCAATGGTGGTTTTACCGTTTTTGATGACAGGTACCTTTGCTGAAGAAACTTTTGAATCATCTGAAATGGTAATAAGTGTGTTCTTATAACTCATATAACAACCTCCTTAGTCTACATACCATATCATACCATTATTTCCCTCCGCTATCCTGCCCCTTTAGCTCTATAAAAAAAGCGTCGCTTCGTTATTGAAGGATCGCACATGTCTTCATATTAATACAGTTGATGAAAGGCTTTCGTTCATTAAAGGGAGTTGAAGAAGGCCAATCATTATAGGAATTAATCTACTAAAAAAGGCTACTTAACGTAACCTTTTTTAGTACAATCATTTTCTATTTAACTTTGACTTTAAGGGCCTTAATTACTTCTTCTGTTGCCTCAGCAATAAGCTCGTCGTTATAATCAGCCTCTTTTTTATCACGACTTGAAAGTACAGCAAGAACAATAGGGTCTCCTTTTGATGGCCAAATGATCGCAATGTCATTTCGCGTACCATATGATCCTGCTCCAGTCTTATCAGCCACTACCCAACCTTTCGGCACTCCAGCACGAATTAACGCATCTCCAGTAGTATTTCTTTTCATCCAATCTATTAAAAGTTCACGTTTCTCAGTTGGAAGTGTATCTCCCAATGTAAAAGCCTGAAGACTAGTAGCAAGTGCTATTGGTGTACTCGTATCATGCGTTTCACCAGGATTAACTACATTTAAATCTGGCTCAATTCGCTCAGGGTTGGTAACATTATCTCCAATTCCCTCCAGTTCTTTTTTAAATCCAGCCGGTCCCCCCAATTGTTCAAGGATAAGGTTTCCAGCAGTATTGTCACTGTATCGAAGCGAAGCATCAGAAAGCTCCTTAAGAGTCATCCCCGTATCAACATGCTTTTCTGTAATCGGATTATAATTAACAAGATCCTCACTTGTATAGGTAATTCTTTGATTAAGGTCTTCTATTGATTTCTGTTGTAAAAGTGCTCCTACAGCCAGAGCCTTATGAGTAGATGTATAAGCAAATCGTTCGTTCTCATGAAATTTCACGGTTTCTTTCGTTCCTGTATCAATGGCATAGACCCCAAGCTTTGCATCATATTCCTTCTCAAGTTGTTCAAATTTCTTGATTGTGGTTTCTTTTGCCGTAATATTCTCCGACGTTTGGTTAGTTCCCCCGGTTTGTTCTGTTTCCGATTGTTGTACAACCTGTTTTTTCTCATCTGAGCAGCCTGCAACCATAAGCACCAAGCCTATTGGTGCCAGTATTTGATAAAACCATCTTTTGTTCATAATGTTAACCTCCTAATTATTTGATTAGACTCTTATGTACGAATTGAAAAAACAACCTCATGCAAGGAGTTTTAACAGATTACGTTTGTAGTCTGATTACATCTGTAGTATAGTATTACATATGTAATCAAACAAAGTCAATTCTTTATTTTTTTACCATCAAGCCACTATAAATTTGCTAAATTCCTATTTTTTAAAATTTAAAAGTCAAGAGAGGTGGTATTGAAGGACATGTTTTTAACCTACTTTATAATAAGTCTTTTGGTGTCTTCATTTTCCGTTACTGTTATCCTCCTTATACGAAAATGGTTTGGAAGACAATTAACAGCAAAATGGCACTATCATTTGTGGATGTTTCTTTTTATCGCTTTAGCACTTCCATTCATACCTACTGATTTATATAATTTTAGTTCTCTCTTTAGCAGCGGGGATATAAATCAGATTAATGTACCCAGCTCTAATATGAAAAAAACTGGGACTGATATGATGCAGGGCCTACACCTCATACAAGACTTTTCTGTATCGGTCAATCGGCCGGACCTGTCCTTACTTAATAGGGGAGTGATGGGTTTATGGATGTCAGGGATGCTTTTATTTACCTTTACTATGGTTCGTGGATGGCTCACAATCAGAAGGATAAAGAATTATTCTTCTCCGTTTTCCAATCAAGAAGTTCTCGTGCTTTTCGAAGAATGCAAGAAAAGACTACAGATAAAAAAACCAATAGAGATTGTTATTTCGAATAGAGTCCAATCTCCAATGATATTCGGGCTTTTTCAAACATATATCGTCTTACCTTCTCAGCATGAAAACTGGCTTAGCTTGAAAAATTACGAGTATATCTTTCTTCATGAACTGAATCACTATAAAAACAAGGATTTGCTGACAAATTACGTGATATTGTTCTATCAAATCATTTATTGGTTTAATCCCCTTGTTTGGCTTGCTTTTAGAGAAATGAGATTGGATCGGGAAATCGCATGTGATACATCTGTTTTACAGTTACTAGATGATCATTCTATTAGTGAATATGGAAATACTATCATTAATTTTTTGGATCTTTCAAAACGGTCAAGTAATCTACAGTTGGTGACACAATTAAACGGTTCGAAACTTCAAATCAAAAAACGAATTGAACAAATTTCTGCCTATAAGCATTCCGCAAAAAAATCATTAAGAAAAAGCGTCTTCATTTATGTGTTGGCCAGTATCATTTTGACAATCCAATTACCTTTCGTTTCCGCATTTGCGACGGAAAACGACCGATACTATTTTAAAAATGACGGAGTAGTTTATGAGGATTTACATCAATTCTTTAAAGGGTATGAAGGAAGCTTTGTTTTATATGATCATAACGCACAGCAATATCGCATTTATAATGAAGAGAAAAGCACTTTGCGGGTATCACCTGATTCCACTTACAAAATCTATAGTGCCTTATTTGCTCTAGAATCAAATGTGATATCAACCGAAGAATCCAAACTTTCATGGGATGGGACGGAGCAACCCTATGAAGCTTGGAATATGGATCAGGATGTCTCATCTGCTTTACAAAAATCTGTAAACTGGTATTTCCAAGAATTAGATCGTCGAACAGGATTTGAAACAATTCAATCCAATCTACAAGAGATAAACTATGGAAATTCCGATGTATCTGGGGAATTTAGTGAATTCTGGAACGAGTCCTCATTAAAAATTTCTCCAGTCGAGCAAGTCCAACTGCTGCAAGCCTTTTATAACAATCAATTTGGATATAAGGAAAGGCATATCCAAGCTGTGAAGGAAGCACTACTCTTAGAAAAGCATGAAGAAGCTCGCCTATCAGGAAAAACAGGTACAGGAGCAGTGAATGGAAAAAACATCAATGGTTGGTTTATCGGGTATGTAGAGACGAAGAACAATACTTATTTCTTTGCTACCAATATACAAAATGAAGATGATTCATCTGGAAGCAAAGCGGGAGAAATCACTTTATCAATTTTAAAAGATTTAGGAATCTATAATGAAAATGAAGGGGAGAAATATGGAGAAAAACATTCCTAGTATATCAGAATCAGAATGGGAAATCATGAACGTACTTTGGGATAAAGCCCCTCAAACAGCGAATGACATCATACTTTCCTTACAGGAAAGTACCGATTGGAAACCGAAAACCATACGTACCCTTCTCGATCGATTGGTTCAAAAAGATGTGGTAGGTGTCAATAAAGATCTAAGAGTTTACACCTTTTACCCGCTCTATACACAGGAAGAGTGCCAGCGTGCCGAGACCGAATCATTTATCAAACGTATCTATGGAGGGACCATGAAATCCATGCTTGTCCAATTCATTCACGAAGATACCCTATCTGATGATGATATCAATGAACTGCGCACTATTTTAAATAAAAAACCCAAAAAGTAATCCTATTAAAAAAGTCGATTTGGAATTTTTCCAAATCGCTTTTTTCTGTCGAAATCAAAATAGCGGGGGACATATTTCTCAAGTAATTATCACTTTCTTACTAGATTAAAAAGGAATAGCTTTATTCTCTGTAAATACTACGCCTGTTAGTCATATAATAATAAAACAAGTGTAGAGTTACACACGAAATGAGCCATTACTGTGAAGGATATATTTATTCAATTAAACTGCCCCTATAGTTCCATAATAAAAAGGCTGCTGCCTCCTTTAGCAACCCCCTATTTGTTTTATGTAAAATAAAAACAGTTCAATTGAAAATATTAAACCCTCTCTAGTGGTGTATGAGGTAACGGTGGTAATTGAATTCTAACCTGGTCTCCAGGGTGAACCTCACCACTTTCCAAAACTATGCTCATGATTCCTGCTTTACGTATCAAGTTCCCATGCTGATCCCGATCCAAAACAGCGTTCATAAGTCCTGATTTAAATTGATCAATCTGGGCACATGGATTTCGTACACCTGTTACTTTAATAACTGCTGTTTCCCCAATAAATAGTAACGAATCCTTCGGTAATTCAAGCAGATCAATACCTTTTGTGGTAATATTTTCACCCATTTGTCCAGCTGTAACATTAAACCTGTCTTTCAATTCATCTAATAATTCTGAGTGGATAAGGTGAACTTGCCGCAGGTTAGGTTGATTTGGGTTCTTCGCTACACGTGAACGATGCTTAACGGTTTTACCTGAATGGGCATCTCCTTCAACGCCCAAACCCTTCAACAGATTTATACTATTACAATTTTCCTTGCTGAATGTGTGTTTATCACTTTTACTTACAGCTATTACTACTCCGCTAGCCGAGACGATACTTTCGTCATTCATTTTCTTTCAACTCCCCCCAATACTTATATTTGATATCTTTATTCAACTATCCTGCCAAGAAAGATCAAAAAAGAAAAAGGCTGCCTTAGCAACCTCCCTTTGTAAGCTCAATTAGAATCTTATTTAAGCTTCTACTTTTTGCATCAATTATCTGTTGAATAATTTCTATGCTTTTAAGACCCTATGGACGAAGTGTTCTTCCTGTTCCTTGTTCGTGAACTTTTTTCTGGCTTTATTTGAAAACCATCATTAACAAGAGTGCTTGTATCATTTTCTTCGGCACCAATCTTATAATCCATCCTCATACGCACCCTTTATATACTAAGAAATAGTATTGGAGCGACCTTGATCTGTATGTATGCTTTTGTTCCATAACCTGTTATAAATCGAGGTTTTCTGAACATATACAAAATTATTGAAAATTAACAGTTTCTTGGTTTATCTTACTACCGTCATAACACCTATTTTGATAAGAGCAGCTTTTGCAAACCAGTAAAGAATTCGTTTTCAAATACTTTTTGGGTTCTTGTAAAAGATTCTTGATTATGTTGAGGTATTCCAATCCATTCGAAACATCATTCATGGTTGGAATATATGTTTCGATTTTGCCTTCCATAAGCGAGAATATCTCTATTCTTTCCGGTAATTGACCAAATGCCTTTTCACAAAATACCGAAATCATATTAGTAAATAATAAGTTCATTTCTTCGTGTGTATCAACTACATATTTTTTTATGATGTATGAGCTGCTTGACCATTCTGCTACTTCAAAAGTCAAGGAGAGTTCGGTCCCCAACTCCTCAATATTGATGTTAAACTTTTCATATAAAAATAAAGGGGGATATTGAATTTTTTTGGAAGTTAAAAATTGGAGTAAATGGTCAGTTATATTAGCAAGAGCCATATAATAATGACTCCTTGACTCGAACTGACGTACATCAATGGCACTCCAATGATCATCTATGAACTCCATAACTTTCTTAGTTGTCTGACATATTGGAGGCAGTTTATAATAGCGACTTACAACTTGATTAACCACAGCTTGAACCATTTTCCTCCAATCCAATTGAGTTGTGATTTTTCCTTCTATATGATAAAAGTAAAATTGATAAGGACATCTTATAAAATCTTGTAAATGGTAATCAGTTAAAGTAATATTGAAGAGACAAGACTTTTCTTTATAAAATCCTTCCCGAAATTTTGGCAGTTTTTGATATCCTCATCATCTGGGTTTAATTCTACTTTTAACCCTTCTAGGACGATATCAGCACCCTGTTCCCTTAATTTTTCGGTCAAAATATCTACGGCCGCACCATATTGTGAGTAAGATGAATCGCAGGAACCAAACACCGCAGCTTTCTTTCCAGTTAGATCAATATGATCCATTTCCTCATAAAAGTCTAAAAAATCATCCGGTAATTCTCCGTCTCCCCACGTATATGCACCTAATAAGATACCATCGTACTCTCCAAGTATGGAGGCTTCAGGACCTTCCATTATATCTATCTTTTCGATATTCACATCACTGATTTCTGTGATTCCTTCTATAATGATATCCGCCATTTCTTCTGTATTTCCACTCATACTGGCAAAAATCATAATGATTTTAGACATGATAAGTTCCCCTTCCAACACTGATGATTATTAGTGAAAATTTAACTTACTTAGCAGCATTATCACCTTTAATTAAACTTTGGTGAAATTGAATTTCCAGACATTTAAACAAAAAAGATAGGTATCGATGTTTTTTGTTTTTTCCTAAAAAATGATTAATCTTAATTAACAAACTTACACGGGAATCATGTCTATGTATCGCTCACACCACAAAAAGGGCATGAAATATAAAAGTCAATTGCATCTTTATTTAATATGTTCATAAAATTGTCGTGTTTTCCTAAAAAGCATGTAAATCTCCAGTGTTAATTTTATTCTTTAATTTCTGTACGTTACTCAGTTCATCTGCAAATGAAAAAAACGACTGCCTATCATGTGCATCGAGTGCTTCGTTTATTTTAAAGCTTAAATGGTTAATTTTTAGATTCAAATCCAAAATGGAGCAAATGCTTCCCTTGGAATACAGTTCCTCAATATCTTCCACATGCATAAAAAACTGAAACTCGTTGTTGATATCTATTAAAAAGTGCCATCCTAAACAATCAACATACTTCCGCTCGTTTGTAATTGTCCAAACATCACCTTGAAGGAACTCAATCATATGTTGGTGCTTTTGCCCAGGACAGCAGCAGCTTACTTCACGCTGAAATTGTTCTAATATTATAAAATTTTTATCCACAGATGTTCCTCCTCCACTCATATTCAGTATTTATTGAATTTTATTTGTTATCGCTAACATAGTCAGTTGACTGTAAGGTTGACCTATTTTCATTTTTCTTCCTGAATTTTTATTGACAGGAATCAGGAACTTTTAAGAGTTTTAAATGAAAATGATTATCAATATCAATATTACTTTATATAATAATGATAATGATTATCAATGTCAATCAGTTTTTAGCCATATAAGTTATATAATCGATCCGTCAGTAAAAGCATCTTTCTGAAATATTCTATTAAGCTCGTAAATAATGTTCTCTAATAATCAGTTTATATTTTGGCTTAAAATCAATTTCTATTGTTTGTTGGGAATCGTCATACAGAACCGTTAAAAGTACACTTGAAAGTTCTCTTTTGTCTGCTGTAATCTCAAACTTGTTAACTCGTTTTAAATTCAAGATTGATAAAACTTTATTTGAATTCATTTGGGTTACTTGTATTTTTACTTCACCGTAAGATGGAGAAAGTGTAACAATAAAGTCTTCCTCTCCATTGGAAAATTGATATGTTGCTTTATTATAGTAAAATGGTAAATCTTTCTAGGTTCACACTCAAACAACGAAAGAAAGTCGTTTGCTTCCGGGAATACATTCATTCACCATCAACACCTTTCAACACCCTATTTTATTATTTCCTGTTGAGCAAACCTGCCCCGTTAGTGCCATAAGAAAAGAGCTGCCTTAAAGACAGCTCAGATCTACAGCTAACACACCTGTTAGTTCATTAAGAAAAGCGATTCTGGAATATTGAAAAAAAGAGGCTATCCTTTTTGGACAGCCCCCTTTCCGCTAATTATAAAATTTCTAGTAGAGCTCGATATCATTATATTGGTCACTTCAGAATGTTACCATCAATACTTCAGTGAAGGTATCTCCAAAATGAATTGGCTTTCAATCTTTGAAAACTATGAGAATACTGCAATTTTACGTGCGATAGATTCTGTTAAACGAGATGCTACTTTTGGAACAGCCCATTTAATAATTGGTGTTAACACCGCACCAGATAATCCGCCTGCATGGATTTCCACCGTACAAGTCATTATTGTTTTTCCATTAACATCTTCTGCAGTAAAGTGACCGCTTCCTGTAAAATTATCTGATAAACCTTTTAGTTCAAACTTAATATTTGAAGGTTCATTCCATTCTGTAATATCTACCTGCGCTTGTATTGTTTTTTTAATACCTTTCACACGACCTTCAAATGTCCAAATAGATTGCTTGTCATTTATGATTTCATGCTCTTTATAGGCTGGTACTGTCGTTGCCCATTTTTCGAGATCACTGACATAATCCCAAACTGCTTGTACATCTACTGGAACTACTACAGTATGCGTTCCCGTTGCCATTATGTTCCCCACCTTCACTATGTATGAATTGTAACTTTACATTTCTACAAATAATTATTACATAAAAAGCATAAACTTACATCACTAATTATACAAATATTTCCTTCTTCCAATCCTCCACAATCCGGCCCTTTAATGGAATAACAGGACTGACGTTTTTAAACGACTTTAATGTCACTTAACAGTATTCCTTATGGAACTATCCTGCCCCTTTAGTTGCATAAGAAAAAAGAGCTACCAAAGCAACTCCCTTATTGAAGTAAAGCACCCGTTAGTTTAAGTCCAATATTTCACAAACTTCACTTACTACGTTAAGTATTAGTTTTGGAACTCTTCAATTCTATCCAACCACTCATTTAATAGATTGCTAAAAAGTTGTGGTTGTTCAATTTGTAAATTGTGGCCTGCTATATCCAACACAGCAAATGTTCCTCGCGGATACTTGTTTACTAAGTCAAGAGCATCTTTATATCCAACCGAAGAATCTTGTCTACCTAACAGGAATACACTGGGTTTAATAAAATCAGACTGGTCAATCTTAAAAGAAAACCCATATTTATTCTTAACCTTATTTAGAAACTTTTCATCTCCAATTTTACAACCACTTAGAATTTCTTTGTTGTACCTTACCCAAGTGTACTCATCAAGTACAATGTTGTTATTTCTAAAATCTTCTAATTCACCCTTTGATAAATTTCCAATAAATTTTTCATCCGTTTTCATTATTTTATGTTTCTCAACTGTTCTATTTTCTGGAAGAGGAATAATAAGAGGGCATATAAATGCTGCACCGAGTATTTGTTCTTGATGCTTTTCAATAATGCCCCTAGCTATATAGCCACCGTAAGATTCCCCAGCAATTACGTACTCTTGGTTAGGAATTACAGCTTGAATAAAATCTAAAACAGCATTCAACATTTCATCAGAACAGCATATTTCGTTATATTCTTTTGTTAATCCCATTCCAGGTAGGTCAATATAAATACGTCGCCACCCCTCCCTATTAGTAAATATAGGTTCCATACAACCACTCATTAATCGATGGTCCGGAGAATAACCGTGTATCATTAAAATTGGTATACCTTCCCCTAAATCTTCATAATATATTTCAGCTTGGCGAACTTTGCAATATGCCATTTTAATCCTTCTTTCTATAAAATCATTTTAACTAACAGTACCTATTCTCTTTTTGTTTCTTCATTCCTTCTTCAACTAAACTGCCCCGATAGTTCCATAAGAAAAAGAGCTGCCAAAGCAACTCCTTTATTTGAGTAGGTTGATGTGGGATACACCAATCGAATCCTTCTTTTTTTAGATGCGAGTAACATTTTTTAAAATTGTTACGAATTTATATGTTACTCAATTTAAGTTTCCTACAAGGTAAGCGAACTACTTATATTAATACGAGTCTTTTCCGTCTATGCTTGAATTAAAGCGTGACAATAATCGGACCATTTTTAGTAAGGATAATCGTATGTTCCATTTGGGCTACATAGCTTTTTTCTGTAGCATAGGTCCAACCGTCTTCTTTTTGAAATACTTCCTCTTCAAAGGTTGAGATAAATGGTTCGAATGCGATAACCATCCCTTCCTTTAATATTTCATTATCCCATGGATCATAATAATTACAAATATGGTCAGGTGCTTCGTGTATTCTACGTCCCACACCATGTCCTGTAAGGTTTTTGATAACAGTGAATCCATGCTGTCTCGCTGTTTCGAATACTGCTTTTCCGATTCTACTTTTTTTAGAACCGGGTTTTGCTTTCTTAAGACCTGCTTCAAATGCCTTTTTAGCAACGTCACATATTTTCGTTAATACTTCTTCTCCTTCTCCTACTACAAAAGAGATTCCTGTATCTGCGAAATAACCGTTCTTTGAAGCAGATACATCTATATTTACTAGATCCCCTTCATGAATAATCCGATGACCCGGAATACCATGTGCCACTTCTTCATTAAGACTAATGCAAGTATAGCCAGGAAAATCATATTCACCTTTTGGAGCTGAAACTGCACCTGCTTTTTCTAAAAGTTCTCCGGCGATATCATCAAGTTCTTTGGTAGTTATGCCAGGAATTGTTCTTTGTACCAATTCATCTCTAATGGAGGCAATAATTTTGCCAATTTCCTTCAAACCATTAAAATCTTCTTCTGTTTTTGCAATCATTTTATTCCTACCTCATTATCTTTTATCATATAAACTATATAAGTATTAATTGTACCTTTATTTTCTCGAAAAATAAAAGTAATGTAAATAATTTGGTACAATACCCCTCAGCTGAATTTTTCTTAGATTAAGAAATAGACTACAAAAAGGATCTAGTACATATGACTATACTATTAATTGGATTTAACTTCCACTTTTCTTATAGAGCTAACCTGCCCCTTTAGTCCATAAGAAAAAAGAGCTGCCAAAGCAACTCCCTTAAAGAACTAACGCACCCTTTAATTCAACAAGAGTGTAGTATATTAGTATGTACTCATTATATGTAATCAATAACGAAATGAGGGGATATTAATTCCATGCTTTGTAAATCCCATTCAAAAGTAAGGATGGCTGATTGTTTTGATTTATGTGTTAAAAGGCGTACTCCATTTTTTATGATCATGCTTTCTGCATCCCAAAAACGGACAGTTTCGTCTTCTCCAGTACGATTACAGACAAATACGGGCAGTCCTGTTTCTAATGACCTTTGTTCCCATTCTCCCTCTGGACCGTGTAATCCGGGACCCCAGGAAGACGGTGCAATTAATATTTCTGCTCCTTTTTCAAATAAGTTGTAAGCAATATCTTTGGGATAGGCGTCTGCACAAATCATAATACCAACCTCAACATTGTCTGTTTTTATTGGCTCTATTACATCCCCTGATGCTGACCAATCATCAATAACACTTATTTTTCTCTGTTTGCCTAATAAATGACCTTGTTTATCTATGACAAACACAGAATTATACAACTCTCCGTTACTGCCTTTTTCAGGGCAACCCAAAAATACAGTGCTTTTCAAATTCTTTAGTTTACGGCTCAAATTACTCATCCAGACATCAGGTTGCCGGTTAATCCATCCAGTCCCAATCTTATGATTGAATTGAAGTCCGCTGACACATAGTTCGGGTGTTATAATCCATTCGGCATTATTATTTGATGCTATATGAATGGCTTGTTCAATTAGTTTTTGGTTATACTCCACATCACCAGCGATTGGCAATAGGTGTAATAAAGCTATTTTTATTTTTCCCATAGTGATCTCCCAAACATCAACTTTGCTTGTATAATTGTAGCATGACATTGAATTGCTTGTTCAACTATCCTGCCCCTTTAGTTCCTTAAGAAAAAAGATTGCCGCAGCAATCTCCCTTTTTGAAGTAAAAGCACCGTGTTAGTTTAACAAACTTAAAATACTTCATTTATTAATTGTTCTGTTGTAAGTATAGTTGCGAACTCGTCATTTAAGGTAGCTAAAGAGATATTATGTATAGTCTCGGCATCATAATAGTTATCATTTTGGTCTTTTATGCCAAATGTTGCTGTCGCATCTGAAATAAGGTATGTATTAAAACCTAAATTCCCACTCATTCTTGTGGTCGTAGACACACAGTGGGGCGTAGTCAAACCTGTTATTACTACTGTTGTGATATCATTTAATCAATTGTTAGTTGTGTCTAACAATTGGGGTGCAGTCGTAAGTCTATCCTTTACATATCCTAAAAACCTAATTGTTCTTGGAAAAATGCGTGTTAGAGGGAACGGAAATTTATTAATTATAATAAAATCATTTGAAAGTTCGTTAAAGAGTTCCCAATCAGGAATAACGGCATAGATATAACAGTCTTGCTTATAAATGCCATTGATTATACCAACAAACTCCTGTTCATCTATTTCTTCGTCAAGCAATATTTCCCTTACCTTCGGAACACTTTTCAACCAAATCACCCCTTTGTCTAGATTATACAATTTGATTTGGGTGTTTTCTTTCTTCAACTAAACTGTCCCGATAGTTGCATAAGAAAAGAGCTGCCTTAAAGACAGCTCAGATCTACAGCTAACGCACCCGTTAGTTCATTAAGAAAAGCGATTCTGGAATATTGATAAAAAGAGGCTATCCTTTTTGGACAGCCCCCTTTCCGCTAATTATAAAATTTCTAGTAGAGCTCGATATCATTATATTGGTCACTTCAGAATGTTACCATCTATACTTCAGTGAAGGTATCTCCAAAATGAATTGTCTTTCAATCTTTGAAAACTATGAGAATACTGCAATTTTACGTGCGATAGATTCTGTTAAACGAGATGCTACTTTTGGAACAGCCCATTTAATAATTGGTGTTAACACCGCACCAGATAATCCGCCTGCATGGATTTCCACTGTACAAGTCATTATTGTTTTACCATTAACATCTTCTGCAGTAAAGTGACCGCTTCCTGTAAAATTATCTGATAAACCTTTCAGTTCAAACTTAATATTTGAAGGTTCATTCCATTCGGTAATATCTACCTGCGCTTTTATTGTTTTTTTAATACCTTTCACACGACCTTCAAATGTCCAAATAGATTGCTTGTCATTTATGATTTCATGCTCTTTATAGGCTGGTACTGTCGTTGCCCATTTTTCGAGATCACTGACATAATCCCAAACTGCTTGTACATCTACTGGAACTACTACAGTATGCGTTCCCGTTGCCATTATGATCCCCACCTTCACTATGTATGAATTGTAACTTTACATTTCTACAAAATAATTATTACATAAAAAGCATAAACTTACATTACTAATTATACATAGATTTCCTTTTTCCAATCCCCCAATTATTTGCAGAATCAAAATTTCCCAATCCTCCACAATCCGGCCCTTTAATGGAATAACAGGACTGACGTTTTTAAACGACTTTAATGTCACTTAACAGTATTCCTTATGGAACTATCCTGCCCCTTTAGTTGCATAAATAAAAAACCGCCCTAAGGCAGCTCCGATTTCACTAACGTTAAATTGAATAAAAGCTTAAAATTCCAATTATCATAGCGATTATAAGAATTGATACTAAACCAATAAGTATTTTCATCCAAGTTTTCATATAATCACCTACTTGTTGAGTTTTGTGACATAAAAAAAGACGGTTTTACCGTCTAATAATTTGCACTAGTTTTCTTAGCAAAAACAAACCTAATATTACGAAAAGAGAACATAGAATTAATCCTGGAATATTTATACTACTTAACAAATTCACATCGCTCTATTATATCATTAACTAAATTTTAGTTATTTTTATAAAAATAGTCAATAGTCACGGTTCGAATTAGCCACGCTTGTTGAACTAACCTGCCCCTTTAGTTCCAAAAGAATGATTATTTTAACAAAAGTTTATGTGACAAGTCGTTCAGAATAGTCCCGGATGAGGAAAAAGAGGTTTAGTTTTTTTTCACTGTATTGGAAACCCCTTCAATGATTGTCTTTAAAAATTCTTGTTTCCACTTCCAATTTTAAATTTTATTAATAAGCTCTCTATATTGTAAATCTCCATAGCCTACTGTTGGGAACAGAGCAAATAACCTATTAATTAATTCTGATGTTGGTAAATCTTTATTTTTGGAAATATACTTTACTACTGCATTATCTTCTTTTAGCATATCTAAATATATGTCTATTGCCTGATACATGACTGGAAGTAGTTCATTTGATGGTTTATTATGATTGACCAATACTTCCTTGTATACAGAATAATAATGACCTAATTTAAGTTCAGTTTGATTAATTTTAAATTCATCCTCTCTGAAGCAATTTAAGAACACTTTGCCTTCATATCCGGACTGTTCAAGATAGGAAAGTATGGTAAGTAGGTTCATTTGACAAAACATGTCTTCACCAAACCATAAAACGATACATTTATACTCTTTATTAAAAAGATTATCTAATGGAACAATGACCTTTTTGATATAATTCTCTACTGACTCATGATGTCCAGAAGCTCGTGTGTTTATAAATTCTTCATTAAAAACTTGTTTAGTAGTCGCGTTTACACACATCGCTTCATTAAATGGAGCGTAATCAGAATCTCCCATTAGTCTGTTATCTTTAAACTCCTCATACATAACTTGACCATTCAAAATGTTGAGTACGTCTATATAAAACAATTCACTCTTCTCATTTTGTAACTGTTCAACCTCAATTTTTCTAGAAACATTCATTCTACACCATTCCCCGTTCTTATTAATATTGAGTTTAATAATTGACTGGACAGGCAACCTGTTAAGTTGATATTCTCTAGGATTGATACCAAAAACAGTTTTAAAGGCTCTGCTATATGCTTCTTGCGAAGAATAATCGTAATCAAAGGCGACGTCAATTATCTTCCTGTTATTTGCTAAATCTTCCGTGGATAAATACAATCTTCTAAGAAGAACATAGCGCCTAATACTTATACCAGTTACTTGGTGAAATTTAAACGAACAATAATAAGGGGAATATTCCATATAAATTAGATAGTTCATCTAATAAAAATTGCTTTTTTAAATTGGCTTCAATCCAATCAATCATAAGCTGTATCTGTTCATTCATTTATCTCACTCCTTAATAAAATTATAAGAGGTATCAATTTCTTTTATTTGATATTTCTTGTGATACATAAAATTAAACCTACAAAAAATTTCGAAATACTGTTTAAAATTATCTAACTTTATATTGAAGCTACAATATAAGCCGACACTATTAAAATATAGTGTCGGCTTTTCATTCACATAATCTACCTTAGAGATTGGAAAACGATCACATGATTGGCTTAAGGTTATTAATTATCAATATACCGATGCATTAATAACCGGAGAAAGCCAGCCGGCATAAAGGAGTTTGTCACTCCTGCAGCCAGGAAACAATTCTATAGCTAGTATCCGGATTTAATTGTTGTGAAATTCATTTATAGATCCGAAGATTAGGTGCAAGGGAAGGCTCAGAAATTATACAACGGAGGGGCTATTGCGTATTCCGTCCATATTGTTGGATTGAAAATGAAATTTATCAGAAATATTATAGTAAATGATTTTATAAAAAAGTAACCGTTCGTAAAAGTGTACTTTTAGGAACGGTAAACCTGTTCTTTTGATTTCTGATTTGAAGCAGCGGGAACTTTTCGTGTCTTATAATTTATCATATCTGAAGAGTAAACCATGATACTTACCATTCCTCCTTGGGTTGTAGCTCGGATTAGAATAGGTTGATTGTACATGTTTTTAAAACTAAAATCAGGACCATACCAGCTTACTGTAGCATCGCGGCCAGATGGAACATACGGAACGCTCCTAGTATGGGAATAGCGTTGAATAGTTTGCAACCCTGCATTGTCGATAGCATTAAACAGGGTGGATGACACCTGACATATCCCTCCACCAATCCCTTCAGAAAACTCTCCTTTAACGATAACTCGAGCGAGCATATATCCTTTATTTACTGATCTCCTGCCAACGGCTTGATTAAAAGAAAACACCTCTCCAGGAAACACGACATAATTATTAATGGCATCTGTAGCAAGCGAGATATTATTTGTACGATTTTTGTTGTTCACATTAAAATAAGTTCTATATTCACCTATCTTTTTTTCACGAATCTCCGCAAGTAATTCATTGTCAACTTTTGGATGAATAGCAAGTAAAGGTACTTCTAGTTTGTATGCTTTACTACTGTACAAAAAGGAATAAAATTGCTCTTTAAATGCTTGATGGTATAGCTTGTAACCTACCCGCCCAGGAAGAATATTACCTTGTTTGTCTATTGTGGCATTTACAGGTTTTTGGTACACTTGTCGATCTATTTTCTCGACAAATTGATTGTATTTATCTACGTCCATGATAGGAACATCTAGTAAGGGCAAAGTAATATCAGCATGGTTGACACTGGCAATCGTTTGTCCTTGGTGGGTTACCGATAAGCTTTCAGAAATATTCACTGGTTGAACGAATAGTAAAAGTCCGGCAATCCATGATAATCGCATAAAATGCACCCCCACAATGGATTGGAATTTATTTTTCAGAATCTTACAAATCTCATTTTAAGGCTTCATAGATCGCATCTTGATCAATGAACCAACGATCAGTCAAACTCTCCCTTCGGATCATAAAATGGATGATTTTGCTTTCACTTCCTTTTCTTTCTTTATAAATCTTCACTTGAACAGGTACATCCATGAGTATTAACCCGTTTGCGTCTTCAAGTGGTTGTCTTGAAAAATCTTTAACCCCAAAGTATGTAATATTTTCAGCAATTTTAATGAAACGTTTGGAATGATCCGGATTTGATAAGGTCATTGATAATAATTTTCGATCTCCTTGATTTATGGCAATGGTAAAAATATGGATAAGTTCGTAGGGACTCACCGTGCCTAAATATTCATCAAGCTTACCGGACGCTTTCAGTATCATCAATTTATGAGCGGAATCTTCGTTTTTTAAACGATGTGTTAAACTTCCATAGAAATGAATACAGAAGTGACCTGGAAAACCATTTTGAAGAGAACCGGCACCATGTGGCATTCCATTCATAGAGGCAGCGATCATTTGATTATTGATTAATACAATAATTGCTCTTCTTTTCCAACTCCATTGATTATGATAAATTTCCTTCATAATCTGAGTATCATCCTTGGTTAGTGGCTGAACATCTGCATGATGATTACCTGCTCTTCGTTGAACCTTAAATGATAATCCGGTTTCAATGTCTATGATGGTGAAATTTGTTCTATTAGGAATAGTGTCGTTTACTATCTCCCAAGGTAATACCTCAATTTTAAAGTTTATAGGTACTTCTTCATCTTCCCATTCAATTGCATAGACCGAATGATTCACCATTAAGACGAATATAAAAATAAAAATAGCGATAAATTCTTTATAACATTTTTTTCTGTTCATATAGCGTTTCTCCTGCGTTTTTTTTATTATTTCAGGACATGATCATTTGAATACCTTTGAATATTTGGAAATTTTTCAAATAAAACTTTGAAATGTTAATTTATGTTGTGAAGGTTTGGGGGAATCAGCTATAAAAGCTTAAAATGGCTAAAACCCCTGATCTTTCTGATAAGGGAGCCAAAAGTTAAATGGTCATATTTCATTACTCGTAATCATAAGGAACAAGGAGAACATTTATTAGGGGGTGGTCTTTATGAGAACAAGTTATAGAAGATGGACAGAATTTCCTTACCCAGGGGAAAGTAACCCACCTAAAGGTTCTCCAGAGGCAGGAGATTGGCCAATGTTTTTTATTTCAAGGGGAAGAGATAATGATTTCCTGGACCCCTTTCATCAACGAATCATTTGGCGAATTAAAAATCCTCTAGATATAGATTGGGAAACAGAGTTATTCATTGTAGAAGAGACATTAAAGTCATTGACTTCCCAGCAAATACGAATCGCACAATATTGGGGAACAGGTGAATTAACCGCGAAAATTACCACTCTAATTTTCAATTTAGCTGAAAAGTATATGCTGGGATCACCGAGTGTTGCAAGGGTTCAGAGTTATTTCCACGCTGCTATGAATGATACCTTTGTTATCACGTGGTTTTTTAAATATCAATGGGATGTTGCACGTCCAAATCAATATGGCAGAAATCTGTCTACTGTGTTGTTTACCCCTCGTTTTCCAGCTTACCCATCTGCACACGCAACTGTGGCGGGATGTGCAGAGACAGTATTAAGTTATATCTTCCCTCAAGAATCTTCCGAAATAAAAAAACTAATGGAAGAAAGTGCTCAATCTCGTTTGTACGCTGGCGTACATTTTAACGTGGATAACAATGAAGGCTTAAGGTTAGGCAGACAAATTGGAGAGGTAGTTGTAAGCTTTTTAAGGGCACAAAATCTAAATACGCTTCAATAATATTTTTGGTTCAGGTTGCGCTAACCTGAACCTTTAGTTAATTAAAGAAAGAGCTGCATTAAATTGGTCGAATGACTGTTAACGGTGAAGTCACTCATTTTTGTATGATAAGCAAATCGCAGCAAAAAAAGCCGTTTCCTGTACGTTAGGAAATGACTTTTTTCTCTTATTGTTTGGATTCTTTAGAAATTGGTTATTTTACTTCCCCGAGACCAGATAACCACTGGAATCAATAATAAAGATAATAACCCTCCAATAAATGATAATGTTGTGTAGCTTGAACCGGCCACAATCATTCCTGATAAGGCGCCACCAGAAGCTCCTGATAATGCAATTAAAACATCCACTGTACCTTGAGTTTTAGCCCGATTTGAAGTGTCAGTTGAATCCACAATAAGAGCAGTCCCACTTATTAAACCAAAATTCCATCCTAATCCAAGTAAAGAAAGAGCAATTACTAGGAGAATCATAGAATCACCTGGTGCAATCGCTGATATTAAACCTGCCAGAAGCAGCGTAGCTCCAGAGGCAATAGCCATGGTAGTACGGCCAAACTTATCAACAAGGACACCTGTAACCAGTGAAGGAAGATACATTGCAGCTATATGAAATCCAATAACGAGACCTATTTCACCCAAGTCATGTCCATGATGTCTCATATGAACTGGTGTCATTGTCATAATAGCTACCATTACAATTTGAGTAAGAACCATAATTGTCGCACCAACAATAATACCTCTTTTGTTTTCTATTTGTTCAGTATCAGTCGAATATTCTATTCGATTACTTTCCTGGTTGGACGCTTCTATTGTTCTAGCTATTACTAATGGGTCTGGGCGAAGCAAAATGAAAAGGACAAGACCTGCTAAGATAAATGCTGCTGCTGATAAAATGAAAGGACCAGCAAGTGATGGAACGCCAATAGAAAGAGCAAAATCCCCCATTACATTCACTAAATTCGGTCCTGCAACTGCACCAAATGTTGTAAACACCATAGTAATACTAATAGCAGTAGCTCGTTGTTTATTGTTTGCTAAGTCCGTACCAGCGTAACGAGCTTGTAAATTCGTCGCTGTTCCTGCACCATAAATAAGCAGGGAAGCAAATAAAAGGAAAACGCTATTTATGATGGCTGCGGTTATGACTCCTATTGCTCCAAGTCCACCTATCATAAAACCAGCTGTTAGACCTGTACGACGACCGTAACGCTGAGAAAGTCTACCTACGATTAAAGCAGCCCCTGCAGACCCTAAAGTAAATAAACCCGAAGGAAGTCCGGCAAATGCGTCTGTGCCAAGCATTTGTTGTGCAAGAAGTGCCCCCACCGTAACTCCAGCTGCTAACCCGGCACCACCAAAAATTTGTGAAATACTTATAATAATTAATGTACGTTTGTATAACATTTTTTGTTTTTCTTGGGAATCTACATAACTCTGGTTCATTTGATATTTTTTACTGGACATTTGTTAAGACCTCATTTATCATTCTGAAATTTCTCATGTACACCTTCCTTCTAGACGAAAAGCATTAACACCTTTGGATCCTCAACTAATACACCTGGTAGTTGAACAAATGATTTCTAAAAGAAATATTCACCTTTACTTTTTAAGTTTAAAAACCATAAAATCAGCACATCTGAAATCTTCTTCAAATGAAGGATATTTTTCCAACATCTCTTTTGATGGCTTAGGTTCTATTATGCTTTCTAAAATAAAACCTGTTTTGATTAAAGTGTTTATATAACTTGTTAATGTTCTATGAAAGAATAGCATTTTTTCTTTATCTCCTATACCTTGTTCATACACACCTTCATAAAAATATTTATCTACGTTCCAATGCAACTTTTTACCGTCTTTTGTTTTCTCCCAACCACTTTCTGGAGTAACAAAACAAGGATGTAAAATCGAAAATATAAAACAGCCTCCATCTACTAATAGACGATACATTTCTTGAAATGCTTTTTCGTAATTTGCAAGATCTTGAATAACCATATTGGATACTATTAAATCGAAGCTTTTATCTTCTAAACAATTCAAGTCCTCACAATTACCCTGCCTATAATCAATCAACAAATCATTTGGAGTTCTTCCCTTAGCAATTTCTATCATCCGTGATGAATAATCCACAGCAGTTACAGTCGCTTCAGACCTCGCTAAAATTCGACTTAAATACCCCTCACCACACCCGGCATCTAAAACCTTTTTATTACTTAATGTTTCCATAAGTGATAATAAAGTTGGATTTAAAAAATTTCTTTATGAAGGTCTCCTTGCTCGGTATGATTTGCAGAATATGTATCCGCGAAACTATCCCACCTTTTAATCGCTTCTTCTGTACCAATATTTTGATTCATTTTAACTCCTCCCTGTTCTTTTGCTTTAAATTGATTCCCGTCACTTCGATAAGCTTATTCTAACCTGCCCCGATAGTTGCATTAATAAAAAGCTGCCTTAATGACAGCTCCGATCTTCAGCTAATGCACCCTTTCAGTTCCATAAGAAAAGGTGATATCTTTATCTGCAATCTCCACAGTTAATATAATGCAGATTGAAATTTTCATTGCATTATTAGTGGTGGGTAACCCGCCTCACCCAAAAAATATGCGAATATTGTAAAGCCTAAAATAAGAAATGCAATAATGATGACTGCCATAGATAAAATTAAGTTTTTTTGCCTTATAACAGAGTATATACCAACAATTAAACTTGAAAAACCTATAAATAGACAAACGAAGGCGGCTACCATATTATTTATTTTTGGTAATAAAGTTCCAAAGAATAAAATAAAGAAAACTACTTGCAGACCAATTCCAATTTGAGGTAAATTTCGAACCATTAAATTACCACCCTAACATTGAGTATCGAAAACAATCACCTAAAAATTATACCATAATACACCAATTCCTTATTGAACTAACCTGCCCACAGGTCCATAGGAAAAGCTGCCTTAATGACAGCTCCGATTTTCAGCTAACGCACCCGTTGTTTAATATCTGTTTAAATTTGAAAGGATTGAACCAAACATTCTTCATTATCGACAATTTTCTTTTTTTCTTCAAAATCTATATTTAGCTCACTAAAAATCTTTCTCCAAAATATAACAGCAGAAATATTCTTAGCTAATTGAACAACAAAGTAACTACCTTTTTTTTGTTTAAACAATTCCTTTAATAATGAAATTGCAGCACCTTTTCTTCTATATTTTTTTAAAATGAAAATATCATTAATGCTGTAATCATAGTCCTTATTTAAAAACGGCCTTTCTAACAGTAATAAAAACCCAACAATTTTCATATCTTTTTTCAAAAAATATGGTGTTAATCCTTCCTTCTTCCAAATTAATTCAAATGAATCAAATTCAAATGAACCATCTGTTGATATGTCTAAACCCTCGGTAAACTCCGAAAGGTCATGTAAATAAAGGGAATATAAATTCTGAAGAATATGCTTTTCATCTTCGGAAATGGGGTTGATTGAAACAGTCATTGTTCTACCTCTTTTATAATTAATTAATCTCTTACTTAATTAATTTCGATATAAACTTTCATTTGTCCTTCATGAACTAACCTGCCCTGTTAGTTGCATAAAGAAAAAGCTGCCTTAAAGACAGCTCCGTGGTAAAAGGGTTAATAATTTTTATTTGCATACATTCTTGCCATTGTCGAAGGTGAAAATTTAATTCTATATTTCCCTTCAAGTTCTTTCTTAATTTTTTCTGTTAAATTTAATCCTTGTTTATTGTGTTCCTCTTCAAGTTCAATCCCATTAGGAAGCAATTTATCTTCATCCCAATCAATCCATTCACCATACATATTTACCCATTCAATCAATTCATTTGTTAACGTATTTGAAATCGGAACGTCCTCTATATCCAAATTACAACCACATTGATTGCACCATATAGGGTCCGCCCCAACATCACCTTCAACTTTTAACTCATTTGTTTCTTTTTGTTCACAAAAACATTCCATATTATTTTCTGACTCCCCTAATACACGCTTTTTTATTATATTTTACATTACTTTTTGTTAAATTAACCAGTCCTGTTAGTTCAATAAGAAAAGCGATTCTTATTAAAGAATCGCTGAGTTTGTAGACAAATAACATCCGAACTTACGAATAAATGAAAAGGTAAATGGGATTAAGATTAAATATGTAGAGGAACCTCTCCATTGAGTGAACCTCATGTCTTTTCCCTTATCCCTTTTCGTTCATGTAAAATTTCTTGAATGATTTCAATATGAACAAAAGACCATGATTTTTCATGAAAGTGAAGAAACACACTTATGGAAAGAATGGAAATATAAATTAAAATGAAGACGACCCAAAGCAAACTCCCATCTCTAAAAAGGAAATCTTGCAATTGATTTGAAAACAGAAGAAAAAGCCAAGGCCCAGAGGATATTATAATAGGAATGATCCCCGATCCGTTTTTCTCTTTCATCATACAATAATAAATTTTTTTTAACGTATCGCTATCAATGGAACTATAAAAATTTTGAATTTCTTCCACTTCAATTAGTTTCTTCATACCTTTGAAAGATCGGTCTTTGTATGATGCTTTTTTTAATTGAAGATAAATTTTATGAGCATCTCCCCGTAATGAAAACATATATCTGATCTATTCCCCCCTCCCAAAACTCCTTGCTAAAAGGTTTTGTAATAATCCGTATTTTTATGTAGTCTTTGTCTTTTATCTTAGTATCTACTTGAGGGGATGACATACGAATCATTGTCCATACTATTACCATAAAAAAACAGATCGTATATGTAAACCTAAAAGGCCATAATCATCACTACCGATAATTATGGCCTTTAGGTAACGACAAAGAGAGGGTACCCCAAGGGAGCGAACTCTTTATTATGTGGGGGCCATCACCTTTGGACCTCATTCTTAAATAGTTTTACTTAGTTTCAGATTCATTTTTGCCCGTATCTTCAGCTAATTGTTCAAATGAATTGACCTTACCATGTGGATTCTGCGATTGTTTACGATCTTTCCATTGGCGTTCTTGTTGTCGCTTAGATTGAGTCATCTAAATAAGCTCCTTTACATAAAGTTCAGTAAAAAGTTTGAAGCACGAGAAGCCTCCACCCTTTAAACTCGGTGCAGGCATCACTTATCATGAGTTCGAGTCTGGCAATTATTAATTAATGCATGCCTTTCCACTCACCTTGATTTTTAGATGCTTTTTCTTTTTTTGCTTTATTTTTATGTGCTTGATTAGCATTTGCACTGCCAAATTCTTTAGAGAATTCAGAATCAGTTTTGCTTGAATCAAATCCTTGTTTGTTTTTTTGATCTGCATCATTTTTCTTTGTTCGTTTTGCCATGTATACCCCTCCTTCTTATCTTTAGTATGAGATCAGAAAGAAGAAATATACCCCGAATAAAAACCCGCAGTAACATGAATCCGTCATGTAATTCGGGTAAATAATAAAGTGAATAATGAGTTCAAATTCGTATCTCAGCTAACGAAACCATTAGTGCAGTACCATCAAAATAAAGTGGGCTTATATGTGATTTTTTAATCTCTTTTCCATAAGTTCTGCCACTTGTTCCGAATTTGGATTTCCTTCATTTTGTAATTTATCGATGCTGTTATTAATCCATTGCATTTCTGTTCTGACTTAATTTATATGCAGCCTGAATTTCTCCCACCTTAATCCTAACTCCAACTATACCTTTCAGTTCACTTTCTAAGAGCTGAGGAGAAAGTTTATCCCATAAAACAGGGTTTTCACGATTTTCTTCATATTTTTCCAGCATTATTGTTAATTCCTCGATTAATTCATCTTTCTCTAAAACGCTTGCCTTACCATATACATGGACGGCTTGATAATTCCATGTTGGAACTCCTTCATGCCCATACCAAGAAGAAGAAATGTAAGCGTTCGGTCCCTGAAACATTACAAGCACATCTTCACAGGTTTCATATGTTCTCCACTGAGGATTTCCATTTGCCAGATGCCCAGTAATATAGTAATCATCACCTTTTTTATTTAACCCCAAAGGCAAATGAGTCGCAATTGGTTTCCCTTGTTCTGTTGTGACAATCAGTGACCTTAAAATATTTTGGAATTTACATAATGATCCACCTTTCAAAATAAGTTATAGAAGTGTTTTGGTCATTATAAAGTCCGTTTGTTCTTCATCACCCATATAAAAAGAATGGGCTCCAGTTTGAACAAACCCAATTTTCTTATAAAAACCAATGGCATTTTCATTTTTTTCCCATACGCCTAGCCAAATTTCCTTTTTATTACGTTCCATCGCAATTTCCATAGCTTTATTTAGCAGATATTTACCAAGCCCATGTTTTTGAAATTTGTTCTTTATATAAATTCGCTCGACTTCAAGTGATTCATCACCCATTTCTTCAGTCTGAGCACCATTGGTATTGACCTTTAAATATCCAGCGACTTCGTTATTAAAATAAACAAAAAAGAATTGCGAAGAAATATTGGATAATTCTTTTTCTAATTGTTTTAAGTTAAATGCCCTTTCCAAATAGGCATTCATATTTTCGGGTGAATTCTGATGCTTAAATGTCTCATTAAATGTTTCATAACTAATTTCTTGAAGAATGCGTGAATCGTCTAGGGTACACTTTTTAATAGTCATTTAAATATGCCGCTCCTTTATATAATCAATAATTTCTCTTGTTTCCCTTTTTTACAAATTCCCAGTCTTTTTCCACATTTTCCCTTACTCTTTGAAGAAGATTGGAAATGGTTTCTACTTCTCTTTTGGAAAATCCCTCTAATGCAACGATATTGGAATAATCATTTTCGCTTTTTATAAAAGGATAAACATTATTCCCTTTCTCTGTTGGAAAGAGTTTTTTAATTTTTTTGTTATGTTTATCTTCTTTCTTTTCAACAAAGCCATTGATTTCAAGTTTTTTTATAGCACGAGCTGCTGTTGTTCGATCTACTTTTATCATCTCAGCTAACTTTTCCTGAATGATTCCTGGGTTTTCACATATTCGCACAAGGTACAAATACTGCCCTTTTGTAAGGTCATATTCTTTAAATTCAATATTACTTATGGAATCTAATGCCCTTGCTATCATTCCAATTTCACGAAGAATTTCCTTCATAATTAACTCCTTAGCACGTATTTTTGTTGCAAATGCAATAAAAATGACATATATTTAATTTAGCTCAACTTTGTTGCGTTTGCAACAAAAAATATGATAAAGGGGTCAAGTAAAGTGAAATATGTTTTTTATGTATTGGGAATTTTAATATTAACCCTTGGTATTTCATTCACTATACAATCAGACCTTGGAACTTCACCTTTTGATGCTCTTTTGGTGGGACTTTCCATAAATGTGGGGCTTACTGTGGGAAGTTGGGAAATAATAATAGCTTTAATATTGATATTCAGTAATTCATTTTTAAAAAGACAAAGACCAGAAGTATTGGGATTGTTAACAGCATTTATAACGGGTATTGGTATCGATATGTGGCTTTTTTTATTGCACAATTTGATAACACCTGAACTATGGTACAGCAAAGTTGTTTATTTTGGAATCGGCTTGGTTGTTGTAGGATTAGGAACGGCAACATATTTACACACAAATTTTGCACCGATTCCAGTTGATCGATTAACATTAATCATACAAGAATTAACTAGAACAAATATATTCCTTTCGAGAACATCCATTTACCTCCTATTCTTGATATTGGCAATGATTTCAAATGGACCAATTGGCGTTGGAACTTTTTTAACCGTTTGTTTAGGGGGGCTAATACTTAATTTCTTTATGCCAGTTACTGAAAAAGTAATAGACCGCATATTAACACATTCCAGTACATCACCAAATTATGATAAACATAAAAACCATTCATTATAGAATGGTTTTTATCTTTATTGCTCAACTAACCTGCCCCTAAAAAGACTGCCAGCGATGGCAGCCAGATTTTAAAAGTACGCACCCGTTAGGTAAAGAACAGTTACTATAAAACTCTCTTATAAAGCAAGATTACGGATCAAAAAATCCAGTTGAAAAGAGCGTAAACTCCGATTAATGCAAAGAGAATTGTTAATATGATTATTGAGAAGCAACCCAAACTAACCAAATTATCTTTCAATAGATCGTCAGGTTGTTCCAGCAGACTCTCTTTCAATTTATTTTGTATAGGCGAAATTACCTGATTCAATTCCAGTCTTATTAAAATTTCACTATCACCTTTAAATTTCAGAGCTCGTGCTATTCTGAAAGGATCGTTTCCCATAGATTTTTCGAACAAAATACAAGCTTTTACCATCTCTGATGTCTTATTCTTTTCTAAATACCAGTAACGACCTGCCATTGAAGGGTATTTCAATGCAAAATAGATGTCCCCCAACTTTCTGCGGAGTTCTAACTCATTAGGATAGGTCGAAATTAACCCGTGTAGCCTATCCCTTGCTTTCCCTAAATCATTTTTTTCAATGTTCTCTTCTATCTTTTTAATCGTTTTAACAGGTATCTTTTCTATACAAACACCTCATTATCTTTTCTTTATAGTCTTTATTTCTAGATCGTTCAAAATAGTTCCTTCTCCAACAACCTGCCCCTTTAGTTCCATAAGAAAAAGCTGTCTTAAAGACAGCTCAGTTCTTCAGCTAACGCACCCATTAGTTCATCAAGGATTAGTGTAGAGTTGACACAAACTGTGCAATAAAAAAGTACAATCCTTATGGTCTGTACCCGTATACAAACTTAAACATCAAAAAGAAAAATAGGACAATAGCAATTGTAGGAACAGACATAGCTATAACATAACCGTTAGCTTGCAGATCTTTCCGGCTTGAATACCATTTGTAAAAGATAAAAAGAAGTATAAATGACAACGGAAAGAATATGTAACCTGCAATGGTATCTACCCAACCTGTATTTTTATCCCAATAGGCATCAGGAAGAGGAGTTTCATATTCTTCATTTATTTTGGCTGTAACTTTGATAAAGATATAAGAAATTACAAAATAGTAAGCTACTATTGTGAGCTTAACCCACCAAAATAAAAACTTATTGGAAATTACAACTATAAATAAAAGTCCCATCATCACGAAGAAACCAGTGTATTCACCCATGTTAAAAGCCTCCACTTTTTTAGTTTATTAATCTAAATTAGATGGGTTTTCCAAATTAGAACTAAGTATGTAGCCGCAATCTGAACAATAATAAGAGATAATCTTGGAAGGTTTATTCTTTGGATTATCATGGGAAAACATTAGAACAAATTTAAACCCGGTTCCTAGAACACCTTTCTTAATGTTGTTTGAATTACATTTAGGGCATTGTTTGTCACTCATACTCTTTTACACACTCCTTATCTGGATAATATTACTAATTAGTAGGATACCACATTAATTAACTTTTTATCATTCTATAGGAGTATTAAAGTTTACCGCACAGTTCGACTATACTCCGCTAAGGTTAATGAGCTAACCTGCCTCGATAGTGCCATAAGAAAAGAGCTGTCTTAAAGACAGCTCTGATCTTCAGCTAACGCACCCTATAGTTTAAGTACAATATTTCACAAACTTCTAAAACTAATAAAAAAAGACGGTGACTTACATAAGTCATCGCCCCGATATTACTAATTATTCAATGCACTAGTTAAATCCCACTCGTCAACTATATGGTCCCTAAAATAAGCTACTTTAATAGTTTATTCATTCCCCACTGGAAGTACAACAGTAAATGGTTGTAATTCCTTAGCTGGGAAAAAGCTTGAAAAATTAAATTGCAAAATTGTATTTTCCAACTTAAAGTTCATAATTTTTTCTTCCCCATTTAAATCGAATGTAGATTGGAAGTGCGCTGCTTTTTTATCGATAGTTTTCACTTTATTCAGATGAATACTATGATTTTTAGGTGGTACTGGATTTTCAGGATCGATTTTACCAATATATTCTTTATCTACTAGCAGTAATACATACTGCAAGTTATTTTCAAACAATTCAAGCTGATGCTTACTCAATTCCTTGGAGAGCCCTGTAAATTGATAATCGATTACAAGTTTACTGCCCTTTTTAGTTATATCATTTACCTGAAGGCCTAAATTGAATCGTTTACTTTTTAATGTAAACGATTTTTTGTCCAATAGCTGTTGTACTTTTGGGTCCGCCACAGTAAGCTGCGGATAAAAAGTAAGTGAGGTAATATTTGACTTTAGCTTGGTCATTTTTGTTCGAACAGTACTATGATATCCATCCTCTTGTGTTGCCCCCTCTAGAGATGTTCCGTTTCCAAACCTATATACCTTTCCTTTATTATCAATTGCTTTTAGTATATAAATTTCATCATCTTTATATTTTTCCACCGTCTCATAAATAAGCGAAGATGACACCCTTGCGGTTAGGATCTCTTTAATACGGATTTTGACCTCATCATCCGGGTATCCTTGCTCCTGATCAATAACTTGTGTACTGTTTTTTTCTTGCTGAATTGGGATATCAAAATTCCATTCACCTTTTATCCCGTTAATATTATGAATAGTTATGGGGAGAGTAGAATTCTCCTTAAATGATTTATATGGATATTCCATTTTCCATTGGAAATTGTATCCCCCCTTGACCTTTCTAATGTCTGTCGACTTTCCATTCAACCAAGGGTCATTATCCCCTTTGTTGTGTTCGAAATTCATATCAAAGCTTACTTCCCCTTTTTCGTTATGCCCTTTTTCAACATCTTCATCTACAAATCCTGTAATTGATACCACATTGCCATCAAAATAAGCGCTGGTGAGTTTTACAGTCACTCCATTTTTAGTTAAGGATTGATTTAATCCTGTAACTGCATCTTGATTCGCAAGTTCAACGCCCATTGAATCATTGAATTCTTGAAAAATTCCGCCTATTATAGGGGTATTAGCCAATACTTTATTCATTGTAGGATTAACAAATCCAGAAGCAATGGTGATTCCAAGAAGAGCAGCTGCAGCAGCTGAACCTGCAAGAACTTTCTTTTTCTTTATTTTCCTACCTTGCCCTGACATTTTTAAGCCTTTATCAATAGCGCCAAACACTTTTTCTTTTGGTACAACTATTTTTTCAATAGTACTTTTTACTTCTTTGTTATCCATTGCATTTGCCCTCCTCATCTTTATAGGACTTTTTTAATTCGGCTTTCCCCCTGCTTAAATAAGTTTTTACAGTCCCTTCGGGGATCTCCATGATTTCACTAATGGTTTTAATAGAATAATCATAGTAGTAAAACAAAATAATGGCGGATCTATAATTCCCTTTTAACTGTCCGATCGCATTTAATAGATCTATTGCTTCATCATGACCTGAATGATAGGTTACCGTT
The DNA here is from genome assembly GCF_047238085.1 of Peribacillus phoenicis. Classification (NCBI taxonomy): domain Bacteria; kingdom Bacillati; phylum Bacillota; class Bacilli; order Caryophanales; family Bacillaceae; genus Peribacillus; species Peribacillus phoenicis. Next base: position 443,216 of record NZ_JBDFMF010000001.1, on the reverse strand, counting down.
AAATTAGACAATACTTCGTCTGTTAGCCGCACAATATTATTTCTTTTCTTAAGGATTTGGCCAGCACAGCGGATAATGATTTTTGTAAGCCAAGTCATAAAATATTCCGAATGCTTTAACGAATGAATACTCGTAAAAGCTTGATACGTTGCCTCTTGAACGACATCTAATGCATCCTCTTCGTTATGTACATAAAGATAAGCAGTCCGGTAGATTCGTTCATAGTGCTGCTTTATGAGTTGTTCAAAAGCTTTTTTATTGCCCCTGATTGCTTTTTTAATCATCTTATCATTCTCAAACTCCATCTCTCTCTCAACTCCTTTCAACTATTAGTGGAATATATCTTCAGAAAAAGTTTCAAAAAGTTAAAGTATTTTTAGAAAAAGCATAACATGCAAATAAAAACCTAAGTTTAACAAAATAAACAGAAACCACTTTGCGATTTCTGCTTATTTAAACTGTTGCTTTTTTTTTTGATAGCTTTTGAATTTGTTGAGTGTATTCTGCAACTCAAATGTGTTGTGAGTTTACACTTCATTCTACAAAATCGCTTATTGAACTAACCTGCCCCGATAGTTTAAGTACATTTCTTCACAATCTCACCTAATTCAAGATTTTTTAAAACGTGCTTTTCAATTATATGGCCCGATTGCGAAAGATTGAAAAATATGAAAGAGCTTCAAAAATGGCTTCTAAGTTATTTTACTAACGTACCCGTTAGCGCAAGAACGAATAAGAGAAGTGAGAGGATTATATAACAATTTAGTAAACTAGCATTATTTTAAAATGATGGCTTTTTTGATGTTATTAATACAAAATATTTGTCTTAAGAGCACTGCTGGATTACAAAAAAGTTCTTATGGTACTTCAAAGTGCGTACTTCTCAAGTGTGGTTTCTTGATGCAAAATAACAGTGAACAAAGCACAATACAGAAGGAGCTGAAACATTATGAATAATGAATCTCAAACAACACGCAAAGTCGCCTTGGTCGTAGGCGCAAATGGTGTTATCGGACGCAACCTTATTGATCACCTCATTACTCTCCCTGACTGGGACGTGATCGGCGTATCGCGTCGAGGCGGAGAGTCTGTCGGCCGTGTCCGGTATGTGGCTGCAGATCTCCTCAATATAGACGACACCCGCGAGAAGCTAAACAGTTTAACTGAGGTAACACACATCTTCTATGCCGCCTATCAGGACCGTCCAACTTGGGCCGAACTTGTTCCGCCCAACCTCGCCATGCTAGTGAATACCGTAGAGGCGATAGAACCAATCGCGTCGGGTTTAAAACATGTCAGTTTGATGCAGGGATACAAGGTATACGGCGCACATCTCGGCCCGTTCAAGACCCCTGCTCGTGAGACAGACGCTAACCATATGCCACCCGAGTTCAATATTGATCAGCAAGATTTCTTAGAACAAAGGCAAAAAGGTAAGGCTTGGACTTGGTCGGCGCTCCGTCCTTCTGTAGTCTGCGGTTTCTCGCTTGGAAATCCGATGAACCTCGCCATGGTTATTGCGATCTACGCCTCAATTTCGAAGGAGCTTGGACTTCCGCTACGGTTTCCGGGCAAACCGGGTGCTTATGACAGCCTCTTGGAGATGACAGATGCGGGGCTTCTCGCGAAGGCAACAGTATGGGCGGCGACAGACGAGCGTTGTGCTAATCAGGCATTCAACATCACGAACGGCGATCTGTTCCGTTGGAATGAATTATGGCCGAAGATCGCTCACTACTTCGGCTTGGAGACGGCGCCTCCGCTGCAGATGTCACTTGACGTTGTCATGGCGGACAAGGAGCAACTTTGGAACAAAATGGTCAAGAATCATGGGCTTGCTCGGCATTCCTATAAAGACGTATCCTCCTGGCGATTCGGTGATTTCGTGTTCTCTTGGGATTACGATTTCTTCGCCGACGGAACTAAGGCCCGTCGCTTAGGTTTTCACGAATACGTCGATACCGAAGCGATGTTTATGAACATCTTCGACGACTTCCGCAAACGTAAAGTTATCCCATAAACGAAAAGCCGGCCTTGTAAATTAGGTCGGCTTCTTATATGTCATGTACGTCTTCAAGCTGTGGATTAGCTAGAACGGTAGCCCTTCCCCCGTACTTTCTCTCTATATGCAAATCCCCCCACCTACACATCAGATGAAGGATCTCCTTTAGACTCCAGCCATAGTCTGTTAACTCATATTCGACTTTTGGTGGAACCTGATTGTAAGAAATGCGCAAGATGACGCCTTCCTCTTCAAGCTCCCGAAGTTGCTGCGTTAACATTTTTTGAGTAATTGCGGGTATCAAGCTTTTCAATTCATTGTTACGTTTCTTTCCAAATGTTAGATGAAAGAGAATTACTGGTTTCCACTTTCCTCCAATCACCTCCAAAGTTCCCTCTACCGCAGTGTTGTAAATCTTATTAGGATCCTTCATTACACACCTTACCTCCCTTTTTAGAATATTTCGACACAGGTCACTGGTAAACATCATATGAATTGGAGCCAGTAAATATCCGTTTTTGAACATTATAACTGCAAGCAAAATATTGCGCTATCCTGCCCCGTTAATTGAATAACTTATAGTTCGATTCTTACGATTAATCTCTTCTCTTATTCAAGAATATGGCCCAATTGCTGAACAAAGGTCAAACAGCACTCTTTAACTATCCTGCCCTTTAGTTCTCTAAGAAAAAGCTGCCTAAAAGACAGCTATGATCTTCAGCTAATGCACCCTTTAGTTTAAGTACAATCCTTCACAATCTTTTTTTGAGAAATCGGAATAAGTTGCCACTACAACTTAAAGACAGATCTTATAGAAGAGAAGAAAAACATAAATAATCTTATAATTTTTTTTCATATTTAAATAACTGGAGTTTTTCAGTAACTTGTACTTCACCTATTTTTATATAACCTAGCTTTTCATAAAAATGGTGATTTCTTTTGTTTAAATAAGGAGTATATAAGCTCCAATCTTTTATCAATGGAAATTCGGACTCCATTAACTTGATTATCTTACTTCCAAGTCCTTTATTTTGAAATTCATTTCTTAAGAATAATTTACTTAATCTTAATCGGTTTTCATCCAAAGGGCGAATATCTATTGCTCCAATAATAGCATTGCCCGACAATATAGTGTAATGAAAAAAACGCTCAATGTTTTCGATTAATTTTGCTTCCGTTTCATTTACAGGTGTTGAATCGTGGTCTTCATATAAGGCATAATCTTCTGCAAAAACTTCTTTTTGTATAGCTAATAAATCTTCGACTTCATTCAATTTGGTCTTTTTAATACTGACTTCCACCAATATGCACATCCCTATTGATAAATGATTTAATGTTCCAAATAATAACATATACCATAAGGGATAAATACAAAAACCATTCTTTTCATTAGTATATTTTTCAGTTTTTTACTATATTCTTATTCAACTAACCTGCCCCGTTAGTTCATTAAGGGGTAGAGTCAGGAAAATGCGGATTTACAACGTTAAGAAAGTTTCAATATTAAAAAACCTAATTTCTCAGCATTAAATGAGAAATTAGGTTTTTTCATTAATAGAAAAAGACTTATAAGTATTTATCACTAATCACTTTCATATGGTGTAACTCGTGCCCGACAATGCCATATGCAAAGGTACCTATCGAAACTGGGCTGTTCATTACAGTTCCATAACGATCCCACGCTGCATCATCAATGGTTGAAATAAGACTTAACGTGTTGGAGCGTACCGTGTCTAAACCAGCTAGTAGCTGCTCCCAGGATAATTTGTTGAAGTTTGCCGCAGAAACGTATTGATCCTGATCCATTGCTGGGAGTGGTGCACTTTCATTTCGTGCAATGGCAAGCATTCGATACGACATCACACGTTCCACGTCGGCCAAATGCCCAATCACTTCTTTTAAAGTCCATTTCCCTGGTGCGTACGCCTTCCTTGCTGACTCCTCTGATATGCTGCTCAAGAAGGTAATGGTTCTTAGTTCGTTGCTTACTAAGTATTTCTTCTATATCTCCATCTGGCACAAGACTAACATACCTATCATACTCTGGATTTTCAATAGCTAATGGGCGTGGACGCACAAGAATCCTCCTCATCGGAATAGTTAATTATGGTTCTAGGCTAATATTCGACTGTCAAGAAGATATTTCCTTTATTTGATATTTAATTTCATTACCGCAAAATAATTGCAAATTAAACAACTTTTAGTTGCATAAGAAAAGAAGCTGCTGATCAGCTCCTGGCAATTAAGTACAAAAATTTGTTAGCTTAATAAAAGTTATTTACTTAGTTGTTCATTATAAATACTAATTGAATGTACCCTCTCTTTTAATAAGTTATCTAGTATTTGCTTCAGTACCCTTGGTTCACGTAGTTCTTCATTATCAAATTTCACAAGGTCATTCACCTTAATCCATCTACTGTCTAAAATTTCATCTTCTTCAAGATTTAAAGAACCACCATTAACCTCACCAGTAAAATGAAATAGAATAACTTGATTGTTTGTACTACTGATAAAATTATATACACCCGTTGTACCATTAAGTTTTACATCAAAGCCAGTTTCCTCTTTTACCTCCCTACGTGCTGAATAGAGGATGTCTTCACCATATTCAATGCGTCCACTCGGAAAGTTCCACTTGTCAATAGCAGTTGGTTTATTTTCTCTAATAATTAAGACTTCATCATCTCTAAATATTGATACACTAACTACTAAAACTATCCCATTATGAGCCATCCTTTTCGCCTCAGTTATTTAATTTTATATTTATTGCTACCTTTTTCTCTACTTAACAGCTGATTACCTTCTTCTACCAATAACCTGCCTTGTTAGTTCCATAAGAAACTTCTATGGCGGCGATCCTCGCCGCCACCATCTACCACGAAACCTGCTCATTACCCCAAAATAAAGTCTAACCCATTAAACCGTTGACAATAATGGTGATAACAATACAACCAGGCTGAACTTTTTTTGGAGGATCTCAAGGAAGATACCCTGTATAAGAAACTGGTTGTGACAGTATGGAAGAACCATTTAGTGTACTGCTAGTACGTATACAAAAATTTTTGTAACAAATCTCCTGTCATATGTATTGTTAATCTTTTTTTGAGGTGATTCTCCTATGGAAGCAATGATTGAACGGTGTGCTGGCCTAGATGTACACCAAGAAACAGTAGTAGCCTGTGTATTAGTTGGACCATTAGATAAAAAGCCAAAAACCTCTATTGAAACTTTTTCAACTACAACAACGGGACTCCTAGCTTTAAGTGATTGGCTCGCTACCCTTCAGGTATCCGATGTTGTGATGGAAAGTACCGGAGTCTACTGGAAACCAATATGGAATATACTCGAAGGTTCTATTCACCTTGTTCTGGCCAATGCCAGACATGTCAAAAATGTTCCAGGGCGTAAGACTGATGTGAAAGATGCCGAATGGCTTGCCAAGCTTCTAAGATGCGGACTGATTGAAAGCAATTTTGTCCCACCAGAGGATATTCGTGATTTACGAGATCTTACTCGTTATCGAAAAAAACTGATTCATCATCGCACATCAGAGCAGAATCGCATTCACAAAATTCTTCAAGATGCTAATATCAAGCTAACATCCGTTCTATCAGACATTTTTGGTGTATCGGGACGCCGTATCCTTGAAGCGATTCTAAATGGTGAAAAAATAGAGACCGATGGTCTTCGAAAAATGGTGGATTGGCGAACAAAAGCAAGTATTACTGACATTGCCAGTGCAATTAATGGCCGTATTCGCCGTCATCATCGTGATATGTTGCGTTTCCATTGGGAGCATATGGGTTATTTAGAACAAACCATAGAAGAATTGGAAAAACAAATCGATCAGCTCCTGTCCCCCTATCGTAAGGAAGTAGAATTATTGGATGGTATACCTGGTGTGAACAAGGCTGCTGCAGCTACATTTATTGCGGAGATGGGTATTGATATGTCTGTATTTAAGTCAGCTAAACACCTTGCCTCTTGGGCTGGTGTGAGTCCTGGAAATTACGAAAGTGCTGGTAAAAAAAAAACGAGTAAAACCACACAAGGAAATAAAGCTTTAAAAACAATGGCCGTAGAATGTGTATTAGCGACATCAAGACAAAATAATCGAATTGCTTCACATCGAAAAAGGATTACCAAACGGCAAGGAAAAATGAAGGGACGAATCGCTTCTGCCCATTTACTATTAACGATTGCTTACAACATCTTAAAAACAGGAGAACCTTATCATGAACTAGGCTCAAATTACCTTGAAGAGAAACAAAATAACAAAGAATTAAAAATGATCGAATACCTAAAAAAGAAAGGCTATACAATCGATCCAGCTGAGCAACAAACTGCATAACCAGTTAAATTACGACATAGTACATTTACGCCCATCAAAAAAATGAGAATATGGAGGGTTTATTTTAGTATGGCTTTTTTACTATTGTGTTTTCATACAAAAATGCTGCCTTAAAGACAGCACCGATCTTAAGTTAACGCACCCGCTAGTTGAAGAAGAAAATAATCAATTTACCCTCACTCTTTTCCAATTTGGGTCCTTTATATCCGACTTATTTTGCTTTCTTACATACTGCAAACTTCTTTCCCCTTTAACACCAAATTTTTTGAAGTTTTGTTGTGCTTCTCTAAAGGAAACATAATTTGCTCCATCCTCATCTGGATGTTCATATTGGTAACCATCATCTTCCCAAAAACAGATTTCAAAAATATCATGCGTTCCTGGAGGTTCTTCTTCTAATGTTTCCACAGCAAGGACAATTGTATTTCATACAATTTCCTCGACAATTTTTATGAATTTTACCAGGATTTCTTATTCAACTAACCTGCCTCTATAGTTCCATAAGAAAACGGTTAAAATTTTTCCCAAATCGGTACTGCTTTATTGTAAATTAAACACGTAGAATAAAGTAAGCCTACGTTCCTTGCAATTCAAGGAGGCTTTTTTTTACTTTTTCTTTGTAGGCTATGTTAATGGATATTTTTTTATATTTATTAAAGAAATGAGTAACTTTTAATTCAAAGAAGTTACTCTTCTTAATCAAATTAATCTTTAACTTTATTTTTGGTTCTATTTGCTAACTTCATAGCGAAGAACTGAGGAATCAAATTCAAAAAACTCACCAAGATTAATAATTGATATGGAGTTAATGGCTTAAAATAGCCACCCCATCGTTCGTTCCCTGTCATCTCGCTTATAAAATAAAATGAAATTATTACAGATAATATATTACCAATAATAAGAGAGATTGAATTATTAAAGAGTTTGCCGAAGAAAGCAAGAAGTGAAGTCACTACAAGCATAATTAAATAGCCAAGCATTGAACGGTTAGCAAAATCTTGGTGCATTGAAAAATAAACAAAAGGAAAACAGTATAAACAGACTATTAGAATACCAATTACTATTTTTCTTAGAACAAGCAAAATCTTATTCTTCATATATCCCTATACCTTTGTCTATCTCGATATTCCCCACATCCTGTAATTCATTTAAACGACTTAAACTCTCTTCTTTATCAAAAGAACTATGCCAACGATAATCATATTGATCCAATATACGGTAATGGTTACTAATCAAATTTTGTTGCAAACGAAAATCCCCTCTATACTCGATTTCTTTCCACCATATCTTACCACCCATTGTTTTTTCTTTAGGCGTCCCACCATTTTTGCTAGCAATTAACTGAACAAAATCAACAGGATTGTCACCAATTGAAGATATCAACAATTGGCTATGATTAAACAAAGCACAAAAGGCAACAACGGTGGTCCAATTGGCTTCTGTTCTTCTTTTTTCAATTTGAACTAGTGTTTTTTTTGAAATCCCTAGAATTTCAGACATCTTATCTTGAGAAAAGCTTTGTTCTGTTCGGACAAGTTTCATTTTTTCTGATATTAAATTGATGAATTCTTCTTTTTCCATATATACTAAATACTCCTTTTTAGTGTAATTTTACACTAAAAGTATTATTTTTCAACAAAAAATACCCTTCTTGAATAAAACCTCGCATATTAATTGTTTGTCCTGGCCCTTTAGCTGTTAGCTGCATAAGAAAAGGAGCTGCTGATCAGCTCCTGATAATGAAGTAAAGCATCTGTTAATTCATTAAGCAATTCTTATTAAAGAACCGCTCCCTTTTGTTGAATACCGACAATATTATTAAAGGCTTTTGAAGCCTGTTCACGCGTTTATTGCAATAAAGAAATCCGTTAGAATGTTAGATGCACTCAACTATAATCTTCAATTAATGATATCTTCCCTTCAGTAAGTCCAAATATGGACTTTCTTTTAATTGAATCTTATCTCCACTTTTTAATCCGTTAGGCAAATCAACAGCCAGTATTGCTTCATATAATTTGCACTTCTGCTTTATCATCTATAGCACTATAGTCAATAACCGTCTGACGGCGACTGGAGAAAATCTTTGACGACTTTTCCGCCAGTTCTCTAAACTCCTGTATTCCTCTGGTCTCTGAGTTCATTTCGCCATTCGTGAAATTCCTAAACATTATCTCTTTATGAAGGAGTTTAACGATATTTTCAAATATCAAATGAATTGTAGGTCATAATATAATTTTCAATGATTTATTTGCTCTTTTCACTAATCATGATATATTCCCTCTCATCAATATAATTTTTTTCAATATATATTCTTTACGACACATATATTCCCTTCAACTCCCACAAAATAATACGATCAAGTATGTAGAGTATCACTTGAGTTTCCGAGAGGTGTTAATGGTTTTAGGGCTATTTTTGCAAAAGCAATTTGCTTTTGTTCTTCAACAATCTGGCCCAATTGTTGAACAATGAATTGAGGAGGACTTTGTATGCAACAGAATCAACAAGCTAAAGAGAATTTGGGTTCTGTTATGAAACCAGAATTTGCCGGAACTGATGCACAAAAAGTAAAACAAGAAATTCAAAAAGATGTAAGCGAAGGACAAGGTGCAATGACTTCCCGAGAGGCAGGAGCAATGCGCGATTAAAAAACACTCTGAGTGGTTTTTTATTTTTCTAGCTAGCCTGCCCCTTTATTTAATTAAGGATATTTTTTCACATTTAATAGGCCATCAAATGATGGCCTAATTTAAGGTACTAACACAGGTGGTTAAATAAAGAATGTTAACCTATTTAAGACTTTTGTGACATTATTTCTAATGTACTATGGAAATGAGGTTGACCGTGCGTAATGTCCAAAGAGTAAGACTGAGACAAGCATATGGTTTTATAATCCGTAAAAAAGCCTTCTAATTCACTTCTTGTAAAATAATGAAGAAACATATTTGAATTTTCATTATAAAACGTATGCTCTGCTAACTGTTCATACCTCTCTGGTGCTTTCTTTCTACCTGGTTCTTTATCATCAAAGACATTAATATATACAAACCCATTTTTTTGCAACCCAATTTTCACCTTGTCGATAATATTTTTAATTTCATTATCAGGAAAAAAATTAAGTACATTCGAAAGTATGATTAAAGAGTATTTATTTGGTTCAATCTCAAAAGAATTAATATCTTGAACTTTAGCGTTAACATTCAAATTGTGCTCTTTTGAAAGTTCCAAACATCGCTCTACTGCTGTTTCCGAAATATCAATACCCTCAACAGCAAATCCCTGTTCAGCGAAAAAAAGGGCATTTCTTCCTTCTCCAATACCTATGTCTAAAACCTCTCCGTTTTCAGGAAGCATTTCAACGTATTGAGATAAGATGTCATTAGGATTGAAACCCCATAAACTATCCACATTTCTATATTCCTTCTCCCATATATTTTGTTTCATTTGTCACCCCCGGTTTTTGCTTTCATCTAACTCAAAACTATATTCTTTTTTTAAATTCACTGTGGCATTCTAATACTATCAAAGCACCTGTTACCCTACACGGCAGTATTTAGAGTAGCTTTTGGGAGCATCTCCTTATTCTATTCCATCCACTTTTTGTAGAGGGCTTCAAATTTCCCTTGAAGCTTCATTTCATCCATCCACATTTCCAAGTAGCTTGCATAAATGAAATCACCTCTTGGAATCATATAACCTTTTTCACTATTTGTGAAAGGCTTGTCAGTTTGAGCCGCATACAGTCTGGAATCAGCTTTTGCATACAGCATTGCTTCTACTGTGTCAGTGATCATTACATCATACGTACCTTCTGCAACAAGATGTGGGATATCAAGATTGTTTTCTACAACCGTTACTTTAGCATTGCTTAGATACTGACGAACAAATTCTTCGTTTGTTCCGCCTGGATTTACGCCAATGCGTACAGAAGGCTTGTTGATATCTTCAATGGTAAGATACTTGTCTTTATCTTCCTTGCGAATCAAAGGCACCTTACCGAATGAAAGGTAACCTTGGGATACATAAGCGCTTTTTTGTCTGGCTGTGTTGCGAGTCACACCTCCCACAGCGATATCAAATTTGTCCGCTTGCAGGTCTTTCATCATCTCAGGCCATGTGGTAGCGACAAATTTCACCTCCACACCAAGGTCTTTGCCAAGCTCTTTGGCAGCGTCCACGTCAAAGCCTTCATACTCATTTGTTTCAGGGTTCAAATAGGTAAATGGTTTGTAGTCCCCGGTCATTCCTACCCGGATGTACCCACGTTTGATTATTTCATCAAGCTGAGAAGAGTCAACTTTTTTCAAATGCCCTGGTGCTTTTTCAGATGCCGGTTCAGCCGAGACGTTTTGCGAGGAGATCAGGTCGTGACCGACGTAACCAGTACCTAGCAAGGATAAGCTGATCACTCCAGCCATCAGTGCTTTTTTCCAATGGTTATACATGTGATTTTACCTCCATTTTTTTCTATATTTTTAATTGATCTACCAATTATTAAAAATACAACAAAATAAATGAATCACCTTCAAAAAAAAACACTTTTTTATATTTAGGTTATTTTAGCATAGCAGTAGATATGAAAAGGACTACACATATTAGTCATATCTAAAATGTGTAGTCCTAATTTAATAATTTCTGGTTGAACTAAAGCTCCCCGTTAGTTCAGTAACTAAAGCGAAGGAGTTGTTTTTGTACCTTGGTGAAAGAACATTTTCCATCTTCCATCTCTAAATTTCCAAATTGAACTTCGCAATGAATGTTGTTTTTTACCTTCGTTAAATATTCGGTAGGTAGTTAACACTATTTCTTCAGACAATGGATGTATTTCAAAATCACTCAATGTCATCTTTACCTCACCTATTCCTTCTTCACCAATCCCCTCATCTTTGTACAAGACGTTACCAGAACTTCCAAATTCAAAAAAATTGTCTGCAAGTAAATTATTAAGCTCTTTTTTGGATGTACGAATTTCTGGTTTTAACAACTTCTCTTCCAGTTGACGTAAATGTTCTTCTAACGAAGATTCACTTTCCATTTTCCACTCCCCTTTTTTACTGTCCATTATAAAAACATCCCAAATACTCGCTTTTCCCTCCTCAAGCTAACCTGCCCCGTTTGTTGCAAAAAGGAGCTGCTGATCAGCTTCTGTCAATGAAGTAAAGCACCGGTTAGTTCAACAAAAACCTACCCTTAAATCCACTCTTTTCCATGTTGTCGAATGAAATTGATATCATTTTGATAATGTTTAAGATGCCCTTCAGCAATCATTTTTTGAAAAGCAATATCACCTTCCCTGGCTTTTCTTGTAATGGTTTTACATAAACCTTCTAATCGCAGCAATACCATTTCCAAATAATTTTCTTCTATTCCCTCACCGTAAGATTCAAAAAACAATATAACTCTTCGTTTTATACGGTTAGCATGCTGTAATGAATTATAATAAACTTTCTCACCTGTTTCAGAAAGATAAAATCTGCTTAAGGGAACGCAAGTATAAAGAGTATAAGCTATGTCCCAAAGTCTTGGACCAGGTCCAGCAACATCAAAATCAATAATGCCTATTGGTCTTTTATGATTAAAAATAATGTTGTACATTGCAAAATCATTATGGCATAGTACCTCAAATTGTTGGGGGGTGTTATCTATCGATTCCCAGCTACCATCAAATGAAAAATCACTGACAGAATCATGATAAAGACGGAGCATTTTCGCTATATCCATTAAGACATCATCAGACCACATGTATTCCTTTAAAGGATAATTACCCGCTTCTCCTTCAATAAATGATAATATCTCTCTTCTTTTTTCATCAATACCTAAAAACTTTGGTGCATAACTGAAACCTTTGTTCTCCAAATGCTTTAATAGCTTATGAATTTTGGGACTATCTGGCTTTAATTCCCGTCGCACTGTATCTCCCGAATGGCAAACATTAGAAACATTCCCTCCTGTTAGCATCTCTTCGTTTTCATGGTTTGACATCTATATATTCCTCCCAACTATAACTTTCTATATCCGTAAATCAATTCCTGTTTGTCCAACTATCCTGCCTCTTTAGTTCCATAAGAAAAGAGCTGCCTTAAAGACAGCTCCGATCTTCAGCTAACGCACCCATTAGTTCTATAAGAAAAGCGAACCTTATTCAAGAATCGCGCACGATTGCTGAAGATAGATTTTTTACCATTTCAACAACCCAAAAAAATCAGTCGTAAACACTGAAAGTAAAAATATTGATATTATCACTAATTGAATAGTTGAAAAAATATAATCATTTCTATTTTCTGCATATCTCTTCTCCATAATTACTCTAACTGTTTCAGATGCAATTATAAAAACAAACAAAAGGATATGCGTTTCCAAAAACCAAATATGTTCTAAAGGTTCACGTTTGACGTTAGTGAAAAAACCGATAAACAAAAAGACAATAAAAATGATTCTAATTGTCCAATCAATTTTTTTGTGTTTATCATTTACATGGCCATAGGAAAACAATTTTTTCTTTTCAACATTAAGCCATTTTCTCAAAACTTTATTAATGAAAAAGAGAAAAAGTCCAAAAACAGATAACATTAAAATTAACTTTACGAAAACACTCTCCACGAACGAATCACCACCTACAAAAAAAATCTTTCTTTTTTATCAAGCTCCAATTATTTCAAATATACTCATTCTAAACAAGACCCATCTTCAATAAAGTGGCCCAATTGTTGAACAACTCCATATACACTCTTGAACTATCCTGCCCCTTAGAAAAAGCTGCCTTATAGACAGCTACGATCTTCAGCTAACGCACCTGTTAAGCAAAAAAGGCCAAATGGCAGCCCACGGATCTCAAAAAGGTGATGTAGAACAGAATCATAAATAGAAAAATAGAACAAGAACTATAATCCAAAAACTCCAAACTTCAAATACTCCAGAGGTTTCCCACATAACAGTTAAAGGGTTATTTAAAGTAAGTAGAGTTAATATAAATGCTCCTAGAATAATTACTATTTTTTTAGACATAATAAATCGTCCTTTTTTGTAATTTATAACGATCACTACGAATGAAACAAAACTTCAGTGAAAAACACTAATATTTTCAATACGTTATTTGTATCTTGTTCGGTAATGATATAGAGCAAGGTGACTGAAGGGTGAGAATGATACAGGATCCGTTGCAACCTTTAAAATTATACCATAAAAATCCAAATCGTTATGGAACTAACCTGCCCCTATAGTTCCATAAGAAGAAGCTGCCTTAAAGACAGCTCCGATCTTAAGCTAACGCACCCGTTACTTAAAGAATAAATTTCTAATTACGACCATATCAGTAATTTTTTCCTGGTGATTCTTTGTATTTTTTCTGTTCATCCCTAACAAAGACAAAAGCTTCTTCAACAGTAGTTAGATTGTTTTCGTGCCAACTTTTACCCAATTCTTTAACCAAGGAATGTACCATTCCGATTCTACTGACCACTATAACATAATGCAGTAAAACGATTATTACTTCATCTTTCAGTCCCAATTCTTGCAAATCCTCAATTAACTTTACATCTTCTTCTGTAATAGTACCTTTGGGTTCTTTAATAAATTCAATCGGTGTCGTTGTTTTTACTTGATTTACATACCATTCATCGTAAGTCATTCCTGTTTTAGCTTTAAATTCTTCTTCTTGCTTTGCGTTCCATTCCTGAATAGTCATTCCATGTATTTCTTTAAATCTATCTTCTGTTGTCTTACCTTGTATTATTTTACCCTTTGTTTTTTTTAATGTTTTCTTCTTTTTCGTCATCCTTTTCTCCTTAAATTTCTATTTCATTACACCTTCAATATTTCCCTGCCTATTGAACTAAACTGCCCCGTTAGTTCATTAAGCAAAAGGCCACACATTGCAGCCCTGGATCTCAACTAACGCACCAATAGTCAGATAGGTTCATATAGGATATTAAGAGAAAATAAAAAAGAGCCCTGTATGGACTCTGTATAACTTTAAATCGTATATAGAAAATTTATCTGTTTTATATAAAATCAAAAACCTTCCATTGGATCTTCCCAACCTATTTCTTTATCAGTAAAAGTTGCTGTCCAATTTCCTTCTTCATTAATTGCTGCTTGCTCTTCTTTAGTCTTCGTTCCATTCATACCAGCATCCAATCCAAGAAACACTCTATAAGGCATCCAGATACTTCCACCAGACTCGTAATCGAGTCCTTGTTGAATTTCTCCCAAAGCCATTAGCAAATCTCTCTCAAGGTTAGCGTTTTTAGTTGGTAGAAAAGCTTCAATTCTCTTGGCTTTTTCTGCCAGTTCTGATTTAATTTCTTCAGTTAACCAAGCATCATCTTCTAATTCTCCTGGCATATTTTCGTATATAACGACAAGTTTAGAAAAGTATTCGAATTGATCTTTTACCATTGCTTTCATTTCTGGTGTGATAGCTTCTTCTCGCGAAACAGTATTCTCAAAGTCCTCAGAAAAATCAGGCTCTCCTGATTCTAAAACTTTATCTTCCGAAACTTCTTCTGGTTCTGAAACTGTTGATGGCTTATGTATTTCGGCTGATGCTGTTGCTTTAACTTTTCCTTCTGGTTTTTCTTCTTGCATACATGCACCAAGTAATCCTATTGAGATAACGCCTGCTGCTAATAATAAACTTTTCTTCATGTTGATTTCCTCATTTCTATGATTCATCTTATACAAGATGTCGAACAATCCGTATTCCTTCAGTTACTACTACTGATGAATTTTTCAATCTCTTCAACTTTCTTGCCTTCAGAAAAGTATGTGTAGCCAGTCGGTTCTTTTGGCAATTCATTTACTGCAATATCAAGGTCGTTAAACACTAAGCTCATGTACTTGATAGCTTGTTTCTGTCTGTCTGTTGGTTCATTCCAATACTTATGTGCTTCCCATTTATCTGTTCCTTTAGGTAAAGTAACGCCATCTAACACTTTCTCTTGCTCAACTTCTATTATGAAAGATAGAGCCATAAGATTATTAAAGTCTTCTTTCATACTATCTCGTACATCAAGAGAATTTTCGAACTCATTTATAAATGCTGTTGCTTCTCCGTAATAGTAGTATTCAGCTGGGTGACCATCTTCTTTTATTACATCAGCGTTGTCTCTTTCCACACCGCCGCCAAAAGCATCGGCATAATAACCAATCTGACCTTCAAATGATCCTGAAGCTTCTAGTTCAGACATTTCTTCTTCTTCAAATTCTGGCTCTTCTGTAACTTCTTCTGAAGAAAGTTCTTCAACTTCTGTCGGTTCTACCTCGGCCGAGGTTTTTATTTCTACATATTTTTCTTCTTGCATACATGCACCAAGCAATCCAATTGAGATAACGCCTGCTGCTAAAATAAGATTCTTCTTCATTAAAAATTTCCCCATTTTCTCTCATATAAGATTAACTAATCCATCTTAATCTAATTGGACTAGAAAAGCACTATGATTATTCAGAGACCTAAATAGATAGCCGCCAGTTTTATATAACCTACCTGCAGTATCTTTTTTTGGCTTTGTTAAACATTAATGTTGATTTTTTAGAACAAATAAAAGAGACCACTTATTGTGGTCTCTAAAGTGCATCCTATGGAGCTAACGCACCCGTTAGTTCTATAAGGCCTTGTATTGTACTCTATGTTTCAAAAAAGAACTTATAAGTTCAAATTTTGAATCATTTCTACCCTATTACCAAATGGGTCTCTAAATTCAAATCGTTCAAAATTTGGAATTGGAACACCATCAAGTATTTGTATATTCTCTTTTGTTAATCTATTTTTCCAATATGAGATGTCTTCTACTTCGTAAGCAATATGTGCTTTAGTTTTCAATCTATCAAAATCATCTTCTGTTCCTATATGTACATCTTTATCACCGACTTTTAACCAAAATCCTCCTCGTCCTTTAAGAGATTCGGGTTTTTCGATTTCTTTTAAACCTAAAATACCACAATAGAAATTTTTAGCCTTTTCTTCAGTCTCCTTTGGAATAGTTATCTGAACGTGATGTAATCCTTTAATCATTTTATCACCCCTATGAATTCAAATTTTTCCAAAACTTCCCCTTTAACAAAAGGATACTAAACTTCCAAAGTAAATAAAATTTTATATTATTTATAAAAATACATAAGAATCTCTTATGGTTAATGTTTTATATTTATAGTTACATCTTCAATTAACCTGCCCCGATAGTTGCATAAAGATAAAGCTACCCTAAAGACAGCTCTGATCTTCAGCTAACGCACATGTAGTTCAACAAGGATATTTATTTACCTAATTGTTGATTAAAGATATTTACTGAATAGAAACTTTTATTAACTAGACTATTTCCTATTTGTTTTATAACACCTGCATCACGAAGTTCTTCATTATCAAAGTTCACGAGGTCAGACATATTTACCCATTTACAGTCTATAATTTCATCTTCTTTAATATCTAATGATCCTCCAGTAACTTCTCCAGTAAAATGAAAAAGAACAACTTGATTACCAGCACTACTGATAAAGTTATAAATACCAGTAGTGGTAGTAAGTTCCACATCAAACCCTGTTTCCTCTTTTACTTCCCTTCGGGCTGCATAGAGAATGTCTTCACCAGACTCAATTCGTCCACTAGGAAAATTCCACTTATTCATTGCACTGGGTTTATTTTCTTTTATCATTAAAACTTCTCCATCTTTGAATATTGATACACTAACTACTAAAACAATCCCATTTTGAGCCATTCTTTTCTCCTCAGCATTAATATTTAAATACTCCTCACTACTTTTTCTCTTCTAAATAAACATTTTCCTTGTTGAACTATCCTGCCCCGTTAGTGCCATAAGAAAAAGGCTGCCTCAGCAACCTCTCTTATTGTAGTGAAAAACTCTAATCCTTTTTACTTTCTATATTATGTAATTGAGCGACTATAAACAAAAGTAAAACAACAATCATACCAACCATAGCCGCAATACCAGCATGATATCCGGAAAAAACTTCATTTCCTTCAAAAAGGCTAACTATGCCAATGCCACCTATCCCTCCAATGAGTAACAAAAACAACATCACTGTAAATTTCCACACATCAAATTCCCCCAAAAATACACAATTACATTTTAAGCTAACACGTTTAGTTAAAGAAAAAAGTAGTGCTTAAAGAAAATATATTAATCCAGTAATACCCAAAGAGATTACACCTATGAGGCCTGAGAAGAATGCTATTTTCGTTCTAAAATTCCTATGTCCTTCTGATTCAGAATGAAAATTAGCTCTTTGCTGTTGCCCACCCGTCCAAGCTCCAATAAAAATACCAGAAATAATAATGCCAACTACTCCGATTATAAGAAAAAACTTAAACATGAATAAATCCCCTTTTTTACATTTTTATTACATAATATACCATGAATTTCATTACATTTCTTGGTGAACTAACCTGCCCCTTTAGTTCATTAAGCAAAAGGCCACCAAATGGCAGCTCCGGTTCTCAACTAACGCACCTGTTAGTTCATTAAGGTTTTTTATTTATGATTCTCGACTATATTTAAGTGGAATTAGTTCACCAATTTTAGTTTTCTGTAACTCGCCATCTATATCTAAAACAACAAAACAATCTGGTGAATAATCGGTGATTAATTCCCTACACATCCCACACGGACTAACTACTCTTAACTCTCTATTTTTTTCATCTGAATAAGGATGTCTAACGGCAACAATTGTATCAAAGTATTTTTCTCCGTTTGAAATTGCATTTCCAATCGCGATAGCTTCAGCACATACTGTAATCCGTCCAATGTATGCTTCTATATGTACCGCAGAAACAATATTTCCCGACTTTGTTTTTAACGCTGCTCCCACATGATGCCTATCATCTTCATAGAGGTGAGTAATTTTACTTTTAGCTTCATCAATTAATTTAAAATCATTTTCTGTTAAAGGATAAGTTTTCATAATTTTTCCCTCATTTTTTCTTATTTGTTTACCCACTTATATTTAAATTATTTTTATTTACAGTATCTCTATATTCTAACTTATGAAGTGTTTTTTTATGAAAAATTCAAGATATCATCATGTTTTCACCAAAAATCCTTATTGAACTAACCTACCCAGTTAGTTGCATAAAGAAAAAGCTGCCTTAATGACAGCTCCGATCTTAAGCTAATGCACCCAATAGTTTAAGTACATTTTTCACTTACTGGTTAATTCAATCGCCATACGCAAGTTCGAAATGACACCAAGAAGCACTAGTAACGAACAAAACATTTTTTCAAAAGGTGTTCCTAATAATTGTTGTAAAAACCCAAAAAACCAAAGTACAACAAAAAACCAACATATAATGGTTCTTCCTCTTTTATGTTTATAAAGTCTATTTCCACCAACAATTTGCGTGAAGACTCCTCCCATAATACAAATAATGATACTTATAATAGATATTGGTAGTTGAGCAGCATAGGAAACAGACCGTCCACCATTAACCCATGTGAATGGAATAACACCGCTAATAATAAGAACATGGAGTAACACTGTTATTCCGTAAAAACAAATCCCCATAAATACAGCCATTTTCAGTTCAATTTTTCTAACTCTTCTTAGCATATATAACCTCGCTTTTTCCCAACTTTACTGTATTACACGTTACCCTTATTATATTGGAGACCACGGAGATGAATCATTATCAAATTTATGCTTTAACAGAAAAATCCATGCTAATCCAAATTAAAATAAAGGTTTAGGCATTCTTGTTAAACTATCACACCCTTTAGTCTAAGTACATTTGTTCACATATTAGTTCAAATAGAAGATAAATTAAAAAAGAGCAGATAATTTTTAGTTATCTGCCCTTCCTTTTTAACGGTTGGAATGACTATTGACTGCCTAGACTAAAACATTATCATTACCACCAACCGTCCAACATTATATCGCGCTAATACTATTGAAAATCCACCAAATATATAAATACTTACTTTAATAAAATTATTTTGTTCATTAATTAATAAAGTTTTTAAATTGATTTTCAAGTTATATCCCCTCTTGCATAGTCGTGCTAATTAAATTATTTTTAAGGGGACTGTTCCTATTTCTCGAATTAAAAAACCGGGCGGCATCAGCCGTCCGGCCCATTCTGTATTCCATTATTGTTTGCGAGGTTCAAAGGTTTTACAAGCCGTTTCCTCAACATTGTCAGCATCATTGTTATCAAGGCCCACGACATAAATGGAGTCGGCAACACATTGATTCCCCTCGGCCCAGTACGTACAATTCTCTACGTTACACAAAACTTCGAGTTTCATAAAATGTCTCCTCCTCTTTATCGTTTAGTAACATATCCCCGTTTTTGGATATGGATAAACTCTCATAAGCTTCTTCCTTCTTCTATGGAATTACCCAAATGTCTGTAAAACCAAGCTCCCACTAGCCTTCTTTGCTGACCATAAGAGCATATAGAATGGAATTCACTATGCCTTCCGCTGCTTCTGGAGGCAATTATCAAAAGGCTGACGAAGCAGCCATACCTACTTAAACTAACGCACCCGTTAGTTCACTAAGGTTGGGATGTTTTCTTCTAATAATTCTGTTTAAAAACCCTTAGTTCTAACAGATTCAGGTTGGTATAATTGCTTTTTTGAGGGTAACAAGCTAAACACACACAACGTTAAGGAGAGTATCATCATAACTAAAACACCTGAAATCACAACAGTTTGAATTGAAGTAACCAGAGCCGCAGCTCCCATAATACTTGTTGCCGTGATGACTAAAATCGCTTGAAATAAGCTATAAACACTCCCAACTCGCCCCATCACATCAACTGGTATATTGTTCTGATAAAATGTTAGAAATCCCGTATTAGCATAAGCTATAAAAAAAGCTAGGATAAAGAAACCTACTGCTGCAATGATAAACGTACTTGAAATAGAATATATAATATAACCAGTTGAGACTAGTACAGACCCCACACCTATTAATAATGAGGTTTTTATCTTATTAACTATTAATGAGTTTGTTATTGATCCAACTACAATACCTACCCCAGCAATAGTGACCAAAAAACCATATTCACTGTCTGACAAAAATAGTACCTCTTTGGCAAATGCTGCTTCAAGAGAATCTACTGCACTCGCCATAATAATCATCACACAGCTAAACAAAAAGTAAATCATCATTATGTATCTATTTTGACGACTAAAATCAACTACGACATACCAATCCTTTTTTATTATTTCCATTGATAGTTTATTATTCATTGAGGAAACAACTGTTTGTTTTTCTAAATCAGGCATTAATAACGTAATCATACCTGATATAAATAATGCTATTGCATTTGTATAGATTGCAAATATTGGAGTACCAATTAAAAACAATAATCCTGCAACAGATGGACCTATTAAAAATGCTCCTGAAGTAACTAAACTATGAAGGGAATTAAATCGTTTTCTTTGTTCTTGTGGAATTAATTTTGTAATGTAAGTCATTGATGTGGGACCAAACATAGAACTCGCCATATTTATGATAAATACAACTAAATAAATGGGGGAAATGGATGACATAAAAGGTAATAAAGCTATAAATATAGCTCGGAATAAATCAAAAAAAACCATTAGTGTTCGTTTGTTTAATCGGTCAATAATACTTCCAGCCCAAAAATTCGTACATAAAGTAGCTAAGGGTTTGATGATGTATAAAACAGATACTGCAAGAGGAGAGCCAGTCATATCCAAAACAATTAAATTAAGAGATATGAAATAAATCCATTCACCCACATTTGAGACTCCAATTCCTAGTAACAATATTGATGGGAATTTCCAAGACGCAAATTTTTTCTTCAAAACCATCTTATCTCCCTCTATTCTTATTAAAATATAGAAATTTTATGCTAGAGACCTAACCTATACTTTTATTTATTGTTTAGATACAAAATAAAAAAATCCCACCCCCAAGACCTAAGTCTTGGGGACGAGATTTAAAAATCGTGGTACCACCCCAGTTTATTAATATGTCACCATATTAAACTTATCAGGTACAGAAATCCTATACCCTAGCTCTATAACGGGAGCTCCCGTCACACCATCCCCAAAAAGGTTCCAATATGATACTCAGAGGCTTGGTTCAATAAATCATCCTTACTCCTTTCCACCAAACGGAGCTCTCTAGAAAGAATTGATTTTATTTACTCTTCTCTTCATCGCATTTTTTATTAAATTAATATTAACTAATTTACCGTTTTATGTAAATTATAAAATCTACATTTATGGCTTATGCAACTATCCTGCCCCGTTAGTTCATTTTGTTCCATGGACGTGACTTTTAGAAGGGGGACTGGGAAAGTACTCAATATTTGCGATACAAAGAAGGCTTTCGTTTTAACTGCTGACATTCCATTCCGATAGTAATGGTCCATGATCGCCGAAAACAGGATCAGTTTCGGGAAGGGTTACTTTAGGGATATCCTCCAAGGATTGAAGCCTGTCTTCGGCATTCTCCGTTTTCAGATTGTATTCCTTTCCTTCGGGATAAGCACCAACTATCTTAAAATCATTGCTCGAAGCCAGTCTTTTATGTCCTGTTCCTGCCGGTAAGATGAGTACATCACCGTTTTTTATCTCTACAGATTTTCCCTTTTCCCCTCCAAGTTGAACGATTGCATTCCCTTGTAATACACCAAGCACTTCATGGGCATTGCTGTGATAATGGTGAAAATCAAAAACGCCATTTATCCAGCTATTTCGCCAATTATTTTTATTGAATATTTCCTCTGTCAATTCAGCCTGTTCTGTTAAGGCACCGGGATAAAGGAGAATGGGAAGAGTAGGGTTGTTTGGAATTATGCCATCATCCTCAAACCAATATGCTTGTACTTCATTACTATTCATAGATAACCTCCGAAGCTTTTTATAGATAAATTCCCTAAAGGCCTGACTGTAAAACAACTTATAACTCTCCCATTGACACCATTTCGATTCCCTAAGGGACCTGACGGGCATCACAGCGTTTCTGGTGTTAAATGGAGACAGTCAAATTTAATATGAAATCGAAGAAACTATGAATGAAGCGATAGTACTGCTGATTCGAGCGAAAACTTGATTATTTAAGTGAAAACTCTTATGATTGCTGCGAAAGCCGAGATTCCTGCACTATCTATTCAAGAGGATTGCATTACAAAGCCAATAAAAAAAGACAACAGGCTGCGGGTAGCCTGTTTTTCTGCAACTATTTCATATTGCATTTTAAGTGTGCTAAGACTTAATTAAATGTTGGTGGGACCCCATATAGGCAGTACATGCTCATCTTTCTCTCCATGAAACCCGCCCGTCATTTATGCAATAAAAACGGAAAATACGTAACATGATTTTCCGACAAAAGGCGGTATATCAACGATGTATCAAATCCTGTATATGGGATAATTCGATGCCATTTTAAACCCATTGATATCACTGGGTTTGTGAAAAGATCAACTGCCGAGAAGGTGTGTTATAAGGCTCTAGCAAACCTTATAACAAGTGTTAGCGTTTTACTCAATGTATAAAAGTTCACGAAACTATTAAACGCCCTGTATGGCCGAAATACTGTGTCCTTATAGAACTAACGCACCCGTTAGTTCATTAAGGAAAATTCATTTTTCAAATCTAACTAACGTTTTTTCGGGAATTTCAATCTGGTCAATATCAAAGTTATTGATTTGGAGGGTTATCTCACCATCTCGCTTTTCATCTTCTTCTCCTACCCAACAACTATACAGTTCAAAAAAATCACCTTTTTCAAGGTAACTGTCCATAATTTCACATAGTTCTATTAGCTTCTTCTTCGATTCGGCACACGTTCTTGGGTTCATATATTTTGAAATCTCAATTCCCCAATGACTTGATACTTCATAAACGTAAGGAGTAGTAAACTGATATTCCTTTACATTTAGCAATTCAAACTCACCGGCAAAACAACCGCCAATATAAAGAAATTCATCTGAATATTCATCATCATTAATCGGTATTTCTATATTACACCCAATATAGGAAGCCAAACTCATTTCCACTCACTCCTTGTTATTCCTTCTTTAACAAAAGCACCTGTTAGTTGATAAAGGGACACTATTTTTCATTTATTAGTTTTCCGCCTTTTGACTGATAAGCTCTCAAAGACTTTCCTTGTTCAGTTTGTGGATAATACTTTACTTCACAGTAGTAGTTACCTTCTTCTACACCCTGATAATTCTTAGGAAACATAATGCTATACTTTCCAAAGTTAGCCTCTGTATGTCCCCCTCTTGTAATATCGAATATGACGATCTCACAATCCCCTTTATATTGTTTCGTCTTATCAGCTAAAACGTTAGGCAGGTCTAACAAAGAATAAACAAACAGGAATCCTGATAGGAGAAATAAAAAGGCGACTCCCAGAATGTCCTTGATCGGTATCTTATACGAATCTCCGTTTTTCTTTTTCAATTTATAAAAATGCCAAAAATAAGCCGACATCCCCACAAGCATTACAAATGACAAGATTAGTAATGAGAAATACTGTGCCAATTTCCTTCAATTCCTTTTTTATAGTTTCTTCTTATACGTTCCCGAATCAATGATGTTTCAATTCACTTGTTGCAAAATTAGCCCAAAAAAAGAATGAAACCTTATGGAACTATACTGCCCCGTTAATGCCATAAGAAAAAGCTGCCTTAAAGACAGCTCCGATCTTCAGCTAACGCACCCGTTAGTTCATTAAGGGACTTCTATTAAAATCTTCTCGTAAGACTTTATTTTGCTCCAAAGTGCCTTGTATTCTAACGAATCTGGTTCACACTTGTCTAATTCAATGAACGCACTTATTAAAGATTTTTTTGCTTCAATTTCTTTATCAGTTTGAGTAAGTATATTTCTTCTATCCCTATACATAATGAGATTTTCTTTAAAATTTCTTCTTGCTTCTGTAAGAGAGTAATCCCCATTTGGACCACCCCAAACTTGATTTGCATATGGGTCGTCTTGTCCATCATCTTCCCAATTACAAAGTTCACATATATCGTAAACTTCACGCTCTTCTAATGTTGGAAAGCCACAACAAGGACACTTTTCACGTTGCACTAAAATCCCACCCTAATTGTTCTAATTAATTTTAATACTACCAAAATCTTTTAAGGGTAAAACGTACTATTCTGCCCCTTTAGTTCTAAGAAAAGGAGCTGCTGATTAGCTCCTAGTAATGAAGTAAAGCACCTGTTAGTTTATTAAGATAAAAAAATAGCTATTATACCGAAAATGGAACCAATAATAAGTAAAATAGCTTCTTTTGAGTATTTTCTATCCCATTTATGTACAAATCTCTTTGATATACTCCTATCATCATTGATGGCCTCTTTAAATTCCTTACTAAACCTTGATGTTTGAAAAATAAAATACAAATATATAATAATTGCAATTAAAGCACATATTATTCTTAACCAATTCATAATCGATTCACCCTCAAAATCAAAGTGTTCCTTTTATACATTTAATATCACTTCTCCATAAAGACATCTTACCAAAAACCCTACATTATACCTCAGGAAAGGTATTCCATCTCTTGTTGAACTAACCTGCCCCGATAGTTCATTAAGAAAAGTACCTCTTCTTTCTTTTATTTCTAAAATAGCCTCCCATTGTCACTCCAAGACCCCCAAGTAAAAAAATGAGTATTAATTCGCCAATATAATTTGAAGGGTTAATTATATTAAAAATAATTGTGCAAAGTGCTCCCCATAGAAGAAAAAGTAGCAAATCTCCAATTTTAAATTTCATAGTATTTCTCCTTTGTTTGTTAAAAATCTTTGTTTTTCGATATATAAATTCTAATTCATTCATCACTCTTTTGGGTCAATTATTTCATATTAAACAGTTGCATAAAGAAAAAGCTGCCTTAGTGACAGCTCCGATCTTAAGCTAACGCACCCGTTAGTTGAACAAAGAGCAATCACCTTATTCAGCCATAGGTCTCGTGCCATACATTTTTAAAGTCTAATTATCAATAAAGTTTATGTTATTGTCTAGACACCATTTAATCGCAATTTGTTTATATCGTTCGTCACGATAAGAATACCATTGGTCCTCCATTTCAAAGTCAATGATTTTGTCCTTAAACCTTCTAAAAGCACCCTTCCCCTTAATTGAACTTAATAATTTATCTTGCTTTCTTTCATCACTAACAGTTAAGCAAAAGTCTTCTATGATCTCATATTCATTTACTTCATATTTTGTTGGGAGTTCCTTATAATTCTCAAAGTTTTCAAATACATCATTAGCAACTTTTCTATCTTCTTGTTCCCACTCAGGTAAATGCCCGAATTCTTCTTCATCTTCAGCTGCTCTCAAGTCATCCAAAGTTACTGAAATGATTTCACCAGTTTTTACATTCAAAAATGTCCGAGACTCATCAAACTGCATTTCCAATTCTTCAATAATGGCCTGAATCTTTACTGGATTTCTCAATTATTGATCACCCTTTAATTTTTTACTAATGCACCCGTTAGTTTAAGTACATTTCTTCACAATCCAGAAGCGTAGGAATCATATATTTCACCAATGATCCCTTTCAATTGATGGACATCTAAATTTGTATTTGTCATTATGACTAATCCTTTTTCTAAATAGGGATATGCAACCATCATACATTGACAGCCTACTCCCCAACCAAGCGATGAAATTTCTAGTTCTCCTTTTGAATCATCTAAAAACCCCCCTAGTCCAGTCCACTCTTTACAACCTTGGGAGGTTATCAGTTCTTTTGCTTTACTTACAGAAAGTCCAATCTTACTTTTACCTTTTAAAGAATTAATTAATTCAATAACCAAAATGGATAAATCTGAAGGTGTTGTCCATAGTCCTGACGCAGCTTGATAGGGGTATATAGCATATTTTCCATCAACTAATTCTCCACTTTTTTTATGACCACAAGAAAAGTTATCACTTTTCTCTTCTGAAATGGTCATTGCTAATGAACTGTTGTGCATTTTTAATGGTTGAAATATTAGTTCGTCCATTATTTCTTCGAAACGTTTACCAGTCACATCTTCTAAAAGTAGTTGTATTATACAATAGCCTGCATCTGAATATTGAAAGTCGCTCTTAGGTTCATAGTTCACTTGAATAGGTACTTTACAATAGTGTGTGTGTCCCTTTAATAGGTCAACGATTGAGGGAATACCGTCATTCGAATTAAGTTCCATAAAACTATCTTCAGGGTCTATAATTCCAGATTGATGACTTAGCAAGTTTCTTAATGTAACATATTGGTTTTCCGTAAATTTATTATCAGGAACTTTCCACGAGGTTAGCTTTTTGTTTATATCCTCATCTAAATCAACAAGACCTTGTTCAGTTAGTAGCAAAACAAGCATCCCGGTTAAGAACTTACTAATCGAACAAGCACTAAAAATAGAATTACTATTTACAATTTTGGTCGTTCCTGCCTCAAGTAAACCATAGTGTTCAGTCATACTAATTTGAGCGTTATTAATTAGTGCAATGCTCAAACCATTTACATTATGATAATCCATACGCTCTTTAATGCTTATATTAGTAATTCCCATATTACCCCTCCGTTTTTATAACATTATTTTACCATTAGTGGGGATATACGGTTCATTTTATATCCTTTGCTTTTGCAGCTAACCTGCCCCGTTAAGTTGCATAAAGAAAAAGCTGCCTAAAAGACAGCTCCGATCCTTAGATAACGCACCCGTTAGTTCAACAACAAGGGATATGTTCAATCAAAATTAATGTCACCTTGTTGTTTCGTCTTTTTCTTAATAATACGAGCTATTTTATCCGAGTTCCACCATTCCTCTGCTTTAGGTAAAAGAGAAACAACCTCGCTGGCTAATTTTGTAAAAATGTCAGGTGGAACGGGTTCTTCGTCATATCTAAAAGAGTCGTGGTCTTCCGTTGGTTCAAGTCGTGTCATAGGAACATGGTGGGTAGTGTTTACCTTATTCGGAGGAAAATGAGGTCCACCCTTAATTGTAAAACCATTGGCTGGTGACGCACCTATTTCAACAATGAACCCACCACCATACTTGTCAAAGAAGAAAGAAATAAGGTCAATTCGGGTTTCTAAAATCCTTCGAAAATGAGGAAAAGAACCTTTAAATCCTTTCTCTCTTAATAATGGAATAAGAATTGATTTCAGTGCTTTAATCATTTCATCACGTCCAGAAGCCATACAATAACCCCTTTTTTATGATTACTTTCATTTCTCAAATCCTATTATATCCCAATATTCCTTGTTCAACTAAACTGCCCCTTTAGTTCAACAAGAAAAAAGCCGCCGTTCATGCAGTCAGTTTAAAATATCAAAATGAATTAGGTGAGAACAAAACTAAACATAGCAACTATACTATAATTGTTCTGATGTAATAAGCGGAAGGACGAAGTTCAATGTCTGTCATGAGGAATTCATGGCTTTTCATTAAATTTTGCATTATAGATTCAGTTATTGTTGCTGTATCATATGCGCAAACTGATACTAACCCCATTTCATTTACGCTTTTATTTGCTACTTCTTCAAATTGATTTATTTTTTGTTCTATTTCTAGCTGATGCCCCCACTCTACATGAGCCCATGTTCGAATCGTTAAATTTTCATCAAGGAACGGTTTTAAAATTTCTTCAAAATCCGCTACAATCGTTGGCGTATGAAAATCCCCGTGTTTACAGTAGAAAGCAAAGTTGTCTGTATAGTGTACGTTAGACAATTCTTCAGCGGTAAGCACTAATCTAACTTTATTAAATATCCTTACAGAAATGCTTTCATTTTCGATTAATATTATATGGTCTCCTTGTTTAATACCGGAGACTATAAAAGAGACAGCATTCTCTATATAATAGTCAATTTGTTCAAAGTGATAAAATATATGTTCTCCATTGGATAATTTCAAATTATATTCCACATTATGGTCTCCTTTTTAACTGTATTGTAACACTACAAAACATACTTCAAGATAATTGAATATCGGAATAAAAAATATATTTTCACAAACAGTCATTTACCTAAAATATGTTTACATAACAGCACTTATCTGAAATTTTCATACTTTTCAGGATATATTCCCTTAAATTCAAGGATTAGGCTGTGATTTCTTTGGGTAAAGATTCTAAAAGCTGATAATAAAGCATTCCACCATAATTTAGTCCTGGATAAAGAATGTTTAATGCTTCAACACCACGTTCGTTGAGAAGATTTAAACGTTCCTTGGTTGCTCTAAAGATGCTTTTAGATTTCCCAACAAGTAAGCCATAGTGCTGCCTCCCCATAGAAGCTCTATGTTAGTGGTCAATTATTTATATTCAATTGTTACTACCCGATTTATATATGCGCTTAAACCATTATTCTTTTTTGCCGAACCTTGTTGAACTAACCTGCCCCGTTAGTTCCATAAAGAAAAAGCTGCCTTAAAGACAGCTCCGATCTTCAGCTAACGCCCTTGTTAGTTTAATAATTCCCTATGTAAACTCATAACGGTTTCCAATTAGGATCCTTTATATCGGATTTATTTGGCTTTCTTACAAATTGTAAACTTCTTTCACCTTTAGCCCCAAATTTTTTAAAATTTAGTTGTGCTTCTCTAAAGGGAACATAATTTGCTCCATCCTCATCTGGATGTTCATATTGGTAACCATCATCTTCCCAAAAACAGATTTCACAAATATCATACGTTCCTGGAGGTTCTTCATCTAAAGTTTTATATCCACAACAAGGACAAGTATATTTCATACAATCACCTCGACAATTTTTATGAATTTTACCATGATTTCTTGTTCAACTAAACTGCCCCTTTAGTTCCATAAGAAAAAGCTGCCTTAAAGACAGCCCCGATCTTCAGCTAACGCACCCGTTAGCTGAATAAAAAACACTTTATTTACTAAACTCAAGTTCATTGTTTTTGATATTTTGTATTTTGCATTGCCCACAAAACCCACAAAACCATAATTAAATTAATAAAAAATAAATTCAATGTAATTCTTTCATGAAAAACAATTGAAATAACATCATTAACAATTAAACTAAAAAAAGTTAATAAAACACCTATTAACAATGCATGAACAGATAGTTTTAGTATCTTTACTTTTGAAAATTTTGGTAAATTTAATATTTTATCTCACTCCTTAATCAGCATCGTAAGCATATATAATTACCAATAGCACCGATCTTAAGCTAACGCACCCGTTAGTTGAATAAATCTATTTGAATATAAAGTATAGAACAATTGCCCCAACTACAATAACCCCTCCAATTGTGGGGCTTCCATAAAACGTTCTATTCCATCCATCATCAGTATCAATTTTGCTTTATTTACGTTTACCTTCATCATTTCTCAAGGATTTCACCTCCGATTATTCACTTCTCCTTTGACATTTATCTTTATTACGATTTAACCGATTTAAAGTTTCAAATTCCTAAGTTCTTCAACTATTCTGCCCCTTTAGTTGCATAAAGAAAAGCTGCCTTAAAGACAGCTACGATCTTAAGCTAATGCACCCAGTTAGCTTAATTAAGTTTTCTTTCATAAACGTGAAAATAGTAGTTATAAGGGTTTTTTTCATTCATTATCCCTTTTTCAACAGATACTTCTTTCCATTCATCGAAGTTAACTTCTGGAAAAAATATATCTCCTTTAAATTCATGATGAATTTTTGTAATATACATCTTCTCAACATAAGGCAAGAACATATTATAAATCTGTTCTCCACCGAAAATAAAAATCTCTTCTTCATTTTTACATAACTCAAATACATTTTCGATTGAATGGACAATTTCACAACCGTCAAAGCTAAAATCCTTATCTCTCGTCAAAATAATATTTCTTCTGTCAGGTAAAGCCCTTCCGATTGACTCAAGGTTTTTTCTACCTAATATAATTGGATGTCCCTTTGTAGTATTTTTAACATACTCCCAATCCTTTGGAATTCTCCATGGAATATCATTCTCTTTGCCAATTACTCTATTCTTGTCCATCGCAACAATTAAAGAAACGTTCATATATGACACAGCCTTTTTTCACTATTTTACCATGTAATCTTGTATTTCTATTGAGATTCTTTGTTCAACTATCCTCCCCCTTTAGTGCCCTAAGAAAAGGGCTACCAAAGAAAACATATTATTTTGAATTGACTGAATTTTGGGTTTATAATATAATTGGTATACCACATACCAATAGGAGGAAAAATGAAAAAAATAGAGACAGTTATGCCGTTAAGAGATATAGCTTTTGAGGCAATTAAGAAATCAATTTTGAATTATGAACTTCTACCTGGTCAAGCAATATATGAAAGAGACCTCAGTGAAAAATTAGGTGTAAGTAGAACTCCTGTAAGAGAATCCCTATCGTTATTAGAAAGAGAAAAATGGATAATTTCAAAGCCACGAGTTGGTACGTTTATTAATGAAATTACAGAAGAAAATGTAATTGAAGTCATGGAAATACGAATGATTTTTGACCGATTCTCACTAGAAAAAATCTGTGGAAATATTACTCCAGAACAAATAAAAGTATTAGAAGGTTACATAGAGGAGCAAGAAAAAAATAAAACAGATCACCAAAGATTTATTGAATTAGATAAAGAGTTCCATTCTGAAATTGTATTATTAACTAAAAATCAGCGATTAGAAAAATGGTTTGAAGAAATTGGTGATCAGATTAGATGGTTTGGGTTAAAAGCCATAACTGAGAAGTCGCGTATTGAGGAAACAATATCTGAACATAAAGCAATTGTACAAGCTTTAAAATCACAAGATATTAATCAACTTCTGGTAGCATCAAATAATCATGTCGAAAATACAAAAAATGAAATTGTTAATCAATTGAGGAGGAATTCAAATGAGAAAAGAAATTAATTTACATCTTTCTAATGGAGAGGTTAAAAAACATGAAATTGATATTAATAAAGTAATTGTTGTTGGGTATGGTGGAAGAAATATAGAAAAGATCCAAGAACACATAGATGAATTAAAAGAATTAGGAATTGCACCTCCACCTAATGTACCGATGATTTATCCACAAAAAATAGAACAACTGAATTTTTCTAATGAATGTCATGGAAGCAAATTCTCCTCTGGGGAAACAGAATATGTGTTATTCCATGACGGAAAAGAATGGTTGGTTACCCTTGGAAGCGATCATACAGATCGAGAAGTAGAAAAAGAAGATATTTTAAAGTCTAAATCAATATGTGATAAACCTCTTGCAACTGACTTTTGGAGATTAGCAGATTTAAAGGAAGACTGGGATAATATTATTTTACGTTCTTATGTTACTTCAAATGGAGAAAAAAGTTTATATCAAGAAGACACACTAGAAGCTCTTTTAGAGGTTGATGTTTTATTGGAAAAGCTGGACAAATTCGGGGAAAAAGATTTAGAACATACTGTTATTTTTTCAGGTACCGTGCCTACAAAAAATGGATTTGTTTTTGGTGATAAATTTGAATACGAAATTGAACACCCCAAATTAAACAGAAAAATTAAACATCATTATTCCATTGTTTATTAAGGGGGGATTGTTTTGAAAAAGAAACCGACAAAAGTTAGATGGGGACTAGCATTCTTTTTCTTTATCATCGGTGTAATCGCTTACATGGATAGGTCAAATATTTCAATAATAGCAAAACCAATGATGGATGATTTAGGCTTAGATAAAGTTCAGTTTGGTATGCTTGCATCATTATTCTCATTAGGTTACGCGTTAGTTCAAATTCCAGCAGGACTTATGGCAGAAAAGTTTGGCCCAAGAAAAATGATCACTTTTGCTCTAGTATGGTGGTCAGTATTTACGGGTTTGACGGGTGTAGTTAAATCTCACGGTCTATTGTATATGGTGAGATTCTTCTTTGGGATCGGTGAAGGACCAATGTTCCCAGCTAACGCCGTATTTAATACAAACTGGTTTAGAAGAGATGAAAAGGCTAGAGCATCTAGTGCTCTATTGGCAGGTTCATATTTTGGACCAGTTATAGCCCCTATCGTTACAGTTTATATATATCAATATTTTGGCTGGCAAGCTGTATTTTATATTTTTGGATTAATAGGAATAATCATTGCAGGTGTATGGTACATTGTAGCTAGAGACTATCCTGAAATTCACAAGTTAGTAAATGAACAAGAAAAAGAATATATACTTGAAGACAGAGAACTTGTCGAAACCGCTAAAGTTAGAGCACCATGGAATACTTTTCTAAAAAGCTATAGATTTTGGGCGTTAGGAATGCAGTATTTTGTTGTTTTATATATTATTACTTTCTTTTTAGTTTGGTTACCTACTTATCTACTAGAAGATAGAGGATTCTCATTAAGTAAAATGGGATTTGCTGCAAGCCTACCATGGTTAGCAATACTAATAACGGTAATGACTGGGGGTATTCTTTCTGATTATTTAGTACGTAAAGGTTTTTCTAAACAAATATCTAGAACTTCGTTAGCTATATCAGGTTTAATAGTATTTATTATTTCAATGTACCTGGCTGTTATGACAGTATCGCCTTATATGAATGTTTTATGGTTATCATTATGCTTGGGGTCACTAGGATTCACAGTAGTTTGTTCTTGGGCTTCTGCTACAGACTTAGGCAGAAACTTTTCAGGGTCCGTTTCAGGTTGGATGAACTTGTGGGGAAATCTAGGAGCATTTGTCTCACCGTTATTATGTGGATGGTTAGCAGAAAATTTTGGTTGGAATATCACATTAGGAGTAACTGTAATCCCAGTGTTTATTGCAGCTATATTATGGTTGTTTGTAAAACCGGATACTTCGTTACTAAATAATATTGAGGAGTGAATAATGTGAATTATTTGGTATTTCAAATGGAATTAGAAGTTGGGAATCCAGAAGAGAATAGGAAAATCATTGAATGCTGGTTAGAAGCTAACTACAGTGATGATTTGGACGTTGTAGTACTTCCTGAAATGTGGTCTACGGGTTATGCGTTAGAAGAATTGAAAGAACTCTGCAAAGTGGATGGTAATCAATCAATTGAATTTTTACAATCACTGGCTAAGAAGTTTAATGTAAACTTGGTGGGTGGCTCGGTTGCCGTACTAGAAGGTAAAGATATCTTTAATCGTGCAGTTATTGTCAATCGAATAGGTGATATTGTTCATACATATGATAAGATGCACCTTGTTCCGATGTTAGATGAACCCAAGTTTTTAACAGGCGGTCATAATCAAGTGGAAGTATTTGAACTTGAAGGTGTGAAAATGGGGATTATTATTTGTTACGATTTACGATTCCCTGAAATTATTCGTGACTTAGCATTACAAGGTATTCAAGTGCTACATATCGTAGCAGAATGGCCACTCGCAAGGGAGACACATTGGAATACGTTACTTCGTGCGCGCGCAATTGAGAACCAAATGTATGTTGTTGCATCAAATGTAACGGGAACAAAGTTAGGAGTGGAATTCGCAGGTTGCTCACAAATTGTAGATCCATGGGGAGACATTGTTCAAAAATTAGATCAAGAAGTTGGTGAATTAAAGGCAACTTTAGATTTAGAAAAAGTACCCCAAATAAGAAAAGATGTTCCCATATTCGATTCCAGAGTACCAGAAAAGTATAGAAAGTTATAAAGTAGGAGCTACTCCAGAGATACCAATCTTTAGGAGTAGCTTTTCAGGTTTAATTCAACAAAGCATTAATTTGATATAAAATTCAGACAATTATATATTGGGATAATTAAAAACACCTAAACTGCCTTGTTAGCTCCAGAAGAAAAGAACTAATCGTCACAGATCTTTAAAGAACTAACGCACCCGTTAGTTCATTAAGAAAAGCGATTCTTATTAAAGAATCGCGACCTTTTCTTGAATAAGCATACAATTTTCCTAACTTTAAATAACCCTTTAAGTGCTATATGTATCAATAATTTGAACGTATTGATATCTTTAACAGGTAAGAAACGTGATCGACCTGAAAGTGATAATGGTGCAATGTGGTTCACTAAAATCAAATTAAAACAATGCAATTTGACGAATTCCTTAAACATTAGAATAGATTTCACTAAACCAACAGATCCCTGTAACAAAATTGAACATTTTGTTACAGGGATCGTCTTTTAATCTTAGAGTGGTCTCCAGACCCTACTATCCCCATTTATTCAACTGTTAATAACTGTTCATAGAAACCGCCTATTTCTAGGTCTCGATCAATAAAATGTATCTCTAGAATCCAATCTCGTGGTTGATCGTTTCTATCAGGTTCTCTCATGGGAACTTCATTATCAGGATGAATATAGTTCTCAACTTCTTCTCCTTGAACTCGTTCGTGAGGGAACTCACCAATAAGATGCCCGGCGTGCGGACCTCCATATTCCCATCCATACTTTTTTGCAAGATCACAAACAAATGCGAAGAGTTCACTACCTGTAATATTAGGCCTGGATTGAAAGAAGGCTTTTCCCTCTTCCCAAGCTTGTTTAATGTCATTACGAAGCTTTATTTTGACCGGATCTTCTCCAAGAACGTATGTCCGGCCGAAATCAGCTTCCCAGTCTTCAAAGATGGGACCAAAGTCAAGAAATACAATATCTTCCTCCGACACGGTTAAATCTGGTGGATTTTCTCTATAAGGAAATAATGTGTTCCTTCCAGCTCGCACAATGCGTTTATGCCAATATTTCTTAATTCCGAACATTCGAAAGGCCAATTCATAAATTTCTCTATTGATTTGTTTTTCAGTTACACCATCACGTAATATACCTTTTTCTTCAACCACTCTGAATAGCTCTTCAGCCTTCCTTTCGGCATCTCTTAAGGCTGAATGTCTTTTCTCTAGGAATTGATTCAAAACTTCCCTCCACCTCTCATAATAATATATTAAAATTGATCATACTTAATTGATGTTTAGAAGAAAAGTAAAATTAATAATTATCCTTTTAAACAAATATTGTACTAAGCTCTTGTAGTTTTGATATAATATTTTGTTCGACTTTTTCATCAACTAAAATTTGATCCTTCGCTATCATAAGAAGAGGTTCATATTCACCGATTACTACTGAATAGTGAGCTTTTTGAAATAATGGGAGATCATTCATGTCATTTCCAAAGCAAATAAACTCCTCTAGAGAGAGACCTGATTCCTCCAGGGCCGCCATTTTATTCACATCTTTATATGTTATATCTAAAATACCTTCAGCAGAATGATAATGAATGGTGACATCTAATTGTGTTATTCTTTCAGATAATTCTTCAAAGTTATTACAAGATAACACAACGATTTTAATGAAAGATTCAATTTGATCAATTTCTATATGGTTAGCCAACTTATGTGGATCTACATTCATTAGAAAAGGATGATGATGCTTTAAATTGAAAGAATAGTTCCATTTATCATCAATAAGATATTCAGCATGATAGTCATCTAGTATATTTACTATCTCTTCAGCTACTTTAGTAGGAATAGGTGTAAAGCATTTGGGTTTTCCTTGGTTATAAGTCATCGCCCCATTCGCTCCGATTAAAAGATGGTTCTTAAATCGGTTATCTAAAATTGGCAGCATATCACGACAAGGTCGTGCGGAAGCAAATCCAATAAAATGACCGGATTCCTGTAATTCCATTAAAAGATTTAAAATGTTCTTTGAAATTGGTTGTCCCTTAAAGCAAATTGTTCCATCCATATCAAAAATTAAGTTCATGTACATAACCACCTTAATAAGTTTGATTTAAGTACATAGTAAACAGAACTTCTTTACTGTAAAAGGGACAGAATGGATAAAGTGAGTAGGACAGGCTGAGATTAACCGGATTCAAACCAAGCCTCAGCTAGTAATTTTGTGCCTTTATAGATCTGCTCACAATTTAAAGCTCCATAACCTAGCAGTACTGTTGGATACTTACCTGTCGTATGAAACCAATATCTAGATGTTCCATAAACTTTAACGCCTTTTTTTAAGCCCAAAGCAATTAATTCAGATTCTGTTTTATCTGTTTTAACAGTTAAGAAAGTGTGTAGACCTATATCTTTCCCTTCGATTTCCACTAAATTTCCCATATTATGCGATATAGCTTCGAAAAAAACTTTCCTTTTCTCTTCATATTGTTTTCGCATCTTTTGTAAATATTTATACCAATATCCGTCGGATAAATATTGAGAAAAAGTCAATTGATCAAGTCTAGGAACAGATTGATCATATTCTGGCATTTTAGAGTAAAATAAGGATAGTACATCGTAAGGAAGTACTATGTAACTTAAATTGGAGACTGGTAATAACACTTTTGAAATTCTTCCAATATAAACTACCTTTTCGGGATTTAGACTTTGAATGGAGGGTAAATAACCATCTTCATATTTAAATTCCCATTCATAGTCATCCTCTATGATATATTTATTTGAAAAGACCCACTGAATCAACTGTTGTCTTTTTTCTTGAGACATAGCCATCTTGTTCATAAATTGCTGTGACGGACTTACATACATAACATCTGCATCACTTTTTTCAAGTTCTTCAATAGAAACCCCGTCTCCAGTCAATGGAATAGCATGCACTTGAAATCCATGGTTTAAGAAAGTGTTCCTTGCCCCATCGTAACCGGGATTCTCCACTCCAATTATATATTTATCCGCTTCTAGAAGTTGGCATAAAAGAGATACAAGTTGCTGAGGGGTAGAACCGATAATAATTTGTTCAGGGTTAGATACCACTCCCCTCGATTCATACAGTAATCTTGAAAGTTCTTTCCTTAAGATATATTCTCCTTGCGATTTCCCCTCTACCATATAATCACTTTGATTATCCGATATAAATGTGTTACGCACTTTATTCCATTGATTAAAAGGAAATGAAGCAAGTTCAATATTTCCGTAACGAAAATCTAAATGTATATTCTTATTATAAGAGTTATCTGAAACAAATAGGTTATCATAAACGTTTTGATCACCTTGATATACAACTTTATATCCTTTTTTTGGAATGTTGCATATGTATCCTTCTGATACTAAAAGGTGATAGGCACTCTCTATCGTATTTTTACTTACTTTAAGCGATTGTGCACAGCTTCGTATGGAGGGAAGAAACACACCATATTCTAATTGTCCCTGTAATATTTCATCTTTAAAATAACTATAAATTTGAAAAAATAAAGGTTTTTGATTGGACAAAAGATTTAAAGAAAACTCACGCACTCTATCCCTCCTTTCTTCAACACTAAATAGTATTAACAGGCGTGTTAATTAAATTTTCCACTACATTCAGTCCTATGTTGATTTCACGTTGAAGTTCTTTTGAATGTAAATAATCGCATAGACAGAAAGATGTTTTAACTGCCTTCTAAGCTCACCAAGCGCTTGATACTTAGGATTTACCACCTCTAATATTAACATAAATATCCAGTCGTTTTTTGGAGATCTTATTCAATTAAATGGCCCAATTGTTGAATAAAGATCAACCAGCACTCTTCAACTATCCTGCCCCGATAGTTGCATAAGCAAAAGAGCTGATTGCACAGCTCTTATTTTAGCTTATGTTGATTTAAAAACTGGAAGTTGTAGGATAATATAGCATTATTATGGAAAAAAGGAGGGTTTATATGAAAAAAATTATTATCGTATTGCTATCATTTTCATTATTTTTCACCATTGTTCCACCTGGATTAGCAAATGGTATGGATAATCTTCAAGATTCTTCATCTACATATATTGATGAAGATAATTGGGTCGAATATGAAAGTGAACAAGAACTATTAAATCATATTGAAGAAATAAACTGGGATGATATTACATTCGATTTAGAGGCCAATGATGATGAAATAAACTGGAATGACATTCCAATAGAATTAGATAGCGCTATTGTGACAGATATACAACCCAGGATTTGGGGACTTGTAGCACGACTTGTTTTATCAGGCGGCAAGTATGTAATAAAATATGGTAAAAAGGTATTCAAAAAGGCTCCTACCACAAAGGTGACTAATGCTTTAGTCAAAGTACTCAACAGGAACTTATAAAACGGGTAGTCATACTTTTAAACTAACAAAAACTGATATGAAACATATGTAAACTAGGCACCACCCTAAATATTGGGATGGTAGTGTAAAAGCAAATCAAACATATTATAATCCTGATTTATCAGTTAACGAAGTTAAAAAAATCGCACTAACTATCGCAAAACAAAACAAAACTACTTTATCAAAAAAGGGAACAACCTCTACATTTCAAGTTACTGGAACCGTAGATGGAGTAAAATATGTATTGGGTATTACCAAAGGACATATTAAACAACTATATCCCAAATAAGAATAGGTGAGAATGACATGAACTCCTTGCAAATTAATAGTTTTATTTTAACAAAAAAAGTTACTGATCTAGGTGATCTAATTAAATATCCTGATGATTATACTATTAATCTATCTTTAACTCCGCAGCCTTTTGTTAAAATTATTAAAGATAATCCTTCTGATTATATACAAGAGGGTATTCTTGTAATAGATGGCGGAGTAATCCTTTCTTTTAATAATCAAACAATAGTGGGTCACAACTATTGGGATGACTTAACAACATTATGGTCATATTTATTAAATGTAATTGAAGACTATTCGACTTATGGAGAAGGATCTTGTTTTTACCCGGACCAACCAATTGAGATACGTATAAAAGATGTAGATTCAAATTCAGTAGTATTATCAGTAGATAATAAAGAAATAAAAGTCAACAAAAATAGTTTTTTCGCAAAAATTATTTTTGAAGCTAAGTATTTCTTTGAAATATTAACTACCGATTTAATGTTGCCGAAATATAAACACGAGCTAAAACAAATTGAGGATATTTGTAAGCTTTTAAACTTAAACAGCTTATAATTGTTTAAAAGCCCCTCTCACTACGAGAAGGGCTTTTTTTCAATGAAGTACTATTAGGGATAGTACAAATAATAATATCTCCATTCAATTTCTAATTATTCATCATACAAAAAAATCCTTACCCAAATAAGTTCGGGCTAGAAATGTTGATTTTTGAACAAATAAAAGAGACCACTTATTGTGGTCTTCCTTTATGCCCTATAGAACTAACGCACCCGTTAGTTTAAGTACAATCCTTCACAAATATAAGAACAAGAGCTGCCATGCAACTCCCTTATTGATTAAATCCCTTGTTAGTTGAACAAAATAATACGCCTAATCAAATATTTATTATTGTTTCTTCTTGCCATATACGTTCCATATTTACATCATTTTTTATAAAAGTTAATTGAAAGACGTCAGGATTACTAAGATTCTTCCAACATTCAAAATCAAAGTTATTATTATAATTCTTTAGCAGTAAAGACATTAAATTTCCGTGAGTAACGATTATTGTGTTTTCAGTTTCACTTTTAAACACTTCACCTACAACGTTTACTATTCGGTTCATTGCTTCTTGACTCGACTCTCCTCCTTCAAATTTCAACTCCATATCATTGAACGTTGCTTTAAGTTTTTCAAACCAGTCAGGTAAGTCCGTTGTACTTAGTGTGCGTTCTGACAAACGTTCATCAATCTCTATTTTCAAGTTTTTTTTCTTACTTATTGGTTCTGCTGATTGAATAGCACGTAAAAATGGACTTGATATGATTCGGTCAATTTTAGTATTGGAGAAAAATTCAGATAAATCTTTCGCTTGTTTCAATCCTTTTTTTGTTAATTGTGCTTCAGGAGGTTGGCCCTGTGCTTCACAATGTCTAACAACATAAATCTTTTTTATCATACAAGTATCCCCCAATTAAATAGTAAAAGCTTATTCTACTATTCTCTTTTATTTTCCTTGATTAACTAAACTGCCCCTTTAGTTCCATAAGTAAAGGGCTGCCGCAGCAACCTCCCTTATTAAAGCACCTGTTAGTTTAATAACTTATTTGGTTCATACCATGTAGGTTTTAGTAATTCAAAATCTTTGTGGTCTTCCAACACAACGTATAATCGTGTTATCATTGCATCTAAATTGTCTGGTGCAAATCGTAAAGACCATACAACTGATGAAAAGATAACCATTCCCGTATAGATAGAATAAAGCATCCAAAAATCTTCAGGAACACTACCAACAAAATATCCTTCAATTTGTCCAATTGAAAATGGAACGCTTAATTCCCTTTGAAATAATGCTACTTTTACAAAGTCATGATATGGG
Organism: Peribacillus phoenicis; assembly: GCF_047238085.1. Lineage (NCBI taxonomy): Bacteria > Bacillati > Bacillota > Bacilli > Caryophanales > Bacillaceae > Peribacillus > Peribacillus phoenicis. The sequence continues at coordinate 402,788 of NZ_JBDFMF010000001.1, read as the reverse complement.
TCCCCCCAATCAAAATTATTAAAATCAATTACACCAGCATACTGCTTATCATTCACAATAATATTCTCCAGATGAAAATCATCATGCTGCAAGTGATTGGAACGATTTTTTACATGATGTTTATTCTTTTCAATAAAATCAATAATCTTTTCTTCATTTTTAATCTTTATTCCACAAGATTTGTAAGCATTTAGATATCTATAATGCTTATCCATCACTCGTTCATACCAGTTTTTAACTGTTGAAGGAGCTTCATATAAATGCATCCTCGATAGTTGTATACCTGCTTCCATTCCAATTTTATATTGTTCTTCTTCTTTAAGTGTATGTATTGCCTCTTTTGCATCTATACCATCTATATAAGAGTAAATATTATAACCGGCGTTTAACGCTTCAATAATACCTATATCAATCGGTTGTGATGATTGAACATTAAACTGTTTCATTTTGTTCAATATTTGAAACTCTGCCTTCTTCTTTTCATGCCCCACCATATCATATACCCGTAACAAAAATTTGTTATCATCAACATAAACCACATATTTTTTATCGGGAGAGTACCCTTTTGATAGTTTTTCAATTTTAGTGGCGTTTTTTAAAAACTTTACTCTGTCTCGAAGAATTTTTATAATTTCATCCATATATTACCTCAACTTTTAACTTTTCACTTCTATAACATTAACAAATGTCCCTTTAGTTTTCAGTTATTCCACTAACCTGTACCTTTAGTTCCATTAGAAAAAGGCTGCCGCAGCAACCCTTTGTTAAACGAACGCACCTGTTGGCTGAAGAACTTTAATTAATTATTACTTTCGAGTAATGAATAGACATAGGTATCGTGTGCTTCACCATTTTGATACATATACTTCTTCAAAACTCCCTCTTTTTGAAAACCAATTTTAATTAGTAAATTATTAGATGCTTCATTGTCAATAAATACAACAGCACCTATACGAGTTAAATCCATAACATCAAAACCATATGAAAGAACTTTAGATATTGCTTCTGAAGTATATCCTTTTCTCCACTGCTCTGGATGGATTTCATACCCTATTTCTGCTCTTTTATGTTTAGGCAACCAAGCATTAAAGCCAATTGTTCCAATTATACCTTTGGTCTCTTTTCTTTCAATCCCCCAGCGTATGCCTCTTTGTTCATCGTAGTTTTTTGAAAAGAAATCAACGAACTTCTCTGCTTGTTCTATACTCCGTAATGTTTCTTGCCCATAATAACGTGTTACATTGTTGTTAGAAAAACAAGCGAAAATACCTTCTGCATCCTCTTTTTTTATTTCTCTTAGTATTAGTCTTTCTGTCTCTAATATTGGAAACATTAATAACTCTCCCTTGTTAGGTCTTATGTATATTTATTACATATTATACCATATATTTCATTAGGTTCTTAATGACCTAACCTGCCCCGTTAGTTCCATTAGAAAAAGCTGCCTTAAAGACAGCTCCGATCTTCAGTTAAAGCACCCGTTAGCTAAACAAAAAGTTATAGTTATTGCACTTTTTCCAAAAAATATTGAACTTCTTTTGGTGATTTTAAGATAATAACTTCTTTATCTTTAGACAACTGATCAAGTCTCTCTAAAATTTTAGGTCTTTTCGTCTTGGGATATTCCCATATCCATTAAAAAAACTCAAAGGAAAACCTTTCTTCGCAACCTTCTCCCATATCTGGTCTTGTTTTATTTCGATATTGAAGCATTCTTTTAAATGCACGAAAGACGCAAATTGTTCTCGGAATATCGAGAAAGATTATTGTATCGGCTGCATTAAGTCTTATCTCCATTGTCCCACCATAGTTCCCATCAATTATCCATTCTTCTTCTTTAACTAATTCTTTTTGAACTCTTCTTTGTTCATCTCTTGGAACACCTATCCAATTAGGTTTCCAGAATAATGCATCAAGATGATAAACATTTCTTTTTGACTTTTCGCCTAACTGCTTTGCCAAAGTGGATTTTCCAGAACCCCCCGAACCAATAATGACAATTTTTTTCACCAGATACCTCCCCTTATAAAAGCAAACTAATTCCACAAAAAAGGGTAATAATCCTTCTTAAGCAATCCTGCCCCTTTAGTTCCATTAGAAAATGGAGCAGTTTCCAGCCCCATAAAGAAGTAAAGCATGCGTTAGTTGCATAAGTAAGAGGTTTGAATAAATAGCCTATATATATTTGAACGATGAATAACTTACCTATTTTCTTGTGTTTGTTTGCCACCATATACAGAAAATTGGAAAAAACGTAATCAAAAACGTAACTAAGTTTATAAATTTATCAAAAAACACGTTAGAAACATTGATATATCAACAATTTAATAGATTGCAGTTTATTCATTTAAGGTATATTTTCCCAATTATTTTAAATTATTCTATGTTAGTTCTTACGATGAATACAATGTTTCTTAACTATCGCAATTGACTAGAATTGATTTACAACTATTTAGAAACGTAACCAAAACCGTAGCCATTTTTATAAAAAACTCGTCAAGCGTAAAATTGAAAGTATGAATTAAAGCAGCCGTTTCTATATTGGAATGCGTTGCTTTATTTTTTATTGGAGCATATCAGAAATGTTTAGCTGTGGTAAGAAAACTACTAGCAATAAAAGCTATTAAGCTAAACGCTGGTAGCTTGCTACATTCCATCTATGCTTATTAATCAGCTTTGTGTGTTCAGAAAACCATTCTAAGCGATTTTCAAACTGTCTAATGATGATTGATAAGCTAATTTTGTCTAAGGCTAACTCTAACTCATCATCTATCTATTTTTTTATATAAAGAATTTCATAAACCTGTAAACCTTTTAACCTATAAACGTTGATATAGTAGGTTTTTTATAGGTTTACTCATTGGATCGAGACTTATCTTTTTATTCAGCTACCTAAGCCAAGTGAGTATCCAAATGTTTTAAAAATTTCTGCTGGAGATTACTGGTGTATCCAAAATAACGGCTGGTCTATTGATTCCGCTACTGAAATTTTTAGTAAGGAATGGATATCTGATGACCAGTTTTTTGTCACCGAATCTGAAATTTATGGGAATAATAAACTCTAAAAGAACTTCGAATAAGAAAAACATAGGGAGATTTTAGTCTTCCTATGTTTTCATTCATATTATTTATCTGTTTGTTTTTGCTTCTTTTTCAAATACTCCGCACGTATTTTTTCAAGTTGCTGCTTTTTATCAAATTTGGCAGGCTTCTGTTTTTCATGAAACTTTGTCACAGCTACCTTACCTTTGGTATCCAATTGATATTTTCCCACTTTGTTCACCTACTTTTCTTGTCTTTAAAGAGAATCTATTCAACAAATATAATATACCTTATTTTACTGAAGTAAACCTTATTACTTTATTAGTGTACTGGTAACTTTGCATATATCAGTAAAAACATTAAAAACTTAGTAAATAATTCATCGACAAATGGTATTCATTTCATTGCTATAATCAAAATAAAATGCACTCTGCATAAGCCTCAATAATTCTATTTCTTGTTTGTTCAGCTCTCTTCTAAAGGTCCAATTGTTCGGTAAATAAGGTTTAAAATATTAAAACAATCTAAGTCTACTCCATCTTTTAAATGGTTCTTAATGCTAATAACCATTACGTTCTCGATGATTTCAATTTAGGTTTCTTTTTTTTTGCAAAGTCTTTTTACTACTTGTTTAAAAAAATCTACATCCCCAATATTTTTCTCCAAAAAATCACCCCTTATTCTTAACTTTTCTACTTATATCTATCTTAATCCAAATATTACCTCATTCAACTAACCTTCCCCTTTAGTTCTATAAAAAAAGCTGCCTTAAAGACAGCTCCGATCTTCAGCAAACGCACAATTAAGAAAGGGAGGCTTCCAACATCTCCTAATAATGAAGTAAATCACTCTTTAGCGAAATTATTACAAATGCATTGAAATCTCTAGACCTGTGGGTTTGTCCCCAAAAGGCACGCTATATTCTCTAAAAACTAAATCAAGTCCTGAAATATCGTCAGGTAACGGCGGAGACACGATAAAACTATATACGAATTGTCCTGTTGAACCACTTCCAGTATCCCATCGACAATCATATTGTTCTCCTAAAAACAATTCGAAAAAATTGTGTTGATGTCCGTCGTATGGTGACTCCTTCGTCGAATCCCAATCGATATTAAGATGAACCACGCTTGCATTCTGATATTGCCGAATAAAAGTTACGGTATATAAATATTCACCTTTATCAACTGATTTTAAGATGGGTAAATGCCGTCTAAAATCTTTTGGTTCAACACGTGGTCTAAATTCTTCATCATTTCTCAATGTACCGAATACCGAATTTAACAAATCTTCGTACAGTCCGAACCTTTTTGCCCAATTTGAGATATTTTTATGAGGTGGAAAACCTGGATCATTATTTGAAATTTCCTTACGTTGTTTTAATAATGCACAAAGTTGTTCATCTATTGAAAAAACCTTTTCATCATAATGGTCGGTTGGTTGTTTGAATGGCATTCGTTTCATTGTATTCCCCCTCGTTTTTATTTCAAAAGCAAATCATTAGTTACCTCTATATTAACAAATAATGGATTTGTTAGAAATAATGTTCTTCAACTAACCTGCCCCGTTACCTCCATAAGACTTATTGTGAATTTGACCTAAACTAAGATGATTGAAGTTCTGTAATAGCTCATTTAAAAATAGACGCTTGCTTTGGTGAGGCTTTGCAGACAGTAGGCGGAAAGGGAGCGGATTTCTGAAATCAGCTGGAACGTTTTTTAATATGAAAAACTGCAGGCAAACTCTCTTTTCTTCAAGTTTGTCTACAGTCTGAGTAATATATTTATATAAATGATAATTTGTCATAAACGTTTCCTCGCTTTTTTTATGCTTAATAAAACAAAAAGAAGAGGTAAGTATAAAACAAGGAAGCCCACGCTGTATGGATTGATTATTTTATTTAATACATATAAGGAATCAATATCGAAAAAAAATATACTGACAAGCAGTATGATTATGGACATTGCCCATAAGGGATACTTTTGCTGGACATTGAATAAGCGCTTGACACCCCTGCTGGCAGCCCACAAAGGAATGACCATGTTAGGTATGATAACGATGTACCACCAAGAAACAGTTATGTATTCGAACCGTTGAATAAATGGCAATTCAATAGTACTGGTCATTGTCAGTGTTGGCCATAGGGTAAGGACCAACTGTTTCTGTGAATAAAAGACTGTCGAAACAAAATAAATCAATAAGATCAATAACGTAGTTGCCAAGGCTCCTCCATGAGCATATTTTTGTGATGTTTCAGGATTTTTGATGAACGGATAATACATCAGGATCATTTCAAAACCCAGCATTGATAATGAAGTACTTCTAGTTCCTTTCATTATTTCCATTAACGTATGATCGAAAATGGGAAGAAAACCGGTGAACTCAGCGTATTTAAAACCATATAATGGTACAAATAAAAGCCAGTATGAAACGATTACAGTTAAAAAGGCAATACCCGTAATGGTTCGGAACCCCCCCGTATTTATATAATAAATCAGGATCAGGAAAACCAAAGCTAACGCCCAAGAAGGTACCTCTTCAAACATCCAAACATGAATGACATTTATATATCCAATAATGATCGTCATTCCAAGGAAAAAAAAATAAAAAATGAATAAGAGACTGAAGAAATTCCCTATCCATTTACCCAATGCAAGATTATTAGCAGAAATGATATCACCAGGAACAAAGCTAAAAATCTTATATATCACCCAAATTAATATATGAACGATCAGTCCGGCTAGGATTATCGAAATCCAACCATCTGTTCCCGTCGCCTTAGCTAAATCTCTTTGAAAATTTAACACGCCTAATCCAGTTTGCATGGAATGCAGTAAAAAAAACACATAGAATGGCGATACCTTATACTTTTCATTCACACCAGCTTGGTTCATACAGGACCCTCATTTACATCACTCGTATTTCCTATGTTAATAATCTGGCTTTTACAGGATTAATTTATTCAAAAAAATATAAACGTTAAGTACACTAATCACAATCTCGCGACTGCTCTAACATTATTAGGATTTCAACAACAACTAAAAGGAAGGTTCCATTCTTATATAGAATACGGTATCAATTCTACAACCATTAACCTTCTCTTCTAAGATCTAAAAATCTTAGGTATGCTTCTCAATTGAAAGCTAATTCACTATCATTCACATAAAAATACGGTGTGAAAAATTCACACCGTTATGTCTTTTTTTAAGAATTCTTACTTAGATTTGAAGCTTAGGAAACCATCGTCAACAGGAATTGTTTGACCATTAATTGCACTTGCCCCTTCACTAAACAAGAACGTAACTACGCTAGCTACTTGCTTCGGTTGGATAAGCTTTTCCCGCATATGCTGTGCAGTTAGAGCATTTTTCACTTCTTCATTTTCACCATACCATAGACTTCTTATTGAGGTGTCCCGTTAGTTCAATAAAAAAAGCGATCCTATTAAGAATCGCGCACGTTTGCTGAAGATTTATAGCTATTACATATGGAACTTTAGCACCCAAATTTAATAGATTTATAACTATCTTGATTTATATAATATTCGGCGAGCTTATGAAATATTGATTGTATAGTTGTTATTGTAGTATAAGGAAAGTGCCGATGCGGACCTAATAAAAACTGCACTGTTCTTGGTTACAGCAAAGCACGATCCACTGTAAGGATGTTTAAAAAAACGGCCCATAGCACAATAATATAGGCAACGTCTGTCTGACTTTATTGCACCAAAGGAGGAGTATGCATTTGAAGATCTCTTCAATATCATTCAAAGAACCTCTAGTTTATCATGAATTCCCTCCCCTCTATGAAGGTTTAGGGCTGCCTGAGTTATCCTCATTCATTCAGCAACGATTTGAATTCGCATATACCTTGGGGAAAGTCGAAAGAACGGGTCTTGGCAGCATTCGTTTTTATAAACGGCAGGGTGATTTCGAAGTTCTTATACCTGATAAGTTGCCAGGAGTGGGACCAATAAAGCTTGGGAATTTAAAGGGGATGTTACTGGAGGAAGCCAAAACAGCTTTCATTGAAAATATTGAATCCGAACCAGAAAAGCGGAAGGTCTACTACGGAGAATTTCGTCGCCCTCGGAAAAACGCTGAATAGGTGTGCTGTTCCACAAACTGGCGCCTGTTTGAGTAAGACAATTGTTGTCTTTTTGAATTTATTTTTTAAAAAATCCCCACTAAAAAAAGGTTGCCGCAGCAACCTCCCTTATTTTAATGATCCGTTTTATTTTCATTATCTAAATCATCATCAAGAAAAGACTTTTTATCTTCTTTAACTCCATACTTTTTTTCAAGAAATTGACCGATAATTGAATTGTCAATTCCTTTTCTTACTGCTGTTTCAATAACTATATAGAGAATGAATGACCCAATAGTAAAATAAACAAGAAATATAATAGCCTCCACTAAAAATCCCCCATAAAGCAATCCATTTTTTACTATATTTTACCACAAATCTCCTTGTTGAAATGCCCGATTGTTGCATATAAAAAAAGGAGCTGCTGATCAGCTCCTTGAAATGAAATAATAACTCCCAGTCAACCTCCGGTATAAACACTTGCACATGTTCCAGGTTTTGGTTCATAATAACAATGATTTTTAAATTGACCAGCAAAAGGTTGATCGTACCATGTTGGCGGGCACGGGGCATATGGATTAAAATACCAAAGTGCATATTTACCTGGGTGTTCTCTCCAATAATCCAAATTCTGTTTTGCTAATCTTTTTTCAGCAGATCTTGCTCTTTGATAAAATACATTACCTTTTTGAACTGCTTCAAAAGAATAATTTCCTCCTTGTACTTGATAAATGACCTGTGGAATTGTTCTTAAATCTATAAAATCTATACAATTCGCTTTAAGACGATTAACAATTACATTTCCAACATATAACATCCCTTGTTTTCCTTCACCTTCGGCTTCTGCTCTCATCATCCTTGCCATTAAGTCAACGTCTGAACTTCGATAACTTACTCTTGCCATTTTTTCACCCCAAAAATATCGTATGAAAAAAAGACTTCATTAATGTCATTGTTCATAAATTAAGACTGCTTAATTTTTAAAGCTTACCGTTTTTAGTAAGATAAGAACTTATAGACAGCTACTTTTTGAGTACTCACAGAAAAATTGTACCGGCAGAGTAAATCAATAATAGGCACATAATTAACCGAAATGACTTGTCATGTTTAGCAAAAAAATCTTTGAAAAGCGAGCCGAATCCTGACCATAGAAGCAATGCCAGCCATCCCAGAAAAATCGTTAAAGCTAAATATATAGCAACGAATTTAAGCGACTCATTAAACGGTAAAATAAACGCACTCAACACGGTTAAATAGAACAAAATGCTTTTTACATTGATGATTTGAAGAATGAAGCCTGATAAAAAAGAAGACTGCACATCTCTGGATTCCTTCTTTGAACCTTTGTGCATACTAATCTGCCAAGCTAAGTAAAGAAGATATGCGGCACCGGCAATTTTAAAATATGGCTCCACGATAGGCATCCAACTGTAGAGGCTTGTTGTAAATACTCCGCTCATGATTCCTAATACTGCAAATCCTGCCAAAATGCCGCTAGTGAACCTCCATGACCCAAAAAAGCCAAACCTCCTTGCTTCATTCATCAATAAGATGTTACTTGGACCAGGTGTAATCGATGTAATCATCACATATGAAAGAAACGCTATTATACTCATAATCTCACCTTCATTCACTATTTCCTAACGAACAGTCTTTATTGTAAGATGACTATAACTATAAATAAAATTGAAAATAAAAAATTCATTATCATTTTTTTCGATACATCATCCAACTTAAGGAGAACGATATGGAAATTAGACACCTTAAAACGTTTCAGACTATTGTCGAAATAGGAAGTTATACAAGGGCTGCTTCGAAGTTGGGCTATACTCAATCCACGATAACTTCACATATTCAGGCGCTCGAACATGAGATTGGCGGGGAAATTTTCACTTATGCAAATAGAAATTTGCAGCTTACTGCTCTAGGCAGAGACTTAATACCGTTAGCGGAAGATTTACTTTCCACTCACGAACAGATTAAGAACATGCGTTGCACGAACGAAGTTAAAGGTGTTTTAAAAGTGGCTGCACCGGAGTCTTTAACAATCTCCAGGTTAGGTCCAATAATAAGGGATTTTTCCTTGAAATATCCTGATGTCAAAATCATATTAACCAACGGTCCATGTAGCCAAAACCAAATTGACTTAATAAGCGGGCGGGTTGATGTCGCTTTAATGGTATATCCGGAAATAAAACCGGAAAAATGCATTCATTATTCTTTGATTGAGGAGAAAATCGTTCTTGTGAGCAGTCCTGACGGTCCTGATCATTTTGATGCATATAAAAATATCGGCACGAACACCAACCATTTCTTCATCACAAATGAAGAAGGCTGCAGTTATCGGACCATGTTTGAAAAATATTTATTAAAGCATGAAATGGATATCTTCCAAACCATGGAGTTATGGAGTATTGAAGCAATCAAACAGATTGTCATGAGCGGACTTGGGTTTTCGGTTTTGCCTTATATTACAGTAAAAGCTGAAGTGGAGAGCGGCAAGCTTAAAATCCTTAGTCATTCAGAAAATCTCGATCCCATTTATTCCTATATGCTGATAAAAAAGAAGAAATGGCTGTCTCCAGCAGTAGAGGCTTTTGTTGAAGTTGTATTAAACAGGTTTAATGACACTGAGAAAATGAGTATCTAAATCGTGGTCATATTGATAGCCAGAGAAGTGCCGAAGGAATCCAAATGAACCCCCTCCCTATTAGTTACTTCCAACAAAGCAGATGTTTTGACGTTCTGCTTTGTTGGGAGTTTTTTCATATACATAAAATTTTTCGATTGACTTTATGAAAAAAATAAAATAAAATTCTAAGTACTCCTTTTAAACTACTCTAATTTGAGTACTTTGAATTGAGTGATATACTGAAATTAAATCAAAAGGATGGATTCAACATATGAAATTTACTGCATTCTTAAAAACAAGAGGTGCAACTGCGGCAATCTTTATGGGGATTTTCTATGCAGTTGCCATGCTAGGCATCTTCTTGCCCGGTTATACAGCCATTCCAGGAAATGTCGATAAATTACCTATCGCCATCATCAATGATGATGCTGGTAAAAATGGGGCGATGATCGCCGAAAATTTACAAGAAAATTTACCCTTTAAAGAAATCAAGACGGATATAACAAATAAACAAGCCTTAAAAGATTTGGAGCACAATGATTTAGCATTAGTCGTTCACATTCCAAAAACCTTCTCTGAAAATATGCAAAAAGGTGAAGCGTCATCAAGCATCGACTTTACAATCAATGAGGCAGGGGCAACAGTCGTTTCTTCTACCATGAATGCGATCGTAACTGAAATTAACAGTCAGTTACGCACACAATTCTCGCAGCAAACAGCTCAGGGCGTATTGATGAACTTTAATGTACCAGAAAAGCAAGCCGCTGAATTAGCCGAAAAGATTGAGAAATCCTATGTAGGAAATGTGGTTACAATCAACGAAATACCGGATGGCATGAATCATAATATGCTGCCTATGTTCTTAACAATGGCCGGTTATGTAGGGGCGATGATCGGAGCGATGCAATTAGTAGGTGCATTTAGAGCCAGCCGGGGAAAAGCAAGCAAAACACGGTTATTCACTTATGTGCAAATGGCTGCCTTATTGATTGCAGTGGTTTCATCAATCATCGCTGTAGGTGTAGCATATTTAATTGACACGCCAAGCGGTGACCTATTCTTCGGTATAGTAGGTCAACAAATACTAAACTATATGGTATGTTTTAATTTCACCGCGATTTTAATCTTCTTATTTGGTGAAGGCGGCATGATTTTAAACTTACCGATTTTATTAATGCAAACAATAGCGAATGGTGCCACTATCACACGTGATATGATGCATTTACCATATGAATGGATGAGCCACATTTCACCGATGTATTACTCGGTGCAAGCGTACTTTGCAAACCTATTTGGCAGCATCAGTCCAAGTCCGTATATTTGGTCGATGGCTGCGGTTGGTGCCGTTGCGATGTTAATTAATATGGCTATTGTCGCGTTTTTACAAAAACCAATGCCAGAACAGGTTTCTGAAACAGAAGTTGAAAAGAAAGCGGCAGAAATCACAGCTTAGGTTTTGCTACAATAAGGAGATAATACTTCTTAAAGGAGCGTAGAAAATGTCTATTCAAATTTTTATATTGAGCAAGCTGATGGAGGATAAAAATTATCCTTATAAATTAAAAAAGCAGCTTTCAGAACCCATTCCATTGGATCGCCTGGGCGGATTAACGGAAAGTAAACTGTACTACCATTTTGAATCATTGGTGAAACAAGGTTTAGTCGAGCCAGTTGAAGTGATAAAAGAAGAACATCGGCCTGATAAACAAGTATTTGCGATTACGGATAAGGGTCGCGAAGAACTACCAAAAAAAATCTATAAATTATTTGAAAATGCGGATGAAATCAAGGATATGATTGTAGGTTTAGCCAACATCAAGTATGTGGACCGGGATAAAGTAGTAGATATATTAGAAAGAAAAATAAAGTCCATCAAGGCTATTTGGGAGCAGCTTGGGAATATCGGGCCAGAACCTAAAGGCAACGAGAATATTCGTGAATTTTTGGCTGGTTATTTTTCGACCAGAACAGATCACACAATATCTTGGTTTGAAGAGTTAATCAAAAGGATTAAGACAAAGGAATTGTGAGTTTACTTTTTAACAGGCGTTCCAAACTTTAGATTAAAAGAGTAGATGGAAGTACTACGCCGAATGCACAGAAATTAGCACAAGCGCATAACCAAAAATAAAAGCTATGTGGAATCTTATATTCACATAGCTTTTCTGTAGACAATTTCGAGTTGATTTCAGAAACCCGCTCCCTTTCCGCCGATTGCCTGCCAAGCGTCTGTGGGGTTTCGACTAGCCAGATATTCGGCAGGAGTGTCGCAAATTTCTTCCATCCAATGAGGGCTTCTTTTTAGGTATAAAATATGGGAACGTCCTATTTGGACGTTCCCTTTCTTATTCCATTAAAGCTCCCTATAATGGAATAACTGTAAAGCTAATGAAGCATTTTTAAAAGCTGCGTTTCCCTGGCCAAGCTCCTTGCATTTTACTAAGGAATACGATTTGCCCAATATGATATGCGTCGTGCATGGCTAAACTCTTCAGTTCAAGCACTAATGAATTATCTTCTCCCGGGACCTGTCTATACAAATCTTCATGTTCTGATTTTGCTAGTATTTTTCCAAGTTCACGATGAACATAAAAGTATTCTTGTTTTGTTTCTTTCCAATTTTCTAACGTCTCAGTTGGTAAACGAAATGTAGAATCATTATTTTCTGCCTGTGGTTCATTCTCTGTTTCACCAAGAAACCGCATCAGAAATCTCTTTTCATAGAAAAGTAAATGACAAACTAATTCCCAAATGGAATTCATTGCCCCATCAGCTGGTTTCCAAATTGCCTGTTCAAAAGTAATATCCTCTAGCACTTTTTCAAGTGGTGGAAACCAGTCTTCTTCATCTAAGCAGCTTGCCCATTGTTGTAATAAAAGGGTCTTTACATCCATTTTCTATTCCCTCCAATTTAATCCCTTTGATAGATAATCCCTTTGGTCAACATTCATTTTCGACGTGTTTTAGATAACTAACTAACCAAGGTGTCATGCCAATTCCTTGTTCAATTAAACTGGCCCTTTAACGGAACAATGAACGTTCTGTTATTTGGAAAATTCTGATAATACCAGTTTATCATAAGTTGTGTTAACTGAGAAAGAACAACGTAATCGTAAAGTTATCTTTTATATGTTTAATGGGCAATTTCAGGGTATTGGAAGAGACTTCGATTATTAGGCGCGAGACTCCTGCGGGAAACGCGAATCCAAGGGAGACTGTGTATGAGCAAGTACACCTATTTGATAGTTTTTAGAGCATGAACTGTTTGAATGTATCATCCACTTAGTCCATACCAAAAATTTTCCCATATATTCTGAATTCTAGGTTCCATATTCTCTTTACCATAATAAGAAAATTCCATGAATATCCCATCAATCAAACAGAAGTAGGACATGATTAAGTTCTCGATTTTCCCTTGGCGTATTTCTTTTTTGTCGATTCCTTCGACAAAGATATCATGTAAGATAGCGGAAAATGATTCTTCGGATCTAAGGAAACTTTCATTTAAGATGTGCTTCAAATGTTCCGGCGGAAAGATCATTGCCCTCTTTAAAAAAGTTGCTTTATCTTCATGGTTTTTATAATAGTTGCAAGTATCAAGAAGGATATGCTTTAACTTTTCTTCAGAAGAGAGTGTATTTATTTCTTCGACAAATTGTTCGACCTGTTGTATATGCTCTTCCAGAATTTCTTCAAACAGACACAAGAAAAGATCATCCTTATTTTTAAAATGGTTATAGATTGAGGGTTTTTGTATACCTACCCTCTTGGCAATTTCCGATAAAGCAGTTCCCTCGTATCCGTACTTAGTAAAAAGTGTTAAGGAAATGTTTTTAATTTCATTTTTTGTCATAATGAGCCTCCAAACTATCCAACGTTAGTTAATTTCATTATAAACTCATTTCCTTTTTTAAACTAAATATTTGACACCTTGGAACATAGTTCTTTTCTCTATAAGATAAGAATTAGAATGTGCTTGATAAAGAAGTTTCTTCGCTTTTATACACAACTTCCCCATCGTTTATTGTAAGTACCACTTTAGTTTTGAGCACTTCACTTTCTGGAATATCAAATAGATTTCTGTCTAAAACCACAAGATCAGCAAGTTTCCCCTCTTCTATTGTACCTAGCTCGTGCTCCCTGAAACATCCATAGGCTGAGCCATATGTATATGCTTGCAATGCCTCTGCCAAAGTGAGCTTTTGTTCAGGATGCCAAGTGTTTTGTGGATCTCCGCTGCTATCAATTCTTGTAATGGCAGTATATATTTGCCTCATTGGATTTAATGAGATGGAAACCGGAAAATCTGTTCCTAAAGCTAAAGATGCACCTGAATTTAAAAGCGACTTCGTCAGGAAAACATTTTTTTCCCTTTCAGAACCTATTATTGAAGAATATACCTCTCTTGATGAAGCAGCCATGTGATCAGGCTGCATGGAGACAATGACCCCCAGTTTTGAAAAACGTTCAATGTCATCCGAATCGATTACTTCAATATGTTCTATTGTATGCCTTGAGTCTCTTTTTCCATTCTTGCGTACAGCTTCTTCAAAAGCGTCTAAAGCTAAACGAATTGCCGCATCTCCAATAGCGTGAAACCTGATTCTAAATCCAAGTTCATCCGCTTTAACAACTCGATCAATCAATACTTCTGGATCTAGAGCTGGATGACCACAGATATCCAATTGATCGGAGTAAGGTTTCAGGAAGTAAGCGGTATGACCCGTGACTGTTCCATCAACAAATTGCTTTAATCCTGAGAATTGTAGTTTCTTTGATTCATATTTATTTCTCAGTATTTGAGCTTTGTCCAAATTGCCATCCAATTCAGGAGTGATATGAAATCTAGTCGTTAATCCTCCTTGCTTATCCAATTTCTCAAAAAGGTCATAGTCTTGAAGGAAGTAATCTATTGGCGCAAACAAATCGTTTACAGAAGTAATTCCATATCGGGATAATAATCGTAAAAACTCCTTTAATATCTTTTCTTTTTTATTTTGTGTTAATCGCAATGCCTCTTTTAAGACGATTTGCTGGGCGTCTTCATATAAAATTCCAGTAAGTAAACCATTCTTATCTCTTTCATAGCGACCAAAATCCGGATTACGTATATCCTCAGTAACTCCTGCTAATTCCATGGCCTTACTGTTCACCCATGTATAATGACCTTCAGCATGAAAAAGAACGACAGGACGATCTGGAATGACAGCGTCAAGAATTTTATAATGGGGCTCTTGTTTATCATGCCAATAACCTGCGTCCCATTGCATGCCAATAATCCATTCTTCCTCAGAACAATCTTTAGAAAATCCCAGTACTTTTGCAGCTACATCTTGAGCTGACCTGGCTTCAAATAAATTAACACTATTTAAACTTAGTGCACTAAACATGATATGGAGATGAAAATCATGAAATCCAGGCAAAATTAATTGATTTCCATAGTTAAATACTTTTGTCTCACTTCCTATAAAAGGTTCAATCTCCGCTTTTGATCCTACACTCATAATTTTGTCACCTAAGATAGCAATTGCACCAGACGTCGGCTCATGTGCAAGCCCTGTAAAAATAGCATCACTGGAAAGAACAATATCTGCTTTTTTAATAGCCATAGAGTTTACCTCTTTTCATTCAAAATAATAAAACAGTAACTGATCATTGCACTAGTTTTACATCGAGTTCTTCTTTTTGCTCTGCAAAATTCAGTTCAGGCGGACGTTCCTTAAACATTTTTGTTAAGTACAATAAATATATGAATCCTACTGCCATCCAAGTAATCCCTAATACTAAAGAATGGATATCTAACTTTGTCATGAACAATATGGTTATACCGGTGCCTATTAAGGGAAGAAGTAAATATAAAACGATACTTTTAGGCGATCTCTGCTTCTGCCTCACAAAATAATGGATAAACACTGAAAGATTAACGAATGTAAAAGCAAACAGTGCTCCAAAATTAATGAAAGAAGTAGCTGTTGCGATATCCAAAAATACGGCACTCATTGCAACACAAGCAATGAGTAGGATATTGAATATGGGCGTTTGAAATTTTGGAGAAACATATCCGAATATCCTCTTAGGCAGAACATTATCTCTCCCCATTGCATATAAAATCCTGGCTCCACTGCCTCCTGAAGCTATTGCAGAAGCAGTAGCAGATGTCACTACAACTGAAATAAACAAACTATTCAGAAAATTACCCCCGGTATAAATCATGATATCGACTATAGCTGTATCCGGGTTCTTAAAAGCATTGAAGTTCGGGAAAATGGATTGTGCAAAATAGGTAGATGCAACAAATAATATCCCCCCGATCAATGTCGTAGCATAAATAGCTTTAGGAAGTGTTTTTTTCGGATTTTTGGTTTCTTCAGCTAATGTAGTAACCGCATCAAACCCAAGAAAACTAAAACATAATAGAGGTACAATCGAGAGCAGATTATTAAAATTTACGTCAGGACTAAAAAAAGGATCCTTAGAAAACAACTCCCCGGTACCTTTTCCTGCTAAAAGCCCATTTATGCAAAGCAGGCTGAAGATAATGATAAAAAGAAATTGAAATATTACCAAAAAGGTATTCACATTTGCAGCAACCTTAATCCCAAAAATATTAATGGTAGTCACACCTATAATAAAAGAAATGATAACGGCAATGATAGGAATACCAGGGAAGTAAGCATTCACCATAATCCCAAAAAGTAATGCACTGATCATAGGACTGAAAAGATAATCCAATAAAATTACCCATCCTACCAGAAAACCAAGGTGTGAATTAATTCCTTTCTGCACAAAGGTATAAGCTGAACCGGTAGTGGGATAAACCTGAACCATTTTTGCGTAACTATATGAAGTGAATAGCATGACAATTAAAGCAATTATGTATGCTGTCGGAATCATTCCCTGGGTACGATCAATGGCGATACCATATGTGCTAAAGACTGTCACAGGCGCCATAAAGGAAAGTCCAAATACAATAACATATCTTGTATTCAGTGAACGCTTAAGCTCGGGTATTCCTTTCATCGCAAAGAGCTGCCTCCTTTATCAAATGTAATGACTACTTTTTATTGATTGACTTCTTTCGTACTTAATGCTGCAAGGCTGGCAAACTCATGTACAAGTGTTGCTGCTAAAAGTGAAGTGATTTGACTTGGATCATATGATGGCAGCACTTCAACCACATCATATCCTATAAAGTTAAAGTCAGTTAGGGCACGAATCATTTTAAGTGTTTCAAAGCTGCTAAAACCACCTATTTCAGGTGTACCTGTACCTGGAGCAAAAGAAGGATCAACGAAATCTATATCAAATGTCAAGAAACAAGGTGTGTTGCCTATGGTTTTTCTAATCTCTTTCAAAACATCTTCAAATCCGCGATTGGAAAGTTCACCAGTTGTAATCAAACGATAACCTAAATCAAGACTTGCCTGTAAATCTCCAGTGTGGTTTAGCGTACCTCGGATTCCTACTTGAAATACTCTATTTGCCTGCAGCAAACCTTCTTCGTGTGCACGAATAAATGGAGATCCATGCCAATATTTTTCCTCATAATATGTATCCCAAGTATCTGTATGAGAATCAAAATGAATCATGGCTACTGGGCCATATACCTTTGCCGCAGCTCGTAAACTAGCTAAAGTGACAGAATGATCTCCCCCTAATCCAATAGGTATGACCCCTTTGGACATCAATTCAAAAATGGATTCCTTCATTAGATCATAACTTCGATGAATATTATGGGGAATAACAGGGATATCCCCTATATCAATGGCATTCAATTGTTCAAAAGGATATACCTTATGAATAGGATGATAAGGAAACAGGGTCATGGATGCTTGGCGAATGGCTTGAGGAGCAAACCTGGCTCCCACCCTAAAAGAAGCAGCTGTATCAAAAGGCATACCCACAATTGCCAGCTTTGCATCATGCTTTTGAGAAGGTAAACGCATAAAGGTTCCTGTTGTACAAAACTCTGGCTTTACATCTGGTGTAAGTGGATATTTCATAAGTATCATCTCCTGGTTTTAAATAAAGATCATTTCATACAAATTTTACAACCACATAGTGTAATCGCTTACAACTAATAATTCATTAGATTACTTTTTATTTCTAACACATACTTATTGAACCATATTAACTAACGGTAGTTAGTATTAAACCAAATATAAACATAGTTGTTAAAAAAGTCAAACTATTTTTTATTGTCTATCAAATCCACTTTTTGATCAACGTAGCCTTATCCTTATATCCTGCCTCTATTAAATTAAAGCCAACTATTCTTGTTACACCAACCTGCCCCTTTAGCTTCATAAGAAAAAAAGCTGCTAAGCAGCTCCTAGACTGTAGACAAATTCAATGAAAATCAAGTTTTATAAAACCTCGAACGTCGATTTCCACTACAGGCACTCGCTTTCCGCGGGCGGTCCGGGAGCCTCCTCGACTCGCTTTTCCCGCAGGAGTCTCGCACCTTCCGTTCCAATCAACTTTGTTTTGAAATTTTAGGTAAACCCCTTTTGTCGACAAACTGAGAGATGCATAAGCAGCTCCCTTATTGAAGTAAAAGCACCCATTAGTTCATTAAGGAAGGCATGCTTTATTAAAGAATTGCGCCCTTTAATGGAATAACACCTGAGTTTCTAATAGAATTTTACACAGGTATCTTAACAAATAAGACACGACCTTAGTTACGTCGATCATTTTTCTTAACTTTGGCGATTATTAGTAATATCAATGGAAGCAGAAACCCGAATGTAATAGCATAAAACGGCCAGATTTCTGAAATGAATTTACTATAATGGACGATATTAGGTGTCATAATCAATGTAAAGGCAATCAAAAGGATACCCAACGGAAAAACCAGAGGACGATAATCCTGCAATTTTAACGTTTGTGCCAGACCTAAAACGGTCACATAAAAAAACAAACTAAATCTAATAAAAATGGTGATGAACCATATTATGGCTAGTATTGCTTCCAGCCGCGTCAGGAAATCAGCGATATTTATTTTCTTAGCCAACATATAGATTGGATAATTTTGTCTCGCTGTTAACTCTGTACCAAGTACAAGAATGGCTAGCATGGTTATAATGATCAAAACACTTCCAGCCAACAATTGACCGACAAAAAGGCTTTTTCTTATTCTGTTTTTTTGACTCACGAACGGGAGTATCATTAGAACCGCAACCGGTTCAATAAACGGAAAGACAATAAATGGTATAGATCCCCTTATAACCGGTTTCAATCCTCCCTCCCATACGGGGTGCAGGTTTTGAAGTTTAATCTCAGGAAGGAGAAGAATCATCAATGTTGATACAAGTAATACAACAAAAGGAAAAAATATTTCCGCGCTTCGGGCCAAGGGTTCCAAACCGAGACGTGCGGCCATGAGGACGACACTCATAAAAAGAATCATGATCACTTGAATTGGGGTATCAGGCATAATATGAGTTATCATAAAATCCCCAATTTCACTCAAATAAGTCGCTGTGGTTATAAAAAAGTAGCTTATAAATAAAAGAGAGATCACTATTCCCAGCCACTTACCCAGAATTTTTTGGCTGTATTCCACTAATGTTAAATCAGGATAGCATTTCCTTAAAGCATCATATATAAAAACAACCAATAACGGTGCTATTGCCACGCTTATAATACCCGAAATCCAACCATCTTGTTTAGCTTCAGAAGCGACAATGGAGGGAATGACTAATATAGAATCTCCAAGCGTATATAAAATCACTAATATCGTCAGTTGACGGCTTCCGATTTTACCCTTCTCGAGCATTTTCATAAGTTCCTTTCACGACAAAACGGTAAGTTATATACAAACGGCAGAAATTCTGATTCCATAACCATTATTGACAGAAGAAGAATATACAAACCCTGCTGAGTACATGTTATTTTTCACTCCCGTTGATAGGATACCTTAGAGCTTCGATTTACTTTCTAATAATTCCACCTTATTCCGGGAGTATAGCTGCCCCAATAGCTCCATAAAAAAGAGCTGCATAAGCAGCCCAGACTGTAGACAAACTCTTTGAAAATTAAGTTTTTCTCAGTTTTTATTTGGTTTATAAAACCCCGAACGCTGATTTCCACTCCAGGCACTCGCTTTCCGCGGGCGGTCCGGGAGCCTCCTCGGCGCCTTGCGCCTGCGGGCTCTCCCCTCGACGCGCTTTTCCCGCAGGATTCTCGCACCTTCCGTTCCCATCAACTTTGTTTTGAAATTTAGATAAACCCCTTTTGTCTACAAACTCAAGCGCTGCCAAAGCAGCTCCCTTATTGAAGTACCTGTCCCTAATAAAAGTAATAATTGTTATTTTAACGTCATTTTATTTTATTGATTAAACAACAACATTTAACCTAACGTCCGCTTCACAAAAAACGAATTTTAATGTTCATTTTCCCTGTTTCTTTTTCCTTCAAAATATAGGGATGCCGATAGAACAATGATTGCAATTAATACAACACCAGATAACCAAAATAAGTCCATATCCGTGATATACTCCACCACATTCAATATAGAAAGCGCGAATATGGAAATTAGTAATAAAACATCTTTTTTGCTTTGTTTCCGTTTTTCAAAAAACAATCCTAGTATTTTTTCAAAAAATACTCCCATTCTAAAACACCTCCTTCACTGTTCCCTCCCCAAATTTACAGCAAAATTCAATTAAAGTCCGCCATCTAAACCGTCAATTTTTATCCCTCTGCTCCAATCACGGGTGACTTTTAATTCATTATCTATGATGGTTATCGTGAGTTCTCCTTCTTTCTCATAAGTCTTGGATGAATTCTCGTCATAAATCTTAAATACAGTTGTGTATGTGTAATCTACTGTGCCATCTTCATTTATGCTTTGTTCTTCAAGCTTCACACTTTGCACTTCAATGCTTTTATTGATTTCTTTGGCTACCAGTGCAGGCATTGAATAAAAACGGTTAAGAATTTGGGCATTATATTCATCTTCTGATAAATATCCTTTAATTTTACCTGCAATTTCATCAAAGGTTGGAGGATTGGTTGGATCATTAATGGTATATCGTGCAGTATAATAGCCTTTAAATAACTTTTCTGCCTCTCCCAATTTGACCACATTTCCCTCTTTAACAAGGCTCTTCTCTGTAATTTCACCTTTTTCTTTGACCACTTCCTTGTTACATGCACCTATACATGAAAACACTGCGATAAACAACAAAAAGCTAAGAAAATTATTAATTTTTGCACCCTCATTTCCGTTTAAATTTCATTTGTTCAAAATGAATTTCATTAGTATGAGCAGCTTTTAGATGTTCAAAATAAGGTAATGGCGGACCACTGATCATTCAAGGTAAATAATAAAAAACAAAAAATATATTGAAATATCAATTTAATTTAGTTATAATACGATACGGTCTTAGTATTACTGTGTATATAATTTTTAGAAAATTTAATAATTTTCTAAAATAGCAAATTTTGGTTTTTTCGGAGGGTTTATTTTGTCTAATAAGGTTCCATCTTCATTTATAGTAGTGATTGGGTTCATGTTATTTGCCCTTTTCTTTGGGGCAGGGAATTTAATTTTTCCGCCAATGCTTGGTCAATCAGCAGGTATGAATATCTGGTCAGCAAATGCAGGGTTTTTGGTCACAGGAGTAGGATTACCGTTACTTGGTGTGCTGGCACTCGGTTTTTCGGGAAAAGATGACTTACAATCATTAGCGAGCCGTGTCCATCCAGTCTTTGGTATTGTATTCACAACCGTCCTTTATTTAGCCATTGGTCCTTTATTCGCAATGCCTAGAACAGGAAACGTTTCTTTTGAGATCGGTGTAAAACCATTTTTGCCTGAAGATTCAGGTCCATTGCCTTTACTTATTTTCACCATCATCTTTTTTACAGTTTCGTGCCTTCTTTCGCTCAATCCTGCGAAAATTGTCGAAATTGTGGGGAAAGTTTTAACACCCATCAAGTTGACATTCATTGGAATCCTGGTGGTAGTCGCTTTCGTTAATCCAATTGGAGATTTTCAAGCACCTGCAGAGCACTATATGGTTCAACCATTTTTCAATGGGTTCAGAGAAGGTTATTTAACCATGGATACCCTTGCATCTTTTGTTTTTGGCATCATCATCATTAATGCCATCAAAGAAAAAGGGGCTAAAACAAAAAAACAAATAATGATCGTTTGCGGGAAAGCGACTGCCATTGCGGCCGTTATCCTTGCCACCATTTATACAGCTCTCTCTTATATGGGTGCTTCAAGCGTTGGGGAACTTGGACGCTTGGATAATGGAGGCATTGTCTTGGCGAAAGTCTCGGATTATTACTTTGGAGCATATGGCGGGCTATTATTAGGATTAATGATCACAGTGGCTTGCATAACGACAAGCGTAGGACTCATTACATCTTGCTCGACATACTTCCATAAGCTTTTCCCAAATCTGCCTTACAAAACGATTGCCATAAGTTTATCCGTATTCAGTGCAATCATTGCCAATATTGGACTAACCGAGTTAATTGCCATTTCTGTACCTGTTATGACAGCCATTTATCCATTGGCCATTGTTTTGATTTTCCTAACATTTCTTCATTCTTTATTTAAAGGAAGATCTGAAGTTTATCAAGGCAGTTTACTTTTAACATTCATCGTCAGTTTATTTGATGGATTAAATGGAGCAGGTGTACACATTTCATTCATCAATGATTTCTTCACTGCAATACTTCCTATGTATGAGGCAGGACTAGGATGGGTCATCCCTGCCATTGTTGGAGGATTCATTGGGTATGCCAGCAGCGTCTTAAAATCGAAATTCAATCACCAAATAGATTAATGATATAAATCAGACCAGGAATATTGACTGTAGACAAATTCGAAGAAAATCGAGTTTGCCTACAGTTTTTTTCTTTGACAAACGTTTCAGAAATCCGCTCCCTATCCGCCGATCGCCTGCCAAGCAGTTATTCGGCAGATTTGTCGACAAACTGATATGGATAGTTGGCCATTAAAGAATCACATTTCTTTAACTTCTATTTCATTCCGTAATTTCTTCAACAACTGAAAAATCTGTCCTCGATGATGTGATTCATGTTCAACCAAATGGTAAACGACCCATTCAGGCGTAACGTCATATTGTTCAAGTACCCTCGGTTTGCGCCAATCCGTTAGGTCCATTGTGCGAAAGTTTGAAAGAAATACTTCACGCACCTTATTGAGGCGGTAGAAATGTTCTTCTAATGTTTGTCCTTCAATGTGGTTTAGGGAGCCATCTTCGGCACGGCATCCTAATGGAAACAACGCGCGTATTTCCGAATCCCATTCCGAAACAAGGACCTCCTCGTATAACCAATCTGCCTCTATCAGAGCTATGTGATATAACATCGAGCCAATCGTTTGCCTTTCATCGATTTTCGTATCAAGTATATTTTGGCTGATTCCAGTCAATTTCGTTATAAGCGTACGGCGAACATCCTCCAAACACCATAGCCACCGCCCAATTTCTTCTTCATATCCCGGTAATGCAGATACCAGTAATGCTCTTCTCTCCACTAAGATCAATCCTCCTCTTCATCAACATACATTCTATTTAAAAGTGTTGTCTCCTCCTTTAAAATAGAAAATTACCCTTTAGAGCAGGACAAAAAGAGCAATCTTTAAGATTGCTCTTTCGCTTGTTCATGATTTTTTTCGTTTTATGTTATTCGATATCTTCGAAATTAACTCCCTAAAAAAAGATTGGCTCTCATCTCGTCTGATATACGCCTGCTTTTTAGATAATCCTGTTCCCGTTCTTGTTCAACCATCATGCGCTGCTCCAGTTTTTGAGCATATAGTGCATAGCCGATTCCATGAGCCTGAAACATCGCTTTTTCCATTGCCGACGTGTACGTTAATTCGAGAAAATTAATGAAGAATCAATCCTTCCCATAGTGAATTTCGTACTCATCTTATCATTGAAAGTGATAACTCACAAAGTTGCTACGGCTCCATATTCACTGATAATTCAGATTTTTTAACGACTGTTTCCATCTCCGTTTCCATAAACGCCAAATCCCTCCATTTTCCTCTAATTTCCTTTTTTCACTCACTAAAAAATAATCTTATTTTTGGGCAGGTTGAGGAGTTGGAGTTGTTTTTTTAAGACAAATTAAAAATCCCATTAACAAACCTGTTGTTAATGGGACTGAATGTTTATTTATATGAACCGAAAATTTCCTTTGCCAATCTACGCCCAGTAGGAGTCGCCGCAAGGCCGCCCTCTGCCGTTTCACGAAGTGCAACCGGCATGGTCAATCCTATTTTATACATGGCATCGATAACTTCGTCACATGGAATGCGGCTCGTAATGCCTGCAAGTGCCATATCAGCTGCCGTTATCGCGTTGGATGCACCCATTGCGTTACGTTTCACGCAAGGAACTTCAACCAATCCAGCCACTGGATCACAAACCAATCCAAGCATATTTTTCAAAGTGATCGCCATCGCTTCTGCGGCTTGGCTTGGTGTACCGCCGGCCAGTTCCACTATCGCAGCTGCGGCCATTCCACTTGCCGAGCCCACTTCTGCTTGGCAGCCACCAGCCGCTCCGGAAATGGAAGCATTGTTTGCAACCACGAATCCAAAAGCAGCGGAAGTGAAAAGGAATTCAATCATCTCTGCCCGGGTCGGGTTTAATTTTTCTTTCACGGCAAATAATGTACCGGGAACAACACCAGCAGAACCTGCAGTCGGAGTGGCACAAATCATTCCCATTGCTGCATTCACTTCATTCGTTGCAACAGCCTTACTGACGGCATCCAATAATAAATTACCGGCCAGTGCCTTGCCCGACTTGATATAATTTTGTAAAAGAACGGCATCTCCGCCCGTTAGGCCTGTCACGGATTGCACACCTTTCAGACCTCTTTCCACCGCTTGTTCCATCACTGTCAAATTCCTGTCCATCTTTTCAATAATCTGTTCTCTCGACAGGCCCGAGAACTCCATTTCTTGTAAAATCATGATTTCCGCGATTTTTACATTTTTACTTTCAGCAAGTTCAACCAACTCTGCTACATTTCGGAACATGTTTGTACCTCCATATCTATGCCAACACTTTTAATGATGATCATTCAACCATCCTTATGACTTGCGACACATTTTCCAATCCTTCAATTTCCTTCATGGCATCGCTCTGGATTTTCTGATCGACTTCAATCACCATGAGGGCCATTTGACCTTTTTCCTTCCGTGAAACTTCCATATGGCCAATGTTAATTTCATGATTCGCCAATACTGTCGAAACGGAAGATATGATTCCAAACACATCGTTATGCACAACTAAAATGGCTGGGTTTTCACCCGACAATTTAAGCTTGAACGTATTCAGCTCCGTTATTTCTATCGTTCCGCCACCAATCGAGATCCCAACAAGTTCCAATTCTTTATCTTCGTCGAACAGTCTGATTTTGACTGTATTAGGATGATCCATCACAGTATCCTCGATTGTAAAGGAAACGTCCATACCGGCTTCTTCCGCTATCGTTAAAGAGGCAGGAATTCGTTCATCATCCGTATCGAAATCCAATATCCCACCTACGACAGCAACATCCGTACCGTGTCCCCTGTAAGTTTTTGCAAAAGAACCATATAAAGAAATAATGGCTTTCTTCGGTTGCTTTCCGAATAATGTTCGTGCTACTCTGCCAATTCTGGCAGCTCCTGCTGTATGTGAGCTTGAAGGTCCAATCATGACGGGACCGATTATATCAAATGCAGATCTGTATTTCATCGCGTAATGCCCCATTTCTGGCAGTATATTTTTTAACCGTCTTTTAAGGGTAAATGAAAATCAAAAAGCGGCATAATTACTATATTAAAATATTTTTATCTTTTCTGCAATGAAAACCCTTTCATTGCATATCCCATATTAACATATATTACATAACATACCTACCAAAATTTTTATTATTTAACGAGATGTCAATGTTTGATTTTTCAGTATTTAAAGATAATTAACCATAAATGATTAACTTTGTAGTGAAGCATGAAAAAAGCAGCCTGGTGGCACTTTCAGTTTGTAGACAAAAAGTCGTGAGCACTTGCATGATCACGATTTTTTCTTTTTAAGCAAACCAGCTAATAGTAGCTACTCAATTCCTCCATTAAAGGGTGCCTTTATTGAATAAGAAGGCCATTCCCTCGACCGTTCACGCACTTTATTCGGTCTACCACACACTCGATTCGACCGTTCACGCACTTTATTCGACCTACCACACACTCGATTCTACCGTTCACGCACTTTATTCGACCTACCACACACTCGATTTGACCGTTCACGCAGTTATTCGACCTACCACACACTCGATTCGACCGTTTACGCACTTTATTCGACCTACCACACACTCGATTCGACCGTTCACGCACTCGATTCGACTGTTCACGCACTTTATTCGACCTACCTCCCACTCGATTCGATCTACCACACACTCGATTCGACCGTTCACGCACTTTATTCGACCTACCTCCCACTCGATTCGACCGTTCACGCGGTTATTTTAGCAGGGTCTCCGCTAGCCAGTTAAACCAACCCTCATCTTAACATCATGTTTGCACTTTCAACCCCTTGTGTAAACAAACTAAAAAGCAGCCATCAGGCTGCTTTCCCATTCCAACTCCGATTTAACTCGCTTTTTTCTCATTGATGGATTTAGCGGCACCCCAAATTTCGGATGCCCATTCCGGATGGTCAATGAAAGGATTGCGGTTATTTTGCCAGTCATAAATGACATCATTGCGATGGCTCTCGAAATCGTCGACTGGATCGAGTTCATTCCATTTCAGAAGTGTCGATAGCTTTCCATGTAGGGGCTTCGGATACGTATTGACTGTATCGGATAATTCAAGATCCAACTCGCCGCTTCCCTCATAACGGACGGCCATGTAAAATAGCATCCGTGCTATATCGCCTTTAACATGATTTGGCGGCTCCCATGAATCTGAATCAAACTTACATTCACATCCGCTATACGTTTGACCTCCCTCGTCGAAATCAAGGTGGCCCCGTTTACCATTCACCGTCACATCAGCGGGACGGAGGTGATGAAGGTCTGTCCCGGGACCTTTGCTTGTCCCAAAATCACCGTGGGACTTTGCCCAAACATGTTCGCGGTTCCATTGTCCGGCATTGCCCCCATTCGCGTTCTCCGAGATGGATTTTCCAGAGTAAAGCAAGATGACATTCTGTTTGTTCACCGGATCTTCATCCGTTTCTTTAAGGGCATTCCACACTTGATCATAAGATAACATCGTATGGCCCTTAATTATCGAGTGCAGAACCGATTTCAATTCCGTTCCCGTTTTTCCTGCCGCCGTTTCGTAATAAGCTTCGAGCGGCTTATCATTCGAAACGGTCAGCGTGAAACGGACAACCGTTTCCGATAGCTGGTCCTCGGCCTTGACTGCGACAAGGTATGTTCCAGCTTCATTTGCAGGAAGGGTTAATGTCTGGTCTGTGACTGTACCGATAGTGGATGAAAAGGTCAGCTTATCTCCATCTGGATCTGAAAAGTGCTCACTCAAATCGATGGTGACCTTGGAACCGGCTTTCACTTCAAGATTTTCCATGTTTTTCGTTACGACGGGCGCATGGTTTTCTTTAGGGTCGAAAGGGGAAGCAATTGCTTCCCCTTTCGAATCGACAAACTTGATATTCGATGTGTCGACACCTTCTGTGACCGACCATTTCTGAACATTTTCAGCGCCCCTGATTTCTTTTACATTGGCGTTATCAATGATGACTTCCTTCACCGCCATGCCTCCAAAATCAATGATTGCACCTTCCTTATCCGGTTTTATCGACACAGCAGTATTCTTAAGCCCAAGGCCTTTGAGTACAGCATATGAACCTTTTAACCAGATACCTTCTTCGATGCTGGATGTTTCATCAAGATCGATCAAAGCACTAGGTGAAGCAATCGTAAGTTTTTTTGTTTTAACGTTTGTCAGATTATATGTTTTTTCTGGAGCAGGAGTTTCAACTTCGCCTGATTTAGATAAAGTGGTTGAAATCAATACAGGGTCATGATCGCTAGCCCTTCCGTGAACTTCCATGAAGGATGAATTAATATGGACAATATCGACTTTTGTGGCCGCGGCCATATTATTCGATACCAGGATATGGTCCAGTACTTGTGAATTGCCTTGATATGTGTAAGAATAACGTTTTTCAAAAGGGACTTTCTCGATCATATTGGTTAGGTCTTTGCCCTTTAATGTTTTAAGCGGAGCCGAAAATTCAAAATCATTAAAGTCTCCAAGCAGGACGATATTCGCTTTTGCATCCTGTGACTTGATATCACTGACAAACCGATTGACGATAGAGGCAATTTGAAGCCTTTGCGTTTCACTTGAAAGGACAGGAGGCTGGTTTTTGCCGAATAACGGCTGGTCACCGCCCTTGGAATTAAAGTGATTGGCTACCACCACTACGCTTTCACCTTTAAATTCGAATTGAGCGGCTAGAGGCTTCCTGCTTGAAGTGAAGGCGGGATCGGCAGGCTCGATTCGTCCAGGGTTCAAGGTAAGTTTTCCATCTTTGAAGGCCACGGACTGTGTTGCCGTTCCTTTCGTTCCTTCAGTCAATTTGACGCGGTCGACATTATATAAAAAGCCTACCCGGATATTCCCGCCGGGTGCCCCGCCATCAAGTTTATCTTCCGGTGCGATATCGATGTATTGATATTGCGGTCCGCCCAGCTCTTTTATTTTGTCGGTTAACTTCTTGGCACTTTGGGCAGAATCCGTTGTCCCGCTATCTGTTGCCCCATCATTATCTTGCATTTCCGTTACGCCGATGATATCGGGTTGTTTTAGATTGGTAATGATGGATGTTGCGATCGTTTCAACTTTCGAATTAGCGGTTTGAGTCGAGAAATTCTCGATATTATAGGAAGCGATCGATAGCTTATCAGTATCCTTCTCTAAGGATGTCACTTCCCGAGCCGTACCGCCATCCTTTAATGCCGGCAGCTGAGCTTTATCCGTCAGTACCCTATAGTTGCTATATCCATAGCTGATGACACCTGTAACCGAGCCTTCAAAGAAATCACCGGTTTTAGCTGTATATGATTCATCATTTATATCCAGGGTAATTCTTTCAGGATTGAAATCCGTTTCCGTTATTTTGACGCCTCCAACTGCAGTCGTCGTTTCCATATACCCCGGAATCACGACCAATTCACCATAGTCTTGAGGAGCAACCACTTTCGGGTTATATACTTCTACGAGCATTCCTTCCAAACTCTCGTAGAAATCAATGCCGTCTTCACTTGGGTTAAAGTCTGTCAATCTATCATCATCGATGTTCTCAGACGGCGGAATGACATCCTTTCCAATGATGATCGGTTCTGGCATAGCTGCAGTGCCAAGCTTTTCAATCGTAGTATTGGTCAATTCAGTTGTCGGCAGATCCGTCGTTTTCATTTCAGCGTATCCTTCGATATACCATTCGGCAACTTTACCTGCCACTTTGACATGATCTCCCGCTTTCAGGCCATGTGCTTTGTTGTACACA
This sequence comes from Peribacillus phoenicis, assembly GCF_047238085.1. Classification (NCBI taxonomy): domain Bacteria; kingdom Bacillati; phylum Bacillota; class Bacilli; order Caryophanales; family Bacillaceae; genus Peribacillus; species Peribacillus phoenicis. The sequence goes on along the minus strand of NZ_JBDFMF010000001.1, from coordinate 373,502 downwards.
AGTATTCCCTCGGATGTCGTTAAGTCCTTATCCGGGTTGGGATCTTGCATGTAAAAGTTATTCGCATCTTTTACATAAGTGACGACACCTTCCACACCCGAGACGAGTTGAGTTTCATAAGATGAAAAATGATTCATCCCCTGTATGTCACGAATCTTCACTTCAGTGGTTTTGTTAACGGTATAGGCAAATGTGAAAACTTCCGATGTCTTGTCATTGACTGCGATTGCCTTGATGACAGTATCTTTCGTTAAAATGATAGGTTCTGTGTACAAAGCACTTGAAGACGTCGGTGTGGATCCATCCAGCGTATAATGGATTTTCGCTCCTTCCCAACCAGATTCAAGTGATACCTTTGTATTTTCACTAACCGTACCAGGGAAAATATCCGTGTATACGGCTGGTTTGTTCACGAGTTCATAATCTTCAAGACCACGCGGCTTCAACTGATACGTGTCATTGAACCTCGATCCGATTCCGGTTACGGAAATGACATCCCCTGCTTTAAAGCTCTTCACGAAATCTTCATAACTCGAACCGGTCCGGTTATCATGGCGAACGACAACAGATTTCCCTTCAGTATCTTCCGCCTTGAATTCGAATGTTCCGTATGTTCCCGATGCTTCCAATTCTGTAATGGTCGCCTTATCAATGGTGACCAGCTCACCTTGTGTTTCCTCATTGACCCCTGAAGCATCAATTTTTTGGATATCAGGAAGTTCATTATCAGAAGATACGACTTCAAGGGAAGTTGGTTGGATTTGTAATTCCTTATTATAAGCGGATACTTGTCCGATTAAAGTAACCTTATCCCCTTGCTTTACATCCGCAGGCCACGAAGAACCATAAACATATAGCCCAGCCGTTTCATCCTGGATATAAAAACCCTTTCCTCCCCAATAACCAAGCCCCGTGGTGACCACTCCATCTACCTGCACGACATCTTCGGTATTCGTGCGTGCTTCGGCAATGGAGTCCAGTACCTTCACATCAGGCTGTTCTGGAGTCGTTCCTCCATCAGTGATGATTTTGTAATCCGTTGCGGATTTCAGGCCGGGTACTGAAAAGTACTTTTCCAGTTTTCCCGTAATCATCACCTGCGCTTTAAGTAATTCCGGATGTTCGACCAAATTCAAAGCCGTTCGGATATTTCCGGCTGGAAGCTGAACAGGCATGATTTTCTTAACATCCGTTTCATCCGGACTATCCGCAATACCTATGTTTGTACTTTCCGTAAAAGGCGATGTTTGCTGATAGCTTGTACCGCTTTTAGCTGTACCGACGATGTATCCCTTCACCGTCGCCGTTCCACTGTTATTATTAATCGCTTCCATGACCGATATTGTCCCTTCGGCATTTGCAGCGGCTGCATTTGGCAGAACCGTTGACAGCACGATCAGTATGGCAAATAAAAGCTTGCTTATCCCATTCTTCTTCAAGATCTCAACCCCTCCAACTTTTTTTTCGTAGGCTCGGCAGTCATTTGAATACCGCTTAAAGAATGGTTTCGCCATTCACCGTGACACCGCTCATGCTCACGGTCTTACCGTTAAGTCCCGATAAATCCAAATTACCCTCGACTGTAACCTGTGAAAAAGTAAAGTCATCCGAAGGAGTTCCCGTTAATGTAAGATTCCCTTTAACCACTGCATTTTCCAATGAAGCAACATCAGTAATATCAACAACTACATTGCCTTCATGTGTTTTTGGCGCTTCAGCCGTTCCGCCAAAGTCTTTGGCCAATACCACAGTCGGGTCTGTATTGCTTCCGGCCACATCCTTGATGCGTCCTTCGATGCTTGGATCGACAGTTTTCAGCCCGCTTACATAATCCCGTAAATTCTCCCAATCAGCGAGTCCGATATCCGTCACTCTTCCTTCTTCATAAGCCTTCTTGAAAACGGTGAATCCATCTCCGCCCTTGGCTGTAAAAGCATTTGTCGCCACGACATATTCCTTCGCTGCATCCAATTCGGAATATATTCCATCTTGTCCAAGGACTTCAGCCTTTGTCACACGATTGCCTGCTTCCTTCGAACTGTCGTAGCTGAATTTCATTCCGGAAACATGCAGGAAGCCGCCATTTTCCTTAGGGGCGAGGCTTACACTATGCTCTAATGCTTCATTGATCTCTGCACCTGTAAGCTTTATCGTCGCTAACGTATTCCCAAACGGTAAAACGGTTAGGATTTCCCCTAATGTGATCTCACCTTGATCAATACTAGCGCGGATGCCCCCGCCATTTTGGAAAGCAATGACCGCATCCTTATTGAATTCTTTTGCTTTACTAAGCATTCCGTCTGTAATTAAATTACCCAGTTCGGTTTCATTTTTACGAACACTCGGTTTCGTTTCATCCCCTGCATCACGCGGTGTGTCCAAAGCCTTCACAGCTGTTGCCCCAGTCTTCGTTTCCTTGAGTTCCTTAATCTTCGAGGAGTATGTTTCGAGCACTTTTGCCGCTTCAGGATCATCCTGTTTTTCAGAAAGCTTAATCAGCTGTCCGGCTTGTCCGACAATCTTGCCTTTCTTATCGAATTCCACATCGATCGTGCCTAAATAGTCGCTATACTGATACCCTTGAACGATGACTGTCGGATCTTTGGTTTTCCCTTTATCATCTTTGTCAACAATAACGGGGGCGTTTAACTGCGTATGGCTATGTCCGCCCACAATCACGTCGATGCCTTTGACCTTGGCAGCTAATGTTAAATCATTGTCATAAGCTGCATTGTCATCATAACCAATATGGGATACGGCAACTATCTTATTGACACCCATGCCTTTGAACGCCTTGACCGCTTTTTCGGCTTCTTCAAGGTAGTTTTCGAATTCTATACTGCCAGGACTTGAAATATCTTTAGTCTCTTCCGTTGTAAGCCCGAAGAACCCTACCTTTTGGCCATCCACTTGTTTTACGATTCCATTGTATATCTTCCCTTGCTCCGGCTTACTTGAAATCATGTCCGAGAATAGTCCCTTGAACTTATCATCTTTGGAGAAGTCCACATTCGAACTGACAAATGGGAACTGTGCCCCTTTAATGAAGTCAGCCAAAGCTTGATGCCCTTCAGCGCTTGATCCCAAGTCAAACTCATGATTCCCAAATGTCATGACATCATATTTCATTAAATTCATGAAGCGAAGATCAGCTTGCCCTTTGAATTCATTAAAATAGAGCGTTCCCGAGAATACGTCACCAGCATCCACCAAAAGAGCTTGCGGTTTACTCTTACGCACTTCTTTAACAGCCGTCACCCTTTTGGCTACATTGTCCAAGTGGGCATGCGTGTCATTCGTATGCATCAAGGAAAGCGTGATTGCCTTCGCCGGATTTTTCAAAGCTTCTTTAGCAGCTGCCACTTTCTTATCCGCCAATGCTATTTTCGCTTCGAATTCCTTTCGGTCCGACTCCTTGATCCCATTTAAATGGATGTCGGCTCTCGCCTTTTTAGCCGCTTTTATCTGTTCTTTCGTTTTAAGTTCCCCATTGGCAAGAGCTACATAGGCATTGACCCGTTTTGCCACTTCTTTTTTCTTTTCTGCATATACCGCTTCATCATACTTACCTTTCACCTCTTTAACATAAGCATGAATGGCTTTACCAAGTTTGGATGTTTTGCTGACCTTTTTCAACTGCGACGAAACGGTATTCATCCGGTTGTCCGCGGTCTTTAAATCACCCTTCTTCACCCAGTATGCAGCTTTTTCATAGTAGTACGGAACTTTCAGGTCACCGTTCAAAGCTGTTTTGGTCGATTTAGTGAATTTATTATATAGAAGCTTTTCGATTTTCGCACCGTAAACCGTATCTTTTATATCTTTGTCTGTCTTTTTCACGGCTTTATCCAGTGCATTATATTGATCCCTGATATCATTTGATTTTTTGGCGATGATGGAATTCGTAAAGGCGTTAATCGATTTATCATGGGCAGCTTTTGCTTTTTCAGCCGCTTTATACCCTTTTACATAACCTTCAGAACGAGTGATGTACTTATCATAAGCTTCGATTTCTTTGTATTTGGCATCTTTTTCTTTTTTGCTTAGCATTGATTTTTTAATGGTAGAGTTGATGTCTTTTTTTGCTTGTTTTGCAGACTTGATTTGTTTTTCAACAGTGGACACTGAAGCGAGTTTAGAAGTGTAGAAATAGGTGTCGAATGGTTTTTTGATGGCGGCCTTGGCTGTTTTGATTTTACTATTCAGGCTAGTGGCAGCATCCGAAGGTGCCGGTGCTACTGCTACGACCGCTGTCGCAACCATCATGGTAGCGGATGCAATTTTTACGATTTTCTTTTTCCCCATTATAGTTAATCCCCCTATAAGTTCTATACTGACATAACATTCTGCTAACTTATCCATAGAATTGACACGCTTTTCCAAAAAATTAATTCCGACAAATTTACTTACCCATACACAAATCCACCCTACTTTTTTCCTCTAAAGATCCGTGTATCTCCTATATTACAACAAAATAATCCAATTTTAAAACAAATTTACAATACATCACGGAATATTAACAGAATATTATCATTATAATCACCCCAAAATACCTAGTGGCTAATTGATGATATATCAAGAAAATTAATTAGTGGTAAAATAGAATCAGTTTTTTGGAATAACCCTTGGTCTTTATACCTAATTGCTAAAAATCAAAAAAGGGAGAGATTTAAATCTCTCCCAGACTGCAGACAATGACGAAGAAGACTAGTTAGTTTCCAGTTTTTTCAAAAAAAGTCCAGTTGATTTCAGAGGTTTGCACTTTATTCGACCTTCCACGAATTTATTCGACCGTTCCGGCACTTTATTCGACCTTCACCGTACTTTATTCGACCGTTCACGAATTTTTTCAACCTTCACCTCATTATTCGGACTCCGGAGCATTTTTTCCGATCCACGCATTAAATACACTCCCTTTTGCCATCAATATTTACCTATTCTTATGGGAGGATTCAAAAAAAAGAGCATCAGTTACGATGCCCTTGTCGAAATTTTCATATCAATGCTTCAAGAAAGTCCCTTGCCGATACTCAAGGTATGCCTGATCGATTTCCTCTTCAGTATTCATGACAAACGGTCCGCGGGCAACAACAGGCTCCATTAAAGGTTCTCCTGCATATAAAACAAGTCTTAAAGGTTCAGTAGCCGTTATATCAACTTCACTTTCCCCTGATTCTTTACAAGCACCCAGCCATAAGACCTGTCCCTTTGAGGCTCTCACTTCGTTGTTACCGAAGATTCCGCTTCCTTCTATTAGATAGATGAATCCGTTGAAGCTTCCTGGTAAATTCTGTGTGACCGGAGCTCCTGGCTCCAGAACCATCTCCACCATCGTCACGGGAACATGGTTTTTCGTTGTCGAGATAACATCCTTGGATGATCCGGAAAAGACACGGATCAGTGCTCCTTCTTCTTTTCTGACCGGCATATCTTTTGCCATTAAGTTTTGATATCTTGGTGTCGTCATCTTTTCACTCCGGGGAAGGTTGACCCAAAGTTGAAGGGAATGGGCAGTCACACCTTCGGAAGGCACCTCATTATGCACGACGCCGCTTCCCGCTGTCATCCATTGGACATCACCAGGTCCAAGTATCCCTCCATCCCCGGTATGACTGTCATAGTGCTCGATCGTTCCGTCAATGACGAATGTAACGGTTTCGATTCCCCTGTGCGGGTGAATATCGAATGATCCCTTTTGAAATTTATCCTCCATCATTAAAAGGAACGGATCACTCTTTTCCCAGTTTCCTGGTTCTATGATTGGTCCGGCCGTATGAATCGGACTATACCTTTGAAGCTTCACATCTTTCACTTCGACAATATCCCGTTTAAAATGATTTTCACTTTTCATTACTCCATTCCTCCCTTAAGTTACTAGTAAACTGATAAGAATACTATCATTATGGCTGCCTGATCCAGTCTTAGGATTCCTCCTGGCTGGGATTAGGCACTTCCATCTGTAAACTATGTCTATGAATCTTTATCATCATCTCATGCATGCGCTTCTTTTCTTCATCATCCAATATATCGAATAATGAAGCTTGGAAATCGGATTGAATAGGCATGACCTTTTCCATTAACTCTTTCCCTTTTTCCGTTAATGAAATATATTTAACCTTCCATTGTTGATTACGGACGATCAAGTTCTCTTTTTCCAGCCTTGTCAGCATATGTGATACGCCTCCACGGCTTATCGTTAGGTGCTCCGCTAATTCGATTTGTGAAACAGGCTGATGGATAAGCACTTGTGCCAACATATCGAATTGTGCAGCGGTTACGCCGAAATGCTGTAAGTGTTCATTCGAAAGCTGATTGCTTCTTTGATAAAAACGAACCATTCGCAGCCAAATCAGCAAACTCAATTTGTTCTCATCCGAAAATCCCCGTCTATCCATGTTAAGCCTACCTCCCATCTTTGATGCACCTCAGTTTACTAGTAATTTGATAACGAGTCAAATCGTTGGGCCTTTGACTTGTTGAAGCAGTATCCCCAACAGGAAGACCTTACCAACAGGCAATCTATAGGGGATATTCACTTTGCAAAGATATAATTAACAGAACTACATTACTCCCTTTTTTTAAGCTGGATAATATAAGATCATGCTTAATCGAGTCAATGTTTCCCCTGAATTATGGTAGGCATGCGGTCTGTCAGCCTTGAACCTGATAGAATCACCATTCCTTACTGTATATTCTTCGTTATTTACACGTACAGTCACTTCCCCTTCAAAAACAGTTATGTACTCTTCCGTTCCATCCCTATGCGAATCGGAACTTAGGAATCCACCTTTTTCTATCTCGACTGAATATACTTCAAAGCGCTTCTCATCCTCAAAGGGAAAGTGGGGATAAACTCGATATTTGCCGTTATCTTCAGATAATGATTGAATTTCACTTTTTAAAACAATTTTTGTATCCGGCTGCGGACTATTTATCAATGAAGAAAATGAAATCTTTAATCCATTGGCTATTTTCCAAATTGTTGTAATCGTTGGGCTCGATCCTCCCCTTTCTATTTGTCCGATCATCGTTTTGCTTACTCCAGTTAATTCTGCAACCTTTTCAAGACTTAATTTTTTACTTTCCCTGATGGCTTTTAAATTGTTAGCAATAATAAAATTTATCTCTTCCATAAAAATGCCCCTCATTTACAATATAACGTCCGCATTGTACAATAAAAAGGAAGTCGTTATAATGTCACTTTTGGACATTATAACATACAAAGGGGAGTCAACCATGCCTTTACTATCTTTTTTGCTATTTGTTTTTATTACGAGTTTCACTCCAGGTCCAAATAACATCATGGCCATGTTATTTGCGAACAAGTACGGGTTAAAAAAGAATATTAAATTTTGTTTCGGGGTAGGTGCCGGTTTTTTTGTAATAATGTTATTGTGCAGTTATTTTAATGTTTTGCTTGAAAATTTCATACCAAAGATTGAATTTATCATGACGATCCTAGGTGCAATTTACATGCTGTATCTGGCCATAAAAATCATTTCCAGTTCAAATAAAGATAAGGACGATAATGATGACAGGAACAACAGTTTTATAGCTGGCATGCTTTTACAATTCATAAATCCAAAAGGCATCCTATATGGCATCACGGCAATATCGACCTTCATACTACCTTATCACTCTTCAAATTTCAGCTTACTATTCTTTTCATTATTTCTGGCTTTTGTTGGTTTTATGAGTACGTTCTGCTGGAGTATGTTCGGTTCTGTTTTTCAAACGTTTTTATCAAAGTATCGAAGTCAGTTTAATGTAATCATGGCTTTGTTATTAGTGTATAGTGCCATTTCGATTCTTGTACACTAAAAAAGGTAAAGGTTTGATCCTTCATTAAGAAGATTGCCCGAGGAAAGCGAGTGTCTGCCAAGCCTCATCAAAGTAAGTGCCTGTGGGGTCTCGGCTAGCCAGTAATTCGGCAGGAGTGTCGGAAATTTCTTCAATCCAATCCCAAAAAGACCACTTATAGCGGTCTTTTTGAATTCTATATTTTCCGATTCATCCAGGTTTCATTATGGCATCCTCGATTAAGCTTCTGAATTTTTTGTCCATTTTTATTTCTTAATGAACTCTGATTGTAAGCGATTGTTAACGTTGTTATAAAAATCCGGTAATTCCTCAAGTGCATTTCGAAAAGTTAATAGGATCTTATCGATTCCAATTGCTTGAAGTTCCTGAATTTTGCTTGCAACTGATTCGTAACTGCCGATCAACCCTGTCCTGAATCCTTCATTATTAGCAACAAAATCACTAATAGAGGATGCATTTTTCCACATGCCTTTCGTATCTTTACGGTTTTTGAACTGTGCTATCGCCGTATCATCTGCCTGTTCGATGATATACCGATATTCGCTTCTTGCCTCCTCTTCCGTTTTTCTGGCAATGACAAAAGCATTAACGGCAAATTTAACTTCACGACCATGATTTTGTGCTACAGCATTTACATAATTCATTTGTTCTTTCAACTCTTCTATGGAGGCTCCATTCATAAAGTAATAATCGGATAATTCCCCGGCCATCTCTTGGGAATCTTGGGAATTACCGCCTTGATAGATTGCTGGATATGGTTTTTGAATCGGTTTCGGTGCCAATATCGCATTCTTTATTTGATAATAGTCCCCTTGAAAAGAAAAATTATCGGTCGTCCACAATCCTTTTAAAACTTCTAGGTATTCCCTTGAACGTTTATACCGCTCTTCATGCTTAATCCATTCTATCCCAAACATTTCTTGCTCTTCTTTAAACCAACCGCTGACCAAATTTATGTGGAATCTCCCATTTGAGATAATGTCGATGCTTGAACTTACTTTTGCGAGGGTTGCAGGGTGAATGAAGCCTGGTAAAACCGCAGCAATAAAATGAACTCTTTCGGTATACCCTGCCAAAGCGGTAATTACTGATAAGGGATCAAGTTGACCTCTATCCGTCGAGCTACCTCCGATACTGCCCACATAGCGAATGGCATAAAGGATGGAATCCACTTGTAGCTGGTCTGCCATTTTAGCGAGTTTCCGATTATACTCCATACTTCCATCCGTATTTTGTTCTACGTTTGCCCGCAAGAAACCACCTGATAAATTAGCCCCCCAGATTGAAAATTTCATATCCTTCCCTCCTTATTTTTATGGACCTTCCTGCTCATAAAACCTTTTCTCCAAATAATGGTCGTACTGCTTGCCCAAATCGTTCTGCCTCCTCTAAATGAGGAAAACCGGATAGGATAAAATGTTTGACGCCAATATCGATATATTCTTGCAGGCCTTCCCTTACTTGTTCAGGGGTGCCTACAATGGCTGTACCCGCTCCTTTCCTGATTTTCCCGATTCCCGACCAGCCATATCTTCCAAAACGCTCATTGTTCCTCGTTAATTCATTCATCCGTTTTTGGGCCACTGAATCCGTCGTTTCATAGTAATGATTCATATTACTCAGAGTTTCCCTGTCAGCCTTACTTATTATTTTTGCGGCTGCCTCCCATGCTTCACTCTCCTCATCCCGAACGACCACATGAATCCTGACACCATATTCCAATTGCCTTCCATACTTCTTCGCTCTTTGTTTGACGTCATTGATTTGTTGTTCAATTTGCTGGGCTGGTTCTCCCCATTGCAAATATACATCGGCGGATTTCGCTGCAATTTCCTTTGCTGCATCAGATGAACCTCCAAAATAAATCGGAATATTCGGACTTTGATGAATGCTTGGATTCAATACTCCATCACTGATGGTAAAATATTCTCCTATATGATTAACCTTCTGTTCAGTCCATGATTTTTGTACGACTTCAAGGAATTCACCTGTTCTGGCATATCGCTCATTGTGCTCAACGAAGTCACCATCCTGACCCAATTCTTTTGCCGATCCTCCAGTCACTACATTGACAAGCATTCTCCCTTCTGAGAATTGATCAAGGGTCGCGGCCATTTTAGCCGCAACCGTCGGAGCAATGAATCCTGGGCGAAAAGCGATTAACGGCTTAATTGTTCTCGTATGATGAATGATGGCCGAACCCACTATCCATGAGTCTAGGTAAGGTATGCCCGTAGGAATTAATATCCCTTCAAAACCGGCCTTTTCAGCTGCTTTCGCAACACTTATTATATAATCCAAGGTAGGCTTCCTCTGCGGCTCGTTTAGGCCTAAGTATTCACCATCACCATTTGTAGGTACATACCAGTAAAAATGCACAGACATTATAGGACCTCCTTATTTTAAAACCTCATAAGCATAATCAACGAGATTCTGCTTATTTTTATAATTATTGTACTGTGCTGCATACGTTCTGACAGGATCGCCGGAATAAAATCTCTCATATAATTCATGTCTTGATGCAAGAGGACTCCCCAATAAATCCCACGTTAATTTAATTAATCGTGTCCTATCTTCTGCAGATGTCTCTGTACCCTGGTAATATTCTTTTAACAAAGGACCTATGGGACCTTCCAATTCTTTTATGCTGGATGGGACCTGCAATAGCCCCCCTGCCCCAATCTGCTGGAGGATTTCCAACGCTCTTGGGTAGAATCTAGTTCCCAGATTCCTTGCTGTCGCTAAGAAATCTTGATTAGGAAGCAGTATGCCGTTATACATTTTTGCTTTATATTCTGAAGCGAGCAGTAATGCTTTAATGGTTTCTAACTGTATGATCAATTCTGCAAGCTTCTCTTTCACATGCAGAAATTGTGTTGCCCCAGCCGTTTCCGCTAATTCGTTCCCGATTGCTACGACACTTTCCAGTTTGCTGACAAGTCTCACTACTGTTTGATGCTGGCTAAGCAGTGATGAAGGGGCATCACAACGAAGCTTCCAAGCAAATTCCGGATCCTCATGAACCAGTACTCGCTCCCAAGGGATGAATACATCATCAAAAATTAGGACTGCATCCATTTCGTCAAAACGTGCACTTAACGGGTGATCCTCCTCCCGTTTATCGGCAAATGACTCCCTGCAAACGATATGCAATCCATTCGCATTGACAGGCACAAAGAAAACATTTGCAAATTCACGTTCATTTTCTCCTCTCTTGTGATAGGAAAAGATTAAAATTTCATCGACATACGGAGCCGCTGTCGCAATCATTTTCGCACCGCGAACATAGATCCCTTCGCTATCTTTACGGCTGATATGTAAAATCCCCGGTTTCTTTTCCACTAATGTTTTTGAACGATCCTTTTGTGGATCATGCCCTGCAACTGTTGACAATAAATTAAGATTACGGGATTGATAGTAATAGCTTTCTATTTTTTCAGAAAAACCTGGATGTGCATCTTCATACTCTGAACGGTTTGCAAACCAACCAGTAAATATGGAACGGGAATATTCAGATAGACGGCTCATGACCCCAAAAGTCTGATCGGCCCAATGCTGATACGCCAAACGTTTTTTTTCCAGATCCTTATGCGTCCTTGGAACGAGAAATGACAGGTTCGCATCAAGCCCTTCCTCCGTTTTGTATGTCAGCAACGATTTACTGTCTGCTTTTGTTTGTAAATCCAGCAATGATTGTATCGTATGGACCGTTCCCTTAAATGCAGGGTGTTCGTCTAAGTTTTTGACGATATCCCCATCTAGCCAAATATTTCTCCCATCATTAAGTCGTTGAAGATACCGATTGTTTTCGATCATCACGATTCCCCTTTCCATTTACCCCCTCCAAAAAACGGAGGAGTTTCCGTTTTAACGGCTCTTTATCATAGGTTTCATATTGCAAAGCGAAGGTTCGAATGGGATCCCCGGTATACAGCCTTTCATACAGATCATGCCTCGATCCCAGTGTGCTTCCGATCAGTTCCCATCCTATTTGAAATAAAGAAGTTTTAGTGACGGCATCAACATTCGCTCCTCTATAATACTTTTCCAATAGTGGAATGAGGTCGTTGCTGTCCTCTATCGTTGTAGAAGGGAGCTGGATAAAACCGCCCGCCCCGATTTGTTTTAAAATCTCGATCGCTCTTGGATAATGGCGGGTTCCAAGATTTCGGGCCGTTTGCAAAGGTACGAGAGCAGGCAGATAAACGCCCTTCTCGTTAAGTGAACCTTGAACCTCTGAAGCAATAAGCAACGCTTCTATACTATCGATTTGGGTATATAGTTCACCAAGCTTTTCCTTCACTTGTAAGAATTGATCAACACCGATCGATTGAGCGATGGCCGTAGCCACCCCCGTTACGAATTGAAGCTTCGTAAGCAAGCGAACGACCGTCTGATGATGGGCGAGACAGTTCAATTGCTGGTGCCGCTGAGCTTCAAACACTCCTTCTACAGATCCCCTTATCAAAACGCGTTCCCACGGAATCAACACATCATCAAAAATTAAAACAGCGTCCATTTCATCAAATTGTGCACTTAATGGATGTTTCTTTTGGTCTTTTGAAGCGAATGATTCACGACAGACAATTTGCAGGCCAGGAAGATTCAAAGGGATAATGCACATATTGGCATGCTCCGTTTTATCAGGAGTCAGCTTCTGATGCGGCATGATGATGACATCATGTGCATACGGGGAAGCGGTAGCAATCATTTTCGCCCCTCTAACAACTATTCCTTCTTCCGTTTCCCTTATGACTTTCAATAAAGCATCTTCCTGTTCATCACTCGGCTTTGACCGATCTATCTGAGGGTCAAGAATCGCCTGGATCACAATACGCCGTTCATCCCTAGCCTGTTCATAGTATGCAGTGATTTTTTCGGAAAATCCTGAATCATACTGGTTAAAGAAATCCCTATCAATGAAATATGCTGTGACCATCGAATTCGCATAGTCGGATAATCGGCTCATCACTCCGTAAGTTTTCCGCGACCATAACTCAAAAGCCTTTCTTCTTGAAATCAGTTCTTCCAAATCTTTAGGAATGAGAAAAGATCTATGAACATATTCCTTTGTTTTTGGACTTTCATACCCGACAATCTTTTGTTCTTCAGGTGAATCCAGCATACCCAACAAATTTGTTAAAGTCTTTAAAGTGCCTGTGAAAGCCTGATGGGCATATAGATCGTCTATTTTCTTTCCATCAAGCCAAACATTTCTTCCGTCTTTCAAACTTTCGGCAAGCCGGCTTCTCTTATTCATTAAGTTCCCAACTCCTCCCTGGATAACACAAAAGCCCTTGAAGGAGTATGGAACTGACTCCTAACAAGGGCTCTCGGTTGTCCGATAAGCTATTTTTTTATGTTCACTATCATAATCCGATAAAATCAATTGGTCAAGTGCGTTTTTGATTTTAACCCATAAATATCCAGAAAAATTAACACTTGATAAATTATCCATACTCTTGTTATAGTTTAATTATTCCAATTGGAAAACTATACTATGCAAGCCTACCGGATAACCGGCGGCATGAACAAACCTTGTTCATGCTTTTTTTTATTCCTAAAAAAGAATGAACCCTATACAAAAAAAGAAAAGAGGAATTCCATGAGAAATTCATTTCTGTTCATCATCATGTCCCTATTATTCGTCATGTTGCTTTCAGCTTGCAACAGCAACGGCAGTGATAAAGCAGCGAGTGAAGCTAAGAAAGAAATTATTTTCGGCTTCACTCCAGGTCCTTATAGTGACCAAGTGAAAAAAGGCATAGAACCTTATCTGAAAAATAAAGGATACTCCGTTAAATACGTGGAAATCAGTGACCCAAACCAACCAAACTTTGCCTTGGCCGAAGGCTCCATCGATGTAAATGTATTTCAGCATACTGCTTTTTTCAAGAATTTCATCAATGAAAACAAACTGGAGCTTACCGAAACCATTAAAGTCCCCACAGCACCTATGGGCTTATATTCCGATAAGCATGGCAGCAAGGATGAATTGAAGGATGGGCAAAAAGTGGCAATCCCGAATGATCCCGCTAACGTGGCAAGAGCATTAAGAATGCTTGAACAAATAGGGTGGCTTCAATTAAAAAAAGGATACGATCCCTTGACTGTCTCCAAAAAAGATATCGTCGATCAAAAAGTGAACTTTTCATTTGTTGAGGTGGAACAGGCTCAAGTTCCCCGAATCTTGCCTGATGTAGATTATGCGGTAGCCAATGGGTATACCATCTTGGTATCCGACCGGAAACTTTCTTCCGCCCTTTATTTGGAGGATCCCCCATTTGAATATCAAAATTTTGTAGCAGTAAGAACCGAAGATAAGAAAAAACGATTCGTGAAGGAAATCATTAACGCCTACCAATCCCCTGAATTTCAAAAAGCGATTGAAAGCAATACAGAATTTGAAGGATTTCACCGGCCTGATTATTTTAAATGAATGGATATAAACGCTTTAAGATTGGGAGGTTCCAGAATGATAACATTTAAAAATGTAGGTAAGACATTTACTGTAAAAAATGAATTATTCACTGCCGTTTCCAATGTAAATCTGGATATTAAGGAGAATGAAATATATGGGATCATCGGTTTTAGCGGTGCAGGTAAATCGACTTTACTGCGCATGGGTAACCTATTAGAAAAGCCTACTGAAGGTACGATAGCAATAAATGATTCTATCCTTAGTGATTTATCTGGCAAACAGCTTCGAGAAGCACGCAACAAAATCGGGATGGTTTTTCAGCATTTCAACCTCTTGGCAAATCGAACGGTACAAGGAAATGTTAGTCTGGCATTGGAACTTGCCAATGTACCAAAACATGAGCGAGCCAAAATTATAGCTGAATCACTGCAAATCGTCGATTTATCTGATAAAGCCAATCATTATCCTGCGCAGCTCTCTGGCGGACAAAAGCAAAGAGTCGCGATCGCCCGTGCCATAAGCACAAGACCTAATGTATTGCTATGTGACGAGCCAACCTCTTCACTTGATCCGCAAACCACTCAATCCATCCTGGCCTATCTAAAAAAAATAAACGAAACCTATGGTGTGACCATCCTGATCGTGACTCATGAAATGGATGTAATTCGAAGGTTAGCAAATAGGGTGGCGGTCATGGAAAATGGGAGAATCATGGAGGAATTGAACTTAGCGGATAATAGAACCGTACCCACAACGAAAATCGGTAAAATTCTATTAAAACATGAATCTGAAGAGGAGGTGAAGGTAAGTGTTTGATAATATCATTTCCTTACTTCCTGAAATTTACTTAGGTGCAGGCCAAACATTTTTAATGGTGGGAATAGCGATATTTGCAGCTATCTTATTAGGCCTCCCACTTGGTTTCATTACATTTTTAACTTCAAAGGAGCAATTACTCGAACAGACTATCTTAAATAACGTTTTAAACGCAATGATCAACACGGTCCGTTCCTTCCCATTCATCATTTTACTCATTGCTCTTATCCCATTTACAAGAACGATATTGGGAACATCTGTAGGTCCGCTGGCCGCCTCCATCCCATTATCGATAGCTGCCATTCCATTTTTAGCTCGGCTTGTTGAACAATCTTTACGTGAGGTACCAAAGGGAACAATTGAGGCAGCTGTTGCTATGGGTGGATCCCCCTTCCAGATCATTTTCAAAGTACTATTATTAGAAGCGCGTTCCGGTCTCCTGTTGGGACTCACTGTTACTGCCGTTTCTTTCATATCCTACTCGGCTATTGCCGGGGTCGTGGGCGGCGGGGGAATTGGTGACTTGGCCATTCGTTATGGATACTACCGTTTTCAGACTGACATCATGATAACAACCGTATTCCTTCTTATCATCATTGTTCAATCCGTCCAATTCGCCGGAAATTACCTTTCTGCTAAGCTTGATAAAAGGTGAACGCATTCATAGCCTTTCCTGGTGAGAAATCCAATGAAAGGCTATGACTCTTTCTTTAAATCTGCTTGTATGGAAAAAGCCTCCCTAAAAAGTATTGCCCGTAACATATTTTCCACAAACCACCCTTCGTTATCTTTATTAATCTGCAAAACAACCTTCACATCAAATTCAATTAAGTCTTTATCACCACACAACACCAAAAGATGCACACCCACATTTCATCTTCATTCCAGACTCCTAAGCGACGGAAATTACATCGTGTACCTCTCCATTAAAAGGTGAACTAAACGCATTATAAAGAGTAATAAAGGCCTTAAATCACCTGTTTTAAATCATGGTTACCTCGATCAAATACCAGTTTGGTATGGTATAATTACAGAAGGGTTAATTTTTGCTTCAGGAGGTAAAAAAATGACGATCAGCAGCATCATATTGGTGGTCGCGGCAGTCTTTATCGGCGCCTTGATGCGGACGATGTTCGGTTTCGGTGAAGCGATTGTCAGCATGCCGCTGCTTGCCTTACTTCACATTCCGCTTAATACTTCGGTTTCCCTGATTGGATTGGCTGGTCTTACCGTAGCTTCACTTACCGTCGTTAGCGGATGGCGGCATATCGAACGCTCGGTTTTAATCAGGTTGGCGGCTTCAACGGTCATCGGCATACCAGCCGGCCTCGCTTTGCTGCATTACGCACCTTCTATGATCATCACTTCTGCACTCGGTGTTTTTTTGATTGCATATGGAGGATATTCTCTTCTAAAGCAAAAACTTTTTCAGGCTGTGGATAAACCCTTACTCAACTCGAAGGGCTGGGTATGGCCGTTCGGTTTTGCGTCGGGAGTCCTTGGCAGCGCCTATAACTTTAACGGAGTGCCGGTCGTCGTCTATGGAACGTTACGAAGATGGAATCCAGATCGATTTCGCGGAACATTGCAAGCCCATTTTCTTATATCCGGAATCCTGGTCGTGACGGGTCATGCGCTAGGCGGACTGTGGACCGCCGATTCACTTATTCTTTACGCTTATTCCATTCCAGCCATATTACTTGCGACAGGTCTCGGAATCTTCATGAATAAGCGAATTCCTGCGAAAAAATTCGAAAGTTATTTATTCTTTATCATCATTGCGCTAGGTGTACTATTATTAATTACCCATGACCGATAACCAAAAGCCTGATTTCTCATTGAAACAACGAGGAATCAGGCTTTTTTCAGGAATAATAGAATCATAGTTGAATCGTCAACCTCGGATATCCCGTTTGTTATATCCGATAAAACCAACAGCCAGTAATACTATGGCTATGATGGTAAGTATGGATACTTTCATGAAGTTCATATCTTCAACAGGAAGTTTCGGAATATGGCCAAATGGTGTTAGTTTATCCATCCATTCCGGGAATTGAAGCATTCCCCCTAAATAAACGACTAAGATTGAGTATGTCAAGTAAAGCCAAGTCAAGCCGGATAATTTTGGTGCAAAGCCAATAAACAGCACGGCAATGCCAATCATGATCCACATCGCAGGCAGGTAGACCATCGCTGCACTAAATATAGTGCCGAAAGCAACCCCTTCATCCATCACTGAATTCCCGACTGCCCAAAGACCGATTGCAGCAAGCGTAATCATGAGAAAACCGCCAATAACGGAGATGATAATATAGCTGCCCATAAGCCTTGTACGGGATACAGCGCGGCTCAGTAAATGTTCAGTATGGTTCTTTTTTTCTTCCCCTTTAAGTTTTAACAACGCCATTAAAGGCGGGATGGTGCATATCATGGAGATGACTGACATCAACATTGTCAAGAATTGTTCCGTCAGCGAATAACCTTCAACTGGCGTCAATAGTTCGGCCATCATTTCATTTTTTGTAAAAAAGGATTCTAAATCACCTAAAACGGAACCGTAAGAAGCTCCTAAAATGAACATCCCGGCTGCCCAGGCAATCAATCCTGTACGCTGAAGCCTTAGCGCGAGACCAAGCGGACTTTTTAAAAACGATGAAGCATATTTCCGGCCGGGCTTAGCCGGAATGAAACCAGCTTCCAAATCACGGATGGCATTCAAATATAGAGATAAGGCACCCAAAATGATTGCCGCACCGATCGTAAGGATGATTGGCCCCCAATAATTATCCACGTATACTTCTGAACCTAAAACCCAACCCAATGGTGAAAACCACGAAAGTGTTTCATTGCTGACATCCCCTATCGCCCGAATAAGATAGGAAAGAAGCAAAACAGTGATGGAGTAACCAATCGTACCTCGCGCACTCTCCGTAAGCTGGGCAAATAATGCCGTTATCGCCGAGAAGAAAATACCGGTTGCCCCTAACGCAGCTCCATACATAAGGGAACCCTCCAAATCCATGCTTTCAATTCCCAGAGCATATAATCCGAAACCCGTTATTAACGCGATCAATGCATTCGTACCAAACGATACGGAAATGGTTGCATATAAATTAGCCAACCGGCCAGCCGGCAAAGAACGGATCATTTCGATACGGCCGTCCTCTTCATCTGCGCGTGTATGGCGCGTAACAAGTAAAATACTCATTATCCCAACTGCCATAGCGGTTAAAAGTAACATTTGATGCGCCATCATCGCTCCGTTTGTATAGTCATCCAGGCCGTAACCTTTCCCCACCATCGCTGTCATAGCAGGGTTCCTCATCGTTTCTGCAATGGTTTGCCTTTCTAGCGCAGTCGGGTACAGATCGGTGAATGCCATTGCAACCATAAATGTAAGGACAGATAGGGAAATTATCCAAACGGGTATCCGAATCCGATCTTGCCGTACGATGAATCGGGAGAGTCTTCCTGTATTCTGATAGGACTGATTCGCCATTATAACGCACCTCCCGCCCCAGAATCAGAAGTCTTCCTTTCACCTTCATAATGGCTCATGAATAAATCTTCCAATGTAGGCGGCGCGCTTTCCAATTTCACAATTCCAAACTGGCTTATATACTTCATGACATTATCCAATTCATCTGTATCCACTTGGAATGAAAGTGCTTGGTCTTTCATTACGATATCCCGAACTCCGTTTACACTCCCTAAAGCAGGAATAGGCTGCTTCGTTTCGACAAGCAAGCTTGTTCTCGTCAAATGACGCAGCTCATCCAATGTTCCCGTTTCAATGATTTGTCCTTGCCGAATGATGCTCACTTTATCGCATAACCTTTCCACTTCAGAAAGAATGTGACTGGAAAGTAAAATGCTTTTCCCTTCATTTTTCGCTTCCATCACACATTCTTGGAAAACCCTTTCCATCAAAGGATCTAGACCTGATGTTGGTTCATCCAAGATATAAAGGTCGGCATCAGATGAGAAAGCAGCAATCAAAGCAACCTTTTGCCTGTTCCCCTTTGAATATGTTCCACATTTCTTGGAAGGGTCCAAATCGAATTTTTTTATTAGTTCTTCGCGTCTGCTTTTATTGTTCGCCCCGCGTAATTCAACAAATAGATCAATAACTTCCCCGCCTGTTAAGTTGGGCCATAGGTTCACATCTCCCGGAACATACGCGATTCGCTTGTGAATTTCAACCGCATCTTTCCATGCATCCTTCCCAAAAATCTTCACTTCTCCATCCGTCGCTTTTAAAATCCCGAGCAGCACACGGATCGTTGTTGATTTTCCAGCACCATTAGGACCGATGAATCCAAATACCTCACCTTTATTCACTTCAATGTTCACACCATTTAAAGCGGAAAACTTTCCAAACTTTTTCGTTAAATTCGTTGTTTTCAATACTGACATTCCTCATCCACCTCTTCCTCTGAAATGAAATTATGAAATATTTTAATTGATTTAGTTCATAATATATAAAATAATAATTCCTGACAATAGTTTATGAACTTATTTTATTGTTCTATTACATATTTTTAATTAAACTAAGGTTGAGGTGAAATAAATGGACGGATTTCAACGCCGCAGGGAACAAAAAAAATTGAATATACTAAAGGCTGCCTTAACTTTGTTCATGGAGTATGGTGTCCAAAAGATTTCGATTGGGGAAATAGCCAAAAAAGCGAATGTATCTCAAGTAACGATATATAATTACTTCGAAAGCAAACATAATCTAATTCATGAGGTTTTTGTTTATTATACAGATAAGGCATTGGATGAATTTGAACAAATACTTGCCAGCAACATTGCTTTCCCTGAAAAAATAAAGCAACTCATGTTCACGAAGAATGAAACTGCGAAACAAATTCATGAAGATTTTTATCAATATTTAATGAGGGAATATACTTCCGGAATCAATTATATGGAAAAAATATATACAGAAAAGGCCCTGCCACGCTTTATTGATCTGTTTAACCAGGGCAAGGAACAAGGATATGTTGATCCGGACTTATCTAATGAAGCGATTTTATTTTATATAAAAGCGATGAATGAATATATCCAACGGGAAGAGGTTTATCAAAGCATCCTGCCTTTGACTGAGGATATTATGAAGATTTTGTTTTATGGGATTGTTGGGGAAAAAGAGAAATGAATTAAAAAAACGGTGTGAATCAATATCTCCAATTCACACCGTAAAATCTTAAGAATTTCCTGCACTCTTTAAGTCAATGTTAATAATTTGGCTGAAGTGTAATGATATTTCTCGATTGATAAATCAAAAACGGCTCCTGCATTAAATGGTTAAGTTCCCTTCGTATATTGTCACGGCATGGCCAGAAAGTTTAACTGTGTCTTCCGATACTTCAACCTTCAATAGTCCTCCTCTTTCCGATGCCTGATAGGCTATGGTGATACTTTTGTCCAGCTTGTTTTTCCAATAGGGTCCGAGACAACAATGGGCTGAGCCCGTTACATAATCTTCGTCAAGGCCTTGGGCAGGGGAAAAGAAACGGGAAACGAAATCATATTCACCGCTATCCGATAGACTAGTTACAATGACGCCCCGAATCTGCATTCGGGCAATGGAATTGAAATCCGGCTTTAAATTCCTTACGATTTCTTCTGATTGAACTTCAACTAGATAATCCCATTTGTTTTGTCCAACATACACAGGCACAACACCTAAAGCTTTTATCAGTAATTCAGGGGCAGCGGTCTCCTGTTCGATTAATGATGGAAATTCCAACTGAACCATTCCATCAACGAATTTTGCAGTGAGAATCCCGCTTTTCGTCTGATAGGCAATTGGTTTATCCCTTGGCACGTATCCTTTACCCCACAAAAAGAAAGAGCTTGCCAGCGTCCCATGTCCACAAATCGGGATTTCAACGGAGGGTGTGAACCAACGCAGCTGCCATTCGCCTTTATGAAGGTGAATAAACGCAGTAACAGGCATATTAATCTCTTTAGCTATTCGCTGCATCCACTCGCTACCACTTTCCCCGGTAAGCAGGCAGACAGCCGCAGGATTTCCTTTAAAAGGTTGATCTGTAAACGTATTAATGATGGTTAATTCCAAAAAGATGCCTCCTTAAATGGGATTGTCCG
This sequence comes from Peribacillus phoenicis, assembly GCF_047238085.1. NCBI lineage: Bacteria > Bacillati > Bacillota > Bacilli > Caryophanales > Bacillaceae > Peribacillus > Peribacillus phoenicis. The sequence goes on along the minus strand of NZ_JBDFMF010000001.1, from coordinate 352,330 downwards.
TAATACATTTCCACAATGAAGAACACATTTCCTTTATGGTAATCACCCTTACCTGTTTTTAAGGAGTTCTCTTTATCTCATAAAATGAAAAAGATCACCATATAGCGGTCTTTTCGAATTCTATATTTTTCAGTTTCAATATGGCGTCCTCGATTAAGCCCCTTTATGGACTCGGATTCCAAATGATTGTTAACGTTGTTATAAAAATCCGGTAATTCTTGTAGTCCATTTCGAAACCTAAAGGGTTTTCACTAAAATAGACAGCTTTATAAAAAAAGCTGCCCATCCACCTTGCTGTAACAAAACACCCTACCGTTTCCTTACAATAAATGTATCCCCAAGCAGTTCCCAATTTTGGGGAAAAGGATAACCAAGTACCCAATAACTGAGACCCCTTGACCTGTAAATCTTCACCAGGTCGAATTTGGCTTTAGCACTGCGTGCGTCCTCAAACCAAACTTCATGTGTGCGTCCCTGATTATCTTTGTACCTATAATAAGGTGATTGGGCTGTCTCGTCATATTTTATTTCTACATTATATTGGACGGCGCGTCTGATGGCTTCCTGCATGTCGAAAGTCTCTGCTTCCTGCCCCTCTTCATGAGGAATAAGCCAGTCCCGTGCATAAATTTGAAATCCTATGAAGATTTTATTTGTTGGTATAGCCGTTACGGCATAGTCAAGGACACGCTTTATTTCATTAATGGGAGAGATTGCCTGTGGCGGCCCTTTTCGGTAACCCCATTCATATGTCATCAGCACCACGAAGTCTAGCAGCCGTCCGTGAACTGGATAATCATGTGCCTCAACTAATGGTCCCTTTTGATTGGCGCTAGTTTTTGGGGCAAGGGAGGATGACACAAAGTAGCCCTCAGGATGCAATCGATCCACTGCTCTTTGGAGAAAGCGATTATAGAAATCACGGTCATCTGGTGCTACACTTTCAAAATCTATATTCAACCCACGGTACCCTTTATCTTTCATCGTTTTTATGACGTTCGTTAATAATTTTTCCACTAAACTTAAATCGGAAAGTATCGTATGTGCAAGCTGAGTTCCCGCTTCCGTCGCGGAAAAATTCGTTATGCACATCATGGGTATTACGCCAGTTGACTGTGCCGCCCGTATCGTCGGGGTGTCATCTATGGCTTCTAAGCTGCCATCTTGCCTCATTCTATAACCAAATGGACTTACGTAGGTCAAATCGTAGGCCACTTCACGTACCTGTTCCGCACCGGCTTGCCCGTAAACGTTTGTAAAACCATTTACATCAATGATGGGTTTTGGTTTCTGGGGAATCCTTATTATCAGTCCGATATAAATATTGGACGGATCTGTAATCCGGTTCATCTGCATTATGGCTTGAACTGTCGTTCCATAACGTCTTGCTATATCATAAAGGGTATCTCGTTCCCTTACGGTATGATAAATAACCGGGATGGTTAGTCTCTGCCCTGGATAGATAGCAGAAGGATTTGTGATGCGATTCGATTGCATGATTTCCTGTACCGTAATTCCAAACTTATTTGCGATTTTATTTAGAGTATCCCCTTGCTGAACCCTGTATCGAAGATAAGGTTCAGGAATCAAAAGTGCTAGACCAATCACTAGCTTATCTGGATTTTCAAGGCCATTGATCCGAACAATTCGGTTGGTACTGACACCATATTGCTGGGAAATTCCCCACAACGAATCCCCCCTATTCACCACATGGATTTTCACATGCACTGCCCCACTTTCCTTCAAAATATTCCATTCATTTTATTCCCTAAATAGTCCTAATATGTTTTTTTGAGTTCAACATTCCAGAATCCTTAGTTTTTTTGCTCTTATTGTTTATAATTTTTGTTTCCCATTATGAGCCAGGATTCTTTATCTAAGAAAAACAAGAGAGTGATTTCAGTAGAGGAAAAAAGTTAAACAAATCCACCAAAGACAGGGACATTGCCAAAACCGTACCTATAACGGTGACCGTGTAGAAGCTGGATCCATATCTATCAGTACGACAAAGAGAAGTTACACGCGAAGCTGGTGGTCATTGCTGGGGAATTTGCAGAGGTAGGCGCAGCAAACTATGCGAAATACCAGGGAGCAACCCAAACTTTTATCTTCCTGACTTTCATGCTTAATTTATTTTGGAATCTTCTTAGACCTATTGCAAAAAAGTGAAGCATTTTGAGCTCCCTATTTCCACAGCTGAAAATCATTATAGAACGAGAAATAAAAAAAAGAGCGATTGCTAAGAAATGCAGTCGCTCTTTTTTTGTTTCGACTCTTCCATTCAGATCCCGAAAGCCCATTAATTCGTGGTCAATGTTAATAATTTGGCGGAAGTATAATTATATTTCTCAATTGAAAAATCGAAAACGACTCCCGCTTTTAAGAAGACCGTATTTTCAACAATTAAAGTCGGATCTCCTGCTTGCAAGTCCAAAAGCTTTGCATCATCGTCATTTAGTTTCTCACACGAAATGATTTTATCTGCAAAACCAATATTCAACTTTAAATCCTCGACTATATATTCATAAATGGAACCATTTGCAATTTCTTTATTTAAAATGGGAATGATGTCTTTATTGAAAAAGGACTCTTCTATTACAATGGGTTCACCATTTAAGTACCTAACCCGTTTGAGGTTATAGATTTTGGTATTCACATTACATTTCATTTGTTCGGCCAATTTTTCATCAGCTTCTATTAATTCCAACTTCAGCACTTTACTTGTCATTTCATCCTTTGCAAACTCTTTGGTTAAGCCATTCATATCCTTCATAGAAATACAGCCGGGTCTGGAAAATTCCCTTAGGAATATGCCGCTACCTTGAACTTGATATATATAACCCTGTTCAACCAATATATTGATTGCTTTTCTTATGGTATTCCTGCTGACATCGAACTTCTTCATCAACTCTTCTTCAGTAGGTAACTTAGTATTTAATGTATATTTTCCATCTAATATTTCTTTCTCCATTTGTTCTACGACCATTCTATACTTTACACCCATATTTCCATATACCTTCCTCTATACATAATGATTTCGAACGTTTTCGAACAATAGTTTAGACTAAAAGAGAGGTTTTCTTTACAATAGTTTATTTCATAACGATTGTAAAGAAACCTCTGTTTCTTTTTAAATCAACTAACTTTTTCAATTGGGGTTTCTTGTTCCAGTGCTACTTTATCAAGCATTTTAACGAATGGGAAATATACCACGGTAGCCATACCCAATATAGCTAGTTGGACGACTGCCCCTTGCCATCCCGATAATAAAAAGCCTGAAATGATTGGCGGGGTTGTCCACGGGACCTGTACCGCTGTAAATGGATGGATAAACCCTAAAATAATTGAAAAATACGTCATCAATACGGCAATGACAGGAACCAAAACAAACGGAACGATCATTAAAGGGTTAAATATGATGGGAAGCCCGAAAATGATTGGTTCATTAATATTGAATAAACCTGGAACCAGGGACATTTTAGATAACTGATTCACTTGCTGTGATTTAGCGACAAGCAGCGCTGCTGCAATTAAACCTAATGTTATGCCCGCACCACCGAATTTCGCGTAAATATCCACTAGCTGAACCGTAACGATTTTTGCATTTCCGCCTACGGCCAGCGTGTTACCGGCATCTATGACAGCTTGATTCGCCAAGGCATTTGAAGTTAAAATAGGTGCCATGATTCCCATCACGATATTCGGACCGTGTAATCCAAACCACCAGAAAATGGATATTAGTGCCATGATAATGATGATTCCAGGTAATGTATCTGATAGATTTTGCATGGGGATCTGTAATACTTTATAAATGATTTCAGTCATTGATACGCCTTGAATCTTATCACAAATGAGGAAAATGAACATCGATAATAACATGATCACAAATCCAGGAACTAATGCCGAGAAGGCATTTGAAACACCAGATGGCACGCTTTCCGGCATTTTGATCCTGATATTTTTTTTGATGAACCATGTGTAAATCGCACCGACAGCCAACCCTACCAATATGGATGTTATCATCCCTTGTCCGCCTGTCCAGGCTTTAGGAATGACTCCGCCAACCACTTCCCCAGAAGGACTTTCAACAAATGAATTGCTGAGAATCAAAAATGAAATGATACCGATTATCCCTGCTGGAACGGCTTCAATATTGCTTGCTTTCACATAGGAGTAAGCGATTCCAAAAACGGCTATGAGAGCAAGAATGTCAAAGGTGGCTCCTGTAACTTGATTCAATGGCACCATCCAATCTGCACCAAATAAATTAGCCATGATTTTATTCCAATTCTTGATCGGCAGGTTTGCTATTAATAAGAAAATGGAGCCAATAAGTGTCAACGGCATCGTAAGTACGAAACCATCCTTAAGTGCTACGGTTGCTTTTGCATTTGAAAATTTCATGAATGCAGGCATCATTTTCTCGAATAGTTTTTCAATACGCGACATAACTACCCCTCCTAGTCAAAAGTGAATGATACTTACTAAGTAAGACTGACCTTATCCTGGAAATGGATTAGGTCAGTCTTTTGATGTCTGAAAGCGTTACAGCTCTTCTCCTCTTGTTTCAATAATGTGCTTATACCAATGGAACGATAACTTCTTCTTTCTTTCCAAATTATTTTTATGATCCACATAAATAAAACCATATTGTTTTTTATAGCCGTTTAACCAGCTTAATAAGTCAATGACTGACCAAGCATAATAGCCTTTTAAGTTAATTCCTTCACTTATTGCACTTTTAATCACTTTTAAATGCTCTTCAATATACTTGATTCTTGGGACATCGACAATTTCACCATCTATGATCGGATCTTCGTCGCCCAGACCATTTTCAGTGATATAAAGTTTTACATCGCCATAACGTTCCTTCAGCATCCTTAAGCCATCCAAGAAGCCCTCGGAAGAAATTTCCCAGCCCCATTTTGTATATACTTTATCCTCCATCATGACCGTTCTGTATACACCGTCGAATGATGGGTTGCCAGGTTTCCCGGTCGACTTATCACGATCAATTTTCGTGCTTTCAATCGCTCCATCAATTTTGGCCACCCTTGCTGGCTGATAATAATTCAAGCCCATGAAATCATTGTAATCAGCCGTATCCTTCAACAAAGTCAACTCTGCTTCTGTCCAATCAGGTGTCAGGCCTTTTTCCTTTAAGGCATCCACTACATAACTTGGATATTCCCCTTTTAAAATCGGATCATAATACCAAAATGTTTGATAGTGATTCGCATGCATCGAGGCAAAAATATTTTCTTCTTTGCCATCAATGCTAAAAGCAGGGTTAAAAACATGTGTTATGCCAATTTCTCCGTAGTACTTTAAGCTTTTATAGATTTGAACGGCTTCAGCATGAGCCACGAATACATTATGAGTAGCTTGAAAGTATTTTTTTTGATCGTTTACAAGGCCTGGTGGATGGGCTCCATTCAAATATCCTAATGTGCAGAATACAACGGTTTCATTAAAAGTGATCCAATGTTTCACCCTGTCACCGAAAGCCCTGAAACAAACCTCGGCGTATTTAGCGAATGCCCGTATCGTTCTTTTATTCACCCAGCCCCCGTCCGCTTCTAAACTCTGTGGTAAATCCCAATGGTATAGTGTAACGAACGGGACGATTCCATATTTCAAACATTCGTCTATGACATTATTGTAAAATCCGATTCCTTTTTCGTTTATTTCACCGTCACCGTCCGGGATGATGCGCGCCCAGGAAACTGAAAATCTATAAGACTCCAATCCCATTTCTGCCATTAGTTTTATATCTTCTTTATATCTATGGTAATGATCAATCGCTACATCACCATTTGTATTTTCGAATGTTTTACCTGGAATCTTTGAAAAGACGTCCCAATTACTCAGCCCTTTTCCATCTTCATTCCAGGCACCCTCCACTTGATATGATGCAGATGCAGCTCCGAATAAAAAGTCTTTTGGAAATTTCATGTTGTACCTCCCACTATTGCTTTTTCACTAGATTCAATGCTGTTTCTAAAACCTTCTTGCCGTTCATCATGCCATAGTCCATTGTATTTATCACCTCGACAGGAACCGATTTCGGTTCGCAAACGGCTTTTGCTTTAGACAGAAGGAACTTAACTTGGGGTCCTAATAGAGCCACATCAATTGAATCTGCGATCTGTTCCAATTCAGATTCTGGATATGCATTGATTTCTACTTCCAAACTATTTGCTTGAACTTCTTTTTTCATTTTTGTCACTAACATACTTGTTGACATTCCTGCCGAACAGAACAAACCGATTTTAACCATTGTCATTTCCCTCCAATTTTTCTTTTAATGCATTTATATCTTTTTGCATCAAGATTAGATTGTTTAATAGTTCTTTCACTAGAATGGCATTCATTAAATGATCCTGAGCATGAATCATTAAGATGCCAATATCCGTTTTGTTTCCATTTGCCTCATTTTGTTATTAATCTAGTTTGGGCTTTGTGTGCTTCTAGTAAGGCTGTTTCCCCTTGATGTATCAATTCCTCTGCTTCTTCATATTTATGGTCCCGCACAAGGGAAATCGCTTGATAAAAGTTGGATTTGGCATCTCACGCTCCAGCAATCAAGCCAAATATGATCATCTGTACATCTTCTTCAGAAGTATAAGGCATCTAAAATACCCCTCCATTTCATAAGAATGATTTATATTTATTGGTACAAATTCATTGGTATGAATATAGTATAAAACGTACACACAGAAATGTAAACGCTTATATTCCATCTATTCAAATAATTTCATGCGTTTTTATTCAGCAACAAAAGAAGCCAATCTTTTTGATTGGCCCCTTCCTTCAATTTTGGTGTTCATTATCTTTGCCATTGGTAAGTAGCCACGGATTTGGCCGGCAGCTCACCCTTGATTTGTTCATCCTCGCTAATGAACTTGAATTTTTGAGGTTCATAGGATTGATTGATAACTATAGATACAAGTGTCTTTTGGTCAGGACTTAAGAATGTTACATTTGTAACCGTATCCGAAGAACCATAATCACTTTCAACACGGATGAACCCTGGCTTAACAAACTTGGAGAAATGCCCAGTTAAATAATATTCCGGAGTCAACCAGTAATTATCCCTATCAGCTGAATCTTGAATCAATAGTGTAGGATCCGGCTGACCCACCCATTGATGCGTTTGAATGTCGCTATCCAGCATGACCACCCAGGAATTATAACTCCTCGCCCAGTTTCTCATATATTGTGCAATTCGATCCGCACCATACGTTCCCCAAACTGCACGCTCCGTTAAATACACGTTTTTCTCTGGAAATAAGTTGTGTAATCTAGTCATTTCAGACAAGGATCCGCCGTAATCGTGGAAAGCCGTACCATCTAAAGCATCATATGCTCCCTTATCTTTTAACAATTGTTCCGCGTATGTTCCTGTATCACTTGGGTTATGATCAAATCCCCAAAGTTTTACATGCTTGAAACCGTTGTTATCGAGCTCTTTTCTTAGGAGTGTCGCTAATTCCGCTGCCTGACTGTAAGGCATATTGGTACTCGGGTACTCAATCTCCAGCATCGGTTCATTTTGCAAGGTCATTGCACTTATATCGATTCCCTGTTTCTTATATGCTTGAAAGTATTTCAAATAATATTTGGCCAGGATTGGCAGGTATTCGTCTTTCACCTGTCCTTTGATCATGCTGTCAGACGTTTTCATCCAGCCTGGAGGACTCCATGGTGAGGCAAAGAATGTAACATTCGGATTAATTTCCTTAATTTGTTTTAACGTTTCAATAATCTTATAATCGATATCCTTTTGGATTGAAAAATGCTTCAGATTAACATCCGTTTTCCCTGGCGGCATGTCGTCATACGTATAAAATTTCTGTGCCGTGAAGTCAGATGTGCCTATCGTTGTTCGAATAAGGCTCATTCCTATGCCTTTATTCGGATCTATCAATTTATCGAGAACTTCCTGTCTCTTATCAGAAGACATTTTCGTCAAATTATGAACGGTCGACTCATCCATTGAAGAACCGATCCCCAATATGCTTTGGTATTGTTTGGTCGGATCAATGTTTATGGTAGTAAGATTTGATGCATCCGGTTTGGTGATATCCATTTTTTCCTGCTTAGACAACTTCTTATCACCTCGTTGATACCTGGAATCAAAGTACCAAGCAACATCACTTGGTTCCCGTTCATTCGTAATCCATGATTCAACTGCCTTTGCCTTAATCACTTCTGCGGGTACATCCTCAGTCGGAGGAGGTATTGCCGGAATATTGCCAACCCGCTTGAATTCGAACCAGTTTAAGTTCAATGATCCCTCGATATATTCAAATTTGATATTTTGTTTACCCTTCTTCAAGATGACGCCGTCAACTGTAGATGTGTCCCAATTTTGCCATCCCCCAGTGGATCCGACTCGTAACTTACCAAGCAGCTTCTTTTCTTCGCTAACGATATTAATCCCGGTTTGACCACTTAGATTCGCCGCATAACGAAAATCGGCTTGATAAAGGCCATCCTGTTCTACATTTATTTCGTACTCCAACCAATCTCTTCCATCCGCATACCCCATATTTAATGACCCTTCAGATGAATTTTCCGTTTGCAATCCGTATTGGGCGGCAAAATCCTCTGCTTCAATTTTCCCTGGTACTTTTAAGCCAGACTTTTCAGGGAGCTCTGGTTTTTCAGGCAGCTTTGGCGTAGCCTGCTTCTTCGTCAGACCATATCCATAATTAAACATAAAATAATCCTTTTTGTCCTCCCTATTTCCATAGGCTTCCAAATAGAAAGGCCAACTGACTGGCAATTTACCTGAAAATTCCTCAACACCGAGCAAGACATCAGCAACTCCTGCACCCTCAGTACCAGGAAGCCACGCTGCAACCAGACCTGACCAATCCTTCATTTCATCCGTAATGATCATCGGCCGGCCAGATACTAATACGACAACGATCGGAATATTCGGATCTGCCTTGCGGACATTCTCCAATGTTAATAGATCCATCCGATTTAAATGAAGATCAGTGGCATCACCATCAGTTTCTGCATATGGTTCTTCACCTACAACAACGATAGCAGCATCATTTCCTTTTGCTCCTCTTCCATGTTTGTTATAAGTGATTTTCTTTTGTTTTCCACCAACTTCTTTTAATCCTTCTAGAATAGTCGTACCTTCAGTCGTATCACCTGATTTCCCTTGCCATGATATCGTCCAGCCACCCGACTGCTTTCCGATATCATCAGCGCTTCTGCCTGCCACAAATATTTTGTCCATTTTCTTTAATTGAGAAAGAATCGGTTTACCATTCACTTTATCATTTTTTAATAGGACTAGAGATTCACTGACGGATTGACGCGCTATTTCCCTGTTCTTTTCAGACCCAAATGACTTAGCCAACTTTGGATCTGTCATTGGTTTTTCAAAAACACCAGACTCAAACTTGACCCGAAGAATCCGTGTAACGGCATCATCTAGCCTTTTTTCTGAAATTTCACCTTCATTCACCAGTTCTTTTGTAAGTTTAAGTGTCTCTTTCCAGTTTTCAGGCTGCATCAACATATCGACCCCAGCATTCACTGCCACGTCAATCTGCTGCTTTAACCCGGAAACCGCATTCCCATTTTGATCCTTCGTGATTTGCTGTATCCCATACCAATCAGAAATGACAAATCCCGTAAAGCCCATATCCTTCTTCAATACATCGGTAAGCAGCCGTTTGTTCGCATGCATTTTCAACCCTTCGATACTATGAAAAGAAGCCATCACCGTTCTGGCTCCTGATTCGATAGCCTCCTCATATATCTTCCTGTCATTCTTAAGTATCTCTTCTTCTGTATACTCAGTCACATCACCTTGATTGACTCCGCCTTTTGTATATCCTTCACCAATGAAATGTTTAGCGGTAGCTAGAACATTTTCCGTTTTCTTAAGGTTTTTGCCTTGAAGCCCGTCAATATAGGCTGCACCCATGGTGGCAACAAGTTTTGAGTTTTCTCCAAACCCTTCATACGTTCTTCCCCATCGGATGTTTTGGACATTTGCCATTGTCGGGGCAAACGTCCAATTCACGCCTGTAGATTTGATTTCTGATGCGGCAGCATGTCCAATTTTCTCTATTAATTCTGTATTCCTAGTGGCACCTAAACCAATATTATGCGGGAAAATGGTAGCGCCTTTTACGTTATTATGACCGTGGACAGCATCTGCTCCATATAATAGTGGAATGCCCAATCGGGTAGAAACAGCCCCGGATTGATATGAATCCACTAAGTTTGACCACTTTTCACGGGTGCTGTTTTCCTCCTTTCCATCCGGAAAAGAACCTCCCCCGCTTAATACCGAACCTAATTTATATTCCTTTACATCATTTGGGGTTACTGAGGCTCGCTCAGCCTGTATCATCTGACCGACCTTTTCATCGATTGTCATTCGTTTTAACAAATCTTTGACTCTTTCTTCATCAGGTGCCTTCTCATTCATGTATAATGGTTTCCCTGCTTGCTTTGCCTTGACTGTTCCTGGTATATTCCCGACGAACAAAGTAATGGTAAAAATACACAAAATTATTATCGAAATGGTTTTTCTCATTTTTCTCCTCCATTATTTGATTTAGATTACTTTTTGCTTCTGATCCAGGTAAATCTCAAAACGAAATGAAGATGTATGTCACCCCCTTTAAAGAAAGATATGAAATATGTTTCTGCTAATCTAATTATTTAGAAGATGATTGAATAAAAAACAGAATGTTCTGAATTTAAAAGCCACTCTTCATTAATAACTTCCATCCTTAATTAAAGGGAATTCTGGCATTTTTAATTCATATTGATAAGTATACATTAAATTCATTGGTATGAATTTATAGGTACAAATGAATTATAAAGCGTTTACATATAATTGTAAACGCTTTTTTCACTTGAATATCAAGTCAACAAAACAGGATAATATCTACCTTTGATAGACTGGTTCTCTTTAATGGCTCTTTCTTACTCTTTCTAAAATTAATATAACTTCAATTATATTTTTAACTAGGCTCATGGAATTGATCATGTTCCATATCCTCGGGCTGTTCCTTTTTTCAACGAAAAAAAGACATCCTATCGTTGAACGATAGGATATCTCCAAATCTATTGAATTTCAATTGTTCCCCAAACATGCAGTTGTTTATAGATTCTTCATCCGCTTTAGTGTGTAAACAAAATATTCCCAGTTGTTTATGGTCGAAGGGATGCTTAAGTGTTCTTCAGGTGTATGTACGGAAAACATATCCGGCCCTAATGAAACAGTATCCAACCCTGGTATCTTATCTATGAATACCCCACACTCGATCCCTGCATGCACAGCGATGATTTCAATATCCTCATGATATTTTTCTTTGTATGTCTCTTCAAATAATTTCTTGAGTTTAGAATCAGGATTATAGGGCCATTCCGGATAATCCGCATCAATCAATAGCTCGCACCCAAGCATGTCGGCAATCGCTTTTGCCTGCGTGACCATATTATATTTGATGCTTTTGACCGAACTCCTGATTTCACTTTCGAATATCATTTCCGCTTCATTCGTTGTAACGACCCCTAGATTCGTCGAACTTTCGACTAACCCTTCTATTCCCATGCTCATTCCTTGAACGCCATGCGGGATTAGCAGTAAGGAGGTAATGGCTTTAGTCACCGTCTCTTTTGAAAAAACGTTTGAAGAAATCGTTTCGATTTTTTCAAACCTAATCGATAGCTCAGGGTCGGAAGATTGCAGTTCATTTTTAAAAGTATCTTCCCATTGCTGGAGTCTCTCCTCTATCTTCTGAACATCTTCTACAGAAATCAGTACAGTCGCCTCTGCTTCACGAGGGATTGCATTCCCTTTCAGGCCCCCGTTCATTTGCTGGATGCAGCAAGGGAAGTCTGTCGTCAATTCATGTAATACTCTGCCCAAAAGTTTATTGGAGTTCCCTCTTTCCTTATGGATGGACATACCGGAGTGTCCGCCCTTCAACCCTTTAATCCTGATGTTATAAGATACCGCATCAACAATGGAAGCCGATTCCCATCCGATTGGCAGGATCTGCCGCACGCGTATTCCTCCAGCAGAGCTGACCAGCAGCTTTCCATCTTCCTCCGAATCGATATTGATCATCATTTTCCCCTTGAAGTGAGCCGGATCCACGGCAAGTGCACCGTTCATTGTCGTTTCTTCTTCAGTCGTTATGACTATTTCAAGAGAGGGATGCGGAATATCATTTGCATCCAATAATGCCAAAGCATAAGCGACTGCAATCCCATTATCCGCCCCCAATGTTGTCTCCGTCGCATACAACATGTCTCCGACAACCCTTAATTGAAGCGGATCTTTCTCAAAATCATGAAGCGTTCCCTTGTTCTTTTCGCAAACCATATCCATATGCCCCTGGATAATGACTGGAGGTGCACTTTCATATCCAATTGTGGCAGGCTTTTTGATAATCACATTCAGCGACTCATCCTGGATCACCTCCAGGTTCCTATCCTTAGCGAAGCGAACGAGATAGTCACTGATCGCTTTTTCATTAGCCGATCCTCTCGGGATTTTGGAAATCGCTGCAAAATAATGGAACACCGGATGGCTCGCTAATTCTTCTAACGTGCTATACATGGAAATACACCCTTTCATTTAACATATTTGTACTGCCTCTCATCCTTTTACTTTTCCAGAACTGAACATAACGACTTTCTTGAACAAAGGTTTCAGAATATACCCTAGGTAAACACCTATCATATTCAGGATCAGGTCATCGACATCCAAACTTCCGCGCCGAAAAACAAACTGACAGATTTCGATGACTGAAATCGAAAGTAATGGATATAGAAATTTCCTTTTAGCGGAGAGCTCTTCCCCTTCCCCGGACAACAAATACAGACCGAATGGAATGAACAGCCCCACATTTGCGCTAAGGTTATAAAATGATACAAGCCCATTCATTTCATTCGATAAATAGGAAAGAATCGTAGAAAAAGGAATCAAATTATACGAATATACCTGCCCCTCTGGTCGAAAGAACAGCAAAACCAATAATGATAAACTGTAGCCAAACAATACTGCCTGCCATAAAAGGCGCGGAATTCTGATCGTTTCACCTCGAAAATAAAGAACCGCAAACGAAACGAAAAGAAGGATACAAAACCAGACAACCATGATCACCAAAGGATTCAAAAATAATAGAAGCTGAAGAAAAAAAGGCAAACCGCACAAAAACATTACTTGCGACAGCAAAAGGGAAAGCATGACCGATTTTAGAGACATATAACTCCCCCTTCTATTTATTACCAAATCAATTCATATCCTTATATCCTAGGACAACTTTAACAACCCGTCAACAAACTGCATTAACCTGTCATTAGAAAACCGTCAAGGAAAAGCTTTTTCAAGGCTAATGGCATTGCTTGGAATGATTCATTCGCATGTTTTAGTCCTCGCCTGAACTATGTAAAATCCCCCCAATCTCATTCCACCTCAACCATGATTTGCGTCAGGTAATTTTCATACCCCTTTACCGCGACTTCATCCAAGATGTATTCTTCGTACGCAAACGATTTGAGGTTCAAGTTTTCACTCTCCATGAATTGTAATATTCTTTCGTACGTTTCGGAGATATTTTTATAACTGCCTTTATGATAGGCAACAACATAGAGTCCCTTAGGTTTTGAATAGAAAGTGTGGGCTGGGTGCTTTTCCATGACTTTCGTGTACAAAAATGAATAGTCATCATGATTCCCATCGATGATGTTTTCTTTACTAATCATGGCACCGATAGGGAATCCTGTATAAAATTCATTCTCATTACAGAAATCAATGAAGTCAGATGTAGATTTTAAGAATACGGCATCAGAAGAGTTCAGGATGGATTCACTAAGGAAGAGCTGTTCTTCCTCCTGAAGTTTCAAGGTGATTTGAGAGTCATCCATACAAATCGCTTTTTCAGTGAGGGATATTTTCGTTTCAATGATCTTCTGCACTCTGTGAAGGTTCTTTATCTTTTTTTCTAATTCTATGGTCTTTTCTTTGAAAAGTTCAATTAGTTCCATAGGTGACCTGTTAGTAAGAAACCATTTGATCTCTTTCAAAGGCATATTGAATTCTTTTAAAAGCGTGATGACCGAAAAAACTTCAAATTGTTGATAAGAGTAATACCGATAGCCCTTTTCGTTTTTTAAATCGGGAGTAAGAAGCCCAATCTCATCATAATGAATGAGCGTTTGTTTTTTTACATTGCATAATTTGGCGAATTCGCCAGTAGTAAAATATTTGCCTACATTTCCATCGGGCATTACGATCTCTCCTCTTGACTATATGGTAACCATATACCTTAGGGTATTAATATATCATGATAACAAAGCGGATAACCAGGTGCGAAATGAGGAAGGAAAATAAATGATGAAGACCACTATATATGAAGTCTCGAACGAAAATGTGACGGATATTTTGAAATTGCGAATATACGAAAAGCAAAAGGCTTACATCGAAACGACTGAACAATGTTTAAAAGACGCTAAGGAATGTAAATATTACAGGCCAGTTGGGCTCTATTATGATGATATCTTGGTCGGCTTTGCGATGTATGGATTTTTCCCTGGGGAAGGCGAAAATGGCAGAGTGTGGTTAGACCGCTTTTTCATTGACGCTGCACATCAGGGTTTCGGGCTTGGAAGCATCATGTTGGAGGCTTTAATAAAAAGAATAATAGAAGAATATGATTGTCCTGAAATCTATTTAAGCATAGTCGAAGATAATCAGGCTGCCCTTAATTTGTATAGGAAATTCGGCTTTGCATTCAATGGCGAATCAGATTATAACAATGAAAAGGTCATGATCAAAAAGGTATAAGTATCTATATCCTTTTTAACTCAAAAGTATGTCCAGAAAACAAAAAAGCCGGTTCCTCATGTTCCAGGAATCCGGCTTTTTTTAAAGAGCTATAGTGCACGGTATTTTTTTAAACTAATGATATTGATGGTGATAAAAACGATGGCAAAGGTCAGGAGAATGAGCAGATCCAGTAAGACCTCATTGAACGTGAAGCCTTTGTACATAATGCCGTTCATGGCATCAGATGCGTAATAGAGAGGCATGATCTTGCCGATTTTTTGGAGCCAGTCTGACATGCCATCCAATGGGAAAATCCCTGTAAAGAAGACTTGCGGCACGATGACCAGCGGAATGAATTGTACCATTTGGAATTCAGATGTCGCGAAACTCGATAGTAATGTACCGAGCGATAATGCAACGAGCGCGACCAGTATATTCGTCAGTAAAACGAGCCAAATGGAGCCAACAAGGACGATGTCCAACACATTGACAGCATATAGTACGACAATTATCGTTTGAACGAGAGCAAATAAGCCATATCCGATCACATAGCCCGCTACGATTTCGTATCTTTTAATCGGGGTGGCAAGCAGCCGTTCCAACGTACCACTTGTACGCTCCTTCAAAAGCGCAATCCCCGCTATTAAAAATACAAAGAAGAAAACAAAAAAGCTGACGAGCATCGGACTGAAGGTATCAAAACCCTTCGTGTTGGCATCTCCGTAAACATATTGCTCCTCAATGGAAGGTGTGTTTTTTTCATTCCCTTGCAAGCCTTGCATCATTTGCATTTGAACGGCCTTTGCACGGGTCGGTTCGTCGTTCAATAGTGTGAGTTTCATTTTGCCATTTTCAACATGCAGCCAGCCATCCGTATCCTTTTCAATCATCTTTTCCTGTGAGAATTCCTTAGCAGCCGTTACTTGAAAATCCGCTTTTTTCAATGCTTTAACGATCGTTTCATCACTGCCTGTAACAACGATTTTCAAATCACTTGCTTCTGTATCGAAAATAAAATACATGAGCGTTAAAATGAGCAATGGAGCCAGGAAAAATAAAGCGAGCGTCCTTCGATCCCGGCGCATCTGCTGGGTAATACGAGTAACAAGAGAGGCAATTCTCATTTCATGCTGCCTCCAATCCTTAAAAAAACATCATCTAGCGTTTCTACGGCAAATTTTGCTTTTAAAGCTGCAGGGGTTCCTGCCGCGATGATTTCACCTTCACGCAGCATCGCCAGTTTATCGCATCGTTCCGCTTCATCCATCACATGCGTCGTGATGATGATCGTCTTATCATCTTCATTTCTTAAACGCTCAAGTTCCTGCCAAATCGATTGTTTCAGCAAAGGGTCTATTCCTACTGTCGGTTCATCCAAAATGAGAATCTCCGGATTTTGGATGAGTGCAACCGCAAGTGACAGACGGCGTTTCATTCCCCCTGAATAATGGGCAACCCGTACGTTCAAATCATTCGTCAACTGTACGATTTCAGCTGCATATTGAATGCGTTCCCTTCGTTCCTTTTTCGAAAAACGGTATAGCTTCGCAAAAAATTCGAGGTTTTCAGCTCCCGTCAGTTCTGTATATAAAGCATCGGACTGTGCCATATAGCCGACATCCATTAACAATGCTTCATTTGGCACTTCATGATCCAGAACCGTGACTTTACCCGCATCGGGCTTAATCAATCCGACAATCATTTTAATCAAGGTCGTCTTTCCGCATCCGGATGGACCTAATAATCCAAAAATTCCGCTTTTTTCAATATTCAGGCTCAATGGCTGAATGACCTTCTTCTGCTGAAAACCCTTAGCCATTCCTTCAATGGAAATCGCATTTTTCATTCACACACATCCTCCCTCTTTAATTAACACGGTGTTGAGTGTATCATCATTCTAAGGCAGCAGTCGGTCTAATACAATCAACACATTTGGAAAAATGTTTAGTGAAGGAGACATTCCATGGCATCGATTCATGAGGATATGGTACAAAAGACGAAAAAGCAGATACAACATCATTTTATTGCACTCATTGAAGCAGAGGGGTTCTCACATGTATCAGTGAAGAAAATTGCAGAGCGAGCCAACATTAATCGGGGCACATTCTATTTGCATTACACAGATAAATATGAATTGATGGATCACTTACAGCAAGAATTGTTACATGAACTTCAAACCCGCATTACTGCCATTTTGCCGAAAGAGGCTTTTTTGGCTCTTCATCAACAACAACTTTACCCGCCTTTCATAGCGATTTTTCAATTCATCAGTGAACATGCTCACGCATTAAGGGCCATTCTTGGTGATCAGGGCGATCCTTCTTTTGCGAAAAAAATAAAGCGAGTTTTCGGTGAAGTACTGTTGGAGCGTTTGATCAGCCTGCATCCAGCAGCTAAAGAAGAAGCATTCCGCATGTATATGCACGCCTTCCTTACATCGGCGATTTTAGGGGTGATTACTGAGTGGCTAGAGAACTGTGAAGAACAAACGGCGGAAGAAATGGCGAAAATCCATTTTCAAATCTTGAACTTCATCAGCCAATTGCGCACATTCATCCAATGAACGATTCATTAAAGGCATGTTCCATCAACATGCCTTTAAATCGGATTACATCTTTTCCTTAGCTTCTACCTCTACATCACCAACGGAATAATACCTCCTTTTGGAGGTATTCATACTAAGCATCGACAATAAAATTGATAAAGCGAACATGATCATGGAACCTGAAATCACCACGAACCGAATCGAAATGAAATGAGCTGAAACACCAACAATTGCGGTAGATATGATGATCAATAATGCTTCTAACAAGCCAAAAACACTTCCGACCCTGCCCATGATGTCCACCGGAATATTATTTTGATAAAAGGTTTGAAAGCCGGTGTTGGCAAAAGCCAATGAAAAGGCAATGATGAAAAAACCGATGGCGGCCATTGAAAAGGAATTCGAAAAGGCAAAGATCATATAACCTATCGAGACAAATAAAAATCCAAGACCGATCATGTGCGAGATTTTCACTTTACTGATGAATACGACATTGACTATGGCCCCAGCAATGATGCCTGCCCCGGCGATGCTTACAAGGAATCCGTAATCGCTGTCCGACAAAAGGAGCACGGCCTTGGCAAACGCCGCTTCTTGGGAATCGATGGCCGTTTCCATCACCACCATGCAGCTGAATAAGAAATAAATGAGCATGATGTAGGAAGATTTCCGGCTGAAGTCCAGGACGATGCCCCAATCCTTTTTCATGATGGTCCAAGACAGGTAATGACTGGATTGTTCAAGGGGATGATCCTTTTCAAGATTAGGCATGAATAGGGTGATGATACCGGATAGTAATAAGGCAGCCGCGTTAATATAAATCGCTAAAACGGGCGTACCGATCATGAAAAGGATCCCCGCTAGCGCCGGTCCAATCAAAAAAGCTCCAGAATCCATTAAGCTTCGTAATGAGTTAAATCGTTTCCTCTGTTCAATGGGAATTAATTTTGTAATATACGACCTTGATGTTGTTACGAACATGGCCCCTGCCATATTGACCACGAAGACAAGGGAATAGATGACCCAAATAGAAGAAGTCAATGGCAGCAATGCTATGAATACCGTGCGAAATAGGTCAAGTGCCACCATCAGATTCCGCTTATTTATCCGGTCGATCACGCTGCCTGCCCACACATTCGTTAATATGGAAGCCATCGGTTTAACGATATAAAGACCAGCTACCGCCAAGGCTGAATCAGTCATATCCAGAACGATTAAATTAAGGGCAATGAAATAAACCCAAGAACCAAAGTTGGAGATTCCTATTCCGCACAAAAGAATGGAAGGGTATTTCCAAGATACTAATGTATTTCTTAATTTCATCGCTTCTCCCCCTTTGACCGAACAATAAAAAACCCGGTCCCCCAGCAATGCGTCTCGGGACGAGATCAATTTGCGGTGCCCCCCCTAACTATCCTCGGCTGTCGTTAAAGGCTCTTTTGGAAAGTGGTCATTTCATTTACTTTTCTCCTCTTTACGCCTACTTAACTACTAAATTTTAACATTAATGTTTTTATAATGTAAATAACGCAAAAAAACTCATTCAAAATAAATGAGTTTAAAAGCAAAACAAGATATGGATTTTTCGCTCAGCGTTCCGGATAGAACACAGGAATACATAATTGAATACCGCTAATGAATGTTGGATTCAGTTGAATTACCTTAGGGAAAACAATTTTAAAAACGGATTCTTTTTCTTATCCGTTATCCTTAACTCATTCATGATGATTTGATCCTCATGATCGGCTATCCATTTCCTAAGTGCATCTTTATCCTGGCATTGTGTTAAATATGTTTGGCCACCCTTGCCTGTAGCATTAATAACATATCTATTGAACGTCTTCTCCATAATTGCCCGCCTTTTTAATAAAATGTATTGAATTTAAATAATAATGTACTGCTTTTACCTTTATCTTTTACAAAAGAAACATAATATATATGTTACAAATTTTGATTCGCAATAGCATGTTTTGTTTGAAACTATTGAATAAAGTACATCGATGCCGGTTATCATAATTGGATTAATCGAACCTATCATAATGTGCTAACTAATATTTGTCAATACGTTTTCTAAATGTAAATAAAACGTAAATTTTCAGTTTTGTTAAAGAAATATTTTTTTACGATTTAGGGGTTTACAACTGCTAAATGATGGGAGTAGAATACGTTTATCAATTTAATGCATTTCGGCCAAAACTCATGGAAAATGAGTACGGAGGACCCAATCATTTGGGGTTAATTCTGCCTTGCAGAAGGGATGAGATCAGCTCTTTCGCCATCCTACCCGTCAGCTAACTTCGTCGGCTAAAGCGAAGGAGGTCATAAGACCGCCTATTTCGGGAGCTTTTTTGCACGCTTTTTGTGGCAATACAGCTATTCGATGTTTTCGCAGGTCTTTTTATTATGCCTTTAAAAAGATTCGAAAAGCAGATTGATGATTGAAATGTCATACAGTTTTACACAATTTTTTTATGGGTAGGGATGATCATTTGAGAATGACAAAAATTTTATTGGATCCGCCAAAAATACTTGTACTCGGCTTTGCCATCCTGATACTTATTGGGGCCTATTTATTGACCCTGCCGATTTCCACAGAAAATGGCAATGGTCTTTCTTTTCTGGATGCTTTATTCACCTCGACTTCAGCTACATGTGTAACAGGACTGGTCGTAGTGGATACGGGATCGACCTTCACCACTTTTGGTGAGTTGGTCATCCTAACATTGATTCAGGTAGGCGGCTTAGGGTTCATGACATTTGCGACGTTTTTCTTTTTATTATTAGGCAAAAAGATTTCTTTAAAAGGCAGGTTAGTTCTGCAGGAGTCCTTAAATAATCTATCCATGGCGGGTGTAGTCAGATTAGTGAAACGGCTTTTAATTTTCACGGCCATCATTGAGGGCATGGGTGCACTTATTTTATCGATTCGCTTTTCTTTTGACATGCCAATCGGCAAGGCGATCTATTACGGTGTTTTTCATTCCATCTCGAATTTCAATAATGCCGGATTTGATTTAATGGGGGAATTCAGGAGTTTGACCCCTTATGTATCGGATCCATTCGTAACCCTTACCGTCGCCTTCCTCATCACGTTTGGCGGGATAGGCTTTATCGTGATGAATGAAATATACGAATATCGGAATACACATCGTTTATCCGTACATACGAAGATAGTTCTGACGACTAGCTTGACCCTTACGATTGCCGGAGCGGTTTTAATCTTTTTATTCGAGTTTGATAACCCAAAGACATTGCAGCCTTTATCTTTCATGGGTAAAACGCTGTCGTCTTTATTTCAATCGGTATCACCACGGACGGCAGGCTCCAACACGCTGAATATCCCTGATTTAACTCAGCCTACATTACTGCTCATCATTTTCTTGATGTTCGTTGGGGCATCACCCGGATCGACTGGCGGCGGGATTAAAACGACTACATTGGCGACGCTTGTCGGAACGGTTTGGTCACAGATCAAAGGTAAGGGTGATGTGGTATTGTTCCGCCACCGCATCGTGAGTGAAACGATTTTTAAAGCATTATCCGTCACATTCATTGGTGTATTCGTGGTTTCAATCATCTCCATTCTGCTGACCATCACTGAAAGCGGAACTGACTTCTTGATGATTTTGTTCGAAGCCACTTCAGCTTTCGCCACCGTGGGACTTTCAATGGGTTTGACCCCAGAATTATCACCGGTTGGCCGGATGCTCATCATTTTCACGATGTTTGCAGGCCGGGTGGGTCCTTTGACTTTGGCCTTTGCTATCGCCATGAGGCGCAAGCCAGATCCGTTCCGCCGGCCAAAAGGGAAAATCATGATTGGTTAATAATGAATGGAGGAGTGTAAAAGATGGGAAAACGACAATACGCCGTGATAGGTTTAGGCAGATTTGGAACCAGTGTGGCCCATAGATTATATACGGCCGGTCAAGAGGTTTTGGGTATTGATGTCAACGAGGAAAGAGTCGAGAATGCGGAACTGAACGTTACCCATGCGGTCATGGCGGACACGACTGAAGAAGAGACATTGAAAGCAATCGGAATCCGTAATTTCGATTGTGTCATCGTAGCCATCGGAAATGACATGCAATCGAGCATTTTAACTACCTTGCTTTTAAAAGAGCTTGGGATCAAAAAGGTCATTGCCAAAGCACTTAATAAAAATCACGGTCAGGTGCTCACAAAAGTCGGTGCCGACTGGGTCATCTATCCTGAGAGGGATATGGGGGAACGGGTCGCGAATCAGCTCCTTTCCCCTAACATGCTGAACTATATAGAGCTCTCTAAAGAATACAATATCGAGGAAATCATCCTCCCCATGAGCATGAAGGGAAAAAGCCTCAGGGAGCTTGATTTACGGGCAAAATATAATATCAGCGTCATTGCCATCGTGAGTAATGGAGAAATTATCATTGCACCCTCACCGGATCAGGATATCCATGAAAAAGATATGCTTTTAGTGGTTGGCAATAAAGAAGATCTGGCCGTCTTTGCCAATATTGAATAATCCGGCAGGTTCCGGCTCTTGCTTTATGTAGCCCGATACCTATTTTGAATGCTAATACTACGAGAAGACCGCCATATGGAGGTCTTCTCGATGAAATTCATAACGAGCATCCCCGTGCCCTGGATATGTATGTATTATTTTATCGTACTGATCGCTTGGGCAAGAGTGGACTTTATCGTCACTTTATCAAAAGGCAGTTGAAGCTTAACGGCAGTCATGGCGATTTCCGGCCGAAGTCCTGAAAGGGTTGTTTGAATTCCGATCAAATGTAAGGATTCAATCAATTGAGACAGCTGGTGTGCGGATCCGCTGTCTATCGCATGAACGCCAGATAGGTCAATGAAAAGTCTGGTGACATTTTTTTCAGCGCACTTTTGTAATGTGATTTCAAGCAAGGACATGCCCCTCGCCGTGTCAATATCGCCTATCAGGGGAAGCAATGCCGTGTTATCTTTTAGCGAAATGATGGGCGTGCTCAATTCATCGATCGTTGCCTGTTGGGCTTTCATAATTTTATTGGCATATCTATGATTGGCTTCCGTAAACCTCTCCATCACTTCACTGAACACCTTCACCACTATCCGATACCAGGAGTTTATTTCCTCCTGTGTATATTGATCTCCATGCAATTTCACAAACCGGTCAATATAATCCAGGTATTGCTCTTGCGTTCGGAAAAACTCCCTCAATATAAAATAGATGGGTGTGTTTAAATGCTGCTCATCCTGACCGATATCTTCAATCCAATCACCAAGCTGCTTAAAGAATTCCCTCTCCTCTGTATCAAAGACCTGAAAGAAACGTAAATGGAATTCATTATTTTGCTGCTTAAGTTTTTTAATCACTTTGGGATCGGATGAACTATAAACACCCGCCTTATCACTTTTATTCAATGATGCGTACCAATCCTCAGTCAGTTGTGCTGCCACACCCAATAAAAAGGAATATAATTCTTTATTTACGTGCATAAACTCCTCCTATTTAGTTTTTTATAAAAAGCAATCGATAAATCTAACGCTGAAAACGGCATTGTCAGGGTATTGAAATATTATCAACAAAGTAAGCATCGAAGATAACCTCTTCCATACTTAAAATCTTATGCTCTGATGCCCAATTGCCCCTCTTTCCATATACCTTCCCAGCTGTTTTTGAAACCATGCAACCACTGTTTTTTTTAAAAAAAAGATCAGCAAAAGCCTTCATCTATCATTCTGGTAAATCTACGTTCCTAAAATTCTATTGTATTGTTATAGTTTACCATTTTTATTTTTTGTTAACAATTTCCACGCAAATAGGACCTGATCCCAGATCCTCCGTTTAAAACCCTTTCGCCTTCTCATTTCATAAATAAAGCCGTCCATAAACCTTGCACCCCAAAGGTTTCATCCGATTGTTCCATTTTCCTCATTTTACGTATTTCCACCACTTCAAAATCCTTGAATATCTTTCTGAGTTTTTCTTCCGTAAAACCTAATCCGCCTTTAAGGCTTCTTTGCCTATATACTTCCCAATCCGAAATATCGGCACCACCCAATATGCCGCCCTCGACAAAACAAGTAATCGAATACAATCCCTTAGGCCTTAACGCCTTTTTCACCATCTCCAAATAATTGATCCTTCTATGTGGAGCAATATGGTGAAAACAACCTGAATCAAAGACGAAGTCATATTGCCCTTCCTCAATGTCCAAATCAAATATATTCCTTTGAATGAAGTTCACGTGCACTTTCTTTTCTGCCGATCGTTCTTTCCCCCATTCAAGGGCTTCCTTTGAAAGATCCACCGCATCGACGGTAAAGCCCTTTTGAGCAAGGTAAATGGCATTTCTCCCAGGTCCGCACCCAAGCTCAAGAACCTTTCCTGGCCGGATTAACCCACCATCAAAATATGCAACCAAATTTTCATCAGGGAAATTTTCGAAAAAGGGAACCCCTTTGGAGCGGTCTTCATAAAAACCATTCCAGAATCCAGTTGGCTCACGCAATAACGAGTCGAGCATATTCAATAGATCTTCATAGGTTGTTATCGTCTCGGACAAAACCATCACCTCTTCCCATTGTATCCAACCATTTAATTATACTGATTTCGGCCTGTGCCTATGTAACAGCTGCATCAAAAATGAGTGACATAGAATGTTCAGACACAATTGGACTTGTTGATTATATGATGATCACTGGAATTTAAAGGTATCAAAGATGCGTTCGAACAGCCTTCTGATAGTATGTTACATTCTTACTAAATAACCCGATGATCGGCTCATTATCCATGTTAGAAAGGACATGGGTTTTATATAAGCATGTCAAATATTACATGCTCTTTACAGCAAATCAAGTTTAGCTTCCAAACAACAAAACTCAGCTCTATGATGTATCCTGATGTCTTTGAATCCGACTCCCAATCCACTTCTGAAACATCCCTCCGCCACCTTCCTGTCACATCCGTTTACTGATGATTATCTTTCTATACATTCCATTCAGCATGATTGGTCGATCTTCTTCAATTTTCATATTCTTAACATGTCTACTTAACAAGTCTTCAAACCTCAAGCCAATATCCGTTCCTAAAAATCGAATGATAGGCCTCAGAAGCTTTTTGGGTAGTGAAGGCACTTCATCTTTAGAAATAAACTTGTCGAATAGTATTATTTTTCCATCCCCTTTTAAAACTCTGATCATTTCCCGAAGGCATTCATTGGCATCAGGTACGACGGAAAGAACCAAACTTCCCACTATATAGTCAAACGCTTCGTTATCGAATTCCATATGCTGTGCATCCATCTCGAGGAAATTGATCGATGCATCATCAAATTTCCCCATCGCTTTTTTTAGCATATCGGCTGACAGGTCTATCGCCGTTATCTCAAGGTCAAGGTTCTTGATCAGCTCCAAATCGGCCCCCGTACCTACGCCCACAAACAGAACCTTTGCATCATCATGAAAATCCATCTCTTCAAACATTCTTTTCCTGGCATCTAAAAAGAGAGGAGAGTTGAAGATTTTGTCATAAATTGGCGACCAAAATTTATAAATCACTTTATTCCACGAATTATTCAACATCCCCACCCCCTTACATACTACTTCCATGAAGCATGATAAATCCATTCCAAGCGGATATTATATCTGGTAAATTAGACTGTTGATTCGATTGGGGAGGTATCAGAGCTAATGGAAACACTCAACCTACAATACAATGTGCTTGAGCAGGCGATAAACATGGACTATTCCAGGCATCGCTTATTGGATTCCGACTTCCGCTCGGTTTCGGTGCATGATGGGAAGTTTAATTCCTGCGATTTAAGCCGTTCTGACTTCAGCCATTCCGACCTGACGAACAGCACATTTAAAAGCAGTAACTTAGATAATCGCATCTTTGAAAACGCCAATTTAACTGGCACCTTATTTAAAAGTGCAAATTTATTTCAAGAACAGCATTTATAAAAAAAACGTGACCCTCATCTAAAGGACGGCGATTGTCGCATCCACCTCAATCATTTGCGAGACCGTGTTTCTGACTGCAGTCGTTTAAAAAGGAATGAAATGGGAGAATGATCTACACGAACCCTGTGCTAAGACATACAACGTCTTAGCACAGGGTTTTTATATATTCATATACCTTTCTCAGATTTGCTTACCATTCAACCGCCCATCCTCCCAGCCTGACCTTTAGACTTCCACTTCAAATTCTTTAACGTAGACAGCATTCCCCGTGATTTCAATATCATATGTGCCATCGTTTTGGGTAGCCGAAACGCGAACTCTGCCATCCTTTCCGATTTCATGTCCTTGTTCGATTAACAGGTGCACTTCATCTTCAAGACCATCCTTTATGTATTTTGCATAATAAGCACCCATTACACCTGAAGCCGTTCCTGTAACCGGGTCTTCAAGCGTACCTGAAAATGGCGAGGAAAAATGCCGGGCATGCATATGGGCGTCACTATCGTACGTTTCCAGGCAAAAGGGATGAACGGATGCTCTTGGCATTTCCTTTAATAATTGCGAAAACATGCTATTGTTCGCCTTCATCCTTTTAAATGAACTTCTTTCTTTTACCGGAACCAGTAAAGTCCATAAACCTGTACTTCCATAAACAATAGGTAATTCACTTTCAAGATCTTCTATATCCAGGCCGAGGGAACTGGCTAAGCCACCCTTATCTCCGTTAAACGCTTCAAACTGAGGCGCGGCCTGCTTTTCATCGTAATATATATATCTTGATCCGTCGTGGTATGAATCTTGATTGGCAATATTCCCGCTCCTGTTTCAATCATCAGCTCATCTTTATCCAATAATCCCCTGGTCTTCAGTGCATGGATGGTAGCCATTGTCGCGTGTCCGCAAAGATTCATTTCATGTCCCGGTGTAAAATAACGGATTCTAAGATCGGCAATATCGGAATCCATCGGAAAAGAGGTTTCATTGAACCCCACCTTCTCCGCTATTTCCTGCATTTCCTTTTCTGTCAGTCCATCCGCATCTAAAACCACACCTGCCGGATTTCCTTTATTCGGTTTACTGCTGAACGCAACGTAATGAAAAACCCTTACCATTTTCAAATCTAACATCTCCTATTAAATGATGGCGCTTCTCTTGAATAGTAATTCTATATCTCTTTCAATATCCCTTTTTCGTCCTATATTAAGTGAAACAACCATTGATTTTATTTTCTGAATATTATACAATTACTCAAATTCATCAAATGTAAAATTCCATGAAGGGAAGGAGTACGTTGTCGTTCTGTTCCAAAGAGAGCTGGTGCTTTGCTGAAAGCCAGTGTCCAGAATATAACCGAAGATCATCCCCGAGAAGTAAAGCCGAAGCCTCAGTAAGCTTTTCCGGTTTCCCCCGTTAAATGGGACAACGCATTAATGTGCGTTTGTCATTAAACAAGAGTGGTGCCGCGAGTTCAAATCTCGTCTCTTAATGAGACGGGATTTTTTGTTTTTAACCTATTCAATGAAAATAACGGGAAAGCAGGTGCAGGAGTCATGCAGACACTATTATTCGTAACGGATTTATACTATGAAGCAAAAGGAAGAAATTATTATGAGGAGGATTTGTTCCTTACTTCGAAGCTTAGAGAAGATTTTCAGTTAGTACTTTGCCATCCTGAAGACATTGAAACGTTTGAAAAGGATTTTGACTTGATCGTCTTTCGAAATGCCGGTCCAGTAGCCAATTTTAAAGATAAGTATCTAGCATTCCGTAATAGAGTGGCTGCCGGTTGTTTGAAAACGTACAATTCATTTGTTGGAAAGGCTGATATGAACGGGAAGGAATACTTAATCGAACTGACGAATGCCCAATTCCCTGTCATTCCGACCATCGATACACTTGAATCTTTAAATAAACTTCCTAATGTGGAAACGTATATAGTGAAGCCGAAAGATGGCGCGGATTCCATCGGTTTGGAATTTGCCACGAAAGAAGAACTGGGAGATAAAATGGATTTGGAATCAAAGAACACATTGGTACAGCCATTTATCAACTTTGAGTATGAAGTCTCTTTTTATTTTATCGATAAGGAATTTCAGTACGCCCTTTATGCGCCTGATAAAGAGAAAAGATGGGAATTAAAAGAATATGCCCCTACTGAAGCAGACCTGGCTTTTGCTAAACGATTTATAGAATGGAACAATCTTGATTGGGGCATCCAACGAGTTGATGCCTGCCGGAA
The DNA here is from genome assembly GCF_047238085.1 of Peribacillus phoenicis. NCBI lineage: Bacteria > Bacillati > Bacillota > Bacilli > Caryophanales > Bacillaceae > Peribacillus > Peribacillus phoenicis. The sequence goes on along the minus strand of NZ_JBDFMF010000001.1, from coordinate 324,778 downwards.
TGAGCAAGGTGAACTTTTATTAGTAGAACTGGAGGATTTAAACCCCTATCTGTCCCTGCTGGAATTAACGAATGAAACACGTCACAATTTTGTAGAAGCCATGAAAAAATCAATCCAAAAAGCTCTGCAAGCTTAGAATTCGTGGACGGCAGAATAAAGTTTGGTGTAGGTTGAATAAAGTGCGCGAACGGTCGAATAAAGTGCGCGGTAGGTCGAATAAAGTGCGCGGTAGGTCGAATAACTGGCGGGAACGGCAGAATAAAGTGCGCGGTAGGTCGAATAACTGGCGGGAACGGTCGAATAAAGTGCGTACCAGGATTTTAAAACAAGACTTGGTTATACTACATGTTTTTTTACTGTAACTTCCTTTAAATAAAAAAACTGCAGGCAAACTCGCTTTTCTTCGAGTTTGTCTACAGTCTACCGAGTCCCAAGGGACCACTAATTCATTTGAGATTTATGCCATTTCCATGCACTTTCAATGATTTCTTCCAAATCTATCGATGCTTTCCATCCAAGCTCTTCATATATCTTATTTGCCGAAGCAACCAGACGCGCTGGATCTCCAGGGCGACGGTCTGCATACTCTATGGTCGGTTTCACTCCTGTGACTTTTTCACAAGTGTCGATTACATCCTTAACCGAAAATCCTTTTCCATTCCCAAGATTGTAGGTGGCCGTATCCTTCTTCCCGGATAATAGGGCTTGAAGGGCGATTATATGAGCTTGGGCTAAATCCGTTACATGGATATAGTCACGAATGCATGTGCCATCTTCTGTGTCGTAGTCCGTTCCAAACACTGAAATTTTCTCACGTTGTCCTAATAAATGCTGTAAAATAATAGGAATCAGGTGTGTTTCCGGTTCATGACTTTCACCGATTTCTGCCGACGCATGCGCTCCAGCCGCATTAAAGTAACGCAAGACGACATAATGAAGTCCATACGCATTTGCAAAGTCCCCTAAGATCTGCTCAACCATCAATTTCGAGCGGCCATATGGATTAATCGGATTGGTTGGCTGATCTTCATCAATCATATCAACATTTGGTATCCCGTACGTAGCTGCCGTTGATGAGAAAATGAAATTCTTAACATCATGCTTGAGCATGGTATTCAATAATGTAAGAGTTGCACCAACATTATTATCATAGTATTTATAAGGATCTTGAACAGACTCCCCCACCAAGCTATTAGCGGCAAAGTGCATAACAGCTTTAATGGGATACTTAAGGAATATTTCATTCAAAACCGCTTCGTCCCCTAAGTTTCCTTCCACCAAGACGGCCTTCGAATCGACCAGCGAACGAAAACCGGTTGAGAGATTATCCAGAATGACAACCTCTTCAGTATTCACTAACTCTTTTACAAGATGACTTCCAATATATCCTGCACCGCCAACGACCAAAATCATATAGAATTTCCCCTATCTTCATCACGTTATAAGGTTCCCCAACCAACGTCCGGCTCCTAAAAGCTTTGGACGTATCCTTGGATCGGAATTCAGTCCTTTTTCAGGCATAATAATCCCCTCTAAATAGTCATGTACCACCCACAATTGTTGGTGATTTTAGTACACTTTCTACCTAAAGGGAATATTATCATAGGGACCCTATTTAAAATGGGTTATTTGATACCTGCCTTATGCTCTTTGATGATATTTTCCATTACTTCTATAATGTCGTCTCTTAAATCAGGACGTTGCAGGGCAAATTCAATTGTCGTTTTCACAAAGCCATCGACAACTCCGACATCATAGCGTTTCCCTTCAAAATCGTAAGCGAAGACTTTTTGGATTTCATTCAAATTCTGGATGGCATCCGTCAACTGGATTTCACCGCCAGCCCCTGTTTCCTGCTTGGCTAGGAAATCGAATATTTCCGGGGTTAATATATATCTACCCATGATGGCTAAATTGGATGGGGCCGTTCCTTGTTTCGGTTTTTCAACGAAACTATTCACTTCGTATCTTCTGCCCTCTTGCGTAAGCGGGTCAATTATGCCATATCTATGTGTTTCGTTCTCATTGACTGGCTGCACTCCAATGATGGACGAACCTGTCGCATCATACTCATTCATTAATTGACGTAGGGAAGGCACATCGCTTTCTACGATATCATCGCCTAAAAGGACGGCAAATGGCTCATCACCAATAAAGTTACGTGCACACCAAACGGCATGTCCAAGGCCTTTTGGCTCTTTTTGCCTAATGTAGTGGATATTAGCTAAATTGGATGGGTATTGCACCTTCTCCAATAAATCGAATTTCCCTTTTTCCCTCAAGTTGTTCTCAAGCTCGTACGCATTATCAAAATGATCTTCTATCGCTCGTTTATTCTTTCCTGTGACAATGATTATATCTTCGATTCCCGACTTAACGGCCTCTTCTATAATATATTGAATAGTTGGTTTGTCCACTATTGGCAGCATTTCTTTTGGCATTGCCTTCGTAGCAGGCAAAAATCTGGTTCCCAATCCCGCTGCAGGTATTATGGCCTTTTTTACTTTTTTCATTCTCTTGTAACTCCTCCATATCAACTTAATAATTAAAATCCTAATAATTACAAGTTTTCTTAATCACCATATTCATAGTAACATAGTCTGGTTTTTTGTTAAAATGTTAGTATATTCAATACTTTCATATGCATTTATTATATACCAATTTCTTCAAGATTCAAAACTTATTAAGTCAATTTTTTACTTTATTGGCTGGAAATTTGACCATCCACAACTTTAAAGACAGGATTCCAACTGGCTGACCGTCATCCTCTTGATCGCTTAATGGATTAAAGTAAATGCCTTTCCCCGATATTTCAGGGAAAGGCCTTATTTTTCTTACTTATATGATTGGCAGGTCCAAAGACTTATTTATTTAGCACTATTGATCATTCCATTTATTTTTTCCATGAAATCATTCATGACCTGCTTCAATTTCAGCTCGGCTTCTTCCATCGTTTCACCTTGGATCCCGAAATAGAATTTGATTTTAGGTTCAGTACCAGATGGCCGCAAGCATACCCATGTGCCGTCCTCAAGGAAGTACTTGATTACATTTGATTTAGGTAAATCGATGACTTCTTCCTTATTGGTGCCCACCGTCAGTCTCACACCGCTTTGATAATCCTCCTGCACCATTACAGCATTTTTGGCAATTTGCTTTGGAGGAGCCTCACGGAACTGATTCAGTATCCCTTGAATCTGCCCGGCGCCTTCAATCCCCTTTAAGGTCAATGACTGAAGTCCCTCCAGATAATATCCGTACTTTTCAAAGATGCTAAGCAATCCTTCATATAGATCCATGCCCTGTTTTTTATAGTGGGCACAAACCTCCACCGCAAGAACGGCCGCTTGGATCGCATCTTTGTCACGGGCAAAATCCTTGATTAAATAGCCATAACTTTCTTCATATCCGAATAAGAACGTGTGCTTGCCGCTATCCTCATATTCATTGATCTTTTCAGCGATGAATTTAAAACCCGTTAATACATCAACGGTCCCTAAACCGTATTCCTTAGCGATTCTGCGCCCGATTTCAGAAGTTACTATCGTTTTTAAGACAACTCCATTGGGAGGTAAAGTGCCTTTCGCTTTCTTTTCTTTTAAAAGATAATCCAATATTAGTGCACCTGTCTGATTACCTGTAAGCACCACATATTCGCCATCTTTATTTTTAACGGCAATACCGAGTCGATCTGCATCCGGATCTGTTGCGATCAAAAGGTCTGCCGATACTTCATTTCCTAATTCAATGGCCATTTCAAAAGCTGCATGCTCTTCCGGGTTCGGGGATTGAACTGTCGAAAAATTGGGATCAGGCAATTCCTGCTCTTTTACAACGTGTACCTTGTCGTATCCCAGATCTTGTAAAGCACGTCTGACAGACTTATTTGCCGTGCCATGAAGAGGTGTGAATACAACTGTCACATCCACTTCTTCACTTAAATCTTTGTTTTCGGGCACAGTAAGCAATTTATCATTATATGCGGTATCGATTTCCTCTCCGATAATCTCAATTAGGCCTTGCGCTTTCAATGTCTCTTCATCTTTAACCGAAATGGCAAGTTCGTTTTCAATCGCATTCACGAATTCTATCACTACATCAGCCGTTGCCGGTGGAAGCTGTGCGCCATCTGGCCCGTACACTTTATAGCCATTATATTCAGGGGGATTATGACTTGCTGTAATAACGATCCCAGCATATGCATTCAGTTCACGAACGGCAAAGGATAACTCCGGCGTTGGTCTTAACTCATCAAATAGATAAGCCTTGATTCCTTCTGTAGCCAGGGTCTTGGCTGCTTCCAAGGCAAATTCAGGCGATTTAAAACGTGAATCGTAAGCAATCGCGACACCTCTGCGTTTTGCTTCATCACCCATCGATTGCAGATAATGGGCTAATCCCAAAGTTGCTTTACGGACTGTATATAGATTCATCCTATTCGTACCTGCCCCAATTTCCCCGCGCATACCGCCTGTGCCGAATTCCAGGTTTTTATAAAACGCATCTTCTATATTTTTTTCATCATCTTGCATCTCGTTAAGTAATGATTTCATTTCATTATCAAGGGCTTCGAAATTCACCCATGAGTCGTAAGAACATTTCCAATTCATCTTCGCATAGTCCTTCTTTCTTTGTTGGGAAATCTAGATTTTTCTACTAAAAACTAACAATACAAATTAATAAAAAAAAGCCTCTATAGGACTTTCTCGCTATATTATCTGCAATAAATGGACATCAGTCAATATTAAATTCGTTATACATAATAGGTCGAAAAAATGGACGTCACCACAAGGAGCGACGTCCACTTAATTATTCAGCTTCGGCAACAACGGTAAAGCGTTGGTTGATGTGCTTTGGAATTTCAATTTCATCAAGTGCGGCAAGGGCAAAATCGGCATAACTTACATAGCTTTCACCCTTTGAGTTTACAAGAAGGTTATCTTTACCCAGTTTATACCCGCCTGTTCTATTTCCTTGCGGATCAAAGAAGGCGGAAGGACTGATGAACGTCCATTGGATGCCAGTCGCATTTTGCAGATCTCCAAGGTTCTTTGATTGATTAAAGGCTGTTGCAAAGTATTCTTTAGGGAACTCAGGCGTATCCAGTACACGGACCGTTTTTGCCTCGTCAACGAAAAGGCTTCCAGCTCCGCCAACAACGATCAGTCTAGTTTGAGGCGCCCCTTTCATTGCGTCAATCAGGATTTTTCCTGCATCGACATGCAGATGTTCTTTCCCCGGAGCAGCGCCAAAGGCATTCACTACCACATCGAATTCTTTAATGTCCTCTGCTTTCAGATCGAATACGTCTTTTTCCAGTACGGATGCTCCTTGAATTTGGACTTTAGCTTCATCCCTGACAATGGCCGTAACTTCATGTCCCCTAGTCAATGCTTCCTTTAAAATCAGACTTCCAGCTTTACCGCTCGCACCAATAATACCGATTTTCATATTAAATTCCTCCTATATATTGTTTTAGAAACTTCGATTGTAACTAAATTTATTACATGTAATAATATAAGTTACAGGTATTATCTTGTCAACATTTTTTATTTTGAGGATTTTTGTAGATATATTGGAGTTTTCGTCGATATATTGCAATTTTCGAAGATATATACGGATTTTCGCAGATATATTGCAGATTTCGGAGATATATCCGGATTTTTCATCTGATATATATAAAAAAGCACCATTCCTATTAGAATGGTGCGCGCTTAATTACATGCTTTTTATCTTTTTCATTAGCAGTGCCATGCAGATTGTGATGAGCGTAAAAGCGATAAAGGCCAAAAACGGGATCGTGATGAATCCTAGCCAATTTATATACTCACCTGAGCAGGGAACACCGCTTTGGCACATTTCGAAATGCTGTAGTGCTGGAATTTTTTGCAGACTATAGTGATACCCTGACACCAACATGCCCAAAATCGATAATGGGAGGATGTATCGATAGATTTTCAGGTCCTGTTCATAAAAGGCCCGGCCCAATAAGATAACGAGCGGGTACATCAGGATCCTTTGATACCAACAAAAGGTACAGGGTACATAATGGAGAATCTCACTAAAGTAGAGACTTCCAGCAGTGGCGATGATGGACAGGATCCAAGAAAATAATAGTGGCTTGTTCATCACTATTTCTCCTTCGCTGCATCATCAACCATTTTCACTAAATCATCGATTGTATTTCCTTCAAACTTCTTGCCATTGACAAATAAGGAAGGAGTTCCAGTAACGCCCAATTCGTCGGCCAGCTCCATATCCTTGTTCCATTGGTCCTCGGACTTTTTGGCTTTAAAGGAGGTAACGACTTTTTTCACATCTTTGTCATTTGCGATTTCTTTCAATGTTTCTTCTAAGAATTTGTCTGTAAAGACATCTTCCTTTTCATATTTCAGGTCAGCTGGCTGCTTTTCGAACAAAAGCTCATGAAATTTCCAAAAGGTCTCATTTCCTAATTCCTGATAAACACTTTCCGCGAATTTAGCAGATCTGGTTGAATCGACGTTAATGAACGAATAATTCATGAAATAAAATTGCGCTTTTCCTGTATCAATCAATTCACTTTGTATAGAAGGGAAGAATTGCTCCTCGAATGTCTTACATACTGGACATTTATAATCCCCAAATTCCACTATTTGGACAGGAGCTGATTTTTCTCCCAAATAAGGCTGTGATTTATAATCGATTTCATTAACGGCTGTATCTTCGTCTTTCCCATTTGCTAAAAATATAAAGCCAATAATGATTACAGCGATTAACCCGATGATCCAAAACGTGAATGCAGAAGATTGCTTTTGATTACCCTTTTTTTTATTAGCCATCATATACCTCCATCACTTGTTGTTGTGCCGATATTTCTTATCCAGCCATAGCGGCCGAATTCAGTTCCCCCTTCCTGCACCTTTCACCTGTAACTGATTCATTTACACGTTATAATATAAGATTCACCATCTGGTTTGTCAATTACACATACCTTTTATTTTCGCCTTTGCAGAAACGGCGTGACTTGACAAGGAAACGGATCATGGATAAATATTATTCTTGCAGGCCATTATAACTTGTAACCACTTGAATTACATGTTAAATAATTTATACTATATAAGAATAGAGATTTTAAAGGAGAGAAAAAAGAGATGTCCATCAGTACCCGCTTTTCCGTAGGAATCCATATATTATCTCTTTTAGAAATAAATAAAGAAGGTGTTAACACTTCTGATTTCATTGCAAAAAGTGTAAACACCAACCCAGCCTTAATCAGAAAAATCACCGGCATGCTGAAGAATGCTGGTTTAGTGAATGTTCGGCCGGGTATCGCAGGAGCAACATTGGCCAAGGAATTATCGGATATCACTTTGCTCGATGTTTATCAGGCTGTCAACATTGTCTCCGATAAAGAATTATTTGGAATCCATGAAAATCCTAATCCAGCATGCACTGTTGGAAGAAATATACAAGATACAATAGAGCCCATCTTTTCAGTTGCTGAACTTGCCTTGGAAAAGGCATTGGGAGTGGTGACGATCGAGGATGTCGTCAGAGGTATTCTGGAAAAGGATAAAAACTAATTAGCAAAAAAACACATGAGTCGGACTCATGTGTTTTTTCCTGTTTTCTTATTTATACTTAGGAACTTCAATTGTCAATTTATAGGAATCTAGTAAACTATACAAATTATAAATCTGTTTCACTTGTTTTGTTGCCCAGCCAATATCAGTGGCATACTGGTGTGAAGCATATCCATATTTCTCTGCAGCTGTAGGATTCCATCTCATTTTGTAAAGCGTGTCCTGTCCAGAGGATATATATCCTTTGGCGATGAATTCTGCACCGCCTATGATGGCCGCTTCCGGAGTGAACCAGCCTGCATTATAGGCGTATTGAGCGCCGCTGCTTAGCGCCGTTCCGTCAAATGCTCCCACTCCATACATATTATAGACCGTTTTCCCGTTTACCTTTACGCCAGTCGCTAACGGTGATGTGCCATTCCCGGTCTCCAGCAAAGCATGTGATATCAGGTAGATTTCATTGACCCCATATTTTTCCCCTGCCGCAGTGAAGGTTGCAGCTTGGCCTTGTAAAATCCCTTTTCCTGAAAGGATTCTATTATTAACTTCTGAAACGTTCATGTTGGTGACTTGGGAAAGCTTGACGAATTGGAATGAATTGACTGGATCATTTACAAAATTATTTGGGTTAAGATTATATTTTATATCTTCCGGACTGGCATTTACCCATGTCTTGTTATAGTCCACCTCATACCAATAGTATCCATCAGAGCCCTTTACTTTCGATTTAATATTCAATGATTGGTTATTGCTGACAGGACCGACTACCCAATAATTAGAACCAGCTCCGCCCCTGACACGCCATCCGGTTCCTTTAACCGTACCTTTTGTTGAATTGATCAAAGTTAATCCATCTTCACGTATGTAGGTTTTATACTTTTTATCCGTTTGACCATTTACGGCCATTTGAATTTCAACCATCTTTTCCATCGTAAGATTATACTCTTTATCAATCCTGATTATCGATCCATTTGAACTACCCGGACCTTCCGGTGCTTTGGCCGTTAAATATTGCGTACTGACATATCCGGTTTTTCCATTGGCCGTGACTCTTGACCAACCATTAGACTCTGAATAAACCGTTACGGCCGTATTGTTCACAAGCTTGGCTATAATTGAAGCGGAAGCTGATGCAGCAGATCGCATATTCAGACTGGATCCATCATTCACATTTACATATTTAACTGACGTGTTTCCTTCTTCGTCTGGATTCAGCCCCGGTAAAGGACCAGGCTTCGTTGCTGATAGATATTGCGTATTGACATAACCCTCTCCGCCATACGCTTTAACTTTTGACCAGCCATTTGATTCCGAGATGACTTCTACCTCTACACCCCTTGCCAATTTCACAATGACGGAAGCACTTTCTGACGGCTTATTCCGCATATTCAGTGAACCCGTGCTGACATTTACATATTTCGTTGTCGTTTTTTCAGGTATGGATGGTTTGGATTCCATTCCAGGCTTTGTCGTCGAAAGATAGTCAGTACTAACATACCCATCCTTCCCATTGGCCTTGATTTTCGCCCAACCTTTGGATTCCGAATACACCGTCACTTCTGTTCCTTTTGACAGCTTTGCGACTATGCTCGCGCTTTCCGACCCGCTTTTTCTCATATTGAGTGTGCCAGAGCTTACGTTTACATATTTCGTCGTCGTTTTTTCAGGTGTTACGGCCGTTGATGGTTTTGTTGTCGATAGATATTTCGCACTGACATGCCCGTCTTTTCCATTTGCTTTGATCTTGGCCCAACCTTTGGATTCCGAATAAACCGTCACTTTCGTTCCTTTTGAAAGCTTCGCGACTATGCTCGCGCTTTCCGATCCGCTTTTTCTCATATTGAGAGTTCCAGAGCTTACGTTTACATATTTCGTCGTCGTTTTTTCAGGCGTTACGGCCGAAGATCCCGATCCTGGCTTTGAAACAGATAGATATTTGGTGTTGACATATCCGTCCTTTCCATTGGCTTTGACTTTCGCCCATCCATTGGATTCCGAATACACCGTCACTTTCGTTCCTTTTGAAAGTATGGCGACTATGCTTGCGGTAGCTTTTCCACTTTTTCGCATATTGAGTGAACCCGTGCTTACATTCACATATTTCGTCGTCGTTTTGGCAGGTGTGGCTACCGTTGATCCCGATCCCGGCTTTGAAGCAGACAGATATTTGGTACTCACATATCCTTCTTTTCCATTGGCCTTGATTTTCGCCCATCCATTGGATTCCGAATATACCGTCACTTTCGTCCCTTTTGAAAGTATGGCAACAATGCTTGCGGTAGCTTTTCCACTTTTTCGCATATTAAGTGAACCCTTACTCACATTCACATATTTCGTTGTCGTTTTAACCGTTGCCGCAGCTTTGGTTACCGTTCCAGGCTTCGTTGCCGAGAGATATTTAGTATTGACGTATCCTTCTTTTCCATTGGCCTTGATTTTCGCCCAGCCTTTGGATTCCGAATACACCGTTACCTGTGCACCTCTTGTCAGCTTCGCGACTATGCTGGCACTATCTGTCCCATTTTTCCGCATATTTAGTGAACCTGTGCTCACATTCACATATTTTGTTGTCGTTTTAACGGTCGCCGCAGCTTTATTTACCTCTCCAGGCTTCGTTGCCGAGAGATACTTGGAACTGACATATCCTTCTTTTCCATTGGCTTTGATCTTCGCCCAGCCTTTGGATTCCGAATACACAGTCACCTGTGTGCCCCTTGTCAGTTTCGTGACAATGCTGGCACTATCACTGCCGCTTTTTCGCATATTAAGTGAACCTGTACTTACATTCACATATTTTGTTGTCGTTTTAATGGTTACTGCAGTTTTCGTTAAAGTCCCTGGCTTTGTTGCCGATAAATACTTGGTACTGACATATCCTTCTTTCCCATTGGCTTTGATTTTCGCCCAGCCTTTGGATTCCGAATACACCGTTACCTGTGTGCCATTTGCCAGCTTTGCAACTATGCTTGCACCTTCCGCCCCGGTTTTTCTCATATTGAGCGATCCAGAATTTACCTGTACAAACATGACGTCTTCAGTTTTGGCCTGTTCCGCATGTAGTGGAGCTGCAGATATTTTTTCTTCGAAAGCAACTGTCGACAACACCGCAAAACAGAAAGTTGGTATAATTAATTTCTTCATCTCATTCTCCCTACTAAAGAATTATATTTTTAACATTTATTTAAATATCGGTTAAAATCAGTATAATAATATAGGTAAATATACTTATTCATCTAAAATATATCATATTCCATTTGATCTATATGGAGATGAAGCAGATTGTAACATAATAGTAAACTAATAGAAATTTAAGTAATTAAATAGAAATATTCGCAATGAAGCTTGTGCGACAAACAAATGATGAATATAAAGTATATTGATATAATTACTTACCACTCAAATTAATAAGGATGAGACGAGCATCTTTCTGCCTAAATCGAATATATATATAGGGTAAGCACCAATCCTTATATTTGACGGATAGAGGCAATAACCTATATAATTACTGTATATAACTTATAAGAATCCTTCTGTTAAGGGGAGTAGCTATACAATAAAGTCGTCAGTACAGGATTGAATCCTCGGCTTTATTGGCAACTGATTTTAGTTGTTTGCAAGACCTTGCCGATTATTTGGTGAGGTCTTTTAATTTTTAAAAGACGGTATAACCAATAATCGGTTATACCGTCTTTTTTGATTCGAAAAATTGCACAATAGAGGTGAAAAGTATGCAGAACTATAATGAATTAGCTAAAAGCGTTAAGATTTCCGATGATAAAAAGCATATATTGCTTGATGCCGACCCATCTTTATCACTAATCGGAAAAGGCCGCAGCGCATATGTATTCCGGATACATTCCACCAATAAGGCACTAAAAGTGTTTTTCCCGGATCATACACACACAGCTAAAGTTGAAGCTGAAATATACAAAACCGTCCAATCCATCGATTACTATCCAACCCTATATGATGCGGGGGTAAATTACCTGGTTATAGATCACATTGAAGGCAACACTCTTTTTGAATGTTTAACATTGGGAATCCCGATAACGGAAGAAAACATTGCGGAGATAGACCATGCCCTGCAATTGGCAAGGAAAGAGGGATTGAACCCTTCGGATATCCATTTACGAAACATCTTCATCACTTCCGAAAAAAAGGTGAAGATCATTGACGTTGCAAGGTTTAAGCAAGTGAAATCCTGCAATCAGTGGCACGACTTGAAAAGTGCCTTTCACCTTTTCTATTCGAAGTCATTTTTTCCAAAGAAGATTCCAAGCTTCATACTGAATTCCATTGCAGCGATTTATAAAAAGAGATTTCTGCCCATCTGATCCTTACTATAAAAAAATCACATTGGAGGCACATATGAAAAAAATAATGACCATTGCTCTGCTGTCCATCCTTACATTAAGCGGATGCTCAGCTTTAGAAGAAGTCAATTCATCATTGGAGTATGCAGATAATGCGACGGAGTATGTAAATACCGTTAAGGATTTTTCCAATGAGGTTCCCGCAATGTCACAGGACGCCGTCACGAATGCCGAAGTAAGAGCAAATCTTGAAAAGGAACTGGAATTGATGAAAACGGAAATTGAAGAATTCAATGCAACTGAACCACCCCAAATCGCTGAAGGCATCCATGAGAAGATCGTCAGCTCAAATCAACAGCTTTCAGATGGAATTGAATTATATCTGAATAATATTGAAAAGGGCCAAATTGATCCTAAGGCATTGGAAGATTCAGAGATAATGAAATCAATCGATAATATAACGGGATTGGCAAAACAAATTGAAGAGTTGGGAAATTAAGCATCATGCAATGAATAAAAAGGATTCGCCTGAAACAAATTATTGACATGAAACCAAAAGGTTTTATATAATCAACAAAGCAAAACCAATTGGTTTCACATTTTCACTTAAAAAGGAGTATCATTATGGAAAATACATTACAGGATATCAAGAAGACGGTTATTCTTGAAGCACCTATCCAAAAAGTTTGGGATACAGTTTCCACTGCAGAGGGCATAGCTTCATGGTTCATGCCAAATGATTTTCAACCGAAAGTGGGACATGAGTTCCATGTGCAATCCCCCTTCGGTCCATCTCCTTGTAAGGTAATGGAGTTAGATGCTCCTCATCGCCTTTCATTCAGTTGGGATACGGACGGTTGGTTCATTTCCTTCATTTTAAAAGAAGTGGATGGCAAAACGGAGTTCACCCTTATTCATGGCGGTTGGAAAGAGCCTGATACGATTCTTCCGAAACCGAACGAAAAAAGCTCAGTGATTCGCGATAGAATGAATCATGGCTGGGAACAAATCGTTAATCAAGGTCTTAAAAAGGCTGTTGAGGGCTAAGTGTCTGCAGCAGAAAAACATGATGTATTTCAGGCTATCGCCGACCCGACCCGCCGAAAGGTCCTGCAATTGCTTGCTGAAGGGGATTTACCCATTTCAGAAATCACTTCTCACTTTTCCATGAGCCGTACAGCGATTGCCAAGCACCTTCATATCCTTTCTGAAGCTGAATTGGTCAGTGGCCGGAAGGTAGGAAGAGAGAAACGCTTTCGGCTTCAGCCGGAACCTTTAGCTGAATTGAAACAGTGGCTTTCTTTTTACGATCGATTCTGGGATAACAAATTATCCATCCTTAAACATGCGATTGAAAATTCAGGGGAAAATGGATTGAAAGTCATCGAAAAAGAAAAGGACACGAATGAACCATCATAATGAAGAAAAACCCCGGCGCATTGCACCGGGGTTTTTCTTCATTAGTTTATGCATCCATCTCAATATTGTGTGCTTTGCGCTTCTTGATGACCATCGTTAGCAATAGCAGCAGATTAAAGACAATGATGCATCCAGTAAGGAACACTATACTCGTTGTCAATGCATCCGCTCCAAGGCTCGTACTCATCGCCTGACGGAAGCCCATGACAGAGTATGTCATCGGTATGAACGGGTGAACATGACTGAAGAAGTTATTGGTCAGCTCCACAGGGAACATTCCTCCGCTTGCACCTAACTGTAATACAAGGAATATCATCGCCAATAAACGACCTGGATTTCCAAACCCTACGGTCAAGAAAGTAACGATGAACATGAACGTAAGTGAAGTCAGTATGGAAACCCCAATGAATTGCCCCATGTTCTCGACCTGTAAATCCATTCCCCAAACCATGATCGCATCCAACACTAATGCAGAAAGCGTCGCTTGGATGAATAGGACCGTAAATTTACTGAACCACCATGCCACTCCTGATGTAGGCCTTGTAGAAGGCAATCCTGTCGGGAATCCCATATTGAAGGCAATAGCTCCAACAAATAACCCTAGAGACAATACATAAGGAGCCAGTGCATGACCATAATTCGGCACGTCACTGCTTTTTTGTTCTTTGACCTGTGTCGGTTCAGCAATCATGCTGTAATTATCATCGTTTGTTTTATTTTCACTTATTTCTTCTGCACCATCACTGAGTTTTTCCGAAAGCTCGACAGTTCCATCTTCAAGTGAGGAGATTCCATCACCCAATTTACCGGAACCTTCAGCAAGTGCTGATGAACCTTCATTGATCTTACCTGCGCCATCAGCAAGCTGGATGACTCCATTGCTCAAAGTAGGCAGATTGCTTGCCAATTGTTCAGTGCCTTTAACAAGTGCTGATGAGCCCTCGTTCAAGGCCGCTGAGTTGGCATTCAGTTGATTGGCCCCATTAGCCAGTTTGCTTGCCCCTTCGCCGACTTGGCTAACACCAAATGCGTACTTCTCAAGACCATTCCCAAAGGAGGATGACCCTGATTGCAGTTGTGAAACTCCATCAACCAACTGACCAGATCCCTCAGTTAGTTTTGAAAGGCCATTATTTAACGAGGAACCGCCTTGTGCTAACTGGTTAATCCCCTTCACTAATTCTGGTGTCCGTTCATTTAAACTTTGTGTTGCCGCCGTTAATTGATTGCTTCCTTCGACAGCTTCATTCAAGCCGCCATTTAATTGGGTCGCACCAGGAATCAATTGTTCTTCCAGTGCGTTCCTTATTGCCGTATATCCGTTTAACGCTGAAACAGCGTTTGGATTGACTTTATTCACCGCATTATTTAAATTGGCCACTTGTTCCGGAAGCTGGCCTAATCCATTCAATACAGGCATTACTTTATCCGTTAATTGCGTTGATAAGTCGGATACACTTGCAGCAAGAGTCGATGCGATTCGTTTTTGTGCTTCCGCCTGGCTTTGAAGTTCATTTTGAACCGCTCCGATTAATTCGGATTGCTGTTCACTGGTCATGCTTTTGAAGGCTTCCGTGTTTTGAACGGCATTGATCGTGCTCTGACCATTATTCGCAATCGTTGATTGAAGTTCCGTTAAAGCCGCTTGACTGTTATTGAGATCTTCGGTAATGCCGGATACGGTACCGGACGTGCTGCTTCCTGCTGGAACCGCTTCTTGCAATTGATTTACACCGCTTTGAATGCTTGTCAGTCCTTGCTTAAGCTGATTCAGCTGTTCTTCTGCGGGCAATTGGCCATCCATTTTTTTCAGGCCGTCATTTAATGCCTGGCTACCTTCTGCCAGTTTATTGATTCCCTGATTTAAACTCTGCTGACCTGCTGCCAATTTTGGAATTCCTGTCGATTGGTCCGTCAGCTGGCTTGCATTTTGTGATAATTGATTCAACCCATCATTCAAATTCGCACTGCCTGTTTGCGCTTGTGCCAATCCAGTATTTAAAGTTTGCGCTCCTGGAACCACTTTGGCCAAACCAGTGGAAAGTTGGGAAGAACCTTGTATAAGTGCTTCACTATTACTAGCTAATTCCCCTGTGCCTGATGCTAGTTCATCCGCACCCTTTTGCAACTGACCGACACCGGAAGTATATTGTGAAATTCCCTTATTTAGATCCGATGCGCCACTTTCAAGCTTGTTGGCTCCTTCCAAAAACTCGCCAACGCCAATTTGAAGTTTATTCGCTCCATCTTTAAAAGTTAATGTGCTCGAAGCTAACTTATTCAGATTTTCCGTCACTTCTTTGTTTCCATCATGCAGTTTTTTTGCACCGTCATCCAATTTTGATGCCCCATCTGCCGCATCGCCGAATCCTTCTCCGATTTCATCCAGTTGGGAGAAGATCGCTTCCGCATATTCTTTTGTGACACTTTCGGCAATTTCCGTTTTCAAATTATTCGTTGCCTGTTTCCCGACCGTTTCAGAAACGAAACTGCGTCCTGGATTCACATCATACGTCAGATTCATTTTTTTGGGCTTATCATCCATGACGGTAGAAGCATTTTTTGAAAAATCCTCCGGAATGGTAACGACCATATAATATGTACCATCATCAAACCCTTTTTTCGCCGCTTTTTCCGTTACGAAATGCCATTCTAAATCATCATTGTCCTTTAATTGCTCGACTAGCTCATTACCGACTGTTAAGGTTTTTCCCTCATATTCCGCCTTCACATCCTTATTCACGACTGCAACAGGCAATTTGCCTGTATTTCCGTATGGATTCCAAGCAGAACTAAGGAATAACCCCCCATAAATAATCGGGACGAACAGTAAAACGATTGCGACACCGACCAGTTTTCGATTTGTAAGGAAAAGCTTCCATTCTTGTTTAAGCATGTTCACTTCTTTTCACCTTTCTTTTCACGCAGTACATCACTCAATGACGCGGTATTCCAATTAAGAGTCGGTATGTCCGTGGTGCCAAAGCTTTCTTTAAGCAAATCTGCCACTGTTTGGCTGGAAAAGAACTCTATTAAAAGTTGATCCGCCCGAGAAAACATCCGACGAAGGACGTCCATTCCCTTCTCTGCATACTCTCCATCTTTAAACGCTTTTTCTATAAGTCCTGTATCCGGAAACATCGAAATGGGACCTTCCATCGCCTCAATAATTTCAAGGTTTTTAATCTTATCTACACTTTTGGCAAGAGTAAGGCCGCCGTTATTACCAGGAACGGAAGTGATTATCTGCTTTACGACCAATTTCCTTATGATTTTTTTCAAATAAGAAGGAGACACCTCTAATCGCCTGCTGATCTCATTAGACGAAAGCGGGACATTTTTATCCTGGGTAGAGAGTATAACGATGATGCATATGGCTTGCTCCACCCCTTTTGTTAATTGCAAATCAGTTCACCTCTTTTAATATGTATGTGGATATCATATATCCATAATGGATATTCGGTATCTATAATTAAAACCCGTTTCACCTTAGAAATCAAGTCATTTCTAGAAAAAATTTCTAAAAAAAAAGATGAACCCCTCATTACAGCACAATAAGGGGTTCACCTTTTCAAGATCTTTTATAGGTCATTTAGAAATTCATTGACCGCTTCTGGAGTTTTAGCATTTGCACTGTGGAGGTGCGCAACCTTTTCCCCATTTTTAAATACTAATAGTGATGGAATTCCCATTACCGTTTGCTCTTCAGAAATCTCAGGGAACTCGTCACGATCGATCGTAAACCACTGTTTGTCTTGATGTTCATGAGTGATCTCATCGATGAACATGTCTAAACGTTTGCAGTCCGGACACCATGTAGTCGTAAAAATCCCGACTGTCAGTCCCTCTTGGTTGATTTGTTCACGATATTCTTGTTCTGTATTGATATTTTTCATGATTGTCTCCTCCGGGCTTTTCTTATCATCATACTTTAATCCATGAATTAATGTACTCAAGGATTAATATATAATTAATTCCTTCACAGCACAAACGGTTTATCCTGAACAATCTAACTCTTGCCCGGTTATGCTTTGCGCGATGCAGCCTTTTCTTGGAGTCCAAATCTCTCGTTTATGAAAGAAGAAATCCTCGAAATGGGGACCGAACCCGCGTCCGCCTACCGTCCCCTGTTCAAGGTCCATATCCCTGCCTTTTCTAGCCCTAATCCCTAAATATAGTGACAGCAGCAGGAAACTGAAAATAATGATGATCGCAATAATCATTTCTCTTCCCTCTCTTTATTCTTGGGATCTAACATATAAATAATAAAAACCACTAATGCGGTAAAGATCAGCCACGAAAAGTTCCAGAAAAAGAATAGCGGCATGCCAATAATATACGGTTCGATACTATTAGCCCAAAAAGGCCCGCCAAGTATGGCGATTACAGGAATTAAAGAAAGAAAATAAATTGGTTTCATGAAATTCTCCTCTTATCTAATGATATTGACTAAATCTAATAAGGCAGTAACACGAACATTGATTTCACCATAACCCAAGGAGCAAAGCCATGAAAAAAGAAGTTTATTGTATTCACTTAGAATATTGAGCGAACCATAAATATTTGTATGTAATTCTCTCCTGCTATCAAAAGGTCCTGCCCACTTTTGCTTCCGTGCCCTTCCAAATTCTCTTTATATTTTCCCGATGCAAAATGACGACGAATAAACAAATAAATGATGAGAGTGCAATGATGATCCTGCCTTCAAATAATAAGCTGTATATCAATATGGAAATGCACCCCAGCATCGAACTGAGAGATACATATTTTGAAGATAGCAAACTAATGAGAAATACCATGCTAGCAATGAATGTACCTAATGGAGCTAAAAATAAAAACACCCCCGCCGATGTTGCCACGGCCTTTCCCCCTTTAAATCCCGCGAAAACAGGAAAGGCGTGGCCAATTATCGCAAGTAAGCCGCATAGTGCAGGGGAAACGTTGGTATGCAGCGCCATCGGGAGTGCGCAGGCTATGAAACCTTTCAATAAATCAGCAAATGCCACAATCGCCCCTGCTGTCTTGCCCAATATCCTAAAACTATTAGTTGCGCCAAGATTTCCACTCCCATATCCGCGGATATCGGTACTGTAAAACGATTTCCCGATGACCAAAGCAAATGGGATGGAACCTATTAAGTAACTTGATAGGAGAATTATCATGTTAAGCATAAATTACCTTCTTCTTGTTATTATTGAAAATTATTCTTTCATTCCTTCTTTTACAATCCCGATGATAAAACCGGCATAGGAAATACAGGCAGCCCTGCTTCTGTGCTAGCTTTCATGATTCCAATCGGTCGCTTGAAGTTCATTACCAAAATATAAATCTACATCATTCCACCTTTTTCAGTTCCATAAATCCTTCGCCATCCAATGAAATATCCAGTTGCTGATTTATGACTAGCGAAAGCGGAAAGATTTCCGACTCTTTATCCGAGAAAATCCAACGCCGTTTCCTTGGACCTAAAAGTAAAAACGAACCTGCTTCATGTTCCCCCATGAAATTCAATCCATCTTCACTTATCGCTTCACCCTTCCTTACAGGTACACCATTACTTATTAACTGATTTCCCAAAGCCCTGACTTCATCTGTCGTAATGTTTATTTCACTGATGCACAGGATGTTTTGAGCTGAAAAAGACTCAGCCTCGGATTCGGGTGATACGGAATATCTCGATATGAATTCGACAATGTTGCCTGAAGGGTCTAAAAAATAAAAAGAATGTGCGTCTGAAAAGCTGAAATAAACTTCGTCATCATCATCTTCTCTAGTCAATTCCACTTTTGATTTCGCCCATGCTTTTGCCGAAGTAAATAAATTGGTCGGTATGTTCATGGCAAAATGGTAAAAAGGCTTTTCCTTGTGATGATATTTTTTAATTTCAAGCACACTTTCCCCAGCCTTAATTTCAAAACCATCATCAGTTTTCGATAGTAACTCAAATCCTAATACATCAACATAAAAACTCCGCATTTCAATCCAGGCATGACTATACAAAGTGACCTTATTGATAATCAACATCCAATCCCCCTTCCACTTAACAAATATTGTAAAGATATCCTGCATTTATGCAAACATTCCGTACTATTCAAAAACCATATAATTCTATTCAACCTTCCTATCTTTACCACAAATAACTCAAAAAGGACCGCCAAATTCGGTGGTCCCTCGTTTCAGCCTTATTGAAAGGTTCACTCTTTAATTTTCAGTCCAAGCATGGCTGCAAAAACTATCGCTTGGTCCGGGGAAACTTCGCATCCTTTCAGATCTTCCGGGGATACGGTAATCCTTTGAAATGTAGAACTGCTAATATCAATTCCTTTGAGCGGTGTCCGGGAAAAGTTCACTTCATTTAATCTACATGTTTCGAACTTCACTTTAATGAATTTACACTCATAATAATCAGCACTTTCCAATGAGCAATGATCGAACCCCACTTGCTTTAAACTGGAATAACCAAAGGCACTTAAATTCAGGTTGCAATTCTCAAAGAAGACATTCCCTAAGCTTGCGTCAGACAGGTTAATGCCTAAAAGTTTGGACTCTTTGAATTCCACACGATGAATCGAGCCGCCCATGAAATCGGCATTCGTTAAATCGCAATGATCAAAGATGACATCCGTCAGCTCGATATTCCTGAATGATACATCACTGAATGTCACATTTTTAAAAACAATCTGTGATAATACGATTTTGTCCATTTTTTCTCTATCGATCGTGCAGTTGGTTATGATACGGGACTCAAGATAAGGCTCATCCTGATAATATATTTCCTGAAAGTTCGCTTGTGTTAAGTCTTGGGGGATTTTTGGCTGTTCAATTTTGATTTTGCCTGACATATTATCACCTTTTCGCTTTATTCTTCAATCACTGGTTTATCCATTCGATAGGGTTCATCGCCGGTAATATAGCAACTGGTCTACTAAATTTCGCCTTAACTATAAACTACATTACAGTGAAGTTCAATCTAAGAATTTCGCGAAAATGACTATTATTTTTCGTTATTTTGTGTCAACATTTTGCACAAAAAAAAGCTGCCTCATCGGCAGCCTTGCTTACTTCATGATCGTATTGAATCCTGTTGGCATCCGGAAAAAATATAGAGCTGCACCTATTATCGCTATCATTCCGCCTATCAGAAAAAATGCTGTAAAGATATTTCCTCCAACAGTCGGGGAATTGGATACAAAACCACTTGAAAACAGAAAAAGGACACCAAATCCCAACAAGAATAGAGCCATTTTTTTAATCCTTCTTTTGAACAGGATATATCCCGTAAGTATGATTAAGTACGATGAGGCTAGGACCATAAGAAATGGAAATAACGGTTTGAATTTTGCGGCATACACGAAATAATCGAAATTCAAAATATCATCTGCATCCATTGCCTGATCATCATTTACTTGTGTGAAAGGCGTGGAATACTTCCATTCCGAAGGTCTATCCAGAATTTCACTGCCTTCATACCAGGTACAAAACGTAAAAACCATAAAGAAAAGTGCAGTGATAATCATTTGTAAAAAATTATTAAAAGTCAATATCATCTCCTCCAGCTGTCATTATACCAATAAGTGGGTAATTTTCAACCGAGCCCAAAGTGATAAAGCAATATGTAAACAAACACTGTTACCTGAATAATATAATCTAACCACTTTTAAGGAGCGTTTGAGATATGATCACTCATGGAGATGACCTCCTTATTTCAGGAGCATGGTTACTCGGCATCGGCACACTTGTAGGTGCAATCGGGCAAACCCGGCAAACTTTAACGAGCACTAATCTTGGAAAAGATCTCGTCCTCAAAGGGAATGGTATTGAAGCCGTTGGAAATTCGCTGCAAGCAATCTGCCGTTCGAAAATGCTGAACCCGGAAAATGAACATTCGGAAACCTATTTCATATTCGGTGCTTGGCTTGAGGCTATTGGCAATATCGCAAATGCAGTTGGAATAGATATGCAGTTGAGTGGTTCAGTGGAGGAGGGCACCAGAACCGATGCAATCGGCAGTGGAATCCAAGGCCTTGGTGCCGTTTTTGAAGCCTTCGGGGCATCATTGACGGAGGAGTCCATTTCACGCTCTTTTGAAGTCAAGGGAAATGGACTCATTGCAGCCGGTTCTTTTTTGGAATCGGTCGGAAATATCTTCATTTTAAATGAAAAAGTACGGATGGGAGAACAAATTCTTTTACTAGGCAGCTGGACCCAAGTTTTCGGTGCATTTATATTGATCGAGGCCTTTTCACTTGGCCCAGAACCCGAACAACCTGAGAAAGGACATTATAGCTATGCCAACTATTACGTAGATTAAGGGGCCACGAGTTCGACCTTCATCCGATCGGGATCTTCGAAATATACGGCATAATGATCCTTCCCGCCGGCAAATGGATGCTTGTCGGCATAAAGGATGGTAACTCCTCTGCCCCTTAACTTTCTTGCGATCTCATCAACCTGTTGCCGGCAAGTGGCGTGAAAGGCTAAATGGTTAAGACCCACTCGTCCCCTATGATAGGGAATGTCAAGAAACCTTGTTTCCGCTTGTACAAAAACAATGTACATATCACCCAATCTCCAACTCTTCCCGCTTACCCACTCCTGAAATGGCTCATAGCCCATCTCGTCCAAAAACCAGGCCCAAAAATCAATGCTCCTCTTTAAATTTGTAACATTCAGCTCAATATGATGAAGATATCCCTTTGACAACTTATCATCCTCCTTTATCGTGTCACTTAACAACCAGTGGCATTGATATATAGTAAAACACAGGGTTGAGACAATCGTAAACTCAAACTTTTCTTAAGCTTGAAGTCTAAAAAGAAGCAGGAAAGATATGTGGGATTGACTGCCCTTTTCGACTATTATTATTAGGTGAGAAATGTAGCAGACTGCATAATTTATCACCTTCAGAGGAAGATCGATGCTCCCCGAAATTGTAGGAATACCCGCTCCAGTTAAGAGGAACGGGTATGATGATTTAATTTTCAGCATACTAAGGTGTTATCATGACAGGGATTTAACAAGGACTTTAATTTCATTTCCCGATAGAACTGCTTCAAATCCTTGGCGCCAATCTTCCAATGAGACAATTTTCGTCACCATTTTTTCTGTATCGATCTTATGTTCTTTCAGCAGCTCCAATGCTGTATGCCAAGAGCTTGGCTTTTGAGAGCGTGTGCCAACATACTGAATTTCCCTTTGAATGACCGATTCTTGATCAATTGGATTCATTTTCTCTCTAGAAATGCCAACTTGTACGAATGTACCTTTTTTCTTCACCAATGGCAGGCCTTGATTAATAGCCGGCACTGCACCAGAACACTCAAATAATTTATCCACTCCGTAACCGTTTGTTTGCTTAAAAACGATTTCTTCCAAGTTCTCTTCCTGAATATCAACAATAACATCTGCACCCAGTGATTTAGCCAAATCGAGCCGATTTTTATCCTTTGTAATACCCGCCATAATGACGAAAGCACCTTGAGCCTTGACTACCTGACATTGCAGAAGACCAATGGGACCCGGTCCAAAAATAAGGACTTTATCGTCTTCTTCTATAGTTGTTTTTTCTAATGCTGCATGTACACAGCAAGCAAGCGGCTCGGTCAAAGCGGCTGCTTTCAGGCTAATGTCCTCTGGCAGTACGTGAATGCTTTCTTCACGGGAGAGTACATATTCTGCAAAGCTTCCGTTTACTTGTGTGCCTATTCCGGTGCGGTTTGAACACAGGTTATAATCTTTTTCCAAGCAATATACACAATTTCCGCACGTAGTATATGTGGTTTCGCTCGTTACTTTATCTCCTACTTTAACTTTTGTAACACCATTCCCAACTTCTACAACCGTCCCAGAAAATTCATGCCCAAGCACAACAGGCGTTTTTGAATTTCGATATTCCCCAGTAAAGGTATGAATGTCTGTACCGCAGATTCCTGTATAGGCCACTTTGATTTTGACCAGATCATTTTGCACTTTTGGTTCCGGTAGATTTTCAAGTGACATATTGTCCTGTCCCGGTGCTGTTTTCATTACTGCTTTCATGTCTATTCACTCCTTATTTGGGATGATCAGCACTTTTCCATACGTCTCATCCCGATTTATGATCATGTTAAAGGCCTTTTGCGTATCTTCGAGCCCAAAACGATGAGAAATTAATTCTTTTAGCACGATTCTCCCTTTATTGATAAAATCGATGCTCTTCGTCCATTCTTCACCCGGGAATGGAGCTGAATATGAATTCCAAAACCCTTTTAATGTTAATTCTCTTCTAAAAATACTCTCAAATGCTTGTTCGGAAAGATGAACATCTGAATAAGCGATTCCTAAATAGCCGACTTTTCCTTTTTTTCGCGTAACCAGCAAGCACTGTTCCTGTGTTACTTTAGACCCCGCACACTCGAGCGCAATGTCCACGCCTATTCCACTTGTGTACTCGCTAATTTTTTCAGTTAAATCCTCTTTCATTGGATTGATGGTTCTCTCGCATCCCAAGGCAGCTGCCTCAGCTAATTTATCATCGGAAATATCAATTGCGATAATTTCTTTTGCTCCGGCAATTTTCAGCCACTGTATCGTTAAAATGCCAATCGTTCCAGCTCCAAATACCGCTACTACATCGCCAAGTCGTGGTTTAATATTTAATACTCCGTGAAGCGCAACGGCCAATGGCTCGATCATGGCTGCTTCCTCAAAATCCATCTCCCCTATCGGTAGCACATTGACGGATGGAATGTTAACATACTGGGCAAACGCACCGAATGATTTAGAACCAATCATTCCGTGATTTTCGCATACAGAATATTCCCCTCGCCTACAATACTCACATTCACGACAAGGAATGAAAGGAATCGCGACCACACGATCGCCAATATTTATATCAGTAACATCTTTACCCGCTTCAACAACATAGCCTGAGAACTCATGGCCCATAATAGCTGGCAGTGTATATTTCCATTTATTCGTCATCTTGTGTGTATCAGAGCCGCAAATTCCAGCGGCCATCACTTTTATTTTGACTTCATTCGCTTCACATGGATTGATATCTATTTCTTCACATATAATATGATTTTCTGAATATAAAACGGCAGCTTTCATCAGTCATTACCTCTTTTACTATAGTAATCTTAGAAAATGGATGCCCATAATTGCGAGAATTTAAGAATGATCCAGTTGAACAAGTTTCCGCCCATATCCAGGCTGGAAATGAGTGTGGCACCTTCGGGCATGTCAAATTTAGCCCCTTCCATCATCTGTGTATGAATGATGGCAAAGTCTGTCGCCATGTATAGAGAAAAAGCAATCATCACTGTACCTGCAAGGACCGAATGGACAATGTTCCCTCTAAGAAATCCAACCACAAACGCAACATAAAACGGAATCGTTGCTAAGTCACCAAAAGGCAATACCTTGTTTCCTGGTAAAATAACGGCCAGAAACAATGTAATCGGAACTAGAATCAATGCGGTTGATAGAACAGCGGGATGACCTACAGCTAACGCTGCATCCAAGCCGATATAGAGCTCCCGGTCGCCATAGCGTTTTTGCAGGAAAGAGCGAGCGGCCTCAGAAATGGGGATAAGTCCTTCCATCAAGATTTTCACCATTCGCGGAAGCAGTAGCATAACCGCTCCTAAAGAGATACCCGTTTGAAAAATATCACCTGGTCCATAACCGGCCAGTAAACCAATTACACAGCCAAGAATTAATCCCATCATCATCGGTTCTCCAAAAATGCCAAAACGTTTTTGGATAGAATCCGGGTCTGCATGCAGGTTTCGGATTACGGGAATTTTAGAGATAAACATCCCTACCAAAATACCAATTGGTGCAAATGCTGCCGTAGAGCCAGTTGGCAACGAAATCCCTTCCAGCCCGTAGAATTTTTGAACCATCGGTGCTGTTTTGTCTGCTACGAACAGAACGGCCAACTGATAAAGAATGGTACATAAAATGGCAAACCACCAGCTACCCGTTACAACATACCCTGTCGCCCCCGCAGCAATAAAATGCCAGTAATTCCAAATGTCAATATTCAGTGTTTTAGTTAATTTCAATAAAATAAGCGCAATATTGAGAAAAAAACAAATGGGAATCAGTATAGCTGCCACTGGGGAAGCAAATGAAAGGGCTGCAGCAGACGGCCATCCTGTATCAATCACTGTTAAGTTAAGAACCAAAACGTTCTACCATTTGTTGGGCGGCCGGACCTAGGTTTGTAATGAGCAAATTAATAACCAGATTGATCCCCACAAATCCAATTCCGATGATGATACCAGATTTAAACGCTTTCTTAAATCCCGTTCCAAACATCATTCCAATAATTAAAATCGCAATTGGCAGGATCACCGTAGGCCCTAAATTCAATACTTCCTGAACCACTGATAAAAGCTTATCCATAATTAACCCCCCTGCTTTCCTTTTCTTTTTAGGATTAAAAATTATGTGCGGTTTAGCTTTTTAAATGACCTAAGATTCTCTGATCTAATTTATCCATCCCAATTCCAGTAATGTATGCAGTCGCAATTTCTGCTGGAATGTTATATGTTGTTGGTAAAATAGTAGTAGAAACGATCAAATCCGCACTTTCTTGACGGGAAGATACTTCAGATATTTTGCATTGCACAACCTCAGCATTTACATGATTATCCTTCAATAAATTTTCCACTCGGTCACATACCACCGTTGAAGTCGCAATCCCTGCACCACACGCTACTAGAACTGTATACTTTTTCATATCATTACTCTCCCTTTGCATTCAAATTAATTTTTTTAAAAACAGAATGAATCTCTTCGTTTGTTTGTGCCTGTGAAATTTGCTTATAATTACGTTCATCTTGAATCACTTCCATTAACTGTTGCAATACCTTCAGCTGACTGTGCGGTTGATTAAGCCCCAGCATTAATACGACATATACATCAACTTCTTTTGTATTGTCATCCATCAAACGAAATCGTACAGGTTTTTCAAGTGTGACGACACCAATAAATTGTTCGAAAACACATTCTGGATCCGTATGAGGTATGGCTACGTTGTAATGGTCCATATTTAGCCCCGTTGGGAAGGAAGCTTCCCTTTCTTTGATCTTACCTAGAAAAGAGTCACTAACATACCCTAGTTTGAATGCTTCTTGATACATCACATCAAAAAGCTGATCTTGGTTTTCACATTCAATATGAAGTTTAATTAAATCATCTCTAACAAATTGCTCCAATGGCATGTTCTATCCTCCAATCCGATTTTTTTATACCGAATAGTCTTGAATTACTTTATAAATATCGCTTAGATGATCCATTTGAGCCATTTCATTTATGACCTCAGTTTTGTCGGCTAGTTTCATTAATTGTAACAACGCATTAAGATGCTTTTTCTTATCCAATGCCGCAATAACTACGACAAGGTGTACTTTATGTTTATCATCAAATTCAAGACCCTCTCTTATCCTCAATAAGCTCATGCCAACTCTATTGACTCCATCCTCAGGACTTGCATGAGGGATCGCGATATTTAATCGCAGTACGATATGAGGTGACATCTTTGGATATTGTTTTTGTATCACCTCTACATAAGATTTAGTAACTGCGCCTTTTTGCAGAAGGGGCCCAGCTGCCAGTGCAATCGCTTCCTTCCAATCCTCTACTCTTTCTTGTAAAACAATGGTTTCTGGAGTGATAAAATCGGATAGAACATAATCTGATTTCTGCGAAATTTCATTTGTTGCTTGAAATGAAAAGTAATTTTGCAGGGCTTTTTCGAGTAATTGTTTCTCTTCTACCTTTGCATGCTTTTCGATAACATTGATAAGCTGTTCAATATTTATAACTGAAGAATCGAGGCCGAATATCCCCTTCATTACACGTTGACGCAATTGTAACTTTTCAAAGTCCGAAATAAATTGGTCAATGATAAACAAATGTTTATCTGTTTGCAGCGGTACAGGTGAAAACACAAGATCGTATTCAAATTCCAGTTTTTCAAATTCACGAATGGATAAAGCTTGGTAAAAGTAGAACTCAGGAAATAAATCCCGTAACGTGTGTTCCATCAAGTGTGAGATGGACACACCATTTGGACAGACAACAACAGCTTTTTTCTTGGCTTGAATTCGTTCACCGCTGTTGATTAAATGACCGCCTATAAAAATAGTGATAAACATTATTTCACTTTCGGGTATTTCACAGCCGATATATTGTTCAAATGGTTTAATCGCATCTTTCACAATATAATGAATGGCCTCAAATTCTTCGCTAACCTTTTCGATCAAAGTATAATCGGTCGTTAAATGATATTTAATTCTGTAATATGCTGGCTTCATGTGCAGCACCAGCTTATTCAATAATTCTTCTTTTCCTTTTAGCGTGATACATGCTTTTTTTTCGAAAAGATCTAAGCTGTCCCTAAGAGATCTTGTTAATTGAGGTATTTCTTTATCCGTTAAAAACTGGGTTGATAATACATTTGACGTAAGAAGCTGCAGAGTAATGAATAAACGTTCCACTTTCGGAATTTTTCCAACACCTTGGATTAAGATTTCCGCTGCTTCGTACTCCTTGGTATCGGATAATTCTTCATAATCAATATGGTAGGAATCAGTAATTAATTTTCCTTTTTTAATCCTTTTTAATAGAATTGCAATGATATAGGGAAGAAGCTTCATTTTCTCATCGATAAATTGAAGGTGTAACTGTTTTTCAACATCTTCCATTTGCATTTTTATCTTTTCGATCTCTTCGCTGGAGATTAGAATCACCCGCTGAATATACTGTTCACCCTTATAAAATCCCATTATAACCTGTAGAACTTTCACTAATAGTTTTCTTTTATTCCACTCACTTCCTATTATGTCGTAACCGTACATTCTGGAGTAAACAATCTCTAACTGATAAGTCCTGACCAGTATTTGAGTGTACTTTATATCTCGAAGTACTGTGTTCTTGCTTACTTCCAGTTCAATAGAGAAATGTGCTAAGGATAGTTCTTCCTCGCTACTCAGTAACAACAGCAGAATCAGTTGAGCTCTTTCTTTTTCAGATAGAATATAATTTGCCGAAGCAGACTCGCCTACTTTCTCAGCAAATAAATCAATTAGGATTGGACTGATGATGAATTTTCCGCTATTTGTCCGTATAATGGTTGGATAATTATTATCTTCTAACCAGTTGTTGATTTTATTAAAACTATAGCTGACTTGTCTTCGGGACAAAGCATATTTATTTTCTAACTTTACATTTGAAATATCCGGATTACTCAAAACCTCTTTAAATATTAAATTGCTCCTTTCGTCTAAATACATGTATTATTCCCCCTTGCTTGTTCTTAGTGTATCAGTAAAAACATGTCATTTGTTAACGCTTTCAGACTCATTTTTTGTCGTTTTATTGTTCAGCTTGATGTTAACGATGATTTGTCAATTGTCTCAAAAGCCAAAGTGAAAAATGATTTTCAAAAGCCGACTTACGGCTTTCCAAAAGGTGATAGCCGTTAATCCTGATTGAAAGTCCTCTCTAAAGATACTACAAATCCGAGTAGACAGAATGGATTTGTTTTGTTATTATAGTTACTCAGGGTAACAATTACTCACGGTAACTATATATTGATATAAGGGGTGATTCTGATAGAGACTTACCAAAAGTTCTTTCAGCAATTATTATTGCTGTACCGGCCGTTTGAAAATAATCTTAATATCCAGCTGAACAAGCATGATTTACACAGGGCGCAGTGGTCCATTTTGTATTACTTAATCAATTATGGTTCGGCGACGCTTGTAGAGCTTGCCAATTATCAAAGTGTGGAAAAACCAACGATTACGAGGACCATTGCCCGCTTGGAAGAGCTGGGGTATGTCGAGCATGTGCCAAGCAAAGATAGACGCGAGAAAAGAATGCGGCTTACGGAGCTTGGCAAAAAAATCTACAGTGAAGTCCGTGTGACAATCGATCAATACGAACAGGAGATCTTGAAAGGGATCACTGAAGAGGAACAACTCGCAGCCATACGCATCATGGGCGAAATAAGAAATAACATTATAAAGTAAGGAGATAATAAACATGGACCAATCCAGAACCAGACTGTGGACGAAGGACTTTGTCATCGTTTCGTCCATCAATTTTTTCATAACATTAATCTTTTATTTACTGATGGTGACACTTGCCATCTATGCTGTTAATGAATTGGATGCTTCTACAAGTGAAGCCGGACTCATATCTGGTATTTTTATTATCGGGACGTTGATCGGACGTCTGTTCATTGGCCGTTTCATTGATTCAATCGGCCGTAAGAAAACATTATTCATAGGTTTGATCTTTTTCACTTTGACAACTCTTCTATATTTTGTGGACCTTGGAATCGGCTTCCTGCTTGTTAACCGCCTGATCCACGGGATGGCGATGGGGATGGCGAGTACTGCGACAGGAACGATCGTCGCCCAGATCATCCCGCCAACACGAAAGGGAGAAGGCATCGGCTATTACAGCATGAGCGCAACACTTGCGACGGCAATCGGTCCTTTTATCGGTCTGTATATGGCTCAACATACAAGCTTCCAAGTCATTTTCAGTTTCTGCCTGGCTTTAGGGGTAATCAGCCTGATTACCGCATTCTTCTTGTATGTCCCGGCATTGTTAGTGACGGCCAAAGTTATGGAAAGCAAAGGATTCAAGCTTTCCAATTTCATCGAACCTAAGGCACTGCCCATCTCAATCATCACCCTGTTATTGGCATTCTGTTATTCCAGTGTCCTTTCTTTCATCAGTTTCTATGCCATTGAAATCGATCTGGTCAATACGGCAAGCTTCTTCTTTGTAGTTTACGCAGTAGCCGTATTGTTATCACGTCCTTTCTCAGGACCATTGATGGACCGGAAAGGATCAAACTTCATTATGTATCCGGCTTTCATGATTTTCGGAATCGGCTTACTCCTTCTAAGTTTAACAACCAATAGTTTCACTTTACTGGCAGCAGGTTTCCTTATTGGCCTTGGATTCGGTAATATGCAATCAAGCTCGCAGGCGATTGCCGTTAAACTGACACCGCCTCACCGGATGGGGATGGCAACGTCCACCTTCTTTATCATGCTTGATGCAGGACTTGGCTTTGGCCCTTATATTCTGGGATTCATCATTCCGGTAACAGGTTACAGCACACTTTATGTAATCTTGGGCGTTTTGGTCATCGCAACCTCCGTCCTTTACTACTTCTTGCACGGCAAGAAGGAACGTACAGCCAGAACGAACTTGGCTTCCATTTAAATAAAAAGGGATATCCCATTGGCGGATATCCCCAAACTGTAGGAAAACTCGATTTTCATCAAGTTTGCCTGCAGTTTTTTTTTGCTAGTACAATTTAGCGTTGATTTCCGATCCAGGCACTCGATTTCCGCGGGCGGTCCGCCCTGGACTCGCTTTTCTAAGCAGGAGTCTCGCACACCCGCTCCAATCAACTATGTTTTAATTTAGATAGAACCCTCTTGCCTACTGAAATTCTTCCGTCGATGGGGATAATTCAGCTTTCATGCAAATAATTCGGCCTTAACGACCGATAATTCGACCTACAATGTAATTATTCGACCTTAGCAACCGATAATTCGACCTACATAGAAATAATTCGACCTTAGCAACCGATAATTCAACCTACACCAAAAGAAGCTGCCAAAAAAGTTTATACTTTTTGAAACAGCTTCTAGTTATAGTGATCCTTATTTTACTTCCAATTCTTCGATAATAAAGCCAGATTTTTTGCCGTTCTTTTTATTTGTTGCTTGCATGACCGTTTCACCTTTATATAAAGTCTTTCCAGTCTTTAAATCAGCAATTAGAAGTTGGGCAGGCTTGTATGTTAATGAGCCCACTTGATCCACTCCGTTGCCTATCAGAAAGTACACACGCCCGTTCTTAATTGCAGCGAAGTATTGTTCCTCTTTATTAACAGCTACATCCAGTTCCTTGTCATTCGTTAACGTTCGACTGCTTAGGTCAAACGTTTTAATGCGATAATTATCGGATTTCTTATCAATTAGGTAAAGTGTTTTTCCGTCCGTATATCCTGATCTTGCCATGCCCAGGCTAAGCGATTCATTTTTGGGCAATTTAACCGTTTCTATTTTTTCCGTTTCATAATTATATGATATCAGTTTGCTTGGCTTTTCCTTATAGGAACCGTCCTCATGATTTACCCCTTTAATTAACGAAATTAAAACCATGTTGTTTGGCTGGATGGGAGCAACATCCGTCGTCATCTCAAAATCAACTTGATTAGGGTAAGTAAAGGTTTCAGATACAAGGGTTTTATCGCTCAAAACTTTTTTATTGGCTAAATCGATCGTATACAGATGAACCTCTTTCGTTTGTTTCTCATTGTTTGATTTCACATCATTCATCGTTAAAACCTGTAGTTTTGAATGGACCAACTGCACATCCCTGACATCAGCATTCATGATTCTCTCTTGATTCGGAAGTTCAATTTGGAATGAAGTTTCCTCTTCGTCCTTCTTCTCCAGTAAACCGATATCAAATTCCGATTCTTCCGTTTTCCCGTTATTCTTAATTTCGCTATTCACCCAAGCGTAAGCCAGAAAATCATCGTCTTCATATAAAGAACTGATGGAATCCTTGCCACGCATAAACGAACGATGTTCTTTTATTAATCTTTCAATTCGATAATCTTGTCTTCCAGAAAAGCTCTCCAAGTAAGACTTTTCAATATCATATGTTGTTGTATTGGATTCAAATGTTAATGATTCATAATAAGGACCATTATCAAGCGAAGCATTTATGATTACCGGATCAAGCTCTTTATCACTGCCTTCCAGTGTCTTGAACGTATACTTTGGAAGGCTGGAGGCAGAGGAAGCTACTTTGACATAATAGGTCCCGATGCTTAAGATGACAACCATTCCAATAATGATGCTGCATAAATAACGTTTCACCTTGTTCACTCTCCTTTAATAGTTGTTATACGGTAACACGATTTTTCAATAACCAAGAACCAAGCCAAATCGATAGTCCTGTCACGATGATTCCGAATGCGAGCTGTAGACCAAGTAATTCATTTGGGTAAAAATAGATATTACCAAGCCCCATTACGAAAACGGGAGCTAAAAATAACGCTGCAGCAATTCCGCAATAGATCAAGCCCAAAATGATTCCTTTTATGCGGAAACTCCTTTCAAACATGATCGCCGTGAATAATATCGACATGATCATAAGACCGATGCCATAGGAAAGCAGGAATTCCGTGAACGTGCTTGGGATGACCAATGGCAAAATCGGACTGGTTTTCGTGATAGTTGAAAAAGACATTTCCATGTTCAAGAACGCTTCCGGTACGTTTGAATTAAATAGGGCATTTTCCATTGGTAATATGATGATCTGGAAAGCAATCAATCCTAACACCATCAGGAAGATGGCCGTGGCTTTGGAAAGGTAGATCGATAATCTGGATGTCGGTAACATCAATAGGCGATAAATGAACGTATTCTTTCCAAACCAATCACGGTACCAAATAAGGAAAATGTAAAAAATCAGGGCAACTGCACTCAACGCGATTGGTCCTTGAAACCAGAGGGTATTGGCGATTCGGGTAAAATCAATGCCATTATAAGTCGCAATATAGGCAGCTTCGGATAGTCTTTCATCCGACATGATCTTCCTGGCATCATTAAGAAGACTCTTCGTTACAATGATCACTCCAGCAAATTGCGAAACCAAGGTTATCAACAATAAGCTAAGATAGATTTTACTGAAACGGTTGATTTCAAAGTTCACTAGTTTTATATATCGCATCATGATTGATACACCTCTCTCATTACATCGACTACCGATTTTCCTTCCTCTTCACGCATTTCTTCGGTATTGAACTCTTTAAGCACTGTACCGTTATCCAATAAAATGACCTTATCGATTATATGTTCAATATCACCGATTTCATGGGTCGTGATGATGACTCCTCTATCTTCAATAAGGTGGCTCGCAAAGACATCGGCGATTTGCTCGCGGCTAAAAATATCGATGCCTGAAAATGGTTCGTCCATCAGTACATAATCCACGTCAAGGGACAAACCAAGCATCAGGTTGAGCTTAGCTGTATTCCCTTTTGACAATTCCGAAATGCGATTCTCCTCTTTAAGCTTGAAAAACCCCATTAGTTGGTTAGCTCTTTCCGGATTCCAGGAGGTATAGAAATCCGACATGAAAACCATTGCCTGTTTAACGGTCATTTGCGGAAGCATGGTCGGTGCGTCCGGAATGAAGGTGATTTTTTCATAACTGTCCTTTGTCATTTTTTGATCATCGATCAGAATTTCACCTTTATATGGCGTCAATCCCATAATCGCTTTGAGTGTAGTCGTTTTACCGACACCATTTATTCCGATCAGACACGTGACTTGCCCTTTATTAGCTGTAAATGAAACATTATCCAAGATCTTTTTCCGGCCGTATTTCTTGGAAATCTGTTTTACTTCTATCATTTTTCTTCCTCCTCCCTTATTTCTTCCGAGTATTTTTCTTTAACCACACGAAGCAGTTCATCAATTGGTACATTTATCGGACGAATCGCATCGACAAACGAATCAACGGCTGCCAGAATCAATTCCTGCCTTACAGCCTGTAAAATCGTTTCATTCGTCGTGATTTGACTTGGGAAATTTCGTTCAGTATGAATCAAGCCCTGTTCCTCCATTTCTTTATACGCTTTTTGAGCGGTATTGGGATTTATATTGAGTGAAGCCGCCAGTTCCCTTCGCGAGGGAATTTCCTGTCCAGCTACGAATTTTCCTATGGCTATTTGTTCTTTAAAATGCCTAACGACTTGCAGATATACCGGTTCCCGGGTATTTACGTTCATTAAAACCACCCCCTATTTATTTAAAAAAGTCTGATATGCGTGTATGTACTAAGTGGTTCATACACCTTATAGATGTACTATACCCGTAATACACCTTAGCTGTCAACAATGAATTCCAGAAAAATGAAAACCCCGAATGTGCGGTGCAGTCGGGGTTTTCATTAGTTGCTTTTAATGGAGATGCTAAAATCTCATTGAAATAGATGATGAAGCAGACGATCTTTATCTTCAAAAAACTGTTTCATTAACAAATAGTGATTGGACTCCTCTAAAGTCACCTCACTCATTCCCTCATCTGAAATTTGGAGGATTTTAGCATCAGGGTAGGCCATGATGATCGGGGAATGGGTGGAAATGATGAATTGGGAACCTTGTTTGGCAAGCTCATTTATCCTGGCCAGCATCGATATTTGTCTCAATGGCGACAAAGCGGCTTCAGGCTCATCGAGGATATACAATCCATTGCCTTGAAATCGTTCTACAAAAGCAGAAAAAAACGATTCACCATGAGATTGCTGGTGAAGTGATTTTCCACCGAAGGAATCAATGATTTTCGACCCAAACGATGCCTCCCTGTCCAATTCCTCTATATTCGTAGCTAAATTATAAAAGGTTTCCGCCCTAAAGAAAAAATTATCCGTCGGTTTGTACACACCTTTTTTCAAACGGAGGTATTCGTCCAAATTGGAATGTGAATCATAATTGGAAAAATTGAAATTCAACGTTCCTCCTTCCGGATTGAAGCCATACGCAATCGCAATACCTTCAAGCAAGGTGGACTTCCCCATTCCATTTTCCCCGATAACATAGGTAACACTGGGATGAAAAGCAACTTCTTGAAGATGCCTGATAACTGGCAGATCAAGAGGGAAATGATCATATGAAGATATTCGATCTCTATTCAGGTAGATGCCCCTGATGTACTGTGAATCATAATCTAGTTTCATTTGTAATCACCTTCTGTAGAATATATTTAAAGCTCTGATATGTCCTTAACATTCCAATCAAAGACGCCATAGCTCCAATTGATAGATTGATAATGTTCGATTCTAAATGACCACCCACTTTGGATGCAATTCAATTAAACTTCCTGTAATGCGATGGGTTGAAACGTTCACTCCCGATTCGTTTATCAGGGCAGGCAATTCCTTATCCGCATACCTTTGATGTAAATGTTTACTGTCCCATATTGAGGCGACAAGGTATCTGCCGTTTTGCCTTTTACTACCGAATGCGCCAGACAGCATGCCCTTGCTCCCTGCTTCTTTTAGCACCTGCTCAAAACGGGCATGTTTATCCTCTTCAACAAAACAGTCAGCCACTCGCAGTAATTTCCCCTTGCAAAAAAAAGCTGTAATGTCTGTTGTTCCTATATTGAATATACTCTCGAATATATCGACAGAAATATTTGTATAAGTACTTCCCTGGTCACTCTTGGCGAATATTTCACCATGCGGATGCTGCATGAAACTTTGATAGGCATGGAGATCTTTCCAAACGGAGAGAACGCCTGCTTCAAAGGGTTCATATCTATTCCACCCTCCGATTTGACCCATGAAACCAGCACACTTGCGCAATTCTCCCCATCCCTCTTGTGCTTTTGAAAATGAACGCTTGTTTTCCTCATTCACTTGGCATTTAATCCACTTCATTAACATGATGATCACCACGCTTCGCCCAATGTTTCGCTTTTTCATCAACCTTTTTGATAAAATCATTTTTCCCGTTAACATATCCTTTAATATCATCTGGGAATTCCGCTGCCAAGCGCTGCTTCAGCCTACTATATTTTTGTGCTTCATCACGGTGTGATAGCAAATAATCCCGAAAAGCGATGTGTCTGGCTATTTCCTCATGTCCTTTTTGAAACATGTGAATATGGTGCGTCCTCTCATCCCCGCCTTTACGAAAAAAACGTCGTCCGGCGATTCCGTTCTCGCCCATGGCATCATACCCTATCTCTTCCATCTCTTTATTAAAATCAGCGACACATTCCAGATCTTTAACCACTGCCAAAATATCTATTACTGGCTTGGCATGGATGGCCGGGATGGCCGTACTGCCAATATGATATAAATTCATCATTTCAGGCCCGAAAATATCCCTTAATTTATGGCATTCATCATGGAATAGCTTGGACCATTCTTTCTTATATGGTACGACCTCGACCTTTCTCATATAAGCATCCCTTTCATGTACGTTCCTTTAGACATTTCGCTTTCTTCATGACATTTAATATAAATGGAGCTTTCGCTTTCGTGTACTCCACTATATCCCCAGGATGCTTTTGAGCTAAGGATAATTTTAATTCCTGATATTGTTTCCGTACGTCAGGATGGCTTCTTAGATAGTCCCTGAATGAAAGTTGATTCTTCCATTGTTCACTTCCGAATCTATAGATATGCAAATGATGTGTCCCCGCTCTCCATTGGCCTTTTCTAAAAAAACGCCTTTCGGGAAACTCCTTATGCAGGACAAATTCATACCCAATCGATTTCAATGGTTCAATGAACGTGTCAGCTTCATCTAAATGCTGTACGCCAGCCATTATGTCCAAAATCGGCTTTGCCCCCAACCCTATGACGGAAGTACTTCCAATATGCTCAACACAAAGGGAATAGTTCTTTAAAACCCCCATTATCCTCGCTTTTTCCTGTTGAAATTCATAAACCCAATCAGGGTTATAACCCTCGATCTTCACTATTTTTTCCATATATTCACTCAACTTTTCATGTAGAAGATATTATCAGCCATCATTTCTCATCACGTGACCATTTGACGATCGGGTCTTGCGTACTCGGCTCATAATAAGTTCCGACATACACCTTTTCTTTTCCGGTTATTTTATTCGTTCGGATGACTGTATATCTTCCTTTATCATAATTTTTGGTAAGATAATATTTCCGGTATGAAAACCCTTTTTCAGGACCGGTTAATTTCTCTTTAGTTTTATACGCCTGTGGCTTATTCAAGCTCTCTTTCACTACACTTCTAATATTCAGCGGAGTTCCCTCAAGCTTAACATCACTTCGGAAATCGGCGCTCCTGGTCTCAGTTTTCCCTGAAGGCACGGATGCCATTTCGATCGTTTCTTGGACTTGTTCCGAGAATGATTTTGTGACACTGTATGAATACAGGATATTCATGGAACTTATATTGTCTTTCATTTTGCCAGCAAATTCAGGCATGGCAAAATTCAATAGAAAGGTGATCGATATACATACGATTAATAAGGTAAGCGAAATTTTTTTCATATTTCCTCTTTCTCAACTATGTATTCTTGTAATTCAACTTGTTCATTTTCCTTTGGAATAATCCCAAATTTAGCGATTAATAGAATGGCAAGAAAACCAAAACAGCAAAAACTAGTATTATCACTAGTAATAAATGAAGCCGGTATAATATGAGATGATAGTAATGAATTCAAAATATAAGAAAAAAGAAAACCCGAATAGGATAGGCAAATCAGGTAGTTTCCAATCAATACCCTCTTGTAATGTACATACTCCGACTTATTTCCGTTCCTGATACTGACACAATGTCTAAATTGCCTAATGAGGCCGTATGTGAAACCAATAATTAACATGACTGCAATGAGAAAATCAATTATTGCTTCCTCCACTTTTACCCCTCCTTGCCCTAAAAACTTGTAAAATATTACATTAAACTCATCATATACCATTTATAATAAAATGATAAATATTTCCTACTTTAATATTGGTGTTGTATCATGAAAATTTTTGTGAAAATTGTATTATCGTTATTTATGGTTCTTTATCTATTAATCCTTACAAAGCTCATTTTATTTAAGACCTTCTCGATAACCGAAATGAATGATCATATTAGTTTTTCCTTCAATGACCGCTATTGGGGTTCCCATAACTTCATCCCTTTTAAAACCATTTTCCATTACCTCTTCTTAGCGGATGTAAATACATCCATCCGGATCGAAAATATAGTGGGGAATATCATCGGTTTTGTACCATTTGGCTTCATGCTTCCATTATTATCAACAAGGTTTGCCTACCCAGATCGATCTTGATTGCAACATTCTGTATTAGCTTCACCTATGAGGTTATTCAGCTTTTATTTGAATTAGGAAGTTATGATACCGATGATATGATCCTGAATACTCTAGGTGGGATTATAGGATACCTGCCGATTAAGCTGTTTTACACAGTTTTCAAAAAGAATGGAACCATTCACAGTCAAGCCAAAGGACAGTAATTTGCTGTCCTTCCTTTGTCACAAGGTTCTTTTTACTCAAGCGGCCGAATTATTCGCTTGTGGGTCGAATTATTTGTGTGTGGGTCGAATTATTCTTGCTTTAGGTCGAATTATCCACTTATGTTGAAAGATGAATACATGCATGTTCTTATTCTTACGTATAAAAGTGAGATAAGGTTTCAATATAAAGGAAAATATACCTAATATTACTGTAGATGTATAAAAAAAGACCACCAGATTGGTGGTTATTTCAAATTTTTAAATCCGTATTTTTCAAAAATTTTCATGGAGTCTTCCGTTTGGAGATAGTCATAGAATAGCTTGGCTTCCTTAGCATGATTCAGGTCATTGATCATTCCGACGGGATATATGATCGGATCGTGTAAATCTGCCTCGGCTGCTGCAATGATTTCAACTTTCGATGAGTTGAGCGCATCCGTTTTATAGACGAGGCCTGCGTCCACGTTTCCCGTTTCGACATATGTAAGCACTTGCCGGACATCCTTTGCATATACCAATCGATCTTCAAGCTCTTTAAAGAGGTTCATGTTTTCTAAAGTTTGTTTCGCATATTGCCCTGCCGGTACAGACTCTGGAGTGCCAATCGAAATTTTAGCTGCCTTCGTGAGGTCTTCCAGCGATCCGATTTCCTTTTTGGAATCCTTTGGCACCACCAGCACCAGGTCATTGCCGACTATATCAATTCCGTTTTTCTCTTCAATAAGATCTTCCTCTACTAATTTATCAAATTTATCTTCTGCAGCTGAGAAAAACAGGTCAACAGGTGCGCCTTGGGATATCTGCTGCTGAAGAGCTCCAGAGGCTCCAAAGTTATAATGAACTTCCACATTTGCATTCTCTTTTTCAAAAGACTTCTTTATATCATTTAAGGCATCTTGCAAACTTACAGCTGCGGAAACCGTCAATTCCACTTTACCTCCGGCTTGCGCCTTAATTTCCGTTTTTTCCGTTTCATCACTCGAACACCCTGCGACCGCTGCCGCAAGCAGCATAATCGAAAAAATCATAAGGTATGTTTTTTTCAAAGTCACTCTTCTTCCGACCTTTCATTTTAGGATGGCTGCTAATTCAGCAGCCTTCCGTATTCATTCTTTCATTTAGGTTCACCAGTGAGAACACCATGCATCTCAGCTATAAAGAAGTTTGGGCTGTCGGGCTAGATAGGAAGGTGTACCATTTTGATTAAGATTAAGGATCAATTTCATGACCTCCACTATTCCCTCAGGTTTCTCCAACTCTATTTCCTTATGATAAGACTCTATGGATGTGTTCCATTTTTTCATTTTTTTCTGATCCTTCAATATACTCAGCAATTGTTTTTCAAAAGGCGTTTTCTGATTAAGTTTAAATACAAGGCCTTGTTGTTTTAGATACTGCAGATTAATTTCCTCCTGCCCCGGAAGCCTGGAATGAACAAAAATCGGAAGCCTTTTTCGTAATGATTCACTGATCGTGACACCGCCCGGTTTCGTAACGATTGCGTCAACTTCTTCATAAAGCTTATTCATTTCAGACCTTGATGAGATATAAGGCAATGGTTTGATATGAGGTAAGTTCCATGTATCGATTTCTTCATAAAGCTTGTTGTTATTTCCGCAAAGAACTAAATAATCAAAGTCGGTTGAATTCTTTAACTCATCACCTAAGTTCAAAATCCCTCCCAGACCGCTATTTCCTCCGGATATCAAAACTTTTGGCCGTGCTGTGTTTCTTTGGACACGGGCATTTTTTGTGATTTCCTCGTGCACAGGAATGCCAGTGACCATCATCGTTTGTTTTGGTATTTGACGCTTACTCATCAGCTTTTCTTTCACTTCTTGACTAGGAAGAAAATGGGCATCTATCCCTTCGCTTCCCCACACATTATTAATAAAAAAGTCCGTGTACACGTTTATTACCGGTGTGCTGCACTTCCCTTTCATCTTTAACTGACTCAAAAGATATGAAGGGAAACCGTGTGTACACACAATTAAATCAGGCTTTTCTTCTGCTATCAATCGTTCCATCTTATTCATGAATAATTGCTGATACCATTTACATACACTTTCCTTTGGCGAGTGAACATAAAACAGATTCTTATAGGCAAGATTATAGGTTTCCGGCGCATAACGGATCCATGTCAGATAACTATTTGCGATGAATTTTTCTAGAGAGGTATTGGTATAACTGATTAGATCGATTTTTTTATAAGTAATCCCTTTTGAATGCTTTTTTAACATATCCATCAATGCCTCTGCAACTTGATGATGTCCCGACTGCATTCGAAAGAGAGGTAAAAACAAAATCTTCTTCATATATGTGTCATCTCCTAAGAAATCATTCTGAAAATACAAAATATATAGTTCTGATATCTTCCTCTTACAATAAATTTCCAACTTTTATAAAAAGGAGCAGACTCAACTTTTGGACATTTGTTTTCTCTTTTTAATGTATTTGATAGTAACATATAGTACAAAAATAACTAAAAATACAAGCCCTAAATATGGAACATATTTGGGATTAACATTAAAAGCATCCCCGACATAATAACCAGCCACTATAAAAGGGACGGTCCAAAGTATAGTGCCTATTAGGGAAAATAGGAAGTATTTCCGAAAGGGTATAGATGAGATTCCTGCGAAATATGGACTAATTTGTCTTATTCCCGGAATATAAAATCCTAATACTAAGGTTTTTTGTGCATTATCCGTATAGTTTTTCTTCGCTTTCTCCCAGCGTTCAGTCGTAATCCCAATGAATCTTCCAAATTTATTTATAAATGGATACCCTACATATTTTCCGCATGCATAAGCTGCAAGCATTCCGATAAAGGCGCCGAGAATTGCACACAGCATGGCCAAACCCAGTGAGAGCTTACCTTGTGCTACCAATACCCCAATCAGAAATAGAAGTGATTCTTCTGGAGCAGGCACTCCCACAATGCCGAAGAATAAAAAAAGAAAAATGATCAGGTATCCATATGAATCAATAAAATGTAAAAGCGTATCTATATTCATAATACCCCCAGAATTAGTTATAAGTCTTTTAAAGTAATAAAGTGTATTCCTTTTTCCTTACTTTCCTGTAGGTAAATTTTCAACATTTCAATCATATAGCCTGGTGCTTCTTTATCCGCTCCCCATGTTTCACCACAGTCATGAAGCAACAGGATGGAACCTTCTGTCGAAGTGCTTCGCAGTTGATCAAGCAAAGTATTTTTGCAATTTTCAACTTTCCAATCCCCGAAGATGCCTGACCACATCACCACTCTATATTTCTTACTGAAAAGTGGGGTGAACATATTGAAATGGCCCCATGGCGGTCTATAAAAAACAACCTTTACATTCGTAACTTCATTTATCGCCTTTTCAGTCATTTCCAACTGTTTCCGTAGATGGATGGGTGATAGGACCCAGCTTGAAACATGATGATAATGGTGGATCCCTATAGTATGTCCCTCTTCATGCATTCTTTTAATAATCTCAGGATTACTTTTCACTTTACTGCCAACAACAAAAAATGTGGCCTTTATCTCATACTCTTTTAAAAGATCAAGCAATTTTATTGTATATTCAGGGTTTGGGCCATCATCGAAAGTTAGCGCTATCCCATTATTCGAATTGATTTTTTTGGTTATTCCCAGACTGCATACACGAATAAGCACCGTTGGGATAATAGTATAAAATATTAATAGCAATAATAAAATAATAAAACTAATCAGCCATATATGCATCACACAAAACTATCCTCTCATTATTGATATTACCAATACTGATTCTTTCCCTATATCATATTCATTTACCACAATGCAGCAAATTTTATTGTATTCAGGTAATTCATTATAAAACCTCTTCTTACAATTTAGCATTTTTTTTTCATTATTTTCACTTATCTATCATTTTTTTATTTTTGTAAAGGTTGAAGGACATTAGTTCTATTACAGCAAATTAATAAAACACCCAGAAGACATATTTGAATTAGAGCGGTTTGCCTGCAGGTTTTTTTAAAAAAACCGTTTGAGTTGATTTCAGAAATCCACTCCCTTTCCGCCGACTGTCTGCCAAGCCTCCTCACCGCAAGCGGCTGCGGGGTCTTAGCTAGCCAGTTATTCGGCAGGAGTGTCGCCAATTTCTTCAATCCAATATGGATTACTGTAAAAAAACATGAAGGGTCCTTTAGTCTTGTTTTTAGACAAATTCCAAGAAAAATCGAGTTTGCCTGCAGTTTTTTTAAAAAAAACCGTTTAAGTTGATTTCAGAAATCCGCTCCCTTTCCGCCGACTGTCTGCCAAGCCTCCTCACCGCAAGCGGCTGTGGGGTCTTGACTAGCCAGTTATTCGGCAGGAGTGTCGCCAATTTCTTCAATCCAATAAGGGTTACTGTAAA
The DNA here is from genome assembly GCF_047238085.1 of Peribacillus phoenicis. Classification (NCBI taxonomy): domain Bacteria; kingdom Bacillati; phylum Bacillota; class Bacilli; order Caryophanales; family Bacillaceae; genus Peribacillus; species Peribacillus phoenicis. The sequence goes on along the minus strand of NZ_JBDFMF010000001.1, from coordinate 282,033 downwards.
AAAACATGAAGGGTACTCTAGTCTTGTTTTTAGACAAATTCCAAGAAGAATCGAGTTTGCCTGCAGTTTTTTTCTTTTAAAACCGTTTGAGTTGATTTCAGAAATCCGCTCCCTTTCCGCCGACTGTCTGCCAAGCCTCCTCACCGCAAGCGGCTGCGGGGTCTTGGCTAGCCAGTTATTCGGCAGGAGTGTCGCCAATTTCTTCAATCCAATATGGATTACTGTAAAAAAACATGAAGGGTACTTTAGTCTTGTTTTTAGACAAATTCCAAGAAAAATCGAGTTTGCCTGAAGTTTTTTTCTTTTAAAACCGTTTGAGTTGATTTCAGAAATCCGCTCCCTTTCCGCCGACTGTCTGCCAAGCCTCCTCACCGCAAGCGGCTGTGGGGTCTTGGCTAGCCAGTTATTCGGCAGGAGTGTCGCCAATTTCTTCAATCCAATAAGGGTTACTGTAAAAAAACATGATGTTGACCTTCCATACTCTTTATTCGACCTAAAACGCACTTTTTTCAACCCTCCATGCACTTTTTTCGACAAACTGAAAAAAAACACCCTAAGGGTGTTTTTTAAAAATTCATATTGTTTTCCATTATCTTCTTTATCAAAGGGCACACTCTTCAATTTCGAATCCCAGGTCTTCGATGATTCCCCAATCCGCTGTGGGTTCTTGACCAGCTGTCGTTAAATAATCGCCGACGAAGATGGAATTGGCTGCATAAAGTGCCATGGGCTGCATGGAACGGAGATTGACCTCACGACCGCCGGCCAGACGGATTTCTTTACTCGGATTAACGAACCTCATCATCGATATCAATTTCAGGCATTTAGTGGGGGTCAACTCGGAAGTTCCCTCAAGCGGCGTTCCGTCAATTGCATTGAGAAAATTACAAGGAATGGAATCTGCATCAAGGCTGCGTAAGGATAGGGCGATTTCCACCGCTTCCGCCTCAGATTCCCCCATACCGAAAATGGCACCAGAACATGGGGACATTCCGGCATCTTTCACAGCTTCGACTGTATCTACCCGGTCTTCATATGTATGCGTCGATGTAATTTTACTGTAGTTTTCCTGTGATGTATTCAAATTGTGGTTGTAGCGATGAACGCCTGCTTCCGCTAGCTTGCCCGCATGTTCCTCATTCAGGAAACCTAAACAGCAGCAGATTTTAAGATCCGTCGTTTCGCGGATTTCTTTTACCGCTTCAATGACATGATCTATTTCTCTGTTGGTCGGACGACGGCCAGACGCAACGATGCAATAAGTACCCGCTTTGCGACGAATTGATTCCTGCGCTCCCTCGACAATCTTTTCTTTCGTCAGCCAAGCATATTTATCGATCGGGGCTTCCGACACGATCGACTGCGAGCAGTAGCCGCAATCTTCGGGACATAATCCTGATTTCGTATTGATGATCATATTCAATTTAACTTTGTTCCCATAATGATGCTTGCGTATCAAGTAGGCTGCATTCAAAATTTCCAAAACCTCTTCGTCTGGGGCTTGTACGATGGATAATGCCTCTTCCTCCGTCACTTTATATCCTTTGATAACGTTCTCCGCTAACATCTTCCAATCCATTACCAATGTTTCCAAAACTATCCCTCTTTTCTTTATTGTGTGCCGAATCGCTGGTTTATGGATTCCTTGACTATGCAATTCCTAGAAAAGGAGCATAACCCGGTCTGGTAAATAAAGACCAGTTGTCTGCAATATATCCACCTGACGCTCCAACCGCGAGTGTCTCCATCTCCAATCCACTTTCCCTTCCAACCAAGTGGTCGCATGTGCACCATCAACCACATTGGGGAGCACTTAACATTTAGCAGTATCAATACTGCCTGCAATGTAAATAAATTTGTTAACCTATAATATTTTAAGTTAACATATCGATAGAATAATAACATACTAACAAAATATTATTCAATGGTCTTTTTTCAATATTTTCCTAGTCTGTCCTTTAAATCCCGATAAAGCTGGACTTTTATATGTTAACTAAATAATAAATTAGTTGACATATAAAATAAGAATCAGGCAAACTAATAGTGGGCATTTTGCCAGCACTTTTGAAAAAGGAGGTTAAAAACTTGAAAGCAAGGACGATTTCCTATGTGGCCCTTTTTACCGCGTTAACTGCCATTGGCGCCTTTATTAAGATACCTATCCCTTACATACCATTCACACTGCAAATTCTGGCAGTCTATTTGGCAGGCGCATTATTGGGGCCCCGGCTTGGGATGCTCAGTCAGTTATGCTACGTCTTGATCGGACTTATCGGGGTGCCCGTGTTTGCTGAAGGCGGGGGATTCGGCTATATATTCAAACCTACTTTCGGCTATTTGCTCGGATATATACTGGGAGCCTATGTAAATGGATGGCTTATCAACCGGTTTTCCCTCTCCACGATTCGTTCCATATTCTTTGCTAATGCCGCCTCTTTGCTGACAGTTTACCTTTTCGGCTGCATCTGGCTGTATGGTGCGATGAAGTGGATTGTGGAAACACCGCTTTCCATCAGCCAAACGATTCTTTACGGCTTCTTGTTACCTGTACCCGGTGATTTAATGCTATGCATTCTATGTGCTGTCATCATTCAACAAGTACGTCCGCGCATTGCAAAATATATAAACGTAAAGGAGTTGAATCATCCATGGGCCAAGCCTACTTTATAACCGGAACTGGCACGGATATTGGAAAGACCATCGTCACGAGTGCACTCTATCTGTCTCTTCAAACATTGGGAAAAAGCGTCACGATATTCAAGCCATTTCAAACTGGAATCAATGAGGAAAATCATACATACCCGGATATATCTTGGTTTGAACAGGAACTCGGTGTAAAGGAATCAGGGTTTTACACACTGAAACCGGAAACCTCCCCACATTTGGCGATTAAATTAACCGGCAGTCTTATCGATGAGAAGAAAGTCGTGGAAAGGGTTCATGAACTTGAGGAAATGTATGACATCGTATTAGTCGAGGGAGCTGGCGGATTGGCTGTGCCGCTTATTGAACGAACGGAAGGTTTCTATATGACGGCGGATTTCATAAAGGATTGCGGCATGCCTGTCCTCTTCGTATCCACAAGCGGTTTAGGGGCGATTCATGATGTCGTGACGACCCATTCTTATGCCCAAGTCCACGATATAAACGTGAAAACCATTTTGTATAATCATTACCGGCCGGAAGATCGGATTCATCAAGACAATATCGAAACCATTGAAAAGCTGACTGGGCTGAATGGCCTCGCCTGCATCCCAACACTGGCCGATGTTAGAAAAGACTTGAGAATCTGCATCCTTGATTTACTTAGTGATCAAGATTATACCCAACAACTGAAAGAGGTGTTCAAGGCATGAACAGTCAGGATTTAGAACAATGGGATAAGGAATATGTATGGCATCCGTTCACACAAATGAAAACGTATCGGGAAAGCAAACCGCTGATCATCGAACGCGGCGAAGGCAGCTACCTGATTGATGTGGAGGGTAAACGCTACCTCGACGGCTATGCTTCATTATGGGTGAACGTGCACGGACATAACGAGCCGGAATTAAACGGCGCCCTAATTGAACAAGTGAATAAAGTCGCACACTCCACACTGCTGGGATCTGCGAATGTACCATCGATCTTACTGGCAAAAAAACTAGCCGAGATTACTCCTGGTTCTTTATCGAAAGTCTTCTACTCCGACACGGGATCAGCCGCTGTGGAAATCGCACTTAAAGTTGCTTATCAATATTGGCAGAATATCGATCCCGTCAAGCATCAGAATAAAAACAAATTTGTCTCACTTGACGAGGCATATCACGGCGATACTGTCGGAGCTGTGAGTGTGGGCGGAATGGATCTATACCATAGAATCTTTAAGCCCCTCTTATTTCAACGGATTTCCGCCCCTTCACCATATGCCTATCACATGACTGAGTATGGAGATCATGAAGCCGTGAAAAACCATTGCTTGAAGGAACTGGAGAAGTTACTGCAGAAACAATCAGAGGAAATTGCAGGATTGATCATCGAGCCGCTTGTGCAGGGAGCAGCAGGCATCATAACCCATCCCCATGGCTTTTTGAAAGAGGTCGAGCAATTATGCAAAAAGTACAATATCCTCTTAATTTGTGACGAAGTGGCTGTAGGATTCGGTCGAACCGGTACAATGTTTGCCTGCGAACAGGAAAATGTCGTACCCGATATCATGTGTATGGGCAAAGGGATCACTGGGGGATATATGCCACTCGCCGCCACTATCATGAACGAGCAGATCTTTCAATCCTTCCTGGGGGAACGGGAAGAACATAAAACCTTCTATCACGGTCACACCTATACAGGAAATCAGCTTGCCTGTGCACTGGCACTGAAGAATATCGAGCTGATGGAAAGCCGCAATTTAATTAAAGACATCCAGAAAAAATCTAAATATCTATCACAAAGACTGCAAGCGCTATACGAACTCCCGATAGTCGGTGATATCCGGCAGCGCGGCTTCATGATTGGAGTGGAAATCGTCAAAGACCGCCAAACAAAAGAAACGTTCACCCTCCAAGAGAATGTCGTTTCCGGAATCATCCATACAGCACGGGAAAATGGCCTGATCATTCGGGAACTTGGTCCAGTCATCACGATGATGCCGATCCTATCCATGTCAGAAAAGGAACTCGATTTCATGGTCGAAACCGTCTACCGTGCCATTAAGGAAGTCTCCATTCATAAAGGATTGATTCCAGCAGCTAACTGATACACAAGGAACCGGAAGAGCAGAGCTCATCCGGTTCCTTCTATACTTTGTAGGGACTTCGTGAAGGAAGATCACAGACATTACATGGTATTCAAGGAACGTAATACTATTTATGCAGATAAAATTTAAGGATTCTAAAGTAAATAACCCTAATGATTCCTTTCTTTTTCTGCCCGTTTTTCAATCTTAAGGGTGTACCTTTTACACGAATTTGGATTGTCCATAAATTTTGCATCGTATTTAAATGGACTTTTTTGCTCGTTTCATATTTTTTCCAATTTACCCATCCTGTCTGCATCATATATTTTTCTCCTTATAAAAAAGAAAAGAAAGGTCATCCTAATGGAGTAATTCCAATAATGACATAAGGAGAGAAGCTACATGCCTCAACAACAAATTGATATCAATCAATTAAACCAAGCAAAAGCAAACGTTACCCTAACACAAACCTTACTTTCACAAGCAATTGAAAAATCTTCCTCTGATCCAACCTTGGCACAAGAAGCCATTAAACAAGCTGCTCAAGAAATCGCGCAAGCCCAGTCTTCCGTAAATCAGGTTTACAGTGCAGTACAAGCTCAGCAAGCGGAATGATTTTGGGAAAATGAAAATAAAACTGGCCTATCCCAATTGAGGAATAGGCCTTTTAATAACGAATGTTTTTGGTGCATCCAAGCTTTTTCAGACCCACTTCTTTAAAGGCGGTATACTTTGAGGGAATTTAAACGTATTGTACGGATCATATCTCGTTTTCACTTCCCGAAGCCGCTTAAAATTTTCTCCATAGTACGCAGTTGGCCAATCTTCGATGAGGATATCCGGCCAATTCACGTAGTCACCTGTAGTATATGGTGACAAAGCGCATTTAAGTTCTTTAATCCAATGGATGTTTTGCCGCTCTTCTTCTGGATTCGTCCATGTAGCCAGATACTCCTGGGCGATGATGGCATCCCGATAATAAAAAGCCGTTTCATTTGGGGCCACACGGCCAGCGGCCCCTCCTAAGGATTGGTGCCAAATGGCTGCATTTTCATTTGGAACGTTTTCCAAAAAATGCTTCATCGTCAAGATTGCTTGCCGTTGAAAAGGTTTTTCTATGAAAGACCCCGACCGCTTGCGATGGGCCGGTCGATTTCCACTTGGATCATTAAAGAATTGCACAGCATCAATGTACGGAACTTCCTTTATCATGATATTTGCTGGAGAACCTGCTCTCGTCAAAGGCTTTAGAAGCTGCTGCAACCTATATGATGGCCCAACAAATTCACCTTGAGCGATAATTTGGTTTACTTCCTTTGACTTGAATTCGATTTCTGAAGTTAAACACTCTTCAACTTGAGGGGCCCAATCCTGCCAGGCTTCAAACACCGCTTCAAAATCTTCCCATCCCCATGTGACGGAGAAAATCGATACCCTTGATACGGGGTGTACCCTGAAGGTAAGAGAAGTGACTATGCCAAAGTTTCCCCCTCCTCCCCCGCAGCATGCCCAAAATAAATCACTATTAATTTTCCTATTTGCTTTAATGAGTTTGGCGCTTCTCTTTCCGCACGCCCTTACCATTTCTATTTCAAGCAAATTGTCACAAGTAAGTCCAAAGCGTCTCGATAACATACCTATTCCACCGCCAAGCGTAAGGCCTACAAGACCAACACCGCTTTCGGTCCCAGCCGGAATCGTCGTGCCATACTTCCATAGCATATTATATACTTGACCTAAATCAGCTCCTGCTTCGATTTTTGCAATCATTTTTTCACGGTTGACCTTGATATTGTACATTTCACTTATATCAATGATTAGACCGCCATTCACTAATGAAAAATTCTCATAACTATGCCTGCCGCTCCTAACCCGGAAAGGTGTATGATTTTCCCGGGCCCACTTCAATGAATTCAACACATCATTGGAATTTTGACAAAACACAATGACCTTTGGGAATTTAGAAAAACTTAAGTTATTATTTATCCTGGCATGCTCATACTCAGCATCATTAGGTGTAACGACCCGCCCGGTAAGCTTTGTTCTTTCCAAAATATAACCCCTTCCTCGGGTAAGATGATGTTACATCCTATGAAAAAATCTGTCAGGAAGACACATTCCATAAGCGACCCACCGCTGGCATCCCTTGTTACGGGGTCTAATTAGCTTTACTCATGAATTTCGCTGGTTTACTCTAGTTTCGTAGCTTTACTCGTGAGTTTCGACGATTTACTCGTGAATTCCATTGATTTACTCGAGTTTCGCTGGTTTACTCATGAGTTTCGCCGTTTTACTCGTGAGTTTCACTTGTTTACTCGTGAGTTTTGCCGTTTTACTCGTGAATTTCGCTGGTTTACTCGTGAATTTCGCTGGTTTACTCGTGAATTCCGCTGATTTACTCGTGAATTCCAACAATTGATCACCAAAGACAAAAAAGCCCTTCTCGAATTAAGAGAAGGGCTTTCCAATAGAGTTGCTTATCCCGAAATTTCATCATCGGATTTAACATCCAATGGTGTTCGTTTATCCATTTTCAGGATGTAATAACTTGCCACGACCAAACCTAGGAAAACGATTCCGACAACCAAGGAAATCCTTGTACTAGGATTGATCCACATACCGACCAGCACCATCAGTAAAAAGGCTATTGTCGAATAGTTACTGAAAGGGGCCAACGGCATCTTGAACGGATGCTTCTCCATTTCAGCGGCATTTACTTTTCTGAATTTAAGCTCACTGATAAGTAAGACAAACCATGGAATCATCCCAGGCAATACACTCGCACTGTACACATAAAGGAATAATTGCGGCGGTGCAAGGTAATTCAGGATAACCCCGATGCCCAATCCTAAAAGTACAGCGATCGTGCAATATGCCGGCACTCCATTTTTAGATACTTTAGCAAAGATTTTCGGAGCTTGGCCATTCAATGCAAGTGTGTAAAGCATACGCCCTGCACTGAAAATACCACTGTTGCATCCAGACATTGCCGCAGTGATTACGACAAAATTGATGATTCCTGCTGCTGCTGTGATACCTATTTTTGCAAAGGTTGAAACGAATGGGCTTCCTAAGTCATCCAGTTGATCCCAAGGGAAGACTGTCACGATGACGAATATGGCGCCAATATAGAAAATTAAAATGCGCCATATGATCGACTGGATCGCTTTTGTTACGGTCTTCGTTGGATCTTTCGCTTCTCCGGCTGTGATGCCGATAAGCTCAACGCCTTGATAGGATGCCACGACAAGGGAAAGCGCAAAGAAGAATCCTGTCCAGCCTCCCGTAAAGAAGCCGCCATTTTCCCAAAGATTCGATAATCCAATCGCATCCCCGCCATTCCCTATTCCAAAGAAGATAAGGCCAACGCCGGCAACGATCATCAATACAATCGTTATGATTTTTATAAGCGCAAACCAGAATTCAAATTCCCCGAAGGATTTGACGGAAATGAGGTTGGCCGCCCCCAAGATGATCATGGCGACCACACCTGGTATCCAGGCCGGTAACTCCGGGAACCAATATTGCATATACAACCCAACCGCGATGATTTCGGACATTCCGACGATTACCCATTGAAACCAATTGCTCCAAGCAGTCATATAACCTGCCAAAGGATGTATATAGCTGCTCGCAAAGGTTGCAAATGAACCTGTAGTCGGTTCTAAATATAGCATCTCACCCATGGAACGCATGATGAAAAATATAAAAATACCTGCGATGGCATAAGCAAGCATTACAGAGGGCCCGGTCCATTTGATCGTGCTCGCCGATCCCATGAATAACCCGACACCGATGGTTCCGCCCAAAGCTATCATTTGAATGTGACGTGCTTCCAGCCCTCTCTTTAATTCCTTGTTCGACATGTTTAACTCCCCCAGATGCAATATCGGTAATGCTTTTCTATCCTTACCACGAACGACTCTCTATTAATTATTGCGATTAGAAATGCTCTATCGAAGAAAAAATATCAATAACACTTCAATTATGTTTTCTTATCTTATAATAGTAAATATTCTGTAAAAATACAATTGTATTTTTGAAATAAACAGTTGCCAAATATATCTTGGCAATTTCCCTAATCTAAAAATATCATTTCAAAAAAATGATGATCAATATTTCATAATAGTGATCATCCAAAAAATAAATTTTTCAAGTACCTTAATAAAAATTAAGATCACTATAAAACTGCAGATATTGCCTTTTTCACTTCAAAAAAACTTGTTGACCTACCGAAAAATAGATGATAGAATTCCAATATTATTTTATAAGCATAATGAATGATTCAGCAGTGGTAGATTATCACTGACGACATTTATTCACAACCGCATACAAGCAAGCGATGAATGCTATGGATGACACTATAGCAGGAGCAGCTTCTGGAGAGACTGTACAAGATGCAGCGCCGAAGGATTCACAATCTCAGGCAAAAGGACAGAAGAGTAACGAATGATAAAATTGTTATTCTGAACCCTTTAAGAGATTGGTATTATCCAATCTCTTTTTTTTATTGTCCATTTTGTGGTTGGACTAAAAACAACAGCTTTAAAACCAATGGGAAAGGCAAGCTGGACGAAAAAATCACGTCCCTCTCTCCAAGACCATGCAGGTAAACTCATTCACTACTAAGACTATAAAAAAACGGGGGCGTAGGAATTGGCTAAACAAGAATTAAAAAGAGATTTAAAAAATAGACATGTACAACTGATTGCAATAGGAGGAACCATTGGCACCGGATTATTTTTAGGTTCCGGAAAAGCCATACAATTGGCAGGTCCTTCTATTTTATTTTCCTATCTGATAATAGGGATTGCCTTGTTTTTTGTGATGAGGGCACTAGGTGAATTGCTCTTATCCAATGCAGGGTATGCATCATTCACTGAATTTGCAACCGAATATGTCGGTCCATGGGCAGGCTTCGTGACAGGTTGGACATATTGGTTCTGTTGGATCATGACCGCAATGGCCGATATCATAGCTGTCGGCGTCTATATACAATATTGGTTCGATATCCCTCAATGGATTCCGGCTCTAATATGCCTGGTCATTCTTTTAGGATTGAACCTATTGACCGTTAAATTATTTGGTGAATTGGAATTCTGGTTTGCCATCATTAAAGTAATCACGATCATCGCCTTGATCATCGTGGGAATCATCCTTTTGATCATCGGCTTCAATACCAATACCGGAACGGTTTCCCTAACGAACCTATGGAATCATGGGGGCATGTTCCCCAATGGCATTTCCGGATTCCTGTTATCTTTACAACTGGTCGTCTTCTCATTTGTCGGTGTCGAATTGGTCGGGGTTTCCGCAGCAGAAACGGCAAACCCGAGAAAGAACATTCCATCTGCCATCAATAAAATCCCTGTCCGGATTTTACTTTTCTATGTTGGTGCACTATTCGTCATTCTCTGCGTCAACCCATGGACACAACTGGATGCCACGAGCAGCCCATTTGTAGAGGTCTTTGCGTTAATCGGCATTCCTGTCGCTGCAGGGATCATCAACTTCGTCGTTTTGACTTCCGCTGCTTCTGCATGCAACAGCGGTTTATTTTCAACGAGCCGAATACTTTATACGTTAAGCAGGAATGGCGAAGCCCCTGCTAAACTGGAAAAATTAAATAAACAGGCTGTTCCGGGCAATGCCTTATTAACATCCACAATCGTTGTATCAATAGGGGCATTATTAAGCAAGCTGATACCGGAACAGGCATTTACTGTCGTGACGACCATCAGTGCCATCTGTTTCATATGGGTATGGAGCATTATCTTGATCTCCCATATCAAATATTCGAAAACAAGGCCTGACCTAAGAGCCGAATCGACTTTCAAGGCTCCTTTTACACCTTTTGTCAATTACGTCATTTTAGGATTATTCCTGTTCATCCTTATTGTTATGCTATTCGCTGAAGCTACACGACTATCACTGCTCTTGACCCCAATCTGGTTCATCCTCTTGGTGATACTATATAACTATCGGAAAAAAAGATAGCTAAAGGAAAAAAGCCTTGAACTCAATATGAATTCAAGGCTTTATCTGTCTTATGAACATATCAGGGTTCGGCTGTCTGCGCACAGTTGCTCAAATATATCAGGCAACTGCATTAAATTTTATATCAAAATAGTGTAAGCTAATATATATTATCGGACCTTTTCCGTCATGTATGAATTTTTCATCCCGGTTTGGTTCACCCATCCATCAGTGGCATTAAAGAATAAACCACCATTGGTGGGCGTTTCACTTTATTTAAAACAGAGGGGGTTGTTTAATGAAGATTATATATATTCTTACTCTAGTTCCTTTTATAGGCATACTAGGATTTCTGCCTTTTGTTAATAAAATAGAACCATATGTATTAGGGATGCCTTTCAATATGTTCTGGATGGCTATGTGGGTGGTCCTTACCTCTGCCATACTCGGCATCATGTATAAGCTGGATCCCAGGAATCGGGAAGGTGACCAGGAATGAATATTGCTCTCTTAATCATTTTAGCATTTTTACTTCTATCGATATTTTTAGGCATACGCTCTTCAAAAGGAAAAGATATGGACTTGGAACAATGGACGGTGGGCGGACGCGGTTTTGGTGCGATATTCGTCTTTCTGCTGATGGCCGGGGAAATCTATACGACCTTCTCCTTCCTTGGCGGCAGCGGCTGGGCTTATGGCAAGGGCGCACCCGCTCTATATGTTCTAATTTACATTACTTTGTCTTACGTATTATCCTATTGGCTCCTGCCGGAAATTTGGAGATATGCCAAGGAAAATAAACTGATGTCTCAATCCGATTTCTTTGTAAGCAAATATAAGAGTCCCGGTTTAGGAATTTTGGCTGCGCTTGTCGGTGTGGTGTCGATGATTCCAGTGATCGTCGTGCAGCTGAAAGGATTGGGGATCATTGTCTCAGAAGCATCTTATGGTGCCATCTCTATGTCTGAGGCAGTTTGGATGGGGGCGATCAGCCTTACCATTTATGTGATGATCTCCGGTATACACGGATCAGTTTGGACAGCGGTCATTAAAGATATCATGATGGTCGCCATAATAGGATTTTTGGGGATTTATCTGCCGATTCATTACTTTGGCGGATTTCAGCCGATGTTTGAAGCGATTGATGCGGCCAAGCCTGGTTTTCTAAAGTTCCCAGATCAGGGACTTAGCGTATCATGGTTCATCTCCACGGTAATATTGCTCGTATTCGGTTTCTATATGTGGCCCCAGGTTTTCAGCGCTGTTTATTCAGCACGCAGCGGCAAGGTATTTCGAAAAAATGCCATTATCAGCCCATTATATACACTCATGCTGTTATTCGTCTTTTTCGTTGGGTTTACAGCTATATTGAAAGTGCCCGGACTCGTTGGGGCAGATGCAGACCTCTCATTGCTGCGCCTTTCGATCGAGACCTTTGATCCATGGTTTATAGGCATAATCGGCGGAGCTGGATTGTTGACCGCATTGGTGCCGGGATCCATGCTTTTGATGAGCGTCGCTACACTGCTCGCGAAAAACGTCTATAAGGAATTTGCACCTGCAGTATCCGATCGCCATGTTGTACGATTGGCAAAGTTCCTTGTTCCAGTCATTGCCCTTATAGCCGTCTACTTCACCTTAAACGGCGGCGAAACGATGTCGGCATTAATTCTTATGGGATACAGTCTCATCACACAGCTTTTCCCGTCCCTTCTCTTTAGTCTGAAAAGGAACAATCCGATCAATAAATTTGGCGCAATCGCCGGCATCATTACCGGATTGGCCATCGTAATCTGCATTACACTCAGTCAATCGACAATAGGGACCTTGTTTCCATCCTTGCCACAAGCAGCGAAAGATTTGAATGTGGGAATCATCGCATTGGCAGTCAATTTCATTGTGATGATGACGGTAAGTCTTGCTTTCAGAAAGCACGCGGTTCAGTTGGAACCTAAATCTGTTAACGATATATGAAGGTTATTTTGGATAATAAACATCGGAAGGCTCAGTCAAAAGACTGAGCCTTCCTTATTATCGACATCCAAAGCATAATGTCCTTTTTCTCAAGATTGATTATAGGAAGTCTCATTTTAGACTATTAATCTTTTCTGTTTATAAACAAATCCCCTATTTTAACTAATAAATACAATGAAAAAATAATCATCAAGGTTCTGGATACTACCAGGCCATCAATAGCTAAGTCATATCCACCTCTTAATAAGGCTTCCGGATTAAAGCAAAAGGTAATCGATATTACGAAAGCTATTAAAATCAGGATAACACCGAACTGAGATCTATTTGACATTTACATTCCGCCTCATATTATATATTTTACAAATAATAGCATTTTTATTGGGAATAATCTACATTTATTGTCAATGGGGATATCTCAGTTGCAATAAAAATCCAAAATAAATAGCCACCCTAATAAAGAATGACTATATATCATGAAATATGAAGCTTTCTCAGTAAAATGCTAATGCTTACGAGCCAAATACTCGAATTTCACGCTTTTACTCGGGAGTTTCATGCGCGTTAAGACTCATTTCCTTTATGCCCCGTACCTTTAATAATCCACTAAAGCCTTCCTGCCATCATTCAATGCTTTGACCATTTCCTTGTATTCCTGCAAATCTTGTTCCAGTTTTTGTTTTCTATTTACAATCATTCTCGTAACCTCTTTAGGGGAGGGCCCGCCTTGAATGCTTCTAATTTCCACAAAATACTCGGGGGAGATTATTTTTTTCCATTCATCTTCTGCTATGTTCACTGAAACGAATTCATTGATGATCTTGTTGATTTCTTGTGTGTCCCAATCATATAGCTCTTTCCCTTCACTAATTGACCGTTTTGCAATTGTACTTGCTATGGAGTGGGCTTTTCTAAAGGATATGTCGTAATCTCTTGATAGGGTATCCGCTAATTCAGTAACCGTTATACAGGATTTTGCGGCCATTTTCTTTGTGTGTTCTTCATTTACTTTCAAAGTCGACATGACGGCATACATTAGTTTCATGACACGTCCTGCATTCGAAAAAGCCCGATATAAATGCGGCTGTAAATCATCTTCCGTATCGACGATATCACCAAATGGTGTATTGTGGATCATATTCATTGCAGCAAGTGCATCACCATAAGCACTGCTTGCAATCGAACGGGAATGTTCAATGGAGACTGGATTTCTTTTTTGCGGCATGATGCTGCTCACTTGAACATAAGGGTCCGCCACATGAAAGGTTCCAAACTCCCTTGTCACATGCTGCAGGAAATCTTGAATCCATCTTCCGGTATTGACCATGCACGTCATGATGGCAGTTGCGGTTTCCAATAAATAATCCGCCCCGCCAATCGAGTCATAGGAATTCTCAATCACCGAATCAAATCCAAGCAGTTCAGCAGTACGGTTCCGGCTGATTGGAAAACCGGTGGTCGTTAATGCGGCCGCGCCCAAAGGGGATTGGTTAACCGTTTCATAGGCTGCCCATAATCGGCCAATATCCCTTTGAAGCACATCATAAATGGCTAAAAAGTAATGTCCCATTGTAGTCGGCTGAGCCGGTTGGGTATGCGTGTAACCTGTAATATAGGTTTCTGTATGTTTTTCAGCCTGCACCAAGAATGCTTCACTCAATTGGTTTGCATAGCCAATCAATTGAAGCAGATGACCTCTCAAAACAAGCCGGTACATCGCAACGCCCATATCATTACGACTGCGGCCGATATGAATCTTTCCTGCAAGCTCATGACCGATTTCCTCACCGACCTTTGCCTCCATCATGAAAAATAAGTCCTCGAATTGGGGCTGATAGGTCAATTGCGCGAGATCTGTTTGAGCCACTTTCCGAATCCCATCAAGCATGGTTTTCGCCTCTTCTTCTTTAATGATCTTTTGTTCCGAAAGCATGATGACATGTGCCCGATGAATATCGAACATTGCATGAAATAAGTAATCTCTTTGATCATTAAAAACAGGCATCAGAAGCTCTCTAGCATAGGTTTTTCCGGGAAAGGCACTACCTTCATTTTTGATAAATTCTTCAAGCCTGCTCATCTTTGAACCTCCGATTTATAAAGCTTTTTCCGCTTTGATTCCAAAAAACTTGTTCGAAATAAAGAGAACGATTACAATCAGCGTGATTTGAATCATCCCATAGGCAGCTGCCTGCCCCATATTGAACATCCGAAGCTGATTCATGATTTCAATGGATATGGGCCTGTTTGAAATTGTGTACAACAGGACCGAGGTCGGGAATTCCCCCACAGATTCGATAAATGCCAATAATGTCCCTGATAAAACACCAGGCATAATAATCGGGAATATGACTTTTCTGAAGGTATAAAACCACTTTGCCCCCAAGTTTCTTGCTGCTTCTTCAATCGAGTCATCCAGCTGCTCCAGAACGGCGTTAGTCGAACGGACAACGAGCGGAATATGCCTGATGAAATAGGCAAGCGGCAAAATCCAAAATGTTCCTACCAATATTTGACCAAAGGAAAAAATGCTAGGTTCATTGAATGCGAATATCAAGTTCATCCCTATGACCGTTGCAGGCAACGCCCAAGGAATCATGACTAGAATATCGACAAAGCTTTTCCCGACGAATTTCCGTTTAACAAGTACATAGGACGCTATGACCCCAAACACCAGATTTGCCAACGTAGCAATAACCGCCATCAGTAAACTATTTCGTAACGGTTTGAAGATATTAGGGTCTTCAAACAAAAGCCGGTAATTTTCCATATTAAATACTGTTGGATATGTTTGAAATGTCCAGGTTCCATCCGGCACTAGTGAAAGCAATAGAATCGTAAAGTGCGGTAAAAGCAAAATAATTACGCCGATGATACCCGTTAAGACCATCACCCATTTCATAAACGGGTTCTTCACTTCACTCCTGTGTGCGCCAATTCCTTTCGAAGCCATGCGATAATCCTTCCTATTCTGATACCAACGCATGAATACTAGAAATGAAATCGAAACGATGGATAGAATGACGGATTGAGTAGCGGCAATTTCCATATCACCATTGATTTTTGAAAAATAAATTTGCAGGCTCAACACCCTGTATCCGCCAGCTAATAAAAACGGGGCACTGAAAGAAGCCATCGATATCATGAAAACAAGTAGAGAAGCGGCAACGATGGCAGGTGTCAATAATGGAAATGTAACCTTCCAAAAAACCTTTAATTTATTTGCACCTAAGTTATAAGCCGCTTCTTCAAGGGACGGATCTATTTTATTGATTGCAGCGGATACGGTCATATAAAAATAAACATACATCGTATAGGCATGCACGATAAGGATTCCCGATACCCCGCCAATCTTGAATGGAACCTTCTCGAGACCAAACAGGTCCTTGATGGCATTTGGAATCAATCCCGATTCTCCATATAAAAACATAAAGGCCATGACCCCTACCAATGATGGAAGGACAATCGGCAAAATCGCTGCTGATGAAAAGAAGCTTCTGCCGGGAAAATCGTAACGGTTAAAAATGAATGCGAGCGGAATGCCAATCAAGGCACTGACCAATACACTCAATAAGGATATATAAACAGAATTCCATAGAGCCTCTAAGTTCGTTTTCGATTCCTGTACGAAGAAGTCCTGATAATTTCCAAGGGATATCGTTCCTTCTTTTTGCAGACTTTCTATAAAGGTCCTCAACGATGGGTAGAGTACATAAGCTATGAGCACCAATGCAACTGGTATAAGGAGCCAAACCGTCAATCTCGTATCACGATTTTTAATCATGGCGCATCACCGCTTATGACAGGGATAAGACGCAGCTGTTTCTCAGGAAGCTGGACATACACTTCCTTTCCTTGATAAAAGTATCCAAAATCATAAGTGTTAAATACGTCGACCCTTAGTAACACGTCTTGAACATCCACCATGACATTCACAACAGATCCAAAGAATTGGACGGAATTTATTTTACCTTTAAAGATATTCTTTCCTTCCTCGGTCACATCCAGAAATCTGATTGCTTCAGGACGAATCGAAACAGCAAAGTCATCATCAGTCTGTAAGATCGAAATTCCTTCTCTAGCTTGATTTGGTACATGCAATTTAATCGGTTGTTCACTATTTTTAAGGGCAACCTCTATATTATCTTGTTGGACTTTTTCGACTTGAACGGGCAATAGATTAATCTCGCCTATAAAACTCGCCACAAAATCATTGGCCGGCCGATTATAAATTTCTGCCGGTGTCCCGACCTGGTGACAAACACCATAATTGAACACAGCTATCCTATCACTCATGGATAATGCCTCAGCTTGATCATGCGTGACATAAATGGTGGTAATCTTATAATCACGCTGCAGCCTTAAGATTTCCACTCTCATTTCATCACGAAGCTTGGCATCCAGATTACTTAATGGTTCATCCAGCAGTAATATTTCCGGTTCAATGACCAGTGCTCTCGCAAGGGCCACCCGCTGCTGCTGCCCTCCGCTTAACTGGCTCACTTGACGATTCGAGTAGCTCTCCAGCCTGACCTTTTGGAGGGCATCCAGCACTCTCCTCTTTAAGTCAGCAGAAGAAACCTTTCTCACACGCAAGCCAAACGCTACATTTTCAAAAACAGTCATGTGGGGAAAGAGGGCATAGTTTTGAAAAACCATGCCTGTATTTCTTTTCTCCGGAGGTACACGCGTCATATCTTTGTCGCCAAATCGGACGACACCTTTTGTTGGATAATAAAAACCGGCAATCATCCGAAGCGTTGTCGTTTTACCGCAGCCGCTTGGACCAAGAAAGGTAAAAAACTCCCCTTCTTTGATGTCCAGATTTAAATGGTCAACAGCTATCGTTTTCCCGAAGGCTTTTTGGACATTCTCTATTTTTATTGACGCCATCCCAACGACACTTCCTTATTCTTTAATTTCTTTATCTCCACTTTTAATATTTTCGTCCCAGTATTTCATCCACTCGTCACCTTTTTCCTCGAATGCATTCCAATCAATATTCATCGCTTTAATTTCCGTTTCCGTGATCCATTCAGGTAAATCCTTCACATCACTTCTGGTCGGAATTCTGTAAAATTCTTCTGCCAATGTTTTTGCGGCTTCTGGTGAATTCACGAACTCATAAAAGGCTTCAGCCGCTTTTGGATGCTTGGCTCCTTCAACGATGGCGATACCTTCTGTCAATACAGGTGTTCCGCTTTCCGGAATGACAAACTCAAACGGATAATTTTTATTTTCCTTCAGCATGACAACATCCGGCATTGCCCAAACGGAAAGTGAGCCCTCTCCTTTGGCTACCTTGTTATACATCATTTCCGGGTTTGCTGAATATTCCTTTGTGTTTTGGTCGAGCTTCTTTAACCAGTCATACCCTTCTTTTGGATCATTTGTATCCTTATACGTCCGATAGATCATAGCAGAAAAAATTGTCCTCATCGTTCCGGAGGCTAGCGGATAGCGGATGATGATTTCATCTTTCCACTTCGGATCAAGCAGCTCATCCCAATCTTTCGGTACCTCGTCTTTTGATAGTTCTTTGCTGTTATACATGATGACTTCCGGTGTCTGGCTCGTTCCCGTCCAATACCATTCCGGATCGTGGAATCCTTCATCGAGACTATCGGAATAGCTAGGCTTATAAGAAGCCAGCAGCCCATCACCCTTTGCTTGATTGAAGTTCGTGGAAGGTGCCCCCCACCAAACGTCTGCCTGCGGATTACTTTTCTCTGATCGAACGCGGTCAAGGATTTCCTGGGACCCCATATCAAGCCACTCAACATCAATACCATACTCATCTTCGAACTGCTTTTCGAATTTAGATAAAATATCTTTGCCATGCGGTGAATAAACAACGATTTTATCTTCCAGATCACCCTTTTTTCCCTTGGCACCGCCAGCATCCGAATTCGTTTTCGTATCTGTACCGTTACATCCCGAAATCAATAGTGCTGCCGATAAGGCCATTACTGAAACAAGCGACTTTTTCCTATTTTTCATTAATACTCCCCCTCATCCCGAAAATTCAAAATGCCATCATGCTCCCTTAAGAATAAGGAAACCGCTCCTAGTACTCCTGCGTTTTCTCCAAGTTGTGAAGTTTTCAATTCTACTAAACTTGGAAGATATCGATCAACGACCTCCTGAATTCTAGGTAAAATGTATTCAGATGAATTTAATACACCACCTCCTAAAATGATCACTTCTGGATTTAGCAAACTAGCCGCATTGACAATTCCGCAAGCTAAATGTTCGATGGCTTCATTTATGACGGCCATTGCAGTCGTGTCTCCTTTTTTTGCTGACAAAAAGGCATCCTCCCCCGATAGTTCGGAAGATTTGGCCCGTTCGAATAAAAGATGAAGAGGATCCTTGAGAACCTCCCTTGTAAAATGACTGCCTATCGACTTTCCTCCTGCGACACTTTCCAAATAACCGTATCTATTGAAAATCGGCTTGAATTCACGCTTCATATCCTCTTTGTCCGTTACCATATATCCCATTTCCCCAGCTGCACTGGAAGCCCCTCTGTATAACTGGTTATTCAAGATAATACCGCTTCCTATCCCCGTGCCAACCGCAATGAACAGCAAATTCCGCTTATTTTGTGCATTACCCAGCCACTGTTCACCTAATGCAGCCGCGTTTACATCATTGTCCAGAAAAATCGGGAAATCAAAATACCGCTTCGCTTCGGCTATGAACGGATATTGTACCCAGCCTAAACTCGGTGCCTCTATTACTAATCCGCTTGCCGTTTGCGTTATACCAGGAATCCCGACTCCCATTCCCAATATCCTGCCTTTCGCAATCTGGTTCTTTGCAATTAACCGTTCCGTTTCAATCGCCATTTGTTTAAGAAGTCCTGAATGTAAATAAGTGTTTGTTGAAAAACTAGTGTCGGCAAGAATGTTGCCGCTTAAATCACTTAAAATGATTTTCACTTTCGTCCCGCCTATATCGACCCCAATGATATAGGCAGCCTTTTCATTAAAAAAGAGCTGGATGGGCCTTCTCCCGCCTTGAGAGGAGGATTCTCCTATTCCTTTTTCAAATACCCATTTCTCCCTTATAAGTTCATCCACAGCCAGAGAAACAGTTGGTTTACTTAGCTGAAGCTTAACGGCGATTTCAGCTCTTGAAATGGGCGAACATTCCTGGATGCATTGAATGATTCTTTTTTTATTGACATATTTTTGATGACTGGGTGTTCTTTTAAAACTCATCACATCACGGCCTTACATCATTTAGTTAGTAAATCTTACTAATTAAGTAAAAATATAACTTAAATATTTTCAACGCACAAGATATTTTTCGAAACATTTAAAATGTTCAATTTTTAATAGTTACTTCGAATCATTTACATTTATAACCATTAATGCTATTTATTAGATAAGTTTTTTCGTCTGGTTAGTTAGAAAATATTACTAACCTACATTTTTTTAGGTGTCTTATAAAGTTGAAGGGGGTTAAAAAATTAATGAAAAAAGCTCTGTTATCGCTGCTTTCCCTTTTGTTGGTTCTTGCATTATTGCCGCTTGGAGGTAGCGCTGCAAATCCTGAGGAAGCCAACGTTGAGTTATGGAATGCGGTCAAGCCGCTCGAGACGACCGTGACATTCTTGAACAGCGGTGCCCATCCAGATGATGAACGCAGTGACTTTCTCGCTTATCTATCGAGAGGGTTAGGGGTGAAGACATCCAGCCTGATTGCAAACCGAGGTGAAGGCGGACAAAATGAAATTGGGGATGAACTGGACAATGCTCTTGGAATCATCCGTTCGAGGGAAATGATTGAAGCTGCGAAAATCACAGGGGTTAAGGCCTATCATCTAAGTGAAACTACCTCAGATCCCATTTATGATTTCGGCTTCTCTAAAACACCAGAGGAAACATTAGAAAAATGGGGCGAAGAACTCACCTATGAACGGCTTATCCGCTTTATTCGGACGTATCAGCCGGATATATTGATGCCATCCTTTCAAAATGATGCTACCCAGCATGGACATCATCGAACAATGACAATCTTAAGTGAACGTGCCTTTAAGGATGCGGCCGACCCAACTGTGTTTCCGCAACAATTGAAACAAGGGCTATCGGTATGGCAAGTGAAAAAGTTATATTTGCCCGTTTCCTCGGCAGATCAAGCAACCACTTCGATTGAAATCGGTGAATATGACCCAATATACAATATGACTTACCCACAGCTTGGAGAACAATCCCGCTATCTGCATAAAAGCCAAGGCATGGGTTCTGATATCCCGGCAGCACCCCGCCAGATTCATCTGGATTTGAAGCAAAGCGCCGTTGATACAAAAAACCAGTCGGACCTTTTTGCAGGTGTACCTTACAATTTTACTGAATGGGCTGAAAAACTCCCCCGCTCAGCTTCAAAATTAAAAGGTGAATTTAAATACCTGCAACGGAATTTGGACGCTGTTATTGCGGCTTATCCAAATGAAAAACGTGTTTTTTCAATATCCCAAAATGCTCTCTCCAATGTTCGTTCAATTACTGCGCAAGTCAAAAAGGCAAAGCTAAGCCCTGCCATTAAGAACGACTTGCTTCATAAGCTCTCATTAAAAGAAGAGCAATTGCAAAACGTCAGTTATGTCTCCTCAGGACTCGAAGTTCAAGCTAAAGCAGCTTCAAAGATCCTGACGAAAGGTCAAAAAACGCACGTAACCGTAACCGTGAAGAATAACGGGAAACAAACCTTGAAAAAAGTCTCTGCAGCATTGAACGTGCCTAAAGGATGGAAGACCAAAACAAAAGCTAAAGATGTCAATCTGGCACCAAATAAATCAGCGACAATGACCTATCTGGTTGAAGTCCCTGAAGATGCAGCCTATTACCATGCCTATGATCAATCAACCATTACGACCAGCATTTCTTATAAATACGGCAGCACAAAAACTTCCATCAAGGAGGAAGTGGATGGAACGATCGCTGTCCTTCCCGACGTTGGCCTTACCCTATCTCCTGAAGATATCGTCGTAAATACAGCAGATGTAAAAGAGGAAGTCCCAGTGACGGTAACCTTGAAAAACTATACAGAAGGAAAAGCATCGGCAAAGGTCGCTTTAAAAGTCCCTGAAAATTGGGGAGTTCATCCCCAAAATGCCACTGTATCATTTAAAGAAAAATCAGAAGAAAAACAAGTGAAGTTCACCCTCAGACCACCGAAGACAATACAAAATGGTGAATATCAGGTGAAGGCAGCTGCTACTGTCAATGGGAAAACCTTTGATTCGACCATTCAGGAAATTTCCTATGACCATATCGGAACATTCTATTACCAATACCCAGCAGCTATCAATACCGTTGCATTCGAGCTTTTGAAGCCAGCTTCATTAAAAGTGGGGTACATTGAAAGCGGATTCGATAAAGTGGCAGATTACTTAAGCAATGCAGGGCTGAACATTACGAAGTTAACTGCAGCTGATTTAGCTGAAGGTGATTTAAGTCAATATGATACGATCGTTACAGGCATCCGTGCCTATCTATCAAGGGAAGATTTAAAGGCAAATAACGCGCGCTTACTTGAATATGTGGAAAACGGCGGTCATCTCGTCGTGCAATACCATAAACCGGGTGATGGTTGGGATGCCATGAAGACTGCTCCATATCCTCTTACCCTCGGGAATCCTTCCATTCGCTGGCGGGTAACCGATGAAAAAGCCACGGTAAACGTGTCGAAACCAGAATCAGCGCTTTTTAACTATCCAAATAAAATAACAAGCAATGACTGGAGCAATTGGGTCCAAGAAAGAGGATTGTATTTCCCAATGGAATGGGATGAACGGTATGAGACATTCATTTCCATGGCTGATCCAAATGAAGAACCATTTGATGGCGGAATCCTCATGTCCAAATACGGTAATGGCACCTACCTCTACACTAACCTTGTGCTATACAGGCAAATTCAAGGACAGGTTCCAGGCGGATATCGAATCATGACGAACTTGATTAGTTACGGTACCAAGTAAATAAAGAAGAAACCTATGCATGTGTAGAATGCATAGGTTTCTTCTTTTTTTGATGTTTGCCAATTGAAGCCATCGCCTGACCGATTCCTGCTCTAAAAACCAAAAAAGTTATGCACAAAGTCGAGGGAAAGGCTCATGCGTTTGGGTTTCCCCTCATTTCCCGCATTCCTTTGTCCACACTTTATGCACAACTTCATTCATGATTAACCATGATCTTTTATAGACATCCAGTTAAAGCACTTTGCTCAAGAATGCTTTCGTTCTTTCGTGCTGAGGGTTACCGAATAATTCATTCGGCTCATTTTCTTCCACGATATACCCTCCATCCATGAATATCACCCGGTCCCCGACTTCCCGGGCAAAGCCCATTTCATGCGTAACAACGACCATTGTCATGCCTTCTTTTGCAAGTTGTTTCATTACCTCCAAAACATCGCCGACCATTTCAGGGTCAAGGGCCGAAGTCGGTTCATCAAATAGCATGATCTTCGGATTCATCGCCAATGCCCTTGCGATTGCGACCCGCTGTTTTTGTCCGCCGGAAAGTTCCCCTGGATAGCTATTTGCTTTTTCCTTTAGACCAACCTTATCCAATAACTCAAGCGCTAACCTTCTCGCTTCTGCTTTATCGGTGGCACGAATTTTAATAGGACCCAAGGTTATGTTCTCCAAAACGGTTTTATGAGGAAATAGATTGAAATGTTGAAAAACCATTCCAACTTCTTGCCGGACTTTGTTTATATTGATTTTCCTTTTAGGATCGGTTATATCATGTCCGTTAATGACCACCTCACCGCCCGTAACTTCCTCAAGGAGATTCAGGCAACGAAGGAAGGTACTCTTTCCAGATCCAGAAGGGCCTATTACGCAAATTACTTCCTTTTCCTGGACTTCTGCGTTGATATCTTTTAAAACCTCGACAGTTCCAAATGATTTTCTCAGGTTTTTTACAGTAATGATGCTCATCGAACTTGTACCCTCCTTTCTATGAAATTAGCAATTAGGGTTAACAAATAGATGATGATAAAGTAGATCACACCAACTGCCAGCCAAATCTTGAATGCTTCAAAGGTTGCCGAAGCCTGAATCTGACCTTGCTGGGTTAAATCGGCTATACCAATGACCGATAATAGAGAAGTGTCTTTCAAGCTGATGATCGATTGGTTCGTAATGGTAGGGAGCATCCTCCTGAAGGCTTGCGGAAGCACGACATATCTCATTGTTTGAGTTCCAGTGAACCCGATGGATCTTGCCGCTTCCGTTTGTCCTTTATCAATGGATTGTATCCCTGCCCTTATTATTTCAGCAAAATATGCCCCTGCATTGATTGCAACGGTAATTATACCAGCTGTTGTACTGTCCAAAGAAATCAAATTCAGTGAATTCACACCAAAATAGATAAAAAATAACTGAACGATGAACGGTGTCCCTCGTATCGCGTCCACATAAACCTTTGCAATCCAGTTCAAGATTTTGATGGGGGCAAGTCGCAGCAATGCGACAAGTAAACCAATCAAAAAACCTAGGATAATGGCAATCACAAAGATATAAAGTGTCACCTGAAGTCCTTTTAATAAAATAGGCAATGCCGCAACAATTATATCCATTTCTTTCACCCCTTTGAAAAAGAAAGCGCGCCATAAGCGCGCTTATTGAGCTTTAATCTATTGTTTATTCACCAAGATACGTTTTTATAATTTCATCATACGTGCCGTCTTTTTTAAGATTGGCAAGACCATCATTTATTTTCTTCAATAAATCCCCGTTTTGCCCTTTCAATACAGCAATTCCATATTGGTCACCATTCAAACGGTCACCTACGATTTTCAACCCAAGATCTTTTTGGGCGATCGCATAGGAGATAACCGGGTAATCTTCTATAAGGGCATCGGCGTTGCCGTTGGCCACTTCCTGGAACATCGCTGGACTATCATTGAATTGAACAACTTTAATTCCTAGTTTCGTAGCATTATCCTGTGCATATTTAGCACCGGTTGTCCCTTTTTTCACTGCTATGGTTTTTCCTTTAAGATCTTTAACAGTTTTAGTACTTGTATTCTCTTTTTTAACAACTATCGTTAATCCTGCATCAAAATACGGTGTTGAGAAATCCACTACCTTTTTTCTTTCCTCTGTAATGCTCATTCCCGCAATGGCCACATCAAGCTGATTGGCTTGCATAGCCGGGATGATTCCGCCGAAATCCATTGGAGACAATTTGATTTTAAAATCCTGGTCTTTTGCGATTGCATTGATCAATTCAATATCAATGCCTTTATATTCGTTCCCCTCTTTAAATTCAAAAGGAGGATAAGTCGTATCCACACCAACTTTATATACCTTTTCAGGTTTCTTTTCCTCACCTGCATTTTTTTCTTCATTGGTGCCACAAGCCGAGATAAAGATAGTTAGAATCAAAAACATACTAAGTAAACCAAGTTTCTTCATTCAAATCACTCCAATTCTTAAATTATACGTGATAATAAATAATTCTCCCTATAATATAGCATAAGAACAAAGTATTATAATATGAATTTTTAGAATAAATATTATTTTCTCCAAATAATTTTTATGGATGTTTTTCCTAATATTGTTTCAGTGATGGAAAATAAAAAGGATATGGAATCCTTCACTATAAAAACAGCCGATCATGCCTTTAAAGTTGTTTTTTACCAGATTCAGTTTTGAAACCCCCATTAGGAGACAACCCTTTAAGATCATTGGAAGCTTGATTATCGATTTTAGGCCCTCCAATATGTTCTTCAGAAGAAATATAAAAAAGAGCCTCGATTAACAAACTGAAATCGAGGCCTTCTAATCAATAAATATAGATTCTAGACTAGGTCTAGTTAGTCCTCGTCGGAAGAGAACGAAAACGTGGATGCTCAGCAAGGATAGAGCCTCTCATTTGTTTAATGACAGGATGTTCTGACGAAAAAAACTGATCCTTAGAATCGTAAAGCTCGATTATTTCTCCTTTTTCCAGTACACCCAAAGTATCAGAGATTGAATAGGCCGCTTTAATATCATGTGTAATAAAAAGATAAGATAAGCCGAAGTCTTTTTTCAACTCACTTAATAATTCTAAAATTAGTGTTTGATTAACCATATCCAGACTGCTTACGGATTCGTCTAAGACGATTAGCAGTGGCTTAAGAGAGATTGCTCTAGCAATATTAATTCTTTGCAATTGTCCACCGCTAAATTGGTGTGGGTATTTTTTCAAATCCTTTTCACTTAGGCCCACTCTTTCCAATAACTCAATAACCGTTCTTTTTTGTTCGGCTACGGTTAGTTTTTCATAGTTTCCTAATGGCTCGCCTATAATACTCTCGGCTGTCATTCGTGGATTGACAGATGAATACGAATCCTGAAAGACGACTTGTAGATCTCGGCGTATCTTTTGTCGAGTAAGCTTATCAGCCGTATAGATATCATGCCCTTGAAACAGAACCTGTCCTTGCTGTGGACGTTCTAAGCCAAGGATCACTTTTCCTAATGTACTTTTTCCAGCTCCACTCGTGCCAAGTAGTCCTAAACATGTTCCTTCGTCTATAGAGAGGGAAATGTCAGTGAGTACTTTTTTAGAATGCTCTTTCCATTTAAAAAACGCATGAGAATTATAGCTATGAGTTACTTCTTTTACTTGTAATAAACTCATTTGTTCACCCCTCAAAAGAATGCAATCTATATATCACAACATATGGGTGATAGGTTCTTCATGGTTTAAGATAAGGCGGGCATTTAGCAGTTTCTTTGTATACTCATGCTGCGGATTATCAAATAATTCAAATACATTTGCAGTTTCTACAATTCTGCCATGTTGCATAACGACTACATCATCTGCCATTTCAGAAATGACTCCTAAATCATGAGAAATGAGTAAAATGGATGTTCCATATTCAGAACGAATTTTATCCAAGTGGCGAAGTACTTGTAATTGGTTATGAACGTCGAGTGCAGTTGTCGGCTCATCAGCAATAATAACGGTAGGATTTAAACAAGCAGCCATCGCAATCATCACGCGTTGAAGCATACCTCCACTCAATTGAAAAGGGTAGCTTTTTAATAGTTTCGCGGGATCTGGCAGGTTTACATTTTGCATCGCATCGATGGCAAGCTCTTTTGCTTGTTTTTTATTCAATGAGGTATGAGACCTAATCGTTTCGATAAATTGATTGCCAATTGTAAAAACAGGCGTAAATGCATTCATCGGATTTTGCATAATAAAGGCAATATCCTTGCCGCGAATTTCACGTATTTCTTTATCGTCTAAACCATTCAATTCTCGTCCTTGGAGGGTAATGCTACCTTCAATGGTCGTTGTTCTCCGATCAAGAAGCTGTAGAATGGACATACTCGTAACGGTTTTACCACTCCCACTTTCCCCAACAAGCCCCAGTACCTTCCCTTTTTCCAGTTCAAAATTAATATCCTGAACGAGGGTGGAAGCACCATCTTTTGTTTTTACTTGTACATGTAGATCGCTCACTTTTAATACATTCGACCGTTCTGTTCCCAATCTTCTCATTCCTTTTTATTAACGACGTTTGACTCCAAAACGTTCTGATAGCGCTTCGCCTAATAAATTGAAGGTGACGACAACGAGCATAATCATCAAACCTGGATATAGCATTAATTCTGGATTCGTCCGAATATACGATTTCCCTTCATGAATCATTGCTCCCCATTCTGGTGTAGGGGGTTGCACACCTAAACCTAGAAACGACATGGCCGATATATCCATGATGGCCCAACCCATTTCTAATGTACCCATAACAGCGAGCGGCGGAAGAACATTTGGAACGATATGTTTCTTTATTATCTTCCATTGAGAAGAACCGCTTATTTTAGCTGCCGTTATATAGTTTTGTTCTTTCAGACTAAGTACCATTCCTCGGAAAATTCTCGCATAATACACCCATTGCACAAACATCAATGCTAAGATGACCTGTTTAAGGCCAGGTCCCAAAATACCAACAAGTCCAAGGATGAGCAAAAGATTCGGAAATGCCATAACACCATCACAAAGTCTCATTAGCACCTGGTCCACCCATCCACCTTTATAACCAGCAATGGTTCCAACAATCAAGCCGATGCCTAAAGATGAGATAAAGATTAATGTGGCAAATCCTAACGAAATGCGAGCTCCATATAAGATGCGTGATAACGTACATCTTCCTAAATGATCGGTTCCCAATGGATACTCAAAGGAAGAGGGCTGTAGTTTATTAGCTAAATTGACAGCAATAGGATCATTAGGTGCAATCCAAGGAGCCAAGATGGTAATGATAAATAGAAAGCTCAATATTATCGAACAAAGGACAATCACTTTCTGACTTTTCATCATAATACGAAGACTTGTTATCATTGACGTTGCCCTCCTTTTTTGGAGATGCGTGGGTCGATACACATTTGAATAAGGTCAACAATCAAGTTGCTAAAAATGAATAGTCCCGCTGCTAAAAGCACATAGCATTGAATGACCGGAACATCCCGATTAAAAATAGCTTCGATAAAATAACGACCAAATCCTGGCCAGGAAAAGACCGCTTCGACGATAATGGTTCCAGTCAGCAGCTTTCCTAAATTCATCCCTAGACCAGTAATCATAGGAGATATGGCTATTCTCAATACATGTTTTCCCATAATGACTTTTTCATGAATCCCTCTTGTGCGAGCAAAAAGGATATAAGGTTCCTGTAAATTTTCAAGAACGCTAGCACGTAACAATCGAGTATACAAGGCTATTAATGGCAAAGCTAAAGTAACGGAAGGGAGAACCAGATGTTGCCAAGTCCCGATTCCTTCAACAGGGAACAGGTCGAGTTTAACAGAAAAGAAAAAAATCAATAAATAACCAAGCCAAAAAGAGGGGATGGATGCCCCGAAAAAAGAGAGAAGGCGACTAAAATGGTCAATAACACTGTTTTTCTTTATGCCTGCCAAAAATCCAAGAGGGACACTGACCAGGATAGCTAATATGATGCTACCTAATGCTAACTGAATGGTCGCTGGCATTCGATATGTAACCTCGTCCCAAACAGGTTTATTCGAAAGATAAGATATGCCAAAATCAAATTGGCATATCTTAATAATAGAGTTTACATATTGAACATGGAGGGGTTGATCTAAGCCAAACTCATGTCTTTTCTGAGCCAATATCTCATCTGTAGATTGGATATGTGCTGCAGATAAATATGCCTCAGCTGGGTCCACGGGTGAAAGGTGAATCATTCCAAACGTTAGAAGAGTGGCCAAAAGAAAGATGGGAATAATGGCCATAATTCGTTTCAAGATATAAGTGCCCATGAAAACCCTCCTGTAACTTACTTCTCGATGCTAATTCCTGTGAATGGATGTTCATCCCGGTTAGCAGGGAATGTAAAATTAGATACATCTTTTTGGTAAACAGCTATTTTCTTAATATAAGAAATAGGCACAATCGCTCCTTGGTCTTGCAGTGATTCCAAAATAGTTGAGTAAAGTTCTTTGCGTTCTTTTTCATCTGTTGTTCCAGGAACATCTGCAATTTGTTTTAACAACTTATCTCTGTTCGGATAAGATGAAATGGCTTCGTTAAAACCAAATCCTTCTGAACCAACGATGTTTACGAAAGTATGTGGATCATATGGAGCGCCATAGTTACTAAAGAAATTCAATTCAAAATCATTAGCTTTAAATCTTTCAATTTGTACCGTAAGCTCAACTCCAACGATATTTAATTTAACACCTAGTGCCGCCCACTCAGATTGTAATGTTTCGGCCATTGCTTTTTGAATCGATTCTGCAGAGTCGTACATTAACTCGATTTCAAGCGGTTTTCCGTCCTTCTCACGAACGTTTTTTCCTTTTGGAAGCTTCCATCCCGCTTCATCTAATAAAGCTTTTGCTTTTTCGACATTATAATCAATCGCTGTTACATCAATGTCTGAAGTATACGGGAAGTTTGTCGGTAAAATGAAATCTGCCTTCTCTTCCAACCCAGAAGTAACTCCGTCAACCATTGCTTTTTTATTAAATCCATATTGTAACGCTTGACGAACACGTAAATCTGAAAGTTGTTCTTTCTTCGTATTCATAACTAGTTGTCTTGTCGCAACCGGATCAGAAATACTAGTCTCATAGGTTCCTGTTGTTTCTAATTGTTTGAAAGCATCTAGACTGATAACGCCTTCACCATAAATAAGGTCTAGGTCACCTTTTTCAAAAGCAAGAACTCGGGTTTCAGCATCAGGAATGATCTTGACTTTGATTTTCTTTACTTTAGGGAGTTCACCCCAATAATTTTCATTGCGTTTGAAAATAGCATATTCATCTGCTTTATATTCTTCCAAAATCCACGGGCCTGTACCGATTGGTTTTGTAACACCTTTAGAAGTGTCACCATCTTTAGGGAACCCAGCATCACCTAAGAAACGGACTGGACGAACAACGGCTAACTCTTGAATAGTAGGATAATATGGCTCCTTTAATGTTAGTTTAAACGTGTTTTGGTCAATTACTTCCGTTTGATCCACTTTCGGAATAAAGCCCAACCAACTATGTAAATCAACATTTTTCAATATAGTATCAAAGTTCTTTTTCACAATTTCAGCATTAAAGCTCGTACCGTCAGAAAATTTCACATCTTGACGGAGGTTGAACGTATATTCCTTCCCATCCTTGGAAATTTCCCAAGATTCAGCCAAATGCGGCTTCAGCTCTCCTCCATCTTGGTAGCTAACCAAAGGTTCATATATCATTGATGTAGCGAATAATTGAGAAGGATTATAAACATGCGGATTCATTTCACCTATATCCCTTGGCCAAGCCAAAGTAAGCATGTCTTTACTGTCTTTATTTGAAGTTGAATTTTCTTTTGATTCATTTGTACATCCAAGTAAAAGCGTTGATAAAATTAAAACGATTGCGGATATAAATAACACTTGTTTGCTTTTTCTTCTTTTTGACATAACATTGGTGCCTCCAGTACCATATTGAGAATCATTTTCAATTCTAATGAGTAACTATATTATTGTCAATATAATGTCGAAATTCTTGAAAGATATAAATATGTTTTGTTAGAAACATATAAACTCAAAATCCTTTTCTGTGGTGATGCTGCTCCAAATAATTTATACTACGTCCCAACAAGCCTTCAAATGCCCCACGCACCCGTACGTCCTACCATGCCTCCTGACTATAAAAGATTCTATTAAAGAAGGTCAACCAGTAATTTTTACTGGTTGACCTTCTAATACGAACTCCCCGTTCGATTTGTGATCGAATTAAGATTCGTTGATTTGTACTAAAGCAGCAATATTGCGATAGGTGCAGTAATAATTAACGTGATGAGCGTCCGTTCAAACCAGATTACAATCAACTTCGTAATGCTGATTGGGATTTCGGTTGATAGGATACAAGGGATCGTCGCTGAAAAGAACAATATGGATGATACAGATACCACGGCAATAATGAACTTAGTTACCAGAGGTGCTTCTACTACGAGAAGCGCCGGCAGGAACATTTCTGCAATTCCTATAGCTGAAGCTTTTGCAGCCAAAAATGGTTCAGGTATTTGCAATGCCCAAGTAAATGGGTAAAAAAGATAGCCAAGTAAATTAAATACTGGAGTATACTCCGCTAATACAAGGCTAATGAGACCAACCGATAAAATGGACGGCAGAATGCTCATTGTCATAAGAAAACCGTCCTTTAAGTTATCCCATAAATTTCTGCCAAGACTTACGGAATTGTTTGCTCCAACCATCGCACTATACCAGGCATTTTTGAGAAGTCCTTCTTTGATAACCTCTTCTGGATCGGCATTATCCGAATAATAATCGTCACTCATTTTATTTAATGGCCAAATACGTACGGTAATGGCAGTGACAAGGTATGTTATCCCTAAAGAAACCCAAAAGAAAAGAGACCATATGTCCATAAGCCCGAGAGTTTTTGCTACAACGATCATGAACGTTGCTGAAACGGTTGAAAAACCAGTTGCAATAATAGCGGCTTCTTTAAGCGTGTATTTTCCTTCTTTATATAGTCGATTCGTAATAAGCATACCAATGGAGTAGCTTCCTGCTAAATCGGCGACCATATCAACTGCTGAACGCCCCGGCGTTTTAAATATCGGCCTCATGATTGGCTGCATCAGTACACCCAAAAATTCGAGAAGCCCGTATCCAATGAGAAGCGCCAAAAATAGAGCACCAAAAGGAACGACAAGCCCTACAGGTATGACAAGTTTTTCGAAAAGGAAAGGACCCATACTTGGGGCCATTAACCATTCGGGCCCAATCTTGAAATATATTAAGATCGCAACAACAGCTCCTATTACTTTTAAAAAGGAAAAAACTATTGATACCTTATCCTTGCTCCAACTTTTTGAAATAAATGGATAAACAGCTCCTAATAGAATGACAATAAGAGCATAAATAGGAACGGCTGACGGCAAGGTTACTTTGATCCATGTTACTATATGATCAATTGGTATGCTTGAAACACCATTTATGGTAATAGGAATAAAAAACATAAAACTTCCTATTAAACTATATACTATAAACTTCAGTATATTAGTAGTTGATTGAATTTGCGGCTTCTCTTGTTTCGTATTTGTCGCCACATTTGGTGATCCCATAATTATTCCCCCTATTATATAATACCCATATCCGATCCTCGTGCATTGTTAGGATTCCCCAGAGTTTCACCCTCTTCCAGCTCTTATTGAGGATTCGAAGCAAAACACTTCCAGTTTTGTGCCGCTTTCCAATCCCGCCTTACACCGCCATCTGGGTGCTCAGCTATATTCCGGTCGTTCATTAATATGGGAAGTACTGTCTTTTGTATGCAATCCTGTTCCTTCATAAAGTCGTTATTCCATTTATTGTATCCGCTTTCATTTTGATAGACCTCCTCGTTATTTAACATTCATTGTATACTGAAAATTCTAATAATAATTTTATTTTTTGATGATTATTTTATAATTTATTTACAAAAATTCATCTTCTATTGTTCATTTTATAATCTATATTAAATTAGAGCGAAATTTAATAGCAAAATGCTTGGTTTTGAAACTTAAACTGATTGTATGGTCTATTAAACTTGGGCAGATGAAACTCAATGGAATTCTCAACGATCCGCCCCTTTTTTTGCATAAGAAAAAGAGCCCTGAACGTTATTTTAAACAGTTCTCTTTTGCTTCTTACTCCCTACTTGTAAAAAATAGTTTTTTTACACTTACGTTTATTTAATTGTTTAATTGGGGAAATATAAATTTAATCGATGATGACTTGAAAACTAGGATGGATATGATGAGAATTAAGGTAAAAAAAATAATATATTACCTGATTAAATTAAGAGGTAGAATCTTTATACCATTTGCCATTTTATACATATTAGTTGCTGCGTATGTTGCTTTTTCTATTGAGCCACAGACGTTCGAATCATATTTAACCTCAGTTTACTGGGTTCTTACAACGCTTGCTACGGTTGGTTTTGGGGACTATGCACCGGTCACCGATCTTGGAAAAGCATTTACCATTGGTCTTTACATCACGGGTATTGGGCTTGTTAGTCTTTTTATTGGAAAAATCATTAAATCTGTATATCTTATCGAAAAACGTAAAGTTGGTGGAAAAATGAAATATACAGGTAAAAATCATATCATTTTGATTGGTTGGAGTGATAAGTCAAAATCAGCACTCCAAGAAATTTTAAAATCTGATGAAACCATTGATATTGTAATCATTGATAACTTGGAAAAAGCTCCTATGATGGAGGAGCGTCTGTTTTATGTACGAGGGGATGCCACCGATGAAGAAACATTACTCCGTGCAAATCTGCCTAAAGCAAAAGGCGTTATCATTTTTGCTGACCAAATAACACAAGATAATTATGCTACAAAGGATCCGTTACTTGTCGATGGAAAGACATTATTAGTTGCCACTGCCATAACGGCCATTGAAGAAAAAACAAATACGTCCATCCATGTCACAGCCGAGGTGATCAATCAAAAGCATATTCGTTTATTCGAGCGTGTAAAGGTGGATGAGTTTATTCCTACGCAAGAAATGATTTCCCACGCAGCAGTACGATCATTATTTTCTCATGGAGTCACCCACATGTATTCAGAACTTATGAGCACGAAATATGAGGAAACTATGTATGAGATTCCTAAACAAGATGAATGGCTAACCTATCGTGATGCGTTTATAGATCTTCTTAACAAAGGAGCCACACTGGTAGCGGATCGTGGTGATCTGAACATAAACCAAAAATTAGATGCACGAATTCCTGATGATGCACAGCTTTTCATTATTTGCGATAAAGAGACCATTTCCCAAATAAATTCAAATGCACACATTAGAAGCAGAAATCTTTAGGGATGCTATAATAGCATCCCTCAGTTTGTAGACAAAAGGGTTATATCTAAAAGTTAAAAATAAGTCGATTGGAGCGGGTGTAAAGCGCGTCTAGGGGAGACCCCGCAGGCGCAAAAAGCCGAGGAGGCTCCCGGACCGCCTGCCCTACGTTCCAATCAACGTCCAAATTGTACAAGCAATAATCTCAATTTTCTTCGAGTTTGCCTAAAAATAAGCATTCTTAATTGAATAGGCTTTAAAACAAAAAAAGAACCTTCAATCAATGATAGATTAAAGGTTCTGTTGTTTTTAATTTCAATATTGCTTCAGTATCCAAAAATTAACTATAAACTAACTCTTTTTTTTTGCTTAGACCAAGCGTCTCTGATGTTGAAGTTTGAACTTCGTGCAGAAGCTCTGTATTTTCCATTAGTGACTCTCCATAAGAAGGAATCATTTCTTTAATTTTCGGTTCCCACTCTTTCATACGTTGCGGGAAGCATTTATTAATTACCTCAAGCATAACATGAACAGCAGTAGAAGCCCCTGGAGAAGCACCTAGCAATGCTGCAATCGAGCCATCGGATGCACTGACAACTTCCGTACCAAATTGAAGTGTACCTTTGCCGCCTTCAGCAGTATCCTTGATGACTTGTACACGTTGGCCAGCTACTACTAATTCCCAATCCTCGCTCTTAGCGTTCGGGATGAACTCTCGTAACTCTTCCATGCGCTGTTCCTTCGATAACATAACTTGCTGGATCAGGTATTTTGTCAATGGCATCTCTTTTGCGCCTGCGGCCAACATAGTTAAAACATTATTCGGTTTTACGGAAGTTATTAAATCGAACATTGAACCTGTTTTTAAGAACTTCGGAGAGAAGCCCGCAAATGGTCCAAATAGCAACGATTTTTTATTGTCGATAAAACGTGTATCAAGATGCGGAACAGACATTGGTGGAGCACCAACTTTAGCTTTTCCGTATACTTTTCCATGATGCTGCGCAACAACTTCCGGATTATTACATACCATGAAGTATCCGCTAACTGGGAATCCGCCGATATGCTTCCCTTCAGGAATACCGGATTTTTGCAGCAGATGCAAGCTTCCGCCCCCGCCTCCGATAAAGACGAATTTAGCATTATGGCGTTCTACGCTGCCAGTATCGACATTACGCACTTTTAATTCCCATGTGCCATCGCTAGCCCGTTTAACATTATCAACACTATGTTTATATTTGATATCGACGTTTTTAGTCTTTAAGTGGTCAAACAACATGCGTGTCAAAGCACCAAAGTTAACGTCTGTACCGTAATCAATTTTTGTTGCCGCTATAGAATCATTTGATGGACGGTCTTGCATAATAAGTGGAATCCATTCCATCAGTTTTGCTGGGTCATCGGAAAACTCCATACCTTGGAACAGAGGATTTTTTGACAGCGCTTCAAAACGTTTCTTTAAGAACGCTACATTTTTATCCCCTTGTACCATACTCATATGAGGCAATGGCATGATAAAGTCTTGCGGATTATCAATCAACTTACAGTTTACAAGATACGACCAAAACTGCAATGAAACTTGGAACTGTTCATTAATTTTAATTGCTTTGCTTATATCTATAGATCCGTCAGATTTTTCGGATGTATAGTTAAGCTCGCACAGTGCAGAATGACCCGTACCCGCATTATTCCATTCGTTAGAGCTTTCTTCTCCTGCGTTTGCAAGCTTCTCAAATACTTTGATTTCCCATTCCGGTGCTAACTCTTTCAGTAATGATCCCAAAGTCGCGCTCATGACTCCGCCGCCAATTAAGATAACGTCTGTTTGTTTCTGTATGTTGCTCATTATAACCTTCCTTATCCCCTATATTTTCAAAAAAGATGTAGGCGCTCCTGCTTAGGTGTCACAAAAAGCCAGGCACGAACAAGGAACACACCTTTTCTGTCTCCTTATAACTATATCATAGTCTATTATTATTATTTCATAGATTAAAATATTCTACTATTACTTTTTTTGCTAAAATATTGATTTTGTGAAGAAATTAGCTTAAACTTAACCGCCCCGATAGTCGCATTAAAAGATTTTTTCAGCAACTTCTCCTCATCGAAGGAAAAATCTGTTAGTGAAATAATATTGACACATCGGAAAAAGCGAAGAAAATACACATTTATTGACAAAATCAGAAGTGAAATTAGAAGGATCTGTAACCATTTCCCTAAAAAATAAGGACCTTCCTGAAAATGTTAAACTCCTACCTTTTTAACTTGTATCATAAATTTCACCCAATTATTAGATATTATAACAATACCAATAATTACTGATAATTAAACCAATATAAGGTAAGACCATTGATAATATTGCTAATTTTAAGACTTATTGCATAGTCCCTTATAAATAAAATTCCTTACTTTATTGCTATTACAAAAAAATATTATTCTAATACACAATCCTTGCATTCATTTTATTATTTTCGCAAAAAGATATTTTCAACTTTGTGTTCTGATCCTTTTTTCAAGACGAGTTTTGCCCGTCCTTTAGTCGGCAGTATATTTTCATTTAAATTTTTCAAATTAATTTCTTCCCAAATTTGAGTCGCTTGTTTAATGGCCTGTTCCTTAGACAAGTTAATATAACGGTGAAAATAGGATTCCGGACTTTGAAATGCGGTCTTTTGAAGTAAAAGGAACCTTTCAACATACCATCGTTCTATGTCGTTTACGTCTGCATCTACATAGAGTGAGAAATCAAAAAAGTCACTGACGAATACTTGGTTTTCCTTGTCAACTTGAAGAACATTAACACCTTCCACGATTAAAATATCCGGATTACAGATAGTCTGCACTTCATTTGGCAAAATGTCATACTTCAAATGTGAGTAGATTGGAACTTCCACTTTATTTTTTCCTGCTTTTAGATCTCCGATAAGATTAATTAATTTTTGAGTATCATAACTTTCAGGAAACCCTTTTCTTTTCATGAGTCCTTTTTCTTCTAAAAGATCATTTGGGTACAAAAAACCGTCGGTAGTGACAAGACCTACGTTTCTGTGATTATCCCATCTAGATAATAAAGTCTGAAGCAACCTTGCTGTCGTACTCTTTCCTACAGCAACACTTCCTGCAATTCCAATGATATATGGTACTTTTTTAGCATCAGTTTTTAGAAATGAAGTGGTGGCTGTATTAAGCTGCTGAGATGCTTCAACATGTAAATTGATCAAACGAGTCAAGGGCAAATAAACCTCTTCTACTTCCACAATGGATATTTCTTCATTTATTCCTTTTAAGTTATCCAATTCTTCTTCTGTTAAAGGAAGAGGAGTATGGTTTCGCAGAGATGCCCACTTTTCTCGATTGAATTCAAAATAGGGAGTATAGGAACTCATGATTTTTCGTTACCTCACTTTTTAGAGTTACTATCAGTTTAACAAGGATGATGACCATAAAAAAGATGTTCCTGATCCCTTATCCACGTAAAGTGATTAATCTTTGAATGATAACCCGCCTGTCTCCAAAGCAGCCCTAAGTTTAGGTAAAGAAGCTGGTCCCATACCGTGAAATTTCAAAATCTCTTTTTCACTATATGTTGAGAGCTGTTGTAAAGAGGTTACCCCATTGTATTCCAATGCACGTCTGGCTGGTGCCGAGAGCACTGAAAGAAATCCGGTGTCAGGTTTTCGTTCCTGCTCACATACAGGGCAGGTCGGACAGTCGCTGGATTTATAGTATTTGTGTCCCTTTTCGCAAGTCCTCAAATTCTTCTTTGAAGTTGTCATTGTCAACTTCCCCTTTTCTTATGATTTTTAAGTCCGAACATAAAAAGTTCACCCTTCACAAGTAAGCAATCATTTTATTCCATTTTATCATCTCTTGTTAAAACTGAACTGCCCTTTTGGTTTCATTGGAAAAGGGCTGCCGCAGCAACCCTTTGTAAAACCCAAAGTGAATGATAGATTAACCCACTTTATCTTCCTGAGCCTCTGCCTGAGCATTGGCTTGTACACGCTTGTCTATTCCAAAAGCGAAATAACTAATTACAACGATAGCAAGAAAACCTATTCCAACCATAAGTGATATACGTGTGTCATCATTAAACCACATACCGATCAATACCATGACCAAGAAAGCGATGGTCAGGTAGTTTGTAACAGGTGCAAAAGGCATCTTGAATGGATGATTGTGCATTTCAGCTTTTTTGATTTTCCTGAATTTAATTTGACTGATCAGAATGACAAACCATGGAATCATTCCAGGAAGTACACTCGCACTGTATACATGCACAAATAAATTTTCTGGTGCAATATAACTTAAAACAACCCCAATTGCTAACCCGACTATCACTCCGAACGTACCGAATAAAGGAACACCGCTATTAGATACTTTAGCAAAGAATTTTGGTGCTTGTCCATTCATCCCTAATGTGTAAAGCATGCGTCCAGCACTGTAAATACCACTGTTGCAGCCAGACATAGCAGCCGTGATTACAACAAAGTTAATGATTCCAGCTGCTGCCGTGATACCAACCTTCGCAAAAGTCGCAACAAATGGACTGCCAATCGCGCTTAATTGATCCCAAGGGTAAACGGTTACAATAATGAAAATCGCACCGATATAGAAGATTAAAATACGCCAAATGGTACTTTGAATCGCTTTCGTTATCGTTTCTTGAGGATCTTTTGCTTCACCAGCTGTAATCCCAATTAATTCTACACCTTGATAAGCGGCAACCACCAGTGAAAGAGCAAAGAAGAAGCCCTTCCAGCCACCTGTAAATAAACCGCCATGCTCCCAAAGATTCGATAATCCTAAGGCTTCCCCTCCGTTACCGATTCCAAAGAAGATAAGTCCAAATCCTGCAACGATCATTAAAATGATTGTCACGATTTTAATCAATGCAAACCAAAATTCAATTTCCCCAAAGGATTTAACGGAAATTAAGTTCGCTGCTCCAAGAATCACCATTGCGATTAAACCTGGAATCCAAGCAGGGAGATCAGGGAACCAATACTGCATGTACGTCCCCACTGCAATAATTTCTGCCATCCCGACAATAACCCACTGGAACCAGTTACTCCATGCTGTCATATACCCTGCCAATGGATGAATGTACTTATAACCAAATGTTGCAAATGAACCTGTACTTGGCTCCAAATACAACATTTCCCCCATTGCGCGCATGATCAAGAATATAAAAAGCCCAGAGATCGCATAAGCTAACATTACAGACGGGCCTGTCCATTGGATCGTGCTGGCTGAACCCATAAATAAACCGACACCAATCGTTCCGCCCAAAGCGATCATCTGAATATGACGACCTTTCAAGTCCCTATTCAAATCTTTGTTTGCCATTCCATTTCCCCCTACACTACTAATAGTCGAAATTTTTTCAAGATGCTTAATACACTCCCTATTTAGTATAGAAATGATATAGCAGGCTCCACTTTTTTTAATCTTTCTTAAAGCTGCCTCATAAAATCATTCTTCACTCTTAAGCATTCCTGACAGTTAGAAAGATTACTATCAAATTTCATGTTATTTCTTAATTCTGTTCAAGGTTTCATAGAAAGCGCTTACTTTTTATCGTTTATAACAGCTCCCCCCTTAAACATTAAAATTCCCCTGTATAAAGTAACCCGAATAAAAGAGTACTGCAACTCTTTTATTCGGCTGGCAGGTTTATTATGCTGTTACTAAAAGGGACTTTAATCTCAGCTTTAACAACATATCATTCGTCATTTTCTCCAAATCATATTCCGCCTTGAATCCCCACTCTTCCTTCGCACAAGTTGAATCAATTGTATTTGGCCAACTGTCTGCAATGGATTGTCTTACAGGATCGACTTCATAATTCATGACAAATTCCGGAATATGCTTTTTAATTTCGGCTGCAATTTGCTCCGGATCAAAGCTCATGGCTGACACATTGAAAGAATTGCGATGTTTTAATTTTGAGGCATCTGCCTCCATTAAATTAATGATGGCTGCTAAAGCGTCAGGCATATACATCATATCCATATACGTTCCCTTATCAATGTAAGAAGTATATCGTTTGTTTTTAATCGCTTCATAGTAAATTTCAACTGCATAGTCGGTAGTTCCGCCGCCAGGAGGTGTGACATACGAAATCAGTCCCGGGAATCGAAGACCTCTCGTATCAACCCCAAATTTATGATGATAATAATCACATAATAACTCTCCGGATACTTTATTCACTCCGTACATCGTATTCGGTCGTTGAATGATGTCTTGCGGTGTCCAATCTTTAGGAGTGGTTGGACCAAACGCTCCAATGGAACTAGGTGTAAATAATTGACAATCAAGTTCTCGTGCAGATTCCAAAGCATTGACCAATCCGCCCATGTTTAAATGCCAGGCTAAAAGCGGCTTCTTTTCAGCTGTTGCCGACAATAAAGCGGCTAAATGTATAATCGTATCCACTTCATGTTTTTTTGCCATGTTATACATCGCTTTTTCATCCGTAACATCCAATATCTCAAATGGACCTGATTGAGCAACATCGCTGTCCGTTTTTCGAATATCTGTTGCAATGATATTGTCAGCTCCATAAATCTCTCTCATTTTCAGCGTCAATTCTGAACCAATTTGACCTAAAGCCCCCGTTACCAAGACCTTTTTCATCAAAAATCCCTCCCCATGTTTTAAACTACGAAACAAGCAATCTCTTATATGATCGACATCTCTTTTCCTACTTTTTCATAAATGGCAATTGCACGATCCAGCATCTCTTTTGTATGAGCAGCCGTAGGCATATTCCTCACTCTTCCTGTTCCCTTTGGAACGGTAGGGAATACGATGGATTTGGCATACACACCTTCTTCATTCAGCCTCTTGCTGAATTGCTGTGTTTTTGCTTCATCACCTATAATGCAAGGTGTAATCGGTGTTTCGCTCTCCCCGATATCAAATCCTAATTCTTTTAGGCCTTTTTTCAAGTAATCGCTGTTTTCCCACAGCTTATTTTGAAGTTCTGAGCTATTCATCAAAATATCGATGGCTTCTATACTAGCTGCAACTGCTCCCGGTGTGGCAGCCGTTGAAAATAAAAATGGACGGCTTCTCACTTTTAACCAATCAATCAAATCTTTCTTTCCTGCTACATAGCCTCCAACAACACCAATGGCTTTGGATAATGTTCCAATTTGGAAATCCACTTTATCCGATAATCCAAAATGTTTTACCGTTCCTGCACCCTTACCTAATACACCCGAACCATGCGCATCATCAACATACGTGATTAAATCGAACTCTTCTGCTATCTTCACAATTTCAGGAAGCTTGACAATATCCCCATCCATGGAGAACACTCCGTCGGTAATAATCATGATCTTGTTATACAATCCGGACTCCTTTGCTTGACGTGCTTTTGTCCGTAAATCGTCCATGTCGGAATGGATAAAGGGAATAATTTTCGCCTTGGATAATCGGCAACCATCAATGATTGAAGCATGATTCAGTTCATCTGAAAGAATGGCATCGTGTTTATCCATCACTCCTGAAATCGCTGCCATATTACAGTTAAATCCAGATTGATAAGCAATGGCTGCTTCTGTATGTTTGAACTCGGCAAGCTTTTCTTCTAATTTGACATGAATGTCTAACGTTCCGTTGATCGTACGAACCGCACCGGCACCGACACCATATCTTTTCGTCGCTTCTATGCAAGCCTCTATTAATCGTCTATCTGTTGCTAAACCTAAATAATTATTGGATGATAAATTAATAAGCTCTCTGCCTGCAATGGTGATTACCGGACCGTTTGGACCTTCCACCGGATCAATAACGTTGTAAAGTCCCTTTTCTTTTAAATCTTCCAAATTTTCTTTCAAAAATTTATTTAATATTTCACTTGACATTTAATATACCCCCTCATTGATGGTTGGAATAAATGCAGGATCTTTATATGTTTTACCCCTATTTAAAAAATTGTATTTTTTTCCTTTTTTCCAAAAATACACGTGTCTTTTCCATAAACACACTCTATATTAACATAAATCCCTTTATACTAAGTGTTATAACAATCATAATAATAGATAATTTTAATGTTGTCCATATTGCGTGGACAAAAAAATTTGAATTTTTGTAGTTTTTACAATCAACATCCGCCTAAAATGCGTTTATATCAATGGAAATGCGAAGAGAATTTCATCAATTTTCCAAGGCAACCGATGTTTTATCTACTGGTTTTTTGGAGACCTTAACCATTAACCTAATTAAGGAGGGGTATAGTGAAAACGGAAGATGAAAAAACCTCAGAAGGCTTAAATGAGATTTTTGAGATTATCAATGCAAAAGGTGACATTGGTGAATTAAAAGAAATCGTCCAAAAATCTGATGAACAAACAAATGAAGACGACCAAGGGGATTGATTATCCTCTTTCAGTTTGTCGACAAAAGGGAGTCCGGAATGCTCTCCTGCAGAATCCCTTCACGATTTTACCGAAGTGATTTTCACCATATTTTTAAAACAATGCTTGGTTATACTCCATGATTTTTAATTGTTTTAACGAGACGAAAACTCACTGAATTGAAGAAATTTGCGCCCCCCCTTCCAGATGACGCTTGGCAGACAGTCGGCGGAAAGGAGCGAATTTCTTAAATAAAGCTGGAATTTTTTTCAAAGAAAAAACTGAAATTGTCTATAGTCTGTAATGGGATTAATTATCCTCTTTTTTGTCTGTTTTACATTGTACTATTGGACGCTAAAGTCCATTACAACAATAAAAAAAGAGCTGCTGATCAGCTCCGGATATTGCCGTAACGTTCACGTAAAAAGAAGATCTAAAAACAAAAAAAGTTATGCACATTCAGAAGGAAAAATTGAAGAATAAGGATTTCCCTTTTTCCTTTCCCCCACCTTGTGCACAACTTTATATAGTTGAAAATTTAAGCCAGCGCCCTTCATTGATGCCGACTTAAAATTCACATTATTGATTCATCTTTTTCATTCTGTGAAGTAATGGACCATCTGAATGATTGTTTTCCCCAATCACAAAACTCGTCATATAATAGGTCAAATATTGACCGTAATGATTATTGGTATTTAACAATAACTCATCCACATAGTATACCCCTTTGGGGACTTGATCCATTAGCAGCACCGATAATGAAGCATATATCCCGCAGGCCACTTGAAAGTATGTTGCATTGGTTTTGTATTTGGAAAAGATATCGCGATTCTTTAATGTATTATACATATAACGCTCCTTATCTTGATAAACGATAAGGACACCAACTAGATCTTCCCCGTCAAGTTCGGCTTCAAGCGGATCGAGAACCTTCATGTCATGGTTCCACAATTGATCGGCGTCATCCAGTTTCGAGCGGATTAACTCCGTTGTATGGTCATTTATCTTATATAAAAAGCCGCCTTCCATATCATACAATTTACCTAAAGTATATACTTCCTCATGAGCCATTAAACAACCGTAAAACTGCTTGTCCCCTAAAGTGACCTTAAATTCGACATCATACACATTTTCATATAAAAAGAGCGGTGTATGGTGGTTCATAAACATTGGATAGCATGAAATAGCCTCATCCAGAAAGCACTCGGGAGACCAGGTCGTGTATATGACTCCATTCTTTGCCTTCGATTTGTCCTTAAAAAAAGAATTGTCATGCTCTACAATGTAACAGCCAAGCGGTCGTTCCCCTGAATCACTCTTTAACAGCTCAATGGCCATCCATTGGACCACCCCTGGATTCATTCCCGACCCAATGATAGCTGTAGAATTGGAAAATTGATCTTTAACCTTTTCAAAAAGCCTGATTCGTTCAATTAGAGGAAACCCATAATATAATTCTTCATTTTCATCGATCATTGTGTTTTCTAAAGCGGAATTAACATAATTAACGCCTAATGCGTCGCAGCATTGCAGCATTTCAACCGTATCCCCCCATGAAAGATCAATGACACATAATGTTTTTGTGCTTTCAAGATGCTTAATAAACCGCTTTGTATCTTTTAAATCAAATTGATGCAGTACAATTTGATCTTTTAGTTGTGGAAATAATTCATGATAATATTTTTCTTCCTTTTGTTTAATATCAATTAAGTGAATAATACAACTGGATATAAAAAGATGGATTGGATCCTTTTTATCAATAGCTGATTTATTCAATATGGAAAGTATTGATTTTGCGGCCCCTCCTGCACTCCCAAGAATGGTTATCACTTTTTGGTAATCATCC
Organism: Peribacillus phoenicis; assembly: GCF_047238085.1. Classification (NCBI taxonomy): domain Bacteria; kingdom Bacillati; phylum Bacillota; class Bacilli; order Caryophanales; family Bacillaceae; genus Peribacillus; species Peribacillus phoenicis. The sequence goes on along the minus strand of NZ_JBDFMF010000001.1, from coordinate 237,821 downwards.
ATTTTTACACCTCGTCCAACCTTTTATTATAAACTATGTGGTTACGGATGAAATGCAATGGGCAACTGATGAAATGAGCAATACGTACAAGCTATCATCAATCCAAAATGATAGGAAGGTGATGAAGAAACTCCTGCATCTAAGAAGGGGTGTTACGTTTCACTATGCGTTTATCGGGTCCCTTAAAGGGAAAATAATATATATCCTAAGCTATTCCTGCATCTATTTTCAAGCTAAGTGAAATAATTAACAAGTATAGATATCCAAAGAAATAAAGGAGAATGACTATGAATTACCAGAATATCACGATTGCCGGCAGCGGCGTTTTAGGAAGTCAGATTGCATTTCAAACCGCATTCAAAGGATTTAACGTATCAGTATATGACATCAATGATGAAGCATTGGAACGTGCAAAAGATAGGATCACTAATTTAAAGCCCTACTACAAAGAAGACATAGGCGCTGCGGAGGAAGATCTTAATACTGCTTATGCCCGCATTTCTTTCCACAGTGATTTATCTGCGGCAGTTGCAGAAGCTGATCTTGTGATTGAAGCGATTCCGGAAGTGGTTCAAATCAAAACCGATTTTTACACAGAGTTAGGAAAAGTGGCACCTGAAAAAACAATTTTCGCCACGAACTCTTCTACATTATTACCAAGCCAATTCGCCGAAGCGACAGGCCGTCCAAAAAAATTCCTCGCTTTGCACTTCGCTAATGAAATCTGGAAAAACAATACGGCAGAAATCATGAAGCATCCTGGAACGGATAGTGAAGTGTTCGATGAAGTGATTGATTTTGCAAAATCGATTGGAATGGTTCCTTTGCCTTTACATAAAGAGCAGCCAGGCTATATTCTGAATTCCTTATTGGTTCCTCTTTTGGATGCTGCCCAAATGCTCTTATTAATAGGAGTGGCTGATACGGAAACCATCGATAAAACGTGGATGGTCGCAACAGGGGCACCTCTTGGTCCTTTCGCTATATTGGACGTGGTAGGAATCAATACAGCTTATAATATTTCACTTGCAAAAGCGAAAGCGACAGGTGATCCAGAGATCGAAAAACTGGCTAACTTATTGAAAACAGAGTATATCGATAAAGGGAAAATCGGAAGAGAAGCAGGAGAAGGCTTCTATAAATATCCCAACCCCAATTTCGCAAAGCCAGACTTTTTAAAAGGTTAATGTTTCAGAAGGTGCCTTGAGGGTGCCTTCTGTTTTTTACTATTTCGCACTTTCTATCCCTTCAATAACGTTCATACGAAAAAAGACCCTGAAATCGCAAAAAGTACTTTTCACGAAATCAAGGCCTAATTGTAATGATGTGCATGATAGAAACAGATACTGAACCCTTATCCCCTATATCTCAAAGTTAATCCTTTTAAGAAATTCCTCGCGTATCGATCTCCGCACTCTTTATAATTCCTATGACCCACTTTTCTTAGTATAGCGCTTAATTCCCCTTTGGTTATCATGACTCCTGCTTCTTCCAAAATATCAATCATATCCTCACTGGTTAATGATAATGCTATTTTCAGTTTCTTCAGAAGGATATTGTTCACACTTTCCTTATTCTTTACAGCAGGTGCCTGACTTTGAGGCTGACCAGGTTTTGGCTCTTGTCTCCCTCTTTTAAAAATGATCAAACCATTTAAAAAGGACTCTAACATCATGTTGTTGCAGGTTATCCCATCTTCATCTTCATCCATATCATCATATTCTTCATATTCATCATAATAATCATCTTTTGGTTTTGTGAGCATCTGCATGACTTCTTCCATTGTCACTTCGATCTCCCCTAGTTTAAATATCTCTACCATATCTTTATTTTTAATATCAAGCGCATATCTTAATCGAATTAATATATCATGATTATGCATCCAAAAACCTCCTATGTATTTCTCTATTCACAGTATTTTCATTATTTCACAAATGGATGGAAATAAACGCAGGTTAAAATCCGAGAACCTTTTACAGATTCCCGGATCACTCTGCTTATTGCTCCCATCAACATTCTTTTCCAAAGTTATCAAGCAATGCACGCACTTCATCTGTTGATTTCGTGTTCATCAATTGATTTCTTAATTCACCAGCTCCACGGAATCCTTTGACATAAATTTTGAAAAAGCGATGTAGCCCTGTGATTGAACGTGGCACTTCTTCCGCGTATTGATCTTGAAGATCAAGCTGCAGTCTTAAAAGATCGAGGTATTCTTTACTGCTATGCTCTTTTGGCTCTTTTTCAAAAGCAAAAGGATTTTTAAAAATACCTCGCCCGATCATAACGCCATCAATACCATATTGTTCAGCAAGCTGCAGCCCAGTTTGACGATCAGGAATGTCTCCATTGATTGTTAGTAGCGTATTTGGTGCGACACGGTCACGTAATTTTTTGATTTCCGGAATTAGCTCCCAATGCGCATCTACTTGGCTCATTTCCTTTCTTGTACGCAAATGAATGGAAAGGTTCGCAATATCCTGTTTTAAAATATGCGTCAGCCACTCCTCCCACTCATTTACATCATTATCGCCAAGTCGTGTTTTCACGCTGACAGGCAGTCCGCCCGCTTTTGCTGCTTGAATAAGTTCTGCCGCAACGTCTGGACGCAGAATAAGGCCACTACCTTTCCCTCTCGATGCCACATTCGGTACAGGGCAGCCCATATTAATATCGATGCCTTTAAATCCTAGCTCTGCCATGCCAATACTCATTTGACGGAAATATTCGGGATTATCCCCCCAAATATGTGCCACCATTGGCTGTTCATCTTCTGTAAAAGTCAAACGGCCACGCACACTTTTCATGCCCTCTGGATGACAATAGCTATCCGAGTTTGTAAACTCTGTGAAAAATACATCCGGTCGGCCGGCTTCACTTACCACGTGACGAAAAACAACATCTGTCACATCTTCCATTGGTGCAAGTACAAAAAATGGTCGTGGTAAATCACGCCAAAAATTATCTATCATTTCAAACTCAAATCCTCTCACTATGGATACAATTTCAAACACTTGGTCAAAAAATATAAAGCCAATTGTTCCACTTCTTTTACACTTACACTTATATCATGCTTAATAACTTATTATCAAACACAAGTACATTTTGGACATTTATAATTTGTGAAAAACTATACAATGTTTATTTTAACGAAAATCGGTCCTGAATGGAATTGACGGCGGACTTGAATACCCAAAACGCATTTATAGCTCAAACCCACTAGAATTACAGTATGAAGAAGGATAAAAAAATAGGAGAACATGTTTTAATAAAACATGTTCTCAGAAAATCAGTATTTTATTCCCTTAAATAATACGTGATTCCAACAATATATTTATCGTGTAAAAACTCTATACAAAGGCAATTAGCGATTCGTTAGTTTCCTTCTTTTAAAATGAGTTGCGAGACACACTCTATATGGCTCGTCTGCGGGAACATGTCCACAGGCTGTATGGCCTCAACGCGATAAGAAGTGCCCAGTTCTTGTAGGTCCTTCGCCAATGTGGAAGGGTTGCATGATACGTACACTATGGTTTTAGGCTTTACTTTCAAGATTGTCTGAAGTAATGATTGGTCACAGCCGGTTCTTGGCGGGTCGACGACAAGTACGTCCGGTTTCCAGCCTTCTTTTGCCCAGCGTGGAAGGATGTTCTCGGCCTTGCCTGTTTCATAGTATACATTGTCGCGTTTATGTTTTTTGGCATTTTTCTTGGCGTCCTCAATGGATTCTTTAATGACGTCCATTCCTCTGACTTCCTTGGCATTTTCAGACAGCCATAGCCCAATGGTTCCTACACCGCAATAAGCGTCAACCACTTTTTCCGTGCCGGTTAAGGCTGCCGCTTTTTTCACTTCATCATATAAGCGAACAGTTTGAACGGGGTTAAGCTGGAAGAATGTACGGGCTGATAGTTCGTATGATAGGTCACCCAATGTTTCGTTGATGACTTTTTCACCTGCCAGATGAATCGTTTTTTCGCCAAAGATCAGTGATGTGTTCCGGTTGTTGATGTTTTGAACGACCGATTTCACTTCTGGCAATTGGTCCCGGATTTGTTTTAGCAACTGATCTTTTTGTGGAATTTCCTCCGCACCTGTAACAAGGACAACCTGCACTTCACCTGTTTCAAAGCCTACCCGTGTGATGACCGTACGAATAACACCTTTTCTTTTTCTTTCGTTATATATCGAGATGTTCAGGTTCTTTAGTATCTTTTTCACTGTACGTGTTACCTTATTTGTTGCCTTATGCTGTACAAGGCAATTCGGGATATCGATTAGATTATGGGAATTCAAGCCGTAAAGGCCAGCAATCAATTTACCATCTTTTTGGCCGACTTGGTACTGACTTTTATTGCGGTAATTCCAAGGATCTTCCATACCGATCGTTTCTTTTACATTTAATGAAGAAACTGGGAAGTTTGAATGGCGTTCCATCGCTTGAATGACGATATCGCGCTTTTCGATAAGCTGCTGGTCATAGCTCAAATGCTGTAACTGACATCCGCCGCATTCAGCGTAAACCGGACATGGCGCTGCAATGCGATGCGGTGATTCTTTACGGATGGTTTTTATTTTCGCCTCGGTGAAGTTTGGCTGCACCTTTGTGACCAAAGCTACAATTTCTTCACCAGGCAATGCTCCTGGGACGAAGACGACTTTCTTTTTGAAATAACCGACTCCCTCTCCATTAATGCCAAGCCGTTTAATCGTAAGGGGAAGGGTTTGGTTCACTTCCAGTTTTGTATCTTGAATGTTTGTCATTTCTTTTCACTCCGTTTTTCAATGCTTCTCCACAAATAGAGGGAAGCGTAGCTTAGATATGGAGCCCATTTCTCACTATAGGACTCCATTTCTTCTAGGGTTGGCTTTTGCGGTAAGCCATATAATATTTTCAAGGCATTTTGAATGCCAATATCGGCTTTAGGAAATAGATTCGGCCGGCCAAGTCCAAAAAGCAGGAAGTTTTCAGCCGTCCATCTACCGATACCGCGTATTTTTATTAGTGTATCCATAACCTCTTGATCGGATAGCTTTTCCATTATATCAAGGTTGAGATGGCCCTGAATGATTTGCTCGGAAAGTCCGATGACGTATTCCGCTTTCCGGCCGCTGAATTGAATGGCTCTCAATTGCTCGATTTTAAGTTGGGCGGTTGTTTCCGGCGTCGGATAAAACCAGGCACCTTCCATCTGGTAGCCGAAGGTTTTAACGAATCGTTCCGTAAGCGTATGGGCAAAGGATAAGTTCAATTGCTGATGTATGATGCATTTGACGAGGCAACTGTAGTAATCGAAGTCCAAGACTATGGCAGTACCGCGGTGCTCTTCGAAGATTTCCCGCAAATCGGATTCCCGGAAATGCCGGGAAACGCCTTCTAATGGCTGATGCCAATGAAAAAGCTTTTTTAACCGTTCGATTGCTTTTGACTTGTATACCTCTGAATGACCTTTGATGATAAAAGATGGTTCATCGATATTTCCTATTGCCTGAACCTGCAAAACGATTGGTTCTTTTTCTATATATAGCGGAACTTTTACCGTCCTGTTAGTAAAATCAACTACCTGAAGTGGGTCTAACGATAATCGTTCGAGAACTAGATCGAAATTATAGGGTCCTTGAACCTGTAATTTTTCTGTCCACACAAGCGATCCATCCTTTAGCAGTTTTCCACGTATTATAGCATGTTTCCTGAAATATTACTTGAAATTGAGGAGAATGGATAAAAGCGGGACCTGAATTATCTCTACAGGACCCGCTTCTCACTTTAATAAAGCATTCGGTTCGGCAACTGCTTCTCAATCATTAAATCATCAAGGCTTCCGAAAGCGTACCCCTGTTTTTCAAGATCCGTCAGAATCGAGTCCAATGCTTCCGCATTATCCTTCGATACGGTATGCAATAATAAAATCGCACCGGGATGAATCTGCTTAAGAACTTCATCGTGTGCGAACGCGGCACCCTTTTGTTGATCAACAATCCAGTCTCTATATGCCAGTGACCAGAAGATATGGTAATACCCTTCTTTTTTTGCGACCCTCATTGTTCTCTCATTAAATACCCCACGAGGCGGCCTTAAGTAGTTCATTCCCTTTTGTCCCGTTAATTTTTCCGTTGCTTCTTTTACCCTCTCAAGCTCCGTACGAATCACATCATCCGTCACGCTGGTCATATCCGGATGGTTCCATGAATGGTTTCCTACGATATGCCCCTCATTAGCCATACGGACAACAAGCTCAGGTGCCGTTTTTAAATAATGACCCGTGACAAAAAAAGCTCCAGGAGCACCATGTTTCTTCAGAACATCCAAAATTTGAGCCGTATAGCCATTTTCATAACCGTTATCAAATGTTAAATAAACGACTTTTTTCTTTGTATCCCCCTTATAAATCGCTTCATATTCAGGCAGCATTTCATTGAATTTTTTACCGGCATCTGCAGGTGTCCCATTTTTCCCTTTATTGAAACCCCAGTTATAGGATTCTGCAAAAGCTGGGCTTGCCAAAGAGCATATCAAGCAAATAAAAGCGGATAAAATCACCATTTTTTTCATTGGAATATCCCCCATGTTCTTTTTTCTTATTGTTTGGAACATGGAGATTTATATGCATTATATTGTGAAGGTCGAATTGATCTCGTTGTAGGTCGAATTACTGCCGACGTAGGTCGAATTGATCTCGCCGTAGGTCGAATTACTGCCAACGCAGGTCGAATTTTCGCGCCGTGGGTCGAATAAAATTTCGCTCTGGATCAAATTAACGCCCCGGAGGCCGAATTAGTTAGTTCGTGTCTATAATCAGAAGCAAAAAAGGGCCTCTCCTCCGAAAAGGATTGGCCCTCCATGTTTTGTTTATCCTTTAAATAACGCTTGTGCCGCCTTCCAAATAATGGCGATAGCGAAAATGAGAACGATTACAATTCCGATTACGTCAAGGAATGTTTCAAGTCCGGAGAAAATCGTGTTTGCCACAGGAAGTTTGATGAAAGCAAAACCGGTTAGCATGGCCATAAAGAATAAGAAGTAGTTATTCTGCATGAAAATCCCCCCTTTCTCTTCTAATGTATGTGCGACCTTTCCAAAAGATTGTACTTTTCTGAGGTAATTTTCGCCTTTTTTTCATATACATTAGCAGGGGGGGAATTAAATGCTGGAATGGGTTATCACTTTAGGCTTTGTTGGTTGTCTTGGTTTAAGTGGTGGAGTGTTTGTTCATTTTGTGAAAAGTGGATTGAATTTAGAGGATGCATCGAGGATCGATCCACTGCCGGAAATAGAAGAGTAAGCTATGCAAAAGACGCCCAACCGTTTGGTGAGCGTCTTTTGCCATACATTTATTTAAATACTGGTTCTTTGAATTGTGCCAATTTTTCCAATGAAGATTGTTGAACGTCTTTATGCAGGCTGTTTCCATGTGAATCCATGGTAACCACGGCAGTAAATCCTTCAACATTCAGATGCCACATTGCTTCTGGAATACCAAATTCAGTGAAGTTCACACCTTCGACGGATTTGATGCAGTCTGCATAATATTGAGCAGCCCCGCCGATTGCATTTAGATAAACGCCGCCGTGTTCACTTAGTGCTTCTAGTGTTTTTGGTCCCATTCCGCCTTTACCGATAACTGCACGGATGCCGAATCGTTTCATGATATCGCCTTGGTATGGCTCTTCACGAATACTTGTTGTCGGTCCGGCAGCCTTCACATGCCATTTGCCTTCTTCATCCTTCAGCATAACCGGTCCACAGTGGTAGATGATTTGTCCATCCAGGTCGATTGGTGCAGGATTTTCAGATAAGTGCTTGTGGATGGCGTCACGGCCTGTATACATTCTGCCGTTAATATGAACGACGTCACCAACTTTTAATTCACGGATTTGTTCTTCCGTGATTGGTGCTTGCAGGGTGATTTCACGGGAAGCTTCAACGTCCGATTCTGCAGCGGCTGCCACTTCATCCTTCGCTGCTTTTTCCGCTTCCAAAGCAAAGTCGATTTTCTCCCCTTCTTGATATAACCACTCATTGATTTCGCCTGTTTCAGGATTGACTTTAACTCCTAAACGGCGGAACGCCCAGCAGTTGTAAGCAACGGATACGAAAAAGCTTGCCGGAATACGGTGCATGACACCGATTTTACATCCAAGCAGTGTAGTTTCGCCGCCAAAGCCCATCGTGCCGATTCCTAATTCATTAGCTGTCTTCATGATGTAATCTTCAAGTTTACGAAGGTCTTCATTCGGATTCACATCTTCATTACTGCGGAAAAGTTGAGCCTTAGCCAGATCATATCCGGATGAACGGTCCCCTCCGATACCAACGCCGATGAAGCCGGCACTGCAGCCTTGTCCTTGTGCTTGGTAGACAGAGTGAAGGACACATTTACGGATTCCGTCCAAATCACGGCCCGCTTTTCCCAATCCTTCAAGCTCCATAGGCAGACTGTATTGGATGTTTTTATTTTCACAGCCGCCGCCTTTTAAGATGAGCCGAACATCAATATAGTCTTTTTCCCATTGATCGAATTTAATGACAGGAAGACCTTCCCCAAGGTTATCCCCGCTATTTTCACCCGATAAAGAGTCAACTGCGTTTGGACGAAGTTTTCCGCCCTTTGTCGCTAAGATGATCGCATTCCGGATTGCTTTTTTTATTTCAAGTTGGTTCACGCCAACTGGAGTTTTTATTTTGAAAGTCGGCAGACCTGTATCCTGACAAATCGGTGATACATTGTCGTCAGCCATTGTAATATTATTCGTGATGGTGGTCAGGCTTAATGCAGAACGAGTACCTGCATTTTCACGTTGTTTTGCACTTTTGACCGCACGACGAACATCCTTTGGAAGATTCGTTGAAGTTTCAACGATTAGACTGTACATACTTTCTTGGAATTTTTGAATATCCAAATTTCTCTTCCCCCTCTTATTTCCCCTAAATTTAATCATTTCCCTGCTTCTCTATAAATAGCGAATGATACAACACCCGTTTTATTATACATCTAACATAATCTTTCGAAAACAAGTAATTATTTTTCATAATGAAAAGCAATTTGGAGAGAAATGAGCAAAGCGCCAGAAATAGCCCATGAGTTAAATTTCATCACCAATCATTTCCATCAAAAAAGGATGACGCAGTTTTCCCGTCATCCCTTCATGAATATTAACATTGAAAAAATCATACTATCGAAACAGATATTAGTCTTCTCGGGTTTTGAATTGTTCCACTTTGCCTTCCAAATCATCTAACATGCCGATTAAACGGTCTATATCTTCCAACTCCGTATTTTCCGGTTCGATATGATCAAGAACTTCCATGAACATCGTGAGGCGTTCTTTTAAGTATGTTAATTGTTCGTTTTTACCTGTAATGGATTTTCCCATGAGGCACTCTCCTTCCGTTCTTCTTTCATCGTAACGAAATCTGCTTGAAAGTGCAATGGCAAGCTATAAATGCAGCTCTCCGCCATTTGACAATTTTTGTCCCCATTGTTCATAATGGGTTAGTGCATTATTACGTAAGGAGTTTTAAATATGTCAATAATCAAGCAAGATCTTTTAACACCAATTACACCCAAGTATGACCCTTGGGAAGCATATATGGACGTTGAACAATATGGAAAACTCAGCCTTACCAATGTGGAGTTCACCACAACCACCCTTTGCAATATGCGTTGTGAGCATTGTGCCGTCGGTTACACACTCCAGCCCAAGGACCCGGATGCACTGCCACTGGAATTACTGATTCAGCGCCTCGATGAGATCCCTTTGCTTCGCTCGCTCAGCATCACTGGCGGGGAGCCGATGCTTTCAAGAAAAAAAGTGAAGAATTATGTTTTGCCTCTATTGAAATATGCCCGTAGCCGCGGGGTCCGGACACAAATCAATTCCAATTTGACCCTTGACCTGGAACGGTATGAGGAAATCATTCCTTATTTGGATGTTCTGCACATTTCCCATAACTGGGGAACAATCGATGAATTCATTGATATCGGCTTTGCCATGATGGACCGAAAACCATCTCGGGAACAGCGAAAGAAATTATTTGATAAAATGATTGAAAATTCCCGTGCCCTGACAAAAGCTGGTGTGCTGGTATCTGCAGAAACGATGCTCAATAAACGGACATTGCCTCATCTTGAGCATATTCACAGGCAGATCGTCGATGAAATGGGATGTCAAAGGCATGAAATTCATCCTATGTATCCAAGCGATTTCGCTTCGGCACTTGAAACTTTATCACTGGACAAAATGCGTGAAGCGATTCATCATTTGCTTGATATCCGTGATGAAAATGTTTGGATGCTTTTCGGTACCCTGCCATTTTATCCTTGCAATAACAATAAAGAGGATATAAAGCTGCTTCAACGCCTTTATGGTTCACATAAAGTGACTGTTCGTAATGACCCTGATGGACGTTCCCGGTTGAACATCAATATTTTCACAGGGGAAGTGATCGTGACCGATTTCGGGGACGCACCTACATTAGGGAATATCAAAGACCAGCCCTTGACCGAATCCTATGAAACATGGATGAATTCGAAACTGGCCAATGAATTGAATTGCCACTGCCCGGCAGTCAAATGTCTAGGCCCGAATGTTCTCGTCAAAAATGCATACTACCCGAAGGAGGACTTCAGGATCAGGAAGTCAACCATATGAAGAAAAAAACTCGCCAATCCGGCGAGTTTTTTAATTTACCTGGGTTGCTGCGAGACTGTAAAGCTGAAGGAAACATGGTCCTGAACCGGTATCCATGCACCGATGCCTTGTGAAGTGATGTTCTTTATCGTAATGGTTCTTTTACTTCCTTTTAAGTTCAAATACACTTCCCCATATGTGACCTTCCCTTTTTCATTGACCGCGGAAGCATAACTGGATAAGTAACCTATCCTATTAGAAGCAATATTGTATACTTCATCTTTTTTCGTACCAGCTCCGATGATCGTTTCAAAAGCCAATGGCAAATTCGTTTTCTCAGTGGCTTTTAACAGCATCATCTTTTGAACATCCTCTGCCTTAGGGATTTTCGCTGTGAGACCGCCACTCACTGCCTTCTGACTTTCCTGGACATAACGGATCTTGTATGGAACCTCACCGCCGCGATTATCGTAGTAATTCGTATTGATTTTTTGGTATTCCCAGTTTGGCGCCGTTTCCGAAGACTCATAATTCAATGCCCAATGGCCAAGGTAAATCGTCGCCCTGTAACCAAAAGCAAGCGGAGCTTTTGCAATTGCCGATTCATTCAACATATGGATGAGTTCTGGATTTTCAATCTTGATATCCGACGAATCGATCAATTGTTCGGCCAACTTACTCGGCTGCAGCATCGGAAGATCCTGGGTTGGGTTCGGATACGTATTCTCCTTTGCAATATTCAAAACTGAAGGTGGGATATTCACCATATTCGGATTTGCTTTGCCTTTTGGAATATCAGCTGCAAAACTTACATTCGCCTGAATGAAGGCAATCAGGGCAATCATCGTAATAAGAATAGTTCTTCTCATGCTGTCGCACTCCTTTTGAGGGGTTCAATCATTTTGTTATAGATTTTGTTTTTAGCCAACATTCTATACATTTCATTCTTATTTCGATTTTGTAATGAATTTGTAAAGTTCAGAATATTTACTTTTTATTTCAAATCGGTTATACTTATTTTACATTATAAAAAGGAGGCGAAATCGTTCATACCTATTAAACCTTCAGGAGGTATGCTTATCGAACAATCCAAAACACCCTTTTAAAGGATGACAGAAAACGAATTCGCCTATACTTAAATCTGATGTAAAAGGATGGTGTGACACTCTAGAATATTTTCTCAACTTTTACAAAAGCATGATGAAAAATTTTGGATTAACTTATGAATGGTAATTTACTAATATAGAAATGACTCTGCTAAATCTAACTTGAGCAGAGTCATTTTTATTTTTCAATTATATAAAAAGAAAGACCTCCCGCATCGGAAGGCCTGCATCCTTATAATAAGTAAAATCCAATTCCCATAATGAAGTAAGCGGCCAATAAGGTAAGGCCTTCAAACCAGTTCGTTTCCCCGTCATTCGAAATCATAATCATCAGAAAGACTGCTGTAACCATTGATATCAGTTCTGGCATTGTGAAAACAAGCGGCATATGCGTTGGATACATTAATGAAATAAGCACGAGTACAGGAGCTACGAACATCGCTACTTGAAGCGTGGAACCAACGGCAATTTCCACTGCGACATCCATTTTGTTTTTATAGGCCATTATGACGGCGGACGCATGCTCTGCCGCATTACCCACGATTGCAACGATAATGACACCGATGAATAACTCCGACCATCCGAAGGTTTCCCCCACTTCGCTGAACGTATGAACAAGTTTCTCCGATACATACGCAACGGCCAATGTAGCGACAGCAAGTATTATAATTGCCTTTTTCTTGCTCCACTCCGGTACTTCCTCTTCATGTTCCTCAGGTTTCTCCGTATGCTGATATACCCCGCGGTGAGTAACCAATTTAAAGAATAATGCAGCAAGATATAATAAGATCAATATAATGGAAATTCCTACACTTAACGACATCGTACGTGATTCACTCATGTCTTGTGTGAATACTTCCGGTATGACGAAGGCTACAATAACTGCAAAAATCAATAGACCGGCATTATGCCTCGCATCGAATACATTAAATTTCTGCCTTTTGTATTTAGTCCCTCCGACAAAGAATGAAAGTCCTGCCACCAACAATAAGTTTCCTAATACGGAACCAGTCAAAGAAGCCAACACGACCCCAACAAGCCCCGCCTTTAATGAAAAGATGGATATGATCAATTCCACTGCATTTCCAAAGGTTGCATTCAAGAGACCGCCTATCCTTGGTCCCATAACGATCGCTAAGCTTTCAGTCGCACGGCCCATGAATCCTGCTAGCGCGACGATGGTTAAGCAATATACGATGAACATGATCACACTCGGCCAATGCAATAATGACCCAATGACTGATATAGGGACGCCTAACAGGACAAGCCCCAAAAATATTTTATTCACGATACTTCTCCTCACAATCCTATAGTTCTTTTTATGTAACAAAAACTATCATACATAATCTTCCGGCGATGACAAAGGAAAATTTTATCATCTTCTCTCTTCTTGTCAATATTTACCCAAATTTCTATTGCTTAATCCTCTTCCTAAGATGTAACATCAAGAAGGTATACATATCTTAGGAGACATGATTTTATGAATAATAAATTGCTTTTTAGCGTTTTAATTGTAATTGTCGGCATATCTGGGTTTTCTCAAGGGATGCTTCTGCCGATCATAGCCATCATTTTTGAAAATGACGGAATTAGCTCATCCCTAAACGGGTTTCATGCAGCCTCGCTTTATATTGGAATTCTGTTGATTTCTCCTTTTATGGAAGCCCCGCTCCGTAAATACGGCTATAAGCCATTGATATTATTTGGCGGGATAACGGTCATTCTATCGCTTGCCTTATTTCCTGTTTGGAAATCATTCTGGTTCTGGTTCGTCCTCCGTTTCTTCATCGGAATCGGCGATCATACACTTCACTTTGCTACCCAGACATGGATCACTGCCATTTCACCAAAAACGAAGCGCGGAAGGAATCTTGCCATTTATTGACTTTTCTTCAGTCTTGGCTTCATGGTTGGCCCGATGATGACGAAGCTTCTCGAGATTAATCAGTCTTTGCCTTTCATCATCACATCCATACTTAGTCTTCTAGCTTGGTCCACTGTTTTCCTTATTAGAAATGAGCTTCCTGAACAGGATGATTCTGAAAGCACATCATTCCTTGGCACACTCAAAAGGTTTACGAAAGTTAGCCGCATAGCTTGGATCGCTTTTTTACTTCCGTTCACTTTTGGCGTGCTTGAAGCATCATTGAATAGCAATTTTCCTGTATTCGCCCTGCGCTCCGGAATCGATTTAACCGCAGTATCCATCATCATTCCGGCATTTTCCGCGGGGACTCTGCTTACCCAGATTCCCTTGGGGATGATAAGTGACCGTTTTGGCCGGCGAAAGACCTTGCTGACGATACTTTTTTCAGGGTTTGCCATATTCACTCTTGCAGGGATTTATTCTTATTCAGTGCTTGGTCTATTCATTTGCTTTATGTTTGGCGGAATGATGGTTGGTTCGACTTTCTCGCTGGGAATCAGTTATATGGCAGACCTTTTGCCTCGAAACCTATTACCTGCTGGAAATTTATTATGCAGTATTTTCTTTAGCCTCGGCAGCATCGGCGGTCCGTTTTTTGGCGGCCTCGTCATTGAACATATACAAGGTGGGAATTTTTTCTATATGATCAGCATCATGCTTTTCCTTGTCTTCATTTCATTGGCCTTGTTTAAGGAGAAAATGCCTGCTTCAGTTATGTAGTATAGTTTATTATCTGGACTACTTCTTTTATTATTCAATTTGAAAGGTATTTCTCAATAGCGGCTAAATATTTGGATAGGAAGTACTTTATATTTTTTACTTTATATTTTTTACTAGATTAGAATCATTCTTCTTTATTTCTGAATAGCATATGTGGTATTATAATAATAACAAAAGGGACATTACGTTTAAAAACCTTTGAAAACATTGCTGTCATCGCAATTACGGTGGCAGCTTTCATATTTTATCCAGAGAAATGACGTTGATTATCTTTCTCAATTATATATCATACAAATGATAATCTATATCATTTACACAAAATAGAAAAGAATGTGGGAGGGAATCTTATGACTACAGATACTAAACATTTAACCCAACCGGCTTCATGCCAAACCACTTGGTTGGAAAAAGCAAAACCTCATCTAGAACTTATTGCTGCATTATTCAGCGGTTTATTAATAGTGTTGGGCTGGGCCCTTTCAAAGAACGGAATGGAGTCCACTTCCATCGTCATATACTTAGCTTCTTTCTTGATTGGCGGATATGCCAAGGCAAAAGAAGGAATAGAAGATACGATTGCCGACCGGGAATTGAATGTTGAGATGCTGATGATTTTTGCGGCCATCGGTTCTGCGGTTATCGGTTACTGGACGGAAGGTGCCATATTGATTTTCATCTTCGCTTTAAGCGGTGCCCTTGAGACATACACGATGAATAAAAGCCATAAAGAAATTTCGGCACTTATGGACTTACAGCCTGAGGAAGCACTGCGTATCACTAACGGATATGAAGAAACCGTATCCGTTTCACAGCTGCATGTCGGGGATCAGATTTTAGTGAAACCAGGTGAGAGAGTTCCTTCAGATGGAAAAATCACGGACGGCCGTACCAATATCGATGAAGCCGCCATCACTGGTGAATCCATACCGGTCAGCAAATCATTGGATGATGAAGTATTTGCCGGAACGGTTAATCTCCGTGGTACGATTACCGTGGAAATCACCAAACCAGCAAGTGAAACATTATTTCAAAAAATAATCACTCTCGTTCAATCCGCACAAAGTGAAAAGTCCCCTTCCCAGCTGTTCATTGAACGGTTTGAAGGGACTTATGTAAAAGTGGTATTGACCGTTGTCGGCTTGATGATGTTCGTACCCCATTTCATATTGGGGTGGAGCTGGACCGAAACATTCTACAGAGCGATGATCCTGCTCGTTGTCGCTTCACCTTGTGCCCTTGTGGCCTCTATTATGCCAGCTACGCTTTCTGCCATTTCAAATGGTGCTCGTCATGGCATTTTATTTAAAGGCGGCATCCATCTTGAGAATCTAGGTAACCTTCAGGCAATTGCTTTAGATAAAACCGGTACATTGACAAAAGGAAAACCGGAGGTAACGGATGTCATTATCCGCGAAGATTTAAACGAAGATGATTTCTTATTTCATATTGCATCTGTTGAAAATTATTCGAACCACCCTTTGGCAACATCGATCGTACGTTATGCCAAAACGAAATTGCAAAGAGACATCATTAAACCGGATAACATGGAAGATATCTCAGGCAATGGGGTTCAAGCATACATCAATGGCGTGCTTTGGAAAGTCGGAAAGGCTGATTTCGTCGGTCGCAGTGAAGCAGAACGATTCCAAAATGGCATTGCACTGACATTGGCTGAACAAGGTAAGACAATCGTTTATGCAAAGGATGATCAAGGGATTGCCGGTATTCTCACTTTGAAAGATGTCGTGCGTGAAGAAACCATTACAGCCATCGAAGCTTTGAAAAATGAGGGCATCCATACCGTCATGCTGACAGGCGATGGTGAAAAAACGGCTAAAGCGATTGCGTCGGAAAGCCATATTGATGCATATATTGCCGAATGCCTGCCAGAAACCAAAGTGACTGAAGTAAAAAGGCTGAAAGAACATTTTGGCACTGTAGCAATGGTTGGGGATGGCATCAATGATGCACCTGCTCTGGCAACGGCATCTGTGGGAATTGCAATGGGTGAAGGCACGGATGTTGCTTTGGAGACAGCGGATGTTGTTCTGATGAAGAATGACCTGCCACGCATCGCGGAAGCAGTCAAATTATCCAAGAAGATGAATCGAATCATCAAACAAAACGTCATCTTTTCAATTTCGGTGATCATGATCCTGATCGCATCCAATTTCCTTCAATTCCTTGACCTTCCATACGGCGTCATTGGACATGAAGGAAGCACAATTCTCGTTATACTGAACAGCTTAAGACTTTTGAGAAACTAAGCATGAAAAAGGAGCCCTCCAAGGCTCCCTTTTTTTATGATCATTTCATTTAGTGATATCCGTTCTTACCATTTGCAGAACCAGATGTTTTATGGTTCGAACCTTTATTTTTTCCTTTTTGCTTTGTGCTGCCATCCTTTTTACTCATGAAAGAACTCCTCCTCTTCAAAAGTTGTTATTTCTTGAATAGTATCTGCAGCATGATTGTCCGCTATTACGGGAACTCCAGGAAGCTCATGCACATTCTGGTTTTTGCCTTTCACTTACGAGCGCATTTATTTCCCCGCCCAGTATGATGATGAGCCCCGATAAATAAAACCAGACCATTAATACGATGATCCCTCCAAGGCTTCCATATGTTGCAGAATAATTAGCGAAGTTCTCCACATAAAAAGAAAACAAAAAGGAAACAAGACTCCATCCTGCCGTTGCAAAGATAGCACCGGGCAGTACGGTTATGCATTTCAGCTTTATGTTGGGGGCAATCCAATAAAGGATAGTGAACACAATTAAAAATACAAGCGTACTTATCACCCAGCGAAGCTGGTTCCAAACCGTAAGAAACTCATCGGATTGTCCAATTTCGGCAAATAGGAATACTCCGATCTGTTTTCCGAATACCGGCAGCAATAAAACGACAATAAAAACAAAAATCATCGCTAAAGTGAGAAGAATCGACATTCCCCGGGAAATAAAGAAAGTTCGACTTTCTTTTACATCGTATGCATGGTTAAATGCTTTAATGATTGCATTCATCCCATTCGATGCCGACCATATCGTTCCGATGACACCAAACGACAATAAAGTCCCATTCGCTTCCATTACTTCAGATAGGTTGGCCTCAATGATTTTCATCGAATCGTCAGGCGCATATGTACGGACCGTATTTAATATATCTTCTTGGGAAAATGGCAGATAGGCCAATAAAGTGAATAAAAAAATAAGTAACGGAAACAGGGAAAGTAAGAAGAAATAAGACAGCTGTGCGGCAAGCCCCGACACATCATCCATCTGTAACCGTTTTATGAAAGTCTTGAAGAATGAGCCTTTCAGCCATTCTTTTTTATTGGCCATACCTCCACCCCATTTTCTAATTTAAGGAAATCCGTTCATGGTGACTTGAAGAAGACTCATCTTGCTCTGCAGCAAAAACTTCCTTCGTCTCCATCACCACTTGGGCAACTTGCGATGGAATATCTTTCATTTCCTCCACCTTTTGGGAAATGAAGGATACATCATCGGAAATTTTTTCAACAGTGGAACGGACCTTTGATGATGTTTCACGTACTTGTGTAAGCACCCCATTGGGATTCTTCACGAATTCCTTCATATTACTCATGCAGCTTTTACTGTTTTCCAATACAGAATTACGCGTATCCTTGTCAAAAAGGCTTATCGCAGCCCCTGCTAACGCCCCAATAAAGACCGCTTGCATAAATTTACTTTTCTTGTCACACTTATATTCTTCTCGAATGTTGCTCATATATTCTCCTCCTCGTCATATATTAGTTGATGGATAATGGTAGCTATCTCCATTATACAATGTTTAAAAAAGTTTTTTCCTATCTTTTCCCAAACTCCCTCAGTTTAAAACGTGGAGATGACCAAGTATATTGGGGATCAAGCTTCGTAATATTCATTGACTTCCAGCGGTAATCATGCAAAGATGAAAATAATTTAGGAACGTAGAAAGGATGAGGGAAATGGATTTAACGCAAAACACAGCCGAAAGTGTCGAGTTTATGATCGAAGCAATCAAGGATAAATTAAAAGTGATGAACTTCGGTGCAATCAAATCAACCCATTTTGATATCGAAATGTACGAAGAACTGCATGATATTTATACAATGGTGATGAAAAAAACGAATTTCAGTGTCCGTGAAATGGAAGCCATCGCCGAAGAACTTGGAAGACTGCGTAATAAGTAACATTCAAATCCTCCCATACCGGTGAGGATTTTTTTCATTTTTAAAATAATTCTGCTACATTTGATATAGAAATTGAAAACCGACAGGAGTTGTAAGCATGGTAGAAAGAAGAACACCCATCAGTATTGAAGAAGCAGTTGAAAAAGTGATGAAGCATAAATTAATAGGACATGTGGAACTGATTCCCCTCAAGGAAAGCCAAGACCGTTTTTTGGCTCAAGATATTGTTGCTACAAATGATGTTCCGCATTTTAACCGCTCTCCATATGATGGATTTGCCCTCAGGTCCAAGGATACGGCAGAAGGTTCCATAAATAACCCTCTTGAGTTCGAAGTGGTTGAAGAACTGGCTGCGGGGATGGTATCGACTATCCCTGTACAAAAAAATCAAGTGGCGAGAATCATGACTGGAGCTCAGATGCCAGCTGAGTGTGATGCCGTAATCATGCTCGAGCTCACAAAGGAATTCGAAAAGGACGGAAAGAAGTACATATCATTTAAACGCTCACTTAAGGAAGGCGAAAACGTATCTTTTCAAGGAGAGGATGCAAAGAAAGGCGATGTTCTTGTAAAAAAAGGAACAGCGATCAATCCTGGGATCATCGGCTTGCTGGCAACATTCGGATATGCCGAAGTCCCAGTTGCCAAGAAACCTGTCGTCGGATTATTCGCTACAGGTTCGGAACTTCTTGATGTTAACGAACCGTTGCAGCCTGGGAAAATCCGCAACAGCAATTCACATGCCATCTCCGCCCAAATTCAGAGGGCCGGAGGAGAAGTCCGCTTTTATGGAAAGCTTAAGGACGAATTCGAATTAAGCTACGAGGCCATTTTAACTGCCTTGAAGGAAGTGGATTTGCTCATTACAACTGGAGGGGTTTCTGTCGGTGATTTTGACCTTCTCCCGGATATTTATCAAAAAATGGGTGCTGAAGTCTTATTCAACAAAGTGGCCATGCGCCCCGGCAGCGTGACGACCGTAGCGGTATATAATAACAAATTTTTATTCGGCTTATCAGGCAATCCCTCCGCCAGTTATGTCGGCTTTGAACTATTTGCAAGACCGATCATCCGCACCATGCTGTTTTCGGAACATCCGCATTTACGGAAAGAGACGGCCCAATTGGCAGAGGACTTCTTAAAGCCCAATCCATTCTCACGTCTGCTTCGGACCCGATTATTTTATGAATCCGGCCAGTTGAAGGTAATTCCCAGCGGTGTGGATAAATCCAATATTACAACAAGCTTGGCAGGTGCCAATTCACTGACCGTCTTACCTGGGGGGACCCGTGGTTTCCAAACGGGAGATCTCGTGGACATCCTGCTCCTCGATGACCAAGAAGGATGCAAATGGCCTTGGTGAAGCCCTTTATTTTTCAGGTGGTTGGCTATCAAAATAGAGGAAAAACAACCTTTATAACGAATATTATCAAAAAGCTGCGCAAAGCCAAATTAGAGACAGCCGTTTTAAAACATCATGGACATGGCGGAAAACCGGATGTTAACGGTATGAAGGATTCCAATAAACACTTTCAGGCTGGGGCGGCAGCTTCACTTGTTGAAGGTGATGGAACAATCGAGCTGCTCGGGAATTTCAAGGGGGAAGCCCCTATCACTGAGCTGATTCAATTACTGTGTCTATTCCTCCCTGATGTGATTTTAATTGAGGGTTATAAGCAAGAGGACTTTCCTAAGGTCATTTTAATCAAGGAAGAAAGTGACCTCGTGTTATTGGAACGGCTTACTAATGTCAAAGCAGCGGTGGCTTGGCCCGAATGTCTTGAACGAACCAGGAATCATGCTTCAGTACCTGTCTTCCCTTTGGATTTGGATTCGGATTCATTCATTACATGGTTTTTAGAACAAATATGAAGGAGGGCACAATGTTCATTCAATTTCCCATAGAAAAACGCCGCAAGATGATCGAAAGTATCCAAGAATATGTATATCAGGAACATGGCAAGGAAATCGGTGAAATCGCTGCTGAAAATCACTTGCAGTTCATTTTCGAAAATATTGCTCCATTTATATATAATGAAGGTATCAAAGATGCTAAGAAAGTCATTGAGGACAGATTAGGAAATATCGAAGAAGATTTGTATTCATTGGAACGGCCAATTGATTAACATGAAAAACAGCATCATAATCGATGCTGTTTTTTCATGTTCATTGTTCGGTCAGAATAAGCGGACCGTTTTTCGTAATGGCAATCGTATGCTCATATTGAGCCGAGTATTTCCCATCTGCAGTGGATGCCGTCCATCCATTCGGATCCCGGCTTGCTTTATATGTACCTACGTTTACCATTGGTTCGATGGTGAATACCATGCCCTCCTTAAGACGCGGACCTTTATTCGGCAGTCCATAATGCGGAACCTGCGGCTCTTCATGAATGACACTTCCTATCCCGTGGCCGATGAAATCACGAACGACAGAAAAGCCTTCCGCCTCGACATATGTTTGTATGGCATGACCAATATCTCCAATCCGATTGCCTTCCACACATACTTCAATCGCCTTATATAAAGATTCCTTCGTCACATGAACCAAATGCTCGGTTTCCTTTGAAACCTTACCGACCGTATACGTCCAGGCAGAATCGGCAAGGGCCCCGTTATAATTGACGACCATATCAATCGTTACGATATCTCCATTTTTCAAAGGGGTCTTACGAGGGAAACCATGACAGATTTCTTCATTTATGCTGGCACATGTCGCATACTCATACCCTTTGTAACCCTTTTGTTCCGGCTTCGCACCATGTGTTGTTAAGAATCCTTCAACAAATTCTTCTATTTCCCATGTTGTCACCCCAGGAACAATCAACTTAGCAATCTCCCTATGACAAGCTGCCAAAATTTTACCCGATTCATGCATCGCTTGAATTTCACGTGCAGATTTTAATACGATCAATCGTGACACTTCCTTTTTTATTCGTCTCTCCTTTTATTTTACTGCAAAGATGAAAGTATATGAATCCTTTAAAATGAAAAATCCCGGCAGCTGCCGGGATTTTTCATTATTTCAATAGATTGAGCGATTCCCGGTTAAATGCCGGAAGATCTTCAGGTGTCCTGCTGGTTACTAGCTGGTTGCCGCAAACCACAACCTCCTTGTCCAAATATGTGGCACCTGCATATTCCATATCGACTTTAATGGATGTATATCCTGTTGCGTGGCGCCCTTCAAGTGTTTTGGCTGTAATCAGCAACTGCGGTCCATGACAGATCGCAAATACAGGCTTTTTATCATCCATGAACGATTTGGCGAAAGATACGAAGCGTTCGTCAGCACGCAGCTGATCAGGCGAGAACCCACCGGGGATGAATAATGCATCAAAATTTTCCGGTTTCACTGAGTCGATGCTTTCGTCAATCTCGACTTCTACCTCCCCTTGTTTTCCTTTAACAGTTTTCCCTTTTATCATTTCAATCGTCGTTACCGTATGGCCGGCTTCTTCAAATGCCCTTGCCGGTTCACTATACTCCGAGTCCTCAAACATATTCGTTACTACACATGCGATATTTTTACCCATAATAATTCATCTCCTCAATTTTTGATTGAATGAACCTACTTTGCACTTTATTCATGTTCCCTCTGTTACCATAAATAAAACACATAATTAATGTTAGTGCTATATTTAGCCTATTCCCAAAGCAAATCAATGTTTAGGATACTGGCCAACAACGTGTATCGCATTGATGATTCTTTTATTGATCCATTTCCTGTTTTCTTCTGTATTCAAATTTCCAAATATCCTTTTCCGCCCTTCTTCCGTGGTTACATAGTAATTAGGCAGGTTATTCAATGATAATGTGATGATGTCATTTTTACATTTACCGCATGAACAAAATGTTTGGTATTCCATACCTGACATTAAAACCTGCACCCAAGTCACAACGATTTCTTCCATCACATTTGTATATTCTCTTTCCATATAATCTCCTTAAAAAAGAAAAACCCGTCCATTCCTGACAGGTTTTCACTCATTTATCGCTGTCCGTGGAACAATTAGGATTTCAACTCTCCGGTTTTTCGCCCTTCCTTTTTTCGTTTCATTGGAAGCAACCGGCTTGAATTCCCCATGTCCTTTAGCGCTGAACATTTCGGGATCCAACTCTTTATTTTCGAGGAGAAGTTTCATAAAATTCACGGATCGCATCACGCTCAGATCCCAGTTGGATTCATACTGGTGATTCTTTATAGGAATATTATCGGTATGTCCGCTTACGATAATGTTTCTGGGTAAATCCATGACCAGCAAATCCGAGATTTCCTTAGCGATTTTTCGGTTTTCACTTCTCACCTCAGCCACACCCGATTCGAACAGCACGTTTTCCCTTATTGAAATCAACATGCCTTCATCCGTAAGGTTCGTTCCCAATTTATCCGTTAAATCATTCTTTTGAATGTAGGCATTTACACGCTCCTGAACTTCCGTAAGTTCTTCTTGCTCGTTTTTCCCTAGCTTCTCAAGATCTTCCGCACCTGTTCTTTGTTCTGGTGACGTTGGCTCATTGCTGGGGGAATCACTTGGAAAATCCATAAAACCCGTTCCGCTTGTAAAAACCTGGTTAAATACATTGGACAACTGCTGGAACCTTACTGCATCAACCGAACTTGATGCGAACAAGACGATAAAAAGCGCGAGAAGCAATGTTAAGATATCGGCATAGGGAACCAGCCATGATTCATCGATATGCTCTTCATGCCTTTGTTTCTTTTTGCGCCTAGCCATCTTCTCTCACATCGCCTTCTAACCACTTTTTACGATCTCCAGCAGGCAAATATGATGTTAATTTCTGTTCAATCGTTCGCGGCGCTTCCCCTTCGATGATCGATAAAATCCCTTCTATCATCATTTCTTTGATTCGAACTTCCTGCTGCGACTTCCGTTTTAGCTTATTGGCAAATGGATGCCATAACACATACCCCGTGTAAATCCCCATCAAGGTTGCGACGAACGCTGCAGATATGGCATGTCCCAAAGCCTCAGTGTCGGCCATATTACCCAATGCAGCAATAAGCCCGATTACGGCACCCAATACACCCAGCGTCGGTGCGTATGTACCGGCTTGACTGAAAATCGCTGCCGCGCTTAGATGACGTTCTTCCATCGCATCTATTTCCTCTGCTAAAATATCACGAATATAATCGGCACTCTGACCTTCGACTGCAAGATTCAAGCCATTTTTCAAAAAAGTATTATCCACTTGATCCGAAATGCTTTCCAATGCCAATAAGCCTTCTTTCCTGGCAATGACCGCCCATTCAGAAAAGGTTTTTATTAAATCTTCAGGCTTTGTCAATTTTTGTTCAAAGAATAAAATCTTGAATATTTTTGGTAGTCTTTTTAATTCCGACAAAGGGAAAGCCGTTACGACAGCAGCTATCGTCCCTACAATAATGATCAAAATAGCCGCCGGGTTAATCAGCGCCGTTACACTAACGCCTTTCAACACCATTCCGACCAAGATGGCCACGATACCCAGAACTACGCCCAAAACTGATGTTATATCCATAATACTCACCCATTCATTTAAAGTCTCGTCTCCTCCTTATATCGGATGAAGTTTAAAAAAAGTGAGGATTATTTTACTATTCGATTTCAATTTTCACTAAATCATCACAAATCCACCAACTTTATTGCCTAGATGAGCTTAACCAACAGTACATTTCAATGGTTTGGGTACAATATTTTTTCGAGAATGGAATCACCAGCCTATTCTGTACGAAATTATCTCAATGCGTCTGGAATATGGGCATTTACTCGTGAGTTTTGGCAGTTTACTCGTGAATTTTGACGGTTTACTCGTGAGTTTCGGACTTTTACTCGTGAATTTTGGCGGTTTACTCGTGAATTTCAGCATTTTACTCGTGAGTTTCAGCGGTTTACTCGTGAGTTTCACACTTTTACTCGTGAGTTCCGCTTAACGCCAAAAGGACAAAGCCTGTCAGCTTTGTCCCTGTTTTTGTTTCCCATGGTTTCTTCCGGCCAGCCATTTTATGATGGGTGATAGAAAAAATAAAATGAATAAGATCCTGAATAAATGAAAGCTTGTGACAACGGATAAATCCACATGAACAGACATGGCTGTGACTGCCATTTCGGCGACGCCGCCTGGCGCCATGCTCAAAAATAATTCGTTCGCCTGTAAAGATAGGATTGGGGCAAACTGAATGGAAAGATAATAGCAAAATCCAATCAATAGGACATTACTGACGAATACCGCCCCGAACATCTTTCTGAAAAGTCGGGGGTTATCAACCTTCAGTGTGTAGCCTAAATGTGCTCCGATCAACAATTGCGACAAGTTCAACCAAAAGTCAGGAATCTGCGGGGCACCTGGGCCTGCTAAATTGAATAGTGTTGCTGCCATAAGAGGTCCTAGCAAAAAAGGGAGCGGAAAATTGGCTTTCTTTGTGATGAAGATGAATATCAGCAATGTTACCAACATCATGAGTGCTAATTTCCCATCATATTCAAATAAAAAAAACGGCCGCTCCGATACTGCCATTACCGCACCTGATTGAACTGACATTACATGGGTCACAATCCAAGGAACAATGGATATCACCAGGATGACCCGCAGAGTTTGCATGAAACCTACAACCGTTTCATCGCTATCCTTCATT
Source organism: Peribacillus phoenicis (assembly GCF_047238085.1). Lineage (NCBI taxonomy): Bacteria > Bacillati > Bacillota > Bacilli > Caryophanales > Bacillaceae > Peribacillus > Peribacillus phoenicis. The sequence goes on along the minus strand of NZ_JBDFMF010000001.1, from coordinate 212,605 downwards.
TCCTCACTTAAGACCACCATCTGGGAAAGGCCTCCCGGAAAACTGCCAAGCATCGATGTGCCCAAGGATAAGTTCATACGCTTTCCGACAAACCAGCCAGTCAACACTGTAAATGAAATGATTGCAATTGTCGTAAAAAGCATAACAGGCAGATATTCAATCATCTCATTTAGCGATTGTTTCGTGAATGAACTGCCCAGTTGTAAACCTAGAATGACCAATCCAGTACTTCTAAAGGTTTTAGACCAATACAAGTACTTCCTTAACTTCACTTTAGCAATCATCACGACGAATAATGGTCCAAGCATCCATGGCAGGTATATTCCAAGGCTATCAAACGCATAACCGCCCAGGAAAGCTAGAAAAGCTGTAAAGATTACTCTAAAACTCTTACTCTCGATTAAATTTACACTCACAAAATTACCTTCTTTATTTAAGCGGATTTTCATCTTTATCTTAACATAAAAAAGTCGGATTCAAAGCTGCACCCACGCTTGTTTTCACCATTCCAACGTCAGGATGCCAATTGGACATTGGCCGTTCTTGGCGAGCCTCCCTCACCAGTGCATTTATATATTTCATCATGTTTTCGCTCTATGAAAGTAACAGCACGGCACTTCCACTATTTACTAGATTTCCCACCCCCACAAATTCGCTATAAAAGGTAGAATGAGTATATAGGGGTCAAACTCTTATGGAGGGGTGACTAGATGTTATCAAATACAGAAATAGGCATTGACTTAGGAACTGCAAATACGCTAGTTTACAGTAAAAATAAAGGAATCGTATTTAATGAGCCATCTGTGGTGGCCATTGATATAGAGACTAATAAAGTATTGGCAGTCGGTGTGGATGCAAAAAACATGATCGGGAAAACACCTGGAAATATTGTGGCAATCCGTCCGCTTAAGGATGGTGTCATTGCGGATTTTGATGTGACCGCGCAAATGCTTCGGGAAATCATGAAAAAAGCAAGTAAGGCCCTAGGATTATCGATTCGCAAACCTAGTGTAGTGGTCTGTACACCATCAGGTTCCACATCAGTTGAGAGAAGGGCCATTCAGGATGCAGTCAAAAGCTGCGGAGCGAAACAGGTCCACCTTATCGAGGAACCTGTAGCAGCAGCAATAGGTGCGGGCTTGCCTGTCGAAGAGCCAGTTGCCAATGTCATCGTTGATATCGGCGGCGGAACGACTGAGGTCGCAATCATCTCTTATGGCGGCGTCGTTTCTTGCAATTCAATCAGAATTGGCGGAGATCAATTGGATGAAGATATCAGCCAATATGTCAGAAAAAAACATAATGTGCTGATTGGGGAAAGAACAGCCGAGGAAATAAAAAAAGAAATCGGCTACGCACTCGTTAAACATTCTGTGATCACCATGGAAGTCAGGGGCCGCGATCTTGTAACGGGTCTTCCAAAGCCTATTACAATATCATCCACTGACGTTCAGGAAGCCATCCAGGAATCGCTTCTTCATATATTGGAAGCAATCAGGGCCACTTTGGAAGATTGCCCTCCTGAATTGAGCGGGGATATCGTCGATCAAGGTGTCATCTTATCCGGCGGGGGTGCACTTCTCAACGGGGTACAAGAATGGCTGACGAATGAAATCGTCGTCCCAGTCCAACTTGCAGATAACCCGCTTGAATCAGTTGCCATCGGAACCGGGCTTTCACTTGAGGTCATTCACAAATTACAAAAAGCCGTATACTAGAAATAAATGGCTGTCTTTGAACTGCACCCCAATTGTTAGACAACATCTAACAATTGGAGGTGCAGTTTTTTTTCCTAAATATACGATAGACCAAAAATCAAACGCAGTTTTAGATTACTTAGAAGGAAAAAAACCAAGAAAGACATCAGGTTTATCCCCTCTGAAAAGATGGGTCGCTATCTAAAATATGGAATGGAAGGACTTGTTTCATCCTATACAAAATTACACTTGATGCGAGCACCTTGGTTACGTAATTCTAAGGTGATACGCCTATCCCCATAGCGCCGTCCTCCAGCAACCTTTTTTGCGTATCCAATACAAAGAAAAAAAGACCTCAACATTTAAGTTGAGACTCTTTCATGCTTTGTAAAGGTATATAGGATTCACCCTTATTTTATTATCAAGGAAAACTCCCATTTGTTAATCTTCCAATTCTCGAATTCTTAAGCCTTCAATATCCTTAATCCTAGAAGCTTCGGTATCATTTTCAGGATATATAAAGCATTGTTTTTCATGCGAAGAAGTAGCCAAACCAAAACTTTCCTTGTTTAAAAAAATGACAAATCTTCAGGTAAATTTGGCATTTCCCACTCATAAAGCGATTTTGTAATCAATATTATAATTTTCTTTGCATTCTCGTCAGCGTGAAAATAATAAACATTTGCTGTTTGATCATCACCAAGAGTGGTACTAGCCCATGTTGACTCGCATCTCAATTCTATTAATGATGCTTTTAACTTATTTATTATTTCTTCTAACCCTCGTATCGAACCCATATCGTTTCTAACAACTAGATGAAACTCATCACACACATCAAAGCATAAATCAAGCTGTTCTAAATATACTCGATTTTTTGGATTTCCTTCAATGCTTAACATCTTATCCCTCCCTTCGTCATCAATTACTTTTACACCGTTTACTTCTACGTAAAGGATTAATTCCTTGCACCGTTTCTTCATTTTCCTTTGCGGCAATTATGCTTGCAATTGGAGTTCCATGACCATATAAATCAAATCTTTTGTATAATTTTTTTATTAATTACGTCATATTTAGCAACAATTTGTCCATTTAAACCAGGTTACTGATCATTAATAACGCTGTCTAAGATTGCGTCTTTTTTAGGCTTATCATAAATAATGATATTAGACACATAGCCCAGATTTCTAACACTCAACATCATTAAATTTCACCTTAATTTCTTTACTACTAAAATCGTATGCTGATAAATAACATAGTGATTATGTAAAAGATTGTTTTTTTCATGGTTATACCTCAACTCGATAGACTTGATTTATCTGCGTTACAACCACTTCCTTTAATACATCTGTTGTTCATTAACTTACAATCATTATTCACCATGAATTTTAAAATAAAATTAAATATTCAAACATCGTTTCACCATTTATTTCTTTATACTATTATTCTTTTCTGAAACAGAACATTTCAAAATTGAGACGTAAATTGTGGATATTTACGATACTATAGTCCTTGTTAAAAACGGAAAGGTGTAATTATTAAAAACTAAATTATTTTCAGTTTCAGTGATATGTATATTATCAATTATAATAGCAATGCCCTCTTTTGCTTTTGCAGCAACTAATGCTTATAGCTTTACAATGAATCTTCGTATAGTTGATGGAAGTAAAAACGGGCAATATTTTAAATTAAATAAAGGAACTGCAATTTTACGATAGGAGTCTCTAAAATGGTTTATCATTTCAGCGGTTGGATTCTTAACAGTTTTATAATTTTATATATCATTTTGGCACTAATACTAAAATTAATTTTCAAAAAAAGTTATACCTATCTTTTATTCTATACAATTATGTATGTTTATTTATGTAATGTTATAAACCTCACTCAATTTCCCATTTATGTAGATGATGATCAAAGAGAAGCATTTGGGGGGCAAAATGTTTGGAGAGAAATGAATTTAATCCCATTTAAATATGAATTTACCAAATTGAGCTTTTTTAATATTTTAATGACTGTCCCACTAGGCTTTGGATTACCCTTCTTATTTAGAGCCTCATTTAAGAAAATTTTAATAGCTGGTGTATTAACTGGAATAATTCTCGAATCAGGTCAACTACTAACAGCTTTATATGCAGGATATACTTTTAGATTTGTTGATATTGATGATGTAATCTTTAATATATCAGGGACATTATTAGGATACTTCATTTTATTTAAGTTATTTAAATTAACGTTTCATATCCTTGTGAGAAAGTGGCATATAAAGTTTAATTCCATAGTTAAACATATCAATAATACATAATAACGATTTATCCTGTGAAAAACGCCATTTCAAATCGTTATCCGACTACACAGACGGGTATGATGAAGCATCATCAGCGGGTCTCTATTTGGCATGAGAATTCAAGGAGCAACAGCCATTTTCGCAGTCAACCTCAAACGAATTTCCACGAAAATCAAAGCAGAAAAGTAACTAAATATGAAAGAAATAGATCACTTCCTGTTCATTATCGTACAGGAAGTGATCTATTTTTGTTGAAAAAACAATAACTCATTCAAAACCGTTAGTTTTTCAGCAGCCTCGCTGAAAGCCGATGCGGCTCCCGTACCGCCTCTGGAAAGCTTAGTGCCTCTCGTTACAACCACGCCCACATTGTACAAGCCAAAAAAAATGTAGACAAACCCCTTTTTGCTTTTAAAAGAAACTGATATATTTTCACTTGATTGTGTAGAGAATAAGAAAAAGCTTTTTTTGGTTCAACAGTACTTTGCTTTTTGGTGAAGCCTTAATAGGACTTAATGCATGCAATGTTACATAACTTGTGATATAATGTAATTATGTTACATTGGCAAGAGGAGAAGATCTATGGAATATGTAGAAGCCTTTAAGGATATCAATCAAATCAGCAAAATAAAAACATACTTACGCTCTCACTCCAGTCGGGATTATTTATTGTTTGTACTCGGCATCAATACAGGTATGAAGATAAATGAAATGCTCGAAATCACCGTCGCCAGCGTTCTGGATGAAACGGGCAAAATCAAGGAGTTCTATGAGCAGCGGACGGAAAATGACGAATTCAACCAAATTTATTTGAACCTGAAAGTCCGTACCGCCTTACAAGAATACCTTAAAGGCTCGAAGGTTATCGAAGGTCAATTTTTATTTCTTTCCCCTAAGACAAAAAAGCCGATCACACGTCAACAGGCGCACCGAATCATCCATGATGCTGTGGAAGGTGCAGGGCTGACAGGCAAATTCGGAGCAAGTTCGATGCGTAAAACTTTTGGCTACCATGCCTATAAACAAGGAGTATCACTGGCATTGATACAGAAGCATTACCATCATTCCAGTCCATCGGAGACATTAAAATACATCGGCATATCAAAGGAGAAGAAATTCAAGACGAATATTGACGTTAACTTATAAACATTCTGCTATCTTCTATTAACTATAACCAACATTTTAAGGAGGAATTCCAGTGAGAATTAGAGAAAGTGAACTTCCTGGTATTGGCCAAAAATTCGAAATCATAACGAGAAATGATGAAAAGTTAGTAATCGTCATTCATGATGACGGCCGTCGGGAATTATACCATTTTGATAATGAACATGAGGACGTCATATCGAGCATCACCCTTAACGATCAGGAATCACGGCAAATGGCTTCCATCATTGGTGGCATGGTTTATAAACCGCAAGCACTTGAAACGATTGAAATGTCATTGGGTGACTTGGTGATTGAATGGTTCAAAGTCGAACCAGGTTCAAAGGCCATCAATCAAACGATCGGTTCGATTGATATCAGGAGCAATTATAACGTGACCGTCATCGCCCATTCTAAAAAAGGAAAAAAACAACTGAATAATCCTGGTCCTGACTCCATCATCGAAACAGGCGACACCCTTGTGATATCCGGTGAAAGAAAAGATATCCGAAACCTCACAAGAGAATTATTGACCGACGAAAGGAGTGACTAAGCTCATATGGACCATTTAGTCTTTGAAGTGGGAACTGCCCTTCTTCTAGTGGCATTAGCCGCTCTCGTAGCAGGTAAATTCAAAATATCGAATGTTCCACTATTAATTATCATCGGGATGCTCGTTGGCCCCCATGCCCCGCACTTCGGATTAATTGACCTGCGTTTCATCGAAAGCGATGAAATCATAGCATTCCTCGGTCGGGTCGGTATTTTATTCCTTCTGTTTTACCTAGGGCTTGAATTTTCCGTCAAAAAGCTTATGAAATCCGGGAAAAATATCGTGACAGGCGGAACCTATTACATTTTAATCAACGTAGGAATGGCCTTGCTGTACGGTTTCCTGCTCGGTCTTCCATTGAAAGAGGTTCTGATATTAACCGGGATCATCAGTTTTTCTTCAAGTGCCATTGTGGCAAAGGTGCTTGTGGACCTTAAAAGGACCGGTAACAATGAAACGGAGCTAATCCTTGGCATCATCATGTTTGAAGATATCTTCCTCGCTGTTTATTTATCAGTCGTATCCGGATTGGTATTAAGCTCTTCTGGTTCCGTTTGGGGAACATTACTTTCTACATTTATCGCGATTGGGTATATGCTGATATTTTTCGTTATCGCCCGGAAAGCATCTGGGGTCCTTAACAAATTATTCAATATCTCCTCCGATGAGATTTTTATCATCGTCGTGTTCGCATTACTATTCTTCATTGCCGGTTTCTCGGAAACGATTCATGTTGCGGAAGCCATTGGTGCATTACTGCTCGGCCTAGTCTTTTCTGAAACGGAACATAGCGACAGGATCGAGAAACTTGTCATTCCCTTTCGAGACTTCTTCGGGGCCATATTTTTCTTCAGCTTTGGCTTGAGTATCGATCCGACAACCCTTGGCGGAGCTGTCTGGATGGTTCTTGGAGCCGTCATCATCACCATCATCGGTAACTTTGCAGCTGGTATGATCGCTGGACTCAAATCCGGTTTATCTCACAGAGCTTCCGCAAACATCGGTTTAACGATCGTTTCACGCGGCGAATTCTCCATCATTTTAGCCAACTTAGGCATTGCAGGCGGTTTAATGCCTATACTAACCCCGTTTGCGGCACTTTATGTTTTAACCTTAGCGATTCTTGGGCCAGTCCTTACCAAAGAATCCAAACACATCTATAATATCCTAAATAAAGTATTCAAATGGACCCCTCCGAAGGTTCAGAAGGAACAGGGAAAAGAAGTGCAATAGAGAAAAGCTGCCAGACAGCAATGTCTGGCAGCTTTTCTGTTTACCTTTATAAATTCACTTAATTAGCTATTATACTTGTTTTAAAGAGGGCATAAAATCATACCTAGCAGTAGTGTTGGCATTATTGATAGGCTTGAAGTATCGAATGCTTATCAGTTAGTCGCTTGCTGTACGAATCTTCAATCCTGATTTTCCCTGGCATGTTACTCGCCTTTCCCCGTAAAAAAAGCATTGAAAAAAGAACTGGCTAAGGTTGGTCATCCCATCATTCCGGCATATCATTGTCACAAGCTTTTACAAGTGCCCGGATTAGAGCTTTCAATTTCTTTTCTTTTGAGGATTAACTTATATGAACAGAGGGAAAAGAAGCAATAACCTAAGTAACTATTCAGGAGTGATGCCCAGATGAATAAGTCGATAAAATTTTCAAAGAAACTGATTAAAGAAATAAAGGAAGATCGTGTGACCGGGCTGGCAGCAGAACAAGCTTATTACTATCTACTGGCACTATTCCCTTTGCTCATTTTACTGCTGTCCTTATTACCTTATCTGAACATCGATATTCAGACTGCCCTGGACACGATAAAAACCTTCATGCCTGCGGAAACGATGGAAGTCATCGAGAAAAATATCATTAACATATTATCTGAACGGAACGGCGGCTTACTGACTTTTGGTTTCCTTGGCACCATATGGTCCGCTTCCAATGGAATGAATGCGTTCATCCATTCCATGAATATTGCCTATGATGTTGAAGAAACAAGGAATTTCATTAAAGCCCGCTTCATCTCCATTGTATTGACATTAGGCCTGGTTGTGGCATTCATCGTCATGTTGGGTCTCCCCGTCTTCGGAAAAGTGATCATCGATTTATTACAGCAAGTCATTCCGATCCCTGAAGAAACGCAAATAATATTCAGCTTATTACGGTGGGTTATCGCGGTTGTGGTCATATCACTTGTCCTGACCTTTTTATATCGCTTTGCACCGAATAAAAGTTTTCCCATTAAACATGTCATCCCTGGGGCAGTGACCGCAACTGTACTTTGGCTGGGAATCTCACTTGGATTTTCATTCTATGTCAGTAATTTTGCCAACTATTCTTCTACTTACGGCAGTTTAGGAGGCGTCATCATCTTGATGCTATGGCTGTATTTGAGTGGTCTGATTTTTGTGATCGGCGGAGAAATCAATGCAATTCTCCATCGCCAAAACTCCATTCCAATTAAACCATCCCGCACTATTGTCCATCCTGTCCCGCTTAAAAGGTAAAAACATGAATTACGACAAAAGATAGAAAAGCGGCTGTCCCATTCGGACAGCCGCTTTCTTATTCATCCCTTATTGACAAACTCTTCATATCTTTCATCATGGGCCAGCCATGCCGCGTATTTCCGCTTCATGTATTTTTCCGCTTCCGTAAATGTATCGAATGTTTTTTTCTGTTGTTTTCCGTTGATTTCAACGATCCATTGCTCTTCTTCATCTTCATAAATGAATATGTCCTGTTTGTCTCTCGTTGAATATAGGCAGCCCTCTGGGGATTCCTTTACATTCAGTTGATTCTTATGTGCGTCTCGTTTAAGGGGCTCGGCAAAGAAGGTCTTTTCGACATATTGGCTATATGCCTTTTCGGACATGGTACAACCTGCCGCTTTTTGGTGGCCGCCCCCATCGTACTTGCCAGCAACTTCAGAAACATCAATATCGTCGTGAATTGTCCGGAAGCTGATTCTTTTACTTCCAACCATCAGGATCGCTATATAATCAAGATGCGAGAACTCTTTCGACAGTTCATTACCCAATTCTGAGTGATATGACTCTGCATGGACCACACCAGCTGTATGGGGACCGACCGTAGCCTGATAGACTTCTCTTTTTTTCCTGTTTATGTACCGATCTACCCGACTCTCTTCAACATTCAGAAGGGTCTGCTCCACTTCGTCAAAAACAAAACTTTCAGCCGTCGACAGCTTATTTGCGATTTTCATTTCGAATTCCTCTATCGGAATCATGAAAAACAGGTCATTCAATCGTTTTGCCGTTGTATTTTTATTGACTTCCCATTCCCAAGTATCGTATTGTCGGACCAATTCAACGAATTCAGCGACAATGCTTGAAGGTTCCAGGTATTTATTTTCAACTGCATACTGATAGAATAATGATGTCGCTGCCGTCTGTTTACCATCTTCCTGTTCGACAGTTACAGATGCCCAATCATGTTCGTTCAAATGCAATGCTGACTTATGATGATCAATCAGCAGAGCTTTGCCTCCATCTTCCACAAACTGAGTAATCATTTTTTCGTTATCTTCATCAACCGATAGATCAGTAACGATCAATGTATCTTCAAGCTTGGCTTGCTCAAGAAATGCTCCTACGTTCTGATTGAGGCGACCAATTGAATTATAACTTACCACTACTTCTTCTCCGAAGGCCAACTTAGCTATAATGCCGCAGCCGACTCCATCTAAATCATTATGTGTAAAGAGATGGTACACACAAACCCCTCCTAGTAACTAATAAATTTACTTTTCCCTAAAGACATGAATTTCAATTGCAATCTTTACAATTGTAGCATAATCATATCCGCATATTTTATCATGCTTCCATTGCGTGATGCTTTTGTTCGTTTTTTTTTTGAAAAATTCCCTAATGATTCTTTATTTTCCATAATTTATACGTATATATAAGGAAAACACATTACTTTGAAACCGAGATATTTTCATTAAAGGGATTTCGGTGAGTGTCGATGAGCAGCATTTCCTAATCGATCAATGGCTAGGAACTTTACGAACTTTAAAGAATTGCTTAATGGTTTAAGAAGGGCTGACTCAATCAGACCCAAGATCCAGTACATCAAAAAAAGCCGCAGGAATGTTATTCCATGCGGCTTCCTTATGTGAAATCACTGTTCTATCAATTTTCCAAGGTTGGCCATTTCAATGGCACTAACGGCCGCTTCATAGCCTTTGTTACCTGATTTTGTTCCAGCACGTTCAATGGCTTGTTCAATATTTTCAGTTGTCAGCAAACCGAAGATAACCGGTACACCCGTTTCCAAGGAAACGGAAGCCATGCCTTTAGCTGCTTCATTACAGACATAATCATAATGTGAAGTGGCACCCCTGATTACCGTTCCAAGACCGATTACCGCATCATATTTACCTGTATTCACAAGTTTCTTAGCAATTAACGGAAGTTCAAAAGCACCCGGGACCCAAGCGATGTCAACATCATTCTCATCTACGCCATGACGCTTAAGACCATCCAATGCCCCTCCTAAAAGCTTACTTGTGATAAACTCATTAAATCTTCCTACCACAATGCCGACTTTCAATCCTGATCCGATTAATTGTGCTTCAATAGTTTTCCCCATGTCCAATTCCTCCTAATTTTTAAAAACAATATTATTTTTTGTTCTGTTAAGATGTAATTCCTTAAATCCTCAAGCTTTAGGGATGTTCAGTTCAAGCTCCTGTTTCCCGATCGTATCATTTTGTTGAAGATAGCGAATCAAATCGGCTATCGTAATGAATTTCAGATTGAATTTATCAGCGATGACTTCTAAATCGGATACCCGGGCCATCGATCCATCTTCATTCATGATTTCACAAATGACACCAGCTGGAGCGGCACCGCATAACTTCGCCAAGTCCACCGATGCCTCTGTATGTCCTGCCCTCCTTAATACGCCACCTTCTTTTGCGACTATCGGGAAAGTGTGACCAGGCCTTTGGAAATCTTCAGCGACCGAATCTTCATTAAGAAGCTCAAGGATGGTCAAGGACCTTTCAAAAGCACTGATTCCTGTAGAGGTGCTTTTATGATCGACACTTACCGTAAAAGCAGTGCCATGATGATCGGTATTTTCTCCTACCATAGGATGCAGTTTCAATTTCGCTGCCAGTTCTTCAGTGATGGTTGTACAAATCAAACCACGTCCATGAGTCGCCATGAAATTAATCGCTTCCGGTGTCGCCTTTTCGGCCAGCACTACAAAATCCCCTTCATTTTCACGGTCTTCATCATCGGATACGATTACTACCTTGCCAGCCTTCAAATCTTCTATCGCTTCTTCTATTGTATGGAACATCATTACACCGCCCTTTTATTAGAATCCATGCTCTGCCAAAAACTCTAAATTCAGTCCTGGTTTTGGATTGCCATTTTTCATTTGATGTATTATATATTTCCCTATCATGTCGTTTTCGATGTTAACAATATCGCCAGCCGCTTTTTGTCCCAATATGGTGTCCTGATGAGTCAATGGAATCAGTGATACAGTCAATAGGTTCCTTTCGATCCCAAATATCGTCAAGCTCGTTCCATCAATGGCCACGGAGCCTTTTGGAATGCAAAAGGCACTGAGCCCCTCTTCCAATTGGATTACATAATATACGGCATTTTCTTTCCGTTCTTTTTTTATGATCGTTCCGGTTCCGTCGATATGACCTGAAACAAAATGACCGCCAAACCTTCCCTGTGCACTCATGGCTCGTTCAAGATTCACAGGTGATCCCAATTTCAATGTCCGGATCGAGGAAGCTTTGACCGTTTCCGGCATCACGTCGACCGTAAACAAACTTTTCGTGAAGGACGTTACCGTTAAGCAGACCCCGTTTACTGAAATACTATCCCCCAGATGAACATCTTGAAGGATTTTTTCAGAACGAATCGATAACTCCATACTGCTTTTTCCTTTTTTCATGGAATGTACGGTACCGATATCCTCAATGATTCCCGTAAACATGTTTTTCCCCCTTTTATAAAATATAAAAAACCCCTTAGGATGACCTAAGGAGTTAGCAGGAGAAATGAGTGAAAAAAATTGTATACCTAAAAAGCCTAATATTTTCATTTTTGAAAAATTAGGCGTACGTATACACTTGGGTTCCACACGTCCTTCTCCCATCCAGACTTTACTGTCGGCTTTGGAATCTCACCAAATCCTGCCTTTAACAGGCTCGCGGGCTTAGAATTTCTTCATCACCGCCGGTTGGGATTTTCACCCGACCCCGAAGGACTAAAATAATATGAATCTTTGAATATTTTATCACCATAAAGTGAAGATGTAAAATTTCTAACCTTAAATGGTTCAATTGTTACAGAAACTTCCTCCCTTTATGAAAAATCGACCCCCAAGTCCCCGATGTGCTCCAAAGAGGTTAATCAGGCTAAATTTGTGGAATAGGGATAGAGAATCACAATTCATATAAGGAGGAAGCCCTAATGCTTATTTCCATCATCAACTTGATTTTCTATCTGTTCGTCGTCACGATGAATTTTTTAGCTAATTTCCTGCCATTGAACGGCCAGACATCAGGAGAGATTTCCGATAAACTTGATGTCCTTTTCACTCCTGCCGGATATGTATTTTCCATATGGGGCTTGATCTATTTCCTGCTCGCCATCTGGGTATTCAGGCAGTTCTTAAGCAAACATCAAAACAGCCCTGCTTATAAGGCATCCTTCCCTTGGTTCGCTTTAAGCTGTGTCTTAAATGGAGCTTGGCTTTTGGCTTGGCACTATGAACACTTTTTGTTATCCGTATTCATTATCATTGCTCTTTTGGCTACTTTAATGGTCATTTATACAAGCATAAAAAAGGTGGAGCACACTCCTTTCGACCTATTTCCGTTTTCCGTTTATACAGGCTGGGTAAGTGTTGCAACGATCGCTGACATTTCTTATTACCTCACGTATATCAAATGGGACGGCTTTGGGGTTTCAAGTTTAGCCTGGACGATCGTCCTGCTGATTGCAGCAACAATCCTGGCTTTTGTCTTTGCAGGTAAAAACCGGGATTGGTGCTATCCTCTCGTATTCGTTTGGGCGTTCATAGGCATCGGGATACGAAATAGCTCCGCCTATCCGGTAATTACGGACATTTCTTATATCCTGGCTGTCTTCACTTTTGTCGTATCCATCACCATCTTCATTAAAAATAGAAGAAAAATGGTAGCTTAAAATGCTTGCTGAAGATCTTGCCAGACATCCTGCCAAGCTTCTAGGCCAACTGAGAGACGGACCAGCTGGTCACTGATGCCCATTTGTTTCCGTGAATCTTCAGGAACGGCAGAGTGCGTCATGGTAGCGGGATGCTGGATCAATGTTTCGGCATCCCCAAGACTTACGGCAATTTTGATTAGTTTCAATTTATTGAGGAATTTCTGTGCATCCTGTTTTGTGCCATGCAATTCGAAAGAGATAAGGCCGCCGCCATGTTTCATCTGTTTGTGCATTATATAATGGTCCGGTGAAGCTTCATCACCTGGATAATATACCTTTTTCACCTTTGGATGTTTCTTAAGTTCATGAAAGATTTCCATTGCATTGGCCGAATGACGGTCCATCCTGACAGGCAAGGTCTTTAACCCCCGCAATAGTAACCAAGCATCGAAAGGTGAAATGATTCCACCGATATCCTTCTGTGTAGTCCCAGCTACCTGATTCATGAATTCCTTCTTACCTACGACAAGTCCTGCAACGACATCCCCATGCCCGCAAAGATATTTCGTAGCGCTATGAAGGACGATATCACAGCCATACTCAAGCGGTCTCTGTAGGTATGGCGTCGAAAACGTATTATCCACTACGACCGTCACATTATATTCCTTCGCAACTTTCACCACCATCTGTAAGTCAATCATTTTCATCGTCGGATTGATCGGGGTTTCTACATAGATGCAGGTCGTTTCCGGCCGGATCATTTTCCTTACCTGTTCTTCTGTATCCATTTCACAAAAATCATGAGTGATGCGGTATTTATTTTTCATTAGCTGCAGGAGGCCAAATGTACAACCATATAACCCCTGTGAGCACAGGATGTGGTCATCTGTTTTCGTTAACGCAAAAAGCACAGCTGAAACGGCAGCCATGCCTGAACCGAAAGCAAGGCCAGCTTCCCCGCCTTCCAAAGCGGCAATCTTTTCTTCAAGCACCTGTACCGTTGGATTTCCAAGTCGCGAATAAATATATCCATCTTCCATACCGGCAAAACGCCTCTCCCCTTGCTCGGCATTTTCGAAAGTGAATGTTGAGGTTTGGAATAAGGGTGTTGCCAAACTTCCTAAATGCTTCTTCGAGTCATATCCTTCATGGATGACTGCCGTTTCAAATTGTTTATACTTTCCTGTCATACCGTCTCCTCCTAACCTATGTCTATTGCTATCATATGTCAAAAATCCATATAAAGGAAGCGTTTTCATTCATGATTATCACCCATAAATGAACTCCTGAATTTAATATAATATGATTTCTCCGAGGGCAATAGATGAACAAGTTCAGTTGGATTCTGCAAATTGAGCAACTCTTTTTAAACCTACGGGCATTCGTAAAAAAAGGACAGCCGCCATGGCCGTCCCTTTTTGCGAATCATTCATCGACTACGATGTTTCCACCATAGAAGGTTACTCTCGTTAATGGTAGCTCAAGTTCACGAGCCATTTTTTTCAACTCTCGCTCTTCTCTTTCCGTTACGATTGAAATGACAGTGCCATCTGCACCTGCACGCCCAGTTCTCCCGGATCTATGGATATATTGTTCGATGTTGTCAGCCATATCAATATGGACGACCGCAGTAAGGCCTTTAATATCCAGCCCCCTTGCCGCTACATCCGTTGCTATCAGCATCGGGGATTTTCCGGAACGAAGCTTGCGCAGCGCTTTCTCCCTGTCGACTTTATTGGATTCGCCGTGAAGCACGCCCATCTCAATACCTTTATAGCTCAGCTTTTCATGTAAGACGCTCAGCTCTGCTATATCATTCAGGAAGGCAAGGGCCTTCACATCTTTAATTCTTGTGATTTTCTCCAGAATCTTGGACTTTTCCCGTCTCTCAACAACAAAGTAAAGATGGTCCACCTTTGATTCCATTTTTTCATGCTTATCAACCTTGATCATTTCGGGTTCATTCATGAATCCCCTTGCCGCTTTTTCCGTTTCCTCCGGCAGGGTCGCTGAAAACACCATGATTTGCCGGTCTTTTAGCGTTGTTTTGATAATATTATTGATCGTTCCCATATGCTCCGGAGTGATCAATTGGTCACCTTCATCAAGTACTATCGTCTTAACTTCATGCATCTTCAATTTCTTTTGGGCAATTAATTCGTAAATCCGTCCCGGTGTTCCAGCAATCACCTGTGGACGCTTCTTCAGTTTGTCCAACTGCCTTTTCACATTAGCACCGCCGATGAATGCTGCACCTGTAATGCCACTTCCCTCTGACCAAATGCGAATTTCTTCATTGATTTGCATGACCAGTTCTCGTGATGATGCCAAAATCAAAGCTTGGGGCGATTTTTTTTCAGGATCTATCTTTTCCAGCAAAGGCAGTAAATATGCTAATGTTTTCCCTGTACCTGTCGGTGATTCGGCCATGATATCTTTTCCCTCGACTATCACGGGAATCGCTTTCGTTTGAATCGGGGTAAGTTGTCCGAATCCGGACTTTTTCCAGACCTCTTGTATATATGGTTTTCTATCGTTTATTAATGCAGGTAATTCGCTCATATCGTTCTCCTTTAATATAAAACTTTTCCTATCTTTCATAGTACCATTTATTCTTGTCCAGTAGCCAACGGAATGCGAATTGTAACCGTCGTCCCTTTGTTTATCTCACTTTCAAAATGCATTTCCCCCTGAAGGCGATGAACGATCTTCCGGCAAATTGCAAGCCCGATCCCTGTGCCCTTTTCCTTCGTGGAGTAAAAAGGCTCACCAATCCGTTCAAGACGCTCGGGCCCCATTCCCATGCCATTATCACTCACGCTGACTACAGCTTGTCCATCGATGATTTGCAGCGAAATTTCAATTTCCCCATTATCCTTTATCGCTTCAATGCTGTTCTTTATGATATTGATTACCAACTGTTTAAGTTCAATTGAATCAGCCATAATATAAATCGGTTCGGCAGTTTTAACCCTGAACCCCATTTCGATATTATTCAAATTCGTTTCTGCTTTCATCAACGTGAATACCTGCTGTAAACTGTCGGCAAAATCGATCCTGCGAAATGCGACATCCTGTTTCTTCCCGAGAACCAAAAGTTCACTTGAGATAATATTGATTCGGTCAATTTCCTTTAACATAATATCGGAATGCAGCGGGTTTACTTCCTTGGTCATATCCATTAACTGTACGAATCCTTTTAACGATGTCAGTGGATTCCTTATCTCATGTGCGACGGCGGCAGCCAGATGTCCGATAACAGATAGCTTTTCAGACATGATCATCAATTCCTCTTCGCGCCGCAATTCAGTAATATCCCTAACGATTGCATATACCCCTAGCATTTCCGCGTGAACGATGATCGGTAAAAAGGTCACACGGAATATCCGTTTTTCATCACTGCTATTCTGGATGGTCGTTTCGAATTTAACAGCCTCCCCTTGAAGGGACTGTAAAAAGAATTCAGATACTTTATCACTTTCATTCCAGTTGAGGAGATGATTCGCATTCTTACCTTTCAAATTGTCACTATTATGACCCAACAGTTTCTCAGCTTCCGGGTTTAGCGAAACAACATTTCCTTCGAGATTAAGCTCAAGGACACAATCCGGGTTATGCTTGAACAGCGACCGATACTGTTCATCCTTCAGATTGAATTCCTGTTGGGACCTCAACATTTTACCCGTCCAATACCTGATTATGAAGTATAGGAAAAGCCCGGTTATGAAAATGAACATCCACCCTTTGGAATGTTGAAACATTGCATATATCTGAACATCTGCCCTTGCCTGTGTCATAGAGATGTAATCCGTAACGACAATCCATAAGACCCCAATGATTATATATATAAAAGCCACTTTACATGCAATTTTATGAGATTGGTTCATATTTTTTCCTTTGTATTGTTTTTGGTTTATTATTCCCAAATCACTCAAAAAAAGCCCTCATGTTTTAAACATAAGGACTCTATCGATATTGTACCATATATATTGTAATCATTGTTTTATATCGCTAAAAAATCCAGAGCATTTTAACTGGACCTTCAATGATCAAGAGAGGTTTTTAATGGCTTGATTGAATTCTTCTTCTATATCTTTTGTAGGCTTGGCCGTTAATAAGCTGAAAACGACCACCGCTATTGAACCAGCGATGAAACCAGGAATGATTTCGTATACTTCAGCGAACTTATCGATCATATCCCAGACGATCACGGTTGCCGTACCGACAATCATTCCCGCCAGGGCTCCCCATTTCGTCATTCGTTTCCAGTACAGGCTTAACAGAATGACAGGACCGAATGCCGCTCCGAAACCAGCCCATGCATAACCCACCAATTTAAGGATCGTACCGCTTGGATTAAACGCCAATAATAAGGCAATGGCAGATATCGCCAATACACCAAACCGACCTACCAGCACTAATTCCTTATCAGACGCCTTCGGCCGAATGAACTGCTTATAGAAATCATCGGTCAGGGCACTTGCCGATACTAACAGCTGAGATGCAATCGTACTCATGACCGCTGCTAAAATCGCAGCCAACAAAAAGCCTGTAATTAGGGAAGGAAACAGTTCTTTAGCTAAAATGATGAAGACGGACTCAGCATTTTTTTCCCCTAAAGGACTGCTTGTCAGGTTAAAATAAGCAATCCCCACCAACCCGGTGAACATCGCTCCGACGATGGCAAAAATCATCCAGCCCATACCGATTCGACGTGCGCTTTTCAATTCTTTAACAGATGAAACCGCCATGAATCGAACGATTATATGAGGCTGTCCGAAATAACCAAGCCCCCATGCCAGAAGAGATATGATGCCAATGGTTGATGTTCCTTCAAAAACATGCATTAAATTCGGGTTGATCGAATTTATTTCATTGAAGGTGGGATCCCAGCCACCAATATTTACAATCGTGACAACCGGTACTAGAATTAAGGCAATGAACATAATCGTACCTTGTACGAAGTCCGTCCAGCTAACAGCCAGGAATCCGCCGAATAATGTATAAAGAATAACGACGCTCGCCGTCAGCCAAATGCCCCAACGGTAATCCAAATTGAATGCCGTGCGGAAAAGCTCGCCGCCTGCTACCATACCTGAAGATGTGTAAAAGGTGAAGAAAATTAAAATGACCGATGCCGATACCACTTTTAAAACCCGGGAGCCATCCTTGAACCGATTTCCCAAAAAGTCGGGAATCGTAATCGAATTGCCGGCTACTTCCGTATATGTCCGAAGTCTTGGTGCCACGAATAGCCAGTTTAAATAAGACCCTGCACACAGGCCGACGACAATCCAGCCAGCACTCAACCCGCTTATGTACATTGCACCCGGAAGACCCATCAACAGCCAGCCGCTCATATCTGAAGCACCTGCACTCAATGCAGTTACAGCCGGGCCCAAATTCCGGCCGCCAAGCATGTAATCGGTTAAGTTTGCCGTTTTCCGATAGGCCAAATAACCAATTAACAGCATGCCGGCCATGTATATACCAATTGATATTATAATTCCGTAATCCAAAAATGAATCCCCCTAGGTTAATTTTTCATCTAGTAAGCTTATCAGAAAAAAAAACATATGTTAAGAAGTTCTTGCACCTTTCATCGATTTCACTTTCAATATAATTAAGAAAATTCATTTTATTAGATTAAATTATTAGGAGGAATACGCCATGCAATCCTATATCAATCAGCCAGATGGAGTCTTTCCCTCTGTTTGCTCTCTTGACTGTCCTGATCAATGCGGTTTACTGCTGCACAAAAAAGACGGGAAAATCATTAAAGTTCAAGGAGACCCTGATCATCCAGTCACAAAAGGGAATATTTGCAACAAAGTACGCAACATGACTGCCCGTCTATATGACCCCAATCGCTTAAAGCAGCCATTAAAGCGTATCGGTCCGAAAGGTGAAGGGAAATTCGCTCCAATCAGCTGGGTAGAGGCCATTGACATAATCACATCCAAATGGAAAGACCTGATCGAAATGCACGGTCCGGAAAGCATACTTCCCTACAGCTTTTACGGAAACATGGGCAATCTTAGCGCTGAGGGGATGGATCGCCGTTTTTTCCACAAGCTAGGTGCAAGCATGCTCGAACGTTCCATTTGTAACGCGGCTGGCTCAGTCGGATACAGCTATACAATGGGTGGTTCATTCGGCACCGACCCGGAAGAAACGATTCATACAAAGCTTTTCATCATGTGGGGCATTAACGCTGTGAGCACAAATATGCATCAAGTTACGCTTGCCCAGCAAGCCCGAAAAAACGGGGCCAAAGTAGTTGTCATTGACGTACATAAAAACCAAACCGGCAAGTGGGCGGATTGGTTCATTCCGATTCTGCCTGGTACAGATAGTGCGCTCGCCCTCGGATTAATGCATATCTTATATGCCGAGAATCTAGTCGACCAGCCCTTTCTCGATGAATACACAGTGGGTGCTGCTGAATTGCGCGAACACGTCCGCCAATATGACCCTGCGACGGTCTCCGCGATCACTGGCGTTCCAATTGATGACTTATATGAATTAGCCAGGATGTACGGCACGACAAGTCCATCATTCGTACGGATAGGCAATGGCCTGCAGCACCATGACAATGGCGGCATGGCAGTACGCACCATTGCCTGCCTGCCTGCACTTACCGGCCAATGGATGGCGGAAGGCGGCGGAGCCATCAAAGGGAATTCAGGATATCTAGCGTTTAATACAAATGCCTTAAGACGTCCTGATTTATTGCAAAATAAAGCTACCCGGACCATTAATATGAACCAAATCGGTCAAGCTCTTCTGGAAAAAGAAAACCCGATTCGCTCCATGTTTGTATACGGCTCCAACCCAGCACTTGTCGCTCCGAATGCAAATAAGGTACAGGAAGGTCTAATGCGGGAAGATCTATTCACAGTGGTCCATGATCTATTCTTAACCGAAACGGCCATGTTTGCCGACCTCGTTCTTCCTGCCACATCATCTTATGAAACGGAGGATTTTTATAATTCATACTGGCATAATTACGTCCAAATACAAAAGCCTGTAGTCGAAAAATATGGCGAATCGAAATCGAATGTTGAATTGTTCAAACTGTTGGCTGTTGGAATGGGATTTGGGGAACAAGCATTTAGAGATTCAGAGGAAGATATGATACGGCAGGCTCTGGACTTTCCCGACAACCCGCATTTGGAAAGCATAACCTATGACTCCCTTTCAAGGAATCAATTTGTCAAAGCCAAAATGCGGCCGATGTTCCCAGGCAAACTCCCGACACCAAGCGGTAAAATCGAACTTTATTCCGAACGGATGAAGCGGGATGGATACGAGCCTTTGCCAACATATACGCCAATCATTAAAGACAGCGATCTGCCATTTTTATTCATTCCGGCACCTAATCACAATTTCTTGAATTCAACCTTTTCAAATAATGCCAAACATATCTCCATGGAAAAGGAACCGAAACTGCACATGAATGCCGCTGATGCCAAAACTATGGGGATAGCCCCAGGAGATATCGTAAAAATCTGGAACGGTCGCGGTGAATGTTTGCTTACCGCTGCTCCCGGTGAAAATGTGTTACCAGGCGTTCTTGTCAGCCAAGGCTTGTGGCAGAATACGCCCGAAACAAAGCAACACATCAATTCCCTTACCCCAGATCGCCTCGCGGATATGGGTAATGGCGCCGTTTTCTTCTCAGGGCGGGTCGATCTCGAAAAAGTCCAACAAGAGTAGATCAACGTTGAGCAATCTTTGAATATAGCTGCGATTTTCGGATTATATCTCCGATTTCGGAGTTTTATCTCTGATTTTCCGGATTATATCTCTGATTCCGGAATTATATCTGCGATTTTGCGGATTATATCTCCGAGTCCGGCGTTATATCTGCGATTTTCGGATTATATCTCCGATTTTCGGATTATATCTCCGATTTCAAGAATATATCTCCGATTTTCGGAATATATCTCCGATTCCACCAAAAAAGGCTGTTCCCCAAGGAGCAGCCTTTTCGTCAAGCTATTTACTCTGCATCAAACCAGCCTGTTGGCTGGATATCCAAGTTGTTATTGATTTGCTTCACTTCCGTATAAGCTTCGTAACCGAAAGTTCCCAGTTCGCGTCCATTTCCGCTTTGCTTGAACCCTCCCCAAGGAGCTTCGTTATAAGTTGGATGATATGAGTTAATCCATGTGATGCCGGCACGCACTTTTTTAATGACACGGTATGCTTTTGCGATATCATTCGTGAACACCGCTCCCGCTAAACCATATTTCGTATCATTGGCAAGTCGAAGAGCTTCCGCTTCATCCTTGAATTTTTGAACGACAAGCACCGGGCCAAAAATTTCTTCCTGCACAATCCGCATGTCCGGTGTCGTATCAACAAAAATAGTAGGTTCGACAAAGTAACCTTTATCCATGCCTTCTTCTTTAATTCGATTTCCACCGACGATTAATTTGGCACCTTCTTCTTTTCCGATTTGGATATACGATAATATTTTGTTCATATGGGCTTCTGAAACGATAGGTCCCATCTGGCTGTTTTCATCAGAACCTGAACCTACTTTGATCTTTTTCGCCTTCGCAGTAAGACTTGCAATGAACTGATCGTAAATGGACTCTTCCAATAGTAAACGGGATCCTGCTGAGCACACTTGTCCTTGATTACAGAAAATCCCGTATAGAGCATAATCAACTGCAGTCTCAAAGTCAGAGTCCGCAAATACGATATTAGGCGATTTCCCGCCGAGCTCCAATGTCACTTTCTTTAGGTTACCAAGTGAAGCCTCCATGATCTTACGTCCTGTTGCCGTTCCTCCTGTAAAGGCTACTTTATCGATTTCCTCATGTTCGGCAATGGCTTGTCCGACAACTGGCCCTGCTCCTAACACAAGGTTTGCGACACCCTTTGGCAATCCGACTTCATCCATGATTTCAAATAGTTTGACCGCTGTCACCGGAGTGATCTCAGATGGTTTGAATACAACGGAATTTCCTGCTGCAAGCGCCGGAGCCAGTTTCCAGGCTGACATCATTAGTGGGAAATTCCATGGAACGATCTGCCCGCATACACCGATCGGTTCCCTTACGACCATCGCTTGCTGGCCGTCAGGAACTTCAAAAGTCTGACCTGTCGGTTTTGTAGCCAATCCTGCATAATATCTAAAACAGGCTGCTGAATCAGCGATATCATAACGAGCCTCACGCAATGGTTTCCCATTATCCAATGTTTCCAACGCAGCTAGTTCTTCAGCTTTTTCTTCTATTTTGTCGGCTATTTTGAATAAAATGCGAGCTCTTTCCACTGCAGGAGTTCCCCACCAACCACCTTCATAGAAAGCATATTTTGCTGCCTCGACCGCTGCATCCACATCTTCCTGTGTTCCTTCCGCAGCTTTGGCAATAACTTCCCCTGTAGCCGGATTCAATACATCCCTCTTCTCACCTGAAGTCGAATTCACCCATTCCCCATTGATGAACATCTTTAAGTCCAGTGCTCCCGTTCCGTCTTTTTTCTTGTTATTTTGCAATGTTTCCTGCATGTAATTTCCTCCTCGGTTTTAAGTTATCTACCTATATATTAGATATGAGCAAGATTCATGCCAGTTTGAAATATTAGGTAACTCACGGTTTTTTGCACTTTCCTGTCTCATTTAAATTCAGTCGTGAATTACCTATTCATTTTTGCATAACTCATGGGCCAAACTCTTTCAAGATTCATAGAAAAAAAAGAGATGAGCAGCTGCTCACCTCTTTTCTGATTAATTCCGGTTAATAATGACCAATTTCATTTCCGTCATTTCTTCAATGGCATATTTCAGCCCTTCGCGGCCAGTTCCGCTTTTTTTGACTCCGCCATATGGCATGTTGTCGACACGGTAAGTTGGGATATCATTAATGATAACACCGCCGACTTCCAATTTTTCTGCGGCAGAAAGAGCCAGATTGATATTTTCCGTGTAAATCCCGGCCTGCAATCCGAATTCGGAATCATTGACCAAGTCAATCGCTTCCTCAACGGAAGAAACCTTATTGATCAAAACAATTGGAGCGAAGACTTCCTGGCAAGATACCTTAAGCATTGCATCCACTTCCAGCAAAACAGTGGGATGCAGGATATTTCCTTCAGATTTGCCTCCTGCCGCAACAATCGCACCGTGTTGTTTAGCCTCACCGATCCAATCCAGGCTTCGCTGTACATCGCCAGCGCTGATCAATGCCGAAATATCCACTGACGGGTCCAAAGAATCTCCAAGTTTCAAGCCCTTCGTTGCTTCTGTGAATTTTTTGACGAACTCATCATATACCTCTTCATGAACATATGCACGCTGTAAGGAAATACAGACCTGCCCTTGAAAAGCGAATGCTGCCGATACACAGCGTTGGATGATTTTATCGATATTAATCCCTTTATCAACGATGACAGCCGCATTCGAACCTAGTTCAAGACTCACTTTCTTTAACCCAGCCTTATTACGGATCCCGATTCCGACAGCCGGACTTCCGGTAAATGAAATGCTCTTCACCCGTGCATCGGTGACTAATTTATCACCGATTACCGAGCCGCTTCCGGTAACTAAATTAAACGCACCTGCCGGCAAATCCGTTTCGGCTAATAGTTCAGCTAGAAATAGCGAAGATAGCGGTGTTTGGCTCGCAGGTTTCAGGACAAGTGTATTTCCGGCAGCAATCGCCGGGCCTACTTTATGGGCAACCAGGTTCATCGGAAAATTAAAAGGCGTAATTGCACCCACGACACCAAGAGGCTCACGGACTGTGTATCCTATTCTTCCTTCTCCGTCAGCTGTAGCATCCATCGTCAATGTTTCTCCATGAATCCGTTTTGCTTCCTCTGCTGCAAATTTATATGTGGCAATCGTCCGGGATACTTCAACCATTGCCGTTTTAATCGGTTTCGCTGCCTCTTTAGCAATTATTTCAGCTGCCTCATCTTTGCGGCTTTCCAAAAGGCTCGCAAGCTTTTCAAGTATGGCAGCACGTTTATGACTAGGTAAAGCTGCCATTGTTTTTCTAGCTTGATAGGCTGATTCTATTGCCAACTCGACATCTTCAAGGCTTGCCGAAGGAATCTCCGCTAGAACTTCCCCGCTATAAGGAGACTTTAGTGTCGTGAACTTTTCAGCTTCTTGCCATTTACCATTAATGAATAATTTCTTTTTCAGCGTTTCCGTCATGACCATCACTTTCACCTCTTATAAAATTTCTTTTTCGACAGCAGTAAATGTCTCATCAAGGATTTCAATTATTCTTTCGACTTCCGCTTTAGTAATGATTAAAGGCGGTGCGAATACGAGTGTATCTTGATCAAACGTAACAGACCGGCAAATCAAACCATTTTTCGCCGCTTCAGCAACCAGCCTTGGAGCAAGCTGTGTCTCAAAGCCTTCGCCTGTTTGTTTGTCCTTTACGATGGAGATGCCTCCAATTAATCCAAGTGCCCTGACATCACCAACAATCGGATGTTTGCTTTGAAGCTTCTTAAAGCCGGCAAGCAACTCTTCACCACGCTGTTTAGAGTTTTCTATCAGGTTTTCACGTTCAATTATTTCAATATTTTTCAAAGCAACCGCACAAGCCATAGGATGGCCACTGTATGTGTAGCCGTGTAAAAGCGTGCCTTTTGAAAGGGCAATGAAATCCTGATGCATCTTATCATTCAGGACGACCCCGCCTAACTGTGCATATCCGCTTGTCACACCTTTTGCAAAGCACATCATATCAGGTACAACACCAAAGTGCTCAATCCCAAAATAAGTCCCTGTTCTTCCGAAACCTGTAATGACTTCATCCGTCACCATTAAAATGCCGTATTCATTACAAATCTCCCTTACTTCCTTAAAATAGCCTTCAGGAGGAAGGTTCACGCCACCGGCCCCTTGAATCGGTTCAGCGATAAATGCCGCAATCGTTTCCGGTCCTTCCTGTTCTATGACCTTACGCAACTCCTCAATGGAGGAACCGTCCACATGGTAAAAATCCGGTGCGATTGAATTCGTGAAGTCTCGGAACGGTTTCAGGCCAGTCGCACTTGTGGCTCCCATTGCCACTCCATGATAAGATTTCGAGCGGGAAATGATTTTTTGACGATTAGGCTGCCCTTTCAAAAGCCAGTAATGTCGAGCAAGCTTGATAGCCGTATCATTCGACTCCGATCCACCTGAAGTGAAGAAAACTGCATTTAAATCCCCAGGCGCGATGGAAGCGATTTTGGCCGCTAAACGGATTGCCGGCTCATTGCTGAAAGTGGCGAAACTTGAGGTGAAAGCTAACTTCGCCATTTGTTCCTTCGCGACTTCAGCCATCTCTTCTTGTCCATGTCCAATATTCACATTCCAAAGTGAAGCCATGCCATCAATGACAGTCCTGCCCGTTACATCCGTAAGATATATTCCCTTTCCTTCCTTAAAGATGAAACTTGGACCATCTGCCTGCTGTTGTTCGATTGCCGTAGTCGGATGGATAAAATGCTTTTTATCCAAATCGATTAATTCCTGAATACCCGTCGTCTCTTTAATCATGTAAAAAACACCCTTCTCATGTATGGATTTTTTTCAAGCTATTTAATTTTTTATATTTATATATATAGATATAGCAAGATGCATGCCAAATTATATGAGCCTTATATTAAAGGTATTCAAGTTAAAATGATTCATAGATGAATCATTAGGAGCGTGTGTCGATTCATATACGAATCATTCAATTCGAATTTGAATCACTCGATACCTATTCATTAAATTAAATATTAATTTACACAAATTTTTGAATCCCCCTCTTTATTTTCTGATCAATGTTATAAAACCTGACACAGAATGTTGAATTTTCGGAAGATTTGTATTATTATCATCTTAATATTTTTCCATTCCTTTTGAACCGCTATGTTAATCTAAACGAAAGAAGTTGATATATATGCAGGTAGGATTTGAACTGTACCAAAAACAAACATTGAAATTGTCATTAACCCCTGAATTACAGCAATCGATCAATATCCTTCAATACTCCACCCATGAACTGATAGATTTCCTGAACCTACAGGCTTACGAAAATCCCGTTCTCGAAATTAGCTTTAAAGAACCCCTCGCATCACTTTCTGAATCCAGCATTCATACACATAAAATAAATTCTCAGATACGGTCCTCTAAAAGTAAAAGTTTCAACGGAGACAATGATTACAACCCTATCAACAATTATTCAATCAACACAGAAACACTGGAAAGCCATTTACTGGAACAATTGAGTTTACTAAGTTCGTTGAAAGCTTTTGAAAAGAGAATTCTCCAATTCTTGATTGGGAACTTAAATGAATATGGATTCCTTGAATTGGATGCCAAATGGGCTGCCTCGCATTTTTCCGTGTCCGTGGAAGTAATCGAAAGTATGATTCAAGTATTGCAGTCCCTTGAGCCCATTGGAGTCGGGGCTAAAGATCTGACCGACTGTTTACTCATTCAGCTGCGTGGGCATGAGGATTACAATGAATTAGCGTATAAGATCGTTAAAAAGCATTTAACGGATTTAGCAGAAAAACGCTACAGGAAAATTGCCGGCCTTTACCAAGTGACCGTTCAGGAAGTACAAGAGGCCTCGGATTTCATCCGTACGTTAAACCCGCGTCCAGTCAGTCACTTTTCCGATGATATGACTCATTACATCGTGCCGGACGTTTACGTGGAAAAAGATAAAGAAGGTTTTCTGATAACGGTCAACGATAGCTGCACACCTAAACTTTCCATCAATCCTTACTACAAGAACCACGTTGCTATGAATTCTGTTAATCCAGCTAAAGATTATATAAAAGGGCACATAAATGATGCCCAATTACTTTTAAAAGGGCTTGAACAAAGGCAAATGACACTTTACAAAGTGACAGCGTCAATCGTGGACGAGCAGCGAGAGTTTTTCATGAAGGGAATTACGGGATTAAAACCAATGACACTGAAAGACATTTCGGAAAAACTTCAGCTTCATGAATCAACGATCAGCAGGGCGACGAGCAATAAATATATCCAGACGCCGCATGGCCTCTTTAAACTAAAGAACTTCTTTACTAGAGGGTTACACCGCGTGAACAGCCAAGCAACCGAATCAACGACCACCATCAAAGAAAAAATAAAGGTGTTGATTGCCGATGAAGATAAGATAAGGCCTTTTTCAGATCAGAAACTTTGTCAAATATTCGAAAATGAAGGAACGAAGATCTCCCGCCGCACTATTGCAAAATACCGTGAAGATCTCGGTATACCGGGATCTTCAAAACGGCGTAGATTTTAAAATCAAACCAAATTTTTAAAAAGACTCTTTCAAAAGATGTATCTTTCGTAAGAGTCTTTTATATTTTCATCACAACCAAAAACCCCTGAACCAGGTGCTTTTTTTTGGAATCTTAATATATCGTTTTATTTATTAC
Organism: Peribacillus phoenicis; assembly: GCF_047238085.1. NCBI lineage: Bacteria > Bacillati > Bacillota > Bacilli > Caryophanales > Bacillaceae > Peribacillus > Peribacillus phoenicis. Next base: position 185,337 of record NZ_JBDFMF010000001.1, on the reverse strand, counting down.
CCCATTTATCCTCGAAAATAAGTTCATCCATCGGCCTTCTTTTTTCCCAATTAGCAAGTTCAAGGATGGGTTTATCCGGATATTGATCCGTATAGCCAATCGACAGGAGTGCAACGGGTTCTATATGCGGCGGAATCTCCAAAATATCACGAATATCATTTTTCTTATAAAAGCTTACCCATCCCATTGCCAATCCTTCCGCACAGGCAGCCAGCCACATATTTTGAATTGCGCAAGCCGTGGATAGAATATCGGTTTCCGGAATGGAGTTCCTCCCTAAAACATGGGAGCCTCCCCGTGTCGGGTCGCATGTAACACAAATGGTGTATGGTGCTTCTTTTAACCCTTCCACTTTCAAACTAAGAAACTTATTTTCTTTACCTCCTTCATAATGAATAGCGAGTGCCCTTCTTTCTTTATCCGCTGCCCATGCCAAACTGTTCTTGGTTTCCTGAGATGAAATCACGATGAAACTCCAAGGTTGCATGAATCCTACAGATGGCGCATGATGTGCAGCATCCAAAATTCTGCGGAGTATATCCTTTGAAATGGGCTTTGGCAAAAAACTCCTGATATCCCTTCGGTTATAAATGGCTTTATATACAGCAGCTTGTTCTTCATTAGTAAACATAGTTTCCCCCCTGTTTCCGGCTCCCCAGAAATTTATCTAAACATACAATCTATTTTATAGGTAAACCCTTACAATTAAAATATCCTCTGACTCAGCTCGTTCCGTCCACAACAAGATTCGCTCCTTCTTGAGGCCTTTGCGCACCCACATAGAGATTTTCATGAACCATCCAATTATCCTCCCACATTTGACGCGCATCTTCACCATCCCGCTCAAGGCCACGTTTCAAACGCTGATCACGGGGACATTCCACCCAAATCGTGAAATCATGATACCCTGCCAATTCTTTACGGATAGAATAAGTTCCTTCTATAATGACAAGGCCCCCAGCAGGAACCTCATGCCATTCGGCCATAGTGTCCGTTTCCCAATCATACCTTTGATATCTTGCTTCTTTCCCCTCTGTAAGCGGTTTTAGGATTTGGTTACAAACCCGTTCCCAATCATAATCCGCTCCAATCGCCTTTTGGGATGGAGGCAGTTGAACCCTATCCGAAGATGGCAAATAAAAGTCATCCATATGTACGACCGCGCTGCCCGGACATTCTGCTTGGATACTGGCAGCGAGTGTACTTTTTCCAGACCCGCCCCGGCCATCTATGGCCAATATATAGAGAGATCGTTCTTTGGAAATTTCGTGAATTTCAGCTATAAGACTGCTAATCGTATACGGTCCATTAAGTGTTGGAAAGTTCATAAGCATTCCCCCTATACTACTTATTTCTATTCATCCTCCCTTAAATTCCTTCCTTGAGTGGATAAAATGAAAAAACTAAGATGAAGGATACTGTTATTTAATAAAATCCAATTTTCGATATGGACCTTGTTTCAAACAAATAATAGATTAGGTCCTTCACTAAAGAAAATGCTTAAGATTCTTCCAACAGAAGTAAGCTGGACAGGGTATACTCCTCTTGGATTACAGGCTTCTCACTAACAGTGGTTTGGGAAACTATATAAAAATGATTTGGCTGATGCCGACCTGTTTCTCGCAGATCCTGAACTTCAACTTAGGTTTCCATGGATACTAATGGCCGCTTCCCAATAGGTTTTCCTGTTCTGCGAGCATTACGGCTATTTTATCCTGGATTGCCGTAATGCCTTTTTCTTCGACAAAATTATTCAAGATGATTGAAAATATGATTTTTTCCCCTTTTTTGGTCGTCACATATCCTGATAAGGAGCTCGTTCCTGAAATCGTTCCTGTTTTCGCACGAACATTCCCGGCTGCAAGTGTCCCTTTCATCCTCTTTCTAAGCGTACCGCCCACCATCCGATTTTCGTTGCCTGCAATCGGTAAAGCATTCAAGTAAGCAGGAAACCACGTTTTTTCCTGAACGGCATACAGCAGCTTCGTTATTTCATTCGCTGGAATCATATTGACTTGGGAAATTCCAGATCCATCACGCATCATGATCGTTTGCATATCGAGACCCATACTCTTCAGCTGATTTCGAGTAACCTTCAAACCATCCTTCCAGCTTCCCTCCCCTTCTGCCTCTTTGCCCATTTCCTTTACCAAAACCTCGGCATGGCTGTTATTGCTCAATTTCATGAAAGGAATAAGCAGCTGTGAAAGCGGCATGGACTGATGAGTGGCAATCATGTCCGCTCCTACTGGCGTTTTCCCTTTTTTCCTTTTTCCCAACACTTTAATTCCATGTTCCTTCATTGATTTTTCAAATAGGCTCAGCGCATATCCTGTGGGATCTTCCACCGAAATCCACTCTTTGGTCACACCGGAATGCTCCGGAATGGTCCCGGAAACCGTAATGACTTGTGTGCCATGAGACCATTCGACTTCAATTTTGTTATTAGCGTCTGCCGATACAGTTTTCGTTTTGTTGATGACCTTCACGTAATCGGTTTCCGGCTCAAGCTTCACCGTTGCCCTCTTCCCAGCCTTTTCCCCAGGGGTCATCTCCACGATGATGGTACCGGTATCGTAATCTTCATTCGGGGAAGCGGTTAAAGCCGAAACGGCTGCACCGTAATATTCCTGTTCATCGCTCCAAACTAAGTCTTGGGAATAACGAACATCATCATACCAAGAATCATCGCCTATAAGATCCCCGTGAACGAACTTAACTTGCCTGTGCTTCAGTGAAGCTGCCAGTTCATCAAAATCCTTTTCCAATAATGTAGGATCTCCTTTTCCCTTCAGGTATACATTGCCCTGCAGAACCTGGCCAACCTGCACTCCTTTTATGTATAGTTCCGTTTGAAAAGCATGATCTTCCCCTAAAGTTTCCAGCGCAGCTGCTGCAGTCAAAAGCTTAAGGTTCGAAGCAGGCCGCAATCTCGTTTGCGACCCCTGTTCATAAATCATTTCCCCCGTTTCAGCTGAACGGATGGAAATTCCCGTCAACGCCCCAGCCAATCCTGGCGAATGCTCCAATATTCGTTGAATTTCCTGCCCTAGGTTTTCATCATCATTCGCAGCATGCATCGATTCTCCATTAAAAAAACAAATCAAAAACAGGAAGAATATAAAACCCAACTTCCTTTTATACGTCAAACCTATCACTCCCACTCTAGAAACTCACCACTTCTATCTTGTCCATTTTTCGGTCATATAAAAAGAAAAGATCCACTAGAAAACTCCTTATTTATACATACTCGGGAAACTGCAGGATTATTCGGCCGCCACTCCATGGTATGCGGCTGCATAATTTCTTTACATGTACTTATAATAGGGAACTTTTTTGCAAGATAATCCGTATAAGTATAAAGACATAGTAAGGAGTGAATATATGTATTCCAAGATACAGCCACCAACGAAGAAAATATCCAAAGAATCAGTGAAGGTGTGGCGGATGACTGAAGCCATTACCAATCTCATTATCCTCGCCGTCCTTGGCACCCTATTATTTGTTGATGATTATTTCACTTGGAAAGAATGGATTGGATGGATTTTAAACGGACTTATCGTATTATCTTTTTTCCATGCTATCTGGTCCATCTTCATTGAACCGATACTGTTGCAAAAGTATTGGCGTTACGACGTGAACGAAGAGTTCATTCAAACAAGACGTGGAGCCTGGAGTGAAACGCATGAACTCATTCCGATGACGAAGGTTCAATCCGTCAAATTGAACCAAGGACCGTTTTTGCGAAAATACAACCTTTATTCCCTAAGCATCGGTACAATGGGCGATACTCATGACATACCAGCGATCCCCGAGAAAGAGGCGTATGAATTACGAGATAAAATTGCCCATTTCGCAAAAATTAAGGAAGTGGATTAATGATGGAAGAACAAGCAAAACGATTACACCCTATCAAAATCCCTTTCGAATTTTGGAAATTGCTGAAAGGGAACGTATTTTTCATAATCATGCTTTATGTCCTGAATTTCGGTTCTGAAAAGATGTATATGAAGGTACTCCAAATCGGCTTTCTAGTTTATCTGATTTGGAAAGTCATTTCTGTCATCCTTAAATGGTATACATATAAATACCAAATCAAAGATGGGACCTTATATATTACTTCAGGGCTTGTCTCGAAATCGTATCGAACTGTCCCGCTTCATAAGGTTCAGAATGTCCAGCAACGCACGACGTTATTTCATAAGATTTTCAGATTGACCTCTTTAACATTCGAAACCGGGATGACTGGTGATCAGGGTAGCGTACCTTTCGAGATGATTTCCCGAAAAGAGGCCGAACGGCTTGAGGGGGAATATGCTTCAAAACAGGAACTTCCGGTAATAGAAGCGGATATTCCCGAAGAACGAATTGCTGAGGATATGGAACCAGCCAATGAAAAAACGATCCACTTCACGCCAAGCAAACAAGATGTTCTGAAAGCTTCCTTTACATCACTCAGCTTCCTGGCTCTTATCCCGATATTGGCTACGTTATATAATACACTCGATGATTTTATCGATTTGGAGAATGCCGAAGGGTTTCTTGCCAAGTTATTGGATACATGGTGGATCATTACCATCGTTATTGCAGGCCTCATATGTGTCGCCGTTGCCTTCGGAATCGTTTCCACATTCGTTAAATATGGAAAATATGAAATTTCATCGGATCACGAGCGCATATATATCAAGAAAGGCGTACTGGACGAATCCGCTTTTTCCATTCGGAAAGAAAAAGTACAAGCAGTCGAAATCACCCAATCAATCATTAAAAGATTACTAGGGTTGGCAGAAGTGAAACTGATCAGTGCAGGAAGCACCGGTGATGAAGAGCTGGAAACGAACACCCTCTATCCTTTTTTATCAATTGAACGGGCATATGGGATGGTAGAAGAGATTTTACCCGCTTATAAAGTGGAACGGTCAATGAAGTCACTATCGAAACAGGCCTTCAAAATCCGAATGCTGCGGCCCAGCTTTTTCTGGATTCTCACAACATTGGCGATCTATTATTTCAACCCCTCCCTATTGTATATCTCACTGATTCTACTCGTTCTCATTTATACATTGAGAATAATCAATTACAAAAATAGCCGTTACTTAATAAATGATGAGTTCATTCAGTTCAAATCCGGAAGTTTGGAAACATCACTATTCATAACCAAAAGAAGCAAGGTCATTCAAATTGAGGTGGAACGTTCGAAGCTGCAAAAGCTTTTCGGGCTTGCTACAATTGAAACGATCAACCGCTCCAAGCCTGTACACCATACAAAGCTCCAAGATGTATCCGTTGAATATGCAGACGAGTTTTACACATGGTATATGGACAGGACAAAAAATATCCAAGTCGAATAGTTATCATTGAATGAAAGAGTTGACTACGGCAGTCAGCTCTTTTTTTATCCTCTATATCCTCCTCATACCTTGAATATATGTCGCCCACTCACCTCAAAATTAATATTGGGAATTTTCTAACTAGAAACTTCAAAAAAGTCAAAGCAGACCGAAATATCTATAGAAGCCTAAATTAATTCGAGGTATATAAGGAGAATTGTACATATGAAAAGACTAACAGACTGGTATTTTAATTCGCTAAAAAAACAAATATTGATTCCTTTTTTAGCTTTGATCATGTTAAGCGGAATGGCCATCTCTTACATGAGCTATAAAAATAGTATCGAGTTGACGACCAAGGAATTTACCGGAACGACTGAAGAGCAAGTCAAGTCAATGAACGATTCTTTCGAAATCTTCTTTCAAAAAACGGAAAGTCAATTGGATAGGATCGGTAAATATCCTATCATGAGTACTTATGATAAGAACCCCGAATCCATAATGGATGAGTTTTCCCATACACAATCAAGCAGTTCTGAAATAAATGGTTTATACCTTGGCACGGAGAAAGATGGAAAAACATTAATATTCCCAAAAGCTGAATTGCCGACTGACTTCGATCCAAGACAAAGGGACTGGTATCAATCCGCATTGAAACAAAAAAACAAGAACCATTTGGACGGAACCTTATATTGATAAGGCGACGGATACACTTGTCATTACCGCAGCAAAAGCTGTATATGATGATCGTGATGAATTAATAGGCGTGCTCGGTGTCGACATCTCGATCGATACATTGATCACAATGGTCAATCAAACGAAATTCGGCGAAACGGGCTATACGGTTTTGCTGGATAAGAAAGGGTCATTCGTTACCCATCCAGACAAGGAAAAAATTCAACAGGATATATCAAAGGAAAATATTTTCAAAAAAATGAAAAGTGAATCCGGTTCAATGATCGAGGAATTTGAAGGGAAAAGCAGGATCGTCGGATACGCCACAAATCCTACAACCGGATGGAGAATAGCAGGGGTAATGGATGAAAACGAAGTGCTAGTCCGTGCAAACCCGATGATAATCGATAATATCATCACACTGTTGATCGTCTTTACCGTCACTGCACTATCTGCCATCTTCATCACCCGTTCTTTAACGAATCCCATTAAAAAGCTGCAGGAATCCATACGGAAAATGGCTAACGGTGATTTCACCTCCAGGAATTCCATTTCAAGGAAAGATGAGATAGGCCAACTTGCAGAAGATACCAGCTTAATGACCAGGAATATGAGTCATATGTTAGGGGTTGTCAACAACCTTTCCGATAAAGTATCGGATTCCTCCATGACGCTAGTGGCTAGTGCCGATGAAAATTCAGCGGCAGCTAACGAGGTGGCCATGACGATGGAACAAATAGCAGCCGGAGCCATAGACCAAATCGAAGTCGGGCAGAATAACGAAGTGGCCGTAAAGCTATTGGCTGACAAAATCAATGATCTTGAGGCGCAAACGGGCAAAATGGCCACGGAATCCGAAAATATGTTCAAGGCTTCCGAAAACGGAATCACTCAAGTGCAAGGCCTGAAACAACAATTCAATGAAACGTCCCAAATATCCAATAAGATGAGTACGGCAGTCAAATCATTGGATGCACGCTCCAATGATATTAGTGCGATCGTAAAGACCATAAGCGGGATTGCAGGACAAACGAATTTACTCGCTCTTAATGCTGCCATCGAAGCAGCCAGGGCTGGTGAGCACGGAAAAGGGTTTGCAGTTGTTGCCGATGAAGTTAAGAAATTGGCCGAACAGACGGAAAACTCACTGAAAGAAATCTCTGAAATCATTCAAGCGATGCAAACCGATACAACAAATACCGTTCATTTGATTGATCAAGTCAATCAAAAAATCCATCTTCAGGATACTTCTGTAACGGATACGGAAAATGCCTTCAGTCACATTGCATCCATCATCGCGAACACATTCAGCAATTTTGACGAAATCAAAAAGATGATGAACGATATGGTAAACGAGGTCACACGGATGGCGAGCAATGCAGAAAAATTAAATTCGATCAGTCAGGAAACTGCCGCAGGAACTGAAGAAGTATCTGCTTCCGTAGAACAAACGAATGCTTCCATGGAACAATTAAATTCCTTGGCTAGTGAATTGGATGCCCTATCCCAGGAAATGCACAAAGAAATAAAGAAGTTCACATTCTAATCAAAAAAAAGACGGATCCTAAGGGATCCGTCCTTTTTTAACTTACGACCTATAGAGTTCTTCTACCGTTCGTTAGCGTTTCATCGGTTTCCGTTATTCCTGAGTAAGAAGAACTGGTTTTTCTCGCATCCGAATCGACTAACACAAGCAGCTTGCCACTCTTTACATCCGCTTCATAACGATTCGCCTCGTCTTCAGGTATGCCCATACCGATTAATGTACCGGCCAATCCTCCTGTACCAGCACCTACAGCCGCTCCGGCTAATGTTGCAGCAAGCGGTCCAGCTGCCAGTACCGGTCCGATTCCCGGAATCGCCAACGCACCCACACCAGCTAATAATCCGGCAGCACCGCCCAAAATACCTCCGGTCGCTGCACCAGCTGCGAGCCCCTCCTCAACTTTTGTACCCGTTTCTTCATTAACTGCATTTAATTCTTCTTTATCTTTAGCTACCACTGAAATATCTTCACGATCATATCCTTGGGCCTGTAATGACTCAACAGCCTTTATAGCTTCTTCTCCAGTTTCATATACACCAATTATACGTTTATCCATATCTATCATCCTCCTTAAAGAATGTAAATTGTCGCTCCCCCTTTACATACCCCAGAGGATGAAAGTGCTAAACGTTATTTAACAGGAAAAAAATTTTAAGTTAACCCTTCCTAAGAAAGGGTATATATAATCATAGTATGCATATTTTTAGGAGGTTTTCTTTTTGCTCATCGAGTTACTTAAAGATTTAGTATCTATCGACAGTTCATCGAAAGAAGGAGCTAACCAGGCAGTTGATTACTGTGCAAACTGGCTTAAAGATCAAGGACTTACCGTGAATGTGATCGTAAATAACGGTTATAAGATGCTTGTAAGCGAGATTGGCAGCGGAGATAAAACCCTAATTTGGAATGGCCATGTCGATGTTGTCAGCGGAACGCCGGATCAATTTTTCCCTGAGGTTCATGAAGGAAACTTATATGGACGCGGGACAGCCGATATGAAAGCCGGTGTTGCAGGGATGATGTGTGCATTTACCGAACTGAAAGATAAGGAATTAGGTTTGAAAATCCAGCTTCAGATCGTATCGGATGAAGAGATTGGCGGTTTGAACTGTTCCGGATATTTAGCGAAACATGGTTATAGAGGGGACTTTGTGATCTGTGCCGAACCGACGCAATTGGGAATCGGGCTCCAGGCAAAGGGTGCCCTTCGTCTCGATATTGAAGTATCCGGCAAATCCGCACACGGAAGCCGTCCATGGGAAGGCGTGAATGCAATTGAAAAGGCCTATGATCTTTATCAAAAAATAAAGGAACTTCCTTTCACCCGGGATCATACTCCCCTTTACTCTTCCCCTTCACTTAACCTAGCAAAAATAAAAGGCGGGGAGGTCTATAATAAGGTACCGGATGCCTGTTTGCTAAGTCTTGATATTCGCTATCTCCCTACGCAAACAATGGAAGATATCCTTGCTCAGATCGAAAGTGTGACAGGAAATAATGTCCACCTTAATATGTACAGTAAACCTGTAAAAACCGAAGAGTCAGACCCATTCATCACTCTGCTCCGTCCGATTATCGAAAGAAACACGAAGCAAGACGCTGTCATTTTTGGACAGCACGGCTCCGCAGATACCGTCTTTTTTGCGGCATATGATATCCCAGCGATTGAATTCGGACCAAAAGGTGAGAACTGGCATGGAGATAGGGAATGCGTCAATCTTGAATCGGTAGCAGTCTATCAAAAAATGCTAGTCGATTTCGCTTCTGAATTTATTTTAAATTAAACCATTTCATGAAAAAAAGCCGGCTTCACATAGATGCCGGCTGAGTTTGTAAACAAAAGGGGTTTATCTAAATTTCAAAACAAAGTTGATTGGAACGAAAGGTGCGAGACTCCTGCGGGAAAAGCGTGTCCAAGGGAGACCCCGCAGGCGCAAAGGCGCCGAGGAGGCTCACGGACCGCCCGCGGAAAGCGAGTGCCTGGAGTGGAAATCGACGTTCGAAGCTTTACAAACCCTCATAAAAACTATAGACAGACTTGATTTTCATCGAGTTTGTCTAGTCTAAGCCGGCATCACATAGATGTCGGCTTTTTTCATGTTCCGCATATCCTCTCCTACTAAAATAAACAGCATTCAATCGTCTATTATTACGTTGTTTTTTTACAAAATATACAGGACTTTAAAACCAGGGATTAAACATCCATATATTACCTCATTAAACAGGATACGCCATTATAGCAACACTATTTAACAAAAATACGCTTATACTGACATAATAAATAATATATTTACATTTATTAGACAAGTCCTTTTGACCTAGTTTATATTACATTTATTTATCAAGGGAAACCTTTTTGTAACACAATTACTATTCCACCGAAACATTATTGTCATAAAGACCTGTTATTCTAAGTCTACGATTTAAAACAAAGGAGACTATTCATTTTGAAAAAAATACTACTTCCATTATTCACTGCTTTCTTTTTGGTATTTAGTTTTTCCGGAGTTTCATCGGCTGCTACTACTACATACAAAGTTAAAAGCGGCGACACACTATGGGGTATCGCCAATAAACATAATATAACAGTCAATCAACTCAAAAGTTGGAACAACCTGAAAAAAGATAACATCCATCCAAAACAAGTTTTAAAGGTCAAGAAAACATCGACCGCCGCTAAACCTAAAGCTAAAACATCATCATCATCAAAAAAATATAAAACGATCACGGTGAAGGCAACAGCTTACACAGCGAACTGCAAAGGCTGCAGCGGGATTACAGCATCGGGTCTTAACTTAAAGAAAAACCCTAACGTAAAAGCCATCTCAGTCGACCCTAAAGTCATTCCACTTGGAACAAAAGTTCATGTAGAAGGATACGGGGATGCCATTGCGGCAGATAAAGGCGGCGCAATCAAAGGTAATAAAATTGACGTCTTCTACTCTTCTCACTCAAAAGCTATCAATTGGGGCAGAAAAACCGTTAAAGTAAAAATCTATAAATAATAATAGTAGAATCTGATCAGCTCTGGACACACAGGGCTGTTTTTTTTGCAATATTTTCCTTACTAAAGCTAAAACCTTACCATATAAATCCGAAATGGAAGGTCAATAGATTCCATACAAAGGACTGTCACTATTAAGAGTAAACTATAAAACAAAAAACAGACTTCCCTTATGTCGCATACTTCGACATAAAAAAAGCCTATGATCGGTTACAAAAATCAAGTTATTTTTGGGAATATCACGTTTATCATGAAATCAAACCTTCAATTTTCCTATATATTACATCCATATCTAAAATCTCAAAAGTTAATTTCCTTGATATATTATTGGAAATCATACAAATATGGTAATTTGAATCTTTGAAGAATATGCTTTCGATCTGTTCTCTTTCCTGTTTCACTCTGTTTACTTTGCCATACTGTAAATCCTTAGGACAAACAAGCCTGTTTTTCATATTTATTATTTGACCACCACTACATTTAATATATGCCTCTTTATAGCATAACGCGTTCCAATAATAATCCTGTTTTCCTTCTTTTAAGTGATGGAGGTATCTCTGTTCTTCTTCACTAAAAAAATACTTAATTAATTCTTTATTTATCTTTCTTTCACATAGAATATCGATACCTAATTCTTGTTTTCCTATTCCTAGAACAATAAAATTCTTACTATGAGATAAATTAAAATGAATCCCACCATTATTTATATAAGGTTTTCCATATAATCTGTTTTATGAATGGAATTCATATTCAATAAAAAGATCCTCATGGTTATTTATTTTTCTTTTTGAATACGATGAGGGATATTATAGTGAATGCAACCATCGTAATTAGGATCATCCATAAACTATAGGCGGATGTCACAAGCTTATCATTCATTTCGTATACTATGCCGTAATGTTTCTTGTATTCTAAGATCTGTTCCGGGGTCGCATCTTTAAATACAGTTTGTACCGAATCCGTCATGAATGCTTTCCTCAGGAGGACGGCCGTATGGCTTATCGGGAAGTACATGATGATATTCTGCACAAAAGTGGGGACACCACCAATAGGGACATACACCCCACATAAAAAACCTATGGCCGTTCCGACGATTGTACTCAGTGTGGAAAATGCGTTTTGCGTGTGGATGAAAAGGGTCAAGAATAAATTGATTGAACTGGATAAGGCAACCGAAAGAACAATAATGCCCAATACCTTTAAAATCTTCACCCCACTCATGATTTCACTGCCTGCCAAGACAAGAAATAGTTCACAACCCACGAAGGCAAGTAACGAGAAAAACAGACCAATTCCAAATGAATTTATAACATAGCTTAGCTGTATTGTTGATCTTGATAATGGCGCCGTTAAAAAATCATTTGTTTTTTTGCTTTCTTTATCTTTGACCATAATCCCGAATGCGCCTAGAGTTGTCGTTACTGCAGTAATCGATAATAACCCTGCGACCATCCACTCATTGACCATCGCTTTGGATGCTTTTGTGCTTCCGACAAGTTCTTTTATTGTGTCGATTTGGGTTTGTTGTAAGAATACCGCATACAATAGAATGACAATGAAAACGGACAATAAGGAAAGAAGCAATAATGTACGATCGCGACGGTATATTTTGTTATTCCTACTGATTAAGTGGTACAAGGATTTCACTGTGAGATACTCCCTTTTTCCTCTATAATGTTGATAAAGACATCATCCATACTTCCTTTTATAACCTCAAACGATTTTATTTGCCCCTCTAGTTCTTTTAAAATGCCATACGCATCTAACGTAGAAGGCAAGCGAAGGGTGTACGTTGAATTTTTCAACGTATAGGATAATCGTTTCTTCTTAAACCATGACGGGGGATCAAAAGCCTGGTTAAATATTAAATGCATACTATCAAATGCATATTCATCCTTTAATTGACTAGGTGTACCTTTTGCGACCAGACGCCCTTCTTTTATGACAACTACATTATCAGCCACGGCTGCTTCTTCCATATAATGTGTTGTTAGAAAAATGGTCATATTCGTCTCTTCCTGTAATCTCTTAATGGCATCCCAAACAAATAGTCTCGTTTGTGGATCCAGACCCGTCGTCGGTTCATCCAGGAATAAAATACTCGGTTTATGGATAATGGCACGGGCAATGTCCGCCCGCCTCCTTTGCCCGCCTGATAAAGTACTGTAGTTTTTAGCTTTTATATCATCCAGGTTCAAATACTTCGAAACAAAATGATAGTTTTCTTGAATTTGACTTTTGCTCAAATTATAATAGTGGCCCCGGTTCATAATATTCTCATACACCGTTAAACGTTCGTCTAATATGCTCTCCTGGAATACAACCCCGATTTTATCGCGAATCGAGTTGTTTCCTTTGCCCTCACCGAGGATACAGCCATCGATCATGACATCCCCAGCGGTTTTTTTTAGCAGCGTACACAGAATGTCGATCGTTGTCGATTTGCCTGCCCCATTGGTTCCCAGAAAAGCAAATAGCTCCCCTTTTTTCACCGAAAAGGATATCCCTTTTACAGCTTCAAATGCACCGTATTTTTTTTGCAAATTCGTTACCTTAATAATGGCTTGTTCTTCCGGCATTCCTTCACCCTCTTCAATCTATACAGGAGGTTTAGATCATCAAACCTCCATCGACTGTGATAATTTGTCCAGTTATATATTTCGCAAGAAAAAATATTATTTCACTAGTTTTTAACAGTAACTTTTACAGATTTTTATTACATTTATAAATCTATGTATCCATGATAATCAATAATTGGTCGTTCAGTTTAGGAATTCCATGGTTCACTCATCCTTAAGCGAAAGGAAATATACCAGCCATAATTAATTTATTCATTATCTTTAGTTAAGTATTCCTTTATCTTTTTCTCTTCCCATTCTTTGCCCCATCTACTTAGTACCAAGGTATATAAACTATGTGCGACAATACCCAGTCCCCATCCCATTAAAGGATAAATAAACCACCAACTGCCGGAACTAGTCATCATATTAATAAAAATCAACATAACATTCACAGAAATATACCAAACTAAATGAACATATAATAACTTTAATTCCCTTACACGTTTTCTTGCATTCTCATAGCTATTTTGTGACATAATTTATTCCTCTATCGTCTTTTTAATTTTTCATTAATGCTTTTCACTTCTTGAAAATTGATCCAATAAATTACACATAAAATAACAAGATATATCGCAAGATGAATGACAAAGAACACGATGATTGCCATAGGATTCTCAAATGGGCTTTCATACCACTGCCCTTTTGCACCGCAAGCAAGTACAAGCAACAAAGAAACAGCATAATGTATGAATAGTTTTAGCGTTATCGGCCATCGCTCAATGTAAAAAATAAGTAAAGTAATACCACAGCCAAACCCAAGAATAATAGCTAAAAGAAATTCTAAAAATAACTCCTGACCGTCTATCTTATGGGTTGGATTTTGTAATAAGATAATAGTAATGATTGTATAGGAAATACTTAGTCCGATTACCATTCCTAAAAGGGAAACCTGCATAATGATTTTCATCATGTATCCCTCCCGATTCCTAATCTCTTTTTAAGACCTTTTAAATACGAACGACTAACAAGGACAGTCGTTTCATTATTCATCACGAGCTGCATCATCCCCATTCCCTCAACCTTCATAGAGGAAATTTTCGTTACATTCACAAGTGTGGATTTATTTACACGTACAAAATCTTTTTCTAATAACTCCTCAAGTTCATATAACTTACGCTTGGATTCATATTCATTTTCTTCTGTTTGAAAGTAAACCTTAGCTCCTTCTGAAAATACAAAGTAAATGTCGACAATTTTCAACATGAAAATTTCTTTTTGTAAATATCCGTCAATTACATCTGTACTCGTAGCCTTCAAATACTTCATAAGTTGTTCTATTTGGCTGCTATACTCATTTGCATGGATAACTACTTCTGGCTCGACATATTTTTCATCGATTATTAGCTTAATTTGCATAAGCCTCCTCCGCTTCTTCTAAAATATACCATGGGCATTTCATGATTTTTCAAATTTAATCATAAGTGGTTGAAAACGATCTATAACTTACCTGGAATTGATTATAAAATACATTTCATACTCTTTTTATATCGAAAAAAATAACACTTTTTAAAATCCTTTGAAGTTTACATGTAGTAATAACCTTTCAATTTCGTTTATGACCAATTTTACTGTTCCGCCCTACATAAACTAAGGTAATTTACGAATTAACAGCTAGTCTGGAATGGCAATAGGAATTAGAGATATGAAATAATACACAAGGCTGGAACAATATATATTTTAATACCATTCTCGAATCTATTTCACTATAAAATCACAAATGCCTTTTCCTTTTGTCAACTAAAACAACACAGTATCCATGTGATACTGTGCGGATTTATCTATTAAACAGGATTTGCCTAAATATAATGGTAAAGCAATCATACTCCAAATTTCCATTTTTGACCACTGCAATGAGGACCGATTGACTTAGGCAACCAAGCTTATAAACACTTTATAATCCTTAACATTTACCGAAAATTCAGTCAATGTTATGATTAGAATATCTTAATCAAAAGAGAGGTGTGCACTTTGAATATAGTCATTATAGGGGCCGGGGCACTCGGCTCCTACTTTGGGGGCAGGTTACAGCAGGCCGGGCAGGATGTTCAATACCTTGTCCGAAAAAACCGCGCCAAACAATTGAAGGAAAACGGGATCAGCATAACCAGCCCACATGGAAACTACCAATTAAACGACCTTCATATCACAGAGAATGTAAATGATATAGAAAAGGTCGATCTTGTGATTCTCGCGGTAAAAGGCCAGCATCTGCAAGGCACTCTTACAGATTTAAAGGTGCTTGTTGAAAGGGGCGCAAAGGTCCTCCCGCTTTTGAACGGGTTGGAACATGTATCCATTTTACAGGACGAACTGGGCGAAGAAGCCGTCTTGGGAGGAAGCGCCTTCATCATAGCAACCCTTGATGAAAAAGGTCATGTCATTCACTCCAATGAAAATCACGATTTAATCTATGGCCCGCTTCATCCGTCACAAAAAAAGATTTGTGATGAATTCGAACAGGCTGCCGGATCAGCTATCATGAAGGCAAGCAGAACGGAAAACATATTGATCAGGATGTGGATCAAATATATGTTCATCACCGCTTTTTCCGGTGTGACAACTGCATCGAACCTCCCTATCGGCACGATACGGAGATTCCCGGAAACCAATGGATTGCTAGAAAAGGTCCTTGTTGAAATGAAGGAGCTTGCAAATGCTTATGACGTCGGTATTACTGTGGCGAATATTGCTCAAGCGTTGGAAAACATGGCAGGTTTACCTGACGAATCCACTTCTTCCATGCACCAGGACCGCCGGAAGGGCCTAACCCTTGAAGTGGAACATTTACAGGGCGGTGCACTGCGCCTTGCCGACAAGGCCGGTTTGAAACTTCCTGTGATCGGAACTCTATATGCACTCATAAAACCTTTTGAAAATTAATTTTCGCCAATACCGGTGCTCCACCGGTATTTTTTTTCGGCTTAGTAATCTCTTTATATCCTAATCTTCACTTTTAATTCCTCTTCAGTTATTCAAAATCCCCAAGACCAAAAAGAACAAAAAGAAAACAATATCACCAAAAGAATATTCTGATTCTTTCTTCTGTTACACTATTATCAAGTTAAGAAAGCGCTATCATATTAACAAAGGAGAATGCCCCTTGAAAATATTAAAAAATTTAACAGTTCAAGTCATCATCGGTATCATTCTGGGTATAGCAGTCGGTTTCTTCTTCCCTGCTTTCGGTGAGCAGCTGAAGATATTGGCAGATTTATTTATTAAAATGATTAAAATGGTCATTGCACCAATCATCTTCTTAACCGTCGTAATCGGAATTGGCGGTATGGGTGATATGAAAAAGGTTGGCCGCATCGGCGGAAAGGCCCTGCTCTATTTTGAAATCGTTACCACTTTCGCACTTGCCATCGGAATCATCGTGGTCAATCTGCTGGGACCTGGTAAAGGCTTTAACATCGATTCAGTCGAGGGCGGAGATGTATCACAATATACGACAGCCGCTTCCGAAACGGAACATGGCGCCGTTGCTTTCATTTCTAATATCATTCCTGATAATGCCGTTGCCGCACTGGCTGGCGGAGACTTACTCCCTATTCTATTCTTTGCCGTATTATTCGGATTATCCATGGCGGCAATGGGACCGAGAGTGCAGCCAGTCGTTTCTTTCTTTCAGCATATTGCCGACATTTTCTTCGGCATCGTCGGTATGATCATGAAAGTTTCTCCATTGGCCGCATTTGGAGCAATGGCTTATACAATCGGTAAGTTTGGCCTTGGTTCTTTAACCTCGTTAGGACAATTAATGGGCAGTGTTTATATCACAATGGCACTTTTCATCGTTCTTATCCTTGGCTCGATTGCAAAAATGTACGGCTTTAATATTTTCAAGTTCATTGCCTATATAAAAGAAGAGATCCTCTTAGTTTTAGGAACTTCTTCATCGGAATCCGCCCTGCCAAGCGTGATGAAAAAGCTCGAAAAATACGGTTGCTCAAAATCGGTAGTCGGTTTGGTTGTCCCAACCGGTTATTCTTTCAACCTTGATGGCACATCCATCTACTTATCCATGGCAGCGATTTTCATCGCCCAAGCCTATGGTGTCGATTTAAGCATCTGGCAGGAATTGACGCTTCTAGGAATCTTGATGTTAACATCCAAAGGTGCTGCTGGTGTAACGGGATCCGGTTTCATTACACTTGCTGCAACATTAGCTGCCTTCCCAATGATTCCAGTTGAAGGAATGGCATTACTGCTGGGAGTCGACCGCTTCATGTCTGAAGCACGTGCCATCACCAATCTAATCGGTAACAGTGTTGCTACAGTGGTCATTTCTAAATCAGAAGGTGAATTCAATCCAAACCAAGCCATCTCAGGTGATATGAGTGAAGTAGCCGTCTCATCGGAAAAATAATCGAACCCAGAATGAAGAGGTGTGCAACTTGCACCTCTTTTTTTGTATTGCTCCCTTTCTATCATTTAACCAATTTTCTATAAATAGCCAATCAAATAAATTTCAGAATCAGTGAAAAGTGTTTATACTTTTATGTAACAGGTAAAAGTATAAAGTTAAAAGTTTTAGTAGTTTGATGGATTTAACCAAATTAGGAGGTTTTATCATGAAGGATTACGGATTATTTATTAACGGTGAGTGGTCGGATTTTGGATTGGATAAAATTGAAGTGAGAAACCCGGCAACGGATGAAATAGTTGCCACCGTTCCTAAAGGCGGTGCAACTGAAGCGGCGAAGGCTGCAGATGCCGCATATGAAGCCTTTACGGGCTGGGCTGCACTCTCGGTCTACGAACGTGCTGAACTAATTTGGAAATGGCATCGATTGATTGATGATAATAAAGAAGAACTGGCAAAAATCATGACTGAAGAGCAAGGCAAGCCCCTTAAAGAGGCTCTTGGTGAGATGACATATGCAAACGGCTTTTTATCTTGGTTTGCCGAAGAAGGAAAACGGGTGTACGGCGAAACGATTCCTGCTTCCGTGTCCAATAAGCGGCTTTTCGTGACTAAACAGCCTGTCGGAGTTGTAGCTGTCATTACGCCTTGGAACTTTCCTGCAGCCATGATTACAAGAAAAGTGGCACCAGCTCTTGCCGTCGGCTGCACAGTCGTCATTAAACCAGCAAACCTGACTCCCATAACAGCTTTAAAAATGGCTGAATTAGCTGAAGAAGCTGGCATTCCAAAAGGAGTCATCAATGTCGTGACAGGAAAATCATCAGAAATCGGTGAAACTTGGCTTCAAGATACGAGGGTTCGTAAATTGACGTTTACCGGTTCTACAGAAGTCGGCAAAACCCTTATGAGGGGCTCAGCTGACACGGTAAAGAAAATCTCGCTTGAGCTTGGAGGTCACGCACCAGCAATCGTTCTTGAGGATGCCGACCTTAATAAAGCGGTAGATGGCATCATCAGTTCAAAATTCCGTAACGCAGGACAAACATGCGTCTGTTCAAATCGCATTTATGTCCACGAAGCCATTCAAGAAGCCTTCATCGAAAAGCTCGTTGCCAAGGTAAAGGAACTAAAGGTAGGAAACGGACTGGAAGATGGCGTCGATATCGGCCCGCTTATCGATCAAAATGCAGTGGACAAGGTTCAAAAGCAAATTGATGAAGCCATCAGCAGCGGCGCTAAGCTCGAGGCTGGCGGAAAATCAATCGGGGGTTTTTTTCTTGAACCAACCGTACTGTCCAACATTGATGACAGCATGCTCTGCATGAAGGAAGAAACATTTGGTCCACTAGCTCCTATAGCCTCCTTTAAGACTGACGAAGAGGCAATCAAGAGGGCAAATGACTCCATCTTCGGTTTGGCAGCTTACGTCTTCACTGAAAATATCACCAAGGGCATCAAATTCACCGAGGCACTAGAATTCGGAATTGTAGGCTTGAACGATGGACTTCCTTCCGTTCCGCAAGCTCCATTTGGCGGATTCAAGCAAAGCGGGCTCGGCCGTGAAGGCGGACACCAAGGCATCGAAGAATTCCTGGAAGTAAAATATATTTCCTTAGGTTTGTAACTTATTTATACGCACTGAAAACGGGCCCGACTCAATTGAGTAGGGCCCGTTTTTTCATTCCAATATATCCTCTTCAAGCTTTTCCTCTTTTCGGATCCTGATGAATTTTACGATATTCAATACAATCGTTTTAACAACAGAGTAAGTCGGAACCGCTAAAATCATGCCGATGATACCGGCAATGTTTCCGGCGACGAGCAATAGGATGATGATGGTAAGCGGATGTGTGTTCAATTTCTTCCCGATGACTAACGGTGAAATGAAATTACCATCCAATTGCTGAATGACCGTTACAACGAGAATGACCAATAATGCCTCGGTCGGTGAATGAATCAACGCCACAATGACGGCAGGAGCGGCTCCGATAAACGGACCTACATATGGAATGATATTGGTTACAGCGCCAATCAGCGCGAATAAGAACGCATAAGGCAAACCAATGATTAGATATCCGATGAACGTTCCGATCCCGACAAACATGCAAACAAGCATCTGTCCTTGTATGTATGTAGTAAGTGTCCCGCCAGTTTCCTGAAGTACTGTCAAAGCTGGTTTTCTATAGCGAACCGGTACGAATTTCATGATGGCGCTCGGTAGCTTATCTCCATCCTTCAACATATAAAACAGGATGAAAGGAACCGTTACGACCACTAAAGTAATATTCGTCACTACGCTGAAAACGGAAGTTAAACTGTTCGTTATATTACTAGGTAAGTTCGTCAAATATTTTTGCAGCGAATCCCCTACTTCTTGCAGAGGTACATAATCTTGTTCCACCGTCCACAAAAACCATTTTGACTCCGCTGAATCTTCAATGAACTTCCTTGTTTGATTGAAATAATCCGGAAGGTTATTGAGTAAATCCGTAACCTGTTTGGAAAGTGACGGGCCAACCAGACCGACCAACAAACTAATCAACCCAAGGAAAAATACGTAAAGCAACAAAATCGCCAATCCCCTTGGCATTCTCCTTTTAACGAGGAAATCAACGGTAGGGTTGAACAAAAAGTAGAGAAAACCCGAAATCAAGATTGGAAAGAACAATGTAGATGTAAAAATGACTATTGGTTCAAAAAGAAAAGAAATCTTTGTACCAACATAAAAAAGTAAAGACAATAGTAATAACTCTAACGTCCAAAAATGCAGTTTTTGCTTGAACAAATTATCTCCTCCACTATAAGCAATTCTATTTAACTCCCTATTTCTAAGGAAACAACATCATAAATGCGAAAAATCCTATGTATATAATCATTCATTGTTAGCAGTTTACCATATTTCTATAACTTGGATGAATAATTATATACAAAAATAAAAGAAAAAAGCCTAAAGATACAGTTCCCTATCCTTTTGATGGTTAAGCATCATTTTACACTTTAAATCTGTTATATGTCGCAGGAAAAAGAATCAATAGGATACATCATACAAATTACTTAGGAGAAATAATCTATTTACCTTTCAATATTCCATTGATGTGACGAAAGATTCATGAGTTTTCACCTATACCGGACACGGACCCAAATAAAAAAACCCCGCTGTATTGGCGGGGTTTTGAGTCTTATTTTTGATCTTGAAGAACCGCTTCAAGCATCGTACCGTTTTTAGCTAGGTTCGTATGCCATGAAAATGCTTTTTCAAGAATGTGCGGAGTTTGATGCCCGCCCGTTTGCGCAACAGCTTCAGTGAAGTATGCACGAAGCTGTTGACGGTAGTCAGGATGCGCACAGTTTTCTATGATTAACTCTACGCGCTCTTTTGGTGCCAAGCCACGTAAATCTGCGATCCCTTGCTCTGTCACTAATACATCCACATCATGTTCAGTATGATCCACATGAGAAACGAAAGGAACGATACTGGAAATCTTGCCGCCTTTTGCATATGATTTCGTTACGAAAATGCCTAGGCGTGAGTTACGGGCAAAATCTCCCGATCCACCGATTCCATTCATCATTCTTGTCCCAGAAACATGTGTCGAGTTCACGTTACCATAGATATCACACTCTAACGCTGTATTGATTGAAATCAAGCCAAGGCGGCGGATGATTTCAGGATGGTTAGATATTTCTTGTGGACGAAGAACTAGTTTATCACGGTATTTTTCAAGCTCACCGTAAACTTGTTTACCTTTTTCTTCAGCTAATGTGATCGAACAACCTGAAGCGAATTTAACTTTTCCAGCATCGATTAAATCAAAAACCGCATCTTGCAGCACTTCTGAATAAACTTCCAAATCTTTAAATTCAGAATCAAGGAAGCCAGCGAATACAGCATTTGCCACTGAACCTACACCCGACTGAAGCGGAGCAAGACTTTCAGTTAAACGGCCAGCCTTGATTTCTTCACGAAGGAAGTTAATGAGGTGGTTGGCGATTGTTGCAGTTTCTTCATCCGGAGGCACGATTGTAGAAGGTGCATCAAGATCTGTAGAAATGACGATTCCCATTACTTTTTCAGGGTCAACCGCAATACCGATCGATCCAAGGCGATCGCTCGCTTTAGTCATAGGAATCGGTTCGCGTTCCCCTTGTTTTGCTGGTGTATATATATCATGCATCCCTTCCAATCCTTCTGGATGGGAAACGTTCAATTCAATGATTACATGTTTAGCTTCTTGAACGAATATGGCTGAGTTACCTACAGAAGTTGTCGGGATGATCAATCCTTCTTCCGTAATCGCCAATGCTTCGATGATTGCAAAATCTATAGGTCCGACAATGCCTTGACGAACTTGTTCAGCTGTATGAGATAAATGCTGGTCTACATAAGTGACTTCATCAGCATTTATTTTATTGCGAATGCCTTTATCCGCTTGGAACGGCAAACGTTTGTTTATGATACCGGCTTCCGCCATATGTTGATCGACTTCCGGTCCTAATGAAGCACCAGTATAAACGTCAACTTTGAATTTTTCAGTTTTTGCTTTTTCAACTAGAGCCATCGGAATAACTTTAGCATCACCAGCACGGGTAAATCCACTCATACCGAGTTTCATCCCATCTTTAATCCATGAAGCTGCTTCTTCCGCTGTAACTACTTTCCCCTTAAATTGTTCATTGCGAATTTTTTTGAAAACGCTTTCGTTCATACAAAAGACCCCCATTTTCGCTTTTCTTACACTTAATTTTACCAATCCTGTGTAATCGTCACATTCATTTTCGAATGAAAAGCCTTATATAGGGCATAAACCAGCATTTTATTCACACAAGGGAGAATCATTAAAATCCTAAAGCCCTCCTGAATTGACTTGCATACGTTTGACTGACCTGGATTTTGGAGTTGTCTTTCATTATCAGTAAAAATGTAGAATGAAAATCGGGAAGGATTTCTTGAATATAGTTGATATTGACGATGTACGAACGATGCACACGAATGAATAAATCACTAGGTAAAATGAATTCCAATTCACTTAAGTTCATTTTATGAAATCCACTCACACGTTCGGACTGAATTTTAGTTTTCCTATTTTGAGCTTCCAGATACATGATTTCATCATATGGAAGCGGTATCCAGCGATCTTCCGTTTTAATGGTCAAAAATGATGTCGGTAAAATTAATGGCTTTGTTGGCAAGATGGCCGTAACCGCTCCTAAAGGATTGCCCTGGTCCATGATAGGAACACTCAGGCCATAGTAAGGTACGCCAAATACATTGCTTTCAACCTGCACCCCTATTTTTTTACGGACACTCAGTGCTTTATATGTCGCTGTGTTTTCACTGATTAAATCACCTGGTTTTATTCTTAAGTCGACTTGTTTGCTCGGTTGATAATAAATGTATTTTTCGGAATCAGCCACAGAAATTGAAGCATCCTTCGGTACAAATTCCCTGATGATATTTAAAACGGATTCGACCGTAAATTGATCCATTTCCTTTCACCTCTTAAAAGAACATATTAATAATTTCCCTATTATTCAGCAGGGCATTCATGAATTAATTCATAGTTTTTTGGTAAACTTACATTTTTTTGAAAAATTGAAGTAACTAAGCGAAAAGCGTCGAAAAAAGCAAAAAAATCGTATTTAAATTTATATTCTTATTCATTATAGTTGGAAAGCTCCCCGATTTCCATGGGGGATTCAAGAAAAAAGTTTCCTTATATACTAACATTTAAATGCCATAGCGGAGGGTGGAACGTATAAAAAAAGCCGCTCTCCCCATATAGGTTAACGGCTGAAAGATTATTTTTTAAAACGGGGATTTTGAAACGAGGATTTTATCCTTAGAGATAGTATCTCCTCTAGATTTTTCAGTGGCAATTCCAATAAAAAGGGTCGGTCATCAGGTTGATATACATCCTCTGAAATGAGCGTATTAACGATCTTCTGTTTTTTTGCATTAACAATTCGGACCAGTCTCCCCATTTTCAGCTCCCTTTCTTAGCATCAACGGTATCCGGCACATTAGGCCGGACATTCAGATGTCATTTTTTAACGCATCATGACCTTCTTTCCCAGTACGGATATTCACAACATTCGCCAATTCATAAATGAAGATTTTTCCGTCACCTGGTTTACCTGTACTCAAGAATTTCCTTGCTACATCCACAACATCCTGAACTGGCACTTCACACACGACGATTTCGATTTTCATTCGATCATGTAGTGACATTTCACGATTTCTGCCTCTATAGGTTTCCACATAACTTTTCTGAAGACCCGTTCCTTTTACTTCCGAAACAGTCATTCCGCTTACCCCTATTTTTGCAAGTTCCGCTTTGAATTGTTCAAACTTGATCGGACGTGTAATGATTTCTATTTTCGTTAAAACCTCGGACATATGAGCAACCCCCTTTAAATGGATTCGTGATAAGCTTTTTCTCCATGAAGTGTAAGATCAAGCCCCATTGACTCATCTTCTTCACTGACACGCAACGGTACGAAAAGGTTAATGACTTTAGCAACGATATAAGTGACCACGGCAACGAAGATATATGTCGCAATGATCGCTACAAGCTGCTTCCACAACAAGTTGAAATCTCCATAGAATAAACCATCTGCACCGTTTTCGTTAACGGAAGTGGTCGCGAATAAACCTGTAGCGATGCCACCCCATGTCCCGCCGATCCCGTGCAATCCGAAAGCATCAAGTGCATCGTCGTAACCCAGTTTATTCTTCAGGAAGAATACGCCCCAGAAACATACGGCACCGCCAATGACCCCGATGATGATGGAAGAGGCAGGGGTTACGAATCCGCAAGCAGGTGTAATGGCCACCAAGCCAGAAATGGCTCCGGATACCGCACCCAGCAATGTTGCCTTTTTATTAGCCATATACTCGACGATCAGCCAGCCAATGATACCAGCAGCGGCTGCAACAGCTGTATTGACGAATACATTCATCGCCACTTCATTGATTGTCAGTGCGCTTCCGACGTTGAAGCCGTACCAACCGAACCAAATTAATGATCCGCCAAGGAATGTTAATGGAAGATTATGCGGTGCACTGTCCCCCGACTCTTTCCTTTTACCTAACATGATCGCTAAAACCAGACCTGCAACCCCTGAAGAAATATGAACAACGTTGCCGCCTGCAAAGTCAAGTGTACCCAGTTCCGCTAACCAGCCGCCTCCCCATACCCAGTGTGCAACGGGGGCGTATAAGAATAAAGACCAAAGGATCGTAAAAATCAGGAATGCTGAAAACTTCATCCGCTCGGCAATGCCACCTGCAATGATCGAGACGGTTAAAACGGCAAAAGTCATTTGGAATAACATGAACAAACTATGAGGAATTGTTTCGCTGTATGGTCCAGGTGCAAAGCCTACATCCTTTAAGCCAACCCAGTCCAGACCGCCCAGAAGTGTATTACCAGGTGAAAATGATAATGAATATCCAATCAGCACCCAAAGAATCGAAATGACAGCCAATGGCATATAACTATGCATTGCCGTATTCAGGACATTTTTACTTTTTACCATCCCTCCATAAAATAGGGCAATCCCTGGTGTCATTAACCAAACCATCATTGTCGCCAAAAACATGAATACCGAATCTGCCATTTGCA
The DNA here is from genome assembly GCF_047238085.1 of Peribacillus phoenicis. NCBI lineage: Bacteria > Bacillati > Bacillota > Bacilli > Caryophanales > Bacillaceae > Peribacillus > Peribacillus phoenicis. The sequence goes on along the minus strand of NZ_JBDFMF010000001.1, from coordinate 160,167 downwards.
TACTGTTTTTTCCCCCTTGTTTTTTGTTTATGTTATGTTTATTAACACTATTATGTTATATTTTTTATCATATACTTAATTTTCTAATAATTCAACTTAATTTTTATATTTTACAAAAAAATGTTAGGTTATATAACATAACTATGAATAAAGGCTTAGATAATTTGATTTTTTTGGTTTTATAAATGCTTTTCAACATTTTTACGACTCCATTTCCGTTACATTTCCCCCTCTACTAATGACCCCATCAAAAAAACCAATAAAAAAAGGGCCCTCCTATAGAGGACCCTCAAAAAATATTCAATTAACAGCAACGAGACACTTTCCCACCCTTTGCATTATACCGTTCATCCTGGGCTTCGCAGAAAAATTCTTTCCTGGTTTTCACGGGATCCTTAGGATGGTGCATTCTCATATGTGCCACATACGTATCATAACTTGGCACGCCGACGAGCAAACTGACGAATTGCTTTCTGTAGCTGAGAATTGTAATTATTCTTTTCAACATTGCCTTCCCTCCCTTATGACGACCTTGATACATAAGGCGTTTCATGTAAATCTATTTTCTGGTTCTTCAAGACTTTTATCCATAACCTAATGGCAGAAATCAGGACCGTGATCACCACGACCATGAAGATGGCACATAGGGCAGCATCCACATAATCATTGACGATAACCCGCTTCATCTCGGCCAGATTGGCTGCCGGAGCAAGAACTTCCCCGCTATCATAAGCCGCTTTAAATTTATCCTTATGTGCTAAAAAGCCAATTGCCGGGTTTTCGTGGAACAGCTTTTGCCACCCTGCCGTCATGGTCACTATCAACAAGAATGTAGTGGGCACAAGAGTGACCCATGTGTACGCTTTTTTGCCCATTTTGAAAAGGACCGTCGTCCCAAGCAGCAACGCAATGGCGGAAAGCATCTGATTCGCAATTCCAAACAATGGCCAAAGGGTATTGATCCCGCCAAGAGGATCAATGACCCCTTGATAAAGGAAGTACCCCCAACCGATTACACAAATGGCAGTCGCAATTATATTGGGCAGCCATTTATTCGTTTCGGCAAATGGTTTGTAAAAGGTGCCGATGATATCCTGTATCATAAAACGTCCCACCCTGGTTCCTGCATCAATGGTGGTCAATATGAACAATGCCTCGAACAGGATCGCGAAATGATACCAGAACGCCATCAGGGACGCCCCGCCAATCACTTGCGAGAAGATATGGGCCATGCCGATAGCAAAGGTTGGAGCTCCTCCAGTACGGGATATAATGGTCTCTTCCCCAACATCGTCTGCAAGGCCGGTAATCATCTCAGGTGTCACAAGGAAACCCCAATCGGATATCGTAGCAGCCACTTGCGCTGGTTCCGTTCCCACAACGGCCCCCGGGCTGTTAATGGCAAAATAGATACCTGGCGTCAATACACAGGCGGCTATCATCGCCATGATGGCTACAAAGGATTCAGTCAACATCGCCCCGTATCCGATTGGGCGTGCATGCGATTCGCGTTCAATCATTTTAGGAGTTGTACCTGAGGAAACGAGGGCATGGAATCCCGATACCGCTCCACAAGCGATCGTAATGAATAGGAACGGGAATAAATTTCCGGAAAATACAGGTCCTGTTCCATCGATGAATTGAGTGACGGCAGGCATTTCAAGGCTCGGCATGACAATAAAGATACCAAGTGCAAGTCCGATGATCGTACCGATTTTCAAGAATGTGCTTAAATAATCACGCGGTGCCAATAACATCCATACAGGCAAAACGGAGGCAACGAAACCATATACTATCAACATGATGGCAATCGTTTCCCCGCTGAAAGTGAACATTGGCGCCAATGTTGCGCTTTCGGCTACAAAGCGGCCGAAATATAAAGCGAGCATCAAAAGTATGATTCCGATAATCGATCCTTCTCCAACCCGTCCCGGCCTTATATAACGCATGTAAATGCCCATGAGAACAGCGATCGGTATCGTCGAGGCAATCGTGAACATCCCCCACGGACTGCCCACCAGCGCTTTTACGACAACCAGGGCAAGTACCGCTAATAAAATGATCATGATACCGAGAATACCGATCATCGCTATCAAGCCTGTAATCGGGCCAATCTCCTCTTTGATCATCTCTCCCAAAGATTTGCCGTTTCGGCGCATCGAACCGAAGAGAATGATGAAATCCTGTACGGCACCAGCCAATACAACTCCGACTACAAGCCATAGCGTCCCTGGCAAATATCCCATCTGCGCTGCAAGGATGGGACCTACGAGAGGGCCAGCTCCGGCAATTGCTGCAAAATGGTGGCCAAACAGCACCCATTTATTTGTAGGTACGTAGTCCTTCCCATCATTATTCGCTTCCGATGGAGTCTGGCGATTGTCATCTAGCTCAAACACTTTCCGTGCAATGAATTTACTATAAAAGCGGTATGCAATTGAATAAACACAGAGTGCCGCAGTGACAACCCACATGGCATTGATGCTTTCCCCCCGGTTTAGCGCGACGAAACCAAAGCTAACCGCACCCAGTGCAGATACGATCCCCCAAAGAATAACAGACTTAAGCGCTTTCATTTTTTTCCATCTCCTCTCTACTGATCTAGTGTGTAACTATAAAAAACCTTCATTTATAAGGGGCCAGGGCTGTATTTATCCCGTACCCATTAAATTTAAAGAATTTTATATATATTCTGAATTATATGTTACCATAAGGTTTTTTAGCAATAGCAATTTAGTCAATTTGTAAAGTATTTTCCATTATTTTGTCGATAATTACCTCTTATCCCACTTATGTGGAATCAATAATTTCCATACTTTATAAAATTCGGATTGTGTGAACGCATTTTTAGAAGGTGCATCATTAAATGAACGGGATGCAATCCCCAAGTTTATGATGCTCATTATGGGACCAACAAAAAATGTGCGCCGGATGGCACACATTTTTTCTTCATCCTATCTGATTTTCCCTTAATGAACTGCGGTTTAGATCGTAATAAAAACCCCTCTGCCGCAACAATTCATCATGGGATCCTTTTTCAATGATCCTTCCTTCATCAAGTACAAGGATTTGATCACTTTGCTGAATTGTATTCAATCTGTGGGCAATGACAAAACTTGTCCTTCCCTCCATCAAGCGGTGTAATGCTTCCTGGATTTTAAGCTCGGTTATCGTATCTATGCTACTTGTCGCTTCATCCAAAATCAATAAAATGGGATCGGCTAAAATTGCCCTGGCAATCGATAATAGCTGGCGCTGCCCCTGACTTATTCCACTGCCATCTTGATTCAAGATGGTTTCATATCGATCTGGCAGTTTCATGATAAAGGAATGGGCATTGGCAAGCTTGGCTGCATTCACCACTTCTTCATCTTCTGCCTCCAGCCGGCCGTAGCGGATATTTTCACGAATCGTACCTTGAAACAAGAAGGAATCCTGTAAAACGAAGCCCATATGCTTACGGAGACTGGACCTCGTCACCTGTTGGATATCCTGGCCGTCAATCAATATCCGGCCGCTGTTCGGCTCGTAAAAACGTGCAAGAAGATTAATGATCGTAGTCTTACCGGCCCCCGTGGGACCTACAAGCGCGATGGTCTCCCCCTTTTTTGCATGGAAACTAACATCATATATCGTTTGCTCTTCATCATTATACGAAAAGGAAACACCCTCAAAGTCCACCTCACCGCGGACATCACGAAGTTCAGAAGCCTGTTTCTCATCCACTTCCTCTTCTTTTTCATCAAGTATGGCGAAAACCCGCTCAGCGCCGGCAACAGCTGAGAGGAGTGTATTGAATTGGTTAGCCAGGTCATTGAGCGGACGGGTGAATTGCCTTGAGTACTCGGTGAAGATGACAATTACCCCGATGGAAACCGTACCTATGCCACTCAGCGCCAAAAATCCGCCGACAGCGGCTATTACCGTGAAACTTAAGTTGTTCAGTAAATTCATCAGTTTTGGAATCAGCCCTGAGTATGATTGTGATAGAAATCCGGCTTTCTTTAAATTTTCACTCCGGATGATAAAATCACGGATCACTTTATCTTCCTGTGAAAAAGCCTTTACGATCCGTTGTCCGGAAATCGTTTCTTCTATAAACCCGTTCAGTTCTCCAAGGTTCTTCTGCTGTGCTTTAAACAGCTTTCCCGTCCTGTTCGTTATCCACCTCAGACCGAAGAACATGAGAGGAACGATGAATAAGGTTAAAACGGTTAATAAAGGGCTCAAATACAGCATAACTCCAATCGTCCCGACCAGTGTCAGCACACTTGAAAAAATCTGGATGACTGAACTATTCAAAGTGGAACTGACATTTTCTATATCATTCGTGACCCTGCTCATCAATTCCCCATGCTGACGCCGGTCAAAAAAGGGAATGGACAACTGGTGAAGCTTTTTGAATAGTTGATTGCGCATCGCATAAACCGTATCCTGCGCGATTCCGATCATCCAATAATTCTGGAGCCACATGGATAGGGAATAGAATATATAGACTCCGAGAAGTCCGAAAAGAAGGCTGATCAGCCCCCCGCTATCTCTTGTGACAATATAATCATCAATGGCCATCCCAACAAGAAAGGGGCCAAGCAATCCCAAAACCGAGCTTATCAGAACCATGAAAAGGACACAAAATAGCAGGCTTTTATTCGTTGCTAAGTAGGGAATGATCCTTTTTATCGTATTCCAGGAGTTGATCGGTTTAGACTTTGCCTTATCGGGAGATATTCTTCGACTCAAGCGAAATCCCCTCCTCCCCAAACTGTGAGTGAACGATTTTTCGATAAAGATCGCTTGTTTGCATCAAATCCTGATGTTTCCCCAGCGCAAGGACTTGACCGCTTTCCAGCAACAAGATTTTGTCAGCCTCCATGGCTGTACTGATTTTTTGTGTAATGATGAGCGTTGTGCATGTATAGCCCTTTAAAGCGGCAAGCAATTTACTTTCCGTCTTCAAATCCAGCGCACTTGTACTATCATCCAGAAGGAGAATCTTCGGTTTGCGCACCAATGCTCTTGCGATCGATAAGCGCTGTTTTTGCCCTCCCGACAGATTCACTCCTTTTTGCCCTAACTGGGTTTCATATTGCTTCGGAAGTTTCATTACAGTCTCATGGACCTGAGCATGCATGGCTGCAGCCATGATTTCCTCCATCGAGGCACCTTCTTTTCCCCAAGCGACATTATTCTTTATGGTACCTGAAAATAGCAGGGCCTCTTGCGGTACATAGCCGATCCTGTTCCGCAGCGAATTCAAGGGAATATCTTTCAGATCCTGGCCATCAATTTGAATGGAGCCGCTTTCAACTTCGTATAATCTCGGAATCAGCTGAAACAGTGATGTTTTCCCTGATCCTGTCGCTCCTATGATGGCAAGCGATTCTCCCGGATCGATGGAGAAGGTCAAGTTTTTCAATATCGGGGTTTCGGTTCCAGGATAGCGGAAAGATACATCCAGAAACTTAATGCCTCCCCCATTGACGGCCCCACTCTTGCTTACCGCCTTACCTTCATCAATATCTATCGGGGTTTCAAATATTTCCGTCACACGTTCCGCTGAAGCCTTTGCACGGGAAATGACCATGATCAGCCATGAAAAAACGGAAAGGGATGCCGCAATCCTCGTGGCATAGTTGACAATCGCCACAACTTCCCCTACCTGTATATCTCCCGTTGTTATAAATTCACTTCCAAGCCAGAGAATGATCAGAATCGCCACATTCATGACCAGCATCAGCACAGGCATCGTCGTTTCAATTAAACGAAGGGAAGACACAGTCTTTCTTTTCAACTCTTCATTCGCATCATCAAATCGGCCGATTTCATGCTCCTTACGAAGAAAAGCTTTGATCAAGCGCATGCCTATCAGATTTTCCCTCATGACACCATTGACATTATCGAGTTTTTTCTGGACGAGCTTAAACAGCTTAGCCGCCCGTTTCATAACCCATCGCAAGAAGAAAACAAGAACCGGAATTGAAATGACCAAAACAAGGGATAATTTCAAATCGACCGCAATAGCCATTATCGCTCCGCCGATTACGATCAATGGCGCCCTCGCCATGATACGCAAGCCCATAAAAACCGTATTTTGAAGTTGGGTCACATCATTTGTCATCCTTGTTATCAACGAGGAAGTCGGGATATTATTCAAATTCGCAAAAGAAAACGCCTGTATTTTACCAAAAAGGCTTTTCCTGATATCATGTCCAAAGCTTTGACTTACATGTGATGCCGTAAAGGAATTAACAATCCCGCCAAGAAATGAAAAAACAGAAAGCCCAACCATGACACTTCCCCATTTAATCACCACCGATAAATCTTTCTGCAAAATGCCATCATCAATTATTTTTGCTATAAATAAAGGTTGTAACAGCTCTACCCCGAGCTCGACAATCATTAAGGATAAAGCAAGAATGATCAAAAGCCAGTACGGCTTAAGAAATGAGGACAATTTTTTCATCTATGACACCTTCGATTCTCCGTATGTAAATAGCATCTTTTCATCCTCTCATTATACATTTTTATACAGATTTTTTAAAAGATTTTAACTGTTTTAAAGCATTGGTAAAAATCTTGATTTTTTTTATAAATACCCTTGACAAATAACAGGAAATAAGCGAAAATTCTAATTGATAATGATTTTCAATTTCATTATTGATCTCTGAAATTTGATAAGCAATTACGATATTCTCTTATCGTACCCTTTTGATATTGTACATAGATACAATGTCGCCCCGGCTTCTCTGTGCCTAGTAAAATTATATGCTCATTAGCGAATGCAAGTCACTAGAATATTGCCCCCTCTTTATTCAAGTAATTTATTCACGTTGGAAGCATATTAGGCAGCCGGGGATTATTTTTTTTCAACTATTAAATTTACATATATGATTAAAGGAGCAGGATGATCATGAAACTAGAAGATATCATTAAAGAACGGCGCAGCATCAAACGATTTAAAGACATTCCTGTTCCTATTGATACCATCCAATCATTATTGGAAACTTCAACATGGGCACCGAACCATAAATTGACCCAACCGTGGCGCTTCGTCGTGGTTCTGGGTGATAGCCGCTTAAAACTCGCAGAAGCAACCCGTGCATTCATGGAAGGCAAAGAGAAGGACCCTGAAAAGAAAAAAGCAGCCGGACAGCGAGGATATAATAAACTTATAGGTGTACCGATGTTTGTCGCAGTGATCATGGAAGAGAATCCGAATCCCATGACACGTGAAGAAGATTATGCGGCTACAAGTGCCTTGATTCAGAATTTCAGCCTGCTTGCCTGGGAACAGGGAATCGGGATGATATGGGAAACATACGGCATGATACATAGCATGGAGTTTCGTGAAGCTTTAGGCGTGAAACCTGGCGAGAAGATCGTGGCCAGCCTTCACGTTGGCTATCCCGATATGATCCCTGCCCCGCGTCCAAGGAACGCGATCGATCAACTCCTGACCATTATGGACTAACATAAAAGGAAAGCCTCCAATCTTCCATTAGGAGGCTCAGACTGTAGGCAAACTCGATGAAAATCGAGTTTGCCTACAGTTTTTTTATGACTTTTACAATTTGAACGTTGATCTCCTCTCCAGGCACTCGCTTTCCGTGGGCGGTCCGGGCTTCCTCGGCTTACGCCTGCGGTGTCTCCCCTTGACGCGCTTTCCCCGCAGGAGTCTCGCACCTTACGCTCCAATCAACTTTGTTTTAATATACAGATAGAACTTATTCCTACAGTCTTTTTTGTATTAAATATAGAAGTATTAAACTTGAGGTGATAAGGATGGCTTTCTAAACATGATTCTATTCAGCGAGATCAACTCAAAGTGAATATTTTAAACCAATTGGGGATAACATCCAGAAGCAGCATTTGTCTTAACTTTATAGTCTTTCCCAGCTTTATAATACGAATATACCATACCAATTCACTGCAATAAGTATCCGCGTCTTTTAGCTCAGATTCAATATCCCCATACGGTCATTGCCACTATCATAAAGTACCAGATGAAAAGTCCAGCCGTATGTATAGTGACTAAAAGATTGATCACAAAAAAACCCCCTTCTAAAAGGAGGTCACTGATCTATTATTCTCAAAAGAACTCGTGATATAATGCCTGAATCGCCGTCTCTTCGTTGTGCCCTTTCACACCGAACATCATGCTTACCTCAGAAGAGCCCTGGTTGATCATCTCAATATTCACCTTTGCTTCGGCCAAGGCTTTTGACGCTCTTGCCGTTGTACCGACATTATGACGCATCCCTTCCCCTACAACCATGATCAAGGCCAGATCATGCTCCACATTCACTTCATCGGCATGCAGCTCTTTCTTGATTCGGGAAATGATTTTATTCTCGGCTTCACCTTTCATCTGATCCTGCCTTAGAATAAGCGTCACATCATCAATGCCTGATGGAATATGCTCATATGAAACTCCATAATCTTCGAGGATGTGCAGCAGTTTCCGGCCAAAACCAACTTCCCGGTTCATCAAATATTTGCTAATGTAAATACTGCAAAATCCTTTATCACTTGCAATCCCAATAACGGGCCCGTTCGTATTATCCCGTGTATTCACAATGCGGGTCCCTTGTGCCGCCGGATTGTTCGTATTCTGAATATGGACAGGTATTCCCGCACGGAATGCAGGAATCAGCGCCTCATCATGAAATACCGAGAAACCTGCATAAGAAAGCTCACGCATCTCACGATAGGTTAGTTCCCGGATTCCCTTCGGATTGGAAACCACATTTGGATTCACCGCATAAACGGCATCCACGTCCGTAAAGTTCTCATACAAATCAGCTTTGACCCCATTCGCAAGAATCGAACCAGTAATATCTGAACCGCTTCTTGAGAAGGTTAACACATCACCATCTAACGTATATCCAAAGAACCCTGGGAATACAACGATTCCTGGTTCATCACGCAGAGCATATAACCGATCATAAGACTCTGGCAGCACCTTGGTGAATCCACCTTCATCCGTTACGATCAAGCCCGCCTTCTTTGGATTGATATACTGTGCCTCTACACCACGGCTTTGAAAATAACCTGCGACCAGCTTCGCATTATTATCCTCGCCGCTGGCCTTCAAGGCATCCAGATAGCGCTTCGGGTTAGTTTGGTCTGCATGCAGCAGTGCCATTAAATTCTCATGAATCCCAGTGATGACACTCTCAGATATATCCAGCTCTTCAGCAATGCTCGCATAGCGGAATACAACATCTTCTATCAAATGCTCTCCGTTATCCCCGCGCAACTGCTGTTCCGCAGCTTCAATCAATAAATCCGTCACCTTTATATCATCGGAATTGCGTTTTCCTGGAGCCGAAACGACCACAATCTTCCTCTCTGGATCAGAAACAACAATTTCGAATACCTTCCTCAACTGTTCACCTGACGCAAGTGAACTTCCACCAAACTTTGCAACTTTCATCTCGACATCCCCTATTTTCGTAAATATTCTGTCAAAATCAACTCTCCCTATTATTACGCTTTTTCTCGAAACAATCAAGTGGAAATTCCATTATAGGAGGACATTTGTATTTTTAAAAAGGACAAATCATCAGGACGACTGATAAAGAATGGCTAAAAACAAGGAAAAAGACAACGGGCATATGCCCATTGTCTCTCCTATTCTTTAGCGATTATCCACGGTTTCCGGGTATAAGTCATGGTTCATCAAGCGGTAATTCGCCATTTCCTCATACTTCGTACCTGGTTTCCCATAATTTGTGTAAGGGTCGATGGAAATTCCGCCCCTAGGTGTAAACTTGCCCCAGACTTCAATATATTTAGGATCCATCAATTCGATTAAATCATTCATTATGATATTCATGCAGTCTTCATGGAAATCACCGTGATTGCGGAAGCTGAATAAATAAAGTTTCAAAGACTTGCTTTCCACCATTTTCACACTGGGAATATAGCTGATGTAAATGGTAGCAAAGTCCGGCTGGCCCGTTATCGGACATAAGCTAGTGAATTCCGGGCAATTGAATTTGACGAAATAATCCCGGTTCGGATGCTTGTTATCGAATGACTCAAGGATTTCAGGCGCATAGTCAAATGTATATTTTGTTCCTTGATTCCCAAGCAGTGTGATCTCTTTTTTTAATTCTTCTTCTTTTCTTCCAGACATGAAAAGTCCTCCTAATCCCACGTTTCAGGGAGATTCATAAAATGGGCCTCTATATAACAAAAACCATATCTCCTCAAAGATATGGTTGATTCGCGAAAAATATCAAAGCCATAGTTTTTTTAAGAGGGTGATGCTATGAACCTCTCCCGTTTATCGGGAAATATTTTAAAATTGTCTTAGTAAATATAAAAAAAAATAGTCAATCTGTCAATGCAACTCTCTTAAATTGGGTTTGATTCCTTTATATATTCAGTTTAAAATGGAAAAAGCAGTTCAACCTATAAGAAAGAAGAGAATATACACATGTGGATTTTTGCAGCACTCATCACAAGCTTATGTTTCGGAATCAATAACAGCATTTTCAAATGGAGCAGCGGAAAAGGATATTCCAAGATACATATCCAATTTTTCTTTTATTTTTCAGCTTTTATTTTGTCCATTATTTATGGAGTATTTATGGATGGTTTACAGCTGAACTGGCTGTCCATCATGCTTGGTGCAGCAATTGGTGTACTGAACGCTAATGGTAACATCCAGATGGCAAGCGCCTTTGAAAAAGGGCCGGCAAGCTTGACATCACCATTAATCGCAGCGAATGCAATATTCCCCATACTCTGTGCAGCTTTAATTTTTCACGAACATATTTCTTCCTTGCAGTGGAGTGGAATCGTCTGCATGTTTCTCGCTACATTAGTTATCCAGTATACACCTAACGCCAAAGGTAACCATCAATATGTCCCTTGGATCATGCACACATTATTCTCCATCTTATCATTTGGTGTGCTCGGAATTCTAATGACGACATCAACACGTCTTCATTTAAACTCCCTTGATATCTTAGTATCAATGTATGGAGGCGGAATGCTTTATCTTCTTTCGGCTCTGGCCTTTAAAAAAGAAAAAATCAAGCTAAAGGAAGTCAAAATCGGTTCCTTAGTAGGTTTTTTAAGTATGATAGGCTATGGATGTTATTTCTTTGCATTGAACACCGGGATTGCAAGCATCATTTTCCCTGTCGTCAGCCTGAACTGTTTAGTTGTCGTATTCGCTGGATGTTATTTATTCAAGGAAAAACTAAAAATCTATCAAATTGCTGGTGTTCTTGCAGCATTAATCGGTATTATTTTAACTAAAATATGAATATAGTTCGTTTACAAAAACAACCTGGCTGTCATGTGTTTCAAGCCAGGTCGTTTTTTATTTAACCGGGAAATGTGGCAGGTCAAAAAAAAATGTTGACACATGCTTAAAAATATCAGATAATTTTGAATATTAATTCTTTCGATTTTACAGCTTTTGAAATGTTTGAAAAATCCTCTGCCACGGGTATTAAAGAAATAGGTACAACCACCTCATTTAATTCTGAATCAAGAAAGGAAAGATGCATAATGGTAAAAGTTACAGTAACAGTTGATTTCCAAGGAAAATCTTATCAAACTAACGTCCTTACTAAACCGGGTACAGATCATGAAGTAATTTTACAACAAGCCCTTCATCAAGTTGAAAAGCAATGGAAAGCATAAAAAAGCAGGCATCGTAATAGATACCTGCTTTTTTATTACCATTAAATAATATCCAAAATATTTTTCATATGCACGATTAAAGACCCTCTTGCAGCAATTCCCTCCTATTTAAAAACACAAAGACACTAAAATTCAGTCGTCAGTTTGTGTAAGTAAACCTCTCAATCTGAATAACAAGTAATTAAGAATTTTCTTTAATGAAAAAAGTACCTAAATGAATAAAAGACTTATAAAAAATGACGATCTTTTAAAGGACCGTCTCAGACTTTAGACAATTTAAACGTTAATTTCCACTCCAGGCACTCGCTTTCCGCGGGCGGTCCGGGAGCCTCCTCGGCGCCTTTGCGCCTGCGGGGTCTCCCTTGGACTCGCATTTCCCGCAGGAGTCTCGTACCCTCCGTTCCAATCAACTTTGTTTTAAAATTTAGATAGAACCCCTTATGTCTACAAACTTGATAATAATTGATTTTTGGTTCTTTTAAGCTAAGTTACTTATTAATGGCACGGAACGTTCTTGGAGGCTATCGGAAAACAAACTATAAGAAATGAGTTTCTTCTTGTACTGTTTAACTACATCCACGCGGTCATTGTAAATGTACACAAATAACTTAACATCAATTTTGCCTTTTTTAGTATCAATGACCAATGGAGTCCCACTGTCCTCTGGATGTAAAAACAATTGCTCGTTACCCGGGAATATATGATTTTTCTTCAAAAATCTGGCGTTATTAAAATGATTAATAACTTGAATTTTTTCTTCACCTTCCAAACGTTTTCCGTCAAAGGATACGATCGCATTCCCGCCACTAATTTCTGAGTGTATTTTAAATTTGCTGATAATCCAATTAACAGCATCGGTTGGAAGACAGGAAACCAATATTTTTAACAAACTTAAGATAATTGTCAAAATCAAAACCGGCAATGTCAATTCATCATCTCCGCTACATTTATAAATTATTTCTTTCATATATAACTTATTATATCAATAGGGCTGGCAGTTTTTCTTAGAAGATGTGTCCGTTCTATTAACGTTTTACTTTGGTAAAACATTGTACTTAAACACAATTTCCCCTTAATAAATATAATGTTCCGAAATGGTTATACTAAACAAAATGATTTCATCCAAATCCTTCTTAACAAATTTATACTTATTAAAATACAAAAAAACTGGGCGTCATCAAGACGCCCAGCTTTTCCGGAATCGATTATTGATATCCCCAAATCATTGTTAGCATTGTACCGAAAATTGTAACCAATGCAACGAACAATCCGTAATAAACGTTTGTGTAAATCGATGCTTTATCTTCAGACTCACCTGCGTGCATGAACATAACTAATTGCAGTGCAGCTTGCATGAAAGCTGTAACAAGCAGGATGATCATGGCCATTTTTAGTGAGAGATCAAACATAATAACTGATAGTGCGACCAAAGTCAGGACTAGAGAAAACGCAAATCCCATAACTTGGCCCCGTGGGAATAATTCTTTCATATTACATCATTCCTTTCAGATAGACGAAACTGAAGATGAAAATCCAGACAACGTCCAAGAAATGCCAGTAAAGTGAAAAGATGAAAGCCTTGTTTGTTGTTTCTGGAGTCATACCGCGCTTTTTGATCTGCATGACGATGAAGGTTCCCCAGAATAAACCAAGTGTAACGTGAGCTCCATGCGTACCTAGTAATGTAAACAAACTAGATAAGAAAGCACTTGTTTGAATGGTTGCTCCTTCATGTACATACTCCACGAATTCATAAATTTCGACTCCCAAGAAGCCTAAACCAAGAATAAGGGTGATAATGAAGAAACCAATCGTTGCTTTCTGTCTGCCAAGTCTCATTGCATTGATTCCAAGACCTATGGTAAAACTACTTGTTAAAAGAAAGATTGTTTGGAACATTAAGGTTGGGAGTTTAAAAAGATGTTCCCCTGTTGGACCATTTCCAGTTCCATTAACCAATACAAAATAAGTGGCGAATAGTGTAGCGAAAAGAGCTATTTCTGCTCCTAGGAAAATCCAGAATCCAAAAATCTTTAAGCGATTTTCTTCCGTGCTATATTCTAGTGGCAGCGAGTTATCTATTTTCATTACTTAGCACCTCGCAATTTATTTTCAGTTTCTTCGATCTCTTCAACAGAGATATAACGTCCGTGATCTTTTTCGAATGAACGGTGAATCATACAAGCAAAGATACCGATCGTTGCAATGATTGCAATGATCCACATGCTGAATACCATCGCAAAGCCCCAAACGAAGAAGATACAGCTCATGATAAACGGCACACCACTGTTATTTGGCATATGGATCTTTTCTACTTTACCGCCAAATAACTTAAAGCCTTTTTTCTTTGAATCCCAGAATGCTTCTGTAGAATCAACTGTTGGCACAATTGCAAAGTTATATTCAGGGATTGGTGTATGTGTAGCCCACTCTAGTGAACGTGCATCCCATGGATCGTTTGAAATATTTCTTGACGCATAACGAGTGCTCCAATAGATATTGTACACAATAAGTGCAAAACCTATTGCCAAGCCAATCGCTCCAACGAACGAGAGCATATTCAATGGACCATACCCTGTTGATTCAGAGTACGTATACATACGACGTGCCTGCCCATCTAAACCAGTGATGAACATCGGGAAGAATGTTACATTAAAGCCGATTGTAATGAACCAGAACGACCATTTCCCAATCTTTTCGCTCAACATGAAACCGAACATTTTTGGCCACCAGTACGTGAAACCAGCAAGTACGGCAAATACAGTACCAGGGATTAAAACGTAGTGGAAGTGAGCTACTAAGAACATTGTATTATGGTATTGGTAGTCAGCACTTGCCATTGCAAGCATAACCCCTGTTACCCCACCGAGCGTGAAAATCGGAATGAAAGCTAAAGAGTATAGCATTGGAACGGTAAACACGATTTTACCTTTCCAAAGTGTGAACAACCAGTTGAAAATCTTAACACCAGTCGGGACGGCAATTGCCATCGTGGTAATCGAGAAGATACCATTAACCATTGCACCGTGACCCATTGTATAGAAATGGTGAGCCCATACAATGAAAGATAGAGTAGAAATAGCTACCATGGAGATAACCATCGAATTATACCCGTACAGGTTACGACGTGCAAATGTCGAAATGATTTCACTGTAAATACCGAAAGCCGGAAGAATTACTATATAAACTTCAGGATGTCCCCAAACCCAGAACAAGTTCGCCCAAAGCATATCGCTACCGCCATTGGCCATCGTAAAGAATTGAGTTCCGAATAGACGATCCATTGTCATCAACGCAAGTGCCACTGTCAATACAGGGAAAGCAAAAACGATAATGAAGTTTGTGATCAAGATAGACCATGTGAACATTGGCATTTTCATTAAGTTCATGCCAGGTGCTCTCATTTTCAAGATTGTTACGATAAAGTTGATACCAGTCAGTAATGTACCGATACCAGCTATTTGAATTGCAATCGCGTAATAGTTCGAACCTACTGATTCACTGAAATCGTTACTTGCCAGCGGGAAGTAAGATGTCCAACCTGCATCAGGAGAACCACCGACTACGAAAGAGATGTTAAATAGCATTGCCCCCATGAAGAATAACCAGAAGCTTACTGCGTTCAGACGTGGGAATGCTACGTCACGCGCTCCAATTTGCAATGGTGTGACAATGTTCATTAACCCAATGATAAATGGCATAGCCATGAACAGGATCATGACGACCCCGTGTGTTGTAAATACCTCATTATAATGCTGTCCATCCAAAAGACCGTTATCTGGAATAGCCGTTTGAGCACGCATCATAAGAGCATCGACGCCACCACGGAAAAGCATAAGCAGTGCTGCCAAGATGTACATGATACCAATACGTTTATGGTCAACCGTTGTTAACCACTCACGCCATAAGTAACCCCATTTTTTAAAATAGGTAATTCCGGCAACAACCGCAATCATGGTTAAACCAATGGCAACCATGGATGCATAAATCGCAGGACTTGGATGAGGTACGGCAAATCGATCAAAGTAATCCATACTTTTGTGACTCCTTTCAGGAAAATATTCCTTATCTTGTAAACCTAGTTGTTTTATCGAACGAAATTAATTCTTAGTGATCATGATTCATGTTGCTGTGTTCTGAATGTTCCTCGTGTGAATCCTTGGAAGCATTTTCTTCCTTATCAGAAGATCCGTGGTCATGACCAGCATTTTCCCCTTCAGGAGCTGGAGAAAACTCTAAGTGAGTTCCAGTGTAAGTGGATTGTCCCACATGACCAGGTTTTAATAATTCATTGAATTTTTCCTCAGTAATCGGTTTAGCAGTAGCTTTAATTTCATCTACCCACTTATCGTATTCTTCTGCAGACAGTACATTAACGTTGAACGTTTGCTGAGCAAAACCTGAACCACTGAAGTTTGAATTTCGACCCATATACTCTCCTGGTACATCAGCTGCTAAGTGCAACGTATTAACCATGTCCGACATCGCGTATTTTTGTCCTCCAAGTTGCGGAATCCAGAAACTTGAGATTGGACCGAATGAGTAAAGTTTAAATTCAATTGGTCGGTTAGTAGGTAAAAACAGATAGTTGACTGTTTCGATATCTTCTTCCGGATAACTAAAATGCCACTTCCAGTTGGAAGATGAAGCATAAATAATTAAAGGTTCCTGATCACCGTATCCTTTAGGTGTTGCCTCAACTTCATTTGTTGTTTTAACAGTAACAACGGATAGGAAAGCGACGATTAGAATTGGGATCGCAACCCAAATTATTTCAAGAACCTTACTTCCTTCAATATGAGGCGGTTCATAATCATCACGTTGTTTGGAAGCACGATATTTCATTATCATGAAGATATACAGTACCATAACGACAAGGACGACAAAGGCCATTGTCCATATCGAAATCATAATAACATCTGCTTGTGTTGCAGCTACCGGCCCTTTAGGGTCCAAGACCATTAATGGGTTATCGCAACCGGTTAGCACAGTGGCAATAGTAAAAAGTATAGTTAATAGAGCCCATTTTATTTTCATAGTACTACCCCTTTCTTACATAATAAAATTCCAATTGGTAATTATTCGGACAAAGTGTTACCATGTTCACAAACCCCGACATACCAATATTAATCCCAAGTCTAAAAAAAGACAATACAAAGTGACATCTGTCACATAAAGTTCATTAAAGAGCAGTAAGAAGATGGTAAATGAACTGAAATGTTCGAAAATCTTCAGCAAATGAAATATAATAAATGTTTCATATCTTGCCTTTGAAAATTCACTTATCAGTACAGGATTGCAGATAGTACCGATCCTCTTTCCATTTAATATTACTCTAATATAATGAAATAAAAATTTCACATTATATTCACTGTGTATATTGCCTCAAAACTCTTAAAGATTATGAATTATATTACCTATCCTGTCAATTAGGTATTTATCGTTAGAAAACATGATTTAAAACGGATTTTTTTCACTCGGCCATGGAGGTTGGTAAATGGTAGACACATTGGACACGATATTGTCTCCATGCTTCAATATCCTTATGATCCAACACAGGTCAATATTATATATATATAAGGAAACGACGAGTTTGAAATGAAATTGGGTTCTTTCGCAATCCTTATGGCCTGTCAGTATTTTTAAAACAGCCGTTTAGCAATAGGCTTGGTAGAAGTGGTTCTATCAAATCCCCTTTAGCAAAACCCACTGTCCTATAACCCCATATTGATACCTGTATCCCTTTTGAATTTTTAGTTAAAAGTACATAGAAAAAAATCCACGAAAAAAGGACTTCTTAAAGTGTCCTTTTCTCGTGGATATAGTTTAAAATGTAACAAATCGGTAATTCGATTCTGATATACATAAAATGAAAGCGTATTCATTGATTGAGATCAAGATGACTCAAATTCAGCAAGTTAGGCAAAAGAACAACTAGTTCTGTTTAGAAAAACAGTATATTGCCCTGTATTCCTCGTTTTAGTTACTGAATTCTGTACTTCTGTTTGTTGGAGCTTTAGCCTTTGTTTTCATTTTTATGATTTTAGTCGTTTCCGGTTCAATTCTTTTGCCTTTATGTGTATTCATTACCATTTCTTCTGTCAGGACAAAAAATATACCAACTAGAAAAATGGCAGCTGCGCTTAATGTGATGGCGATTCCAACAGCGGTAAATATATAATCCTTATTGTAATCGCTTACAAAGAAACTTAAAGCAAAAATAATAATTCCGATTACACAACCTGTGCCCGATACCCATTTAACTGCATCTAACATCTTCTGATTAGCTTCCATAATTTCATCCCCTTTCTTTCTATTTTATGACATTTCACAAATTTGTCAAATCTTTTCTATTTTTTAACATATCAACGATGAAAACCTTGACAAATAGAAGGCGCCACCATTCACTTTTAGGTATTCAAGACTATATGAACAAACTGCAAAAACAGGGCAAATACACTATCTATTTTTCCGATATTAACCTTTTGAATACTATAAAAAAACTTCCAATAAAAGACCCCTGTTGAATAATCAGGGGCCTTACCTCTTTCTATGGTTTTTGCAAGGTGATCGTTACCGTTTTCTCTTCAGTGCCTCGATATACTTTAACCTTTACTTTATCGCCGATTTTCTTATCTGAATATAAGTATTTCCTTAATGCTGCAGCAGTATCAATTTTCGTTCCATCAATCTCAACGATGATATCCTGTTGCTTAAGCCCTCCATTCGCCGCAGCCGATCCCGCTTCTATACTCGTCACCATTACGCCGGACTTTACGGCTTCTGGAACATTTTGAATGTAATATTGCGGCAGTTCTTCCATACTGGCCAAGCTGACTCCTAAATATGGGCGCGTGATTTTTCCATTTTCAATCAGCTCCGTAACAATCGGAATCACATCATTACTTGGTATGGCAAACCCTAAGCCTTCCACACCGTTTTCGGAAATCTTCAAACTGTTTATCCCGATCACTTCCCCAGCGGTGTTGATCAATGCACCCCCGCTATTGCCGGGATTGATCGCTGCATCTGTTTGAAGGACATCAAGTTCCCACTCCCCGTCCGAGGTATCGACTGAAATGGAGCGTCCGGTCGCACTGACGATCCCTTGTGTAACCGATCGTGAAAAATCAAGTCCAAGAGGATTGCCAATTGCCAATACTTCTTCACCTGGACGCATGCTATCGGAATTCCCGAATTTAATTCCCTCAGGTGCCATCGAGGCATCAATTGTCAAAACCGCTAAGTCCGTCAAAGCATCAGCCCCTACAACAGCTGCCGTTGCCTTTTGTCCATCATACAATGAAATTTCGACTTCCTTAGCTCCTTCAATAACATGATTGTTCGTGATGATATAGGCTTTCCCATCAGCTTTTTTATAGATGACCCCTGAGCCGGTGCCGCTCTCAACCGTTTCGCTCTCCGTGCTTTGCCGCTGGTACGGGTTCTGGTTTTGCATCTCCTGTAAATTCACGACCCCGACTATCGATTTGGATGCTGATTCGACCATCTCGGCCCTATCATTTGAATCAGTACTCGTCGATAACTTTTCCGCCGTGACACTTTTATCTTTTTCAACACTTTCCGTTTGCTGTACACCTGCCGTTTCGGTTGACTCATTCACTGAACTACTCCCTTGATCTATAAAGTCCCCGCCAAATAGAAATACAGACGATGTAACCATAGAAGCAACCGTTCCGGAAACAAGGCTAGTTAGCCAAAGAGACTTTCCCTTTTTCCGTTCTGCCTTCACTCTGACCTGCTCATCACCATTATAATTCTCCATCTTTATCCCTCCTATGATTTTCCTTTATCCTTTACTTGACTCAATCATAAACAGGAAATATTAAAAAATTCTTAAGAAAATAAGAATAGGGCAACATTTTCACAAAAATTATAAAATTATATCGAATCCTGTAATTTGCTGCTGCACTGCAAAATAAAAAGGCCTCAACAGGGGCCTTCAATTCGACCATACAGTTATCCTACAAGACTTCATAAACTTCTTTAGTCTTTTTATTCACTCCATACCAGCCCCAAGTGGTTTTGTGGCCACTTTTCTGACTAGGTTCATCCACCTCGAAAACATGAAAAATGTAATCTCCCTTTTCAGCATCATGATCATATTCGATATCCAAATTCGGAAAATTTTCCATGTCCACATAATCCATCACAAGCTTCTCTGCCTGAGATTTACTTAATGTTCCAACCGAAGCCTTGCTCTCTTCTTTGCCTATTGTATCCGTTGCCGCCTCATCTTCTAGTTTGGATCCAATGGTTCCGTCCACAGTTGCTTCCTCCGCCGGTTCCGCCTTGTCATTTCCCTCTACTTCTTCAATCGTGGCGGATTCTGATACCGGTTGCATTTCCACCGCCTTTGAAACCATTAGTTTACCTTCCCGGTATTTTGCTTTATATGCGGTTGCTTCTTCAAAATCGCTTTTGGCCGAATCAAAATCCTGTTCGTCGTATTTCTTCATTCCACTCGCCAGAAAACCTGAAAGATCCATTAACTCCCTTGATTCCGGTGTTTTTGCTTCTTTATAAGCTAATACAAATGCCTCATGGGCTTCTAAATAATTTTCCTCATTCAACTGACTTTTCCCTAAATCCATATTGGAATCATAATTCCTTGTTACGCAGCCTGAAGCAATCAACACCAAAAAAATAACCATGATTGACCTCTTCACTATATCACTCCTTAATTTTCCATATTATTCTGTAAATTCATCTTATACCATTTGATAAGAAATCCGATACCTCTATTTCCTATCTTTTTCATTAAGGAAATGTTTACATTGATGATTAACTTTTTACAAATAGTGGTACAGAATAGATAAACGCTAGAAAGGATGATCGCAGAATGATGCAGGAAAAACAGACCTATCATGTCGATTTGGTCAGCGGCGACGTACTCGCACAAAAACTTGAAGAGAATCCAAGCTTCACTGTACACGCAACCGATGAGGAACTTGCAGAATTGAAACAATGCTTGGAGGAACACCGGACAGATGACCTGGAGGCATATGCCCGTTCACATGTGCCCTACCTTCTTTATCATCATGACCGAGCAAATGATAAATACGATGCAGCCATGAAAAGGCTTTATGCCCTCATTTATAAATTAGGGGATGAAACGGCACGAAACCATATTGAAGAAATCGGCATATTGAAAGATAACAAATTCGAGGGACAAGAAGAAGTGCAAAAGTTCAAATAAGAAATAGGAACAGAACCTGAAATCCAAAGGTTCTGTTCTTTTATGATCAAGTTCAATCAAAAAGTTTTCCTGCCCCCAACAAAGGAAATACAAGATTCCATTTTGTGATTCATTAATCAGTTTTATAAGCAGAGTTCTTTCAATCTACATATTTATCCTTCAAATAATCTGAACCAATACCGCCAATAACCATCAAAGCAAATGGTAAAAAATTCGCTAAAACTGGCATGCTTTTTAAAATGGTAATATCTGTGCCGGCAAATTTATTAAGTCCAAAGATAATTAATTTGGACACTAACAAAAATGCTCCTATTAAAAATACGATATCAAAAAACATTTTCCTTTTTGGAAATGCTAACTGCTTACTTTCCCTTATTATTTTTTCTTTCAATTCCTCGTCACTCCTTAATAATTCATCTACCGTAATTTGAAATAAATCACTTAAATTAATGAGTACTTCAATACTAGGATAATTTTTTCCCGTTTCCCATTTGGACACAGATTGGCGACTCACATGAATCTTCTCCGCAAGATCATTTTGTGACCAATTTCTTTTTTCCCGTTCTTTTTTTAACCGTTCGCTAAAAATCATAATGAGTTCATCGCCTTTCCTGCTCCTAGTATTGTGAGATGAATTATGCAAAGTAAAGATAGTAATAAGCGCATTACTATGCAACTTATGAGTGACACCGGAGAAAACATTGATATATCAAGGGAATCAGATTAATTTTTCGGAACTGCTGCAGAAAGGTAAAATTTTAAAAAATTGCAGCCAGTTAACACGAAAGTGGCAGAGAAAAGCCTTGTAAGATCGCTTCCTTAATTTCACGAAGCATTTATTACTCTTGCGGCTTTTGCAATTCCCCATTCTTCAGGATGATTCCGTGAGTAAAAAACATAACGGAAACTGTTCTTTATAGATATCATTTCCTCATTATTTGTAGTTCAAATGAAGGTCATGTTCCTGCATCGCTTTAAAGATATTTTTTACCTTACCTTGAATATATAATTCTGCAAAGAATCATACTTTAAGAAGGCCCCCAATGAGAGGCCTTCTTCCGGTACAAACTCAGTTATTAGTTGTAGAAAAAGTGTTATAAGGTCCAATTGATAAGCAATCCGGCTTGAGCTAACCCACCGCCGAAACCATATAATAAAACCTTCTCACCAGCACTGACCTTCCCTTCTTTTAATCCTATTTCTAAAGCTAATGGAATTGTTGCTGAAGAAGTATTTCCATACTCCACTAAGCTATATAAAGTTCGCTCGATTGGAAAGCCGCTTCTTTCACATATTGACTCGATCATTCTTAAATTTGCACTATGCGGTACGAACCAATCAACATCATTCAATTGATATTCAGCATTTTTCATCACAGTTTGCATTCCTTTTGGAACGGTCGTGACAGCCCATTTATAAACCTCACGTCCATTTTGTACAAGGTTGCCGCTATCATTTAAGTCTTCACCATTTATGCGTGTCGATAGGTTTGTACTATATAAATGTTTTCCGCCTTCTCCTTCCGAATATAAATGTGAAGAAATAAAACTTGGCTGTTTTTCATCATATTCTACAAGAACTGCTCCTCCGCCATCTCCAAATAAAATACAAGTGGCTCGATCTTCATAGTCCATAAGTTTAGATAAAGTATCAGCTCCAATAACAAGAACTTTCTTGTTTAAACCAGATGTTACCAATCCATTAGCTACATGCAGCCCATAAGTAAATCCTGCACAGGCAGCGTTTAAATCAATAGCTCCAGTATTCTTTATACCTAGCTTTGCTTGGACTAAAGATGCTACACTTGGAGTGTTGAAATCAGGTGTAAAGGTACAGACAATGATCATATCAACATCTTCGACAGATTTATCATACCGTTCCATTAAATCCTTTACAGCTTTATAACCTATATCACTAGTAAACTCCTCTTCATGTGCAATTCTTCGTTCTTTAATACCAGTACGTTTAACAATCCATTCATCATTGGTTTCAACCATTTTTTCTAAGTCTTTATTTGTTAACCTTTTTTCAGGAACATACGAACCTATCGCAGTAATACGTGCTTTGGATTTGAACATAGAATAGCCACCTCGTGTGTATGAATTGCATCATTTTATAACTTGATATTAACACCTGGTACTAATTATAAAGCAAAAAAAATCTTATGCAACTAACCGTTACATTTAAAAAAGAGCTGGCGGGGCAAAGCAGCTTTAAAGTAAAGCACCTGTTAGTTTAATACAATCTTTAGAGAGACTGCCAAAAGTCATCTTCAAGACATTCCCTCTAATAACGTATTTCTTACAATTATACTGATAGCTTGAATAAATTCTGCTTGCATCACTGAACTTGTCAAAAAAAATCCATACTCCTAGTTGATGCAGATCTTACTTATTTATGATGACGACAGATTTGATCTTGTCTTTCTAGGTTTTGTTCGACTGCATATGTAGTGCCCCATTCACACATTGTATTTAATACAGGTACAAATGATTGACCTAACTCAGTTAAACTGTATTCTACTTTTGGTGGTACCACTTTATATACTTCTCTTCGGACAAGCCCATCTCTTTCCAGCTGCTTTAATTGGTCGGTTAAGACTTTCTGGGTAATGGCCGGTATTAGAATATAAAACTCTTTTGTCCTCATTGGTTTTTGACTCAGAAAAAAGAGGATTAAGCATTTCCACTTTCCTCCTACAGTATTCATGAAAATATTTATTCCCGTATTTAGGCTCTTCATTCCTCATTCCTCCTGAATAGGCACATAAAGGTGGCTATGCCACTTTATTGTGCGTTATTTTCTTCTACATCATGGGTCCATTATACTCTGATTATAAAGCAAATATAACATTGGGAGTGAACACGATGAGTGTAAGAGAGACTATAGAAAAAAGACGTTCCGTAAGGCAGTATGATCCCGATTATAAAATTAGTCCAGAAACGTTGGCGACACTTATTGAAGGAGCCAGTAAATCGCCTAACGGAAACAATATTCAAGCAACACGATACCTAGTTATAGATGAACCATATTTAAAGAATTTGTTACTGCCCATCGCTTTTAATCAACAACAGGTAATTGAAGCCTCAGTACTGATTGTTATACTAGGTGATTATCAAGCATTTGAAAAAGAAAATATCATAATGATACATGAGGATGAATTTCAAAAAGGTTATTTTGATGCATCAGTAAGAGATTATCTAACAAACGCGGCAATCAATTATTATCTAAATAAATCAAAAGAAGATTTAAAGGTTGAATTAATAAGAGACGCAAGCCTGGCGTCAATGTCGTTAGTTTTATTGGCGAACGAGGCAGGTCTTGAAACCATTACAATGTCCGGGTATGATTCCGAACAATTAAAGTCAGCCTTAAAAATTTCTGATAGGTATTTAGATGTTATGCTTATTGCCATGGGGAAAGGAATTAAAGAAGGTCACAAAACAGTAAGACACGATGTTAACAAAGTCATTTATAAAAACAAAATATAGTGAGTGTAATTACTTTTTTAAAATTCGGATATTGGAAATTAGTGTGGAAAGAGGGTTAAAAAGAACCCTCTTCCCCTATCTCTTATAGCTAAAACTCACCGCTAGCTATCAGCCTCTTAAATCCTCTACATACAGATTTATCACTATATTAACGTAACGGATTCATTTTAATAAGTTACAGCGAGCGCAAGGGCCAGCACTGTTCCATTGACGACATCCATCGCATAATACGGAACGGACATCATGATCAGCCCATTTTGAAGGATTCCGATCAGGACTTCTCCGACAAAGGTTCCAAAGGCATTCGGCTTCCCCGCCCCTAAAACGGAGGAACCAATGAAGGCTGCCGCGACGGCATCCATTAAATAGGGTGACCCTGAATTGATTTCCGATGTCATGACCCTTGAAGCAAGGACAATCCCCCCAATTGCAGCAAATAGAACCGAAAGCAGATAGGCAAGGATTTTGTTTTTATTAACCAATATCCCGGAAAGTCTCGCCGCTTCCTTATTTCCCCCAATCTAAAAGGAATCAATCACATCTCTTACAACTTCCCATTCCAGGCGCTTTTGTTTAAATCCTTCTTCACCCACTGATGTAAGTTTGTAATATTTTCTTCATCCTCCTGGTCCTTGCTCATCCCCCCAGTAAGAAGCGCCTATTTTACACTCTCCTTAAGGTAAGTACCTATACTAAAAGTGCATACTTACGTTCTTGCAGGGTGCACTTTATACTTAAAATAAATAAAGAATTAAGGAGGAGAAATCTTTGAAAACTCTTGTTATCGTATCACACCCAAGTCTTGAAACATCGGTCATAAATAAGCGATGGGTGGAAGAACTCAGGAAATATCCGGAAAAGTATACAGTACACGAATTGAATAAGGTTTACCCTGACGGAAACATTAATGTGGAAAAAGAACAGCAATTAATTGAATCGCATAGTAATCTTGTTTTACAGTTCCCTTTTTATTGGTTCAATTGTCCGCCCCTCCTAAAAAGATGGCTTGACGATGTTTTTACTTATGGTTGGGCATATGGTTCAAATGGAGGCGATAAATTAAAGAATCGCAAAGCTGCTTTAGCTGTATCTGCCGGAATTAACAAAGAGGATTATAGGGAAGAGGGAAGATATCGCTATACACTTGAACATTTATTATCTCCCTTTGAAACTACCTTCCTGTACTGCAATGCAGACTATCGTTCATTCTTTGCGTTTTATGGTGCTGAAAATGAGCCGTCCACAAGCGAATTGGAAAAAAGCGCACAAGATTATTTGAATTTTGTCGACAACCTTTAATAGGCAGTTTCATTAAAGAAGTATTTCCTTGTATAGGAAATACTTCTTTTGATTTAATCAAAATAGCTACACCTACGGCCGTACAATCTCCTGAGCTGGCAAACTGTTTTTCTCTCCCCACTCGCACATCATATTTAACAATGGAATGAGAGATAGACCACGTTCAGATAATGAATATTCTACTTTCGGAGGTATTTGGGGAAATTCCTTGCGTATGATAAGGCCGTCTGCCTCCAGCTCTTTTAACATGATGCTTAGCGTTTTAAAGGAAATGGTGCCGATACTCCGCTTCAGCTGATTATGCCGCATGACCTTATTTTCAGACAGCCAATACATAATGATCATTTTATATTTGCCGCCTATTAAGGACAACGTATATCCAAAGCCAGTGTCATTTGGTTTCACGCCAGTCGGAACACAGGTTTCGCTCATAAGTTTACACTCTCCTTTGGTTAAGTAGGATATGAATGTTCATACTTTACAATAGATCATTATCAATTTTATTGAAAGGTAAAGTAAGTTCCCTATAAAAATTTACTATTGTGGACAATGTTTATATTCTAACAATGAGGGAGCAAAAGGTCCTCCTGCCCCCATTTTAGCAAAAGTAAAATGGTGAAGATGCGAAAATTTATATCCATGACCCGTCCCTTTAAAAAAGGAAAAATCCTGTTGTATTTCCAACAGGATTTTTATCAATCTTCTAAATTCACAATTATAGGATTTCTGTCATTTTAATGTTTTTGTTTGTAATAGGTTACAGCGAGCGCAAGGGCCAGCACTGTTCCTTTGACGATATCCATCGCATAATACGGAACGGACATCATGATCAGCCCATTTTGAAGGATTCCGATCAGGACTGCTCCGACAAAGGTTCCAAAGGCATTCGGCTTTCCCGCCCCTAAAACGGAGGAACCAATGAAGGCTGCCGCGACGGCATCCATTAAATAGGGTGACCCTGAATTGATCTCCGATGTCATGACCCTTGAAGCAAGGACAATCCCCCCGATTGCAGCAAATAGAGCCGAAAGCAGATAGGCAAGGATTTTGTATTTATTAACCGATATCCCGGAAAGTCTCGCCGCTTCCTTATTTCCCCCAATAATGTACATATAACGACCGTGCTTCGTATAAGTCAAAAAGATATGAGTCGCTATCACAATGACGGCCATGATCAGGATTATCCATGGTACCTGGCCAATTTTGGCGAAAAACGGGCTGATCAGTCCTGTTGCGAATGTCCCGTCGGGCATGACCATATTTTGTGAAACCGTGGCCCCTTTTGTATAGGTAAGGGCAATTCCCTGGATAATGAACATGGTAGCCAATGTCATCAGCATGTCGGGAATTCTCAATTTAACGATCATGAATGAATTCAAGGCCCCTACGACAAGTGAGGCACCGATCGCAGCTAATATAGCAATTAATGTATCCTGTGAAAACCAGACAAACATCGAGATGACGATGGCATTGGCCAATGATGCGACGGAGCCGACGGAAAGGTCGAAGCCATCTACGGTCAGGGATATCGTAATGCCGATCGCAATGATGGTCACGATTGAAATGGAACGCAGGATGTTGACCAGATTTGTAGTTTGAATGAAAGATGGATTGGACACGGCAAAAATTCCAATCAGAATGATAATCGTCAATATTGTGCCGTATTTATAGAAAAAGTCGAATAGTTCCACCTTTTTCTTCGCTTTCGCTGTCTGTGTAACAGGAATGGGTATGCTCATTCTATTTTCCTCCTGTTGAATAGAATAGTAGTTCTTCTTCATTCGTTTTACTTGTTTCTAATTCGATGACAGTGCTCCCGTCATATAACACATATGTCCGGTTGGTAATGCCAATGATTTCAGATAGCTCGGATGATGCATAAATGATCGCTTTCCCATTCCTTGCAAGCTCTGCAATCAATTCGAATATATCCTTCTTGGCTCCAACATCGACCCCTTTCGTTGGTTCATCGAATATGTATACATCCGCATCGGCCATAAGCCATTTCCCGATGGCTACTTTTTGCTGATTGCCACCTGAAAGGTTTTCGACATTCACTTCCCCTGAAGGAGTTTTAATGCCGAGACTTGCGATCATTTCCTTCGCTCTTTCCTTTTCCGCCTTGCGATTCACGAAGCTGAATGTCTTGGAGAATTTGCCAAGACTGGCTGCCGTCAAGTTCGCCGAGACTGATTCCTGAACAAGGACCCCTTCTTTCCTGCGTTCCTCAGGTACAAGTGCCAGACCGCTTTTTACTGCTTCGTGCGGTGATTTCAAGGAAAGCTTTCGACCATTCAGGATGACTTCGCCCGCTATGATGGCCGTATGGCCGAAAAGGGTTTTACACAGCTCCGTTTTCCCAGCCCCGACCAACCCTGCCAAGCCGATTATCTCGCCTGCTTTAATATTCAAACTGACATTTTTAACTTTCTCTGCATCTGACAATCCGTTCACTTCCAGAATAACGTCGCCAATCGAAGCATTCACTTCAGGAAACTGTTCATCCATGGTTTTCCCAAGCATGTTCTCTACAACTTCGTTACGGGTTATGTCTTCCTTCTTTCGACAAGTGACACCCTCCCCATTCCTCATGATCGTAATTTCCTCACAGATTTCAAAAATTTCGGGCAGACGATGTGAAATGAAAATGATTCCCACGCCTTTTTGCTTTAACTCATTTACAATTCGAAAAAGTTCTGTCGTCTCCGTATGACTTAACGGAGCAGTTGGCTCGTCGAGAATCAGGAATTTGCATTCTGTCGAAACGGCTCTTGCTATCAGGACCATCTGTTTTTCAGCCAAGGTAAGGTCTCTTACCAGCTTTTTCGAAGGGACACGAATTTTCATATCTTCAAGAATAGAAGCGGCTTGGTTGTGCAGCTCTTTCCATTGGACCATCTGTTTTTTCCCCATGTTTTGGACCATATCATTCAACATTACATTTTCCCCAACCGTTAAATAAGGGATGAGGGCGGTATCCACTTCCTGATAAACAATTTGAATGCCTTGTTCTTGAGCCGCTTTTGGCGAGCGGATATCCCGCTTCATCCCATCGATAAAAATGTCACCTGAATAATGAACATGGGCTCCCGATAAAACTTTCATTAACGTCGATTTCCCTGCTCCGTTTGCACCGACCAATGCGTGGGCTGTCCCTGATTTCACGGAAAAATCAACATCACTCAGCGCCTTCACCCCCGGAAATTCAATCGAAATCTTCTTCATTTCTAGTTGCGTGCCCATGTCCATTCCCCCTTATTGAACAGACACTCCCTTCTACTTAAAGAGAGTGTCTCTTTTTACTTTTTATAATGATCTTTCAAAACTTTCATCCAATCTTCTTCAAATTCCGTCGATACACCCCAGCCATCGACAATACCAGACAGATTTGCCATGTTCACCGCTTCTTTTGACGCTTGGATTTGCTTTTGTGAAATAAGTGAAGCCTCCAAGTCATAGGTTTGCGGCGTTTCTTCGCCCGCTAATTTTTTAGCCAATATCCTCATATTCACTGCACCGATCAACTTGGGATCCACTGCTGCCGTGTAGGACCATGAGCTATCAGCCGATTGGATTTCCTGGAGATCTGCATTCGAAACATCTATTCCATATATCTTCACTTCATCACGGCCTGCCTCTTTAATCGCCCGGGCTGCACCGATAGCAAAGGCATCCCATGTTGCGAAGATGGCATCCAATTTACCTTTAGGGTATTTATTCAGCATTGCGGCTACAGCATTTTGTGTCTGAACTGAAGTATCAGCAGATGCCACTCCGAATCTTTCGACTTCTTTAATTCCAGGATTTTCTTTTAATTTTTCCTGATAGACTGCATTTCTTCGTACCATTGGAGGAAAACCGTCCACCCAAAGATATGCAATTGCCGCTTCACCTTTCTGTTCTTTTATCAGTTTATCAAAAGCCAGTGTTGCCAAAGCTTCATCATCTTGTGAAGTTAATGTCACGCCTTCTATTTTAGATAGATCGCTTATTGAATCGAATGTGACAACGCTTTTACCTGCATCAACCAACTTTTGAACGTCATTTACAGTTGCTGCATCATCTCCATGTGAAATGATATAGCCGTCATAATCTTCCTCCAAAGCCTGCGCTATCGCATCATGGAATTTAGCCGTATCACCATTGGCTGTGTACGTATCCACTTGAAACCCCAGTGCTTCTCCTTCTTCCTTCGCCCCCGCCAGGTATTGGGCCGTATGATCATCACCGCCAATTTTACGAATCACTTTGATTCTGGCTCCATCTCCATCAGCAAATCTTTCCGGAACATTTTCAAATGATACTTTTTCTTCTTTCTTCGATTCTGTGGAACTCTGCCCTGTAGAGCAGCCCGTTAAAAGCAAAGCCGAAGCGATGGCTGAAATGAATATCCCTTTAATAGACCTTCTCATCTTGTTTCCCTCCATTTTTTCTTATTAGTCTTATCAGTTAAGTTGGTGTAAATCCCAAAATAAAAACCTCTCTAATATAGAGAGGTTTAATCGGCTGTTTTGCAGACTTGTCCCTCTCTTATCTGTCAAAACATTTCTGTTTTGCAGGATTTAGCACCAATTCCTAATGGAACGGTTGCTGGGCATCTTAGGGCCAGTCCCTCCGCCACTCTTGATAAGAGATATATGTGTTACGTTTTCGTAATTATCACTTTATAGGGATATAGTCGTAAAGTCAATAGATTTTTGAATATTTGAAATGTTCCCCGTTATTTTTTATTTTCTTTGTAGTTGGGCTAGACGCTTTTTCTCAATCTTTTCAAGCCTCTCCAACTGCCTTAATTTCACTTCGAATAAAGTGATAGGGTCACGGTAAACTTCCGGATTTTCTTTCATATGCTCCAATGCAGCCTGGTAGTCTTTTATTTCAGTCTGCGTTTGCTCAATCGTTTTTTGAAGTAAGGCAAATGAACCGCGATAGAAAAGGGAGATGTCACGATCCAAAGATTTTTCAAACAATCCAAATTGGGTAAGGAAACGTTCCGTGATCATTTCCGCAACATCCAGGTAATCTTCACTTTCTAGGTATTTCTTATAACGATTGTACATATTGGCTTTATTTTGCGGTATCGCCCCAAACAGCTTCCCTGCACCTTTAAGCAGTAATTGAGATGGAGTCCTGCGCAAAAGGATATTGACGTTTTCGATGCGGATACTGCTTGTCATCCGGTCGGCATCACGGCGCCAGTCATCCAATACCCTGAAGTCGCCTGCCAGCGTAATCCGTTCTTCTTTGTATAATTCATTGAATCCGGCACTCATCTCATCCATAAACTGCTGGCTTTGTGTGAACTCCATTTGGGAACTGGCAATCCAGTCTTGAAGAGAACGGTAATATTGAGGCATGATCTTGTCAGAAATGAAGTTTTGAATCCGCTCATTCATTTCCTGGTTTAACTGTACATGGACCTGACTGAAATCACTGCTTTCCGTTAACGATTTAGAGCAATCCCTCAGTAACTCAGGAATTTTTGAATAAAGCTGATTTTTCACTTCGTCCTTAAGCAGACGATACGACCTTATGATATTTTCACTTTTTTCTTTTTCCAAATCAGCCAGTTGATTGACCGCCCCATTCAGCTTGACTTCCATCTGTTCATTCCAAGAGATGGAATGCTCGCATTTCCGCTCATTGGCTGCCCGTTTTTCTAACAGATAAGATAAAGTTTTACGAATGAATGCCAGAATTTTTTCAGATCTTCTTTCCTTCCAATTATCATCTTGATAATTCGATTGAAGGAAGGCTGAAAGGTCCTTCAATTGCTGCCTGCTGTCATAATGTTTGGAGAAAGCGAATACTTTCGCATTCGGGAAATATGCATTCACTTTATCCCATGTTTCGTCTTCCATCCGGACTGCGACCTGATCACTGTATATCGTATCCATTTTATTTAATAAGAAATGAATCGGCAGTTTCGGAGCCATCATTTGAATTTCCAATAACAGATCGCGTTCGCTGCCGGTGAATGGCGCCCGGGCGTCAAGAACGAACATCAGGCCATCACTGCCGTGTAAATAGCCTTGGAAATCGGATTCCACGCTTTTTTCCCCATTGAACCCCGGTGTATCCAATAATCGCAGATGATTATTTCTTAGGTAGTCACTGATGATCGTCACATCGACAATAGTCCCGCGCTGACGGCGTGTTTCATCCAAATCAGTTAGCTCCTCGACAACCTTGCTATCTGTATCGGTAATTTCAAGGATTTCCAAATCATCCCCGTCTTTGACACTGACTAGGGAAGAATGATCTTCAGCGGCAATGCTCTCGCCAACGATTGACTGAATAAAGGATGTCTTGCCATTTCCTGTACTTCCTGCAAGAAGGAGATTGAAATTCCGGGTATCCTTAAGCCCGTCTACCATCCATTTAAGCTTATTGCCAACCTTTAAATCATTATCTTCAGCCCACTGGATAATGGAATTGAACAGTTTCTCTCCCGCTTCCAGTCCGCCACCCAATTTAGGCGATTTCGAAAGCAGGCTCTCTGCGTCCTGAATGACCAACGCATTGATCGTATCCGGGAAGATTTCATTCCAGGACAACGCGGATGCCGCCGCAAACAGCGAGAGCTCCCCGTCTGCGATTTTGAGCCAGTTTTCCAGCAACCTTGGCACGACAGGACTTAATTCCTTGATTAGGTGCGTTCCTTCTAACAGACCTGCATATGCATCCCTGTAATAGACGGAAAGCTCATCCCATACATCCGCATGGTTCAATTCGATGGTATCTATCAAGTTATTTATCACTCTTAGCCATTCGAAATAAGAATCCGTATATTTATAGTTTTTCCACAGGGCAACCGTCACCTTTTCGAAACGTTCCTGGTCGAGTGTGTAAAGCGAACCAAGGACAGTTGAAAAATAATCCGGATCCATCGATTGGGCAACACCTTGATGGATATACGTTTTCAGTACATCGAACCAGCCCATTGATTCTGTACGGATACTTTCATTCGCCGCTAATACCACCGCACTGTTCCAATCCTTTTGTTCTTCAAAAAAGGCCCGTGCAATTTCCGTGACATTCGGGTAGTCCGGTTGGAACTCGACCGCTTCTTTCACGACATTGGAAGCCAGGTCATTTCTCGATTCCACTATGTACAGGGAAAACAGTTGCAAAAGAACCTCTGTTTTCAAGACCGCTTCATCCGTATCGACGGATTTATAGATATCCTCTGCGGTTGAATACATTTCCAGTTCAAAATAAGCATCAGCGATGTTTTTCTTCGCCCATGAACCAAGTTCCCCTTCTATGTTTTCCCATTTAAAAATGGCTGCCTCATAGTCATGATGCTGAAAATATACTTCTCCTTGAGCAAATCGAATTGCGGTTAAATCCGCTATTTCCTTTTTTTGTTCCACGAGAAACATTTCACCCAAAGCTTGAATGGGGTGCTTCCTTGTATCCTCAATCATCGTTTCATAATATTTTTTTCCGATCAGACGTTCGTCCATCTTTATTCCCCCGATATATTTCATATTTTCAATTAAAGGATAATCACTGATTCTATAAGCCTTCTAGTAGACCTAACATTCAATCTATAGGTTCCTTTAGTTAAAAAATCATTTACAAAACCTTAAAATGTTATTTTAGCAAAACAATATGGTAACAACATGTCACCACTCTTACAATTTTAAAACAGAAACAATTGGAACTGTAATGTTTTTAATAAACCGATACAGAGATGTCATTTCCATATTCGAGAAAATATGTTTTTTCTAGAGGTGAGCGAACCATTCTTCTCCCTCTAAATTACCAGAAGCCCACCCCTTCAACTTACCTATAAACGGTAAAAAGCAAAATCACCCTGCCTCATCCATATAAAAAAGCAGTACCTCATTCATAAAAGGTAACTGCTCTCTGATAAGCTCCGAACAGTACTTGTCCTTTGACAAATTAGGATTATACCCCTGTACGCTTACGTTGGTTATTCGGCTTTTTGGTCAACTGGCTTTTAAGCTGTTTCGTTTTCTTTACAACGCCTGTTTCCAGTTTATCTTTACTTGATCCTGCTTGCTTTTGAGCCAGTTTTTGTTTGACTGCATCCGCCAGGCTTAATTTTTTATTTTCAGACATACTGTTGTCTCCTTTAGTGTTCTGCCTTCTATTATAATATAGTTGCGATTAGAAAGATAATAGGGAGTTATAGCCTATTCTTGTTCAAAAAATCCTCTGGATAAAGGAAATTTCGCCAATGAGGGACTAATTTCCTGCTCCTTTTAAAGGATTAATGATAAATTATGTTGACTTCATAATCAGAATTTGCTAAATTGTCTTTATATTATAAAATCTATGAAGAGAAAGAGTAAGATGAGAACCCTGTTCCACAGAGAGTCGACATGTGGTGGAAGTCGATGTCCAAGGCCTATCCGAAAATCATCTCTGAGATGCGAAGCTGAAAATGCAGTAGGCTTTGACGGGTTTCCGCCGTTACAATGGATCACGTATGAATTCGTACGTTGACTGAGTGCCGCAGCTTCTTTGAAGTGCGGAATATGGGTGGTATCGCGAGCACAAACTCGTCCCTGATTTTCAGGGGCGAGTTTTTTATTTGCACAAAACACTTTAATTAGCCTTTTTCAGGCCAGTCGGCGAGAGTTATCATTTTTAAAAAAAAGGAGAAATCACCATGAAAAAAACAGACACATTATTTATCGGCCTTATGCTTTTCTCAATGTTCTTCGGAGCAGGGAATCTTATATTCCCTCCATTTTTAGGAGCATCTTCAGGAACTTCTTTCTGGCCGGCCATTGCCGGTTTTGTCGCCACCGGAGTCGGCCTGCCAATTTTGGTGCTTCTTGCAGTCTCACTTGTTAAAGGCGGGGCACAAACCATCGGTGCCCGTGTACATCCACTATTCAGTACGTTGTTCATGGTTGTCATCTATTTAAGCATCGGGCCGTTTCTGGCCATTCCGCGGAATGCGAATGTTGCCTATGAAATGGGCCTCAAGCCGTATCTTGGCGACTCAATGAATCAATCACTATTTCTATTCATGTTCACAACCGTATTTTTCATCATCGTTTATGCCATTTCATTAAATCCAGAAAAAATGGAAACCTTCATGGGACGCTGGATTACACCCGTTCTACTATTGTCCATGGTCATTCTCTGCGTCGTTGGGTTCGTAAAGCTTGATGCTCCATTCCAAGCTCCAACCGAAGCATATGCTGCAGGAGCATTTTCGAAAGGGTTCATTGAAGGCTACAATACGATGGATGCTCTAGCTTCCCTGGCTTTTGGGATCGTCATCCTTACTTCAATCCAGCAAAGGGGGATTTCCGAACGAAAGCAATTGACGAGATATACAGTAAAAGCGGGTCTCATCGCTGGTGTTTTGCTTTCTGTAGTTTATATCTCCTTAGGAGTAATCGGGGCACGCATGGCAGCCGATGGTTCATTCGAAAACGGAACGGATATCCTCACTGTCGCATCGACCCTTTTGCTTGGTACTGGCGGTAAGGTCCTTCTCGGCATCATTTTCACTTTAGCATGCTTCACCACCGTTGTCGGATTGACGACTGCTTGCGGACAATATTTCTCGAAACTTTTCCCCAAGCTGAACTATAAAACCGTCATTCTGATCGTAACAATCGTCGGTTTCATCCTTTCAAATATGGGTCTGAATCAAATTCTGAAAGTATCGGTGCCATTCCTTGTGATGGCTTATCCGTTAACGATCGTCCTGATTGTCCTGACATTCTTCAGCCGTCATTTCAAAAACCCGAAGAAGGTTTATCGCAGTGCAATGACTTTCACAGGAGTTTTCGCCTTGATGGATGGACTGAATGCTTTCGGCTTACAATTAGGACCCGTGCAAACCTTGAGTGATGTCCTTCCCCTTTCCGCCTTCGGCATGGAGTGGATCATCCCTGCTCTCGTCGGTACAGCCCTTGGCGTTCTGCTCAGTCAAATCGGACAAACAGCTCCAGCTGAGGAGTTGGAAATCGAAACACTATAATAATGAAGTAAGCAGGTGATTTTACAGATCATCTGCTTATTTTGTGCACGCCTGCATTGCTTTATTTTGGAAATCGACATCCACTTTTTGTTATGATGGGGTCAAAGGAGATGATAAGTAATATGTCTAAGCAAACCCGTATTGGTAAAACAGATCTGTATGTAAATCCGATTGGCCTTGGCACGAATGCAATTGGCGGACATAACCTTTTCCCTAATCTAAGTGAGGATACAGGAAGGGATGTTTTGAGAACGGCATTGGAAGAGGGAATCAACTTTTGGGATACGGCTTACATTTACGGTCCTGAGCGTTCAGAAGAAATTATCGGTGAAATCCTTAAAGATAGCCGCAGACGCGATGACATAGTCCTTGCCACTAAAGGGGCACATAAATTTGTCGATGGCAACATCGTCTTTGATAACTCTCCTGCTTTTCTGAAAGATGCCGTGGACTCGAGTCTAAAAAGGCTCCAAACAGACTACATCGACTTATTTTATATCCATTTCCCTGATAGGGATACCCCTAAAGATGAAGCAGTAGGTGCCTTAAAGGAATTGAAGGATGCAGGCAAAATCAAGTCAATCGGCGTCTCGAACTTTTCGTTCGAACAATTGAAGGAAGCGAATAAAGACGGCTATGTCGATGTCCTGCAATCCGAGTACAATCTATTCAAACGTGAGGCAGAACAAGACCTGCTGCCATATACAGCCGAGAATGATATTTCCTTCATTCCTTATTTCCCGCTTGCGTCCGGTCTGCTCGGCGGCAAATATAATCAGGAATCAACATTCGATGACGGCCGGGCAAAAAGTCCGCTTTTCCAAGGACAAGCCTTTGTAAGCAACCTGCAAAAAGTGGAAGAAGTACGGGCGATAGCCAACAGGAAGCATACCGAAGTCGCCGATGTCGTACTAGCTTGGTATTTAACTCGGCACTCGATCGATGTACTGATTCCCGGAGCGAAAAAGCCAGAACAGGTCACCCGCAACCTACAAGCATTGGACGTCGATCTAACCATGGATGAAATCGCCGAAATCAGTGCCATTTTCGCTTAATTATAGATGTGAAAAGGCCGTTCAGTTTAAGCTGAACGGCCTTTTTATCCTGCTCTGCGGTTCATCAATTGACTGTAGGGTCTCTATATTGCTTAGGTGCCTCTACTTTGTTATATTTAGTGAATATTCCATAAATTAAGGAAGAGGCAGTCTGATGAAAAAATCTATTGTTATTTTATTTCTTATATTGGCAAATTTGTTCTGGGCCGGTAATTACATTTTCGGAAAATACGTTGTGACAGAACTTTCCCCAATCCAGCTAACATTTACGCGATGGCTAATTGCCGTTTTCTTATTGTTTCCTTTAGCGCAATGGATTGAAAAGCCACACTGGAGGATTATATGGAAAGCCTGGAAATTACTATTAGTCTTGGGTGTGCTCGGAATCATCAGTTATAATTTTTTCCTTTATTGGGCTTTGACCTATACAACTTCCATGAATGCCGCTCTTGTCAATTCCATGAACCCTGCCTTAATTGTTCTTTTTTCCGCTTTGCTGTTAAAGGAGAAAATTTCATCCCTCCATGCACTCGGACTTATCATATCTTTATTCGGCGTTTTATTGGTCTTGACAAAAGGACACCTTCTGGATATTTTCCAGCTAACCTATAATAAAGGCGACCTATTGATGATCCTGGCGATTCTCGTTTGGACCTTCTATTCAATAATCGGTAAAAAACTGAAAAACATTCCGATCATCTCTGCTACTGCCGTTTCCGTATTTCTCGGATTGATTCTCGTCGCTCCATTCGCCATTGGCTCTGGAATGAACCTTGATTTAAGCAGCAAAGCAATCACAGGTCTCTTATATATTGGAATCTTCCCGTCTGTCGGCTCATTTATTTTCTGGAATATTTCCCTTCGTCATATCAATGCCGGCCAGGCTGGAATTTACCTGAATCTGATTGCTGTATTTACCGCCATCCTTAGCCTGGTTTTAGGTCATGCGATTACGTTCATCCAAATCCTCGGTGGCATCCTTGTCTTTATTGGCGTTTACCTGACAAGCAAAAAGAAAAAGGCATATCCGGCAGCTGTCACGAAGAACATGTAAAGAACCTCCAGTAATTCTCAACAACGAACGCTTTCTTGTCTTTTCCCCTTGTCTATGCACCATGATTTACGTTATCCTTTAAAGAAGAAAATCTGAATGTAAAGGTGTGCTTTAGTTGAGGATCAATAAATTTATCAGTGAATCCGGAATTACCTCGCGACGAGGCGCAGACAAATGGATAGCCGAGGGCCGTGTGACGATTAATGGCACGGTAGCAGAGCTCGGCAGTCAAGCTGAACCCGGCGATGATGTCCGTGTAGACGGCAAGCCGATAAAAGTCGAACAGCAAAATGTCTATATTGCACTGAATAAACCGATAGGGATTACAAGTACGACCGAAAAACACATAAAAGGGAATATCGTTGATTTTGTAAATCATCCGCTTCGCATTTTTCATATCGGACGGCTTGATAAAGACTCAAGCGGTCTGATCCTTCTTACAAATGACGGAGACATCGTAAATGAAATCCTTCGTGCAGAAAACAAGCATGAAAAAGAATACATCGTAACCGTGGATAAGCCAATTACCGCGTCCTTCATTAAAGATATGTCCTCCGGAGTGGAGATTTTGGATACGAAAACACTTCCTTGCAAAGTTGAGCAGTTGACCAAATATACATTTAACATCACTTTGATGCAAGGACTGAACAGACAAATCCGCCGTATGTGCTCCGCACTGGGTTATGAAGTCCGTGATTTACATCGAATCCGGATCATGAACATCCATCTGGACGGACTGGCGAACGGCCAATGGCGTGACCTGACCGAGGATGAATTGACGGAACTATTTAAGGAATTGGATTACACCCCAAGGCAAAGATGATAATGAAGATGCCCCCGGAATTCCGGGGGCATCGTTTTTTTAATTTCAGAAGAATTTTCAGCAATCATTTGCTATTAGTTTTACGTTTTTGCCGATTTACTCGTGAGTTTCACGCTTTTACTCGTAAGTTTTGCTGTTTTACTCATGAGTTTTGCTGTTTTACTCGTGAATTTCATGCTTTTACTCGTGAGTTTTGCTGTTTTACTCGTGAATTTCACTCTTTTACTCGTGAGTTTTGCTGTTTTACTCGTGAATTTCACTCTTTTACTCGTGAGTTTTGCTGTTTTACTCGGAGCATGCATAGCAAACCTCGCGTTGGGATAAGTGATTGAACCACCACCAATCACAACAATTTTGAGGGATTCCATGGGACGGTTGCCCTAATATTTAAGCAGCCTTCCATGCATTCATCGAGCGGCTGACTATTGATATGGCTAATCCGATAATGGTGTACTTACCCTAACTGGCGTTTAAATGCTTTACTGGCGAAGAAGTAGGCGATGACCATTATGCCGACGCACCAGGCAAGCGCGATCCAAATATCGTTGCCAACAGACCCTTCATACAAGAGGGCACGAATCGCATTCA
Source organism: Peribacillus phoenicis (assembly GCF_047238085.1). Taxonomy (NCBI): domain Bacteria; kingdom Bacillati; phylum Bacillota; class Bacilli; order Caryophanales; family Bacillaceae; genus Peribacillus; species Peribacillus phoenicis. The sequence continues at coordinate 120,997 of NZ_JBDFMF010000001.1, read as the reverse complement.
CGATTGAAGTCACGGGCTGGTTCTCAGCGAACACACGGACAATTTTAGGCATCGTTTCGGTGGGAACAAAGGCCGAACTGATAAACGGCAGGAAAATCAGCGGGTACGAGTAGGCTGTCGCCCCTTCCATAGACCCCGCTGTCAATCCGGGAATGACCGCCAGCCATGTCAGCGCTAGCGTAAACAGCCCGAGTATCCCAGCTACCGCGAGCCATTCCAGGATATCAGCGTTGGAACGGAAGCCCATCAAGAGCGCGACAAGGATAACCACCACGATAGTAAGCGCATTGGAAACAAGCGAGGTCAACACATGAGCCCACAATACCGACGAGCGCTTGATGGGCATGGTAATGAAACGCGCCATCAGTCCGCTCTTTACATCCGTAAACAGCCGCACGGAAGTGTAAGCGACGCCGGATGCGATAGCCATCAGCAAGATTCCCGGCAATAAATAATTGACGTAGTTGTCCGTGCCTGCCTCTATGGCGCCTCCAAATACGTAGACAAACAGCAGCAGCATCATAATCGGCGTAATCGCCACCGTGATAATTGTATCCGGGCTGCGCATGATGTTGCGCATTAAACGTCCTAGTAATACCCCTGTTTTACTTTTCATTTACATCTTCTCCTTTTTGCCGATGATTGCGAGGAAAATTTCCTCCAGTGTCGGCTGCTTCTCGATGTACTCCACTTTCGCTGGCGGGAACATCTCCTTGAGTTCGATAAGCGTCCCGGTCGAGATGATTTTTCCGCCATGCAGGATGGCGATACGGTCCGCCAGTTGTTCGGCTTCCTCCAGGTACTGGGTCGTCAGCAAGATTGTCGTGCCGCCGCCGGCAAGCTCCTTGACGGTATCCCAGACTTCAATCCGCGCTTCGGGGTCAAGCCCTGTCGTCGGTTCGTCGAGAAAAATGACTGCTGGCGTCCCGATCAGGCTCATGGCGATGTCAAGCCGGCGCTTCATCCCGCCGGAATATTTGTCCGCCCGGCGGTTGGCCGCATCGGTCAGGCTGAATCTTGCAAGAAGATTGTCGGCGACTTGAGCAGGATTGGAAACTCCCCGCAACTTGGCGATCATCATCAGGTTTTCCCGCCCGGTGAGCATACCGTCTAAAGCTGCGAACTGCCCTGTCAGGCTGATGCTCTGGCGAACATGATCCGGTTGACGCTGGACGTCAAAGCCGCAAATACCTACTTCGCCGCCATCGGCCTTCATCAGAGTAGAGAGGATATTGACCGTCGTCGTCTTGCCCGCTCCATTTGAGCCCAGCAGTGCGAAAATTTCGCCACGCCGCACTTCAAAATCCACCCCCTTTAAAACTTCATTGTCTTTAAAGGATTTTTTTAACCCTTTTACAGAAATCGCTGCATTGCTCATACTTTTTTTCCTCCTTTTAATAGCGCGGCAAGGCCGCTTGTAAGTTTCGTAATTATCCGGTCGAGCGCCTAGCGGAACTAAATTGCCTATTCTCCTCTATTTAGTCTGACCGATATTCTGTATTACTTATTACCGAGTTAAAAATATACTGAATAGCGAAGGTGGCAATTCACATTTGTAACCAGCTATTCAGTCGGAATTATTTATTGAATTTATTTTTTCCCAATCGCTTCATGATACTTTCATTCAAATCTTCACGATACTTGGCGAAATAGGTTTTAGCATTTGCCACTAGTTCGTCGGCAAAGGACGCCACATCGTCCCCAGTGATTTCCAGCACTTGTCTGCCTTCCGCCGCACCGGCTTCGAACAAATCGATTAATTCATACTGCATGTGCAGCATATCCATCCCGCTGCCCGCTGAGAAATTCCACATGTAGTTTTGAATTTTCTTAAATACAAACTGGTAGTCCTCTGGCAGGGCTTCAACCCTTGCCATCATCATTTTATACTCTTTTTTATCACCAATCATTTTTTTGAATAATTCCATCATGTTATTTTTCCTCCTTGTTTATAAAGCTGAACAAGACACTCCAAAAATATCGTACGGAATATCTTATGAAGCTAGATTGACTTTAAGACATTGATTTTTGATGATACAAAATCCCATTTTTCCCAAAACAATTCAAGTTCCTGGCGGCCAGCCTCATTAAGTGAGTAAAACTTGCGGGGCGGCCCCATATCTGACGGTTTCTTCTCTATGTTCACCAGTTTTTTCTTTTCTAATCGCACGAGGATGGTGTAGACCGTCCCTTCCACGACTTCAGTAAACCCAAGCTCGTTCAGGCGGCGGGTAATCTCGTAGCCATAGGTTTCATGGCGGCTGATGATTTCCAGCACGCAGCCTTCCAGCGAACCCTTCAGCATTTCAGTTAAATTTTCCATGTTCAGAGCCTCCTCTATTTTGTGACTTATATTATAACGTAGTTCCGAGGGGAATTTTTACTGAATAGCTTTTGGAAAATCACGCTATTTAGTATTACTTATTACAACTAAACTGTAACACCGAGTAGCAGAGGTGTCAACTCCTTTTCTTAATAACATTTTTGCAACTTCACTATTCAGTACTGTTGATATCCAGTGTTACTTACTATAAAGTATGCTGTAACACGTAGTAGAGTGACTGCCAACTTGAATTTTTTTCAACCAGCTATCTCCATTGGATACTGCTGAACTTTTATTGAATAGCTTTTGGGTAACCACACTATTTAGTATTACTTATTACAACTAAACTGTAACACCGAGTAGCAGAGGTGTCAACTCCTTTTCTTAATAATATTTTTGCAACTTCACTATTCAGTGATGTTGGTATCCAGTGTTACTTACTATAAGGTATGCTGTAACACGTAGTAGGGTGACTGTCAACTTGAATTTTTTTAAAAACCAGCTATCTGCATTGGATACAGCTGATTTCTTTTATGGAGCTTTTATTCCTCCTATACTTCTTTCACAATGACTACACGTATGTTAAGAGAGGCGAAAGATTTCTGTATATTGACAGTGAAGAACACGTTTAAACGTAAGGGTGGAAAGGGTCATAATATGTTTGTCTTCAACACAATTGATGTGAAAAAGAAATTTTGACGTATTATTAGTTCCACTTTACTCGTGAATTATACTGTTTTACTCGTGAATTCCTCTTTTATTCGTGAATTTCATGCTGTTACTCGTGAGTTTTGCACTTTTACTCGTGAATTTCACGCTTTTACTCGTGAGTTTCACGCTTTTACTCGTGAATTTCGCGCTTTTACTCGTGAGTTTCGCACTTTACTCGTGAATATCACAATTTTACTCATGAGTTTTGCACTTTTACTCGTGAATTATACTGTTTTACTCGTGAATTCCTCTTTTCTACGAGTAAGGACTAAAAATAAAAAGCAACCTGCATTAGGCTGCTCGTTATCGGCTCTAAATTATACCCACCATAAATCAGTTGGGCTTTCGTTGATGAGTACAGTTTTCAGATTGGTTACGGCCCGTTGGAATCCTTCTTCAACTGACATTAGCGGATCTTCGTGTTCGATGCTGACGACGTAATCGTAACCGTATGTGCGAAGGGCGCTCATGATGTCGGACCACTCTTGCAGGCTGTGGCCGCATCCTACAGAGCGAAAGTTCCAGGCACGGCTCTGAATATTTCCATATGGCTGCATGTCGGTTAACCCATACATATTGATGTTATCCTGATCCAAGTATGTGTCTTTTGCGTGGAAGTGGTAGATTGCTCCCGCTTTCCCGAGGATTTTGATGGCCCCGACTGGTTCGATGCCCTGCCACCAAAGATGGCTTGGATCAAGGTTGGCGCCTATTGCATCAGATGTAGCTTCCCGCAGTTTTAACAAGGTGTAGGGAGTGTGGACGAGAAAGCCCCCATGCAGTTCAAGGCCGATTTTTATATTGTGCTCATCGGCAATGGCGGCCGCCTTTTTCCAATAGGGGATCAATTTTTCTTTCCATTGCCATTTCAGCACATTTGTATACTCATTCGGCCATGGGGCGACGGGCCAGTTTGGATATTTAGCTCCTTCGTGATCACCTGCTGTACCGGAAAAGGTATTGACGACCGGGACGTTCAGTAAGGAAGCAAGCTTGATTGTTTTAATCAGTGTTTCATCACTTTCTTTAGCGAATGCTTCATCTGGAGAGATTGGATTGCCGTGGCAGCTGAATGCACTGATCGTTAACCCTCTCGCTTGAACGGATTCGAGGTATTTTTGGCGCTTTTCTTCACTTTCCAGCAGTTCATCGAGTGGACAATGGATATTCCCTGGATACCCGCCTGTACCGATTTCAACTGTTTTTAATCCGGAATCCGCGACATAATCAAGCATATCCTCGAATGATTTTTGAGCAAATAGCACTGTAAAGATCCCTAATTTCACATGCCCCACCTCACCTTTTCATTAATTTATACTCATGACCTTCCCACTTGCCGAGCTTTGATAAATGGCTTCGATTATTTTTGAAACTTTCATGGCTTCCGATGGTTTTACCAATGGTTCTGCCAACCCCAGGCAGCTATTAATAAAGTTCTCTGCCTGTTGCAGGTCTGGTGTATCCTCCCCTGGCATCCATACTGCTTCACTATTTAAAAGCATGCCGTGCTTAGCCTGATTCAAGACTAAAGGGAACACATCAAGCCCGCCCTGCGTTCCGGATAAACTTAATACAGTTGCTTCTTCACGGATATTCGCGGCCCAGGATGTTTCGAATAATAGAGATGCTCCGTTGGCAAATTTGATATATGCCGTGGCATGGTCATCCACTTCAAATACCGAGGCATCGAAATTCCCCCATAAATTGACCTGATCGACACCCTTACTGACATAATTATATGTCGAACCTACGATTTCAATCGGTTCTGGGTCATCCATCAGCCATAATGCCAAATCAAGCAAATGACAGCCGTAATCGATCACGCTTCCCCCGCCTTGCAATTCCTTGCTTGTAAAAACTCCCCAGCCCGGGACTTTGCGACGTCTGATTGCCTGTACACGCGCTACATACGGTTCACCGATTTCACCGGCCTGAATCATTTTCTTTGCAGCCTGTGCTTCCTTCATAAAGCGGTAATGATAAGCAGTCGATAACACTTTACCCGATATGTTTGCAGCCTCGGTTATTGCTAAACATTCCTCGGTTGTAATGGCCATCGGCTTTTCGCATAACACATGAACACCCGCTTGCAGAGCAGCAATGGAAATCTCCGCATGGAACTTGTTTGGCGTTGCAATCGTAACAGCATCCACTTCAGCAAACATTTCTTCATAATTGGTGAAAACCTTTTCGATATGAAATTCACGCGCCACTTCTCGCGCCTTCATTTCATCTATATCCTGAATGGCGTATAAAACCACTTTATCTTGAAATTTTTGAAAAGCTGGGATATGCCTTTTTTGGGCAATTCCGCCAGCACCGATAATACCCATTTTTAATTTGTACATGATGACTTTTAACCCCTTTATAAGCGGATGATTTTTCGGGATGCATTTGATTCCATCGCGCCAAGAATGACTTTTAATGATTTTAAACCTTCAACTCCTGAGACAAGAGGCTCCTCATTGTCCACAACACATTTTACAAAGTGGCTGATCACTTCGGAATCATGCTGTCCTTCTGAGTCATTAGTCTGGATGCTTCCTAATTGGATGGTTTCTGTCTTTCCATTATCATGATGGATGATCAGTGAGTATTTCGGATCGTCTTCAAGGCGCAATACCGCTTTTTCCGCATAAATGACCGTAGCATTGTCTTCTTTTGCATAAGAACCAGCTGGCGGTAAGAGTTCCGATGATACCGCTCTCCGTCCGGAGGATACAGGCCGCACTGTCATCAACGTCTGTATTTTTCTTGGCAGTCGTTTCCACAAAGGCTCCCACTTCAACAAATTCTTCTCCAAGGATATACCGTAATAAATCAGCTTTATGAACGCCTAAATCGCCCATTGCACCAATGACTGCCTGATCCTTCTTAAAAAACCAGCTTTCCAATCCGTCCACGCTCCAGGTTTCAGGCCCTGAATGTCCAAAAGCCGTCCGGAAGCTATAGACCTTCCCTAGCTCCCCGCTCTCAATAAGCTGTTTCGCTTTTTGATGAGAAGGAACAAAACGCTGATTATGACCAATCATTAGTATTTTGCCGCTTTTCGCTGCTGCTGCATTCATTTTTTCAGCGTCCACCAAAGAAGTAGCCATTGGTTTCTCACAAAGGACATGCTTACCAGCTTCCAGGGCCGCAACCGTGATGCGTGCATGCAGGTAATTCGGTGTACATACACTGATCGCTTCAATCTCCTCATTCTTCAAAAGTTCTATATAATCAGTATATGCTTGGGCGCCATACCTTTGTGCTGCTGCATTCGCCCGGTCCTGCACAATATCACAAACGGCAATGATCTCCGTTTCCTGATGTGCATCATACTCCGGAAAATGCCTGTTTTTTGCGATACTCCCGCATCCAATGACTCCTACCTTCACTTTGCCCATTTTGTTCTCTCCTTCACTTCATCTCTTTGCCTGAGATGGATTCCAACGGTTCGGCTTTCCCATAGTTCGTTACGACTCCAGTTTCCGGCTTGACCCAATCAACGGCATTCTTAATTACTCGTTGAATCTCCGGATTATGGAAAGTAGGATATGTTTCATGACCTGGACGAAAATAGAAAATCTTCCCTTTACCCCGCTGATACGTGCAGCCGCTTCTGAATATCTCCCCGCCTTCAAACCAACTGACGAATATTAATTGATCTGGTGCAGGAATATCAAAATGTTCCCCGTACATCTCTTCCTTCTCAAGCTCTATATATTCTCCGATTCCATCAACGATAGGATGACTGGGATCGACAACCCAAAGCCGTTCCTTTTCATCCGCGACCCGCCATTTCAAATCGCAAGTCGTGCCCATAAGTCGTTTGAAGATTTTTGAAAAATGACCGGAATGGAGGACGATGAGACCCATGCCCTCGAGTACTCGCTTGTGGACCCTTGCAATGATTTCATCCTGAACTTCATCATGTGCAACATGCCCCCACCAAAGAAGTACATCGGTTCGTTCCAGTGCTTCTTCCGTTAATCCATGCTCTTCTTCATCGAGAGTAGCGGTCCTCACCTCGACCTGCTCACTTTGTAAAAAGCCGGCAATTGCACCATGGATACCATCTGGGTATACTTTGGCTACTTCAGGCTTTGTTCTCTCGTGGCGAAACTCATTCCATACCAGGACTCTCATGAACAACCTCCTCCATTCAAGATTCATTTCACGGCAACTTGCTTTGCATGGTTTAACTATACCTCTTTATCCATAACGCAAACGTTTGCGTTAGGTGTGATCAAAATATAAGAACATACTTATTGACTTCAGTAAGTATGAATTTTCAAAAATAATAGTGATAATCTATATTGTAAATTTATGTTAGCAAAAATCAAGCTTTAATTGGTAAAACATTTCTACATTTTTCATTTAATTTCCTTTTCGGCAACAAAATGCGACTCCCGCTTTATGATTTTGGTAGGAATACTGATACTCTTTTCCATCATTTCCGGATTTGCAATTAGATCGAACACGCATTTTGCCGCCTCATACCCTAACTGATACGTATGGATATCAACCGTTGTCAGCGGCGTACTTAAAAATTCTATGAATTCTGAGTGGTTAAAACAGACGACGCTTATTTGCTGCGGCACTTTCAAGTTCTTTTCAGCTAACACTCCAAGCAAGAGAACACCCAATAAAAGATCCATAACCAAAAATGCGGTTGGTGCCTCTTTCAATTCCAGCAATTCGTCAATGGCCTTTATTCCATCCGTTCGATTTAAAGGAATCAATTTGATATATTCCTGTCGCACATCCAGCCCGGCCTGTTCCATCGCTTGTTGAAAACCTGTCAAGCGGTCCTGGATCACCTCAAACTCGGGACTGCCCCCTAAAAAGGCGATTCGCTCATGTCCAAGACTTATTACAAACTCCGATACTTCCCTGGCCGCTTGAACATTATCGTTATCAATGAACGTGATTCCGCTCATGTTCGTACTTGGCTTCCCGATCAAAACGAACGGGAAGCCCTGCTTTAATAGATACGGCACCACTTTATCGTCCTTTTTAGAGTACAAAACAATCATGCCATCCACTCTTCTGCCCTGAACCATTTTCACGACATCCTCAAAGATGGCATCCTCCGTCTCGCCGGTTGTCAGGGAAAGACTGTACCCTTCTTTATTACAGAAATCCCCGATGCCTCGGATCACTTCTGGAAAAAAGGGATTATAAAGTGATTCCCTTGCCGAACTTTTCATGACGATCCCAATGGCCTTAGTTGACTTCGTGACTAAGTTCCGGGCATTTTCATTCATATGATAGCCCATTTCCTTTAATACCTTGCGTACTTTACGCTTTGTCTTTTCACTGATTGTCGGGCTGTTATGGATTACACGCGATACCGTTGATGGAGCGACATTTGCTTTTTTGGCAACGTCTTTTATAGTAACAGACAAATTCATCAACACTCCCCGTTAACCGCACATGGTTTAATATTCCCTATATTTAAATAGTTATTTAACTGCTCCATCTGCAATTCCTTTGATAATTTGCCTCTGAGCAAAAAAGTACGCAATGATGACTGGAATGATGGATAAGGTAAGTCCAGCCAAGGCAAGATGCCATTGCTTCGTATATTGACCGAAAAAGAAGAATAATTTAAGTGGGATGGTCTCCGATCCTGCGCCGCCAATAACAAGGGATGGCAGCAAATAGTCGTTCCATATCCAAATGACATTTAAGATCCCAACTGTAATGGACATCGGTTTTAATAATGGAAATATGATATACCAAAATACTTGAAAGCGGTTTGCACCATCAATCTTTGCTGCCTCATCAAGTGAGAGGGGAATCCCTTTTAAAGTACCATGATACAGGAATATGGAAAGACTGCAGCCAAAACCTAAATACATGAAAATCAGTCCGGCCTTGTTCAACATCCCCAGCTGTCCGAATTGGGCAACGAGCGGTATCATCACAGACTGAAACGGGATCAGCATGGCTGCTACAAACACAAAGAAAAGCAGGGAACTTATTTTACTTTTGTTTCGGGAAAGAGCGTATGCTGCCATCGCAGAAAAGATGATGATGATGACTACACTGACGCCCGATATCAATAAAGAATTGAATAAAGTCCGGAGGAAATCCAATTGCTCGAAAGCTTGAGTGAAGTTTTCGAATGTCCAGGTTTCAGGCAGTCCCAGTGTATCGGCAAATATATCTCGTTTCATTTTAAAAGCATTGACAAGCATTAAATAAAACGGAGTGAGCCATAATATGGCCAAAATGAATCCGATGAATCCAATCAGCCACAATTTCCATTTTCCCCTCATTACAGCTCAACCTCCCGTTTTTTATTGAAATAGACTTGTGTCAGCGAAACGACCGCCACGATTACGAAAAAGATAACGGCTTTTGCCTGTGCATATGCCATATCGTTTTCGGTGAAGGCGGATTTTACAATGTTCATCGCAACCATTTCAGTTGAATTATAGGGAGCTCCATTCGTCAAAGAAAGGTTTTGATCATAGATCTTGAACGAGTGGGAAAGCGTCAAAAACAAACTGACGGTAAAAGCAGGTGCCACTAGTGGAAAAGTTATATGGCGAAAACGCTGGAAGCTGTTCGCTCCGTCAATTTTTGCCGCTTCTATCAAGTCTTCAGGAACAGCCTGCAGATAGGCAATATAAATGATCATGATATATCCGGCCATCTGCCAAGACGTTAAAATGATCAATCCCCAAAAACCTGTATCAGTCGTTGATAACCACCCATTAAAAGCTTCGATCCCAGTCAAATCACCAATCGCACCGAAGACCTTAATAAAAATGAACTGCCAAATAAAGCCGAGAATCAAGCCGCCAATTAAATTGGGCATAAAGAAAACTGTCCGCAATATGTTGCTTGATTTAATTTTCGAAGTCACGATGAGGGCCAAACTTAATCCGATGATATTGATTACCACAATTGCCGCTACGGAAAATTTAATGGTGAACCAAAATGTATCAAGGAACCCTTTATCCGTAAACAAGTCTATATAATTCTTAAGACCAATGAAATCCGGAGTCCCTAAACCGTTCCAGTTCGTAAAGGAATAATAAAATCCGTATATGAGCGGCACGATCACAACCAAAATGAGTGCAGCAAGAACAGGTGTCAAAAACAGCCAATATGCGGCATCCCGATTTCTCAACGAAACCGACCTCCTTGAAATGATTTAATAGTTAATGGGTTTAGATCATACTGTGTTATTTGATGAATCCCTTGTTGAGGCAAATTACCTCAGCGGCTTTTCTATAATAAGGAACAACCAATCGACACGTTTTTCATGCCGATTGGTCACTTGCATTTCCCAACACTTATTTGCTATGAATCTTCTCCCAATTTTCTATGTTCTGTTGGACAAGTTCCTCCCAAGTCAATTTACCAGTTACGTATTTTTGGACACTTGCACCAAGATCATCGTTCCAACCGACCGGATATCCATTAAACACCCAACCAATCGTATTTCCTTCTTGAGAGTATTTATAAATTTCTTTTGAAATTGGATCTGCAATTTTTTCTACATCATATCCTTCATAAGCAGGAATGAATTTAAAATCTTCCAAAACGGCTTTTTTCCCTGCTTCGGATGTATACATCCAGTCGAGGAACTTCTTCGCCGCTTCCTGTACCTTTTCATCCGATTTCTTGTTCACTGCCCAATAGTTCGGTACGCCGACCGGCATGCCTGCATTGTCTCCATTTGGAATCGGGATGATGCCAATTCCCTTTTCAGCTAACTCAGGGTCCATATCATAGACTGTGTTATACACCCAGTTACCTTGCTGAATGATCGCAACCTTTTCAAGCGAGAACAGCTCCTCCACTTGTTGGGAGTAATCAAGACTTGCTGTCGGCTGGACGGAATACTCATTTTGGATATCGACCAATTGTTTAAACTTGTCACCATCCGTGAATTTAACCGTAGGTGCTTTACTTGCTTCTAACACATTTCCATCAAACTCCGGTGATAAGAATACATTGGATAAATGGTTTCCTGTCACCCACTTCTCTTTTACCGGATATGCGAAAACTGCTTCGAGCTTCAATTTGTCTTTTTGTGAATCGATTTTCTTAACTGCCGCCTCTAAGGCTTCATAACTTGTAATTTCATCAGGATTAATTCCGGCTTCTTTAAATATTCGTTTGTTATAGATCAAGCCGTATCCTTCCTGGTTAAATGGAAGTCCAAGGACTTGCCCGTCCTCTTCCACGCCATCCAAAGTACCGTCAAGCGCTGCAGCAGCAGCTTTCGTGTCCTTTAAATCTGTTAATCTATCCTTATATTGTGCGACATCTACCGGTCCGCCAATGTTAAAAACCGCTGGCTCCTCACCTGAAGCGAACTTTGCCGTTATGGCAGATTTATAATCATTACCGCCGCCGACTGTCGATACCTTGATCTTCACATTTGGATTTTCTTTTTCATATTATTTTGCCAATGTCTCGAATTGCGACTTGAATTCTACCTTGAATTGAAATATATCGAGCGTCACGACATCCTTTGAGTCGCTGTTTCCGCCAGTTGAAGAAGAGCATCCTGCCAAAATTACACTAAAAATTAATAAAACAGTAAGAATTCCCCCGTACCATTTTTTACGCCTCATGCCTACCCACTCTCCCTTTTTCTCATAATATTCATGCAATTTTAAGAAAACGTTTGCATAAAATTAGTAAAATAAAAGCCTTTAATTCCATAAAATTCATAGTCTAGCGTACTTCTTTTACATCACCTCCTCACAAAAAAACATTGCAAACGTTTACATTTATGCGCTTAATATTACCACCAAATTCCATACTTTACAATAAAATTGTAGTATATTGTAAAAAAAGGATGTTAAGAACTCTCTTAATCTAATTATATGATTCAGAAACCTTTGATTATTCCTTTATCCGATTATTTATCGTACGGGCCATTTTCATTCCTGGCATTATACGAAAAAAGGGAAACCCGTCGGTCCCCCTCTTTTCACTTCAATATCATTTTCACATTGGAAGGACCGTATTCATCCTTCAATTCATAATATTTATCGCTTGCTTGTCCAAATTCCTTAAACACACCGCTAATGATCAATTCATTTGTTTCCTTATCAACGACACTGTACTTGATATTGCTTTTCCCAAACTTTCTGTCATCCACTTTTAAAAGGATCATCTTGGACACCTCCACATTTAATGGCTGCACTCCTCAGGGTGTGTGGTTTCTTACTTACATAATATAACAAATTATTCCGAATTTACAGATTTTTTGCAATGCAAAATAAAAAAGCCTAATTAGGCCTTTTCATTTCGCTTATACCTTACTAGCATCAGGACTTCGAGATATCCAGGAATCCTTCACCAAATACGTCCCGAACGTCATGTATGGCTATAAAAGCATTGCTATCCGTTGACTGCACTATTCTCTTTAACTTTAGCACCTCTTGCTTACTTATAACGATATATAAAATATCCTTGGATGCCTTTGTATAGTATCCATGACCGCTAAAAACAGTGACCCCCCGGTCCATCAATTCGGTTACTTGTTTTGCAATCTGGTCCGCTTCATTTGAAATGATGGTAATCGCTTTTTTCGGGTTCAATCCCTCAATGATGAATTCCATCGTTTTTGTTCCAATATAAAGCATAAGGATAGTGAGCATCAGACCTTCTGCACCAATGATGAAATAAGATGAGAACGCAACGATTAAATCGAAAAACAGAAGTCCATAGCTTAAGCTCCATCCCAAATACTTATTCGTAATTCGGGCCAGGATCGTCGTACCGGCAGTAGTGCCCCCAACACGAATGATCATGCCAATTCCTGCACCGGCAAAAACCCCGCCAAATATTGCATTGATGACCAATTCATCTGAAGATATCGTCCAACTTTCGGTTAAATGAAGGAAAAGTGAATTAAATGCAACGGCTACGATTGTATATACCGTTGTTAATTTCGACAAAAATTTATAACCGACAATGAGCAGGAAAGCGTTAATGATCAAACTTAACAGCCCTGGTGACCATTCAAAAAGATAAAACAAAATGATGGTTATCCCCGTGACTCCTCCCTCACCAAGCTCATTGGGAATGACGAAAAGATTTATTGCCAAAGCGAAAATAAAAGCTCCTATTAATATAAAGAAAACATCCAAAGAAATCTTTTTCATATTTATTACCCTTCCTTTATGTAATGGTTAATGTGAATTCTGTTAAATTTCACTGCTCTATAGTAACATGGAATTCCATTTAATCCTTCAAAGATTTGAAGGTTTAACAAAAAGACTACCTTGGAAGTTAGATTATCTTTAATGAACGAGCTTAATACATACAAAGTCACTATTTTCACTAAGCTTTTTTATTCATTAGCTTAACAAAGCCGCTGCCCGATTCTCCTTAAATGTTCTGGCTTGGATCAAAATAACCAACCAGCTTTTTTTGACCCTTGATTTCTCCGAGATTAATGGATCATTAATTTATTCTCATGCTCCTTTTCAAAGCTTGACAGTTTCATTGAGTCATGATTAGAATGTTTTATATGTTAACTTATATTAATTTTAGTTGACATATAAAAAGGAGAATGGCCATGCACAGTGAAAAACAATTACCTTGTTGGGAAGAAAAAATAAAAAAAGAACTCGCTCATTTAGAAGAGATTTCGCAAAAGCGTGAACTCGTATCAACCGTATGTGCCGAGCAGCCTTGGCTTACGATCAACGGGTGCAGGATGCTTAATCTGGCTTCTAATAACTATTTAGGATATGCAGGAGATGAGCGGCTGAAAAAGGCTATGGTTGATGCAGTACTTACATATGGTGCAGGAGCAACGGCTTCACGTTTAATTGTTGGCAATCATCCTCTTTACGAGCAGGCGGAACAAGCTCTTGTCAATTGGAAGAAAGCCGAAGCAGGACTCATCATCAACAGTGGATATAACGCGAACCTTGGAATAATCTCCACCCTGCTGTCCCGTAACGATATTATTTATAGCGATAAATTGAATCATGCAAGCATTGTCGATGGAGCTCTTTTAAGCCGTGCAAAGCATATACGCTATCGTCATAATGATTTAGACCACTTAGAAGCATCTTTGAAAAAATCACCGATTGAAGCACGTAAATTAATCGTGACGGATACGGTCTTCAGTATGGATGGTGACTTTGCTTTTCTTGAAGACCTTGTCCGATTAAAGGAACGTTATAACGCACTGTTAATGACAGATGAAGCACATGGAAGCGGTATCTATGGTAAAAACGGTGAAGGCTATGCCGGTCACCTCCATCTTCAAAATAAAATAGATATCCAAATGGGAACATTCAGTAAAGCGCTCGGCTCATTCGGGGCCTATGTCGTCGGGAAAAAATGGCTCATCGACTATTTAAAAAATCGCATGCGCGGATTCATATATTCAACTGCACTTCCCCCGGCCATACTCGGTGCTATAAAAACAGCGATTGAACTTGTACAGCAAGAACCAGAACGCCGCTCACTGCTCCAAAAACACTCAGAACACTTTAGACAAGAACTCACATATTACGGGTTTAATATTTGCGGAAGCCGATCACAAATTGTTCCTATCGTCATCGGGGAAAACGAAAAAGCGATGGAATTTGCCGCACGTTTGCAGAAAGAAGGAATTGCCGCTATCGCTGTCAGGCCGCCGACCGTTCCTGAAAATGAAGCGAGAATCCGGTTTACCGTAACGGCTCTCCACGATAAAAAAGATCTTGATTGGGCAGTTGAAAAAGTTTCGATCATTGGAAAAGAAATGGGTGTTGTTGAATGAAACAGCCGAATTTAGTCGTGCTTCCTGGCTGGGGAATGGAAAAAGATGCGTTTCAACCGTTAATCAAACCGCTGTCAGAACTATTTCACCTTTCATTTATAGATTGGAGAGATATGAAAGCACTAAATGACTTTGAAGAACGAGTCATGGACACAATCGCTTCCCTCGATGGTCCTGTTTATTTACTGAGCTGGTCATTAGGATCACTAGTATCACTTGAACTTTCAAGTTCGTATCGAGAAAAAATAAACGGTTTTATCCTTTTTGGCGCAACCAGTCGGTTCACTACAGGAGAAAATTATTCATTTGGCTGGGATCCACGAATGGTCGAGCGCATGAAGAAACAACTGCAGCGCAATAAAGAGAAGACTTTGTCTTCCTTCTATGAAGCAATGTTTTCCGATGCTGAAAAAGAAGCAGGTTTTCATCATCAATTCATCAACACAATTCAACGCGAGTTTCATGGAGATGATGTGTTTTCGCTTCTGATTGGTCTGGATTATTTATTTCAGAAAGATGCTAGAGCAAGACTCGACCGGATTGAAGCCCCCTTTATATTGCTTCATGGGAGGGAAGACAAAATTTGTCCACTTGAAGCCTCATCCTTCATTAAAGAAAATCTGGGTGGGAAAGCCGAGCTTCATATTATTGAAGGTGCTGGCCATATTCCATTTCTCACAAAACCTCAGGAATGTATGGAGCATATAAAAACATTTATTCAAAAGGAGTACGTTCATGATTGATAAACGATTGTTAAGCAAGCGGTTCAGTGAACACGCGAAAACATATGATGCGTATGCCAATGTTCAAAAAAACATGGCAAAACAATTAGTGGATTTGCTTCCTCAAAAAAACACCAATCATAAAATCAATATTCTTGAAATCGGCTGCGGCACCGGTTACTTAACCAGGTTACTCCTCAAAACATTCCCTAATGCCGCCATTACGGCTGTTGATATTGCACCAGGAATGGTTGAAGTGGCGAAAGGAATGACAAAGGAGGACCGTGTTACATTTTTATGTACGGATATTGAAGAAATGGCGCTTAATGAAAATTACGACTTGATTATTTCCAATGCAACGTTTCAATGGCTGAATGATATTCCTGCAACCCTTGAAAAACTTTTTACACGATTAACGGCCGAAGGAAACCTGATATTTTCAACGTTCGGAATAGATACCTTTCAAGAGCTTCATAGGTCATATGAACATGCGAAGGAAAAGCTTCAGCTTTCCATGGATAGTTCACCAGGCCAAATGTTTTACACTCTGGAAGAATTATCTCAGATTTGTGAAGCTGCAATCCCCTATTCATCTGCAGTCCCAATCGAGATAACAAAAATAGAAAAGCTTGAACTGGAGTACTTTCAGACAGTACGTGAATTTTTCACTTCAATTAAAAAGATTGGTGCTGCTAACAGCAACAAAGAAAACTATTGCCAGCGCCCTTCCTTTTTTCGAGAGTTAATCAACATTTACGACACAGAATACCGAAATCAATCAGGTGTGAAAGCAACCTATCACTGCTTGTTTTTTAAAATAAAAAAACATGATTAATCCGAAGATAACCATCTGGGATACAAGCAAAGTATTATACATAATTGCAAATCGTTTATATAAAGGTAACGACTAGTATTCCATCCGCTTACTGTATTAACCATTCCCTTCAAGCAATTCAGGCCGCCGCCACTCCTAATTCCTTTGGAGAGGCGGCGGCCTTTTACGTATAACTTCATCCAAATACCTTGCCATCTGTAATATTGACCACTCGATCACATAAATCTAACATTCTTTCATCGTGCGTTACCATGATGGCCGCTTTATTTCTTGATTTCACCTCATGTGCAAGCATTTCAACAACATCCCTGCCTCTTTTGGAATCAAGACTTGCCGTTGGTTCATCCGCTAAAATGATTTCTGGATCATTCATTAGCGAACGGGCGATGGCTACACGCTGCCGCTCACCGCCCGACAGTGCTTCTGGCAGGTGATCTGCCCGATGTCCAAGTCCAAGGTGGCTAAGCAATTCGTCCGCTTTTTTCACAGTTTTTTTATCTCGCTTGCCAATCAGTTCAGAAAGTAGCAGAAGCTGATCTCGTACGGAGAGATATGGCACAAGATTCGACGATTGGAATACAAACCCGATCTTTTCAAGGCGCACTCGAGTCAATTCTTTTGGGGATAGTGTTGTAATATCCCCACCATTCAGCAGTAAGCGACCTTTGCTCGGGGATAGTAACGCACCTGCTATTGATAGGAAAGTACTTTTTCCTGAGCCTGAAGGACCCACGATGGCGACGAATTCCCCCGCTCTCACATTCAGCGAAATATTATCAAGGGCTGTCACCTTATTATCGCCTTCCCCATAAATCTTACTGACGTTTTCAAATAATAGTTTATCCCCCATCATGATACCCTCCCTATTGCTTCGATCGCATCTATCTTCGCTACTCGGTATAGTGATAGCAGCGAACCCAATACGGATACAACCAAAAGTAACACGGAATATTTAATGACCAAATCGGTACTCAATTCAAATGGCATTCCTTCTGGCATGATTAAAGTGACGATATATGTCAGTGCAACACTGATGGCGATGCATGTCACGGCAAGCAGCATTACTTGACCAACGATGCTTTTTGCCAGGTAGCCCGTATTTGCCCCGAGTGCCTTAAGGACACCAAATTGATTCGTCTTCTGTAAGGTAATCACATAAAAGAATACTGCCAAAACGAAAGCTGCAATGACAAACAAGAAGACAATCATCATCGTCAGTGTACCCTGTTCCTCTTTGAACCCTGGTATACTTTGAAGTGATTCTTCTTTCGAAATGAGCGTTACGCCTTCAGGCAATGATTCACGTACATTCTCTTCTGACTTCGAATCCATTTGCACGGCTATTGTGCTGATTGAGTCTTTTCCTTGATTTTTCAATGCTGGGTTAATCTCCTGCCACCCCGTAACATTCATGTAAACTACCGGTGTATGGCTATAAGACTGCTTTTCAGTAAAACCAACAATGGTGAAAATCTTACCAGATAGGTCATCTTTGAGTGAATCACCCAATTTATAACCAACTTCCTTTAAAGAACGATCTGCAACGACTTCACCTTGTTTCTTATTGTCATAGCTCGTTCCTTCTATGACCTTCGGTGCTAAAATACCACTGGCATCGGTCGCAAAAATAGTGACATCCGTTTTCTCCGAAGAGCCGACTTTATTCAATGTGATCATCATTTGCCCAAGTCCTTCGGCTGCTTTAACATCCGATGAAGCCCGGATTTCATCTAGCTTTTCCATCGATATGATCGATCGGTTCAATTTATTTTTAGAGTCATGCTCCATAACAAAATAGTCGGCCTTCATGTTTTGTATGGATGAAGCATTATCTGAAGAAAGTCCATTAGCTAATCCTGAAATGATAAACACAAGCAAAGCGACCAATATCATGATCAGTCCAATCAGCAGATAACGTAATTTTGAATGCTTTAGTTCACGTATTGCCAAAAACATCATTTCATCTCCCTTTCCTTTTGTTTACCGATCATTGAATCGGTATGACCCGATTGTAAACAATCAATATGAATGGAAGATGAACAACTGATTACATAAGGGGCAGCCGTATATAAAAAGTGGTCCCTTTACCAAGTTCGCTTTGAACTTCGATCATTCCCCCATGAAGTTCAACCGTCTTCCTCGTAATCGAAAGTCCTAAGCCGCTTCCGGTTTCACTCCTGTTCCTCACTTTGTCGACTTTATAAAAGCGATCAAGGATATAAGGGAGGTCTTCTTCTGGAATTCCGATGCCCGTATCCGCGATAATCACTTCAACAGCACTGCCTATTCTTTTAATCCGAATATCGATCGAACTGCCGCTTTCCGAGTATTTAATGCTATTGGTTATCAAATTCGTCCAAACTTGATTTAAAAGTTTTTCATCTGCAGAAATGACGGTTGACGGCAAATCCATTTCGATCACCATATCTTTTTCCCGCCAATTCCATTCCAGCATGAACAACACTTGCCGGATTTGCTGCGCTAAATCAAAATTTGTCCGTTGCAGCGGATCTTCTGCTTTATCCAACGAAGCAAGCATGAGCAGCTGTTTGCTTAACGATGACATGCGCCTGCTTTCTTTTTCAATGATGGACAAGTACTGATTTCTTTGTTCTTTTGTTAATTCCTCCGATTGGAGGGTTTGAGAAAAACCTTGGATGGATGCGAGCGGAGATTGAATTTCATGAGAAACATTTGAAACGAATTCCTGTCTCATATCATCTAACCGCTGTATGCTTTGAGTCATTTTCGAGAAATGTTGAGCCAAATCCCCAATTTCATCACTGCGGGTGACATTCAATTCACTACTATAATCCCCATCAGCGATTCTCTTTGTAGCTTCCGTTAATTTCGTAATTGGCTTAACGATGAAACGCGTGTTAATAATAACAAATAAAAAACTGAGCAGGAGCGTAAGTACGAGCAAAACAGAAAGATAAAAGCGGAACTCTCCAAACTGCAGCTCTATATTCGGCCTTACAAACAAAGCATATTTCTCGCCATCCACATTAATTGGGACCCCAATGCTATTAATTAAAACATCTTCAAAAAATCCGGTAATAAATAACCCATTATTATAATTGGCGATCCCTTGATAGGTTTTCCCGTTCAAAACTCCTGAAATCGTGTCGCGATCCAAACTCGCTTCCCGAAACGGCTCACCATATAAAGTTCCTTCACCCTGCTCATTAAATAGATACATTTGATAGTGCAAACCTGCAATATGGTTTAAATACGCATCAATATCCTGATCAGGATTCTCCTCATATAAGGAGACGATCTCACTTGCGACTTTGCTTATTTTCTCACCATTGTTGGGTTTTTGAACCTGATGATAATAAACATTGGAAATTAAAAAAGCGATGACACTGGCAAGCACCATGATCAAAATGGTTTGAATAACTATCCTGAAATAGAGTGTTTTCACTTCTTGTTGACCTCCAGTTTATAACCTAATCCACGGACAGTCGTTATGACAAAGTCATCGGTCCGCCCGGCAAAACGTTCCCTCAACCGTTTAACATGGACATCAACCGTTCGATCATCCCCTGCAAAATCAGCACCCCAAACCAGTTCAATAAGCTGCTCACGCGTAAAGACCTGATCTGGAAAACTCCCCAGCTGAGCCAGCAGCTCAAATTCCTTAAGCGGCAGGAGCAGCGTATTCCCCTTTATTCGCACTTCGTAACTTTTACGGTCAATCACAGTTTGATTCAATGATATCGATTCAGAATTCACCAGACGGTACCTTCGCAATAGCGCTTTTATCCGAAATAGAAGTTCCCTTGGCTCAAACGGCTTTACTAGGTAATCATCCGTACCCGCAAAGTACCCCTTTTCCTTATCGATAAGTTGATCTTTAGCTGTCAATAAAATGACGGGCAGATCATATTGATCCCGAATTTCCTTACAAAGATCCAGCCCGTTTTTATACGGCATCATAATATCGACAACAGCCAGATGAATCCGTTCCTTCTCCAGTAGCAAGGAAGCTTCATTCCCGTCCTTCGCTTCGAATACCATGTACCCTTCCTTTTCCAAGTGAAATTTAAGCAACTCCCGAATATGCCGATCATCATCCGCAATTAATATATGTATCAAAGAAACCACATCTCCACTTCTTTTATAGCCCTGGCTAAACATACAATAGCAATAATTAAACATGTAAAACAACAAATACTAATTCTAACTCAGTTCCTTATAAACTAGTTTGCCACTAATATACAGCACCCTCTTATTTTTTTAAAAAGATAAAGTAAAAAAGCGAACAGAATCTAAAAACCCTGTCCGCTTTTTTCCTATAGTAAATCGTCATATTCATACTAGTTCAGCCGTAATGATATTTTTATTGCCCAAAAGGGTTTTAAATATTCTGAATATAAATTATAATTGTTTTATTTTAAAACATCTAGGAGGTCACTATGGGAGTAGTAGAGAAAATCAGCGGATTTGCTGGTAAAACGTTTACCTTATGGGTCATTTTATTTGCAGTTATTGCGTATATCTTACCTAATCATTTTATATGGATTGGAGCCTATATTGTTCCATTATTGGGAATTGTCATGTTTGGCATGGGACTTACATTATCAGCATCGGATTTTAAAGAAGTATTCCGACGGCCGAAAGAAGTCGCACTAGGGGTAGCAGGACATTTTATCATTATGCCCTTATTGGCATTTGTATTAGCAATAGGGTTCGATTTGCCCAAAGAAGTGGCTGTTGGTGTTATTTTGGTAGGATGTTGCCCTAGTGGAACAGCTTCAAATGTCATGGTGTTTCTTGCGAGAGGAAATGTTGCGCTTGCAGTTGCCATTGCTTCTGTTTCCACTATTCTAGCACCTATCGTAACTCCCCTGCTTATTCTGCTCTTGGCAAGTAAATGGGTCAATATCAGTATTGGGTCGTTATTCATTTCGATCATTCAAGTGGTGATCATCCCACTGCTGCTTGGATTCATCGTTAAAAAGTTTTTCGGCAAACAGGCAGAGGCCGGTGCAAAGGCTTTACCTCTAGTATCTGTCATTTCTATCGTCCTGATTGTATCTGCAGTAGTAGCTGGCAGCCAAGCTCAGCTGGCTAAAACAGGTTTGCTGATTTTTGCAGTAGTCGTTCTTCATAATGTTCTTGGTTTTTTACTCGGCTTTTTCTTTGCTCGTTTATGCGGAATGGATTTAGCTAAACAGAAAGCTGTTGCAATGGAGGTTGGTATGCAGAACTCTGGTTTAGGTGTAGCTATAGCCACAGCCCACTTCTCGCCTTTGGCCGCTGTTCCTAGTGCCATCTTCAGCGTTTGGCATAATATATCAGGCTCCGTTCTGGCCTTTATTTTCAGTCGCATGAAAGATAAGAAAAAAGTAGGGACCGTTAAAAATAATTCGATAAAAACTGACGCATCATAATAAGTTGGAGATGAACCAAAAACGCTTTTCAGTAAATGAATAAAAAAAGCCGATTGAGTGAATCGGCTTTTTTTTATGCATTAACCATCTGAAAATTGAACATTCAAGGGAAAATAACTAATATTCAATGCCGAAAATTAATGAACTTACTGCCTTGTTGTGGTTATTTTTTTGAACTACCTGCTATACTACTAGATGAAAGTAAGTTATAAAATTTGCTAATGATTCGGGTTATAGTAATTGACTATCATTTTAAGGATGAGGGAATATAATGTCACCAAAAATAAAATCTTCAAGAAAAATAGCTAGATATTCACTAATCATCATGGGGGCGGGTTATATTGCAACCACTCCATTTCAAGGTTCATTGCCTTTAGATTTATTACATGGAGGGTTTGAGGCTGGTTTAGTCGGCGGATTGGCAGATTGGTTTGCAGTCACTGCATTATTCCGCCATCCGCTTGGATTACCAATCCCCCATACAGCGCTTTTGCCCAACAATCGTAAAAGAATGACAAATGCACTTGTTTCGATGTTAAAAAACGACTGGCTTTCTAAGGAAAGCATTCAGGACAAAGTAAAACATATTCCTTTTACTGAAAAATTGATCCCTATTTTAGTAAAAGAGATTCAAAGTGATACTTTTAGAAAAGTCCTGATTAAACTAATCAAGCAAATGATTGGTTATATAGATATAGAAAAGATTACACCTTTCGTTGCAAAAAAAATTAAATCATCACTTTCTAGCATAGACATGAGCAAGATGCTACATTTAGTAACTTCACAGTTACTTAACGAAGAGTTTGATAAGAAGGCTTTGGATCATGTTTTGAAAAAAGCTGAAGATTGGTTAGGAAAAAAAGAAACCAGTCACCGACTTGGCACTGTTTCCATGGATGTACTCAGTAAGATTGAACTGGAAGGTATGCTTCAGTTCGCCGTTAAGTCCATTCAAAGTCTACTTAACGAAGAGAAACTTGGGAATATCATACAAAACCTATTATTAAGTGTCGTAAATAATTTACAAAACGAGAAAGAACCAAATAGAGAGGCTTTAATCTTATATATCAGGAAAGAGATACAAGGCATTAACCATAACCCGGAACTGTTAGAAGGAGTTGAAAAATGGAAAAAACAACTTCTGACAAAATGGGAGCCTGAGGCGGCAATAAAGGGAAGTCTACAACAAATTCAACAAGAAGCATTGGATTTCGTCGAAGATGAACATTTCATGGATACTTATCTGACTCCAATGATTCATCACGTACTGGACAACATAAAAGAAAATAGCACCCACATCGATAATTGGATACAGAGACAAATTACTGTTCTCATTGAAAATAATCATACGCAGATCGGCAATCTTGTACAAGAAAATTTAGATAAGCTAGACAACGAAACGCTGATTGATATGATGGAAAATGGTGTAGGAAAAGATTTACAATGGATTCGTGTGAACGGAGCGGTCTGCGGTTTTATAATAGGGCTTATCCTAACAGGTGCACAGGCTCTGCTTAGGCTATTATAATCCAGGCACCTTCGGGCGATTTGGTAACGGCAGTATACTTGTCGTTACCAAATCAACTGGTGCTGATTCGTTGCCTTTAGTTTGATACTCCTCATTAAAAAGCCCTTAACCTTAAGGGCTTTTTAACGGGGTAATTAATCTAATGAATAGGGTTTCCTCTCCTCGATTATCGCCACTTCATCCCATTCCACAGATTTGGTGTACATATATTTATCTGTTCGTTCAAACCCCATCTTTTTGGCAAGTTCAGTGTTGGTGGTATCCAAAAGCACTTTACCTGTTTTTCTATCTTCAGATGCTTGAAACATCTCTCCCTTATATTTTGCCTTCGAATTTATCTTAAATAAATTTTCTACCTCTTCTACAGAAACATTTTTTATATAGATTTTTTCATCTAAATGTTTGAAACCTTGAGATAGATCAGCATGTTTATTACTTATTAACTTTATAGACTTATCTTCCAGTAGACTAAAACTATACTCGCTACCATTATGTATTGCATACTTTCCTTTTCTTATCATAGGTTCCTCCATTTTGAGGTAGTAATTATCATCAAAATTAAATTGTATTTCATTCATCGGGAAACAATCATTTCAACTTATGTTAAAGTCTTTTATTAGCGGGAAATACTCTTGATAAAATTAATTGTCCCTTTTAAATTCTTTTAATAAAATATCTTTTATTCCATCTAATTCGTTATTAGCAACGATTCTCTTGTCATAGTTATCATCCCAAATAAAATAATCAGATAAACCCACTCTAGGTTTATTTATATCATGATAGATGCCACTCAATTCCATCATAGTTTTACGATATTGCTCTGCTGATTCACAATCCAATAAGCATATTTCAATCAACTCAATTGAGGCTTTAGCTTGTCGTATTATATGTTCTAAATCTTTTTTTTCTTTTGTTAATATTTTCACCAAACGAACATAAGCATCTTTAATAACTAATAATGTTTGCTCCAAGTTTATCCCCCATAATACAGTCATTTTATTGGAACTTCATCCACCACTTTTAAATACTTACTTCCCAAGGTTCCGACACAAAAATTTGATTCTCTCCACCTGAATAGATTCCAGCTTAATAAGCCCGCTAGACCCTTATTTATATTAGTTCTTTAGGAATTTCCATTGTATAAACTATCCAGCTTCATTATATAGTCTCTAGTTTCTCCCCTTGGTATAACCTTCCTGGTTTCAGGTAAATCTTCAAATATTAATATTGGTTTTTTCATCTCAATAATCGCTTCTATGTCGTCAAGAGGCACGTCCTTTTTAAAAACAAATTGCTCTTGCTTTTCGAATCCATAGCAGTCTACATCATTACTATCCATACTAAATAACGAAATCTCATTTTCATCCAAGATATGCCTGCCCAATGAATATGGCTCAAACTCTTTACCTTTGTAAGCTACCAAAAACTTTAGTTCATAAACTAAATCAACTTCCTCTTTAGTCACATCCTTGATAAACAGATTTGTCATATTCCCTGTTTGATCAACAAGTTCACGAAAACCTTGTTCAGGTTCATGGGTTCTTAGTCTTAACCTGTCGTTACGGATATTCAAGAGGTAATCCTTATGATTATATATGGCATATTTCATCTTTAGCTTCACCTCGTCTAACTTGTTCTCATTTAATATCTTGTATTGAAAAATGAATATTAATTCAGAAGTTCCAAAACTGTTTTATAAAAATATTCACATGCTTCATCTTCTGTATCAAATTTCTTTAAATGTGATTTCAACCCACGTTCACTATAATAGACTTCCAAAATATTATCTCTTTTATTTAAGCAAAGCACCTCATTAGGTAGTCCACCATTAAGGCTATATAGATTTTTTGGAACATTATCTTTAATTAATAATTTCTCCAATTCTGTTTTTTTCAAATTGCTTTCCTCCCCCTCAAATTATGTACATTTTCTTTTAGATGCTTCACCTCAAGAAATATAAAATGAGTTATCTTTTTACACGATTCAGATATACACCTTTTTCTTTTTATCTTTGAAAATATAGTATGCTGATTCCTGCATCACATGACCTTGGATCATACCATTGCGTAATCTTACCCCATTCAAATAAATTTTCAGACAATATGCCTTCTGGATACCCAATTTGCTCTGTAAGCCATTCACCATGCTGAGATAGTTTTTCTTCATAGTCCCATTGGTTAATGGATGGATCATTTACTTTCAAATTAATTCCCGATATTAAATTATTTTCAAATGATAATCGGACATTAAAATATTTGCTACCTAATTTAGGTGCCTTTAAAAACCTTAAAGATTTATTATGACTATCAAGGGTTATAGATTTAAACATACTTGAAGATTCTTTTGTTTTTATATCATCCAATTTACAGTTAGGAAAAATAAAAACACCTTCTATTTCTAACTCTCCCTTTTTCAGATTACTCATCCCTTAATCCCCTTCCGTCCCTTTCCAAAAAATTCAAATTTTTTTGATCTGTAATCTTATTCTTAAGTTATTTTAAATTTTTCATTTTGATAACACTTGTATCCTGTATCTCTTCGTAAGTCTTACTGATTGTTACGATTTATTTTTAATCTAACGAAAACAGTTTTCGCTCTTCTATTATTTCAACTTCATCTAAATTTACATTTTTAGAATAAAGATATTTATCTGTACGTTTAAAGCCATATCTTTCAGCTAGTTTTAAATGAGGAGTTGCTAGAATAATTTTCCCATTTCCACCATTAGAAGCTCCAAATAATTCTCCTTTATATTTTGCAAAAGAATGAATTAAAAATAGCTTTTCTACTTCATTTAAAGAAAGAACTTTTGTAAAAATATTCTTTTTATAATGGGTAAATCCATAGTTCATGTCTTCCTTGTTATTGCTTATTAGTTCTATAAATCCTTTGCTTTTAGATTCTATGAATCTATACTCTTTCCCATTATAGATCGTATACTCACCTTTTCTTATCATTTTCCCACTCCATTATTAATTTTCCATCACCAAAAATAAACTGCTTCGCTTCCCGTTTAACATAGCATATACTGGATTCTGGACATAAAAAACCCCTATAAAAGTCTTTTATAGGGGTTTTTTTATGTAATATGGGTGATTTACATCAATCTCCATACTCTTCTTTAATTGCTTTATCTGCACAAAAACTAAGGAATTTCTCGATTAATTGATCAATATCTTCTTTTCTGGTGATTTTCTCAAGCCATTCTTTAGGAATGTCGTCGATTTTATAGTACATACCTGCCAATGTTCCCGTAATGGCACCTACTGTATCCGTATCATCCCCTAGATTCACTGCTTTTAAAACGGCATCGCTAAACGAATCTGAATTTCCTAAGCACCAAATGGCTGCTTCCAACGTATGAACGACATAACCATCTGACTGAATTTCTTCTTGTGGTAATGAAAAGAAATCTTCTTCAAAAATTCTTGAATAGGATTGCAGCTCTTTTTGGTATATATGATCTTTATCAAAATTCTCATCAAAAAGTTTTTTTGTTTGTCTTATTGCATCTTCAGGAGAATTATTATAATAAAGTCTAAGTAAAAACTCGACATAAATAATGGAACCTACCACAGAACGCGGATGTGCATGGGTTACTTCCGTATACTTTTTAATGGTTTGGATTTTTTCAATGAAATTAAAGTTATTAATAAGGACAAATGCTACTGGAGCGATCCTCATCAACGCCCCATT
Organism: Peribacillus phoenicis; assembly: GCF_047238085.1. Taxonomy (NCBI): domain Bacteria; kingdom Bacillati; phylum Bacillota; class Bacilli; order Caryophanales; family Bacillaceae; genus Peribacillus; species Peribacillus phoenicis. The sequence continues at coordinate 94,040 of NZ_JBDFMF010000001.1, read as the reverse complement.
CCCATTATCAAAAATTGCATTTCCGCCACATTCTTGCGCTGGAATTCCATTTTTAAATTTGGTTATGGCTTCACTGGTCGTTCTGCCAATATCGAACATTTCATGATGTGGTGTCCAATAACCAGATTCCATATACTGAACGAATTTTTGCATTAGCTCCGCTGAATCGCTTTTTTCAATTAAGTTTTCAATTAAACATAAAGTTAACGAAGTATCATCTGACCAAGTGCCTGGCGGCTGATTATAGGTACCATATCCCGTTATATCATTAATAGCAAACGTACCTCTTTTTTTAAATTCAACTGGGACACCTAGCATGTCTCCAATAATACCGCCATACAGACTCGGTAATACTCTTTTCTTAATAGCTAAACTCATAAAAATCTTGTTATCGTCTTCCCATCTGTCTACCATTCTTCTGCCTGTCATTCATTACACCTACTTTTTAATAAAGTCTAGTATAAGATGCATACCATTTGCATCTTCACGCTTCTTTAATGAACAATTCTTGACCTGCATTGAGAAGTAATTCGGCCTCATCAGGGAATTCACTAATTTTTCAAAAGTAAGCAGCTAACAACTACTTATATAATAAGTTGTTATTCTATTTACAACCTTAAAATTGTCAACTCACGGATCATAGATTCAACCTATAAACTAATTTTAATTAACTTTATCAAGTATTAAATAATTCTATATTTAATTTTTCAGCTTTATGTAATTCTCCTAATAACGGATTTTGATAGTCACTATAACTATCCATATAAGCCCTCACGCCACCAATAATATTTAATTCTCTTATATCTTCATTATTCTCCATTACATCCAATGCATTCTTATATCTTTTAAATATAAGTTGTAAAACGCCGCTAGTAATTTCATTACAAAATTCTTTTTCAAGATTATATATTACAACTTTTATTTGATCGATTAACTGCTTTTTCTTATCCATTTTATCCTCCTATCTATACTCGCCTATAAAGAAGACCCTTAACAAAACAGTTCCAAAGCTCATTAGGGGGTATAGTGCAATAAATATTAATCGTGTTTGAAATGAGGAAACTAATCTAATGAATAGGGTTTCCTCTCCTCGATTATCTCCACTTCATCCCGTTCCACAGATTTGGAGTACATATATTTATCGGTTCGTTCAAACCCCATCTTTTTAGCAAGTTCAGTGTTTGTTGTATCCAACAATAATTTTCCGATTTTTCTTTCTTCAGATGCTGGAAAGATCTCTCCCTTATATACAGCATAGGGATTAATAGAATATAATTCTTTAACTTCATCTACACCTACTATTTTCGTGTATATATTATTTTTGTAATAAGTAAAGCCATTGTTCATTTCATTTTTATCATTACTAATTAATTCAATAGCTTCCACTGTATCAGATTCTATGAATCTATACTCTTTCCCATTATAGATCGTATACTCACCTTTTCTTATCATTTTCCCACTCCATTATTAATTTTCCATCACCAAAAATAAACTGCTTCGCTTCCCGTTTAACATAGCATAAACTGGACTCTGGACATAAAAATACCCTATAAAGGACTTTTATAGGGTGGGTGATTTACATCAATCCCCATACACTTCTTTAATTGCTTTATCTGCACAAAAACTAAGGAATTTCTCGATTAATTGATCAATATCTTCTTTTCTGGTGATTTTCTCAAGCCATTCTTTAGGAATGTCGTCCATTTTATAGTACATACCTGCCAATGTTCCCGTAATGGCACCTACTGTATCCGTATCATCCCCTAGATTCACTGCTTTTAAAACGGCATCGCTAAACGAATCTGAATTTCCTAAGCACCAAATGGCTGCTTCCAACGTATGAACGACATAACCACCTGACTGAATTTCTTCTTGTGGTAATGAAAAGAAATCTTCTTCAAAAATTCTTGAATAGGATTGCAGCTCTTTTTGGTATATATGATCTTTTTCAAAATTCTCATCAAAAAGTTCTTTTATCTCCCTTTTTGAAACTTCAGGAGAATTATTATAATAAAGTCTAAGTAAAAACTCGACATAAATAATGGAACCTACCACAGAACGCGGATGAGAATGTGTAACTTCCATATATTTTTTAATGGTTTGGATTTTTTCAATGAAATTAAAGTTATTAAAGAGGATAAATGCCACTGGAGCGATCCTCATCAACGCCCCATTCCCATTATCAAACATGGCATTTCCGCCACATTCTGGCGCTGGCGTTCCATTTTTAAACTTGATTATGGCTTCACTGGTCGTTCTGCCAATATCAAACATTTCATGATGTGGTGTCCAATAGCCAGATTCCATATATTGAACGAATTTTTGCATTAGCTCTGCTGAATCGCTTTCTTCAATTAAGTTTTCAATTAAACATAAAGTTAATGAAGTATCGTCCGACCAAGTGCCTGGCGGCTGATTATAGGTTCCATATCCCGTTATACCATTAATAGCAAAAGTCCCTCTTTTTTTAAATTCAACTGGAACACCAAGCAAGTCTCCAACAATACCGCCATACAGACTTGGTAACATTCTTTTTTTTAGATTAAATCTCAAAAAACTTTTACTATCGTCTTCCCATCTGTCTACCATTCTTCTGCCTATCATTCATTACACCTACTTTTTGTTTAAGTACCCTTTCTCAGTACCCTTGCTTAACAATTGCCCTACTGATTGATTAAATTCATACTTTGTTTTTATGTATGCTAACACCTATACTACAACCACTATAATATCTTTCCATTTAAATACAAGAGCAAAATCAGTTCGCATTTCCAAATTACCCGCTAACCATCGTAGGTATCATACAAAGATTTAAAACTGTCCATTATAAAAAACCTTGAATGTCTTTAGCCACTCAAGGTTAACACTGCATTATTAAATATTTTTCTTTCATATGCTATTCTGCTGAGGAATTATAATCAACCTCTGCATTTCTTAGTCCTTCTATTACTTTTTTTATTCGTTTCGATAAGTCTTTTATTTCCTCTAATGTTAAGTCATCTTCTGCTTCTTGTGGATTAAACATGCTTAACCTTTTAGTAATACCTTCAATATATCCAATATAAACCTTGTTTTGTGATAGCAATATTTCACCTACAGCAGTATCAACGATAAAATCTTCTGTTTTCCCAAGGTTTACATACTCATTTTTCGTCCTTGCAATTGCATATTCATATCCTCTATTTAGGGATAAAAAGTCATTATAGTCCTCATTAATTACCTCGAATATTTCATTGTACTCCCAATCTTCCACTCAAATCCCTCCTATAAAAATTGATTTTTATGGTTTAATTCTTTCCCCATTGTTGTGTATAACTTCTAAACTTATATTAGGGTATTTAGCTGAAACTTCCGCAATAACTCTATTACAACTAGTACAAGTATCTAATTCAGTAAATAATTTTATATCCCCAGAAACCTGAGTATTATCACCTATCCTAAAAGCAATATCATTTAGAATTTTATATTCAGTATCAGAATCTCTTATATATGTTTACCATCTTGACCTGTAGCTTCTGATGCCTTAAAAATAAAGGTATCAGATTGTAAATAAATATCAGGAACGATACCGCCTTATTTCGCTTAAATGATATGCATCTGTCTTATAACCCAGTCATAATCTAATTAAAATTATAAAAAGGATTCAAAGCTCATGTTCTCTTTGAATCCTTTACCCATGCAATTGGAGCTTTTGGATGATTAGACTAGACTAGGGATTAAAATTAATATTGTTATCACCTATAATTCTACTTCCCTATTTTCCCCAACGTTATCATATATAAATATTTGAAAATTCGATCCTCATTACTCTTTTCGATAATTGAAATATTTTGTCTTTCATCCACATCACACAATATCCAATCTCCATCTTCAAAGTAACAACCTGTTGAAAATGGTACATTAGTTTTTCTTCCAATAACAATATTAAGTTCTTGCAAATCTATACCTAACTCTTTTATCTTATTTTCATATTCATTTCGTGTCATTTTACCAACCTCCTTTATTTAAGTAATATCCCTGATATCCTCCAGGGCTTTCACGTTAATTGGAGTATCATTTCAATTCATTAAAAAACCTTGAATGGCTTTGGCCACTCAAGGTTTTATTTTATTATAGCTAGATTCAGTTTTCTGTGTCATTTTTTATAACTGATCCAGATCTCTACTTGTCCACTTTTCTTATCTTCAAATGAAGTGACTTCTCCCCAAGTTCTATTATAAATTAATGAGTCTCCTTTTTTAATATCTGGTTTTCCTAATATCTCTTCTACCCATTTATCATGTATCGCTTTCTTTTTTTTAGCTTTATAATCAGACCAATTATTGTAAATATTTTTCAAACTTTCATCAGCATTGTCGAGTTCAATACGAGAAACTTTATCATTTTGAAAGTTAACTACAACCCAAAAATAAATTCCATCTAACATAATTGCGTCTTTAAAAACAAACATAGCATTCAGTATATCGCTTGATAGTAGTTCATTTTGAAAATTTATACAAAAAGCCTGTTTATTTGTATTTCCATTAAGTATTTTTCCTTTCACTAAAATATCACCTGTTAATCCATCCAAATTAAAAACCTCATTTTCATTTAATTGAATTCATTATTTTACTATATTCTTCAAAGGAGATTTCAGAGTTTTATGGTTTTTCTATCATTGCACACAATACTCCATGATGGTTCAACCACTATGAGCTTTTTACTTTTATATAACCCGCTAATGTAATCAATCCTTTATAAATATCGCTATTCTGCTGAAAGATTATAATCAACCTCTGCATTTCTTAATCCTTCTATTACTTTATTTATTCGTCTCGATAAGTCTTTTATTTCCTCTAATGTTAACTCATCTTCTGCTTCTTGTGGGTTAAACATGCTTAACCTCTTTGTTATACCTTCAATGCGCCCAACAAAAACTTTTTCATGGCCGATTGCAATTTCTCCAATAGCTGTATCAACAATAACATCTTCTATCTTGCCTAAGTTATCAAATTCATCAGCTAGTTTTGCTATAGCATACCTATATCCCCTATCTTCATCTAACAACTCTTCATATGTCTCCTGAATTGCATCAAATAATTCATTATACTCCCAATCTTTCATTAGTTTTCTCCTCCAATAAAAATTAAGTTTAAGAAATAATTCTATTACCATTGTTGTGTATGACTTCTAATTCAATATTTTTAAATTTAGCCAGCAAACTCTGCTATGACTTTACCTCAACTGTCACAAGTATCTAATTCTGTAAATAACTTAATTTCCCCATTAGCTTTTGTATTCTCTCCAAGCCTAGAAGCAATGTCATTTAGTATTTTATAACACCATAGCCATTCCTATTTCATTGCATAAAGCAACCAATTCAGGCTTTGATTGAAAAGCTTTATATTGAGAATACCAATTAGCAATAGCATTTTCAGTACTATGAGGATTGCTTGTTCCCTACTTTTTTTAAATTGATTAATAGAATTTATTTTGTTTACAGAACCTCTTGGGTTATCAATACAAAAATCATTTATAAAATTGCATTATAGTACGTATTATCAACTCTCTAGACTTTGCTTTGTTTCCAGTATAATAATTATCAATTGCAAGATTTCTTTTCTCGAGACTAAAAACAAAAAGACCTTAACAGTAATTTGTTAAGATCTCCTCGCTTAGTATGACCGGATTTTCCCCTATCCTTATTATACATTTTTTTTATGCTCAACTTTGAGAAATAATTCGAGTTATATTCTTACACGCTTCAGTTATACACTTTTCTTCAGTTTATCTTTGGAAATAAATTATGCTGATTCCTGCATCACATGACCTTGGATCATACCATTGGGTAATCTTACCCCATTCAAATACATTTTCAGACAATATACCTTCTGGATACCCAATTTGCTCTGTAAGCCATTCACCATGCTGAGATAGTTTTTCTTCATAGTCCCATTGGTTAATGGATGGATCACTAACTTTTAAACGTATTCCCTGTATTATGTTATTTTCGAAAGATATTCTAACAGAAAATTTTTTACTTCCCAACTGTATAGGCCTTAAAGAACCAACAGTTGCTTCATCAGACTGCCTTTTCCTAACCTCAAAATTAGGATTTGTTGCAAATGACTTCTCAAAAAAATCTAAATTTGTAGCTTGTTTTACTTCAAATCCCTCTATTATCAATATTCCATTATTCAAGTTATTCATTAGCGAATCCTCATTTCAAAAATAAATCAGCATTTCATCGCTTCACTATGTTCAGCTTTAGTTAATTTGAAATTGTTTAATAACACTTGGAGCCTCTTTTAATATCTTTTCATATTTACAATAAACTTTTAAAGTACATTCTCATTGCTTTGTCTCCTCTTATCCTCTCGATAAAATCATGTAAGGCTTCAATTTCTGCTTTGTATATTTTCTCCCCTGTTTTTGTTGCTCTCTCGTCGTTTGCGTATACCCTCCACTCATGACCATCTTTTTCAATAACTACTTCACCTTCATTGGAAGTCTCCTTACAAAAAAACAATAATTTTCTAATTCTTCATTTTGAATTATTTTCTTAGCATCATCTATATTCATACTATTCCTCCTAAGTAGAACAAAAGTACGGAAGTTCTTATTTTATTCTACCTCCTGTTGACCCAAAACTTTCTGCAGTTTCCCCTTTTTGGGAACTGGGACACCAAGCATGTCGCCAATATTACCGCCATACAGACTCGGTAATAATCTTTTCTTAATGGCTAAACTCAAAAAAATCTTGTTATCGTCTTCCCATCTGTCTACCATTCTTCTGCCTACCATTCTTTACACCTATTTTTTGTTTAAGTACCATTTCTCAGTACCCTTGCTTAACAAATGCCCTACTGATTGATTAAATTCACACTTTGTTTTTATGTATGCTAACACCTACTACAACCACTATAATATCTTTCCATTTAAATACAAGAGCAAAATCAGTTCGTATTTCCAAATTATCTGCTAACCATCGTAGGTATCATACAAAGATTTAAAACTGTCCATTTTATTAAAAAACTTTGAATGGCTTTAGACACTCAAGGTTAACACTGCATCATTAAATATTTTTCTTTCACATGCTATTCTGCTGAGGAATTATAATCAACCTCTGCATTTCTTAGTCCTTCTATTACTTTTTTTATTCGTATCAAATTCATCAGCTAGTTTTGCTATAGCATACCTATATCCCCTATCTTCATCTAACAACTCTTCATATGTCTCCTGAATTGCATCAAATAATTCATTATACTCCCAATCTTTCATTAGTTTTCTCCTCCAATAAAAATTAAGTTAAGGTCCTCTAACCCAATCAAAGTATTTCACCAAAACTTCATGATGGTACAACCTTTATGATGTCTCAATTTTCAAACAAATTATTTTCGTTTTGTTCCATTCAAAAAATCCGCATATTTAATTTTGTGTTAACTTGCCTATTCGCCTATATATTATTACCTTTAGTATATTACGAGCTTTGTCATTCTAAATATAAATCGACTAGTTAGTGTGGTTGATTTATTTAAATGTCACTACAACCAATCTCGTAAGTCTATTTACCATTATGAACTTTTGAATCAAATATGAGGCTTTTAACCTAAATGATTAAAACATAAAAAAAACCTTGACTAGCATTTTGCTAATCAAGGTCAAAAGCCTAAAAGGTATTATCATTTTGTAAATATTGGTGTTCTTTGTTCAGAAAGTCATTAAATAAGTTTATTAATCTAACTACATTCTCTTCTTTCGAGTATTGTGAAGGATTAAAGCCGTCTTTTGGTTCCAGATAATTAATAAAGCTATCCATGTCTTCGGGATAATTAAAATCAGCATACACTTCAGCAACCTTGTTTAATAATCCCTCGTAATCATCTTGATGTTTCATTTTTAAATAAGCCAGTATACCAAATCTCCATTTTCTTTTTTCAAATTGCCAAACATCGGCGTCCAGGTTCAAATCATTGATATGTGACTCTTTTAATATATCTACTAGTAAATTCTCGTAATCAAAATCATCCACACCCCAAGCTAGCTGAATAATGTTTTGATTGCTAATTTCTGGATGGTTAGCTAAAAATTCAACTGCATAATTAACTATGTCACTATATTCTATTAGATTAAGTTCTAATCCCACATATAGTGTTCTCCAATCGTACTTTATTTTGTTTTGCTTGAAAATATCTACAGAAATATCCATTTGAACCACCTTAACTTTATGATCTTTGATTTGGAGAACCTGTAATTTGCCCATTAGGAATAAATCTTCTATGTGTAACTCCTTTGGTCGGCTCAACAATCCACTCAAATATTCCATTTTGGTCCTTAACAGTTGTTATTCTCTCATTCCGTTACAGCAATTACAGTCCCTGTAACGTTTACCCGTTTTTTGCGGATAACGTGTTCGTAACGTAAATCCGTTAAAACGTACTGTACGATGACTTCAAAAAATAATACAACCCTTAATTTTTTTTATCGTTTTTTCTCTAGTAGTGTCGTAAACTGTATAAAGCCAATTACAGTGTATAAATGTAACACTTAGTACACTTATAAAATTATACGTGTACCTACTTGTTTCTAAAACAAAACGCAAAAAAGCACTCGTTGCCATAAGTGACAATCAAGTGCTTTAAGTTTGTAAATTTTATAATTTTCAATGTTCGTTTTAAGTTTGTAAGTTTCATTGCATTGTAAAAAAAGTATGACAGCTTTTTTGTCTCCTGACAAGTAATACCTTTAAAACGTACGAGCTTGTGTGCATTCGTTAGTTTACTATACATTCCATGTCTTTGTACCCGCCATACAATAAAATGCCATCTCGCCTAAGCTCGTGTGTCTTATTTTATCTTGTCGAGATATGGGGGTGCAAACACTAGCTTATGATGGTACAACCATCATAGAGTCGATTCTTCAAAATGGCCTTTTCTTTTTTTGTACACTTCAAATATGCTTTGTTTTTCAATTACCTGTACATGTTTTGCTACAAGTTCGGTCATTCCTGTATGCAAAATATAAATTGAATAATAAGTGGTGTTTTTACACTTTCCCATCTAATGCAAATTTTAATTATTAATTCTGTTATGTCTACTTAATATTAACTCATAAAGAAAATCAAATGCTTCATTTTCACTAGCAATTTCTTTAATTATATAGTGACCTCCTCTCTCTCTTGTTTTATAAACTTTCCACACTCCTTGATCATGTGCACATCCTATTACTAGCGACTCATCCGTTATAGTATCTAGTATCATAATATATTCACCAATATTTAATTTTTCAGCTTCATATCTATTTAAGAACTCTTGTTTTGTCACGTCTAGCCCTCCTAGTATTTAGGTATAACTCCTATAATCTCTAGCATCTCACCATTTAATGGCGTTACAATTTGTTCTGCTCCACCATTCATTAACTTCTCACCTGTAGAGCTACTAGTCCAGGAAGCAGCAGTACCTTTCACTCCGTAAGTAGTATCTGTATTTCCAATAAATTTTTGTACTCTATCTTGGAAATCGTCATAATAAGCCTTAAAATCAGCAAATTCCGAGTCAGAAATTGCTCTTCTTCCATTGGCCACTACAATTCGATTTAACTCTTCAAGATTTCCACTTTTGACTGCATCAATAGATTCAAAATAAGATTCATTATTAAAATGCCCAACGTGCCTTGCAGCAGGGTTTTCTATATACGGTATTGCACGTTGATCATATGTGTATGGAATACCATTATGAGGTAAAGTGGTGAAATTCTCTCCACCTTTTCCACCTACTCTATCCCATCTTTCTGGTAACGGACTATTTCTATCAATTGGCTGGATGGATTCTTGTACAAACCCCATTTTATCTGGCCAATCCACAATTATTCTACCATTTCGACCAAACCCTTCTGGACGAAGGAATTTTGTGCCATTAACAACAGTAACATCACCTTTTACTTCTAATGCGGCATATGCTTCGTGAATCTTTAAAGCTTCTGTTCACTCGTTAAATCATCTCGTTTTCCAATATTATTGATACTATTAAAATACTCCCCAACATTCTTAAACTTAAGATCATCCGTACCCTTAGAAAAACTCTCCCCTGAAACACCCTCTACTTTGCTATCCTTCACCGCAAATTTCTGATAGGCTTCCTTAATTGTCTGCTTTTCCATTACAACTTGGAGAAGGTTTGGTCCTCCTGCGAGGGAAACTTGTTCCACACTTATACGTTTAGGAATTTCTTTTTTACCCAGTTCTTCACCTATATTTTTTAACGTGGTTTTTCCTGATCTCGCTATGTCTGTTATTGTGGCTTGAACCTTCTGAACCTGCTTTTGCGCAAATTCCTTGCTGTAAGGGACGAACTTTGTACCACTTGCTACTTTATCTGCGACTTTAGCCGCACCTGCCACACCGCCGATTCCAAGTGCCATCAACAGGCCGTTCTGGCGCTGTTCCTCGGTTAACTGGTTGCCGAACATGTCTTTGCCTGTGGCCGCTTCACCGAGGCCGTTGCGTTTAAGCCGTACAGATCGCACTTGGTCTCATGGTAGATCAATCATTTGATTAATATTCCATTTCACTTTACCCTAAAAATTTTTTAAAGATAGTTTCTTTTTTCCTCTACTCTCGTAATACACTGTTCACAGTCATTACAGTCTATAAACACGACAATAAGAATTTAACACTTAGTGCCCTTATAAAATTATAGTGCTCTTTTAAATTTTCACGTTAAAACACAAAAAAGCACTCGTTGCCTTTAGTAGACAATCAAGTGCTTTAAGTTCATTTGTTTTTAAGTAGCATAATGTAAGTTTTGTAGTACTAGTATGACACCTTTTACATGTCGCGACAAGTGTTACGTTAAAACTTACGAGTTTGTACGAGTTCGTTAGTTTAATATACATTCCATGTGTTTATATTCATCGCCCAGTAAAATGACATCTCGCCTAAGCTCGTACCTCGTTTTCTATTCTATCATTGCACATAATACTCTATGATGGTACAACCATCATGAGCTTTCTATTCTTATATAATCAGTTGATGTAACCAATCCTTTATAAATATCACTATTCTGCTGAAGGATTATAATCAACCTCTGCATTTTTTAGTCCTTCTATTACTTTATTTATTCGTCTCGATAAGTCTTTTATTTCTTCTAAAGTTAGTTCGTCTTCTGCTTCTTTTGGGTTAAACATACTTAAGCTCTTTGTTATACCTTCAACGTAACCAACGAAAACTTTATCATAAGTGATTAAAATCTCTCCTATAGCAACATCTACAATAATATCCTCTATTTTACCTAAGTTATTGAAATCGTCTACTATTCTTGCTATTGCATGTCTATGTCCTCTATTTTGAGATAAAAACTCTTTATATACCTCTTGAATTGTTTCAAACAACTCGTTGTATGTCCAGTCTTCCATTAAAAATCTCTCCATTACTTATTAATTTGGTTTTAGTCTTTCTCCTTTACACAATCAATATAATCTTGAGGTAACTGGAAGCCTAATTGTAATCCAATTTCTTTAATTTTAGTTTCTGATACTTCGCATCAGCATATTCCCACTCTAAATCTTTTCTCATCTAATACCCTCTCCCCATAATTTATTTCCACCAAGCTGATACATTTTTTCATTTCTAGATTTTTCTACTTTTAAGCTTGCTAGTCTCGTGCGTTCAAGCGCAATATTTTTTCCGTCTCGCAATGATTGTACTAAATTTGAATGAAAAATAATTTCTCTATCTCATCTTTTTACTAATAATCCGAGGTTTGTTGTTATTTTAATCCCTTTTACAATTTTTTCTCTACTATCATATAGCCAGTACAATCTATTAAAACAATAATAAAGATTCAACACTTAGGCACTTATAAAACTACAATGTGCCTACTCATTTCTATCCTTAAACGCAAAAAAGCACTCATTGCCTTTAGTCGACAATCAAGTGCTTTAAGTTCATGTATTTTTAAATAGCATAAATTTGTAAGTTTTGTAGTAACAGTATGACACCTTTTATATGTCGTGACAAATACTACGTTAAAACCTACGAGCTTGTACGAGTTCCTTACTTTGATGTTCATTCTATGTGTTTATATTCGCCGCCCAATAAAATGTCATCTCACCTAAGCTCGTACTTCGTTTTCTATTCTATCATTGCACACAGTACTCCATGTTGGTACAACCATCATGGAGTATATATTTTCAAACACCCTATTATTTTTTCTGTCTTTCATTTAGTTAAATAGGATTATTCGGAAATTCACTATGATATTTATCGATTAACGCTTTATAATTTTCATCATTTGGTACTTCGCCTAAGTATTTATTTTTCCAAATAATCATTTGATCACTAAAACTATATTCTGTATCGAACCAATTTGTATAATCATAATGCATCTTAAATTTCCCACTACTCTCAAGAGTCATTGTAAAGGAATACCAAAGTTCTTGCTCATTATCTTTAAAAACATTTCTTAGTTCATCGCTCAACTCAAACAGCTTTCTTTTATTTTTTTTAAATTCTTCTTTATCAATAGCATAGTTAAATGGGATTTTCACACTATAATTAAAGCATTGTCTATTTTCAGGTGTATTATAAAAAAAGTAAGTTCCCCCTCCAGTTTCCGATATCTGAGCATAAAAATAAAATTTCTCCCATTCTTCTGGAATCATTTCATTAACCGTTTCAGCTATTTCTCTATACAACTTGTTCATTTCTTTTTCCACTTTAATTAACCCCCTGCGTGATTTCTAATCATCTTCTCAAATATCCCTTTTCCTTCTATTTCATAAACTATCTCAAAATAGTTTGGTCTTAGTGAAGTTCCTTGATAAACTGGTTCAATCTTTACATATACTTTTTTCGGTGGAATTTCACTCAAAGCATTAGCCCATTCTTTCTCCATATTATACCACTCTCCACCAGAGCGATTAATTTGTCTATTTTGAGCAATCAAATTATCAATATCTCCAGAACCATGGAATTGAGTTCCTATCAAGTGCCCACCATCATCATCAGGTAACCTATCTTCACGTCCTGCTGCCACTTGCATTCCTTTGTTTCGTTTTCCTTTTTGAAGTATTAATTCTCCTGCCTCAACATCTACTATTCTACCAAGCTCATCTGTTGTATATTTATAACCATCCTCAGTAATATAACGCACGTTTGGTGCAAGTTCTTTTCTCCCATTTTCCCCTTTAATAATGTGCTTCCCAAGGTCCCCCTCTTGTATTTCCGTTATCTTAGGAGTATTACCCGTACCCTTAGAAAAACTCTCCCCTGAAACACCCTCTACTTTGCTATCCTTAACCGTAAATTTCTGATAGGCTTCCTTAATTGTCTGCTTTTCCATCACAACTTGGCGAAGGGTTGGTCCTCCTGCGAGGTAGATTTGTTCCATACTTATCCGTTTAGGAATTTCTTTTTTGCCTAGTTCTTCACCTATATTTTTTAACGTGTTTTTTCCTGATCTCGCTATGTCTGTTATTGTAGCTTGAACCTTCTGTACCTGCTTTTGTATATATTTCTTACTGGTAGGGGGAAAAATTTCAGCGTAAAATGTAAAAGCACTTGTTGCCAAAAAGACAAACAAGTGCTTAATCTTATGTTTAAATCTACGAGATTGTTTCATCTCGTTAATTTTTTGATTGTTCCCTGTGACAATACTTCAATCGTTTAAAATGTCATCTCGCCTAGTTATCGTTCTTATTTTCTTAAATAAATATCGTTATAGCTTCGATGGTCCAACTCATGGATTCTCAATTTACAAAGTAATTATCCGTTTTTTGCCCAATCAAAATTCATTGTTTCTATTCTAGTAACTCTAAGAATTCATTAAAGCTATCTGCAACATTGTAAAAAACAGGTTCAAACTCACCCGACTCTTCATGTGACCATACACTTACAGATGGGTTATTTTTATTGGTTCTAAAATCTAAACAAACAAAGTCACCTGCAAATATACTAGCTATCGGCAATACATCTGCACCTAATAAATCTTCGTTATCAGATAACCTTTCTCCTATTTGCGAAAATACAACATCTATATCATAGATTCCTTTCGGATTATTCTCAATGTCATCCAGCATACACAAAAACCTTTCTAACGCATAACTACGATTGTTACTCTCAAATGTAGCTTCCTTAACCTCTGCTCCATTATACGTTTTAATAAAGTTTAAGAAAGACTCTGGTAATGTTAGTCGCCAAAACTTTTCATGTTTTTTGATTAATTCTTCTGAAGGTAATGGTTTTACTATAGTGTCCTGTATTATTTTCATAGTTTTACCCCTTTCTTTACTATACTATCTCGGAGCGTCTGCCCACATTCCAGTAGATCTACCACCATTGTGAATAGTAATATTGTGTATTCCAAAAGGAACTAACTCCATCTTACCCGGTATTTCAGTATGATGCCATGTCATCCCTTCTGGTCTTCCACCTATTGCATTATCCAGCCAATCAAATTGTTCATCGTCCGATGATAACCAAAGCCTTTCTGGTAACTCCTTAATCTCAACAACAACTCCAGCAGTCTTGAAATCTGCAAAACCATACCTCATTCCCTCAACTTTAATAACATTTACATTAGGAATCACGCCATTTTCAATCGCTTTTTCCTTTATCAATTTTCGTTGGCGAGCAGTCAAATATTCTCCACCATGGAATGACTTATTCCATGACCAAGTTTTATTTGTTAGAATTTTTTCACTGTATAGTTTTGCAAAATCATTAATAACATCTTCAAAAGTTTTAGTACCTGCAATGAACTCATCAATGTTCTTTAAGTTAACATTATCTATACCATTAGTAATATTCTTCCCTGAAACACCCTCTACATTGCTATCCTTCACCATGAACTTCTGATAGTTTACACCCTTACCACCATCACTCTTCACCGCAAACTTCTGTACAATATCCTTAACCGTCGTATTATCAAAAGTAACATGCTTGTAGTTATTTCCATAGGCCGTCGCTAATTCTTCGACCCTTATACGGAGAGGCACTTTCACTTTACCGATTTCCCTGCCGAAGGCTTGAACCTTCTGAACCTGCTTTTGCGCAAATTCCTTGCTGTAAGGGACGAACTTTGTACCACTCGCTACTTTATCGGCGACTTTCGCCGCACCAGCCACACCGCCGATTCCAAGTGCCATCAACAGGCCGTTTTGGCGCTGTTCCTCGGTTAGCTGGTTGCCGAACATGTCCTTGCCGGTGGCTGCTTCGCCGAGGCCGTTGGCTGCGAGGAGTCCGTATATACCGTATTCGGTTTTCTGGAGGAGGCTAAAGCCTTTTGTCGTTTTATAGGCATCGAGAGCGTGGTCCGCTGCATTGAGTCCTTTGGCCGTTTTGTATAGGGCGCTGCCGCCTTTGATGGCCCGGCCGACGACGGGGATGAACCCAGCGGCTGCCATGGCGCCTGCGGCGATTCGTTCGGCATCGGACAGCTTGCGGCCCGTTACTGGATCGACTCCGGTTGAGGCCCTGATAGAATCATAATATCCCGTGAATTCCCCTGTAAAGGTTTTTGTCGTATCCCAGGCTTTTTCATACCATGGGCGATTTTCTAGGCTTAGCTTTATATTTTTTCTATTAATCTTAGGAAAAAAAGTATTAGACATCGACATTCAGAAATTAATTAAGGTAGAGTAGCCTTACGGCATAGTAAAAAAGGTATATTGTACATACGATTTAACTTTAAGTACGGCTTTAAAATGCTGTGTAGGTCTAACAATAGGTTAATCTCAATACTATAAAAAAGAATTCGGCTCTCCCTTCAAATAATAAAACCTTAGAGATTTTTGATATCTCTAAGGTTTTATTATTTATTCCTGTGTTAGGGTTGTAATATAACAATTATCTATTAAAACTCTTTTAAAAAAGTCCATAACCTCTTGAGTTACAACTAACTCACCTTTTGGTGATAAACAGAAGTGATGTCCTGACCAATTTTTGAAGTTCTCTCCTTCTACTTCAACTTTACCAAGCGGAATAAATCTGCTGAATTTAGGTAATTCCTTATTTGGATACATTTCTTTAAATTCATCAGATGTAGTAATTAAACACTTTTCTAATTTGTAATCTTTAAATTCACTATTCTTTAATTCTGTTTCAAGTTTACTTGACACAATAAAGGCTGGTGTTGACTCTAACAGGTCATCTCCTAGCCATCCTTCAAACTCATAATGTAAATATTTTACCTTTCCTGAAATACCTTCAGTTGCAATATCTTCTTCTGTTCCATAAATGGTATGTTCACCATGACCCCCTGATACTTCTGGTTCTAAAAAATATAATTTCATTAGTAACATCCTTCCTATCACATTCTCACCTTTTCACTGGCGGATTAAAATTTTCACCATATTTTTGATCTAACTCAATCATATAGCCTATTACTTCCTCTTTTGTGGGATTAGGGTTATTTCTATAAAATCTATTCCAATCTATTCTTATTTTTGATAAATGTATATCACTGTTTACTTCTTTTGGTATACCTCTCAGGTTTTCTAGAGCATGTATTTCCTCAAGTGAAAATAAATTCGGGTGCCTTTTTAGAATTTGTTGCTCTATAGCATGATGAACTACTACACTACCTTTAAGGTCTGGGTATTCATCAAAGAATGTCTTTTTATAGTCCTTAATATTTTTGCCTTTGTCTATCCCCTTAGAAAAACTCTCCCCTGAAACACCCTCTACTTTGCTATCCTTCACCGTGAATTTCTGATAGGCTTCCTTAATTGTCTGCTTTTCCATTACAACGTGGGGAAGGTTTGGACCTCCTGCGAGGGATACTTGTTCCACACTTATACTTTTAGGAATTTCCTTTTTACCTAGTTCTTCACCTATATTTTTTAACGTGGTTTTTCCTGATCTCGCTATGTCTGTTATTGTGGCTTGAACCTTCTGAACCTGCTTTTGCGCAAATTCCTTGCTGTAAGGGACGAACTTTGTACCACTCGCTACTTTATCGGCGACTTTCGCCGCACCAGCCACACCGCCGATTCCAAGTGCCATCAACAGGCCGTTCTGGCGCTGTTCCTCGGTTAGCTGGTTGCCGAACATGTCTTTGCCTGTGGCCGCTTCACCGAGGCCGTTGGCTGCGAGGAGTCCGTATATTCCGTATTCGGTTTTCTGGAGGAGGCTAAAGCCTTTTGTCGTTTTATAGGCATCGAGCGCATGGTTCGCTGCGTTGAGTCCTTTGGCAGTTTTGTATAGGGCGCTGCCGCCTTTGATGGCCCGGCCGGCCCAGCCGACGACGGGGATGAATCCAGCGGCTGCCATGGCGCCTGCGGCGATTCTTTCAGCATCGGACAGCTTGCGGCCCGTTACTGGATCGACTCCGGTTGAGGCCCTGATTGAATCATAATATCCCGTGAATTCCCCTGTAAAGGTTTTTGTCGTATCCCAGGCTTTTTCGTACCATGGGCGGTTTTCGAGTTCTTCCATTTCCTGTTCGATTTTCCGGGCTTCTGCTTGCTGCTTTTTGAAGGTCTGATAGTCTTTCATCTGATTGGCGACTTCATCCTTCACTTGATAGACGTCACTATTTTTGAATGCCGATTGGTTGAATGTCATCGGCGAAACGTTGCCGTCCTGTTTGGTGGCATCAAGCAAGGCGCGGAAGAGGCCGACGGCCACGTTTTCCTGCCCGATGGACACATCATATTCCTCGACCAATTGCCGGTCGACATTCTCGACCTTTGTCACGGTGTCATCCAGTCTATGCCCTGCCAGCGTGATTTTTTCATTAAAGTCCTTTTGGTCGAACATATCAAGAGGCAGGATATCGTCAATGCAGTTCAGGATCCTTTGGAGATCGTTCGCTTGTTCATCGACAAGCGACTTCGCTTGGTTGATTCCGTTTGAGACTTCACCATCTAAAAAGGGAACCTCGACCACCGTATTTCCGGATAGGTCCGCCTCTTCCAGACTGGCTGGAATGCCTTCCAAAAAACTGATCTGGGTAGTGAATAGTTCCATCCAGGCGTCCGCCACCTCGATTTGCGCTTCATAGAAGCTTTTGATGGCGGCAGCACCGGCTCCCTGAAACTCGTTATCCAGGCCGACGATGCCCTGAAATTCCTTTTTCAGGGCTGTGACTTCCTTCTTTAGTTCTTCATATTGCTTGGCGCGCGACTTGGTTGCGGCCGTCAATGTCTCGGCTTCATATATCTTCATCGCTGATACCCATGTGAAGACGTATGGGCGATGGCTTCATCCTGTTCTTTTAATAAGTCAATGTTGGCACGGGTATCTTCCACATTTTTCTGGACGATTTTGATATATTGCTCGAAGACCTTCTCCAGGTTCGTTTCGCGGTCGATCCATTTCGAGGTGAATTCCAATTTATTATTGCCAAGCTCGCCTGCCGGCAAATTTCCAAGCGTGACTGTACCAAGTGCCGTCTTCACCTGATCGACTTGCTTCGTTACGGCAGGATGATTCAGTTTGATTGTCGTCATTAAAACAACCACCCTTTTAAATATGATATTTTGCTTTCCAATTGATCTATGAAGGCTTCTCCTTTGCCTAAAAGAACATCCGCTTCATGTGCTATCGTACCTGCTGCACTCAGAGCCTTTTTCTCTATATTAAGCATCATGATTTTACCGTCGATTTTCTCTTGATAGTCGTCATAATCATCATGAATGATCGTTGACATTGCCTTGTATGCATCACTGCGGGCATCTTGAAAGTCTTCTGCACGTTTTCCAGTCCAGCTTTTTGCCAAGTACGGATTTTTAATTTTAGCGATTTCACCAAGACAAGCATTCTGTTCTTCTTTGATTTGTCTTTTTGCCTGCTCCAAACGGTTGATTTTTTCATTCACATCGGACATTTTACTGGAAAGGGCTGAGTGAATTTCACTCAATGAATTTGCATACACTTAAAAAATCACCTCAAACATACTATTCTCATTATGTAGACTGTCATATTTTTCATAATTTTTATTATAAGGATTATAGTCTTAGAGTTAAATAGGGATAAATAAGCTATTTATGCTAGGTGTTTAGGGAATTCATCCCACACGCACCAATTCCAGATTAGACTTTTTACCCCTAATTTTCCATTTTTAAACATAAAGAGAGGGTGCATGCTGCACCCTCTGAATATTTACTGCATTATTTGAATTCCTTTTCGTCAAATAAATGCGGAACTTTCACCTTTTTCCCTTTTTTATGATTGAGATCAGGTTTTTTAGCTTCGATTTTAGCTTGGTCATAGACAGCGGTGCCGACAATTTCAGCAACATCCTGAAGCTTTTCTTTTGAGATTTTATCAATGGTATCATCAGGAGTATGATACCAAGGCTCTGATGGACTGTGGATGAATAAAGCAGCGGGAATCCCAGCCTCAGAAAATGATACATGGTCACTTCTCCCGCCTTGTCCATATGGAGTCGGCTCACCATTCAGTCTTGTACTTGATGCCTGGGCAAGCTCGGTTACAAGGTTCATTTCTCCATCATTAGTCAAAATGACCAAATCTCCGGCATCCTTGCTTCCCACCATATCGAGATTGAAGTTGGCAATGGTCCGCTTGATATCATCATCAGGGAGATTGCTCACATAATGCTGTGAACCCAGCAATCCATTTTCCTCTGCCCCAAAGGTGACGAAGCGAATTTCCGTATCTGTAGGAAGATTCTTCAGAACACGGGCAAGTTCAAGGGTGACGGATGTTCCTGATGCATCATCATTCGCTCCGGGTGCTCCTGCGACGGAATCATGATGGCCAGTAATATAAATGATATCGTTCTTTGTTGCTTTATTGTTCTTTGTTGCTTTTTTCGTTGCCACTACATTATAAGAGGTTTTTTCTCCGGAATAGGCTCCTTCAATTTTTAATGATGCTGTCAATTTGACTTCAGCATTCAATTTTTCCAGAAGGGCTTCTCCATCCTTTTTGGTGATAGTGACGGATGGAATATACTTGTCATTATCCTCTCCGAGTGTCCCGTTTAATTCCCCATCTGCATTATTGAATAGGATGACTCCCGCTGCCCCTTTTTCCGCTGCATTCAATACTTTCTCTGCAAAAGTGAGGCTTCCTCTTTGTATAAGGGCAATCTTCCCTGCAACGTCGGTTTCCTCAAGCTCTTCTTTCGTTCCTAAACCGGCATATACCACTTCACCGGATAGGTCCCCATTAACTGAATAGGTTAAATGGTTCGCTTGGATTTCCCCATCAAATCCGGCAACGGACAGTTCGACCAGATTTGGGTCTGTATAAGATAAAAAATTGAACTCTTCAATATCGGCTTTATAGCCATAAGATTGAAATTGCTTTTTGATGAATTGGACGGCTTTATACTCAGAATCCGTACCGGCCACCCGAGGTGTTTGTGAGAGGTATTCAATATTCTTGTAGATTTTATCGGCATCGATTCTTTTAATGACTTGCTTGTCCGTGGATGGCGCTGATAGCACCGGCGATGAATGTGGCGCTGCTAATGCGGT
Organism: Peribacillus phoenicis; assembly: GCF_047238085.1. Classification (NCBI taxonomy): domain Bacteria; kingdom Bacillati; phylum Bacillota; class Bacilli; order Caryophanales; family Bacillaceae; genus Peribacillus; species Peribacillus phoenicis. Next base: position 73,613 of record NZ_JBDFMF010000001.1, on the reverse strand, counting down.
GGTTGCCCCGGCTGTCCCGAGTGTCAATGCTGCGATTAAGGTTACCGACAGAAATTGTTTTTTCATAGATTGCCTCCCAGTTTAATAGATTCCTCCATAATTTTACAATACATAGAAAATACTAACTAGGTAGGTTTATCCCTATTCATGCATGTCTAAAGTAACAAATTTACAAATAAAAGAAATTAACAGGATGTTTGACTCATGCCGAAAGTTCCCTATCATTCGATATTTTGTCATATTATATAAAAATACCTGTAATCCAAACAGGATTTTCGCTCTTTTTCGGGAAAATAATACAGAAGAGATAGAATTTCTACAGGGAGAAGGCGCAAAGATGTCGATAACTAAATTCGTGATGCCGGAAGTGATTTTTGGAAAAGGTTCGATTGAACAAGCTGGCGAGGCCTGCTTGCGGCTGGGTGCCAAAAAGGCGCTGATAGTAAGCGACTCCGGGGTGGCCAATGCTGGCTGGTTAGATAAAGTCATTAAATTCTGCCAAGATGCAGGCCTTGCTTTTGCTACCTTCATTGAAATGACGACCAATCCGAAGGACAGGGAGATCGAGGCCGGCTGTTTGGCATTTAAAGAACAAGAATGTGATGCCATCATCGGGTTGGGTGGAGGCAGTGCTTTGGATGTCGCCAAAGGGGTTGCCCTTTTAGTAACGAATGGCGGCATCATCAGTGATTATGAAGGGGTTGATAAAGTCCACTCTCCCCTCCCGCCCATGGTGATGATCATGACCACTGCAGGATCGGGTTCGGAAGTATCCCAGTTTTCGGTGATCGTCGATTCATTCCGCGAGAAAAAAATGACGATCATTTCAAAATCACTCGTCCCCGATATTGCAATAGTCGACCCTGGTACCTTAACCACCTTGGGACCGGATTTGACAGCAGCTACGGGAATGGATGTTTTAACCCACGCCATTGAATCCTATGTTTCAATCGCTGCGACACCTTTGACAGATGTACAAGCTAAAAACGCGCTTTCCATCGTTTCCCGTCACTTACGCCCCTCTGTTGCATCCAGGCATAATGAGGAAGCAAAAAAAGCGATGGCGATGGCGAGCCTGCAGGCTGGACTGGCCTTTTCCAATGCCATTTTGGGAGCTGCCCATGCCATTTCACATGCCCTAGGCGGCAAGTACCTCCTTCCGCATGGTGAAATCAATGCGATACTCCTTCCCCATGTCATGGATTTCAATCGAATTGCCTCACCAAGGCGATTCCGCGAGATTGCCGACATCATGGGCATCGATACACGAGCATTGACCGAGCAGCAAGCAGGAATGGCAGCCATTAGCTTCGTAAGGGAATTATCACAGGATATAGGGGCTCCCAAAACTTTAAGTGATGTCGGCATTACGAAAGAAATGATAGATCCCATTGGGATGACCGCTCTTGAGGATGCCTGCATGATCACAAATCCTCGTGATATGTCATTAGAACAGATAAATCAGCTGCTTCTTACAGCCCTATAAGAGGTGAAAAGCATGAACAAACTTGAAATGATAGATTTAATGACAGGCGTTAAATCTTCAAAGAAAACGTATTACACGGAACTTAAGAAAACCGTGGATCAGCTGAAGAAGAAGAATATGCAGCTTGAAATCATGAATGACATCACTAAAAATATGAATATGGACATCGACATCCAAGAGACTCTCCGAAATGTTATTGCAAAACTTAAGCAGCTCATTACCTTCGATGACAGTCATTTTGTCATATTGTATGAGGAAGAACCTGCCCTGCTTCACATCTGCCCTAATGGTCACTGCGAACTTGAAATGGATCCCAAAAACTTGTTACACCCTTTTCAGGATTTCTCATCGGCCTTGAAGGACAAACAGCCGATTCAGGTGGAAGTTAAACGGCTACCGGAATTCCCAGAAAAGGAACGTCTATTATCACTTGAAATCGAATCACTTCTATTAGTCCCTTTATACGGAAAAAGTAAAAAAATCGGAATCTGGACTTTCGGCAGGAAGAAAAAGAAAACATGGCATGAAGATGAACTTGAATTTCTTGAGCAACTATCCAACCAGCTTGCGTTAACTTTGGAGAATGCCCAGCTTTATAAGGAAGTTCTTCATTCCAAACAGGAGTGGGAGGATACATTCAAGGCAGTTGAGGATATGATCATCGTCTTTGATCACAAAGGAACGGTCTATCAATCCAATGATTCAGCCAGGGACTTTTCCGACCTGCTTGCTTTAATTGAAAAATCCCAATCTCTGATTCAAGATACCTTTACGTGTAATAAGCCAGGGTTTCAGGAAATTCTCCTTCAGCATGATACCATCTTGGAAATGCATGCCTACCCGATTCAGAATAAGGAGCATCAAGTATATGGGGTCATTGCTTATTATAAAAATGTCACCGAAAGAAGACAGATGGAAGTCCAGCTATTGCATGCCGGGAAACTTGGGGCGATTGGTGAAATGGCAGCAGGGATTGCCCATGAATTGAATAGCCCATTAACGGCCATTCTTGGTAACTCACAAATTTTATTACGGAAAACCCCAAAGGACAATCTGGATTATATGCTATTGGACGATATTAAGATTTGTGGGGACCGATGCAGGCAAATAGTGAAAAGCCTGCTTACCTTTTCAAGGCAGGATGAGTATAGATTCCACTATTACTCTATTAACGAAGCCATTCACCAGGTTCTGAACCTATTGAAGTTCCAACTTGGGAAGAAGCAAATCTCCCTCCATCTTACCCTTCAGGAAGACCTTCCTTTCATAAAGGGCAGCCAGCCGCAGATAGAACAGATCATCATCAACTTGCTATTGAATGCCAAGGACGCATTGGATGAGTCCGCCAAAACGGAAAAATCGATTGCGATCACTACCTATACAGAAAACAAGTTCATGGTGGTTCAGGTGACTGATAACGGAACGGGGATTGAAAAAGAACGCCTGCCCTTCATATTCCATCCCTTTCATACGACTAAAGATCGTGAAAAAGGTACAGGTTTGGGGCTGTCTGTAAGCCTCGGCATCGCCAAAGACCATGGCGGAAAGATCGACGTTTTGAGCACACCAGGACAAGGAAGCACTTTTTTCCTGAGGCTTCCCTTACAAGGAGAGGAAAGGGGATGATAAGGTGGTTCATTTACTTGTGGTAGACGATGAGAAAGAGGTTGGGACTTTTCTATCCCGCCTTTTTACGATGAAAGGTTACCTCGTACAAGTTGTGAATAGCGGCAAGGAGTTTCATGAGATCGATTGGAATCAGCAGCGTTTTGATGTCGCAATGATAGATTTGAAGCTTCCGGATTGTGATGGGCTTTCCCTCCTTCAGCACCTAAAACAACTGCAGCCGCGGTGCAAGGTACTGATCATGACCGGATACAGCACCGTCAAGACCGCTGTTGATGCAATGAAGCTCGGCGCGAGTGATTACATGGAAAAACCCTTCGTGGATATTGAAGTACTGGAAAGGCAGATTGACAACCTATTGAATGAAAATGAAGCTTTAAATCAGCATTTCATCCATAAGCTAGCCGAGGATTCAGGACTCATTGTCAGTGAAAGTCCTTTAATGAAAAATTTGATTGAAATGGCTTTCAAGGTGGCCCAAAAATCCGTCAATGTATTAATTGAAGGAGAAACCGGAAGTGGTAAAGAAGTGCTTTCCCGCTTCATCCACATTGCCAGTCCCCGGAACCATGAACCTTTTATCGGCATCAATTGTGGAGCGATCTCTGAATCCCTGCTGGAAAGCGAATTATTCGGTCATGAAAAGGGAGCTTTCACAGGAGCGACCCAGCTGCGAAAGGGTTTTTTCGAAATTGCAGGGAACGGGACGCTTTTCCTTGATGAAATTGCGGATGCGAGTCCCGCCATTCAAGTCAAATTGCTTAGGGTTTTGGAAACACGGGAATTCATGCGGGTTGGCAGCAGCGGGACATTACGGACGAACGCCCGGTTAGTGGCGGCCTCCAATGAAAATCTGCAGCAGGCAGTGGACAAGAATAAATTTCGGGAAGACCTATTTTACCGACTGAACGTCGTGACTCTGGATATCCCGCCATTAAGGAGCCGAAAAGAGGATATTCCGTTGCTTGTCGGTCACTTGGTTGAGAGAAATGGTCATGGGGATATTTCTTTTTCCAATGAAGCCATTGAAAAATTACAGCAATACAACTGGCCAGGCAACATACGCGAACTTTCTAATGTGGTCATGCGCACGCTAACTCTTGCAGACAATAAGGCGGTAATAACCGCCAATGATATCTCACTATCCAACAGCCAGATCACTCCTGACAAAATTGTGTCACCTAATGAGATTCAGTCAACTGAAAACCTTCTTGAAGAGTGGCGAAAAAGGCTGGTGGCTGACTTTAATGAGAAGGATGAACTGATGCTTGAAGAAATCCTTACGGAAATCAAACAGCTTCAATCAACAATTGGAAAGGAGCTCGTCATGCAGGCACTGCAAAAAACCTACGGCAACCGGAATGAAGCTGCCAAACGCTTGCAGATATCCATAAGGAAATTGCGCTATATATTAAATGAGAAGAGCCAGACATAATAAAAAGGAGGATGCCCCGTTCCAGGGCTTCCTCCTCTGTTCCTATTCTAGCGTCAATACGATACGTCCGTTGATTTCTCCCTTTTCCATCATGGAAAACACGTCATTGATTTCATCAAGCCTTCTTGTTTCAATATTCGTTCTGACTTTTCCATCAGCGGCAAATTGAACAGCTTCCTGTAGATCTTTTCTCGTCCCAACGATGGACCCTTTTACAGTTACCCCATTTAACACTGTATCAAAAATCGGGATTGGAAGTTCATCATTCGGCAATCCGACTACGACAAGTGTACCGCCCCTCTTGACTGAACTGTAAGCCTGTTCGAATGCTTTTTTCGTAACCGCCACAGAAATGGATGCCTGCACACCGCCAACCTTATCCTTTATGGCCTGTACAGGATCGGTCTTAAGCCCATTAACCGTGTAATCCGCCCCCAGTTCCGTTGCCAGATCAAGCTTATCATCTTGAATATCGACAGCAATAACATTAAAGCCCATCGCTTTTGCGTATTGCAGGGCAACATGTCCCAATCCGCCAATTCCATAAATCGCTACCCAATCACCAGGTTTTGCTTCTGATACCTTAAGCGCCTTATAAGTCGTTACACCTGCACAGAAAATCGGTGATACCTCCGCAAAGTCAAGCCCTTCAGGAACCTTCACCACATATTTGGCAGGTGCTTTACAATATTCCGCATACCCGCCGTCCACGGAATAACCTGCATTCAATTGATCCAAGCAAAGCGTTTCCCTTCCAGTCAGACAATATTCACAATCGCCACATGCCGAATAAAGCCATGGGATCCCAACACGGTCACCCACTTTCAAGGAAGTTACGCCTTCTGCCACCTTTTCTATAATACCCACACCCTCATGTCCGGGGATTAGCGGAAGCTTGGGTTTTACCGGCCAATCACCATGGACCGCATGTAGATCGGTATGACACACGCCACAGGCTTTAATTTTCACTAATATCTCACCATATTCCAATTCCGGGATGGGTACTTCTTTAATCTCAAGTTTTTGGTTAAATTCATTGACGACCGCCGCTTTCATTGTCTTGACCTGTTGTTTTGCATTTACAGTGCTTGCCCCTTGTTTTACATTCATGATTCATTTTCCTCCCTTAATGCAGTGGATATTATTTCTTGCTACTACTTACAAGATGCAAGTGCCATGCCACTGCAAACAGGCCAAGAAGACAGCATTCACTTAAAAAAAGTGCCGAAAAATCGGCCCATTTGGACGAAATAACGGCTCAAGTTGGACGAAATCCGGTTTGTATATTGCAGAAAAAATGGCTCACCCTATAAATAGGAGGTGTCCAAAACATGGACCAATTTGAAAAAGCCTATGAATCATATAAACAGCAGGGAACACCGCAAGCAAACCAACCTGATTCAGCAGGAAAAGAAGAAATCATCGCCGTAAGGAAAAATGAAGAGGACAATATTATCGCCATCAAGACGAACTCCGGCCGCGAACTCGACTACCCCACAGCCCTTGCGGAAGCAAAGGCGGGCAACCTGGCCAATGTTGACGTCTTTCATAAATATGGACGTGACATATTGCGGAGTGAGCCCGATGGGATAAAGGAAAATAACCTGGATCAACTGCCGGAGTTTTGAATTTTCGGGGAGACTGCCTGATATGGGCAGTTTTTTTCTGTCTGGATGAGCTAAAAAAGAACCAGCATGATTAGCCGGATCTTATTTTTCGTAAGGATAGGATTCAGAGATTTCGAGCAGTCGGCCGCAGGACTCGACAACCTCGATGATTTCCATCCATGACATGTCCAGACCCAGTTCATTAGCATGGGAAATCTTATCCCGTAATTTCCGGATGGCGTTCGCATCCTTCTTCCCTTTACTTTTCGAAGGGATTTGGAAGAAGCACCTCAATTCTTTATCTTTATGTATAATATCGAATTTATCACTGATTTGCAGGCACTCTATTATATTGATATCCTCATTTTTATCGATTCTCCTTCTATATAATTCGGTTGCCTTTTCTAAACGGTCTTCGCTGATCATTGGATACCAGCTGCCATCGCCGAATCTATCCAGGATGATATCACTCATCCTCATTTCCAATAAGGTAATATATCCGAATATCAGCATCCTGATCGGAGGCTTTTGAAGGTCGGCATGGGTAATCAACATTTTAATTGAATTATTCTCTAATACGAACACCCTTGTTTTATTCTTGAAAATATGGAGAAGCTGGATCAAAGGGGTTGAATCCGAAACCATTTCCCTTGGTGAAAAGCTTTTTAAATATTCAGAAATACTTCCTTCACCTAGTTCTTCCCTTTCGATATACCCGATGATTTCCCCTTGATCTTTGACTGCCAATATATCAAAATTCTTTTTTTCCAATGCTTTCTGAATATCCAGAGCCAGATCATTTTTATGGCAAAACTCAAGCTCCTGGGCAATGCTCTTAACCGTTATATTTTCTTCATAAAGAGTTTTAAGACTAAGATAGCTGCTATTGCTTTTTCTTTCGCTTCCATTTAACATCTTTCAACCTCCGCTCAGGAACACTTTCTGCCCGTTTTCCGCTTTAATCATAGAAATGCATGCGGCCCCCACAAATAAAGTCCACTGCAGTGGACTCAATCCCAATCATGTTAATCTAATTTTTTGGCACCCATTGATCAAATGCCATCAACTGCATTGCCTACCGCCGTTTCCTCATTCTCCTTTTCTTCCCAACCCTTACAAACATCCACCCAATCCTTTGCACCTGAATATTCAAACAATTCAGCGAGTGTAAGTTCTATTGCAGAGTTCGCACTGCCGCAAGCCGGGAACAATGACTCGAAGCGCTTCATCGATACATCAAGAAAAACAGCTAAATCGTTTGCCAGACCAAACGGGCAAACGCCTCCGATTGCATGACCGGTCTGTGCAAGGACTTCTTCAGGCGAAAGCATTCGTGCCTTGAAACCGAATGTCTGACGAAATTTCTTATTATCCACTTTGGCGTCCCCTGCGGCAACTACCAAAATTGCGGGTTCACCTTCCCCTTTAAAGGAAAGAGTCTTAGCAATCCGCGCTGGGATAACACCGATGGTTTCCGCTGCCTCAATCACCGTAGCACTCGATGTTTCGAACTCCTTTACGTCGCCTTCCCGATTCCATTGTTTAAAATGGCTTTTGACACTCTCGATCGACATTTTATATTCACTCCTTTGACGTACATATTAAAATAATATCATCCTTCATTGCAATAAATCAAAATCCTATTGTGCTACTTCTCCTGCTTGGAAACTAATAAATTAAAACCATTCTTTACAAATTGACGAAACAAGCTTACATGAGATACTATTAAACATCGGGTAAACGCCTACACGTGGTTCGTAACCATCCCACGATAAAAAACTAGGGAGAGAGTAAAATGAATGTTCGTACACTCGTGATAAACGGGTTATTGGCTGCCTTGTATGTGGCGGTCTCATTGGTGTTTAAACCAATAGCTTTTGAGATGTTCCAATTCCGTGTACCGGAAATGTTGAATCATCTGATTGTATTCAATAAAAAGTATATCTACGGTATCGTTGGCGGAGTCTTCATATCGAATCTGCTCTTTTCACCGATGGTACCATATGATTTGATTTTTGGGGTGGGGCAATCCCTGCTCGCCTTATTGCTTGTCATTTATGTATCTCGTTTCATAAAAGGCATTAAAGGACGGATGATCGCCACGATTATCTTTTTCACGTTCACAATGTTTTTAATTGCAATTGAACTGAACCTTGCCTTTGGCTTGCCATTCTGGCTAAGCTGGATGACTACAGCTGTCGGTGAGTTCGTTGTCCTCCTAATTGGAGCGCCAATCATTTATGGAATGAACAAAAGAATTCAGTTTGAAAAGTGGCTTTAAAAGGAATCTTCGCGCCGTTAAGCCACTATAATGGAAAAGAGCTGTCTGCATGATGCGGCAGCTCTTTTTTTTCACCAATGAACTCGAAAATGATAAACTATTAGTAAGAATGGTGGTGGCCCTTTGAAAAAAGTCCTGACCATAATCGGTCTACTTGTAATTGCAATATTTATATACTCTAATGCAGAGCTGTTCACATTAGTTTGGAAAAGTGACCTAGATTCTGTTATTAGCATATTGAAGGAAAACCTTTTGCTTACATTTATTGTGACATTCGTATTGATGTTTGTACAAAATTCTTTTACAATCATCCCCTTAATTTTGCTCCTGACTATCAATGTCACGATATTCGGATTCATATATGGCTATCTATGGAGTTGGTTTACAAGTGTGGTTGCCTCAGGATTCATTTTTTATGCAGCAAGAAACTGGTTTCAGGAGCTTCTCTTAAAGAAGGTTGGCGAAAAATGGCAAGAAACCGTTGTGGAGCATGGCTTCATGTACGTTTTTACAGGCAGGATTTTCCCGCTTATCCCAACAAGCTTAATTAACTTGGCAGCTGGAGTCAGCACTGTCACGTTCAAGGATTTTTTATTAGCGACGGGGCTTGGCAACCTTATATACTTTTTCTTCCTATCGCTGATTCCCTATGGACTGCTATCTGTTGAAATGAACCAATATACGCTAGCTGCACTCGCACTCCTCTTCTTACTATTTTTCATTATCTATAAGCGTGCAAAAAAGAAAAAGAAACTTACCTTCTTCAGAAAAAACAGGTGACCACATTGGCCCTGTTTTTTTATTTAGGATTCTGCATATATTTTTTTTCGATAGTTTGTTAAAATGTGTATGTAATTTTACCTTTGAAATGTCTTAAAATCAGGGAGAATCTCCATGTCCAAACGCTCCATCTTAGCAATATATATCCTATCCGGGATTCTTACATTAGTCGTGTTCGACTATTTTTTAACTACAAATATCCAAAATAAAGAGGTCTTTATTCAACTTCAAAGAGTGGAAGGCTTTGTTTTCCTTTTATCAATAGGCTTGGTCTTATATCTTTATTTAGCTAAAAGGGAAGAATTCAAACGATTAAAAGAAGCGGAACAACGCCGGCGTACACTCATCAATTCAATGGTGGATTTCGTTAACTTCAAGGATGGTGATGGCCGATGGCTTGAATCCAATACTTTCGGGCTGCAATTATTTCAATTGGAGCATGTAGATTATAAGGGAAAAAGAGACAGTGAGCTCGCAGAATACTCGGAATTTTATAAAGAGTCGTTGATCTACTGTGAAGTTTCCGATGAAGAAACGTGGGTAAAAGGGGAAATCACACGGTGTGAGGAAATCATCCCTCTTCCCGATGGCAATCACAAGACATTTGATACGATCAAAGTTCCCCTGTTCAATGAGGATGGTTCACGAAAAGGCTTAGTCGTCATTGGCAGGGATATTTCTGAAAGGGTTGTCGCGGAGAATCAATTATTCGAAAGTGAACAACGCTATAAATCATTGTTTGAACACAACCCATATCCGATGCTGATGCTTGATTTAAACGGAATGATCACGACCGTGAATCCTAGATTTGAAACGGTAACAGGTTTTCAACAGGAAGAAATACATGGCGCCTCATTCATTAATTTGAACTTCTCAGCAGAAGACGCGGAATTGATCCGTACATCTTGCCAATATGTCATGGAAAACCATAAGGGGATCAAAAAAGGGAAAGATATAGAATTCCTGACGAAGTACGGGAAGTCCATCTTACTTTCTTGTACGTTTGTCCCGATGATGGTTGGCGAGGATTTAGTCGGAATCATTACTTATGCTAAAGAGGTCACTCAAATCCGGGAAACCGAAGCACGCTTAAGAAGAACCGAAAAATTATCGATAGTCGGCGAACTTGCCGCAAGTGTGGCCCACGAGGTACGAAACCCGCTGACTTCTTTAAAAGGTTTCGTCCAGCTGCTTAAAAAGAGCGACCATCCCTATGAACAATACTACACAATCATGTTAAGTGAGTTGGACCGGATCAATCTTATTGTAAGCGAGTTACTCGTTCTGGCAAAACCACAGGAACTTCCATTCAGCAAACATCAAATCATCGACCTGATGAATGATGTCAAAACCTTGTTGAAACCAGAGGCGGACTCGTACCCCACCCAAATATCAATATCTGTTAAAAACGAAATACCGCTTCTATTATGTGAGGGAAACCAATTAAAACAAGTTTTCATAAACATGCTCAAGAATTCAATGGAGGCATCCGCCGATCACATTTGGATTGATTTCGAACGCATGGACAATAACCTTTCCATCACCATCAAAGATAATGGAAGCGGAATTGAAAAAAACCGGATAAAGCATCTTGGAGAACCTTTCTATTCTTCTAAAGAAAAAGGAACCGGATTAGGACTGACAGTCAGTTGCCGAATCATCGAGGCGCATCGGGGAAAGGTCCGCTTTAACAGCGAACTAAACCATGGAACCGAGGTCCAAATCATGTTGCCCATAAAATTATGAATCCGAGGACAAGCCTAAACCTTGTCCTTTTTTGCAGGATTCAGAACGACCCTATTTAAACAGGGAGGTGAAGAAATCCTTTATATTCCCAAAGAATGACACAGTCTCGACAGGCTGTTTCACATTAACCCGGCCTTCTGTATCATTGGATGTATCGCTCACTTTCTTGCCAGCCGTACTCATTTGTGTTGCCTCAACTTCCGCCTCTTTTGTTTTGACATCATCCACGGTTTCTTCCTCATCCATCTCCACCTCCATATCCTTTTCGAAAACAAGGACGTAAGTCCGGCGCTCCCCATCCTTTGATACGGTAACGGAAATGGCCGTCTTCGCTTTATCCTTGATCTTCACTTGTTTACTGCTCTCACCGTCATATTCAATCGTTGCTCCGCTGGCATTTGTCGCTGCATCCATTTCGACTGAAGAAATATCATTATCGACCTCGATATGATAGGTATGCTCATTAGATTCAAAAGATTTGTTCCATACTCCGGTTGATACAGTCAGATTGTTCAACACTGGTGCATTATTGCCTTCCTCGCCTAAAGAATCTGCTGACGCTACCTTCTCTATAGAATCCGTTTTAAGTTTTTGTGTTGAATTACTTTCAATTTGCTGTGCTTTCGGCACTTGGCTGACACCACTGCTTGGTTTTAGATTATTGGAGGATTCCGCTGATGTTAAAGGTGATTTACTCCCCTTATCCGAGGATTCTGCTGATGTTAAAGATGATTTATTCCCCTTATCCGAGGAAGGTTGAGCTTTACTTGTTTCTGTTGATGGCTCCTTTTGCACTTCGCTCTCTTTAGGAGCATCATTCGATTCGGTTTCCTTGGCTGCAGCCCGTGTAATCGTAAGCGTATAGGTTTTTTCATCTCCATTTTCTGCTGTAACGACAATCTTCACCGTTGTCTTACCGACTGGAAGGCTAACCTTTACACCGGCACTGGTAGCATCCTTTCCATTCACCTTTACAATTGCGGTACTGTCACTCAATGTCGGAGTTACCGTAACGGACTGGACTTCATTTTCAACTGAAGCATTATAAGCTGTCACTTTAGAATCGAATGTTAATGAGCCTTTTGATAATCCAATCGATGTTAAAAGGTTATCATCACTTTCAAGTTTTTCGACCTTGAGAGTATAGGCAACCGTTTCATTTTCCCCATCGCTGACGGTGATTTCAAATGTATTCAGACCTGTTTGAAGAGTTAAATCCTTCACTTTACCATCTGTCATTTTTACCCCATTCACGTATATGGCTGCATTCTCGTTAGGGCTTGCTGCAAGCAATGTGATCTTTTCCACATCATTCCCCACTGCCGAACTATAATCGTGTACATCTTCCGAAAATTTTTGATCCAGTTCTATCCCTTCTATTTCTAGCTTTGAAAGACTATTTACCGTTTGTGCCTCTTCCTGAATGACAGACGCGCCTTCCGCCGCCCATGCCTCGGGCATATAAATGGATGTCCCCATCCCCACAAGAGAACCAACCAAGATCACCTTAACGCTTTTTTCTTTTAACCCCTTCTTTAGCAAAGCCTATCCCTCCTATAATTCCTGCAAACATGATAGGGCCAGGTTACCAAAGGAACCTTAATTATTTCTTAATGTATTTTTCGGAGGATACCTATTAATGCTTTGGTGCAAAGCGGAATCCCCAACCAATACTATGGTTATAATGGAGGGAGGGAGGCAGGTCATCTAACCTTATTGTTATCACTTTTCTAGCGAACCTCTTAAACTGCCTTTAGATAACTAATTTATTTTCACTGTTTTTTCACATTTTCCTTTTATAATAAGCATACATAATCTGATGAAAGGATGATGGCACACCAAGATGAAAAAATATTTTTGGCTGATAGTCAGCCTGTTCGTTTTGCTTTTAAACCCGGCAATGGCTTTTGGTCATGCTACAATAATAAGCTCTAATCCTAGCCCGAATGAAGCAATGGATGCTCTTCCTGAAAAAATCAGCATTCAATTCAGTGAGAATATACAACCAGCCTTCCATTCGCTTGAGGTATTCAGCCAAGATGGGGACAAAATTCAAATCCAAGACAGTGCAATCTCGGAACAAAGTGAAAAAGTACTGGAAGCTAAGTGGAAGGACACTATCGATGAAGGGATTTACTACATTAAATGGAGAGTGGTTTCGAGTGATGGCCATCCCATCGAAGGAACAATACCCTTTCAATTCGGAGATTCAGCTGGTCTTTCAGACCAAGAAAATTCCGAAGTGAGTGCAAGTTTTCCGAATTCCATCAATGTAATCCTGCAAAGTCTTCAATACATATGCTTCGCTGCCCTAACCGGAATCCTTTTTTTCAGATTATCGTTAATGAAGGATTCTCGACTTTTTGAAGCTAGCAGAAGAACTCGTCTATACCTTTGGCTTTCATATGCAGGTTTAGCATTTTCCATCTTCTGCAGTCTGCCTTTAAAAGTTACGATTGATGCTGGCGTAGGTTGGAATGATGCATTTAAAGTTAGTTATATTAAAGAAGTATTGAATGCTACAAACTTTGGATCGGTCTGGATCATTGAAATTCTAATATTGCTGCTTCTATTTTTAGTGATTTATTTCATGCTCGAGAACACCCTGAATAAATCACTACCTTACCTTTCTTTCATCATAATTGCCTGCTTGATGATTTGTAAGGCTTTAACTGGACATACAGCAGCCGTTCCTAATCAGGTTCTGGCCGTTTTGATGGATTTCCTTCATTTATTGTCCATGGCTTTATGGCTCGGTGGCCTTATGGCCTTATTGGTGATTTTGCCTGGGCTAGCTAATCGTCAGGCAGTCCAAGAAGATAAGAGAACGTTTTACTGGTCGATCATTTCAAGGTTTTCCAAATGGTCATTTCTGTTTGTAATCATACTGATTGTCAGCGGGATATATAGCAGTTTACAGCATATACCGACTATCCATTCATTGTTTAACACAACATATGGTCAATTGTTACTAGCGAAAATCGGTCTCATGTTAGTCATGATCGTTTTAGGAGGCCTTCATTTTCTCCGAGGGAGAAAGCAAACGAAAAAACTTGGTTATAGTGTGGGAATCGAGTTTGGTTTAGGGATCGTCATACTTGTCGTTGCAGCTCTGCTGACAAATGTCCAAACTGCCATGTCATCTCCCGGGCCCATCGAAAAGACGTTACTGACTGAAGAAAATAATGAGGTTACATTAATGGTGACCCCCAATGAAGTCGGGGATAACCTGATTCAAGTAAACCTTTCCAATGAAGGCAAGCCAATTGCTGATATAGAGCAGCTTACAATCACAATGCAGCCATTGGATACGCAAAATGGTGAAATGAAGCTGCAGATGAAGGAGAAAAACACAGGTACATTTACATCAAAGTCTTTATTAACCATGCCAGGAAAGTGGAGTATCCATGTTCACGGATTAACTGAAAGCCTGGATTCAATCAATGCTGATTTTATAATTTTCATAGGAAATTCATAACAGGAGGGATTAATACCAATGAAAAACATTTCAAAGCTTCTTATTTTTACATTTGCTGCACTATTCATTTTTTCCGGTTCAGCGTATGCTCACGTTACAGTCAAGCCTAGTTCATCAGCACCTGAGGCGTGGGAAACTTATACAATTAAAGTACCCGTCGAAAAAGAAACTGCCACTACAAAGGTGACTTTAAAAGTACCTGAAGGAGTTACTTTTGAAAGCTATCAGCCTGTACCGGGATGGAAAGTAACGACAGAAGGTGACAAAGATGGGCATGTAAAAACGGTAACTTGGGCAGCAACTGACGAAGGAATAGCAGCTGGACAATTCCAGCAATTCTCTTTCGTAGCACAAAATCCTAAAGAAGAAACGAATGTTGCCTGGGATGCATTTCAATATTACGAAGATGGTGAAATTGTTGAATGGAGCGGTGAAGAAGGCTCAGACCTACCGCATTCTGTAACGGAAATTACGGTTGCGCCCAAGGCTGATGCAGAACCTGCGGACCATGGTCACAAAGATGAAGCTGACACTAATGATTCCACGACAACTGACAATTCAAAGGAGTCAGCAACAACAGAAGGTGATAGCAACCAAACGCTGATCATCACCCTGGCTGTCATATCACTAATTCTTTCCATTGTAGCGCTTTTAGCAGCTCTAAGGAAAACTAAAAAATAATCATTATGGAAGGGTGCCCCAATTTATTGAGGCACCTTTTTCTTTTCTAATATTCCATGACAACCGATTTACTCGGTAACTTAAGGTTTTCTGATTCTATCGTAATCTTAATTGATTTTTCAGCTCTTTGTTCCGTTATCGTTAAATTAAGCAATCCATTTCCCTGTGCTTTTTTGCTTATTCCCAGATCTTCCGTACTTTTCACCAGCTGTGCATATAATTCCGCTTCAGTTAAATTGCGCTCAAATTCCTTTTCAGCAATCACTTTCAAGAGAGCTGCTGCACCGCTTACATGAGGCGTAGCCATTGACGTTCCGCTCAACCTGGCATATTTATTTCCTGGATACGTAGAGAGAATATCAACCCCTGGCGCCACCAAGTCAATTTCATCATTTGTATTTGAAAAATCCGCTAAATTTCTGCTTAAATCCACAGCTCCGACTTCCACTACCTCGGGATATGCTCCTGGATAATCCAATTCATCCGTTTCATGACGCCCATCACCGCTATTTCCAGCTGCACAAACAACAAGGATATCGTTCTGAAGGGCCTTTTGAATGAGTTTGTGTTCAGTCTCATCCGGAGGTCCGCCAAGTGAAAGTGAAATGACCGAAACCTTTTCTTCATTAGGTCCCCGCCAATTGATTGCATACTCTAGAGCCCCATTAATCCAATCTATATCGCCTTGTCCTTGACCATTTAGGGCCTTTAACGCTAATATGCTTGCTTTCGGAGCCACTCCCACTACACCAGCATTATTAATGGCAGCCACAACCGTACCGCTGACATGTGTCCCATGTCCGTTATCATCTTGATAATCCCCGGTATTGGTAAAATCCTTCCCGCCAATGATTCTTTCCTTGAGGTCTGGATGTCCCTTGTCAATGCCTGTATCGATGACGGCAACTACCACGCCCTCACCATAACTGCTTTTTTCCCAAATCGCCGGTGCTTTCACAAGTTCGACACCCTCAGGAATCTTCTCTTTCACCGTTTCCATTACTTCAAGAACTTTGTAAGGTATTAATCTTTTTTCTCTTGTCATTTGATTACCCCTTCCTTCGTTCAATAAGTTAAACTGCCATCAGTGTGGGGATTTTCATCCCGTCTGGTTGCCGTCTACCGTTGAAAGAGATGAGATCAAAAAACTCTTCTCTCTTATATATACCAGATTTATGAAAATAAAAAAGAAGTTTTCGGAAAATTCCGTCTAAATAACTAGTTTTTATTTCTTTTTGTGTTATTATCTGGTACTCTTATTATAGAACAAGCGTTCTATAAATACCACGTTTTTTTATTCATTATTCAGTTTTTTTCAAGCATGCGCTTTTCCAATTAAAAAAGAAGCGACTCCGAATCGAGTCAGCTTCCAAAATGTTAAGCTGCACCGCAGCATTTTTTGTATTTTTTCCCGCTTCCGCATGGACAAGGTTCATTTCTGCCAATGATCGGTTCTGCATGAACATGCGGCATTTTAGCTGCCTTTGCACTTTCCATGATAATTTGCGTGCCTTTTTCCTTCATTTGCTGATACCGCTGTTTAAATAACTCCATTACATCTTTACTGTGCTTCAGCGTATCTTCCGCGATATCCATCGCCTTTTGCTTGGAAATATTATAATCCTCCAGGACAAACTGATTATCCCCGAAAGAAACCCTCACTCCAAAATGCTGTCCCGCCTGTTTATTTCCTTTAAGCTCCTCAACGAATTCAAGGTATACTTCCTGGCAATCACAAGTCTGATGCATGCAATAATAATCATATATCCAATACGATTTATCTTCGTACTTACTCTTTAAAGCAATGCCATCCTCAACGCCAAATACATCTAAATATTTTATCGCTTTTCCATCGAGTATCTCAAATGGATCAATCGTTCTCATCTATAGACACATCCTAATTCATCAAAAATTTATTCTTCCTATGTATTGTACAACCTAATTCATCAATCGTCACTTGAAACGAAGCCTGACAAAGCCAAATCGCTTTCATTAAATGCAGATTTAAGGAAGCCTTATTGAAGGCAATAAAAAAAGCTGCATCAGTATCTATAAACTGATGCAGCCCTCTCAATCTTTCATCCGATCCATGTGGTCAATTCATCAATCGATGTTCTCTTGGCAGGTTTCGGCTCCATGTCAGGATAACCCAAGTATATGAAAGCCAATACCTCTCCCTTAGAGGATAAATTGAAAAAATCACGGACCTTTTCATGATACGTTATTTTCCCCGTTCTCCATACTGCTCCCAAACCTAGAGAATGTGCTGCAAGTAGCATGTTTTGGATGGCACTGTTCACTGCCGCATATTCTTCTGCCACAAGGACATTATTCTTATCACTAGGCTCTATGCCCACCGCGATGATGACTGGAGCCCTTAATGGATTCTTTTTTTGCCGTTCGAGCTTGCTGATTAAAATTTCAGGGGTATCATCAGCATTTTCCATTCTTGTGATTTCTTCGAATACCTGGCCAAGTTTATTTCTTCCTTCTCCAGTCAATACAAAAAAACGCCAAGGCTCCGTTCGATGATGATTTGGTGCATACGTTCCAGCTTCAATGATTTGCTCAATCATTTCCTTAGGTACCGGATCTTGCTTAACGATTCCAATGCTTCTTCTCGTTTTTATAGCTTCGATAGTTTCCATGTTATCTCCCCTTATCCCTTTATCTCTAATAGTTTCTGTTTCAGTTCATTTTCCATTGATGCCAATTCCTGTTCGGCTTGCCGGCGTTTATGCCTTCCTTCTTCTTGAATCCGCATGGTCTCCTCAAGCGTGGATATCAAGTTAGCTTGAGTTTTCTTTAATGTTTCAATATCGACAAGTCCGCGCTCATTTTCTTTTGCAGTTTCAATGGTATTCGTTTTCAGCATCTCGGAGTTCTTCAATAACAAGTCATTTGTAGTCTTGGAAACCTGTTTTTGTGCTTCTACAGCATGCCTTTGCCTGATTAGGGTCAATGCAATCGCAACCTGATTTTTCCAAAGCGGAATCGCTGTCATGATCGAAGATTGGATTTTCTCGACTAGTGCCTGATTCGTGTTTTGGATCAGCCTGATTTGCGGTGCGCTTTGAATCGTGATTTCACGACTCAATTTCAAATCATGAAGCCTTTTATCCAACCGTTCAGCAAATTGCAGCATATCATTGACTTCCTGAAACTTCATTTGATCATTGCTTGATTCAGCGGACTTCCTTAGCTCCGGAATCGTTTTCTCATGAATTTCTTCGAGTTTGATTTCCCCAGCTGCAATATATACATTCAATGCCTGGAAATATTCCTTATTCGTTTCATATAGCTTTTCAAGGATTACGATATCCGATAACAGGATATTCTTGCTCCGATCGAGTTTTACGCTGATTCGGTCAATTTGGGCCCCTGTTTTTTGATACTTGGATAGCACCTCCTGTACAGATCCCGAGAGCTTCCCGAACATACGCGCAAAAAATGAGGGCTTATCCGGTTTTAACTCATCCGGGCTCAGCTCGTTTAACTTTTTCATTAAATCATTGATAATGTTGCCAACTTCACCCACATCTTTTTTCTGGACATGCTCAAGCATCGAATTAGAAAAGGTCAGGAGCTTTGATTGGGCGGGTGTACCATAGGATATCATCGCCTGATGATTCGTTGGGTCGATTTGTTCGGCAAGCTGATAAGCCTTTGCCCTGTTCTCTTCAGGAATGACATCAATCAGTTTAACCGGTTTCGCTTCCTGGGAAGATACTTTCTCAAGCTCCTGCACCCCATCAAATGGATTGGCTAAAAGGTCATCGATCAAACTGGCATTATTCGTTTTATTCAACAGGTTTGGATCATTGTTATTCATTTTAACCTCCTGCTTTCATCAATTACTTGTGACTCTTTTCTCGTTTTAATGGACTGCTTAGCAACATCCAATTCGAAGTTAAGGTTATCGATATCATCGGCAATCACTTTATATAAATCCTTTTCTATCGTATTAGTGAGCTCCTTTAAGGTTTTACGAGTCTCCGTTAAGGAGAGTTCGAGTTCCCTATTCTTTTTTGGCTGCTGTGCTAAAAAAACATATTTCTCCGCAAGCTCCATGGCGGAATCCAGATGAGAGTAATAAAATTGTTCCGCCTGGTAAAACCGCTTCGGTTCTTTTTTCGTCAGACTATATATTTTCCTGATCATTTTAATCATATCTTTCCTCTGTTTGAAAGAAGAGATATGCCTGACAGAGATTAGTGCTTTTTGCACCCGCCATATCTTCGGTTTTGCTTCAGTTAAATTTTTCTTTATATATTGATATTCTTTTCTCGTCAATTCATGTTTTTTGAGGTATCTTGATGAAAAATAAACGGAACTTAGCCAGTATGCAAGTACCCCTCCTGCTAAAGATATGACAACGGACAGGGCAAACGGTTGATTCAATGCAAAATAGCTAATCATCCAAACCGGCAAAACCATTGGAAATGCAATCAATATCGGAACAAAATCAGCAAGAAATCGATTCATTATCATTACACTCCTGACTTACACTCTTTTCTTTATATACGGATTATCCTTGGAATTGGTTTCAAGATGGATAAAAGAATTTCTCCTATCCTAAACGATATAGGAACCGGATGGTTTCTGCAAATTTATTGAAATTTTTTCTGTTAATTACCTCTTCTTCCCATTCATATGGGCTAACGCCTAGTCACTTCACCGGAACTGACATAAGTTATAAGGTATCCATCCTGATTTTAAAAAGGAGAGTTGACCATGAATTCATACGGATTTTATCCTTATCCACAACAAAATGGAAATCTTCAGTACTTTGAGCCTAATTTTAACCCATATTTCCAACAGCCTGAACGATTTGATTATATGCCACAGCAAGATTGGAACTTTCAGCAGGTACAAGAAAATCCATATAGCCAGGTGCCTGAGCAATTCGATATTGAAAGGCAGCCTCAACAACTTGAAAGAAGAATCCGGGAACTTGAGCGTCAAAATGAGCGTCAAACGAGGGAACTCAATCGGCAAAACCAAGAAATCACGCGGATAAACCGGGAAGTGAACCGCATTAACCAGGAAATCTCCCGGCTAAGTCAAGCAGACCAGCGACATACGAATAGGTTAAACAGGCTGAATCAAAGACTTCGGGCAGTGGAAAGAAACCTAAACATCCCCTTCACCGCTACAGATGATGGTTTTTAAAGATAGCAGGAGCTCATTATGGGCTCCCGCTTTTTTATTTTTTCCATGCTTTTATTGAAGGTGGTAGTCAGTTCATGAGATTTAATCAAACGATTGATTAAATCTTTAAAGGTCCGCTAAACCCTTGTCCGCGTTACTTAAACTCTTAAAAGAACAACTTTTCGTTTACAATCATGTTTTCGCTGCCTTAAATATGATTCCTGCTATCTTCTTTAAAAATGGCACTGAATAAAAATTAAATAGGAGTCAGATTCCCGGTCCCAATCCCTTAAATCGTTTTAAACAAAAAAAGAACGGAAGTCATCCTTGCACTCCCGTTCTTTCCCGTTTACAACATTATCCGTTTCAACTTTTCGTTTCTTGATTCCTGTTCCTCCTGGGGAGACAAGTCATACTTCTTCAATAGATGAAAAAGTTCATTCAATGTTTCCTGCGAATTCCCTTTTTCCAGATATCGATCTAATGTTTGACTTATTTCGCTTGGTAAAAATGTCTTTTGACTCTCAAATTTCAGCCTGACATCTTGCTGCGAATGATTAAGATTGCATGCACCCATTTAAAATTCACCTCTTACTTATCTGGATTCTATCTTGTATTATAGTCATTACCTTGTCAATTCTTCATCCTGCTTATAGTAGTCCTCTACCTTGATGAACTCCGGCGAGGTGTGTGTGGCCATGATGCCATGATAACTGATATCCAATCCGAGTTCTTCTTCTTCTTCAGTGGATCTAATAGGCAGCCAAACATTTATAATTTTAAAAACGAGCCATGTCAATGAAAAGCCCCACATACATAACACCGCTAATCCTAATGTTTGAACTCCGAGCAAATGCCATCCCCCACCGGCGAACAATCCGTTTTCAGTGGAGAAAAGCCCTACCGCAATCGTACCCCACATCCCTGATGCCGCATGAACAGGAAAGGCACCAACCGGATCATCGATTTTTCGGGCTTCCAGCCAATTCGTCGCAGCTAACATCAACATTCCAGAAACTGCACCAATCAACAATGCCGCCAGATCACTAACGAATGCACAGCCAGCCGTAATCCCGACAAGACCTGCAAGTGAGCCATTGATGACGGAAGGTGCATCCGAACGTCCATATCTAAAAAGTGTATAAAGCAAGGTCGCCGCTCCCCCTGATGCAGCTGAGAGCATCGTGACAATGGCAATATGGCCAATGCGTCCATCAGTAGCTTGCAAGGTGCTTCCTGCATTAAACCCAAACCAGCCAAACCATAAAAGAAATGCCCCAACTGATGCCAGTGGGAGATTGCTCGGCAGTGAAATGGAGCTAGTCCCCCGTGAAGTGAATTTTCCTGCTCTCGGCCCAATAACAATGGCAGCCGCAAGTGCAGAAAAACCGCCTAGTGCATGAATGACCGCAGACCCTGCGAAGTCCTGCATGCCCAACCCGCTTAACCAGCCACCACCCCATACCCAGTGACCGGCAATCGGATAGATGAATGCCGTCATCATTACGACAAAAATAAGATACGCCCGAAAATTGATCCTTTCTGCAACGGCTCCCGAAACGATGGAAATGACGGCGATGACGAATGCCCCTTGAAATAACCAAAATGCATCGATGGAAATCGTAAGGTCGATATGCGACAAATCACCTTTCAGCAGAAAGCCGCTTGCTCCAATAATACCAAATACATCCGCTCCATACATTAAGCCAAAACCAACGACGAAATAGCAAAGCGTTCCAATCGTAATATCGGCAAAAACCTTCATGATGATGTTCACATTATTCTTCGTACGGACGAACCCTGCCTCCAGTAAAGCAAAACCGCCCTCCATCAATAGAATCATGGCTGCTGTCAGAACCACCCAAATCGTATCCAAGCCAGCGTTTAACGTTTCTAGAGTCATCTTGGCGTTCCCTCCGCTTTCTGCCAGGCCATTATTTCTTTAATGATGTCTGATGGTAAATTCATTTCCCGTTTTTCCGGTTCAGCTTCAAGTAAACCGATCATCTCATTTAAAAAAGCGACCTTCTGTTTTATTTTCTCGATTTGTTTATATCTATCTTTAACATTCACCAAATGCTCAACTGCCTGGTGATGACTTGGGGCACGCCCTGTAAAAAAACGTTTAAATGGTGATAGGGATTGATACCAAGCTTCCTCAGCTCTCCGTTTTTGCTCATATTTATGAATTTTACCTTTGATCGATTCAATTTCCGACTCTTGTTTGCTTTTGTGGAATAGCAGTCCTTTTACAACTTCTTCAGATGAAATTTCAAAAACAACCCTACTATATAAATCATCACGAATATAAATGTCATATCACCTCACGTAATCACGTTATGTTTTCTCATTATATTAATAATTCTGAATTCAGTCAATAATTAAACAATAAAACCGATTTGCTTAACTAAAAGGCGCGGATAATATTAATAACACTTCTGCCTGTTCCCCTTCATTAATCAAACGTTTGATTAATGGAATGAGATTGAAGAACTAAGTTTTATAATGAAATTACACTTCATTTCCTAGAGAAATTTTGGAAGGTATATTTAATCATTTTTTCCTTACTCTAATAAAGCAGTTACAAACTAGGGAGGTTCATATATGACGGTAATAAATGATGTCAAAACAACTTTAGCCGGGCTGAAAAGCGCTCAAGCGAGCTTTGAAACCTTCGCCCTTTCAACAGATAACGAGCAAGCCAAACAACTATACCAGCAAGCTGCCCAACAAACACAAACGATTGTGGACAGCATCACTCCTCGCATAGAAGAGATACAAAACGAGGAACCTCAATATAAACAATAATCATTCATATAAAAAAGGTTGGTTAAGGCAACCAGCCTTTTTTATATCCATTCATTTCTTTTCTGTATCAAGCGTTTTTCCGTCCTTACCGGACTTGTGGTGTATTGAATTGGCGGTAATGCAGCTATATCCGTAAGGGAATGGCACCAATATAGTCAAACTGGCAGAAGCATTTATGTTATTACTTGGTTTTACCTTAGCACTAACAATACTCATACATTGGGGTGGTTTATAATGCTTACGGGGCATCGCACATGGGTGTTTGAACAAAAGCCTGTCATCGTCTCCACAGGAACTGTCGGCGGTCCATTTGAAGCAGACGGTATGCTTGCGGATGATTTCGATCTTCTCCATTCCGATTTATGGATAAATCAAGATACCTATGAAAAGGCACATAAAGTCTTATTGGAAGAAGCGAGCACAAAAGCAATCGAAAAGGCTGGTCTTCAGAAGGAACAGATTCAATTTTTCCTTGGAGGTGACCTTATCAATCAAATAACGCCTACTAGTTTTGCCTGCCGAACACTGGGAACACCTTATCTCGGCTTATTTGGCGCCTGCTCCACCTCCATGGAGGGATTGGCGCTTGGTGCTTACCTTGTCAATACCAAAGGAGCAGAGTACTTATTGACAGGAGCATCAAGTCATAACGCCGCAGTAGAAAAACAATTCCGCTACCCAACTGAATACGGGGGGCAAAAACCTCCAACAGCCCAATGGACCGTTACGGGAGCCGGAGTGGCTTTATTAAGCAGCGACGGGGAAGGCCCAAGGGTCACTTCGGCTACGATAGGCCGTGTCATCGACATGGGCCTCACTGACCCTTTCAATATGGGAGGTGCCATGGCCCCTGCCGCCGTTGATACGATTGAAGCCCATTTAAGAGAAAGAAACCTCGATCCATCTTATTATGATTTAATAGTGACCGGGGATTTAGGAAAGATTGGACATGAAGTTTCTTTGGAATTATTTAATAAACACGGCACGCCGATTAAAGAAGCGCAATATAAAGATTGCGGTTTAATGATATACAGGGATGGTCAACCGGTCCTGGCCGGGGCAAGCGGCCCTGGATGTTCCGCAACGGTCGTTTATGGCCACTTATTAAATCGCATGAAAAAGGGAGAACTAAAGCGATTGCTCGTCGTGGCTACAGGTGCTCTATTATCTCCCCTTTCCTTTCAACAAAGTGAGACGATACCATGCATTGCCCATGCCGTATCGATTGAATATGAGTGAACCACAACCATGATTTACTTGTGTCACGGGACAGATAATGTTTGAAGTATTCAACCAGACGCCTGCTCATACTGGATGAACATTCTTGGCTGCGGAGATTGTTTCGGAAGCGTTAGCGGATGCGGAAAAGAATGGATTGTTCGGCTGTTGTCGCTCGCATGTTTGAAGTAACCAGTGCCTGGATAACAGCCTGGAGTGTTCCGACCCATAGACCTAAAGATTAGGAGGATGCTGCATGACGATAGCTTCCAATGTCAAACAATGTGTCTCTAGCCTAAAAGGAGTTGAAGCAGGTTTATCCAGCTTAGCACTACGGACACAAGATGATGAATCTAAACGCATCTTGCATGAAACGATGCTGGTGGTGAATGAAGTTATTAAGGATGTACAGAAGCGCGTAGGCGAGTTAGAAAGGGAAGAACCGCAATATAAAGGTTTTTAATAACCATGATCAATCAGGGGGTGTTTGGTAATGCCGGATTGGATAGAAATTGTTTTACGTTCATTATTCTTTTTAATTGTTCTTTTTTTGATCACTAAAGTGTTAGGAAAAAAACAATTGTCCCAGCTTTCCTTTTTTGAATATGTAACGGGCATAACCATTGGTAATGTTGGGGCAGAATTAGCTACAAAAGTGGAAGGCAATATTATACATGGCGTACTGTCCATTCTCGTTTTTGCCATAGCACCCTTCATTGCAGGATTAATATCCTTAAAAAGTAAAACTTTTCGTGACCTTATTGAAGGAAAAGCAACGGTATTCATCAAAGATGGGAAAGTCATGGAAGATAATTTAAAAAAAGAGAAATATACCATCGATGAATTGTTAGGATTGCTCCGGAAGAAGGATGTCTTCGATA
Source organism: Peribacillus phoenicis (assembly GCF_047238085.1). NCBI lineage: Bacteria > Bacillati > Bacillota > Bacilli > Caryophanales > Bacillaceae > Peribacillus > Peribacillus phoenicis. Next base: position 48,435 of record NZ_JBDFMF010000001.1, on the reverse strand, counting down.
TTTCTGAAGTTGAGTTTGCCTTATTGGAAGCCAACGGGGATTTTTCAGTCATGTTAAAGAAGCATAATCAACCTATAACAGCCAAGGACCTTAACTTGTCTGTAGCTGCAGTAAAGGAGCCACAAACCATCATTATGGACGGCAGCATACTTGATGAACCACTTTCCACGATTGGTCTGAACCGAAATTGGCTTCATACTGAACTGGATAAGTTGGGTGTACTCCTAGAAAATGTGTTTCTTGGTCAAGCTAATTCTAACGGAGAATTAACTGTGGACCTTTATGATGATAAGCTTAAAGTTCCTTCCCCTCAAGAAAAACCTCTTTTGCTCGCGACCTTGAAAAAATGCAAAGCGGACTTAGAGTTGTTTGCCCTTGGAACTGAATCAAAGGAAGCTAAAGAGATGTTTAGCAAAAATAGCGAAAAGCTGCAAAGGGCAATAGATGACGTAGCCCATATCTTAAGGAACTGATTATATTTTTCATTTCCTCACTTTCATAAGCGAAGTGATCAGTCCAATGATGACGATCGTCACACATGAAAAAAGAAATATTTCGATACCTAAGGTGAATGCTGCAGCTGAAATGATTAGTGTATCTATGACGATAATCGCCAAAGCAATATCCATGGAGGTAGATTTTGAGATGATTTTAGCTAACATATCCGTTCCCCCGCTGCTTGTCTCATATCGAAGCATGAGTCCTATGCCCATCCCTATGATGGCACCGCCAATCAAAGAGCTTGTAAGTATCGAAATGGAAAAGACCTTTTTCAATGGATTAAGCCAATCCATAAAAAGGGATGTCAAAAGCAATCCGTGAACGCTGCTATAGAAAAAAGACCGTTCATAGTACCAGGCATATAAAAATATTGGAATACTAAGGATCAACATGGATAGCCCCGTTTGAAAACCAAAGAAATAATGAAGGATAAGTGCAATCCCAATAACGCCGCCATCTATTAAATGATGGGGAACTAAAAAACCATTGATTCCAATGCCCACCAAAAAGCTACCAACGATTACAGCCACCGCTTTTTGAAAATTAATAAAATCACCTTGCCTCCCAATTCATATATTTCTTACTATATGTCCAAGTCAAAGCGTCAAGAATAAACATGCAAAAAAAAAATCTCCCTCCCTTCCCTTCAAACTAATTACGGTAAAAAGGTCCCGGTCATTTAGACCGGGACCACAGTTTGTAGGGAAAAGCGAGTCTAGGGAGACCCGCGGAAAGCGAGTGCCTTGAACGGAAATCAACGTCCAAATTGTACAAGCCATAAAAAAACTGTAGGCCCAGTCAATTAGACCGGGCCCACACTCAATCATTTCAACTCTAATAACACTACATTTTCAACATGTGTCGTCATTGGGAACATATCGACAGGCTGGATATCAACTGCTTTATATCCGCCTTCTTCCAATATATGAAGATCACGCGCTAAAGTGCCTGGGTTGCATGATACGTATACGACTTTTTTAGGTTTCATCTCGATGATCGTATTCAGAAGGGATTCTTCACAACCTTTGCGAGGCGGATCCACAACGATGACATCCGCAGTGTTGCCCTTTTGATACCATTCAGCAATAACGTTACCTGCGTCGCCGACCATGAATTCTGCATTTGAGATTTCATTCAATTCAGCGTTGCGGCGTGCGTCTTCAATCGCATCTTCGACCACTTCGACACCGATCACTTTTTTCGCCTTTTTAGCTACAAATAAAGAGATGGTTCCAATGCCGCAATAAGCATCTATCACCGTTTCTTCACCGGTCAGTCCTGCATATTCAAGAGCTTTATCATAAAGGACTTTCGTTTGGTCTGGATTGATTTGGTAGAAGGATTTTGCTGAAATCGCAAATTTCACATCACCGATCATATCATGGATCACTTCGTCGCCCCATAGTACAGTCATTTTATCGCCCAAGATAACATTCGTTTTCTTGGAATTCACGTTTTGTACAATGGATTTCACTTGTGGAAGACGTTCAACGATTTCCTTCACGATGGTTTCGATGAAAGGGATACTTTTCGTTCTTGTAACAAGAACAATCATTAATTCGCCTGTTTGCTTGCCATAACGGGCCATGATGTGCCGCAAAACACCTTTATGTGCCTCTTCATTATAAGCAGGGATACCAAGTTTACTGAAAATCTCTTTAACAACTTGAACGGCTTCATTGATCACTTCATTTTGGATAATGCTTTCTTTCGTTTCAACGATTTCATGTGTCCGCGGTTTGAAGAACCCTGCTATTAGCTTGCCATCCTTTTCACCAACAGGCACTTGCGCTTTATTGCGATAATGGGTTGGATTCTCCATCCCGATGATTGGGTGAACCTTCACATCCTCAAGTTTCCCGATGCGTGTCATCACTTCACGCACTTGCTTTTCCTTGAATTCCAACTGTCCTTCATAGCTCATATGCTGAAGCTGACAACCACCGTATTTAGGGTAATCTTCGGTCGTGACCTCAACACGGTAAGGACTGTTTTCGATAATCTCCATCAAGCGGCCGAAGCCATAACCCTTATTAGCTTTCATCACTTTAATTTTTGCTTTTTCACCTGGAAGGGCGCTCTGAACAAAGATCGGGTAGCCATCGACTTTAGCGACGCCAGCCCCTTCATGTGTTAAATCTTCAAATAAAACCTCTATAATATCATTTTTAGCAACTGGTGCTGTTTTTTTCATATCATCTTCTCTTTTCTTTTTTATGCTAGCCTGTATTTTACCACAATAGAGGCCTTGTCACAAAACCACTCACCAATTTACCTTGGTTTTCATAAAAATATAGTGGAAGGAATTACGGATTTTTCATAGTTCCATGAATAAAAGTTCACTAAAAAAAGAAAAATAAGGAAAAACAGATGAGGTGAGGAAATGGGTTTATTTAACTCTATATCGGCCTGGAATGCTACAAGGTTAGAAAAACATCGTGCAAGTATGGAGGAAAAAGGCCTCTGTCCGGATTGTTACGGACGTGGATACAGCTCCTTCGTACCTACGGAATATCATTTTTCCGATATACACGACTGTCCCGGCTGTAATGGCACCGGTGCTTACGCTGATTGGGCCGCCATGAATGGACAGCAAATGTAATCGCATACAGTGCCAAATTTCAAATGAGTAAAAAGGACCCCCTGTTAAACAGGAGGTTCTTCTATTTCCTTTACCATATAGCGAAATTCATGGCCGCTAATCAAAATGGTTTTAATTTCCACATACCCCAATCTGCCATAGAGACGATTCGCCGCTTCATTTTCCTTTTCAACGACTAAAGAAACCCTTGGATATCCCTTATGTTTAGCGTATCCCTCAACATATTGAATCAGTGCACTGCCAATACCTTTTCCTTGAAAACCCGGGTCGACGGATACTGTATCCAAATAAAAGTCTCTCATTTCCGCTTCCTTATCGAGCGTAACGCTTGGGTCTTTCATCTTCATCCTTAATTGATTCACTATCGGTTCATCCAAGCTTTCGGCATCCTTGCCATGGTAAGCAATGATCAATCCAGATACTTGTCCATCATGTTCACTGACAAGCGTATTTTCATAGCTGACCCGATTCCCACTTTTCCTGAACAAATCGGCAAGAACGGAAAGTATCCTTTCTTCTTCCGTTTCACCTGTCAAAACCTCTGCAATTTCCTTAATCGCTAACCGGGTCAATACGGCTGCCTTTTCCGCATCCTCCGGTGTCGCTTTCCTGATATACATGTTTGTAATTCTCCTTGCTTCATTAAACTGAAAAGGCCACCAGATTCAGTGGCCTCTTCAACCTATTTATTTGCCGGATCGTCCGGCAGTATTCCTTGCGGGATAAATACATCAAAATGGCGGTACTGATTTACGAATTCAGCTGGGGCCATCCCGCCAAATTCCCCATCCAAGTTAAGCATCATGTCCTTTTTGGCATGTACTTTAATTCGATTGGCTTTTTCATAAATGACGTTTTTATCATGGATATGTTCACCGCGCATTGCCAATGTTGCGACACGGACAATATCAGCGAGGTTTGCCTTTTTCAAAATAAGCAACGTGAACATCCCATCATTCAAAGAGGCGTCAGGGGCCAGTTTCTCGAAGCCGCCGACCGAATTCGTGTTAGCCACCAAGAAAAGCATGATCTCTCCTTCAAAAAGCTTTCCATCATATTCAATAGAAACTTCCGTCGGCTTAATTGAAGGAAGCATTTCAATTCCTTTAATATAGTACGCTAGCTGACCAAGCATGGTTTTCAGCTTGATCGGCACGTCGTAGGTCAATTCGGTCAATCTGCCCCCGCCAGCAATATTGATGAAATACTTATCATTCATTTTCCCGATATCGACCGGCATCGTATGCCCACTTGCAATAATTTCGGCCGCCCCTTCGATCGACTTCGGTAAATGCAGCGCCCGGGCGAAATCATTGGTCGTTCCCGTCGGAATGATTCCTAGTTTCGGACGTTTCTCTGCAGTGGCCAGTCCATTAACAACCTCATAAATCGTACCGTCGCCCCCTGCTGCAATAACTACATCATAGCCGCGTTCAATCGCTATCTTAGCCGCTTTCGTCGCATCCCCGGCACCGGTCGTCGCATGTGCAGAAGCTTCATAACCAGCTTCTTCAAGTTTTGCTAGCACACCTGGCAGGCTCTTCTTAATGGCTTCCCGGCCCGAAGTCGGGTTGTAAATCAACCTTGCTCTTTTCATTTCCCATCATCCTTATACATATTGATTCCATAATTTACATCTTAATCCTTCGTTACATGAAAAGCAATATTCGAAAAAAAGAGGACCGTATTTCGGTCCATATCTTTTACATTTTACTAGAAATCTTATCAGGGAAAATTATAATGCTTTTTACAATTTTATTCTAGTAAATGATTTCAATCATGGATATTGAACATTCACGTTAAATGTATCGGTAACCGTTAAAGTATGTTTCCCATCACCAGTATTGAATATCCCATTCTTTTTTACAATGCCTTCATCACTTGTTCCTTTTTTCACTTCAGTCATCTTCCAGCCACTCTCAGGGCCTTCAAGTTCCTCGACCCCTCTGGCATCTATCTTTATATCACTATTATCCTGAAGGACTACACTTAGATTTCCGCTGTCCTTCACACTCCAGTCATTCAAGAGCTTTCTAGGCTTCAAGACAAGATCGGTACTTTGTCCGTCTATCTCCACTGCCAACTCAGCAGGGATTATAAGGGTTGCCTTAAGATTCCTTGTACCACTGTCTAAAAGTCCATTTTGACTCGGTAAATCCTTGAAGCTAATATAAAGAGTATCACCATTTCTCTCAACAAGTAAATAATCTTCCGCCTTTTTCAACAACGAATCAGCATCTTCCAGTACCCGCTCACCATATGTTCCAAAAACGGAAACTTCCTCGTCCTTACCACTTTCAATTGTCAATGGGTATGAGCCAGTGTCCAGGACAACTCTATGTATGCCCTCCCCTGCCTTTTGATTGAAACCAGGCAAATTGACCGTTTTCTCTTCACTATTAACGGCAGCCCTAACTTGATCCATCAATCCGCTGGATGTAAGCAGAATTAAAACTATTCCCGTCGTTCCAAGCAATCCCACGAAAAGAATGCTAAGAATATCATACTTTACAAAAGAACTTTCTTTTCTGGAAAAATAAATATAAAAGAGAATCTCTGCACCCAAGATAATGAACAGCAACGGCCACCACGATAGCAGAATCGTCGTCAAATTCATATCCGCAATTTGAGAAACGAGTAAAACCAAACCCAAACCAACCAGGGAGATCCCCATTGAAATCGTTCCGACTCTCCATGTTCTCATTTTGTCTCCTCCTCGACTCTCCCTTTTTTACTTCCCGATAGCAATTTGATTCCCCCGCCTATGAGAAGGATGCATACAAGTCCTTTTTGAAAATAATCTCTAAACCAATACTCCAAGTTGCTTCCAATCCATTCATCTAAATGAGGGGCAATGGCCGGGACGATTATATTACTGGCCAAGAAATAGATTCCAATTCCCACCAACCCCAATCCTAGCCATTTTTGGTGATTGACCATACCCGAAATGATGGGCGTATCTTCTACTGGACCCTCTTCCATTTTCGAGGCTTTTTGCAATCCATCAAAAAAACTATAAAACCAGATAATCGGGATAAGGAAAAAGAAGAAACCTAACCGGAGTAAATCCAGTATGTAAATGGCGAATAAAAAGCCTGCCATCAATTGAATCCCACGTTTTTGCAGCCCCAGATATAAGTGACCTGCACCAGGAAAAATGGCGAATAAAGTCGCAACCGATTTACTCTTCTTCCCGGATTCCCTTCTCTCCTCGAAATCTTCCAAAACGGTCCGATCGATAAGCTCCTCACCTCTTTGCTTTTTATTCAGCTGTTGAACAGAATCAAAAAAGCTGTAAATCCAGATAACAGGCAATAATGCCATGAATATTAACAGACCTTCCATTTGTGTCATCACACTGATGAATACCACCATGATGCCAAGGCCTAAAAAGCCGATGAGAAAAATGAGTCCCCGATTCATGAGACCCAGCTGAAAATGCCCTAATCCTGGAACGAATGAAAGGATGATTACATAAAATCTTTCCGCCTCCGGCTGATCGGCCCCTACATTCTCTTCACTTTTAGGATTCCTCAGTGAGGTGACCACCAAATCAAATATACTGATGAAATAAAACACCATTCCAATAACGGAAAAAGCCAGAAACGCATCCGATTGACTGATCAACGAAAGAAATAGACCTCCAAGCCCCAATCCAGCCGTGGCAAGAAAATAAAATAACCCTTTATATTTCCTTCCTAGGTAAAAATGTCCGAAACCTGGCAGAAACGATAATAAAAAAGCTAATACCGGACTTTTATTCATTTCTAAACCCCTCCTTATTTTTCTTCTCGATTGTGTCCATCCAATTAAATGTTTTATCAATAAGCCCATCGGTTAAGGACTGCGTTTCCTTTCCGCTGCTTGATTCCACAGAATCCACGTACTCCGTCAATGATTGAAATACTCCGCCTGCCATCAATAAAATCGTAAACCCGGCCGCAATAAGGTAATGTCTTGTAATCGTCCGAAGCGATTTTTCTTTTCGGTGTTGCTTAGCCTCTTCACCAGAACCTTCTTTCAATCGGCTAATCGAGTCCATGACCGGACCTGCAATATCAAATCCTTCGATGTCCAGACTGTTTTCTTCTTTTTCCATCGCTTCCATATAGGCGGACAAACACTTGTCACAGGAGTATAGATGATTTTCATATTCAATTTTTAGAGCCTCTGGTATTTCATCTGCCAAATATGCAACCCATTCTGCTTCAGGAACATGATTCATGAAAAATCCTCCTCTTTCCAATGTTTTCTCATCCAATTTCTTGCCCGATATAGCTTTACCTCGACAGATTTCACTTGAATATGCTGTTCCTCTGCAATTTGCTTGAATGTCTTTTCCTTTATGTAATAGCTATATACAACTTCCCGATATCCCTCTGGAAGGTCATTCAGCTTCCGTAATACTTGCTTTCGCCTTTCATTCCGAAAGAATACGGCCTCGACATCATCAGTTAAGCCCAAATTAACTTCCGATGAATGTTCGTCCTGTAATTCTTCCTTTTGGCGTTCCCTCTTTCTCTTTAGATCGATTGCATGATTGACCGCAATTCGGGTAATCCAGGTTTTGAAACCTTGGTTCTTATATTGAGGAAGAGAGGTGTAGATTTTGATAAAGACTTCCTGGGTAACATCTTCTGCATCCTTTTGATTCCGCAAGACGGAATAGACGGTCCTATAAATCGTCTGTTTATATGTTTCAATCAACATTCGGAATGCATGATCATTCCCAGCCCTTACCTTCTCAACTAACTCATCCGACACTTCTCTTCCTCCTTTCCTTTTAGTCATTCATGTAATAGACGCACAAAAAGGAGTTACCCCTACAGATAACTCAAAAAAAATCAAAAATATTTCCGGCTTTTTCACACTTAATCAAGAGAAAACCGTACCACTTTAAAAGTGATACGGTCAATATTAACGTTTATTGATTTCTTCCACCAAAATTTTATTAACAAGCTGTGGATTGGCTTGTCCTTTTGTTGCTTTCATGATCTGCCCGACAAGGAAGCCGATTGCTTTTTGTTTACCGGCCTTAAAATCTTCAATTGATTGCGGGTTATTATTCAATGCTTCTTCAACGGCTGTACGCAATGCGCCTTCATCGGAAATTTGGACTAGTCCCTTCTCCTTGACGATCGTTTCTGCATCCCCGCCGTTTTCAATCAATTCTTTGAAAACTTTTTTAGCGATTTTAGAAGAAATTGTGCCATCTTCAATAAGCTTGATCATTCCAGCCAACGATTCAGCAGTCAATTTGACATCATGCAGCTCTTTACCTTCTGCATTCAAGAAAGCGGAAACCTCGCCCATGATCCAGTTAGATGCCAGTTTTGCATCCGCGCCTGAAGCGACTGTCGCTTCAAAGAAATCAGCACTTTCTTTCGTTACCGTTAAAACGGCTGCATCATATTCCGGTAAGCCAAATTCTTCGACATAGCGTTTTTTCCGGGCATCCGGAAGTTCCGGAATCTCGGCAGCGATACGCGCTTTCCATTCTTCATCGATATGGATCGTCAATAAGTCCGGTTCCGGGAAGTAACGATAATCATCGGAGCCTTCCTTAATTCTCATTAGTACCGTTCTGCCTGTAGCTTCATCAAACCGGCGTGTTTCCTGTTCGATTATGCCGCCTTCATTCAAGATTTCCGCTTGGCGGATTTCTTCATGCTCCAACCCTTTGCGGACGAAGTTGAATGAGTTCAAGTTTTTCAATTCGGTTTTCGTACCGAATTCTTTTTGGCCGACAGGTTTCAAGGAAATGTTGGCATCACAGCGAAGTGAGCCTTCTTCCATTTTACAATCGGAAACGCCGGTGTATTGAATGATGGATTTCAATTTTTCCAGATATGCATAAGCTTCTTCCGGGGAAGTGATATCCGGCTCGGATACGATTTCAACTAGAGGCGTACCTTGGCGGTTATAATCACAAAGTGAATAGTTCCCTTTATGTGTCAGCTTTCCAGCATCCTCTTCCATATGAATGCGGGTAATGCCAATTTTCTTTTTCTTGCCGCCCACTTCAATCTCAATCCAACCATGCTCACCGATCGGCTGATCGAACTGTGAAATTTGGTATGCTTTAGGATTGTCCGGGTAAAAATAGTTTTTCCGGTCGAATTTCGTAATTTCCGCCACTTCGCAATTCAGGGCAATTGCAGCCTTCATTGCAAAATCAACAGCCTTTTTATTGACGACAGGCAATACACCTGGGTAGCCTAGGTCGATTACAGTCGTGTTACTATTTGGAGCGGCACCAAAATGATTTGGGCTCGCTGAGAAAATTTTAGAATCCGTTTTTAATTCTACGTGTACTTCTAGACCAATCACCGTTTCAAAGTCCATTTTTTTCACCCCTTACAGCTTAGGAAATTGTTTATGAAAATCTGTTGCTTGCTCAAATGCGTGAGCCGCGCGGTAAATCGTGCTTTCATCAAAATGCTTCCCAATCATTTGCAGTCCAAGCGGAAGCCCATTCGCTGCGAATCCACATGGCACGGATATACCCGGTACACCAGCAAGATTGACTGGAATCGTCAAGATATCATTCGCATACATCGTTAATGGATCGTCGACTTTTTCACCAATTTTAAATGCAGGCGTAGGTGTAGTCGGTCCAACGATGACATCGTATTTTTCAAAGACATCTTCAAAGTCTTTTTTGATTAACGTACGTACTTTTTGAGCCTTTTTATAATAAGCATCATAATAACCTGAACTTAAGGAGAAAGTTCCAAGCATGATACGGCGTTTCACTTCGTCACCGAATCCTTCTGCACGGGTTTGCTTATACATTTCTATAAGTGTTTCTGCATTGTCTGTACGGTGTCCGTAACGCACACCGTCAAAACGTGAAAGGTTAGCCGAAGCTTCCGATGAAGATAGCAGATAATAGGCAGCTAAAGCATATTTGGAATGCGGCAAGGATACCTCTTCCCATTCAGCTCCAAGCCCCTCTAATACTTTTAACGCTTCAAGTACGGAATTACGTGCTTCTTCCCCAACGCCTTCGCCAAGATATTCTTTAGGCACAGCTATTTTCAATCCTCTAACATCGCCTGTTAATGAATTCACAAAATTCGGCACGTCAACATTAGCAGAGGTCGAATCCATTGGATCCACACCTGAAATCGCTTCAAGCAAATAAGCGTTGTCTTCAACAGTTCTTGTAACCGGACCGATTTGGTCCAGTGAAGACGCAAATGCTACAAGTCCGTATCGGGAAACCCGTCCATATGTAGGTTTTAAGCCGACAACTCCACAATATGCCGCTGGTTGGCGGATCGATCCACCCGTATCGGAACCTAAAGAGAATAGGACTTCACCGGAAGCGACAGATGCAGCTGAACCACCCGAAGAACCGCCTGGCACATATTCCGTGTTCCAAGGGTTGCGTGTTGCCTGAAACGCGGAGTTCTCATTGGAAGAACCCATCGCAAACTCATCCATATTCAATTTCCCGATCGTAACCGTTTCTGCCTTCTGTAGCTTTTGAACAACGGTTGCATCATAGATTGGATCAAAGTTCTCCAAAATTTTGCTCGCGCAAGTCGTACGCAAATTTTTAGTGACAATATTATCCTTCACTCCGATCGGCATACCAAATAAAGCGCCTTCGTTCTCGCCTTTTACCAATTGATCATCCAATCGTTTTGCTTGATTGAGGGCGTTTTCTTCATCAAGTGTCAAAAATGCCTTCACCTTGTCCTCTACCTGTCCGATTCGCTTATACGATTCGTTAACAAGATCAGTGACACTTATCTCTTTCTTATGTAAGCGTTCATGAAGCTCAGAAACCTTTTGTTCGAACAACGACATCATTGTCCCTCCTTATTCAATTATAGATGGTACACGGATATATCCATCTTTGCTATCCGGTGCATTTTTAACTACTTCTTTTACTGGCAATCCCGGTTTTGCGACATCTTCGCGCATAACATTCTTCATATCCAAAACGTGAGAAGTCGGGTTTACTTGATCCGTATCAAGCTCATTCAACTGCTCCGCGAATGAAATCATTTGGTCAAGCTGATGCTGAAACTGTTGTGCTTCTTCTTCCGTAATGGCCAAACGAGCCAAATGGGCAACGTGTTTAACTTGTTCCATAGAAATACGTGACATTCTCTTCACCTCCGAAAAAATATCCAAATCGACTGAATTTCGTCGCTTTTCTCCATATAATCATCGTTTAAATCATATCAAACTATTACACAGTAAAGCAACAAGAGATACAATGTCGAAATTCAATTATTTCATAAGGAAAAAGAGATATTTTCCGGGAAATATGGGAAAGCTGCCGGAATTTCCGGGGAAATGACAATAAGTCCTTTAAAATTCGACAAATGTTCCCTTTTTAAAAGCAGTTGCTCCCTAAAATGGAAGGGTTTACTTCCTGGTTAAAGGTTATTTAGGATACATTCCCATTTAAAAGCGGGACACAAAAAAGATGAAGCCGTTAAGCTTCATCTTTTTTCATTCGTATATATGCACGGTTGGTTCGTCCTGATTTGCTTCACGGACTATGAGCGCTTCAGGTCCATTTACAGAGGTAATGGATACCTGTACGGCAATATAGTTCGGGAAACGTTCCATTATAAGCCCAGCAACATATTGGGTAAAGCCGATGGCTTCAGAGTTCCCATAAAATTGAATGGGGATATCGATGTTCAGACTTTGCAATTGATCATCCATATAGAACGCCCTGCCGATGACTCCGTTAAAGTTAGGGAAGTATTCTTCAACATCTTCTTTAAAGTTCGTGAAAGTATTGACGTCATCACGGTATTTTTTTTCAGCACCAGCTGAAGGAAATAGGAAATACTCTTCGTTCAAGTCCGTCCATTTTCCAATGTTGTCAGAGTTTTTATCGATATTTGTATAGGAAATGAAATTCCCAGGGACCACTGAAGATTTTTCATTTTGCTCGAATAAGGCAATCGTAATCGGAACATTTTTCAGCTTGTCCTTTTTACGCAGCCTTTTTAAGACTTCTGCAGCAATTTTCTCCCCTTCTTGCTTTAGCTTTTTACTATCGATTTTCTTTTCATATGTGGCACCAAATGCCTCTTTTTGATAGTAATGCACTGAATTCAGCGCAAGACCTATTACAACTCCGCCAAGGCTCACTGAATTATCTTTTGTTTTTACCAAGTAATTATGTTCTAAAACATGGGCAAGATAGATCGGATTATCTTCATTCCGCTTATCAATGTCACCTTTACCTGGATCAACCGGATTCAAGCCAAGATTCTTGGAGGCTTTCATGTCCTTTTCTTTCAACTGACTATCGGTATATTTTCTGTTCAGCCAAGAAGATATCTCGGAACTATTTAGTATTTGCCCCTCTTGAAACAGGTAATCTTCCGGGTCGAATTGGGTTTGGGCCAACCGCATCAATCCATTTTCGAATTCTTCAATGTCATATCGGGTATTTAGATTGGATACGACCAAACCGCGTGCTTTTGATGGTTCAAACGGTAGGATTGTTTGATAATATTCTTCCGAAATTTTATACTTCGGAATAATTGCCGTTTCTTTTTTGTCTTTGGAGTCTTGGACTACCTCTTGCTTATCCTCAAAACTAGGCGCACATCCAGCAAGAAGCAGTATAAGAATCATCCCCAAAATAGAGAGTTTCCTCATAGCTACACCTCTTATTTATTTAGTTCCTCAATCAGTCTCTCTTCATCCCATACCATGACGCCTAGGCTTTCAGCTTTTGCCAGTTTGGAACCGGCATCTTCGCCAGCTACGACCAAGTCGGTTTTCTTGCTGACACTTCCAGCAACGTTAGCTCCTAGCGCCTCTAATTTCTCTTTTGCTTCGTTACGTGTTAACTGATGCAGTTTTCCCGTTAAAACGACTGTTTTACCGGCAAAAATGGAGTCGATATCTTCTATAGCAACAGCTCTTTGCCCTTTGAAAGTAAGATTCACACCGGCTGCATCCAGCTCATTCAATAATGCATGGACTTCTTCCAACTCAAAATAAGCTACGATGGAATCAGCCATCTTATCGCCTATTTCATTAATGGCCGTTAGTTCTTCACGGCTCGCCTTACTTAAGGCTTCCATCGTCCCGAATTCCCTCGCAAGCGTCTTGGCAGCTTTTGAACCAACATGGCGAATGCCCAGCCCGAATAGTAATTTTTCCAACGAGTTGGTCTTTGAAGCTTCAATCGCTTGAAGAAGTTTATTGACGGATTTATCCCCCATCCTTTCCAAAGCAATCAGTTGATCGTATGTAAGCTTATAAATATCAGCCACATCTTGTATGAGTTCTTCTTTAAATAATAAGCTAATCACTTTTTCACCAAGACTGTCTATATTCATTGCTGTACGGGAAACAAAGTGAATCAAGCCTTCCCGTATTTGTGCAGGACACTTCGGGTTGATGCAGCGTAAAGCAACCTCCCCGTCCAGCCGGACAAGTTCACTGCTGCATTCCGGGCACTCAGTCGGCATCTGGAACTCGACTTCTTCCCCTGTACGGCGCTCTGCCAGTACATTGACTACCTCTGGAATGATGTCACCCGCTTTTTTCACGACCACTTGATCTCCGATTCTGATGTCCTTTTCACGGATTAAGTCTTCGTTGTGAAGTGAAGCCCGCTGTACAGTGGTACCCGCTACCCGAACGGGATCCAAAACGGCGGTCGGGGTCAATACACCCGTACGGCCAACATTCAGCTCGATATCCCTTAGGGTTGTAATGACTTCTTCAGCTGGGAATTTATAAGCAATCGCCCATCGCGGACTTTTTGCAGTAAAACCTAATTCATCCTGCTGTTCAAGGGAATCCACCTTTACGACAATTCCATCAATATCATAGGCTAAGTTCGGACGTTGTTCCGTCCATTCTACTATATAGGCCAGCACTTCCTCTATATTCGAGCATCTTTTTCTTTCCCGATTCGTCTTAAACCCGAGTCGATCCAATAAATCCAGACCCTCACTGTGGGAACGGACCCCTGTTTCGCCCAAATCGGCAATCGCATAAAGGAAAATATCCAAGTTCCGTTTCGCAGCAAGTTTTGGGTCAAGCTGCCTTAACGAGCCGGCAGCTGCATTTCTTGGGTTTGCAAATGGTTCCTCACCGCGTTCTTCCTTTGCCTTGTTTAATGATTCGAATGATTTTTTTGGCATGAAGGCCTCACCGCGCACTTCTATGGCAACCGGCTCCCGCAGCTTCAATGGAATCGACTTGATCGTTTTTAAATTAGCGGTAATATCTTCACCGATCGTTCCATCTCCACGGGTTGCCCCTCTTACGAAATATCCATTCTCATATTGAAGAGTGACGGCAAGTCCATCAATTTTCAATTCACATACATAGGAAAAATCGTCACCTACAGATTGTCTGACCTTTCTGTCAAAATCCCGTAAGTCACTTTCATTGAAGGCATTGCCTAAACTAAGCATTGGTGTGGTATGCTCCACTTTTTCAAACATATCCAAAATGGCGCCACCGACCCGTTGTGTCGGTGAGTCCGCCGTTTGCAGTTCCGGAAATTTCTCCTCATACTCAATAAGTTCACGGAGCAGACGATCATATTCAGCATCAGGTACTGATGGCTGGTCCATCACATAATATTCATAGCTGTATTGGTTCAACAACGTTTGCAGTTCCAGAACTTTCTTCTCTGCAGCTTGTAAGTCCATACGTTCAATCCTTTCTAAAGAAGACTCCACCGCACTTCTTATAGAAGAGCGGTGTCTAAAGTCAGATATCCCTATTCTTTACCAGTGGAAACATATTAATCTTAAGCTTTTTCAACTGGTGCAAATTTCGCCAATAAGCGCTTGATGCCGATTGGACTTGGAAAGGCTATATCCAATTCCTTCCCTTCGCCTTCCCCTTTTACGCTCACCACGGTTCCTATACCCCATTTTTTATGGGAGGCACGGTCACCGACAGCCCAGCCGATCTCTTCACCGCCCGTTGCGGATGGCGCAGAAACAGCTTTTCCGAAGGCAGGCACTTTTCTTGTTGAAGCAGTTGAAGGAGATCCGGTTCTCGAAGAACTGAAAGGTGTTTGCCTAGCTCTAGGGGCCGGTTTCGGTTTTAGATCTTCAAGAAGTTCCTCAGGTATTTCACTAATGAAACGTGAAACGGGATTCATGCTCGTCCGTCCATACAATGTCCGCATTTGGGCATTGCTTATGAATAGTTCATTTTCAGCCCTTGTAATTCCCACATAAGCCAGACGGCGTTCTTCTTCCATCTCCTCTTCATCCATAAGCGAGCGGCTGTGAGGGAATACCCCTTCTTCAAGGCCCAATAGAAAGACCACCGGATATTCAAGTCCCTTCGCTGAATGCAGCGTCATCAACGTTACCGTATTTGTAGCTTCTTCAGTATTCTCGTCAAGTTGGTCTATATCGGCAACCAACGCAAGGTCAGTCAAAAAGCCCACCAATGATTTGTCCTCGCTGTTATCTTCGAATGCTTTCGTAACAGATAAAAACTCATCTATATTTTCAAGGCGGCTTTGTGATTCAATCGTTTTTTCTGCCTGCAGCATCTCACGGTAACCGGTTTTCTTAATGACTTCCTCCACAAGTTCCGTCACGGATAAGTACTCCTGCTGATTCGTATAGTTAGTGATCAGCGTATGGAATTCCCTTGCCGCTTTGGTAGCCTTCCCGCTTATCCCTACCATTTCCACAGATTCCAGTGCTTTATAAATGGAGACATCATATTGATCTGCATAATCTGCCACTTTGTCCATTGAAGTTGCACCAATTCCGCGTTTTGGTACATTGATTACACGGCGAAGACTGATGTCATCATCAGGATTCGCAATAAGGCGAAGATAGGCAAGTAAATCCTTAATCTCTTTACGGTCATAGAACTTGGTGCCCCCGACTATCGCATAATTTATATTGGATTTAAGCAGAACTTCCTCCATGACACGTGATTGTGCATTTGTTCTGTAAAGTATTGCTATATCTGAATATTTCCGGCTGCCATCCTGGACTAACTCATTTATCTTTCCGGCTACGAATTGCGCTTCCCCTTGTTCATTGTCCGCACGGTAATAGAATATCTTATTGCCATCTGCATTCTCGGTCCAAAGATTTTTCGGCTTCCGGTTTTGATTGTTATCGATGACTTTATTCGCCGCTGCAAGAATCTTTTTCGTCGAGCGGTAATTCTGTTCAAGGAAAATCATGTTGGCATTCGGATAATCCTTTTCAAATGAAAGGATATTCGCAATATCCGCACCGCGCCAACGATAGATCGATTGATCGGAATCTCCGACAACACAGAGATTACGGAAGCGTGAAGCCAATAGTTTAACAAGCATGTATTGAGCCCTGTTCGTATCTTGGTACTCATCAACATGAATGTATTGAAATTTACGCTGATAATATTCAAGCACCTCAGGTACGAGTTGGAACAATTGAATCGTCATCATGATCAAATCATCGAAATCGAGCGCTGAATTTTTACGTAGCCGTTTTTGGTATTCTGTATATACATCGGCAGTTACTTTAGTGAAGTAATCAGACGCCGTCTTCAGGTACTCTTCCGGCCCGACCAATTCATTTTTCGCTGAACTGATGCTACCTAAAATGGCACGATAATCATATTTCTTTGTATCCATATTACGGTCTTTCATGATTTGTTTTATGACCGATTGCTGATCCGTCGTATCCAATATCGAGAAGTTCCTATTAAATCCGATACGGTCGATATCTCTTCGTAAAATACGGACACACATCGAGTGGAAAGTCGAAATCCAGATATCTTCGGACGCACCGCCAAGTATGGCACGGATCCTCTCCTTCATCTCACGTGCCGCTTTGTTGGTGAACGTGATTGCAAGGATGTTCCAAGGCGCTATTTCCTTCTCGACCATCAAGTAAGCTATTCGGTGAGTCAGCACACGCGTCTTTCCACTTCCTGCCCCAGCCATGATTAAAAGTGGGCCATCAGTTGCTTTCACTGCTTTTTGTTGCTGTTCATTCAAACCTATTAGTAATTTTTCCGCTAAATATTGCATTATCACACCACCTATACGAACATTCGTTTCTGTTTTAGTATACTATAATTATTACATGTTTTCATTTAACTGCCGAAACTGTTGCAAGTGCCACTTTCAAATCTTCATAAATCACATTGCCGACAACGATGACATCCGCAATTTTGGACATCTCTTTGGCCTGTTCAACCGATTTTATTCCACCGCCATAGAATAGTACGGTATCCTCCAAACTCTCTTTGGCCGCTTCCACCATCTGGACATCGCCATAATCACCGCTGTATTCCAAATAAAAAATCGGCAGGTTGAACATCTTTTCTGCCATCATCGCGTATGCACCCACATCATCCATATCCAAATCGGTATTGGGTTTCGTCAACTGGGCCGCCTTGCACTCAGGATTCAGGATACAGTACCCTTCAACGAAAATTTCATCCCAATTCAAAAGGTATCCGTATTCCTTGACTGCTTGCTGATGCAGTTTCATCATCCAATCCGGGTTGGTGCTATTCAGGACACTCGGAATGAAATATAAATCAAACCCTGGCGTCACCGTTTCAACAGAAGAAATTTCCATCACACATGGGACGGTATATCGTCTGACACGTGCCATTAAATGAAGCACATTCTCTAGCGTGATTCCATCCGTTCCCCCGACCATGATTGCATCAGTACCGGATTCACAGACTTTCTCTAGGGCCTCATCACTTATTTCTTTATTTGGATCGAGTTTGAAAACATGTTTCCACTCGCGAAAATCGTACATTATAATCCTCCATTCACACTTCCCATTACACCATTATAGCATTAAGATTTTTCATTAAAAAAGAGAAGTATCGATAAAATGTTATTACCAAATGGAACCTCTGAATCTAAAATCCAATATAACACGGATACGGTTGAAAGACAGCCGGCAAAGAGAGTCCTGAACTCAAAATAAAAAGCCGGGAAATGAATTCCCCGGCTTTTTATTTTGATCGATTAGGATTCAGTTGTTTCCTCAACGTTATCCTTAATACGGTTAAGTGCCATGGAATAAGCATCATTTCCGTAATTCAAGCAGCGTTTGACCCTGGAAATAGTAGCTGTGCTTGCACCCGTTTCCGTTTCGATTTTATGATAGGTTTTTCCTTCTTCAAGCATGCGGGCTACTTCAAGACGCTGTGCCAGTGATGAAATTTCATTAACTGTGCATAAATCATCAAAAAATCGATAGCATTCGTCCAAATCACGCAAGGAAAGGATCGACTTAAACAGCTGATCCGTTTCTTTTCCCCTTAACTTATCAATTTGCATGTTACTCCCCCTCAATTTCATGGGTATCAAAATGAGACGTCTCCTACTAAACCAGGTTCATCCGGAATAATATTGATCCAAGTTTTCCCTGGAATCAACCCTACTTCTTTATCGTTTTTCACTGGTATAATCCGACCATCCTTATTAACCCATTCTACTTCATTCGCTTTTCCTTTTTGAAGTAAATAACCATTTCCGCCACTTTTCAAGTCGATTTTACGACGCCCTTTATCATCGATCACTTGATGAGCAGCCTCAATGATCAATATATTATCCAGTAAAATAGGTTTATTCGATTTATGCTCGACTGTTTGCTTTCCATTCGAATAACGTTTATATTTCTCTTCCGTGGCTTCGTATTCATACTGTACATCATACTCGTCTGATCCGTAGGAAACCTCGGTTTTCAATGCCGGTTCCCCTTGAAGTCCAGCTGCCTCTTCCTTTGTAAGGAAAGCATAAGGCGCCGGTGCACCATTCAACTCATATCCCTTTTCCTTCGCACCTTTTTGGATATCCTCAAAGGAGGTGTAGGAATTATGCGGTGCTTTTCGATCTGCCGAACGTTGAAACAAAGTACCATCATAATATAATCCGTTCAAGTTATCAATATACCCTTTGTCCAGCATGGTTTTTGCCTCGGGGCTGTTCCCATGACAGACATAGATGCAATCAAGGCCTTTAGCCAATTCGATATAATAGTCCCTTGCACTCCGGATCGGACCGATTTGGCTTGGCATTTCACTTTGGAAGATAGCTAAAAATCTGGTTATGTCACCTTCTGCGAGCATTTCGTAGACCATATCGGCTTCTGAGAGGCCCGATTGTGGGCGTGCTTCCGGATGATTATTAATCATCACTGCTGCAGCCCTGCGCTCACTGCCTGCATCGGTGGCTATACCTGTTAGTGGAAACTCATTGGAAGGTTCATTTTTCACATCTGTATTTTTGATGACAGCTTGGTCTTTCGGCTTATTGTCATCCGATGCAGGATCTTCTTTCGTCGAACAGCCTGCCAGCAGTAAAATAGCAATAACGATGAAAAGAACTCTCTTAAGGTTCATCTTTCCACTCCTCTGATTTATTAGCCATTTCTTCTCTTATATTTTAACGCATTATAGTAGGAAAGAGTATAGTTTTATTCATTACATCATATACTCCTCGCTGGGTTAGCCTTATATATGGCAGATGGGTTGTCGAAAAGAATGAAAGGGTGTACACAGGATCGGCGAAGCGATAACCTCTCTCACGCAGCAAATGTTTCAATTCATTTTCTTCTTCTATCAGTTGAGGAACCTCCTTGGTGGACATGACTCCCTTTAATTTCAGAGGAAGTTCATGGATCACCTTGCCTTGTTCCGTTAAAATGATTCCACCGCCGATTTCCTTCAGCCGGTTAAATGCCAAATGCATATCCTTTTTCCTTTTACCGATCAATATGATATCACCTGTATTTGTATAAGAGCCGGCGAAGCCGCATAATTTGTCCGCAAACCCTTTTAATATCGTATTGATGCGCCATTTCCCTTCCCGATCGATAAGCATGAAAAAGCATTCATCATCCTCAAAGTTCAGTTCTTCATGACCAACATCATTGGCAAGCGAGTACGGTTTCGTAATTACATTATTGACCAATTCAATTCCAAACGGCATGGAAAATTCAAAATCTTCCTTTAAACTAAG
This sequence comes from Peribacillus phoenicis, assembly GCF_047238085.1. Taxonomy (NCBI): domain Bacteria; kingdom Bacillati; phylum Bacillota; class Bacilli; order Caryophanales; family Bacillaceae; genus Peribacillus; species Peribacillus phoenicis. Next base: position 28,366 of record NZ_JBDFMF010000001.1, on the reverse strand, counting down.
ATCCCAATCAAGATCGAGCGGTTTAAAATCGAAATCATTCCATTGGATTTCCTGTTTATCCGGAATGATTTCACCATCCCTTTTAACCCATTTCCCTTTTGCCATTACCGAAACCGGTGCAGGTTCCTTTACATCGGTCAGGAAGTTGATGTTCGCTACCCTTCCAGTGGCAATATTGCCATGAAGGTATTCAATATTATAATATCGTGCGATGTTGATAGTTGCCATATTGTAAGCATCTATGACCGGAACACCATGCTCTATTGCAATCTTTATTAAACAATCTATGAATCCATCTTCATAAAAAGAAGGCGGCGATCCATCTGTCGTATAAAAGAATTTGTCGTAATGATCAATACCGAGTTCATGGATTTCAGAAATCATCTTAGGAAGATCCGGCCGGATCGAAGAATGTCTTAATGATACATAATAGCCTTGCAGCAAGCGCGACATGACCTCATCACCTGTCATTGCCTCATGATCACAATCGGCGCCGAACAAGGTCATTTTTGCTAAAGTCTTCTCTGAGGCACCTGGAAAGTGTCCTTCTATTTTCTTCCTCATTCGCTTGGCTTCCTGAATCCAGTGCAGCATCATGTCATCCCCATCGAGAAGCTTCGGCCATCCAGTAAGTTCCCCGCCCTGTAATACGGCATCATGCTCCAGCCATGATTTAACGGCTCCATGGGAAAAGACCATATCTTCATCGATCAATTCCGTTTGTCCGTCAAAACGGCTCCACCAATACATTGTTACAGGAATATTACGTAATTCTTTCAAAAGAGAAAACGCTTTCTTTTTATCTAACTGCAATAGAAACGGCAAGTTATCATTGATCAATGTCGTTGTGCCAAAATGAGATGCATAACGTGAAAAAGAAAGGGGATTATATAATTGAGAAGGGTGTGAATGCGGCTCAATATAACCCGGGACCAAGTACTGGTTTGTACAGTCTACCATTTCACAGCGGTCTATATTATCAGGAAGCTTATCGCCAACATATATGATGCGATCCTCATATATCCATATATTCGCCTTCACCCATTTTCGTAATGCCTGATTTAAATAAGTCGTATTTTTAAGCAGAATGTGTGGTGCCCTATTGCCATCCAGCACATCTATATGTTCTCTAAGATGTTTATTTTTCCATCTATAGCGCTGTTCAAGCATAAACATTCCCCCATAAGTTATTAGAAACAGATGTATGAAAAAAACCATTTTCAATCCAATTTTATTTCATAGTAACATACTTGCCCCATTAGAACAGTAATGTTATCCAGAATATTGTTAAATTTTTGTGAAGGGATGGACTTTAAATGAAGTTTAAACAAAATATCAGTATAATAAATGCATTAATGCGAATTACCTGTGGTTTTACATTTTTAACATGGGCTATGGCTAAAATGGTGAAAAAACCATGGAAAAACCAATCTTACATAATCGTGGTGATGCTTTCTGCCATGAAAATAGGCGAAGGCATACTCCGCTATTGTCCTGTCGTCGATGCGATGGAAAACGGACAGAACTTGATGAAAAGTGAACCAAAACAGGAAAATGAATCTAATCAATCTGAATCATATTAAGTTTTTTCTAAAGAAGAAGCTGACTCCGCTTAGAGTCAGCTTCTTTATATTATGATGAAAAATTGTATTTTATTGCTCGGTAGCCAATATCCGTTCGCCAAAATAAGCCGTCTTTCTCAATATGCCCTAACTCTTTATATACTTCAGCTTGGGCAGAGGCCAAATCTTTCCCTTTTGCAGCAACCAGAAGTACACGTCCGCCATTCGAGATGAAGTTCCCTTCATTATCGAGAGCCGTTCCAGCATGATAAACATGGGCTTTCGGATTAATCTTTTCCAAGCCTTTAATGATAGATCCCTTTTTATATTCCCCTGGATATCCATCGGCTGCGACGACCACTCCAAGCACGGCTTCTTCATGCCATTCAAGTTGTAAATCCTCTCCAGAAAGAACCGCTTCAAGCGTGTCTACGAAATCTGTTTTTAGGCGCGGTAAAACAACTTGCGTTTCCGGATCGCCAAAACGAGCATTGAACTCAATGACTTTTGTGCCTTTTTCAGTGGCGATCAACCCGGCATATAATATTCCTGTAAAACTCCGATTCTCAGAAATCATCGCATTTACCGTGGGCTTAAGAATCGTTTCGACTGCAGTCTGAATCATTTCATCGGAAATTTGCGGCACTGGTGAGTATGCACCCATTCCACCTGTGTTCGGACCCTGATCTCCATCAAAAACCCGCTTATGATCCTGAGCAATGACCATCGGATACACTTTTTCCCCATTAACGAATGCCATCAATGAAAATTCCTCGCCATCAAGGAATTCCTCAATAACGACTTTGGCAGATGCTTCCCCGAACTTTGCACCGACAAGCATATCATGGATGGCGTCTAACGCCTCTTCCATCGTCATGGCAACTACGACACCTTTTCCTGCAGCCAAACCATCCGCTTTTATGACGATGGGGGCACCTATTTTTTCGATATATGCCTTTGCTGAATCATAATCAGAGAATGTTTCATATTCCGCTGTCGGAATGCTGTAGTTCTTCATTAAATCTTTAGCAAAGGATTTACTTCCCTCGATGACTGCAGCACGGCCATTAGGGCCAAACACCTGTAATCCTGCCTCCGCAAAATCATCGGCAAGTCCATTCAACAATGGGGTTTCAGGCCCGATCACCGTTAATGAAACTGCATTCTTTTTGGCAAAGGCAACCAATTCCCCGTGATTGTTTTCATCAATTGGAACAAGAGTCGCCACATCGGTCATCCCTGGATTTCCCGGTGCTGCAAAAACAGTCCCAACCCGTTTACTTTCAAATAGTTTGCGGGCTATGGCATGCTCCCTGCCGCCCCGGCCAATTACTAGTACATTCATTATCGCACCTCGTTTTTGATTAATGTTTAAAGTGACGAATTCCTGTAAACACCATTGTAATCCCATATTCATCAGCTTTCTTGATTGAATCCTCATCTTTAACAGATCCACCAGGCTGAATGATTGCCGTGACGCCCGCTTTTGCTGCCGCTTCTACAGTATCATCCATTGGGAAGAAAGCATCTGATGCCAATGCACTTCCTGTCGCTCTTTCCCCAGCTTGTTCCAGAGCAATTTTTGCAGCTCCAACACGGTTCATTTGACCTGCGCCAACACCTAATGTCATTTGATCGTTACAAACCACTATTGCATTCGACTTGACATGTTTCACGATTTTCCAGCCAAGTTCCATGGCTTTCCATTCTTCAGGGGTAGGCTCACGTTTCGTTGCCACTTTTACCTCTGCATCCTTTAAGCTATGTGCATCCCGATCTTGAATAAGTAATCCGCCTTCAATGGATGTCAATTTACGTTCAGGCTTTTTAACCGCGTTGAAATCGATCGTTAATAAACGTAGGTTTTTCTTGCTTGTCAATACTTCCACTGCCTCTTGTGTAAACCCAGGTGCAATGATGATTTCAAGGAAAATTTCATGAAGCTTTTCCGCAGTTTCCTTATCGACTTCACGGTTCAAAGCGATGATCCCACCGAAAATGGAGGTGGAATCTGCCTCATAAGCTTTTTCATATGCTTCCAAAATGGTCGCACCGACACCGACGCCGCAAGGATTCATATGTTTGACTGCAACTGCAGCCGGCTCATTGAATTCTTTAACGATTTGAAGTGCTGCATCAGCATCATTGATGTTGTTGTATGAAAGTTCTTTTCCATGTAATTGATTCGCTTCTGCAATTGAGAAAACGGAACCAAGCGGTTTTTTATAGAATGCGGCTTTTTGATGTGGATTTTCCCCATAACGAAGCGACTGTTTCAATTCATAGGTAACAGTCAATGATTCAGGATTTTCTTCATCGGCTAGCTCTGTCATATACTCTGAAATAACTGCATCATATGCTGCCGTATGACGGAAAACTTTTGCAGCCAGGCGGCGATTCGTGGTTTTTGCTACCCCGCCGTTTTGTTTCAGCTCAGCCAATACGGTAGGATAATCATTGGAATCAACGATAACAGTCACATATTCGTGGTTTTTAGCAGAAGAACGAAGCATTGTCGGCCCACCGATATCGATGTTTTCAATAGCATCTTCCACAGTGACTTCCGGTTTGGAAATAGTCGCTTGGAATGGATATAGGTTCACACAGACAAGTTGAATGGGTTCAATATTATGCTCAGCAAGCTGTGCTGCGTGACTTTTGTCATCATGTTTTGCCAACACTGCTCCATGGACATTCGGGTGAAGCGTTTTAACACGTCCATCCAATATTTCCGGGAAACCGGTGACGTCACTGATTCCAATTACCTCAATACCATTATCCTGCAGCGTTTTTTTGGTACCGCCTGTAGAAATGATTTCAAAACCTGCTTCAATTAAACCTTGAGCAAATTCTACGATACCTGTTTTATCCGATACACTAATTAATGCACGTTTCTTCATGTTATGTTGGTCCCTCCATTAAGTAAGTTTCTTGTGGCATAGCTCCTGCAAAACTGACGGATACAAGTCATGCTCCATTTCCTGAATCCTTTTCTGAAGGATGTCTTTCGTATCCCCTTCAAGAATTGGCACTGCCTTTTGGGCAATGACCGGTCCTGTGTCCATTCCATCATCAACATAATGAACCGTTACCCCCGTTTCCTTCACTCCGGCATCAAAAGCCTGGCCAATTGCATCCTTGCCTGGAAAACTAGGCAGAAGTGAAGGGTGGATATTCACAATCCTCTGTGAATACTTTTGTAATAATGTCGGACCGATCAAACGCATATAACCAGCAAGAATGATGAATTCTATCTCATACTGGCGAAGTTTTTCCAGGATTTCCGATTCATATTCAGTCTTGTTGGAGTAATTCTTTGCTGAAAAGGAGAAAGAGTCAATATTCTCAAGCTTTGCTCTCTCAAGCACATATGCGTCTTCACGATCGCAAACGACAAGACAGATTTCCGCCTCCAACTTTCCACTTTTTATTGCTTCAGCAATTGATTGAAAATTACTACCGTTACCTGATGCAAAGACAGCAAGGCGTTTCATTATTTGAACGACACTCCATTTCCATCCACGATCGTTCCAATAATTGAGGCTTCTTCACCGCAAGACTTTAGGTGGGCCAGCACATCCGATGCCACTTCTTTTTTGACGACGGCCGTCATTCCAATACCCATATTGAAGATATTGAACATTTCCTCTTTTACAAGGTTCCCTTTTTCTTCAAGGAATGAGAATATGGTTGGAATTTCCCAGCTTCCAAGCTCGATTTCAACACCGCATCCTTCAGGAAGGATACGCGGAATATTCTCGATGAATCCTCCACCGGTGATATGGGCAAGGCCATTAACCTCAAATTTTTCCAACGTCGATAAAACGGACTTCACATAGATTTTTGTCGGTTTTAATAATTCCTCTCCCAACTTGCAATCCAGTTCCGGTACGAAGTCATGAAGCCCCATACCTGAGTCCTCAAGAAGGATCTTACGAACAAGGGAATACCCATTACTGTGGATGCCGCTTGAAGCGAGTCCAATGACGACATCCCCCGCCGAGATCGCTTCACCGGTAATCAGACGTGATTTTTCAACGGCACCTACAGTAAAACCTGCCACATCGTATTCTTCCGTCTCATACATGCCTGGCATTTCAGCGGTTTCTCCGCCGATTAAAGCACAGCCCGCCTGCTCACAGCCATCTGCAATTCCTTTGACGATCATTTCAATTCGTTCAGGATCTGCTTTACCGCATGCAATATAATCTAAAAAGTATAAAGGTGCAGCACCTTGAACGACAACATCATTGACGCACATAGCTACACAATCCACTCCAATTGTATCGTGTTTATCCATCATGAACGCCAACAAAAGTTTTGTACCCACACCATCCGTACCAGAAATGAGCACAGGTTCTTTAAGGTTCAAGGAAGATAAATCAAACATGCCGCCGAAACCGCCCAGACCATTCATTACTTCTGGACGAAATGTGCGCTTTACATGTTTTTTCATTCGATTTACCGCTTCATAACCAGCCTCAATATCCACACCAGCCTGTTTATATGCATTAGCCATTTGAAATCCTCCTCCGAAAATCAATCATCATTGCCGACTTGATTAACATTTTGTTTTTTCTCGTTCGTATTCAAAAATTTCAGTCGGATAATTTCCGGTGAAACAAGCTAGGCATGAACCGCGCGTTTCTCCAGGAAACGGTCGTCCAATAGCTTCGACCATACCTTCGACACTTAAAAAAGTTAAGGAATCAGCACCGATGATTTCCCTTATTTCCTCCACCGATTTAGAGCTCGCAATCAGTTCTTCCTTTTTGGACGTGTCTATGCCATAAAAACATGGATTCTTGATCGGTGGTGAGCTGATTACTACATGCACTTCTTTCGCTCCGGCATCTTTTAACATGCGGACAATCCTTCTGCTCGTTGTCCCACGGACGATTGAATCATCAACCATTATGACCCGCTTGCCTTCCACTACCCCTCTTACAGGTGATAGTTTCATCTTCACGCCTTGTTCACGCAGACTTTGTGATGGCTGAATGAAAGTCCGTCCAACATAACGATTTTTTATTAAACCCATTTCATAGGGAATGCCTGCAGCTTCAGCATAGCCAATCGCTGCCGAGATGCTGGAATCAGGTACACCTGTAACTACATCGGCTTCAATTTTGGTTTCCATTGCCATTTGCTTGCCAAGGTTTTTTCGTGCCGTATGAACATTGATACCATCAATATTGCTATCCGGACGGGAGAAATACACATACTCCATCGTGCACATTGCCTGTTGGCTGGAAAGCGAAAAGTATTCGGATGTGATTCCCTCATCATTAATGACAACGAGTTCACCCGGCTCAATATCGCGGATGAATTCTGCACCTACAATATCAAGTGCACATGTTTCTGATGCAGCGAAATATGCATCGCCTATTTTCCCCAAGGAAAGCGGACGGAAGCCATGCGGATCTCTTGCCATGATCATTTGGTTTTCGGTCATGATGACAAAGGCATAGGCTCCCTTCAGCATGCTTAAACTGTTTTTCACGGAATCTCTTACATCCGAGTAGCCGGAGCGTTTAATCAGATGTGCCAGAACTTCCGTATCAGATGTCGTTTGAAAAATGCTTCCTTGTCCTTCAAGCTGTGCTTTTAATTGATGGGCATTGACGATATTCCCATTATGAGCAAGGGCCAGCCCTCCTGTATGCGAATTGAACAGGAAAGGCTGAACATTTTGATACCCGCCGCCGCCTGCCGTTGTATAACGGACATGGCCGATTGCCGCTTTACCGCTACCGGAAAGTGCCTGCATTTTTTCGGCAGTGAATATCTCTGTGACAAGTCCTTCGCCCTTAGAAATGGACATCTGCTCACCATCCGTCACGACGATGCCCGCTCCCTCTTGACCACGATGTTGCAAGCTATGCAAACCGTAGTAAGCAAGCTGTGCAGCATCGGGATGTCCCCAGACTCCAACAACACCACACTCTTCGTTTAGGCTTCTTATTTCAGCAAGCATGGTATGGCTCCCTTCCAAGCTGTTTGTAAATCTTCAACGTCCGCTTCCAATACTTTGCTATCACTTGTTGCCACGACTAATTTATTATCAGCCGTTACTGAGCCTATTAATCTCGCATCTTCAACCAGTGCTTCAAATGCCGTTTGGTTTTCAGGACTGATGGACAGTAGGAATCGTGATTGCGTTTCACTGAATAATTCAGATACCGGTTCGCCGGATATATTCACTTTAGCCCCAAGTTTGCTAGCCCCGAATAAAGATTCAGCTAAAGCCACTGCCAAACCGCCTTCCGAAAGGTCATGGGCAGATGCAACAAGTCCTTTTTGGATTGCAGTCAGAATTTGCTGCTGACGTTTTTGTTCAACGGCCAAATCAAGTTCTGGAGCGCGTCCAAAGATTTTACCCTCGAGCATTTTCTGTAATTCACTGCCTCCGAATTCAACTTTCGCTTCACCGACCACGTAAATCAAATCGGATTCATTTTTAAATGTTTGTGTAGTGATGTGTTGAAGGTCACTGACTAGTCCAACCATCCCAACTACAGGCGTCGGGTAAATCGCTTCACCATTCGTTTCATTGTAAAGGGAGACATTTCCGCCAATTACAGGAGTACTTAAGCTTCTGCACGCTTCGCTCATACCGTCTGCCGCTTTTTCCAATTGCCAAAATATTTCAGGCTTTTCTGGATTTCCAAAATTCAAGCAATCCGTGATCGCTAAAGGTTCAGCACCCGAGCAAATGATGTTACGGGCAGCTTCAGCCACTGCGATTTTGCCGCCTGTTTCAGGATCTAAATAAATAAAGCGGGAGTTGCAATCCGTCGTCATGGCAAGAGCCTTATTTGTACCCCGTACACGCACTACCGCCGCATCCGATCCAGGTGAAACGACTGTATTCGTGCGGACCATGTAATCATATTGGTCGTAGACCCATTCCTTGCTCGAAATTGTCGGTTGCTTCAATAGTGATACCAATGTTTCTGTATAATCTTCAATGACCGGCACTTCTGCCGTCATGCTTTGGAAGTCACGGAAATATTGCGGTTCTGCAGATGGCTTGTGATAAATCGGAGCTTCTTCAGCCAGTGCATCAACAGGAACCTCAGCAACGATTTCACCTTGATGGGAAAGTGTTAGGTTTTTATCATCCGTTACTTCTCCAACAGCAACCGCTTCTAGGTCATATTTCGTAAACAAGTCAACGATTTCCTGCTCGCGTCCTTTAGTGACAACGATCAGCATCCGCTCTTGTGATTCAGAAAGCATCATTTCATATGCTGTCATTCCCGTTTCACGCTGCGGTACCAAATCAAGGTTCATTTTTATTCCTGAGCCAGCTTTACTCGCCATCTCGGCAGATGAGCTTGTAAGACCCGCTGCTCCCATATCCTGAATGCCGACAAGGGCATCATTTTGAATCAATTCAAGGCATGCTTCCAAAAGCAGTTTCTCCATGAATGGATCGCCTACTTGTACGGCTGGGCGTTTTTCTTCAGAAGACTCTGATAGCTCTTCAGATGCAAATGTTGCTCCATGAATGCCATCACGTCCTGTTTTGGCACCCACATACATCACTGTGTTGCCCACTCCATGCGCTTGGCCTTTTTTTATGTCCTTATGGTCGATCAAACCGACACACATGGCATTGACTAGAGGGTTTCCTTCATACGATGGATCAAATTGAATTTCTCCGCCGACAGTCGGAATGCCGATACAATTCCCGTATCCTGCAATCCCTGCAACCACTTCTTTAAATAAATATTTCACACGATCATTATCTAGCTCACCGAAGCGAAGCGAGTTCAACATCGCGATTGGACGGGCACCCATGGAGAAAACATCACGGATAATACCGCCGACACCAGTAGCAGCACCTTGATAAGGTTCAATTGCCGAAGGGTGGTTATGACTTTCTATTTTAAAAACGACAGCCTGATCGTCACCGATATCAACGATACCTGCTCCTTCACCAGGACCTTGCAGCACTTTCTCCCCTGTAATCGGGAACTTCCTTAAGATGGGTTTTGAATTTTTGTAGGAACAATGCTCTGACCACATAACCGAAAACAATCCAGTTTCCGTATAATTCGGCAGTCTGCCTAAGATTTTCTCCACCATTGCAAATTCATCATCGGATAGTCCCATTGTTGCGTACAATCGATCCGATTTAATTTTTTCCGGACTTGGTTCAAGCTGTAATAACATGTGATTCCCTCCAGTTTTTCACGATGGATTGAAAAATCTTTAAGCCGTCTTTACTGCCAAGCAGCGAATCAACAGCACGTTCGGGATGAGGCATCATTCCGAGGACATTTCCTTGTTCATTTGTAATTCCCGCTATTTGCTCCAAGCTTCCGTTTGGATTTTCACCATCATACGTGAACAAGATGCGGTTATTTTGTTTTAATTCAGCCAATGTCTCATCATCGCAGTAGTAATTCCCTTCACCATGTGCCACAGGGATCGTAATCGTTTCATTTAATTCATATCCTGTCGTGAACATCGATTGGTTATTTTCAACCTTCAGTCCTACATTGCGGCAAATGAATTTCAAGCCTTCATTACGGCGCATCGCTCCAGGTAAAAGTCCTGCTTCAAGTAAAATCTGAAAACCATTGCAGACACCCAAGACAGGCTTTCCTGCTTGTGCCGCTTTTACGACTTCAGCCATTACATTCGAAAAGCGTGCAATTGCTCCAGAGCGTAAATAGTCTCCATAAGAGAAACCTCCAGGAAGGAGAATCCCATCATACTGATCTAGATTGTCTGTAGAGTGCCAAACATACTCCACTTCTTCCCCCAATGCATCCTTTATCGCATGGTACATATCGACATCACAATTGGAGCCAGGGAAAACTATGACAGCAAATTTCATTGGGTGATAACCTCCTCAACATCATAACGGTAAGCTTCAATTACCGTATTGGCCAATAGTTTTTCACACATTTCCTTCACAAGTTGATCTAAATCACGATCCGTATCCTTAATTGTAAGTTCAATGTATTTCCCCACTCGAACATCACTAACTTCGTTATAAGTCAAGCTATGAAGTGATTGTTGCACTGCTGCTCCCTGTGGATCTAATACACTTTCGCGTAGTGTGATATATACTTTAACCTTATACATGTTGAGTGCCCTCCAACTTTGCTAGTATTTTTTCGTAAGCATCTGTTAAACTTCCTAAATCACGGCGGAATACATCTTTGTCTAATTTTTCGTTCGTGTTAATATCCCATAATCGGCAGGTATCAGGTGAAATTTCATCTGCCAGCAGAATGTCTCCATTCGGGGTTTTGCCGAACTCTAATTTAAAATCAATCAATTTAATGTCCAACTCTTTAAAGAAAGACGTTAAGACGATACTGATTTCTTGTGCCTTTTCTTTTAAAATCGCTACATCTTCCTTGCTTGCAAGTTCCAATTCTTCAATATGGTCTTCCGTTAACAGAGGATCGCCGAGCTCGTCGTCTTTATAGTAAAACTCAATCAGCGTTTTCTTGAGCGGCTGGCCTTCTTCAATGCCAGTTCTTTTAGAAAAACTGCCGGCAGCCGTATTTCTGACAACGACTTCTAGCGGAATGATGGATACCCTTTTGACCAGTTGCTCCCGTTCGGAAAGCATTTCAATAAAATGGGACGGGATATTCTCTTGGGCAAGCTTTGAAAATAGTAAGCTAGTAATTTGATTATTCAACTTACCTTTTCCGGCAATCTCTGACTTCTTCTCACCATTGAATGCTGTTGCCGAATCCTTGTATTCCACCCAAACTATTTCACTGTTGTCCGTTGCAAAAATCTGTTTCGCTTTTCCTTCATACAACAATTCTCGTTTTTCCATCTGTCCAGACCCCCACATTGTGAATATTATGAATCTTCCTGCCATTGATCAGGCTTGGCAAACATATCACCGTTTAGAGGTGCCATGTTTGCCGCCTTCACTTTTATAAACCTAAACGATCAAAGATTACATCAACATTTTTCAGGTGATGTGTAGGATCGAAACAATCATCAAGTTCTTCTTTCGTAAGCAAGCTTGTGATTTTATCATCCTTTTCGATCAGGCTTCTGAATGGAACCTGAAGCTCCCATGCTTCCATCGCTTTCGGCTGAACCGTATCATAAGCTTCTTCACGGACAAGTCCTTTATCGATAAGGGAAAGCAGTACACGTTGTGAGAAAATCAATCCAAGCGTACGGTCCATATTGCGTTTCATATTTTCTGGATAAACGGTCAAGTTCTTCACTATGTTGCTGAAACGGTTCAGCATGTAGTTTAATGCGATCGTTGCATCCGGCAAGATGATGCGCTCAGCAGAAGAATGCGAAATGTCACGTTCATGCCATAATGGCACATTCTCATATGCTGTCATCATGTAACCGCGGATGACACGAGCCATACCCGTCATATTTTCAGAACCGATTGGATTCCGTTTATGAGGCATTGCCGAAGATCCTTTTTGTCCTTTTGCAAAGAATTCTTCCACTTCGCGTGTTTCACTTTTTTGCAAGCCGCGAATTTCCACTGCGAATTTTTCAATTGATGTCGCAATTAAAGCCAATGTGCTCATATAATGTGCGTGGCGATCGCGCTGCAATGTTTGTGTTGAAATTGGCGCTGCTTCAAGGCCAAGCTTTTCACAAACGAATTTTTCAACGAACGGGTCGATGTTCGCGTAAGTTCCGACAGCTCCAGAGATTTTCCCAACCTCAATGTTCTTTCTAGCTTCTTCAAAACGTTCGACATTGCGTTTCATTTCTTGATACCAAAGAGCCAGTTTCAACCCAAAAGTGGTCGGTTCAGCATGAACTCCATGTGTACGTCCCATTTGAACCGTGTATTTATGTTCTTTCGCTTTATTTTTCAGGATCTCCACGAAGTTATTTAAATCCTTGGCAAGTATCTCATTCGCTTGCTTTATCACATATGAAAGAGCTGTATCCACCACATCAGTGGAAGTCAGTCCGTAATGGACCCATTTCCGTTCTTCACCCAACGTTTCAGAAACCGCACGTGTAAAAGCAACAACATCGTGGCGTGTATCTTTTTCGATTTCATTGATACGGTCTACATCGAATGTAGCATTTTCACGAAGAAGCTTCACATCTTCTTTAGGAATGACACCTAGCTCAGACCATGCTTCACAAGCTAAGATTTCAACTTCCAACCACGCATTAAAGCGGTTCTTTTCTGTCCAAATGTTTCCCATCTCTGGGCGGGTATAACGTTCAATCATTTTACTTCCTCCGTTTCAACCTGTTGATTCCATATTTTGCTTCGATCACTTTCCAAAAGAGCTTCCTCAATCGTTGGACGTAAAATATTCACATGACCCATTTTCCGCTTAAGCTTGGCTTCTTTCTTACCGTAAAGGTGAACCTTCCAATCTGAAAGCGTCGGAATTTCATCCATTAAGGGCCTGACATGCTCACCTAGGATGTTTATCATTACCACAGGCTTCAATAACTCCGTATTTCCGAGCGGCCAATTGCAGACAGCCCTTATATGCTGTTCGAACTGTGAAGTCTCACATGCTTCCATTGTATAATGACCTGAGTTATGAGGTCTTGGCGCTAATTCATTAATGATGATATCATCCTGAGCGGTTAAAAACATCTCGACCGCCAATGTCCCCACCAAATCAAGTTTCTCTGCAAGCTGTAAAGCTTCATTAATAGCTTTCCGTTCAGCTTGTTGACTAATACGGGCGGGAACAATGCTTTTATGAAGAATGTTTTCAACATGAATGTTTTCTGCAATCGGAAAATGACTTGTCTCGCCATCTGCCTTACGCGTCACGATAATGGATATTTCTTTTACGAAAGGAATCCAGGCTTCCAGCACACATATACCTGTTTTGAGCAGGGATTCAGCCTTTTTGATGTCGGCTTCTTCCTTAATGACCAACTGCCCTTTTCCATCATAACCGCCCCGCGTCGTTTTTAACACACTAGGGTACCCTAATTTCTCTATATGAAGGTAAATTTCTGAAATATCCTGTATTTCCTGATATGGAGCAACGGAAGCTCCTGCATCTGATATGGCTTTTTTTTCCGTCAGCCTATCCTGTGTCAGCTTTAATAATTCTGAGCCCTGTGGAAGAAATGCATGTTGCTTTAACCAATCCAGTGCTTCTGAACTGATATTTTCAAACTCATATGTTATGACATCACTGACGTCAGCCAACCTTTTCAATGCTTCGATATCATCATAAGCACCAATGATTTCAATATCCGCCACTTGAGCACATGGGCCTTCTGCAGTCGGCTCAAGGACCGCTATTTTAAAGCCCGATGCCTTAGCCGATAAGGCCATCATCCTGCCCAATTGTCCACCGCCGATTATTCCAATGGTCTGTCCCGGTAAAATGATTGTATTATTTAAGTTGTTCACTGCTCTGTAACACCTTTTCTCTCGTTTCGTCTCGTAAAGCCTCTAACCTATCAGCAATGTCAGAATCAAAAGCTGCTAATATTTGAGCCGCAAACAAACCGGCATTGACTGCGCCCGCTTTTCCGATAGCAACCGTTGCAACCGGTACGCCACCAGGCATTTGAACAATCGATAATAACGAATCCATTCCATTTAATGCCTTCGACTGTATTGGCACGCCTATCACAGGGACAATCGTTTTAGCGGCGGTCATACCTGGAAGATGTGCAGCCCCGCCTGCTCCGGCAATAATCACTTTAATATCTCTATCTTTTGCACTCTCTGCATATTCAAATAGTAAATCCGGCGTCCGGTGGGCGGAAACGACTCTTTTTTCATAGGGAATCTCAAGCTGTTCCAATGATTCACAAGCGTATTTCATCGTTTCCCAATCCGAGACACTTCCCATAATAACCCCAACTTGCGGTTTCATATCATCATTCCCTCCAACACTCATATTATGGCGTCCCGGGTATGCAGACGGACGCTTATCATTTTTATCTATAACATGTAAATTAAAAAACCGGACAGGTTGCTTCCTCATCGAGAAAGCAACCTGTCCGGAAAAGAAAGCCCTTTTGAAAATCACAAAAAGACTTGGCTAGTTTCCGAAATAGTCAGATGCTTTTCTCATAGTCCGATGATTTACGGTCATCAGGTAGAAACTTTTGGGCCATATCCCCATGATTATATGAGATGTATTAATGTAACTTCATCTTACCTTCCGGCCATTTTAATGTCAAGTTAAAATCGAATATTTTTACATGATATTAATTAATCGTTCGTGTTTTACTCGATTAACTTTGCTTCGAATACAATTTTTCGATCTACTGGCACATAATGGACTTTACCATTCTCGATTCTCTCGGCAAAGATAGGCTCTTCCGTTCGCCTTACAGGAAAGTAACCTGCCGCTTTAATTCGATCTAAACATGCATCGATCGTCTCGCCTTCGATAACTTCAAACTTTTCCTTACTCTTTTTACTCACAATACCGATCCCTTCATGGTTCTATTTTGCCTGCCTTCTTCCTTACCCATCCAACTTGCATATTATCAATAATAAATTCTTCCTATTATAATGAAAAGAATAAGTAAAGACAACAATGCATGTAAATAAAATCGATTACTTTATAATGGAAATTCCACAATGTCTCAGATTATGATATTCCTTTCTTCCGTAAAAGCACCTGCACCCATAAATTATACATCCCCTTCAATATCCTACCCTTCTTCCCCTCTGAATTACTATAGCCTGATTCTTGAAATTAAACTCTGCTCCATATTCGTATCTTGCTCTCGCGAACTATTTCAATTCAAGTAAGAACGATTATATAAGTCAGCTGTTGTAATTTGAGAGGATTTAACGAAGGTCGAATTAATTGGCTTATGGGTCGATTTATTTCATTTTAGGTCGAATTAATTAGCCTGTGGGTCGATTTATTTCATTTTAGGTCGAAAAAGTTAGGCTGCAGGTCGATTAGATGTTAATTTACGTCACTCCTGCCTGAAAGCTGAAAATATTGCAATACAAAAAAAGACCAGCCGAATGGCTGATCTTAATAAATGGCTTGGCGGCGTCCTACTCTCACAGGGGGAAACCCCCAACTACCATCGGCGCTGAAGAGCTTAACTGCCGTGTTCGGAATGGGAACGGGTGTGACCTCTTCGCTATCGCCACCAAACATATGAGGAACGTTGTTCCTTCAAAACTAGATAATAAGAAGGTATTTCATTTTTTTAAAAGCGTTGGTTAAGTCCTCGATCTATTAGTATCAGTCAGCTCCACATGTCACCATGCTTCCACCTCTGACCTATCAACCTGATCATCTTTCAGGGATCTTACTAGCTTGCGCCATGGGAAATCTCATCTTGAGGGGGGCTTCATGCTTAGATGCT
>NZ_JBDFMF010000001.1:0-7500 GCF_047238085.1 Peribacillus phoenicis | reverse complement strand
TGACTTTAGCGAAATCCATAAAACTGCAAGTGATAGGTAAAGCAATAACAACCTGGATAGATGCATAAATCGAATACCGAAAACTGAATGCTCCTTCCGGGTAGAGTTTTAAACATTTAAACCGATAAATCACAGGGTTCCATTGTCCAAATATTAAAAAATTTTTTTACAATTTTACTTTCTTGTACTATAATATATATATTTTAAAAATTTCAGGAGAGACTTTTAATCATTATAAAAAATAGTTGGGAGAGGGATTTATAAATGATTAATAAAAACACATCTTTGAGGATGCAAAGTATCGTTTTTATTGGCTTTATGGGGGTAGGAAAGACGACGATCGGACAGAAAGTAGCCAGGAAATTATATAGGGACTTTATTGATATAGATCAAGAAATTGAAAAGGAATTCAATATGCCCACTACGGAAATCTTCAAGAAGTATGGGGAAAAAGCTTTTCGCGAAAAAGAAAAAAGTGTGATTGAAAGCCTTAGTCAACAACAATTGAAAATCATTTCAGTTGGAGGCGGGGCATTTTTACAAGAGGATATACGGAATATCTGTTTATCCAATTGCATTGTCTTTTACCTGGACTTATCTTGGGAATACTGGAAAGAGAGAATAGGATTGCTTATTGATAGTAGACCTGTTTTACAAAGCCGGTCCCTTGAGGAAATCGAAGAACTCTTTTACACGAGACAGGAAATATACTCCTATCATCATTCAAAAGTGAATACCAATGATCTAGATGTTGATGAAGTGGCAGACTTTATAGTCGATTCATTGAAAGTGGCCTGGGATATTTATGAACCGCTTAAGTAAGGCAAACCTTTTTGATATGTAATCAATGTTCCCAATAAAAGAATAATAGAAAAGATGAAAAGGGCACAGCGGTACCTAACCTCCTGTGAACTAATCACCTTTTTATTTTTCTTTATTAGGAAGACTCTCTAATAATCAGTTCTGGATTCAATATGATCCTCTGTTGATCACGTTCAATTTTCTCCATTTGCTGATACAGGAGATTCGCTGCCTCTTTTCCAATACGTCTAGGGAATGAGGAAATGGTCGTTAGCGGAGGATGATAGATTTCTGCGACTGGAACGTTATCGAACCCAACGATATCTATATCTTTTCCAGGAGTAAATCCTTTCATCATTAGCCCTTGCATAACACCGAAAGCAATTAAGTCGCTAAAGCAAAAAATTGCGGTAGGCGGATTAGGATTCTCAAGTACTTTCAATACAGCCTCCAGCCCTCCCTCCCGGGTAGGGGCACTATCTATAACCAGCGATTCATCCACTTCCAATCCCGCTCTTGAAAGAGCTTCACGGTATCCCTCCATTCTCTCTATCCAAGTAGAAGATTCCTTAATGCCACCAAGGAGCGCAATTCTTTTATGTCCCTTTCCAAGGAGATGATCAACAGCCATCCTGGCTCCTTCTGGATAGTCTATGCCTACATAGTCGCTATTCACTCCAGGTAGTTCCCTAACAGCAAGGACCATTGGCGTGTCAATTTCATTTAACCGTTCAATTGTATCTTGTGAGCTTTCAGAGACAGGACAAAGAATCAGGCCTCCCACCCTATGTTCCATCATGGTTGAAAGGAGATGGTCTTGCTTGGCAACCGAGTCGAATGTAGTTCCCAGCAACACTGTATACCCGACCTCATCCAATGCGTCATGAACGCCTATCAGGAATTCAGAAAAAAAGGTGTTTGATATGTCGGTAATAATGATTCCTACAGTATCAGAACTCTGCGACCTTAAGTTGGCTGCAATTCTATCGTATACATAACCCAGTTCATGCATGGATTTTAATACCTTTTTTCGCGTCGCTTCCGATATTCGAGGGTTATTGCGAACGATAAGGGAAGCAGTGGATGTAGAAACCCCAGCATGTTTCGCTACCTGTTGCAGCGTGACCCGCCCTTTTTTGGATTGTTTCATAGTTCAATCACCATCTTGAATGTATTTTTGATGTACTTATTATTATCATGTTCTTACTATAATAATAATATAGTTACTGTCATTATTACACCCTTGCTTTTGGAACATGGGCATACCATCGATTAATACTCACTCCAATACATCTATATCCAATATTCATTAGTCCAAAAAAAAACTCCACCCTAGTTCTAGAAGATGGAGTTTTAAGTAATCCTTCATATTTATTAGCCATGGTTAAATATGGTCTGGTGCTGTGTCAATTTTTTATATCGGTAATAAACAAAAGCTGCAGCCAGGATTCCTATAGTAGCAATAAAGCAATCAAAAAGAAATATATGCGATATATCCCCACTCTTAGCTATCAAGCCCGTTGCAATTGGTAAAATGACGCTCGCCAAACTGGATGCCGTCGCAACGATCCCTGTTACAGTTCCTTTTTTTCTCCAGAAGAGTTCAGTCATTATTGCAATGGATAATTGAAAGATCCCAGCTGTCGAGGCTCCAAGGAAAAAGGAGCTAATACTTAAGACAATAGGTGAATGAATCGTTAATATGATGATTACCGTAATTAAAGTAATCATTGGATAAAGCAATATCACCGTCACGGGCTTAATCCATTTGTTTAATAAGATGGATAATAGCAGGACGGAAATCAGTGATCCAACACTATAATAGCTCAATAATTTAATGGCACTTGAAGATGGCATCCCTGCGACTTCCTGACCGAAACTCGGTAACCAGATTTGCGAAACTGTAAATAACGCAGTTGATGTAAACCCAATTATGATTAGTGCGACTCCTTCGCTCCAAAATTTAGGTTCCGTTATGAACCTGTTACTATGCAAATCCTCCTCTTGACTGACAGCTTCGGATTTGCTTGGAAATGAAGCAGACAAAACCAAAAACATATTCATGAAATAGATGACAGCCGGTACTAAAAATGCAAACCCGTAAAATAATTGGTTCGAAGTAAGAAACAAGATGATGAATGGCAGGATGGTAGCACCAAGCGAGCCAAAAGCCTTAACCATAACACTCGCGGAACCAGCAGCTTCAGGAAACATTTCAGTTAGCGCCGGATATGTACCAGCATCCATGGCTGAGTTGGAAATCCCCGCAAGTAAGGCAAATACAAACGCCATTTCATAAGTGGGGGAAAATGGAATCCCAATTAAAAAAACGCCCATTATAACCGAAGAGACCATGATTAATGGCTTTCTTCCAAATTTATCTGATAATACTCCCGAGAGACCATACGTGAGTAATCTGCCTATTCCTATTGCTGCAATAAGATAACTGATGCCAGTAGAGTCCGTATCCCATTGTTCTGTTAAAGAGGGCATGTTCGAGGCGAGAATTATATTAACCATCCCCAGCAGAAAATAGTTAATATACAAGCCAGATGCCGCTTTAAAATACTGATTTTTCATTATTACACCCCTATAATAAATCACGTTGTGTTTCTCCCATATAACACCTTAATGCACAATGTAATTACATTAAAGCCTCCCCTTTATGTTATCCATTTACATGAAAACCACTTTTCAAAAAAAAACGCTAAGAAAAACAAGGGATTTCACTCCCTGCATTTCTTAGCTCCGAGGTTTCTGCACCAAATTTTTGTAATCATTTAACGAATGATGCAATCGAATATGAAAAAACCTCTATTTGGAGAACAATCTCCAGAGTGGAATCATTTTATTCTGCAAACAATTGCTCTTTGATGAAATCAACAGGCATCTGTTGACCTGTCCATAATTCAAAGGCTAGCGCACCTTGCCAAAGCATCATCCCAAGACCATTAATAGCTGTAGCACCCACAGCTTCAGCTTGTTCCATTAGTTTAGACTTTCGTGGGATGTAAACAACATCTGTTACGATTAGATCAGGACGCAGCATTGATTCATCTTGAATGACACTTAAGCCTTCAAGTGGTTTCATGCCAACGCCGGTTCCATTTGCCAAAATATCACTAGTTGCGATTTCAGCTCTTAATTGTTCAACATTTTCAAGAGGGTATACATTGGCTTTCACATTTAAATGCTTCATATCCTCATTGATGATTCGTACATTCTCTTCTGCTTGCGGGAAGAAAGCATCATCACGAGCAAAAATGCTGATTTCCGCCACACCTTCCAGCGCAGATTGAATGGCAATTGGAGTAGCAGCCCCACCAGAACCGATAAGAGTCATTTTCTTGCCTTTAATATCAATACCATGTTCTTTTAAGTTCCGGGTATATCCCATTCCATCAGTGCTGTGACCTACGAACTTTCCATCGACATTGACAACTGTATTAACGGCCCCAGAAAATTTAGCACTGTCCGCCAATTCATCAAGATATGGAAGGATCTTCATTTTATTAGGCATGGATACGTTAAATCCTTTTACATTTAATGCACGCATCCCTTTGACTGCATCTTCCAGCTCTTCATTTCCAACCTCAAATGCTAAATAGGCGCAATTCAAGCCTAATTTATCGAAAGCTAAATTATGCATGGCAGGTGATAATGAATGTCCGATAGGTGTTGCCAGCAATCCTACTAATTCTGTTTTCCCATTAATTCGTCCTAGATTTTCCATGTTCTATTCCCCCTGATTTTTTAAACTTTATATAAATTCCTTCTTGGAAGGAATTATGAGTTAAATATTTTGATCAATGATCTCCAATACATCTCTTAATTGAGTAACAGGAATTTGTCCTGGGGCAGATGCTTCTTTTCCGGCTCCGAATGTACAAGCAGACCCAAACACCGCACCTGATAATCGGCTGACCAGGCCTGTACCTGACATTGACATCGTAATGAATGGGCGATCGGCATACATTGTTTTCATCGTGTAAGTTGCATCTAATAAAACGAGTAAGTCACCAACCGTTTGGGGCATTACAGCGATTTTGGGAATATGGGCGCCAAATTCCTGCATTTTACGTAATCGGTAAATGATTTCTTCTTTTGCTGGTGTCTTATCGAAATCATGGTTACACATCACTACGTATACGCCATTTTCCTCAGCTACCTTTACAGTCTCTTTCACTGATGATTCCTCAAAAAACAACTCCACATCGACAAGATCAATATTCTTCGTTTTAATTGCTGTATGAAGGAGTTGGAAATAATAAACATCACTGATTTCCTTGTTTCCGCCTTCTTTATGGCTTCTAAAAGTGAAAAGCAGCAAAGTATTGGGAACTGCACTTCTAAGTTTAGAAATCATATCTGAAACGGCTTCTAAGCTTTCGACTTGTTCAAAGACATCTACTCGCCATTCAATGATATCCGGCCGTAGCGCATTTACCGTTTCAACTTCTTTAAGCAGTTCTTCTTCCGTTGTCCCCATTAGTGGAACGATGATCTTTGGAACCCCTTCTCCGATCGTTACGTCTTTGATCGTGATTGTTTGCATGGATGTTTCCCCCTTTTATCATTATCATCAGTGGGGTTCATGCCCCACTGATGTTCGGTTAGACCGTTTAATTGGAAACCTTAATTACCTTTTTGTATCGATAGGCAACGAATACGGCCAATAAAATACTAACTATCGCAATTGCCACATCAAACAAGAAGACCGCAGTTAAACCAGCACTCTTGGAAATGATACCTGTAACGAAAGGTATGATGATAAAGGCTGAACTAGCTGCAATGTTTACATATGAAGTAATTGTCCCTTTATTGGCTGGGAAGAATTCTGTGATTATTGTCATGGCTAATTGGAACACCCCTGCAGTTGAAAGCCCTATGAAGAAAGCGCTCAAAACAGTTATAAATGGTTGCTGGATGTAAATGAGTGACAATAAAGATAATGCTGCAATGATCGGATAGATAATCATGACGGTAATGGGCTTAATTACTTTATTCAATAGAACTGCTAGTAAAATGACAGAAACAAGGGAGCCAATGCTATAGTAACTAAGCAATTGGACAGCCTTAGCTTGGGTTAGCCCCAATACATCTTGTCCGAAGTTCGGGAGCCAGACTTGAACCAGCATGAATAAAGCAGTTGATGTGAAGCCTAATAGTATGACTGCCAAACCTTCCTGAGCAAACTTCGGTTTTGAGAGGAATTGCTGTTGAACCGGCACAGCTTGTTCATCATTCTGAGTTTGGCTTTGAGCTTTATGATCCGGGAATGAAACCTTAAGCAGGAAAAACCCATTAACAAGATATACAGCAGCCATTAAAAAGAATGTATACCCGTAAAACATATCTCTAGCTATAAAGAACGCCATGATAAATGGAAGAAGTGCGGCACCGATTGAAACGAACGCTTTTACTAATACGGTAGCGGAACCAGCTTTCTTTTGAAAGGCCTCAATAAGTGCTGGATACGTACCTGCATCCAAAAATGAATTTGCAATACCAGCACATACAGCAAATATAAATGCCAATGTATAGTTAGGAGCCAAAGGTATGCCTATAAGGAAGATCAGGTAGATAAAAGATGCTGAAACGACAAATGGTTTCCTTCCTAATTTATCCGACAGTCTACCCGCGAAAAACAAAGAAACTAACTTACCGATTCCTATGGCAGAGACCAAGTAACTTATCCCTGAGGCACTTGTATTTAATTGATTTGACAAATTTTCCATATTTGATCCAATGATAATATTGATCATGCCTAAAATAAAATAGCTAATATATAAACCTGTGGCCATTTTTATAAATGGATTTTTCATGAAACACACCCCTATTTAAAAAGTTATCGAAATGCAATTTGATTCTTAAGCCTTTCAGAAGTTGCCCCCTTGCCCCATACCATAAATTCAAGAACAAAATTACGTACTAAATAAAACAATAAGTAAACCGGCTTTAGTTAGTACATCGTTCTACTAACTTTTCGCCTAACTAGTATATCGTTCTACTAATCTTAATTATTAGTACATCGTTCTACCAAAATTTCAGTATTGGTATATCGTTCTACTAAAAACCGATTAGGTTCTAAATTCAAAAGGTATTGAATTAACACTTATGCTAGATTTAATTAGTTAAATTTATTTAGTATATCGTTCTACTGGATTATTATACTGCGCTAATTTAATTGTGTCAAACTCATGAAGCAGTCCTTAATGACCATAGAGCAATTCCTCATACTCATTATTTTTAAATTCCGAAGGTCTCATTTTGGATCTCATTCACCTTAAAAGTTCAGCCATACCTTGGATTTGTTAGTGTTCATACAAGTTGGAAGAATACCTTTTATTTGCAGAGGTACCAATTATTTTATCCTTTATGAGGGCTTCCCCACATTTTTACTTACCAGTTTCTGAATAAATTGCTTTTTAGCTAAAATATATGTACTGCTGCTTATTTAAATCCAATTATCCAGTTATTTGCAATCGATTTTAATAACCCATTATCTAAGCAGGCAGTACTAATATCTCGCTTATATCCTAAGTTAAGATGGTCAAAACGGTTTAAATTTAAAAGGATAAACAATTTTCGATTTCAGCCCCTTTCAATGGTGATGTAACAGCTTCTATATATAAATAACAGGGCTCCATAATTTTGTTCTTAACGCAAAAAAAGACCAGCCGGATGGCTGATCTTTTG